>NZ_CM166387.1:1122500-4686126 GCF_056839145.1 Maribacter sp. UH1
CGCACGGTTTCGCGTCTACTACTACTGACTATGGCGCCCTATTAAGACTCGCTTTCGCTACGGCTCCGTTCCTGAAGAACTTAACCTTGCCAGTAAAAGTAACTCGTAGGCTCATTATGCAAAAGGCACGCCGTCACCCATATGGGCTCCGACCGCTTGTAAGCGTATGGTTTCAGGATCTATTTCACTCCGTTATTCACGGTTCTTTTCACCTTTCCCTCACGGTACTGGTTCACTATCGGTCTCTCAGGAGTATTTAGTCTTGGCGGATGGTCCCGCCGGATTCATACAGGGTTTCACGTGCCCCGCACTACTCAGGATACCACTATCTAAATGCTCTTTGCCTATACGGGACTATCACCCTCTATGGTCGCTATTTCCAAAGCGTTCTAGTTCATCACATCTCGAATATCGTGGTCCTACAACCCCGCACATGCCGGAACATGTACGGTTTGGACTAATCCGATTTCGCTCGCCGCTACTATCGGAATCACTTTTGTTTTCTCCTCCTCCGGGTACTTAGATGTTTCAGTTCCCCGGGTTTACTTCTCTTACGAGATGACATATCTTCAATATGCCGGGTTGCCCCATTCGGATATCTACGGATCATATCGTGTGTGCCGATCCCCGTAGCTTTTCGCAGCTTATCACGTCCTTCTTCGCCTCTGAGAGCCTAGGCATTCCCCATACGCCCTTTTCCAGCTTGTCGCCAGATCTTTAATCTATTCTATCTTATTCGTACTCTTTACTTAATAAAGATTCGTGTTTCTTTCTTTTTTAGTCGATAATACACCTAAATGTATTACCTCCTGTTCCAATATGTCAATGAACTTTGTCGTGAGCCACGACAGGCAATTGAATACCTATCTTTCTCATCTGCGATACTTCGAGATAAAATAAATTATCCCTGGGCATCGCCCAGTGGAGAATATCGGAGTCGAACCGATGACCTCCTGCGTGCAAGGCAGGCGCTCTAGCCAGCTGAGCTAATCCCCCATTCTATAAGTCGGCAGTTGCCAGTTTACAGTTGACAGGTAGCACAACTTCTAAAATTTCCTTCAATATTTCAATATATGAACGTTTCGCCTATCTCTAAACGAATTCCTTTTTTGTAGTCCCAGGCAGACTCGAACTGCCGACCTCTACATTATCAGTGTAGCGCTCTAACCAGCTGAGCTATGGGACTGTCCCTACTCCTTCCTCTTAGTATAAATACCTTTTTTGGAAAAAGCAATTACTTATATATCATGATCATGGAGATTATTTTTTTCGAACAATTCTTAAAGCGAAAACATTATTAAATCAAAAGACCGGGACCGTTATTCCGATTCTTTACTTCATCAGGGACCGTCCTTAAAGGACAATCTCTAGAAAGGAGGTGTTCCAGCCGCACCTTCCGGTACGGCTACCTTGTTACGACTTAGCCCTAGTTACCGATCTTGCCCTAGGCCGCTCCTTACGGTGACGGACTTCAGGCACTCCCGGCTTCCATGGCTTGACGGGCGGTGTGTACAAGGCCCGGGAACGTATTCACCGGATCATGGCTGATATCCGATTACTAGCGATTCCAGCTTCACGGGGTCGAGTTGCAGACCCCGATCCGAACTGTGATAGGTTTTATAGATTCGCTCCGCCTTGCGACGTGGCTGCTCTCTGTACCTACCATTGTAGCACGTGTGTGGCCCAGGACGTAAGGGCCGTGATGATTTGACGTCATCCCCACCTTCCTCACGGTTTGCACCGGCAGTCCCGTTAGAGTCCCCATCATGACATGCTGGCAACTAACGGTAGGGGTTGCGCTCGTTATAGGACTTAACCTGACACCTCACGGCACGAGCTGACGACAACCATGCAGCACCTTGCAAATTGCCCGAAGGAAAATCTATCTCTAGACCTGTCAATATGCATTTAAGCCCTGGTAAGGTTCCTCGCGTATCATCGAATTAAACCACATGCTCCACCGCTTGTGCGGGCCCCCGTCAATTCCTTTGAGTTTCATTCTTGCGAACGTACTCCCCAGGTGGGATACTTATCACTTTCGCTTGGCCGCCCAAGACTCAAGGCCTCGGACAGCTAGTATCCATCGTTTACGGCGTGGACTACCAGGGTATCTAATCCTGTTCGCTCCCCACGCTTTCGTCCATCAGCGTCAGTATATAGTTAGTCACCTGCCTTCGCAATCGGTGTTCTATGTAATATCTATGCATTTCACCGCTACACTACATATTCCGGCAACTTCACTATAACTCAAGACCAACAGTATCAAAGGCAATTTTACAGTTGAGCTGCAAACTTTCACCCCTGACTTATCGGCCCGCCTACGGACCCTTTAAACCCAATAATTCCGGATAACGCTCGGACCCTCCGTATTACCGCGGCTGCTGGCACGGAGTTAGCCGGTCCTTATTCTTACGGTACCGTCAGTAGAGTACACGTACTCTTTTTTCTTCCCGTATAAAA
This sequence comes from Maribacter sp. UH1, assembly GCF_056839145.1. Lineage (NCBI taxonomy): Bacteria > Pseudomonadati > Bacteroidota > Flavobacteriia > Flavobacteriales > Flavobacteriaceae > Maribacter > Maribacter sp. UH1. The sequence continues at coordinate 1,124,961 of NZ_CM166387.1, forward strand.
GCAGTTTACTACCCATAGGGCATTCTTCCTGCACGCGGCATGGCTGGATCAGAGTCTCCTCCATTGTCCAATATTCCTCACTGCTGCCTCCCGTAGGAGTCTGGTCCGTGTCTCAGTACCAGTGTGGGGGATCCCCCTCTCAGGGCCCCTACCCATCGTAGCCTTGGTAAGCCGTTACCTTACCAACAAGCTAATGGGACGCATGGCCATCTTATACCGCCCGAAGGCTTTAACCGTATCCCGATGCCGGGTCACGGTACTACGGGGCATTAATCCAAGTTTCCCTGGGCTATTCCCCTGTACAAGGTAGGTTCCATACGCGGTGCGCACCCGTGCGCCGGTCGTCATCTTGTGCAAGCACAAATGTTACCCCTCGACTTGCATGTGTTAGGCCTGCCGCTAGCGTTCATCCTGAGCCAGGATCAAACTCTTCATCGTTGTTTTGTAAATATTCGTCCCAACGAAGTCAAAATCCATCCCGGCCCCGACTCTCGATTCAATTCCTTATATATGTCCTAAGACATACTGAATTTTCATGTTTCCTTAATTCTTGTTCCTCTCATCCAGGTCCTCACCTGAACTCGATTCTTATCTCCACAATATTTCAATGAACTTCTATCCACTCAGCTCAAAATCCCTCGATTTCCTAACCTCGTTTCCCTTAGGTGTTTCCCTAAGCGGCTGCAAATATACAACTGTTTTTTAACCTGACAACTTTTATCGAAAAAAATTATTTTCTTTTTTTCGCCAGACCTAAACAACATACCTAAGAACCTTTTCCCACTCCCGATTCCGAATCAATCTTCCTCGTTTGCGGGGTGCAAATGTACACACTATTATTAATTTCACAACCATTTTTTAAAATAAAAAACGAAAGTTTTTTCACCGAAACATAACTGCATGATTTTGATAGGGTTACTATGCTAATAAAATCATTAAAAGTTAAGATTTTGATAACCAATTAGTTAATCAGAAGCACTCTTTCAACACCCCTATTTTCAATGCATTACAGACTACAGTAAAAAGATTAAGAAAAGAAATTCCACACTAAACCAAAGCGTATAACAAAATCGCGGTATGGATAATTTGGCGCCGCATAATAGTCATATCCAGAAAAAGCGGCATTAAAGTGTTCCGCTTTCAAATAAACCCTGGTTTGTTTTATACGGGCATTAATAAAGAAATCCAATAAAGGATACCCACCTAACTCTTCTTTATTCTGTACATAGAACTCACCGAGTATAGGATTGTAACCATTCATATTATAACTGGAGAAATATTTAAATGTAATACCGGTTTGCAAGTACATTGCTTTCTTAAATACATCTGAAGAAAAATACAGGGTATTTCTTGTTACCAACTGAGGCACATTTAATACTTGGGTATCTTGAGTTACATTCTGATACATAACGGTATTGTTCAATGCAAACATACCCACCTTGAATTCTTTTTCATACTTCACCTTTAAATGCGAAACGGTATTGCCCTCTTGTAAAGGTTTTATGAACGCATTCTCCATATCATCACCAATAGTAGTATCCGAAACCGGTGCGAAATAGGTATAGTTATCTAAATTACTATACTTAACCATAAGATTACCCCAAGTTTTGGAAAGCAATTCCCCTTTTAAACTGCTAGCACGTTCTTTTTCGAACACTTCACTATTGTTCCAATTATAATTGAGATATTCACTTTGGTATAATAGATAATTGAAATTTGGCATTCTACTAGAGGTATGCAAAGAGAATCTTAACTTATTCTTCTTATTAATGGCGTACGATGCCGAGACGTTAAAAAGGTTTCCCGCTAATTCTCCTGAAATATTATACTTTAAATCAGCTTTAAAATCAAATTCCCCTATTCGCTTTTCATACTTACCAACTATCCCAAACTCTGCGCCATTTAATCTACTTGGTATAACGGTACCATCTTCTTGCGTAAGACGACTATTGAAATAATAATCATAATTATACACATTAACACCCCCTGTTAACTTACCTAGTGTTCTATTGTAGAATTCAGCATTAACTTCATTATAAAAGGTCTTTAGAATTGCCTTATCATTAATAGTACTTAAAATAGCGTCACCAAACAAAGTGTCACTAGCTGTCTCTACAAATTGATAATATTTTGTTTCATAATCAAAAGTATGACCTAAGGACAAGGATGTTTTTTCTAAACGAGTAGAATCTAACTGAGTTCTCACTAATTTGTAAGTATGGTCCAAGTAATATCTTTTACCTAATATTTTATTATTTGCATCATCTAAATAAACATCTACTCTAGGTCTGTTTATAAAATCTTCGTCACCAGATTCAAATTGATCTTCTTTATCTGATAAACCTCCATTCTCTTCAGAAGAAATATTCTGTGCAGCTATATGCGCCCTTAATGAATACCTTCCATTTTTTGACAGATAATTTGTCGTTGTTAAAAAATTACCGGACTCAATTTCTGTATCGTTATACTTACCAAATGATCGGAATCCGGTGTAACCGATTGAAAAATTTAATCTCCTAGAAGTATTAAATGTCAAATTAGCATCTAAGAGCTGCCCTTCTTCCAGTGTTGTTTTAAAAAACAGCTCAGTCATTGGAGTAGCAACATTGTAATAATTAATCTGCTCTTTCTCTAAATACTTTCGATCTTTTGCCTTGGCACCTAAGCTTGGGTAGCTCCCTACTCTTTCAAAATCTACACCCAATTCATTGTACGCTTGACCAATATTACCAAATGGCATTAGCTCAAAATCATCTTCACGCAAATAATTATACTTGTATTCTTTCTGAATTGTTAAGGTGGTATCTAAATATGTAGTATCCCTTTCAAATGAGATAATTTTATAATCTTCAATAGATAAGGTTATAGAATCCATTTCTATTTTATCCTTTGGGTTTATTAGCTTTGTTTTTTTATCAAGAGAAAGTGAATCATTCTTTTTTTCTGGCCTTTTAATAGGATCTTGCCCAAAAACAATTGAAGTAGTCAAAAACAATAAAACTAGAATTATATATTTCATGAAGCTTTGTTACCCTTGCAAAGTTAATTTTTTTGTTGCTAAGTAAATGTGAAAGTTTAAGCTTCTTTAATAACCTGTATATTAAGGTTTGCCAAACCAATATTAAAATTTAACTGTAAACATTATAATTTAAAGAAAAATTTTTCTGATTTTTATAAAAAAATGTTAATGAAAGTACTGTTTTTTAATGTTTTCGCATTTTTAGCGATTGTATCGGCATCAGCTCAATTTAATGAGAATGCTCCATGGATGAAAGACTTAAAGGAGAGTCAAGAATCTTCAAAATCTTCCACAAGTTCACATTCTTTATATGACATATCAAATGCATTTAATGAATATTGGAGCAATAAAGATTACACAAAAAAAGGTAGTGGCTTTAAACCATATAAAAGGTGGGAGAATTATTGGACCTATTATATAGATAAAAATGGCAACTTACCTACTTCTACTCAATTATGGGATTCTTGGAAAAGCAAACAGGAGAGTATTGGCAAAGAAACAAACCCAACAGCAAACTGGAACTCCATAGGTCCTTTCACTCATGATACCTATTCAGGAGCTCTATCTGGACAAGGTAGGGTCAATGCAATAGCCGTCGATCCAAACAATGAAAATATTTGGTATGTAGGTGCACCTGCAGGCGGTATTTGGAAATCTATTGATGGTGGGTCTTCTTGGATCAACCTTTTCGATGATTTTCCACAGATTGGAGTTTCAGGTATTGCAGTAGACCCAAATAATTCACAAATTATTTACATTGCCACAGGTGATGACGATGCTGCAGATTCATATAGTGTAGGTGTTTTTAAGTCCGTTGACGGCGGAAATAGTTGGAACGAAACAGGACTTAACCCAAGCACTTCCAATATTAATCTATTAATGAACGAAATTACCATTGACCCAACAAACTCCAATATCATCTGGGTGGGTACTAGTGTTGGTCTTCAAAAATCTACAGATGCCGGTGCCACTTGGGAGGTAAAAAGAGCTGGGAATATTCAGGATTTTAAACTTAAACCAAATATCCCAAATACCATATACGCTGTAACTTCAAATACTTTTGTAAAATCTACTGATGGCGGTGACACCTTTACTGAAATAACAGATGGTCTACCGTCAAGTTCCGGGAGATTGGTAATAGGTACGAGTGCAGCAAACCCTACAGGAGTATATGTATTAAGAGCCCAAACAGGTGGTAACAGTTTTACTTTTGGCGGACTTTACAAATCTTTAGACAGTGGTGATACATTTACCAAAACTGCAAGCGAACAAGATATATTCGAATCAAACCAAGCTTGGTTTGATCTAGCAATTGAAATTTCACCAACTAATTTCAACGAAATATACACAGGCTGCTTGAATGTATGGAAAAGTACTAATGGCGGTGACACCTTTATTAGAATAAATAGATGGAACGTAACAGACCAAGGTTATACTCATGCAGATATACATACCATAAAAATATTCAATAACGAAGTATACGTAGGTAGTGATGGTGGAATCTATATGTCTGAAAATGGCGGTAGCACATTTACAGATTATACAGCCGGTATTTCCATTAGTCAATTTTATAGAATATCCGTTGCCAAAAATGATTCAGAGAAAATAACCGGTGGTCTACAAGATAATGCAGGTTTTATTCGTGACCAAGGGCAATGGAATGTTTTTACAGGTGGTGATGGAATGGATTATGAAATTGACCCTAACAATAGTAGCTTAGTTTATGGATTTGTACAATTTGGAGGAAGCTTATTTATATCTTCAGATTCTGGGCAATCCATAGGAATTGTAGGTGCTCCTACAGATGCTAATGGGAATACCATTGAAGGAAACTGGGTAACTCCTTTAGCGATTGGCCCTGACGGATCTGTATATGCAGGATTTGATGCATTATATAAATTGGAAAATAATCAATGGAGTAAGATTTCTTCTTCTATTGGCTCTGGTAATATAGATGATATAGAAATAGACCCTAAAAATCCTGAAACCATATTTGCTGCTGAAAGTAATATATTATATAGAAGTAGGAATGGCGGAATTACTTTTAGTTTAATCGAAGTAATGGATTCTGAGATTTCAGATATTGCCATTAATTCCAATGACAGTAATATTATTTATGTAACCACTTCTGACAGAGTAGGTATTGCACTTACCGATCAACCTTCTGAAAGAGGTGTATTCAAAATCACCATCGGTGAAACAGAGACTATTTCCGAAAATATAACATTTGATATTCCAACAGATCAAGCATTTTTTTCAATTGCACATCAAGGAAGACATACTAACAATCCAATTTATGTTGGCACTAGTTTAGGTGTATATAGACTTGACGATTCATTAACGGAATGGGAAGAGTATTATACGAACTTACCCAATGTGGCCATAAGTGATATTGAAATTAATTTAGACGACGAAAAAATAATAGCATCTACATATGGTAGAGGTGTTTGGGAATCTACTATACCGGTACAAATACCTGATAATGAAATTAGATTGGTATCCATAACACCTAAATCAAATGAAGTATTATGTAGCGACTTTACACCCACAGCTACTGTTGAAAACCAAGGAATCAATGCCATTACAGCTATAGATATAGAATATTCTATCAATGGCAATAGCGTACAGACCTTTAACTGGACTGGAAATTTATTAAGTAATGAAACGGTAACCGTAGAGCTACCACTAGAAACTACCGTTACTTTTGGCGAGTCTAACATAGAATTAACCGCTACAATTGATAACGATAGCTACGACGACAACAATTCTTTAGAAAATAGATTCTTCCTAAACACCCCTGCTTCTGGCGGAGAAATAAATACTTTTGAAACCGAGCAAGAATCTTTAATTGCTTATAATGATAGTAATTCTGAAAGTGTTTGGCAAAGAGGTATACCTACGGGAACAAACTTAAACACGGCTACATCTGGCAATAATGTTTATGGAACAAACTTAGCTGGCGACCACCCAAATAGCACCAAAGCGATTCTTCTTAGTAATTGTTATGACATGACAACTATTATAGCGCCGGTTCTAAAATTCAATATGGCTTTTGACCTTGAATTGAACTTTGATATCGTTTATGCTGAATACTCTTTAGATGCAGGAACTAATTGGGATATACTAGGAAATATTAATAGTGAACCCAATTGGTATAACAGCGATAGAACTAACGCTCTTTCTGAGGAAGCAGACGATTGCCAAAATTGTCCTGGAGCTCAATGGACAGGAGATGGCACTGAAATGACAGCTTATGCTTATGATTTTAATTTGAATGCAGCCAATGGAGAACAAGACCTTACTGGTGAAACCAATGTCATATTTAGAATTGTTTTTCAGTCTGACCCTTCGGTTACCCAAGAAGGTGTCATCATTGATGACTTAGTTGTTGACGGTTCTGCAGATGATGAAGATGATGATAATGATGGCATTCTAGATGTTGATGATAATTGCCCACTAACGGCAAATGCCGATCAGTTAGATACGGATAATGATGGAGAAGGTGATGTTTGTGACACCGATGATGATAACGACGGAATTTTAGATATTGATGACAATTGCCCCTTAATTGCAAACCCAAATCAAGAAGATGATGATTTAGATGGTATTGGTAATCTATGTGATAACGATAGCGATAATGACGGTGTACCAAATGATATTGATCAATGCGACGATACACCAAACGGAACCATAGTTAATGTTGAAGGTTGTGAAGTTTTCTCTTTACCAAACACTAACTTCCAAATTCAGACTACTGGCGGCGCATGCAACTCAAGTGACAACGGTAGTGTTTTAATATCGGCTGCAAACACTTCTTACCTATACAATGCAGTGCTTTCAAATACTGATGGCACCACAAATGCTAGCTTTACAGACGAAAATACATTTGCTGATTTAGCTGCAGGAGATTATCAATTATGCATTACAGTTGAAGGCCAAGCAGACTATGAAGCCTGCTTTGATTTAACTATATCTGAGCCTGACGCTTTATCTGTTTCAGCTAAAATCAGTTCGCTGAATAATGAAGTTACATTAAGCTTCTCTGGCGGAGAATTATATACCATATTCTTAAATGAGAAGATGTACTCTACCTCTGCCAAAGAGATCACTTTGCCTTTGGCAGATGTAACTACGTTGATTACCGTTAAAACAGGATTGGATTGTCAAGGGGTTTATACTGAAAAAATAGTTTTGAGTGATGATTTATTTATCTATCCAAACCCTATTGAAGGTGGAGATTTAACTATTTACCTGGGCAATAATGCTGCACCAGAAGTAACTATTTCGTTGTTTAATGTAAATGGCACAAGCATTCTATCCAAGCAAATGAAATCTACTAACAACGAAATTAAATTAGGTGTAGATGGATTAGCGACCGGAGTCTATATTTTAAATATAAAATCTGGTAACACCCTATCTAATTACAAAATCATAAGAAAATGAAAATATTAAAATATATAACCTTTACATTTTTTTCCAGCTTGCTAGTAGTTTCTTGTGGTGGAGGCTCTGACAATGAAAACCCAGTTGATCCTGTTGTTCCTATCGTTATAGACCCAGACCCAGCTACTTTGGTATTTCCTGAAGATAATACCGAATGTAATGAGGGTGTAATAAATACAAATGACGAAACTAAAAGTACGGTCAATTTTCAATGGTCTGCCTCTGAAAACACAGATTCATATGAGGTAAAAGTCAAAAATCTTGAAACGGGGAGTATTACCACAGCTACTTCTACCACTAACCAAAAAGAGGTGAGCATAAACAGAGGCACACCTTACGAATGGTATGTTATCTCTTTAGCCAATGGAACCTCTTCAACTGCTACAAGCGAAACATGGGCTTTTTATAATCAAGGACAAGGTATAGAAAACTATGCGCCATTTCCTGCTGTGGCAATAAGTCCACAAAGAGGTTCTACAATTTCTAGCTCCAATGCGACAATAACATTAGAATGGGCTACTTCTGATGTTGATGATGATATTGTGTCTTATGAAGTATTGTTCGATACCGCAGATATACCTGTAACATCATTAGGCACTATTACTGAATCCAATATAGATGTAACTGTAATTAGTGGCTCAACCTACTATTGGAAAGTTATTACTACAGATTCTTTTGAAAACACTTCGAACTCAGAATTGTTTGAATTTCGAGTAGAATAACAAAAATTAAAAAAGCCAAAGATGCAGTTACAACTTTGGCTTTTTTAATTAATACTTAATTAGTTCCTATAATGTATTGTAGTAATTTAAAAAGGTCACTACATCTTCCTCATGTCGCAAATTAAGATCATTTTCCTTTATATAAGTCTTCATCTCTTCTTTTCTTGAGCCTGTAAAATCTAAAATCTGGTTTTTAGTCAATCTGACTTTTACTGCATGATTTTCCTTCTCTGCATTAGTTTCATCCAATAAATAATAAGAACTATTCCACACATAAGTTGGCGGAGAGTACTTTTCATAAGATGTACTAGGACTACGAGCTTGTTTTAACAAAGCTTCTGGCTTAAACAACAACTTCAAATTGCCTTCGTTCAAATTCGTAAAATAGCTTGTTTTTATAGATTCATCAGTATCAACATATGTATAGATACTATACATTTTACCACCAATTTCTACTTTTATATAAGCTCGCTTTAACAAGGAGTAAAATGAATCTTTAGATATATTATCTAAAATCTCTACTTCATTTCTATATGCATTATAGCGCATCTTACCAATCTCTTCGACTTTATCATTTACAATAACTTCCCCATGAACAAACTCCTCGTTCAAATAAGGAGTTCCTTTTGCTTTTGTAGGCTCTATTTCTGTACTACTAGTAACAAAATTTACAATACCTTCTTCTGGTACTGGCGAGTAGGCGTTTTGAGCATTTATGCTATTAAAAGCCAAAGCAGCAATTGTATAAACAGTGATTTTTTTAATCATTTTATTCATTAATTTTTTCTCAATTTAATTGTTTATTATTAATTGATGTGCCTAAAAAATGTTATTAAAAACTTAAAAATAGATTAGCTGTTTGCTTTATTGTACAGCATTAATTAAAACTCAGTTTATGGAGTTTCAGCATTCAAAAAAGACGTAGCAGGACTATCTAAATCATAGTGATAGGACCTCCAATAAAAACCTGTTCCTTCAAACTCCCAAACTACTTCCTTTTCATTTGTAACTTCTATAATACCAGAAGTACCAGATGTTATTAAAGTATTGCCATTATTTAAGCGTACTGCACCTGATACACGTGGCGCGTAAAACCCCTCTCTAGTATAACTCCAAACCACATCCAATTCATTATCTGTATTGGGTTGTAAATTAAATTCTGATGGTATAATTAATTCGTATACAACAGATTGTTTAGAATCTCCATTACCATTAGCATATACTAATATGTTGCCATCACCAGGCACATCATTCTCCAAAAGGTTAGGAAAATGATTATTGTAGAACATTCTCTCTCCCAAGGCGTTTTCATAAGCTAAAGGATTACCAAATCTATATAACAAATCTCCGCCTCTACCATAGTTACCACCCGTATTTAACTTTGCTTCATCAATAGTTGTACTGTGATCTATAACCCATACCTCACTAAAATTATTAATGGTCATATAAATTATATCATTCTCCTCATCATAATCAAAACCATTTGCATGCATTATATCTCCATCTGGCTCTACAGTTTCACGAAGTACATCAATATAATTGATATTTATTAATTCTGGATGCTCACTAATTACTCCAAATCGTGGTTTAGTAGCATCTACATCTTGTACTATATGATCCCATGATTCCCATTTCCAAACTATTTCATCCGTATTAGGATTTATTTCTATAATAGTTTCTGTGTATACCTTCTCTTCTTCACCTAAATAACCAATAGCATTTAACTCGTCAGTACTTCTTAAATCCCAAACTATGGCCAGAATATTTCCGTTAGGTAGCATTTCAACATCATGATGAATTATATGGTCTTGATTCGCATAAATAAACTCCCAATCTACTGTACTATCTGGATTTATCAATTGAATAATTCCTCCAAAACCACCAAAACTAAAATCTGGAGTTTCTACTCCTAATGAAGCAAGCAATCTCCCATCTGCCAATAATTCAACATCATTCCCAAGTCCAAATTCTAAATTCCATTCATGAACAATCAGAGCAGAATCTTTCTCCATTAAATACACCCGGTCATCAGAAGACTCATTCACCAATACATAACCTTCTTGAGATAATAATTTATTATTCAATAGTATTGTCCCTGTTTCTCCTTCTATTGGATAAACTACTTCAGCTGGTAACTGAGGCTCTTGTTCCTCTTCTTCAATAATTTCTTCTACTTGCTCTTTTTCATCAACAACTCTATCATCATCTGATGAACATGCTAAAAATAAAGCCAAGAGAAACAAACTAAAGATTTTGGTTAAAAACGAAACTTTCATATTATATGGTTATTAAGTTAATTAATATGTCGATGGAATAAACTAAAACTTAGTCCAAAAAAAAATCAGGCTAAATTGCTTCAGCCTGATTTTAAATAAATAATATAATAATGTATTTAAAACATTACTGATTTATACAAAACTCTTTAGCTTCAGAAGAACCAAATGCTCCTCCTCCTTCAAGAACGTTTAGTATAGAACATGTAATTGTATAATTACCAGTTACAGTACCGTCAACTTGACCATCGCCATAAGAATCGAAGATAGTGAATGTATAACAACCATCTTCTAAGAAAACATCTTGTGTATAGGTATCACCACCTGTTACATTTACGAAAGGACCATCAGATGCGACAACGGTACCATCTGCATCTGTTATCTCCCATGTAGTTTCACCTCCAAAGGTATCAGTAACAACAGTTACAATGATATCATTACAAATGATTTCTTTGAAATATTCAATTGCAACTTGTTCACTATATGCAACCCCATCTGCTGGTGAATCTAAATTTACAACCAATGTATAAACCTCACCTTCTATTAATGGATCAAAATTTAAAGAAACATTTAATACACCACTATACTCACCAGCAGGTATTGTAACTGATCCTAGTGCATAATTAGCAGCATCACCAATTGTAGTATCATCAACAGAAACATCAAATGTTCTATCTGTGGTTGAAACTGTAGTTACATTTACAGGCACCTCTATACCCAAACCTTCGGTAGGTACCGAAACGTTATACGCCGTCGTTGCAAATGAAACACCGGTTTGCCCATTTTCATTATCGAATACTATATTCTCTTCCTCACAAGAAACAAAAGCAAATAGTACCGCTATTATTAATATATATTTTTTCATAATTATATGATTTTTAGTAGCCAGGATTCTGAACTATGTTTTGGTTAGCATTTATTTCATCGATAGGAATTGGCAACTGAAACCTGAAATTATCAGCATCTAAAGTTGGAAAATCTGGAGATGTACCAGAACCATCAAATAAATCACCACTTGTAGAACGCATTACAGATTCTGCACGACGCTTTAAATCAAAGAATCTATGCCCTTCAAATGACAATTCAACCCTTCTTTCGAACTGAATAGCATCTTCTAAATCTTGACCTGCTTCACCACCGTCATAAGCTACATATCTTAAATCTCTAAGTTCATTAAGTGTAGACAAAGCATCTTGACCTAATTCATACTGCGCCTCTGCTTTATTCAATAAAACCTCAGCTGCACGAATTACCTTAACGTCAACACGACCATTTACCTGACCTGTTTCTCCTAAAAATTTAGAAATAGCATTATAAGTATTACCTGCATTTACACCTTCAAATGAAATTATATTCTTTCTTAAATCATCTTCATCTATACTATTGTAAAAATCAAAATCGAACACATATTCCGAAATAGTAGAAGTAGCATTTGATTGACTGTATAAAACACCTACATTATTACCACCACTTTCAGAAGAAGTATTAATAGCCAATTTAACAACAATACCAGCCTCATTTGCATCAGTATATACACCTTCTAAGTCTTCAGCTGTTGCAACAGGAACACTTACTTCATCAGCGGCATCAATTACTTTTTGATATTCACCATTATAAAGATACACTCTAGACAAAAGTGCATAAACACCATCGGTATTTAATTTTCCTTGACCGTTATCTTCACCAATTAACTGACTAGCTCTTTCTAGATCGCCAATAATTTCAGTATAGTTACTAGCAACAGTTTCTCTTGCAGGTTCAGCAAAAGGATCTTCAGTATCACCATCTTCAACTTTAATATAAATTACACCTAAAGAAGCATTAGCATCAGCAGATTGTGTTGGTATTTTACCATACACCCTAACCAAATCAAAATGTGCCCAAGCTCTAATTGCCAATGCCTGACCTAAAATATTATCCTTTTCAGGACCATCAGCTAAATTGTCAATTTGAGCAATTACCAAGTTAGCTACGTTTACAGCTTCGTAAGCTTCACTCCAGTACAAATCAATTGCACCACCAGTACCAGCTACATATCTGTAATTGTAAAAATCTTGGTTTGAACGTCTACCTGTTTGTGCAATAATTACGTTATCAGCCAAAATATCCGGAATACCTTGTAAACCTGAACCTGTATTTGAATAGTAATTCCACAATTGTCTATAAGCACCATCTACACCGTTCTGGAATGCAGAAACGCTTGTAAAAAATGTTTCAGGATTACCTTCAACAAAAGGCTGTAGATCATTCAATTCATCATCGCAGGACATAAAGAACCCGAACGAAAATAATAGAACTAATATTTTTATGTTATTTTTCATTTCTAACTTTTTTTATTTTTTAAAATCCTACTTCAACACCAAAAGTGTAAGACCTTGTGTTTGGATAACTAAATAGGTTAAATGATCCAGCTACGAAACCTACATCTCCAGGCTCACCTGATTCTGCAGAACCTAAACCTACTTCAGGATCACCACTAAAATCAGTAATTGTAAATAAATTCTGCCCAGCTACGAAGAACCTTAATGAATTTAAACCAAAACCGTCAATCATATCTCTAGGCATATTATAATCTAAAGTCATTGTACGTAACCTTAAGTAATCACCTTTCTCCAAGAATCTTGTTGAAGTTTGATCAGCCGTACCTTGAAATAAAGGACTTGGTAAAACATCCGTATCACCTGGTTGTTTCCAATAGTTGAAGGCATCTGTTCTTAAGTTGCTATCAATATTACCAATTGCAACACCTTGCTGAAGTTGATTGTTAATAATGTAATTACCTCCTTTATAAACAAAATCAGTTCTTAAACCAAAACCTTTATAAGAGAATGCAGTATAAAAACCACCTTCAAAATCAGCTATTGGAGATTTCCCCTCTTGTATTTGTTGGAAACTATCACTGTACTCATTGGTAATGTTACCATCTAAATCATAATACAATGGCTCACCATTTGCAGGATTGACACCAGCATATTCAACCATATAATAAGAATTGATTTCCTCACCTACACTTAAAATATTATCGCTGAATGTTCCTGTAACGATATCTTCACCATCAACCAATTCAATAACTTCATTATCAATGAAGGTAATGTTTCCACCAAGTGTCCATTTAAAGTTTTGAGACCTAATAACATCTCCACTTAAAGAAATTTCAACACCTGAGTTTTGAATTTCGCCAATATTAGAGAATATAGAGTTGTTCTCATCCCCAACAGTGTAAGAAATAGGACGATCCAAAAGTAATTCATTTGAATTTTTCTTAAAGTAATCTACAACACCATTTATTCTATTGTTGAATAAACCAAATTCTACACCAACATCAAAAATAGCTTGAGACTCCCATTGAATCTGAGGGTTACCAACACCTACAGGCAAAGCAGTAGTTTGTCCGTTATAAGTATTAGCAAAATCTAATAAATTTAAATATTGAAAATCACCAATATTTTGATTACCTGACGTACCGTAAGATGCTCTTAATTTCAATGTATTGAAAATAGAGTTTTCCATAAAGCTTTCATTAGCAATGTTCCATGCCGCACTACCACTATAGAAGTAACCATACTTATTATCAGGACCAAATCTTGAAGACCCATCTCTTCTAATAGACCCAGAAAGTATATATTTTCCGTCATAATCATAATCAGCAAACAAACCTTGTGAGAATAAAATTCTCCTAGATTCTGTAGAACCTGCTGTTGTTGCTTCTGCAGCTACATCTAGATAAGGAATACTCGACGAAGGAAAACCTCTACCAGCTACTAACAAATCTGTTGCAATATTCTCGTTATATTCTAGCAAGAAACTAGCTGAAAGATTATGAACACCGTTAAAAGTATCTGCATATGTAAATACGTTATTTACATTGTATTCAAAATCAATATTTAAATTATCCGTCTGCGTACCCGGAAAGTTAGCATCACCTACAAAACCTTGCAATACACCACCAGCAAGAGAACGGTTAGTTCTATTATACCTATTACTGATCAAACCTACACTAAAATTGTTTGAGAATTTCTCACTAAAAGTCATACCTGCACTTATATTACCAATCAACAATAAGTTTCTTGTATCTTCCAGCTCAGTTTGTAAGGCCAATGCAATTGGAAAACCTGATCTTGTAGGATTGTAAACATTTTCACCTTGAGAATCAGTAACAATAGAACCATCATCATTTGTTAAGAATAATGGATCATAAGGATTATAATCATACATTGCTCTAAACGGGTTCTGAACATTGTTTCTATCTCTTGGTAAATCTGTAGTACTACGAGACACAGAAACATTAGCTCCAATATTTAACCAGTCTTTTGCTTGATAGTTTGTATTTAAACGAGCAGAAATTCTTTCAAAACCATCTATATTTTTAATGATACCCGTATTCTTATCATAACCCAATGACATATAATAGGTTAATTTCTCATCACCACCAGAAACCGAAAGATTGTTTGACTGGATAATAGAATTTTTAAGTAGCGCCTCTTGCCAATCTGTATCTAACGATGTTAATCTTGCAAGTTCTTCTGGAGTAGCATTTGCACCAGGCATACTACTAGCAGCACTTACACCTAAAGCTGCATACTGACGCTCTATCTCTAGCTTCTGAGAAGCATTCATAACGTCAAAATTGTTAGGAATCATTTCACCAAAACCATAAGATGAAGAAAACTTAATTCTTGCATCACCAGCTTTACCTTTTTTAGTTGTAATCAAAATTACACCGTTAGCCCCACGAGAACCATATTTAGAAACGGTAGCCGCATCTTTTAATATAGAGAATGTCTCAATATCACTAGGATTCAAGTTACTAATTGGGTTAAAGTCTCTTTCCGTATCAATTGGAATTGGAACACCATCAATTACATACAAAGGAGTAGTTTGCGCGTTAATAGAACCAACACCTCTAATTTGAACGAATGCAGTGTTACCCGGTCTACCGTTTGAAGCAGTAACCTGTACACCTGCAGCTTGACCCTGTAAGATGTTATCAATACTTGTAGAAGGAACGAATGCTTCAATCTTCTCAGTAGAAACGGTTGCAATTGCAGATGTAGAAAGCTCTTTTGACCTAGAACCATAACCTACTACAACAACCTCTTCTAATGCTTCAGCATCTTCTTCTAATTGTACATTAATGGTATTGGATGCACCAACACTCATGGTAACTGTTTTTTGACCTAGGTAAGAAAATCTCAATTTTTCACCTGAATTCGCGTTAATGGCATAATTACCATCAAAGTCTGTTTGAGACCCGTTAGTTGTTCCAACAACTACAACGGACACTCCCGGTAAAGGTAAACCGCTTTGATCGGTTACAACACCGGTCACTGTTTTTTCCTGTGCAAAGGAAAATGTCATGAAGAGCACCAATAAAGGCGTCAACATCCACGTCAACTTCTGTTTCATAAAATTTGTTTTTGAATTAGCTTGCGCCAAAAGTCCAAAAATTTGCTTAGTATTCCAAAAGCTATCTTAACCCAAAAAAGTTATATGTTAAAAAAACACTTATTATTATTTTTTTTTAGGTTAAATCGCAATTTTGTTGAAAATAAAACAATTATTTAACATTAAATCAATATTTAAAATTCAATATTTTAAGTTAAAAAAAACATAATGCTTCTTAAATTTTACAAAAATATTAACGAAACAGGTACCGATGAGGCTGGCAGAGGCTGCTTGGCGGGACCTGTGACCGCTGCAGCAATAATACTGCCAGAATCTTTCCAGAATTCAGTTTTAACAGATTCAAAACTTTTATCTGAACGTAAAAGAGAACTTCTTGAACCTATTATAAAACAAGAAAGTATCTGTTTTGGAATAGTACATATTCAGCCTAAAATAATAGACGAAATCAATATTTTAAACGCATCTATTTTAGGCATGCATCATGCTATAGATAAATTGTCACAAAAACCTGAATACATTATTGTTGACGGTAATAGATTCAAAGCCTACAAAAACATTCCGCACTCTTGTATCATAAAAGGAGACTCAAAGTATTTAAGTATTGCAGCAGCTTCGGTACTGGCAAAAACCGCACGTGATGCCTACATGATAAAATTACACGAAGAATACCCTATGTACAATTGGAAGAAAAACAAAGGTTACCCTACCAAAGAACATAGAGCTGCAATTAAGAAATACGGTCCTACAAAATACCACAGAATGAGTTTTAAGCTTTTGGCAGACAACTAAAGTTTATTTAACAAATAGTATAACTTTGCATAAACTTTTCGCATGAGGCTTACTTTATTATATGCTTTAATTATTCTTTTAAGCGTATCCTGTACATCTAAAAAGCAATCTGAGAATTCTATCTTAGACCTAACTCCCAGTAATGCCACTTTAGTTCTGAAAATAAATGATTTTGAAACCCTTAGTAAAGAACTTTCTACGAATGAAATTTATAATTCTATTGAATCGCAAAAGCCTTTTGTAACTATAAAAAACATTTTATCTCCTATTTCTCATTTTTCAAATAAAACGAAAGGATTATTAGCCCTGTCTGCCGATAGTACAAAAATAGATTTCACCTATATTTCAACAGATAGCCTAAATATTTCCGATCAAGATAGCATAACCAACAAAAACATAGAAACGCTTTCTTTTAACGACTATAACATCACCAGATACGAAATTGAAAAGGATACATTTTACAGTACATTTCTGGAGAAACATTGGGTATTAAGCTCTTCTCAACCCTTACTAGAAAGCATAATAAATTCTCTTGACACTCCTTTGAAAAACGAATCCTTAAAACGATTTTATACAGTATCCGATAATGAAAAAGTTGCAAATATTTGGATAGATGTTGAGAAAGGCGAATTGCTATTCAATAAATTACTTTCTGATAATAAAGACATTTCATATTTCACAAGTTGGATTACCCTTGACCTAACTTTTAACGATACCGAAATTCTTCTAAATGGCGTAGCAGAATCAAATACAGACAAAAATCAGTTCCTCAATCTACTTAATGGCACTAAACCAATTCAAAATAATACATGGAACTTTACTCCCAGTAATGCAAACACATTTACATCTTTTGGTTTAGATGATTTTACAAAATACGCTCAAAACAAAACTCTGAACAACCATGCCACTACAAATTTAGATTCATTACTTAATACTGTAGAAGAAATTGGGTTAACCAAATACAACAATGAATCTGTTTTGTTTCTTAGAACATACGGTACCGCCACATTATTAGATTATATTAATGAAGAGAAGATTAGTACGGAGGAATTTAGCAGTAACGAAATCTGGGGGTTAAAAACTGATATTGAAATTTTTGACCCACTAACTCCCTTGATCGGAGAACAATCTTTTGAATACGCCAGTATTATAGAGAATACTTTTCTCTTTTCTAAATCACAGAGCACGCTAGAATCTGTTATTACCAAAATAAAAACAGAAGACACTTTTAACAACACTTCTTTATTCAAAAATGCCGAAAACAAACTGACCTCATCCGCCAGTGTATTGTCTATTTCTAATTTAAAAGGTTTTGTTTCCCTCTTAAATGAATCGGTTTCTAAGACTTTAGGAGATTCTTTTGAACAAAGTAAACTGAACGACTATGTTTTTGGATCACAATTAATTGCTGATGCCGACTTTTTTCATATCAATTTTTTAATCAAAAAAAACACGAAAGAAGAGGAACAGAATTCGGTTTCTTCCGTATTTGAAGTTCAATTTGATAACGACTTGGCTACATTACCCCAATTTGTAACCAACCATAGCTCCGGCAGAAAAGAAATTATTGTTCAAGACCAAGAAAATACGCTCTACTTAATCTCAAGCAGCGGTAAAATTCTTTGGAAAAAACAACTTAATGGAACTGTACAGGGTAAAATTCAACAAGTAGACCTTTTTAAAAATGGGAAGCTACAGTTTGCATTTACCACGAACAACGAGTTTTTAATCTTGGATAGAAACGGTAAAGAAGTTGCTCCGTTTACTAAAAAATATTCCGGTGGCAATTTAAATCCTTTAGCAGTTTTTGACTACGAGGGTCGTAAAAATTACAGATTTGTAGTTACCCAAGGTAAAAAAGTTTTCATGTATAACAGTAAAGGTGATATTGTCAAAGGCTTTACCTATGATACTGCAGAAGCCAATATTCTTGATGCCCCACAACATTTTAGAATTGGCAATAGAGACTACCTAGTTTTTAAACTTGAAAATGGTCAATTAAAAATTACGAATAGAGTTGGCAAAACACGAGTTAACGTAAAGGATAAATTCTCTTTCTCTGAAAATGAAATAAGGCTTTATCAAAATAAGTTCACTTTCACTTCTATTGATGGTATTCTATATCAAGTGGATTCTCAAGGAAAAATAACCTCAAGCAACTTAAGTCTTGCTAAAGACCATGGTATGGATGCTACTTCAAGAACTTTAGCAATTATGAACGATAATACTTTAAAGATTCGGAACAAGAAAGTAGAGCTTGAATTAGGGGTATACTCCAAACCCACCATTTTCTATCTTAACGATAAAATTTATGTCTCAGTAACCGATATTCAGAATCAGAAAATATATCTATTTGATAGTCAAGCTGAGCCAATCCCTAATTTCCCAGTATTTGGCAGTTCTGTAATTGATATGGCAGATATGAATTTAAACAAGAAGGTCGAATTCGTATATAAAGATCAAGATAACAGCATTAAAGTTTTTAAAATACGATGACACGTTAGATTGCTTAATTTATAAATGTTTATATGCAGACTATACACATTCCCTGAAAACCCAATTTGAATTTTGTATTTTTAAATAGTTATTAATCAGAATCTTAACTGTATCAAAAATGAAAATTAAATTACTTAATTCATTATTTCTTATAATCGGAATCACATTCGTTACCGCTCAAGACAACTGTAGCACGTTCTACCCTATGAACGAAGGTGTTTCAATGGAGTATACCAATTATAATAAAAAGGGAAAAGTTGAAGGAGTAAGCAATTATAAAGTTACAGAAGCAAACCATTCTGGCAACACCACTACCGCTACCATGTCTATAAACTTAAAAGACAACAAAGGCAAAGATATTTATAGCACAAGCTACAATTTAACATGTACTGGCAATATGGTCACCTTAGATTACGAATCTTTACTACCTACTGAAATGATGGAACAGTATGGTGATATGGATATTGAGATATCTGGTAATGATATTGAAATACCCAATAAGCTAAGTGTAGGACAAAACCTTAAAGATGCCAATGTTGCCATGAAAATAAGCATGAGCGGTATTAATATGAACATGACCGTTGATATGACGAACAGAAAGGTTGAGAAAAAAGAAAGTGTAACTACTACTGCAGGCACATACGATTGTTTTGTTTTATATAGTGAAAACCGTTCTAAAATGATGATGGCTAACCAGGTTTATCCATCAAGAGTTTGGTTAGCAGAAGGCATTGGAATGATTAAACAAGAAACCTACAAGAAAAACGGAGACGTTATGAGCAGCACGATGCTTACGGCACAAAGTAAATAATAACTTGACCAAATACAAACGGAAAAACCGAGGTGTAAGCCTAAGTTTTTCCGTTTGTATTTGAAAATTCCGTATAAATAATATGAAATCTGGTAATAATTATAAAAGTATACTTTTATGTCACAACATAAAAAAAACGTTTACGTTAATACAACGAATATGAATTAAATGAACAAACTTTTAAATCTACTTTTTATATTACTTATTTTTTCTTGTAATAAAAATAAATTTGAGGAAATAAATCCAATTTTCACAAACAAACCAGAATGTAATTTCAAATTAGAATGTAGATATAATGTAAATATATCTAATACATACGGTGACGGTCCCACTGACTGTGGATCAGAGACTAACCCTACAAAACAACCTATAGGTGGTGGGAAAGGTTTTTATAACGATTTAAACACCACCTGTATATCAATTAAGGTTTATAATGCTAATCAATTAGCTGAAGCAATAAAAAATTCAATTGATGGCGATATAATATATTTAGATGATGAATCTATTTTTGATTTAACTGATTTTCAAACAATTAAAATTAATTCAAGCATTATCATCATGAGCGGAAGAGGAAAAAATAATACGAATGGTGCGTTAATTATTGACAACAATCAATATTTAGGAAATCAAAAGGATTTAAATTCAAAAATTAGCATCTTCAAAATATCCTCAAGCCTTGTACGCTTTACAAGTTTTAGAATAAAAGGACCACATCCAGAAAAATTAGACTCATCAATCAGATCTATGGCTATTTTAATAAATAATAGTGATTGTGTGGAAATCGAAAATATGGAAATACAGAACTTTTCTCATGCAGCTATTGCATATATAAATAGTAAAAATGGAAATGTTCATCATAATTACATCCATAATCTACAGGGTAAAAGATTAGGTTATGGCATTTTGTTAAATGGTACATCTGAGGTATTGATTGAGGCAAATCTATTTAAAGACAATAGACATGATATATCTGGAACAGGACACCTAGGTCAAAAGTACGAAGCAAGATATAATTTAGACTTAAGAAATTCAACTGACAATTTTTCAAGAAGTTTTGATATGCACGGAAGAGATGAACAAAACTGTTCTTCACCCTTCAATGTTGGTGGTTCTACAATAGTCATCCATCACAACACTTTTTTAGACAATAGAGATGAATCTATTTTATTAAGAGGTCATCCGCAATATGGAGCATGGATTTCTAATAATATATTTCCCAGTTCAACAATTGAAGAGACATTACGTCAACCTTCATGTGGTATAAAGCAAGTTTATTGGAGCAATAATTGTTTTAATTAAATTTAACTCTGACAAATTTTAAAAAGGCAATTTTTTCTTAATTTTTTATTTCAGCCTCAAAAAGGTTTAAAAAATGTTTAAGCAATTTCTGCTTCACTTCATCCATATCCACTTCTTTCTTGCCTAATTCCACATTCAAAGAAGTAACCGCTTTACCTTTTATTCCGCATGGGATCATCATATCAAAATAACCTAAATCGGCATTAACATTCAATGCAAAACCATGCATGGTCACCCAGCGTGACGCTCTCACCCCCATAGCACATATTTTACGTGCAAAAGGTGTACCTACATCTAACCAAACTCCGGTTTCACCTGGTGAACGTTCAGATTTTATTCCGTACTCGTCTAAGGTCAATATGACCATTTCCTCCAGAAATCGAAGGTACTTATGTATGTCTGTGAAGAAATTGTCTAAATCCAATATAGGGTAACCCACTATTTGCCCAGGACCATGATAGGTTATATCTCCTCCCCTATTTATTTTATAAAAAGTTGCTCCTTTGTCTTCTAAAACTTTTTCATCTACCAGGAGATTAGAAATATCTCCGCTCTTACCTAATGTATAAACATGTGGGTGTTCCACAAAAAGAAAATGATTGGGAGTCGCTAAATTCAACTCCTCTCTTCTATTCCTTATTTTAAGATCAAGAGTTTCTTGAAACAGTTGTTCTTGATAATCCCAAGTTTCTTTATAATCTTTAAGACCTAAATCTTGTACGCGCACCTTCTTATTCATCTTACAAAGATATGAAAAGCAAAGACCTATTTTTCTAACTCAACCTCGATGACCATAGATTCTGGATCCTTCATCATCTCTAAGAAGTTTACTTCATGAATCATAGTTTTTCCATCCATTGAAAATGTAGCCTCTTCAATATTGGTAGATTTCACCCTTCTTGGAAAATGATACTTAAATGTATATGTAGACCCAGATAAAAACATTTCGGCACTTGCCAAGCTGTCTATACTTTGTTCAAACAATTCTTGATTTAAGATAACGGTCTCACGCTTAAATGTGTTTTTTTTAAAACTATAATTAACGGTAGTAGTTTCTTCTGTTGCACCACCGGGCATTGTCTTACCACCTGCAACAGGACCTACCGAACTTGCATTTTGGAAAGCGTTGAACGCATCATTCACTTCTGACACTTTCTTAAAGTCTGTAAACATATTAAAATTCATGACTCCGCCTTCTGGATCCACCACCATACGTAAACTGAAAGGCTCTAACCTTTTAAGCTTAGCTTGCTCTTCTGGGGATAACTGCGCTATACTATCCTTTTTCTCTCTTAATAAGTCTTTAAAAACCAACGTAGAATCTATCGCCTTATCCAATTCCGTTGAATCGGTTTCGGGTATCATTTGCATCATCTCATTACCATCGAAAAGAATGCTCATTTTACCTGACCCGTCTTCGTTGAAATAAATTTCTTCTGTAAAATTACAGGCAGCAATACATACTGTTATAACAATAACAGCTAATATTTTAAAAAGTCTCATGTGTTTTGGTTCTAGTTAGGATTATTCAGTATGACTAATGCAGCGATTACACCTGGTACCCAGCCACAAAAAGTCAAAAGTAGAACAATTACAAAAGAACCGCAACCTTTACCTAAAACTGCTAAAGGTGGAAAAAAAATGGCAAGTAATACTCTTATTAAACTCATTTGATTATTATTTTGATTGATTGATCTACCTTATAAGTCGCAATTGTAAACGTGTTGTTACAAAATCCGCTAATTTTATTGACCAGAACTCTACCAATGCTCAGAACAATATTCTTTATTCTTATACTCTTTTCCTGCTTAATAGCTTCATCTCAATATAAATTTGAAGGTCAGATTACAGACCAACAAAGCGGAAAAACCATTTACCTATCAATCATTGAAGATTACAGGAAGTTTGGTAGAATATCAATGGAACAGATTCTCAAAAAAACAACTACCGATTCTTTAGGATATTTCAAATTTACCGGAGATAATCTTTTCGATGAAAATAGAGTCTATAGAATACACTTAGATGATTGTTCTGACGCTTCTGCAAACTCTGAACACTTCTTTGGAAGCTGTGAGTATAATAAAAATGTTCTTTTTATTGCTAATAATAACGACACTATCACCTTCCCTACATCATTTGCCAATGAAGTACTTTGTGAAATTACCTCAACCAATAGTAAGTCTGCCGCATTTTTAAATATTGACATTTTAAAAGAAGAAATGGCTTTTGACTTTAATGAATTTAGAAGTGCAGCGAACAAAAAACTGAATTCTAAAAAGTGGTTCGAAACTTTACAGAAGTATGGAGAAAATTTAAACGAACCCTTAGCTGAACTATATATATTCGATTTTTTATCAGATAAGCGAAACGAAACGTATGCCTATTATTTGAAAAATATTGAGAACACCAATTATTATGATGAACTTGGCGAAAGACTAGTGGCGAAATACCCTAATGCGTCCTTTACAGAGTTGTATTTAAACGATATAGCCACAGATCAACAAGTAGCCAATAGAAATTCGCCTAGCTCTAATTTCTGGCAATGGTTGTTACCTGCTTTGCTTATACTTTCTATTTTATTGAATATATATTTAATTCTGAGACAAAGAAGACATTCACAAATCCTACGAAACCAGTCTTTAGCAAAGCTAACCGAGCAAGAAAATAACATTATACAACAAATTCTAGAAAACAAAACCAATAAGGAAATTGCTGCAATTATGTTTATCAGTGTAAGCACCGTAAAAACCCACATTAACAACGTCTACAAGAAATTAGAGATATCTTCAAGAGATGAAATAAAGCAACGTTTTCAATAATTCTTTTTAAATATCCACCTAGGTTCTAGTACTCATTTCCACCCCACGAAATCAATTTTTCTTTAACAATTTCAAGAATTTTCAGGTCTAATCTAAAAACCGAAGATCATGAAATTATCATTTCTATTAACCACTCTATTATTCAGCTTTTACTTAACGAGCTTCTCACAGCATACAAACCAAGAGGTAATCCTAGAAAACCAACAACCCTTTTTATTAGGAGAAATTACGGCGAAGGCACTTTCATCTAACTCCTACCGATCATGGTATGAACAAAACTTTGAAAATTATGAAGCCGACCAGCATAAAATTGATGTTCTTAAAGACAAACTATCTTCATTTAAGATTATAGTCTTTATGGGCACCTGGTGCGGCGATAGTAAACGTGAAGTACCAAGATTTCTTAAAATTCTAGAATCAACAGACTTTCCTCTTGAGAACTTAAAAATAGTTGCACTAGACAAACGAAAAGAATCTTACAAGAAAAGTCCACAAGGTGAAGAGTGGGGATTGAACATCCGCAGGGTTCCCACATTTATTTTTTACAAGAATGGAAAAGAGGTGAATAGAATTATTGAAACGCCTGTTACCTCGTTAGAAGACGATATCTTAAAAATTATTTCAGAACAAGAGTACATACCTAATTACACATCATCATTACATTTCGACTGATGATTAAAATTAAATGCTAAAACAAAAGGAATTACTTTCCTCGATGCCACCAATACCACAAGAAAAGGTTTGGTTGAAAAAGAAATGGTCGCAAATGACGGTTTGCACCCATCGGCACTAGCATATGAAAAATTTGTTGAAAGACTCTATCCTTTAGTGTCCACAAGATTGAAAGATTAAGACATATCGATTATATTTGCCAGCTAAATAAACGACGGCATGCAATTATCGGAGCAAGAGCTTATCAGAAGAGAGAAATTAGACAAATTAAGAGCACTGGGTATTAATCCATACCCTGCTGCTTTATATCCTGTAAATTCCACATCAGAAAGTATAAAATCTGACTATGAAGAAGGTAAGCAGATAATTGTTGCCGGTAGACTTATGTCTCGTCGTATTCAAGGTAAGGCCTCTTTTGCCGAGCTTCAAGATAGTACTGGTAGAATTCAGGTATATTTTAATAGAGATGAAATTTGCCCTAGTGAAGACAAAACCTTGTATAACGATGTTTATAAGAAGTTGCTGGATATTGGTGATATCATTGGTATTGAAGGTGAACTTTTTACCACTCAGGTAGGTGAAAAAACGATTATGGTGAAGAAATTTACCATGTTAAGCAAATCGCTAAGACCTTTACCATTACCTAAAAAAGATGCCGAAGGCAAAGTATATGACGAATTCAATGACCCTGAACTCCGTTACCGCCAACGTTATGTTGATTTAGTAGTGAACCCAAAGGTGAAAGAGAATTTTATTAAAAGAACGAAAATCACCAATAGTATTCGTGAATTTTATAACGCAGCCGGTTATTTGGAAGTAGAGACTCCTATTTTACAGCCTATACCTGGTGGTGCAACTGCACGTCCGTTTTTAACGCATCATAATGCATTGAACATTCCTTTATATTTAAGAATTGCCAACGAGCTTTACTTAAAAAGGTTAATTGTTGGTGGTTTTGATGGTGTCTATGAATTCTCTAAGGATTTTAGAAACGAAGGAATGGATCGTACCCATAACCCAGAATTTACCGTAATGGAATTGTATGTAGCATACAAGGATTACAACTGGATGATGGATACCACAGAGAAACTATTGGAGAAAATTGCGATGGATTCTAACGGTACCACGAAAGTTACCGTTGGTGAAAACGAAATTGAGTTTAAAGCTCCGTACGCTCGTGTGCCAATTCTTGAAGCTATAAAAATACATACTGGTTATGATGTTGCAGGTATGCCTGAGGACGAACTTCGCGAAACTGCCAAGAAACTAGGTCTTGAAGTTGACGAAACAATGGGTATCGGTAAACTTATCGATGAAATATTCGGTGAAAAATGTGAGCACTTCTACGTGCAACCAACATTTATTACGGACTACCCAAAAGAAATGAGTCCGCTAACAAAAGAACATAGAGACAACCCTGCTTTGACAGAGCGTTTTGAGCTGATGGTAAATGGTAAAGAGCTGGCTAACGCTTACTCTGAGCTTAATGACCCTATAGACCAAAGAGAGCGTTTTGAAGATCAATTAAAGCTGTCTGAAAAAGGAGATGACGAGGCAATGTTCATTGATCAAGATTTTCTTAGAGCTTTGGAATATGGTATGCCCCCAACTTCTGGTATTGGTATTGGTATTGATCGTTTAGTTATGTTGATGACCAATAATGCATCTATACAAGAAGTATTATTCTTCCCTCAAATGAGACCAGAGAAGAAACCTTTACAATTGTCTGACAATGAAAAGGTGATTTTTGACATTCTAAAAGGCGAAAAGAAAATGGAACTTGACGCCCTTAAAACAAAAGCGGATTTAAGTAACAAAGCTTGGGACAAAGGGATAAAAGGGATTACGAAGCAACAGTTGGCTAAAATCTACAAAGAAGAGGACGTTCTTTTAGTGGAAATTTTATAATAGTCATTTCAAGGAACGGTAAAAAATAGTAGCTTAGAAGCTGGCAAAACCAACCAGCATGAATCTAAGTAGTAAAATAGGTCTGTTTACAGGTCCTATCATATTTTTCATTCTTATTTCTTTACCCAGTGTATTAATTTCTGAAAATGCGGATGCCGTCATAGCTGTTGCACTTTGGATGATTATTTGGTGGGTTACCGAAGCTGTTTCTATTTCTGTAACCGCGCTACTACCATTGCTTCTATTTCCTATTTTGAAAGTGATGCCCATTGGTGATGTTGGAGCTAATTATGGTAGTCCTATAGTTTTTCTATTCTTTGGGGGTTTTGTCATGGCATTAGCGTTAGAAAAAGTCAATCTTCATAAACGTATTGCCTTAAACATCATTAGACTTACGGGTACGACAGCGAATAAAGTAGTTCTCGGTTTTATGATTGCCACAGCTGTTTTAAGTATGTGGATCAGTAATACGGCGAGTACCGTAGTCATGTTACCCATTGCCATGTCGGTTATCAACTTACTGATTCAAGATGAAGACGGATTTACAAAGCGAGACCGAAACTTTGCCTTAAGTGTTATGCTAGGTATTGCCTTTGCTGCCAACGCGGGTGGTATTGCAACTGTTATTGGTACTCCCCCAAATTCAGTTCTCATTGGTTTATTAGAAAACGAATACAATATTGAAATATCATTTCTTAAATGGATGATTATTGGGCTACCATTCTCCCTTATCATGATTTCCATTTGCTATTTTGTTCTGGTAAAAGTGTTTTTTCCTACTCAGGGTTTAAAATTTAAAGCTTCAAAAACCATAATTCATGAAGAGCTAGATAAATTAGGTCGTACTTCAGGGAAAGAAAAAATGGTGCTTATCATTTTCGGAGTTACTATTTTTCTTTGGGTCTTCAGAACATTGATCAATTCCATATTACCAAGCTTAGGTTTATCTGATACACTTATTAGCATGTTTGCCGCCATTGCGCTATTTACGCTACCATATAATCTTAAAAGAGGAGATTTTATCCTGCAATGGAAAGATACCCAGAAGCTAGCCTGGGGAATTCTTATTTTATTTGGTGGCGGACTCTCATTGGCCAAAGGCATGTCGGTTTCGGGTATTGTAGATTTGGTGGCAGAAATTATTGGACAGAGTGATTTGAACATCTTACTAACAGCTTCATTATTGATTTTACTAATGTTGTTTATGACAGAGCTGATGAGTAACGTAGCACTTGTAGCGGT
Source organism: Maribacter sp. UH1 (assembly GCF_056839145.1). NCBI lineage: Bacteria > Pseudomonadati > Bacteroidota > Flavobacteriia > Flavobacteriales > Flavobacteriaceae > Maribacter > Maribacter sp. UH1. Next base: position 1,152,860 of record NZ_CM166387.1, read on the forward strand.
TCTTGCCCCAGTAGTGGCTGGTATAGCAATTGGTCTAGGCTTACCTATTACTTATCTTTTGATACCAATAACCATTGCCAGTAGCTGTGCTTTTATGCTACCTATGGCAACACCACCAAACGCAATAGTCTTTGCTAGCGGTTATATAAAAGTCCACGAAATGGCACGTGCAGGAGTAATTCTTAATCTTATTGCAGTGCTCTTATTAATTGGATTATTTCAATTTGTGCTGCCATTATTGTTCTAGGAATCTTCCACAAAAAATAAAGCCCTTGCAGTTGCAAAGGCTTTATAATCGACTAATTCAGAAATGAAAAAATGTTTATTCCTACTTAATAGACGCCTTTCTCTCTGCATTGTTACAAATAGGCTTAAGAAATTATTAACTATTTGTTCCAGATATTATTTCAATCTTTGAAAGATTACCAAACTAACTCACAAATGAAAAGAAAATTACTAGTAAAATTATTGCTGTTTGTATGTGTTTTCGGTTACCAAAATGCCGAAGCCCAAATTTTTAAGAAAAAGAAAAAAAATACGGAGCAAGAATCTAAAAAACCTTCAAAAGATAAAATTCAACCTTACAATAAGGTGATCACTAAAGATGCCGTAAGTGATGCGGGACTTTTTACTACCCACGTAGTTGACGAGAATCACTTTTTTGAAATTCCAGATTCACTATTCAACAAAGAAATGTTGATGGTAAGCCGTATATCTAAAACTGCCTCAGGTATTGGTTTTGGTGGCGGAAAAATTAATACACAGGTTCTACGATGGGAAAAGAAAGATAAGAAGGTATTACTTCGCGTAGTATCCCATGATGTTGTGGCTGCAGATTCTTTACCTGTACATGAAGCCGTTGTAAATTCAAATTTTGAACCAGTTTTATACTCATTCGATATAAAGGCTGTTCAGAAAGATTCACTTAACCCAACTACTGTCATAGAAGTAAACGATATTTTCACCAAGGATACCAAAGCTCTAGGTATGCCTGAAAGATTTAGAAAAAGATATAAAGTATCTCGTTTAGATGAAGGCAGAGGCTATATTGAATCTATCAAAAGTTACCCTTTAAATGTTGAAGTACGCCATGTAAAGACGTATTTAGCAAGTGCAGCACCTAGCAACCAAACCCTTGGTTCTATTTCTGTTGAAATCAACAACTCAATGGTGCTGTTACCTGAAGAACAAATGAAACGCAGATATTTTGATGAACGTGTAGGATGGTTCTCTAGAGGCCAGGTTGATTACGGTTTAGAAGCTCAAGAGAGTAAGACCGTTAAATTTCTTGATAGATGGCGTTTAGAAGTAAAAGATGAAGATCTTGAAAAATATAAGAACGGTGAACTTGTAGAACCTAAAAAACAAATTGTTTATTATGTTGATAGAGCTACACCAAAAAAATGGGTGCCGTTCATTAAACAAGGTATAGAAGATTGGCAAGTTGCCTTTGAAGCTGCAGGTTTTAAAAATGCAATTATTGCTAAAGAGCCACCTTCGGTAGAGGAGGATCCAGAATGGTCTCCAGAAGATATTCGTTATTCCGTAGTACGTTATTTAGCTTCACCAATACCAAATGCAAACGGACCTCATGTTAGCGATCCACGTAGTGGCGAAATTTTAGAGTCCGACATTAACTGGTACCATAATGTAATGACGTTGTTGAGAAACTGGTACTTTGTACAAACAGCAGCTATTAACCCTGCAGCTAGAGGCGTTTCTTTTGATGATGATGTAATGGGTCGCCTAATTCGTTTTGTATCCTCTCATGAAGTTGGGCACACCTTAGGTTTACCACATAACATGGGTAGTAGTGTTGCTTATCCTGTAGATTCGCTTCGTTCTAAAACCTTTACAAAGAAATTCGGCACCGCTCCATCAATAATGGATTATGCGCGTTTCAACTATATAGCTCAACCCGGCGATGAAGGCGTTGCTTTAATGCCAGATATCGGTGTTTATGATAAATATGCAATTAAATGGGGATACAAGCCTATTTTAAACACTACTGCAGAAGAAGAAAAATCTACTCTAGACAAATGGATTATTGCACACGCAGGAGACCCTCTATATCGTTTTGGACACCAACAGGTAGGTGATATCGTTGATCCTAGCTCACAAACCGAAGATTTAGGTGATGATGCTATGAAAGCTAGTGAGTATGGTATTGCCAATCTTAAAAGGATTGTTCCAAAATTAATTGAGTGGACCGCAGAGGACGGTAAAACTTATGAAGATCTGGACAAGTTATACGGTCAGGTATTCTCCCAATTCAATAGATACATGGGGCATGTCTCTAATAACATTGGCGGAGTTTATGAAAACCATAAAACTTACGATCAAGAAGGTGCCGTCTATACAGCTGTAGCCAAAGAAAAACAACAAAGAGCGATGGCCTTTCTTCAAGAACAACTATTCAATACCCCAATGTGGATGCTTGACCAAGATATTCTGGAACGCACAGAGTACTCTGGCTTCTTAGAGCAAATGCGTTCTATGCAAGTGCGTACATTGAACAATGTATTAAGCTTAGGAAAGATGGCTAGGTTAATTGAAAATGAGACCATAGATAAGTCTGAAGCATATACGCTTGCTCAAATGATGAGCGAATTAAGAAAAGGAATATGGTCTGAAGCTAAAAATGGCAAAGCCGTAGATACCTACAGAAGAAACTTACAAAAAGCGCATATAGATCGTTTAGCATATTTATTGACAGCAGACAATCAAGCCAAAGCTTCTGATTTCGGTGGCTACAGAAAATCAACAGTTGTCAACACTAGCCAATCTGACATTAGGACTATTGCAAGGGCAGAACTAAACATTTTAAAGCGAGATATTAGAAATGCACGAAATAGAACCTCTGATTTGATGACAAAATATCATTACGACGATGTTTCTGAGCGTATTACCGTCATTTTAGACCCTAAGTAAGCATACGTTTTATGATCGATAAAATGCACCTCTCGATGAACAACCTATATCATCGATGAATGAATTGCATTAACCACATTTTAAATATTCTAGACATCAAAAAAAGCCCATTACACAACAATGGGCTTTTTCATGCGTTATTCTTTTTTAGATTAGCAATGAATTTCAAACCCCCAAATCATGACAAATAAATTAAAGAGTCTTATTTACCTAGCTTGTTTCATTTGTGCATCTGTTGTATACCACCAAAACACTAATGATAGTGTACAAGAAGAAATTGTAACTAACACCTACGATCAAGAAGCTGACATCGTTATTAACCCTTACAAAACAATGGAGGGCAGAACACCAGCAAATTAAAATTTTAAAAACATTTACCTACTTAAAAGCGCGGCTACCTACAGCCGCGCTTTTTTATTTTATACCATTTCCCTAGCAGTTAAACTTTTATTAAAATACCATTGTTCTTTAAACCAAACTGAAAAATTCATGTCAAAGAAACAAATACATAAAATAATACACATGAAAAAAATTATAATGGCCATTTTAGTAATGGCAGGAATATCAGCAACGGCACAAGATCATAACATGAAAGGTAAAAGAGGCGACATGAAGGATTTGACTCCTGTACAAATTGCCACTTTACAGACTAAGAAAATGACCTTGGCATTAGATTTAAACGAATCGCAACAAGCAAAAATCAAAACTATTCTTACCGAAGATGCTACTGCTAGAAAAGCAAAAATGGAAGAGCGAAAAGCGAACAAGGAAGATGGTAAAAAAGTTTTGACCGCAGATGAAAAATACGCTATGCAAAATGAGCGATTAGATCATCAAATTGCACGTAAAGAGCAAATGAAATCTATTCTTAATACTGATCAATACGAGAAGTGGGTAAAGATGGATGCCAGAAAAAAAATGCGTGGTAAAGGAAAAAATCGTGGTGACAAAAAAGAAAAACGCTCTTCTAAACAATAGATATTTGATAATACAGATTAAAAAAAGACTTGCTTTTAGCAGGTCTTTTTTGCATTTAATCGATTACCCATTTTTACATCAACCCTAATAAAACACAGCATTAACCACATAAATGATTCATTCATGGATGAATTTGAATACTTAACCAATAAATTTTATGATAGCGCTATTATTAAAGTACTTAGTTTGTTCAAATACGAGACTAGTTTAAGTTTTAACCATTGGTCTCTTTTTTGAATTTCAAGACACCAAACCATGATAGCAAAAAAAATAGGTTATTTATCACTTCTTATAGCCTTTAGTTTATTGACCAGTTGTCAACAAGAACTATACAAATCTAACAACAAATTTAATATTCCGGAAAAGAGTACCGAAGAGCCACTTGTTCAGTTTTTGATAGAGCCTACAAATTATAGCGCTATTCTTGAAACCGAGAATTTAGCAAAGGCTTTTGACTATTCTAAAATTGCTCATAAAACTTTGTGGGTAAACCAATTTAACGAGAAACTTAATATTGCACCAACTACAAGGGTTGTAACAGTACATGAAACTGCCGGTTTAAGTACCATTGCCATAGATAGCCTTTTAAAGTTCGTCTCTAAAGGTGGTACGTTACTAATTACAAAAGCAGCCAAAGATGAACGTATGTCTTACTTTTTTGGAATGACACCTGATGCTGACTGGAGTACAAACAGAGAGGCTTCTGGTCTATTCTTCAATAAAGCTCTTTTTCCTGGTATGCAAGGACGTGGTTTTGATAACAAAACGGTTCATCTTGGCTTTGACAGCTCTAATTTTTCTAGTAACATCAATGTTTTAGTCGCCGCACATAATAACCAAGATTATCCAGTGTTAATTGAAAATAGAATTGGTAACGGAAAAGTGATTCTGTACAACTCATCTCAAATTCTTAAAAAAGAAATGAGAGGTCTACTATTTTCCGCAAGTTTATTAGGTCTAGAAGGTATTCCTTACCCTATTGCAAATATTGGAACATTATTTCTTGATGATTTTCCATCGTCCATGTATAATGATAATGGAAAAGCAATCAACGTACAACAAGGTATCAGCAAGTCTGAAATGTTAAAGGCTGACTGGTGGCCAAAAATGAAAGCACTTGCACAAGAAGAAGATATTAAATACTCTGCTTACGTAACTTTTAATGCCAACGAGAAAAATAACGGCGACCCCACTTTTAAAAGTTGGGACCAAACAGGTTTGCTAGATGGTAAAAATGATAACGGCACCAATAAGTGGCTTACAAATGAATTTATCAATAGAGGTCATGAGCTTGGTTTTCGTGGTTATAACGACCTTCCCCTATCTAAAAAGTTATGGAAAGACACGGACCTCATTTTAGACAATACCAAAGCATCAAGAGAAAAGTGGGAAGATGATGTATCAAAAACACTACCTAGTTCATACGTTGCTCCAGATAATCAAATAGACAGTCTAGGCCTTATAGCTCTAAAGAAAGGATTTCCTAGTTTAAACTTTTTACACACTTCTTTCTTAGGAGATGTATATGAAGGTGGCAATAGAGAATTTGACCCTGACCCATTAAATAACAGATTTTTTGATTACCCTCGCTTAAGTAGCGGCTATACCATATCACAAAAAGAACAATGGGCAATAGAATCTACATACTTATATACCGGTATTTGGTCACATGTATTACATACTAATGATATTTTAAAGATAGGTAGTACAACAAATGCTATTGGTGAATTAAAAAAGCACATTGTTGATTACAAAAAAAGACACCCTTACATGAAGTTTCTAACTGCCAAACAGTCTACAGAGGCAGCAATGGACTGGCGTTACCAAAGTATTCGCCATTTAAGTTACGAAGGGCAGTATGAAGTTTCCAGCTCTTTAAATACCGATGAAAAAAAGGATTCTTATTGGCTAATGTATGTTGAAGAAAACAACAATGTTAAAGTACATGAATCACTATCTCTTGATCAAGCAGAATTTTCTTCAATTCCTTTATTGAACGGCTTTCTTTATAGTATAAAAACAAAATCGCCAAATATAAGCGTACCAGATATTCGCCCAGAAATAAGAACTCTTATAGGTAATACCTCAACTTTAATTACTAACACAAAAAGCGATTATAAATCTTATAATAGGAGTAAGCAAACTATGGTTCCGCTGAAACAAAAAATCGATAGGTTGATTGTTGAGGAAAAAACAGAAGAGGCTACAAATTTAATGGAGAAGTTATTTAAGGATAACAAATTTATAAACGCTCAACAGATTGTCACCTATGCCGAAGGGATGGAGTCACAAGGTAAAACCGAACATCTTTGGTCTCAGTTAAATGAATTGTATTTAAAAAATCCTTCTAGCTCATATGCTGATTTTTCTAGAGATATAAGCATAGTAAGTAATTACCCCTCGCCTGCCGTTAAAAAAATGTGGATGGAGAGACAAATGGAATGGGGACAAAATGATGTAACTATTTTAAAAGAATACTATAACAATTTCAATACTGACGATAACACTGAAATTATTGAACAGGTTTTAGAAGTTCTTTACACAATAGAGCCAACGGAACAAAACAAGTTGACGTATTTCGAATTTCTAGTAAACTCTAATAATGAAGATCTTCTATCAAAACTAGATGACATTGAACCTTGTAGTATTTCAAATAGAGATTTAGCTACATCAATTAGTCAAGTCTATGCAGACAAACTTAATTTTGACAGAGCAGAGCAATGGCAAAAATGCGGTAATATTTCTCCAGAAACCGTTAAAGAATGGAAAGAAAAAACAAGAACAATAGAAAGTAAAAAGTTTTCGGATTTCGAATATTATGTAAGATACTTATTGGTAAATGACCCAGACAAAGCGGTTACAGAGTTAAGGGAAATTGAAACATGTAGACCTGACCTCATAAGAATATCTAAAAACATAGCATTTCTATTTGCAGATTATACTCAATATCAAAAAGCTTTGGATTGGAGCACTTGTACAAATACTGTACCTGTAGCTAAATTGCTAGACTGGAACTTAGAATTTGCCAACGGCAGATACTTAAAAAAAGTATATGCTACGCATATAGAGAAAAATCCTAGAGATTATAACACCATGAACCACATGGCAAAAATCTTATTATTAAAAGGTGATGTAAATAGTGCCGGTGAAATTGCAGTAAACATACCACCTGCTAAAATTGACCCAGATTTTAAAATTGCATTTAACAATGAAGTAAAAGCAACATCTGAAGAAAAGCAATCTTTGTACATAAGCAAGTTCAAAATGTTAATGGATGATGCCATTGTAAAAAAATCAGAAATTGAATCTCGAAAAAAGAAAGGTCATTCCATAGGGCTTACCTCAACGGCTATAGCAGATGAGTTTAACCCTACACTTTTTAATAATGCATTTCACTTTGGCTTTTATAATAAGAATTTAGATTTCCACCAATTTTCTATTGTTCAAGGTACTGCATACACCATTTTAAAAGATACGATTGTACCTAATGATATTGGCAGAGATTTATTAGGCTTAGAATATGTCTATAAAAAAGAATCTGATCAAAAAAGACCATTTTATGTTGGCGCAAGAGTTGAGATGGATAACTTCAATAAAGTATTCTTCCATTTTAAATCTGGAATAGATTTTATTGGTGATACCAGTACATCTTCTTTAAGTGTAAAAGCTCATCCTGTTACAACAGGACCTGGGTATGATTTAAATATTTATGACATACAAGTGAAAGCGGCACAAGAGTTTGAATACTCATCTAATTTAAACCATGAGTTTTATATAAAAGCCGATTACTATACCGATAGTCAATATTACGCTATTGGTGGTACACGCGTAGAATATAACTTATTGAAATTAGATAAGTTTAAACTAGGACCGTTAGTTGAAGGTGCTTACGGTGTTGGTTCTGAAGATAGACGAAACGGATTTCCATATTGGTTGACCGAAGACAGACTTTTTGCCGGCGGCGGATTGCAATTTCAAATTGGAAATGATGATTCTGACTTTAACCTGAAGAGCGATTTCTCTCTTTTTGCTGAGCAAGATGAAGATAGCTTTCAACGCTATGAAGGTGAATTATCATATAGAATTAAAAACTTCACCACTATCAACCTAAACTACTCTTACTTTACAATTGACAAGTTTTTCTCAAATGCTGTTCAATTAGGTATTCAGTATAATATTAAATAGTATTATAACTAACTCAAATAAAAAGAGCCCTCAAATGAGGGCTCTTTTTTATATTAATATACTTACACTATAAATCTATTTCTTTCAAGGCATTTATAGTAGCATCTAAATCTTCATAACTCAAAGCATCATTTAGAAAATAACTTTCAAAAGCACTTGGTGGCAAGTAAACCCCGCGTTCTAACATACCGTGAAAGTATTTCTTGAAAGTTTCATTATTACCTTTTGCAGAAGAAGCAAAATCAACAACAGGCTCATCAGTAAAATGTACAGATATCATACTACCATAACGGTTAATTTGATGAGCTACCTTTTTCTCGGTCAACACTTCTGCAATGCCTTTATGTAAGTATTCTGCTTTTTTAGCCAGACTTTTAAATACTTCAGGGTTATTGTTCAATTCTGTTAACATAGCCAAACCTGCGCTCATAGCCAACGGATTACCACTTAATGTACCTGCTTGATAAACAGGACCATCAGGAGCTAAAAAGTCCATGATTTCTGTTCTAGCTGCGAAAGCGCCTACTGGTAATCCGCCACCTATAACTTTACCGTAAGTAACAATATCAGCTTTAATATTCAGAACTTCCTGTGCTCCGCCTTTCGCTAAACGAAATCCGGTCATTACCTCATCGAAAATCAATAGAATTCCCTCTTGGGTACAAATGTCACGTAGCCCTTTCATAAAAGCATCCGTAGGTACAATACACCCCATATTACCGGCAATTGGCTCAATGATTATGGCAGCCAATTCACCTTTATTGGCTTGCACCAATTCTTTCACACCGGCTAAATCATTGTAATCTGCTAACAAAGTATCTTTTGCGGTACCCTGAGTAACACCTGGACTGTTAGGGCTACCAAAAGTAACGGCACCACTACCCGCTTGAATTAAAAACGAATCTGAATGACCGTGATAACAACCGGCAAATTTTATAATCTTATCCTTACCTGTATATCCTCTTGCCAAACGAACTGCACTCATACAAGCTTCTGTTCCGCTGTTCACAAACCTAATTTTATCCATATTAGGCACCATAGAAATAGCCAGTTTCGCAAGCTCAGTTTCTATTTCAGTTGGCATACCAAATGAAGTACCGTTCTGTGCCTTTTCTACAACTGCATTAATTACAGGCTCATGGGCATGACCCAATATTAACGGACCCCAAGATGCGATATAGTCAATTAACTTATTACCATCTTCATCATACAGATATGCACCTTTGGCTTTCTTTACAAATATTGGATCTCCACCAACTGCTTTAAATGCTCTTACAGGTGAATTTACTCCACCAGGTATATATTTTTTCGCCTCTGCAAACAGGGCGCTACTTCTTTGATAAATCATGCTCTTACTAAATTTTACTATTATTTGACTTTAATTGGCTGACCAATAGATAAGTCTGCACTACGTAAATTATTCAACTTCATTAATTCATCTACGCTCATATAATACTTTCTAGATAATGAATACAAAGTATCACCTTTTTGTACGGTGTGTATGTTACTCGCATCGTTTGTAACTACTGTTGTATTTTTATAATTGTTTTTTCTAGATTGTTTGTCATATTTATGCAAATCATACTTTTCTATTAAATAGATGAGTTTTTGCGGGTATTTTGGGTCGGTTGCATAACCTGCCTTTCTTAAGCCTCTTGCCCATCCTTTATAGTCCGTATGTCTTAAATTGAAAAGAAAGGCATATCTAGACCTTGTAGTCAAGAAAATACTATGGTCTCTAAAAGAATACATGGGATGGTTATATTTTCTAAAACACTCTCCTTTTTCGTCATCATCATGAAAATCATAATCACCTTCCCAACCTTTATGACATTTTATACCAAAGTGATTATTGGTTTTCATCGCCAATTCCCCTTTTCCGTTTCCACTCTCCAAAAGTCCTTGTGCCAAGGTAATACTTGCTGGTATACCATAGCCCATCATTTCTAATTGTGCCGTCTCTGCGAATGTGCTAATGTAATCTGAAGGTGAATCTATACGGAAACGAATAAATTTAGATGGCTCCGCAGGTAGAATTGCTTTTTCTTCTTTCCGTGAAATATCTAAAGTTGATTTTCTACGTTCTGCCTGTACATTTTTGGTTCGTAATTGGTCTGAGTATTTTTTCTTGGATTTACAAGATGACAACCCGATACCCATCAACAATACCAATAAAATTATCTTTTTCATATATGTAACAAAGGTAAATTTTTCTTTTTCAGTACACTATTCATGCCAGCAATACCTTGTAAACCACCTGTATGTACTGCCATAATTTTGGTTCCTACGGCAAAAGTATCATGCTTAACCATATCGAACAACCCAAAAATCATTTTTCCGGTATAAATTGGATCTAAAGGAATACCTGTTTTTTCTTTAAACTCATTTATAAATAGAATTAGCTCTTCGGATGTTTTTGCGTAACCCCCAAAATGATAATCGGTCAATAGTTGCCAACGTTTATTGTTAACCATTTTATTAATTTCATCTTTTAAAAAATCGCCTTTCAACGCTGAAAACCCCAAAACTTTCTGATTTGGAAAAGATGATTTTATTAATCCGGATACTGTACCTCCTGTACCTACGCTACTGCATACAACATCAAATTCCTCATCATCATTTGTGATAATCTCTTCACATCCTTTTATCGCCAAATCATTTGTACCACCCTCAGGCACCAGATAAAACGGACCGAAGTCATTATGTAATGTATCAATAAATACTTGGGATTCCTTTTCTCTATAGTCGCTTCTACTTATAAATTTAAAACGCATACCATCATCATATGCCCTCTTTAACGTGGCATTCGTTTTCCAAGAATTTTCTAGCTCTTCTCCACGTATAATCCCTATTGCCTTGAACCCCTTTTCCTTTGCCGCATAAGCAGTGGCGGCTATATGATTAGAATATGCCCCGCCAAAGGTTAATATGGTATGCTGATTTTCTGCCTTTGCAGCCAATAAATTGTATTTGAGCTTTCTATACTTATTACCAGAAATGAAAGGATGCAGAAGATCTTCTCGTTTAATAACAAGGGTAACTTGCTTTTCTGCTAATAACGGATGTTCAACAAGTTGATTTATGCTTTGCAAGAAGGGCGAATTTAACGCCAAAGATATTTAATAAAGCTGAACGCTCTGCGATTTGTAAGATAATCCATGTCATTTTCATGAATGTAAGCTTCACGCTCAAAACTTAAATTTTGGTATGCCTTATACGTATCCAAATAGCAAATTGCACGAATTACCCATTCAGTCAAATACAAAACATAAAAAGGTAGAATCAATAATTCTTGCTGCTGGCGCAAATGAATTTTCTCATGATTTATAAGTACATCATCATTTTTTAAACTTCCATTTTTTAAAAATATAAAGGGCCATAGTGAGAGCCCCACATAATTTTTATAGAAGAAATGTCTAAAAACCAATATCATAGATTTAATTTGATAATGTTATAACAAAGATAAAGCCAAAATTACACCGTAAGAAAATTACCGGTTTTTGTTGCCAACAAAACCGTTTAATGGTGAAAATACGGTTTAAGCGCTTTAACAACTACCTTCATAACTTCTTACTTCTGGGTTATCAACAGAAAGAAGTAACTTTATACCTCAAAAAAGCGTTGATCATATGAAAGAAATAATACCTATTGAAGAAGGTGATTTTTACTGGTCTGAAAACGGCTTTAGGGTATTCACCAAACAATATCACCTTAAACGAGGGTATTGCTGCGAAAGTGGTTGCCGACATTGCCCGTATGGCTATGATCCTAAAACGAATACGCAATAAATTTTAACATAGCTCGGCATGATATTTGCAAATGTTTTTATTAGAAAAAATAAGTACTTAAAACATATAACGTTATGAAAAGCATCAAATTCCTTGGTTTACCACTACTCCTTTTAGTTTTTATTACTTCCTGCTCATCGGTCAGCGTACTTTCCGATTATGATCAAAAAGTAGATTTTAACGGTTATAAATCTTACGCCTTTTACAAAACCGGCATAGATAAAGCTCAGATATCAGATTTGGACAAGAAGCGTATTTTACGAGCTATTGAAACCGAAATGAGTTCTAGAGGCTTTGTAAAGTCTGAAACACCAGATATTTTAGTTAGTATTTTTACTAAAGAACAAGAAAGAGTCGATGTTTACAATAATAACTATGGCTGGGGCGGCGCATGGGGATGGGGTTATAACCCATGGGCATGGGGACCTGGTTTTGGCTGGGGTGGCGGTACTAGTGTAAGCGCAAGCACACAAGGCTCTCTATACATTGACCTTATTGATAATAAAACCAGTGAACTGGTATGGCAAGGTAAAGGTGTGGGTACACTTTCTAACACCAAGAACATAGCTAAGAAAGAAGAACGTATTAGAGAATTTGTTTCTCAGATTTTAGAGCAATACCCACCTAATGCTGTTGCAATGAAATAATAAAAGTACAACCTAAAAAAAGGGCTTGTAGATGAAATCATCTGCAAGCCCTTGTTATTTATAGCAAAGGAAAATGGGTATCGTTCTTTACCTCATTTAAAACAAAAGCACTCTTAACACCTCCTATACTTGGTAACGAGGCGATCTTAAATTTCGCGAAATTATAATAGGCATCTAGATTCTTGACGATAACTTTCAACAAAAAATCAAACTCCCCACCTACCACAAAGCACTCTACCACCTCTGGATATTTCATCACCTGTTCAAAAAAATCATCCATCATGGCACCCTTTTGGGCTTCTAATGAAACAAAGCTAAAGACCGTAATACTTTCTTCAATTTTATCTTTATTTAAGATAGCTACATAGTTTTTGATGAAGCCATCTTGCTCTAATCTTTTAATGCGCTCATAAACCGGAGTTTTAGTTAACCCCAATTGCTCTGCAATAGATTTTGCCACCGTCTTGGCATCCTTCTGCAAAATTTTTAAGATTTCACGATCTATATCATCTAATTTTTCCACCATAACTTTTTCCTGTTTTATGATTATAAGACCCCTGTAAAAAGTGCTTATTCCTTTAATAATATTATTAATAAGTAATATTTCCTAATTTAAATAATATTAACAACTAATTGGACTGTAAATGATATATTTAATAGAAATAATGTGAGCCCACCCCATAAAAGTTAAGCGTATGAATACTTCTGAATATGAAAGCAATCCTATTTTAGATAAGCTTCCTAAGCATTTAAGGCAATACATAAAACCTCAAAATTATGAGGACTATACGCCTATCAATCAAGCTGTGTGGCGCTATGTTATGCGAAAGAATGTAGATTATCTAAGTAAGGTTGCACATAAATCTTATTCTGAAGGATTACGAAAAACAGGTATTTCAATTGACAATATCCCCAACATGTACGGCATGAACCGTATTTTAAAGGATTTAGGTTGGGCTGCCGTTGCCGTAGACGGATTTATACCACCTGCTGCATTTATGGAATTTCAAGCATACAACGTACTGGTAATCGCGTCAGACATTCGACAGTTAGAAAACATTGCTTACACCCCTGCCCCAGATATTATTCATGAAGGTGCCGGTCACGCCCCAATAATTGCCAACCCAGAATATGCTGCTTATTTAAGACGTTTTGGCGAAATAGGATGCAAGGCTATATCGAGCGCTAAAGATTTTGAACTTTATGAAGCTGTTCGTCACCTATCAATTATTAAAGAGGCTAAGGGCACTCCCGAAGAGGATATTGAAAAGGCAGAAAAACATATTGAATTTCTTCAAGAGAATATGGGCGAACCCAGCGAAATGGCGCTTATTAGAAATTTACACTGGTGGACCGTTGAATACGGACTTATAGGTACTTTAGAAGACCCAAAGATTTATGGTGCCGGATTGTTATCATCTATTGGCGAAAGTCAGTGGTGTATGACCGACAACGTCAAAAAACTGCCTTACTCTATAGAAGCGGCTAAAACATCTTTTGATATCACCAAAAAGCAACCGCAACTATTCGTCACTCCCGATTTTGCATTTTTAAGTCAGGTGTTGGAAGATTTTGCCAATACCATGGCATTACGAAAAGGCGGACTTACAGGTTTACAGAAACTTATAGACTCTAAAGAATTAGGTACAATTGAACTAAGTACAGGGTTACAGGTATCTGGTAATTTTGAATCTTTGATTTCTTATGATGGCAAACCTATTTACTTTCAAACAAAAGGTAAATCTGCGTTATCTTACCGCGAAAAAGAGTTGGTGGGGCAAGATATCAATCAGCATGAAACCGGTTTTGGCTCCCCTATTGGTAGACTTAAAGGAATCAATATTCCTATTGAAGATATGAGTCCGCGTGATCTAAAAGCCTATAAAATCTATGAAGGGGAAATTGTTTCATTAGATTTTGTTGGTGGTATAAATGTTACCGGTAAAATTATAACCGGCACACGAAATATTCAGGGTCGCATTATATTAATCACTTTTGAGAATTGTAAAGTAACGCATCAAGGCTTCACACTTTTCGAATCTAACGAAGAATTGTACAACATGGCTATTGGTGAAGAAATTGTTTCTGCCTACCATGGTCCTGCAGATTTAAAAAGTTTTGACCTTTTAGATCATTCGCTAAGTACCGGAAGCCAAAATAACGATGACGTAGGTTTAAACGAACTGGAATCTTACTATAAATTAATTCGTGATTTTAGGGAGGGAAATAATACCATCATCTCCAGAACAAAGGTTTTTGAAGTAATACAAGAAAAATATCCGAAAGACTGGCTACTGCCTATTGAAATTTATGAATTGGCAATTTTAAGTAACGAAAAAATACTACCGGAAAAAATAAAGGCACATCTTGAAAATATTAAGCGAGACCAACCTAACCTAGGACAATTAATTGATGACGGATTAGAATTGGCGGCTATAAAATCTAAGGTTTAATGACTTGCAAGCCATCTAAAGATTCTATGGTCTGCTCTTGATACGTTAATCGCCACCCCATAGAGTTGGTGAGTATATAGAATTTCTGCAATTCGCTGATTAGCCTATTTTCTGCATTGGTACGCAGTGCAGAAGCTTCTACCTTTTTCATTAAAGAAGCCTTCACTGTTTTCTTTATTTTGTTATAATCTGCGGCATCAAACTGGTTCAGATAATCTGCGGTGACGTCATAATATTCAAAATCAGGATTCAGATTAATTTCTGCATCTGGTATGCTTTTGATTTTTACCGTTTTGGTTGCCTCGTCAATTTCAAAATCAATCTTACTTAAATCATAAGCAACCGTTACACCTGCATTTACCACTACTAATGCTTTTTTCTCTGCTCTCAACAACGGACCAAAAAGTTCTTTTGAGTCTTTGTAATTATAAACCTCTGCAAAATGACCCTCTGTTACCACTAATTTAGAAACATTGGTTATTTCTTGCTGAATAAGCATAGAATTTTCCTCTAGAATAGATTTATCTTCTTTGTCATCTTGGCAAGTTTGAAAAGCAAACAATAATGTCGCTCCTATTACTAAGCCTAAAAGTATTTTCTTCATAAAAAAACAATGTATTCGAAATTAAGGAACAAACGAATATATAAGCCTATCGTTTTAACGAAAAATGACCCGAAAGGTCTATTCCGGTATCGTAATTCAAATATTTGAACCAATAATCAGTTGAAGGCATTTGCTTGCCATTATACATACCATCCCAAGCACTATTAGAAGCGTTAGGATCAAGCTGCTTTAAGAACTTACCATATCGATCATAAATAAATATACCTATATCACCTGTACCAGATAGTTTTGAAGTATCCCAAACATCATGATATGAATCATTATTAGGAGTAAAAAACTTAGGCAACGCCAAAGACTCTACACCTTGGCAAGCAAAAGCATCTATATTTATCGTAAATCTAGATTGACTAAAACAACCATTCTCTTCTGCAAATACATAAATAGTCATGGACGCTGAAATTTCATCTCCAGCCAATAAAATAACTCCATTACCATCTGCTTCACTATAGTAATCCTGTCCATCTGGTAATGTTGGTAGTGTATACGTAAGACAAGCCGTTACATCATCGAACTCTGCAACTGAGACCTCAGTGATATCAACGAAAAAACTACTTTCATCAAAACAATCTTCCGCTCCCGTAGCACTCCCTGCATACACGTATATTGTTTGCGATTCGGTAATCTCTTCACCTGCATTCAATATCGTTCCTGTACCCCCTGTAGCTGTATAATAATTATTCCCTGCACTCAATGCCGGTAGAATATAAGCGTTGCAAACTTCGACATCAGAGAACACATCTGCCACGGTCAAAGGATTTACAATAAGACTAAAAACAGTCTCGTCAAAACAGGTTGCAGATGCCTCTACCCTAACTGTAATATCTTGTTGGTTTGCAGTAGTATTATCAAATGAGTTTGTTAATGTTATTTGATTTCCTGTGGCGTTAAAATAAGAAACCGTTAACCCTGTTTGATTACCTATTACTTGCGATTCAATAGCTGCCAAATCTAAATTAAATGTTGCAAAACCATCGGTATCCGTATCACATAGCACGATATCATCAATATCGTTTGCCGTAGGTCCGTCGTTATTGACTGTTAACGTAATTGGGTTTCGCTCTAATACCAAATCTGTTACTATAGTACTACTAATTTCGCATGTATAAACACCCGAATCTGTTACTTGAAGGTTGGTCAAAACTAAATCTGGCGTATTAGAACTAGGTACAGCAAGACCATCTTTAAACCACTCATATACATTTGCACTGCCGCTAACTACAGTACTTAATGTAATAGAGCCATCAACACATCCTGTTATATCATCTATATCATTCACTAATGCCTGGGGAGTATCAACAAAAAATAAAAACCCTTCATAATAATCAAATTCATCTTCAAAATCTCCGAATTGAAAACGATTATCATTAATTCTTAATATTGTTGTATTTAAAAAAATAAAACTAGGTACCGCGCCCTCAATTCTATTATTCGAAATATTAAAACCACTCAGATTGGTCCAGTTTACCAAACCCGCAGGTAAAACACCTTCTATGTTATTATCATTAATTTCAAAGGATCCTAAATTTATTAGACCTGAGAAAGAATCGGGTATCGTTCCCATAAAATTATTTTGACCTAGCCACAATGTAAGTAACGTAGTAATATTTCCAATTTCCTCTGGCAGATCACCCTCTAATTGGTTATTTCGAAGTATTAAAATCTCTAATGACACTAAATTTTCAACTAACGGAGAAATAGCCCCTTCTAGCTGATTAGCTTCTAATTGCAATATAAATAAGTTCATTAAACCATAAATACTTTCAGGAATTTCACCTGTAAGATTATTATTGCTTAAAACTAATTGCGTCAAATTTGAAAGCAACCCTAATTCAGCGGGAATTTCGCCAGTAAGTTCATTTGAAGAGAGCCAAAGGGTAACTAAGTTATTTAGGCTTCCCAACTCAATAGGTATAGTTCCTGTGAGTTGATTTCCTGAAAGCAGCAAAGATTCTAAATTACTTAACTTACCAAGTTCGGGCGGTATAGTTCCAACTAAATTATTTGAGTTCAACCATAACGAAGCTAAATTACTTAAATCCCCTAATACCGAAGGTATGACCCCTGATAACTCATTGCCATTTAAGAGTAAGGTTTCAAGGTTTAAAAGATTACCTATATTGTCCGGAATGGGACCAGTAAGATTCGTTTGATCAGAAAGGTCTAATTCAACCAAGTTCTGTAAATTACCGATTTCAGTTGGTATCGTTCCTATTAAATTGTTCCCAGTATTTCCTCCATTATCTAATATTAGCTGTGTAACACGGTTACCGATTACGGTGACCCCGTACCAATTAGTAACATCGGTATCAATCAACGGCGTTGCAAACACCCAGTCATCGGTAATATCGGCATCGGTCTCATTGTCCCAGTTAGGACCTCCGGTTTCATTATATAACGCCTGTAAAGCTTCTAATTCAATTAACGGAAGCTGAGCGCTAGCAGTAATTACACTAAACATTAATAAAACAAGACAGCTTAACTTTTTAATCATATTGGACGTAAAACTGGAAAGTAATGAAAAAACTATAGTATAAATATCAAAGTATAATAAATTCGACAAGGTTCTTAATTAGCTTAGAAAACAAGGTCCGGATATTCTTTATGAATTTCAGATTTCAACACATTTAGTTTTAAAAGAAATTTCTGATGTTGTTCTGATTTTTCATTGAAGGGTTTATGAAGAATCCCTTTTTGTATTTTTTCAATCTTTTTCATAGTAGGATAAACATTTGAAGCAATCCATACTTCGCAAAATCTCTCCCATATATAATCTATTGCCACTTCGTTAGGGTGAATCATATCTTTTGCATAAAAACGATAATCTCGAAGCTCATCCATCATAAGTTCATAACTAGGAAAATAAGAAATACCCTCATTCAGCACCTTATGTACTGCAGAAATTAAATGCGATTTACTTAGTTGATTTTCTACAAAGCCGTCTTTTAAATGTCTAACAGGCGATACCGTAAATATACATTGTGCAGCTGGGTTTATTGAACGCACCATTTCAATAGTACGTTCTAAACTTTGTTTAACATCATCGACACTCAATAACTCTTTATTAAAGCTTACCTGAGGTACTTTATGGCAATTTGCAACAACTTTTTCACTCGCATTATTACGATATACCCAAGCAGTACCTAAAGTTATAATGATGTGACTTGCTTTTTTTAGTTGAGAAGTAGTGTTTTGTATTGCATCATTTAAATTGTCAATAATTTTTTCTTTGGATGGATTACTTAAACAAGAATGTGCATCGAAACTATGCCATTGCTCATTGGCATGAAACACATCTTTTTCCGTAACCACCTCTTGATGAACTGACTTTTGAATAAGTTTTTCAATTGCCAAAGGATGAAATAAAATACCAAACGGATTCTGTAATCCCTGAAATTTAAAGTATTCTAGTTTAGCCCCAATATTCTCTGAAAAACATGAACCCAGAAGTAACAACCGACTTGAATAATCAATTGGGTTTTCAGATTTCGACAATAATATTTTGGTTAAGAGATTCATTTAGGTCGCGCACTCTCGTTTAACTTATGAAACACTTGATATGGATAAATTTCATAAATAACATTATCCTCATTTATAGTATTTCCTCCATTTTCAAAGGCTTTTTTCTCCCATTCAGCACCTTCTTCATTTCCCAACTTGGTCATACTTCTACCTCTAAAATAAAGTGCATCTGCAAAATTTTCATATACTTTCAAAGACATATCAAAAGAAGCAATCGCCTCTTCATAATTACCCAATTCAAAATCTGCAATACCCAAATAATACCAATCTAAATAATGACAAGCTTCTTGCGGAAAATCATTTGGAAAATCTTTAAACTGCTGTTCTTTACTTAACAACAAGAACTCTTTGGCTTTTGAGAATTTATTCAACTGAAGATAATCTAGACCAATATAAAAATTATAGGTATGATCCATGACATAACCATCGCCAAACTCTTTTTTGGCTCTCATAAATTCAGAAATCGATTTTATATAATCCTTTGAGAAAATACATCTCATGAATCCGCTATAATCTAAATACTTTTCTGGGGCATACTCAACGGCTTTATCTAAAAACGGCTTGCCTAACTGGTATTTTCTAGCTTTATAAAACGGCATTGCTTTTTGTTGCCAAAGCCAAGCGCTCTCTGGCACAATTGTCAGTGCAGAATCTAGATATTGTTGATACTCCAAAGAATGCACAGGGCTCTGAAAAGATTTCTCTACATAACCCCTAACCTGAACAGAATCAGTAGCTGACAACACTTTTTTCTCTACCTTTTTATCACCTTTTGGTTCTTCTTCTTTTTTATTTGAAAGATTACAACTCCAGACAAACAGTAATAATAAGATGATATATTTTTTCATAAACCTATCTAATCATATGGGAACTCCAATTTAGCCTAGCAAAGTTAGGATAATATTTTCTGAAGATAGTTTTAATAATTTAAGATGCTAAATCCGATTTTAGATTTTAGCATCTTAAATTTCTAAAAAGAATATCATTTTAAATGACACTACTTCGCCAATTTCTTTGCAGATTTAGCTATTACATCACTTAGTTCTCCTAAATTTTTAGCTTTTAAATTATAACTTAATCCAGTGATGTATTCTCTATAAACCACTTCTCCTGTTTTTGAATTCACTACCTGTAAAAACCGTTCCGCATTTGCTCTAGCGTATCGTAAATAATAAAATTCTTTATTCTCTTCAATAGCTTTGTCTAAATCTTCAGTTGAAATAAACTCATAATCAAAATCGTATTTGCTAAATAACTTCTCTACATCTTTTTTTTCTCCATCAGAAATTTCTGCGGTAAAAGCATTTGTTCTTTGCGTGATATAATTTGGCACATATAATTTAGAAGTAGTCAAACCTGCAATTTTTTTAGTATCATGATCTTTCTCATACATCCAATATGTTTCACCTTTCTCTATGAGATTGTTTGTTTGTTGAAAGTAATTTTTCAGAAATCCTGTTGAATAGTTAAAGAAAACGTTTTCAGTATACATTTTTTCTACAATAACTTCCTTCTCTTCAGAAAGAGCAGTATTTACAAAATCTGATGTTGGAAAAAGATAAATTTTAGCTATCGGCTTTTTATTATTTCTGAAAATCTCATTAATCTTCTCTTCTCTTTTCTTCTCTTTTTTCGCTTTAACCTTAGACAACTTTTCATCTATGGTTTCAGCATCATACAATCCGATATTAATATAGGTATGCAATGAATGCACAACACTACCCATTTTGGTAGTTTTAGAACGCTTGAATCCTACAACTTCTGCTATAGAGTAATTCTTGTTATAATACTCTTGTAAATCATATTCACTTTGAGGAACTATTTTATATGGGGTCACTGTCCAAGTTTCCTCTAAAATTTTAGCGTATTGGTCGGCGTCAATAACATCTGACAAGACAAAAATGGTTGTTGATGCTTTAAATTCCTCTAATGCTTTAGGTTTTAAATCTGATGGTTTACCGACATGCCGAGCGCCAAATGAGACTTGTGAAAATCCTGAAAAACTTACGAATGCTAGTAATAATAAAAAATAATTCTTCATGGTTATATGTTTAATTGGTTGATATAAAACCACATTTAACCATGATTATTGCATTTCATACAGCTTTAGCACTTATTGTAAATAGCTTTTAGCCTGCGCCAATGCCTCTTCTATACCTGCAGGGTTTTTACCACCTGCAGTTGCAAAGAAAGGTTGACCACCGCCACCACCTTGAATGTACTTACCAAGCTCACGAACAATGGTTCCAGCATTTAAATTCTTAGAAGCCACCAATTCTTTAGATATATAACAAGACAATAAAGCTTTACCATTTTGCTCCATACCAAA
This sequence comes from Maribacter sp. UH1, assembly GCF_056839145.1. Lineage (NCBI taxonomy): Bacteria > Pseudomonadati > Bacteroidota > Flavobacteriia > Flavobacteriales > Flavobacteriaceae > Maribacter > Maribacter sp. UH1. The sequence continues at coordinate 1,174,315 of NZ_CM166387.1, forward strand.
AAGTAAAAACAAATTATCCTTATTACTTCCCATTTCAAAGCTTAAGTCCTTTATACCGGCAGCATCCAAGTCAATTTTCTTTGCTAGAAATTGAATTCCGTTTACTTCTTCAAGTTCAGTAAGCAGATCACCTTTTAAGTTTTTCGCCTTATCTTTCAACAACTCGGCTACCTGCTTTTTAAGACTACTGTTCTCTTCTTGAAGACTAGAAACCGATTTCACAGGATCTTGAGTATTACCCAAAACCACTTTTATCTTAGCTAACAATTTATCATTATCTACATGTAAATCCTTAACCGCATCACCTGTAATTGCTTCAATTCTTCTTATTCCTGCAGCTACAGCACCTTCAGATTTAATTTTAAACTGCCAGATATCCGCTGTATTTTTCACATGCGTACCACCACATAATTCTAAGGACTGACCAAAACGAATTGTTCTAACAGCGTCTCCGTATTTTTCTCCAAACAATGCCATTGCACCATCTGCAATTGCAGCTTTCATTGGTACATTTCTTTCTTCTTGAAGTTGTAAATGTCCGTCTATACGAGCATTCACAAAATTCTCCACTTCCTGTAATTCTTCTGGCGTCATTTTAGAAAAATGAGAAAAATCGAATCGTAAATATTTAGAATGTACAGAAGATCCTTTTTGTTCTACGTGTTTTCCTAAAATTTCGCGTAAAGCCTGATGCAACAAATGCGTTGCCGTATGGTTTGCTTCTGTTCTATTACGCTGTTTTTTATCAACCACTGCTTTAAAACTCTCGTCTAAATGCTTTGGCAGGTTTTTGGCAAAATGTATGATTTCATTATTCTCTTTTTTGGTATCCGTAATATACACTACATCTCCATGAGTATCCTCTAAATATCCTTTATCACCAACTTGACCACCACCTTCTGCGTAAAATGGAGTTAGATTAAATACCAACTGAAACTGAGTACCGTCTTTTTTTGAAACTACTTTACGGTATTTTGTAATTTTCACTTCAACATCTAGCATATCATAACCAACGAACTCCTGTTCGTTATCGTCCTGTAAAACTTCCCAATCTTCTTTAGATATTGTTGATGCGGATTTTGATCTATTCTTCTGCTGTTGCATAGCCGCATCAAACCCCGCTTCATCTAATTGATATCCTTTTTCACTTAGAATTAGAGCAGTTAAATCTATAGGAAACCCGAAAGTATCATACAATTCAAAAGCTTTACCGCCATCAACTGTTTTGCCTTCGGTATTTTTTATGATAGTATCTAATAGCAATAATCCTTGATCAAGAGTTTTCAAGAAAGAGTGCTCTTCTTCCTTAATTACGTTTTCAATCAGTTGCTTTTGATCTTTCAATTCAGGGTATGCATCACCCAAAGATTTGATAAGTACACTTACCAAACGAAACATAAAAGGCTCTTTGATATCTAAAAATGTGAATCCGTACCTAACTGCCCTTCTTAATATTCTTCTTATTACATAACCTGCACCTGTATTGCTTGGTAACTGACCATCTGCAATTGAAAACGCCACAGCCCTTATATGATCACTAATTACGCGAATGGCTATATCAATTTCTTCATTTTTACCGTAATCAGAATCTGTAATCGTTTCTATTTCTCTAATTAACGGGGTAAAAATATCGGTGTCGTAATTACTTTGAACTCCCTGTAACACCATACAAAGACGCTCAAATCCCATACCCGTATCTACATGTTTCGCCGGTAAATTTTCTAAAGAGCCATCTGCCTTACGGTTGTATTGCATAAATACCAGATTCCAAATCTCCACTACCTGCGGATGGTCTTGATTGACCAAACTTGCTCCAGAAACTTTTGCTTTTTCTTCTTTTGAACGAATATCTACATGAATCTCTGAACATGGTCCGCACGGACCTTGATCACCCATTTCCCAAAAGTTATCCTTCTTGTTACCCATGATAATTCTATCTTCAGGCACAATACTTTTCCAAAGATCAAAAGCTTCAGTATCCAATTTTAATTGGTCAGCATCATCACTTCCTTCAAAAACCGACACATATAAACTGTCCTTATCAATTTTAAGAACTTCCGTCAATAACTCCCAAGCCCAGGTAATGGCTTCTTCCTTAAAATAATCACCAAAACTCCAATTACCCAACATCTCAAACATCGTATGGTGGTAAGTATCTTTACCTACCTCCTCTAAATCATTATGTTTACCACTTACACGTAAACATTTTTGGGTATCTACCACTCTAGAACTTTTTGGCTGACTTATACCTAAAAAGTATTCTTTAAACTGATTCATACCCGCATTTGTAAAAAGCAAGGTTGGGTCATCTTTTATGACCATAGGTGCAGAAGGCACTATTTTGTGTTCTTTACCTTTGAAAAAATTCAGAAATTGTGTTCTTGTATCTTTGGAATTCATCTAAAATGCTAAGCTTTTACAAATTTTAACGGTTTATATAAAACTATCTTTATATTTGTTTGTTCCCTAATAATTGAAAAAACAAAAATAGGATAAATAACATTCATGTCTAAGGTAAAATACTATTACGACCCAGACACGCTGTCGTACCGTAAAATAGAACCCGAAAAATCTAAACGTTATAGAAATATAGCCTTCTTTATTTTGGGCTCATGCCTTTTTGGTTTTTTAGCATTAATTCTTCTGCTTAACACCAACTTAGTCAATACACCTAGAGAACTTTCTTTATCTCGTGAAGTCAAAAATTACGAACTGCAGTACGAGCTCTTGAATAAGAAAATGGAACAAATTGAAGAGGTTCTAGGGAACATAGAAGATAGAGACAACAATATTTACCGTTTATATTTTGAAGCCAACCCTATACCAGATGAACAGCGAAAAGCTGGTTTTGGCGGTATTAACCGATACAAATCTTTAGAAGGGTTTAATAATTCTGAAATGATCGTTTCCACTACAAAGAGACTGGATATCATTAAAAAACAAATGGCCATTCAATCTAAATCATTGGATGAAATTACCAAGCTAGCAGAGGAAAAAGAAAAATTATTAATGTCGATACCTGCTATTCAGCCTATCAACAATGAAGATTTAAAACGTATGGCATCTGGATACGGATGGAGGTCCGATCCTTTTACTAAGGCAAGAAAAATGCATTACGGCATGGATTTTACCGCTCCAAAAGGTACACCTATATATGCTGCTGGAGATGGCAAAATTACTAGAGCAGACAACAACTCATCTGGATACGGAAAACATATTCGCATTGAACATGGATACGGATATTTAAGTCTTTACGCTCACTTAAGCCAATACAATGTTAAGAAAGGTCAAAAAGTAAAAAGAGGCGACCTAATAGGTTTTGTAGGAAGCACAGGTAGATCAGAGGCACCACACTTACATTACGAAGTATGGAAAGATAACGAGAGAATAAACCCTATGAATTTCTATTATGGAAGTTTATCGCCAGAAGAATTCGAAAATATGTTGAAATTCGCTAATCAAGAAAACCAATCATTGGATTAATGCAGATAGAACTCCCTGAAAAAAGATATTATGGTATTGGCGAGGTTGCCCGTGCCTTTGGTGTAAACGCTTCACTAATTCGTTTTTGGGAGAAAGAATTTGATGTGCTCCAACCTAAAAAAAATGCAAAGGGAAACAGAAAATTCACTCCCCAAGACATTAAAAACCTTCAATTGATATATCATTTGGTAAAAGAAAGAGGTTTTACCCTTGATGGTGCCAAAACTCATTTAAAAGAAGAAAAGCAGAAAACACTTTCTAATTTTGATATTATTCAAAAACTAGAACGCGTTAAAGCTGAATTAAATAAAATCAAAGACCAATTATAACACAACCATTATGAAAAAAGGATTAATTGCACTGATCGTTATCGCTGTTTTAGCATTTGGACTATACCAGTGGGGCGTTGGCTTCAACAACACTGCCGTTGCATTAAAAGAGACATCTACCAAAACTTGGGCAAATGTGGAAAGTGCCTACCAACGTAGAAATGACCTCATAGGCAATCTTGTAAAGACAGTACAAGGTGCTGCAGACTTTGAAAGAGGTACTTTGACGGATGTTATCGAAGCTAGAGCAAAAGCAACATCGGTCAATATTGACCCTACTAATATTACACCTGAGCAACTGGCACAATTCAACCAAGCACAAAGTGGATTAAGTGGTGCATTAAGCAAATTATTGGTGACCGTAGAACGCTACCCTGATCTTAAAGCAAACCAAAACTTTCTAGAGCTACAATCGCAATTAGAAGGTACAGAAAATAGAATTAACGTAGCAAGAGATAGATTCAACGCAACTGTAGAACCATACAACCTACACATTAAAAAATTCCCTAATTCTATATTGGCAGGCTTTCTAAACTTTGATGAACTAGCTTATTACAAAGCAGATGCCGGTTCAGAAGACGCGCCTGATGTAGATTTTGATTTTGAATAACAGCCTATGTCTAGAGTAGAAGATTTTTTATCGGCAACAGAAGAGCAAGAGGTAGTAGAGGCTATTCTTAAGGCTGAAAAAAATACTTCTGGGGAAATTAGGGTACATATTGAGGGTCACACCCGAAAAGACCACTACGAGCGCGCTAAAGAAGTTTTTCATTTATTAAAAATGGATAACACTAAGCAAGAAAACGGAGTATTGATCTATGTTGCCGTAACCGACAAGAAGTTTGTTATATGTGGTGACAAAGGTATAGATAAGGTCGTACCCAAAGATTTTTGGCAAACCACTAGAAATAGTATTCAAACACATTTTGAAAAGGGAGCTTTTAAAGACGGACTCGTTGCCGGGGTTTTAAAAGCTGGCGAAGAATTAAGAAGTCATTTTCCTTGGCAATCAGATGACACCAACGAATTAAGCAATGAGATATCTAAAGGTTAGCCTTATAATTCTTTTTCTTTGGTGCACTCCATCATGGAGCCAATTTGAGATACCCGAAAAACCGGCATTACAAACCAGTGTCTATGATTACACCAATCTTCTTACCGATCAGCAAAAAGTAGCTTTAAGCCAAAAACTGGTTCGTTATTCAGATAGCACCTCAACACAGATTGTAATTACCATCATTGCGAGTACTAACGGTGAAAACATCAATTACCTTGGTGCAAACTGGGGTCAAAAATGGGGTATTGGCCAGGAAGGCAAAGACAATGGTATTCTCATAATTCTAGCTGAAAACGACAGAAAAGTCGCTATTAGTACTGGATACGGAGTTGAAGGTTCTTTAACCGATGCACTTTCTAAACGAATCATTGAAAATGTAATTCTCCCTGAATTTAGAGTAGGAGATTATTACGGCGGACTTAACAAAGGTTCTGATGTCATTTTTCAAGTATTAAACGGCGAATTTCAAGAAGACAGAACTTTTGGTGATAACGGAGGTACTCCGTTTTCATCTCTTCTACCATTTATCATATTTGTAGTAATCCTCTTCATTCTGTGGAGTCGCAAAAGTGACGATAACGATAGTCATGGCGGCAGAAGACGTGGAGGCTTGAGTCCGTGGGACATGATTATTCTCAGCAACATGGGTCGCTCAAGCGGTTCTAGTGGCGGATTCGGTAGCGGCGGAGGCGGAAGCTTTGGTGGTGGCGGATTTGGAGGAGGTTTCGGCGGCGGCGGCTTTGGCGGCGGCGGTGCTTCTGGAGGGTGGTAGTTTTATTTCCAAATAATTACTAAGTCTGTTTTATCTAAAATTTTTAATATAAGTCAGAAGCTATTCCCCTCCTGGAAGGGGAAGATTACATTTTTCTTATTAAGATTGTTGAGTGCTGGGAGCAATGTTTCTACAAGTATCACTTAACCTGCTTTATCTAAAATGAATAATTCAAGTCAAAATCTGTTCCCCTCCCGGGAGGGGCTAGGGATGGGTTGTTGGTTGTTGGTTGTTGGTTGAAACTCAAAAAAAAATACTAGTTATTTACCTCTGATTTAAAATCAATTTTCTTTTCTAGAGAAATAAGAGTACCATCTTCACTAATGCCTTCCACAAATACTTTTACACCCTCTTGATTTTTTAAAGGTACCTTAATAGTAAAAGGCTCTTTTGAGCTAACTGGAATATTCGATTTCCAATATAAAGCTCCGTACCTTTTAAATGCCATTGATTCATAATCCTCATAACCAGGATTGAAATACTCGTTTACCTTTGCATATCCGTAACGAATATATTGCCTTATATACTTATTTCTATTCTCAGGGAAAACATATACGTCATCTTTAAGCATGATTGTAACAAAGGCATTTTTTCTAGCGTCATGCACAATAGTTTGAACTCTACTTAGCGGCATATTTAATGCAATTTCTTCACCTCTACCTATACCAACAATATAGAGTGGAACTATAAGATTTGAGCCTGTTCTTAAATCTATTGACTTAGACTTCACTACGGTTTTACCATTTTTTAAATCACCACCTATAAGAAATCCTAATTTACGAAGGTAATTAGATACACTTAGATATCTTTTTATCTCATAATCTCCAATCTGCCTCCCCTCTATTTCCGCAGAATTAATTTTTAAGCTATTGTCCTTCCATTTATCAGCCTTAACGATGGCTTCTTCCAAGACAATGACCTCATCATTCTTTTTAAAACTTATAGATATCTCATCATCATAATTGTTTGAAACAATATCAACACCCCTATAGTTCTTTAATAATTTTAATACATTTATCTGGTTCTCCATCCAACTAGAATCAACTTTTATCTCAAGTTTAGGCTTTCGCAAAATGCCTTTCTTTCCAATTAGGGATATTTCTAAAGAATCATTTTCATATAACATCATATGGGTTCTAAATGTCTTATCTCTTTGTAGTTTTTCAAAAGCGATAGTCTTAGATTTATCAGTCATTAATAGCACTTGATTTTCTATAGCTAAATCAGCATCCAAAATTCTTCCACTTACAGCAATACCTTTTTCTAATTCAAAATCTTCATTACTTTTAATTACTAACCTATCTTCCCATTCATTTTTACCCCAACCTTCAATCATTAATTTAATGTCGAGGTCATAATTCTGAAATCCATTAAAATTGGAAAACTCATATTTGTATTTTGCCCCACTACTTACATAAGGTTTTATCAAAAAAGAACTCGCTAAAGAGTTTTGAGGATTATTTGCTTCGGTATATAAAGGCAAAACAGAGACACTTAAATTATACTCTAAAGACTGAGGCCGTAACGTCGAAAAAGACAATTCTAGTGAATCTCCAGAAGTATTTAATCGATGTCTAACGTTGATTTCCTTGACCCTACTTGACTTATCTATATGATTAAAAAACATTCTATATGCTATTGGTCTTTGTCGTTCATCAAACAAAATAGCTTTATTAACACCATACGGAATTGACCTCCTATCTATAGACAATGCGAGTTGATTCTTATTTACAACCCAAGCTTGCATAAAAACAGAATCTTCTTGAACAATTGCTAGAGAATAGGTTTTATTATTATTCTTAATGAGTGATTCATCTGATAATACAAATTTAGCCAATAACTGATTATCACCCGTATTATCAATACTTAACCCAATTAGACCAAGAGACTTTTTAAGGGGAATTGTAGATATCTCTCCATCCGAGTTCTGAATTTCAAAAAAATAATTTTGATTTTCTTTTACAAAGAATCCAATTTTACCAAAACCTTCTTCACTAATATTTATGTTAGAAAACAAAACCTCTCCATTATCATCTAATAATTTAATAATTGGTTTATGGTCCTTAAAATTATTCTTTAAGTGAATTCCTATATAATTAAATACTCCGCTTATTAAAGCCCCACCTTCCGTATAAGTATTCAATTCAATTTTGGCTGTACCTTTAATTTCATTGTCACTAGTATTGCCAAGAATTTCGATTTGCTGGTGAAAGGATTCTAACTTTTCAAAATTTCTTGAATAATTGGTCCAAGCAATTATATGATATGACCCTCTCTTAAAAGTACTGTCAATTTCAAAATCACCATGTGCGATTCCTTTATCGACCCTTAATAATTTTCGACTTATTTCCTTTCCAAAATCATCATAAATACCCACATGAAGATTTTCGGTAACGACGGAAGGGAGTAGTGTTTTTTGATTTTGAATATAGGCAGTAAACCACACATGCTCACCAGAAGCAAATGAAGTCTTATTTAAATGTAGATGTATATTTTCTAATAACTGACCTGAAGAGCCAGTTATAGCCCCCAAAGACAACTTAATTTCCTGCGAAAGACCTAACCAAGTAAAAAAAAGACAAAATATAAAAAATGTATTTTTCTGCATCAAACATTTAATTGAACTACAGAAAAATACAAAATCTTTACTTCTTTCTCATAAACACAGTGATAGGCACACCAGAGAAATCATATTCTTCACGAATTTTATTCTCTAGATAACGCTTATATGGCTCACGCACATATTGTGGAAGGTTACAAAAAAATGCAAACTGCGGATACGGAGTCGGTAATTGTGTACAGAATTTAATCTTAACAAACTTCCCTTTATATGCCGGTGGAGGATAGTTTTCAATTATTGGCAACATCGTTTCATTGAACTTACGTGTAATAATCTTTTTGTTACGATTATTATACACCTCAACTGCAGTCTCTATTGCCTTAAAAATACGTTGCTTTGTCAATACAGAAACAAAAAGAATAGGCACATCTGTAAATGGCTCAATGGCTTTTTTAATTTTATCGGTATAGTGTTTTATGGTATTGGTCTCTTTATCCTCGACCAAATCCCACTTATTCACAAGAATTACTATTCCCTTATGATTACGCTGAGCAAGCCAAAATATATTTTCTACTTGACCATCAAATCCTCTTGTTGCATCCAACATTAAAATACAGACATCGCAATGCTCAATCGCTCTTACAGAACGCATTACAGAATAAAATTCCAAATCTTCTTTCACCTTTGCCTTACGACGAATACCTGCCGTATCTACGAGGTTAAATTCAAATCCGAATCTATTATATTTTGTATCGATACTATCTCTTGTAGTACCGGCGATATCCGTTACTATATATCTATCCTCACCAATCAAAGCATTGATGAATGAAGACTTTCCTGCGTTGGGTCTACCAACTACCGCAAACCTTGGTAAGTCACTTTCTTCCTCAACTACATCTGGCAATTTTTCTACCAAAGCATCTAGCAGTTCCCCAGATCCACCACCATTTATACTGGACAATGTAAAATACTCACCAAGACCTAAAGAATAAAATTCAACAGCATCTTCCGCTCTTTTAGCATTGTCCACTTTATTCACCGCTAAAAAAACCGGCTTTTTAACTCGTCTTAATAATTTAGCAACATCTTCATCCATACCGGTTACCCCGGTCTCCACATCTACCATAAATATTATGGCATCAGCTTCTTCTATTGCCAGTTCAACTTGCCTATCAATTTCCTTCTCAAAGACATCATCACTACCAACAACATATCCGCCAGTATCGATAATTGAAAACTCTTTACCGTTCCAATCACTCTTACCATAATGGCGATCACGAGTAACGCCGCTAACGGCATCAACAATAGCCTCGCGTCTTTGAATTAATCTATTAAAAAATGTTGATTTTCCTACATTAGGTCTCCCTACAATGGCAACAATAGCACCCATAGCTTAAATTTGGTGCAAAGGTAATATTTAAAGTGGCAACTACACTATAAGTTAATTAGAGAGATTAGATTTCAATCTCTTTAAAAGATTCTAATTTAGGAAGTTGTTGCTTTTTAAGAGTAGATAGATAAGATTCCCCTACTACCCTTTGTCGAACAATTCTTGCTGGCGAACCATAAGCAACTATATTATCTCCAAAATGATCAACAACTAAAGCTCCAGCTCCAATTACCGTATGTTGACCGATTTCTATACCATTTACAATATTTACCCCTAGACTAATGGCAGAAAACCTGCCCAGTTTTAAATTTCCACCTGTACATACCGATGGCGCCAAACTTGAATATGAATCCATAATACCATCATGACCTAAGGAAGAATTTGTATTTATAATACAAAAGTCATGGACAATAGAATTTGCATTTACTATTGAACCTGGCATAAATACGTTACCACAACCCAGTAGAATATCTTTTCCAAGAATAGCTTTAGGATGGATAGTATTTATGAAACAAAAATTTGGAACAATTTTAAAAATTTTATCTACTATAAATTTTCTCACCCAATTATCCCCAATGGCTACAATACCACCAGCAATATTAAAACTATCAATTAAGTACGGTAAATCCTTTTCCGAACCTAAAACTTGATATCCATTAATATTAGTTCCTTTTTGCTTGAAAGAATCAACAAAACCAACAACATTGTATTTACCCTCTTTTTCTATGCAATCCAAAACGACACTACCATGACCAGAGGCACCAAATATAATTACATTTTGCATTTCATCGGGGATTTTATACACTTAATCGATAAAACAAAAATAGACTATTCTTTTTAAAAGCAAGAATTAAATCTTATTTTGAATTAATAATTTTATGAAAAAGATACATAAGCATTAGAAATCGTAAGCAAACATCTAACAATTAAATGTTCATTAAAAATGAAATTCTATGATTAAATCAAAAAAAAGACAAATGATATTGGTTCAATAAATTTATTAATCACTTATTATAACCGAATCGCTTCAGTTGACGTGCATTACTACGCCAGTTTTTATTCACTTTTACATATAATTCTATATGGACTTGTTTGCCGAAGAATTTCTCCAAGTCTTTTCTAGCTTCTACCCCTACTTTTTTTAGAGCCGAACCTTTATGACCAATAATAATACCTTTTTGAGAATCGCGCTCTACCATAATTACGGCTCGCATACGTATGATATCCTCATCTTCAAAAAATTCCTCAGTTTCTATTTCAACTGCATAAGGAATTTCCTTTTTGTAGTTCAATAAGATTTTCTCGCGTATAGTTTCATTTACAAAAAAACGTTCTGGCTTATCCGTTAATTGGTCTTTAGGATAATATGCCGGTGACATTGGCAACAATTCTATAATACGCTCAAAAACACCTTTAACATTAAAATTAGATAATGCAGATATAGGATGCAACTCAACACTCGGCAACATTTCTTGCCAATACTGAACCTGCTCTTCCAACAATTCTTGAGTAGCGGTATCTACCTTGTTCAACAATAATAAAACAGGAATTTTACTATTTTTAATTTTCTCAAAGAAAGCCTCATCTTTTAATGCCTTCTCCCCTATTTCAACCATATACAAAAGTACATCGGCATCTTCAAAAGCAGATTTCACAAAATCCATCATACTACTTTGAAGCTGATATGCAGGTTTTATGATACCTGGAGTATCAGACAAAATCATCTGAAAATCATCTCCGTTTACAATACCTAAAATACGGTGCCTTGTTGTTTGTGCCTTTGATGTTATTATGGATAATTTTTCACCCACAAAAGCATTCATCAAAGTTGATTTACCAACATTAGGATTACCAATAATATTTACGAAGCCTGCCTTATGATCTGCCATCTCTATACTTTAATATATATTTCTTCAATTCCACATTTACCTTTGGAGCCAACAAAAGTACGGCAATCATATTAGGTATCACCATTAGTGCGTACGACAAATCAATTAAATTCTTTACCAACTCCAATGATGCTACTGCAGCGAAGACAATCATTATTACAAAATACCAATTGTAAAACTTACCGATTTTAGCATTGGTCAAGAAAGACAAAGATTTAACGCCGTAATACGAATAGGTAAACAAGGTAGACAATGCAAAGGCAGTTACAATGACCATTAACAATACATCTCCCCAACCAAATAAGGTTCTTTCAAAAGCCGATAACGTCATTACGATTCCGCTAGAATCTTCTAAATATGCACCGCTTAATATGATAACTATTGCAGTAAATGTACATACTAGAATGGTATCTATAAACGGACCTAACATGGCAACCAACCCCTCTCGAATTGGTTCATCATTCTTAGATTGCCCATGGTACATTGGCGCACTACCCAAACCTGCTTCATTTGAAAACATCGCCCTACGAACACCAATGATGACCAAGCCCCAGAATCCTCCAGTAGCTAAAGATTTAAAGTTCCAAGCTTCTGTAAATATCATTTTCAAAGCTGGGACTATTTGACTTGAATTCATAGCCATTACAGCTATTACAGCTACTAAATATACAGCTACCATGAACGGAACTATTGCAGATGCAACTTTCGCTATCTTGGTTAATCCGCCGAAAATCACAAATGAGGTTATGACAGCCAATATAAGACCTATAGTCCATTTCCAATTCTCGTCGCTCATATCCATGATGGTAGCCCCAGGATCAACTACACTCATAAAAGTTTCCGTAAACTGGTTAGCAGTGAACACACCTAAAAATCCAAATAGTCCACAAATTGCGAAAAATACAGCTAAAGGTTTAGCCTTTTCACCCAGACCTTTTGTGATATAGTACATAGGACCACCTTGCAACTTACCATCCGAATCCGTTCCACGATACATAATTGCCAAACTACAGGAATAAAACTTTATACACATACCGATCAATGCAGTCATCCATATCCAAAAAACCACACCTGGCCCGCCATCATGTATTGCGATCGCAACTCCTGAAATATTTCCTAAACCAACTGTTGCCGCAACAGCTGCTGACAAGGCTTGAAAAGAACTAACATCTCCCCTTGAGTCTTTATTATCATATTTACCCGCAGTAATTGCGATTGCATGACCAAAAAAACGATAAGGCATTAGTTTTGAATAAAAGACAAGAAAGAGTCCACCGCCTATTAATAAAAGAAACATTGGCCACTCAGTATATGGCAATGCGCTTGCTATAAAGTCATTAATTGTATCCATAGAATTGTAAAAAACCGAAGTTATGGATTTAATGTTTTTTAAAAGATAATGCTCTTGAAAAATATTATTTAAATAAGTTTGGAATTAAGAGAAAATGTGTTGTATATTTGCACCCCGCTACAAATAGTAGCGCACCTTTATTTCGTCAGCTTAATGACCTGAAGTCGCAAGACAAGTGAGATAAAAAACCCATATCGCGGGGTAGAGCAGTAGGTAGCTCGTCGGGCTCATAACCCGAAGGTCGCTGGTTCGAGTCCAGTCCCCGCTACTAAGTTTAAAGTATTTAAAAACAACGGTTTAGTTTTCGCTAAACCGTTTTTTTATGCCTAATTTTAAGGAGTTAGTTACCTTTGAATACGAAAATGAATACGAAAGTGCATACGATTTGTCTGTAAAGAGAAACTTCTCCATCCCTAAAATATATTCTGCCAACGGCGATTTAAAAAAGCGCTGGTATGTATATTTCTCTTTTCGTGATCCAAAAAGCGGGAGATTAAAGCGGCATACTCCTTTTTACGGAGATGCAAATAAATATAAAACCAAGGAAGATAGAATGTCCGTTTTGGTCATCTATAGAAAAGTTTTATTACGACTACTGAACCAAGGTTATAATCCTTATTCCAATAACTTAGAATTATATCAAAGTTTAAATCGCAAAAACAATGTTGCAGCTCCTGTTGATCTATCCAATAATAATTTAGAAAAACCCGCACCACTACAGGAGAATACATCAATGACCGTTAAAGAAGCTTTTGAGTTTGGAATGAAGCTAAAAGAAAAATTGGTGAGCCCTAGTACCAAAAGAGATTATGAAAGCAAAATAAAAAACCTTTTGGAATGGCTTTCAGTAAATCACCCCGAAATAAAGTTCATACCTGAGCTTAACAAAAAGCTTGTTGTAGGATTTTTGAACGATGTTCTACTAAAGAATAGCGCTCGAACAAGAAATAATTACAAAACCGACCTAAGTAGTATTATACAAGTACTTGTCGATAATGAAATCATAGAACAAAATTTCGTAAAGAAAATACCTAAACTAAAATCTACACCAGAACGTAATAAAACATATTCCCAGAATATTCAAGAGGAAATTTTTGAATATTTAGAAATTCAAGACCCAATTCTATTACTCTACATTAAATTTATCTCTTATAACTTTTTAAGACCAATAGAAGTCTGCCGACTTAGAGTAAAAGATATTGATATAAAAAATAGACGAATACAATTTAAAGCAAAGAACAGCCCATTAAAAACCAAAATTATACCAGAGCTGTTATGGAACGACTTGCCAGACCTCACGAAATTGGATAAAGAAGCCGTCTTATTTACACCGGAAAAAATTGGCGGCGAATGGGATACCCTTGTAGATAATAGGCGAGACTATTTCAGCAAACGTTTTAGAAAAGTCGTTAAAGAGCATTTTAAATTAGGAATAAATTATGGGCTATATAGTTTTAGGCACACTTACATTACTAAAGTTTATAGGGCTTTAATGAAGGACTCCTCCCCTTTTGAGGCTAAAAGTAAGTTGATGTTGATAACAGGCCACTCTTCCATGACTGCCTTAGAAAAGTATTTAAGGGATATAGATGCAGAACTACCCGAAGATTATTCAACAATGTTAAAAAATGTACATGAATAATACGCCTTTAGAAATATTATATAAGAACCTGATTTCAAGGCTATGGGAAGAACTATTATTTTTCGTCCCAGACAATGAAATTTCAAATGAATTCTTAGAAAATCATGAAGAAATAGAATTTGAAAAATTTCGTAATAAAATATTAGTTATAGATTATCACAAGGGACCTACATTTTACGAATTAGATAGGGACAATAGCATGATATTACTTAAAGACAGTACATTAAAAAAAAGTACTCGTCAATTATTAAATGCAAAAGCAAATTCCAATCCACAGGAATTTAATTACATTCTAGAATTATATTTCGAGCAGGTTGAGTGCTTATATTTTATTACAAATTGGCTGAATAAAAATATAACCCAAGTACTTCCTCAAGAGGACACTATTTTAGGTTTGTTTAAACTCCAATATAATTTTCACAAGTCACATTTTAAAACTATTCTAAAACAGTTTTATCCCGATATGCAATCTTTGCCGAAAGGTAATTTTAATATCGGAAAATCGTTAGAGTCATCTTTCCCACATATATCCAAGCTTTTTTATACTAGGGATACACAAAATGTAATACCGGGAGTATTAGATTTACAAGAAGAGCTGCATGAAAACCTTCCCACTTCTACAAATAAAAAAACACAGGACAGCAAAAATAAAAAACAACCTCTGATTTCTGATTCTGAGGCAGAAACGATTCTATTAAAACGTATTTTCAATATTGATTCAAAAGTACTTAAATAAATTATGCGTAAATTAAACGTTTAATTTACGCATAATTATGACAAAAACTGAAATTTGCAAGTATTGTGGTGGTGACTATGTTCCAAAAAGAAGAGGTGCGCAAAAGTTCTGTAGCAACTCTTGCCGTAGTTTAAACTGGAAAAACAACCAACAGATTAAAGAATTGAAGGTACCAGCTATAAACTCTATAGATGAGAAACCTGTTTTAGTTCAAAACCCAAGCTTACATGAAAAAATGTCTTTAGCAGGAATTGGAAATGCTGCCGCAGGAGCTGCTGTTGCAGAAATAGCAAAAAACATTATAACCCCAAACGCTAACAAACCTGCTACTAAAAAAGATATTGAAGATTTAAAATTATTTTTGAAATCACGTTATTATATAATCAAAAATATAAATAGGGATATTCATGGAAGATCAGCATATTATGATATTGTTACCGGCAATTTAATTTATAAATAAAACTGTATAATCAGCTGTTATTTAATCAGCAAAAAAAACAGTTCAGATAGTAGATTTCATATTCTTAGCCATATAATCTTGCCATAGCACTAAAACATATTTTTCTTTGCCATTTTCTTTCCTAATTAAAAAACCATACTCATAAATAAAAAAATAAACTTGACCATTTTGGTTTTTCCAATAATGCGTGAAGAAGTTTGGATTAAACCCAGATTCTAGCAAAACATTACTTCTTATTGTAACCTTTCCTCCTTTATTATACTCTTTAAGTAACTTACGGTTCAATTTCAATTGATTATCTACCTGATTATAAAAACGCTCAGGATGTTGCTTTTCATTCTTGTATTGATAAGCACTTCTACAATGTGAATCACAAAATTTTTTATCCGTTCTTCCTTCCAATTCTTTATTACAATGAACACATTCTTTATGTAATCTCACGTTAGTTAATTAACTGTTTATTATACGTATACTATACACATAAGATACGGTTAAATCGTTTATAAGTTTTAATTTACTAGTAGAATTATTCATGGAACGAAAAAGAAGTATAACATTAAAACATCTTTTGATCAACGATAAAAAGTGTATCGGTATTCAATTTTATACAGATAAGGTAATACAAGCCTTACTTAAAGAAATACCAGGAATAAAATGGAGCAATGAGTTCAACATGGCATATCTACCTAATTCAAAATCTCATTTAGATAAAATTTTTCAAATCTTTAGAGGTGTTGTCTGGGTTAACTGTAATTTTTTTTATGAAAAAAATCTATTTCAAAATCATAACGAACCTGTTAATGTCGAATGGTTTAGAAAACGAGAATTAAAACAAAATTACCGAAGCTGCCCTGAAGAATATCTGGTTAAACTTGAAATTAAAAAGTATGCTAATAATACAGTAAAATCATATGTCTCACTATTTGAGGCATTTATAAATTTCTTTAATGAAAAGAAGTTATCGACTATCAATGATGAAGATATTAGACTATATCTTCAAAAATTAGTACAGGAAAACCGATCTAACTCATATATAAACCAGTCTATTAATAGTATAAAATTTTATTATGAGATAGTCTTAGGGATGCCAAACAGATTTTATTCTATCGATAGACCAAGAAAAGAGAAAAAATTACCTCAGGTAATTTCAAAATCGGAAGTAATGAAAATATTGGACAACACCAATAACCTTAAGCATAGGTGTATAGTAGGGCTTTTATATTCGGCTGGACTTCGCAGAAATGAATTAATAAACTTAAAATTGAGCGATATTGATAGTAATAGAATGTTGATACGAATAGAATCTGGTAAGGGCAATAAAGACAGATATAGTCTTCTTTCAAATCAAATTCTTGATGACCTAAGAATTTATTATAAAAAATGGAGGCCAAAAAAATATATTATTGAAGGACAATATGGAGGTCAATATTCAGGACAAAGCATTGCTGTAATTGTAACAAGGGCAGCAAAAAAGGCAGGAATTAGAATAAGGGTTACACCGCATATGTTAAGGCATAGTTTCGCAACACACTTATTGGAGGCCGGAGTAGATTTAAGACAAATTCAAGTTTTATTAGGACATAGTTCAAGTAAAACAACTGAAATATACACTCATGTAGCTACTTCAACCTTCAGCTCAATTAAAAATCCTTTAGATTTGTGAAAAACATATGTTATATAATGAACATATGTTCATTATACCTACGTTGTGAATAATTGGAATAAATGAAAATCGTACTTGATTCAAATATTATTATCGCTGATTTTTGGTTAGAATCGACCAACTTCAAGCTTCTATTTGAAAGTGCGAAAAAAGATGATATCAAGATTTATATACCAGAAGTTGTTTTGGACGAAGTAGTCAACAAATACAGTAAAAGACTCGAAGATTCTAAACGAAAAATTGACTCTGAATTGAAAACATTTAAAAAGTTATCGAGGAAAGAAGAAAAGAATCCAGTTACGACAAACATAATTGAAAAATCTGTTTCAGATTATCAGAAACATTTAAGAAAAATTGTAAAGGACAACTCTATTGAAATAATTAAATACCCAGAAACTGACCATAAATTTTTAGCTAATAAGGCAATCAACAAACTAAAACCCTTTAATGCAAATGAAAAAGGTTATCGAGATTGTCTGATTTGGGAAAATATAAAAGGATTATTAACGGAGAGTGAAAGTGCCGTTTCTCAACCTGAATTGGTTTTTATCTCTAATAATTACAAAGATTTCGCAACCAACGAATATGAATTACACCCGGATTTAATATCAGAACTAGAAGATGAAGATTTTGATTCCAAATCTGTAATTGTTTACCCAAGCCTGAGTGAATTTAATGACAAGCAAACCAAGTTGTTTTTCGAACAGTCTAAGAGTTTCGAAAAGAAATTAGTTCAAAAAGAACTTTGGGACTTAGACATACATACTGTCATAACAAACTATTTATTTAAAAACTATGTCGGCTCTGAGTTATACCACTATGACGTAGATTTTGGAGAAGAACAAAACGAACCTACGGTAAGTAGTATTTATGAGGACTTTGAAGAGACTATAACTTCAGTTAAAAAATTGAATGCTACTGATTTCTTGGTAGACGTAGAGTTTGAAGTTAATTCAGTGATTGATTTTTTCATTGACAAAAGTGATTATTGGTCTATGAATGATGATAAACACATTTCAATTCAAGACTCTGATTGGAACAAATGGGTAATGTTAGCTGAAACAGAAGTTTTGGTACCGCTATCAATGTCATTGATTATAGACAGTAATTTGAATGTAAAAAGCTGTCAGATAAATAAAATAAATGAAAACTATTCACAACACTATGTATAGTGCATAGCTACCCTGCGGGATAGCTACGACACCATACATTAAACGTTGGCGGTAATTCAAAAAACAATGTACCAAGAGATAAAACCATCAGAAAGACTTAAGCATTTAATCGACTCATTTTGGACATTCTCGAATAATAAAGCGAGTGAAAACTTCAAAGTATTACCTGATACTTGTACCGATATTATATTTGACATTAACCAAAATAAAGGTTTTATATCGGGAATTATGACAAATTATCAACTTCCGGAATTATCAACCGAATCGGATTTAATCGGAGTTCGTTTCAAAGCCGAAAAATTTGGTTCTCTATCAAAAATTCCGCTAAACGAAACTAAAAACTTACGAGTTGAATTATCACAAATATTTCCTGTCTGCGAACAAGATAAATTAAGCCTATTAAATAATTTAAAGCGAACAGTAGATAAAGTTAATTTCCTTGAAAATTTTATAGCAACATCATTTCAAAAAAACTATCAAAGACAAGATAAATTGGTTCTGTCGGTAGCACAAAAAATAAGGTTATTAAAAGGAAATATCAATATTAGCGAAATAGCAAAGTCGAACAACATAAGTTTAAGACAATTAGAGAGACGTTTTAAAAGTTACATCGGTTTGACTATAAAGGAATTTTCAAATGTGGTACGCTTCAAAAATGCTAAAAAACTAATTAAATCCTTTACCGAAACAAGCCTTTTAGAAATTGCTTTTGATACAGGTTTTTTTGACCATTCTCATATGAATTATGAATTCAACCGAATTGCAGGAGAAAATCCAAGCTTCTTTAGATAATGTCGTTTTTTTACAAAGTAATATTTTTAAAGTCGAGTAACTTTGTAACAAAATAACAATATGAAATTTTGGGTTATATCAATCAGTTTAATTATGGTTATCTCTTGTAAAAATAAGGTCAATAACCCAGAAAAAAGTATTGTTGATAATCACGAACTTAAAACAAAAGAAATGGACATTCAGTACGCATACACAATCCTCTACGTAAAAGACATACCTACAACAATAGAATTCTACAAGAAAGCATTTGGATTTGAACAAAAATTCCTGACACCTGAAAATGACTATGGCGAAATCATATCAGGAAACACAACAATCGCATTTGCCAATATTGAGCTTGGTAATTCGAACTTAAAAAAAGGTTTTTTAGAAAGTAATTTGAATGAAAAGCCATTTGGAATTGAATTAGCATTTACGACATCAGAAGTTGAAAAAGTAATGGAAAGTGCAATTAAAAACGGAGCAGTACTTTTGGAAGAAACAGTAACAAAGCCTTGGGGACAACAAGTTGGTTATCTGAGAGATTTAAACGGATTTATTATTGAGATTTGCACACCAATTCAAACTGCGGAATAAAAACTACCGCCAACAATGTATAAAAAACATAGGGCGTTTGTGCTAAACCGAAAGGTTTGTGAATATTAATGAAGTCCGCTAAATATAAAATTTGGCATTTATAATAGAAAAGATAAAAGCAAAATATTTATATTTAGCTAAGTAATATACCGAAACGAAAGTGCTTATCACCTGCCCTACGTTTCTTATACTGAACGTTGTAGGTAATTTAAACAAACAGTATAACGACAATGAATGCAGCTGAATTTAAAAAATTAGTAGCAAAACATTTTTCACCAAAAATTCGTGAATTAGGCTGGAAAGGTTCTGGATTTCATTTTAGAAAAATGGAAGAAAATCATATTGGAAATCTTTTTGGAATTCAAGGCAGTTGGTATGGAGGTTCAGTTTGTTGTGAAACTGCCATTCATTTTGATTTTATACCAGATTTAGCTAGTTTGAATTTTGACAAAAGCACATATGCGAGTTCTTTAATTAGAAAAAGATTATCGCCAAAAGGAGATGGAGACTACCATTGGAATTTCAGTAATGACCTCGAAAAGAATATTGAATCGGTAAACTCAATTTGGAATGCGTTTGAAAAACACGGAACAAAATTCTATAATGATTTTGCTGACTTTCCTCATCCTTTTGATAAAATAAAACCGAATGATTTACGAAACAGTAATAATTATAAAATCCTTGGAAAATATTTTGTTGGAAATCACATAGAATTGGCGAACCTTTTAAAAGAAATAAATCTTATAATTGGTAATAAAACTATAGCCAAAGAATTTTCTCAAATCGGAATTGAAGGAGTTAATGAACTTGGAAAAAGATTGTTAGTTGGCAGAAAAACCAAATCGTATAGAGAAACTGAAAGATTCATTGAAAATCAAATAAAAAAACTAACAGTTGAATAAAAAACTACCTACAACATTGTATAAAAAACATAGGGCATTTGTGGCTTAATCGAAAGTTTGGGCATATTTACAAAGTCCGCCAAATATAAAATTTGGCGTTTAAAGAGGAAAAGATAAAAGCAAAATATTTATATTTAGCTAAGTTATATATTGAAACGATAGTGCTTGTTAACTGCCCTACGTTTCTTATACGTAGACGTTGTAAAACATACAAATGAACAAACTGCTAACATTAAATATTCTGGTTTTATTACTAATTTCTTGCGCTAGCAAAGAAAAAAATGAATCGGAAGTTTATGTAGAAAAACAGATTTCATTTTTCGGTTTAAACAACACGGAATGGACAAAAAGTGCATGGATTAGAAAACCCGAAAATCTTAAAATGGTTCATGAATCATTTAAAAAAGTCGGATATGAAAAACTCGAAAATCTGATTTTTAAAAGTAACAATATATTCATTGTCCATGATATTTATATAAAACGAAATTTTGAGGATGTTTTAGACAGTTTACAACTGACTTACAACAAACCAGAAATACAAGCTAAATATTACGCTGAATTTTGGAATCGCAGAAGAATCGATAAAAATGATTCAATCGTTTATGAAATTATCCGAGAATTCAACTCTATGAAATCGAATAAAGAACGTCTGAGTTACGAAAACGAGTTTGTGAATGACACTTTGGTTGACCTTTTAAAAATTGAATTTGACAATGACAATCTGGATTCGAAAAAAGCGAAATTGGACTTTCTAACTCTAAAAAAATATGGACTTCATCAATCGGCTTATAATCTACTCTATAAACGAGTAGAATATTCTGAATTTGATTTAGACCGTGAAAAATTACAAAAGGAATTGACAAAAGCAACGGAATTTACTTACCCATGGTTAATCGACACGGAAAAATAAGTACGTTTTACAACAATGGCTATAATTAATGTGGGGTTAAGGTTTATACGCCAAGGTCTGTGTATATTTATGAGGTCGCAAAATCTTTGGGATTTTGCTTTAGACAAGAAAAAATAAAACAAAACAAAAAGATTTGGCTTCGAGCTGTGACGGCATGGGAATCGTAAATCACCGCCCCACACTAATCATAGCCTGACCGTTGTACGCAAGCATGAAAATCGGAACAAACAAGAAATATTTAAACTTCAAGAAAATGCAAAAATCAATTTTCCTCCTATTAATTTTAACCTCTGTATCTGTATTTTCCCAAAACTCAGATTACAAGGTATCCTCATATTTAACAGATGGAACAAAAGCGCCAAATACTCATTATATCGGAGAAGCTTGGTTGAATGCCATTATTCACGATGATGAGGAATTGGGATATAATATTACAAAAGCAACTTTTAAAGCAAACTCAACCTTGGACTGGCATAAACATGGAACGGCGCAAGTCTTAATAATTGTGGATGGAGAAGCCTATTATCAAGAGAAAGGAAATGAGCCTGTAATTTTGAAAGAAGGAGATGTAATTAAATGTGAGAAAGATATCGAACATTGGCATTCCTCTTCAAAGCTTAGTGATGTAACATATTTGGCTTTATATGGTGGTGGACAACCAACTTCTTGGACTGAAGTAGTTACTCAGGAATATTATGATGAAGTAGCTGAAAAACTAAAAAGTAATTGAAATAACACACTCGGACGGAAATGCCAGCGTACAACACAACCTATAAACAATACGGGCTTCGCTGCTTAAGTTATAAACCTGGTATATCAACAAAAACCGCCAAACCTTTTGGATTTGGCATTAAATAAAAAAGAAAAAGCAAAACAAAAAGCTTTGGCTAAGTACCAAACGGAAAGTAAAAGCTAATTTGCTCCCGTACTGTTCATAGCTAAACCGTTACCACACATAAAAAAACTCAACATAAATGAAAGAACAAATCAAAAAATATTTCAATAGATATGTTGAGTTTAAAGACACCGAAATAGACGAAATTTATTCTAAATTAATACCAAAAACATTTCAAAAAAAAGATTATATACTTCGAGAAGGACAAGTATGTAAAAAAAACTATTTCATCATAAATGGATTAGTTCGCTCTTTTTACATTGATAACAAAGGGAATGAAAAAATAACTCAATTTGCTCTTGAAAATTGGTGGGTAACAAATATGGAAAGTTTTATCAACCAAACACCTTCTCTTTCATTTATTCAAGCTCTTGAGAAAACTCAAATATTAATGCTTAACAAAGAAGATTTAGAAAACCTCTACATTTCTATTCCTAAACTTGAAAGACTATTCCGAATCATCACGGAAAATATGCTAATTGCTATTCAACGTAGAAACGACATCTATTTGCAAATGAAAAGCAAAGATAGACATGATGATTTAATAAAACATTTCCCAAATTTCAGTCAGAGAGTTCCTCAATATATGATTGCCTCATATTTAGAAATTACACCTGAATATTTAAGTGAGCTGAGAAAAATTAACTGATTTTCATTTCTTAATATATCTTAATTTTTAAGATACAGGTATATAATAAATTTGTTACATAATTAAAATAATATAAATTATGGAACGAATTACATTTAGCCAAATCCCAAAAGGAATGGTAGAAAAATTAATGGGAATTGAAAATTATATTAAAAAATCAACATTAGACTTACAACTTTTAGAGTTAATGCGTTTACGAGTAGCTCAAATTAACAAATGCGCCTACTGTATTGATATGCATTATAAGGAATTAAAAGATACAGGAGAAACCGAATTACGTATGTCAACAATTAGTGTTTGGAATGAAACTTCATTCTTCACCGAAAAAGAGAAAGCAGTTCTTCAATTTACAGAAGCGTTGACAGAAATAAATGAAAAAGATATTTCAGATGAAATTTTCAATTCTCTAACTAAATTCTTTGACACGGAAGAAATTTGCAACTTAACTTTTGCTATTTCTCAATTAAATACTTGGACAAGATTAGTCAGAACGTTTAAATTTACAGCAGGAAATTATGAAGTAAAAAAATAATACTGTTGCCAAAAACCGTTACCACACATTTGACAAAAATCAAAAACAAAATGAATATTTTAAAATTATTTTCACTTTATATACTTACTACAATTCTTTTAGGATGTCAAACAAAAAAACAAAAATTAATTGTCCTAAAAGGATTAGCTATCGGAACTTCTTACAAAATAGAATATTATAGTAATAATGATAACCCGAAAATCAAAAAAGGAATTGACTCTGTCATTAATTCAATGAATAAATCTTTGAGCACTTATATACCTAATAGTGACATATCTCAAATTAACAAAGGAAATTCAAACATCAACACAGATATTCTTTTTCAAGATGTATTTAAACTTTCTAAAGATTTATATAAAAAATCTAAAGGCTTTTTTGACCCAACTGTTGGAACATTAAGAAATGCATATGGATTTGGAGATACTAAACCTCTTAAGTTAATTACTGATTATAAATTAGATTCTATGATGAATTACGTTGGTTTCAATAAAGTTAAGTTATTAGACAATGGTAAAATTGTTAAAGAAAACTCTAAAATTTATCTTGACTTTAATTCAATTGCAAAAGGCTATACAATAGATAAAATTGTTGAATCAATTGCAAATGAAGGTATTGAAAATCTAAGAGTAGAACTTGGTGGAGAAATTAGAGTAATTGGAAAAAACTTGAATTATAATGATAATTGGACTATTGGAATTGAAAGTATTGAATCTAAAATTAATAATAGAACAGTCAGAGCTAGATTAAAACTAATAGACAAATCAATAGCTGGTTCTGGAAATTTTAGAAAATATAGAATTGATTCTATAACTAAGAAGAGATATGTTCATACAATAAACCCACTAAACGGAAGAGCAGAACAAAGTGATGTCTTAAGTTCGTATGTAATTGCAAATACTTGTGCCAAAGCAGATGGTTATGCGACTGCATTTATGGCTATGGGAATTAAGAAATCAAAAAAGTTGCTATCTGAATTAAAGGAAATAGACGCTTATTTGGTTTATTCAGATTCTTTGGGAGAAACGAAAACATATATTACCAAAGGCTTTGAAAAATTAATAATAAAATAGGAATAAAAAACGTGTGGTAACACCGTATATAATTTATTGCTGGCTTATTGCCTACTTACGAAAGTCCTCGCGGACTTTCGTGGTCGGTAATTATTTACTAAATTAGTTGCTTAAAACACGCAACAAACCATATACAACAACGTTAGAAAAAACGAGCTATTAAAAAAAAGTAACTTCGGTTCTCCCCTATTTTTTACTTTTTGCGTGTTAGAAAAAAAACCAACTATCGCAAGTAATCACGTTTATCAGAAAAGTAAAAAATCTACGGTTTTAGTAGTTTAAGGTTGTCCAACTTTATGGTTTGGGTTTCTTAATAAAAAAATAGCTTTCGGGGCTAATTCCTTTTGCCACCAGTACGCAACTGTTACGCAATCGTTATGTAGTCGGACTATTGGCTTTTCCTGTTTTTAAGAGCAAGCTAATCGTGTGGTTGGGTTTCTATCCAAAAGGTCGCAGTCGGACGTTAAAAGTGGCAAAACCACGCGAAACTAATTTAAAGCTTGTCTTTTTGAGTATGGCTTGGCTAGCTAGCATTTTCTAACAATACCTATAATTAATTGCTACGGATTTTCCGATGGAAAATCTAACGTAAAATTATTATCTTAGTTCGCTATTGGAAATCCGGCGGATTTCAAAAACGCAACTAACAATAGCTGAAACGTTAGAAAAAACTAGCTATTAAAAAAAAGCATCTTCGGTTCTTCCCTATTTTTTACTTTTTGCGTGTTAGAAAAAAAAACAACTATCGTAAGTAGTCACGTTTATCAGAAAAGTAAAAAATCTACGGTTTTAGTAGTTTAAGGTTGTCCAATTTTATGGTTTGGGCTTCTTAAAATCAAAGCAGCTTTTGGGGCTTTTCCTTTTGCCACCAGTATGCAACTGTTGCGCAATCGATATGTAGTCGGACTATTGGCTTTTCCTGTTTTCTAAGAGCAAGCTAATCGTGTGGTCAGGTTTCCATCCAAAAGGTCGCAGTCGGACGTTAAAAGTGGCAAAACCACGCGAAACTAATCTAAAACTTGTCTTTTTGAGTATGGCTTGGCTAGCTAGCATTTTCTAACAATACCTATAATTAATTGCTACGGATTTTCCGATGGAAAATCTAGCGTAAAATTATTATCTTAGTTCGCTATTGGAAATCCGTCGGATTTCAATAACGCAACTAACTATAGCTGAAACGTTGTAAGTCATAAAAAAACTCACTATTGACAAAAGAAAAATACATTTCAGAATTAAAATCTAAGTTTGAAAGCTATATAGTAATTTCAGAAGAGTCTTGGTCATTAATTGAATCAATAATTACATTTCAAGAATTAGAAAAAGATGAAATCTTATTAAGAAATGGGCAAGTTGCAAAAAACGTGCATTTTGTATGCATGGGAGCTTTAAGAGCATATGTAACAGACTATGATGGTAACATTTATAATAAGAACATCTTTCTTGAAACCGATTTTGCAGGCTCCACCGTTTCATATCTTCTAAACAGCCCTTCTAATTTCACACTGGAGGCTTTGGAAGAAACTATTCTCATCAATTTTAATTATAGCAAATACAGACAATTCATTGAGGAAAATATAGACTTAAAGAATTTCTATATCGCCTATTTGGAAAAGAATTGGATTATTGAAAAAGAAGAAAGAGAAGTTTCTTTAGTAATGGAAAATGCAACAGAAAGATATATAAAACTACTACAAAAACACCCAAACATTGACCAAAGAATACAAAAATTACATATAGCTTCTCATTTAGGAATTACACCTACTCAATTAAGTAGAATAAGAAAAAATATAAAGAAAGATTCCTAAATCAACATATGTAAAGGCACAACTTTACTCTTCATTTTATCTTTGTACTGTTAATCAATATAAAAAAGATATTATGAACTTAATTAATAATTTAGAGTGGAGATATGCCACTAAAAAATTCGACAATTCCAAAAAGGTTTCTACAGAAAACTTAGAACAAATAAAGAAAGCTATTCAATTATCAGCATCTTCTTATGGTCTTCAATTGTATAAAGTGCTTATTATAGAAAGTAAAGAATTAAGGGAAAAACTAAAATCAGCTTCTTACGGACAAACTCAAATAACAGAAGCGTCTCATTTGGTTATTTTTTGTAACTACTCAAAAGTAACAGAAGAACATATAGATGAGTACTTCGCCTTAAAATCTCAAATAGAACAAGTTGATATTTCTGATTTAAAAGATTATTCAGACTTTATTAAAGCAGATGTTAACAATAAATCTAAAATTGAGAAAGACAAATGGACTTCTAATCAAACATATCTTGCCTTAGGAAATTTATTGAATGCTTGTGCAGAATTAAAAATAGATGCTTGTCCTATGGAAGGTTTTGAAAGAAAAAAATACAACGACATATTAGCACTTAAAGAACAAGGGCTAAATACTTCTGTTATTGCTACTATTGGTTATCGTTGTGATAATGACACTACCCAACACACACCAAAAGTTAGAAAGTCAATCAAATCTCTATTTGCATAATGAAATCATTAAAACAAGCATTAACAATGGGGTTAACCGGAGCAATAGCTGTTTTTATAGCATCCTTTCTCGGATTACCTACTTGGGTTTTATTTATGGCTTGGGTAAGTTATTATCTATTTGGCACAAAAATTAAAACAGTATTGTTGATTCTTCTACAACAAGTTTTTGGAATTTTAATAGCGATGATTATTCAATACTTTGGCACTTATTTTTCAGAAACTCTTGGCTCATTAGGATTTCCTTTAATCGTATTTATTGTTATGATTGGCGTATTTTATATCTCCAAACTAAAATATTTAAATACTATTCCTGCTTACTTTTTAGGAATGATTGTTTGGTTTGGTTCAAAAACACAAATAGATATAAATCTCTTTCTTTTATTAATCATTACCCTACTCTCTGGTTATATTTTTGCTTGGATAAACGTAAGTATTAGTGAGCGAATTGAATCCAAAAGCCAATAATTATAACATATGAATAATTCTGTTTTATTAATTTTAGCTTTTATTGGTGGTGTATTTTTAGCTATGCAAGGTGGTTTAAATGCTCGGTTAGGTGCTTTACTAAGCAACCCTTTATTAGCAAGTTTGATTGCATTTTTCAGCAGTACTTTATTTTCTTTCGTATTTGTACTTGTTAATTACAAATCCTTACCGACAATAATACAAATAAAAGAAGTTCCTATTTATTTATGGTTTACGGGTGGCTTTTTTAGTGTATTAGGAATAAGTTTATATTATTATACTATTCCTAAACTTGGAATTTCTACAATGATTTCTATTGGACTTTGTGGTCAATTAATCTTTGCTGTAATTGCAGGAAATTATGGTTGGTTAAATTTACCTTTAGAACCAATAACAATGAAAAAGGCAATCGGAATATTATCAATGATTCTAGGAATCGTATTAATCAATATAAAATGAACAGTATAAAATTAAATATCGAAAACTTAATTTCTCTTTGGCAAACGGTAAGCAAACCATTTGATTCAAGTTTTCAAGAAAAAGAATTTGATTATTGTTTAATTAAAGATTCGGAATGGCCAAATAGGTTGTGGTTTCATAACGAAATTAATGAAACTAAGATAGGTATTGCAAAAGAAAAACTATCTTCAATTTCTACAAACCTAATAGTTCCTTATTGGAATATTCACAATAATAATTCTTTTCAATTATTAGAAGAAAATGGATTCAAACTTAAATTTGAACAAATAGGAATGTCATTAAAACCTGACCATTCATTTATTGAATCAAGTGGCTTAAGTTTAAAAAAGGTGTCAACAAAAAAAGAAACTGAATTATGGTCTGTATTATTTTCTAAGTCTTTTGGATATTTCATAAACCCTATTTTATTAAACAAATATCAAGAGAATACTGATTATTATATTGCTTATCATAAGAATGAAGCTCTTGGGACAGCTATTCTACATATAACAAACAAAGTTACAGGTATTCATTCTGTCGGAATAATACCAGAACAAAGGAGAAAAGGTTATGCAGAAAGAATAATGAAACTTTTAATAAATCAATCTATTGAAGTTAATAGTGATTATATTACTTTACAATCATCTAATATGGGAAAAGGATTATATTTGAAATTAGGCTTTGAAGAACAATTCACTATAAAAAATTACGCCTTACAACAACGTGTATAAAACGTTAGCTGCAAGTACTCCAAAATATAGAAATGATTAAACTGATATTTATTTTTATTGTACTGTAAATTATTTTCTTGATTCCATCCTTCTACTTGTACAGAAAATTTTTACTTAAGAATTACGGGAATAAAAACATAAAAAAACGCTCAATATTAGCAACGGTTTTAACGCCAATATTCTTGACAACAGCAATGATTGGAATTTGTTACGGAATAATAAATCCCTTATTAAGGTCAAAGGAATTTAATTCAACTGACTGGATTCAAAATATTGATTCTAGATATAGAATGGTAAATGATTTAGCAGAAAATGACTTACTCCTAGGAAAAACAAAAGATGAGATAATAGCATTATTAGGAACTGAATACACAACTGATTGTTGGACAAAAAACACAATTTGTTACATATCTCCCGACCCTGATAATTACGCAACATTAGACCACTACGAATTTGTTATTTTCTTGAATGAAGAAAATATAGTTGAACGAGTTGAAAATATAAACAAATGAAACTCATGGAATTCTTAGCTAGTTTGAGCAGATGGACTTGACTCGGACGGAAAAATACGGAAACGAAAATAGAACGTGCTTACTCGTACGTGTCGTACCAGCAGCTAACAATACCTAAAAACAATACGGGCTTCGGGCATAAACAAAAGGTTTGTGTATATTTATAAAGTCCGCCAAAACATTAGGATTTTGGGATCTTAAAAGAAAAAAATAAAACCAAAACAAAAGGTTTTGGCTAATTGTAAACCGGAAAGTAAACGTCTGTTTGCCCCCGTAATGTTCATAGCTCAACCGTTAGCAAAAATGACTCAAAACGAAAATTAATTGGAGTTCAAGACGAAAATAATTGTTTCTATCGCATTTATAATAGGCGTTCCTATTTGGCTGAAATTAGGAGAGATAAATGATAAGCGCTTTATTAATAGACTTGAAAAAGTTAATCCATGGTTAGCGAAAAAATCTTCATGGTTTTTCTCGAAAGAGAAAGGCTCTTTTTCAAAATATATAGTTGTGATTTTCATAATAATTCTACTATTTACCATATGGGTAGATTTTGAATAAACCGTGTCAATTATTATACAAAGGGCTTGAGCAACTTTACGCAAATGGATTTTTTAGCTTGTTTGCTCAAATGGACCTCACTCCTACCCAATCGTTACGCAAATGGACTCTACTCAGGCAGGGGATTTAGGATAATGTAATCGTTCGTGCTTACTCGTGCGTGTCGCCACATTTTGCTAACAATACCTAAAATTAATTGCTCCGGATTTTCCGATGGAAAATCTAGAGCAATTTTGCTATCTTAGTTCGCGATGGGAAATCCTGTCGGATTTCACAACGCAACTAATCTTAGCTTAAACGTTATATACCATTACCGCTCAACAATGAAAAATCTAATTAATTACATACAATCAAAAATTACTTTAACTCAAAATGATACTGATTTAATCAAAAAGTACTTTGTTTCTGAAGAAGTACCAGCTCAAACTAATCTTTTAAAAGCAGGAAAAGTTGAGAGATATATTTATTTCTTAGATACTGGAATTGTAAAGGGATATCAAAATGCTGACGGAAAGATTGTCGTACAGCACCTTGTAGCGGAACAAGATTTTTTTACATCATTAGATAGTTTTATGACAGAAACACCATCATTAGATTATTATGAAACTATCACAGATTGTAGTCTTATAAAAATATCGAAACCTGATTTTGATATTTTACAAAAAGAAACAAAATTTTGGGCAATATTTGTCAAAGAAGTAACCAATGAGCATTTAAGTTGCAAATTAGAACGTGTTAAAGATTTTCAAATTTTAACTGCAAAAGAACGTTATCTCAAATTTGTAAATAAATATCCAAAATTAGCTTTGAATGTATCTATTGACAATGTCGCTTCTTTTTTAGGAATGGAACCTCAATCTCTAAGTCGTATTAGAAAACAAATCGCTTTCTAACAAATGTTATTTCTAACCTCTTAAAAAGTCTTGAAATTTGCTCAAACAAAATTTAAGAATCATGAGCAACGAAATTTCATTAGTAACTGGCGGAAACGGACATTTAGGAAACAACCTAGTTAGACTATTACTTTCCAACAACCAGAAAGTAAAAACAACTATAAGGAACATTAATAACACTGAACCTTTTAAAGGACTAGACTGTGAAGTTGTTCAAGCTGATATTACCGACAGAGAATCTCTTAAAAAGGCATTTCAAGGAGTCACAAATTTATACGCAGTAGCTGCTAATTTTAGTATGTGGGCTAAAAATCCTAAAACTGAAATTTATGATAATAATATGCAAGGAACACAAAATGTGTTTGACATTGCTAAAGAATGTGGCATCAAAAATATCGTTTATGTAAGTTCAGTTGCTAGTTTGGATTTTACAAAATTACCAGCTAATGTGGACAATGGATATAACAAAGACCGAAGAAATTGGTATTACAATTCTAAAAATGATTCAGATAAGCTAGCATTAGAATTGGGTGAAAAATATGGTATTAGGACTGTTCTTGTTTTACCTTCTGCTATGATTGGTGACAAAGCTTATAAATTAAGTTATTCTAACAACCTTGTATTACAAGTTTTAAATGGAGAAATACCTGTAGACACCAATGTAACTTTAAATTGGGTAGATGTAAAAGATGTAGCTTCTGGTCTATATAATGCTATGCAAAAAGGTAGAAATGGAGAACGTTATATATTATCGAACGAGCAACACACTACGCTACAAGAAACAGTAAAAATAGCGTCAGAATTATATCCTGAACTAAAATTAAAAACACCTAAAAAAGCACCAAAATGTTTATTGTACTCTGTTGCTGGTTTAATGGAATTTAGCAGTAAACTCACAGGTAAAGAACCTTTATTACAAAGACATTACTTGGATATGTTTTATGGCTTAAAACAAGATTATGATATTAGTAAATCAAAAAAAGAATTAGATTTTAATCCTAAACCTTCAAGAAAAGCTTTGGAAGATGCTTTGAAATATTTGAAAACCGATTGGAAAAAAGAAAACGGCATATAACAAGGTATAAAAAACATTGGGCAGTTTAGGCTTTCCGAAAGGTCTGTATTTATTTAAAAAGTCGCCAAACCGAAACGTATGGCTTATCACCTGCCCTACGTGTCTTATACTGAACGTTGGCAACGAGCTAAATAAAAATCTGGACATACAAGAAAATTTGGAAAACTGGAATTGAACGACATCAAATCACAGATTACCTAAAAATAAAAAATCATCAGGCAACCATTTGAAAGGATTTTACATCTTTATAAATAGGGATACTTATAAGTAAACTTTAAAATCCAAAGAAAATGGAATCAAATTCACAAATTAAGTTCGATGCTCCTACGAGAGAACAAATGTCAGAAAACAATTTACCTGTATACGATACTATTGTAGATGGTGTAGGTTTTATGCCCAACCTTTTTGCAACTTTAGGTTTGTCTGAGAATGGGTTAAACAGATACATTACATTTCAAAACGCTAGTTCTGTATTAACCAATAAAAAAAAAAGCTATTAATTTAGTAGCTAGTGAAGTAAATGACTGTAACTACTGTAGAGCCGCGTATACCGCTATTGGTAAAATGAACGGATTTACAGAGGCGGAAGCTTTAGAAATTAGAAGTGGAAAAGCAACTTTTGACAAAAAAATTGAATACTTTGATAAAATTAAGTCAAGATATAGCACAAACACGTGGAAGGATAAATTCAAAGTTTTTGGAATTATTTTTTAATGAAGGATATAGTAAAGGTCATTTAGTTGATGTAATTATACAGGTTGGTGAAAAAACAATCACTAATTACTTACATAATGTAACTCAAGTTACTATTGATTTCCCTGAAGTACCTCAACTATAAATTGCAAAAAAACAGATTAAGAGTAATTCAATTTTATCATTCGATTTTACAAAATCTAATTCGCCTACAAAGACAATATTGTGGTCTGGGTTAGTAGCTGGGATATTAGATGCCATAGCAGGAGTTATTGTTTATTTTATCTTCTTCGGATTTAATCCAATGCAAGTATTACAGTTTATAGGAGCTGGATAACATGGGCTAGAAGCAATTGGAGGAGGGTTTTTAATGGCGGCAGCTGGAACTTTTCATCACTTTATTATTGCTTTTGTAGTTGCTATTATCTATTTCTATCTTTTTCCTAAAGTAAAACTATTAAGAACAAACGTATCTTTAATGGGATTACTATTCGGATTAGCTATTTGGTTGGTAATGAACTTGGTTGTGCTACCTCAATCCAATTTTCCAAAAGGTCCTTTTGATTTAAATTTGGTTATTGTAGGTATTGTTTGGCATATGGTTTTAGTTGGTTTACCTATTGCTATCATCACTTCTAAATATTATTGGAGAGAATAAAAAACCATAAAATAAAGTATTATATATTAAAAAAATGTAACCTAAAATGCCTTTTGAATAAATCAAAAGGCATTTTTATTTGGTAATAACGACTATCTCTTAAGGTTATCTGTAATATGTGTTAGTATTAAGGGAATACGTATTAAAATACGTTGTATTAATGTTTCAACTTTGTATAAAAAGAAATAAGATGCAAAATAAAAAAATATTATTAACAGGTGTTACAGGTTTTTTAGGTTCTCATACTGCTATTCAATTTTTAAACAAAGGATATGATGTAAAAGGAACTTTAAGAGACTTGAAAAGAAGCGATGCTATAAAAGCAATTATAGGCAAAGAAAGTGATTATATAAATAATTTGAGTTTTTATGAAATCAGTCTTTCTGATTCTGTTGACAAATGGAAAGATGCTATTAAAGATGTGGATTATGTAATTCATATTGCTTCTCCTTTCCCTACTGTTTTACCAGAACATGAAAACGATATTATTCTTCCTGCAAAAAACGGAACATTAAATATTTTAAAAGCCGCTACCGCTAACGGAATCAAAAGAGTGGTAGTTACATCTTCAACAGGTTCTGTTATTTACGGTGAACGTAAAAATGGAACTTTTACTGAGAAAGATTGGACGAACGTATCCAATAAAAAAGATACAACTCCATATTTTAGAAGTAAAACTATAGCAGAAAAATCAGCTTGGGATTATGTGAAAAATAACAAAAATGCTCCTGAATTGGTAACCATACTCCCAGGTGCCATATTAGGACCTATCCTTGACAAGAGTGATTATGGCACATCTGCGAATCTTATTAAAAAATTAATGGATGGAAGTATGCCAGCAATACCAAGAATAGGTTTTGCAATGGTAGATGTTAGAGCGGTTGCAGATGCTCATATTAAGGCTTTAGAAAACCCAAATGCATCAGGAAACCGTTACTTATGCACTAGCGGATATATGGATTTTAAAGGACTAGCTGAAATATTAACAAAAGAATTTCCAAACTATAAAATACCCTCTAAAACGTTACCAAACTTTATGGTAAAGTTGTTTAGTACATTTGATAAAGAAACCAAACCTATTTTAAACGATTTAGGTTCCAAACGACTTGTTGATAATTCTAAAATTAAAAAAGAATTGAATTGGAGTCCCATTTCTTTAACTGAATCGATAAAAACCACTGCTCAAAGTCTAATTGCTTTAAACATCATATAAGCTATTGAAAAAAACAGTTCACATACCATCTATCTCTACACTACATCAATTAATGGGTTTAGACCCCCCCAAACATCCATTGTTTAGTATTCAACGATTAGAGGACTTAAAGGGTATTAGTTGCCCTGAAAAAATCACCTATGATTTTTACACCATTGGTTTTAAAAAGAATTTAAATGGTTATGTAAAGTATGGTAGAACCAATTATGATTTTCAAGAAGGCGTTCTAGGGTTTACAGCTCCTTTGCAACTTATGGAGTTCAGTAATGTTTTACTTGAAAATGCCAGAGGATGGATTGTATTTTTTCATAAAGAATTGTGGAATAACGCTAATCAACAAAATAGGATTGACCAATATGGATTTTTTGAATATCAAATAAATGAGGGCTTACATTTATCAAGAACAGAAGAAGAATCTATTGAAAATATTTTAATTAATATTGAAAAGGAATATGAGTTACCTATAGATAAATACAGTAAAAATGTGGTATTATCTAATCTAGAATTACTATTTACATATTCCTTTAGATATTATGCAAGACAGTTTACCATTAGAAATGACATAGATAACTCTATATATTCAAACTTTAAAACAGCACTTCATTCTTTTTTCAATAGCAAAGAAAACAATCACTTACCTACGGTAGATTTTTTTGCAGAGCAATTACGTATTTCGACAAACTATCTTAGTGATTCCCTAAAAAATACGACAGGAAAATCTGCTATTGAACATATCCATAGTTACATTATTGAATCTGCTAAAATTGATTTAATGACCTCTGACAAATCTATTTCAGAAATAGCTTTTGAGCTTGGTTTTGAATACCCTCATTATTTTAGTCGATTATTTAAAAAGAAAACTGGTGTTACCCCTAGTGAATATCGAGTTAAATCTTAATCTTATAAAAAACTGCATAAAAAATTCACAGTCCACTTTTTTTACGGTCTAAACTAACATAACCAAAATTCATTGGTTACTTTAAAAAATATAAAATGGACGTAATTAAGAATCACGATGTACAAAGCATCAATTTAGCAACCTCAACAGAAAAAGCATTTGATTATATTGCAAACCCTGCCAATTTAGAGAAATGGACAGGTGCTTTTAAACAAGCAAATGACACTTCTGCTTTATTAGTAACTCCGAATGGAGAACTTAAGATTGGTTTAGAAACCAAAATAAACAAAGCATTAGGAACCATAGATTGGTATATGACTATGCCAGATGGAAGTGTTGGTGTTGCTTATTCTAGAGTTAGCGCAGGACCTAATGACAAAGCTATTTATTCTTTTACTTTAATCGCCCCACCTGTTCCTTTAGAACAAATAGAAGGGACGTTGAATGCTCAAATTGGGCAATTAAAGGAGGAACTACTTAGTTTACAGACTATTTTAGCAGAATAATTTCATAAAAGGTTAGGCACAAGCCTAACCTTTTTTATTTAAATTACCTAAAAATATGGAAGACCTACTCATTAAATCGTGCTTAGAAGGAAACAGAAAAAGCATTGAAAAACTTATAAAATCCATAGAAGGTTTAGTCTATAATTTAGCGCTACGCTTTTTATGGACTAAAGAAGATGCTGAGGATGCAACACAAGAAATTTTACTAAAAGTGATGACCAATCTAAGTAAGTTTCATGGAAAAAGTAAATTTAATACCTGGGTGTATCGTTTAGCCACAAATTATTTAATTAATCAAAAAAAGAGCACTTTTGAAAAAAGACCTATAACGTTTAGTCAGTTTTCAGAAGACTTAAATACCATAACAGAACCTGCAAGCTACGATTTGCCTGACAGAGACCTATTAGAAAAAGAGATGAAAACAGGTTGCACCTTGGCTATGCTACAATGTTTAAATAGAGACTTAAGAATTGTCTTTATACTTGGCAGTGTTTTAAAAATAAAAAGCAATGTAGCTTGTGAAATTATTGAAATTACACCTGAAACCTTTAGAAAAAGATTGCAGAAAGCAAGAAAATTGATAGAAGGCTTTATGAATTCTAATTGTGGGATTTACAATCCTAAAAATGCTTGTAGGTGTAATAAGAAAATTAATACTGCTTTAACCTGTAAAAGAATTGTAAAGAACAACCTTAGTTTCGTTTCTGATGTTGAAATATATAATGATGAAATGGAAGAGTTAAACTCTATGACTGGAATATATCACAATCATGGAACTTTTAAAAGTAAAACTGATTTTCATCTGGAACTAACTAACTTAGTAATGAATAAAAGAATTATTGATGGTATACAAAATATTTAAAACCTTCTAAAATTAAAACATTATTTCGTCCTCTTGTTTTTTATAAATATAACAAGTTTTATGTTTTACGCCTATAGCTGTATATATCTAAAAAATTGGTGTTAAAAATAAAAAAGCTTAAAAAATTCACACTTCGCTTATTTACCTGTCTAATTAGATATAGATGAATTTAATCATCTACTATTAAATTTATAATTATGAAAAAAACAGGTGTCCTATTAGTACTGTTAACTCTTGGAATTGTTTCAAATGCAAGTAGTCAAGTAAAAAATCACGATGTACAAAGCGTTAACTTACAAACATCTAAAGAAAAAGCGTTTAATTACATTTCAAATCCTAACAACCTAAACAAATGGACCGGTGCTTTTAAAGAAGCTGATGAAAAATCAGCATTATTAGTAACGCCAAGAGGAGAACTTAGAATTGGTTTAGAAACAAAAACTAATAAAAAATTAGGAACCATAGATTGGTATATGACAATGCCAGATAATAGTATAGGTATTGCTTATTCACGAGTAACTACCGGACCAGATGGTAAAGCTATTTATTCTTTTACATTAATTGCTCCCCCAGTACCTTTAGAACAAGTTGAAGGGGCTTTAGCTGCTCAAATAGGTCAACTTAAAGAAGAACTAAAAAAATTACAAGTAATGTTATCTGAATAAAGTAGCGTAACAATCTTTAATTTAAGCCAATGAAGTTAATTTCATTGGCTTTTCTGATATATAATACAACATTAGTTGTTTTGCCTAAACTGGTAAGAACTCCAACTAATATTTCATAAAATGATTCATATAGCTATATAAAATATAAATCGTCTTAATTAAGACATAAAAGTTTTTATATATAATACTTAAATTTGTGTACATTGAGATTCATAGAATTAAGCATCGAAAAAATTGATTGATTACACCAATATTTTAAACAATATTAAACGTCACGTTTTCTTAAATCAAAATGAAGAAAAAGAGTTTATCTCTATTCTAAAAACTACAAAAATTAAACGTAGACAATTTATAGACCAACCAAATCAAATTTCCCAATACCGGAATTATGTTGTAAAAGGCTCATTCCGCTCCTATTTTATAGATAATCAAGGAAAAGAACATACTATACAAATTGCTATTGAAGATTGGTTTGTGAGTGACTTCTATAGTTATATTACACAAACACCCGCTACACTTTTTGTCGAAGCTTTAGAAGATTCTATCATTTTACAAATGACTTATGATGATATAGAAGGACTTTGTAAAAAAATTCATGGATTGAGTGAGTTTTTTAGGATCACAACAGAAAAAGCATTTGCATTTTCACGAAAAAGGGCTCTATCTAATTTAAGTATGACTGCAGAAGAACGTTATTTAGAATTTAATGATCGTTATCCTTCCATAGTAAAAAGAGTACCTCAATATGCTTTGGCTTCCTATCTTGGAATGTCTGCCGAATTTTTAAGTAAAATAAAAAAACGGATTTCTTTAAAATCTTGAACTAGTTCATTTTTCAGCTAATGTGTTTCATAGACTTTTGTAAAGTAATATTTAAAAACTTTATAAAATGAAAAAAATAATTTCGGCGCTAATCATTATTTGCGCATTATTTATGAATCAAAATGTAAAAGCACAGGCTATGGAAAAAAATGTAACAATTATTGAATTAACGCAAACAGAAGGTCAATTTGAAACGCAAAACTTAGAACTTACTGCGGGTAAATATCAATTTAGAGTCGTTAACAAAGATGTTGACAAAGACTTAGGATTAGCAATACAAAAGAAAGAAGATAAAGGTAAAAATTTAATGAAGACTGCCATTCCTACTGCTTTTACTTCTGCATATGTAAAAAAAGGAAAGGCAGAGTATTCAGGAATTGTAGAACTTAAAAAAGGGGAGTATGTTTATTTTTGTCCTCTAAACCCAACACCTTATTACAACTTAACTGTAAAATAATTTTATGAAATATTGGTTTATAACAGGTATTTCTAGCGGATTGGGCAAATCTCTTGCCCAATCTGTAATAGAAAAAGGTGATTTTGTAATTGGTACTTTTAGAAATCAATCTCAAGTAGAGGAATTTAACAAGCAATATAAGGATAAAGCTTTTGCTGTTTTATTAGATGTAACTAATGAAGAGCATATAGAAACTTGTATTTCGAAAGTTATCTCTGAATTTGGCAGAATTGATGTTTTAGTAAATAATGCTGGAATTGGATTTGTTGGCGCTATCGAAGAAACTTCCATACAAGAAGTTAAAGAAGTTTTCGATGCCAATTTTTTTGGAACTCTAAAGGTTACACAAACTGTTTTACCTTTTATGAGAAAAGAAAAAGACGGAAATATTATTCAAATTTCATCTCACGGAGGAATTAAAGCATTTGCTGGGTTTGGAATATATAATGCCAGTAAATTTGCAGTTGAAGGTTTTAGCGAGGCATTGGCTCAAGAAGTAGCTCCATTAGGTATAACAGTTTCTTTGGTTGAACCAGGACCTTTCCGAACAGAGTTTGCAGGAAAAGGACTTGGGGAGGCTGAAAATATCATTGATGATTACAATGAAACCGCTGGTCTTTTTAGAACAAAATTAAAAAGTGTTGATGGTATACAAGAAGGTGACCCTATAAAAGCTGCTGAAGCAATTATAGATTTAGTTTATTCTGAAAAACCTTCACTTAGATTACCTTTGGGTAAAATAGCCTTAATGACCATTGGCATGAAGTTAGATAGTGTAAAATCAGATTTAGAAACAAATAAAGTTATAGCAGAAAATGCTGTCTACTAATAAAATTGTATTATAAAACTAACTAAAATAATAGCGATTTGGATATTGTTCTAAATCGCTACTTTGTTTTTATTATGTACCTTGATGATTGTCAACAACCATAATTAAAATAGTGGAAAAACTATATAAATATTTAAATCGTTATTCTGATTTTAATGAATTGGAAACAAAGAAATTTTATAATAAATGTGTTCTTAAAACCTATCAAAAAAAAGAATATTTATTAGAGCAAGGTACTGTATGTGCTTACAATTTTTTTATTCTAAAAGGATTAGTTCGTCAGTTTAGGATTGAAGACAATGGGAATGAAGCTATTAGTGCGTTTGGTATAGAAAACTGGTGGATGACTAATTTAGATAGTTTTATCAATAATACATCTGCTTCAAATTCTATTCAAGCAATAGAAGAAACTACAGTTCTTCAAATTAATCAAAAAGAACTAGAAAACTTATATCATGAAGTTCCAAAATTAGAACAAACCTTCAGAAAAATTTATATGAATATGATAATTGCACTTCAAAGACGAAATGATATTTATATGAAAAAGAGCAGTAAAGAACGTTATAATTATA
Source organism: Maribacter sp. UH1 (assembly GCF_056839145.1). Lineage (NCBI taxonomy): Bacteria > Pseudomonadati > Bacteroidota > Flavobacteriia > Flavobacteriales > Flavobacteriaceae > Maribacter > Maribacter sp. UH1. Next base: position 1,214,520 of record NZ_CM166387.1, read on the forward strand.
TGATTGAAAAAATTCCTGATTTTGCGCAAAGAGTTCCTCAATATATGATTGCTTCTTATCTTGATATTACTCCTGAATATTTAAGTGAAATTAGAAAAAACAAATAGTTTCTTAAGATATCTTAAGGATTTTTGAGTAGTGCTAAATATATCTTTACACCATAATTTCAAAACATAATTATGGAACGAATTAATTACCAAGATATTCCTGAAGGAATGCTTGACATTTTATTGAAAGTTGAAAATTTCATTAATGAATCTACTCTAGAATTTAATTTACTCGAAATAATAAGACTTAGAGTTGCACAAATCAACGGTTGCGCCTATTGTGTAGATATGCATCATAAAGAATTAAAAAATGTAAACGAAACAGATTTAAGATTATCCTCTTTATGTGTTTGGGAAGAAACCCCTTATTTTACAGATAAAGAAAGAGCCATTCTTAAGTTTACCGATACATTAACACAACTATCTAAAAATCTTATTGCTGACGAAATTTATAATCCGTTATTAACATTCTTTTCTAAAGAAGAGATTTGCATATTAACCTTAGCTATCTCTCAAATAAATACTTGGACTAGATTAATGAAAACGTTTCAGTTTACTCCAGGCAACTATAAAGTTAACAACTAGTTTCGTTTTACTTTATATAGCAGTATAGAGGTATCACATTTAACTAGTATATGAATCAAAACGATTGAGAATAAAACAGTAAATTGTGCCTACAATTTACTGTTTTAAAAATAATATTTTGCGCACTTTCTATTTCGAAAAAGAAAAATATGGCTTTGAGCTTCAAATGGACTTACATAGGTTTGAAACCAATCCTAATATTTATTTTGACCCCTCAACACATACAACAGACTTTTTTGAAATTTTTATTTTTGAAAAAGCGCAAGGCTATATAGATTTAAATGGACATAGTTTAAATATTGAAAAGAACTCTATGTTTTTTATTTCTCCTTTCCAGAAAAAAAGATGCAAAATTGACCCTTTAGATATTAAAGGCTTTCACTTGGTTTTTCAAAATAATTTTTTATCTGATTTTTTTGATGATAAGCTTTTTGTGTATAAGCTTCAATATTTTTATAATTCGAAATACCCGCAATACTTACAGTTAACAAAAAATGAATATCATAAAGTTCAATTTTCTTTAAATGAAATTATATCTGAAATAACAGATTTTCAAAGTGATAGTCTTCATATTATTAGGTCACTATTATATTTCTATTTATCAAAAATGAATAGATTATTTTCAAGATACTATAAACTTTCAAATAAGATACAAAACAGTTCTGTTGTTTATTTATTTAAAGAGAAATTAGAATTAAATATTCGAAAATTTCATACCGTAGAAGAGTATTGTGAAATATTGAAAATCTCCAGACAACAACTAAATAAAAACATAAAAGAGTCTTTTGGCTGTACATCTAAAGAAATTATTCATTTTAGATTACTGCAAGAGATTAAAATGGAACTAAGGTATTCTACCAAAACTATTTCAGAAATTGCGGATGCCCTAAATTTTAGTGAAGCTAATAATCTTACACGTTTTTTTAATAGACATGAAGGTATACCGCCTAGTATGTATCGTCAAAATTACCAAAATGATAGCCATTCATGGTAAAATGATATGTTACAAGTTGTAATATATTGAAATCTTTGCAAGGATTATAAATTCAATAATACTATGAAAAATTTATTTTATTTGTTTATTTCCTTACTTAGTTTACAGCTATCTCAAGCGCAAAATAAAACTACAAACATCTCAATGAATACTTCAAATTGGCGGGTAGAAAAAGGAACCTCTTATTTTGAAACCTTTGATAATAGAGAAACACTTCTTTTAGATGGTAAAGCTTTTTTAAAAAATAAACAATTCTCAAACGGAACTATTGAAGTTGATGTTTATGCCAATGAAAATAGAAGTTTTGCAGGTATAATTTTTAGAAAGGAGCAAAATGCTATGGAAGAAGTTTATATGAGACTTCACAAATCGAATCAAGTTGATGCTATACAATATTCACCGACTTACAATGAAGAATTAACTTGGCAATTATATAAAGAATACCAAGCCAATGTTAGCTTTAAAACGAAAGGGTGGAATAACTTACGTATTGAAGTCAACGGTAGACAAGCAATTATTTTTGTTAATAATGAAAAGAAACTTACCGTAGATAATCTTAGGACAGTTCATAATACAGGAGAAATAGGTTTGTTTGCATTGTTTAATAATAGGTTTTCTAATTTTAGATTTACCAGTAAAGAAATTAGTCATAATGCTAAGATGATAGAAGCTAAAAACGATAAAGAACCTAACATAATATCGCAATGGAATATTACGAAAGGATTTCCATTTGTTGAAGGAAAATTAGACTTCAACAATTTTTCAAAAGAGAATTATACAACCGTATCAACCGAAAAATCTGGATTACTTCCATTTTCAAAATATATTAAAAAGCCTTCCGCTGGTAACTTCGAGAAAAACTCTGAAGCCTATACAGTAGCTTCAACAACTATTGAATCAGACACTAATGAAACAAAACTATTTTCATTTGACTACAGTGATAAAATAATTGTCTATCTAAATGGAATAGTCCTTTTTAAAGGAAATAATGCATTTAGATCAAAAGGAACACAATATCAAGGCCATATAGATATAAATGCAAACAAATTATATTTAAATTTAAGAAAAGGTAAGAACACTCTTCATTGTGCTGTTATTGACAAAGCAAACGGTTGGGGATTAATTGGAAAAATTGAATAGTTACTGATAAAAAAAAGAGATAAAAGATTAGATTAACCTTTTGTCTCTTTTTAAAATCCCCAATTTATAATTGGAATACTATAGTTTAAAATCTTCTAAAGTAAAGCCATTATTAAATTTAATATCAGAAGTTGTAAATACACCTAGTAGAGAATATTTTCCTTGTGTATTTGGAGCAAAAACTTTTCTTGAAGTTGCAACAAGTACATCTTCAATTTTATTATACCCTAGTTCCATTCTTAAAACAGGCTTATCAATGCCCCAAGCAGGTAAAGAAAAGAAGAATTGATCCACCAAATGCGTTTCAGGGTTAAAGTAAAGAATATACTCATCATTCACCTCTTTCCCTATGATTTTTGCATCATAAGTAAGGCTTATTTTATCGTAATCAATTCCGTTAACGTTTTCTTTACCTAAATACTTATGCACAGTACCTGGGTCTTCTAATTTATACATCATTGTTAACCAGTAGAAATTAACAGATCTAAAAAACTTAGCAGTTCCTACGTTTTTTTCATCAGTTACTTTTTGATCATTTAAAGTAATATTAGTTATTCCTTTTATAGTATTTTGTTTAACAACACCTTTACTCTCCGTCATTATATTTGCTGTATGTAAATTACGGTACTCAGCCCATGAAGCTTCTCCATCAAATATGTATCTTTCTGTAGATAAATCAGTCCCTTTTGTAAGGTCATGGTATCTATAAGTGATTTCAACATCTTTTTTTGAGGCTATTTTTTTCCAACCGCCATTTACACTTGCAAGGGCCTCTAGTAAACTCTTAGATTTTGGGTCTGTTTCTACTTCACTCATTGTAAAAGCAGATAAAATTAAGATTGCAAATAGTGCAACTATTATATTTAAAATTATTTTTTTCATATTGAAATTATTTAAGGTTATTAAAATTATTTTTTAACTAAATTGTTGCTGAAATTTTTTTGGAGTAAGTCCATGTTGTGATTTAAAAATTTGGATGAAATGTGATGGGTTTTCAAATCCAACTTCCATTGCTACTTCGCTGATATTTTTATCCGATGACTGAAGTAGAAATTCAGCTTTTTCTATTCTTTTTTCTTTTAACCATTTTGCTGGTGATGAAAAGAAAGCTTTTTCAAAGTTTCTTTTAAAAGAAGAAACACTCATTCCGTTTAAATATGCAAAATCTTCTACTCGTAAATTACGAGTGAAATTATTTTTCATAAACTCACTTAAATTATAAGTGTTTTTCTTGTTTAAATTGGTTAAGAAATTTTTAAAAGAATGATGCTTGTCATTTAATACTAAATTTAATAAAAGCTCTTCAAACTTTACTTTAAAAAGGGGTTCTGTTAATAGTGTCCCATTTTCAAAATAAGGTAAAAGAGAATTAATGTAAGCTTCTAAATTAGGGCTACTATCAAACTTAAAGTATGCCTTTATTTCATCTTTTGAACTACTTACAAATGGAAAATATTTTCCATTTCTCTTGAAAAAATCTAATAAAAAATTATCATCAACAAAAAATAAAATACTTTTATAATTATTGCTTTTCATTATTTTTTCGGTTGTTAAAAACAACCCTTTTTTAAGAAAAATAGCCTCGTTTTTACACAAAACAGTATCATCATTAAAAGAATGGAAATGCTTTTTCCCTTCAATTCCGAAAGCAATTAAATGTTGCGTTAGATTTATTTTAGATCTATTTGTATCATTTTTTCTATCTAACAAAGCAATTGTAGCATCATTTATTGAGTAAACAACGTCATTTTCTACAGAATCTTTATGTAAATCACGGGGAATAGTTAACACCATAATATTGAATTGTTTATATATGCAAAATTATAAAAACACTTGATTTAACACACTCCATTTTGTTCAAATAACATTCTATATGGTTCATTTTAGTTTATTGTTAAACCACCGTCTACATTCATAATAGCACCTGTTACCCATTTAGCTTGTTCAGATGCTAAAAAAACAGCCATCCCTCCCAAATCTTCTGGCTCTCCTATTCGTTCTAAAGGGTATAATACTTTTATTCTACTTGTAAATATTTCTCTCTCCTCAGTATTCATCTTACTTAAAGCTTTATTAAAAAGAGGCGTTTTTACACTCCCAGGAGCTATTGCATTAACTCTAACACCTTTTGATCCTAACTCAGAAGCTAGCGATTTTGTAAAAGAATCCATTGCTCCTTTAGTTATAGAATAAGCTGTACTATAACGACCTGCAATCATTTTATGAGAAAAATAAGAGGTAATATTTATAATATTTCCTTTAGTTTTTAATAATGAAGGAAGTAATTGTTTACTTAAAAGATAGGGTGACTTCACATTTAAAGTTATAATTTGGTCTAATTCTGATGTTTCAACATTTTCTATTCTTTTAAATAATCCCATTGCAGCATTATTTACCAAAACATCTAACTCATCAAAAACAGTATGTATTTGTTGTACTAAATCAGTAATTTTTAAAAGGCTTGATAAATCAAAAGAAATTGTATGTACTCTACCTTTGTAAATAGATAATTTATCTACAGCTTTTTCTAATTTCTCTTTGTCTCTTGAAATTAGAAGAACCTCTGCTCCACTTTTCAATAAAGCTTCTGCTATTGCATACCCAATTCCTTCACTTCCTCCTGTTATTACAGCTTTTTTACCTTCTAATAGTTTCATAACTTACTTATTATAAATTAAAATATGTAGTAATAAAATTAACTCTTACTACTACATATTATTTTCTATTTATTGGTTTCCTATAAACACATCTAATTCCATAAAGGCCTTATCTCTGTATGGAAGTAACTCTTTATAAGCTTCCGATTCAAAAACATTGTTAATTACTTCACTACTTGGAAACTCCATAATAGCGACTACTTGTAGTTTTCTTTCTCCAATAATACTTTCAGATACTTTATATTTTCCAACAGGAATAGCTCCAGCTTGTTTAAATAATGGAGCAGAATGCCCTGAATAATAAGCAAATGCTTCTTTTTCGTCTGGATTTAAAACTGCATTGACAATCATTAATGATTTTTCTGACATAATTTTATTTTTTAATTAATTTATTAATAAAGCTTCTAGAATGTAATTTTTTGGATTGGATACTCATCTACTATTGCAGCGCCTTCAAATAATCCAAATAATGTACTTAATGAAGAATATATAACATATAAATCATCTTCAATAATTTCAAGTGCTGTTGGGAAAGTTCCAAACGGAATAATAGAAGTATTAATTATAGCAGCTGTAGTCCAATCATTTATAGTAGATATTTCATAAATAGCTTCCTCAAAATCTTCTCCCGTTATATTATTACTAGCTAATATTAATGTATTGTCATCTCTTAGTAACAAACCGTCTACAGTGTTAACAACTCCATCTAAGGTTATTTCTGTAATATCATTTGGATCGTTTAATAAAATCTTAAACAATTTTCCTTCGTTATATTTTCCTACAATAAGATAATTATCTGAGTGGTAAACAATACCATTTAACCCAAAAGCACCTGCAGGCACTGAAAACAACGAAGGGTTATTTATTAAAACAGAGGCATTACCTAAAGTATCTACTTTGTAAATTACAGGTGAAAAACTATCTGTAACATATATATTTCCTTCAGCATCTAAAGTTAGATCGTTTGCTATATGAGCACCTTCAACTAAACTCCCTAAATCAATTGTATTAATTTTATCTCCATTTGATAAATCATACATAATAATTTGAGCTAGTTGTCCTGCCGTAGCAGAACTTGTCTTTACACCTGTACCAGGGTCTGAATTACATACAATTAACCTATTATTTGTTTCATCAATGATAAGACCTAGAATGGAGATTAACGTTTCATCTTCTGCAAAATCTTGTTGATTTCCATTTATATCAACCGTAATTATTTTTCCTTCTCCTACTGAACCTGCATAAAAAACTTCTTGGTTCTCACTATATACAATACCTTCTGGATATAAGTTAGAGCCATTAATTGTAATTGTATCTGGAAGTTTTATAGATGGCACTGCAGTAGTATCATCATTATCATTACAAGAGGTAAACAAAGCTGTAAGTCCTAAAACTAGTATTGAACTGAATATATTTATTATTTTCATCTTAAATTTTATATTAGGTGTTATTAAAATTTAACTTTAGTTATTTCAAACTTCTGGGCCATTGGCTTATTTCCACCAAAAAGCATTGGAAGTTTAGCATATACTACAAATACATCATTTTCCCATGTTGTTAGAGTTGTTGGAAATGTTTTTCCTGTTTCAAATGCCGAAATTGTTTGTGCAGACTTCCAATTATCGTTAGTGGAAACTTTATAAACTGCACTCAAAAAATCTTCCCCAGTTAAGTTGTTACTTGCTAATGCTATAGTGTTATTATCTAAAAGTAATACCCCATCTATTGTTGGATAAGCTTTATTACCTAATTCAATTTCAATTAAATTAGATGGATTTTTAATTGGAATTTTAAATAATTTACCTCCATTATATACTGCTGTAAGTAAAAATCCATCAGGATGATAAGCCAATCCATTTAATCCAAAAGTACCTGTAGCTGCTCTTAACCTTTCATCATTAAGAAATATAGTAGCCTTACCTTTTTTAGTTACCTTGTAAATTATAGGAGAAAAACTATCTGTAACATAAAAATTCCCTTTTTCATCTACCGTTACATCGTTTGCCATATGAGCTCCTCCTATTGGAGCTAAAGAAGCTAAATCTATATATTTTTCTCTTTCTCCTGTTTTAAGATTATAAAATACAACAGACGCCAATACTCCTTTTGTAATAGCACTACTCTTTATACTTGCTCCCGGGTCTGCATTACAAACTATTAATCTATTTCTCTTAATGTCAATTTCAAGTCCAACAGTTGAAATCAAATCTTTATCATCTGCAAAAACAGTAACAGTTCCATCTTTTGTGACTTTAACTATTTTACCTTTTGCAATAGATGTGGTATAAAAAGCCCCAGTTTCATCATGATAAACTAGTCCTTCTGGGTACAAACCTGATTCTTTAATTACTATTTGGTTTGGAGATTGAGCCAATAAACTTGTCGATGATAAACTAACTATAATTGTTAATTGTAATAATATCTTTTGTACGTTTTCTAAAAATTTCATTATTATTATTTTTAAATTAAAGCACAAAATTAGACTGAAAGAAGGCTTACTGGGTATCGCATATAGTTCAAAAAACAGTTTATTAAGTTCAAGAGTAGTTAAATAAAAATCGTCATTTCAATTACCTATAAATAATACTATCATTTACAATTAGAACTGAATTTCTTCTGATATTAAGAAAATCTGGCTATTTTAAATACGGTAGTGGATTGAAATTTCATCTCAGAAAGACGAATATTAGAAGTAGACGAGTAAATTTTATTATCCACAACAGGACTCAAAAAATCTAATTAAAAAATTATAACTGCTATTTCACAATAAATTATAATAAAAACAAATAGCAATTATTTTGAAACAGAAACATTTGATATCAAATTAAAATTCCTTAATAAAATAATGAAATGTTGTACCTATGTTGTACCTGAGTAAAAAAGAAGGCTATTTTTAAATGTAAAAAGCTCCCAATTTCTTGAGAGCTTTTAGTACAGGCGGAGAGAATTTACTTTTCCTAGCTTTTATCTATCTTACTACTATATTCTTAGAGCAAAAAAATAATTTAATTATAATTGTTTCTTGACGTTCAATTAAACCAATAGTCACTATATCCTTTTTAAGTCACTAAATGTTTTTCCGTCAATATTTTTCCATGCAGTCCAACCATTAGAAGTTCTTCCTTTAACTACAACAGCTGCTGCGCTTGGTGAATTAAAAATATAATCTTCTTGAAAAACAAGTTTATCATCTTGCTCTTTCAAAATATTTTGTTCTTACAAGGTATTTCTCAAACTACGTATCCAATTTGGAGCTTTCAATGTTTCCTCCAAAACGGATGTACTACCCTTGTAAACCAAGAAACCATCATCAAGGTACTTTCCTAAATATGATTCATTACAGCTTGTAAATCTTCTAAGATGTAATTGCTTTCATCTTCTATATCTGCGTATCCTTAGGCAGCAATTGCTGAGAATAATTCCGCAGGTTGTAAAAAGTAACCTAGTTTTAAAAGCGATTCTTCTCTAATGGCTTCTTAAGTGTCTTTGTCTTTTACTTCTTTGAAGTCGGTTACTTCTTCGTCAACTAGTAATTCGTTAGCATATAAGTATTGTTTTTCTGAAAGGTATTTGTAAAAAATAAATCCGAATATATAATCGTGATAATCGTCGCACTAATTTTTCCTCGTAATAAATTGGCAATTCCCCAAAGTTGGGATTCTAGTATTTTTTTTGGTCTTCGGACATTAAATTAGTTCTTTAATCAGCATTAAATATGTTATTTTTCTCTAAACAGCTATGTCATATATATGACGTAAATTTCATTTCACGGGGGAGAGTTTAAATATAGTCGTTCAATTTTTGATAAAAAATAAAATGTACCAACATCAATTATAAGTTGAGATATATTAAACCCAATGAATAAAAAAAATTTCAAGATTAGAATTATACGAATTAGTATGGTCGGAACCAATCTCAAAAATTATTCAAGAATTTGCGATAACTAATAAAGCTTTTAAAGAATTATGCAAAAAAAAAAATATCCCTTTACCTCTAAAAGGTCATTGGTCTAAGATAAAATACGGAAAGATAGTGGCTCCAATTCCCCTATCAGAAGGTTCTATTGACAATAGCGATATAATATTACCTAAACGTATTTCAGGAGAACCAGTTTTAAGTAAATTAACTGAGTTAGATTTATTAATTAGGGATATAAAAAGTGATAGTAAATTAGCTCAAATAATAACAACAAAACTTGACATACCAGATAAATTAATTATATCAGCTAGAGAGTATCTAAATAAAACCAAAAAGGCTAAAAAACAAACCAGAATTGAAACGCCAAAAAAAGGAGTATTATCTATAAATGTTTCTAATGCATTAGAAAGAAGAGCCTTAATTTTCACTGATGCACTAATTAAGCTATTGAAAAGAAGAGGACATTCTTTAGTCGTGCACACTAATCAACAATATGCTAATCATAACGGAACCAAACTAATTGTTTTTGGAGAGACATACTATATAAGAATTAGAGAAAGTAACATTAGGGTAATGGAGCAACACCCAAAATATGATTGGAAAGAAGCTAAATATAAAAATTTGGCTCTGTGTAAATCCAAAAAGTTAGTGTCTTTTTGCACGCTACGTTTCATACACAAGTCCGTTGGCAGTAATACAACAAAAGGACAAGTAAAACACAGATTTGGAAAAGTTTTAAGAGTAAAGATATCTCAACTTTGTATTAAATATAAAACAAAGAATTATGAGTAATCTAAAAAGAAAAATTGCGATAGTAACAGGTTCATCAAGAGGCATAGGAGCTGAAATTGCCAAAAAACTAGCAAAAAGAGGAGCTAAAATAGTAATCAACTACACAACGAATAAAGATTCAGCAGAAAGAGTTGTTAACGAAATTATTCAAAATGGCTCTGAAGCAATCAGTATACAGGCTGATGTCAGCCTTCAAAAAGATGTAAGTCGTTTATTTGATGAAACAATTAATCATTTTGGTAAGATTGATATTCTAGTAAACAACGCTGGAGTAATGCTTAACTCTTTAATTAGAGATACTACAGACGATTTATTTGACAAACAAATAAATATTAATGTAAAAGGAGTGTTCAATACATTTCGGGAAGCATCAACCAAATTAGCTGATAACGGAAGTATCATCAATCTTTCATCTACAGTAACACGTACAATTTTTCCAACTTATGGCATTTATTCTGCATCTAAAATAGCCGTAGAACAGATGAGTAAAGTTTTTGCTAAAGAAATAGGTCATAGAGGTATAAACGTAAACTGCGTATTACCTGGACCAACAAGTACAGAATTATTTTTAAAAGGAAAATCGGAAGAATTAATATCACAACTCGCAAATAATAATGCCTTTAAGAGATTAGGAACTCCAAGTGATATTGCAAAAATAGTTGCTTTTTTAGCCAGTGATGAAGCAAAATGGATTTCAGCTCAAAATATTGGTGCTAACGGAGCTATGGCATAACTTAAAAACAAATTTATTATGAAACAATTTTTAACAGCCATAACAATGGGTGCTTTGGGTGCATTAGCCGTTTTTATATCATTTTCATTCCATTGGCTAACTTGGACACTCTTTATTGCTTGGCTAAGCTATTATATATTTGGTAAATCTTTAAAATCTGCTTTCTATACATTAATACCTATTACAACAGGAATATTTATGGGGATTTCAATACAAATATTAGGAGGTTTTCTCAGTAAATATCTTGGAGCTATTGGTTTTCCTATAGCAGTATTCATATTTATTACATCATTAACTTATTTGGCAAAAATTAAATTATTAAGTAATATTCCTGCTTGGTTTATTGGATTAATTATTTTCTTTGGTAATCATCCACCGATAGAATTTAAACCAATATTAAGTTTATTTATTCCAATAATTGTTGGATTTTTATTTGCCTTTTTAAACGACATAACAGCAGATAGAATACAAAAAAAATCAGTTTTAAAATAATAATATGGCAAACCTAAAAAAATTCTCAAACATTAAGGATTACCATAACTTTGCTAATCTTAGCACTCCTAAACATCCTTTAATTAGTTTAATAAACTATAGTGAAGTTAAATACCCTGAAGACATTAAAGAATTAAATTTTGTACAAGAATATTATACTATTGGTTTAAAACGAAATGTTCCTTACAAATTTTTTTATGGTCAACAAGAATATGATTTTGATGAGGGAGTAATGACTTTTATTTCTCCGAATCAAGTTTTGAATATGGAAAGTAATCCAAATGTTAATTCTAATAAGGAATTGAAACCTTCAGGTTGGTTACTTTGTATTCATCCAGATTTTTTATGGAATACTTCTTTATCAAAATTAATTAAAACGTACGATTTTTTTGGATACGTTATCAATGAAGCATTATTCCTTTCTGAAAAAGAAGAACTTATGATGATTGATATTTTAAAAAACATTGAAAAAGAATACCAAGCAAATATTGACAAGTTTAGTCAGAAAATAATAGTTTCACAATTAGAGCTATTATTAAATTATGCCGAACGATTTTATGAACGCCAATTTATTACTCGGAATAAATCAAGTCATCAACTTTTAGAGCGAGTTGAAAATTTATTATCGAACTATTTTAATCAAAGTGATTTAATTGAGTTTGGTTTACCAACTGTTGAATATATTTCAAATGAACTTAATCTTTCTTCAAATTATTTAAGTAGTATGCTTAAATCTTTAACAGGAATGAGTACGCAACAACACATTCACAACAAACTAATTGATAAAGCAAAGGAACAATTATCTATAACTCAATCTCCTATTAGTGAAATTGCATATAAATTAGGTTTTGAATATCCTTCGTCATTCAACAAATTGTTTAAGAGTAAAACAGAAATGTCACCTTTGGAATTCAGGAAAAATTTTAATTAGAAAAAGATACTACTGCCGACAATGTTTAAAAAACATAGGGCGTTTGTTCTAACTCCAAAGTTCCGTGTTTGTTTATAAAGTCCGCTTAGGGACGTAAGTCCCGATTTTTTTAAACTTTTTCACCAATCCATGTTTAAATAGATTTCACTCCTGATTAAACTTATTAATGAAGGCTGAATATCTGCAAAGAACTTGAACTTAATAATAAATGTTATGGCTTTTGTTTTAAAAAAATAACCTACTTAACAATTTAGTCCCAGTCCATATTTATAACCCTCTATGCTTATTATTTTAAAAAAAATGCCTGGAATAAAAAAATCGAAGCACTAACATCAATTTCTTTTTTTACTAAATTGCCAACTAATCAGAAAACTAAAACTGCATACGTTTTTGCATACGATTTTATAATTTGATAGCGGCTGAGCCCAATAAAACCGTTGGTAATTTTCCATACGAGGAGCTCATAACCCGAAGGTCGCTGGTTCGAGTCCAGTCCCCGCTACTAAGAAAGAAGCCACTGAAAATCCAGTGGCTTTTTTTTATGCTCAATACGCACAATAGGTATTTGTTTTAGTTGTCAGAACAAGTACATCATAATAAAGGTTACCCATTCAAATTCTTACGAACGGCAGACCAAAAAGACAATAATGCAGAAGTGTTTTTCTTGGAAAGATCGGCAAGCAAGGTCATATTGGTAATAAAGATTTCTTTTGAATCATAATACTCAGCATCATCAGCTGGGGCATATAACGCCATATCCCAATTCGGAAAATATCTTTGTCTTGACAGACCTTCCCACAATAAATCTAACCCATGATGCCTATTATCACTTTTGATTTTATCAAACAACTGAAGTACATTACTCTCCTCACCTTCCAAAATTTGAACAATACTTTCTTCAAAGTACACTAGGCATCCGGTTATTCCTCGTGCGTTATTTCTCTTCCGTGCATCAATGAGAATGTTCTCAATTTCAGCTATAGTTAATTCTGGTGATATCTTAGAACGGTAGGTTAATTGGAACATTTATTCTTGCACATACATTTATACAGACTTTAAGTTAATGAAAAAGTTGATTATTTTAATTCTCTTAACCAAAAAATAGTCATTTTATGTTTTACCTATCGTCATCAGTTCTCCCCATTGCGTGGTAAACCGCGGACTGCGATGTTCTTTGATAAGCGCCCATTCTTTGCTGCGATTGCCAACCGTAGCGACCTTGATTTTATTCTTGCCGTACTTACCATTTAAATTATCGATTAGATTGGTAATCACATCACTCTCGCTCTTATGAGGATCATAGAACATATTCGTCTGCACCTCGTTTCGGTGTACCAATGAAGTCAAGTTTACACCAACTTTTTTATACCGGTAGCCTGGTTTAAATATCTGTTGCAAACCTTTTAATGCTTCTTTTGTTAGTTTGATGGTACTATCGGTCGGTGTATCTAGGTTTATGCTGATGCTGTTTCTATACTGCTTATCAACCGCGCTATGTTGATTGGTCTGCAATGAGATTTCCAATTGAGCGGCTAGACTATGTTGCTGCCTTAATAAATCCGCTACTTCGGCTACATAATAACTACAGGCTTCCTCTATAAGTGAATAATCCGAGAGCTTGAATCCGAATGATTTGGCTGTTCCTATCCCTTTTTTCGCATTTGCTTCTGTCTCCAGTTCCAAACAAGGCACATTATTCAGTTCTCGCCATAATCGCTCTCCTATCACCGTCATTTCTTTGCGTACCCATGCAACGGGCATGTTGGCAAAGTCTAAAGCCGTGTGTATGCCGTTGTTTTGAAGTCGAATAGCATGCTTCTTCCCTATTCCCCAAATATCCTTCACTTGAAGATTCCGCAATAAATGTTGTCTCTTTTGTTCGTTATCAACCACATACACATTATTGTTTTGAGGTATTTTCTTAGCATACTTATTCGCTAATTTCGATAATGATTTTGTCTTTGCAATACCCACACCTACCGGTATGCCTGTATTTTTATGGACCGTGTTTTTAATTGTATGAGCAATTGTATTGTAATCATCCACCTTAATGCATCCTAGATCAACCCAACTTTCGTCAATACTATATTCCTCTACTCTAGGTGAAAATGTCATTAAGGTATCCATCACCCTTCTTGACATATCACTGTACAACGTATAATTAGAAGAGAAATAGGTGACATTATTGTCATCTAGCAACTTCCTTATTTTGAAAATGGGCTGAAACATAGGAATATCCGTCAAGGCTTTTGCTTCTTTGTTCGCCGCAATGACGCAACCATCGTTATTACTTAAAACTACAACAGGTTTCCTCATTAAATCTGGTCTAAAGACCTGTTCGCAGGAGGCATAAAAACTATTACAATCTACCAACGCTATCATAATACCGACTTAATAATATAGGTTATGGTTCCCCAAATATTTAGTTCAGCGTTTTGGGTATTATCTATTCTAACAATTTTAAAACTATCGTCTACAGTAGCTAATACGAGTTGATTTAACTTCGGAGTCAACGATTTGTCAACAATTAAAACATCGTTGCTAAAAATACCGAACTCTTTAAATTCTTCATCTACTACCCTTATAAAAAATGTAGACGAAGAATTGGAAACCAGTACTTCGTTCAAATCGATTTGTGGTTCACTATAATGTGTTGCCGGACTAGAAAATCCTGTTTGTGTCGGACTTTTAACCCTATAGTTATTATCAGATTTTTTAATCAAATATTTATCTTCTACAATCATAACTTTAAATCCTATCCTTATTTTTTCGTTCCCTAACCCAATGATCATGCGGAACGTTCCAAAAGCCTAGTACCGGCATTATAAAACAAACTACTCTAGAAGGGTATTTATAATACAGATTAACATCTTGGGTATCGGTCTCGTACTCCACAAAAAAACCATCCATAGCTATTGGCTTGCTTTCAAAAAGCCCATTATCTTTCAATGCAGCTTCATAGCGCTCTTTCCCTATCTCTTTAAGGAGTGCTTTTATACACTTAAGATCATAATTTCTAAATACTGTTTTGGACATTGTCCAAATTTCAGGATATTATCCAAATAATTTAATGTAAATTTGAAAATATTATTAACAATGGGCAGAAATGAGGAAAATCGCTCCAGAAATAAGATATAGGAACACTTTCATATTGAGGACTTTGTGTTAAAAAATCGAGGCTAAAAAACGTTAGGAAAGTCTACATAAAGAAAATATTATAACTATTAAAAATACCAACCACATCTACTGCTATTTTTATAAGGTTAATCATTAAACAATTAGAGTTATGCTTTTAGGCAAGACCGCAGTAATTTATAAACGATTTAGTATCTCATTCGAACCTTAACCATTAGTAATGAGGCAAGTAATATGAGAACTCTATTTAATATTAAGACTACATGAGTTTAAAAGAAGGACTTAACAAACAACAGTTAAGAGCTGTTGAATTTTCAGGTAAACATCTTCTGGTACTTGCCGGTGCGGGTACTGGAAAAACGCGTACCATAATTGCGAGAGCCGCCTATTTGATCGAAAATGGTGCAAACCCGTCTAAAATTCAAATACTCACATTTACCAAAAAAGCCGCCAATGAAATTGTTGAGCGTGTAAAAGCAAGCTTACCACAATCTAGCGGGCGTACGCTTAACGGCGCCACATTCCACTCATGGTGTAATCAACTCATCATTAAATATCCTAATTTATTCGGTGCCGCTAATTTTACGGTAATTGACCCAGATGATCAATTAGGTTTAATGAAAATGGTTTCTGGCAGCCATAGCGATGTTTATGGTAAACTTCGTATAAAACCGCAGCAGTTATTAGATGTCTATTCTTATGCCAGAAACACCAAAAAGAATTTGACCGAATCTATACGTACCCTAGTTTATAAGGGGAAAGAAGATAAGGATACGGAGTATGAGATAACCGCCATGAAGCCTAATGTAGAAATATTACTTAGAGCATATCAAAAGAAAAAGATGGAGCAGCGTTATTTAGATTATGATGATCTGCTGTTAGTGGTATCCACTCAACTAAAATCTAACCCTGAGGCTAGAAAGCTATTATCTCAAGATCTCGATTATCTTCTTGTTGATGAAATGCAAGATACCAACCCCTTGCAATGGGAACTACTTTCGCCGTTCATAGATATCTGCAGTTTGTTCTGCGTTGGTGATGATGCACAATCGATCTATTCTTTTAGAGGTGCGGATTTTAGAAATGTGCATCAATTTAAAGAACGTGTACCCAACTCTGAGGTTTATAAACTTGAAAAAAATTACCGCTCTACACAAGAGATTTTAGATATTTCAAATTGGGTATTAGACAAGTCGCCCATTGATTATAAAAAACAATTACAGTCTGTACGAGGAAGCGGAGAGGTACCTATATTATTAAATGTAAGTGATGAATGGCAAGAAGCCAATTGGGTAGCAGATGAAATTTTAAAAAACTATACAGATGAGGACCGTAAGTTTGCCGATCACCTTATTTTATCACGTTCTCAATATTACACCAAAACACTACAGGCAGTATTTATAAGAAGAAAAATACCTTATGTCACCTATGGCGGACGTAAATTTCTACAGGCTGCACATATAAAAGATCTGGTTTCTTTATTACGAATAGTCAACAACCCATACGATGAAATTGCTTGGGTGAGATTCCTGACTTTTTGGGAAGGAATAGGAGAAGTAAGGGCTTCTAGAATTATGGCGGTAATCTTGGCAGATGAGGGTAAAACCGATATCCCTACCCTTTTGCAAGGTGCCATTCCCGGCAAAGACGGAATTAAAATTGCAGAACTATACAATGCCGTTCAAAAAGAGAAGGGCAAAGTGGGTAAAATGGTAGACATTGCTTATGATGCCATGTCATTAGGGCTGGCTTTTAGATATCGAAAAGACTGGATTGAGAAACGTAAAGGAGATTTCCCCGTTTTAAAACTTTTGGCAAATAGCTACTCAAGCTTAGGTGAATTTATTGGTGAAGGACTATTAGATAATGCCGAAAAGATGAACGGTGCGCCTGTTTTAAGTGAATCAAAATTAGAGACCGATGAAGAAAAAGACCATGTTGTTATATCTACCATCCACTCTGCTAAAGGACTGGAAGCCGATGTTTGTATTGTTTTAAATGTATCGCCTAAAGCTTTTCCTTCCGCTTGGTCATTAGATGATGTAGATGCCATTGAAGAAGACCGTAGGGTATTGTACGTTGCATTAACACGTGCTAAGAACAGATTGATCATTACTAGAAACACTGCTTCCATATCGGCAATTCATGGTAAATCAATTTCCAAAAATTCAGGTCAGCAAGCAGATGACGCAGAAATCTATTTTTTAACGGCCATACCTGAAGGATTGGTAAAACAAGAAACCGTAGGCTATGAATTTAAGCCAGTGAAAGATGCCGCAGAACCGAACAAAATGGATTTATCTTCAGGTATGGATTTTAGCTAGACAATAGAAATGCGAGAAAGAAAATTTGCTATTATTTCCATGACCACTTTTGGCTACAAACCAAATCCTTTAAGAATAGTTCAACTGACTATAAGTAAACTTCAGGGTGATTATTACGAACCTATATTTCAAACGAACATTAACCCAGAAGAACGCTTACCAAATTACATTCAGCAAAAAACAGGATTGACCGATACCATGTTGTTAAAGGCACCTACCTTCTCAGAAATTGCTCATAATTTACTAACAGAACTTGAAGATCACATATTGGTTGGTCATAACGCATCATTTCTACATTATGCTTTACAATCTGAATTTAAATATTTAGGATATTCTTTTAAAATTCCCCAGCTATGCACCGTGCGGTTGGCAAAGAAGCTAATACCGAATATGACCAGTTATGAATTACCTTATTTGAGCGGTGTTCTTAATATACCATACATAGAATCAAATGATTTAGATGATGATAATGCTGCAGTTGAAATACTATTTCAAAGATTGATTTTACTTGATGATGAAGAAATGGTCATCTCTAAATTCTTAGAACCTAAAGTTGAGAAAGAAAATATAACACCCAAAAATATAGCTTATCAAAAACTAAACTCTTTACCTAATTCCCCCGGTATTTATAAGTTCCAGGACCAAAGAGGTGAAGTAGTTTATGTGGGTAAGGCCAAGGATATTAAAAAAAGGGTATTGAGCCATTTCTATAACTCGAGCGAGAAAGAAATAACTCTTTGTGATGCTACTTACCATATAGATTTTGAAACTACCGGTAGCGAACTGATTGCCTTATTACGAGAAGCAGACCTGATCGATAAATTAGACCCACCGTTTAATTACATTCAAAAGAAAAGTTATATCACCTACCACATTGTACCGCAAAAAAACAGAAAGGGCATTTTGCAATTAAAGATTGAAAGAAGGCCTTTTCAACACTCCCCTACCGAAATTTTCTTAAAAAGAGGTGATGCCGTTAAACGCTTACTAGAACTGACTAAAAAGTTTAGATTATGTCCGTTACAAACAGGTTTGAAAAGCAAGTTAGGTAGATGTACCCACGGGGAATATAATGAATGTGATAGTGTCTGTGCTGGAGAAGAAGCCGTAGGATTATATAATGAGAAAGTTGAAAATGCCTTAGACTTCCTCAATAATGAAAAGGACAATTATGTAATTTTCGAAAAAGGACGTACAAAAGACGAACGTAGTTTTGTGTTGATTCTTCATGGTGTTTATCAAGGCTTCGGTTTTCTTGATAATTCTCAAACCGTATCAAGTCTAGAAGATTTAAAGGATATGCTTGACCCTAAAAAACATTCGTACCATACCGCTAAAATTATTTCAAGTTATACTCAGCGAAATCCATGGAAAATTAGAACACTAGAAAAAGTAGGACTTTTTTGAAATCATAACCCGAAAGTCACCGGACGGAGTTTTGTTCTCGATTAAAAGCTGTTTAGAAAACTGATGGATATTTTTATGCTCCCCTAAATATTTGAAAAACCAAATCCTTGGTCAAAGGCTGACCATTTGCTTTTTCTCGAATAGTTTCAAAACTAAACCTAAAATCACAACCTGCTTTGTACTCACTACAGCCATACGCAGTTTTTCCTTTGACTATAGTGCCTTTATTACATTTAGGACACCTATTTTCTTCGCTAGCGGACTTTGCTTGAATCTTTGCTTTCTTCGGCTCTAGTTTCAACTTGAAATTTTCATCGAATCTAACCAGACCTTCTACTAAAGTTCCATCAACTTTAAAGCCTTTTAAATTTACCGTTGATCCTTTTTGAAACAGCCTAATATATTGTTTTTCCGATATGGTCTTGCCTTCAAACTTAAAGGGTATTACGAAATCGCACGTCTTCTTAAACTCAGAACAACCATAGGCCGTTTTTCCTTTTCGTATACTGCCCGTTTTGCATTTAGGACAAACCTCAGAAGTCAATGTAGTCGATTTTTTAACCGCTTTCTTTTTAGAATTCGCAACTGCCGGTTTATTATTTACAGAAGATATATTTGCCTTTCTAGTTTCACTGCGTACCTCGTAAACTAGCTGATCTACCATTTGCTTCATTTGTTTAATGAAACTACCCGCATTGAAAGTACCTTTTTCAATATCTTTTAGCTGCTTTTCCCATTTACCTGTAAGCTCGGCAGATTTCAGCATCTCATTTTGTATGGTATCAATTAACTGAATACCGGTAACAGTAGGTATAACTTGCTTTTTATTCCTTTTTATATATTTTCTACGGAACAGGGTTTCTATGATATTGGCACGCGTAGAAGGTCTACCTATACCATTTTCCTTCATTAACTCACGTAACTCTTCATCTTCAACTTTTTTCCCTGCTGTTTCCATGGCTCGTAAGAGGGATGCTTCTGTATATTGCTTTGGTGGTTTTGTCTGCTTTTCAAGAAAAGAAGGTTCATGAGGTCCTTTTTCCCCCTTTTTAAATGTGGGTAATATTCCTGATTCTTTAGCAGTACTATTTGGTGTTTCAAAAACTACACGCCATCCTTTTTCTACTATTTCTTTACCGGTGGTTTTAAACTGTACTTTTTCCGCTTTACCGATTACGGTAGTATTGGAAACTTTACAATCTGGATAGAATACGGCAATAAAACGACGGACGATGATATCATAAACCTGCTGCTGATTGTATTGCAAGTTCATTTGTTGACCTGTTGGTATAATAGCATGGTGATCCGTAACCTTACTATCATCAAAAACCTTTTTGGTTTTCTTTAATTTTTTACCATTAAGAGGTTTCGTTAGCGTATCGTAATTCGAAAGATTATTAAGTATTCCCGGAACTTTTGGATATACATCATTAGGTAAAAATGTGGTATCTACCCTTGGGTACGTAACTACTTTTTGCTCATATAACTTCTGTACGATCTTTAAAGTTTCATCTGCGCTAAAGCCAAATTTAGTATTACAATATACTTGCAAGCCCGTTAAATCAAAAAGCTTGGGCGCATACTCATTACCGGCTTTCTTAGTAGTAGAAACAATTTCAAAATCGTGCTCTTTTACAATATTTGCCAATTTTTCGCCATCCTCTACTTTTAGAAAACGACCTTCTTCGTAGCTAAATAAAGTATCTCGATATAAAGTTTGTAACTCCCAGTAAGGCTGTGGCTTAAAATTTTCTATTTCTTTAAACCTATGTACCAACATTGCCAAAGTGGGGGTTTGTACTCGCCCTACAGATAATACTTGCTTGTAACCACCATGTTTTAAGGTATATAAACGCGTGGCATTCATACCTAAGAGCCAATCTCCTATAGCTCTCGAAAAACCCGCATAATATAAATTGTCATAATCTGTAGAAGGTTTTAAATTTTTGAAACCTTCTTTTATAGCCTCTGTAGTAAGCGAAGAGATCCAAAGCCGCTCTACCTTACCTTTATAATTTGCCTCGTTCAATACCCAACGTTGTATCAATTCTCCTTCCTGACCAGCATCCCCACAATTGATTACAACATCTGCATTGTCAAATAATTGCTTTATAATCTTAAACTGTTTTTTAATGCCCGAATCTCCGGAAACTTTTGTTCCAAAATGATCTGGTAGCATTGGAAGATTATTCAAATCCCAACTTTTCCAATGTGGCTTGTAATCGTTTGGCTCCTTTAATGTACAAAGATGTCCAAAAGTATAGGTAACCGCATAACCATTGCCTTCGTAGTACCCGTCATGCTTGGCACTTGCACCAAGAACAGATGCAATTTCACGTGCCACAGATGGTTTTTCGGCAATACAGACTTTCATTTCAGGTGTTAAATGTTAAGATTTAGCTTTGAGTTTTCGACCAACAAATATAGAAATTGTTTAATGAAAGAACCATTATAAAAAAAGCCGCTTAAACTCTGTTTAGCGGCTATTGATATCATATTACTATTATATCTTAATGGAGAATCTTAGTTGATTGACACTAGCTTGTTGAAATAAACAATTTAGTTGCCGATATACTTTTTTAATACGTCAACGTATTATAACCATTGGCTTGTAGTTGCAACATGCGAACCGATGCAGTCGGGGTAACATCAAGACCATCAAAAAGTGTTTCTTCTGCCACACCTAATTTTTCCATGGCAACACTACAAACACTTACTTTTACTTTTCCTTTATACTTTTGAAAGAACTTTTCTAACTCTGAATCTTTGACCAATTGTGTAACCACCTTTCCTTTGACTACGATTTCATATTCCTCAATTTCAACACCGTTTTCAATCAAAAGGTCATACATACTTAATACACCCTTAAAATGCCTTTCTGTAGTAAGTATAAAACCATATTTAGGGGTTTTCTGTAAATCCGCTACAGTTTCTTGGTCTAGTTTTTTCTGAGCATTAACTTGGGAACCACTGGCAATCATTAACATTACTACTAAAAGAGTTCTAAGAATATTTTTCATGGGTTATATTTTGATGTGTAAATTGATTATCTAAATTAATGAAATTAATCTCCAAACACTCCTTCAAGGCACAAGAAAAATGGCAATTTTAATTAAGTCAACACAATGAACTCTTCTTTAGGCAAGACTTCTCTATTATTGATAGGTACTGATTTTAATGATTTTAGCAACAGCTCCTTTAATTCTTTAAAAGAAGAAGACTTTTTTAAGAACTGATTGGCCCCTTCTTGTTTAAGTTGGTTTACTTCCCTATCTCTATAAATTGAAGAATATGCTATGATATAAATGTTATTGAATTTTTTAAAATTTCTTATATCCATAAGACATTCAAAGCCATCCATAATTGGCATATATAAATCTAAAAAGATTACATGGGGCAAAGTGACATCAGAAAACAATTTATCCATTAAATCAACCCCATTATCAAATTGAAACACTTCTGTTTTTATTGGAATACTGCTTAAAGCTTCCATAAAAAAATCGCGATCATCAAAATCGTCATCTGCAATATATATTCTTAAGTCCTTCATTTTTTCAATATAACATCAGTATGGCTATCAAAATTATGCACGAATACCACATAAATTTCTGCCAATAAAAATGATTACTAACTCAATACCATTTTATAACAGGATATGAACTCAATAAAATATAAATTTGTAGTAAATTACTTACATTTGATATATTGCATAAAATAAAAGATGCTTTGCAATCCATTATTCTTTAATTATTTATGGCATTTAAAAACCGTAACGAACTTTTAACAATATTACAGCATTATCAGCTTGATTATTATACTAAAGGAGAGGCGTTAAAAGTTCATAATATACTAAAAGCAGTACAGCCCGTTATCAAATTTAAGAGCGAAGATTGCTCATTGGAATTTCACCAACGAAATAAAAATTTAAAGCGAATTGAGGATCTTACAGATATTAATGAATACTCTAAAAAATTTGCACATAATTTACTTAGGCTTATTTTAATTGTAAATAATTCTAAATTTCAGTAAAAGACAACTCTAATAAAAATAGGATTATCAGGACAAATAGAGAAATACCTCTATAGATAAGATCAACTTCTAATTAGAATTCTCATGACCTATTTTGGTCAGTAACCTTTTCGCTGCAAGCCAGAATTTTTTTGAAGTAGGATTAGGAACTACAGACATATTAGGTATCTCCTCTTCTGGACTCACCATTAATTTTATGTACTTAAAAGCTTCATTAGGTAATTGATTGGACAAATAAGCCATACTCCAAGTATCAAATTCCCTAGAATAAATATTGCCATGAGATAAAAGAATAACTTCATAATGACGCGTATCTACCCTTATCTTCTCAAATAATGCTAAGACTATTTCAGCATCGCCTTCTAAGTATTGCACAAAAAAACCTTCATGATAAATAAGACATCCTGTAATATCATGTTTGCCATTAAAATCTCTTGATTCTATTAGAATTTCATCAATCTGAGCAGGTGTTAGGCTATTGGCAATTGACTTATACACAAGATTGTACATATAAAAGTAATATTGAATTGCTTAAAACAAGCATTAAGGTAGCGACTTTAAATCAATTACATGTGCTAAACAGTATTATTTTTCTTACAAAAAAATAGCAGTCGTTAGATTTCTTCCAATACTATAATAAACAACGATCCTTATATTCTAAGAGTCAATTTTAAATGTGATAGCGACTATTGAAATTTATTTAAAGCCATAATTTTCTAGAGAATTTTATAATATAAAAATCATGAAAAATAGAATCATAGTTACGTTAGCCTTAATAGCCATTTTGACCTCATGCTCAAGCACTAAAAAAAACTTAGTGAATACTTCAGAAAAGTCAGCTGCACAAAATGAATTAACTAACGGATCAACTGACACCACGGAAAATGCCGGTATTCAAAATACTTCAAAAAATTTAGATGATACATACGCTACTATGTTCACCAAATTAGAAATGAGCAAAGACCAAATTAGCACTTTTACTTCTGAAATGAATCGTTTTAAAAGCAAACAGGCCCCACTGCTAGTGGAGAAATGTTAGGTAGTATTGAAAGTGAGCAAACACGACAGATGGAAAGTATTTTGTCTAGTGCTCAGTATGCCAAATACGAACAATGGTTAGCTGAAAATAAATAGAAACCTATTCTAATCATGTATTGCACTAATACTAAAAGGTATACAACAAACCATTAAAACATGGCTCACATACCTTTATGAAAAACTAATTATAAAATACTATTAAAATGATAAAACCCACATCAGAAGTACCTGATTTAAAAATATCTTTAATTAACGATACTCAATGGAGCTTATATGACCAAGCTAGTACATCTTTTACCATGGTCGTTTTCTATAGAGGACTGCACTGTCCTGTCTGTAAAAATTACCTAGAAGACCTTGCCACAAGACTAAAAGATTTTAGCGACAGAGGTGTTCACTTAATAGCTATTAGTAGTGATAGTGAAGAACGAGCAAAAAAAGCAGGCAAAGAATGGAATATACCTGAACTACCTGTTGGTTATAATTTACCAATTGAGACTGCTAGAGAATGGGGATTATATGTTTCTAAAAAAACATCTGACAAAGAACCGGATGAATTTTCAGAGCCCGGATTATTTTTAATTCGCCCTGACAACACATTATATGCAAGTGCCATTCAAACAATGCCATTTGCTAGACCACATTGGGACGATATTTTGAACGCAATTGACTATGTCAACAAAAACGATTACCCTGCCAGAGGTGGAGAATAATATCGTTTCGATATATTCTAAAAATAAGAAGGTGGACAATTCTTTAAAGAATTGTCCACCTTTCTTTATAATATCAAAAATATTAGTTTCTTTCTGACTTCCACTTTTCAAACTCCGCCTTTATACTCTCATCTACCATAGGGTACAGACCTATTACTGCCCTACCTCCTTGAACTTGCTCTATTACAAACTCCTCATACATTGTCATTTGTATACATTCATCTGCAACCTCATCGGCAAGATGCGCTGGTATTACCATTACACCATCATCATCGCCGAGAATAATATCACCAGGAAAAACAGCTACATCTCCACAACCTATTGGGTCGTTGATAGCAATTGCTTGATGCAAGGTTAAATTGGTAGGTGCCGTAGGTCTATTATGATAGGATGAAAAATTTAAGTCTGCAATTTCTGCAGAATCCCTAAAACCTCCATCAGTAACAATTCCTTCTGCATTTCTCACCATAAGTCTAGTCACCAAAATTGATCCAGCAGATGCCGCTCTTGCATTTTGCCTGCTATCTATAACCATAACAGCTCCTTCTGGGCACTCTTCTACCGCTACTCTCTGTAAATGCTTTGGATCCCTAAATACAGTGATAGGATTTAAATCTTCGCGAGCCGGTATGTAACGCAAGGTATATGCCTCCCCAACCATAGTAGGTCTTCCTAATTTTAATGGCTTTACATGTTGTATGAACTGATTTTTCAGTCCTTTTTTAAATAAACAGGTTGCAACGGTCGCCGTACTCACCTTTCTTAATTTATCTTTTGTTGCTTTAGCTATTTTGGTCATTATTTTTAATCTGAAAATTTATATTATTCGGCTTTTTTCCATGCTTCTTGTAAAAAGGTCAAATCCTTTTTCATCTTGGCAAACACTTCTTTTTTATCCATTGTAATTTTCGTTGCACCATGCTCCGCTCCACCAAGATCATATTCTAAATGTAATGAAATGGGCACATTGATTTTATATTTTTTAAGTAAAGAGAAATATCTATTAAAATCTACCATACCTTCCCCCAAAGGAGTATTAATAGGCTGCCACAAACCATCTTTCTTTCCCCATTTAAAATCTTTAATTACAATAGATTTTATATACGATTGAATACGACGCAAATCTAACTCCCAACTTTTTCCTCCTTCTACAACGGCATGTCTTATATCATATTGACAACCTAAAAATTCACTATTGGTTTTTGAAAAAATTGTAGGTAGATCCCAAATAGGAGCGCCCACATGATTACCTGCATGATTTTGATAGCAACCAATAATCCCTAACTCTTTATTTAAGATTTCTAGATTTTTAGCTTCAGTGGCATATTGTAATAGACTTTCATCTATTGACTTGTCTTCAGGATAACTTAACCAACCGGTACGATAGTATTCAATTCCTAATGTACTAGCCGTCTTCAATACTTCTTGCTGACGAGCATCTGTAATATCCCAAACGTTAGTGGTCATCATTTTTGGTGATAACCCAACTTTTTTCATAGCTTCTACTGCTGCCGGTAAATCTTCATTTACCTTTTCTGGCAAAATGTGTCCTTTTGGGCGCACTGTTAGATCCAATCCATTAAATCCTATTTCTGCGGCTGCCGCAGACATCTCATTATAATCAAGAAATTGTAAATGCTTAGAAAAAAGGTGTACCTCAATAGCATCATTTGTAGCAATTTTTGGCTTTAAAAAACTACCTTCTAATCGCACTAAAGGCAAGCCCGCCAATGCCATAGCTGATTTCTTGGTGAAATTCCTTCTAGAAACACCTTTTTTATCTTCTCTCATTTTTAATATACCTTTTATATTTTATCAATAGGTTTTGTGTTAATTAGTTGCCATTCTTACAAATATATGTATTTTTGGTCAACCAAACTGGTTAACCAGTTTATCCTGATTTCATAGTAAATCATACATCTAAACCTACATTTAGTTTCAAACCAGATTAATAACATATATAATGAAAAAGTGTTTCTTATTATTAGCATTTGTTTTTCTACTGCTTTCCTGTGGTGAACAATCAAGCAGCAACAGCAGTAGCAGCGCAATAACGGTAAAGGATATTAATGAATTGAACACAGCAATTGCCGAGGCAAAGCCTGGTGATGATATTGTTATGGCCAATGGAGATTGGAAAGACGTAAATATTAAATTTGTAGCATACGGTAATGAGAAAAACCCTATTACATTAAGAGCAGAAACCCCTGGTGAAGTTTTAATTACCGGTACTTCTGATCTAAAACTTGCAGGTGAGTATTTGAACGTTAATGGTCTGTATTTCACTAACGGATCGTCTCCTTCTTCTGCGGTTATCGATTTTGGTATTAGTGAAGACTCGGTTGCTAACCATTGTAAAATTACCAACAGTGCTATTATAGATTTTAATAAGGCACAACGAAATCAAACAGATTTATGGGTTTTATTCAAAGGGCGACACAATGAGCTAGACCATTGCTACATTGCCGGAAAATCTAATAGAGGACCAACTGTTAGAATTGATTTGGCAGGTAATAATAGTATAAAGAATTACCATAAAATCACCAATAACTATTTTGGTCCTAGACCTCCAAAGGGTGGACCTAGTGCAGAAACCATACAACTGGGAAATAGCTTTACCTCAATGGCACCTAGTCATACCTTGGTAGCCAATAACTTTTTTGATCACTGTAACGGTGAAGTAGAGGTTATCTCTAGTAAAACCAATTTTAATGAGTTTAGAAATAATGTCTTTTACAAGAGTGAAGGTTCTTTGGTTACAAGACATGGTAACTATTGTATTATTGACGGAAATATTTTTATAGGGGATGAAAATTCTGAACAAATTGGCGGTGTTCGTTTAATTGGTACCGGACACTGGGTTACCAATAACTACTTCTACAATTTAAACGGACAAACATTCAGAAGCCCGCTTGCCGTAATGAACGGTATTCCAAAATCACCATTGAACAGATATTTACAAGTTACCGATGTTGTTGTTGCCAATAATTCTTGGGTAAATTGCGTGTCGCCTTGGCAATTTGGAGTAGGATCGAACACAGATCAAAAAGATATTTTACCTAAGTCAGAGATTAGATCCGCAACACCTATACGAACAATCGTGGCAAATAATCTTATTTATAATGACAAAGGAGATAAGCAGCCTATTGTTACCCATGACTCTATAGATGGCATTAGATTTAAAAGTAATGTCATTAATAATCAAGGAGTGATGTTTAAGGCGGTTGACGGACTTACCCAAAAAGATTTTGGTACTTCTATAGCTGATGGTGATATTTTAATGCCCGATAATTCATTAGCTGAGTTTGAACTTTATAACGGATTTGAATTTGACCAGATCACGGCAGATTTATTCGGTAATTCTAGAGCTGACAATAATATGGTTGGCGCTGTTATAGGTAAGCCTGTGAACAAAAAGGATATGATGGATGTATCTCTTTATGGAACTGACTGGTATGCTAACACAGCTTCTAAAAATGAATCTGGTAAAACGCATTCAGCCGGTACAACAGCAGAACTTGTAAATGTACTTTCAACTGCAAACAGCGGAGATACCATAACCTTGACCGCCCAACAATACAGTTTAACTTCTCCATTAAAAATTCATAAGTCTATAACTATAATGGCTGCTACACCAGAAGTAAAAGCAATTATTGAATATGAGGGAGCAGCTAAAACTCCTGCATTTGAAATGAATCCTAAAGGGCAACTTACCCTTAAGAATATTCAACTAGTAGGGAACAAAGAACAGTACGCTTTTGTCAGTTTAAAGAACAATATGTCCAGCCTTTATAATCTAAACATCATTGATTGTGAAATATCGAATTTCGATTATGTTTTGAAAGCATACAAACTGTCGTTTTCAGAGTACATTACCTTTACTTCTACACAAATTAAGAATTGTGGAAATGGAATTGAACTGTCTGAAGAGACCGATGACAAAGGTGAATACAATGCTGAGAACATAACCATTGACAATTGCTTATTTGATGGGGTTGCCAAGAACGTCATTGATTACTATAGAGGTGGGTACGATGAATCTACCGTTGGCGGTAATTTAATAGTGACCAATAGCACATTTACAAATTGTGGATCAAAAGCTGAAGAAGGTCTACTTCTTAATACTTACGGAATCATTAATGTAAATCTTGCCAATAATAAATTCATTGACAACCCTGTAAAACTTGTTGCACGTCTATGGGGTGCAAAGAACAACAAGGCTTCTAACAATGAAATAAAAAATTCAGGAGAGCTGGTTGTACAGGAAAACCTTCCTCTTAAACTTATGTACTAATACCACGCAAAAATATATTACCTATGAAAAAATCAATAATTACCATCATAGCAGTTGTAGCTTTATTTGCCTGTAAAGACAACTCAAAGAAAACTTCTGGCACCACTGAAACATCCATTACCGATAGTGTAATGGCCACTACATACCCTAGCGATGTCATCCCTTTTATGGATGAATGGAAAATTCTCTTAGGTGATGGCACCTATGAAGATAATCTTAAGAATTACGCTAAAGATGATTTCTTTTATGTTGCCAACGACGGAAAAACGGATTGGGTAGTTTACAAAACACCTAACAGTGGTATTACCTCAAGAACGTCTAGTAACACCAGAACTGAGTTAGGTCAAAAAGCACATTGGATACCTGAAACAGGCGGAAAATTAACCGGGACTTTAAAAGTACAACACGTATCTACCTCCGGTGATGCCAGAGTTGCAGCCTCCTATGCTGTTGTTGTAGGACAAATACATAGTGATGAAGGTCACGAAAATGAACCTATAAAGATATTCTACAAGAAATTTCCAGGACATACAAAAGGTTCTGTTTTCTGGAATTATGAAATAAACACAGAAGGTGACAATTCAAAAAGATGGGATTACTCATCAGCTGTTTGGGGCAATGACATGTCCGTTGTGGGACCAGATGCAACGACCGCTCCAGAAGAACCTAAAAATGGTATTGAACTTGGCGAAGAGTTCAGCTATGAAATCAATGTTTATAAAGGCATCATGTACCTAACTTTTACAAGTGAAGGTCATGAAACCGTAAAATTCACCAAAAACCTATTGGCGTCTGAATTCACTAAAACCTTACCTGAGCAAATTAAAACACTATATGCCTCAATAGGTCGTGATGGTCTGGAACGCGAAAATGCATATGCTGGTGAGATTCAGTATTTTAAACAAGGGGCATACAACCAAACCAATGGTAAATCTCCTGAGGATAATATCGTATGGAGTACTGGTGCCGATACTTATGATGGTGATATCGCAAAGCAATATGCAAATGGCGATTATGCAGAAGTGTGGTTTAGAGAAGCTACGGTAGGCGCAGGAACTTTACCTGTTGAAGAGTAAATTAAAACTGAAGATTGATTTAAAATCTTTGCATCACTTTATTTTTTTAAATTAATTACAAATTGACACCCTAAGAGATATCCGCATGAAAATAACCGATATAAAAGTTTTTGTTTGTTGTCCTGCTCGCAATTTTGTTACTGTTAAAATCATAACGGAAGATGGTACTTATGGTCTTGGAGACGCTACCTTAAATGGTAGGGAAATGGCGGTAGTCACGTATTTAGAAGAACACATTACCCCATGTCTTTTAGAAAAAGATGCGCATCAAATTGAAGATATTTGGAACTACTTATACAAAGGTGCTTACTGGCAGAACGGTGCTGTAAGTATAGCCGCTATTGCTGCAATAGATATGGCTCTTTGGGATATTAAGGCAAAGCTTGCAAATATGCCTGTTTACCAACTATTGGGAGGTAAAAGCAGAAAAGGTGTTACTATTTATGGTCATGCAAATGGTGAAAGTATAGACGAGGTACTTCAAAACCTTGGCGCTATGATCAAAGAAGGTTATAAGGCGGTTAGACTACAGTGTACCATCCCCAAAACCAAAGGTACTTATGGTACCATGGAAGGCAAAAAAAACTATTACGAACTACAAGGCAATAGACCTTTGCCACCAGAGCAAGAATGGTCTACCAGTAAATACATGAATTTTATTCCCGAGCTTTTTAAACAGGCTAGAGAGAAATTTGGTTACGACATTGCCCTTTGTCATGATGTACATAGTAGATTAACACCTATTGAAGCTGCCCGACTTTGTAAACTTTTAGAACCTTACAAGCTTCTTTTTATAGAGGATGCGGTTACCACAGAAAACGCCGAAGGCTATAGAATAATTAGAGAACATACCGATACACCCTTGGCTACGGGTGAAAAATTCAATACCATTTGGGACGCGAAAGAAATGATACAGAACCAATGGATCGATTACGTGCGTACCGCAATTACTCATGGTGGCGGATTAACGCCTTTAAAAAAGTTAGCCGACTTTGCTTCGTTATACCATGTAAGAATGGCTCCGCATGGTGCGCCAGACCTGTCCCCTATTTGCTTAATGGCGCACATGCATTTTAATCTATGGGCTTCCAATTTTGGTGTGCAAGAATTTATTGGTTTTGGCACACCTGAACTCAATGAAGTTTTTAAATATGACATTGAGTTAAAAGATGGCTTGTTATATATGGAAGATAAGCCAGGTTGGGGAGTAGATTTTAACGAAGAAGCTGCTGCAAAATACCCTTACAAGCGCTCATACCTTCCCGTTAGCCGTTTAGAAGATGGCACGTTATGGAACTGGTAAATTATCCGATAAACAATAAATAGTTAATAAGGCTACAGATGGACAAAAAATTAAAAGTATTGATTTCAGGAACCGGTTTTGCCGGTCAAGGGCATACAGATGCCTTTAGAGCTGTTGGTACCGAGGTTGTTGGTATTGTTGGTAGAACACCAAATGTGGTAAGTGATGTAGCAAAAAAAATGAATATCCCGTATTCTGGAACAGATTGGCAACAAGCATTAAATGACTGTAAACCAGATATTGTTTCCATTGCAACACCAGGCGGGGCACATTACAAAACCATTAAACAAGCTATTGAATTTGGTTGTCATGTATTCAGTGATAAACCATTAACGGATACCGGTGAGTCAGCATTGGAACTATACGAACTGGCAAAAAAGAAAAATATAAAAACTGCATTTGCTTCTAGCTTTAGGTATATGTCATGTGTTATTTATGCAAAGCAATTAGTGGCAAACGGCAGTATTGGCGAACCGGTAGAAGCCGAATTTATATCGCATTTTAATCTTGAGCGAGACATACCCTTTGGTTGGTCTCACCGTAAAGAAGATGGTGGCGGAAGATTGAATAATAACTTTACCCACATGATGTCTATTGCAACTTCTGTAATTGGCGAAAACATACTGTCCATTTTTGGCGAAGTTCGCGATGATTTAGGAAAAGCACCCATTGTTGAAGGGGTACATAATTTTAAAACTAGACGCGATCATATCCCTAAAGATCTTAACGACCCATCGCTAAAATGGGGCGAAAGTAATGTAGAGTGGTCATACACCGTACTGGCTAAGCTAGAAAGCAATATAGCCGAAAAACCCGTTTCTGTTCTGTTTAAACATGGCGGACTAAACCCTAGGTTCAATGAAGACCATATTGTGTTCTACGGTACAAAAGGCGCCATTTACATTAAGGGTCACTACGGTATGGGTCCATTATATATTTGGGACGAAAATAAAACTTGGAAAGAACTCTCTTTACCGCAAGAAATTATTGACGATCAACCAAAAGCTGAAGGAGATACTGAACGTAATTGGCAGTATTTAGCAAGAGAGTTTGTTAAAGATATTAAAGGTGAATCTTTTACCTATTATCAATCTTTTAAAGAAGGTAGTCTTTACCAAAGACTTATTGATATTATTAGAACAAATGACAACTGGACAGATGTTCGTCATTTACAATAAATAAGAAAACCATGTTTTATGACTACCTAGTAATTGCCCTTTATTTTGTTTTAATACTTGTCATAGGTGTTGTCTTTTCACGAATGGCAAGCAAATCTACAAGTGATTATTTTCGTGGTGGTGGTAGAATGCTATGGTGGATGGTAGGTTCAACTGCATTTATGGCACAATTTTCAGCAGTTACTTTTACGGGTGCCGCTGGTAAGGCTTTTGCTGATGGCTTTGCAATTAGCGCGGTATATATTGGCAATACATTTGCATTCTTTTGTGGCTGGGCTTTCTTTGCCCACAGATTTAGGCAAATGAGGGTAGATACCCCTACAGAAGCAATAAAAAATCGTTTTGGACCTAAAAACGAAACTTTCTTTTCATGGACGTTAATTGTATTTTCTTTCTTGAATGCCGGCGTTTGGCTAAATGCACTGGGAGTCTTTACAAGTGCTGTTTTTGATGCGGATATTTCATTGACTATTGTAGCAATTGGGCTCACCGTACTTTTTGTATCCGTACTATCTGGAGCTTGGGGAGTTGTTGCTTCCGACTTTGTGCAAACCTTGGTGGTTGCCGTGGTGTCTATTGCATGTGCAGTTGTTGCATTAGTAAAAATAGGCGGTCCTACGGAATTGGTAAATAATTTTCCAGGCGGCTTCTTTATAGGTCCAAATATGAACTATCCGTTAATTTTAATCGGAACCTTTATCTTTTTTTTACCAAAACAAATTATAACGATGATGAATCTTCATGATTCATTTCGGTTTTTAAATGCAAAAGATTCTTTTAACGCACGTAAGGCTTCTTTGCTAGCAATGACGCTAATGGGAGTTGGAACTATCATTTGGTTTATTCCGCCTTGGGCTGCAGCTACACTTTATCCTGATGCAGCTACCAATTATTCCCAACTAGGGAACAAAGCAGCAGATGCCGTTTATTTGGTATTTGCTAGAAATGCAATGCCCATTGGTACGGTAGGCTTATTAATGGCCGCCCTATTTGCAGCTTCAATGTCTTCAATGGACTCTGCGTTGAACAAAAATGCGGGTATCTTTATTAGAAGTATCTACCAACCGTTTTTGGCGAAGAGAAACAAGCAGACCGAAGACAAAAAGCTGTTACGTATTAGCCAGGTTGTAAGTTTCATTAGTGGTATAGGTGTTATTTTAGCTGCACTTTATTTTGCCTCTCTAAAAGAACTTAGCTTATTTGAGCTTATGATGTCAGTATCAACAATGATACAGATGCCAATGATGATACCGTTACTTTTAGCAATCGTTATAAAGAGAACGCCACAATGGGCACCATGGGCCACAATCGTGGTAGGATTATTTGTGTCTTACTTCATTGCCAATATTTTTACTGCAGAAGATTTTGTATCCATATTCGGCATAGAATCCCTTACCAGGCGAGAAATTATTGATATGAACATAATTTTGACCATTGCCGGTCATGTTTTTATTACCGCAGGATTTTTCTGGGCAACCACCTTATTTTACAAAGAGGAAAATGACAAAAATAAAGTTGCCACAGACAGTTTTTTCAAAGATTTAGAAACTCCTGTAATTGCAGATGACCTACAAGATGAGGTAGACCGTCAACAAAGAATAAAACTAGGCAATATGGTTATGGTCATGAGTTTAGGTATTTTACTTATGTCTTTGATACCAAATCCATTTTGGGGGCGAATTATGTTTGCCACTTGCGCATTGATTATAGCTTTTCTAGGCTTTTTATTAAAACGCAGTGCAGTTTCAAAAAACATGTAAAACTTCATAAGAATCTTTATGACCATACAACGCAAACAATTATCGCTTCTATTTTTGCTCTTACTAGCATTAAACAGTTGTACGGAAAAAAAACTTCAACTATCTCATGGCATCGATGAATCTGCAGGTGGCGGTCCTTCTTATATTATTTCTACACCACTGGCAACATATTATCTAGAGAAGGAAGGCGGTGGTCTATCAAGCATGATCGACAACAACGGTGTTGACTGGATTGGTTTTCACAACAAAGAAGGCTCTCGCCATAAAGGGGAATACAGAGGCTTTCCTAATGCAATTCATAAGCAAGACGGAAGCTACTTTCATGCCATGAACGCAGGTACGGATAATTCTAATTCTGTTGTGAAGCTTCAAACAGATGATCACATTCGTATTACATTTACTTCAGATAATAAGCAATGGGAAGGGCAATGGGATTTTTATTTAGATAGGTGTGATTTCACCATGACCAAAATTAGTCCAGGCTACAACTATTGGATTCAATATGAAGGGGTACCTGGCGGACAAATGAATGATTCGGATTTTTGGTATGCCTCCATAGACAATAAAAAACACGCTATTACAGAATCATTTAACGGTGATTTACCTTCACCTGAATGGATGGCATTTGGTGATAAAAATTCACCGCTCATGCTCTATATGCTGCATCATGAAGATGACGAACATCCAGATAATTATGTACAAAGACCAGATATGACCGTACTAGGCTTTGGCAGGCAAAATGGAAAATCCACAACTAAACACCTAAACAGCCCGCAAACTTTTTCTATTGGCTTTCTTCCTTCTAAAAAGTATACGTCCGTTGAGAGTTCCATACTGAAAATACTAGATTAATAGATGAATTTATATCATACGCCTCATTACTAAACACCTAAAAATGAAGGGGTATGTATTTCATAATGGTTATATAAATTGACCCTGTATATCAATATTTAGCCGTTCAACACTTTTTATGGAATCACTAATTATGTACTTATATAATTAATGATTACCGAAAAAAAGCCGCCTTATTATGTTAAATATTTGCCAGTCTTACAAATATCCTTATTTTTGGTCAACCAATTTGGTTAACCAATTTTGACTTATGAGACGATACCACCTTCTATTCTTATCTGTTTTTATATGCCTAGCATATTCATTCACCAAACCGCAGCAAACCCATATTGTAAAAAATGTAGCAGAGTTTACAGAAGTGCTTCAGAAAGTGCAGCCTGGTGACAGCATCGTTCTTGCCAATGGTGTTTGGATGGATTCTGAACTTCTGTTTGAAGCGAATGGTACGGCAGAAAAACCTATCACACTAATAGCAGAAGAAAAGGGAAAAGTGATTTTATCCGGAGCTTCTAATCTTAGAATTGCAGGTGATCACTTAATTGTCAAAGGTCTTGTTTTTAAAAATGGGTACACTCCTACCAACGCTGTTATTTCTTTTAGAAAAAGCAGGGAACAAATGGCTAATAATTCTCGCCTTACCGAATGTGTAATCGATGACTTCAATAATCCTGAACGCCAAGTACAAGATTATTGGATAACCATTTACGGAAAAAACAACCGAATTGATCATAACCATATTGCAGGTAAAAAGAATTTAGGAGTTACCATGATCGTTGGTTTGGATACCGAAGATAGTAGAGCCAACAACCACCAAATAGACCATAACTATTTTGGACCAAGACCTACATACGGAAACAATGGTGGAGAAACTTTAAGAATTGGCACTAGTCATCACGCATTAGAAAAATCTAACACCTTAGTGGAATCTAACTACTTTGACAGAACCAATGGTGAACACGAAATCATCTCAAACAAGTCTTGTAACAACACTTTTAAATACAATACATTTTTTGAATGTACAGGTACATTGACCATGCGCCATGGTAACGAAACATTGGTTGACGGCAATGTATTCATTGGTAATAACAAACCAAGTACTGGCGGTATTCGTGTCATAAATGAAACACAAACGGTAATTAACAACTACCATGTTGGCTTAACGGGATATCGTTTTAGAGGTGCCTTTGTAATGATGAACGGTGTACCTAATTCACCACCAAATAGATATGTACCGGTTATAGATTCTAAAGTAAATAGCAACACTTTTGTAAACTGCGATAATATTCTTTTTGGTGCAGGTAGTGATGCAGAAAGAAGTCAGGCACCAAGAACTTCAGAATTTTCAGATAATATCATTTACAACGATACCAAAAAAGATGTTTTTACTATTGATGATGATATTAGCGGTATCACTTTCAAGAACAATATTCTTGGCGAAAATTCAGAAACTACTATTAAGGAGGGTTTTAAGAATGCCAAGATTAAATTGGTAAAAGACAAAAACGGATTCCCAATTCCTACTTCTAATAAGATTAAAACCAAAGTTGTTATTAGCCCTAAAATCGCAACTAAAGAGAATACTGGTACATCATGGTATTCTAAAGCAGATAATACGGTTGCGTTAAATTCTGGTAATACTATTAACGTAGCTGCTGGTATCAATACCTTATACGATAAAGTAAAAGAAACAAAACCTGGTGATATCATCATTCTTGAAGATGGTGGAACTTATTTACTGACCAAAGCGGTAAAAATTAACCATCCGCTAACCTTTAAAACTCTTGGCAAAGAAAAAGCGACCATCTTATTTGAAAGAATGATGGCTTTTGAAATTGAAAACGGAGGTGGTCTTTCTTTAGAAAATATCACTTTTGATGGCACCAAATCGCCAGATTATGCTGGTAACTCTGTAATCAGTACTAGCAAAAAATCTATGATCGATAATTATAAATTGTTCATTGACAGATGTGAATTTAAAGATATGGTCGTTAATCATTCTTTTGATGTGCTGCGCGTTTCTAAAGGTACTTTTGCTGACACCATAAGCATACAAAACTCAAACTTCAAAAATATTTCTGGCAGTATTGCGGCCTTAGACAAAGAAACAGATGATATAGGTGCCTACAATGTAGAGTACTTTATAATGAAGAATAATGCCATAAACGATTTACAAGGTGCGGCCTTAAGATTGTATAGAGGTGGCAAGGATGAAAGTACTTTTGGTCCGTTTTTAGAAATGGAGCATAATGTATTTGACCATGTTGGTTACGGTTCTAAAAATAAATATGATGCTAGCGTGTCATTATATGGAGTTCAAGAAACAGCTATTAAAAACAATATTTTTAAAGATAGTAAAGCCATTAACATGCATCTGGTAGTGGGTGAGCCAATTGTAAAAGTTCTTAATAATGCTTTGAGCAATTCAGAAAAACTTATGGTCACTGGCGATCAGAAATACCAAGTAGAAAATCAATGGCAACTTGTTCCTAAATTTACAAAGGACACCAACTACGCATTACCTTCAGATTCTCCATTAAAGGGAAAAGGTACTGACGGTAAAGACTTAGGGCTATTAAAAAACGAATAACAAGCATGACCAAATACTTAACAACATTGCAAATTTTTATTTGCGCTATTTTAATAACGTTCAGCGCAGCTGCACAAGAACACCCTAGCCTTATTCTAACCAAAAAAGGAGTTGAAAAAATAAGGGCAGAATTAGGTTCTGTTCCTTTATTTGATGCCTCTTTACAAAAGTTAAAAGCAGAGATTGATGCGGAAATTGCTCTAGGCATAGACACACCTATACCAAAAGATTATTCTGGCGGCTATACTCATGTTCGTCACAAACGGAACATGATCGTAATGCAACAAGCAGGCGTGCTATATCAAATTTTAGAGGATGAGAAATATGCGAAGTATGTAAAAGACATGCTTTTGCAATATGAAGGAATGTATAAAACATTACCCTTGCACCCTAAAACTAGATCTTATGCTAGAGGTAAATTATTTTGGCAATGTTTAAACGACTCTAACTGGTTGGTTTACGTTAGCCAAGCTTATGATTGCATTTATAATTACCTAAGTGCAGCCGAAAGAAAGAAGTTAGAGAAAAATCTTTTTAAACCATTCGCAGATCACATTTCAGTTGATAGTCCGCAATTCTACCAAAGAGTACACAACCATAGTACATGGGGTAATGCCGCTGTAGGTATGATTGGTTTAGTAATGAACGATAAAGAATTAATCGATCGTGCATTATATGGCATTCCAAATTTAGAAATGGATAAAACTGCAAAAGACGATGATGGCGGCTTTATAAATAAAGAAGGTAAAGCCGGATTCTTAGCAAATATTGAAGAACCTTTTTCTCCTGATGGGTATTATAATGAGGGTCCATACTACCAGCGTTATGCGATGTATCCATTTTTGATTTTTGCAGAAGGATTACACAATGTAAAACCAGAATTGAAAA
This sequence comes from Maribacter sp. UH1, assembly GCF_056839145.1. NCBI lineage: Bacteria > Pseudomonadati > Bacteroidota > Flavobacteriia > Flavobacteriales > Flavobacteriaceae > Maribacter > Maribacter sp. UH1. The sequence continues at coordinate 1,253,393 of NZ_CM166387.1, forward strand.
TCTTTGAATACAAAGATGGAGTACTTTTAAAATCAATCAATGCTCTTTTAAATTTATCTGATGCCGATGGTGATTTCTTTCCGCTTAACGACGGGCAAAAAGGAATGTCTTATTATACTGATGCTTTAGTAACAGCGGTAGACATCTCTTATTATTACGGAAATCAAGACCCAGGATTATTAAGTATTGCAGAAAAACAAAACAAAGTCTTATTAGATGATTCAGGCTTAGCTGTTGCGCTAGGAGTTAAAAATGGCAAAGCAGAACCATTCGCAAAAAAATCAATTAATTTATCTGATGGACCTAACGGTAAACAAGGCGGCGTGGGTATTTTACGAAGTGATGACTTAGAACTGGTTTTTAAATATGCGGCGCAAGGATCAAGCCATGGGCACTATGATAAGCTATCCTACTCTTACTACGAAAATGGTGATGAAGTATTGCAAGATTACGGTCTTGCACGTTATGTAAATATTGAACAAAAAGGTGGCGGCAATTATTTGAAAGAAAATAAAACCTGGGCCAAGCAAACCATTGCCCATAATACTCTTGTGCAAAATGAGAAATCTCACTACCAAGGCAAATATGATATTGGCAGCAAGCACAACCCTACTTTATATATTTTTGATGATTCTAATGCCAATATACAATTAGTAAGTGCCAAAGAATCTAACGCATATCCTGGGACTGAAATGCACAGAACTATGGCTATCATTAAAGATGGAGAATTTGAAAAGCCTTTTATGCTTGATATTCTAAAAGTTAAATCTGATAGTACAAACCAATATGATCTACCCTTTTATTTTATGGGTCAAGTATTGAAAACAAATTTTGAATATGAAGTCCCTAAAACACTGGAGCCATTAGGTAGCAACAACGGTTATCAACATTTATGGTCAGAAGGTTGCGGAAGCACAACAGAAGAAAACACAAAATTAAGTTGGCTAGAAAAAGGGAAGTTCTATACCTTAACATCGGCAACCTCAAAAGATGACGAGTTAAGATTTGTAAGAATTGGTGCCAATGACCCTGAGTTTAATTTAAGAAGAGAAGCTGGTTTTATTATCCGTAGAAAAGATACTGATAACACACTATTTGTCTCAACTATAGAAGCGCATGGAAGCTATAGCCCGGTTTCAGAATCAGCTGTTAATTCCAATAGTTCAATCTCAGCATTAAAAATAGTTTTAGACATTGTAGACTACACTGCTATTTCAATTTCAACTGTTAAAGGAACTACTAAACTGTTTATAATAGCAAATACCAATGCTTCAAAGGAGGCAAAACATACGTTAAAAATCAACAATGAGAATTATGAGTGGTCTGGTTCTTATTATTTTAAATAAATATTAAAGAATAAAAATTATGAAAAGATTTAGTGAAAAATACGTCATTACAAAAGACATGGAATGGGAAGTGCTTGGAGGAGGAGTTTCAAGAAAGTTTTTAGGTTATGACAACCAAATTATGATGGTTAGAGTAAAATTTGACAAAGGAGCATTAGGTGCCCCTCATCAACATTTTCACACACAAGCTACTTATTGCGTTTCAGGAAAATTCGAATTTGTAATTGACGGTGAGAAGCAAATAGTAGAAGCAGGTGACGGAGTTTATATTGAACCAAATTTATTACATAGTGCTGTTTGCCTAGAAGAAGGGGAACTTATTGATACTTTTAGCCCTGTCAGAGAAGATTTCTTAAGTGGTGTGGGCCCATCTTATTTTGGAGATAAAGAATAAGACCTAATCTGTTTAAAGCCACTAAAAGTAACTTTAAATAGATTTTTTGAAGTACTATTTTATAACATATTAAATGCTGAACCAATACTTATGACAACAGAAAATATGTCCTTTTCAGGAAAATTTAAAAAACGTCTCAAGGATTTTGGTCCAGCATTTTTTATTATTGGTTACGTTGTAGGTACCGGTAGTGTCACCTCAATGGTAGTTTCTGGTGCTAAATATGGTCTTAGCCTTTCATGGGCGCTACTGCTTTCTTGTTTTTTCACCTACTTCTTATTGGTATCTATTAGTAAATTGACCATCGTTTCCGGAAATACCCTGATGTTCAATTTCAAAAAAACATTCGGTAAACCGCTCACTATTTTTATTATTACTGCATTACTCGTCTCCATAGTTTCTTCTTGTATTGGCGTTATGGGCGTAGTTGCAGAAGTAACAATGGAATGGATTTCGGTAAAAACCTCCATTTCATTTCTTAACAAACCTGTAGTTTCCATTTTTTTCATAGCCTTACTTATTGGACTTTTTTGGACCGGTAAACACGAAAATTTCATAAAAGCCATGAGTATCATGGTTGGCTTTATGGCATTAGCTTTTATTATAACAAGCTTTATGGTGGTTAAAGAAGCAGGCACTTCCATTACCGAATTTTTTCCTAAATTACCTAAAGGCGATAACAACGGCTTGGTAATTGCCGGTATAGTAGGTACTACTATGGCAGGTGTTTGTTTAGCATCTCGAAGCATTCTTGTTCAAGAGCAAAACTGGGGACTAAAAGATTTAAAAACTGAAAACAAAGATGCGATGTCTTCTATGGTAATGACTTTTTTTATAAGTCTTGCCATAATGATCAGTGCAACAGGTACGCTATACTTTAAAGGAGCACCTGTTGAAGACGCTACTGATATGATGCACGCATTGGGACCATGGGCAGGCGATTTTGCTCTAACCCTTTTTACATTAGGAATTATTGGCGCAGGTTTATCTTCAATTTTTCCAAACCTATTGTTATTTCCTTGGCTGGTGGCCGATTACACAGGTACGGAGCGCGACATGAAAAAACCGCTGTATAAACTAATTGTAGTTTTGGTAGCACTATCTGGTTTGATTGTTCCAATACTAGGAGGAAAACCAGTTTGGATATTAATTGCGTCACAAGCATTAAGCCCGTTTGTAATGCCATTGATTACACTGTTCCTACTTATTCTTTTAAATAAGGAGCGTATAATGAAAGAACATAAAATTGGCATTGGTATGAATTTAGCATTGGGAGCCACTTTTATTTTTAACTGTTACATGCTGTATGTTGCGTTAAACGGATTTATTGATTTCCTTTAGGATCACATCTAAAGAAATAAATTAGATTGCAATAAAAAAGGGCAAACAAATAACTTAATATTTGTTTGCCCTTTTTTATCATGTTTGGATTGAAAATTAATCTCTTAACTTGGAGGATAACATAACAAAATCTTGGATGCTACGGTAGAAGTAAATTTCACTTCGTTTATTGCTGCAGAAAAGAATATTTCATCACCTTGTGCAAAACTATACTCTTTACCACCACATACGATAGTACCTTCGCCAAAGTAAATAACCGCAACGAAAAAACTTCCATTTGCCTTAATCGTATATGAACCATTTAAATCTAGTTCATTTAGACCAAAACAATCCGTATGGGTTTCGTTAAATATGGTATTCAATGTATGGGTATCAGATGAATCTATAGTTTTAGGAGAAACCTTCCATCTTTTTATTGCTTCTTCATGCGAACAGCCATCATAATGAAAACAATCTAGCATATTTTGCTCCCCTACCCCTTGGTGTATTAATTCATCGGAAATTGTTAATCCTGCAGGAGTAACTTTCTCTACACGCATAGTATAATCCGTAGGTTCTTGAACTTCCATTAAAAAGCACCCACTACCAATTGCATGTGGTACACCGCCATATATCATATATGCATCACCAGGGTGTACTTCTATCTTGTGAAGACTATTAAGCATACCCTCAATATCCTGATTTACAAAGAGAGTTTCCCATTGTGCTCTTGTAACCCCTTCTTTGAAGCCCATATAAATGACACTTTTCTCTCCATTTATTTCACGCTTATTTAAAACATACCATGATTCAGTTTTTCCAAAAGCCGAATTCAACATGGTCTTTGCGTAATCTTTATCTGGATGTACCTGTATTGTAAGTCGTTCTTTAGAGTCAAGCATTTTAATCAACACCCCAGTGGCGCCGAATTTATCTGCCAATGACTTACCTAGATATAATTCTTTGTTAGAATCCACTAATTCTTTTAGAGAATGAGTGCCGGAAGGAGTCTCTACAAGAGAAAGTCCTTCATTTTCCGGTCTTCCGTTTCCTCTAGCTGTTACAGTAGACATTATCCACTCTTCTGGCATACTACCATCAACTTCTGGACTATCTTTTTTCCATCTATCTATTAGTGCGCCTCCTTCATAAGTACGCCAAACTCGGTTAGAAAATTGCTTTAAAGGAATATATGCGTATTGTTCAAAACTGTTATTCATAATACTGTGTTTACAATCAATTAAAATCATCAGAAGTTATTGAATATCAAAAAATTGAATTCACACTTACTTCTACAAATCCAAAAATAATTGAAAATTTAGAGAGGAAAACCGCTCAAATTTAGGAATTTAAATACAGTTTTTTGACGATAAGAAAGCATAATTAGCTATAAAAAGTATTGATTCAAAAAAGACTCCATTTGTTAATTAAATACCATATCCTCAATATTACACAGGGTTAAAAGCAGATTTGAAAAATTTCAGCACAGCAAAAGTTGTTAAAATGTAAATTTCTCTTTTTTTAACGATTAAATAACATATATTTGGTAAACCAAATTGGATAACCAGTTTGGAAAACCAAAATATTTAAACTCAAATTAACATCGAACTTAATTTTAATTCAATTCAATGACTGAAAATTTAGATTAACACATTTACATTATCATTTCTTATTTGAAATAAGGATGCGATTAAAAAAAATGAACTATTTACTGTTAGTGTTTTCTTCAAAAGCAAGTAGTAGAAATTAAAGAAGCCCTAGCAGATGTAAAATGAAACTCAATTCAATTTTCATTTTAAAATGCTTTAATCAGACTTTAACAAGTCGAACTTAAATTAACATAACAAGACTACAAATGAATTTAAAAACAAAATTAGTATTAATAATGGTATTGTTACTCAACATATCATTATTCGCACAAGACGGGTATAACCTGACCGGTACAGTTACCGATGAGACGAGTATGCCTGTACCCGGTGCAAATGTTGTTATCCAAAATACAACGACAGGTACATCAACAGATTTTGATGGTAATTATTCTATTACCGTTAAAAATGGAGATGTATTAGAATTCTCTTACATTGGTTACGCTAAGAAATCTGTAACTATTAATGGACAACAAACTTTAGACATTGTTCTTGCTGAAGATGCAAGCCAACTGGAAGAGGTTGTTGTTGTTGGTTACGGTTCTCAGAAAAAAAGTGACATTACCGGGTCTGTTTCTTCTGTAAAATCTGAGGAATTAAACGCATATCCTGTTTTAAATGCAGAACAAGCATTACAAGGACGTGCAGCCGGTGTTGTTGTGCAGTCTAACAACGGTGGCGAGCCAGGTGCTCCCATCAGTATAACCATTAGAGGTAACACTTCAATTAACGCAAGTAGTTCTCCACTTGTAGTTGTAGATGGTTTTGTTGGAGCATCTATGCCACAAGCCAATGATATTGAGTCTATGGAAGTTTTGAAAGATGCATCAGCTACTGCTATTTATGGATCAAGAGGATCAAATGGTGTTATACTTGTAACTACTAAAAAAGGTAGAAGTGGGAAAATATCTATAGAAGCTAATACTACATACGCCATTCAAAATATATCTAACAGATTAGATTTATTGAATGCTAATGAATTTGCCGATTATCAAAATCAAATTAGAGCTAATAATGGTGTTACTACTCCTTATTCTCAAGGACCGGCAAATACAGATTGGCAAGACTTGATCTATAGATCTGGAAGTACATCCAATAACCAAGTTTCGGTTTCTGGTGGTAGCGATAAAATTAATTTTTATGCTTCTACCAACTACTTTAAACAAGAGGGTATAATTACAGGTTCTGATTTTGAAAGATTAACGTTCTTATCTAACATTGACGCACAAGTAACAGATAAATTAAAGTTAGGAATGAACCTTTTTGGGAGTAGAGGTGTTAAAAATGGTTCTGCAACTCAATCAAACGGTTCTGTTTCTGCAGGTGGTGATGATGTAATTACATTAGCATTAAGATACGCTCCAGATCAAGCTGTTTTTAACGAAGATGGTTCTTATACATTCGGTAACACTGTGGGTGACCCTGTAGACAACCCATTTGCTGTTGCAACTGAAAGAATTGACGAAACAACAACTGATAACTTTAGAGCAAACTTTTATGCTAACTACGAAATTTTAAAAGGTCTTACTTTTAAAAGTACTTTTGGTTTAAGTACAGAAAACCAAACTAGAGGTATTTACTTACCATCTCTTTTAACACAAACAGCAGGTGGAGAAAGCGGTAGAGCTATCGTTGATATTGATAAAGAAACTAGTGTATTAAGTGAAAACTACTTAACATACACTACAGAATTAGGAAAAGGTAACTTAACTTTATTAGGTGGTTACTCTTACCAAAAGACAGTTGCAGAAAATTTCTTCTCTGAAGCTACAGGTTTTATTTCTGATGGATTTTCTTTTTATGGTTTAGGATCGGCAACAAATATTTTGCAACCAGATTCTTCTAGATCTGAAATTGAAATACAATCTCAATTTGGTAGACTTAACTATGACTGGGATGATAAATACTTACTTACAGCTACATTAAGAAGAGATGGTGCTTCTAACTTCGCAGCTAATGAAAAGTACGCTCTATTCCCTTCTGCAGCATTAGGATGGAAAGTATCTAACGAAAAATTCTTACAGGACAGCAAAGCTATTTCTAACTTAAAGCTGAGAGCAAGTTACGGTGTAACTGGTAACCCATCTATTAGCGCATACCAATCTTTATCAAGACTAGAAACCATTTATGCTTCTAGCAATGGACAAACTGTTAGTGCTGTTACTCCAGAACAATCAGAAAATCCAAATTTGAAATGGGAATCATCTTACCAATCTAACTTTGGTATCGATTTAGGGTTTGTAAATAATAGAATTACACTTTCTCTAGATTACTACAACATTGATACTAAAGATTTGATTTTAACGAACAACAGTATCCCTGAATATGCAGGTTTCTCAGGTGACAATATTCTATCAAACGTTGGTGAAATTAACAACAGAGGTTTTGAAGTTGCTTTGAGCACTAAAAACATTGTTAAAGAAAATTTCAGATGGACAACAGATTTTAACATGGCTTTCAACAAAAACGAAGTTGTAAGTTTAGTTAACGATGCTGATTTATTTTTCGATGCTACACCAAGTTACTTTAGCCATGACAGAAGTTATGTATTAAGAGTAGGTGAAGAAGTTGGATTATTCTGGGGGTATGACTACGCTGGTGTTTACCAAGGCGGAGCTTTACCAGCAGGGACGGCTACTTTATCCGGCGGCGTTGCAGGTGACCCATTATTTGCAGATATAGATGGTAGTGGTGATATTACAGAAGGTGATAGAACAACTATTGGTAACCCAAATCCAGATTTCACTTGGGGTTTTACAAATAACTTTTCATATAAGAACTTAGACTTAAGTATTTTCTTCCAAGGTTCTCAAGGCGGTGACATTTTTAACTTAACAAACGTTCAGTTAACAAACGGAGACGCTAATACGACTACAGACTATTATAACAATGCATGGACGCCAACTAATACAGATACTGATGCTCCACGTGTAGGTAATAACAGTAACAGAGAAATTTCTTCTCGTTTTGTTGAAGATGGTAGCTACATTAGATTAAAGAACATTGCAATTGGCTATAACGTTCCTTCAGATATTACTGAGAAATTAGGTTTAGATAACCTTAGAATTGGATTAAGTGCACAAAACTTAATTACCATTACAGACTACTCTGGCTTAGACCCAGAAGTAAACTACTTTGGTTCTGGTGGAGACAACAATACTTCTGCCAATACAGCACAAGGTTTTGATTTTGGTAACTACCCAACGGTAAGAACTGTAAACATGAGCCTTAACTTAAAGTTTTAAGAAAAAATTTAATTTAAAAGAAAACAAAATGAAAACATATAAATTATTACTGTTATTGATAGGTTTATCAATAATGGGTTGTTCAGATCTAGAAGAAGAACCTGTAGGTATATTGTCAGCAGAAGGTTTCTTTGAAACTACTGCAAATATCCAAACAGCAGTAGATGGGGCACTAACACATGCCATCAATGAGAAAATATGGGGTAGAAAGCTTTCTATTGCATTAATGCTGCGTTCAGATATGGTAAGTCTTGCATCTAATGAAACAAGAAGAGTTGAGATGAATGAATTTACTACACTTGCCAGTAATGGTATGATAAGTGAATTCTGGCCACGTACATACCAAGGAATTGCTGCTGCAAATAATGCAATAGCAGGTGCCGAAAACGTAGATGTTGCCGATGAAATTAAAAATCCAATTACGGCACAAGCTTATTTTGCCAGAGCATTTTATTACTTTCATTTAGTTAGATTATTTGGAGATGTACCTTACATTGAAGAACCTATTGTAGATATTGATGCTTCTGCAGCAATCACAAGAACTCCTACTGCTGAGGTTTATGCAAACATAATTTCAGATTTAGAGTATGCTAAAACTTGGTTGCCAAATACAGTTGCCTCTAGAGCAATACCTTCTAAAGCTGCAGCTAGTTCTTACCTTTCTTTAGTTTATTTAACAATGGGTGAGTATCAAAATGCATTTACTGAAGCTCAAGAAGTTATCGATAACGCTGGTACGTATAACTTAGCTTTAGAATCAAACTTCCAAAATTTATTTAATGCAAACGAAATTGATGCATCTTTAGAACCAATATTCGCTTTAGATTATAACAATTTTGAAGCTGATGACAACGCTTATGATCAAACTGCCCCAATGACAGGTATTAGAGGTGATGACAGAAACTTAGGTGGTGGCTGGTCTGTAGCTGTACCAACGTTAGAAGTCTATACTACTTGGGATGCCGATGATTATAGAAGAGCTGTAAGTATGGATGACGAAGTATCTATTGGAGGAACAGTTGTTGATTACACGCAATTTGACATTAGTGGTCATGAATTTGCTAAAAACAATCCTTACGTTGCAAAATACACACGTTTTCCTGGACCATTTGCTCGTGCAAACGCAAGAGCAACTAGCCATAACTATTCTATGATACGTTATGCTGAAGTATTATTGATTGCTGCTGAAGCTGCTGTAGAATTAGGAGATAATGGAACTGCATTAAACTATGTCAACCAAGTTAGAGCAAGAGCTAGAATGGGTGGTGAAACTCAAACTGGTGCAGGTGTTCCAGTAACAGTTGAGCCAAGTGCAGTACCTGCAGATTTATCAGGAACTATTACAGTAGATGATATTTTAGAAGAAAGAAGACTAGAATTCGCGTTCGAAGGAATAAGATGGTATGACATTGCTAGAAGAAAAATTGGAAACGAAGTATTTGGAGCCTCTGGATTAGAAGGTGAAAAACCATTTTTCTCTGAAGATGATTATTTACTACCATTACCTGAAGATGAATTAGAAAGAAACCCTAACCTAACACAAAACCCAGGGTATTAAAAATATATAAAGAAAGTTGTTTGAGTTAGTTTTTTAAGATGGCTGGCTTTTTTGAGAGAGCCAGCCCATCTTTCTTTATAATTTGAACGAAGTTTTTGACATTAATCTCATGAAAAATTTGATAACACATTTATTTTCATAAATTTGATAAACCAATCTGGTTAACCAATTTTTTCTATAACAATGAAATGTGATATATGAAGCTAGAGATTTTAACTAAAAACGACCACCAGCAACTTCACAATGATATCATTGCTAAAATAAGAGATTTAATAAATAATAAAAATCTTGAACCTGGTGATAAATTACCTTCAGAACGTATGTTGTCTGAACGTTTTGAAGTAAGTAGAGGAAATGTTCGAGAAACAATTCAGAAACTTGAATTTTACGGCATATTAAAATCAAAACCACAAAGTGGAACTTTTGTAGCAGATATTGGTTTAGTAGCTATGAATGGTATGATTGATGACATTCTTGCTTTAGAAGACCCAGATTTTAAATCATTGGTTGAAACAAGAATTCTACTAGAGCTTAAAACAGTAAGATTAGCCGCAAAACGTAGAACTAATGACGATTTAGAAAAAATAGAAGCGGCATTAGAATCATACAAAGTAAAAGTACTGAACAATGAAGATGCCGTTCAAGAAGACTTGCTTTTTCATTTAGCAATTGCTCAGGCGTGTAGAAATAGCACCATTAATAGAATGATGTTGATTATTACACCTGAAATAATCAACAACTTTGAAAAGTATCATGTTTGTGACAAGAATCAAGGTCCAAAAAGAATTAAAGAGCATCAAGACATATTTAATGCTATAAAGGAACAGAATACTCAAAAAGCCAAAGAAATGATGAAAGTACATTTTAATGAGCTTTATAAATATTGTTACAATATATAAGAGATACACGTATATCTCTATTAACCAACCAGTGAAAACAAAAGTTTTTAGATTATTTAAAGAATCAAAGACTCTTTTTTTCATCAACATACAAGACCAAAAAGCAAAGAATTATGAAAATTAAAGGATTAAGATGGTGGGTTATAGCTTTAATCGCAATAGCAACAATTATCAATTACATCGATCGTCAGTCCATTGGAGTTCTTTGGCCAGATATTGCAGAAGATTTATTTCCAGAAAGTACTAATGATGAACGTAAAGAAATATTTGCCACTATATCTGTAGTTTTCATGTTTGCCTACGCATTCGGACAAGCTATTTTCGGTAAAATTCTAGACTGGGTCGGCACACGAATTGGTTTTGCCATTTCAATTGGTGTATGGTCTATTGCCACCGCACTTCATGCATTAGCTCAAGGTGTTTTAAGCTTTGGCTTCTTTAGAACAATTTTAGGAATTGCAGAAGCTGGCAACTGGCCAGGAGCTGCAAAAGCAAACGCAGAATGGTTTCCAACAGAAGAACGCGCATTTGCACAGGGTTTATTTAATTCTGGTGCTGCCATAGGTGGTATTATTGCAATACCTGCTATCGCATTCATGACCGTTTATTTTAGTTGGCAAATGATATTCATTATAGTTGGTGCCTTAGGATTATTATGGTTGATACCTTGGTTAATATTAGTAAAAGCACCACCGAAAAAACATCCATGGATTTCAGATGAAGAACGAAACTATATCTTAACAGGTCAACAAAATCAAGATATCGATAACGACGGTACTCCAGATGATGGATATAACCCAGACACTGGTAAACTATTAAAGCATAAACAAAGTTGGGGAGTAATCATTGCCTCAGCAGCTATTGACCCTATCTGGTGGTTATTTGTAGTATGGATTCCAATTTACCTAAACGAAGTTTATGGAATGGACGTAAAAACTATTGGTATTTATGGTTGGGTCCCCTACGTAGGTGCAATGCTAGGTGCTTGGTTTGGTGGGTTATTTGCTCAAAATCGTTTAAAAGCGGGATGGACGGTTGATAAAACTAGAAAAATAATAATTACTATAGGTTGTCTGATTATGTTGCCAAGTTTGTTAGCAATGGCCAACCCTGGTGGACCAACCGGAGCCGTACTAATTATGGCACTAATACTATTTGGTTTTCAAACCGCAATTGGTAATGTTCAAACGTTACCTAGTGATTTCTTTGGAGGAAAAACAATTGGGACTTTATCAGGTATAGCAGGAATGGCCGCTAAATTAACAGCTGCTGCATTAATATATTTAGTGCCCTGGTTAACTTCTGGTGGTAATTATACACCTGCATTTGTAATAGGTGCAACAATGGCAATAATTGCGCTAGCAAGTATCTGGTTATTATGCGGTAAAATTGAACCGTTAAATGGAAATAAATAAACTGAATTAAGAATAGATTAAATAAATTATAACATGAGTACAGAAGGAAAAGTAGCAGTAATTACAGGAGCAACTGGAGGAATCGGATTTGCAGTTGCTAAAAGATTAGGACAAGATGGTTACACCGTTATCTTAAATGGTATTGATGACGCAGCTGGTGCCGAAAGAATTAAAGAACTTACTGCAGAAGGCATTACTGCTGAGTACTTAGGATTTGATGTTACCAATGAAGAAGCAGTGGCTAAAAACATTAAAGCTATTGGTGAGAAATATGGTAAAATAGATACACTTATAAATAATGCAGGTGGTCTAGGTGGTAGAGCTCGTTTCGAAGAAATGACTACTGAATTCTACAGAGGTGTAATGGCTTTGAACTTAGATTCAGCTTTCTTTGCTTCAAGAGCTGCAATACCTTACCTTAAAAAAGGTGATCACCCTTCTATAATTAACTATACATCTAACGCAGGATGGACAGCTGGTGGACCAGGTGCTGGTATCTACGGTACTTCTAAAGCGGGAGTTCATGCGTTAACTAGAGCATTAGCAAAAGATTTAGCTGAATATGGTATTAGAGCAAATGCAGTATCTCCAGGTACTATTGATACTCCTTTCCATGCTCAAATTAAAGCTACAAAACCAGAAGTTTTCGCTTCTTGGGCCAATAACATAATGTTAGGTAGATTAGGTCAGCCAGAAGATGTTGCTGGTGTTGTTTCTTTCTTAGCTAGCAAAGATGCTGCTTTCATTACTGCCGAAACTGTACAAATTGGTGGTGGTCAAGCTTTAGGTATCTAATAATAGTCCATACTTTATAAAAAAGCGTTATTGTGAATTCACAATAACGCTTTTTCTATTTAGAGGAATCTCGTACAATTAATTCCGAATCTAGAATTATCTTATTCAAAGATTGCCGTATCACCTCATTATCAACATAACCCAAAAAAGTTTCTGCGGCCAATTTTCCTATTTGCTTACTGTGCTGACTAATACTTGTAATTGAAGGTGTAACCAAAGAAGTAAAGGGTTCATTACCAAAACCTACTAGTTTAATTTCCTCCGGCACTTTAATATTTCTCTCTTTTAAGACCTGCAATGCTCCCAATGCAGCATAATCACTTGCTACATAAACTGCATCGGGTCTATTTTTTAACGCCAATAATTTTTCTATTTGATGTCGCCCATCTTCTAATGTCAGACTACTTTCAATAAGTAATTCATCATCATGTGGTAGGTTGTGCTTTTTAATTGCATCTATATAACCTCGTATTCTGTTATTAAATATTCGTGTTCTCCGGTAACCGCCTATATGGGCTATTCGTTTACAACCTTGCGCTATCAAATGCTCTATAATCATATGACTACTATCATAATCATTAATCCCAATATAATCAACATTTAAATCGTTCTCCCCCCTATCAAAAAGAACTAAAGGAATTCCGTTAGACTTTATTTTCTCATAGAAAGATAAATCAACCGTTTCATTTGCCATGGATGCGATAATACCATCAACCTGTAAATACAATAGCGTATCTATATTATCACATTCCTTTTCAAAAGACTCGTTAGACTGGGTTATTATAATATTGTATCCGGCTTTATTAAGAACCTCTTCCATGTTCTCTACAACAGAAGAAAAGAAATTACTATTAGTTCTAGGCACAATTAAACCTACTAACTTACTTTTCCCTTTCCTTAAGGCACTTGCCAAATGATTAGGTTGATAATTTAATTCTTTTGCTACCTGTTTCACGGCTTTCTTAGTTTTTACACTTATACGCGCATCATCATTTAAAGCTTTTGAAACAGCCGCAGTCGAAATACTCAAAACATTTGCAATGTCTTTTAAAGTTGTTCTTTTTTTATTCAATTAGTTTGTATATATTTGTTTAATCGATTAACCAAAAGTAAGACTTTAATTAGCTTTAACAAAAAATGTCTGTTTTGGTTATTTTTTACCTAAAGTGGTTAATCGATTAAACAAATTTTAAATCAGTACTTATTAAACTTATAAAACAACATGAAAAAAGTAGTAACATTCGGTGAAATCATGCTTCGTTTAGCACCACAAGGATTTTTAAGATTTTCTCAAGCTAACAATTTCGATGTAGTTTACGGAGGTGGAGAATCTAACGTAGCTGTATCTTTAGCTAACTATGGTGTTCCTGTAGATTTCGTAACACGTTTACCAAAAAATGATATTGGAGAATGTGCAATGATGGAAATGCGTAAAAGAGGCGTTGGCGTAGATAAAATTGTTTACGGTGGTGATCGTTTAGGAATCTATTTCTTAGAAACCGGAGCGGTATCTAGAGGTAGTAAAGTAGTTTACGATAGAGCTCATTCAGCTATTTCAGAAATAGAATCTGGAATGATTGATTGGGATGCTGTTTTTGAAGATGTTGAATGGTTTCACTGGACAGGTATTACACCAGCTATTTCTCAAGGAGCTGCAGATGTTTGTTTAGAAGCTGTTAAAGCTGCTAGTGCAAAAGGAATTACAATCTCTACAGATTTAAACTATAGAGCTAAACTTTGGACATACTGTGACGATGCTCACAGAGAAAAAGTAATGGCAGGATTAACTGAATATTGTGACATCATTTTAGGGAACGAAGAAGATGCTGAAAAGCATTTTGGAATTCACCCAGAAGGACTTGATGTTCATAAAGATGGTGCCGATGTTAAAGCGGAAGCTTTCTTATCTGTTTGTAAGCAGATGATGAAGAAATTCCCTAAAGCTAAAAAGGTAATTACAACATTAAGAGGTTCTATTTCTGCATCGCACAACACATGGGCAGGTGTATTATGGGACGGTACTAAAATGTACGAAACTCGTCAATACCAAATTACCGATATCGTTGACCGTGTTGGTGGTGGTGATTCTTTTATGGGTGGTTTGATCTACGGATTATTGAAATACCCAGAAGATGATCAGAATGCTCTTGACTTTGCAGTTGCTGCATCTTGTTTAAAGCATACTATTAAAGGTGATGCCAACCTTGTAACGGTTTCTGAAGTTGAGAAACTAATGGGTGGTGATGCTTCTGGTAGAGTTGCTAGATAATTAGAAAACCACTTTAGACCTTCTAAAAACAAAAAAATGTCGAAAAAATCTGTTTTAATTCTTTGCGGTGGCGGACCTGCACCTGGTATAAATACCGTAATCAGTACCGTGGCAAAGGCTTTCTTAAAAGATAATTATCGCGTTTTAGGTTTACATGAAGGTTTTAAAGGAATTTTCGATGAAAATCCGCAGATCAAGGAATTTGATTTCTTCCATGCTGACCGGATTTTTAGTAGGGGTGGCTCAACATTGATAATGAGCCGTTTTAAACCTAAAAAAGAAAAACTAAACACTAGCCTTTTTATTGATAATAATGTAAAACTGTTGGTAAGTATAGGTGGTGACGACACTGCTTCTACTGCCAACAGAATTACGGGTTTCTTAAAGAAAGAGGGTATCTCCATTTCTAATATCCACGTACCTAAAACTATTGATAACGATTTACCGTTACCGGATAGGAACCCAACTTTTGGTTTTCATTCTGCAAAGGATGAAGGTGTACGTATTGGTAATACCACATATGAAGATGCACGTACTAGCCAAAACTGGTTTGTAATGTCTACCATGGGTAGATCTGCAGGTCATTTAGCATTTGGTATTGCGGCAAGCTGCCACTACCCTATGATGATCATTCCAGAAATGTTTGATCGTACCTCTATCACTTTTGATAAAGTGGTTCGTATGGTCATTTCTTCAATGATCAAACGTAAGATTGAAGATATTCATTACGGTGTAGCTCTAATTAGCGAAGGTGTTTTTCATAATATGCCAGAGTCTGAGCTAGACAAATGTGAAATTAAATTCACTTATGACGATCATGGACACCCAGAGTTAGGGAATGTTAGTAAAGCGCATATTTTTAATATGCTCGTTCAAAAGAAATTAAAGGAGCTAGGTATAGATATTAAAAGTAGACCGGTAGAATTGGGCTACGAATTACGCTGCTGTAGACCAATAGGATTTGACCTTACTTTATGTACGGTTCTAGGTCTTGGCGTAAAAAAATTATTTGATGAAGGCAAGAGTGGCTGTATGGTCACCGCAAATTCTAGAGGTGAAATTACTCCGTTGTTCTTATCGGAAATTCAAGATGAGAACGGTAAAATTACTCCTCGCTTGGTCAATATCAATTCAGAATTGGCAGAATTATGTTTTCAAAATTTATTCTATGTAGGTGAAGATGATTATGAGGATGCAATAAAATATGTGGACAATCCTTCAGACTACGATTTCAACAAAATTTTAACTGAGAAATAAAAAATTCAAATGGCACAATATTCAAGAATAGAAGTAGCGAATGTAATGAAGGAATCTGGTATGGTACCTTTATTCTATCACCCAGACATTGAGCTAGGTAAAAAGATTTTACAGGCTTGTTATGATGGTGGTGCGCGTTTAATGGAATTTACAGCTCGTGGCGATTTCGCTTTCGAAGTATTTTCTGAATTGAACAAATACGCAATAAAAAACCTACCTGGTATGATTATGGGCGTAGGATCAATTACTGATGCCGGTGCCGCTTCTTACTACATGTCTCTTGGTGCAAATTTCATTGTAACTCCTTCTTTAAGAGAAGATATTGCAATTGTTTGTAACCGTAGAAAAGTATTATGGTCTCCTGGATGTGGTTCATTGACCGAAATCAACAAAGCCGAAGAAATGGGCTGTGAGATTGTAAAATTATTCCCTGGTTCTCTTTACGGACCTGGATTTGTAAAAGGAATAAAAGGACCTCAACCATGGACTAGCATTATGCCAACAGGTGGTGTTAGTACAGATGAAGACAACCTTAAAGGTTGGTTTGATGCCGGAGTTACTTGTGTTGGTATGGGATCAAAATTGATCAGTAAAGATATTTTAGCAAATAAAGATTATGCAGGTTTAGAAGCTTTGGTTAAAGATACACTAGCCAAAATTAAAAAACTGAGAGCATAGAAGATATAAAGTGTCACTAGTTAAGGACTTACTCTAACTATTGATAACTTTTAAAAGTGCATATTTAAGTTGTTAGTTGGAAAAGGGCATTTAAACTTTAGCATTACGCTGAGGTTTGGTGCTCTTTTTGTTTTAATGCTGTTTTCTTAATTTACTATTTCTTTAGTCTACTTACATTACCAAATCAAAATGAACTAAACAATTAATTTTAAGGTACATACCTATATATCTTAAAACACATGTATCCATTTTCTTTTAGTGGACACTGAAATCAAAAAATTAAATACATAAAATGTTTATACATTAGAGTAATGAAATACCACAAATTTTCAGTTTTTCTACATCTATTCACCTGTGCTATATTTATCTTTTGTTCGTCATCAAAATTAAATGCACAAATATCTTCTGATAGTTCCCTTATTTACAGAAAGGCTATACTACAACCTACCAATCCGCAAGATTTACCTTCAGGTATACATTACTACACTAAAAAGAAAGCCTTAGACCTAGAGTTAAACGATACTCTAAATGCCATTTACGATTTAAGGCTGTTATCTATTGCAGAATTTAAAATAGGAAATAACTTTAGTAGTGAAAACCATGTGGTAGAAGCTTTAAACTTAATTGAATCTATGTCTGCGAAAGACACCTTAATCAATTCTAGAGTTGGGTTATACAATCAGTTAGGGCGAATTTACAGAACCTCTAACAACCCTACCGAAGCCATAAAAACGTTTGACAAGGCCTTAGAAATAGCAAATAAGTTAAAAGACAGTGTTGTCATTCTTAATAACAAAGCCAATATTTATAAAGACCAATTAGATTATAAAAAAGCTCTTGACATCTATACTCTATTACAAAAAAAGCAAACCCAATTTAATACTTACGAACATAGTTTAGTAACAGACAACTTGGGGTATGTACAATCTAAATTAAATTTACCCGAAGGTTTACAAAATTTAAAAAAAGCATTAGAGCTACGTAAACAAAATAATGATTTTATTGGGCAACATTCAAGCAATACCCATTTAGCTGAATTTTATTTGGATAGAAAAGATACCACTATAGCAGTTGCTTATGCTCAGGATGCTCTAACATTATCAGATAAAATTAATAGCAGTTCTTTTAAGCTTGAAGCTATTTCAACGCTCATGAATATGGATAGAAATCCTTTAGTTCATGAATACAAAAAACTGACCGATAGTATTACCTATGCCAAACAAATAGCGGAAAACAAAAATGCATTTCTAAAATACAATGTTGCCGAAGAACAAAAGAAAACCCAGGCCAGTATTCTTCTACAAGAGATAGAATCTCGTAAACGACTGGCTTACCAAGCTCTGGCATTCATCATTTTTCTAATCTTAGTTGGTTCTTACTTTATCTATCGCAACAGATACCGTAAAGCCAAAATTGAAGAAATCTATAAAACAGAAACTAGAATTGCTAAAAAAGTACATGATGAAGTAGCGAATGATATGTATAAAGTGATGACTTCTCTTGAGAATAATTTAGGCGTTGACGATACTATTTTGGACGAAATGGAAAAAATTTATACTAAAACACGAGATATTTCTAGAGAAAATAGCGCAATTGACCTTAGCGAAGATTTTGGATTACAATTAAATGATTTACTCTTAGGATATAAGAACGATAAGGTAAAAGTAATCACCAGAAACCTTTCCAAAATGCCTTGGGATACCGTTCCCGAACTTAAAAAGACTACTATTTACAGGGTATTACAAGAACTCATGACCAACATGAGAAAACATAGTCAAGCAACATTCGTGACTTTAATATTTGAAAAAGAAGGTTCTAAAATGCGCATTAATTATAAGGATAATGGCGTTGGATGTGATCTTTTTAAAAAAAATGGGCTACAACATACGGAATCCCGTATCGCTTCTATAAATGGAACTATTAATTTTGAATCTAAGCAAGGTGATGGCTTTAAGGCATCAATAATAATTTAAGGCATGTTCAAAAAAGTTTTAATCGCGGAGGATATGGAAGACATCAACAAAGGTGTGTTTTCTTTACTGACCGAATTGGGAGTTACACAAATAGATCAAGTGCAGTATTGTGATGATGCGTACTTAAAAATTAAAAGAGCCGATCTTGATAATGTACCATTTGACTTGGTCATATCTGATCTTTCGTTTAAAGTAGACCACAGATCACAAACCTACCCATCTGGACATTCATTGGTTGAAAAACTAAAATCTGAATTCCCTAATTTAAAGGTAATTGTCTACTCGGTCGAAGATCGACTACAGGCGGTACGTACACTCTTTAATCAACACGATATAGATGCATATGTCTGTAAGAGTAGAAACGGTCTTAAAAACCTTACTCAGGCAATTAGTGAGGTAGCTAAAGATGAAAAATTCTTATCGCCAGAAGTTTCTAATGCATTTAGTAGTGAAAATGAACTTGAAATAGACGATTATGACATTTCATTATTAGATAATCTTAGCAAAGGTTTATCTCAAGATGAAATAAGTGCTTTATATAGAAAAGAGAACATTTCGCCTGCAAGCCTTAGTTCTATTGAAAAGCGTTTAAACAAATTACGTGTTCAATTTAATGCCAACAACGCCATACACCTTGTGGCCATTGTAAAAGATTTAGGACTTATTTAAAGATAGTAGCCACCGTTACGGAAAACCGTAATCATATTCTTTAGAATGGTATTAGGTTTGCCATACTTAAAATTAAACACTATTCAATAACTATAACATTAATGCTATGGCCATCCTACTGATGAGGTATTTCGGGGGAACTAACCGATTTGGTGGGTATGGCCTATTTATAAACTAAGCCTTAAGTTCCGTTATACTACCGCAGCAATATCTACCGCTACATCTAATTTACTCTGACCACTACCATAAACAACACCTTTTAAAGGTGGTACGTCATAGTAGTCCCTACCCCAACCCACTACTATATGTTGGTCTTTTGGTATCTGATTATTTGTTGGATCAAAGTCTACCCAACCAAAACCGGGTATATAAATGGCAAACCATGCATGAGAAGCATCTGCACCCACTAATTTCTCCTTGCCTGGTGCTGGCAAGGTTTCTATGTACCCACTAATATATCTAGCAGGCAAACCAACAGAGCGTATACAAGCAATGGCAATTTGGGCAAAATCTTGACAGACACCTTTTTTCTCTTTCATTACCTCTTCTATTGGTGTTGAAATCGTTGAGAATTCTGAATCAAAATCAAAATCGGTATAAATACGTTGCATCAGTTCATAAGCCGCATCAAAAACCGATCTATTTCCTTTAAAAGATAACTCCGCGTAATCACGTATAGCCTTGTCTGTTCTCCTTATAAAAATGGATTCTAATACATATTGCTTGGCCTCCAATATTTCTGGATGCATGCCGTTCAATGCAGCAAGTGCATCGTTCATGGTAATGCTTTTACAGGCATCGCTATTGAAAGATTCATGAAATTTGGCATATTCCCTATTAATCTTACTCCTAGTAGTAACCTTCAATGTTTTATGCTCTGTCTGTATAGAAAAACGCGTTATATAATTTCCAAAGAAATCTTTGCGTTCACTTATTTCCGCGGGTTCCGGTGAAATATCAATACTATATACTATCAACTCTTGCCCTTTAGATTCCCTAGGACGAAGCGTTGCAATATTATGACAATAGCTCACTGGGGCATTGTAATCGTACTTCGTAATATGTGTAACGTTGAATATCATAATCAAATAGGAAAAGACTGTGTAAACAATTGGGTCTGTTTGTCTGTATGATTGAAATAGGTATTTGAGATCGATTGCGATGCTTTGTACAACAAATCTGAAAGTTCCTTTAGTAGCGTATCTAACTCTTCTCGTTTAAAATCTGTTTCTGAGTTGGTCTTCGCCAATTTTGTTGAATCTGCCAACCTCAACTTAGAGAATGCCTCAAAAATATTTTTTTGGTAATTATTTAATTGATGATCGTATTTAGAATGTGGTAACCGCGCTATATCTTTCTGAATACGGTTGATCATAAAAGTCAATGAACGGGCGTAATCAAGATCGAACACCACCAAATCTAACACATGTGCCAACTCTATATGAGAACGGTAACTGTACCTATATATATTTAAACTTTCATGACTGGTCAATAAATACTCAAGCAAATCGTACTCTACTTGCTCATCATACTTTATGGTCAACAAAGCCCTACATTTTGTTATATTCAAGGCACTTTGCTCTAATTGCAACCCAATAAAGTATAATAGCAAACCTTGTTGCACCATAATACTCTCTTCAATTAATCCCATAAACGCTATTAGGCGTGTAATTAATTGATTTAAAACCTTAAGTATTTTATTAATGGAATGATCTTCACCCTCTACCAGTGAATTCCATATTTTCTGAATATTTTCAAATACGCGCCACATATCTGAAGACCAAAGGTTACGTATGGAGTAGTATGAATTACTGAACATGCTTATGGTATGTGCCAAACTACCTATTCTATTTTTATCTAAAATAACGGATAACATTTCTTCATACGGATTGTCCATTGCCAACTTACCGTCCTTATCCTTGCCTATGAATCCTGGGTATGTACCTGTCAATTGCGTAACAGCCTTAAAAAGTACCGTTAACTTTTCTGAATCTGGTTTTTCCGCTCTTTTTTGATCTATGGCCATTTGGCGCATAACGGTACGTAGAAATCTTGCGTTAACTAGCGTACGACCAACATAACGACCCGCCCAATATAAATTCTCTGCCGTTAGACTAGGTAAATCGTCTAGACCAGAAATAGCAATAGATGACTTTTGTTGCCAGTTTCTATTTTTATCCTCTTTTATATCCGCATTATCTAAAATCCAAAAATCCTTACTAGTACCACCTCTTTGGTTAGACACCCTTACGGTTTCGCCATCTGGAGCTACTCTTACCAAACCACCCGGCATAACTGCATATTGTTCTTTTGAGGCAATGCAAAATGCTCTGGCAACTACATTTCTAGGTTCTAATTCTTTTTCGCTGAAATTAGGCGCGGTAGAAAAATTAATGCGTTCTTGAGCCACAAATCTATACGGGCGTTCTAGAATAACCTTAATAAGATCTGCTAGTTCTTCTTCACTCATTTGCTCGCCAAAATAGATACTCTCCCTATTGGTACGATCTATTCTTTTGATTACTAATTTTGATATATTCTCAAGTACATAATTTCTTTCTTTCTCTTGCCCACACCACCAAGATGCTATTTGCGGTAATTTCAAATCCTCATCCATGAAATACTTGGCAATTGCCGGCATAAATGGAATTAAACCAGGATTTTCTATTACACCGCTTCCTATCGGGTTAATAACGGCAACATTTTTTCTTCTTACAACATCCAATAATCCCGCTACCCCTAAATGTGAATCTTCACGAAGTTCTAAAGGATCCGTAAAAGCATCGTCTACTCTTCGTAATACAACATCTATCTGCTTTAAGCCTTGTAGTGATTTCATCCAAAGAAAGCCATCACGCACCACCAAATCATTACCCTGCACTAACGGATAACCTAAAAAAGAAGCCATATAAGCGTGTTCAAAATAGGTTTCGTTATGTGAACCGGGCGTAAGAATAACAATATTAGGGTTCTCCTTTTTACCAGGTGCTGCATCAATAAGCATTTGATTGAACTCTTGAAAAAATCCCGACAAGCGCTTCACCTTCATTTCAGCATACATATCGGGTAAAATTCTACTAGTAGTAGATCTGTTCTCCAATGCATAACCCATACCGGAAGGTGCTTCTGTACGGTCATTTACAACCCACAATCGCCCATCTGTACCACGGCAAAGATCTGCTGCATATATGGATAAGTACTTCTCTAACTGAAGCTCCATATCTGAACATTGTCTTAGAAAACCACGATGCCCATAAATGACCTCAAAAGGGACTATTCCATTTTTTATCAGTTTACGTTCCCCATAAACATCTTTTAAAACTAAATTAAGTAGTTCTGCTCTTTGCTTTAGTCCTTCTTCAACTTTTGTCCATTCATCTTGGTGCAACATAAACGGAATCACATTCAGATTCCATGGCCTATGCATTCCCTTAGGGTCATTGTACACATTATAGGTCACCCCATTTTCTGACAATAACCAGTCAATATCTTTTTGTCTAGCGGTTATTCCGGTGACTCCTAAAGAATCAAAACCGTTTAATAATTTCGTCCAATAAGGTTTCATACCATTGTTCAGCGCATACATTTCATCATTGCCGCGTTGGGTACTATAATTATTGAACCAGTTTGTTTTTGTTGTTGGCATTACCTCTTCATTTACTTCTTACGTAAATCCGTCACATGTGGATATTCAGGATTCACAGGCATCTCTTTGTATGCAAATGTATTTGAACCTTTCTTAGGTTCTACCATTCTACCCGTAAAATTTGTTGAAGCGACCAATTCTGTAGGAGTAACCTCATCTTGTGTCATGCCAATATCCCAAAATCTATTTATTCTTCTTGATTCTGCCTCTAAACTATTTACAGGGTAGGTATCATAAGAACGACCACCTGGGTGTGCTACAAAATAGGTACAACCGCCAATTGATTTATCGTTCCAATCATCAACAATATCAAAAACTAAAGGAGTATCTACACCAATTGTGGGGTGTAAGGCCGACCATGGTTCCCAAGCTTTAAAACGAACTCCCGCTACATATTCCCCTTTAGTTCCTGTAGAACTTAGCTCGATCTTTACACCGTTACAGGTTAATGTGTAACGTTTGTTATTGAAATTATTGACTTTCACCTGTACACGTTCTAAAGAAGAATCTACATACCTTGATGTACCACCACCTGTCATTTCTTCACCAAGTACATTCCATGGTTCTATAGCCATTCGTAATTCCATTTGAATGGAGTTAACATCTACCATACCGTAAAGTGGAAAGCGGAATTCAAAAAATGGATCAAACCAGTCTAACTTAAACGGATAGCCCGCTTCGTTCAACTGCTCTACAATATCTTTAATATCTTCTTTTACATAATGCTCCAACAAGAATTTATCATGCAACTCTGTACCCCAACGTACCAGCTTATGCTTATACGGTTTTTTCCAAAACCAAGATACCAGCGTGCGCACCAATAACATTTGCATTAAGCTCATTTGCGCATGTGGCGGCATATCAAAAGCTCGTAGCTCTAAAATACCCAAACGCCCAGAAGATGAATCTGGTGAATACAGTTTATCTATACAGAATTCTGCCCTATGGGTATTTCCTGTGATATCTGTCAACAAATGTCTAAATAACCGATCCGTGATCCAGAATGGCACTTCTTCATCATCGGGTATTTGAGAAAATGCAATTTCTAGTTCATACAAATTCTCTAATCTTGCCTCATCTACACGTGGTGCCTGACTCGTTGGTCCTATAAAGGCACCTGAAAATAAATAGGACAATCCTGGGTGATGTTGCCAAAAGGTCAACAAGCTTCGTAGTAATTGCGGATTACGTAACAGCGGACTATCTGCCGGAGTCACACCGCCCAAAGTTACATGGTTACCGCCACCTGTACCAGTGTGCTTGCCATCTAACATAAATTTCTCTGTACCTAAACGTGCTTGTTTCGCTTCGGCATACAGGGTTAACGTATTATCTGTAAGTTCTTGCCAGTTTTTAGCCGGATGTACATTTACCTCGATCACCCCTGGATCTGGAGTAACCTTCAATACTTCTAATCTGTTATCTCTTGGGGGCTCGTACCCTTCTAATATTACCGGAACGTTTAATTCTTTGGCCGTAGCTTCTATACTTGATACCAAATCTAAAAAGTCTTCGGCACTATCTAATGGCGGTAGATATAAGAACAATTTATTCTCACGAACTTCTGCACAAATAGCAGTACGCACATACGGATGTTTTCTAGGGTGCGATGATGATTTTAATTTTAAACGTTTTTGCAATGCATCTCCCGGTGTAGGTAAATCTGGCGTTTTCTCAAACAGCTCTGGTTCTGCAGTTGGCTCTGACGGTATTGGGGGGTCTTTAGGTAATGCTGCCAGTGGTAATCGTAGACCAATAGCAGAATTTCCTGGAGTCAACAACAAGTGCTTATTTCTAAATTTCCACTTGTTGGTCAACCATTTATTGTTCTTTTTAGTCAACGGGTATACGTGACCAACAGCCTCTCCAATTCCCGTCTCCAATATCTCACCTAGTTTTCTACGTAGGTGACTGTCGTCCTTATTATATTTTTTAGGATTTACATCTATAGGCAATTTGCCCTCTTCCCATAAAAAGTAAAATGCATCTTCATAAGCCGGTATTACACTATTTGTCTTACAACCTAAATAACCACCTAAGGTCTTTAAAAATCGCTTTGTAATATTTCTGGGCATTTTATATTCCTGAGAAAAAGATGCCAATAAGCTTGGATCGTTCCAAATTGGTTTTCCATCTTTTCTCCAGTGATTACCGATCAACCAACGAGGTAATGCTTCACCAGGGTACCATTTACCTTGTGCATGATGTAGCAATCCGCCCTTTCCAAAAACCTCTAATAAACGAATAGACAATTTACTTGCCAATTCTCTTTTATGCTGACCATCTGCCGCTGTATTCCACTCTTCAGATTCCATATCATCTATAGAAACGAAAGTTGGCTCACCACCCATGGTCAAGCGAACATCATTTGCCTGTAATTCTTCTTCTACTTTAAAACCAAGATTATATATAGCATTCCACTGCTCTTCTGTGTAGGGCTTTGTTACTCGTGGCGATTCAAATATTCTAGTAACCGAATTTTCAAACTCAAATGTGGTTTCGGCAAAATCACTAAATCCGCTTACCGGTGCCGCACTTTCATATGAAGGCGTACATGCTAACGGAATATGCCCCTCACCAGTAAAAAGTCCGGATGTGGCATCTAAACCAATCCATCCCGCTCCTGGCAAATATACTTCTGCCCAAGCATGTAAATCTGTAAAATCTTCTTCAGGACCTGACGGACCGTCCAATGATTTTTCATCTGATTTCAATTGCACTAAATAACCCGAAACAAAACGTGCCGCCAATCCTAAATGACGAAGAGTTTGTACCAACAACCAAGCAAAATCCCTACATGAACCTAATTTGGCTTCTAAGGTTTCTTCACAGGTCTGTACACCAGGTTCCATACGTAATGTATAATCCAAGTAATTGTATAATTTACTATTGAGACCGATTAAAAAATCGATACTTCGTTGCGGAGTCAAGTCTATATCATCGACCCATTTTTTCAATAACGGACCACTTTCTACTTTCTCTAAATATGGTAAAAGTTCTTTTTTAGCTTCTTCAGAATACTTAAAAGGAAATTCTTCACT
Organism: Maribacter sp. UH1; assembly: GCF_056839145.1. NCBI lineage: Bacteria > Pseudomonadati > Bacteroidota > Flavobacteriia > Flavobacteriales > Flavobacteriaceae > Maribacter > Maribacter sp. UH1. The sequence goes on from NZ_CM166387.1 coordinate 1,279,544, forward strand.
AGCCTCCTCAACAAAAAAGTCGAACGGATTAATCGTCTTTAAATCTGCAATGATTTCAACATCGACAGAAAGCTCGGTTGTCTTATCCGGGAAAACAATACGTGCCATATAGTTACCAAAAGGATCTTGCTGCCAATTAAAAAAATGATTCTCTGGTTTGATCTTTATAGAGTATGCCTCAATTGGTGTTCTACTATGTGGCGCAGGTCTTAACCGGAATATGTGAGGAGATAGATTTATACTTCTATCATAGATATATTTTGTCTTGTGTTTGATTGCAACTTTTAATGCCATAATACAGTGGGATTTCAGTACTAACTAATATAAGCACTAATAACAGCAAAAAGAACACACAATTGCTTAATCGCCAAATTTTTATATATAAAAGAGTTGCAGCCAATTTTATTGATAGATTCCTAAAGTAAACTTAGAATTGTTGGTTTTTCTTTGGATAGGGCAATGGATCAAGAAAGAAGAATTGGTAGCGACACACGATAAACATTTTAATTTTTGTAAATTGACTATCATACCAAACTCTAAAAATATGGACAAAGCACTACAGACCATGATTGATAATATGCCCGAGAAAACCGGGAAATCTTTAAGCGAATGGAAGTCCGTTTTGAAAACAAAATCTTTTGCTAAACATTCTGAAGGAGTTAGTTTTCTAAAGAAAGAGCACGGTGTAACACACGGATTTGCAAATACTATTGTCTCTTTATCAAAAGAAGAAAATAATTCTCCTGCAGATTTAGTAGTCCAGCAATATAATGGGAAGGAAAATTTAACTCCTATTTACGAAGCGCTTTTAAAAACGGTAAAAACATTTGGTGACGATGTTACCATTACCCCAAAGAAAACTACAGTAAGTATTATTCGAAAAAAACAATTTGCACTTATTAAACCCGCTACCAAAACAAGAATAGACCTTGGACTGAAAATAAAGGATAAACCAACTACAGACCGACTAGAATCATCTGGACCATTTGGTAGCATGTGTACACATAGAGTTCAACTCACTGATGCCAGCCAGGTTGATGGTGAATTAATTGATTGGTTGAAGGAGGCTTATATGAAAGCCCAATAATACTAAACCCCTAAATGCAACAAAGCCAATGCATCTTCAGTTTTACCATCTGCCAACCATTGTTGTGCTAGTTTGTGCAATGCAGTAATACTTTCATCGCCATTAAGAATAGATTTCACCTCAGCGTGTTCTGTGATTTTCGCGATAGCTTCTTTGGTTGGCAACTGTTCTAAATTCCCTAACCTTCCTAAATTATTACCTGTTAATATAGTACTGTTCTGTACAGTTTCCGGTAGCATATCTACGCCAATACCTTTGGTACGTATTGGCTTAGGTATTTCAAATAGCGCATCGCCATTGGCTCTGCAATACCAATTGCCACCCATGCGTGCCACTAAATCTAACTTCGGGGTATCCAGTTTTCCTTCGGCATCTAAAAATGCTTTTTTTACGTGAATCTGAACTACTTTGGCCAGCACCAAATTACCTGCTCCCGGTCCGTCACCCAAGGCTATTACTTGATCAACAACACACTCAAATGCTACGGGTGCCTCTCCCACTCTTGGAGGCTGAACTTTATCACTAGGTACTTGCGTAAATCCTGCTTTTACAAATTCATTTACTCCGTCACCATACTCTGTGCTTGACAATGACATTTGCTCTACCATATCATAATTCACGATATTGATGACCGTTTCCTTTACCTCCAACACATTTTCTAAGGTATGCTTGGTGGTATTATCACGACCTCTTCTTGAAGGTGAAAAAACCATCATTGGCGGATTAACACTGAATAGATTAAAATAACTAAACGGACTCAAATTTATATTCCCATCTTTATCTATTGTACTGGCAAAACATATAGGTCTTGGCGCTACGGCAGACAATAAATACCCATGTAATTCTTGTTGAGAAATGCTATTTGGATCTATAGAATTGATTTCTTCGTTCTTTGACATGCTATAAACTTCTAGTGTGAATTGTATTAATTATTTACTAGGTAAAATGGTTCCGGTTACTTGTCCGAATCCTACACGCTTACCTTCTTTTTCTGCGAAACCTCGCATGGTCACGGTATCATTATCTTCAATAAAAGTACGTTTGCTACCATCTTTTAACTCGAACGGTTTTTTACCTCCCCAAGAAATTTCTAACAATGATCCAAACGAACTTTCATCTTTTCCGGATATGGTACCCGATGCCATTACATCACCTACATTTATATTACAACCGTTTACAGTATGGTGCGCCAACTGCTGCATCATATTCCAATACATATATTTGAAGTTAGATTTGCTGATGGTTGTTTCTTCTGAAGTTGCAGAAGACATACCTACTTCTAACTGTATATCATAATTTTTTTCTCCCTCGTACTCTAAATACGATAGCACTTCTGGAGTTTGCTCAGGACCTTGAACCTTAAATGGTTCTAAGGCTTCCAAGGTGACAATCCAAGGTGACATAGATGATGCAAAACTTTTTCCCAAAAACGGACCTAAAGGCACATACTCCCACTTCTGAATGTCTCTTGCCGACCAGTCATTGAACAATACCAAACCAAAAATATGCTCAGCTGCGTCTTTAGTGGAAACGCGTTCGCCTAGTGCTGTACTTTTACCAACTACAAAACCCATTTCCAATTCAAAATCCAAGTTACCAGAGGCTTTGAAAACAGGAGTTTCCATTTCGTTAGTTTTCACTTGCCCCATAGGTCTGTAAATAGTTGTACCACTGACTACAATTGATGATGCACGACCATGATACCCTACCGGAATATGTCGCCAATTAGGCAACAAAGCATTCTCTGGATCACGGAACATTTTACCTACATTGGTAGCGTGTTCTATACTAGAATAGAAATCAGTATAATCACCTACATGTACCGGTATATGCATTTTGGCATCTTTCTGCAATACAAAAACTTCTGGATGATTCTTTAACGGAGAATTCTCAATAACCAACAACTTCTGAATATCTAAACGTACCTTATTGGTAATTTTTTTTCCTAACGAGATAAAATCGTTTAACGTTTTCTGTCTAAAATAAGCAGCACCTACCTCTATTAGACCCAGCTCTGAAATTGCTGCCAAGTCAAGGATCTGTTCCCCAATAGCTACTCCTGCTTTTGCTGCTTCATCATTTACGGAGAAGATGCCAAAAGGAAGATTATAGATTGAAAAATCAGATTTTTCGGGCACAGAGACCCATGTATGTAGTGTTGTCAAGTTTGTATTTGTTTATTTATCCAACCAAGATTTGTAATAATCGCCATCATCTAATTTCATGGCATTTTCAGTAACCATTAAAGGTTTAAAGGTATCTATCATTACCGCTAATTCCTCTGACCCTTTTTGACCAATGCTACGTTCTGCGGTCCCTGGGTGCGGACCGTGGGGTATACCTGCGGGATGCAATGATATATTACCTGGCTGCACACCATTTCTACTCATAAAATCTCCGTCTACATAATACAGCATTTCATCAGAATCAATATTAGAGTGATTGTATGGTGCCGGTATAGACTGCGGGTGATAATCATACAACCTTGGCACAAAAGAACAAATAACAAAGGCATTAGTTTCAAAAGTCTGATGCACTGGTGGCGGCTGGTGAATTCTACCTGTAATGGGTTCAAAATTGTGAATGGAGAATCCGTACGGAAAGTTATACCCATCCCAACCTACAACATCAAAAGGATGCCCAATGTAGACCATTTCATGTATAACCCCTTGTTTCTTCACCTTTATCAAGTGCTCATCGATATCTGTAAACGTTTCTAAATTCTCTGGTAATTTATAATCACGCTCGCAAAAAGGAGAATGCTCCAATAATTGACCAAACCAATTACGATATCTTTTTGGCGTATATATAGGCGAGTACGATTCCGCAAACAAAATACGATTGTCTTCACCATCAAAATCTATTTGATAAATCGTTCCTCTTGGAATAATTAGATAATCGCCATATTCAAACTTAATCTGCCCAAAAATAGTTCTTAATACCCCTGTGCCTTTATGTATAAAGAGCATTTCATCTGCGTCGGTATTCTTATAAAAATACTCGCGTAGAGATTTTCTTGGTGCAGCTACCCCAATAATAATATCACTATTGACCAAAAGTGGTTCTCGAGCATCTAAAAAATCATCTTTTGGCGCCGTATTAAAACTCACTAGTTTTAACGAACGTATATTCTTCTCCAAGGCTATTTTTGGTGAAACATCCGTACTTTTCAATATCTCCTTAACCATTGTTGGTCGGTTATGATGATATAGTAAAGAGGACATACCGTCAAAGCCAATAGTACCGAACAATTGTTCTGAGTACAATTCGCCATCCGGTTTTCTAAATTGCGTATGCCTTTTAGGTGGCAACGCTCCCTGTTTATGATATATAGGCATATACGTTCGTTATTCTAGTTAATACTCTACTTTTAAAAATACGTTATTCTTAAATGCTTAAGAAATTTGTTGAACTTATAAAGTCCCTCTTAATTCTTGCTCACGCTCAATCGCTTCAAACAAAGCTTTAAAATTTCCTTTTCCAAAAGAAGTAGCTCCTTTACGTTGAATGATCTCAAAGAACATGGTTGGTCTTGCCTGTACGGTTTTTGTAAAAATCTGTAACAAGTACCCTTCATCATCACGATCTACCAAAATACCTAGTTTTCTAAGTGACTCAATATCCTCGTCAATTTCACCAACTCTATCCGTCAATACATCATAATAAGTAGTAGGTATCGTCAAAAACTCGACACCTCTACTTTTAAGATCAGATACCGTTTTTACAATATCATCGGTAGCAACTGCAATATGCTGCACTCCTTCACCTTCATAGAACTCTAAATACTCATCTACTTGAGATTTTTTCATACCTGGAGCCGGCTCATTGATTGGGAACTTAATACGACCGTTACCGTTACTCATCACTTTACTCATCAAAGCAGTATAATCCGTAGAAATATCTTTATCGTCAAAAGACATGATTTGCTTGAAGCCCATAACATTGGCATAAAAATCTACCCAAAAATTCATTCTACCTTCTTCAACATTACCTACCATATGATCTACAAATTTTAATCCTGTAGATGTTGGTTGATACTCACTTTCCCATTTTTTATACCCTGGCAAAAATGTACCGTTGTAGTTTTTACGCTCCACAAAAATGTGAACTACCTCACCGTAAGAATAGATACCAGATGTTACCACTTCGCCGTCATCATCTTTCTCGGTTTTAGGCTCCATATAACTTTTGGCACCTCTTTTCATAGCCTCTTCATACGCATAGGTAGCATCATCTACCCATAGCGCCGTAACTTTTACACCGTCACCATGTTTATCTATATGCCTACCTACATCAGTACCACTTTTTAAAGGGGAGGTCAATACCAATCTAATTTTATCTTGCTCTACCACATAAGATTCATAATCTCTACTACTGGTTTCCAAACCTTTATATGCCAAAGATTTAAATCCGAATGCAGTTTTGTAATAGTGTGCCGCTTGCTTAGAGTTACTTACGTAAAGCTCTAAATAATCCGTACCGTTGATAGGCATAAAATCTTGTGCCTCTTTATGATCGTTTTGTGCTACTGTTGTTGTTGTTGTTGTTGACATAGTTCTGGGTTTTATATTTTTATTTCGTTTATTGTTGCTTCTGCAACATATATATTAAATTTTTTTATGCTGTTGTGGTTTGAGATTTCATCAATACCTCTAGTGTTGCCAAAAGTGCTTTATTTGCTTCCCTTACTCCAAATGAAATCCTAACTTTTCCTGGAGCTCCAAAATTGCCTACAGGGCGCACCATAATACCTCGCTGTTCTAAGAACGCCGTGAACTCCATATCATTGATAGGTGGATCTATTAGTACAAAATTACCTTGTGCAGGCCAGTATTTTATGTTTAAGGCATCAAGTCCGTTCAAAACAAACCTTCTTTCTTCTTTTACCAACGCTACGGTCTTATTCACAAAATCAACATCTTCCAGAGCTGCAATTGCTCCTTCTAAAGCCATGGTAGACAACAAAAAAGGCTTGCAAATTCTACGCATGTAATTACTAAGTTCCAAAGGAGCATAGCAATACCCAACTCGTAAACCGGCCAGACCATATGTTTTTGAAAAGCTATTGATTGCTATTACATTCTTACCTTCCACTACAAATGGTAAGCCAGATGTATAATCTTCTGCTTCGGCAAAATGTCTATACACCTCATCTAATACCAAAACTACATGCTCAGGTAATTTTTCAATGAAGCTTCTTAAATCTGCCATTGGAATATAGTTTCCTGACGGGTTATTAGGGGATGCAAGAAATACCAGCTTTGTGTTATCTGAAATAGCTTCAAGAATTCCGTCCAAATCATAATCGTAATTCTCGGTCATTGGCACATTGATCGCCTTTGCTCCCATCCAACGGGTAAAAGCAGTATAGGGCAAAAAACATGGTTGACTAACAATTACCTCATCGTCTTCATTCAAAAATGCCTTAGAAATCATATCTATAATTTCTGAACCACTATTTGCTGAGATAAAGTTATCTGCAACTAAAGCTCCATCAAAGTCCTTTACCAAAGCTTGACGTAACCTTATATCCGTATTGTCCGGATAGAAACTTAAATCATCTAAGGTATTTGCTAATGCTTCTTTCACTTTTGGGGAATACCCTAACGGATTTTCATTAGAAGAAAGCTTGTGTACCGTAACACCATCAGGCATTACAATTTTCTTTCCGCCACCTTTATAGGTGCTATCCTCTAATATATATTTCTTGAAACCTAGTTGCATATTTCTACTTCTTTTGACCAATTTATCCGTAGTAAATATACACTTTTTTTTAATTATTGTTGCATTAACAACAATATTAACGATAAACTCTGTTACTTTTGGAGTAATAACAATTGGATTATGGACAGGACGGAAGGCTTTGGAGTATACATTGATCGCACGCTTAAAAAGGTTCAAAGTACTTTTTTACAAGTGTTTGCAGAGAATAATATTGATCTGACCATTGAGCAATGGGTAATTTTACAACGCGTACATTTAGAAGGTAAAGAAGCCTCACAGGCAGATATTGCCAAATCTAACTTTAGAAATAGGGCAACAACTTCTAGAGTTATTAGCGGATTATGCAAAAAAGGCTTCTTACGAAAGTCTAGATTTAGAGATGATCAAAAAAGATACAAACTTGTTATAACAGAAGAAGGTTCGGCACTCATAAAACAAGTAATGCCCTTTATTACCGATTTAAGAAAAGTTAGTACACTGGGTATCACTGAAGAAGAATTTGAAATTTTCTATAAAGTTCTTGATCAGTTATGGGAAAACTTTGACCAATATGAAGGTCGTTCATAGCTGTATTTTAGCATATAAAAGAAATAATTAAAATTTTATTGATTTTGGTTTTACCAGTCTATAAAAATCACTAAGTTTGCACCCACATTTGAAAAAATGGTGTCGGTCGCATAGCTCAGCTGGATAGAGCATCTGCCTTCTAAGCAGACGGTCGGAGGTTCGAATCCTCCTGCGATCACTCAAAAGCCCCTTTTAGGGGCTTTTTTGTTTTATATACATTTTTCATTTCTACGTCCTTTCAAAAATTTCTAATGTCTTTTTCGTTTTTTGACATTTTTATTAATTTTGCCGATTAAGACCAATTTCATTTTAGATGTATACATTAACTTATGAATCTGTTGCTACCAATAAAATATCGGGCACAGAAATGGAAGAGCTACTTGAAAAGGCACGTGCTAACAATTTACGTGATGATATAACTGGTTGCCTTATCTATTACAAAGGTGGCTTTGTTCAATTACTTGAGGGTAGTAAAGAAAAAATTGAAACCCTTTACGATAAGATTAAAAAGGACCCTCGCCATAAAAATGTTACGCTATTTTCCGATGATGAAATTAGTAAGAGAACTTTCCCTAATTGGGGCATGGCTTACTACCCAATTGACGAAAACAACACCAATAAGTATGAGTACGAGCAATTTAAGAGAAACCTAATTTTAATGGCAGACCTTATTGAACCTACAAATGTTACGTCAAAACAGTTTTGGATAAAGATCAAAACCATGATTGCCGAGCCACCAATGTAGTTTTACCATTCATTTTTTTCTTTTTATTATACCATGTGTTCAGATTAATGCGTTAACATTTAGGTATTGAGCTATTTTTTAAATTAATAGAATTACAGCATCGGCTCCGTAATATTTAACTTGCTTTTAGATTGTTCTTCAATTTTTAATTGAAATAATCTTGAACAAACATATTTAGAGTTATAAATTATTTAATTGCCATGAGCAAAACTGTACTTAATGTCTTTCTAGCAGATGATGATAGTGATGACAGAACATTCTTTTCCGATGCATTGAGAGAAATCCCAATACAAACCAAAATATCTGAATTTAACAATGGCGTAGACCTTATGGCAAGTTTGCTAGCAAATGATACCCAAAAACCAGATGTTATCTTTTTGGATTTAAAAATGCCTATGATGGACGGGTTTGAATGTCTAGCGGATATTCGTGATTTAGAGAAATATGCAGACACGCCGGTAATTATCTATTCTACATCGTATCACCCTAAAGAAATTACACGTTTAAACGAAATGGGCGCTTCTTTATATTTACAGAAACCTTCTTCATACAATCAGCTAAAAACACTTTTGCATAAGTGCTTACGTTATGTTGACAATTCTGAACATAATAAGCCAGAAAGAGAGTTCGTTATATCTATCTAAACAATCACTTACCAACCTATTTTGTACCAAGCTATTAACTAGTTTATATAGTTGACTATCTATTTCTTCTACATTTATTTACACCGTCCATCTTAAAATACCATTACCCTAATTATATAAAACAAAAAGCCAGCTCAAAGAGCCGGCTCAACCATTTTCATAACAATTTTCTTAAGCTGAAAGCGATACGTTTCTAATGTTCATTAAATATGCTTTTGGCGTACATTTAAATTTGTTTCTAAAGATTTTAGAGAAATAACTTCTACTTGTAAATCCTATAGAGTATACAATTTCAGATATATTCATGTCAGAAGTTTGTATCAATTCTTCTGCAAGTATCAATCTTTCATTTCTAATGAAGTTGGTTACCGTAGTACCTTCCATCACTTTAAATCCTTCTTGTAATTTTGTTGGCGAAAGACCATATTCCTTGCTTAGATCTGTAACCGTATAAGGAAACTCTGGCTTTCTCTTTATTGCGTTAACCGCTTCCTCTATTCTTAAAAGCTCTTTTTTGGTCAACATAGTAGAAACCTGACCACTGTTCTCAATATCTTGCTTACAGTGTAAAATCTCTAATGCCAAAGTAAAGTTCACAATACCTTCAATAAGTAGTTTTCTAACTAAACCTACCTGGGTTATTGATCTTATCTGTAATAACTGCTCTTTTATTTTAAGGTTGAAGGTACCAATATGAGCACTTCCATCTTCATTCAAGAACTGAGTAAACAATTTCTCATACAACTCGTTGTTGTTAGAATTCTTAGTTAGCGCTTCGCTATCTTTTGTTACTTTAATAATAGACAAGTTAGACTTAGTCGCCTCTCTTAATTTTATATTGATAGTTTCATTTGAACCGCCTACTACTACTGTCTGTAGTGCTTCTACCTTATTATTTTCTTTTCCTTTTGAAAATCTAAAACTGCCTTCTAAACAATAAATAAAGTATAAACTAGGGTTTTCATCTAATTTTAAATCGAAGTTGAAATCTTCATTTAAATCCAAGTCATATTCCGTATAAGAAATTCCTGATCCTAAAGAAACGGTTTGTATTCTACCTGTTCCTTTTTCATTATCATATTGAAGTATACGATCTCCTTGAAAACTTGAGATACTACCTCCTAAAACACTATTGAAATAACTTAACTGATTATGGACTACTTGCATGATATATTGTTTAAATGGTTATTGTTTAATGTATTCTCTTGTGCTACTATAGCATCTGATGAACTAGAAGAAATTGCTTCTACATTTGAAGCTTGACTATGGGAGTTTTTGCTTCTTACGGCACCTACTCTAGCATATTGAAGATTGTTCATAAAGGCTTACATTTCTTGTTGGTACAAAGATGCAGCCTATATCATGTAAATGTGTTACAACATTTTTAGAAGCTGTTACACAATTTTAAGAAGCGATAGTAAAATACTATAATACAGTTTAATTTATAGTAAGGTAGGAAGGTAAACAGTAAATTCAGCTCCCATATCCTTTTCACCCTTAGCCATGATGGTTCCATTATGTGATTGAACTATTTTTTTACAGATAGACAATCCCAATCCGGTTCCAGAAAATTCTGTTTTGCCATGTAAGCGCTGAAAGATTTCAAAAATTTTCTCCTCGTACTTTTTTTCAAACCCAATACCATTATCGATGAATTGTAGCTTTACATAATTTATACTGGGCAATAAGTTATCTACAGATGATTTATCACCGCTTACTATACTACCTACTATTTTAATATTAGGCTGTACACCTTCTTTAACATATTTGAGGGAGTTACCTATAAGATTGGCGAACAATTGTTCTAACTGAAATTGAATTCCGTTTACTACCGGTAAGCTTACCGAATCTATCTGGGCATCTAAATCATTAATACGTTCCCCTAAATCTTCAAGAACATTTTTTAATACATCATTTAAATCTACCCGTTTTGGTTGCTCACCAACTTCATCTATTTTAGAATATGAAAGTAGGTTATTGATTAGTTTACGCATTCTGTCCGACGAGTACTTTATTTTAGACAGATAGCCTTGGGACCTGTTACTAAGTCGCCCCTCCTCTTCTTCATCCAAACGACTAACGAACATTTGAATTTTACGCAATGGTTCTTGCAAATCATGACTTGCAACACGGTTAAATGCCTCCAAATCTGCATTGGTTCGTTTTAGCTCCGTATTTTTTATTTGTAAGATAGATTCTGCCTCTATCTGCTTGGTAACATCTCTAATAACACCAACCATATACCAATTACCCTCTTTCTGGTAGCATTCACCTATGGTATTCATATAGCGTAATTCTTGAGATTTCGTATAAATACGAAACACAAGGTCTGATTTTGATTTGTTTTTTCTTGCCTCTTTAAAACTAGATTTTACTTTCTCAAAATCATTTGGGTGTAAAAAAGTAAGTAGACGATCATACTTATTATCGAACTCATTTGGATCGTAACCAAACAATCTATAAACATTATCAGAATATTTGATGTGATTCTCATTCAAATTCCACCGAAAGCTACCAATATTAGCCACACGCTCAGCTTCTGACAACAACCTATTCTGAATAAATAATTGAGCTTCATACTTTTTCTCTTGTGTAACATCTTTAGAAAATAATATAAGACCATCGTTCATTTTCACCGCTTTGGTGGTCAACCAAACCGACTCTTCATTAAAAATGAATTCTTTGGTATATTCTTTATTTTCACCAGAAACATAACTATCAGTCAGAATCTCTAAAACTCCATTCTCATCATTTTTAGGGTAATATTCTAGTATTGTTTTACCTTCGATAAATGCCGTTTCTTGATTGGCAATTTCACCCATTCTATTGTTAATATAGACAATACGAAAATCTTCTATCTTTCCTTTATTGTCAAACACGGGTTTTAAATATGAAATAATACTATCGTTACTATCCAAAACTCTTATTCCAAAAAGATTGGAAATTTCTAGTTCTCTATTTCTTGATTCTAGATTACCTAACGGAAGTTTAGAATCTTTATCTGAAATAAACTTTGGTTTTACCAAGGTTAGTGCGAATAACAGCCCCTTGTTAAAAATTCTAATTCTTATATGATAATTTAGAATACTAGCTTCTTCCCTTACTATAATATTAAAATTTTCATCTTCGCCGGTTTCCAATACCTTATTTGCCAAAATTAGTACCTCATCATAATGAACAAGCTCATCTAAGGTTTCACTTTCACAATTATCTAGAGTAATCCCAAAAAAGCGTTGCCCTTTTTTGTTCGCATATTTAGGTCTATATCCTTTGACGTTTATAGAATTTGAAGCTGATGGTTCGGCATATAAAATAGCAGTATCGGCATCATCTATCATTGTTTTAAAAAAATCATCCGCTAAATTATTTGTCATACTATTTTGTATTAAACATCTTAAGTTAAGATACAGCGAAATAACCAATTAAAATGTTATTAACTTGGTGCTAAAACAAAAAAAGTTGTTCCTAACGAAACAACTTTAATTATATATGCTTTTACAACTGCTTAAATTTTCAATAAAAAATTCTCTTTCTTAAAATCATTTAAGTGGTACGCCCAGTTCATTTTTACGACTTGCTTCAACGACTTTTTAAGCTCATTAAAACTAGACGGCTTTTTAATATAGATATTGGCTCCTTTTTCAAAAGTTTCTTCTATATCTCTTTCTGCAGAAGATGTAGAGTAGATCGCTACTAACAAATCTTTCAAATGAGGTGTACGTCTTATAGCTTCTAAACACTCAAACCCATTCATAATAGGCATGTTCAAATCTAGAAAAACCAAATCTGGCGTATTGTCCGTGTCGCTAAGTAAAAATTCCATACAACTTTTACCGTTCTCTAACTGACGTAACTCTGTATTGAGTTCAACTCCTTCCAATGCATCTGCAAAAAATTGTCTGTCGTCTTCATCGTCGTCAACGAGAAGTATTTTTAATTTATCCATTTTCACTATTCATGTATTGAAAAGAAGAACCTTTCTTCTTACTTTTTTCTAAATTTCAAATATTGGGTGATGGTTAACCCCGTTACTTTTTTAAATTGATTAGATAAATGAGGAACACTGCTAAAGTTTAAGTTATGGGCAATCTCCCCTAGACTTGTATTCTCTAATAGCACTAATTCTTTCACTTTTTCTATGCGCACTAAAATATAAAAATTCTCTATTGAGGTGAATGTTTTACTTGAAAATAAATTAGAAAGATATGGATAACTAAAACCCAATTGATCAGATAGCAATTCTGATATTTTTACATTTCTAATATCACCCTCATAAACCATTTTCTTGATATACATCTTGATTTCCTCAACGATATCACGATTCTCCTTCGTCTGAACTTTTATACCAAAACACTTAAGTTCCTTTATTATAGATTGAAGCTTATCATCACTTAAATCATCTGGCAACTTAACTGTGTTATCTTGCAAAATCTCAAAATCAACACCTGCAGCGACCATTGTTCTTTGAAATACTTCATTAACCATTTTTTCAGGGCTATATATGAAACTATATTCCATTCAATAAATCAATATTAGTTCGCCACATTTAGCGTGTAAAATTATTATTTTAACTATACATTATATAACAAAATACAATAAAATATTACCACTTTTGAACCTGAGTAAAAAAAACAACATTATTGTAAGTTTTAACTTACAATAATGTTCTCTACAGCAGTAAATTACAGGTATATTCTTAAGATTTGGTAAATACCAAAGCACCGTAAGCAGGTATATTTACCTTACCAGTCCACTGCTTTTCATCAGTATTGGCTTCAACAACCTCTAAATCATCTACTGGTAATTGCGAAAATGCCGGATCGTATATTTTATTTCCTGCATTTATTCTAAGATTAAAAGACTCGTTTTCATTTAAACCAATACCATAGTCTTCAAAATCTTGATTACTAAAATTTAAAACAATCAACACCGGTTGTGTAGTATCATCTGCATCAAACCTTTTATAGGCTAGTATTTTAGTTTGGTGATTTAAGTGTAAAATTTCAATATGTTGACTTCTTAAACCTTTTCCACCTTCTGTATTCCCTGTTCTTAGCTTAATGATATCACTTACCAGCTTTTCAATACCTCTATGCTTCTTTTCCTTATCCCAATCCAAAGCCTCGGTATCTTGAAAATATTCATCTTCAATAAATTCCTGTCCCTGAAAAAGCATAGGTATACCTGGTGCGGTCAATGTCAAAACAATGCCCAACAATGCTCTCTTTTTAGCAAAATCACTTTCTGCATCTCCGGGCTGTATTTCTTCTGGAACTCTTGCCTTGCCATTGGCTACCTCATCATGAGACTCTGTATATACAATTCGGCTAAATGCATCATTGCTATATGTAAACTCAAGGGCATCAACCACTTTTTGTAAGTCTCTACCATCATCATGTGTGTCTTCTATTACCTCTCTAACCGGGTGTACAAAATTCATATCCCATTGAGATCCATATGCCAGCCCATCATGCTCTATGGAATCGGTAACCCTACTATCGCCTTTTAAATCCTCAGCTATTGTTAATACATGCGGATATTTCTCTCTTATCTCACTATTGATATCGCGCATCAATATATTTCCTTCCTCAATTTCGGTATCATAACCTAAACCGCCGCCTTCATAACGTATATATGAGGTAGCGTCCATACGTAAACCATCGCAATGGTATTTCTCTATCCACATCAATGCATTGTCTCGCAAATATTGACGCACTTCTTCCCGTCCATAATCTGGTCTGGTATCTCCCCATGGAGTATCGCTTCTATGGTCATTATAAAAATAGATTCCTCCTTTATCGTTTTCACTCCAACCATCAAATTGCCATAAATCAACATCTGAAGGTCCAAAGTGATTATAAACTACATCCATAATCACGGCAATACCCTTTTTGTGTGCTTCATTGACCAATTTTGCAAAAGCATCTGGACCGCCATAATCTTGTTCAATAGCAAAAGGATGTGCAGGGTTATAGCCCCAAGAAATTCCTCCTGCAAACTCAGCCACAGGCAACAACTCTATACAATTAATACCCAGTTCTTTTAAATAATCTAGTTTGGCAATAACATCTTCAAATGTACCAACGGTATCTGGAGTAGAACGATTAAAAGTACCTACATGTAATTCATAAATAACCAATTCATTCCAACTAGGCATTTTAAAGTCTTCATCATCCCACTTAAAATCTAATGTTCTTATGATAGAATTACCATTGCTATTGGTCACTTCAAAAGCATAAGGATCATTTCTGGCCAAAACTTCTCCTTCATATTCAATAAAGAATTTATATTCAGCTCCTTCAGATGCCTTTTCGGTAATTACGGACCAATATCCATTATCCTCTATTTCAAGGGAAATTTCATTCTTAGACCAGTTGTTAAAGCTTCCGCCAACGAAAACTTTTTCCGCATGCGGAGCCCACACTCTAAAGGTCACAGCACCATCACTTAAGACAGCGCCCATACCTGCCGATTTTGTTATTGTAGTATTCATAACCCAAAAGTAGACTGCAAATGGCGTAAGTAATATCCTCAAAAAAAGATGCTTTAACTCTAAAACATTTTTTTTATAAAAAGTTTATAACCCTATGAATGAATAAGGTATACGTAAATAAATAGTATTGAAAGATGAAAAAAATAGGTAGCACTTAAAAGAGTTCTATTGCGCTTTTGGAATTACAATTTCAAAAACGGAACCTTCATTTAATTTGCCCTTTGCACTAATGATACCATTATGATTCTGTACAATTTTTTTAACAATTGCCAAGCCTATGCCGGTACCTACGTATTCTTGCTTGGAGTGTAAACGTTGAAATACTTCAAAAATCTTTTCGGCAAACTGTTCTTCAAAACCAATACCATTATCGGTAATGGTAATTTTAACGTATTCCTTTTTATTAATTAAACTACTATCTATAGATTTTGCATTCGTTATAATTTCTGTTGCTATAGTTACATTTGGTTCAACATCACTTTTGGTATACTTGACCGAATTGGATAACAAATTATAAATTAACTGTCTAAATTGAAATGGTACTACTTCAATTTCACATGATTGTAATAAGGTAATTTTACCATGTTTCTTTTTTAATTCCTCCGCTAGATCATTTTTAACGTCATCAACAAGTTCATTTAAATCTATGACTTCAAAAACTCTCTTTTCGGTATCTGTACGTGAATAGGAAAGTAGATCATTAATGAGGGACTGCATTCTATTGGCAGCAGATTGTATTTTTTCAAATTTTACCTTACCAGATGTTGATAGCTTATCAAACTCATTATCCATCAATACCTCTGCGAACATCTGAATTTTACGCAACGGCTCTTGCAAATCATGACTAGAAATATAGGCGAAGGACTGAAGCTCTTTATTCATTGCCTCTAGCTTATCATTACTATCCGCAAGTTCTTTAGTACGAATATCCACTTCTCTTTTTAGATCATCGGCAAATGATTTTTGCTTATCGATATTCATACCCGTTCCAATAAAACCGACCATTTCACCTTCTTCGAATTTGGGGACACCTAAAACCTTAAACCATTCATAATTACCGGTTTTCTTTCTTTTAACCCGATATTCTAGCGTAAAATCTGATTTATCTTTAACCGCTTTACCAAAACCTTTGAAAACGACGTCAAGATCATCTGGGTGAACTACGTCTACCCAAACCTGACCAGTAAAATCAGCCTCATTTTCTACACCTACATAATCCAATAGGGCACGATTGGAATATTGTATATTGATTTCATTATCTGTAATCCAAATCCATACTGGCGATAGGTTTGCCACCTCTCTAAACCTGCGCTCGCTTTCTCTTAAACGCCTTTCTGCCAACACAGCCTCTGTTGCATCTGTAACTATGACCAAAACTCCAGATACCTCTCCTATTTCATTTTTTACGGGACTGTAGCTAAATGTCCAGTAAACATCTTCCATTCTACCATTTCTAAAAATAGGAATCATCAGATTCTCTCGCCAAATAGACTCTCCTTTTACCTTTACTATTTTAAGCATAGGGTAAATATCTTCCCAAATCTCGTTCCAGGCTTCTTCACCGTTCAATCCCAATATTGTTGGGTGCTTTCCATCAATACCTAAAATTGGCCTATATGCATCGTTATAGAAACTTTTAAGCGTGTCTCCCCAAAATAAAAACATAGGAAACGGAGAATTCAACATAATGTTCAATGTCGTGCGCAGGCTTTGCGGCCAATGGTCTGGTGTATCTAATGGAGTGAGAGACCAATCTTTCTCTCTCATGAGCTTGCCCATCTCACCACCATCATCAAGAAAATGAAATTTTTTATTCATAAGGATGCAAAATTGAAGTCTCTAAATTAACGATTTAAACATGGAATACACGTTTCTACTATGTAATACATGTAGAACTATTTTGAATTACACTTTTAAATACTACTTAACAAATTAAACGATTTAGAAGCGGAATATTTAGCTCTATAAAATAGAATTGCGTTTTAATTAATTAAGTGGAGGATTTAAAAACCTAGACAAGTATTTCTCAAATAAATTTAACAAAATCAATATTTCCAAAAAACACTCAATTTAGATTCAAAACAAGTCAAAAATCTTCAAAAACAGTCAAATAAATCATAAAATGATTCATTTTCTTGCATTTTCATAAAATTATGCTATGTTATAATTTAATCTAAAATTATTCTATGCGACAACTGAAGATCACCAAACAAATAACGAACAGAGATGCCAAATCATTAGAAAAATACTTTCAAGAAATCAGTAAAATAGATTTAATTACTGCCGACGAAGAAGTAGAATTGGCTCGAAAAATTCGTGAGGGTGATCAGCAGGCATTAGATAAATTGGTAAGTGCCAATTTAAGATTCGTAGTATCTGCAGCTAAGCAATATCAAAATAGAGGCTTACGCCTTACCGATCTAATCAACGAAGGTAATTTAGGTTTGGTAAAAGCTGCCAAACGTTTTGATGAAACTAGAGGATTCAAGTTTATATCATATGCTGTTTGGTGGATACGTCAATCTATTCTTCAGGCATTATCCAACTCTTCAAGAATGATACGTATACCTCAGAACAAAATAGCCGTTAATTCTAAAATATACCAAGTGTATTCCACTTTAGAACAAGAAAATGAACGCCCACCAAGTCCTGCTGAAATTGCCAAAGAATTAGACATGAGTGTTTCTAAAGTAAATAGCTCTATGAAAAATTCTGGTAAATCAATTTCACTAGATGCGCCTTTTAAAGAAGGGGAATCTTCTTCTCTTTACAATGTTCTTGAATCAACGACATTAAATAGCCCGGACAAGGAAGTAATGGCGGAATCTTTGGAGACAGATATTAATCAGGTTTTGAATAAAATACCAGAAAGACAAGGTGATGTCCTGCGCCTATATTTTGGTCTAGGCAAACAACCCGCTATGAGCTTAGTGGAAATTGGTGAAATTTTTGACGTTACCAGAGAGCGTGTTCGCCAAATTAAGGACAAGGGCCTTAAATCTTTACGACGTACTTCCAACACAGAAATTTTAAGAGCTTACCTATAAAATTTCAATTATTTCAAAATCTAAAACACTCATATAGAGCTCATTATTAACAACATTTAAAAATAGTATAACACAAGCTTAACACCTCTAATTTGGAGTTGGCTATGCATATGTTATGTTACTATTTGAAACACCATTACATGAAATTTATTTACATCAAAAGAGAAAGCGATATTAAAGAATTATACAGAACACGCAACGGACTCAAAAAAGCAAAGGTAACGTCCATTACAAAATACTTCATGGGCATACCCATAAAAACCTTACACACCTACAGACAAATTTACTATAGGCGCAAGAACAACGCTATTGAAAAAATGTTATTTATATAATTATACAATCACACATATATTATCCAATAATTTAAATTGAATTCATGAAAATATTAGTAATAGGAGCCGGCAACATGGGGTTGACGTATGCTGAAGGAATGTCCAAATCAAAATTACTTAAGAAGAGAAATATAATGGTGCTTGACACTTCTGAAGAGAAGTTGGAGGAACTGCGCGAGAATCCGCAATTCGATGCTTTTGATGATTTAAAGAATTGTGCCCCACAGGCAGATATTATTTTTATAGCGGTAAAACCATATCACGCAGAGAGTGTATTCCTAAAATTAAATCCGCTCGTAAAACCAGGTCAAATTGTAATATCTATTATGGCCGGGGTAACTATAGAAACCATTCAAAACTTAACAGGGCTTACAAAAATAGTACGGGCAATGCCAAATCTACCAGCATCAATCGGTAGAGGGCTTACATCGTTTGTGGCGTCAAATGAAGTAACTAGAATTGAATTATTGACCATTGAAAGCTTGCTAGACACCACAGGTAAATCAATTCAAGTAAGCAATGAGAACTTTATCGATGCTTCTACCGGTATTTCCGGTAGTGGACCGGCTTACGTTTTTTACTTTATGCAAAGTATGATGGAGGCCGCTTTGAAAATGGGCTTTACACCCAATGTATCAAAGGTATTGGTAGCACAAACATTTACAGGTGCTATTGAACTTTTTAATCAGAATGAGCTTTCACCAAATTCTTGGATGGACAAGGTTGCAAGTAAAGGTGGTACTACCCGTGCAGCACTAGATTCAATGGAAAATAACAATGTAGGAGAATTGATTAAGGAAGCAGCTTTCGCAGCTTTTGAACGTGCAGTTGAACTTGGAAAAGAAAAGGCAAATGTATAAACAGAAAATTGTAATTAAGGTAGGCACAAACGTAATGACCAATAAGGACAATCGTATTGTGAGACCGGTATTGCGAAATTTGGTACAACAGATTGCAGAATTATATGAAAGAGATATTGTAACCGTACTAGTTTCCTCTGGCTCCGTTATTGCGGGGCGTGAAGTTTTGGGTGCATCATCTATTGAAGATGATACACAGCGTAGGCAAGTATATTCAGCTATTGGGCAACCACGTATGATGCGTTTATATTACAATATTTTTCACGATTATGGAATGAAATGCGCACAGGTACTACCTACAAAGCGAGATTTCACCCCAGGTGTGCATAGGCAAAATATGATTGATTGTGTAGAAGGATTGTTATCTGAAGGAGTAATTCCCATAGCAAATGAAGATGATGCCGTTTCGGTGACCATGAGCATGTTCTCAGATAATGATGAGCTAGCCAGTTTAATTGCTCAACTTATAGATGCCGACAAGATGATCATATTAACAGATATTGATGGTCTTTACACTGGTCATCCAAATGCTGAGAGCAGTAATCTTATAACACATGTAAATCCTGAAGAAAACCTAGATAAATTTATTCAGGACAATACTAAAAAAGCAGGCGAAGGTCGTGGTGGTATGGGATCTAAATTAGATTACGCCCAACAAGCAGCAGCAAAAAACATACCTACATACATTGCTAACGGTAAAAAAGACCGAACGATAATTGATATTATAGAAGGAAAAAATGTGGGTACGAAAGTAACCATGGAAGAAAAAGCAGAAGCATAATGAAGATAATTTCAACAGATATAAAGAATAAGGTTTTAGATAGTATGATGCGACTTTTGGAGGAGAACCGAAGTGGCATCCTTGAAGCCAATAAGAAAGACTTAAATCTTTTTAAGAAAGATGATCAAGCAATGTATGATCGGTTAATTGTAACCAACAATAAAATTGATGGTATGATCGGTTCTATTAAAGAGGTTATGTCACAAGAAGATCCAGTAGGCAAAACCATTTCTATGCAAGAATTAGAAAATGGATTAGAAATCACCAATAAAACAGCTCCATTTGGTACTATCATGATTATTTATGAGTCCAGACCAGATGTTACTATTGAAGCAGCTGTTCTTGCCTTTAAAGCGAATAATAAAATTCTTTTAAAAGGCGGTAAAGAGGCATTGCACAGCAATACCGTTCTTGTTGATCTTTGGCACAAAGCTCTTGAAGAAAACGGACTATCAAAAGAGTACATTCAGCAATTGACCATGAATAGAGAAGAAACGCAAGACTTCTTAAGAAATCCTACCGAGAAACTCGATCTTATTGTACCTAGAGGTGGTGAACGATTGATCAATTTTGTAAAAGAACATGCCAAATGTGCGGTTCTTGTTAGTGGTAGAGGTAATAACTTTTTATTTGTAGACAAGGAAGCAGATTGGGACAAAAGCGTAAAGGTCATCATGAATGCAAAAACCGAAAAAATATCGGCTTGTAATGCGTTAGATAAAATCTTGATTAGTTCGGCTATTGAAAATTATGAACAGAAATTAGAAGATTTACATCAACTCCTGAACTCAAAAGGCGTAGAAACATTGGTTGATGATAATGTAAATTCAGTTCTTAAAAATGCTCAGCGTATAGAAGATGATGCTATTTGGAAGGAAGAATTTCTTGCTATGAAATGTTGTTTAGGCTCTGTTGAATCTCTTGACCAAGCTGTTGATAAAATCAATGCTAATTCTGGTGGGCATTCTGCTACTATCATGACAGGGAATAAAGAAACCGCAATGCAGTTTATGGAAGAGGTGGACTGTGCCGCAGTATATCAAAATGCATCTACCCGTTTTACCGATGGTGGTCAAATGGGCGTTGGTGCAGAATTGGCAATTAGTACAGATAAATTGCACCACCGTGGTCCACTAGGCTTAAAACAATTGGTCACCAACAAATACTATGTTTTTGGTGATGGTCAAATTCGCGAATAGTTAACGGAATTCATTACCAGAAAATCGAAACCTATGTTCGAAACAATTGAAAAAATAGACGGCGCATTGGTTCATCACGGCAATATGCATAAGCGTATTTATTTTGCTGAAACTGACCATATCAATTTAGATATTTTGTTGCCAAAGATGCATGAACTTGCCAAGCAACAAAAATATGAGAAGATTTTAGGAAAAGCCTCTGAACAAGAAGTCAATATTTTAAAATCAAAAGGCTTTACTGTAGAAGCCAAAATTCCGGGGCTCTACAATGGTAAAACAGATGGATATTTTTTAGCGGAGTACCCAAACAAGAAACGTTTTACTAATAACGAGAAAAGTTTAAAAACCATCGCTACGGTAAAAACGATAGCCAAGGCAGCTAACAATTCGCATTTAGACGCGCATTTTGAAATGCCGGTCGATTTCAATATTAAAAAGCTAACCGCATCAGATTTTAAAAACTTAGAAGATTTATATCAAAAAGCATATAAATATTTCCCACATCAAATTAAAGATGCTGCATATTTCTCCAAACTTAAAGAGCTGAATCATCAATTTTATGGATTGTTTAAAAACGGAGAGCTGCTAGTTTCTACTATTTTATCCATAAATGAAGAGGAATCTAATATGGAAATAGTTGATTTTATTACCCATCCAAATTACAGAGGTCAAAATCTTTCATATTTCTTAGTACAAGAAATCATAAAGAAAATGAATGACTATAAATGTAAAACACTCTACACCATGGTTAGAGCTACTTCCTACGGGTTAAATATAACTTTTAGCAAGCACGGATTTCTTCTTGCGGGTACATTGACCAATAATTGTATGGTTTTAGATACTATGGAAAGTATGAATGTGTGGTACGTTCAAAAAGAGGTTTAGATTAAATGTAACTTAGTAAAATATTCAATTACATAAATGGGCTGAAAATGGATAGTAAACTATTCAGTTTCAGCCCATGTTAACTATTGTCTCATTTAATTACAATAATCCTTTGATTACACCATATTTTGTGCTTTATTTGAAAAACACAACTAAATTTTATCAAATTCGTTAATGAAAGGTGCCAAAAATAAGAAATTCATTCCCAACCTTTCTTACGATTGTGTAATCTTTGGGTTTAATGGCATTAACTTAAAAATTCTTATTCTAGAATATCACAACACTGGTTTATTTGCACTTCCGGGGGGTTATATCAAAAAAAACCAGAGCGTACAAGATGCGGTAAATAAGGGAGTAGAAGAACGTACAGGATTAAAAAATGTATTCTTGGACCAATTTCAAATTTTCGGGAAATTAGACAGAACGGATCCCGCAGCTACGCGTCGAATTTTAGAAGCAAATAATAAAAATATAGAGAAGAACGAATGGATGATGGACCGCTTTATAACAGTTGGTCATTATGCGCTTATTAACTATGAAGATGTGAATCCTAAACCCGATCATCTTTCTGATAGTATTGATTGGTACGATATCAATAGCGTACCAAAACTAATGATGGATCATAACGAGATCGTAGATGCCGCTCTTGAGGTGCTGCGTAATAATATAAGCGAGAAGATAATAGGAATGAACCTGCTTCCTTCGAAATTTACGATGAAGCAATTGCAACAAGTCTTTGAGGCTATTTTAGATCAAACACTAAGGCGCACTAGTTTTCAACGAAAAATGTTATCGCTAGACATTTTAGAACGGCATGAAAAACTTTTTGAAGGCAAGGCGCACAAAGCTCCTTACCTCTATAGCTTTAAATAATAACAACTAACATTTCAATTAATACAACAACAATGAAAATTTCAACTAACAACTTTTTTAAATGCTCCGTAATTGCCCTTTTTATGCTGGGAACGGTTACTACCTACGCCCAAAAGAAATTTGGCGGTCTTGCTCTTTATACCGTTAGAGATGATATGGGTACAGATGCAAAGGCAACTTTACAAGCAGTATCTGATGCCGGTTATAAAAATATTGAAGCTGCCGGTTATGAAGATGGCAAGTATTATGGTATGACTCCGGCTGATTTCAAGGGTTTATTAAAATCCTTAAAACTAAAGCCAATTAGCACGCATCAAAGTGCAGTTACTCTTGACAATGCTGATAAAATGATGGCAGACGCAAAATCTGCTGGTTTTAAATACTTTGTTGTGCCTATTCCACCAATGGGTATGTTCACCTTCAATGAAGAAGATAGAACAATGGGCATGACAGGTACGGTAGAAGATTTAGCTAAAATTTTAACCACTTTAGGTGAAAAAGCCAATAAAGCAGGATTAAAGTTATTGTACCATAATCATGATTTTGAATTCAAGAAAAATGATGCGGGTATCGTTCCAATAGATTACTTGTTAGAAAATATAGATCCTAAATTATTGAACTTTCAGATGGATTTATTTTGGGTTACCAAAGCAGGTGCCAACCCTATTGCTTATTTCAACAAATATCCAGGTCGTTTTAAAATATGGCACGTTAAAGATATGGATGAGCAAGGTAGATTTGCACCAGTGGGTACAGGTTCTATAGGCTTTAAAAATATCCTAGCTAACAAAGAGCTTTCTGGAATGAAATATTATATGGTTGAACAAGATATGACTTTCGACGGGTTAAAACCCTTAGAGGCTATTAAAATAAGTCATGAAGGTATTAAAGAAATAGGTTTCAAATAATTAGTATTATCAAACAACGGAGATTGCCCCGAAGAGATTTTTCTCTTTGGGGTTTTCTTTTTTATACATACCCACTAAACCTTTCATCTTTAACATTGTCTTAATCACTTTTAAACTTATGTGCCTATTTTTGCACTCGCAACACCAACTTTAAAAAAGTACAGAATGAAAATGACCACAAGTTTACGCATGAGAATTATACACAGATACCTAGGCTTCTTTTTAGCCGGTATCATGGCAATGTACTCTATTAGCGGAATTATAATGATCTATAGAAATACAGACTTTCTAAAAAGTGAAAAGATTATAGAAAAACAATTAAAACCTAATTTAAAAACTGCTGAACTTAGTGGTGCATTGCGAATTAAAGGCGGTGTAAAACCTCAAAAAACTGAAGGCGATGTTGTTTACTTTAAGCAAGGCGAATACAATACCGCAACAGGTATGGCAACCATTAAAAAAATGGAGCTTCCTTTTATTTTGGATAAGATGGAACACTTACATAAAGCAACCACAAATAGCCCTGTATATTTTCTGAATATATTTTTCGGACTCTCATTGCTATTTTTCGTAGTGTCGTCCTTTTGGATGTTCATGCCTAAAACTACTGTATTTAAAAAAGGACTATACTTTTCACTTGGTGGAATCGTTCTAACCATTATTTTGCTGTTCGTGTAAGAGCATAAGATAAATTGATATTTAATCCGCTTTAAAGAAAGGTCTTTAAAGCGGATTTTTTGGTTTTGATAAAATTGTAACCATCAAGAACCCACCCCTAGCCCCTCCCAGGAGGGGAATAATTTCTGACTTAAAACAAACTTTGTAGATAAAACAGACAAAATAACTCTTCTAAAAACCCAACTCCCCAACCACCAACAAACCCACAACCAAAAACGAAAACCTCCCCTCTCGGGAGGGGAACAGTTTCTGACTTGAAACATACTTTGTAGATAAAACAGACGAAGTAACTCTTCTAAAAACCCAACTCCCAAACAACCAACAAACCCACAACCAAAAACGAAAACCTCCCCTCTCGGGAGGGGATTGAGGGGTGGGTAATCGGATGACAAAGATTTCATTGAACATTCTAACTAAAAAGAACCCACCCCTAGCCCCTCCTAGGAGGGAACAGTTTCTGACTTGTAATTAACTTTTTTTAGATTAAGACCACATAACTACACCAAACTGCGCGTGGGCACCCTTTAGGGTCAGGGCGAGCGCCGTCATTATAAAAACGCAACTCCCAAACAACCAACAAACCCACAACCAAAAACGAAAAATTCCCCTCTCGGGAGGGGATTGAGGGGTGGGTGATCGGGTGATGAAGATTGCATTGAACATTCTAACTAAAAAGAACCCACCCCTAGCCCCTCCAAGGAGGGGAATAATCAGTGACTTATATTAAACTTTTTAAGTCAAACTTTGGTATCTTGCTATAGCAAATAAAGTCCACTCCCCTAATACTTTATAGTATTATTTTCATCAAAGAATTACGGTTATTGTATTCTTTGAAAAAAACTATATAAAACCAAACTCTATATGAAACAATTGTTATCTCTCCTTCTCCTTTTAACAGCGACATTATCCGCAATTGCCCAATCTAAACTGATTAAAGCAGATTCGTATTTAGATGTCAGAACCGGAAAATTAATTTCTCCCGCTAATCTGCTTATCGAAAATGGAACCATAAAATCTATTAATCCGAAGGTATTGCCTGAAGGTTTAGAAACCATAAACCTACCGGGTAAAATACTATTACCGGGACTAATGGATATGCACGTGCATTTAGATGGCGATTTTAGAGGTAGCTGGGACTATGTCTATAAGGAAAGTGCTAGTCAAGGTACTGTAAGGGCTGTGGTCAACGCAGAAAAAACTTTAATGGCCGGTTTCACTACCATAAGAAGTATAGGGCAATTACACATAACACCAGAGCTTATTGATGTTGCCGTTTCTGAAGCTTCTGATAAAGGGTTGATCGCCGCACCTAGAATTATCCCATCGGGACATATGATTTCTATAAGTGGCGGACACGGAGATATTTCTTTGGGGCTAGCTGAAGGTTTAGTTACCGTTGGTCCAAATGACGGTATCATCAACGGGAAATATGATGCCATCGAAGCAGTACGCTATCAAATTAAGCATGGGGCAAAATTCATTAAAATGCATGCTACAGCAGGCGTACTTTCTATGGAAGATGCCATTGGCGCACAACAGCTAAGTAATGAAGAAATGAAGACCATTGTGGATGAAGCTGCAAGACACCATATAAAAGTTGCTGCCCACGCACATGGTACCGAAGGTATCAAAGAAGCTATTAAAGCTGGTGTGTATTCTATTGAGCACGGATCTATTATTGATGATGAAGGTATTCAGTTAATGAAAGAAAATGGTGTTTACCTAGTACCAACGAGAGGGCTCGCTACCATAATCGAGCCTATGATCGACAAAATGGATCCTGTTATGGCCGGCAAAGCAAACTATGTAATGCCAATTGCTAAACAGAACCTTACAAAAGCTATTAAAGCAGATGTAAAAATTGCCTTTGGTACAGATACCCCTATAATCCCTCATGGAAAAAATACCATTGAATTCGCAGCATTGATTGACTGTGGCATGAGTACTAAAGAAGCAATTAAAACCGCTACTACTAATAGTGCAGAAATGCTAGGGCTTACTGATCGTGGTGAAGTAAAAGAAGGTTTACTGGCAGATATTATTGCCGTAGATGCCAACCCCATAAATGACATCTCCACTTTAGAGAATGTAAAATTTGTTATGAAAGACGGAATCATTTATAAGAATGAAAAGTAAATAATCTCGGGAAAGCCCGCGATATATTGAATTGAAAAATAAATAATATTTCGACCTAATTGTCGCGGTATTTGAATCTCAATCATCCAGTATAAGATACTTGTTGGTACTATAGTCAATCAATTAAAAAACGAACATCATGAAATCATCGCATCACAAATCAATCAAGACACTTCTTTTATGCTTTTTAGTATTATTATTTACGGGCACCATGGCATTTGGCCAAACGAACGCCGAACAGATAGATGAGCTTTTAAAGGAATATCTAGCCTATAATAAATTCAATGGTTCTGCCCTAGTTGCCAAAGACGGAAAGGTCATTTTTAAAAAGGGATATGGAATGGCGAATATGGAATGGGATATTGCCAACAGCCCCAATACCAAACATCGCCTAGGTTCCGTAACCAAGCAATTTACCGCCATGCTTATTTTACAATTGGCAGCAGAAGGCAAAATAGATTTACAGGCACCTATTACTACCTACTTACCAAAGTACCCAAAAGAAAACGGAGACAAAATTACCACCCACCATTTATTAACCCATACCTCTGGAATACCGAACTACACGTCATTTCCCGACTTTTTCAAAGACGTAAGTAGAGACCCATACGCCCCAGAAGAGTTTACTACAAAGTTTCAAGATATGGAGCTAGAGTTTACTCCCGGCGAAAAGTTCAATTACAGTAATTCCGGTTATTTTTTATTGGGAGTGCTTATTGAAAAACTATCCGGTAAAACGTATGAAGAAATGCTAGACGAGAAGATATTTTTTCCATTAGGTATGAAGGAATCCGGATTCGATCATCATTCAGAAATCCTAAAAAATAGAGCAACAGGTTACGAGAATAATGGAAACGGATTTATCAATTCACCTTACCTAGATATGTCTATTCCATATGCTGCAGGCTCGCTATACGCTACCGTAGAAGATTTATACCTGTGGGACCAGGCATTGTATACCAACAAATTGTTATCCCAAAAATATATGGATATGTATTTTAAACCACATATACCCGCTTTTGGCAGTTTTTATTATGCCTACGGATGGATGGTTGGCAATGAAGCCCTAGGTAACACAACCGATAGTATCGCAGTAATTACCCATGGTGGCGGTATTAACGGATTCAACACGCAAATTTCAAGACAGCTTTCAGACAAGTCATTGATTGTGCTTTTAAATAATACAGGTGGTGCCCCATTAGGTAAAATCACACAATCGATTCTTGGCATTATAAACGATAAAACTTATGACCTCCCTAAAACTCCTTTAGCATCTAAACTTTTAGAGGTTATAGAAACGAAAGGCATTGATGCAGGGGTTGCGTATTTTAACAAGAATAAGGACAACAAAGATTTCGATGTCAATGAAAATGAGATGAACCAAGCAGGATATCAACTATTAGGATCTGACAAAACAAAAGAGGCAATTCAAGTTTTTAAACTGAACGTAGACGCGTATCCAAAATCTGCCAATGTATATGATAGTTATGCCGAAGCGCTAATGATATCTGGCGATAATAAAGGTGCAATAGAGAACTACACTAAAGCGGTAGAAATGAATCCTGGTAATGAAAATGCCATAGATATGCTTACAAAATTAGGTGTCGATACCAGTAACTTAACAAAAGAGTTCGAAGTACCAGAGGCGCTATTAGAAAGCTACATAGGTGTCTATGAATTAATGCCCACTTTTAAAATCACCATAACCAAAGAAGGCAAACAATTAAAAGCACAGGCAACAGGGCAGCCTGCTGTAGAAATTTATCCAAAGTCGAACGAAGTTTTTTATTATAAAGTGGTTGTCGCTGAAATTCAGTTCATAAAAGATGAAAACGGAGCAATCGAAAGTTTGACCATATTTCAAAGCGGACAAGAATTAAATGGCAAGAAGGTGGAGTAGTGTGAGATTATTTAGTTTTATCACCCACCCCTAGCCCCTCCCAAGAGGGGAACAGCTAGCGTCTTTAATTAAAATATATTCTAAGAATAATTTTATGAAAACAGAAGTTTCAACTAACTCTAATTTCGCAATCAATAACGTACTTCTCCCCTCTTGGGAGGGGATTAAGGGGTGGGTCTTACGATGAGAAAGATAATTCCATATAACCCAAATTTAGTTGAACTCGCTAAAACATTAAGAAACAACATGACCCTAGGTGAAATCGCGCTATGGCGAGAGATAAAAGGTAAAAAGCTAGGTCAAAAATTTAGCAGACAAATTCCTATCGATCAATATATAGTTGATTTTTATTGCAAAGATCTTCAGCTCGCAATAGAAGTAGATGGCAGTATTCATTTTGAAGAAGGACATGAAGAAAAAGATAAGAAACGGCAAGCTCGCTTAGAATCTTTAGGTGTACATATGCTCAGGTTTTCAGATACTGATGTGAAGAATAATTTGGGTTTTGTTTTAGAAGAGATTAAAGTAATAATTGAGAAATTAGAACAAATAAGAACCCACCCCTAGCCCCTCCCAAGAGGGGAATAGATAGTGACTGTGACTAAGCTTCTTAGATTAAGACCACATAACTACACCAAATTGCACGCGGACACCCTTTAGGGTTGGGGCGAGCGCTGGAATTGTAAAAACGCAACTCCCCAATGTAACCAACAAACCCCCATCCAAAAACGAAAACCTCCCCTCCCAAGAAGGGAACAGATAGTGACTGTGACTAAGCTTCTAAGATTAAGACCATATCAATAACAAACTGCACGTGGGCACCCTTTAGGGTTGGGGCGAGCGGCTGGTATTATAAAAACGCAATTCCCCAATGTAACCAACAAACCCCCATCCAAAAACGAAAACCTCCCCTCTCGGGAGGGGATTGAGGGATGGGTGATCGGGTGATGAAGATTTCATTAAACATACTAACTAAATAGGACCCACCCCAAGCCCCTCCGAGAAGGGGAACAGCTTATGACTAAAATTGAATAATTGCATACCAATACCCATTACCTCACCCAACACTGGTATCTTGCATGTATAAATTACAATTATGAAAATCAATTTATTGTCTTGTGATGCCCCAAGACCAGACAGAAGGGCTATTGCCAATTGTATTGTAGAGATATCAACTAACTGTAGTGCATCGTTAGCAAATGAACTTACCGATATACTTTTAGAAGGTGATGCCGTTGACATTGAATTGGATGATAAAAATACCGGTTCTGCATTACGTGCTTTGCGAAAGCTTAGTATTGATTATGAAATTGTAGAATAAAATACCCACCCCTAGCCCCTCCAAGGAGTGGAACAGCTTATAATTATTATTCATCTTTTTAGATAAAGACTATTTATCAATACCAAACTGCGCATGGGCACCCTTTAGGGTTGGGGCGAGCGCTGGAATTATAAAAACATAACTCCCCAACCACTTATAAACCCGCAACCAAAAACGAAAACCTCCCCTCTTGGAGGGGGATTGAGGGGTGGGTGCTACGGTGTACTAATTTCAACTACAAACGCAGCTCGTCATAATCTCTTTTAAAAAAAGATACTTTTTATTTTAAGAATACGGGAACCCGTAAGCAAATGCAAAGCGAAGGTCTTTATTTTGTAGCACCAAAAGAGATTAACTCCTTTTACTGACTTTATCGTAAAATGTTTAATTAACACTGAAATCTATTTCGGTACATATTTGACACTATTAAAAAATGTAAACAAAAATTAAAATGAAAAAACACTATTATTTATTAGCTCTTTCCTGTTTGCTCCTTACAAATTGCGCGGTTACCAAAACACTTAAGTTCTCTCAAAAAGAAGACGATATTGTACGAACAGAATCATTAAAAGATTTTTTGAATGAGAACAAAAACCCGAAAGTTGTTTTAAGAGTTAATGAATCTTCAATGAACGTTACCGAAGGAGACAATAACGATTACCTTTTTAATGCAATTGAAAATCAACTTTTGTCAAGTGGATTTATAGTTAGAGATAGGCAATTATTCAACCAGATTATAGAAAATGACGAAAATAACATTGATTATAAACAACTTAAAGAAAAATCTGATACCGACTTGATTATTGAATTGACCAAATTAAACCCTCAAATCATGTATGAAACTAATAAATATTATGACCAAAAAAATCGAGAAAGAATTGAAATGTCATACTCCTACCAGAAATATGGTGCATCGGTTGAATTCAAAGTAGTTATGATAAATTCGAATGAATTCGCGGGTGTTTATAAATTCAATTATACCCCATGCACTAACGGATGTGTAATCTCGAAATCTATGAGCGAATTACGAAGAGAGAGGGAGAAGAAAGCAAATGATGATAAAAAAGGTTACGAAGGAGTTGAAAGAAACGAATTAGAAGTTTTTATTAAAAATGCCACAAAACAATTAGTAACAGAAATGAGAAATTAAATAGCTGAAACGCTGCCCTAACCCAAAACACCCACCCCTAGCCCCTCCCAAGAGGGGAACAGTTTCTGACTTTTAATAAACCTTGTAGATAAAACAGACGAAGTAACTCTTATAAAAACGCAACTCACAAACAACCAACAAACTCGCAAACAAAAACAAAAACCTCCCCTCTTGGGAGGGGATTGAGGGGTGGGTGCTACGGTAACGAAGATTGCATTGAACATTCTAACTCAAAAGAACCCACCCCTAGCCCCTCCAAGGAGGGGAACAGTTTCTGACTTTCAATAAACTTTTTTAGATAAAACAGACGAAGTAACCCCTATAAAAACATAACTCCCAACCACCAACAAACCCGCAACCAAAAACGAAAACCTCCCCTCTTGGGAGGGGATTGAGGGGTGGGTGCTACGGTGTACTAACTTCAATTACAAACGCAGCTCGTTATATTCTCTTTACACCTCTTTTATTTTTCTGACAGTTTTACGGAAACCCGTAAGAAAATGTACCGCAAACTTCTTTATATTGCAGTTCCAAGAAAAGTATACTCCCCCTAATACCCTTGCACAAACTTATAAAAGCTGAATACAGTTTTAAATAAACTATTGTCATAAATCTTGGTTAATCTAAATACTAGAAACAATACTAAAAGTCATTTGTGACGATTATTTAAGAAAATCCTAATATGATAAAACAAAATCCATTTTCAGTTTATGACTTCTTAGGTTATTTGATTCCTGGTTCCATATTAATATATGCTTACCTAATAATTGACTATTTAAAAAATACTGAAACCATAAATCTAAGTGCTTTTATTGATAATTTTTCAAGTTTTAAATTTGAAGGAATTTTCTTTTTTATCATTTTGTCTTACACGCTAGGGCATCTAATAAGTTTTGCATCCTCTATAACAATAGAAAAGTATGCAAATTGGAGATATAGTTATCCTTCCAAATATTTATTAAACATGGAACACCAAGGATTTTGGAAATCCTCGAAAAACTGGAAAGATATAGTCTGGAGAATTGTTATGCTAATTCTACTATTTCCATGTGTATTTTTTGATTTTTTATTTGGTCAAATATTAGGTTTTAAGAAATTCTATACATCTTCATTAGATGAATTTCTTAGAACTTTTATAATTTTCAAATTGAATCGTTTAGTTGCAAAGCTTGGCTTTGATCAAATAAAAGGATACGAAGAATATAATGATGGAAAAGGAAATAATTTTGATTTTCATAGAATAGCTACGCACTATGCTTATGAAAACAGTAAAAACCATCAACAAAAAATGAGTAATTATGTTGCATTGTATGGATTTTTAAGGGCGCTTTGTTTAATTTTTAATTTTACAGCAATATATTTTTTCATAAGGGTTTATATGTATTTAAAGTTCAATTTTATCAATGTTTCTATTCTCCTTCTACTTTCCGGACTTTCATACTTAGCGTTTATGGCATTTATGAAATTCTACAGAAGATACACTTTAGAAGGATTAATGGTTATAACAATTGATAAAGAATTAGTATAAATCATCAGTTAATTGAACTATATAAGTTTAGTATTTAAAACCAAACCTGATTTTCAAAACTTATGGAATTATTGTAAAAAGGATATTTATAAAATTAAAATCCCCCTTATACAACTGAATTAGTCGAGACGTTTGTATCCAATTTGAAAAACAATAGTAACTCAAAAATTACAATGAACAAAACATTTAGAATTATTGGAAATTTATCCGCTTTAGTTGGGATTTTAGTATTCTTATATCAACTATCTAACCTTCAGTATTTTGAACCAACACCTACACAAATAATATTTATATCTATAAGTATATTAATACTTATAGTTTACTTTTTAATCGAATTGTTTTCTGGACCTAAAAAATACAAAAATGATGAAGAAATTAATAGATTTATGGAGAAATGGATTAAAAAAACTGGAAGGACTGTAATCTTTACAAGAGATATGAGTTGGGTGGATAACAGTAAAATGAAAATTGAACTTCTTAAAAAAGCGAAGAAAGGTGAACTAATCATTTGTCAACCAAAAATGAATGAATTAACTACGATATTAAAACAAGAAGGAGCTGAAGTTTATACTTATGAAAAATTAGAATATGTACCGAAATCTAGATTTACTTTTATTAATTATTCAAGTAATAGCTCCAGAGTGGCTATTGGAAGAAAAGATGATAAACACAATCATATAATTACGGAATATACAACCAAGCAAACTATTGAATATTATTTGGCAGAAGATTTAGTTAATATTATAAAATCTTTGAATTAAATGAATACAACAGAAGAATGGAACAATATAGCTAAAAAAAGGCTTTTAGACCGTATGGCAGGTAATGACATAAGCTATAATAAGGTTCTACTACCAATTATAATTAATAACATTAAATCAAAAACTAAAGAGGTATCGTCAATTTTAGATTTCGGTTGTGGGACTGGTGAGTTGACTAATGAAATTTCAAAACTACAAATCTCTACAATAGGACTTGACATAAGTCAATATTCTATTCAATTAGCAAGAGAATACTTCAAAAATGATTTTTTAAGTTTTATAGATAAAGCATTAAAAACCATAAAATTTGAGAAAGATTTTGACTTAATTGTTGCCAATATGTCCTTAATGGATACTGAAAATATTCATGAAAACTTTAAAATGATATGCAAAAATCTAAAAATCGGAGGAAAAATCTTAATAACAATAACTCATCCTTGTTTTTGGCCTATATATTGGAGTTATTATAATGATTCAGATTTTAACTATTTTGAAGAGCAAAAAATAACAAAAACATATAAAACCACAAACACAATATTTTCAGGCTTTAAAACAACACATTTCCATCGACCAATAAATTTCTATATAGATTTATTTTCTAAAAACAATATGAAAATAAATATAATGCAAGAATTAAGAAACCCTGTTGACAAAATGTGGTACCCTCGTTTTTTATATTTTGAAATTGAGAAATAGTAATGCTGCACGAATAGATATTAGATTTAGAATCAAAATTTAAATCTTTCCGTAAAAGCTATTAATTTAAATAGTCAGCCCTAACAAAGCTAAGTTTTCATTTTAAACTTGTTATTAAAATTACATCATGAATATTCTGCAAAAGCAACGGTTGCGTTACCCTTTTCTTTCATTAGTATGCATGCTATTGACAACATTCGCTTTCGCCCAAAACAGCGAACCTAGTACAACACCCTCTTTATTACTGGGTCAAGGTGATCAGCTTCCAAGAATAAAAAAAGAACTTGCAGCGGGTAATGCTGTTTTGGTGGCAGCTTTGAAAAAAATTGTTACAGAAGCAGATGCCGCGCTTGAGCAACCTATTGTAAATGTAGTAGCAGAAGGTGCTTTGCCACCAAGTGGCGACGCTCATGATTACTTCAGCTACAGCCCATATTGGTGGCCAGATGCTGAAAACCCTGATGGACCTTACATTTGGCGCGACGGAGTTACTAACCCAGACCGCCGCACTTCTGATGTCTCTAGGCTTGAGGCAATGAACAAGGCGGTAACATCTCTTGTTCCTGCTTGGTATTTCACGGGCGAAGAAAAATATGCCGAACGTGCCGTAGAACAAATTCGTGCTTGGTATTTAGATTCTGAAACTAAGATGAACCCTAATTTTCGATTTGGTCAAAAACGCCGTGGTCACGACTATAACAGTAGTGGTGGTATACTAGAATCTAACCGAATGGATTGGGTGGTTGATTGCGCCATTTTGCTAGAGGACTTTTCTGGATGGACAGCTAAAGACCAAACCGAACTGCGTAAATGGTTTGGCGAATTAGCCACCTGGATGGTGGAAAGTCCGGAAGGTATTGAAGAAGCTATGCAACCTAATAACCATGGTGCCTGGTATAATCAACATCTTATTCTCTTTTCGCTCTACGGTGAAAAACCTGATATTGCACGTGCTTTTCTTGAACGCATGCCTGCACGTATTTTTGGACAGGTTTTTATAGATGGTCGCCAACCGCAAGAACTTATTCGTACAAATGCATTAAGCTATAGTATTTACGGTGCACGTGCGCTAGTAGGTGTTGCCCGCCTTGGTCGCCATCTTGATTTTGACCTTTTTGCCTATCGCAGTACCGAAGGCAGAAGTATACGACTTGCCATAGATTACATTACACCTTTTATTCTGGGTGAAGAAGAATGGCCTGGCAGTCAAATTAGACCGCTGCGTACCGGAAGAGCCAACGAGTTATATTGGAATGCAGCCCTTGGATTTCAGGAGCGTGAATTTGCCCATATTCTGCATAAATTACCGGGAGACCAATTACCATCGCCCATAGTACAGTTATTAGACCCATTGCCTGAAGGGTGGTAAATCTTGTTCTTTTTAAA
The DNA here is from genome assembly GCF_056839145.1 of Maribacter sp. UH1. Taxonomy (NCBI): domain Bacteria; kingdom Pseudomonadati; phylum Bacteroidota; class Flavobacteriia; order Flavobacteriales; family Flavobacteriaceae; genus Maribacter; species Maribacter sp. UH1. The sequence continues at coordinate 1,315,245 of NZ_CM166387.1, forward strand.
TAGTTAGGCGGCCTCTTTTTTATAGATATTGTAAATTACAGAGCATATACATTGAATTAGTTTAACGAACAGTCGCATTTGAAAAATAGAATACATTAGTGGAGCATCCCAATCCAATTTCGTTATGAAAAGAAACTATATCTTCTTAGTATTTACCCTATTCTATTTAAGCGCTTATGCCCAAGACAGTTTCAATAAACTCCCACAGGCAGCAAAAATCAACTGCCCAATGCTATTGATTGACGAGCATATCATTGCCAATAAAAATATCATCAATTCAAAGGAAGACATTACCGATGTACGTGTGCTAATAGAAAAACCTAGCAGAGAAAAACAGGAACATTATAATCTAACTGCAGGTGGTATTTTATTACTCACTTTAAAAAATAATCCTTCATATAAAACACAAGCTGAGCTGAACACCTTTCTGGATTTAAATGAAAATAACCCTGTATATGTAAATGGTTATTTATTGGAACATGACACGTATACCATTGCTACAGAAAGTATTGCAGAAGTTGAACTGGTAGCCCCAAATAATGAAAATAACTTAACTGAAAAAGTCATCAATATTTGGACATTAACTCAAGAAGAACGTGAAAATGGCTGTGCATTGTCCCAAATGAAGTAAATTAGTTGTTCACCTCATCATCAATCATCATGAAAAAAACAATCACACTTATCACCTTCCTCTTATTTACAACAACTTGTCTTATAGCCCAACAAGACAAATTCATTGAGGACGCCATAGAAAGATTAGAGAACTCACGTAAGTACTTGTTATTGGTAGCCGATATGATGCCCGAAGAGAAATATGGGTATAAAGCAACAGAGGAGTCCTTGACCTTTGCCGAAAATTTAATGCATATTGGTTTTGCGCTAGATTGGCATAGTCAGTCACTCATTGGCGACCGAGAAGCACGCGTATACCAAACGGACACCGTTTTTAAACCTGCCAACAAAACAAAGGCTGAAATGATGGCTCGTATAGACCAAACGTTTACCGAAGCCATTGCGCTTTTAAAAGATGTGTCTCCTGAACAGTTAGATACCGAATTGGATTATTTTGGACTTACACGCTCTAAACGACAAATTTATATGCTGCTGGCAGACCATATTACACACCACAGAGGGCAAATGTTGGTTTACATGCGCCTAAACGGACTTACGCCGCCACGGTACGTATTATATCAATAGCAGTGTAAGAGAAGTTATTCTTCTTTTTTCTTATCACCGTTCATTAGCATTAGTACAATGCCAACAAGGGTTAAACACACGGCTGCAAATACAGCGATCATAATAACGCCGTTGCTCCAGTTTACCAAGGGTAGATGTAATGAGGTCATAGTCGGTAATTTTATTAACACAAAAATAGAATGTAGTTGCAAGATGTTCTATGACAATTGTCAGGAAATCAAAATACTACGCAACAAATAAATTTTCATTTCATTTGAGTGCCGCCAAACGTTGTAGGCTTGGTATGGGTTCTGTATTTTTATAGTTGAAAATGGTTTTTAGAAAATGGTAGATAAAATTAAATGTCCCAATTGTGGGCATGAGTTTGATGTTGAAGAGGCGCTTTCCGGCAAAATGCAGGCTCATTTTAAGGCTGAATACGAACGTAAAGTTGCGGAGCAGGCAGAAAAATTCAATAAAGAACGTAGAAAGCTTGAAATTGAAGTAGAAGAATTCGAGAAAAAGAAAGAGAAGGAAAACGAGCTTTTTAAAGAGAAGCTGGCACAACGCCTTGCTAAAGAATCTGAAAAAATACAGCTACAGACCAATGAGTCTTTTGAGCAAAAGTTAAAAGCCCTGCAACAAGAGAACGAAAAAAAGAAAGAAGAGAACAGAGCGCTACGTGCACAAGAGATCGACCTTTTAAAACGTGAGAACGAATTAAAGGAAAAAGCCGAAGAGCTTAAGATGAACGTGCAGAAAGAATTGCTGGAGAAACAATCGGTCATTGAAGAAAAGGCAAAGGCAAAAGAGCGCGAAGCCATGGCGCTAAAAGAGAAAGAATACCAGAAACAGCTAGACGACCAAAAGAAGCTTATTGATGAAATGAAGCGCAAGGCAGAGCAAGGTTCTATGCAAATGCAAGGCGAAATACAAGAACTGGCATTAGAAGAATTATTGCGCAGCACCTACCCTTTTGATAATATAGATGAAGTAGGTAAAGGTATTCGTGGTGCAGATTGTATACAGACCGTCATCAACTCGCTGCAACAGACCTGTGGTTCTATTGTCTATGAAAGTAAGCGTACCAAAAATTTCAGTAACGACTGGATTAATAAGTTAAAACAAGATCAAATTAATTGCAAGGCAGATATTGCGGTAATTGTTACAGAAACCTTTCCGCCGGATATGGACCGTTTTGGTGAGAAAAACGGTGTTTGGATCTGCGGATTCAATGAAGTAAAGAGTGTATCGCTCGTATTGCGTGAGCTACTTTTAAAAACACAGTCCATAAAATCTTCGGATGAAAACAAAGGTGATAAGATGGAACTGCTGTATTCTTATTTGACCAGTAACGAGTTTGTGCAGAACATTAATAGAATTATAGAAAACTATGATTCTATGATTAAACAATTGAACTACGAAAAGAAAGCGGCATACAAGAATTTTGCCGTGCGAGAGAAGCAAATTTGGGGTGTTCAAGAAAATATAAACGTGCTCTTTGGTTCTATTAAAGGAATTGCCGGAAACTCACTATCTACCTCTACCATCCTTGATTTGCCGGATGCGGAGATAGACGATTAGTTTTAGTTGTTGGTTGTTGGTTGTTGGTTGTTGGTAAAATAATGTATTTCACTTTGCGCTATGCACAAATCCCTTAATAAATTATGCACTAAGCGTGCCGCGCATTGAGTTTAGCGTTAGGCGCTAAGCTTTATTTAGTTTGGAATTTAGCCAAGTAATCATTTTCTCAAATCTAAAAGAGATGAAAATTAGATATATGCAGCTAATAAAACTCCCGAAATTACTACTTGATGTATCTTTAAAATAAAACACATTTAATAGGGTTGCTACCAGGCCTAAAATACCGACCGCAAGTATAAAATATTTTAAGAATTTCATTGTTTATGTTTTAAGGTGTTTTGGCACTTTTGGACCAAATTGATAGTTATTTACACCTATATGTAGCATTTTCACTCGAATTGTTACGTATTTTGATGAAAAAATAAAATAAATACATTTCAGGTACCCAAACAACATATCATTTTGTGGTGTAATTTTTGATGCATGAATAAGTATGAAGAAATCTATATTTCTTAGTATAATTTTTATACTTTCAGTGATAAGCAGCAATGCCCAAGAATCATCAATTTCTGAATTTGATTTATATGGATGTTGGGTGCTGGAAAAGAAAATAAGACCTTCTAACCATATTGTAGTATATAAATCTTGTGATGACGTAGCCCATGAAAATGTAAAATTTGGGTCTAAAATTTCTCTCCTCGCATTTAATGAGAGTGAACATGAAAGTACTGGTCCTCTAGCATGCTTTACTACATTTACAGAAAAAGGTACTTGGGAATTTGATGAAAACTCAAGAATAGCAAGTTTATATTCTGGTCATGAATGGTTGAAAGAGTTAAAGAAACTTGACCCTGATGAATATGCCAGCTGGGGATCACCTGAAAAGTTTGAGAAACTAAAATTTAAAGTCATTTCTATTGAAAACAATCAACTTACAGTAGAAATTATTCCAAAACAGAACGGTAAAAAGCCAGTTGAAGATTCTTCAGAATAATACTATGAAAATAAGTCTATCACTTTTTTTACTACTCACTATCACTTCCGTATCATGCCAACAAGAAAAGAATGCATCAGGTGATGATGTAACGGTTATGTGGACATCCTTTTTATCTAATTTAGCAGCTGAGGATAAAGAAGCTTTTAAGAATATATCTGGGGAGACTATTCGTTGTTATGATTGTTTGGAGAATACGCCATCCGAAGCACAACAAATGAACTTCTTACGAGAAAATGATTCGCTTTGGTACGATAAAATTTATGATGACCTCATCTATATTCCCATAGATAGTTTTATCGCCAATGATTATGACATTCTATTCAATCCTAAATTTATAAACATCCTTCAGGAAAATGAAACGGTTATTTCCAGGGAAGAAACAAACGGAATAGTATACACCTATATACTGGTTACCACTACCCCACCTACTGCATTTTTTGAAGGTGGGCAACATATGTTTTCATTTGAAAAAACAACCGATGGCGATTGGAAATTTTATAAAATTAGCACTATACCCTAATACACTAAAAGTTATTTTCCTACCCAATTCTTAAATTCCGATGCTTTTGCCTTGCTGACTACTATAGGTTCATGACATACGGGATGAACATCTACCAACAACTTACTGTTGAAATGGAATTTAATGGCGGTTATGGCTTGTCTACGTAAAATAAATTGTCTATTAGCCCTATAGAATACTTCTGGATCCAAAGCTTCTTCTATATCTTCTAATTTATCATCTATTACATAAGAACGTTCTTGTACCGTTACGGCTTTTACAAGACCTGTATCTATAAAGAAATAGGCAATATCTGCAGTTTTTACGGGTATTAATTGGTCTCCCAAACCTACTAAGAACGTCTGTTTAAAATTGACCGATTTATGCTGTATTAAGTGCATTAAGCTTTGCATTTGATTTTCATCGATTCCATTATTATGATTTTGAGCTTGGAATCTATCTAATGCGTCTGACAGTTCTTCTTGGTCTATGGGCTTTAATAAATAATCAATGCTATTTACTTTAAATGCCTTTAATGCATATTGGTCATAAGCCGTAGTGAATATGATGGGAATATTGATTTCTACTTGATCGAAAACTTCGAACGAGATACCGTCTGCCAAATGAATATCCATAAATACCAAAACACCTTCATGCGGTTTTGAGAAATAAGCAACAGTTGCCTTTACGGTATCTAAAACCTCAATAACCTCTATGTCAGGATTGATTTTCGTCAATAGATATGCTAGGTTATCGCTAGCGGCAAGCTCGTCTTCTACTAATATTACTTTCATTCAGGTTGCTTTAAAGGCAGTTCTACTTTAAAGATATCATTATCGGTACTGACCAACACTTCTTTTTTCAATAAAAGGGAATACCGCTTTTTAAGATTATAGAGTCCGGTACCCATACCTTCTGCCATAGTACTTCGGCTACGAATAGGGTTTTCAACCACTAAAGATTCTCCGTTAGAATATACTTTTACCGTTAATGGGTTTGTCGATGATATTTCATTATGCTTAACTGAGTTTTCTACCAATGATTGCAATGCCAATGGCGGAATTTTCATGTCCATAAATTCTTCATCGATATTTACGTCTATCTCAATACGGTCTCTATACCTGGTTTTCATTAAAAAGGTATAGCAATCTAAAAATTTGAGTTCTTCTTTTGCAGGCACCAAATTAGTTTCGCTACTCTGCAATATATAGCGATACATGTAAGACAGCTTGTTTACAAATTTGGTAGCATTTTCATTATCTCTAATCAAAGACGACAGAGAGTTCAAAGAATTGAATAAAAAGTGAGGGTCGATCTGGTTTTTTAAGGCTGCCAATTCATTCTCTAAATTCTGCTGTTTTAATTGCTCGTTCTCTATTCTGCTTTCCTGCTTATCTGTACTTACACGTAACAAGCGAGCGATAAAAAATAAAACAATGGACAGATTGATAAACGTAAAATTGATCCAGCCCTCTTCATTCGGTTTTAATTCTCTACCATTTATCAATGGATAAAATGCCTTTATCACTTTTATGACCGCAAAAAGCAACACTACATTAATGACCAATATGACGATCCATTTTAGAATGGGAGACCATTTAAAACTGTCATAATCAATATTGGCGTTCAGCTGAATGACCAACCAAGAAAAGCAATAAAAAAATAGGTAACGGTATAAAAAATCTGTTACCCAAGACATAGAGAAATCTAAATTCCCCTCCATAATACCATTATATAAATAGATAGTTTTAGGGAGCGAAACCAGAATACCTAATAACAGGGCCGTTTTAATAACCTCGCCCTGTTTAACTTTTGTCAATGTCATGTAACTTCTTTTCTAATGGTATATCTCAAATATACCTAATAAACGTTTGTAACCGTAGTGCACAAAAAGTTGGTCTTCACCCTAAGCAAAGACCAACTTCATTTAAACTACACTAACTTTTTAAAGTGCATAAGCATTGAAATCTGTTGGCAAATATGCCTCAGCATCAAAACCTAAATCCACTACTTCTTCGTTGTCAAATATTTCAAAATCCTCTCCTGTTAAATCTGTACCAGCATAGGCATCAAAATCTAAAGGCAAATATTCAAATGCATCAAAGCCTAAATCTATTTCTTCGTTAATTTCCAATACTTGAATATCGTTAGCATTCAATTTATCCATCTCTAAAGAAGCTTCTAACTGCGCTTCTAAATCGATAACACAATCATCGAAAATGGCAGCGATTTCCGCCTTCTCGGTTTCTTTATGTTTTTGAATTCCTTTAAATGACATAAAGGTGAAGGCCACGACGACCACTGCAGATAAAATTTTAATGTTTTTCATTATGTATGTTTTTAAGTTTTTAGAATTGTTTCTATACCCCAAAGATATTGCGGAATATAGCTCGCAGTTGAGATTAGTAACCCAACCGTCTATATTGCCACATAAAACAACCATAGCGCATAATGAAGTTTTCCCATAAAATGAAAATGTATTGAAAAACGAAAAAAATAAGAATGAGCGGGATGCTAATTTCACCTAATCAGGCACATACAAACTAATTGTATAAACATCTTTAACGCTAGAGATTACTATTTAGTAAACCAATCTCGCACAGTTTCTTCTGCCAATTTATTATTGGGCGTAAAGGCATTGTTATGCTCACCACGGTATTCGATGTAGCTAGGGAATTTCCACCAAAGTATACCTTGGCACCATGGCTCATCTTTTATGCCTTCAAAGATAACTTCGTAAGATCTACTTTGCGCTTCTTCATTAATGGTATCGTCTGCCTCTGCATGCGGGTTCTTCCATGGGGTATCTACACTTCTAAATCCAATTTCAGTAAAAACAATAGGCTTTTTAAATTGATCATATACTTTTTTGATCTTCGTCTTTACCGTATCAAACTGAAGTCGCAATTCCTCATCGGTAGGATTGTCCTTTTTACTCAACGGATAATAAGAGTTTAAACCAATAAAATCTAAATCGTCCCAAAATTCTATTTGCTCAAATTCAGCTCCCCAATTAGCGGCATACGTCAGTTGTCCAGAATATAATGCCCTCGTTTTCTTAATCATCTCACGCCAAGCATCTGGTTGGGATAATGTTGCTTTGGTAAACTCTACGCCAATACACAGCGCGTCCATTTCATGAATTTCCGCCAAGAAGGCGTAGTGGCGAATCCAGCGATAATAGTAATCATGAAATTTGTCCCATTGGGCATCTGTAGGCATATCTATTCCGCCTGGCCAGCTACCACCCACATAAATCTGAGGTTTCAACAAGGTATACATGCCCATATCCCTTGCCATAGAAACAGCATGCACAACGGCATCATCATTTTCACTACCGGCATTATCACTAAAATGTAGAGGTGTAGGTGTATTTATATCGTTAATACCTGTATACGGCACAATTGCCATGGCATTACTACCCATGTTCTTTTGCTTCAATAAAGATTCTGTTGCCTTTTGTGAGCCGTAGCCATTATAAATGCTATACCCTTCATGTGCAAAATTGAAGCCTTTTAAGTAAGGTAATTTTTTCTTTTCCGTTTTTTTCTTAGGGTGTGCTTTTGGTAACTCCCTTAGGTAATCTTTCCACTTTATTTCTAAAGATTTTTCTTCACGATCTGAAAGTGAAAGATTTTTGTATCGTTTTAGGTAGGTGTCTTTACCCCAGGTTTTTATTAAAAAATCTGTAAAAGCACCTGCCATGCAATCTCTAATAAGTGAAGATTCCATGTCCATAAAAGAATTATCAAGTAGTTCTGATATGGTAAATGTATTCTCAGATTCTACCAAGCGTGCAGCCCAATACTTGTAACCCCTCATTTGCCAAGTATCAGTAAAATAAATAGGGAGCCCATAAGTAATAATGTCCTTTGCACTCTCTCCAATTAAATGGTGCAGCAATAGGGCATTGTCTCTACCTATATTATTATTTGTGTATATCTTATTGACTATGGTATGTACGGAATTTGTAATCGTATCAAAAGTAGAGTGATCGGTGTTACCCGTCATTAAACCTTTTTCTTCCGTACAGGTATAGAAGTTATAAGTGATTTTAGGTGTATTTTTTCCGTTTACAAAATTAACGACTTTTGCTTTAGTTGCTGTTACATTAGCTACCCAATGAGCTACATCATCTGCCTTAATAGCTTTTTGGTGGTCAATAAATTTAAAATCGTCGGTGTCTAATAAAACCCTGGTACCTGTTGCGAAATTAAAAAATGTAGACCACTCTATTCCCCAATCTGCATTGAAATCTCCCATGACCAAGCGCTCATTATTCTCATATACTTCATACTCCAAATTCTGACGGTAGAAAGACAAACCTCGTTCAGCTACTTTTTCAGCAAATACCATAAAAACTTCTTGGGCATCTGTACCGGTCAAAAAGCTGAAAGGAATTTTTGGGTCCGTGGGACTTGGATAAAAACAAACCCCCAATATTGAATTATTATTGGGAACTTGTCTTTCACCTATTTTAATTTCTGAGTCCGATACTTGAAAAGGCGTATCGCTCATGTACTTTTTTATTAACGAATTTTCTTCAACAGCACCTACTAAAAACACGATACTATTGTTCAGTGATTCTTCAGTTACCTCTTCTGCACTTATGTACTTTACCTTAGCACTGCGTCTAGACCTAGTAACATCTAACAAAGAGAGCTCATGAAGTATATTCTTATACTGCTCTTGCAATGCCTCATCCTTTGCTCCATAGACCACTAAAATCTCTCTTTTATCAAAAAAACTTCTGCGCAGATCCCTACGCGTAGCAACTGAATCTAAAGTAGTAGAAATGTCATTATTTTCAGCTACCGGAAAGTATTCTACACCGGCAAAACCAACAATACCAACGACAACAAATAAAGCTACTAAGAGATATTTCTTCTTCATAAATACAACAATGGGAAAACTATTGTTTAAGATAGCAAAACTGTAAAACCTACATCTGTTTCATACGTTATTTAACTTTTAAAAAGGGTTTGTGTAAAAGCGTGAACCAAACCTCTTCTAAATACTCATTTGAAAACATGCGGCACTCTTTTACTAAAAGACCGGCACTGACCATACGATTCCTATTCATTAACTCTTCTTTGTCTATCTCAAATGTCACTTCGAGTGAATTTCAAGGCACGTAGAAATTTGCCTGCCCGCCGTTGAGGAGGGTATCTATAAACTCGCATGTTCTAGACCTGTTCTCGATACATTTTTAAAAAACGCTACGCTTCTTTCAAAAACACTCGAGCTGACAATACATTTTGCTTGAACGAATTAGTTTTAAAAATCGAATAAAATATCACAAGTAAAATCCACTTCTGCTCTTTTGTGGCACGAACCCTTTTGTACCTTAACTTTGTACTATTAAATAGTAACGCTACATGAGATCAATTCTACTTTTTATTTGTATTTGCTTTTATACATTGACCACTTTTGGGCAGGGCGTCGCAACTATTTCTTTAGAAGAATACACAGAACTACGAGTTTATGATAGAATCAGTGTTACACTTGTAAAAGGAGAGGAGAATAAAATTGAAATTGCGGCAGAGCACAAGAAAGATCTAAGTATTACCGAAAACGACGGGCGATTACGATTAAAAATGTGTTCAGGGGAATCTGTGCTGAACTCCATTTTAAATATTAAACTTTTCTATACCGAGGCACTTTCGGTTATTGATGCGAATAAAAACTCTAGAATTATATCTACCGGATTGGTTATAGGAACTGATTTAGCCATTGAGGCGCAAGATGCCAGTACCATTACTTTAAATATTGCCTATAACAATGTATCGGGAAAAAGTACAAGCGGTAGCGAAATAAAACTTTCTGGCACTAGTAGCAACCAAGAAGTAATGATCAATACCGGTGGCAAACTTTTAAATAAAGGTTTAAAGACAAAAAATAGCACCGTAATCGTATTATCTGGAGGCAGTGCCGAAGTTTACGCTAACGAAGCTGTCATTGCAAAAGTAAAAGCCGGTGGTGCTATTACTGTTTACGGCAAACCTAAGTCTGTAGATAAAGATGATACGTTTGGTGGTAAAATTGCAATACTAGAATAATTACTGTTCTATACTCTGAACATCAAAGCCTATAAGTTCATTATCTTGAAACTGCGGTGTAACCTCTATAGGATTACAACATACCTCGCAATCTTCTACATATGTTTGTTGTGAAATAGATGGATCAAGAAGCATTGACACCTCTTCCCAACAATAGGGACATTGAAAATAATGCTCGAACATAGCAGTAGTTTATGCTTTTAATTCTTTAGCAAGTTCTTTTAAAGTTAATGACTGTATTAAATTACCGCCATTAGAGGTAAAAATAGTATCATGACCCAATTTTAACGAAAGTACACCTTCATCAGTATCTAAATGAATGTCAGAAGGATTTACCTTGATCTCTTCTAACTTTACATCAAAACGTTTTTTCAATGATACCGAGCCATTGTACTTACTTAATTCAAATCCGTAAAAATCAAATAACCGTTGTAGCCCGCTGAAAAAGCTAATTCCTATAAAAATTAAACCTGCCATGGCAAATTTATAAGCTAGGGTAAAAACATCTAATTCATCGCCATTTATAAAAGTATATACTAAATTAATACAACCATAAATACCTAATAAGAACACCAATAGACCAACGATTACGGCAAGTACATCCGTTAACAATGCCTTATTTGTTCTAGTAACCACCAGTCCGTCTGCAGATTTATTTGCTTGGAATCCGAAATCCTTTAAATACTCAAGATTGTTAATTTCAGCTAGTTTGTTGGCAATAGTTGTCTCTAAACCACTTAAGTCTACCACAACAGCTCGTTTTTCAAGCTCGTCTCGCAAACTTAACTGCGCTTCAAACGTCAGTAATGAATGTTGATCTAGAATCTCTATAAGCTCGCTATTTGTTCTATCGCTATACATGTTATTCCCTAATTAATTTACTCGTCAATCGAGGTTAAAGTCCCTAAGCCTTTTACAATTCTATATTCAATAACTGACCTGTAAGCTGCAATAATTGAAGCTCTGCCAACTTTGCATCGTACTTTGCCAAGTTCTTATTAGTCTGCGCATTCAACAAATTGATTTGCGCCTGTCTAAATTCTATCGATGTAATACTACCCAACTGAAATTGCTCTTTAGAACGCTCAAAATTGTTTTGGTTGGTAAATACATTCTGCTCTTGAATCTGATATATTTTTAAAAGATTCTCATACAATGCCATTGCATTCTGCATATCTCTGCTCACCTCTAATTCTACCTGCTTACGTAGTAATTCTTGATTAGCGTATGTAATCTTGGCATTCTTAACACTTACCGTAGTGCTACCACCATCAAAGAGATTCCATGTAAGGCTTGCTCCTAAAGCAAAATTATAAGTTTCATTGTTTGATCCAGGAAAGAATGCTGAAGCTGCACTTTGATTTAAATTCCACCCATAAGAACCGGAAAGACCAACAGTTGGTAAATACCCAGATTTGCTTACTTTAATATCATATTCATTAATACTTAAATTTGATTCCGTTTGTAGTACCGCAACATTATTAGTGATTGCCTGATCCATAAACTCTATAATCTGAAACTTTGGTATAAATACAATGGTTGTGTCTACTGTAAACTGAGAACTTAAATCTTGATTTAACACCACATTTAAATCGCGTTTTGCATTTGCCAATTGCTGGTCTGTATTCAATAGATTAATACTATCATTAGTCATATCTACCTGAGCATTCAATATATCTAATTTTGTATTTTGACCATATTCAAATGAATATTCAGCTCTCTGAATTCTATCCGTAGAAATTTCCAATGCTTGCTTTTGTACATTTTTATTCTCTGTAAGTCTAGCAATTTCAAAATATACCGTAAACATTTGAATCATGGTATTTTCTATAGTCTCTCTAGCCTGTAGCGTACTTAAATTATATTGTTCTTTTAATTTTTTATAATTGTAAAATCTACCCATTCCATCAAATAATGTGTAGTTAGCAGTAAGAGCTGCAGAATAACGTTGAGCTTCAGCTTTATAAATATCGGTGTCAGGAAATGGAGTAGGCTCTCCTGTTATTGGATCAATTACATCTACACCATCCTCTGTCAAAATTCTACCAGGAAATTCAATTGTTGAATCATCTCTATTATAATTAGCTCCAGCGGTACCTGTCAAAGTAGGTAAATAGCCCGAATTTAATATGCTAGCATTATTCTCTGCAATATCAACTTGACCTTGAGCAATCTCAATTCCGAAATTGTTCTCCAAAGCCTTTACTACGGCTTCTTCCTTTGAAAGTGTCTTTTCTTGTGCAAAAATTCCACAAATTGGAAAAAATACTAATAATGTGATGAATCTTAATTTACTCATTATAACTTATCTATATTCTTATATGGATGTGAACCACTTTCAATTTGTCCTTGATGTTCACCGCCTTCAATAGCTTCATGCGAATGACCTTCTAAATGTGAAGCTTCTTTTCTTTCCTTAATTGCTCTTTCCACCTCTTCTTTGGTAATCTTATGACCCGAGGCAAAAGATAGATTCTGCGCTTTTAAATTGTTACTAAACGATAAGAACAACGGCAACATCAACAAAGTAAGTACCGTTGCAATTGCAATACCATAAGCTATTGAAATAGCCATAGGCTTTAAAAACTGCGCCTGCCTACTTGTCTCTAACATTAAAGGAGCTAAACCTGCAATAGTGGTAATCGAGGTTAAGAAAATAGCTCTAAATCTAGATTTACCCGCTTCAAAAATGGCATTGTCAAAAGACATTCCTTCGCGTAAATTAGAATTGAACTTACCTATGAGCACCAGCCCATCATTCACCATAATACCAATCAATGCAATAATTCCTAGAATAGAAAGTACGTTTATTGGAAAATCATGAATCCAGTGTCCCCATGCAACTGCCGTAAAGCTAAATGGTACTAATAACAATAACATTAATGGTTGACTGAAACTTCTAAACGTAAATGCGATGGTTATATAGATCAACAATATTACTGTGAAACCGACTAACTTTAAAGAACCCGTCAATTTTTCTAGCTCTCTATTCTGACCTTCATAAGATGCACTTACCGTTGGATATTTTGATTGTATCTCAGGCATGTGAACATTCTGAATTTCGGTCATGATTTCTGTTGGACTATCCTTTACATCTTTCATATCGGCAGAAATCTGTATTTCTCGTCTACCCTCTAATCGATTGATAGCGACATCTCCACGTTCAATAGTATAATCCGCAATTTCACTTAATGGTACACGCTCACCTGATGGGGTTACTATACGCATATCGTCTAAGCTAGAAATAGAGGAGCGCTCTTGCCTATCATAACGAACCCAAACTCTTATCTCATCTTGAGAACGCTGAAAACGTTGAGCCTGTACCCCAAAGAAACCAGCACGAACTTGAGTCATTAATGCTTGAAGATCCAAGCCTAATAAATAAGCATTTTCCTTTAAGGTCAATCTTATCTCCTTAATACCCGCCGGATCATTATCTGAAATATCTTTTAATCTTGTGTTCTTTGTTAAAATACCTTTCAACTCATCTTTTGCCGCTTTCAGCTGCTCTATATTATTACCCAATAGGGATACCGAAACGGGCGACCCACCAAAGTTACCACCAGAGCCATAAATAAGACTTTCAACACCAACTACAGGACCTACAAGTTCTTCTAACCTACGGGTAACCATATCTGCAGAAATCTCATTTGGTCTTTCTTCACCTGGCAATAGGTTAATTCTCAATTCTGCGGTAGATGAACCTGGACCCAATCTTCTAATAAGGTTTTCAAAGACCATTTTATCTGAGCCTGGCATATATTTATCGGTCAATTCTTTATTGACAATAATGGCTTTCTCCTCAATTAATGAGATAATGGAATCTGTTATTTTTTCATTAGTACCATTTGGCATCTCTAATTCAATACCTACACGGTCACTGGCAATTCTTGGAAAGAATGCCGTTCTAATGATACCACCACCTACAGAACCTAAAGTCAAAATAAAGGCTGATGCAAATACAGCGAACATAAATATTTTATGATTCATTGAAAACCGTAACACAGGCGTATATAGGTTATCACGCATCCAAACCATTAAACTATCTCCAAATTCATTGATGACCCTTAGTTTGGCAAAAGCATTTGCAAAACCAGATTTAGGCTTATTGTCTATTGGTTGTAGTGCTTTGGAATGTGCCAAGTGAGCAGGTAGTATCACTAAAGCTTCTACTAATGAAACTACCAATGTTAGAATAACAATTACAGAAACTTCACCAAAGAACTCACCAATTCTACTATCTAAGAACAAGAAAATAGAGAAGGCCAATATTGTAGTGATAATCGCTGAAATAATTGGAGGCAATACCTCCATTGTACCATCTACAGCTGCTTGAACTGGAGATTTTCCTTTTTCGTAATGCTGATAGATGTTTTCGGCAATTACAATACCATCATCTACCAAAATACCGATAACGATAATCATACCGAATAAGGATAATACGTTTATGGTTACATCGAAGAAGCCTGCAAATACAAACATTCCTAAAAATGCAACCGGTAAACCAAAGGCAACCCAAAATGCTAATCTTGTATTCAAGAACAGAGATAAAAATATCAATACCAAGACCATACCCATGATGGCATTTTCAGTCAATAACTGTGTTCTCTGATTTAATGTAACGGATTGATCGGAAACAACATCTAACTTAATGTTATTATACTTTTGATTAAACTCATCTACATATTCATTTACCTGATCAGCTGCAGCGATTAAATCTTCATTATTGGTACTGGTAATAGTAGTACTAACAGATAAATTTCCATTAAAATAGCTTGCATTTGGTGTCTCGGCAAAACGATCTCTTACTATTGCTACATCCTTTAATCGAATTACATTTCCTGATTGATCTGCACGAACAACAAGGTTACCCAATTCACTACCGTAGTACGATCGGTTATTTGCACGTATTAAATATTCTTCGGCATCTGTTTTGATGTTACCACCTGTTACAAGAATATTTGCATTTGATACTGAACTTGCAACTTCTGAAAATGACAGCCCATAAGCCAAAAGATCATTTTCGTTTACGGCTATTTCGATTTCCTCATCAGGAAAACCAGAAATCTCTATTTGAGAAATTCCTTCCATTGCCCTTAAATCATTTTCAATATCCCTACCTACACTCTTTAGGGTCGCTAACGGAATGTTTTCTCCACTGATAGCAAACGATATGGTTTGACGAACAGTTTCTAAAATAGAAACTATTAAAGGTTCCATACCAGTTGGGAAAGTTGGCACTCTATCTACCGCATTTTTAACTTCTAAAAGCATGAAATCGATATTCTCTCCTTTTTCGATTTCTACATTTATGGTACCACTATTCTCCCTAGAGGTAGACGTTACACGATCAACACCTTCAAGTCCTTTTAAATTATCTTCGATTTTTAGAACAATACCTTCCTCTACTTCTTGTGGAGAGGCACCAGGATAAGTTATTGTTATGGCAATATTCTTAGAATCCGTCAAAGGAAAATAAGATGATTTCAATGCCTTTGCACCAACAATACCGAAAAGTGCAAAAGAGATTACTACAACATTAACGGCAACATGATACCGAATAAAATATTCTATCAGTTTACGCATTATTCTTCTGTGTTTTCTGGTTGTTCAGAGTATATTTTTACCGCCATACCTGTAAATGCACCACTTATAGGCTTAGATACAATTGTAACGCCATTAGGCACATCTTTTAATACCACACGTTTATCAGAAAAATAAACCGGTACCACATCTATCATATCCAAAACAGAATCTCTGACAACAAATATTTTATTGCCTTCCAATAACAAACCTCTATCTACTTCAATTGCATCTTCTTCTTTTTTAGCATCTAAATCTGCCTCTAGGTACATACCTTCTCTCAAATTATCGCCGTCTACTTCTATATAGGCATTTACGGTTTGTGTTAACTGATCAATACTACCGCTAATTCTAGTAACCTTACCTTTATAGGTAGTGTTATCATCTAAATTGGTAAGCTCTACAGATTCACCTACCTTCAATAAATCCGTATACCTTTTACTAATGGCAACTTCAAGTTCGTAAACTTCGGTATTGATGAACTCCCCTAATTTTTGACCTGACCTAACCAACGTACCTTCCGTAACCAACGTTTCAGTAAGAACACCAGAGAACGGTGCTGTAATGCGGTATTTAGATAATCTTTGTTCTAAATTCTTGACATTATAATAACTGGTAAGAATACCTCTTCCAGATATAAAAAACTTTTCTTTTTCTGTAGTCATTTCCGGAAGTGCGGGCGTACTTTTAGACATATCGAAATTAGAAAGATACTCTTGCCACTTTGAATAGATATCCGGGTAGTCTAATCTTAAATCGGGCATTACTGCCGTTAACTGATTAAAAAGATCACTTTTTGCAGATTGAACACTTGCTGCATATTCATTTGCATCTATACTAATAATGGTCTCACCTTGGCGAAATGCCTGACCTTCTTTAAATAGCTTACTGCCTTTTTTAAATACACCTTGAACTTCAGCATATAGCTCTACACGTTGTTTGGCAGTTAAATTACCATTTGCCGATACTATAATTGGAACCGTTCCATTCTTAACTACCTCTGTAAAAACAGTTTTCACTACTTTTTCAGACTTCGGTTTAAAAGTTTTCTTACTATCAATTATATATCCCGCTAAAAAAAAGGATACTACAATTAGTAAAATACCTAAAACGGTAAAAATAATTTTTCGCATTTTATTATAATTTATAAGCGCATTTTAAAAAACACAGGATCAAAAATACTTTTTAATACCCTTTAGAATCTTGAGAATTAAATGAAACGACCAAATTTCAAAGTGAAACGACTTTGAAGCTATTTCAGCTTAATATTCAATTATTCTAAAGGAACTTTATTTCCAAAATCATATGAATGCTAACGTTCTAATAACAGCTCCACATCTACTTTAACAATCAAAGTATTGTTAAAATTGAACCGTAATTTTAAATAGACTTTAACTAGAAACTTTTGGAAATCAATTAATCATTGGCGAAACTACAAAAAAACACTTCTGGCATTCAATGCCTTAATGGTTAAAGTAATCATAAAAAACAGTGTTCAATCAATCATTTGCAAACAAAAAAAGGGATGCTTTCGCATCCCTTTTACATATATTTTTCTTCCTTTAATTTCGTTTTACGTCTTCATATTTAGTATCTACTATTCGTGTTCTGCTACCTTCTGTAGTACCAAATTTCATATTTAAAAATTCATCGTCACTATCAAAAACGGCAAGCTTAGAACTTTCCATCCTCATTAAAGAGTTTAAAGATTTAAAATCATTACCCTGTAATTGTACAAACTCAAGATTACTTAACGTTGCCATACCGCTAGGCAAATCTCCTTGGAACTGATTATAAGATAGAATCAGCTCTTTTAAATTGACTAAACGCCCTAAATCTACCTCTATAGCACCAGCAAGTTTATTACCGAAAAGCTCTAGCCTTTCTAACTTATTCAAATTCTCTAATGACTTAGGCAGGCTACCTTCTAAATAATTACTTGAAAGATTCAAAGACTTTAAATTTGAAATTTCTCCTATACCATCTGGAATAGTTCCTTGCAACAAATTGTTAAACATAGAAAGTTCTTCTAGCTGGTTCATTTTAGAATAATCTTGTGGCAAATTACCCGTTAGTTTATTCATCTCTAAACGTATGGATGTCAACTTTTCCAATTGAAATATATCTTTTGGTAAATTACCTTCAATTACGTTAAATGCAAGGTTCAACGATTTTAAATGCGAAAGAGTTGAAATCCCATCAGGAATAACCCCAGTAAGATTATTGCGATAAAGTTTTAAGGCAGTAACATGACCATCTTTGATTTCTACACCGTACCATGTAGATGGGTCCGCTTTTAGATCCCATTTATTTTGCCATTGATCACCAATGGTACTTTCATTAAATTTTAATAGGTATTGTTTTTCATTTGTAGGTATTTGTGCATTGACAATATAACTACATAGCAGAATAAAAACTGAACAGGTATAGGTTATAACATTTTTCATACTGAAAAAATTAATTTTTTGGGGGACTTTACTCATACCATTTACCACACAGCACTATAACAATAGAGCAGTGGTGTAAAAAGTACTTTTATTATAACGTGCAAAAAATACATTTATGATATACCATTGATATTAATGTACTTAAAACAAAAAAGAGATGTCATATAACATCTCTTTTTTCACCAAACTAACTAAAAGTGTAAACTACTCTTACTCTTCTATATCTTCAAACTTCGTATCTGCCATTCTGGTTTTACTGAAGTTGATATCTTTAAACTCTAATTTTCTATCGTCTTTATCGTAATCAAAAACTAAGTACTCTTTAGTCTCTAAAAACTCTAAAGCCTTAAATGAACTAAAGTTATTATTCTGAATCTGAAATACTTCTAAACTTGCCAAATCTGCAAACTCGTTAGGAATATCACCTATAAGTCTGTTGTTCGCCAAAACTAATTCTTTCAAATTACTAAGGTTACCCATATCTCTTGGTATAGCACCTTCTAATCTATTTTCAAATAGACCTAAAGTTTCTAATTGGGATAACGCACCTAATGAACTTGGAATATCACCGTAAAATTCATTACTTGAAAGATTCAATACCTTTAAATTTGTTAAGTTACCTACTGTAGCAGGAATTCTTCCCGTTAAGAAATTATTGAAAGCTGAAAACTCTTCTAACTCTATAAGACTACCAATACCTTCTGGAATTTCACCATTTAGCCTGTTCATTTCTAATTTCAATACTTTTAAATTAGAAAGGTTCGCTATTTCTGTGGGTACAGATCCTGTTAAAGAGTTGAAAGCAAGGTTTAATACTTTAAGATTTTCCAATCCTCCTATTTGTGGAGAAATTGAACCCATTAGGTTGTTGTGGAACAAATTAATTTCTACCACAACATCATTTTCAACTTTTACACCGTGCCATTGAGAAACCGGAGATTTTAAATCCCATTTCTTCACCCAATGCTTACCGTTGGTGGTATTATAAAGATCAACTAAGGCTTTCTTTTCCTTTTTAGATATTTCTGCAAAACAAACAGTTGACAGAAATAATAAACAGAAACTTAAATAATGTAATTTTTTCATATAAAGGTGGTTTGATAAATTCGTACATCTAAGAATTCTCCTACAAATTTGAACTAATAACGTTGAAAACTCAAATATTATCGTTGATTTACCCCTGTTTGTTGTGAAAGTAGCTGAAAATGTTGTGAAACGCTTAAAATCGTATGTCTGATATTTTCTAATTACTCTAGCTCGTCAATATCAATTGTAAGAGTTTCCCAGTTCTGCATTAACGTTTCTAATTTCTTCTTTTTGGCTTGGTAACCATCAAAGAAATTAGGCTTCGCTATAGTGGCATCGTAGTCTACTAGCAAGTTATGATCAATTTCCTTAATCTCTTTTTCAAGTGAACTGATCTTACTTTCAACTGAACTTAATTGGTTTTTTAAACTTTTTAGTTTCTTCTGATCTTGAAAAGAATTAGATACTTTAGGTTTATCTTTTTTTACAGCTACTGACTGCTTTTTTTCGATAGCCCTAAAATCCTCTACTTTTCTCTGCTCTAAATAGTAATCTACATCACCCAAATACTCCCTGATCTTCTGATCTTTGAATTCATAGACTTTATTGGTCAACCGTTGTAAAAAGTCTCTATCATGAGAAACAAGTATCAATGTACCTTCAAAATTTAAACATGCTTGTTTTAGTACATTTTTAGATTTAATATCTAAGTGATTGGTAGGCTCATCCATTACCAAAACATTGAAGGGCTGTAATAACATTTTAGCCAGGGCCAAACGGTTGCGTTCACCACCAGAAAGCACTTTTACATACTTATCTACTTCATCTCCCCTAAACAAAAACGAACCTAGAATATCTCTTACTTTACTTCTATTCTTTTCATTTGCCGCATCGATCATGGTATCCAAAATGGTCTTGTTACCATCTAAGTACTCTGCCTGGTTTTGAGCAAAATATCCTATTTGTACATTATGCCCCAGTTTTAGATGACCTTCATGCTTAAGATCGCCTACAATAATCTTTGCCAAAGTAGATTTACCTTGTCCGTTTTGACCAACGAAAGCTGTTTTGCTATCTCTCTCAATAAGCAGGTTAATGTCGTTCAACACTAAATTATCCCCATATGCTTTTGACAGCTCCTCAATTTCTACTACTACCTTACCCGGTGTAACCGAAATTGGGAAACGAAGGCTCATGACACTATTGTCATCCTCATCTACCTCTATACGTTCTATTTTATCTAATTTCTTGATCAAGGACTGCGCCATTGATGCCTTAGTGGACTTCGCCCTAAATTTCTCAATTAAGCGCTCAGCTTGTTGAATTTCTTTTTCTTGGTTCTTTTGGGCATTTACCTGCTGCTGTTTTATTTCATTTCTGAGTACCAAATATTCTGTGTAGGGTTTGTTGTAATCATAAATACGCCCTAAAGAAATTTCAATGGTTCTATTGGTAACATTGTCCA
Organism: Maribacter sp. UH1; assembly: GCF_056839145.1. Lineage (NCBI taxonomy): Bacteria > Pseudomonadati > Bacteroidota > Flavobacteriia > Flavobacteriales > Flavobacteriaceae > Maribacter > Maribacter sp. UH1. Next base: position 1,336,081 of record NZ_CM166387.1, read on the forward strand.
AAAACATTTTATCGTGAGATACAATGACTACCCCGCCAGTATAATTGTTCAAAAATTGTTCAAACCATATGATAGATTCAATATCCAAGTGGTTGGTAGGCTCATCTAGCAGCAATACGTCATTTGTTTGCAATAATAATTTCGCAAGTTCTATACGCATTCGCCACCCACCTGAGAAGGTTTCCGTCTTTTTATCAAAGTCCTCTCTTCTAAAACCTAATCCTTGTAGTATTTTTTCTGTTTCGCCCTGATAATTATAACCCCCTAGAATTTCATAGTGGTGGGTAATATCACTCAGGTCTACGATAAGCTGACTGTACGAATCTGATTCATAATCGGTTCGTTCCGCCAACTGATGATTAATTTCATCTAGTTTTAATTCCAAAGCCTTAATCTCCTCAAAAGCTTGATAGGCCTCTTCTAAAACCGATCGCCCTTCTACGAAATCTATATCTTGTCTAAGAAAACCTATTTTAATATCTTTTTCTACCGCAATTACTCCGGTATCCAAAGGCATATCTTTATTCAATAATTTTAACAAAGTAGATTTTCCCGCTCCATTTTTACCTACTAGTCCTACTCTGTTTCCTCCATTTAAACGAAATGATATTTCTTCAAATAGATATTCTCCTCCAAAAGAGACTGATAGGTTGTGAACGTTTAACATAAATTTTAATTCTTCTTTTTTACTTAAAACCCGATACAATAATTACCGATTATTTTTAAGCTAAATTATCTTTCTTACCCTATAAATTTGATATATAAAATATCATAAAATCGTACCTTAGTGTAAAGTTTTGCAAATGTTAAAAAAAGGAAACAAACTCTACAGTATTTTAACAGGAAGTTGTCCTAGATGTCACGAAGAAAGCATGTATTTGGATAAAAACCCATACCATATGGGCAAAATCTTTAAAATGCACGAAAGATGCAGCCATTGTAACCTAAAATATAAAATAGAACCATCTTTCTTTTATGGTGCTATGTATGTGAGTTACGGAGTAGGTATTGCCTTTGCGGTAGCTGCCTTTGTCATTGCCAATCTATTTATAGGTGCTGACCTTATAGAAACGTTTATAGCTATAATTATAACCCTAGTGGTTTTTATGCCGATTATTATGAGGTTATCTCGTAATATATGGATCAATATGTTCGTAAAATACGATCCTAAGGCAATACTTAATAATACTAACTCCCAGTAAAACGGGCAATATCCATTTCTTCCAATAAAGGCATATCTTTTTCTATAAGATTATAAAGCGATGTTGCCGCCCAAGGTGCAATGGTAATACCATGAGAACCAAAACCATTTAATAGCCATAAGTTGTTATATGTTGGGTGTTGACCTACTAAAGGTCTTCTATCTTTTACAGTTGGGCGCATACCTGCCATATGATCAACTATCTCATAAGAACAATCCAAAAGTGTTTCAAGTTTAGTTATGAGCTCACTCTTAGCTTCTTTCGTTTCTACATTGTCTTTATCTTTTCTATGGTATGTAGCACCTACTTTATACAAATCATTACCTAGTGGTATTAAAAAAATAGAAGATTTTATAATGTTACATTCATTTAAACCTTTTGTCCGTATAACTATATATTCTCCTTTGGAGCCCTGCATTGGCATATAATTGAAAAAGGGATTGTGCATCATACCATAACCCTCAGTAAAAACCACGTTCTTTGCCTTTATATCTTTATAGTTTACAAAAGCCTGTTCAATTATTAACTCGTCATAATTGAAGGTATCAGTGAATAATCTATTTTCTTTTCGCAACCAGCCCTCATAGCTATCAAAGAGAAACTTAGTATCTAACCTACCAGTTTCCAGTACTTTCCCGAATTGAAAAGGAATTTTCAGTAAAGCGTTCTCGTTATTTACCAGTTTAGTATCTAAATACGGCTTTAACTTGTCTTTGTCAGCTGCCTCAAACCACAGATTCTGCTCTTCTATTGAGGCAAATTTGCGTAATACATTGAGCTTTTCATCAAACGAGACATTTAAAAACTGCTCTAATTCTGTATAAAACTTTGTAGCTACAGGTAATTGCTCATCTGCCCGCCAAGAAAGGGTAAATCGTTTTAAGATTACAGGATTATATAAACCACCCGCAACACGGGACGATGTTTGCGATCGGTCATTAAAAACAACGAAAGTCTTATTGTTTTTACGTAAGTTTTCACAAAATGCGGTACCCGCCAAACCTAACCCTACCACTATAAAATCTACCATAGCACAAATGTAATGACAATTGCATAAAACATGATATAAAACAAAAGACCCAATCTTTACGATTGGGTCTTTTTTATGTGAATTGGATTTTCAGTAAGCTTTTAGTAAGCCCACATGTCTTGTTCCTTATCTCTAATTGTTTCTTTAATTCGTTTCGCTTCCAATAATTGGAACAAAGCATTGTCAGAAATATAGTCATCTACTTTTCTATCGCCTTGTACGTTATCTTCTTTATAGATAACAGCATCGAATCTTCTTGCATTTAACAGCATGTCAAAAGAGATAGGCTGTGCTGAATTTTGTTGATTAAAGACTTTTGCCTCATGTAACATTGCACGCGCATCTGGATACCATACCCAGAAAAGTTCAACCATATCAGGATTATCATCATCCATAAAGTTAACATCTGGTGCAACAGGCGCAATACCTAAAAGACGGTATTTCAACTCTCCCTGTCTCTTATCAAAATACCATATTCCTTTAATATGATACTCTTCAATATCTGCCGCAGAAATAGTTCTACGAGTAATATATTCTTCAGAAACAGCTTCACCTGCATTCATCTGCTCATACCCGTAATCTAAGGTATCAACCATTTGCAAGGCATCTTTTAAATCGCCAAAAGTTCTTTTTTGTGTAAAATAAGAATCTGTATAAGTATCTAATTTTCCACTTTTTAAATTTTTAACCAGTACATGGTATAAAGACCTTCTATCCGGTCCGATATCCATAGTATCTGTTGGGTAATATAATGGGAAATTAACTCTCTCATCTAAATCAATGGTTTCCCATAAGGTTTTAGACCAAAGGATATCCCTATCATCTACGTACCCGTATTCTAACGGAGCATCATTATCTACAGCTTTTTGAGCTTCTGTACGAACACCAACCTCATCTGGTTTTTTTGCATTCAATACGTTTGCTTGGGCCATCATTGATAAAGGTAACATTGTTACCACTCCCATTACTAAAACATTTTTCCAATTCATGTTTGCTTCACTTTAAAATTAACCGGGCAAGACCAATGGGCTTACCCGGTATCATTCTATTTATTTAGTTTGTAATCTCCACAACTACTGGAGATACTTTCTTCAACTTGTAACTCTTGTTATTTGTGATATAAGCTTCAATATCAAATATTTGAACGATATCTCCTCTTTTAGCACGGCTTAAAGCTTGTTTAGCCTTAGCATTCATTTTGTTTCCTCTTACAGAAACTGTTGGTTGACCTGGTACTTTGAATTTGAAACCGCTTACCGCAAGGTTCAAGTCAAAATCAAAATCTTCCAAACCAGCACCGATAGTAGCAATCTCAACATTCCTTTTAGGAAGTTTAATACTACCTGTTTGTCTACTTACACTACCTTCTGGTCTTGGAATATCTTTAATTCTGAATTCAGATTTAGAAGATACAGACTGACCATCTGGCAAAGTACCTGAAGCTGTAATAGTTACATTTCTACCAGTTCCTGGAGTCATAACATATTTACTACCGCTAACAGCTCTAAGACCTGGAGCATTTGCTCTTACTTTGTTATTTGGTATACCTGGTATAGAGATAGACATTGGGTTAGCAACACCTCTATATACTACATTCATTTTATCAGCAGCAATCAAAGCAGCATTAGGCTTAGATATTGTTGCGAAAGAATTTTTAACCTCAACAGGAATTTCTTCACCGTCTTGCTTAAAGTAGATAGTACCTTTTACTTCATGATCACCAGCAGAACCAGAACCAATCAACATTTTAACACCACCAGCTTCTAATTTATAATCAGAACCTTCAGATAATTTTCTACCATCTAACGTTAACTCAGCTCTTACCGGAGTAGAAGAGTTATCAGTTTTGCTGATAATGATCTTACCATCATACTTCTCACCTGCATAGTATGCAGATTTAGAAGCTAAAAGAGATGTAGCAAAGTTCTTTAAAGAAACTTGTTCCGTTAACTCGCCTGCCAACATAGATTTCAAAGCTGCTTCTTCAGTTATCTTAACATCAGCTTGTAACTGAGTTAATTTTGCTAAAGATGCTACTAAAGGATACCCTTCGTAGTGATAGTTGATCCAATCTTGCTTTGTACCGTCTCTTTTTTCAACTTTACCGTTTTCATCTCCTGTTTGGAAACGATCGATAACAGATTGCTTTAAAGCAGCTGGTACTATTGCAGCAACTTGATCTCTATAACCTGTTAGGTTACTCATGAATTTTTTACCGTCTTCCGATAAAGTTTCACCTTGGAATAATTTCTGATCTAAGTAATCAGCCATATCCATACGAGCATAATCTTTTGGATCTTCGATCCCTTCCATCATACCTGCTTTTAGTCCTTCTAAGTAATCATAATACTCTTGAGACATTGCTTTGATCTGCTGAGCATTCTTATATAACTTATCGTACTTTGCAGCATCTTCAGATGCTTTAGTTCCAAGACTTTCCAAGAACGCATCGTTACTTGCAGTTGTCTTTTCGTTAGAAGTCTCTAGCTTTTCATTCATTATACCGAATGCGGCCAATACTTCTTTACTCATGTTTAACGCCAACATTGCGATGAAGATCAAATACATTAAGTTGACCATCTTCTGACGTGGTGATTGTTTTCCTCCTGCCATGGATTTTTAATTTAGATTTTTATTAATAATTGATTCGGGTTGGTAAAAATCCAAACTAGTTTTTGCTCATTGCAGATAACATACCACCATATACACCATTCAATGAAGAAAGGTTTGTAGACAAAGATGCCATTTGATCTTTAAGTGCACTTGCATTTTGAACAACTTCTTCATTAACTGAAGCTTGCTTGCTAGCACTTTCTAATTGTACTTTATAAAGACTGTTCAAAGACTCCATTTGAGAAGCAGCCTGAACCATTTCACTAGAATATTTCTTAGTAGATTCCATTGCATCAACTGTTGGAGCGATACCTTTAGCAGCACCTTCAAAGTTTTTAATGCTTGAACCTAAGCTTTCCATAAGACTTGCATCTACACCAGCTTCTTTCAATAAATCATCTAATTTCTTAGATAAAGATGCCTCAGCTTCTTTTACTTCTGTTGCAGCTTGTGCTTTCTTAGGTGCTTTGCTTTCACCACCAGCTAATTCTGGGTATACTAATGCCCAATCTAAATCGTCATCAACTGGTTCAAATGCACTGATCGCAAAAATTAATGCTTCTGTAATAAGACCTATCGCTAAAAGAATACCACCATTTAATGGTCCTAACTCCCAGTGAAGAATTTTAAATAATGCACCAATAATTACGACTGATGCCCCTAGCCCGTAGGCCATGTTAAATAATTTTTTTGTGGATTTTGACTGTGCCATGTTTAATTTAATTTTAAGGTTTAAAAAATAAAGATTTGGTTAAAAAAATGAATTTGAATTTATTATAAAACTGTTAATATTATTATTTATTGTGTGGAATCTTCCTCACCCATATAATCTTGTACTGTTCTGAAACCGATGTAACTACGAGCTGAATCTGCGTATTCGTAATCTCTTGTACTCACTTGTAAGAAGTAAGCTACATCTTTCCAAGAACCACCTCTAATAACTTTTCTTGTATTAGATTGATCACCTCCGTTAGGGTTCATTGTTGATACATAATCATATGCACTTGGATCGTAACTTGAGTTTGTCCACTCTGAAACATTACCGGCCATGTTATACATATTAAAGTCGTTAGGCTCGTAAGATTTTGCTTCTACTGTATATAAAGCAGCATCTGCAGCATAATCTCCACGTTGTGGCTTAAAGTTTGCCATAAAACAACCAGTATCACTGATTACATATGGTCCACCCCATGGGTACGTACCACCTTCAATACCACCTCTTGCAGCATATTCCCATTCAGCTTCCGTTGGTAATCTAAATTGATTAACGAACTGTCTACCACGACTTTTGTTGTCATCGTTTTTAAACTTCGTTCTCCAGTTACAGAATGCTTTTGCTTGTTGCCAGCTGATACCTACTACAGGATACTCGCTATATGCATCATGCCAGAAATAATCGTTATGCATTGGTTCATTATAAGAATAAGAGAAATCTCTGATCCAAACCGTTGTATCTGGGTATATCTCAACTTCTTCTGTACGGATAAAGTCTTTACGGCTTTGGTTTCCTTTTACAGAAGCACGAGCAGCTGCCTCAATATCCATCCAGCTATATTTATACTTTAATGTCTTAACATCAATAGTACGTTGACCGTTATAAGACTCGTCTTCAGATAGATAGATAGAATCCATTATTTCGGTATAATACTCATCTGGGTAATCTGATGTGTTCCAAACTAGGTCTTCATCTTTGCTTAACGCTCTACCTTCGTATCCCGTCTCACCCATACCTGAGTAATTATCCAACATATACTTATCGTATACAGATGCTCTTGTAGTATCTGCATCTTTAAAAGCATAGTCACCAATACCGCCTTCTTCTGGACCTATACCTAATTCATCAGCTAAAATGGCTAGTTTGGTTCTAACGATAGAATCCTTTACCCATTCTACAAACTGACGATACTCACTATTCGTGATTTCGGTATCATCCATGTAAAAAGAACGTACCGTAACTGTCTTAGTCGGTGCATTCAATAATTTTCCTTGGTCTTCTTCACTCTTACCCATTATGAAAGAACCCCTTGGGATAAGTTCCATTCCATATGGTTTTTCCGGATACCATTTTTTTCCCTGGACTCCAGTTAGCTCACCTTTCTGTTTAGACCCACAACTTGTGAGTAAAAAAACAAACGCTATAGAGGATAACAATAGCTTCTTCATACTTTAGGTTAAATTTCGATTATGGTTAAACTCAGAATACAATAATTTATTCTAACAACTAAAACTAGGTTTTATATAAAATATTGTATCAAAGTCTTTTTATGCTTTAAAAAAAATAATGTTAATTAAAGCCTTTCTTGTAGGCCTTAAACCACCTTTCAGGAATTTGTTGATTACATGCATCTAAATAATCCTTCTCGGTGCAAGGTAATAACGCAGGTGTATGGCCTTTAGTATGTGAAGTGAAAATAGATGGGACTTCTGTCCACCATCTTTCTGTTAATAAACTTTTGTAGAATACCAATTCTTCATCTTCGCTAGGTACATTGTACTTTACAAAGTCATCTGTTTTGGTATATGGAGATTCTTTGATTCTAAAATTGATACCTTCTATAAAGTACCATATTATCTGAGCTATCAGCTGTTGCGACTGTACGGTGTTCTCCATTTCATACAAGCCGAATACAGATACTTTATCACTAATACCGGCATATCTAGAAATAGCACAGATTTCTCTTCCATTAAATCCGTTAGGTGAAAAATTAGCGGACAAAGAAATTTCACTTGCTTTAACAGATCGCAAGTCTAAACTTACCATATGCGCATTTCTAAGCACAGGCTCTGCTAAAGAAATATCGTTTGCAACTTCTCCAAGTCTATAGGCGTCAAAAAATAAACGCTCCATTAAATCTATTTCTTCTTGGGCATTAAAATAACTTTGATACCCAATATTTGAGAAATTAAATAGATTATTTGGCTTATCGGTTATGATTTTACTCATATAGGAATGTGATGAAATGAGCTCATCTTCTATACCAAAATCAAACCTACTATCTATTGCAACCAGGTTGATCATATCCCTAATTCCATCAAAAGCTCGGTAAGCAGGATAAGTAATATCTTGTGTTGCCCCTAAAATTATAGGTATAATATCTTCTTCCAATAACCCGGCTACGACTTCTTTGACCACAAAATAAGTGTCATTTACAGTAGCGCCTTCTTCTATATCTCCTAAATCTACTATGGTAGCATTCCAGTTCCCTATTAGAAGTTTGTAGAATTGTAATCTAATTGCAGAAACATCTAACTTTTCATGCTTCTTTTCATAGGCATTTCTTGACTCCCTTACCCCTACAATTGCTACAGTAGCATTTGCCAGAACCGGCAAACCATCCTTTTCTGTATGTATGTAGGTGTTTTTGCCAATGGCCTGACTAGGTAACAACTCATTATGAGCTAAAACTTTATCCGATACCGGAACTAGAAAATCAAAGGCCATTTATTAAAGGTTTTTAGAAATCATAAAAATACTACACTAATCTTTTGACCTAAAATTAAATTACTTTTTTGTTTTAGGTTTAGCTTTTGCCTTTTTCTTTGGAGCTTTTTTCTTTGGAGTCTTCGCCTCAATCAACTTTTTGGCTTCTTCTAAAGACATATTAACAACATCGACAGTTTTTGCCAACTCTACCTTGATCTTGCCTTTTATAACATTATGACGGCCCCATCTCGCTTTTTCTATACGGATGCCTTCTTCTTCCCAGTTATGAATAACCTTATCGATCTCTTTTTGCTTTTTGATTTCGATCAACTCTATAATGTCATCATTAGATAAGTTATCAAAATCGTACTTTTTGTTTACGTTAATAAACATACCGTTCCATTTAATGAACGGTCCAAACCTACCTGTACCTTTTGTAACTTCTAAATCTTCATACATAGCAATTGGCGCATCGGCCTTCTGCTTAGCAACAATAAGTTCTATTGCTCTATCCATTTCTATTTCAAAAGCACTCTCGCCTTTATCCATAGAAATAAATTTCTCGCCAAATTTCACATAAGGTCCAAATCTACCTACGTTAGCCAATACTTCTTCTCCTTCATAAACTCCTAATTTTCTAGGTAGTTTAAAAAGATCCATTGCCTCTTCATAAGAAATAGTGTTTAAAGATTGCTCTGGCAATAAACTTGCGAATGTTGGTTTCTCTTCATCATCAACAGTACCTATTTGTACCATTGGCCCAAATCTACCTAAACGTACAGATACCTGTTTGCCAGACTTGGGATCTTTACCCAATATTCTTTCACCACTGGCGCGATCTGCATTTTCTTCTACATCTACTACATTAGGATGAAAATCTTTGTAGAAATCTTTCATCATTTTCTTCCAATCTTCATCACCGGAAGCTATCTCATCAAAATCCTCTTCTACTTGAGCGGTAAAATTGTAATCTAATATATTGGCAAAATTACTTACCAAGAAATCGGTAACGATCATACCAATATCCGTAGGCACCATTTTACCTTTATCAGAACCAACATTTTCAGTAAGGTTCTTTGTTTCTATTTTATCTGAAGCCAATATCAATTGTTGATACTTACGCTCACTACCTTCAATAGTACCTTTTTCAACATAACCTCTATTAAGAATAGTGGATATTGTTGGTGCATATGTAGATGGTCTACCAATACCCAACTCTTCTAACTTCTTAACCAAAGATGCTTCCGTAAATCTATATGGTGCTCTTGTAAAACGCTCTGTCGCTGAAATAAAGTTGTTCAACAAACGCTCACCTTGCTTCATTGCCGGCAGCATACCTTCTTGTTCTTCAGCAATATCTTCATCATCTACACCTTCCATGTAAACTTTCAAGAAACCATCAAACTTTATTACCTCACCATTAGCTGTGAACTCTTCTGTATGTTTATTGGCCTTTATTCTAACATTGGTACGTTCCAATTGCGCATCGCTCATTTGAGATGCAACGGTACGTTTCCATATTAAATCATATAATTTAGATTGATCACGCTCCAACGAAGGAGATTGATTCCCCATATCAGTAGGTCTAATGGCTTCGTGTGCTTCTTGAGCTCCTTTAGACTTCCCTTTAAAGTTTCTTGTTTCGCTATACTCTTTACCGTAGTTTTTTTCAATAGCCTCTTTGGCAGATGCTAATGCTTCGTTAGAAAGATTAACACTATCCGTTCTCATGTAGGTTATTAAACCCGCTTCATACAAACGTTGGGCTACCTGCATGGTTCTACCTACAGAAAAATATAATTTTCTTGATGCTTCTTGCTGTAATGTAGAAGTGGTAAACGGCGCAGATGGCGATTTCTTAGCCGGTTTCTTATCTAATTTACTTACTGAAAAAACAGCTGCTTTGTTTTTCTCTAAAAATGCCTTTGCATCTTCTTCGGTAGCGAACGTTTTGTTCAGTTTTGCCGAAAACACACTACCTGCTTCGGTTTGAAACTCTGCTGCAATCTTAAACGATGCTTGTGGCTCAAAGCCTTCAATATCTCTTTCTCGCTCAACGATTAACCTTACGGCTACCGACTGAACACGACCGGCTGAAAGACCCGGCTTAATTTTTTTCCAAAGTACGGGTGATAGTTGATAACCAACCAAACGGTCTAATACTCGTCTAGCCTGTTGTGCATTTACAAGATTGAAATTGATTTCCCTTGGATTCTCAATCGCTTTTTGAATAGCTGCTTTTGTAACTGAGTTAAAAACAATACGTTTTGTCTTCTTCTTGTCTAAACCTAGCTCTTCTGCCAAGTGCCAAGAAATAGCCTCTCCCTCGCGATCCTCATCACTCGCGAGCCATATAGTTTCTGCTTTATCCGCCAGACTCTTAAGCTTTTTCACTAAAGCTTGCTTGTCTTTATCAACTATATATTTCGGTGTAAAATCGCCTTCAACATCTACTCCCAACTCCTTTGAAGGTAAATCTGCAATGTGACCAAAGCTCGATTCTACCTTATAATCTTTTCCCAAAAACTTCTCTATAGTTTTGGCCTTTGCAGGAGACTCAACAATTACTAAATTTTTCGCCATCAACCTTGTTTATACTTACAAATGTATACTAAAAATTAAACTTTGGAATTTCAAGAATTTATTTTTCCCCATATTTCAACAGAGTTTAGCCTATTAAATCATGAAATTAATGCTTATTCTAGCCGCTATATCACAAGACATAAACTAATTAGGGGCTCAAATAAAAAAAGGGAAGCTAAACTAGCTTCCCTTTTTTTAACCTAATAATAATTTTACAATTGAAATGTACTTAACAATCTAATATCATTATCTACATATTCATATTGATATAATGTTTGATCACCAATCATTAACAAAGAAGAAGCCAATGGTATTACATCGTAAGCTACAATATCTTCAAAAGTATTTATCAAAGTGACATTTGGTGCATCTGATTTATCATAGACTTTTAAGCCCGAATCTCCGTCGCACACAAAAAGGGTATTTTCTTTAATACCTAATCCGTTAGGACCATCCATTGGATAAATCACTTTTAATTCAGGATTTTCAAGATTAGATATATCAACTACATAAAGTCCACTTTCCGTACTACCACAGAAATTACCTCCTTTTAAAGTTACATACGCGTAATCACCATCAACAACGACAGGATCACAAGCCGTACCATGTCTAAACTCTGAGATGAATTCTGGTTTTTCAGGATTCTCTATCCCATAAATATACATGCCTTGAGATCCTCCTATAAATAAAATTTCTCCTTGACTGTAAATAGTTTCAATATCCCAGGCAACTTGCACATCATCTAATACCTGTACATTTTCAACATCTGTAATGTCGAAAATATTGATGTCGCTATAATCGACAACATAAAGATAATCTCCAATAATCTTAAATCGTGCTAAAGAACCACCTTGACCTGTAGTTGGCTGCGGACTATCATTAAAACTTTCAAGAGTATCTACCACACAACCATCACAATTATACCTAGATACATACTCCTCTACCGGTCTTCTTTCGGTCACGACCTCCCAGCCTATAACAATATCCCTATCATAATCAATATCGCCGTATTCATAAAAATCTGCTTGTGGATACGCTATTTCCGTAGCCCAAACACCATTATTATAGATAGCATTTACAATGCGGCTATCTATTGTAATATTATTAATATCCAAAATATCAAAAATGACCAAGTCGCCATAACTATCGGCATATATCTTATCATCCTTAATAGAAATATCATTATTGCCTTCTAACTTGATAAATGCAATGCTTTCTGGTGATGAAGGATTTTGATTATCGATTACATGAAATCCCTTATTCACATCATTGACAAAAATATAATTACCGTAGGCATATATTTTACCTGATGATACAATTGGTACCGGCTCAGTAACCGAAACAGCTTCTGCCTTAAAAGTAATTGCATCTTGCAAAATTGGTCTTGCCACTTGGTAATCTTCATAAGGTCCATCATCATCACAAGAAACAAATACAGATAAAACTATGGCACAAACAAGAAAAAGAAAATTCTTCATGGTCTATAAATTAACTGGTTGCAACAATAAGATGAAGAAACCTGTAATAGTTGCGTTACAATAAGTTTGAATTAGCCCCTACCTCGTTGAAACCTACACCATCTTTATACATATAATATGTTGGCACCTTACCTAACATTGCAGTAAACAATACTCCTACACAACACAGAATAAAGCCCAGTTGCGCCACAAATGCAGAAACAATCACCAAACCAAATATAACCAGCCAGTTTTTATTGCCTAAAGTAAAACTTGCCTTCACCATTTCTAAAGGAGATAAATGATTTGAAAACGCCAAAAAAGCAGGTATCAATGAAACTGGAACCATTACATAGAACATACCCACACCGCAGGCAAGTGCCCCAGCAATCGATAGCCCAAAAGTGTATAGCGCAAGTATGAACACCTTACCTAAACGCCCTTCCTTAAAGAAAAAGAAGTAGTCATCACTAGATTCTTTACCCAGATCTTTTTCTCTACATATTTTCAGAAATGCCGCATTCAAAGCCAAGGCAAAAGTAGTTACGCCAATTGCAAACACAGGTGCAAGAATTGCCATCGCAATAGCAGCCATTGGTGGTAAAGCATCATGCTGAAGTGACTCTGGATCAGTTATACCCAAAGCGATCATAGGTATATAGAGAATAATATAAAAGGGCAATATTACAACAAAGGTCAAAAGCAAAATAATGAATCCCTGTAACCAGACTTTCTTAAAAAGCTCAATAGACCTACTGAATATGGTGCCAAATTCTAAATCTGGCTTGGTTTTAATTTGTTGTGTCAAGTTTTCTAAATTCATATGTGTTGGTGGTTATAATTGATGTTAAAACTAAATAATTTTAAAGTGTAAAGCATAAACAAACCCTAAATAATCATGTCATCTTGTCATATTTTTGATTATAATAGTATCTTTGCCATCCAAAATATTTTATTGCAACGTATTACAAAAATGGAGAAAACCATAGACGAAAATGTGCAGGGCACAACTTTGGTAGTTGAAGGAAAAGAAATGAACAAGCGTAATCTCTACATTGAGAGTTATGGTTGCGCCATGAACTTTGCCGATAGTGAAATTGTTGCATCTATCTTAGCGACCGAAGGTTTTAACACCACCCAAACGTTAGAAGATGCGGATTTAGTACTTGTAAACACGTGTTCTATTAGAGATAAAGCAGAGCAGACCATTCGTAAAAGATTAACCGAATATAATAAGGTAAAAAAATCTAGGCCACACTTAAAAGTTGGAGTTCTTGGCTGCATGGCAGAACGCCTGAAAGACAAGCTTTTAGATGAGGAAAAAATAGTGGATATGGTCGTTGGACCAGATGCCTATAAAGATTTACCCAACTTAATCAAAGAAGTTGATTCTGGTAGAGATGCTGTAAACGTAATTCTTTCCAAAGATGAAACTTATGGCGATATAGCTCCCGTCAGATTAAATACGAACGGAGTGACGGCTTTTGTTTCTATTACCAGAGGTTGTGATAATATGTGTACTTTTTGCGTAGTTCCTTTCACGAGAGGTCGCGAACGTAGCAGAGACCCACAATCTATCTTAGCAGAGATCAGCGAGCTTTCTGAAAAAGGATTTAAAGAGATTACACTTCTAGGACAGAATGTAGACAGCTACTTATGGTATGGCGGCGGACTAAAGAAAAATTTCGTTAATGCTACGGATATGCAAAAAGCAACTGCCACCAACTTTTCTAAATTATTGGAAATGGTAGCATTGGCAAACCCTAAAATGCGCATTCGGTTCTCTACATCCAACCCGCAAGACATGACCTTGGACGTCATTAGAACCATGGCCAAACACAAGAATATTTGTAATCATATTCATTTACCTGTACAAAGTGGTAGCAATCGCATTTTAAAGGAAATGAATCGGCTACATACTATTGAGGAGTATTTTGAACTAACAGATGAAATTAGAAAAATTTTACCTGGGTGTTCTATTTCTCAAGATATTATTACGGGCTTCCCCACTGAAACCGAAGAAGATCATGCTGCCACGTTAAGAGCATTGGAATACGTAAAATACGATTTCGGTTATATGTATGCATATTCTGAAAGACCGGGCACTATGGCCGGTAGAAAAATGGAAGATGATGTGCCAGAGACTACAAAAAAGAGACGCCTTTCTGAAATTATTGCCTTACAGAGAAGCCACTGTCAATACAGAACCGAAAAACATGTTGGTAAAATACAAGAGGTTTTAATTGAAGGAACCTCTAAAAAATCTGAACAGGAATGGATGGGAAGAAATAGCCAAAGTACCGTTGTGGTCTTTCCGAAAGAGAATTACAAGGTGGGCGACTTTGTAAACGTACAAATTAACGATTGCACTTCTGCCACTTTAAAAGGTGTTGCAGTTGGGTATTCTGACAATAACTAATTTTATAGTAGCCATTTTTATATGGAAAGTATACAAAGCATAAAACAACGTTTTGAAATTATTGGGCAAGACCCAAAATTAAATCGTGCTCTTGAAAAAGCAATGCAAGTTGCCGCAACTGACATTTCCGTTCTGGTTACAGGTGAAAGTGGTGTAGGAAAGGAATCTATTCCAAAAATCATTCATTCGCTTTCCCATAGAAAACACGCAAAGTATATCGCCGTAAACTGCGGTGCCATACCAGAAGGTACTATTGACAGTGAACTTTTTGGACACGAAAAAGGGGCTTTTACAGGTGCTACACAAACAAGAAGCGGCTATTTTGAAGTTGCCGATGGCGGCACCATATTTTTAGATGAAGTTGGCGAACTACCATTAACTACCCAAGTAAGATTATTACGTGTACTTGAAAATGGTGAGTTTTTAAAAGTAGGCTCATCACAAGTGCAAAAAACAGATGTACGTATTGTTGCGGCTACTAATGTAAATATGTTCGAAGCGATTAAAAAAGAGCGTTTTCGCGAAGATTTATACTATCGTTTAAGCACTGTAGAAATTAACATTCCACCATTACGCGAACGTCAAGGTGATATTCATTTATTGTTCCGAAAATTTGCATCCGATTTTAGTCAGAAGTACAAAATGCCTACTATCAGACTAGATGACCATGCCGTATCATTATTGACAAAATACAGATGGCCTGGTAACATTCGCCAACTGAGGAATATCGCAGAACAGGTTTCTGTCTTAGAAGAAAATAGAGCTATTACCGCTGCCACTTTAAACGGTTACCTGCCGCATAACAATACAAGCAATCTACCTGCAGTAGTTTCCAATACTAAATCTGAAAGCGACTTTAGCAATGAAAGAGAAATACTGTACAAAGTACTTTTTGATATGAAAGGCGACCTCAACGACCTTAAAAAGTTGACCATGGAGCTTTTAAAAAACAACGATTCTGAAAAGGTTCAAAAAGACAACGAAAACCTGATTCGTAAAATTTACGGTAATGATGATGAAGAAGATGCCGATATAGAACACGATTCGCAAGATGATTCTTCTATGAACCTTTTACATTTACCTGAACCTAAGCAAGAAGAAGCTTCTATAATTCAAGATTCTTACGAGGACAAATATCATTTTGCCGAAGAGATTCAAGAAGAAGAAACCCTATCTTTACAAGAGAAGGAAGTTGAATTAATCAAAAAATCCTTAGAACGTAACCGCGGAAAAAGAAAGGCTGCAGCAACAGAATTAGGTATTTCTGAACGAACACTTTATCGCAAAATAAAACAGTACGATCTTTAAACTAAAACGAATCTCATTTCAATGAAATACCTTAAAAAATCTCTGATATTCATACTGCCCGTCATCTTACTTCTAAGCTGCGGTGTATATAATTTTACCGGTGGTAATGTTGGCGAAGCCAAAACCTTTAAAGTAAATTACTTTCAAAATTATGCCACACAGAGTCCTGGTTCTACTTTTGAACCTGGGGTTGATAGAGATTTTACTTTAGCATTACAGGACAGAATTCAAAACCAGACCAGTCTAGAACTCATAAGTACCGGAAATCCAGATTTATTATACGAAGGTGAAATAACCGAATATAAAATTTCACCTATGTCTGCAACAGCAGCGCAAACAGCGGCACAGAATAGACTATCCATTAGAGTTAAAGTACGTTTTTTCAATCAATTAAAAGAAGATGCTGCTTTTGACCAAAGTTTTTCTTTCTTTTATGATTATGATGCAGATACACAATTAGCGACCATTAAGAGTGAAGCTCATGAAATCATTTTTGAAAGGTTGACACAAGATATTTTCAACGCCTCACTAGCAGATTGGTAATTACATGAACGTTAAGGACTTTACATATTTTCTAGAACATCCTACCAAAGTGGTAGAACCTATTCACACAAAACATCTAGAAGATATTATTGACGAGTATCCTTATTTTCAAGCTGCACGCGCATTACATTTAAAGGGACTAAAAAATCTAAATAGTTACAAATACAATAAAGCCCTTAAGGTAACTGCTGCATATACTACGGACAGAGATGTTCTTTTTGAATTTATTACGTCTAAAGACTTTTTACAATTCGACCCTACAAAAAGTACAATTGCCGAAATAGAAGAAAATAAAGAGGTT
Source organism: Maribacter sp. UH1 (assembly GCF_056839145.1). NCBI lineage: Bacteria > Pseudomonadati > Bacteroidota > Flavobacteriia > Flavobacteriales > Flavobacteriaceae > Maribacter > Maribacter sp. UH1. The sequence goes on from NZ_CM166387.1 coordinate 1,352,961, forward strand.
GAAATAATAGAAGATGTCGAAAAAACATCTGCGGTAGACCAAATTGAAATTGTTGAAAAAGAGGATTCTTCAATTACACAAGAAGAAGTAAATATACCTGATGAACCTACCGAAGAAGTAGAAGTCACGGAAATTGAATCTACAGAAACCGATGCATCGGATATTATCATCGCAGCCACTACTGCCGCACTAATTGCTCCATCTGATGACAAACCATTACCACAAAACGAAGAAGACGCCGATAAAATTTTAGACCCAGCATTATTTCAATCTAAAAACCCTGATAATACTGAAGATGAAAATGCTCTTGACATAGGCAAACCCTTATCTTTCGATGCAAAAGAAAAATATTCTTTTTCTGAATGGCTTAGTCTTGCTTCAAAAAAACCTATAGAAAAATCTGAAGAGAATATTGTTGAGGATGTTAATGTGGATGTTCAAGAAGAAAACATGGAGCCCCAAGCCGAGGTAAAAGAAAGTAAGATTGAAAAAACCATTTCTAAGGCACAGGAACAAAAAGTTACTCCAAAACCTATTAGAAAACCCAAGGTCAAAAGTGAGGCAATTAAAAAGAAATACGACCGTATAGACAAGTTTATAGCTTCTAACCCTAAAATAGTACCTACAGAACAGAGTGCGGTCATAGATATCTCAAGTTCTTCCAGAATTGACCATAACGAGCTGATGACAGAGACTTTAGCGAGGGTTTACCTGGAACAAAAAAAGTATAAAAATGCAATTCAAGCCTACAAAATTTTAAGTTTGAAATATCCAGAAAAAAGTAGTTTCTTTGCAGACCGAATTAAGACGGTAGAAAAATTACGAAAAGATAATAAATAATTTAGAATGAGTACATTTTCAATTTTCCTAATACTTATCATTGTTGTTTGCTTATTGCTAGTATTAGTGATCATGGTACAAAATCCAAAAGGTGGCGGACTTTCTTCTTCTTTTGGTGGAGGAGGTAACCAAGTTGTTGGTGGAGTTAAAAAAACAGGTGACTTTTTAGATAAAAGTACTTGGACTCTAGCAGGTCTATTAATAGTTTTAATCTTAGCTTCTAACGTTGCCCTTAAAGGTAACTTTGGTGATGCAGATTCAAAATTATTACAAGGTGATGATATTGAAACCGTAGTGCCAGAAGCACTGCCAGAAACAGTAACACCACCTGTAACTAATGAGCCTACACCGTCGGATAGTTTATAAAAATAGTACTACAATATATTTTAAATGCCAGCTTGTCATAAGCTGGCATTTTTTGTTTACAATTTGTCAGGAAATAGGCAATGGCATAATTTCTGCCTTTGCATACCCACGAAACTAAAAATCAATTTTAAAAATTAATAATTATGGCTAAAGTTAATATCAAACCATTGGCAGACCGAGTTCTTATCGAGCCAATGGCAGCTGAAACTAAAACTGCATCTGGACTTTATATTCCTGATACCGCAAAAGAGAAACCTCAGAAAGGTAAAGTTGTTGCCGTAGGTCCTGGAACAAAAGATGACAGTGTAACCGTTAAAGTTGGTGATACGGTTCTTTACGGAAAGTATGCTGGTACCGAACTAAAACTAGAAGGTACAGATTATTTGATGATGAGAGAAAGTGATATTCTTGCTATTATCTAAAACTAGCAACCGGCTGCTGGCTCTTAGCCATTAGCCTATATATTTTTATTAAAAAAATTAATAATCTTTTTGACTTTATGCCCCGTGCAAAAAGTCATAAATCAAAATAAAATTAAAAATGGCAAAAGATATTAAGTTTGATATAGATGCAAGAGACGGCCTTAAAAGAGGTGTTGATGCATTGGCAAACGCTGTAAAAGTAACATTAGGACCAAAAGGTAGAAACGTTATCATCAGCAAATCATTTGGTGCTCCACAAGTAACTAAAGATGGTGTTACCGTTGCAAAAGAAATTGAATTAGAGAACCCATTAGAAAACATGGGTGCGCAAATGGTTAAAGAAGTTGCTTCTAAAACCAATGACCTAGCAGGTGACGGTACTACTACCGCTACAGTTTTAGCTCAAGCTATCGTTAAAGAAGGTTTGAAAAACGTTGCTGCAGGCGCTAACCCAATGGATCTTAAAAGAGGTATCGACAAAGCTGTTGAAGCCATTGTTGATAATTTATCGAAGCAGTCTAAAAAAGTTGGTGATTCTTCTGAAAAAATCAAGCAAGTTGCTTCAATTTCTGCAAACAACGACGAAACTATAGGTGACTTGATCGCTCAAGCTTTCGGTAAAGTTGGTAAAGAAGGTGTTATTACTGTTGAAGAAGCTAAAGGTACAGATACATACGTTGACGTTGTTGAAGGTATGCAGTTTGATAGAGGTTACCTTTCTCCATATTTCGTTACCGATTCTGAAAAGATGGTTTCTGATCTAGAAAGCCCATACATCTTGTTGTTCGACAAGAAAATATCTTCAATGAAAGATTTACTTCCAGTATTGGAGCCAGTTGCTCAGTCAGGGAAGCCTTTATTGATTATTGCTGAAGATGTTGATGGTGAAGCATTAGCTACATTGGTAGTAAACAAATTGAGAGGTTCTTTAAAAATCGCTGCTGTTAAAGCTCCTGGTTTTGGTGACCGTAGAAAAGCAATGTTAGAAGATATCGCAATCTTAACTGGTGGTACCGTTATTTCTGAAGAAAGAGGTTTCTCTTTAGATAACACTACTTTAGATATGTTAGGTACTTGTGAGAAAGTACAGATAGACAAAGACAATACAACTATCGTTAACGGTGGCGGTGTTGCAAAAGATATTAAAACTAGAGTTAACCAGATCAAATCTCAAATCGAGACTACTACATCTGACTACGATAAAGAGAAACTACAAGAGCGCTTGGCTAAATTAGCTGGTGGTGTTGCAGTACTTTATGTAGGTGCAGCTTCTGAAGTTGAAATGAAAGAGAAGAAAGATAGAGTTGACGATGCATTACACGCTACAAGAGCTGCCGTTGAAGAAGGTATCGTTGCTGGTGGTGGTGTTGCCTTGGTAAGAGCTAAATCTGTTCTTGCAAAGGTGTCTACTGAAAATGAAGATGAAGCTACAGGTTTACAGATTGTTGCCCGTGCTATTGAAGCTCCTTTAAGAACTATCGTTTCTAACGCTGGTGGTGAAGGTTCTGTTGTTATCGCTAAAATACTTGAAGGTAAAGGCGATTACGGATACGATGCTAAATCTGAAAAGTATGTTGAAATGATGAAAGCAGGTATTATAGATCCTAAGAAAGTAACTAGAGTAGCGTTGGAAAATGCAGCTTCTGTTGCCGGTATGATCTTAACTACTGAATGTGCTTTGACTGACATTAAAGAAGATGCTCCGGCTATGCCTCCTATGGGTGGCGGTGGCGGAATGCCAGGCATGATGTAGGTTGACAGCGTCGACAGGCAATCATTAGCTTGTTTGCGGACATACATAAAATTTAAAGCTGCACTTGAAAAACTCAAGTGCAGCTTTTTTTTATACTTATACCAACAAAAAACCACCTTCTTTATTTACAGAAGGTGGTTTTATCGTCCAAACGGTATTGCCTTCTAAAGGCGATAACCTTACTACTTCTTTTTAGGAGCAGCTTTTGGAGCAGCCTTTTTTCCAGCTTTTGCCGGAGAAGGTTTTGCAGCTGGTTTCCCTGCTGATTTTGCTTGTGCCATTGTTATAGAATTATAAGATAAATCTATAGCTAATGTATTCCAGATTTTGATTCGTGATTATCGCGTTGGCAAAAAATTAACTATAATATTTCTCCAAAACATATTAATGCACAATCGTACTGCAGCATAGAGTTCTACTACTCATTACCATGGTGCATACCATCATCAGAATTGTCTTCTCTATACAAACAACAAGGGTGAACACTATTATAAGCTTCATCGGTTGCTTTTAATTCTTTGGTATCATGACCTACCGCAACGATAGCCATTTTAACTTTCATTGCATCGGTTTTACGTTCATCCATGATAATATCTAACTGATGCGTTGGTATACTCCAATTCGCATACTTCACTCCTTTTACATTTAAAGCAGCTTCTTCTATACGCTCTTTACACATGGCACATCTACCATTTACATCAAAAGTCATTTTCTTGTTCTTGTCTTGGGCATAGGTCAATACTGCAAACAGCATCATTGCCGCTGATAAAATTGTTGTTTTCATAGGTATTATTGTATTTGTTATTTATAAAATCTTAAATCTGAATCCGCCATAGAACATTCTTCCCATTATAGGCGCATATACTATGGTTGTATCAAAATTGGGACCAAAAGGGTCATTTGCTCCTAAAACCGGAGTGTCTTGTTGTACATCAGACAGATTTTCACCGCCAATGTATACCTCAAATGTTTTAGAAAACACCTTAGTAATCTGTGCGTTCATATGATTATATGGTGATGAATATTCCCCTAACTGATACGCTGGTTCATTTGTACTTGTATCTGGCAATCTCATATCCCCAAAAGAATGTAACGTATAATCAAACTTCCACTGAGAACCATTTTCCTTTACCTCTGTTTCGTACCCCAAATTAGCTAAAAATCGGTGTTGTGCCAGTAATGGCTTTTGCAAATCCCCACTCTTGTAATCTGTAGATACATCGTAGAACTTATAAGATGTTCTTAGGTTTAATCGCGATAGCAATTCATAATTCACCTCTACCTGAAAGCTCTTGGCACTACTATCTCCGTCTAAATTATAAAACGAAACTTCTTGAGGAGTCTCCCAATCCACTACGATTTGGTTTTTAAAATCTGTGATATAATAGTCTAAAGTAATATCTCCTTTTTTACCCAAAAAATTAAATCCCTGTAAAAAACTGACTCCGTAGTTCCATGCGTCTTCAGGTTCAAGACCGTAAACACTACCGCCAGTATCAGCAATATTAATTGTTCTAGCCGAAGCAAACAACTGCTGATTTTCCGCAAAAATATTGGCTGCTCTTTTACCTCTACCAAACGAACCTCTTAGACTTCCTTTTTCCCATGGCGTATATCTAATATGAAATCTAGGCGTAATAAAAGTTCCTAAACTGTTATGATTATCTACTCGTAGACCAGCAGTTAGACTTACCTTTTCCAAGTTTTCATAGCTGTATTCAAAAAAGGCGCCAACAGAATTATCTACACGAGAATAATCTGTAGCCGTCACCATTTCATCATAACCATCATAAGCAAAAGTGATTCCCGTTTTAAACTTATTTCTAGTATCGCCTATTATTGAATTAAATATAAGGTTACTATAAAGGCTCTCATGGTTGATATCATATGTTCTGAACCCGAAATAGGAATCTTGTTTATGATAACTATACGATGTTTGAAAACCTAAACTCTGAAAAGGTAATTCCGGAAAAACATATCCCAGCTTTAATGATGTATCGAACCTACGTGTATTAATTTCACTTCCCCACAATTCGGCTCCGCTCAGTGCCTTATTGGCTCCGTCTACTCTATCTGTATTAGGGTCAAAATCAACTTGCCCCACTTGCTTTTCATCATTTAAAAACCGAACATTAAAAAAACTGACCCATCCTTTTTCCGCATCTTGGTACTGCCAACGGTTCATTACATTCAATTGCTCCCCTAATGGTGCATCTAAGAATCCGTCATTATTATCATCTTCTTTTTGTACTCGTTTATTACCGTGTATATATAAACCTGTACTCCACTTATCTGTCAGCTTTCTATTGAAATGAGTGTTCAATTCATAGCGCCCGTTTTGGTTTGCATACCCGTTTACAAAAACAGCATTATCAGTTAATGGTTTTACCAGCTCTGTGTTAATCTGACCAGATATACTTTCATAGCCATTTACGACACTACCTGCACCTTTGGTAATTTGAATACTCTCTATCCATGTACCAGGCGTAAATGTTAATCCGTATGCTTGTGACGCTCCACGAACCATAGGAATATTCTCTTGCGTGATTAATAAATACGGACTCGTCAATCCTAACATTTGTATTTGTTTGGTACCCGTTAACCCATCGGATAAATTCACATCAATTGCCGGATTGGTTTCGAAACTCTCCGCCAAATTACAGCAAGCTGCCTTCAACAACTCTGCACTATTAACAGTGATGACGTTCTGCGGACTGAAATATGTCTTCTGTATTGCATCGCGTTCTTGTTGCACCACCACCTCGTCTAATTCATTAGATGGCTTTAAAGTTATTCTCAAAGTTTTAGGTTCGTTTATTGTCAGTGTATCCGACTCAAAACCTACATAACTAATTATTAATCTATTAAATTCCTTTATGTACGGAATTGAAAATTTACCGTCAAAGTCTGTCACTACTCCCGTTTGAGAGTCTTGCCAATAGACATTTGCACCCGAAAGTGTCAACGCATTAGACCCCTCAGAATCTAACACTACACCTTCTACCTTTTCTTGAGAAAAAGCAAACCAGGGCAACATGGCTATTATTAGTATGATATATTTATTCATTTAATTTTTTATTCAATTTTATTAATCAATTTTTGCTGCTCGTAATCTTAATGCATTTGCAATCACGGAAACAGAACTGAAACTCATTGCTAAAGCGGCAATCATAGGAGAAAGTAACAATCCGAAAAAAGGATATAACACTCCTGCAGCAATAGGAATACCGACCGTGTTATAAATCAGTGCAAAAAATAAATTCTGCTTAATGTTTTTCATCACAGCTTTACTTAAGTTGTGTGCTTTAACGATACCATGTAAATCACCTTTAACCAGGGTAATCGTAGCGCTCTCAATAGCAACATCCGTACCAGTACCCATAGCAATACCTACATCACTTTTTGCCAATGCAGGTGCGTCATTTATACCATCGCCGGCAACAGCAACTTTTTTACCCTCTGACTGCAAACGCTCCACTTCTGCAAGCTTATCTTGAGGAAGCATACTCGCTTTAAAGTCTGTCAGACTTAAATGATTCGCTACAGCCTTTGCCGTATCATGATTATCACCTGTTAACATGACTACCGAGATACCAGAATTCTGAAGCGCTTTAATAGCCTTTTTACTGGTTTCCTTGATTTTATCACCAATAGCAACAAAACCAATTGCCGTGCCAGCAGCAGCTACATAAGAAACTGTTTTACCCTGCTTTTGATACGCAGAAACGATTACCAATAACTTTTCTGGGATAGAAACATTAGCTTCTAACATCATTTTTCGGTTACCTAAAAGAATAGTTATGCCTTCAATTTTACCAGAAACTCCCATACCTGTAATAGAACTGAAATCTTCAACCTTTAAAATGGACACATTTTTTGTTTTACCATAATTCACCGTAGCATCTGCCAATGGGTGCTCACTATACTGATTTAAGGAGACAATATATTGCAACACCAAATCTTCATCAACGCCATCAATACTACCTATCTCTTCAACAGACGGTTTACCTTCCGTGATGGTTCCGGTTTTATCTATCACCAGAGTATCAATTTTATCCATTCGCTCTAAAGCTTCAGCATTTTTAATCAACACTCCTGATTGCGCTCCTTTACCTACACCTACCATTACGGACATTGGTGTAGCCAAACCTAGTGCGCACGGACAAGCAATTATCAACACCGCAATGGCATTCACCAAAGCATATACATAAGCCGGTTCTGGACCAAAAGTGACCCAAACCAAAAAAGTTACAATGGAAATAAAAACAACTGCCGGCACAAAATAACTAGATATTTTATCCGCTAATTTCTGGATAGGCGCTTGACTTCGACTAGCCTTGTTCACCATATCGATAATTTGCGACAATAACGTATCTGCCCCTACTTTCTCTGCAGTCATTACAAAAGAGCCTTTGCCATTTATGGTACCTGAGCTTATTGCATCACCAACCACTTTTTGAATTGGGACAGGTTCACCCGTAATCATAGATTCATCCACCGTACTTTCACCTTCATAAATACTTCCATCTACAGGTATTTTATCACCTGGTTTTACACGAAGTAAATCTCCTTTTGAAATCTGGTCAATAGAAATGCTCTCATCTTTACCGTCAACTATCTTAACAGCTTTATTAGGTGCTAATTTCAACAGTTCTTTTACCGCAGAATTCGTTTTACTATGTGCGCGAGCTTCTAATAACTGACCGAATAACACTAAAGTCAAAATCACCGTAGCGGCTTCAAAATATACATGAACCGTACCTTGATCTGTTTTAAATTGTGCCGGAAAAAAATCGGGCACCAAAATAGCGAATACACTAAACAACCACGCTACCCCTGCTCCAATACCTATTAATGTGAACATGTTTAAATTCCATGTTTTAACAGAACGATAAGCACGTTCAAAAAACATCCACGTGGCATAAAACACCACAGGTATCGATAATGCAAATTGCACCCAGTTCCAATACTTCAAGCTCAAAATATCCTGAAGCGGATTATTAGGTATCATTTCTGACATTGCAATAAGAAAGATCGGCAACGTAAACCCTACTGCTATTTTAAACTTATTCAGTAGTTTTTGATAGCTCTTTTCTTCGGCGGAAATATCTGCTTGCTTCGGTACTAAGTCCATTCCACAAATTGGGCAATCGCCAGGTTCATCACTAACAACCTCTGGATGCATTGGGCACGTATACTCTTGACCGTTATTAGATGCAGCACTTGCCTCCTCTACCAAATCCATACCACAAACCGGGCAGTCACCCGGTTCTGTATATGTCTTTTCTCCTTCACAATGCATTGGGCAGTAAAAAACACCATTACCATTCTCAACAGCTTTGGGTTTTGTAGCCTCATGCACATGAGCACCGAGTTCATGGATAGAATAATGCCCTCCGTCAGCTTCCATAGCCGCCTGCAAAGTTTTTAAGGGAATTTCATTATCCATTTCCAAAACTGCTTCAGCCTTTTCTAGATTCACCACAGCATTGGATACTCCGCTAATTTTTGCCAAGGTTTGCTCAACATGGCCTCTGCAGCCATTGCAAGTCATTCCGTGAATTTGATATGTATTTTTCATAATGAGATTATGATTTCTTTCAGTTGTTAAAACTGTTTCTACTATTTCAACTAATCACATTCACTAACCTTTTTAAAATCTACATATAAAACAACTACATATTAAGGTAGACTTGCTTTACAGCTTGATAAAAGAAAAGGTGACTAGATTAAAAATAGCACTTGATTACACTGCATTTGCGAACTAACGCTAATCATCAGTTGAAATCAAATCAAGAAAACTTGGTGTAGAATATTCAAATCTTCAGCCAGTATAGGCGGTGGATATGAATCAAAATCGACATTCTCATCTGTAGTTTCTTCAAACAAGCCTATATAAGAACTTGTAAAAGAGATTAAGAATACCTTTTGTGAAAAATCAAAACTAGAAATATCATGTGTTAAATCATCTTGACCCTGAATGGTAAAAGCTTCATCATTACAGCAATGCTTTTTTACCGTTGGGGCATCTTCCAATAAAGAGAGACCGGCTTTCATTCCACAATCTTCAGCATGATCAAACAAAGCTATATCCATAACACGCCCCATACACAAATGCTTTTCTACTGTCCACGAAATTGTTGACAGTAACAGTAGCATTGCCATGAACACAGAAAATAGTTTATGTAGCAATTGTTTCACACTGTAAAATTACAAAATATTGAATAGCTAAGGGCTTTAACCGCATTTCTTTAACAAAACATTTATTTAAGAAATATCTTACAAAATAAACTAAGTGAATAATATACGATTCTGAATATTTTTAAGTTAAAAGAGTTAACACATTAACAAATAACGATCATTAAACACTAATCATCAAAATTAAAAATTATGAAAAAACAAATTAAACAGGTCTTCTTAATATGCACTATTGCTCTATTCATAGGCAGTTGTAGCTCTGACGATGGATCAATTTTTGATACTCCATTACCAGATGACACTACAGGAGATGACGGTAGTGATGACTCTGATGAGCCGGAAGTAGCAACGATAGTTTTCAACGAAGCTGTTCCTTCTTCAAATATTACAACAGCATCTGCAAGTGGAGAAGCAGGTACTAATGTTACAGGTAGAGTTATTTTTACTTCAGACGCTACTACACAACGAAGAATGTATATTACCCAAAATTATTTAGGACAAGGAGAAATGCCTTTTAGTTCTTTTGATTTGGTAAGTGATGATTTAACAAAAGCCTTAAAAGCTGATGGCTCTATTGATTTAGATGGCGCTACAAAAAAAGAAATCGATTTTTCTTTTCCTCTTCCAGTTCCAGATATTGAAAATGGAGAAATTGTTTACTCTTTTTGGACTACTACAGGTAAAGGGGATTTTAGGGACAGCGAAAAAAGATTGGCATTAGGTGTAGGTCAAATTACAGTAACTATTGGTACAGGTACCAACCCTGCAGCAGCAGTTAGAGAGTTTACAGACATTAAACTATTTGCTCCGGCACAAGATGGATCAACAGAATCTTTCTTCTCATTATTGAACGAGACTGTTTACAGAATTGATGTAGGACCTGAATTTAGAGCTTTCTGGGATTTTGGCTATTACTACGGTGCTTCTGGTGATTCTGCCGGCGACAATGCTTCTTTTGCTTCTACAGAACAATATGATGCTTCTTTTGGATTTGATGTAGAAGGACTAGAGCCAGGTGCAGACGAAGAGAATTCAGCAACGGAAACATTGAATCAAATGTTCTTCTCAACTTCTATTACTATAGATGCTACGGCATTTGACGCAATCGCACTAAACAGTGAATTAGATTTTATTACAAGCTCAAGTTCTCAAAACATAACCAACTTAAGTGTAGGCGATGTTGTAGAGTTTGTAGACAACTATGGTAAAAAAGGTTTGATTAAAATCACAGCCATTGAACCAGGATTTAATAATAATGACTTTATTGAATTTGATGTTAAGATTCAACCATAATCTCAACATATAATATTTAGTATTAAAAAGAGGATGTTTAAAAACATCCTCTTTTTTTGTTTTAGCGTTCACCGTTACATTACAACAATATGTATTTTTGCAAAAAAAAGTTATGTTCAAAGCGCTACGCCGTCAAGTAAGTTCCATTATTGATTCTAATAAAACCCCAGATACAAAAATGCAGGATATATGTGAGCTTTTAAAAGCTAACGTACCGCATTATGACTGGGTAGGTTTTTATTTTAAGAATGGTGATAAGCGCGAACTGAAACTAGGTTCTTATGCTGGTGCTCCAACAGATCATACTATAATTCCTTTCGGCAAAGGTATTTGTGGACAAGTAGCCGAAAGCAACGAGAATTTTGTGGTGCCGGATGTTCAAGCTCAAGACAACTACATTGCATGTAGCATTACAGTGAAAGCAGAGATTGTTGTTCCCTTATTCGTTAACGGTGAAAACATTGGTCAAATAGATATCGACTCTAACACTCCTGACCCTTTTACAGAGGCAGATGAGACCTTTTTAGAATTCGTAAATTTTGAAGTAGCCAAAATTCTTTAAAACTTTAGGCTTTTTGTTGATAAACTAGCTCATTTTATAACTGCAAAAAAATTACTTTTGCTTGCTTATTAAAAACATTTAAGCATCATACAATGAGCAGTGTAAAAAAAGCGTCTTCAGCCTTAATTTCAGTTTTTCATAAAGACGGATTAGAGCCAATAGTAAGAAAATTTCAAGAATTAGGAATCACTATTTACTCCACCGGAGGAACCGAAAAATTCATAACTGATTTAGGAATCGACGTGGTTCCTGTAGAAGATGTAACTAGTTACCCTTCTATTCTAGGAGGAAGAGTAAAAACTTTACACCCAAAAGTATTTGGCGGTATTTTAAACAGACAGGACAACGAAAGTGATGTTGCCCAATTAGCTGAATTTGAAATTCCACAAATAGATATTGTTATTGTTGATTTATATCCTTTTGAAAAAACGGTTGCCAGTGGTGCTTCTGAACAAGATATCATTGAAAAGATAGATATAGGCGGTATATCTTTAATTCGTGCTGCAGCAAAAAACTTTAAGGATGTTACTTGTGTTTCTTCTATGGAAGATTATGCAGAGTTTCTTGACGTTGTTTCTGCTGACAATGGTAACATTAGCCTTGAAGACAGAAAGCGTTTTGCCGCTAAGTCTTTTAATGTTTCTTCTAATTACGATACTGCTATATTTAACTATTTCAATAAAAACCATGAAATCGCAGCATTAAAAGTAAGCGAGACTGAAGGCAAGGTTTTACGTTATGGCGAGAACCCACACCAAAAAGGATTCTTCTTTGGGGATTTTGATGCTATGTTCTCTAAATTACACGGTAAAGAATTATCATACAACAACCTTTTAGATGTTGATGCCGCCGTTAATTTGATGCTGGAATTCAAAAACGATGCTCCTACCTTTGCTATTCTAAAACATAACAATGCATGCGGATTAGCACAAAGAGAAACATTACACCAAGCTTATGTTGACGCTTTAGCCGGTGACCCTGTTTCTGCTTTTGGCGGAGTTCTTATCAGCAATAAAGAAATTGATAAAGCTACGGCAGAAGAGATACATAAATTATTCTGCGAAGTTGTTATAGCACCTAGTTATAACGCAGAAGCTCTTGAAATTTTAAAAGGAAAGAAAAATAGAATCATCCTTATTCAAAATGAAGTTGAGATGCCAGAGATGCAAGTTAGAACTTGTTTAAACGGTATGCTTCTTCAAGAAAAAGATCATAAAACAGATACAGTCGCTGATCTTACTAATGCGACCAATACAAACCCTACAGATCAAGAATTAGAAGATTTGATTTTTGCATCTAAACTTTGTAAGCATACAAAGTCTAACACAATTGTTCTTGCTAAAAACAAACAACTTTGCGCAAGTGGTACAGGGCAGACCAGTAGAGTCGATGCTTTGAACCAGGCAATACACAAAGCACAAACCTTTAATTTTGACCTTAAAGGAGCGGTTATGGCAAGTGATGCTTTCTTCCCTTTCCCTGATTGTGTGGAGATTGCGGACAAAGCGGGTATCACCAGTGTTATTCAACCGGGCGGATCTATAAAAGATCAATTGAGTGTTGATTATTGCAACGAACACAAAATTTCAATGGTGATGACAGGCACACGTCATTTCAAGCATTAATTTCATTACTTTTGTCGATGAAATACACCCTTTTATCTAAAATTTAAATATCACATATGGGATTTTTTGATTTCTTGACCGAGGAAATAGCTATAGATTTAGGTACAGCTAACACTCTTATCATTCATAATGACAAGGTAGTTGTCGATAGCCCATCCATCGTTGCCAGAGATAGAATTAGCGGAAAAATCATTGCAGTTGGTAAAGAAGCCAACATGATGCAAGGTAAAACCCATGAGAACATAAAAACAATTAGACCATTGAAAGATGGTGTAATTGCAGATTTTGACGCATCTGAAAAGATGTTGATGATGTTCATCAAGAATATTCCTGCATTAAAGAAAAAATGGTTTCCGCCAGCATTGCGTTTGGTAATCTGTATTCCTTCTGGTATTACTGAAGTTGAAATGCGTGCGGTAAAAGAATCCGCAGAACGTGTAAACGGTAAAGAGGTGTATCTTATTCATGAACCAATGGCTGCAGCTATTGGTATCGGTTTGGACATTATGCAACCAAAAGGAAATATGATCGTTGATATAGGTGGTGGTACTACCGAGATTGCGGTTATTGCATTAGGCGGTATCGTTTGTGACAAATCCGTAAAGATTGCAGGTGACGTATTTACAAATGACATCATTTATTACATGCGTACACAGCACAACTTATATGTTGGTGAAAGTACGGCTGAAGCAATTAAGATTGAAATAGGTTCTGCAACAGAGGATTTACAATCTCCACCAGATGAGAAATCTGTACAGGGACGTGATCTACTGACAGGAAAACCAAAACAAGTTCAAATATCTTATAGAGAAATAGCGAAGGCTTTAGATAAATCTATTCTGCGTGTTGAAGATGCGGTTATGGAAACATTATCTCAAACTCCCCCGGAATTAGCTGCCGATATTTACAATACTGGTATCTACCTTGCAGGTGGTGGCTCTATGCTACGTGGATTGGACAGAAGGTTATCTCAAAAAACCGACTTACCAGTTTACATTGCCGAAGATCCATTACGTGCCGTAGTACGTGGTACCGGTATCGCACTTAAAAATTTAGAACGCTACAAGAGCATACTAATTAAGTAAGAAGCTTGTTTTAACGAACAGCTTCTTACTTAATATTGATAGCCTTGGATAAAATTCAAGAGCCATTTATTAATGATTATCGATAGAACTTCTGGGCTAGTCTAGAAACAATTTATCTAAAGGCAGTCTTGTTTAAAACACTATTATCGAGTAAAAATATAGGGGTGAATGCAACAGATCATAAATTTTTTAATTAGGTATAAGATATTCTTACTTTACCTTTTTCTATTATTGATTTCCTGCATTTTTACGTTTCAGTCGCATTCGTACCACCAATCTAAATTTTTAAATTCATCTAACTACATCACCGGAAGCATCTATACTTTTTCTGATGATATTACTTCCTATTTTGGCTTAAGAGAAGAAAACAATAAGCTTGTTGAAGAAAATAAAAGACTTAGAGATAAGTTATTTAACAACTTGGTACTTTCACCGGCTCTTATTGATTCAACTTCTGTAGACTACGAAGTTATAAGAGGGCGTGTAATCAATAACAGCTATGCCGATCAGCGTAACTATATAACTATCAACAAAGGTGAAAGTGATAGTATTGTTCAAGATATGGGCGTTATTACAGATAAGGGTATTCTTGGTATCGTAGAAAATACCTCAGACAACTTTTCTACAGTACAAAGTATCTTAAGCGATAAGTCTAACATTAACGCAAAAATCAAAAACTCTAATCACTTTGGTTCTTTAGTTTGGGAAAACACCACAGATTATAATGTTGTTCAATTAATTGACATACCAAGATTAGTACCTCTTACTATTGGTGACACCATTGTAACCGGAGCCATGAGTAGCATATTCCCTGAAAACATTCCTATTGGCACTATTAAAAAATTTGATTTAGACAACTCAAAAAGTTTTTATTTTATAGATGTAGAACTCTTTAATGACATGACCAATATTGGTACTATTTATATCATTAAAAATTTAAATCGTAAAGAAGTTTTAGAATTAGAAGCAGAAACAGAAGCCAATGATTAACAACACTTCATTTTTAATTGTGCTCCGATTTATTTTATTGGTACTACTGCAAGTGTTAGTATTCAATAAACTGAATTTCTTTGGCTATATAAATCCGTTGATTTATATTCTTTTCCTTTATTGGTATCCTATCAAACAAAATAGAACTACCTTTATAATTCTATGCTTTTTCTTAGGATTATGCGTAGATATTTTTTCTGACACACTTGCCATAAACGCAGCTGCTACCGTTACCATAGCTTATCTTCGACCAACCATTATGCGTTTTGTCTTTGGTGTCAATTATGAATTTCAAAGTTTTAAGTTAAACAACAGTACCAAGGCACAACAATTCACGTTTTTAGCGTTATTGATTATAATACATCATTTGGTATATTTTACGTTAGAAATTTTCAGCTTTTCAAATAGCCTGTTAATTTTACAAAAAACGATAATAGTAGGTATTGCCACATTGATTTTAGGAATGTTGTTCAGTACATTATTCAGCAGTAAAAAAGAATGAGAAAAATTCTTTTATCATCAATTATAATTGTCATCGCCATTACATTTTTGGGAAGGCTGTCCTATTTGCAAATTTTTAGTTTTTCTGCAGAGCAAGTTTTAGAGGATCCGGCAATTAAAGCTATTTATGATTATCCTGAACGCGGCTATATTTATGATCGTAACGGTCATCTTTTAGTTGGTAATGATCCCGCTTATGATGTCATGGTAATCCCAAGAGAAGTTAAACCTTTAGATACTTTAGAGTTTTGTGGGTTATTAGGAATTGACAAAGAAAAATTCGTCAAAAAACTTAAAAAAGCTAGGGTATATTCTCCAAGACTACCTTCTGTACTGGTACCTCAACTATCAAAACAAGATTACGCCAAGCTACAAGAGAAAATGCGTAAATACAAAGGCTTTTACATTCAAAAGCGATCTTTGCGCTATTACGACACTCCTAGCGCGGCAAATGTTCTAGGTTACATCAGCGAAGTTAACGAAGGAGATTTAGCGGTAAATAAATACTACGTTCAAGGGGAACTAAAAGGAAGAACGGGAGTTGAACGCTATTACGAAGACCTATTAAGAGGCAGAAAAGGTGTTCAGTATATTCAGAAAGATCGATTCAACAGGGATATTGGACCATATAAAAATGGAACCATAGACACCTTACCTGAGCAAGGAAAACAAATAAGTATTACCATAGATAAAACGCTACAGGAATATGGCGAGTTATTGATGAACGGAAAAAGAGGCGGCATCGTAGCCATAGAGCCTGCAACCGGCGAAATTCTTTCCATGATTTCGGGACCAACATACGACCCAGCTTTACTTGTAGGTCGTGAACGTTCTAAAAATTACACGAAATTATATAACGACACCATAGCAAACCCAACTTGGGATCGATCTATTCACGCACAACAACCACCTGGATCACCATTTAAAACCTTAAATGCTTTAATCGCTTTACAAGAAGGTGTTCTAGATGAAAATACAACCATACAATGTTACCACGGATTTTACGTGGGCAAGAAAAAAAGAGGTTGTCACTGTGGTGGTGGCTTAAGAAACTTGAACAAAGGAATATCCCAATCCTGTAACGCTTACTTTGCAGGAGCGTTCAGAAAAATATATGAAAAATTTGAAACTACAGATGAAGGCATGGATGTGTGGGAAAAACACATGCGAAGCTTTGGTCTAGGTGATTATTTAGGTTACGATTTACCATTTGGACAAAAAGGACGTATACCTAGTAAAGAATACTACGACAAATGGTACGGAGATAATAGATGGAGTTCTTCTTACATTATTTCTAATGCTATCGGACAAGGCGAAATATTGGCTACACCGGTGCAGTTAGCGAATATGACGGCAGCTATTGCCAATAGAGGTCATTATTTTACTCCGCATATCTTAAAGAAAATAGAAGGCAAGGATATCACCGAACCTAAATTTACCGAAGCCAAACATACTACAATAGACCCAAAACACTTTGAACCTGTAGTACAAGGTATGGCAGATGTTTATGTAAGTGGTACTGCAAGATGGTTACAAATTCCAGGCATTGAAGTGGCCGGAAAAACAGGAACCGCAGAAAATTTCACAAAAATTGATGGCGTACGTACGCAATTGACAGACCACTCGGTATTTGTAGCATTCGCACCAGTTGACGATCCTAAGATTGCAATTGCGGTATATATAGAAAATGGATATTTTGGATCTAGATATGCCGGGCATATAGCTACACTTATGATTGAAAAGTACCTGAAAGGTGAAATTACCTTAAAGACACTTGAAAAAAGAATGCTTGAAAAAACTTTAGAAGCAGAATACGCGAAACCCTACAGTGGGGAGGAGTTCAAAATTAATGAGCGTGTCTGGTAAAAGTGTTTTAAAAAGAATTGATTGGCTAAGTGTTTTTATCTATTTCGCACTTGTACTTATTGGCTGGATCAATATATACTCAAGTACATTTACCGACGAGCATAGCTCTATTTTTGACTTTAGTACTTTATACGGCAAACAACTCTTTTTTATTGGGGTCAGCCTAGTTACCATAGTCATAGTACTCGCATTAGAAGTAAATTTTTACGAACGGTTTTCTAGTTTACTTTACCTCATATCCATGCTTTCGCTATTAGGGCTCTTTGTTTTTGGTAAAACAATTGCCGGTGCAACTTCATGGTACGACCTTGGCTTTTTTAATTTACAACCTTCCGAGCTTGCAAAAGTAGCTACTGCTCTTGCACTTGCTAAATATCTTAGCGACATTCAAACAGATATCAAACGAAGAAAAGACCAGTTCTACGCGCTTCTAATTATACTTGTACCTGCCATTCTTATTATACCTCAACCCGATCCCGGTAGTGCACTAGTATTCTTTGCCATGATTTTTGTAATTTTTAGAGAAGGCCTACCATTGTACTATTTGGTTATTCTATTAAGTCTTATACTGATATTCGTCATTACCCTAATGTTTGGTACCGTATGGCTTATAATCGGTTTGGCATTAATGATTATTCTATTATATACTTTAAAACGTAAGTCATTAAAAATTCCGGTAATACCGCTTAGTCTAATTAGTGTAGCTGTTATTCTGTTCTCGCTTTCGGTAAATTTCGTTTTCAATAACGTATTCGAGCAACGTCATAGGGATCGATTTGGATTATGGTTACGTTTAGAGAAAGATCCTAAAAAACTGGAACAGATAAGAAAGTCGATTGGTTACAACACGTATCAATCTGAAAAGGCAATTGAATCTGGTGGATTCTTCGGAAAAGGATTTTTAGAAGGAACACGAACAAAAGGAGATTTTGTGCCAGAACAGCATACCGATTATATATTTAGTACCGTTGGTGAAGAATGGGGCTTTTTAGGAACGGCAACAGTAATTATTCTATTTACCGTATTGTTTCTAAGACTTATATCGCTAGCAGAACGACAGAAAAATGCATTTGCTAGAATGTATGGATACGGAGTTATTTCCATACTTCTAATACACTATTTCATTAACATAGGCATGGTAATCGGTATCCTACCTACTATTGGTATTCCCTTGCCCTTCTTTAGTTATGGCGGATCTGGACTCTTATTCTTTACAATTCTACTCTTTATTTTTTTAAGGTTAGATACGAATAGACTAAAGGAGAGTTTCTAAAACTTCCACCCCACGGTATTCTTACTTGCTTCAAAAGCCCTTTGTTGTTTTTCCGGTAGCTCGGCAAAAAAGTCGATTCCTGTTTCTTTTTCTATCTCATCAATTGATACTACGAAATTTCGTAAAGATGTAAACTGGGGTTTATTCGGCATTAAAAAAGATAAAGTATAAATCTTATCTCCCTTTTTACGGGCTATAATCTTATAAAAAGCATCTGGCACATCAACATCTTCCTGCCCGATCTCTTCTAGACCACTTTCTAACACTCCGCCAGTAAATATATATAAAGTTCCAAATTGCTTCGCCCAGCGCCTTGTTTGTTGCTCCAAGTCGTTCCAGATACCTGCATTAAACTCTCTGTCTTGCGGACTTATATTACTTGTATAAAATGTTTCATTGTACGCTTGTAAAGAAAACCTACGATCACCGGCAGGCACTAAATGTCCACGATCATAACCGGATCCCTTATAATTTCGCCAATCGGCAGATTTAGAGGAAACAAACGGATCCTCTATAAAATACGGTCGCTTTCTATCATCATAAGTTAGGTGGCTTTTACTTAACGTATACGCTACCCACTCAGCTTGCTCATAAGGCTCATTATATGATAATGTAAAAAATTCATGATTTACAATCTCTCCCGTTGTAGACGATGGCAAGAGCTCTATGGGGAAATCATTGGCAATAACTTCATCGTTGCTATTGGAATATGTAGCGGGAGTATAAAAATTTTCAAACAGCCAAAAACCTATAATACAGACAAGAATTAAAATACTATATAGAGATCCATTTTTTTTGCGGTATGCCATACGCCAAAATTACCTAATTTTGTAAGATATAAGGCAAATTACCGACCAATAAACCTAGCAAACAAAGTCTAAACGAAAGGAAAATTATGATGTTAACTTGGAAAGATATAATTCATTTTTCAGTGAACGGTAACCCTGAACCTGATAGACGAGTTGAAAAAACCGAACAGGAATGGAAAGAGATCTTAACACCTGAACAGTTTAGAGTTACTCGAAAAAAAGGTACTGAAGCCCCACATTCCGGTGCGCTTTGCACTGCTCACGAAGCTGGTAAATATGAATG
Source organism: Maribacter sp. UH1 (assembly GCF_056839145.1). Lineage (NCBI taxonomy): Bacteria > Pseudomonadati > Bacteroidota > Flavobacteriia > Flavobacteriales > Flavobacteriaceae > Maribacter > Maribacter sp. UH1. Next base: position 1,372,827 of record NZ_CM166387.1, read on the forward strand.
TATTTGTTGTGGCACACCACTTTTTGATTCTACCATAAAATTCGAATCTGGTACTGGCTGGCCAAGTTTTAAGCAACCTATAAAAGAAAATGCTATTAAATACCATAAAGATACTTCTTTTGGAATGGTACGAGTAGAAGTCATGTGCAATACATGCGATGCTCATTTGGGCCATATATTCCCTGACGGACCAGAACCTAGTGGATTACGTTACTGCATTAATTCAGAATCTATGCAATTAGAAAAGGAGGAATCGAATGGCTAATTCAAATTTAGAAATCGCTACAGTTGGTGGTGGTTGCTTTTGGTGTACCGAAGCGGTATTTCAAGAGGTAAAGGGCATACACAAAGTAGTTTCTGGATATACTGGAGGTAAAGCTCCGGGGAGACCTACGTACAGAGAAATCTGCTCTGGCTTAACCGGTCATGCAGAAGTAGTTCAGGTTACTTTTGACCCTAGTATCATTTCCTATGAAGATATATTAATTATTTTCATGACTACACATGACCCTACTTCTTTAAACAGGCAGGGAGCTGATACTGGTACTCAATACCGTTCTGTTATTTATTTTCATAATGACGAACAAGAGCAAAAAGCAAAAGTAGTATTGAATGAAATGCAGGCAGTACATGAGAAGCCAATTGTAACTGAATTAAGTCCTTTAGGTATTTTCTACGATGCAGAAGAGTATCATCAAGATTATTACAAGAACAATTCTGAACAAGGATATTGCCAAGTTGTAATCAACCCAAAGTTGGCTAAACTTAGACAATTACATTCTGACAAACTTTTATCATAGATACAATTTCGGTTTATCTAAAGGGAAAACCTATTCATCTATAGCAATTTTCAGTTCACCTATAAAAACTTAAAACTTTTTATAGGTGAACTTATTTTTGAGACATCATAACATTAAAACCTACTTATTATGAATTCTCAAAAATCTTTTTACTACATCGCATTAGGGCTTTTCGCTATCGCCGTTGCAGGTTCAATCATTAACTCCATTATTAATTTTGATACAGTTGCCATTACCTTTGAAAAACTTGGCTATCCTACTTACCTCATATATCTTCTTGGTGTATTCCAATCCATAGGTCTTTTAATGATCATATTCAATAAATCTCACTGGTCATTAGAATGGATTTATGCCGGGTTCTTTATGAATTATACACTGGGTGCTATTGCTCATTTAGCTGTTAAAGATGGTAATGGAGCATCTGCGGTAATATGCACTGTACTTTTATTTGTAACCTATATTCAAAGTAAAAAAATACGCAACACAAACAATGAGTTAGCTGAATTTGGAAAACATAAGCACGCTAAATTTATTTAAAAAAATTACACACAAAAAAGCCGCTATATAAATTATATAGCGGCTTTTTTATTTTATAATATAAGAACTCTAGTTCTTTACACTAGCCAATTTACCTTGCTTAATGTTATTCATTTTTAAGTCTTCTAAAACATTTACTGCTTCTTCAACATAAACATCTTTAGCTAAATTCTTATGCCATCTGTTACGCTTTTCACGTAATACAGAGTCTTTAGTAAATAACTGCTCTTCATACCCTAAAGACTTAAACGTAAGCTTAGAATCATAATCTGTCAAGGTTTTAAAGTAATTTGACTGTTCTTTATCTTTATTCTTTTCTTCTTTGTACGTATCAAAATTTAAAGAGATTTCAGTTTCATCTTGTTCAGCCTTTAACCACTTTGCATTTTCCTCAATTAATTTTATTTGTTGACTGGCAGCCATTCGCTTTTCACTATTGGCAATAGTCTTCTCATAATTGATATAACCTTCCCATGGCTTATAATCTGCAGGAGTGATTTTATCCCACCCTAAAGGGTTAGATTGGTCTCTTTCTCCTAAATCAATATAGCTATATCTGTCTGGTACAACAATATCACTCTTAACACCTTCTAACTGTGTAGATCCACCGTTTATTCTATAGAACTTTTGAGTTGTAATCTTAATAGCACCTAAATCTCCATGCTCATTACTACGCAACATATTGTTCAAAGGAATAACGTTTTGCACCGTTCCTTTACCAAACGTTTGCTTGCTACCTATTACAATAGCTCTTTTATAATCTTGCATTGCAGCCGCTAAAATTTCAGAAGCAGAAGCAGATAATTCGTTTACAAGAATTACCAATGGACCATCCCACTGAATTCTTTCATCCTTGTCATCATATACATCTTTACCTTTATCCTTAGATTGTACCTGAACGATTGGGCCATCTTTAATAAACAAACCTGCCATTTCAACAACAGTCTTCAAAGATCCACCACCATTATCACGTAGATCTAAAATAAGACCTTCCATGCCTTCTTCTTTTAAACGCTCTACTTCTTTGGCAACATCTGTTGCTGCATTTCTTTCGCTATAATCATTGAAATCAACATAAAATTTTGGAAGATTGATAATTCCGAATTTCTCTTCACCCTTAATTATATTGGCAGATTTAGCGTAAGACTCTTCTAATTCTACAACATCTCTTGTTAAAGAAACAACATCTAAAGAACCATCTACTTTTCTAACAGTCAAATCTACAATAGTACCTTGGGCACCTTTTATCAACTTAATGGCATCGTCTAAACGCATACCTACAATATTGATCGGCTCTTCTCCATTCTGACCAACTTTAATGATTTCATCACCAACTTCTAATCTTTGATCTCTCCATACCGGTCCACCAGAAATAATCTCTACAATTTTTGCACCTTCAGATTTTTTCTGAAGTCTTGCTCCAATTCCTTCGAATTTACCTGACATACTGGTATCAAACTTTTCTTTTTCTTCTGGAGCAAAATAGAATGTATGTGGATCAAACTCATCTACAATCGTATTAATATATTGTACAAACCAATCTTTACGTTCTAAATCTTGAACAAAATCAAAGAATTCATCTAATGTTTTTTCAGTTGATTCTCTAGACTCTAATTCCGCCTCTTCAGGTGTATGTGCTGTATAATCATCATCTTCAGAACTTTCGATTTCTTTATTCTCCATATGAGAAATCTTAGAATCATAGTTACCTAAAGTTGCATATTTCAACTGCTTTCTCCAACGTTCTTTCAACTCGTTACGATTTGCAGCAAAAGGTTCTTCGTCATACTTAATGCTAATGCTTTCATTCTCTGAATAATCAAACGGAGTTTCAAGCACTTCTTTATAAATACCTTTGGCATCTTCCATACGCTCCATCAATCTTTCATATACTACATTAAAGAAAGTGATATCTGTATTTTTGATTTCATCATCTATCTGATACTTATACTTCTCAAATTCAGCAATATCAGATGCTATAAAATATCTTTTGGTAGGATCAATAACGTCAATAAAATCTTCGAACACATGTACCGAAAAATCATCGTTAAGCGCTTTAGGCTCATAATGTCCTTTTTCTAACACATAGGTTATTAAATCTAACAACAATTTATCCTTGTCGTCATTTTCAAAAGTCTTATTTGTAAAACTGCACGATGCTACGGCCGCGAGCATCAATAACAGTACGTAGGCTAAATTTCTTTTCATAAAATTATCTTTTACTTTCCTTTTCAATATCTCCGAATTTGAGGGTTAAAAGCAGCATTAAAAGCTACTTAAACCCCTAAGGTAAAGAAAAAACCATGCCAATTAAATCTGCTTAGAACTAATTTTTTGTTAAACGGCATTTCGGACTTATCATATTTAAAAACGTATTTTTACTACAGAAAGTATAAGTTATGGAAAAACCATTGATTTTAGTTACAAATGACGACGGTATTACAGCACCTGGCTTGCGCATGCTTATCTCCGTAATGAAGAAAATTGGCGATGTGGTAGTGGTTGCGCCAGATAGTCCGCAATCTGGTATGGGACATGCTATTACATTGGACACCGCTCTTTTTTCAAAAAAAATGAAAATTGACCTTGACCAAGACGGTATTGACGAATATAGCTGTAGCGGCACCCCTGCAGACTGTGTAAAACTGGCACTTCAGGAAATACTACCTAAAAGGCCTGATATCTGCGTTAGCGGTATTAACCATGGTTCTAACTCATCTATCAACGTTATTTACTCTGGCACCATGAGTGCTGCTGTTGAAGCTGGCATTGAGGGGATACCAGCCATTGGTTTTTCTTTGTGTGATTATAGTTGGAATGCTGATTTTTCCCAAGCTCAAGATTTTATTCTGGACATTGTTACTCAAGCTTTAAATCATGGAATTCCTAAAGGAACCGTCTTGAATGTCAATATACCTAAGCTTAAAAAAGAAGAGCTTAAAGGAATTAAAATTTGTAGACAAGCTAAAGCCAATTGGAAAGAGAAATTTGACAAACGCACCAACCCAATGGGAAAAGATTACTATTGGTTAACTGGTGAGTTCGAGTTATTGGATAAAGGTGAAGATACTGACGAATGGGCACTTGCCAATGGATATATCTCTGTTGTACCCACCCAATTCGATTTAACCGCCCACCACGTCATTCAAGAATTGAACACCTGGGAACTTTAGTTATTTCCCAAAAAAAGGATTAATTTATTTCGCTCAAATATTATAGATGAATACCAAAAAAGAAATTCTAATCGGTTTTATTGTAGGCATTATCGCAAACGCCATTGGCACATTATTGTATATTTTAATATTCTCTGATTTGGGGATTATGGAAACTTTTGATGCTGCCGTTAGACAAGAACATGTTGGCAGTCTTTTGGCATTGGGTGCCATTCTTAACCTTGTGGCTTTTTTCGGATTTCTAAAAATTAAAAGAGACAACAGAGCTAAAGGCGTTTTAATCGCTACCATTTTAACCGCATTCGTGATTCTTTACTACAAAGTATTTTAAAATGAAGTACTACATTATTGCAGGCGAAGCTTCTGGCGATCTTCATGGCTCTAATTTAATTAAGGCTCTGAAGCAACAGGATAACAATGCAGACATTAGATGTTGGGGTGGCGATTTAATGCAGCAAGCTGGCGGAACTTTAGCCAAACACTACAAGGAATTGGCTTTCATGGGATTCATAGAAGTAATTCTAAACCTGAATGCCATTTTTAAAAACATTAAATTTTGCAAGCAAGATATTGCCGCATTTAATCCTGATGCTATTATTTTCATTGATTATTCCGGATTTAATTTACGTATTGCTAAATGGGCCAAAGAACATAATTTCTTGACCAACTATTATATTTCACCTCAGATTTGGGCATCTAGAGAAGGTAGAATAGCTAAGATAAAAGCTACCGTAGACCATATGTACGTGATCCTACCTTTTGAGAAGGAATTTTACGAAAAGAAACACAATTACCCAGTTAACTTTGTAGGACACCCTTTATTAGACGCCATTGATAACAGACCAGAACTAAACGAAACTCTATTCAGATCAGATAATGGTATTAACCCGAACAAACCCATTATAGCATTACTGCCTGGCAGTCGTAAACAAGAGGTACAAAAAATGCTATCGCTCATGCTTTCTTTGACCGACGACTTTTCTGAATATGAATTTGTTATTGCAGGCGCTCCAAGTTTAGATAAAGAATTTTATGCTGCTTTTCTCACCAATGCGAATGTAAAATTCATTCAAAACAAAACTTACGATTTACTTTCCATATCAAATGCCGCCTTAGTTACCAGCGGTACAGCTACTTTAGAAACTGCTTTATTCAAAGTACCTCAGGTAGTTTGCTACAAAGCAAATTGGATCTCTTACCAAATTGCAAAACGTATTATTACTTTAGAATATATTTCTTTGGTCAACCTTATCATGAAAAAGGAAGTAGTTAAAGAATTAATACAGGATGATTTCACCAAACAGAACCTAAAAAAGGAACTGACCTTAATTTTAGATGGTGAAGCTAGACGTAAACAATTGATCGAATATGATGAGTTAATTGCGAAATTGGGTGGATCTGGAGCTAGTGCCGAAGCCGCTTCTCTAATCATTGCAAATGCTAAAATTTCATAGGGATATTCTTTTTAAAAAATAATTCTATAATTTTGGAGTTACACGTACTACAGGGTACACTCTATTTTATGCGCATTTTACCATACTTTATTATCATTTGCTTTTTAGCCAGTTGCGGAGCCAAAAAAACGACTACTTCTGACAAGGAGCGCAAAATTTCTGTTGCTGCTGCAAATAATGCCAGAACAGGTAATGTTACCGGTGCTAAAAAAACTGAAGAACGTAGGACAGTTTCTTCAACGCATACTAAGGCCGATGAGATTATTAACACAGCCCTTTCATTTTCAGGTACACGATATAAATTTGGTGGAACAACCAAGAAAGGAATGGATTGCTCTGGCCTACTATATGTTTCTTTTGGTGAACATGACGTACAACTACCCAGAGTATCTTACAACATGGCAGAAGAAGGTCGCAGGGTTACCGTTAAAAATGTTGAAAAGGGCGACTTGCTATTTTTTAAAACCTCTAGAGGGTCTAAACGAATAAACCATGTTGGCATGGTGGTAGGTACCGATAATGACGAAATTACATTTATTCACGCATCAACATCTCGTGGTGTTACCGTTTCCTCATTAAGAGACGGATTCTGGAACCAAGCATTCGTAAAAGCTACAAGAATATTATAGCATGAAGCTCTTAGCGTTTATTCCTATCAGATTAACGCTTTTACTCATTGTTGGCATTTTAATAGGTTATTATTTCCCCTTTAACTTATTACATACGCTTCTCTTCACAGTATTTCTATTTCTAATACTTGCCGCAATTTTCTTTTTTGAAAAAAATACAAAATCGGTTTTATTCGGAGCCATTGCCGCACTTACATTTATATCGTTAGGCACCTACAGTTACACTGCCGCACAACCCATAAACAATACTAATCACTTCAGTAAGCATCAAAGTAGCAATAACGAATTATGGACGCTAAAAATTAAAGAGGTTCTAAAACCTAATCAGTTTTCTACCCGCTATTTTGCCACAGTAAAAAGTATAGGCAATGAACAAGTAAGTGGTACTATACTTCTCACCATACCCAAAGATTCAGCAAGTTTAAATTTAGCTATAGATGATAAATTTATCACCTATACTAAAGCTAAAGCTATTTCGCATGCATTAATTCCGCATCAATTTGATTATAAAAAATATCTAGAAAATCTAGGTGTGTATCATAGTATACGAATAGAACATGATCCACTTGTAAAAATTAAAAATTCACAAACTACTCTTTTCGGAATCGCCGCAAGGGCACGAAATCATATCATTGAAAAACTTGATAAAGAGAATTTCGGAGCAGATGAATTGGGAGTTATAAAAGCGCTATTACTTGGTCAGCGTTCAGATATATCAGAAGAAACATACACTAATTATCAGAAAGCGGGTGCCGTACATATTTTAGCAGTATCCGGTTTACACATTGGTATTCTACTTTTAGTTATTCAGTTTTTATTGAGTCCGCTAAAAACCATCTCTAATGGGCGAACCTTAATTCTAGTTCTATCGGTTCTCTTTTTATGGGGTTTTGCCTTTATTGCAGGTTTGTCTGCCAGTATCATTCGCGCAACTACCATGTTTACCTTTGTAGCTTATGCATTGTATTTAAACAGACCCAGCAACACCTTCAATATACTTGCGCTTTCCATATTATTTATTCTGTTATTCATCAATCCGAATTTATTGTTCCAAGTGGGGTTTCAGATGAGCTATGCTGCGGTTTTTGCCATACTTTGGATTTTCCCCTTACTTAAAGAACTATGGTTTCCTAAGAATAAGGTTGTACGATATTTTTGGCAATTGCTATGTGTTAGTATCGCCGCACAATTAGGTGTTCTGCCAATCAGCTTATTTTATTTTCATCAGTTTCCAGGACTGTTCTTTATTTCAAATTTAATAATTGTGCCCGCTTTAGGATTAATTCTAGGTACGGGTATTTTAGTGATTGCACTCTCGCTATTAAATTGGCTCCCTACTCAATTAGTATGGTTTTATAATGAAATCATCAGTTCAATGAACAGCATTATTGCTTGGGTAGCAAAACAAGAAAATTTTATTTTCAGTGCTATTTCTTTTGACTTTATTCAGCTTTTGTTAAGTGTATTTGTCCTGATAATGGGCGTAGAACTTTTTACCAAATTCAATTACAAACGAATAGTTTTCTTTTTACTAAGTATTCTATGTTTTCAAGGTTATACCATCTTTCAAGAATATGAAGCTCATAACAAGTTGGAAGTATTAGTGATGCATCAAACGAGAAAGAGCCTTATTTTGAACAAGAGCGGAAATAACCTAACTATCCTAACAAATCCTGACAATACACCTGATTATCTTATTTCAGATTATATCACTGCAGAACGTATAAAATCTATTCGTTATGATTCCTTAAAAAATAGCTATACTTTCAAAGATAGATCGGTACTGATCATAGATAGCACAGGAATTTATCCGAAGTCATCATCCCATAAAATCTTATTGACACAATCACCAAAAATCAATTTAGACAGGCTAATTGACAGTATTCAACCCAAGGAAATTATTGCAGATGGCAGTAACTACAAAAGCTACATTGAACGCTGGGAAGCTACCTGCATAAAAAATAAAATCCCTTTTCACTATACTGGTGAAAAGGGAGCTTATTATTTTGAGTGACTTTATACTAATGCACTTTACCCATTAACTTTTTAATTAACGGTGATGCTAAAAGAACAATAGCACCTGCACCTAAAGCATATTTTGCAATCAGCATAAAACCATCTGTATAAACCGTTAAAGTTGCAAAACCGTTAACATCGCCATCCGTACTTTCAATAGCTAATTGTTTACCAATAAAACCAACTATCTGAAATGCAAATGCAGATGATAAAAACCAAACCCCCATTATAAAGGCGATTAATCTAGCTGGTGCCAAATCTGTCATTTTAGAAAGACCGACAGGAGACATAAACAACTCACCAACCGACAATAGGAAATACATTAACAAAAGATATGTAAAAGGAACAAAACCGCTTTCGTTGGCGCTACCACCACTTAATGCTAAAACGTAAAAACTGACACCGGCAAAAAGTAATCCCAAACCAAATTTATACGGAGTTCTAGGATTCCAATTTTTCTTGCTCAACCACGTCCACATCATTGAGATAGGAATAGCCAATATTATAATGAACATGGAGTTCAGTGAATTGGTTTGTGCCGCAGACATAATACCATCCAAGTCAATATTTCTAGCTGCAAACAGTGTAATAACGCTACCGGATAACTCATGGAAACCCCAGAATATAGTCATGAAAAAAGTTAGCAAAACAGCTACGAATAGTTCTTTTCTCTCCTTAACATTTGCCTTGAACATCTCATATGCCAAATATGCCAATACCGCAATACCAATACCTGTAAAAATCACATTAACGATATTTTGATCTGCGAACAACCCATCTGTAGCAATAGCTTTATAAGATGATAATAACAATGCTATTAATGGCGCTGCCAATACAGCAAGTACAGGCACAAGAATACCTTGTTTTACACCAAGTACTTTTTTCTCCAATACATGCTCATTAGGTGGTAATCCCCTATCTCCAAAAACATTAGTTTGAATACCTCTCCAGAATACGATCAAACCGGTTAACATACCAATACCTGCTAAGCCAAAGCCATAGTGCCATCCATAAGTAGCCGCTAGCCATCCACACAACAAAGGAGCTACCCAACCACCAATATTAATACCCATATAAAAAATGGTAAATCCGGAATCTTTTTTAGGATCACCTTTCTCATATAAGGTACCCACGAACGTGGAAATATTTGGCTTAAAAAAACCGTTACCCACAATAATCAATGATAGGGCCAAAAAGAAGGCCATGTTGTTTTCAATAGCAAGAACAAAATGCCCTATAGACATTAAAATACCACCTAAGAAAATGGAATTACGCATTCCTAAAATCTTATCCGATAATTTACCTCCGATAACTGTAGAGGCATAAACTAATGATCCGTAAGAGGAGTATACAGCTGCCGTGGCATAATCTCTTTCTGCCAAGGCTTTGAAGATTACGTCAATCATATAAAGCGTCAGCAACGCTCGCATACCGTAGAAGCTAAAACGCTCCCACAACTCTGCAAAGAATAAATAAAATAAACCCTGCGGGTGTCCAAAAACCTGTTTTTGGTCTGAAAATTCAGTACTTTCAGTCATATAGATGTTAGTTTGATTAAAGTTTTTCTTTTATGAAATTGGTCATTTTGTTAAAAAGGTGAATTCTTGTATTTCCACCATAAATTCCGTGATTTTTATCTGGGTAGATTCCCCAATCAAATTGCTTGTTCGCTTGAATTAAAGCTTCAATCATTCTCATGGAATTCTGTACATGTACATTATCATCACCTGTACCATGTATCAACAAATAATCTCCTTCTAATAACTGCGGATAATTGAATGGCGAGTTGTCATCATAACCACTTGGGTTTTCTTGCGGCGTTTGCATGTAACGTTCCGTATAGATAGTATCATAAAAAGCCCATGAAGTTACCGGAGCAACCGCAATGGCCATTTCAAATGTATCGTTACCTTTTAAAATACAGTTTGTAGACATAAAGCCTCCATAGCTCCAACCCCAAATACCTGTTCTATCTGCATCTATATATGGTAATTCACTTATTTTTTTAGCAGCGGCTATTTGGTCCTCTACCTCATATTTACCTAATTCTTTCTGTGTAACTTTCTTGAAATCCCTTCCTTTAAATCCGGTTCCTCTACCATCTACACAAGCAACAATATAGCCTTCAGCTACTAAACCTTGATGCCAATAGTCGTTAGCACCCATCCAGCTGTTGCTCACATTTTGTGAGCCAGGACCACTGTACTGATACATAAACAACGGATATTTTTTTGAAGGGTCAAAATCTTTTGGCTTGATCATGTACATATTAAGATCATTGCCATTTATAGAAATAGTAGAGAATTCTTTAGGGCTAACAGCATAACCTTCTAACCTCTTCAATAATTGACTATTGTCTTTTATATCTTTTACTTTCTTACCGCTAATGGCTTGATGCAACGTGTATACCGGCGGAGTATCTGCACTTGAAAACGTATTAATAAAATAGGTGAAATCTGTGCTAAAAGAAGCGTTGTTCGTTCCTTTACTTACTGCCAAACCTTTTTTATCATCACCTCCACTACTAATATTGTAAACGCCACGGTTAATAGAACCGTTTTCTGTAGACTGGTAGTATATTTTATCTTCGTTTTGGTCGTAACCATAGTACTTGGTCACTTCCCAATCTCCTTTAGTAATTTGGTTCATTAAACTACCGTCCTCCCCATATAAGTAGATATGATTATAGCCATCTTTTTCACTTGTCCAGATAAAGCTATCATCTTCTAAAAAAGTCAAATTATCGGTAACGTCTACATAAGCGTCATCCTTTTCTACCAATAATACAGAAACTTCGCCCTTTTTAGCATTGACCGTATACATTGTTAATTGATCTTGATGTCTGTTTAGGGTCTGAACACTTAAATAATCTTTATGGTTTTTCCATTTAATTCTTGGTACGTAATAAGCATCTTTCAAATCAACCGAAGTAATTGACCCACTTGCAACGTCTAATAAATGCAATGTAACTATAGAATTATTTTCACCTGCTTTTGGATATTTAAATACGTGTGGCTGTTGATACAACCCTGTGCCGTATACGTCCATGGAAAATTCTGGAACATTGGCTTCATCAAAACGTAAAAAAGCTATTTTAGAACCATCTGCATTCCATTCAAAAGCACGAACAAATGCAAACTCTTCTTCATACACCCAATCGGTAACACCATTGATTATTTTATTATTTACTCCATCTTCAGTAACCTGTTTAGTTTTACCCGTAGAAAGATCAAAAATATAAATGTTGTTACTTTTCACATACGCAACTTTACTACCATCTGGGGATAATAATGGTTCTTGAATTTTGTCATCACTAACTTTCACTACCTCTTTTGTAGCAATATCGTAGACATAATATATACCAAGTTTCGATCTTCTGAATATTGGCTCTACTTCCGTAGACAATAGCATCTGTTTTTCATCTGAACTAAAGTCATATGAAGAGAAGGAAGTAATGTCAGCTAAATCTGCAGATGAAACTACGGTAGCTACTTTTTCTAATGTTTTATAATCGTATTTGTCAACCGTAGTAATTTGGCTGAATCTGTTTGTATTAAGAACCGTGTACTGGGTGCCGTTCTTCATGGACCTAAGGGCATCCATCCCTTCTGTTCTAAAAGCTCCTTGATAAATATCTGAAACTTGTATTTGTTTGTCCTGTGCCCAAGTAAATACGCTGAATGAAAGTAAAATCAACGCAATTAAGTGTGTTTTTCGCATATATAAGTGAATTTTGTTAAATCTCTCAAGTTTACCACAATTTCCTCAAAAAAACACGCTTTAGAGTAAAAAAGAAAGTGCTTTTAACGCTTTGACCATTTAAAAAAGATTATTGCCAATATGTGTATCTTTACCGCTGTTACAATGTGCTGCATTTTTCATGATCTTCACATGTACACAACATTGAATATTAGTAGAAAGTTATACCTAAATGACCAAACCGATAAGTGGTTTTTCCAAACTAACGAAAGAGGAAAAAATAGACTGGGTTACAGAGAATTTCACGCAAAACGCAGCCCAATCAAAGAAAATTCTGCAAACATATTGGAACCAAGATACAAGTGTTCAGCAATTGCATGATGAGTTTATTGAAAACACCATCACAAACTTATACGTACCACAAGGCATTGCACCCAATTTTTTAATCAACGATACGCTATACGCCATACCTATGGCCATAGAAGAGAGTTCTGTAATTGCAGCAGCAAGTAAAGCTGCTAAATTCTGGTTAAAACGAGGCGGATTCAAAGCAGAAATATTAGGCACTGAAAAAGTAGGTCAGGTTCATTTCATATTTAAAGGAGACACTAAAAAACTAGACTCGTTTTTTACGTACTTAAAACCTCTTTTACTAGCAGAAAGTGCATCTTTGACTACTAGCATGGAAAAAAGGGGTGGTGGCATTACAGACATCGTTCTAAAGAATAAAACCGATGAGCTGGACCACTATTTTCAATTGCACGCTACTTTTGAAACTAAGGATGCCATGGGCGCTAATTTCATCAACAGTTGTTTGGAGCAATTTGCAACAACCTTAAAAAAAGAAGCCGCCCAGTTTAATGCATTTTCTACACAAGAAAAAGATGTAGAAATAGTAATGAGCATACTTTCTAACTATGTTCCCAACTGTACCGTTCGCGCAGAAGTAAGTTGCCCGGTAGAAGATTTAAATCTATCGGCAGAATTGACTCCACAACACACTGCAGAAAAAATAATACAAGCCATCAAAATTGCTCAAGTGGAACCGTATCGTGCGGTGACGCACAACAAAGGCATCATGAACGGTATTGACGCGGTAGTACTGGCTACGGGAAACGACTTTAGAGCCGTTGAAGCTGGTGTACATGCATATGCTTGTAAAGACGGGCAATATAGAAGCTTAACCCATGCGAAAATTGAAGACGGAATTTTTAAATTTTGGATAGAGCTGCCTTTAGCACTAGGAACCGTTGGCGGACTTACGAATTTACATCCTCTTGTGAAGCTAAATTTAGAAATGTTGCAGCGACCATCGGCCAAAGAACTCATGCAAATAGTTGCCGTTGCGGGATTAGCCCAGAATTTTGCCGCAATAAGCTCTTTGGTTACTACAGGAATTCAAAAAGGGCACATGAAAATGCACCTGTTAAATATCTTAAACCAACTTGGAGCCAACGAAAATGAAAAAGCCACCTTGGTGAAACATTTTAAAACCAACCCGGTTAGCCACCACGCTGTGGAAAGTCAATTAAGTATTATTAGAAAGTAAATCTTTAAGCTATGACGAAGGAATTTTACAGCAATGGAAAATTACTATTGACAGGAGAATATGCCATTCTTGATGGTGCAAAAGGATTAGCATTACCAACGAAATTTGGACAGTCCTTAAAACTTAGAAATAAGAATACGGAGACAATTCACTGGTTTGGCGTTGATGAAAATGACGATACGTGGTTTTATGCCGAATTTTCTAAATTAGATTTTAAAACCGTTACAACCACTGACCAAGCTACATCCGATCGATTGAAGCAAATATTGACCGAAACCAACAAGCTTAATCCTGAATTCTTATCCAAGATTACTGAAAACAGTATTATCGAAACAAAAGTAACCTTTCCTATGGTTTGGGGATTGGGCACCTCTTCTACCTTAATAGCCAATATGTCAACTTGGGCAGGCGTTAATCCGTATCAATTACTAGAGTCCACTTTTGGTGGTAGCGGATATGATATTGCATGCGCAACGCATAACTCTGCTATTACCTATCAAAGAAATAATTTTGAGCCAATAGTTGATGAAGTTCATTTTAACCCATCTTTTAAAGACGAGCTGTTCTTTGTTTATCTAAACCAGAAAAAGAACAGTAGAGATGCCATTAATAGCTATAGAAGTTTAGATTTTGATAAAAAAGCTTTTATAACTAAGGTAGACGCTATAACCGAAAACATTCAAAAGTGTACCGACATAACCGAGTTTGAGGATTTATTGAACGAGCACGAGGCTATTTTATCAAAAACACTTCAAATTCCTACTATCAAAGATTCGCTTTTCACTGATTACCCTAGAACTATTAAAAGTTTAGGAGCTTGGGGCGGGGACTTTGTTTTAGTTACTGGAACGGAAAAAGATATGTCTTACTTCAAGAAAAAAGGATACCATACTATTCTCCCCTACTCAAAAATGATACTATAAAAAAAGAGCATCCAATTGGATGCTCTTTTTTTTATATAAATCTTAAAATTACTACTAGTAGAACGTAGCTCTTTTATCTTCAATTTCAGAACCGTCTTTCAACGCATTATAAACTTCAATGTTAGCACGACTAGCCGCACCGGTTTTCAAAGCATTGGCATATACACTATAGTTATCCAATTTAGGAGCTTCCGTCTTCTTAATGATCTCAATTTTGAAAACACCGGTGTTTCCTTGTATCAACCCTGAAGTTGCTCCAGCAGACATACCATAAGCAGTACCTACTACTACCGGCTCACTACCTGCACCAGGAATTGTTGGTGATTTAACAGTAAGCGCAGAAGCATTAGAAATACTTACACTATTATCAGATGCAATAGCGCTCATATCCTTACCTTTATTAGCAGCGATGATTTGAGCCGCCTTACGTTCTTTTCTTATTATAGGTAGAACAAGTATAGAAGCATCTTCAGCACTCATTACACCTTCCGCATAACTACCTGTTAACTGAACAACAGCATAACCGTTGTTGATATTAAATCTCTTTACATCACCAACTTCAGTATCAGCATTGAATGCCCACTGTACAATATTTCTCTGATTTGTTAACCCTGGAAGATTTTCATCTAAGGCCTTTATCTTATTTACTGGACGAACAACGTATTCATCTTTCTTTGCTATAGTAGAAAAGGCACTTTCGTCTTCGGTAGTTTCCATTTCAAATTTGGTAGCATTGGTAAACAATGTATTGATTGTTTCTTCTGAAGGAACGATTTCCCTAGATACAGTTGCTATTTGAACCACATCTTCTTTGTCATCAATTTTAATTACATGAAAACCGAAATCAGTTTCAACCAAGCCAATTGAACCTTCATTATTGTTAAATGCAAAATCATTGAATTTAGGCACCATAACTCCTCTTTGGAAATATCCTAAATCCCCACCATTTGGTGCAGATGGTCCGTCTGAGTTATCTCTTGCCAATTCAGCAAATACAACACCAGACTTTCTTGCTTCTCTCAATAATTCTTTTGCTTTAGCTTCTGCTTCTTCTTTTGTTCTAGTTACAGCTGGGTTAGCTCTTGTAGCACCTGTGTAAGCCAATAAAATATGACTCGCTTTTACAGAACCGTTTGGCTTTCTTGCAATCATTTTAGAAAGCTTGTATGAATCTCCATCTTTATAAGGACCGTAGATTTGACCTACGTTTAAACTCATTAAGGTATCTGCAACACTAGAAGGCAAGTTTTTCTTCGCCTTGTATATTGTATCAAATTTAGTATCTGAATATCTGTCTAAGAATGCAGCAACATCTGTTGTATTTCTAAATCCTCTAATAGTATCATTACGATCTGTTTGAGAATTGTACTCAATAGTATCATCTAAAAGTTTAGTGATCTCATCTTTAATTGCTGTTTGATCCGCCTCTGATGGCTTCTCTTGAAAATACACATACTGCAAATCTCTTGCAGGATCCTGCTTGTATTCATCTTTGTGCTTGCTTACATAATCAGCAATTTCACTTTTAGTAACGTTGATTGTACTATCTGGAATAGAAGTGTAAGGTACTCTTACATACTTAATATCCATTTTTTCGTTCGCCAATTTATAATCTAGCTCACCTTCTTTCAATGTAGCACCAACACCGGCCTTAACCATATTAAAATATGTTTGCTCTTTTGCCAATTGAACGATTTCATCTTCTGTTTGCAACCAAGCATCATATTGTGCAGGGTTGTTCACTTTCCAATCCGCAACGGTTTGTCTGAACATGTTTGCATCAAACTGACCATTTTGATCTTGAAACTGAGGATTCTGTGCATAACCGGTAGTTCTTAGAAAATCAACAATCTGATCTTGCTCTATACCAATACCCAAATCTTCAAACTGCTCCCCTAAGATGGTCTTTCTTACCTTGTTCTCCCAAACTTGGTTTACCACTTGCATTGATGATGTCGTTGGACCAACTCTGTTAGAAGCTACTTCAACTTCTTGTCTGAATTCATCAATAGAAATATCTTCTCCATTAATTTCAGCTACTGACGAGCCTACTTTTTCTCCTCCAAAATTGCTACTGGTAAAAACCCCAGAAATAACAAATGCAAAAAGTGCCAAACCTATAATCAAGATCAACACTGTTGTACGTTTCCTAATATTTTCTAATACTGCCATTCTAATTAACGTTTAAAATAATCGTTTGTGGTTATTGGGAGGCAAAACTACCATTTTTAATTGAAATAATAAAAACTAAAAAGACTCCTAATTTATTGATTGATGCACTGTTATTCCTCTTCCAAAACTTCTATTGAAATCAAATCTATTTTGGTATTGGAAACTTCTAGCACGGTAAACTTATAAGAGTCTATGGTAAGCTCTACTTCTTTATCTGGAATCTCCCCTAAGGTATGCACTAAAAGACCGCCTAAGGTCTCATATTCATCCGACACCGGAAGATTTAATTTGTGATTTTCATTAATATCATCTACTTCTAATCTTGCAGAAAATAAAAAGTGACGTTCATCCACCACTTCTTCCCTTAAATCTGTACTATCGTGCTCATCTTCTATTTCGCCGAAAAGCTCTTCCACAATATCTTCTACCGTTACCAAACCAGATGTACCACCATATTCATCTAAAACTACCGCAATACTTTTACGTTTTTTAATCAGTACATTAAGCATATCCTGAATAAGCATTGTTTCTGGCACAAACTCTACAGGTAATAAGATACTTTTAATCGTTTTTGGTTTTTTGAACAGTTCATAAGAATGCACATAACCTATGACATCATCTACAGTATCATTATATACTAATATTTTAGAATAACCTGTCTCGGTAAATAATTTTGCCAAATTTTTAGGGGTCTCATGCATTTCGACAGCCACAATCTCTGTTCTGGGCACCATAACTTCACGTGCTTTTACAGCAGCAAACTCCAATGCATTCTGAAAAATTTGAATCTCGGTATCTACCTCATCCTCTTCTTCAATAGTTTCCATCTGCTCTGTTATATAATCACCCAATTCCAATTTACTGAATGCCAACTGAACTTCATCTCCAGATGTTCCAAACACATATTTTAATATGAAATCAGAAATCCAAATAATAAAATCGGATATAAACGAAAATAAAATGTAGAATAAAAAAGCAGGGATTGCCAATAACTTCAATAGGTTATTCGCATAAATTTGAAAGAGTACTTTAGGTAAAAATTCTGCTGTTATTAGAATAACAAAAGTAGAAATCAATGTTTGGGTCAACAGACTAAAATCTGTGATCAACAACTTCAAAAAAGTATTGTTAGGCGCAATACCAGTAAACCAATTCATAAGCACTTCGCCCATGAAAAGACCATAAATAACCAAGGCTATATTGTTACCAATAAGCATGGTGGCAATAAATTTTGATGGTTTTTTGGTCAACCTGGTCAATACCATTGCCAAAAAGCCTTCTTGTTTTTTCTCTATTTCAATATGGATTTTGTTCGCAGAAATAAAGGCAATTTCCATTCCTGAGAAAAATGCTGAAAAAATCAAGGAAAGTATAATGATAATACCGGCTGTACCCACTATTTATTTTGATTATCCCGTTTACGTTGTTCGAATTTTTTTCTGTAGTTTCTTCTAAACAAGAACATACCTATAGATACTATGGCAAAGAACACGAAGAAATAAGCCGTAGTTCTATCCGTATTCCAATCTGTAAATATTCTGAAAATTGAAAATCCAGCTACTATTACGTATAAGTATTCTGTATACCTTAAAATATTAATCATTCTCTTGTTCTTTATCTTCTTTAATCAACATAAGTCCGTAGGTCTTATGTGCATTTAAAAATTTAAGGTCTTTTTGAATATCCATTCCTTCACCATCCATTACCGTTCCATCATCAGGATTGGTAAATGTGAACTTCTCTTGCGTAAATGCCCATTCGTTACCACGGTCGTAATACAATTGAGATGTTGCTAATTTCTTACCATCATCACTCTTTATAAGTACATTACCACGCAAATCTACGATAGAAGTCTTAGAATACAACACTCCGTAGTCTGCCTCTATAATTGTTTTTTCATTTTTTTCGTTGAAAATCTCCACCAAAAGACCTTCTGGAAATGTTTGATACGGAAAAGACAACTGCTCAAAATCATTTCTAACAGGACCCGAGAGTATTGCTAGAACTTTAGAAGAACCCTCATCTTCTGAGCCTAATTTTTCTGGGGATTCCGTGTAGGTAGCCACAAAATTCTCTGCTACACTTCTAGGATAAACCTTTTTTGGCGCCTCTTCCCCAACTCTCTTGTATTCATCTTGACAAGATAAAAAAAGCATTGCCATGGTATAAACCACGGCAATGCCTTTAAAATTTTTAATCTGTATCATTTTTTCTATAAAGAAGGTACTTTCACGCTACCACCAACCCAACAGTTGAAAGTAACAGTTTTACCAGCCATACCTGAACTAAAGATCATCTCTTTAGATGGTGCTTTTGAACTATAGCTGTTTGCAGCTTGACTTGAAGAACCACTTAATGATGGATCTACTCTACCTGCTTTTCTTGCCATATCCGCAGCTTTCCAATAGATAGCTCTTTTCTCGAAAGCAGACGTACCACAACTGTTTGCACTTGTTGCATATAAATTAGCGATCAATAAATATGCACGACCGTTAGATGGGTTAGCATCAATAGCTTTCTGAGCATATTTACGAGCAGTAGACTTACTACCTTTTCTTTTATTAATAACTGCTACTTTGTAAGCAATCTTAGATTTCTTCTCGTTATTTGTTTCTAAAGACAATGCTTTATCAAAATCTGCAAGTGCACCTGAGCTATCCCCATTTTTCATTTTCAAAGTACCACCATATACATAAGCATCTGCAGATGGGTCTAAAGCTAACTGCGCTTCAAATAATTTTTGGAATAAAGGATCATCCGTACATTCTTTGTTGAACATAAGACCTACCGCTCTTTTCACCCAAACAACATCACCTTTTTTCTCTTCAAAACTCTTTTCGTATAAAGGAATAAGGTTACTACAGTCTGCTAAAGGACCTAATTTAGAATCAATACTACCAGCAATTTTACCATAAGCTCCAGAGTAAGAGTTGTAAGCCTTTAAACGAGACTTTTCTTTTGAAGTTAATGTGCCAGCTTCTTCTTTAGGTAATAACTTTGCTATTTTTCCTGTAATTTTTTCGTTTTCAACTTCTATTTTTTCAGTAACCGCATCGTATACATCAAAAACTTCTTGCAAATCTTTTCTACCTGCTTTATGCTCATCAACCAAACTAGAGAAATAGATATATAATGCCTTAGGATTTGTGAAGTTTTCTTTATCCTTAGTAAATGCATCATTTAACATGCTGTACATTTTAGCATCATCTGCCATTTTATTATCGTACATCACCATTGCCTTATCAACATCGGTTTCACCTTGACTAGTTTTAGATGCAAAATACTTTAACTTATTGTCGTAAAGACCCATAAGATCATTAGCAAATTTTTCCTTGTCGGCACCAGTAGCCTTTTTCATCTTATCTTTAAGTATACGTTCACCATATACATAGATAGCGTTATTTAACTGTGGACAAGTTTCATAAACCATTTTCCATGGCTCATAGGCCGCATCATAATTTTTAACTTTTGAATGCTCAGAAAAAATGGACAAGTTAGTCATACATTCAGGGTTTTGCGCCTGCGCATTGCTCACTCCCATCATCCCTAGGAACATTATTGCCGTGAAGTAAAGTTTCGATTTCATGTTTTCTCTTTTTAAAATGGTTAATGTACTAAATTTTTATTAATTGATTTTTCTTTTCTGGAACCAACGATCGTTTAACGATAGACCTACATTAAATTTAAAATAGCTCTCTTCTATCAAATTAGCTCTTGTAGTTCCTCTTTTACCAAATTCAAAACCTAAGTTAAGATTTGAGAAACTTCGTCCCAGTGGCAAGCCTAATCCAAAAGTTATGCCAAAGTTATTTATATCAACGTCATTCACTAACATACCGGTCTTATCCAAACGTAAACCAGCTCGGTAAGTAACTCGTTTAAAGTAACTTGTAAAAGAACCATGCTCTGGGGTAATAAAAGCACCTAAAGCAAAAGAACTTGCGTCTTCATACGCTATATTATCTGCACCTAAGAATACATTTTCAAAAGAACTCATCTCCTGAAAACTATATTCAGCACCTATAAACCATTTATAATCCTCTCCATAACCAATACCCAATGTAGTTGTTGTAGGTATTTTTAATTCCGTATTTTTCAAATTCTGGGAAACCAAATCCACTTCCAACTCTTCTATATTACCACCTGTGGATACAGAAAAAGAACCCAATTGCCTATCATTTGTAGACACTAGATTACCTTGCGTATTTACTCTTATTGATGTGTGAAGCCTATTTCTACCCTTAATAATAGGAGAATAATTTAAGGCGTAGTTAAAATCGAAACCATTTACTCTTGAACTTCTTCTATCGAAAGTACCAAATTGGACATCTTCTATTTGTTGTAATCTTTCGCTCTCCAGTGTACCAAAATTGAAATTCACAGTTGCACCTATGCTTAAATCTTTCAACACTTCATATCCTACAGAATAAAAAGCCCGCGTTAAACCACCTTCACCAGAATAGACATTGGTCAAAGAATTTCCAGAAACAGTTCTTTCATCCACTAGATTATACCCTACAGATGAATATGGCATAATACCAAAACCCATACCTAGACCCTTACCAACACTAAAACCTAATGCCAAGTAGTCCAAACTGGTTATAGAGCTTTGCTCTTCTTCCGTAAAACTTTTAAGTGTGTATTGTTTATTGGAGACACCTGCAGTATAGGTAACCAAACCTTCACGGTCCATTACCTCAAGCCCTAATTTCCCAAAAGCGGCAGGGTTTTTTAAATTGATATGAACACTATCGGCATAGACGCCAATACCCCCCATCATTTGATTTTCTACCGTACTTTCATTCCTTAAATCACCTATTCCGAAAAAAGAATAGGGAGAAACAGTACCATCTTGAGCGTACATACCAACAGTGGTAATGTATACAATTGCAATTACAATTTTTCTGATCATTTAGTGCTTGTTGTATTCCAGCAAATAATTAAGCCCTTTCAGGAGAAATTTGGAATCCGCAAATATGGTATTTTTTAATCGTTTAGACAAAAATTGTGTGTCCCCACCGGTTAAAATAACTGTTAAATTTTCAAATCTAGCTTTGAAAAGATCAATGACACCGTCTATTTCAAGCGTTATTCCATTTACAACTCCACTATGAAGACAGTTTTCAGTAGTATTACCTATGTAGTCCAATAACTCTTTTTTCTCGAGTAACGGCAACTTCGCCGTCTGTTCATGCATGGCTTTATAGCGCATTTGTACTCCTGGTGAAATAGCTCCGCCCAGGTATTCATCAAAATCATTTAACATATCATAGGTAACACAACTACCAGCATCAATTATTAAATTATTATGATGTGGATTAAAATAATAAGCCGCCGTTGCCAAGGCTAAACGATCAACACCTAATGTCTGAGGTGAGGCATATGAGTTCTTAAATGGCACTTTTGAGGTGTTTGAAAGCTCATGTAAGTCACAAAAAACGGCCACAACCTTCATTTGTTCCTTTGAAAGTGATCCAACACTGGAAACAATGGAAAATTCAATTTTCGGAAATTCTTTGAATATTTTTTTTACCGCTTCAACAAACAAATCGACAACAACAGTCTCTAAATGAATTATTTCCGACTTTCTAAAGATTGCTAACTTAACGTTTGTATTACCCGCATCAATTATTAAATTCATGTTACAAAGATTAAAAATTAAAAAAACATTTTTCTTTTTTTACGATTTAGTTTGGAAATCATAAAATTGAAATTATATTTGCACCCGCTTACAGCAAGCATGGTGCCTTAGCTCAGTTGGTAGAGCAATGGACTGAAAATCCATGTGTCCCTGGTTCGATTCCTGGAGGCACCACAATAGATCCTTACTTAACGGTAAGGATTTTTTTGTTTTATACACCTACCTGTTGCACTACAAAAATACATAGGACCTTTTAAGCAGCATACTTGCAACTCATTATTCTACTATAAATCTAAATTGAATTTTGACCTTCTACGGTCAATGATAGTCAAGAATACCTGTAGTTTTATCTAAAACATTAGAACAACCTATTACCAAAGAAACAACACTGGTAAACGTTTGAATACACCTTCTTAGAAAAAATCAACATTGTAAACTATTGCTTTAAAGACGGCAGAATTTAAATAGCATAGACATCGCTAGCTAAAAAAGGATCAACGAACGCTCCGTTTTAATCCCAAACCCGTTCTACCTTATGCTCGGTAAAATCTTCTATTTTTAATTTCTCTTTTGAATTATTCACAATGGTCAAAGCCCTAAAAAACTCATTGGGAAAAATTTGATTGGTCATCACATACTGACCCTCATTGATGAATAGCTCTAACGAAGAATGATCTAAAAGCATAACCACCTCAATAGGACCATTGGGAATATTGGGAATTTTCATTTGTTGAACACCAGGAGCAAATTTTTCACTAAAGTCCACTTTCCCTGATTTCCTTCGATCTAGGGTCACTATCTTTTTATCTCTATCAATAGCTATACTTAAACTATCCCCATTTTTATTCCTGAAATACATTTGCGCATTTGGCACGGATAACGTAAACTGAATTTTACTTTGATTTCCATATTTAAGCGGAAGAATTCTTTTACGTGTAGGCAGAATCTCTATCACACTTTCAGGATATGCTAGTGCAACGTGCTTCTCAAAACTTTTTAAAGGATAATTAAACAACGACACCTCATCTCCTACCTTACGCAAGCTCAACAACCTTGGCACCGTCATGGCACTACGCCATTTTTCTGTAGGCGTATCCGTTGCATAGTCCCAATTACTCATCCAACCCATAAACACACGCTGGTCATTAGGAACATCGTTATAGGTCACCCCTGCATAATTATCTCTTCCCAAATCTACCCATTTGTGCTTTACTTGATCGGTAGTGAAAGTTGCACCATCAAAATCCCCTATAAAATATTGCGTTCCACTACCTCCGTTTGGCGCACCCGGGTTAACACTTATCAGTAGTACCCATTTAACTTCATCAGTACCATCTATTTTTAGCGGAAACATATCTGGGCATTCCCAAACTCCGCCATGTGCTCCTTGTTCCTTACCAAACTCACTAACTTTTTCCCACTCTTTTAAATTTGGAGAATTCCAGATTTGCAAATGATCTCCTGCAACCAAAAGCATGGTCCAGCTTTCGGTTATTTTATTCCAAAACACCTTAGGATCTCTAAAATCTTTATTACCCGGATTTTCTATAACCGGATTTCCCTCATACTTGGTCCAGCTTTCACCATTATCTAAACTATAGGCAATGCCTTGCGTTTCATAATCATTGGTACCGGCTTTTTCCGCTACTGAGTTATGATAGGTAAATATGGCAACCATTGCAGGATTATCAACCGTACCAAAATCTGAAGTGTTATTATGATCCACCACCGCACTACCAGAAAATATGTATCCGTTTTCATCAGGATAAAGTGCTACTGGTTTATGTTTCCACTTTACCATATCTTCACTTACCGCATGCCCCCAATGCATAGGTCCCCAAACCGTACTATCAGGATAATATTGATAGAACAAATGATACAGGCTATCCTTGTACACTAATCCGTTAGGATCGTTCATCCAGTTTTTCTCTGGCGAAAAATGATACTGAGACCTATATGGTTCTATATAATATCCCGTAGGCTCCTCATCTTCCGTAACAACTTCTTGTTTTACATGTTGCTTACAACTAAAATTAAATAGAACACATATTATAATAAATGCCACTAAGCCATTATTTTGCATAGTTTTAACCATAAATTCACTTTTATACCGGCACTTCTTAAATCGTATTTATAGTACCTTTGTAATAATGAAAATACTAAATTATAAATTATTACTCTGTGTATTTACCTTCCTTTCTTTATCGCAAAAAGGGATAAGTCAAGACAAAATTTCCAAGGCTCTAAAATCTTGGAATAAGGGAACGATACCTTATGTTTATTTTGATCATATGCCTACGACCGATTCTATCGCGTTTTTGGATACAAGGGAAAAAGAAGAGTTTGAGGTTAGCCATCTAGAAAATGCCCTATGGGTAGGTTATAAAAAATTTAACGAACAAGTAGTGCTTGAAACCATTACAGATAAGGATCAACCCATAATCGTTTACTGCTCTATAGGAGTACGCTCTGAAGATATAGGCGAACAATTAAAAGAATTAGGCTATACCAATATTCTCAATTTATATGGTGGTATTTTTGATTGGAAAAATAAAGGAGGCGAAGTTTTTAACGACCAAGAAATAGCTACCGATAGCGTTCATGCTTTTAGCAAGCATTGGGGCAAACTTTTACACGAAGGTATAAAGGTTTATTAATAAAGGAGTTAGGAAAAACAAAAAATTACATTGGGAATATTACTGAACAATAAAACAGAGAAAGACGAGAAAATTATAGATTTCACTCTCGCAAACTCAAATAACCTTTTGCTTATTTTCACTAGAAACCCAGAATTGGGCAAAGGTAAAAGGCGTTTAGCCGCTACCATCGGTGATCAGGCTGCATTAGATATATATAAATTCTTATTAAACCACACCGTATCCATCACCAAGAACCTATACGCAGAAAAACAGGTGTATTATTCTGAAGAAATTTGGGAAAATGATATTTGGGACAATCAGAAATTTGATAAAAAAATTCAAATAGGTGACGACTTGGGTGATCGTATGGCAAATGCTTTTCAAGAAGGGTTCCAAAACGATTATCAAAAGATCATTATTATTGGCAGCGATATGCTTGATTTATCTCAAGAAAATCTAGAAAATGCTTTTAAAGCTCTGGAGAAAAATGATTTTGTAGTAGGTCCGGCTGATGATGGCGGATATTATTTATTGGGTATGAAAAAATTTATGCCTGAACTTTTTAAAAATAAAACTTGGGGCACTGAAACGGTTCTAAAAGATACTTTAGCTGATTTAGAACATGAAAGCACCGAACTTTTAGAATCTAAAAACGATGTAGATTATTACGAGGACATAAAGGATATTGATGCCTTTAAACCCTTTTTAAAACATATAAATTTATGATGAAAGATGAACTTTTAGAATCTGTAGCATACCTTAAAAATAAAGGTTTTGACAATCCAGAAATTGGTATTGTTCTAGGCACAGGTTTAGGAAAACTAGTTGATAGTGTAGAAGACCCTATTGAGGCGCACTACAATCACATTCCGTTTTTTCCATTGGCAACCGTGGAATTCCACACAGGCAAATTGGTTTATGGAACCATTTCTGGAAAGAAAGTAGTGGTCATGCAAGGTCGTTTTCACCTGTATGAAGGTTATGACTTTTTAGATATTACCTACCCAATTCGTGTTATGCACATGTTGGGCATTTCAAAACTTTTCATATCTAACGCAGCTGGTGCGGTAAACCTTGACTTTAAAAAAGGTGACATGATGTTGATAGAAGACCACATTAATCTACAAGGTGGTTCGCCATTGGCATTTAAGGGTGTTAGTGAATTTGGAGAACGTTTTGCAGATATGTCAGAGCCTTATGACTTAGATATGCGTAACAAATTAACCACTATTGCCAAAGACCTAAATATATCATTGAAGAGCGGTGTATACGCTTCTGTTGTTGGACCTCAACTAGAAACCAGGGCAGAATACAGAATGATTAAATTAATTGGTGCGGATGCCGTTGGTATGAGTACTGTACCAGAAGTTATCGTTGCCAATCATTTATCGCTACCCATTGTTGCGGTTTCTGTTTTAACTGATGAATGCGACCCAGACAATCTAAAACCAGTTGATATCGCTGAAATTATTTCTATTGCAGAAAAGACCGAACCTAAAATGGTGAAGTTATTTCAAGAATTAATCAAGCAATTGTAAGGTTTATTGGTATTTGACTACCATAAGAAAGCAAATACTTTATTATGAGTACTCACCAGCCAACCATAAGTATTATCATTCCGGTATTAAATGAAGAAAAGTACATTAAAGATGTACTTTTTGCCATTTCCAACAAATCGGGCACTGACCGAATTAAAGAAATACTTGTGGTTGATGGTGGTAGTACCGACCTTACCGTAACCAATGCCCAAAAATATGGAGCAACGGTAATTAAAAGTAATAAAGGACGTGCTACACAAATGAACCTTGGCGCTGCAAATGCAACTGGCGACATTCTTTATTTTATACATGTAGATACGCTACCTCCAAAAGATTTCGACAGCGCTATTTTAAACGAAATCGACCAAGGTTTTGAGGTAGGTTGTTTTCAAATGCGTTTTAATAGTAATAGCCCTTTCTTAAAATTCTTTAGTTGGTGCACACGCATTAATCATCAAATTTGTCGTGGCGGTGACCAGTCGCTTTTCATCACCAGTAAACTATTTCAACAACTTAAGGGTTTCAATGAAAGTTATGTTATTTACGAAGACAATGAATTCATTAGAAGAGTTTACAAACTAAAACCTTTTACGATTATTTCTTCTGCCGTAACCACTTCCGCACGACGTTATGAAGAACGAGGCATGGTTAAATTACAATATCACTTTGGTATGATTCATTTAAAATATTATTTAGGCGCTAACCCAATAGAACTTCATCAATATTACTTAAAATATATAGCTGCCTAATCTATTCCCCTTCAAAATCTAACAACACTCCTTCACTGATCCATTTAGCAAGTGCTTGGCGATTATCTGGATCTAAGATCCTGACCTGATCTTTTTTATTCCTAATATTCCCAATCTCAATATATGCCATTGCTGGGTGCGTTTTCTTTACCAAATACAGCGAAGTTCTATCTTCAAAAGTACCTGAGTACGTTCTATTAGGCTGATATTTCTTGTACTTGGCTCCAAACGTTTTATGAATACTTTCTGCTAGTTTTTCTCCGTTCTTGCTTTTCTCATGGTGATAAAAGAAAACATCTATATTTTGATTTTCGCTTCTACTATCTACATGGGTAACGATCAAGCGTTGGTATTTACCTCTGTTATCTTTATATAAATCATTGATAATATCTACACGTTGTTTTAACCGCGCCAACTGATTTAAAGGAATTGTTTTATCTGGATACGCTACTTCATCATGATCAATTTCTAAAACTCGTTCATCTCTAATGCCATCGTTTTCATCTTGTATGATGATGTATACCTCAGCACCATGAGCCATTAATTCTTTTGCCAATCGCAGCGTAATATCATAAGCATATTCATCTTCTGCTATTGCCTTGCCAGCATACATGCCCATTGCACCGGGATCAGGACCTCCATGACCGCTTACCAAGTAGTAAACATTACCTTTTAAACGCTCACTTTTTTCAATTACGGTTTTGTATTTTTCTCCGAAAATAGCATAAGAAGCACTCTCTATCTCTTTTGCTTCTTTTGCCTGAATTTGCAATGAGTCAACAATAGCTACCGTATCTAATTTTACATCTGGCATTACATAAGTTCTGCCTGCTATTAAATGAACACTATCTCTTAAGTTTTCCATATTCAATGTCACAAACTCATCGAATACTTCGTACGGGTCTACCCCTTGCTTTCTTATCAGCGATAAAATTCCGTCACCAGGTTCTGCCGTAACGGTCTTCAGTGAATCTTGCCCGAAGCAAAAAACACTTAAAAACATACATATTATACCTGTAAGATTGCTGTATTTCATCCTATCACTAAATACAAGGTCTATGCCAGAAAACAATTAACACCCTTAAATTCAGTACAAAGATTGCTAAAAATATTGACCAATACCAAAGACAATACCGTTGTCTCCGTCTTTTGTGATTCCGTAGCCGTAATCTATTCTAAAAATAGCATTGAAAATTCGCTTATGCATAAAACGCAGACCTACACCTGGGTAGATTCTTATATTTTCACTTTTCCATAAGTCATCAAATCCGCCTGCAGGGTTACGCCATGTACCTCCATCAACGAATATATTTCCCTGCAATACAAATTTGTTTTTATCAATAAAGGTCTGACGATATTCCGTGTTCAAAACAATCATTCCCGTTCCCCTATCTATTGTATTACCAACACCTCTAATATTTAAATTATTATCTACGGTAAACGGTGCAAACGGACTATCAACATTACTGGCTAAACCTAAACGCAATCTATTTGCCCAATTACCCCTATCGCCTACTCTCTTAAAATAGGTGAAATCATTAAAACCGATTAAAAATTCTGGCAAACTTGTATTTGTACTGCCAACATATTGAAAATTCAGCTGACTTCTAAATCCTTCGAGATAGTGGTAGAAATAATCCAAACTATTATAATCATATATGAACTTGAACAAATGCTTATCTACATTTAAATTCAATGGCACACCTGCACCGGTTGCACCTTCAACGTATGCATAATCTTCAGTAAAAAAACTAAAGCCCAACTCCATTCTATTTTTGAAATTGAATTCATACAGCCCTAAAAGCTCGAAGCCCGTGTTGCTATACTTATAATCTGCTGTATCATCTTGGAAAAAGACAGGTTCTAATGTGGTAAAATCGTTATAATTAATAGCTAGACCAAGCTTATTTGAAAAGAGATAAGGTGCTCTTACGCTCACCCCAAAAGAGCTATAATTATCATACTGATAAAAAGCTCCTAACGTAATATTACGACCAAAAGAATTAAACTCTTGTAGTCCCACCCTAAATGCAAAATTGTCATTGGACGAGCTGAAAAGATTTGCAAACGGAATTAAAGTGAAATTTTCTTCAATGACATATTCAACCTTGCAAGTTTCATTTTGCAATACACTTACCTTATAATATGCATGAGATATAGAGGGCAATCTTTTTAAACGAAGCATATCTCTATTCATAAGAACAGAATCCAAGACCATACCTTTCTCTAAATCCACAAGATTTTCAATGAATGATACCTTGGTGCGTTTTGTTCCAGAAAACTGTAATTCCGCCACTGTAACATCTTGCCCTTTCATTATGAAACTGACAAGTATTATAAATAGAAATGGTAGCGTTTTTGTATTCATTCTTTTAAGTACTCATATCCTGACCAATATGAATTTTGCTCTAAGGTTTCCAATATAGAACAAAATATGGGTGTAATCAATTATAGTTCAAAAGCATACCTATAAACATCAAAAAAGAGCCTATTTGTTTTTCAACAAAAGGCTCTTTTAAGAACACTCAAACTATTTTTTAAAAAATTCCTCTTAATCCTAAATTAAAAGTTTGTCCTAGCCCTGTATTACTGCCACGAACAAAGTTTGTGTACAATAACTCTAAATTTAGGGCACTTGTAAGTTGATACTTTGCACCACCACCCAATGCTGTAAAATCTTGTGCAAAATCATTACCCAAATCTAACCGTTGAGAATGTTGTGCCAATGCCAAAACGGTAAACTTGCTTGACGGGAAGTAGCTAAGAAAAATACCTGGCGTTAGGTTCAAACTATTATTGGCAAAACTCTCTTCCTTATCTCCAAAACTTAACTCTGAATTGATTTCACTAAAAAGTTGCCATTTATCTCCTGGAAAGGTGTAATCGTAAAAGAATCTATTTTGCCAGATGTATCCTTTTTGATCTAAAAAAACACCGTTTTCCGTTTCATTATCTACCAAAGGGATAAAGAATGAACTTTGAATTGAAAAATTACTAACAGAAGCAATAGGCACAAATTTCACTGATGGCGCTATTGAGGTAAGTCCGGATCTAGCCGTATTGTTTTCTCCGTCAAATTTAAATACATCCAAGGCACTTCTATCACCAATAACATTTGATCTAAACTCTAAAATAGCGCCAACATTCCACCTTTTATTTGTTCCAACCCCAGTGTATGCCTCTAATGTTGATGTAAAAAAAGTTTGTCTAGGCTCCGTACCTTCTGAAAAGGTACTTTCAGTTTGTGTATATAAATTATTGAACCACTTTAAATCATACTGCCCCTTACCTATCAATTTTGACGGTGTATATTGCTGTATATTACTTTTCTGTTGCAAACTATCTTGCCCGTAGCCTGTAAAAAAAGCACAAAGAGCCACTGCAAGAAATAAATTTCTAGTTAAAATTTTCATTTTTAGGTTTTTAAAATTCTTAGTTGATTATTTAATTTCGTTCAAAGACCAGTCGTAAGGATAGTAAGAAACCTTCGCATTTTCTGGTAATTGTTCTTTTCTATAGGTATTGATAAAATCTACAGTACTTCCTTTTTGTTCAAAGTCTCCTTTGTACCACTCAAATAATTGAGAAATCTGTACTTTATTCTTATTTACTTTTATAAAATTAGGATTGTTCAAAGCCAAAACGGTTTGCTTCTGCAATTGACCATCTATTGTGTTAGGCTTGTAAGCCGTGTTTATAATTGGCGGGCATCCTAAGCCTGCGCATACCAATACAAAATGAAATCTTGCTTCTGCAGGAAACTGCGCTCTTAAGAGATCATTCTCAATACCGTTTAAGGTTACAGACTTACCTGCTATTTCATGTTTTGTTTTATCAAAAAATCCAGCTACGTCTAAAGGTGATTTTAACGGATAATTATTAACGATACCGTCTATAACCAGAAGGTTATATGCATTGATCCAAAAAGCTTGATATGTTGCAGCATTTGATTTTGAAACCGATATACCCTTAGCAGAATTCAATGCCTCTTTTAAAGCTTCTGGGTTACTTTTAACAGCTGCGTACTTTACTTTACCATCAACAACGTACTCCTTAAAAAAACTATCACTCTTGCTAAAAAAGGTAGCTACATCTTGTGCAGAAACACTGGTAACCATTAAAAGGAAAAACAAAGTCTGTATAACAATTCTATTCATCATAATTTTAAATTTAATATCACTTTTGAGATTGTTTAGGTCGTGACCATTTACAAAAACATACACTTCTCAAAAAAAATAATTTTTTTTCTTTAGAATTTTCAAACGAATTAAACACTGATTTACTGTATGTTACAAATCCGTTTTAATAAGATTAAAACGCAAACTACGATAAAAAGTATCACAGAGTTATAACAAGTTTATAATCTTTCTAAATAAAAAGGTAGCTGTTAAGTTCTTACCTTTAATACCGACACAACCATCAACAAAAGCATTTTATGGATCATATTGTAATTATTGGTAATGGCATATCCGGAGTCACTTTAGCTAGACACATACGTAAGCTATCAGACAAAAGAATCACCATTATTTCCGCAGAAAGTGACTATTTCTTCTCCCGTACCGCATTAATGTATGTTTACATGGGTCACATGAAATTTGAACATACACAACCTTACGAAAACTGGTTTTGGAAGAAAAACAGAATCGACCTCGTTAACGGGTTTGTAGAAAAAGTAGAAACCGATACTAAAAAGCTCCTTCTAAAAGGTGGTTCATCTATTTCTTATGACAAACTAATTATTGCAACAGGTTCTAAGCCTAATAAGTTTGGCTGGCCAGGACAAGATTTAAAAGGTGTACAAGGCCTCTATTCAAAACAAGATCTAGAAATGCTTGAGAAGAACGCCCCTAATAACAAAGTATGTAATCGTGCGGTTAT
Organism: Maribacter sp. UH1; assembly: GCF_056839145.1. Classification (NCBI taxonomy): domain Bacteria; kingdom Pseudomonadati; phylum Bacteroidota; class Flavobacteriia; order Flavobacteriales; family Flavobacteriaceae; genus Maribacter; species Maribacter sp. UH1. The sequence continues at coordinate 1,405,224 of NZ_CM166387.1, forward strand.
TGTTGGTGGTGGATTAATAGGTATTGAAATGGCCGAGATGCTACGCTCTCGCCAAATACCTGTCACTTTTTTGGTTCGAGAAAATAGCTTTTGGAACGGCGTATTACCTGCAGGCGAATCTGCCATGATCAATGAGCATATTCTAGAACACCATATAGATTTGCAACTTGACACCAATCTTGAGAAAATAATTTCTGATGACAACGGGCGAGCAAAAGCTGTAGTAACAGATAAAGGTGAAACCATTGAATGTAATGTAGTTGGCTTAACTGCCGGCGTTGCTCCAAATATAGATTTCCTAAAAGATTCTGGCATTGAATTAGGCAGAGGGGTTAAGGTTAATCGTTTTTTAGAGACCAACGTAAAAGATGTATACGCAATAGGCGACTGTGCAGAGCAGCACGAAGGTATAGGCAGCAGAAGACCAATAGAAGCGGTTTGGTATACCGGGCGAATGATGGGCGAGGCTCTAGCACAAACTATATGTGGCAAACCAAGACAATACAACCCTGGTCATTGGTTCAACTCCGCTAAATTTTTAGATGTAGAATACCAAACTTACGGATGGGTCTTTAGTGAACGTAGCAAAAAAGATAATGAACATCATTTTCACTGGCGCCATGCTACTGAAAAGATATGTATAACCGTAGCATTTGATAAAGACAGCCATCAATTTTTAGGTTTGAACACCTTTGGTATTCGAATGCGACATGAAATTTTTGACCAATGGTTAACAGAAAACAAGGACATTGACCACGTAATGACCTATTTAAAGGATGCCAATTTCGACCCAGAGTTTTTTAAACTTTATGAGGATGAAATTATCGCCAAATACAATGCTGATTTCAATAAGAACATCAGCCCTAAGAAAAAAAGCTGGAAACGTATTTTCAGTATCGCCTAACTAAATAACAAAACAAACAACACCTACTATGGGTAATTTTGACAGAAGTATGTCTCTTGCGGGAGAACCGCCTAAAGCATTAAATACAGGCCAAAAATTGGCAGTAGTCACAGGAATGATCGGTTTGGGAATTCTCATTCTACAATTATTCAACTTAAATCTTGGTAACACGGCACTTTGGCTTACCATTTCTATTGTTGCCATATTTGCTGGTATCATTTGGTTTTCACAGGCTGCATATGCAAACAAGCATAAAGGGATTAAGAATGACGGCGTATGGTTTAAATCTATATCTAGCCGTGGTGTACTTGCCTGGATGGCCGGTATTGCCTTAACAGGTTTTTACATTGTACTCTATTTTTATCCGCAATATCTTGGTCTAGTAAAAGATGGTGATAATACGGGTTTAATTGCCTTATTTGACCCTTTAAGTAAAGGTCTCAGCGGAAATCCTGCCAGCCAATGGTTTGTTTACGGCACCATGTATACCGTTGCTATTTTGGCTTTCGGTGCTAAATTTATTTGGAAGTATCGTCATAATAAATATGAGCAATTGAGGACGGTTAGTGTTATGTTCTTTCAGACTGCATTCGCATTTTTCATTCCTGAAATCATGGCGCGTTTAAATGGTGATTTGCCATATTACGATTTAAAAAATATGTGGCCTTTAAACTATTACAACTTTGAACGCTATCGTATTAATGGATTTATAGATTCTGGTAGTGTAGGTATGACCATGCTGTTTTTTGGTATCATATCTATTTTTGTCATCTCTCCTTTTTTAACCTACAAATATGGTAAGCGTTGGTATTGCTCATGGGTTTGTGGTTGTGGTGGATTGGCTGAAACTGCTGGTGATTCTTTTCGTCAATTAAGTGATAAATCTAAATTTGCCTGGAAGGTTGAGCGTTGGGTAGTACACAGTGTTGTGGTATTCGTAACCCTAATGACCATAGCTGTCATTTATTCTTATTTAGGTAATGACACTAGCAAATATTGGCTTACAAAAACCATGTTCATTTCTGGTGTAGCTGTTATTTTAACCGCTATTTTTTCTTGGGTAATGATTTACAAAAGAGAAGAACTTGCTAAAGATGCCAAATATGGAGCAATTGGGTACTTTACTATTATTGCCGTATTAATTGGAATGCACTTTTTTAGTGGTTCTGGAAATATATTCATATTCAAAGCGGAAACGCTACGTACTACTTATAGCTTTTTAATAGGTAGTATCTTCTCTGGAGTTATAGGAACAGGTTTTTATCCTATTTTAGGAAACCGTGTGTGGTGTAGATTTGGTTGCCCAATGGCTGCCATGTTAGGTTTTCAACAACGTTTGTTCTCTAAATTTAGAATTACGACCAATGGTGGTCAATGTATTTCTTGTGGTAACTGTTCTACTTATTGTGAAATGGGTATTGATGTACGTGCATATGCCCAAAAAGGAGAAAACATTGTACGTTCTAGTTGTGTAGGCTGTGGTATTTGTTCCGCTGTATGCCCAAGGGGAGTTCTAAAATTAGAAAACGGACCTGAAAAAGGGCGTATCAATTCTAAAGATGTCTTATTAGGTAATGATGTTGATTTAATGGATTTAGTGAATAATAAATAGATATTATTCTTAAAATAACGCCGTGCTTTTAAGCGCGGTGCTAATTTTAATCTTGTTCACTTATACTTTATAACAGGAAAAAGATCATGAAAGACTGGTATTCACCAATCTTTCATGATCTTTACAACCTATTAACAACAACTTAGACAGTACATGAATCGCTTTTTTTACTTACTTTTTTTACTATCACTATCTACACAATCTCAGACAGAACTTAATTACCCTGAGGTTGTTTATGGCAAAGAAAACATCAGTGCCAGTTGGGTTAGTCACCCAGATACAAAAGGTGGTGAAGACACAGCGATTTTGTTTCGTAATATATTTAATGTTGCTGATGCAAAGGCAGATTTTATCATCAATATTTCTGCAGACAACCACTACTTTCTTTATGTAAACGGTGAGTTTATTACCCACGGACCTCAATTAAGCGATATTCAGCATTATAAATATGAAACCTTAAACTTAAAAGATTACCTGAATACGGGTGAGAACGTTATCGCCGTTAAGGTCATTAATTTTGGGAAAAGAAGGTTTTTGGGCATGCAGTCTATATTCACTAGTGTAATGATAAACGGTGTTACAGATAATGCCAAAATCATTAATACTACCGGTTTTAATGATACATGGCTAAGCACCATTGATCAATCTTATAAAGCTAACGAAGTCGTTTGGAGAGGTGATGCAGAAAAGGCTATTGTAGGCGGATTCTATGCCAACAATCCTACTGATAAGGTTGACATGAACAACTACCCAACACATTGGGAAACCCTAAATTTTGATGATACCGATTGGAAAAAAGTAGCGTTTTTTGAAAACGCCAGTAGTATGGGCGGCTCTATTGCTTATTTACTAGAACCTCGTAATTTACCTTTACTTTCTTGGGATGAGGAAAGAATTGCAAGTATTGTCCGTTCTTCAAAACCTCTGGAAACAGAGTTTCCGGTTTTAGGCACTTTAACGCTAGCACCTAATACCACTACAACTTTTTTACTAGATCAGCAATACGTTACTAACGGGTTTCCAGAACTGATATTCAGCAAAGGAAAATCTGCAGTTATCGCAATTAAATATGCCGAGAATCTTTTTGGTGCAAACAATGAAAAAGGGGACCGTAACGACTTGGACAACAAAAAACTTTTAGGTTATTATGACGAAATAATCTCTAACGGAGAAGATGCCCAAAAATTTATACCGAATTGGATGCGCACCTTCCGTTTTATTGAGTTTGAAATTGAAACCAAAGATCAGGAGCTTGTTCTTGAAAAATTTGTAAACCATAGATCAAGAACTACTATACCATCTATTGCCAAGTTCACTACAGACAATGACATGTACAATGATATTTTTGATATCTCTAAGCGCACCATTGATATCTGTACCCAAGATTATTTTTTAAGTGATGCCTATTATGAAACTATGCAGTACGTAGGCGATACTAAAATACAAGGTTTAATCTGGCAAGCTTTAAGCGGTAATGCAGCACATACCAAAAATGCAATTCGCCAATTTGACCACAGCAGAGATTCTGACGGTAATATTTTAGGTGCCTACCCGCTTCGCTCTACATTTATTTACCCTACTTACTCTTTGGTTTGGGTAGATATGATTACAGATTACTATAACACCTCTAACGACAAAGCATTTATTGAAACCTATAAAGATGGTATTGTAAATACCCTTGCCGGATTCGAAAAAAACATGAACGACATTAACTTGGTCAACAAAACGCCATATCGCTATTTTGTAGATTGGTATACCGGACCTAATAATGGTAGTGGTACCGCTACCAAAAATGACGGACTCAATTCTGCAGTGGTCAGTTTACATTATGTACATGCGCTACAAAATGCCTCTCGCCTATTCACTGAGATCGGAGACGAACAAACATCAATGAAATACAAGAACAGAGCTCAAGAAATCATTACATCTGTTTATGAGCTTTGTTATGATCAAGAAAGAAATCTATTTGCGGAGCGCCCTGACAAAACTATTTATGATCAGCATACCAATATCATGGCGATATTGACAGATGCTATTCCAGAAACTGAACAAAGAGCACTTTTAGACAAAATTCTAAACGAAGAAGATTTGTTACAAGCCACATACTACTACCGCTTCTATCTTTTTGAAGCGATTAAAAAAGTAGGTGCGCCAGAATTATTTGATGTTGCCCAAAAACCTTGGGAGCAAATGATCAACGACAACATGACCACAACATTAGAACGATTTGAAAGTGTTGAGAAACCAACAAGATCAGAAGTGCACCCGTGGAGTGCCTCGCCCGCATATTTTTATTTTAATTATCTGGCAGGCATCCGATCGGTACAAAATGATTTTGAAGAAATGGAAATTGCCCCTGCATTTGGGAAACTAAATGAAATAGCAGGCTTGCTGCCTACATCAAAAGGAACTATTGCATTTGAACTAAAGAGAAATAAGCATAAATTATCCGCCGAAATAACAATTCCAGATACCATGAAAGGCAACTTAAATTGGCAAGGAACTGTAATTCCTCTTAAAAAAGGAAAAAATACCTATACCATAAAAAGTAGAAAGTAACGGTGTAATCTTCGGTATGGTAAGCACCTATATTTTAATCTAATATTTTAAAAAAATGAAGCTATTTAAACTTTTTTTACCCGCTCTTATTTGTTTAGGATTGTTAGCTTTTACCAATCCTGAAGACAAACGCTATGAACGTACCTATTATGAAGACGGCACCTTAGAAAGTGAAGGTTGGATTCGCTATAGTACAAAAACTGATTATTGGACTTTCTACCACCCTAACGGTCATAAATCTGAACAAGGTTTTTATGCTTATGGCAAAAGAGAAAAGTATTGGTTTTTTTATAGTGAAGACCGTATTAGAATAAAAGAAGGCAAGTTTGCCGATAATAAAGAAATTGGCTGGTGGCTTTTTTACGACAAAAAAGGTCGCATTAACCACAAGTGCCAGTTAACAAAAGGAATAAAAGACGGGTATTGCTTAAAATACAAGGACACAAAATTAATATCCGCAGAGAAATACAGTAAAGGTGAAAAAATTAAGGAATGGACCTCTTTTCGTGCCTTTACCAGTGAAAATAGTTTATCAGATTTAAAATAATGACAGACATTAAAGTAATTATACCAGCTTTTAACGAAGCAAATTCTATTGCCCATGTCATCAACGAACTACCAAAAACGGTATCTGAGGTAATCGTTGTGAACAATAACTCTACAGATGATACCGTGAAAAATGCCGAAGCTGCTGGCGCAACAGTACTTACTGAAACTAGAAAAGGATATGGCTATGCCTGCCTTAAAGGCTTAGATTACGTAGCAAATCTGTCAAAACAACCAGATATTATCGTATTTATTGATGGAGACTACTCTGATTACCCAGAGGAACTGGAGAAGATAATTGCTCCTATTTTAGAAAAAAATATAGATTTTGTAGTTGGTGCTAGAACAAAAGCTTTACGAGAAGAAGGTTCAATGACCCCACAACAAGTTTTTGGCAACTGGTTGGCAACATTTTTAATGCATTTATTTTTTGGTGCAAAATTTACGGATTTAGGTCCTTTTAGGGCAATTAAATACGAAAAGCTCAAAGAATTGAACATGGAAGACAAGACTTATGGGTGGACGGTTGAAATGCAACTGAAAATTCTTAAGAAAAAAATGACATATACCGAAGTACCAGTACGTTACAAACGAAGAATTGGCATCTCAAAAGTATCAGGAACCGTAAAAGGTAGTATATTTGCAGGCATAAAAATTTTGGGGTGGATCTTCAAATACAGTATAAAATAATATGGCTTTAGCTCTTGCATATCTTATCATCATCATCTACAGTATCTCTTTACTGTTGATCTTCTTTTATAGCTTGGCGCAGCTTAATCTGTTAATCAATTACTTATCCCAAAAAAGACAAAACCAAACGGCTCCTAAGTTTAATTTGTTAGACCCAAAGGAAATTCCGTTCGTAACCATTCAACTTCCTGTTTTTAACGAAGAATATGTAATGGATCGTTTATTGGAAAACATCGCTAAAATAGAATACCCTAAAAGTAAATTAGAGATTCAGGTTTTAGACGACTCTACTGACGACACGGTAATAACCACTGCAGCCAGTATTACAAAATTACAGGAGACCGGTTTAGATATTAAACATATTAAAAGAACAGACCGTTCTGGTTTTAAGGCAGGTGCCTTAAAAGAAGGACTAGAAGTAGCAAAGGGTGAATTCATTGCGATTTTTGATGCGGATTTTTTACCTGCTTCAGATTGGCTGAAGAAAACAGTTATCTATTTCAAAGATGAAGAAATTGGTGTGGTGCAGACCCGTTGGGGACACTTGAACCGCGACTATTCTACCCTAACAAAAATTCAGGCTTTTGCTCTTGATGCGCATTTTACCTTAGAACAGGTTGGGCGTAACAGCAAAGGTCACTTTATCAACTTTAACGGTACCGCAGGTATTTGGCGTAAAGAATGTATTCTTGATGCCGGTAATTGGGAAGGTGATACGCTTACCGAAGATTTAGACCTTAGTTACCGCGCACAACTAAAAAACTGGAAATTCAAGTATTTGGAGAATGTGGAGACTCCCGCTGAACTACCGGTAGTGATAAGTGCAGCTCGTTCGCAGCAATTTCGTTGGAACAAAGGTGGTGCTGAGAACTTTAGAAAAACGGTTTGGAGCGTTGTAAGCGCAAAAAACATTCCTTTTAAAACAAAGTTTCATGGGGTCATGCACCTACTGAACAGTTCTATGTTCTTATGTGTATTCTTAGTTGCTTTATTAAGTATACCATCGCTTTATATTAAAAATACATATGGTCATTTAGACTGGGTATTCTCTCTTTTAAGTTTATTCACGGTAAGTACTATTATTTTATTCGTTTGCTATTGGTTTACCTATAAGAGTATACAAGGCAGCGGCTTCAATAACTTTGTAGATTATATACGTATTTTCTTCACCTTTTTCTCTGTAGCATTAGGTTTCTCTTTACACAATACCATTGCCGTATTAGAGGGACATATGGGCAAACGAAGTGAATTTGTACGTACACCAAAATTCAACATCAGTACTTTAAAGCAAAGCTGGAAAGGCAATAAGTACCTAGCTAAAAAATTATCACCTAACATGATCTTGGAATTTGCCTTAATGGTTTATTTCATGTTTGGTATGTATAGCGCAATACCATTGAATGATTTTGGGTTGTTTCCGTTTCATTTTATGCTGTTCTTGGGCTTTGGGTTTGTATTCTTTAAATCATTGACCTCTAGAGCTTAAATCAGCTTTAAACAAAATATTAAAAAGGGATAGCCATTGGCTATCCCTTTTTTTATTTCAATTCTTCTAGTTTGTTTAACTTACGCATAAAATAGGAATAAGATTACTTGTTATCTTATTCTTCTTAAATAGCGTATAAAGTAACTTGTTACTCTGTACAATTGTTGTATGCAATTTGAGAAAAACGAAAGAATGACCGACGAAAAAAAGGAAAAATATTTTAAAAGAGTTAATGAAAATATTGAAAAATTCGGATTTCATATGACTTATGTGTTGGAAGAAACTGGATTTACACCTTTTGGGTACTCAACTGGAATCTATAAGAGTTTTGAGATCCCTGAACTTTTCATTTCCGGACTTCCAAATGGACTCACAACTGAATTGATTACGAATTACGCGGAGAGGTTTAAATTCAAAAAAGTACCACTGAATCAAAAAATAGATGATTTAATTGACCGTTTCCCTGTTTACTTCATTGGAGTGGAAAATAACAAACTGACTGAACACACATTGAGTTCGCTTAAATTTTATGAGAATTCGGAATTCAAGTATTTACAGTTAATTTTTCCTGACTTGAATGGATTTTTTCCAAACGAGGTAGAATATGACTATGACCAAGAAATATTAGGAGAATGAAAAAACTGCATATAACAATTTATAATCGCAATTACGGCAGATTCGACTACTTCCGAATCCACTCGGAATTGCTAAAACCTGTGCTAAACTGAAAATTAACGCATATTAACCCGTAACTGACGGTTATACGAGACCGTTGTAATCAATAGCTCAAATAAAATATTATGCAAGATTTAAAAATACATTCCGAGGGGCAAAATGACCACTTACTATTAATTAAGGAAAAGTATAATAGGATTAAAAGCTCTCTGAAATTGAATGTTAAATTGACTGAGGACGAAAAACAAATTGAACTGAAAAAAGTCAAAGAACAGTTTAATAAAGAAAAAAAGGATTCTAAGCAAAATCTGTACTAAGTCAAAAAATAACGGACTAATCACTCAGATTTAAAAAGAGTTATGCGCATATGGACTCCGCTTTAGAGAAGAAAAAATAATTACAAAACAAAAAGCTCTGGCTCGCCACCGAGACAAAACTATATACTTGAGCGTTTTTTGAATACCTTTAACGAGCAATCGTGCGTAATAAGCAAGCACAGAAATAATGACATCAAATGAAAAATACGCTTTTCTTTTTCCTAATATTATCCTCGGTATCCATATTTTCCCAAGATGCTGAATATGATGTTTCTTCTTATCTGACAGAAGGTACCAAAGCACCAAACACTCATTATATTGGAGAGGCTTGGTTGAATGCCATTATCCACGATGACCAAGAATTGGGCTATAATATTACAAAAGCTACCTTTAAAGCTAACTCAACACTAGATTGGCATAAACACAGTTCTGCACAAGTATTGATAATAGTTGAAGGTGAGGCTTATTATCAGGAGAGAGGAACCGAGGCTGTAATCTTAAAAGAAGGAGACATCATAAAATGTGAAAAAAGTATTGAACATTGGCATTCTTCTACCAAGAACAATGATGTAACGTATTTGGCTTTATATGGTGGCGGGCAACCAACTACTTGGACCGAAGTAGTAACCCAAGAATATTATGATGAAGTAGCGGAAAAGCTAAAAAGTAATTAAATCATTAAGATTAGTACATTTAAACACGAAACATTAAACATAAACACCAAGACTACCTCAACCTAAAAACTATTTGAGTATTGCTTATAACCAAGCGCTTTGCGTATTTTTATGAAGACCGCAAAATCTTATGGATTTTGCTTTAAACAAAGAAAAGAAAAAAGAAAAAGATTTTGCTATGTGCATGGAGTAAAGTAATCGCTTATTTGCTCCCGTACTGTTCATAGCCAAATCGTTATATGCTATTTTGAAAACGAAAACCTAGTAAGATGTAAAAAAACTAACTTGTACAAGTTCCTTAGATAAAGGACATCTAAAAGAATAATATATATAATTAAAAAATAAACTTATGAAAATTAAACTAATATCAATGCGCTTTATTACCTTGGTTTTATCACTTTTTGTGATGTCATTAGGTATAGAATCTTGTTCCGACGACGATAGTACCTCAGATACTGTCGATACTCCGATGGACGACGGTTCTGATGACGACTCAGATATGGATACAGATACAGACACTTCAGAATGCGTTCAACAAGATTTGGCAGAAGAAAGTGGAGTTTGTGATACAGAATTAGATTTTACACCCTCAGTTACAATTAGTGTTGATGGATCTGATAGGGTTATCACTACTAATAGTATTCCAGATCATTTAGTAGGAACCTTCATTAACGGAGATATTACGGAACAGAATGAAATGTATACAATAACTACAGATCCTGAACTTACGGGAAATTTAACTTCGCTAGAGGGCGATAATGGTCCTGAATATATTTTTGGTGTCTTGTTAGATGGTGTAGAATTAGATCCTATTGCAGCTGAACCATGGCCACATAGTGATCTTGGAATTATGGATCCGGATGTAAATTGGGATTGGAATTTAGAAGCATTAAATGTTCCTATAGGCTTAGACTGTAACTTCTCACATGTGCAACCTACAGGTAAATATCATCATCATGGTACACCAACATTATATGACTTAGTTGCGGATGCAGACGGAACTGAAATGGTACAAGTTGGATGGGCAGCTGATGGATACCCTATTTATTATAAATACGCATATACTGATGCTGATGATAGTAGCTCTGCTGTTTTAGAAATGACCTCTAGTTATGAATTATTAACAGGTGATAGACCTGGAGATGGTGTATCAGCACCTTGCTCTGAGTACAATGGTGCATATTCTGCAGATTACGAGTATGTCGATGGGCTTGGAACTCTTGATGAGGCAAATGGAAGAACTGGTGTAACCCCTGAGTTTCCTAATGGCACATTTTATTATATATTGACCGATGGAGATTCTTTTCCAAGTATCCCAAGATATTTTAGAGGAACACCTTCTAATGACTTTAAACAAGGACCAGGGAATTAAAAATAAATTTTCTTAAAATACGAATCAAATATGTATAAATTATATTTATCATGTTTATTCTTTATCATGTGTATACCTTTTACGTATGCACATGATTCTGATATAGCTTATTTTGATATTACAACAGAAGGTACTCAAACTATAATTCATGCTGAATTTTCATGGAGTATTCGAAATGCCTTAATTGCATTCGATTCTAATTATAATAATGCTAAAACAATAGAAGATATTAATGACATATTTTTACGTTACACCAAAGAGAAGTTAAAAATTTTTGACACAAAAGACAGACAATTACATTTATTAAAAGTTGTTCTTGAAAAGAATAATGAAGAACATAACCATGCCACACGTTATACATTAATATTCGAGGGTTCAGATATTAGTAAAGTTTCAAACACCATGATGTTTGAACAGAGTAACTCTCAAAAAAACTATCATTGGTATTTAAACAAAGACGGAAAAAAGGAAGAAGCAATTACAGACAACACTACTTCATCTTTTAATATCACCACAGAAACTAGTAGTTATTTAAAATATTATTTAATTGTTGGTGCAATACTGTTGTTAGGTTTACTGATTTTTTCTTTTAAAAGAAAGACAAGGTAAATTGTAATAAAATAGAATTTGTGCTAATTATAGTAAAAGATTCTATTAATTTTTAAGAGCCAAATTAGATTGAAAGTTGTACTTGTGGAAAAAAATTATGTTATGATATCTGTGAAATTGAATAAACTACTGATTAAACAGCATATAACTCCGTGTATAATTAATTGCTAGGTTCTTCACTACTTAAGAATATTCCTGCGGAATCTTCACGGGTTCGTAAAGGTTTACTAAATTAGTTACTTAACCACGTAAATAACCATACACAAACACGTTACCACCAATTTGGGTACGATATACAAACAATCTTTACAAAGTTATAGAAACATCGTTTACACTTTTTTTTAGGAGTTAATTTGAGATAAAAATCAAGTTATCATACCTTGAAAAGAAACAACGACTATAGAACAAAAAATTGAACTAATAAGTGAATGGTTTATAGGAAAATTCACCATTACAGAATTATGACAGAATTCAAGAATACCTAATTATTGAAGTCATAAACCCAGCAAATAAAACATTTCGAATATGGATGGAAATTGACATATCAATATTGACAAAAATTAAAATTCAATATCAGAAAGAAATCGATTAGTGAATGAAAAATAAGAATCGCATTATTACTCTGTGGCTTATTGGAAATACCTTCCTTTTAATAAGGTTCTTAGTCGACCCATATCTAATTTTATGCGAACCTTGTATGTCTGGTTACATTTGCCCACCTTGCCGCACTGAGTTTGCTGACAATATTTGGATTTATTTCTTCATCTGGAATCTGTTGGTTGCCCTATTCCTTTTATTTAGCAAGAAAAAACCGAAGGCAAACACCTTATAAAATCAATTATGAATAAAAATTATGCCTTTTTACCCGAAAGAATAAAAGCCGCAGTAATTGATGGCATTCTACTTATCGTTGCTATGTACGCAGTATCTGAAATTTTAAGCCTTTTTGAGAACGTACCTAATTACGTGAGAATTTCGATAGCGATTTTATTATTTCTTCTTTACGACCCAATTTTCACAAGTCAATTCGGTGGAACTATTGGACATTCATACAGTAAAATTATGGTTAAAAAAGACGCAGTTACAGAACAAAATATTAATCTAGTACCTGCCCTTTTCCGTTTCTTGATCAAATTTTCTTTAGGCTGGGTATCGTTACTTACCGTAACAGGTAATCAAAAGAAAAAAGCATTACATGACCTAGTGGTCAATTCAGTAGTGCTAAGAGAAAAATAAAACTACAAAACTGAAATTGACGTTTTTGAATTTATTGAGAAATATATGGCCGAAAATCAAAAAAAGGCGAAAGAAAGCGAAGAACAAGTATACCAAACTGGTTTGGAAGTAGCCACAATTGTCTTAGACGCTGCAAAAAATGAAGACCTGCCATTACGTATTCGAACGTCTAAATGGCCAGAAGACTTTTGTAATTTAAAAACACAAGCAGATCACAATAGAACTAAACTAGTTCAACAAATTAAAAAGCCTTTCTAATAATAGAATATTAAAAATGTCTGATTTAGATTATTATAAAATTTGAAGTACTATTCATTAGTAATAATATAAATTAGGCTCTTTCCCGACAGATAAGTTGATATAATAAACACCAATACATTCAAAGTTCTTAACTTTATAGTACTAACCACAAGAAGGGAGTTATGATAAAACATCATCTTAAAATTTTAGCGATACCTGTATTTGTATTCATTCTTATGGCGTGTAAAGACACAAAGTCAAAATCTAATACAGAAACAAATACAGAAGTCACCATTTCGGTCAATAAAGAAAATTTTCTTCCTGGCGGTCTAGTTGAACCCATATCTATTGTCAGTAAAGAAATGTCTGATGGTTCTACCGCTGATTGTTACAAAATTGTCACTTCTGGCACACCTTCAGAGCATGAAATGGGACCATGGTGTCCAGATAATATTTCTGATGATGCCTCTAAAGGTGGTGTTTGGGCAGTAGAAGGAGAAATCTACGATATTGATGGCGAGTTCATTAAAAATTTAGGAACACTTTTTAATGATGATACTTGGATGCTTTATGATAAGACCACAGGTGAAATCACTAAAACCAAGACCAAGGCAGAATGTAATGATGCCGCAGACCCAAATGTTGGCGAAGAATATAAAAACTTTTGTGTAGAATGCTTACCATCTTACATCACTGGTATGACGCATACATATTATATACCGGTTACTCCTAAAAAAGCACCTGAAGGATATGCTTTTAGATCAGGGCCTCCAAACGGCGGTGAAGATGGCCATGAAAGACCTGAGCGCCCAAAAGATGGAGAAAGACCTAAAGGACCACCACCAGGCGGAGAAGGCATGGGACCTTCCAATAGAGGTTTAGCTTTTAACGGTGTTGTTTTCAACGCACCTGCACCTGTAGATAATATCTTAGCGGCTTACACTATTGCTCCTTTTGATGATGCCGGCGGACATATTAACTTACACGAAGGTTATCACTACCATGCGGCAACAGGTGTTTCTAAAAAAATAGCGCAAGAAGATAATCACGCTCCAATGATAGGCTATGCCATGGACGGGTACCCAATTTATGCCAATACGGATGCCGATGGTAACGAAGCTACGGACTTAGATGAATTTAGAGGTCACTACGACGAAATTAGAGGTTACCATTACCATGTAGACAAGGCTGGAAGCAACAATTTCATTGACGGTTTACGTGGTGTTTATGCTATGTAAAAAACTTCTTTTACCACTTTTTCTTACTGCTTTTCTCTTGGTAAGCAATGTGCTTTTTGCCCATAATCCAGATTTTTCAAGTATAATTATTTCGAAAACGGAAAATGGGCAAATTGTTATGCAATTAAACAGCTCTTTAACGGCTTTTCAACAAGAGGTAAATTATGTAAACGGGGAAGGTGCCTATGCATCTCCAGAAGAATTTCAAGATTTAGTTCTTCAACTTTTTGAGTCTAGATTCGCTATTGTTCTTAACGATAACATTACCCTTCAATTCAAAAATTCACAAGTGTTCTTAGGTCATGAGACCAAGATAGTTTCAGAGCTAGTTGGTCTACCTAAAGAAATAAATCACATCTACTTAAAAAATGAATTGTTCAAAGACCTATACAACAGTCAATCTGTTGTTGTATTTTTATTGGATGGATTTCCGAAAGAAAAATTTACTTTACAGCGCGATAATCAACACGAACTAACCCTTACTTTAAAAGAAGGAAAATGGGAAGCGCCAATAGGCAAAAGAGATAATACACACTTGAAGTATTTACCCTTTCTGATTACTTTAATAATTGGTGGTTTTTTACTTTTTGTTTCCAGAAAATAAAATATTGTATGAAAAAACCGAATACAGCAGTTTATATCGCTTTAGTAATCGTTATAATCGGTCTTATATTTCAATTTATGGAAATGGGAGTTTTTGGAGAGGATCCCATACCTGAAATTACCCAATATAATCAACTGTTTTTTTGGACCGGAATTCTTATTTGGGCTCTTGGATATATGAAACAAGAAACTGCAAAAAAGAAGGATAGCGAAAATGACCTGTGAACTAAACAACAATCTAACGGGTCTGCTTGCGTTGAACTACCACTATAAAACCAACAAACCTTTCGCTATCCTTTTTAAAAATATAAACTTCTTTATTTGAATAGACGAATAGAAGATTCTTTCAAATTCAATTTAGCTGGTTGCGGAAATTCTGCATGAACTATCAAAACATTTTCATGATGTTGTTCTAACTCACTCAACACCTTTCTGTTCAATAATAAAATAGTTGAATGACCGTAATGGTCTAATTTATCAAGAATGGTTTTTCCGTTAAATTCACACACCCAATGTGTTTCTGACATATTTTCTTCGTAAAACAACTCTAAAGTTGGCACTTGATAATAATCATGCTCACCAATACCTTCTAAATCAAAAACCAAACGAAGCAATCCGCCTTCTAAAGAGGCTCCCTCACTAGAAATACCTAATTGTTCAAAAGACAATTTACCAGAAGTTGGTTCATTAAATTTTACTTTTATCTCTCCTTGATTTATCTCTACTTTGCTCATCTACGTTTGTTTTTATGATACCACCAAAGCTAGATAACAACGTAGATTAATACTATGACATTTATCAGGATTAATAAATCAATACATCTTATATAATACAGTTACAATAATACCATGTTCATCTACGACTTTTAAAAGTTCGCGCTGGGCTACAACTTTCAAATTAAATGGTGCCAACAAAAGATTGATGCCACTATGCTTTTTTAAACGAGTACCTTGACCTGAGATAATATCTACATTAGGTGTAAAATCTTTATTAGGAAGATGTTCTGTTACTATTACATACTTGTAATTAACAAGTTTAGTCGCAACCTGCTTTACCTCATCATTAGAGATATGCTGTAACACTTGACGAAGAATAGCACAATCTGTATTGGGCAAAGTGTCTTTAGCGACATCTAGACATAGAAATTCCAAATTAGGAGCTTTATATTTTTCTTTGTTACGTTCAATTAGTTCTGGAACAATATCCACCGCAATAAAATTCTTGGCGTGGCCCACCAATTCTTTTCCCACATTAAAATCCCCGCAACCTAAATCACATACTGAAATTAGTTTTTCAAATGAACTTAAAAAAGCAATTAATTTCTCTACATAAGGTTTTACAATTTCTGGTTTATGCGAACCTTCACCAGAATAAAAATATTCACCACCACTACCCCACAAGTTCTTTTCATAGACTTGTTGCATAGCATCTTTTGTTGGCCATGGTGTTTTTGCAATCCTCTTCTTATCCTCCTTCATATAATTTCTATCATACTTAGAAGTTCAAAATAAGTTAATATAAATTAAATATCACCACCGAAAACACCGAACAAAAAAAACAATTTGCATACAAGTATTCCTATTCATAGTAACCTAGACTGTTACAAATAGATTTTAGGTGGTTATAAAATCTAATATAAATGACCCTATTAGATGACAGCTACTTTTAAAACCTATTAATAATACTATTACTCCAAGTTTAATTAATAGTTTATCCGTTTGGGTGTTACCCTTTATTTGGTTTAAAAAATACTAAGCAAAATAATCATAAGAGATTTCAACACGGTAAAAGAAATATGTCTCCCAAATTACTACGACCATTAATCTTTATAAAAAATATAAATCCAAATTGCTCTAGATAGTCTAAAATTCACTGTACTTAACAACAATGTCACCGTAGCTATAATGGCAAAAACAGGAATAGGTGATAAATCTATAAAATGCCAAAACAACACTAAACACACTATCATTTGCGCAACAGCCAGCGCATAACTCACAAACATTGCACCAAAAAAGAAACCTGTTTCGCGCTCAAACTTAAAGTTACATTCCGTGCACCTCTCATTCATTTTGGGCATTCTTAGTAATAGAATATTGCCCTGATCTTTAAACACCTTTCCTTCTTTGCAATTAGGACATTTGCATTTTATAATATCTAACACTTTACTCATGACCTCTAATTTAATACTGCAAAATTAAGACCTAAAACATATGATTCAGTCGTATCATTAGCCCCAATATTTGTACTTTTAGGACATTCTTATGAAGATTCCTGTTTTACATATTAGTCAGTTTTTAAAGAATAAGCCTTTAGATAGTCTTTATATAAACTCTTTTGCGCAGCATATTCAAATTAATAAGCACCTAATTAGCAAACCTCACAGCCATAACTTTTACCTGTGTGTTATTTTTACAAAAGGTAGCGGTACGCATGAAATTGATTTCGATACCTACTCCATAGAGTCAGGAAAAGTCTTTTTCTTAAAACCAGGACAAACACATTTCTGGAAATTTGAATCGCAACCAGAAGGTTATATTTTTTTTCACTCTCAAGAATTTTATGAACTTAAATTTTTGGATCACTCTTTAAATTCTTTTCCTTTCTATTATTCTAACCAGAACCCGCCATTGCTTCAGTTATCCCAAAATAAATTAAATCACCTTTCCACTGTTTTTCAAGAGCTTTTTACGGAGTACAGAGAAGAAAACTTATTAAGAGAGGCAAAAATCACTAGTCTGATACATTATTTATACATAGAATTTACGCGCGCATATACTGCAGATATTGTTATAGAAAAGTTAAGCTCTAGTAGCTATATCAACATACTTGAGCATCTAGAAAAGTTGATAAACACACACTTTTACACTGAAAAATTACCTAAATTCTATGCTGACAAACTCAATATTACAACCAAACACTTGAATAGAGTGGTGCGCAAAACCATTAACAAAACTACGAGTACTTTAATTTCTGAACGTATTATGCTAGAAGCTAAACGCTTAATTGTTCATTCTAATGATAACCTTGCCAACATAGCAGATACTCTAGAGTTTTCTGATTATGCCTATTTTTCAAAATTCTTTAAATCTAACGCAGGAATGACCCCAATGGAATTCAGAAAAATGTATTTTCATTAGCATAAAAATTCAAATAAACGGAACAAGTAAAAATCATATTCTTTCTTTTAGGTTCGTTCTTTGGTATTGAAAACAGCAGAATTGCTTCAGACAAAACCATTGTGTCCATATATCCTGAAAAACACAAAATTGAGATTGTTCAAGAAAACCTTTTTACCATAATTCAAACCGAAAAAGACACTGCTCTTATCTTGGCACAATGGGAGCAATTAGCAAATTGGAATGAAAACAAACTGCCATGGGCTAAAGAGTTAGAAAATTTCACCAATAAAAATGTGACTATTGAAAATAATGAAGGAGCCATAGCACCACGCATTTCTTTTAATTACACTGACGAAGATGATTTGCGTGCCTTGGGTATCTGGTATAATAAAGAAAAGAATCAATATTTTATTAATAACATTCCAAGAGAGCATACCACAAGCGAAAACGGTAAATTAGAAGGCAATTATTGGATTTTTGAAGGAAACAGCAAATTTAGCTTCACCATTGAAGCTTTTATTGACCTGCCCAATGAGTTTAAAAAATCAAAACTTGCAATCACTGAAATCTTTGAGGACTAAATTTTAAGTATGGATTTACAGAAAAACAAAGAAAATGCCATAGCATTTTACAGAACAGCATACTTGGGTAATCCAAAATCAGCCATCGAGAAATATGTAGGCAGTGAATATATTCAACACAACCCAGACGTTGCCAATGGCACACAAGGTTTTATTGATTATTTTGAACGTATGCAGGCAGAATACCCAGAAAAATCTATTGAATTTGTACGCTGTATTGCAGAAGGCGATTTAGTTTCACTACACACGCACCAAACTTGGCCAGGAAATGATCAATACGTGACCATGGATTTCTTTAGGTTTGATGCAGAAGGAAAAATATGCGAACATTGGGATGCTATTCAGCAAATTCCCGAGAAATCCAAGAACCCGAATACCATGTATTAATTTAATATAAAAGCCTAAAACGTTATTATGAAAGATATTGTTATTCAAGGAATTAATTGGGATGCCAAATCCTCTTTTCAACAAGGTCCGGCGAAAGCTCCTGACCTCATTAGAAAAGCATTATACAGCGATTCAATGAACTTGTATACAGAACTTGGGGTATCCATAGAAAACGATGCCATTACGGACAAGGGTGATTTTACCATTAATGAGTATTTTGATATTGAGACCATTACCAAAAACAACCTAGATGCTGGTTCTAAACTACTTTCTTTAGGCGGAGACCATTCTGTCACTTTCCCCATTATCAAGGCTTTTAACGAGTACTACCAAAAACTAGATATCTTACATATTGATGCGCATGCAGATCTGTATCATGAATACGAAGGGGACCCTTATTCTCACGCATGCCCTTTTGCACGGATTATGGAAAGCGGTTTTGCTGTAAAATTGGTGCAAGTCGGTATTCGCACTTTAAATCCGCATCAGGCTGATCAAGCAAAAAAATACGATGTTGATGTTCATGAAATGCGGAATTTAGATTTAAACGCGATACCTAAATTCAATAATCCTCTTTACATTTCTTTAGATATGGATGGCTTTGATCCTGCTTTTGCACCTGGAGTTTCTCATCACGAGCCTGGCGGACTCTCATCACGACAAGTTTTAGACTTAATTCATAGCATAGATACCGAAGTAGTAGGTGCGGATATTGTAGAATATAACCCTGATAGAGATTTTCATGACATGACCGCTTACTTGGCCGCAAAAATAATGAAAGAACTTTTAGGAAAATTGATGGGCAATTGAAATCATTTTTCAATAAAAACCAGTAAATTGACCTGTTACTAAACCCAGACCCCTAATGCCGATTACCTTTAAAAATTACATGAAACTCCACAAAGTTTCCTTGATATTGGCAGTTTTAAGTTTTGTATTTTACTACACCTTCGCCTATCATTTAGATCGAACCGATTTTATAAAATTGCTCTCTCTTTTTGTCGCACTTTTCTTTTTCTGTTTTAAATTGATACAGTTTGAAAAACTGAATTTCAGGTTCTTATTAGGTATTGGAATTATTTTTAGATTAATTTTTCTATTTATAGAACCCAATCTTTCTCAAGATTTTTATAGGTTCATTTGGGACGGTCATTTGGTCTCTAGCGGCGCCAACCCCTATTTAAACACACCAGATCAATTAATGGAAAATATGGTATCTATGATACCGAATGCCGATATACTATATGAGGGCATGGGCAGTTTAAGTGCGCGGCATTATAGTAATTACCCACCTTTGAACCAGCTTATTTTTGCTATTGCGGCATTTGTTGGCGGTAAAAGTATATTCGGCTCTTTATTTGCCATGCGTGCCATTATTATTCTTGCAGACATAGGTGTATTCTATTTTGGTAGAAAGCTGCTAAAAAACCTGAACAGATCACCGCATTTAATATTCTGGTACTTCTTAAATCCCTTGGTTATTGTAGAACTCACAGGCAATCTCCATTTTGAAGGGGTAATGCTGTTTTTCTTTATTCTAGCCCTATTTTTATTATCTATAGATAAATGGAAAACTGCAGGTGTAGTTATAGCTTGTTCTATTTCAATAAAGCTCGTACCCCTATTATTTTTACCGCTTTTTCTTAAGTACTTAGGATGGAAAAAAAGCATCGTTTTCTACGCTATCATTGGCATAACATCTATTGTACTTTTTCTTCCATTTAATACCCCAGAATTTATAGACAACTATTCTAAGACTATAAAACTATGGTTTTCTAATTTTGAATTCAATGCAAGCATCTATAACATCGCTAAAAAAACTGCCATACATTTTGATGCAAAGCCGTGGGAATTTATTAAGGAATACGGCAAAATTACACCGTTATTTACCATAGCCACTGTTGGTCTATTCACATTTTTACCAAAAAGGTATGATTTAAACAGAGTTCTCTGGTCAATGATGTGGGTATTGACCATCTACTATTTTGTATCTACTACCGTACACCCATGGTACGTTATTTTTCTGGTGCTGCTTTCTATTTTTACAACCTACAGATATGCCATCATTTGGTCTGCAGCCATTGTACTGAGCTACTTCGCCTATTCTCAGGCAGATTTCAAAGAAAACCTTTGGCTTCTTGCCATTGAGTATATTTCAGTGTACGGCTACATTGTTTATGAAATTGTTGCACATAATAACAAAAAGTGAAGTTTTTGTAAAAATTATACAATGTGTGATGTCAAATAAATATAATTTGTACATTTACCCCGTAATGAACGAAAACAACTACATATTATATAGCAACGAGAGCATTCCTGCTCTTACGCGTCCGTTCATAGCTCGCCGCCGTCGCCCGTAAGGGTAAGATATAATTATGGAATTAGGTGAGTCCATTTCCGCACAACAAATCAAAACTTTTTTTACACTTTTAAATCTAACTGGCAATGAACTTAATTGTTGCTAACGAATCACATTTTAAATACGCTCAGGATATTTGCGACACCATAGCGGACTCCGCTAAAGTACGTGGTACAGGTATTGCAAAACGTACTCCTGATTATATTCAGAAAAAACTAGCTAACGGCAATGCTGTTCTTGCATTGGACGGAGACAAATTTGCAGGCTTCTGCTATATTGAAATTTGGGGACATGAGAAATTTGTGGCCAACTCCGGACTCATAGTACACCCAGACTACAGAGGTCAGGGGCTAGCTAAGAAAATAAAAGCTAAGATTTTTGATCTTAGTAGAGAGAAGTTTCCAGATGCTAAAATATTTGGTATCACTACCGGCTTGGCAGTTATGAAAATTAACTACGAACTAGGTTACAAACCGGTTACATTTTCTGAATTGACAGATGACCCAGAATTCTGGAAAGGTTGTCAAACCTGCAAAAACTTTGATATTCTTACAAGAACAGAGCAAAAAATGTGCTTATGTACAGGTATGCTTTATGATGGCGCTACCAAGAAAAAAACTGAAGAGTCAAGAGAAATGAACGGCAAAGCTTTTACAAGGTTAAAAAGTATTAAAGAGAGTTTGTTTCTAAAAAAGAAATAAGAGTATAGAGTATAGAGTATAGAGTATAGAGTATAGAGTATAGAGTATAGAGTATAGAGTATAGAGTATAGAGTATAGAGTATAGAGTATAGAGTATAGAGTATAGAAGTTAAAAAATAAATATTGAGAGTAGTGAAATAGCTGATTTATAAAATCTTTTTTCTCTTGTCTTTTTTCTAACCTCTCTTTTCTAGCTCTATAAAACTAAAACAATAATTACCCGGTATCACCGGATTTGAACATATTAAAATGAAAAAATTAGTACTAGCATACAGCGGCGGATTAGATACATCTTATTGCGCTAAACATTTATCAAAAGACAAAGGGTTTGAAGTTCATGCAGTAAGTGTAAACACTGGTGGATTTTCTTCGGATGAAATAAAAGAAATCGAGAAAAAAGCAATCGAATTAGGGGCATCGTCATATACCTCAATAGACGCCGTACAGACTTTTTATGACAAAGTAGTAAAGTATCTTATTTTCGGTAACGTATTAAAAAACAATACCTACCCACTTTCTGTAAGTGCCGAACGTATTGTACAGGCAATTGAAATTGTAAACTATGCGAAAAAAGTAGGTGCAGGCTACATCGCTCACGGTAGTACAGGAGCTGGAAATGACCAAGTTCGTTTCGATATGATTTTTCAAATCATTGCTCCAGAAATCGAGATCATCACTCCTATTAGAGATAATAAATTAGCAAGAGAAGAAGAGATTGCATACCTTAAAGAAAACGGAGTAGATTACCCTTGGGAAAAAGCTAAATACTCTATTAACAGAGGACTTTGGGGAACATCTGTTGGTGGCGAAGAAACTTTGACTTCTGAAAAAGCATTGCCAGATAATGCTTACCCAAGTCAGTTACAAGAAAAGAACCCTACGGACGTAAAACTGACTTTCGAAAAAGGAGAGCTAGTTGCTATTGATGGAGAAAAAAATTCTCCCGTTGCTAATATTGAAAAACTTGAGGCATTAGCTTCAAAGTACGCTATTGGTAGAGATATCCACGTTGGCGATACAATTATTGGGACTAAAGGAAGAGTTGGTTTTGAGGCTCCCGCATCTCTAATCATTATAAAAGCACACCATTTACTAGAAAAGCATACGCTTACAAAATGGCAACAATACCAAAAAGAACAACAAGGTAATTTCTACGGAATGTTGTTGCATGAAGGTAATTACCTTGATCCTGTCATGAGAAATATAGAAACCTTTTTGACCGATACTCAAAAAACGGTTTCAGGAGATGTTTTTGTCGGCTTATATCCTTTTCAGTTTAGACTACACGGTATTTCATCTGAACACGATTTAATGACAGATGCTTTCGGTAAATACGGTGAAGTAAATAAAGGTTGGACCGCAGATGATGCAAAAGGCTTTATAAAAATACTTTCTAATTCAGGGAAGATATATAACCATGTTAATGGGGATATATAGTTAGAAAAAATAGTATTAAGTAATGAGTATTAAGTAAAAAGATTAAAAGTGTTATTCAAGTACTTCGTACTTAATACTTATTCAGAAAAGAACATTATGATTAAAGCAGGTATTATTGGTGGTTCTGGTTATACTGGTGGGGAGCTTATTCGCATCTTATTGAATCATCCCGCAACGGAAATAGATTTTGTTTTCAGTACTACAAGGGCTGGAAAAAAAGTAACCACCGCGCATCCGGATTTGCTAGGGACTACTGACCTAGAATTTACAGGAGAAGTTAACCTTGCTATAGATGTTGTTTTTCTATGTCTAGGTCATGGAAACTCTACCGCATTCTTAAAGGCACATGACTTTTCTTCGAAAACAGTAATCATCGATTTAAGTAATGATTTCAGACTTGATGCCGATTCCGATTTCGATGGAAAACAATTTGTATACGGGTTGCCAGAATTATTTAAATCTGATATTGAGAACGCAAAATACATTGCCAACCCTGGTTGTTTTGCTACTGCTATTCAATTAGCGTTGCTGCCATTGGCAAAAGCAAATCTACTGGAAAATGAAGTTCATATAAATGCCGTAACTGGCAGTACAGGCGCAGGTGTTAGTCCGTCCGCAACTTCTCATTTTTCATGGAGAAATAATAATATAAGCTGGTACAAGCCTTTTACCCATCAACATTTGGGTGAAATAAATGAGAGTTTGCACTCCCTACAAGAGAATACGGGCAATCTATTTTTTATGCCAAATAGAGGGAATTTCACTCGTGGAATTTTAGCGACTACTTATACCAAATTTGAAGGCAGTTTAGAAGATGCCAAAAAAATCTATCAAGAATATTATAAGGATGCCGTATTTACACAAATTTCTGATGAACCTATCAACCTGAAACAGGTGGTAAATACCAATCAATGCCATATTCATTTACATAAACATGAAGATATTTTATTGATTACATCGGCAATTGACAACCTCCTAAAAGGTGCATCTGGGCAAGCGGTACAGAATATGAATTTAATTTTTGGATTAGAAGAAAATTTAGGCTTGAACCTAAAAGCAGGTGTCTTTTAAAAACAATTTAAAAAGTACTATGCAATTGGTACAAGAAAAACATAAAACATGAAAATAGCGATTATAGGTGCAGGTAATTTAGGACTTTCTATAGCAAACGGAATTCTAAAAAGTAATGGTGCCACTAGTATGTACCTTACTAAAAGAGACATCAAATCTATTGCTGATTTTGAAAAATTTGACAAGGTTACCGTTACAAACGATAATCGCTTGGCGGTACAAAATTCAGACATTCTAATATTTGCGGTACAGCCCGTTCATTTTGTTGCAATATTAGAAAGTGTAAAAGATTTATTGACCGAAAATCATGTGATCATATCTACGATAACAGGTTTTGGGATCGAAAAAATAGAGGCAGTTATAGGTACGGATAATTACATTGTTAGAAGTATGCCAAATACCGCAATCTCAGTTGGTAAATCTATGACCTGTATTTGTAGCAATGAAAAAGGGAAAAAACGAATAGAGCTTACAAAAGCAATTTTCAACAGAATGGGGCATTCTATGGAAATACCTGAAAGTCAAATGCAAGCTGCAACAGTTATTTGCGCAAGTGGTGTGGCTTTTTGGATGCGTCTAATTCGTGCAACCACGCAAGGTGCCATACAATTAGGTTTTGATGCTAAAGAGGCTCAAGAACTAGCCATGCATACCTGTAATGGTGCCGCAAGCTTATTAATAGATTCTGGCAATCATCCCGAAGAAGAGATTGATCGGGTAACAACACCAATGGGCTGTACCATAACCGGTTTAAATGAAATGGAGCACCAAGGTTTAAGCTCTTCTTTAATACAAGGTATAATTGCCTCTTACGATAAGATTACTGAATTTAAAACGAAGTAACACCAGCCAACAAAACCAATTCACTATTAAAATTGATGCTATTGAATTATGAAATTATTCGACGTTTACCCACTATATAATGTTACTCCTGTTTCCGCAAAAGGTATTGTGGTGACCGATGACAAAGGTGAAGACTATTTAGACTATTACGGTGGGCATGCCGTAATATCCATAGGACATTCGCACCCACATTATGTGAAGCGCCTTAAAGGTCAATTAGATAAAATAGGATTTTATAGTAATGCGGTACAAAACCCGCTTCAAGTAGAACTTGCTGAAAAACTAGGTGTAGTTTCTGGTTGCGAAGATTATAACTTATTTTTATGTAATTCTGGTGCCGAGGCAAATGAGAATGCGCTTAAAATGGCTTCTTTCGCTACTGGTAAATCTAAAGTTATCGCCTTTAATAATGGTTTTCATGGACGAACTTCTGCTGCAGTAGCGGCAACAGACAATCCATCTATAAATGCCGAATTAAATCAGCAACACGAAGTTGTCTTTCTTGACCTAAACGACATTAAAGGTTTTGAACGGGAAATTTCAAAGAATGTCTGTGCCGTAATCATAGAATCTATACAAGGTGTAGGCGGATTAGATGAGCCTACTACCGAATTTTTACAAAAAGTAGCAGCGCTATGTAAAGAAAATGATGCGCTATTAATTGCCGACGAGGTGCAATGTGGCTTTGGCAGAAGTGGTAAATTCTTCGGATTTCAACATCACAATATAAAACCGGATATTATTAGTATTGCAAAAGGAATGGGTAATGGATTTCCTGTTGGCGGTATTCTAATTCATGAGAACATTAAAGCAAAATACGGAATGTTAGGAACCACTTTTGGTGGAAACCACCTGGCATGTGTAGCTACTTTGGCTGTACTTGAAGTTATTGAAAAAGAAAACTTGATAACCAACGCGCAAGAGCTGGGAGTGTATTTTAATGAAAAGGCAAAAGAAATTCCGCAAGTAAAACGAGTAAAAGGAAGGGGATTAATGTTAGGATTGGAATTCGATTTTCAAGTTGCCGATTTACGCAAAAAATTAATCCACGAACAACACTTGTTTACCGGTGGAGCAAAAGATAAAACGGTACTTAGAATTTTACCTGCTTTGAATATTACAAAACAAGATTTAGACGTGTTCTTCACAGCTCTTAAGACTGTATTATCATGAAAACAACACTTAGTTTAGAAAAAAGAAATGCCGTATTAAAACGTATGGCAGAATTGGTGCAACAAGAGGAATCTATTTTAATCTCTGCTAATGAGAAAGATTTAAATTCTTTTGAATCAGGCGACATTGCCATGATCGATCGCTTAAAGGTAAATAAGGACAAGGTAGCAGAAATGGTTTCTTCCTTAAAAAAGTTAGCTTCCCTACCTGACCCTTTGCATGTAGAACGTTTTCAATTTACGCATGACAACGGTTTAGAAATCAGTAATAAAACGGCTCCGTTCGGCACTATTATGATCATTTATGAATCTAGACCGGACGTGACTATTGAAGCTGCAGGAATTGCTTTTAAATCTGGAAACAAAATTTTATTAAAAGGAGGAAAAGAGTCGCTAAACTCAAACTTAGTCCTGGTCAACCTTTGGCATAAAGCATTGGAATCTTGCGACTGTGCTACAGATTGGGTGACCTACCTAAATTACTCTAGAGTAGAAACACAACAGTTTTTAGAAAACCCAACCCAAAAATTAGATTTAATAGTTCCACGTGGTGGCGAAAAATTAATCGCTTTTGTAAAACAACATGCTAAGTGCCCCGTAATTGTAAGTGGGCGTGGCAACAACTTTGTATATGTTTCTCAAGATGCAGATTTGCAATTGGCACTTGATGTTATTGTAAACGCAAAGACGACTAAAATATCGGCTTGTAATGCGGTGGACAAGGTACTTATTTCTAGAGATTTACCTCGTAAGGCTGAATTTTTAAGTCACTTGATACAAACCTTAAAGAAGCATAATGTAGAAATATTGACCGATGCAAAACTAGCCGGTATGGATGATACTTCTCAAATGGAAAATGATTTGGTCTGGTATGAAGAATTTTTAGATTATAAAATTGTCATTGGGCAAGTGCCTGATGTTGATGAAGCTATACAATTGATCAACACTTACGGTGGTGGACATTCTGCTGCTATCATCACAAAAGACGAAGAAGAGGCAGATATTTTCATGCAATCAGTTGACACGGCTGCAGTATACCATAATGCATCTACCCGCTTTACTGATGGCGGACAATTTGGATTAGGTGGTGAACTAGCTATAAGTACTGACAAATTACACCAACGCGGTCCCATTGGCTTGCAGCATTTGGTTACCAATAAATGGTACGTTAAAGGAAATGGACAAGTAAGATAGGTGATTGGTTGTTCGTTGTTCGTTGTTCGTTGTTCGTAAAACGAATAATTATTGTGTCCGGTCGAGCGCCGTCGAGACCTGAAAAAAGGAGTTAGGAAAAATAAAATAAGCCTGACAAAATCAGAATTAGCATGTTGAAAAAGAGAATTTTATTGAAATTAGGTTCCAATACCTTAACCAAGGACACTGACCATATTTCTCGTGGCAAAATAGAAGATATTGGTAGGCAAATAGCTGCACTAAAAGATCAATATGAATTCATCATAGTGAGTTCTGGTGCTATCGCCGCAGCTAAGCAATTCGTTAAGATTGAACATAACGGTGAAGAAATTAATGTTAAGCAAGCGCTCGCATCTATTGGTCAGCCACATCTTATGCGTATTTTTCAAGAGAATTTCAGAGAATTAGGTCTTTTTACTTCTCAATGTTTGTTGTCTTATTCCGATTTTGAAAAGGAACAAACTAGAGTGAATATTAAAAACACGATAAACGTTCTGGTCGCTAATAATTTTATCCCCATCATTAATGAAAACGACACGGTAGCAACAGATGAAATTAAGTTTGGTGATAACGATAAATTAGCCGGATTAACAGCTTCTCTTTTATCTGCGGATATTCTAATTATCGCTACTAATACTGATGGAATATATACGAAGTCTTCCTTATCGACTTCTACTCCAAAAACCATTGAAACAGTATCCGATCTAAGTACCCTATTAAAAGAAATTGGCGAATCTAAATCTACCCATGGCACAGGGGGTATGCAATCAAAATTAGATGCAGCCACCATCGCCCAAAAAGCAGGTATAGAAACTTGGATCACCAATGGTTTAAAAGATCATTTCATTACTGACGCCATTGATAACAACAGCACATTTACAAAAATTAAAGCATCATGAATTATCTTTCTATAAACGATATCGATTCTTTATCTACCTGGGTAAAAGAAGCAATTGCCTTAAAAGAGGAACCTAAAAAACATAAAGCTCTAGGAAGTGATAAAACTATAGGTTTACTATTTTTCAATAACTCACTTCGTACGCGCTTAAGCACTCAGAAAGCAGCGATGAATTTAGGTATAGAAGTCATTGTCATGAACTTTGGTAGCGAAGGTTGGGCTTTAGAATATGCCGATGGCACTATTATGGACCAAGGTACTTCTGAGCATATTAAAGAAGCTGCACAGGTAATTTCTCAATATTGCGACATCATTGCAATACGTGCTTTTGCAGGCTTAAAAGATAAAGAATTGGACGAAGCCGAGGAAGTTTTAAACGGATTTAAAACATACGCTTCTGTACCTATCGTAAATATGGAAAGTTCTGTTGGGCACCCGTTACAAGCACTAACCGATGCCATTACTTTAGAAGAACATAACTTTAAGAACAACCCAAAGGTAGTTTTGTCATGGGCACCACACCCTAGAGCTTTGCCGCATGCTGTTGCCAATTCTTTTATTCAAATGATGCAGAAGCAAAATGCTGAATTTGTAATTACACATCCGCAAGGATATGAGCTAGACCCAAACATTACTAAAGATTGTACTATTGAGCACGACCAAGAAAAGGCGCTAGAAAATGCCGATTTCGTATATGTAAAAAACTGGAGCAGTTATAATGACTATGGTCAAATAAAATCTCAAGATTCTAACTGGCAAATGACCCTTAAGAAATTAGGGAAAGCTAAATTTATGCATTGCCTACCGGTGCGTAGAAATGTAGTGGTTGCAGATGAAGTTTTAGATAGCAATCAGTCTTTGGTCATAGAACAAGCGAATAACAGAACATACGCAGCACAATTGGTGCTAAAAAAAATATTGGAAAGCAATGAAAATTAATAAGTGGATTTACATAGGCATCGCTTTATTTGCCCTAATCTTATTTGTCGTGAATATGGCAGATATTGACCACAGCACCGCGCATTGGAAAACGTACATGGGTCCCGTAAGCAACATTATTCTTATTATAGCCATGGTTCTCATGTTTAAATTTGCCGATTATGAAAAGTAAATTAAGTGTTGTAAAAATTGGTGGTAATGTCATTGAAGATGAAAAAGCCTTAGATATCTTTCTTACTGCATTTTCCAAAATTGAAGGATTAAAAATATTAGTGCACGGCGGTGGTAAATTGGCTACTCAATTAGCTACAAAACTAGGCATTGAATCCAAAATGATAGATGGTAGGCGTATTACCGATGCGGAAACCGTAGATATCATTACCATGGTTTATGGCGGATTGGCAAACAAAAAAATCGTTGCTCAATTACAAGCAAAAAATACGAACGCTATTGGCTTAAGTGGTGCAGATGGTGATAGCATACAGGCACATAAACGCCCCGTTAAGGAAATTGATTATGGATTTGTTGGTGATATTGATGGAGTAAATTCAGAACTATTGACCAAACTTTTATCTGCCGATTTAACCCCTATATTCTGTGCGTTATCGCATGACGGAGCCGGGCAATTACTGAATACCAATGCAGATACCATTGCTTCTGAAATTGCAATCGGCATGGCATCGACCTATGAAACAACCTTGTATTATTGCTTTGAGAAAAAAGGGGTTTTAATGGATATTGCCGATGAAAACAGTGTTGTTAAACATATTGATTCCAACACCTATCAAAAGCTCTTATCTGACGGTATCATTGCAGATGGAATGCTACCAAAACTTCATAATTGCTTTCATGCATTAAACAATAAAGTAGCAAAAGTATGCTTGGGTGATGTTACGATGCTAGATACAAAAACAGAACTGTTCACGACAATACAACTATAAGATGAACCAAACAGAACTTACGGAAAGTGCCATATCTTTATTAAAGGAACTTATTTCAATAGA
The DNA here is from genome assembly GCF_056839145.1 of Maribacter sp. UH1. NCBI lineage: Bacteria > Pseudomonadati > Bacteroidota > Flavobacteriia > Flavobacteriales > Flavobacteriaceae > Maribacter > Maribacter sp. UH1. The sequence continues at coordinate 1,435,690 of NZ_CM166387.1, forward strand.
ATCTTTTTCTAAGGAAGAAGACAAAACTGCCAATGCTATTCAAGCTTGGTTGGCTAAATACGACATCCCTACAGAAAGAGATCTTAACAACGTTATTGCGAAGAATAAATTCTGGGACGATGCTAAACCAACCTTACTTTTAAACTCGCATCACGATACTGTTAAACCTAATAAAGCGTATACCAAAGACCCTTTTTTGCCCCACATTGAAGATGGAAAATTATTCGGATTAGGAAGTAATGATGCTGGAGGTCCATTGGTATCTCTATTAGCAACTTTCGTAAACTATTACCATGATGAAAACCTCAACCATAATATTCTTATGGTCGCTTCAGCAGAAGAAGAAAATGCAGGTGAAAATAGTTTACGTGGGTTATTACCAAAACTTCCGCATATAGATGTTGCTATTGTTGGCGAACCGACACTAATGTTACTTGCTATTGCCGAAAAAGGTTTGGTCGTTTTTGATGCCATGGTAAAGGGCACTCCATCACACGCTGCACATCCCAATGATGATAATTCCATCTATAATTCTATCAAAACATTAGAATGGTTTAAGAACTTTAAATTTGAGAAAACTTCTGAAGCCCTGGGAGATGTAAAAATGACCGTTACCCAAATTAACGCAGGTTCACAACACAATGTGGTACCGGCTCAAGTTGATATGGTAATTGATGTTCGTGTAAATGATGCCTATAGCAACAAAGAAATTGCAGATTTACTGAAGAAGAATGCGCCATGCGAATTAAAGGAGCGATCTTTACGCCTTAATTCGTCGAAAATAGATAAAGATCATCCATTAGTAAAATCGGGGATTGCATTAGGCAGAACAACTTATGGCTCACCTACACTCTCTGATCAAGCAGCATTAAGTTGCCAGTCACTGAAACTAGGTCCTGGTGACAGCACTCGCTCCCACTCTGCCAATGAATTTATCTATGTACATGAAATTGAAGAAGGAATAGATTTGTATATTAAAATATTAAAAGGCTTCCTTTCAAATAACCATTAACAATAACCAATTACCAATAAGCATTGTTCACTGCTTAATTACTAATTGATAACTGACAATATATGAAACTCTGGGATAAAGGATTTAGCACTGATAAAAAGATTGACCACTTCACCGTTGGAAATGATAGAGAATTAGACCTACACTTAGCTAAATATGACGTAATAGCTTCTAAAGCGCATGCTAAAATGCTTGGTAAAATAGGACTGATTTCCCCTAAGGAAACTGCAGAGCTAGTAAATGAATTAGACCATATTGCAGCACGTATTGAAAAAGGAACTTTTACTATTGAAAATTCCTTTGAGGACATGCATTCTAAAATTGAATACTTGCTTACCTTAAGCCTGGGTGATACCGGTAAAAAAATACATACGGCACGTTCTAGAAACGACCAAGTTCTTGTAGCAATGCACCTATATTTAAAGGACGAATTGACCGAGATTAAGTCGATGACCAAATCGCTTTTCAATCTTTTGCTAGTAAAAGCACAAGAACATAAGGATGTCATGTTACCAGGATACACGCATTTACAGATTGCAATGCCTTCCTCATTTGGACTATGGTTTTCCGCCTATGCAGAAAGCTTAATAGATGACCTTTATTTTATTGAAGCAGCTTATAAAGTTGCCGATCAAAACCCTTTAGGTAGTGCCGCTGGTTATGGTAGTTCTTTTGCCATAGACCGAAGCTACACTACTGAAGAAATGGGTTTTGCAACTATGAAGTATAATGTAGTGGCTGCACAAATGAGTAGAGGAAAAGCAGAAAAAGCTACGGCCTTTGGCATTGCCAATATTGCCGCGACCTTGTCTAAAATGGCTATGGATATCTGTTTGTACATGAGTCAGAATTTTGATTTCATCTCATTCCCAGATGAGTTGACTACAGGTTCTAGCATTATGCCACACAAGAAAAATCCTGATGTTTTTGAATTGGTACGTGGTAAGTGTAATAAGTTACAATCCATTCCAAATCAATTGACTTTGGTTATCAACAACCTACCAAGTGGTTACCATAGAGATTTACAATTGGTAAAGGAAATTATTGTTCCTGCCATACAGGATATGAAAGCCTGTTTAGAGATTTTGACCTTTAGCCTTAAGGAAATTAAAGTAAATGACAGTATTCTAGATGATCCAAAATATGATTACCTATTTAGTGTAGACACCCTAAATGAACTGGTACAAAATGGAATGCCTTTTAGAGATGCATACAAGAAAATGGGTATGGAAATTAACGAAGGTACATTCACCCCAAAAAGAGATATTCACCATTCTCATGAAGGTAGCCTTGGTAATTTATGTTTAAAGGAAATTAATGATAAAATGAAGGAAGTTTAGTCTTCCTTCAAATACCTATCTGAATAAGTTTTAGTAAACTGGGCTCCGAAGGTAACTATCAAGCTTGAGTAAGATACCCATAACATAACCAGTATTATACTACCTGCCGCGCCATATGTAGAGCCAGGTTCTGCTTTACCAAAATAGAAAGCCAAGGCATACTTACCTATTAAAAATAGAAGTGCCGTAAGTGCTGCACCAACCTTAACCGCTTTCCATCGTACATGGGTGCTAGGCAAGTATTTAAACATTGCCCCAAATAATAAGTAGATAAACACAAGTGACAATAGTAAATCTAAAACAAAACCTAATTCTAGCATCCCTTCTGGCAATAAGTTAGAGAGTTGAGTAGAAAATGCCGACAACAACGAGGTCAATACAAAACTTACCAATAGTAAAAAGCCTATAATAAGAATGAATCCAAAACCTTTTAAGCGCATGAACAACGTTGACAAAAACTCATTTGAGTATTTAGGTTTTGCTTCCCAAATATCATTTAAGGCATTCTGCAGCTGATAAAATACCCCTGTAGCACCATAAATAAGTACCGCAATACCTAATAATGTAGCAACTAAAGAAGTTTGCTCGCTACCTTGATTTTTAATGATATCTTGAATAGATTGTGCCGTATCCGAACCCATTGCCGAAGAAATCTCAGTATATAATTCGCCCTGTACAATCTCTTTTCCCCAAATACCACCAACCAATTCCAAAATTAAAATTAACAATCCAGGTAATGATAAAATGGCATAATATGCAATTACAGCACTAATTTGAAAAGGCTCTTTATCTATCCATATCTTAAAGGTTTTTACCAATAACTTAGGTAGATGAATAAGCTTGAATTTAGGTGTATAATTGTTTATTTCAGTTGACATGTATTATTGTATTTATACCGTTCTTAAATCTAGCACAGAAACCTTTTTCACAGTACTCCTATCCAAAAAAATATTATCCCTTAAACACTTAATTCTCTTCTTTAACTAGCTGATTATATTCTATTTCAATAAATAAATATCCTACACAACTGTTTAAGAGCTGTTCACAACAATTAATTTTAACGTTTAACATTCATAGGCATCTTTGATATACACAATTGATCAAACCAACAGCATGCCATTATTTAAAAAGAGTATTACCCTTTTTCTTTTATTTTTAAGCGTTAATCTATTTGCTCAATCTTTCACCTCTACTTGGAATACCAATAATATAGAATCTGGTTCCTCTCCCAATAACGAAATTACCATACCCACCAACCCTGCATACACTACCTATAATTATGATGTAGATTGGGGAGATGGATCATCGGATACAGGAGTAACAGGTACTATTACACATACCTATGCAACTACTGGTAGTTATAATGTTAGTATTAGCGGTATATTCCCATCTATTTATTTCAATGATGAAGAAGCAAATGACAAACTTAAAATTATAGAAATATTGGCTTGGGGAGATATTCAATGGCAAACCATGCAAAATGCTTTTTATGGTTGCGAGAACTTAAATTTTGATTTAATTGACAATCCAAACCTTGCTCAAGTGACTTCTTTGAAACAGATGTTTAGAGGTTGTGAGTCATTCAATGGAATTGTCAATAATTGGGATACCAGCACTATTAATGATATCTCTGGTTTATTTTATGAAGCAGAAAAATTCAATAGACCTTTGGCAAATTGGAATACAGGGGCAGTAACAGATATGTCCTATACTTTTTACGAAGCCGAACTGTTTAATGAGCCATTGGATAGTTGGAATACAGCTGCGGTAACGACAATGTCCAACATGTTTTATCATGCCGAAGATTTTAATCAAAACATCAATAATTGGAATGTTAGCAATGTAACGGACATGTCTAATTTGTTTTATTATGCCAGAGTTTTTAATCAGCCATTAAACTTATGGGATGTTAGCAATGTTACCACAATGGCAAGCATGTTTTACCTAACATCCTTCAACCAACCAATAAACAATTGGAATATTAGTAATGTGACGGACATTTCTGGAATGTTCCAAAATAGTTCGTTCAACCAGCCCTTAAATTTATGGGATGTTAGCAATGTAACCACCTTAGCGAGTACGTTTGCCCAAAACAATAGTTTTAATCAACCTTTGAATGATTGGGACGTTAGCAATGTAACCGACATGAGCCGGACATTTGGTAGTGCCGGTAGCTTAAAAGATTTTAACCAACCTTTGGATCAATGGGATGTTAGTAATGTAACAACCATGACAGGCATGTTTGAAAGCTCTTCTTTTAACCAACCATTAAATGGTTGGGATGTTAGTAACGTAACCAATATGAGCAATATGTTTGCCGGTTGGGCATCTACATACATAACTGCTTATAACCAACCACTAGACCTTTGGGACGTAAGCAGCGTTACGAACATGAGTAATATGTTTCATGATTCTCGTTTTAACCAAGCTATTGAAGGCTGGGACGTTTCTAATGTTACGAATATGAATAGTATGTTCGACAACGCAACACTATTTAATCAGCCACTTAACAATTGGTTAATTACCTCGCTCACCAATTTAGATGGTATTTTCGCAAATACACCGCTGTTCAACCAACCTTTAGACAATTGGAATACTTCGGCTGTAACCAGAATGAGAAATACATTTCTGAATGCGGATGCTTTTGATCAGGACCTATCATCTTGGGACATTTCTTCCGTTACATCTATGACATCTCTATTATCCAATTCTGGATTATCTGAGGAAAATTATGATGCTACTTTAATTGGTTGGGCTACCCAAACAGTAGAAGATGATGTTGACTTAGGAGCAACAGGCTTAAAATATTGTGATGGTAGACTTGCAAAACTAGAACTTATTGATAACCATAATTGGACTATAACCGGAGACATTGTTAACTGTTCCAATGTGTTCTGCACAACAATTACAAATCCAGCCGAAGGAGATACAAATGTTCCTGCAAACTCCAACATACACTGGGCTGCCGCACCAAATGCAACTGGTTACTATATTGACTTAGAGGTTGAAAGAGGCGGAGTCCGTAGCTTTGTAAATATCAGTGGAAGCCCTGCAAATAATTATGATGTTGGTAACGTAGAAATTTTAACTTTTACCAACGAATTTACTCCTGGCGATACTATTTTCATAACCGTTACACCTTATAATGGTGAAGGTCCAGCAGTTGGCTGTGAAGAATTTAGCTTTACCGTAGTACCTTCATGGGTCAACAGTCCAGCTGCTTATAAATTTACGATTGACACTAGCCTTGGATCTACTTACGGTACTGATCAGTTTGATTTTAGAATTCAAAGAAACTCTAGTTACAGCTACAATTATTCCGTTGATTGGGGAGATAGCGAATACAACAACAATGTAACAAATGATCTTAGACACATATATAATACCCCTGGCATATATACGATATCCATAATTGGCGATTTTCCCGCTCCTTATCACTACTACGGAGATGCCGATGAAGTCATATCTATTGACCAGTGGGGTACACATGAGTATCAATCCATGCAAAGAGCTTGTTTTGGCTGTGAAAACATGGAGTACAATGCTACAGATATTCCAGACCTTACCCTTGTAACCGATATGTCCGAAATGTTTGAAGATGCTCATTTATTTAATGGCAATTTAAATAGTTGGAATGTTAGTAATGTAACGAACATGGATTCTACCTTCAAAGGAACCCATGTTTTTAACGAACCCTTAAACACCTGGGATGTTAGCAATGTTACTAACATGGGCGGTATGTTCTCTAGCGCTAGAGAATTTGATCAACCTTTAGACTCCTGGATAACTACTGAAGTTACAGATATGGGTTCTATGTTCTATGATGCAGAAGTATTCAATCAGCCATTAAATTGGGATGTATCTAAAGTTACCTCTATGTATAGCATGTTTGGATATACGGAGCTATTTAACCAAAACATAAACGATTGGGACACCTCTTCAGTTACCAATATGAGCTCTATGTTCAGAAGCGCTGAAGCATTTAATCAACCTTTAAACAATTGGAACGTATCATTGGTTACTACCATGAATTATATGTTTAATAACGCTGAAGTATTTAATCAACCTCTAAACAATTGGAATGTAAACTCCGTAACCAATATGGGTTCTATGTTCTACAATGCTTATAATTTTAACCAAGATATAGATAGCTGGTCCGTAACGAATGTAACAGACATGTCTTCCATGTTTAATTCAGCTCTTAGCTTTAACGAACCTTTAAATAGTTGGGATGTAAACTCTGTAGTGAACATGTCTGAAATGTTCAATGGTGCAGAAGTTTTTAATCAACCTCTAATAGATTGGGATGTAAGCGCCGTTGCCAACATGTCATCTATGTTCAAAAATGCCTTGCTGTTTGATCAACCGCTGAATAATTGGAACGTATCATCGGTTACGCTAATGCCGTCTATGTTCGAAGGCGCTACAACTTTTAATCAACCTTTAAACAATTGGAACACTGGGGTGGTAACCAACTTTGCAGCGATGTTTAAAAATGCATCCGCTTTTAATGAACCACTTACCAACTGGAATACTGTAGAAGCATTGACCATGCAAGAAATGTTTAGCGGTGCAACTGTCTTTAATCAAAATATAGACACTTGGGATGTCTCATTTGTAACCACAATGGAAGCTATGTTCAACGAAGCTACCAGTTACAATCAAAACATGAACTCTTGGAATGTAGCCTCAGTAACAACCATGGAAGATATGTTTAAAGGCGCTATTACATTTAACGAAACTATTGGGAATTGGAATGTTAGAGGTGTAGCCAACATGGAGGAAATGTTCAGTGGTGCCACCGCTTTTAATCAAAATATTAATGACTGGCGTATTTCTGGTGTGACCAATATGGATTATATGCTTAGGGATGCATCAGCATACAACCAACCTATGGATTTATGGAATCCAGGTAATGTAAGCATGCGTGCTATGTTCGACAATGCCACTTCATTAGACCAAAGCCTTGCCGAATGGGATGTAAGCGGTGTTACTAATATGAGTGATATGTTAGACCATACCGCTTTGGTAAGAGAAAATTACGATGCGACCCTTATTGCTTGGTCTGAACAAACATTAAATAGTGGTATTACCCTAGGAGCAGAAGACCTACCATATTGTGATGCGCAAGAAGAAAGACAGTCTATGATAGGTAATTTTGGTTGGACATTCAGTCAAGATGTTCGCGATTGCCCAATTCCAGATTGCACCTTGTTAACATCACCTCTAGACGGAGATATAGATGTGCCGGTTAATACAAATATTACTTGGGAACACGCTTTATACGCAGAAGGATATCGTTTAACCGTTGGCACCACAGCAGGAGGAAATGATATTGTAAATAACGCAACCATTACAAATGAAACTTCCTATGAATTTGCTTCTGATTTTAATACAGGCGATGCGGTTTATGTAACCTTAATCCCTTTTAATGCGGAAGGCGACGCAGTCGGTCCATGTACAGAAGAGAGTTTTACTATTTCTACCGATCCAGCTACCGTACCAGATTGTACAACCCTTATTGCGCCAATAAATGGTGCTACCGATGTTGCTATAACCACAGATTTAAGTTGGAACCCAATTTCTAATGCAGACGGTTATAAAATAACAGTAGGCACTTCTAGTGGTTCCAATGATTTACTTGATGCAGAAGATGTAGGTAACGTTAACACCTTTGAATTTACAACAGACTTGCCTGAAGACAGCGATATATTTGTTACCATAATTCCTTATAACGATGAGGGTGATGCTAGTAGCTGTACAGAAGAAAGCTTTCATACAGAACTAATTCCAGAACCACCTACATGCACCAATTTAACAGCTCCAATTAATGGCGCTACCGATGTCGCTATTGACACCCATCTAAGCTGGACACCAATCGCTAACGCAACAGGTTATTTGGTAATCGTAGGTACAACATCCGGAGGAATAGAAGTAGTAAACAATGCAGATATTGTTGGTGCAACCACCTACGATATTCCAGTAGATTTACAAGAAAGCAGATTACATTACGTAACCATTATCCCTTATAATGATGAAGGTGACGCTACGGGTTGTATAGAAGAAACCTTTACAACGGGTGATTCTACAAGTCCACCGTCATGTACCACATTAACAGCTCCTATTAATGGTGCAACTGCGGTTGACCCTAGCACAAATTTAACTTGGGCAGAATTATCATCTGCAACCGGTTATAAATTGACTGTAGGAACAACAAGTGGAGGTTCCGATATATTTACAGATGATGTGCTAAATGTAACTACATACGACCTTGAAGCCAATTTACCAGAAAGCACACCTATTTATGTGACAGTAACACCATATAACGATAATGGCGATGCTATTGGTTGTACCGAAGAAAGTTTTACTACAGATGGTGCTCCTTTTTGTACCACACTAGCAACTCCTGCAGATGGTGCTACAAATGTTCCTGTAGACACCAATATTGAATGGAACACAGTAGCTAATACCGACGGTTACCGAATTACCGTTATTGGCAGCAACAGTACGGCAAATAACATGACCGATTTTGAAGTGACAAGTGGCAATACCTTTAACTTTTCAAATGATTTTATAGAAGGAGAAACGGTTACGGTAACTATTAAACCATATAACAACAACGGAGAGGCCAGTGGTTGTACATCCGAAACTTTTACAATCGTGCCTCCACCAGTACCCACTTGTACTACGCTTATTACACCCGTAAACAATACTGCAAATGCAGATATAGATACTGATATTAGCTGGAATGCTGTTGCCGGAGCAACGGGTTACACGATAACCGTAACAGCAAGTGAAAGTACTGCCAATAACTTAACTGAAGTAGACGTTATTGCAACTTCCTATGATTTCACGAATGACTTTATACAAGGTGAAATGGTAACAGTTACCATAACACCATTTAATGAATCTGGTGCCGCTACAGGCTGTACATCAGAATCATTTGCCATTAAGCCCGTACCTACATGTACTAGCTTAAACACACCTGTAAATGGTAATGACGCGGTCGATGCCAGTATTTCAATATCTTGGGATGCAGTATATGATGCCATTGGGTATTTCGTTACCATTTCCGCTAATACAAGTACCGCTAACAATGTAACGGATTTTAAAACCACAGCTACTTCTTTAGATTTCACTGATGACTTTACGCAAGGTGAAACCGTTTCAGTTACCATTATTCCTTACAACGAGTCTGGTAATGCAATTGGTTGTACTACAGAAAGTTTTTCCATTCAGGCAGTGCCTACTTGCACAGGTTTAATTTCACCTGCAAATGGTGCTATAGATGTACCTGTAAACACTGATATAGAATGGACAACAGTGCCTGAAGCAGATGGCTATCTTCTTACGGTCACAGGTAGTTCAAGCTCAGCAAATAATGTTGACCAACTGAATATAACTACTGGTAACAGCCATATGTTTACCAATGATTTTGATCAAGGCGAAACCGTATCGGTTACTATAATACCTTACAACAATGCTGGGGAAGCCATTGGTTGCACTATGGAAAGTTTCAGCATTAAGTCTATTCCAAATTGTACCTTCTTAACCTCTCCTCTAAACGGTGCAGTTTTGGCAGAAGTAAATGAAATTTCATGGAATACCGTACCGGATGCAGACGGATACAGATTAACTGTTTTCGCAAATAACAGTACGGCAAACAATGTATCCGATTTAGAAGTTACCGATACTACATATACTTTCCCTAATGAATTTAACGAAGGTGAAACAGTTACAGTGACGATAGTTCCTTTTAATGATGTTGGCGATGCCATTGGTTGTGTTTCTGAGAGCTTTACCATAAGACCATTACCAACTTGCACCAATTTGATAGCTTCGTTACAAAATGTAAATAATGTTGCCGTAACCGCAGATATTGAATGGAACCCTTCAAACGATGCAGATGGTTACAGAATCTCAATAGGTACAACCGCCAACGGAAACGATATCGTAGACAATGAAGATGTAGCCTCTTTGACCAGTTATATACTGAATGAAGATTTACCATCTGAAACACAAATTTTCATCACCATTACGCCTTACAATAGTTCTGGAGACGCTGAAAGTTGTACTACCGAAAGTTTCACAACTGAAGTAATCGCACCCGATTGTGCGGTTCTTATTAGTCCGACAAACGGAGAAACAAATGTTTCATTAGAGAGTACAATTTCATGGAATGAAGTCGAAAAAACCAACGGCTATCGTATTTCCATTGGAACCTCAGCGAATTCTAACGACATCATTGACAATGTGGATATGGGTAATTTAACAACATATACTCATCATGATGAGTTTCCATTTGACACTGAAATTTTTGTAAATATCACCTCATATAACAGCGCAGGAGAATCCGCTGGTTGTGAAACTCAATCATTTACTACAATGATTCCAGAAGATGAAACAAAATACGGATTCTCACCTGATGGTGACGGTATAAATGAATACTGGCATATTGAAAACATAGATTACTACCCTGAAAATGTAGTGAGTATTTATAACCGTTGGGGAGATATGGTTTTTCAAATTGAAAACTATGACAATGCCGCTAACGTATTTTCAGGTACTGCGAATATGAGTATGAAATTAGGCGCAGACCAATTACCTGCAGGCACCTATTTCTTCAACATTCAAATAGATGGTGAAACTATATTAAGAAAAACACAAGGTTTCCTTGTATTAAAGCGATAATTACATGCAGAATTTATATAAAAATATCACTTTAATAGCATTCGTTTTAGGAGCATTGATCAATAATATAATGGCTCAACAAACACCAACATTCTCAGAGTACAATTACAATCCGTACCTAGTAAATTCTGCTTTTGCCGGTTTGGCACCTAGTGCAGAAATAGGTATTAGTAATACTGGAACTTTCAATCAATTTGAAGGTAGTCCTAAAAGCTTTGCCCTTAGTTTTCATACTCCCTTAAACCGAGGAAAAGTTGGTTTGGGAGCCGGATTAATTCGTGATGAAGTTGGAGTCACAACTTCAACCAGTGCATTTGCTACGTATTCTTACAAAATATTTTTCGACACCAAAAAGAATAGACCCTATTGGCAAATATATACCCCTAATTCATTATCCTTTTCTATATCTCCAGGTGTGCAACAATATCAAGAAAATTTACTGGAACTAGGCATAATGGACGATCCTAATTTCGCAATGAACATTAATGCTACCATACCTACTGTAGGACTTGGTTTCTTATTAAACTTAGCAGATGTATATGTTGGCTTCTCCACACCAAATGTAATTGGAGATATGCTGGTATCTGATGATAATGTGGAAATTAACGTGCCTTATTACGGGTATTTGGGCTATCGGTTTTTCTCTAACAAATTTGAAGAATTAATGATTAAGCCCAACCTATTATTAAAGTATGAAAATGGCGCTCCTTTTCAAGCAGATGTAAATATAGCCGTAAGTTTTAGAAACCGATTTGAACTAGGAACCGGTTACAGAACCAATTCCTCTATAAATCTGTTGGCGGGAGTTTATCTTTTCAAAAACATTAGAGCTATTTACAGTTATAACGTAGCAACAAATGATTCTCCTTTAGGAAACACCCATGGTATTATTGCTACCTATCGTTTTGGAGAAGGCTTTAGTAGAGACTAGACCTTTCTCAACAAATCATGAATGAATTCTAATTTCCTTTCTACTGGTTTAGAAATTATAAACGGATAAGGGTCATCTTCACCCATAGAGCGGTTCATACTATTTAAAGTGAACAATAAAGGAATACCGGTATTCATTACTTTCTCAAACTTGATTTCTTTATAAGGGTCAAAACTAGCACTCATTTTTAAGTTTTTCTTAGCCGTAATTCTCGGATTTGATTTAAGTCCGAAATTATAGGCCGTTTCCAATACATCCGTTAAGTGTAGATAATGAGACCACGTTTCTGCCCAATCTTCCCATGGGTGAGAAGAAGCATACTTACTAATAAAACTTTGTTGCCAATTCAATTTTGGACCATTTTTATAGTGATTGGCCAATGCATCAGCATAAGACTCTGATTCATCACCAAAAATGCTTCTAAATTCCGCTAAAACATCCGGATTATCACGAATTAGCAAATCCCAAAAATAATGCCCCACTTCATGCCTAAAGTGACCGAGCAATGTTCTATAACGCTCTGCCATTTGCTGCTTTACTTGCTCACGAACAACAGGATCTGCTTCGTCTATCATTAGGGTAATTACACCATCTGCATGCCCCGTTTTTAAATCTTTGGAACCTTCTGGCAAATCATCTTTTGCTAAAAAATCAAAACAAAAACCCTTCTCATCATCTATCGTTTTGCTGACTACTGGCAATCTAAAACGCAAAAGTTGGTATACTAATCTATGCTTTGCAACTTCTATGTGCTTCCACTTTTCAAGGTTATCTTCATCTAAAAGATGTGGAATTGTTCTGTTAAGGGTACAGGCAAGACAGAATTTGCGACCTCTTGAAGCATCTACTAACCAATTACAAACGTTGTACTTGTAATTTTCACAGTACTCATAGATTTTGCCATCCAATTCAGGAATTTGCCATTTAGACACATTCACATCTAAAGCCACTATCTTATTATAATAAGAAGAATAGCCTAACAGGTAGCCACAATTTACGCATGTATTATTTTCGAAAACAACTGTATTCTTACAGTTCGTGCACTGAAATAATTTCATATCCTATAGTCTTTTAAATAGACAAGGACATTGTATTACTTGATCATCTTAAGATTTATAACCTCTTGATCGGTCAAATACCTCCAGTGTCCTCTTGGTAAATCTTTTTTGGTAAGACCACCATAAACCACCCTATCCATTCTTTGGATTTTATATCCTAAAGTATCAAAAATGCGTTCTACGATTTTGTTCCTAGAACTATAAATTTCAATACCTACTTCTCTTTTTGGAGCATCGGCTATAAAACTTACATCTTGTACACGTACTGCTTTTTCATCAACGACTACACCTTCTTGTATCTTCTTTAAATCAGCACTTCTCAACTCTTGATCTAAAACCAAATGATAGATTTTACGCATTCCGTTTATTGGACTCTTCAGTACCTTGGTCATGCTACCATCATTGGTAAACAAAAGTAAACCTGTATGTTCTTTTTCCAATTTATCAACTGGTAATAATTTTGACTTAGACGCACTAGATATTAACCCAGATACATGTCTCTTACCACGTTCATCTCTTATGGTAGTCACAAAATCTTTAGGCTTGTTGAGAAGAACATACTCTCTCTTGATAGGATTTAACAATTGACCATCGAATTTTACCTCATCGGTCAACTTTACCTTATAGCCCATTTCTGTAATAGGTTTCCCATTTACAGTTACATTACCTGCAGCAATGTATATATCAGCATCTCTTCTAGAGCATACTCCAGAGTTAGCAACATATTTATTTAATCTAATAGAATTTGGATCTTGGGGCTTAGCTGGTGTTACATTTTTCTTGATGGGCGCATTACCACGAGCATAGCTCTTCTTCTTGAAATTACCACCTTGCCTACCTGAAGCATTTTTTCCCCTACTAGAATCATCCCTACTCATAACTGTACTAATTTTGCACAAAGGTAGCAAATTGCGTTGCGGTTCAAATAGTTATATGAAACATATTACGAACAACTATAGTATTCTATTTAAAACCAACTGTACATCTATAAGTAGAATACTAAATACACCCATAACTATGATAAGTTTTAGAATGTTGTGCAGCCAAACATAGTCTTTACGGGCTTTTGCCTTAAAAAGTAACACGATGAACAAAATCATTAAGAGCACGCATAATATGAAGTAAAAGTTCATATACCCTACATCAAACTGAAAAATCAGTAATAAAGATGGTACCAAGGTTAAAAAAATTAAAAAAGAAATCAACAATTTTGAAGTTCTAGCACCGTAAATAATAGGAATGGTTCTATAATTCTGAGCTAAATCTCCTGATATATTTTCCAAGTCCTTCACCATTTCACGAGCAAGTATCAATAAAAAGAGGAATACTGCATGTACAAAGATGACCGGCTGAATATTCTTATAATAAACAAACACTACAAAAAAGGGCGTAATTGCCAATGTAGCCGAAATAAAATTACCTAAAAACGGAATTCGCTTTAGCTTATGGGAATAGATCCAAATACCAAATATGTAAGATGAAAAAAAGAATACCGCTTTGAACGAAACATAGCTAGCGACTACTACTGCCAAAAAATTTAATACAAAATAGGTGGTCAACTTAAACCGCTGGCTTACCAAACGATCTAACATGCTTTTTCGTGGTTTGTTAATTAGGTCTTTCTCTGCGTCGTAAAAATTGTTTATGATATAACCACCGGCAATGACCAAAGCAGATGCCAATACAATTACGAAGAGATTAATATCGAATACCACCCTACGTACAGGAAGTTCTGGCGCAAGTATATAAATAGACGCTAAATATTGAGCTAGAGCTATAACTAAAATGTTATACCCTCTAACCACTGAAAACAGACTCAGTACTTTTAAAAGTAAGAGTTTATTTCTTCTATTAAGCATTTATGAAAATTACCTAAAAATTATAGACTACTTCTAGTTTATAGTCTTTTAACGCAGTTTTAGCTTTTTCAAAATCTTCTGTAAAACCTAATATATAACCACCACCACCTGAGCCACAAAGCTTTAAGTAGTAATCATTGGTATCAATTCCGTTTTTCCACAAAGCATGGAACTTTGCAGGAATCATAGGTTTAAAGTTATCTAAAACAACATGGGAAAGTTGCTTTAAATTACCGAATAACGATTGAATATTGCCATTCACGAAATCTTCTACACAGGCATCTGTATGTTTAATGAACTGATTCTTTAACATACTTCTAAAACCGTCATTTTTCATTTGTTCCATGAAAATCTGAACCATTGGTGCAGTTTCACCAATAATTCCGCTATCTAATAAAAATACCGCTCCTTTACCTTCTGCATTTTGCGAAGGAATACTTGTAGACTCGATATTGTCTTTAGAATTTATAAGTATCGGAAGGCTTAAATAGCTATTTAAAGGATCTAGCCCAGATGATTTACCATGAAAAAACGATTCCATTTTACCGAATATCGTTTTAAGTTTCAATAATTTTTCTCTAGTTAAATTCTCAAGAACCGTTATTTTATCTTGTGCGTATTTATCATATATTGCTGCCACCAAAGCACCACTACTACCCACTCCATAGCCTTGCGGTATAGAACTGTCAAAATACATACCTTCTGCAACGTCTGCTTTTAAAAGGTCCAAATCAAAAGAAACCAAATCTGGCTCTTTTTCTGTAAGCTCCTTTAAGTACACAGCAAAAGATGCTAAGCTTTCATTAGATTTGTTTGCCTCTTTTGACATGTTGGCATCAGATTTCAAAGCTCCCTTATAAAAATTATAGGGTATTGATAATCCTTTGGAATCTTTAATGATACCATACTCTCCAAAAAGAAGAATTTTTGAATAAAAAAGCGGTCCTTTCATTTTTTTAAAACTAAGCTGACATTGAAACTTATATAAATATAGTCAAAGATTCATAAAAAGTTGAACGTTTTACCCTAAAGAGTTAAACAAATTAGATAAATCATTCTTTTATAAACGTTTCTTCCAAAGAATTAGTACTTCAATTACCTACAACTTCTTAGCACCCAGACCAATTCGATCGCAAATATACTGCCCATTTTGACAATAAGGTACTAACTTCTCTTTTATAAACGGAAAAACGATATCTTTTTCATTTTCAGGATATAAGACATGAACATTGGCTCCTGCATCTAAAGTAAAGCAAACATGAGTTTTAGATGTCTCCCTAAATTTCCAAATCTCATTGATTATAGAAAGTGTATTTGGTTTCATCAATATAAAATAAGGATTGCTTGTCATCATCATGGCGTGTAATGTAAGTGCTTCACTTTCCACAATATTTATAAATGAATCTAAGTCTCCTTCTGATAAAATGGACTTTAACTTCTCTAAATTTTTATGTGCTTGGTCAAACCTTTGACTAGCGAACGGGTGCCCGTGCATTAACTCATGACCTACAGTACTGCTGACCTGTTTTTCGCCTTTATCTACCAATAAAATGGTGTCATGAAAATTACTAAATACCTCATGTACTGCGTACGGATATTTTATACCGAATAAGTTTGAGCTTCCTTCAATTGAAGATGTTTCTCCCCATTGCACCAAAGGTCCTTCTATGCTGCGACATGCACTACCAGAACCTAATCTTGCTAAAAATGAAACTTTTTGGTTAAAATGTTCTTCTGAAAACGTCTTTAGAAACGTTCTTTCCATCTCCATAAAACATAAAGCCAAAGCAGACATACCACTAGCCGATGATGCAATACCACTACTATGCGGAAAAGAATTTGATGTTTTGATTACGAAGTGATAGTCTTTTAAAAATGGTAGATAGACCTCTATTCTCTTTAAAAATGTATTAATTTTTGGTTTAAACTCTTCTTTTGCCTCTCCCTCAAAAAAAAGATCGAACGAAAACTCTTCACTTTTTTCATGCTTCTTTTTATACTCAACGCTCGTTTTAGTAACACATGCCGCTAAAGTAAAACTGATAGATGGATTTGCAGGTATCTGATTCTCTCTCTTTCCCCAATACTTCACCAAGGCAATATTACTGGGCGAAGCATACGAAACAATGCCTTCTTCTTTCAATGTTGTATACGGTACTGGAATAAAATCTTTTTCTGACATTGAATTTTCAATTTGTGCAAATATAGTTTTTAGGGCAATCAATTAAAATAAATCCTTATTTTAGAGCTAAACACCAACCAATTGAAAAGAAAATTAACGTACGTCTTTATTGGTATTATCGTATGCTCTACCATAGGATTTCTAAGCAGTGTAGTTACACAAAGCTCTGTAAACGATTGGTATATGACATTGAACAAGCCAAGTTTTAATCCGCCAAATTGGGTTTTTGCACCTGTTTGGAGCGTTCTTTATGTAATGATGGGCGTTTCTGTAGGTTGGGTCTTGGCAAAAGGATTTCATCATAAGTGGGTAAAAACAGGATTGTACCATTTTGGTTTTCAACTACTTTTAAATGGATTATGGAGCATTGTCTTTTTTGGACTTAAACAACCTTTCTATGCATTACTTATTATAATTGCTCTTTTGATAGTGCTTTTATTAACCTTTAAATGGTTTAGAGTAGTAAGTAAAATTGGTGCATACTTGTTAATTCCATATATATTATGGGTCTGTTTTGCTACAGCTTTGAACTTCAAAATTTGGCAACTGAATTAACTAGCCATTTCTAACAATTTATTCATTGTTCTAAAATTTCTGGTTGTTGCCATTACATTCAACTTTCTTTCAATTAAGTTATTGTTCAATTTTGCTTTGCCATATCCGGCATTGCACTTTAAATATATACAACCGTCAGCAATTGAAAACTCTTCATTTGCAAAAGCTTCCGTTTTAAACTTAATCAATGTTTCAATGCTTGGAGAACTACCTAAAAGAACAAAATATAGCTGCTTTTTGATGCTATCATCATCAGATGCGAACGGATTATCATTTAAAATAGCAGACACCTGATCAGTGGTTCTTATTAGTACAGGCACCTCAAAACCAAATCTATTAAAAATAGCTTCTGCAATCAACCCTTCTAATTCTGATGTAGAATCAACTACGCTTTTAAAAATAATATTACCACTTTGAATATAGGTCTGGACATCTTTTAGCTCTATACTTTCACATAATTCTCGAAGTTCAGCCATAGGAATTTTATTCTTTCCAGCTACATTTATACCTCTTAAGAATGCAATGTATGTTACCATTATTCTTGACTATTTGCATTTAAACCTTCCACTACTCCATTGGCAGCAATAAAACCACCCGTCCAAGCATTTTGAAAGTTAAATCCGCCAGTAATGGCATCTATATTTATAATTTCTCCTGCAAAATACAGACTTGGCAGAATTTTACTTTCGTAAGTTTTAAAATTGATTTCTTTTAAGTCCAAGCCACCGGCCGTAACAAACTCTTCTTTAAAAGTACTTTTTCCATTTACCTGAAAAATACCTGCAGTCAGTTGTTCTGATAATGAAGTTAATTGCTGTTTTGATACTTCTGGCCATGTTATTGTATCATCTATACCAGCTGCTTTTACCAAGTTTGCCCATAAACGTTTGGGAATATCCAACACCTTGGTTCTTAAAACCGTTTTCTTTTCCACTTGTTTCACTTTAAGAAACAGTTCCAATAATCCATTTTGATGATAATCCGGCACCCAATTCACTTGAATTTTGAATTGATAATTATACTGCTCTAAAATTCTTGCCCCCCATGCTGAAAGCTTTAAAATAGCTGGTCCGCTCATTCCCCAGTGAGTGACCAACAAAGGTCCGTCAGAAAACAAACTCGATACATCTATTTTTGCTTTTACCGACTTTTTACCAAAATTCTTTTTCGGTATTACCTTTATCTCTGCATGTGTAGCTACACCTGGTATAGCCGAAATTCGTTCATCTTTTATATTGAAAGTGAATAGTGATGGGACCGGCGGAACAATTTTATGCCCTAGTCCTTCAATATATTTCCACATTTTAGGATTGCTTCCCGTAGCCAAAATCAGCTTTTTGCAGTACATGAAACTATCGCCAATGGCTACTTTCCATTTTTTGCCTACTTCTTCATTTATTTGCTCTATTCCTGTCACGGAGCAAAGGGTTTTCACCTGAATCCCTAATCTATCTGCCTCTGAAACAAAACAGTCTATGATTGTCTGTGATGAATTACTGACAGGAAACATTCTACCATCGTCTTCAATTTTTAAAGCAACACCACGTTCTTCAAAAAAGCCTACGGTATCACCACTTGCATAGGTATGAAATGGACCTAAAAGTTCTTTCTCACCTCTAGGATAGTTTTTGCTTAAATCTGCAGGGTTAAATTCTGCATGGGTAACATTACAGCGACCACCACCAGAAATTTTAACCTTGGTAAGCACCTCTTTACCACGCTCTAAAATTGCAATTTTTGTATTTGGTCTTTTCTCGGCTATATGTATTGCAGCATAGAAACCTGCTGCGCCACCACCAATTACTAAAACATCATACATTATTTAACCCGTTCAGGAAAGTTTGTAATAATACCATCTACCGCAATACGCTTCATAGCTTCAATATCCGCAGGCTCGTTTACTGTCCAGGTATATATTTTAAATCCGGCATCTCTAATTTCGTTGGCCTTCTCTAAATCTAGGTTTTTAAAATACGGATTAATTGCTACGGCATTCAATTCTTTAGCGACAGGTATGGCATCAACAGGGTCTTCTTCTGTCAATACTGCAATAGCAACGTTTGGGTTATACTTACGCATTTCTTTTAGTTCATCCCAATTAAAACTTGAGATGATAAAATTCTCTGCAGACCAATTTCTTTGTTCGATATAGTAATTCATGATATGGTTAACCTTATCTGCAGTACCTGCACCTTTAAGCTCTATATTCAAAGCTACCTTATTATCTATTAGCTTTAAGACATCTTGAAGCATCGGTATTTTATGACCACCTTCAACGACTACCTGCATTAGATCAACAATATAATAATCTTCAATACTACCTGGTGCATTTGTTAATCGATCAAGCTTATCATCATGAAAAACAACAATCTCTCCACTTTTAATTTTAAAAACATCGATTTCTATCATATCAACACCTAAATCCATTGCTTTTTGAATAGATGGCAAGGTATTTTCAGTTTCGTGCCCCATAGCACCTCTATGACCAATTACTAACGGTTCTTCTTTCATATTACAAGATGCTAAAGTGATACAAATAAAAGCTAAGGCAATTCTTTTGAGCATATCTTAAGATTTTAATTCAAAAATAAAGGATTCTAAAGGATTTAAGTTGATTGCGACATGACCTTCTCCATTTTCTACTCTTAAAGAATTCTCATGACCATAAAGTGCATCAAGTAATTGATAATTACCTTCTTTTAATTGCCATGTATTCATTAAATCAACCGGTAATTTTAAATCGAACGAAAAATGGTCATTTACATCAAAGTTAGCAACTATAATCAGTTTTTGATTCTCAGACCAACGCACATAAGACAACACCCTATGATTGTAATTTTCGGTAATTTCCTTATTGTAAAAATGAATCTCTCTGTAGGCTCCCATTAAAGCTTCACTGCCAATGGTAAAATTCAACAATCTTTTATAGAAATCTCTCAATGAAGCTTCTTCAGGTGTAGATTGACCACCATCGAACTTTTTGTTGTTTACCCATCTTTGATGGTGGGGAACACCTATATAATCAAATATAGAGGTTCTTGACGGACTACCAAATCCTGCATTTTCTGCAGCTGGCTCACCAACTTCTTGCCCAAAATATATCATTGTTGGTGACGTACTGATCGTTGCAGAAACGACCATTGCGGGTCTACCAATTTCAGCATTGCCTACAAATTCCGGACTTGCAATACGCTGCTCATCATGATTCTCTAAAAAGTGAAGCATGTTATGCTCAATATCTTTTAAGCCGTTTTGTACAACCGGTAGGTGATCAGACCACCCATATCCTTTCATAATATGTTTTAGTCCATCATAAAAATCTACCTTATCATATAAATAATCCATCTTACCTTTATGGATATAGGTTCTATATAAATCTGGATTATACACCTCTGCCATTATAAAAGCATTAGGATTATTCATTTTAATAGATGAATTCATATAGCTCCAAAACTCTACCGGAACCATTTCTGCCATGTCATATCTAAAACCATCAACACCCATTGCCAACCAATACAATGCAACATCCCTAAACTTACGCCAAGAGCTGGGCACCACTCTTTTTACCCAATAATTAAAATGTTCCTTATAATCTTTTTCCCCATAATCATTGGGCAACATATCAAAATCCAACCTACCATCTGGCCTTACTCCGTAATTTATTCTAACGGTCTCATACCAATCATTCATATCCGGTTGTGGACTACGTGAACCATTACCCGTCCATTTAGCAGGTACCTCCTTTAATTTAGAAAAGGAAAATTCTGGAACATCACCTCCTAACGGAACATAACCATCTCGCCATTCGGGAGTTTTAAATTCCGTTCCGGGGATGTAATAAAAGTTATTATCCTTTTGATATTCTACGGATGTATCATCGCCAAATCCGAAATCAGAAACACCTTTAGGGTTTGTCTTTCCTTCATACTTTCTAGCTACATGATTAGGTACAATATCTATGATTACCTTCATACCCGCTTTATGTGTACGATCAATAAGCGATTTGAACTCCTTTAACCTTTTTGAAGGGTCTTTTGCCAAATCAGGGTTAACATTGTAATAATCTTTAACCGCATAAGGCGATCCCGCCCTACCTTTAACCACGTCTGGATCATCATTTGAAATTCCGATTTCGGTATAGTCATTGATCACTGCATGATGCGGAATACCCGTATACCAAATGTGGGTAACACCTAAGTCTTTAATTTCCGCAAGCGCCTTTTTATTAAAGTCTGCAAATTTCCCTACCCCATTTTCCTCAATAGTACCCCAAGGCTTATTGTTGGTATTCGTATTCCCAAATAGTCTGGTAAATACATGATAAATTACAATCTTACTATCCATGAGGCAATTCCATTTTTAAACTTTAAAGCACTAAACTAAAGACAAATTAAACAGTAGTCAATTCATCTGGCGATAATGCCACTTTTTTTCCATTTACACGAATGGTCACTTCTTCAGTTCCCATCAATTGAAAAGTAGTCTCTTTAGCAGTAACATTAACTTTAATAACTCTATTTCTAAAATTGACTTTAAACGAATATGCATTCCACTGATTAGGTATTTGAGGCTTAAATGATAATTTATCATTTACAACACGCATACCACCAAAGCCTTCAACTATACTCATCCAAGTACCGGCCATGGACGTTATATGCAAACCTTCTTCTACCTCTTTATTATAATCATCTAAATCTAACCTAGATGTTCTTAAGTAGAAATTATATGCTTGTTCCATTCTCCCCAATTTGGCAGCTTGTATACTATGTACACAGGGAGATAATGAAGATTCATGTACTGTAAAAGGTTCGTAAAAATCGAAATGTTTTTCTAAATCTTCCGTAGAGAAATCTTCCTCAAAAAAGTAAAAACCCTGCAGTACATCTGCTTGTTTTATATAAGGTGATCTTAAGATTCTATCCCAACTCCATTTTTGATTTATAGGTCTATCTGACTTTGGTAATTCATCTACCCGAACCAAATCTTTGTCCAAAAAACCGTCTTGTTGTAAGAATACGCCATGCTCCTTTGAATACGGAAAGTACATTTTACTCGCTACTTTCTTCCATTTTTCGCATTCTCTATCCGTAAGTTGTGTTTTACCAATTATTCTATGGTAATCATCTGGATAGCCACTTTTAACCATATCCAATTGGGTTAATGTATAATTGATACACCATTTTGCTAAATAGTTGGTATACCAGTTATTATTTACATTATTCTCATATTCATTAGGTCCTGTAACACCTAACATCACATATTTATTCCTATCCTTGGATAAGTTTACGCGTTGGTGCCAGAATCTAGAAATAGCGATTAACACTTCTAGCCCCATTTCTGGTATGTAGCTATAATCCCCCGTGTATCTAAAGTAATTATGAATTGCAAAAGCAATAGCTCCGTTTCTATGAATTTCTTCAAAGGTAATTTCCCACTCATTATGACATTCTTCGCCATTCATGGTTACCATTGGGTATAATGCAGCACCATTAGAAAAGCCTAACTTCTTAGCATTCTCAATAGCTTTTTCTAAGTGATTATAACGATACTTCAATAACTTTCTAGCTACCTTATCATCTTTAGTGGCCATATAAAACGGAATACAATATGCCTCTGTATCCCAATAGGTACTACCACCATATTTTTCGCCGGTAAACCCTTTTGGACCAATATTTAATCTAGAATCCGTTCCTAAATATGTCTGGTTCAACTGAAAAATATTAAAGCGAATGCCCTGTTGTGCCTTTATATCGCCTTCAATTACAATATCACTCATATCCCAAATAGCGGCCCAAGCTTCTATCTGTTTTTGCATTAAGCCACCAAAACCAATAGCACTAACTTCGCTTAAGCTATTATTGGCAACTTGTATTAATTCTTCATTTGGGTGATTTCTTGAAACCACATAACCACCAAATTTTGTCAAGGTAACAGATGTATTGGCTTTTACGTCTTGCTCAAATTTCAAAGACACAAAATTGTCTGTTTTTTCTGATGGAACACCTGTTACTTCAGCACCATTATACTCCAAAGTAGCCTGCATAAACGTACAGGTCTTAAATTCTGTTTTCATGGTATGCGCTTCAATAAAAGCACGATTACCTGTGGAACTTACATTAGTAGTGTTCCAGAATTTATCATCCCAGTTACTATCTTCATTAGTAATACCACTATCTAAATATGGCTCAAATACGACTTTAGCATCAGTATTTAAAACCTTTACTTCATATGAAATAGCACCTACTTCATCAATATCCAGACTCAAAAATCGTTTTACCAAAACATCGATTTCCACATTATTAGCCGATACTGCTTGAAAGCTACGGGTATAAATACCCTCTTGCATATTCAGCTCTCTTTTAAAGTTGGATACTTTTTTACTAGTTGCTAAATCAAATTCTTCTTCATTTAAATAAATTTTGATTCCGATCCAATTTGGAGCGTTCAATACCTTTGCAAAATATTCTGGATATCCATTTTTCCACCAACCCACACGAGTTTTATCAGGATAATAAACTCCTGCAATATAGCTACCTTGAAAAGTATCACCTGTATAGGTTTCCTCAAAATTTGCACGTTGCCCCATAGCACCATTACCGATGCTAAATATACTTTCAGAGGATTTCACATTTTCTTTGTCAAATCCATCTTCGATAATGCTCCAATTATCTGGTTTTATATAATCTTGATTCATTAATTCAATATTGAGTTGAAATTAAAACAGAATAAGGATGAATAGCTATCCTTATTTATTTGTTATGATTTTTATTAAGTAACAATTCTAGAAAACTGTCGTCTATTTCCGTAAAATCCTTAAAATTATAATCAGCCTCCTTAAGTATTTCAGCATCTCCTATTCCTATGCTTACCATACCTGCGGCATTGGCTGCTTGAATACCTGCCACCGCATCTTCAAAAACAACACATGAACTTGCCTCAACCCCTAAATTCTTAGCTGCAATTAAAAATACTTCTGGATCCGGTTTTGCTTTAGTAACATTATTACCATCAACAATACTATCAAAATATGGTAATAAATCAACTTTTTCTAAAATTGGTTTTGCGTTTTTACTTGCAGACCCTAATGCAATAGGAATATTTTTTTCCTTCAAGTACTCTAGTACGCGTGGAACATCAGGTAGAATTTCACTAGCGTTCATCTTTTCAATGTAGGCAAGGTAATCCACGTTTTTCTCTACCATCCAAGTATTAAATTGTTCTTGTGTCGCTTTAACGTTACCAATGTCTAAAAGAATTTCCAAGCACCTTTTTCTACTTACTCCTTTAAAAAGTTCATTTTGTTCTTTAGTAAACTCGAATCCTAATTCATTAGCTAGTTTGCGCCAAGCCAAATAATGATATTTTGCGGTATCAACAATGACACCATCCAAATCAAATATAAAACCTACTTTTTTCATTCTATTACTTCTATTAATTAATTGTAGAACCACGTTTAACCAATGTGGCATTAATAACCTCTGTTTTAAATGGAGCTTCTTCCATTTCTAAAGATTCCATTCTGTCTATTAAAAATTTGGCGGCCTTTGCACCCATTATTTCACCATGTTGAGCTACTGTAGTTAGTTTTGGCGATGAGTATTTTGATAGAATCCCATCTGTAAATCCAATTATTGAAATATCATCTGGAACATTATACTTTAAGTGCTGAATTATACTCATACATTGAACGGCAAAAATCTCGTTAACGCAAAGTACCGCATCAATTTCATTATTTTGAAAAAACTCTGTTATGAGATTTGTATTGTCTAAACCATGGGGCAAAGTCAATATTAAATTCTCATCAACTGCAATATTATTGTCATTTAAAGCTTGTAGATATCCATCTCTTCTACTTTCACTTACATTAAAAAAATTCTCTGTAGTTATCAAAGCAATTTTCTTTGCCCCTGCACTTATAAAATGCTCTACCGCTTCAGTTGATACTCCTTTATCATTCAACACTACCTTATCACAAGCAATTTCATCAGTAACACGATCAAAGAGAACAATAGGTATACCTTGATCCAACAACTCCTTTAAATGGGTATAGTCATTCTTTCGCTGCGTTTCTGCACTTAATGATAGTATAAACCCGTCAATACTACCATTCGCCAACATTTCCATATTTATTACCTCTTTATCAAAAGATTCATCAGAAATACAAATAATAACATTATAGCCCATACTATTGGCATACTTTTCTATACCCCTGAAGACAGTGGTAAAAAAATGGTGCACAATATCTGGTATTACCACGCCAATATTTTTTGTTCTCCTGTTCTTAAGACTAAGAGCTATATTATTAGGACGGTAATTATAGAATTTGGCAAATGCCTTAATTCTATCTTTTGTGTCTTTGCTAATCTCCTTACTATTTTTTAAGGCTTTTGACACCGTAGAAATAGAAACATCAAGTTCTCTAGCAATATCTTTTAATGTGATTTTAGGTTTCAAAAAAGGAATTTTAGGAATTAAGATAAGAACTTAAATTATTCTAAAAGTTAAAGTTCAATTATGGATGGTAAATCGTAAATATATAGAAAAAAGTATTTTTTATATATTTGTATTAATATCACAAATTCATATTTAACCCCTTATACAATTAAGAATATCATAAAATAGCCCTATATCATTCATTATACTCGTAAAAAATAAAAGTTATTAACACGAAACCGTTTTCGTAACTTTTTAACTTTGCCGATAGCATTGTTGACACACCTTTTTACATATTTTTAACAATTGAAATTAAATTAACTCAACTTAAATTAACAATTTATGAAGATTACATTCCTAAAAAGTCTGTTTATTCTAGGTGCATTTTTGTGCTTTGGATCTATGCAGGCACAAGAAGTATCTGGAACGGTTTCAGATGCAAGTGGACCTTTACCAGGAGCTAGTGTTCTTGAAAAAGGAACAACGAATGGTACGCAAACAGATTTCGACGGTAATTATACTTTGACCGCTGAAGAAGGTGCTGTACTTATTGTTAGTTATATCGGCTACAAAACTCAAGAAGTAGCAGTAAACGGTAAAACTACAATTAATATTACCCTTCAAGAAGATGCTCAAGCATTGGAAGAAGTTGTAATTATTGGTTACGGTACTACAACTGTTAAAGATGCAACAGGTTCTGTAACTGCGGTAACGGCTGAAGATTTTAATGGTGGTAACATTGCTTCTCCAGAACAATTAATACAAGGTAAGACTGCTGGTGTTAATATTCAGGAAACTAGTGGTGAACCTGGAGCTGGTATCCAAATTAACATTAGAGGTTCAAATTCTGTACGTGCAAACAACAATCCGCTATTCGTAGTTGATGGTGTTCCATTAGGTGGTGGAGATACTTCTCCACAAGGTGAAACAGGTTTTGGGCAAAGTGCTGTTAAAAACCCATTGAACTTTATCAACCCTAATGATATTGAAAGCATTAGTATATTAAAAGATGCATCTGCAACTGCCATTTATGGTTCTCGTGGTGCAAATGGTGTCGTGATTATTACCACCAAAAGTGGAAAAGGTAGCGGTCAAGGAGTTTGGGATTTTTCTAGTTCCTTAAGTATTGCTAAAGCAGCAAATACTTTTGACCTTTTAAAGCCATCTGAATTTTTATCTGGTGTTACTGCTGTTGGCGGTAATGCAAGTGCAGTAAATTTTGGTGCTAATACAGATTGGCAACAAGTTGTCTTAAGATCAACCGCTTCTCAAAACCAAAACCTTTCTTACTCTAAGAACTATGGTAGCGGTAACGTAAGAGCAACATTTGGATATGGAAAACAATTTGGTATTGTTGAAAACTCTGATTTAGAAAGAATTACTGGTAGAGTTAATTTCAACCAACGTTTCTTAGATGATAAACTAGTTCTTGGTCTTCAAATGTCCATCGCTAGAATTAATGATTCTCAAGCACCAATTAGTGCACAAGCAGGTGCTGCTGGTGATGTTTTAGGTGGTGCTTATGCAGCAAACCCTACTTGGCCTTCAAACTCTAGCTTTAATGCTGGTGGTTTAAATGTAAATCCTCAAAATGCATTGGACAATACTCAGAATATCACTAATACTGACAGATATTTATTAAATGGTTCTATTCAGTACAACTTTACTTCTGAACTTTCCGCAAAATTAAATGCCGGTTTAGATATCGCCGAAGCTTCTAACACATCTGTTATCTCCAGAGATATCAACAACATTAATGGTGTAACTGATATTGGACGTGGTAACTACGGAGTTTTAAAAAGAGACAACAAAACTTTTGAAGCCACAGTTAACTACAATACAGAATTTGAAAACTCTAGCTTAGAAGCATTGGTAGGTTTCGGTTACCAAGATTTCCAAACTTACGGTTTCAATGCTGGTGGTAGAGGCTACTCAACTAGTGATTTAAATGAAATGGGCAGACAACTTAGAGGGGCTGTAAATGACTTACAGAATGCTGTTTCCGGTTCTTATCAACAAGCATATTACGCTCCAAATACAAACGGCGTTTTAATAAATAGATTATTACCAACTGTTGTTGCTCAAGAAGAATTAGGCAGAACTCTTGACAGTCCTGTAACTTCTGTATTCACCAATTCATTTGACAATACTGACGAGTTGCAATCTTTCTTTGCTAGATTAAATTATACTTTAAATGACAAGTATTTGTTCACAGCAACAATGAGAGCAGATGGTTCTTCTAGATTTGGTCCTGAAAATCAATACGGATACTTCCCTTCTGGTGCTTTTGCATGGAAAATGAATGAAGAAGATTTTGTAGGAGAAAACGTATCCACCCTTAAATTACGTTTAAGTGCAGGTATCACTGGTAATCAAGATGGTCTAGGTTATGGTAACTTCGTAGCAAGACAACGTTTTTCTGACTTAACTGTTCAACAAAACCTTGATATCAATGCTAACGGTACTGCCATTGTTGCTACTGATAGACCAGATTTAAAATGGGAGTCTTCTTTCAACTTGAACGCTGGTTTTGATTTTGGGTTTAACAATGATCGCTTAAGTGGTAGTATTGATGTTTATAGAACCGAAACCACTGACGTTCTTCTACAGACACCACCTGCAGCGCCAGCTGTTGATCCTTTCCAATTCCAAAACGTAGATGCAAGTATCATTAACCAAGGGGTTGAATTTGCATTAGCTTACGATTTCGTAAGAACGGATGATGCAACTTTTTCTGCAGATTTCAATATTGCTTACAACAACAACGAAGTTCAAGACTTTGAAGGTTTAATTGATACTGGTGCAGTTAATGGACCTGGTTTAACAGGTGCTTTTGCACAACGTTTCGCTTCAGGACAATCATTGTATTCTTACTACTTACCAATTTTTACTGGTTTTGATAGTGCTGGTTCGCCAACATATCAAGATGTTGACGGAAATGGTGTAGGAGATCCTTTTGCTGACAAAACCTTTGTTGGCGAAGATGCTTTACCGGATATTACAACTGGTTTAAGTTTAAACTTGAAAGTTAAAGATTTTGATGCATCTGTTTTCTTTCAAGGTCAATTTGGTTTCTCTGTTTACAACAACACTGAAAATGCATATTTCACTGCAGGAGCACTTTCTAACTCTAGAAACGTAACTCAGAATGTATTGACAAGCGGAGAAGATCCTGGAGCTTCTGCTGATGCTTCAACTCGTTTCTTAGAAAAAGGAGATTTCGTTCGTTTCCAAAATGCTAGCATTGGTTACAATGTTCCATTATCTGGTGAAGGTGCTTTAAACTCGCTACGTTTTTCATTAACAGGTCAAAACCTATTTTTGATTACAGATTACAGTGGTTTAGATCCAGAGGTTACTGCTAATACTGGTGATTTAGATTCAGGTGTACCTTCTAGAGGTATTGACTACGGTTCTTACCCAAGACCAAGAACATTCACTTTTGGTATTAATGCATCATTTTAATTAAAAAAAATTGTATATCATGAAAAATAATTTTAAAATCTTAACGCTTTCTATTCTATCGTTGGTAGGGGTTTCTTCCTGTACCGACCTAGAAATAGAAGAAACGGATTCGATAATTTCTGAAGGCTTTCAAGGGTTAGCTGATCCATCTTCAACTGTAACGAATCTTTACGGTTCACTTGCCGGGCAATATGCTGGGCAAGATAACTACTTCGCTCTTCAAGAGGTAACTTCAGATGAGCACTTAATCCCTACACGTGGTGGTGACTGGGGTGATAACGGACTTTGGAGAGTTTTACATACACATGATTGGAATGGTCAACATTCTTTCATTGTTAACGTATTTCAATTATGGAATTCGAACCAATTGCAAGCTTCTCAAGTTTTAGATTCAAGAAGTAACCCATCTACAGAGAACATTGGTGACGCAAGCTTTATCAGAGCCTACAGTATGTGGGTAATTCTTGACAATTTTGGTCAAGTCCCTTATAGAGACACAGCACTACCATCTTCATCTGTACCTGAAGTATTATCTGGACAAGCTGCTGTTGATTTTATTCTTGCAGATATTGAAACTGCAATTGCCAATGCTCCAGCTACGGCTGCCGGTAGCGGTGATCTTAACCTTAGAGCTAGTAAAGCTGCTGCTAGATATTTAAAGGCTAAAGTTCTTTTGAACAAGCATATTTATATTGGTGGATCTCCTGACTCAGGCGATATGGCCGAAGTTATTTCTTTAGTTGATGCTATTACTGCTGAAGGTTACGCTTTACAAGAAGGATATTTCGATCTATTCTTACCAGACGCGGATACTGAAACTATCTGGTCTTTAGAAGCTAACACTATTAATAAAGTGGTTATGGGACTTCATTACAACAACACTAGCATTCAAGGTGGTGGTTGGAACGGATTTAGTACTCTTGCTGAGTTTTACGACCTTTTTGAAGGAGATGCTGAATCTAATGAATTAGATGCTGACCAAAACACTGTTGATGGTCAAGAAGAGCGTAGAGGTGGTGTCCCAACTATAGGTGTAGACTTTGCTGATCAACCATACGCTTCTGAATTAGATGGATATGTAAATGGTTCTAACGTTGGTTACGGTTTCTTAATCAATCAACAATATGATTTGGACGGAACTCCTTTAGAAGATAGACAAGGTGCCCCTCTTACTTTCAAAAGAGATTTTAAAGATGGCTCAGGTGCTGTCAACTTCATCAATAATGATGAAACTACCGGTATTCGTATTCAAAAGTATGCTGCTAGAAATGGTGAAGCTTCTATAAGTCATCAAATTGTATTTAGATATGCAGATGCGCATTTAATGAAAGCTGAAGCAATGTTCAGAAGCGGTGGCGATCCTACAGCTATGATCAATGACTTAAGAACAATACGTAACACTCAAGAATTGCTAGGCACAGTTTCCGAGCAAGACATTTTGGATGAAAGAGGTAGAGAATTATACCAAGAAGCTTGGAGACGTAATGATTTAATACGTTTTGGTCAATTTGGTAGAGATTGGTTATTTAAAGCCGAAGGAACAATTAACAATGATGATTACAACGTGTTCCCTATTCCACCGGCACAATTACTTGCAAATCCTAACTTGGTTCAAAACCCAGGATACTAAGTATATATAATTTTAAGTTTAAGTTGAAAAAGCCTCCAGTTAATTTTGGAGGCTTTTTTACGTTTTATACTTTGCTGAAACAACAAAAAAAATCAAATATCTTTGAAGCTGGTGTTCTCAGATAAATAACTCAAAGTACTTCCTTTTGCAACTTTATACAAAATCAAATAAGCTATATATTGGTATTCAGAACGACAAAAAATCATCCATTAAACTGCTTTCTTCATAAGCTTATAAGACTGCAAAATAATTTACCTAGCTCCTGTAATACTATACTATATTACTTTAACTAACATTAATTAATGACAAAAAGCTTCTTTAAATTTTAGAAACTAAGCTTTTAAAACTTCCTTGTTTTATTTTATAAATTACTAATGTGTTAAGTCAAATTAAACTATTATTTCCAATACAAATAGCGCAACATTTATGTACACAAAAGTGAATAAAAAATGTTACGCTATCAATAATTTCAGAAAATAGAGCCCTCTATTTTAAGATGCAATAGCTCCCAACTTCCTTATAATATCTTATCTAAATATAATATATGTACTTACAACT
This sequence comes from Maribacter sp. UH1, assembly GCF_056839145.1. Classification (NCBI taxonomy): domain Bacteria; kingdom Pseudomonadati; phylum Bacteroidota; class Flavobacteriia; order Flavobacteriales; family Flavobacteriaceae; genus Maribacter; species Maribacter sp. UH1. Next base: position 1,467,404 of record NZ_CM166387.1, read on the forward strand.
ATTAAGGTAATAATTAAGCCTACGGGCTTTACATATTTCCATCCCGTAATGTCTACCTCATTTGTATATTCCTGCTCATAGTCTGTTTCTCTAGGCTTCAATCTACCAATTACCAACATTAAAGTTATGGTCAAGACAAAAGTAATAGCCTGTACATGCAACATATGTGGCAACCATTCTACACCAAGTCCTCTTTGCATAAATATATAAATTACATAAACCACAACGGCAAATATTATCCCAGTTTTGGCAGCAATAGCTGGAACTCTTTTTGTTAAAAATCCAATGACGATTGCTGATAGAATAGGAATACTGTATGCCCCATTAACCTGCTGCAAGTAACCAAAAAGACCATCTGATGCATAATATAAAAAAGGAGCCAATATCATTGAAAACAGTGCAAGCATAACACCAAAACGCTTACCTACTGCAACAACTTTGGTTTCCGATGCTTCTTTATTTATGTACTCTTTATAAATATCCAAACCAAACAAGGTAACACAACTATTCAACGCACTGTTAAAAGAACTTAAAATGGCTCCAAAGAGAACAGCGGCAAAAAAACCAACCAACGTTACCGGCAAAACTGCTGCCACTAATTTAGGATAAGCCTGATCCGCTCTGTCCAACTGACCATCAAACATGTGAAAAGCTATAATACCGGGCAAAACAACAATTAACGGTCCTAATATCTTAAAGCACGCTGCAAGCATTACTCCTTTTTGACCTTCTTTTAAATTTTTAGCCCCCAATGCCCTTTGTATTATTTGTTGATTGGTCCCCCAATAAAACAGCTGTACCAGTACCATACCGGTAAATATCGTAGCAAATGGTATACTAGAAGATTCTGACCCTATAGCATTAAACTTTTCTGGATGTTCAGCTGTAAGTTTTGATAAACCCCCTAATATACTATTGTCATCGCTTATTGCATATAGTCCAAATACAGGTATCAACAGACCACCTATCAGTAAACCTATAGCATTAATAGTATCAGAAACGGCAACGGCTTTTAATCCTCCGAAAATGGCATAAATACTCCCTATAATACCAATACTCCAAACACAAACCCAAATTGTACCCCATTCAGAAATTCCCAACTTCTCGGGTAAGTCGAACATACCACTAATTGCTAAAGACCCAGAGTACAAAACAATAGGTAATAACACTATAGCATAACCACTTAAAAATAAACCTGATGTCATTGCTTTTGTTGTAGTATCAAACCTTCTTTCCAAGTACGTTGGTATAGTACTAATACCTCCTTTCAAATATCTTGGTAGCAAATAAATAGCACATATTACCATGGCAATAGCCGCCAAAGTCTCCCAGGCCATTACTAGTATCCCATCACTGTAGGCATTACCGTTCAGACCAACAATCTGCTCTGTAGATAAATTAGTTAACAGTAAAGATCCCGCTATTACTCCTGCGGTTAAACTTCTTCCTCCTAAAAAATAACCATCAGAAGTTTGTTCATTAGTTGACCTTGTTGCCAAATATGCAATTACGGCCACTAAAATGGTAAAGCCTAAAAAAGATAAAATTCCTATCATTAGTTGAGTTGTTTGTTATTTAGTCAAGGTTAAATATATTGGATTATTTCCATTACTTCTAAAAAGTAGCCACTAAATCTCATTATTCATATTAATAGACCATACCTATAACGATTTCTTTAAATTTTAACGTTGACTTTTACCAAATAAGCCTAACAAATAGTAGGTATTTGGCTATATTGCAAATTAATTTTGAAGTAACTATCACACAGGTAACTAACTCAACTTTTACAGCTTACAAAATAACTCGAAGTGCTATCTCAAACAAACCCAACAATGAACTCTAATTTGCTTAAAATAAGCTGCCTTGGTTTATTTTTATCCCTATTATACTCTTGCGACTTTAAGGAAGATGCAAATACGTTAGAAGAAAAAACAGAACCTACATTATTTACACTTTTACAGCCAGAAGAAACAGGTATTTCTTTTGTAAACAAAGTCGCTAACTCTAAAGAATTTAACATTTTTAAATACCGTAATTTCTACAATGGTGGTGGTGTTGCCATTGGTGATATTAATAATGACGGTTTAGCAGATGTTTTCTTGACAGGCAATATGGAACCTAACAAACTATTTCTTAATAAAGGCGAAATGAAATTTGAAGATATTTCAGAAACAGCCGGAATAAAAGGTAACAAACCATGGTCTACAGGTGTAGTGATGGCAGATATTGATAATGACGGATTTCTAGATATTTACGTAAGTAATGCCGGCAACATGGAAGGCAACAACCATGATAACGACCTTTATATTAATAACGGAGACGGTACTTTCACTGAAAAAGCCCATGAGTTTAATCTAGCGGAAACAGGTTTTTCCACTCATGCCTCTTTCTTTGATTATGACAAGGATGGCGATTTAGATGCCTATATTTTAAATAACAGTAACATACCAGTCAGCAGCTTAGGGTATGCAGAACAACGTGAAGTAAGAGCACAAGATTGGGAGGGCGTACCAAAAATTTTTAGAGGTGTAGGTGATATGCTTCTAAGAAATGATAACGGTAAATTCGTTGATGTTAGTGAAGATGCTGGTATTTACGGTAGCCTTATTGGCTTTGGTCTTGGGGTTATGGTCGTAGACATCGATAATGACCTATACCCAGACATCTATGTTTCTAACGATTTTTACGAAAGAGATTATTTATACATTAACAACCAAGACGGTACTTTTAGAGAAGAGGTACAAAAATGGACAAACCATTTGAGTTTATCCGCTATGGGTGTCGATATGGCCGATATCAATAACGACGGACTTACAGATATCTTCATTACAGACATGTTGCCAGAGCCTGACCAGCGTGTAAAATCTGTTATGGAATTTGAAGGCTATAATATTTTCAAACTAAAACAGAGTAAAGATTTCCACCAGCAATACATTCAAAATACATTACAGCTGAACAATGGAAATGGCTCTTTTTCTGAGATTGCGTATTACAGTGGTGTTGAAGCTACAGATTGGAGTTGGTCTGGACTTTTATTCGATATGGACAATGACGGATTAAAAGATATTTATATTACAAACGGAATTAACCATGACCTTACCGATTTAGATTTTGTTGATTTTTTTGCCAATGAAATCATTCAAAAAATGGCTTTGACCGGCAGAAAAGAGTCTATTGATTCTATCATCAATAAAATGCCTGTAACACCATTACCCAATTATGCATATCGAAACAATGGGGACATTACGTTTAGCAACTACAATAAACAATGGGGTTTTGAATTACCCAGTCGCTCTAACGGTTCTGCTTATGGAGATTTAGATAATGATGGCGATTTAGATTTGGTTGTCAATAATGTAAATATGGAGACATTCGTATATCGAAATAACTCTGAATCTCAATTAGAAAACAATTATATAAAATTAAAATTCAAGGGAAGCGATGGTAATACATTTGGAATAGGAACAGTTGCCCGTTTATATTACCCAGATAACATTATCGACCAGACCTTAATGCCGTCTAGAGGTTTTCAGTCATCAGTAGAATACCCGATGACTATAGGTCTTGGAACTACTGAAACTTTAGACTCTATTCGTATTATATGGCCTGACGATACTACTTCTAAGTTAATTAATGTAAAAGCCAACCAGACCATTACATTTAATCAAGAAGAAGCTACCGAAATATTTAAAATTAAAGAGACTGAAACTTCTACCCTTTTAAAATCGATCGATAATAATACATTCCTGACCCATAAAGAAAATAACTATATGGATTTTGACAACGAAGGTTTGATTTCTAAATCATTGGCAGAAGAAGGTCCTGGTTTAGCGGTCGGAGATGTAAATGGTGACGGTAATGATGATATTTTTATAGGTGGCGCAAAAAATCAAACCGGTGCATTATATCTTCACAATGGCAATGGCTCACTGTCTAAACCTATTGTAAAATATTTTGAAACCGAAGCACTACTAGAGGATACCACTGCTTCCTTTTTTGATTCGGATAATGATGGTGATTTAGATCTTATGGTCGGTACTGGAGGAAACGAATTAGGCATGCAGGGCACATATGGTATTCGACTTTATCTAAACGATGGCAATGGCAATTTTTCTTTAAGTAATGACAAACTTCCGAATATCAATAAAAATGTAGCGGTTGTCGCTCCGTCAGATTTTGATAATGATGGTGATATGGATGTTTTTGTAGGATCAAGAAGTGTTGTGGGCACCTACGGCGTAAACCCTGATCACTTATTCCTCTTAAATAATGGCGATGGCACTTTTACAGATGCTACAGAACGTTCTGCATACGACCTAAAAGATGCAGGAATGATAACCGATGCTAAATGGTTAGACATGAATGGTGACGGCAAGGATGACCTAGTAACCGTTTCTGATTGGGGCAGTCCAAAAATTTATAAAAACTCTGGCAGAAGGCTTAGCGATTCTAAAAGCTCTCTTGACAGCCTTAATGGATGGTGGGGTGCTGTCGAAGGTTATGATTTAGATAACGACGGAGATCAAGATTTAATTTTAGGTAATACGGGCAGTAATATTCATTACAAACCTTCACCTGGGCAACCTATGAAAATGTGGGTAAACGATTTTGATAATGATGGTACTATTGAACAAATTACCACGCAAAACTATGATGGCGGTGATTATCCTCTTCATCAAAAAAAGGAATTGACGACACAAATATTGGCCCTAAAGAAAAAGAACATCAAAGCTTCAGAGTATGCTTCTAAAACTATTCAAGAGCTATTCACAAATGACGTTATCGACAATACCATATTAAAAGAAGCAAGTATTGCTGAAACCGTAATTGCAATTAATGACGGTAATGGTAATTTCACTATCAAAATTCTACCCCCTCAAGTTCAATTCTCATGTATATGTGGCATTCAATGTTTAGATGTAAACAAGGACGGGAATCTTGATCTTGTAATGGCAGGCAATAATTTTGAATTCAAACCCCAATATTCTAGACTAGATGCTAACTATGGTAATGTTCTCCTTGGTGACGGAAAATTGAATTTTGAATGGCAAAACTATGCTGACAGTGGTTTCTTTATACGGAATGAAGTAAAACAACTACAGATTGTAAAGGATAAAAAAGGAAACGAATTTATCATCGCAGCCATCAACAATGACACACCAAAATTGTATCGATTAAATGAAGAATAGTATACTATACATATGTGTATTGGTATTTGCCATTGGTTGTAAACAAAATTCAGGGGAGTTATTTGTAAAACATTCTGCTGAGGATACGGGTATAACTTTTGAAAATACGCTTACCGAAACAAAAGACCTGAGTATTTTAGACTATCTATACTTTTATAATGGTGGAGGTGTTGCCATTGGCGATATCAATAATGATAGCCTGCCAGATATCTATTTTTCAGGTAATCAAGTAAAAAACAAGTTGTACTTGAACAAGGGGAACTTACAGTTTGAAGACATTACCGAAACAGCAGGTGTCGCTGGTAGTAGCTCTTGGAATACAGGTACAATAATGGGTGATGTTAATGGTGACGGACTTCTAGATATTTACGTTTGTGCTGTTGTTGGGTTAAACGGATTTAATGGATATAACGAGCTTTTCATAAACCAAGGAGATGCTACTTTCAAAGAAAGTGCCGCGGAATTTGGATTGGATTTTGAGTCATATAGTTCTTCTGCCGCTTTTTTAGATTATGACCTAGATGGAGATTTAGATATGTACCTTCTCAATCATGCCATACACACACAAGACTCTTATGGCAACTCCCAAATTAGACACAAACGTATCTATGAAACCGGAGACAAATTACTACGAAATGATGACGGAAAATTTGTAGATGTAAGTGAAAATGCCGGTATTTATGGTGGTGTAAATGGCTACGGTCTAGGTATTGCCGTTTCTGATTTTAATCAAGACGGATATCCTGATCTTTATATTGGCAATGACTTTCATGAAGATGATTATTATTATTTAAATAATGGTGACGGTACTTTTACGGAAAGTCTCAAAGACGCATTTGGACATACTACCCGTTTTTCTATGGGTAGTGATGTAGCAGACATCAACCATGATGGCTTACCAGACCTTATTTCTTTAGATATGTTAGCTAAAGATGAAACCGTTTTAAAGTCTTCTGAAGGTGATGATGATGTTCAAATTCAAAAACTAAAAACCGAAACTTTTGGTTATCACAATCAGTATACAAGAAACATGCTTTCTATAAACCAACCAAATGGCAAGTTTCTAGAAACAGCTTTACAGAGTGGTGTAGCCGCTACAGATTGGAGCTGGAGCGCTTTATTTGGGGATTTCAACCAAGATGGAGAACAGGATTTATATATAAGTAACGGGATTCCTAAACGTCCTAACGACCTTGATTACATTAACTATATTTCTAACGAAAATATTCGGTCAAAAATCAATAACACCAACCTTGTAGATCAAAAAGCACTGAAAATGATGCCTTCAGGTTTTATTGGTAACATGATCTTTAAAGGTGCTAAAGACCTTAAATTTATAGATGAATCTAAATCATGGATTGCACAAGACACCATTATTTCTGGAGCAACAGCTTATAGCGATTTAGATAATGATGGCGATTTAGATTTAATAACCAATAATCTATATAGCAAAGCAGAAATTCAAGAAAATACTACCAACAGTAAGCGAAATTGGCTAAAAATTAAACTGAACTACACCGAAAAAAATAAATTCGGAATTGGCACCAAAGTATTCTCGTACGCCAACGGAATTAAACAGTTTAAAGAAATGTACACCGTTCGCGGATTTCAAGCTTCTTCTGAACCCTTAATTCATTTTGGTTATGGAGACCTTGAAAACATAGACTCTTTAAAAATTGTTTGGCCAGACAGAAGCTCTCAACTGGTTGAAAATATCGCCGTTAATCAAACACTATATATTAATCCTGAAAACACTCAACCTTTTAATTATAGTTCACTAAAAAATAAAGAGAATTTACTGTTCCAAAAAACTTCAGACAATCTAGGTATAGACTATGTTCATATTGAAGATGCTTACAGTGACTATTTACGTCAAAAACTAATTCCCTATCAAATGTCAGATAGAGGTCCCGCTGTTAGTATTGGCGATTTAGACGGTGATGGAAAAGAAGATATATTCTTTGGTGGGTCAAAATATATTCCGTCGCAAATCTACATTCAAGGCGATTCTACTTTTTACTTAAAAAATTATCCGGAAATTAAAAATGATAGTATCAAGGAAGATATTGCTTCTATAATTGGCGATTTTAATTCCGATGGTAAAAATGACCTGATAATAGGTACTGGTGGTGCAGATTTTTTTAATGAAATGAAGCCGCTAACAGATTCTTATTACGTTTCAAATGATTCCATTTTTACAAAAAAAGAATTTCCTGAGTTATTCGAGAATGCATCCGTTCTTTTAAAATTAGATTATGACCATGATAATGATTTAGATATCATTGTTTGCAATCAATCTATTAGTGCAGATTATGGAAACAAACCTAACAGCTATCTTTTAAATAATGATAAAGGCAATTTTAAAGTAACCAATAATCCATTTGAAAAGTTAGGTATGGTTACCGATGCTATAGTTACAGATTTCAATGAAGATGGATGGGAAGATATTCTATTTGTTGGCGAATGGATGTCACCAAGATTCTTTCAAAACAATGAAGGGGAATTTGAAGAAATTCATCCGTTAGAAAATGAAAAAATAAATGGCTTATGGCAATCCGTAATCAATTTTGATATTGACAATGATGGTGATCAAGATTATCTTTTAGGCAATTGGGGTTTAAATACCAAATTCTCCACATCAGAAGAGCATCCTATGAAAATGTTTTATGGCGACCTTGATAAAAACGGTGCTACAGAAACTATTGTCAGCACTTACAAAGATGGCAAAGATTACCCAGTAGATGGCTTGAAAGAATTATCGAGTCAGTTGGTATCACTTCGTAAAAAATACAATACCTACAGCTCTTTTGCAGGAAAACCAATGGAAGATATACTAGGTGAAAATATGCTGCCAAACGCAGAAATTCTAAAAGTACATACCTTAAATTCTGGTTTCCTCAAAAATGAAAATGGCAAATTTACCTTTGTTCCATTTAGTTATGAATTGCAATTGGCACCGATTATGTCGTTCCTGGAATTTGACTTTAACGGCGATAATAAAACCGAAGTTTTGGCAGCGGGAAATTATTTTGGTGTTAAACCGTATCATGGCCGTTTTGATTCTTTCCCCGGAGCATTGATTAGTAGTACCAACAATGTTACCTTAGCCAATGAAATAGGACTCGATTTGACAGGTAAATCGATTAGAAGCATGAATATTTTAAACGCAAACAACAACAAATACATTTTGCTCACCTTTAATAATAAGGCTGCAGAAGTTTATAGCATACTCAAACCATAGTACAATGAAGAAGTATTTTTTAATCATAATGATAGGTGTCATACTTGCGAATTGCACCGAAAAGAAAAAAGAACCTATAATAGTATCTCCCGATCAATTACATAGTTCAATTGATCATGTAATTGATATCATGATCCATGATATTTTCTCGCCACCGGTGGCAAGTAGAATATTTGCCTACCCAAATATTGCTGCATATGAGATTGTTGCACAGGTAAATCCAAAATACAACACCCTGTCAGGTCAGTTAAAAGGTCTTACACCCATACCTGTAATTGATACGGTATCTGGTATTAACCCTCAATTATCCGCTTTAATTGCACACATGAATATTAGTAGACAACTTATTTTCTCAGAAGATAAATTCGATGTTTTACAAGATAGCCTTTTCACGCAGTGGAAATCAATGAACGAACCTGAATTTGAAGCGTCTAAAACTTACGGATTAAAAGTTGCAGAACATATTAAAGAGTGGATGAACAAAGACAATTACAGCCAAACTCGTACGATGCCTAAGTTTACTGTAAATACCGACGACCAAGCAAGATGGCAACCTACTCCACCCGCATATATGGATGGTATAGAACCGCATTGGAACAAAATTAGACCGTTCATCATAGATTCGGCTTCTCAATTTAAACCTATTCCACCACCAGCATTCTCTCTTGAAAAAGATTCTGACTTCTATAAAGAACTTATTGAGGTATATAACATCAGTAACGAAATTACCGAGAACGGAGATGAGTCTGATGAAGTTGCTATTGCCAAGTTTTGGGATTGCAACCCTTACGTTTCCGTTACAAGAGGTCACCTCATGTTCGCTACCAAAAAAATAACTCCTGGTGCACATTGGATAGGAATCACAAAAATTGCAAGCAAAAAAACCAATAGTAATTTTGACGACACAGTGTTTGCATACACCAAAACCTCAATGGCGATTGCCGATGGATTTATAAGCTGTTGGGATGAAAAATACCGAAGTAATCTAATAAGACCAGAAACTTTGATCAATCAACATATTGACGAGAACTGGAAGCCTATTTTACAAACCCCACCTTTCCCAGAATATACAAGCGGGCATAGTGTAGTATCAGGTGCCGCAGCAACTGCCTTAACCAGTATTTTTGGTGAAGATTTTAGTTTTGAAGACGATACCGAAACACCATATGGCCTACCGATAAGAAAATTCAACTCTTTTAACGAAGCTGCCGATGAAGCCGCTATCAGTAGAATGTATGGCGGAATTCACTACCGAGCTGCAGTTGAAGTAGGTGTTGGCCAAGGTAGAAAAATTGGTACGCTATTGAATTCAAAAATTAAAATGAAAAATAATTAAATTTTACACATAATAAATTATAATGAAAAAAGGCATTACCATTATAATAGCGGTCATATCTATTGCATTACTCTGGTATTTTTTCATAAAACCACAGGATTACCAAATAAGAGTTATAGCGAAGTCTAATACAGGAACAGTTAACCAAGCATTAAAATCATGGAGTAAAACACTGCAAAAATCCTCTATTCGCCAAAAAGATGATTTAGCGCATCTTGAGCAATTAATCGTTACCGGTGACTCTACTCATATCTATAATTGGACCATTACACCAACCAATGATTCAACATCTCAATTAGTTGTTGACGTTAAGGACAAGGACCACAGTTTTATGAACAAGCTGGTCGTTCCCTTTACCGATACCAACTTTGAGAAACAAGCCAGAAAAACGGTTACCGATTTTATTGAGAGTTTAAATATCCATAGAAAAGAATTTAAAGTGACTTTTAAGGGTGAGGATCATTTACCGTCTACCTATTGTGCTTGTGTTGAACACAAAACCGTTCAAAGTAATAAAGCCTTTGGTATGATGGAAAGCTATCCTTTTTTAAATTCTGTTATCGCCAGCAACGAAATTCAAGTAAATGGCGTACCTTTTATTGAAACTACCGATTGGAATATGAAGAACGACAGTATTCGCTTTAATTTCTGCTATCCTATCATTAAAACCGATTCTTTACCAATTATCAAAGACCTCTTTTATAAAGAATTTATAGGTATGAAATCTTTAAAAGCAATTTACAACGGTAATTACATGACTTCTGATAGGGCTTGGTATACCTTATTGGATTATGCAGAAGAAAAGCAGATAGAAGTAGATAGAAAGCCTATAGAGTTCTTTTTTAATAACCCTAACATGGGTGGAGACGCATTGCGTTGGAAAGCAGAAGTTTTCATGCCATTAACAGAACAAGATGAGTAAAATTATATTAGCCACATTCCTATTAATTTCTATACTTACTTCATGTTCAAACTACGGACAACTAAAAGTAATTGCAGATTTACCAAGTAGTTTATCTGAAAATTCTGGATTGGCAACTTATAATGACTCTACAATATGGGCTATTGAAGATTCCGGCAACAAGGATGAAATCTACCAGGTAAATTTTAAAGGTAAAATCCTTAAAAGGTTAGAGGTTAAAAATGGCAAAAACCATGACTGGGAAGATCTTACAATAGATACCGCTGGCAATCTTTACATTGCTGATATTGGTAACAATGCCAATGAACGCAAGAATTTAGAAATCCTAAAACTGCCAAATCCAACTATTGAACCTGGTGACAAAATAGACGCAGAAAAAATTGAACTGTACTTCCCTGACCAAAAGGATTTCCCTCCAAAAAAAGACGCCCTATTTTATGACTCTGAAGCTATTTTTCATCAAAATGGAAAAATATTTATAGTAACCAAAAACAGGTCTCATTCCTTTACGGGCGAAGCCCGTATCTACTCCGTACCAGATACCAAAGGTTCTTATGAAGCTTCATTTGTAGGTACTTTTATACCTTGTAAAGATTGGAATACATGCCGAATAACCTCAATAGACATCTCTCCAAAAGGAGATAAAATCATAGCGCTCAGTTATGGGAAACTTTTTGTCTTTACAGATTTCACTTGGGATGATTTTACCAAGGGCAACATGCAAGAAATTGATTTAGGAGCACGTTCCCAATTAGAATCGGTTTGTTTCCTTAATGACGACACCTTACTTATATCTGATGAAAAAGCACACGGAGAAGGTGGCAACCTTTACACCTATTCTTTAAAGTAACTGGTTTATCTAAAAACCGAATCCTAATCCAAAAGTAAATCTTGGTCCGTCTTCACTAGCGAAGATGGCAGTATTGATAGAAATGATATCAGAGGCATTTAAAAAGAACCCTCCGCCATACGAAGTGTGCCAACGACCAGAACTCATTTCTGGCATCCACACCCTACCATAATCAAATCCTCCAAAAAGACCCATTGCCGTTGGCAATAATCTGGTACGTTTCTTTTTTAAACTAAATCTTATATCGGTATTTTGATAGTAAGATGTTTTACCCGTAAAACGTTGATTCCTAAATCCTCGCAGGCCGTCTAGACCACCAATACTTGCTGCTTGGTAAAATTCATATTCATTACCAATATTAAAATGCGCCTTCCATTTGGTAGCCAACACCAATCTACCATTGGGTATTAATTTATAATCAAAACCTAGGCTAGGTATTATATACCCAAAACTACCACCTTCTTTTGAAAGGTTCTCTTTAAAACCTGCCTCTAATGATGATGACATTCCCAAAGTCGGGAATGCTTCATTATCTTTATTTTCATAAGAATAGGTAGCATGTGCCCCCACAAAGTCACTATTGGTCTCCTCACCATTTTGCTGGTAAAAGGTGTTTATAAATCTGTCATTGGTTTCTTCAACACTTATATTTTCATATGATAGACCTAATTTTACTTTTGCTCCCAATTGCCCTCTCCACACCAATGATGGCGAAAAATCTATTTGCCTAAGTTTAACCCTGTTGTAATCTAGCCCCAAATCATCATCAAAATTCTCTGTATTATTCCCAAATCCAAAGAAATTGATAGCAAAATTCGGACTCGTAAATCGTGCTTTTAGCTCCGCATTCCAATTCTCGAATACATGTGCAAATTCACCTTGATATTTAAAATCAAATCCGCTTGTAGCGAAATAATAAGATGCTGCAAAGGTGTGTTGCTGTGTAAAAGGATTTTGCCTAAAACCATTATAGGTATAGGTATTTACAAATCCTATTCTAACACCATCATCAGGATTAAAACCAATAGTCGGTATAATCTGATTGAAGCTATTTCTTAGCTTTAGTGGTTGATAGGTATTTAACTCATAATCATCTGACAATTTAATCTTTGCCCCTCCTGTTTCCTCAAAGGTGTTCTTCTTGCTCTTAAAGTCATACAATGCCACATTTCTTCCATCTTCAACCCTGTAAATATCATTATTATGACCACCAATAATACGAACCTTCACACCAGAATAATTAGACGGATTTTTAACTTCAAAAATATCATCATCATCTAAACCAAACACCCATAATTCTTTAGTGTCTTCCTTTGTAAACACCTTATAATAGAACATTCGTTTTTTCTTATCGCCTATATTTCTAAATACTTTTACCTCGGTCTCTTCATCATTAAACCTATTAACCTCAAACCAATCATCTTTATCTGTCCCTGCAACTACAGCATATTTATTCAATATCTGATAATACTCATTAGCAGTTTCTTGAATGTGACTTAAACGTGCAAGTAGAATTTCTTTGATTTCATCAACTGTTTCATCGCGCACTTCTACAGGAAAAGATTTAAATGCTTCATCAATATCACTAGGTTTTAAGTTTTCTTGTAAATATTTAGCCTGCGCTATCCACTGACTTTTCTCTGTTTCACCCAATAATGTCAAATCCAAAACATAGGTCATTGGAGATGAATTAAAGCCCTTTACACTTTTAATATCTTCATTAAAACCTTCCATAAGCCTTAAACCTGGTATAATACGGGTAGCTATTTTCATTAACGCCCCATCTCCCATTTTTGAGAATACCTGATCACGATCCCTAGGTATTGGTCTATATATAATTTTACCTTTCTCCTGGTTTTTAAATTCTGCCCAACGCCACTGATCCACATGACGGTCCCAGTCACCTAAAACCATATCAAAAAGTCGTGCTCTCAAATAAAGGTCTTTATCTACCTCATATTTCTCGTCATCACGAAGATCTTCAAGCATACCGTCGGTACTGGTTAAGTTATCAGAGTAACCAAAGCTTGCCAAATCTCCATGACCATCACCAGTATGTTCTTCAATCATATATAGTTCATCACCAAAGGTTTCATTATACTCTTTTAAGGCAGGCTGCTTAGGTACATAGTATAAAACGGGATTAGTATGATAAACACCTACGGCATCAGATAATTTTGCGGTAGTAAAAGGACCGTAAGGGTGAGATCCCGTATAAAAATCCTGTAATAACTCTTGAGTATACGTTTCCTTTAAATCATCTAGCACATATTGATCTTGAAAAGCCATGGATTGCAAATACAATTCCGCACTTTTTCTTAAAGCTCGCATTACATATTCTCTACCATCTTTGGCACGTAAACGCAACGATTTAGATTGGTGACCGCCACCTTTTTTAACAGGCTCAAGACCACCCATTAGCGAATCTAAATTTACCGTCGGCACTTTTACCTCTGTACCATAATATTTACGGTAACGCTCTCCCCAGATTCCTTTATAAAATCCGCTTTTGTCAATTTCATCTTCTGTATATACGGATGCTCTTACACTATCTGGAAATTGACCGGTAAATTCCCCAACATATTCTTTCTGAGTTGGCGACAAAACTTCATTGGTAAACAAAAACTCTTCATTATCATTATCGTCTACACCATAAAACCGAACTCTAGAAGAACCATCTTTATATACCTCTAAAGTGGCATACCCCATTTTACCCGTATTAAACTGAGAACCGTTCAACAACTTGGTAAAACCTTCTTTTGCACCAGAACCACTTACAATCTGCGGGGTATTATTTTCAACAATATATTGTAAGGTATGCTCATGACCAGATGCAAAAATTACGCGATCAGAATACTGTGCCAAGGTAGTTACCCTGTTCATTAATTCTCTATAACGCTTATTATTCACGTCCTCTATAGATGCTCCAGAAGTACTTCTTAAGACATTTATAAAAGTTCCTAAAACAGGCAAAGGCACCGCCATTTTTTTAGGATAAAAATGTTTTCTTAAAGAATATTGCCCACCATGCTCACCATAACTATTGGTAGGGTGGTGCATAGCAATGACGGTTGTACGATCACGGTAATCCTTAATGGCATCTTCAAGCTCCAAGAAAAACTTTTCCCTACTTTTTATATCACATTTATCATTAATATCTGGGCGTTTATCCCAATTGGTCAAATACCACTCTGAATCTATTGTTATAATTGCAACATCATCCCCTATTTCTACAACATCGATTGGACAACCATTTTCTGGTAAAAACGGATTCTTTTCTTTTTTCTTTAAAACTTTTTTAATGTAATCTTCCTCTCGTTCTAGCCCCACCAATCCCTCAGTATACCAATCATGATTACCCGGTATAAACAATGGTCTTCCTTTAAAATTATTCAATGTATTTAATTGTGCATCTAAATGATTTTTGGCGGTTCTATAGGCATTGGTAGAATCCTTTGGATCAGGTAAGCCTGCAGGATATATATTGTCTCCTAAAAAAATAGCGGTACTATTCTTATCGGCTTTATCTAACCTATCCTTAAATATCTTCAGCGCAGGATTCATTCCGCCCATGGGAGATAAACCAGCATCTCCAATTAAATAGAACGTATGAGATATATCTTTAGACTCGTTTACATCTATAGCATATTTTTCATCTACATACTTTGTCTTGTATGTAGCACAGCTAGTTATAAATATAAAAACTGATAGATATGCATAAATCTTTTTCATAGTAACGTTGTCCTCTTTAAATTTTTGTAATTTGGATAATTCTAACCAATATTTTCTATGTCAGATATCTTAGATAGTGCACAACAGTTTGTAGTTGACTTACTTACCAATCATTTGGATAAGAAGTTTTTATACCATAATCTAAGACATACCCAAAGAGTCGTTAAAAGTACTAAACAAATACTGGAATCATGTTCTCTATCCGATCAGGATAAGGAACTTCTTGTATTAGTAGCTTGGTTACATGATACCGGGTACACAAAGGGCACCGCTAATCATGAAGAAAGCAGCTGTGAAATTGCAGAAGAATTTTTAACAAAAGAAGGATACGACAAAGAAGGAATAGAGAAGGTGAAGTCTTGCATACTAGCCACAAAGTGGAATGCGAAACCAAAAAACTTAATGGACGAGATTATACGGGATGCAGATTCTTCTCATTTTGCGCAAAGCAGCTATCTTGAAACTTCTGATCTTTTACGTGAAGAACTGAAGCTGCTTGGTTTAAAAAACTATAATCAAAAAGATTGGTTAGAGCTCAATATTCAAGTATTTAGAACAGACCACCAGTATTATACGGATTACGCTAAAGAGAATTGGTTAGAGAAAAAAGACAAAAATTTAAGAAAGCTTATTAAAGACAAGAAGTCTGAAAAGAAACTTGCCAAAAAAGAAAAATTAAAAGCTCAGTTTAAAAGCGAAAGTCCAGATCGTGGTATACAGACTCTATATCGTGTTACCCTAAAAAATCATATTACCCTTAGTGATATTGCAGATACAAAAGCAAATATTTTACTTTCTGTAAATGCCATTATTATATCATTAGCGCTATCTAACCTGATACCAAAACTAGATAATCCATCTAATGATTACCTTATTTACCCAACCGTAATATTTGTATTCTTTAGTGTGGTCTCTATGGTTTTAGCAGTATTGGCGACCAGACCAAATGTTACTAGCGGTGAATTCACCAAAGAAGATGTAGCCAATAAAAATGTTAACCTTTTGTTTTTTGGCAACTTTCACAAAATGGCACTGAGCGAGTATGAATGGGCTATTCAAGAAATGCTAAAGGACAAAGATTATATTTACACCTCTTTGACCAAAGACCTTTATTTTCTTGGAGTTGTACTGAACAGAAAGTATTCTCTTCTACGTTGGACCTATACCATTTTCATGATTGGTATGATTCTTTCAGTAATAGCATTTGCCGTTTCCTTTAAATTCTTTGGTCCGGATCGTAAAATTGAGTTATTGAGCCAAGTGCTATTCTTTTAAAGCATCCATAAGATCTTCATAAGTATATGTCTTTTCAGGTTCTTGCTCTCTTTTGTAAAGAATCTCTGCACGTATTGCCTTTAACCCAGATACACCTTGCAGACCTTCTAATTCAACAATTTCTATCTTGTTGGTAAAGCAACCTTTAGATTTTAGGAACTTAATGTATCTTAAATATTCCAATTCATCCTTCTTTTGTGAATACACAATTGAAAGTACCCCTTTCTGAGTTAATCTTTGATCAGTACCTTTTATGTAAGATTTATCAATTCTCTTTTTAATTACTTCATAACGTGCGTTATACGTACCATCAACATCAAATTGTTTTTCATCCATTCTAAACCTTATGGATAAAGACGTGTTGTACACCAATATCAATGACGCAGCATCTAAAGGTACCGGTAGTTTTGGCTTTAAAGTGTAATGGGCATTTTCCATTTCGCACATTACTTGCAATTGCCACAATCTTAGATTATTAAGGTATAATGAATTGTATTCTTTGCTTTCCGAAATTGAAGAACCAATATACATATTGTGCTCTACGCCATCTGTTTTGTAACGCTCATAATAATGAGGAAACATTGCCTGTGCACTTTCTTGTCTTTTATCTATAACCGAAGAAAGCTTCTTATTGATCAATGTTACACTTTCATCATAGTTCTTTCTATGGTCATAGTAAGAACCTGTACCCATATCAATTTTAGATTCATATTTTAAAATATGCTTCTCTATATCTTTATCGGATTTTTTAAGATGTTCAAAAACAGGTGATATTTCTTCATGGACAAAATCAAAAATCGCTTGTTCACTATTCGTATAAAGCATTTCCTTTATACTTTCTAAATGATTATTTACCCTAAAAATCAGCTCTTCATAAATAGGTAAATCCCATGTTTTTACTGCAATATTCAGCACATTATCTATCTCTGAAAGCTGAATCATTAAATCTCGCTGAATAGCTAAATTTCTAGCTTGCGAAGAGTCTTTTATATCAATTTGACCAAATAAAGGATAAACTTCTTTAAAAACGATTTCTTTAAATGACGGAGATCTACCCTCTGCTTCATCTAACATGAATTTTTTTGCCTCTTCTTGAAATTTCCAATATACAGATGAATGAACAGATGTACATTCATTTTGAATTATAGCATCTATTCTATTAGTCTCTTCATTTTTTGCACGAACTACGGCAGATACAATAAATGGTAATACATCATCTAATTTTTGGGCATTTACACCGTTAAGCACACCCTTCTTTTCAGATACAATTTCCAAAACCCCCAAAAGATTGTCCTCATACGCTATTGGAGCAAATATAGCACTCTGTATACCCTGCTCCTTTAGCCCTTTATACGGATTCATATTACCTGACTGCTCTACTTTACGATCCATATCAGTAATAGTAAAATATGAATTGTGATCTATCAGCTTATCATAAGAATCTTCACATAGTGCACTTTTACAGTTCATGTGGTGCTGCCCCCCTAAAAGAAAACTATCGAATCCCATACCTGCAACCGCTTCAAACTCGTTCTTTTTAGCATCAAAAGAAGCAAAACCAACTTTGATATTTGGTAATCTAAAAAAGGACTTAAACGTTTCCTGCAGGTCATGCATGAAATTGGTAGGCTGTATGGTATCCTTGGAAATCAATTTCGTTTTAATATTCGAAATTGCCTGCTCCATCGTTACATCGAACAAGTTGGCAATTACAAACCCCTTGGATATAAAGCTTTCTGGCGGAATCTTATCCATCCAGAGTTTGATATCCGTTGGGTTAGCCAATAGTTCATCTACATCTTCTTGGGTAACCTCTTTTGATTTCTCTGTAGGTATAACATCAATAAAATCTGCATTATATAAAATACGATAATGGCGCATTACCCCATTCGCATCTGGAATATCGTAGAAATAAGGTCTACTAAAATCTAAATGATAGCCATAGTAAAAGTTTAAAACCACAACACAGCTCATGATATAATCCATATCATCACCTACGTTTCTCAACTCTGGCTCAAAATTCCTACCTGCCTCTTCTATTATTTTTTGAAAACGCTTAGAAGACTTTATGATCATATCTTGATAAGGTAACGTGGCTACCTTTATCTCATTACCACTTAAAGCTTCTGTAAATGTATCTTGTAGAATCTGATTGATAACATCTTTGTTCTTCTCTAATAAAGTAAAATCTGAAAAACCATTTCGTAGCTCCGGAAAACCTTTTTCAATTGACAAAATACGTTCAGCAGTAGCCGCTAAAAAAGGATCATCACCTTTTATATGTTCATCATACTTCTCTAGAAGTTTTTCAAAACTTATGAGGTGCTTAACCGGCATTATCTTTCTCTCGAGCTTTCCCATGGTTCAGTTAGTCTGCTAATTGTTTGTAAAGTTACAAAATATGCTAAGTTTTTTTATGGCTCTAAGCCCTATGGTTGACTGGATTTTCGGATATTTAACGAAAAATAACCCATGTCATCGGATAGTAGACTTACTAGAGCTTACAAAAACGCCAAAGTTATTCCGTTTGATGACGCTTCTAAATTCATACTTTTCAGCGATTGCCACAGGGGAGACAACAGTTTTGCCGATGATTTCGCTAACAATAGAAACATCTATTATCATGCCTTACAATTCTACCACTCACAAGGATTTGACTACTGTGAACTTGGTGATGGCGACGAACTCTGGGAGAACATACATTTCGAGTCTATTTTTGAGGCCCATAAAAATGTATTCAAGCTTTTAAAGCAATTTCATTTAGAGCAAAGATTGCATATGATTTGGGGAAATCATGATATGGTCTACAAAGATGAAGCCTATGTCAAGAAACATCTATCGAGCTATTTTGAGCCTATAGACGACAAAGACAAATCTCTTTTTGAAGGTATCAAATACCATGAAGCTCTTATTTTAAAACATAAAGAAACGCAACAAGAAGTTTTCCTTACCCACGGTCACCAGGCAGATTGGTGGAATTATAGGTTTTGGCGTGTAGGTAGATTTTTAGTAAGAATTCTATGGAAACCGCTACAAGTTTGGGGCATTGCCGATCCCACATCGCCTGCCCGAAACTATACGGAACTCATAAAAGTAGAGCGCCGCACAAAAAAGTGGATTCTAAAAAACAACTTAAAAATTACCGTTGTAGGCCACACTCATAGACCACGCTTTCCTGAGCCTGGTGATATTCCTCTTTTTAATGATGGTAGCTGTGTTCACCCAAGAAGCATTACCGGTATTGAAATTGAAAAAGGATGTATTTCATTAATAAAGTGGCAAATAAACACTACTGATGATGGCACCTTGAGAGTGGTTCGTATTTTATTAGAAGGACCACAGAAGTTGGAAGATTATATAGAATAATTATTTACCCAATAGCACTCTTCATCTCATTTTTAATTTTTCAATCGATAATTTAAATAATCATACGAAATAAGGTTTTTTTATAATAATATATCTACAAAAAATCTATTTTATCTCGAAATCTTTAAAAATTTATTTAAAATATTGTGACTTCTATAAGGTTTTGGTTTCTAAACTAATACAATCAATTAAACCTTATTAAAATGAAAAAATTTATTGCAGAATTTATCGGCACATTATGGCTAGTATTAGGTGGTTGCGGTAGTGCCGTACTCGCCGCAGGTTTTCCAGAAATGGGTATTGGCTTTGTTGGCGTTTCTTTAGCCTTTGGTTTAACCGTCGTTACTATGGCTTATGCCATAGGTCATATTTCCGGCTGCCATTTAAATCCTGCCGTAACCATTGGTGTTTGGATTGGCGGACGCTTTGAAGGCAAAGACGTATTTCCATATATCATTGCACAAGTAATGGGTGGTATTGCAGGTGCAGCTATACTCTTTCTCATAGCTTCAGGAAAATCAGATTTCGTTTTAGGCGGCTTTGCTTCTAACGGTTATGGTGAACACTCACCAGGCGGATACGGTATGACTTCTGCATTGATTATTGAGGTAGTAATGACCTTCATTTTCTTATTTGTTATTTTAGGTTCTACCTACACAAAAGCACCAAGAGGATTTGCCGGTTTAGCAATCGGACTTTGTCTTACTCTTATTCACTTGGTAACGATACCTGTTACAAATACATCGGTTAACCCTGCGCGTAGTACAAGCCAAGCTCTTTTTGTTGGAGATTGGGCTTTGGATCAACTTTGGTTATTCTGGCTAGCACCTATCGTAGGCGCAATTTTAGCTGGATTAGTTTACAAAGCTATTTCACCGGAAATGACAGATAAATTATAGTATTTTATAGATTGAGCTCATCGTATTAGATAAAATATGATGAGCTTTTTTTTTATGGTATATTTAGAGAATCAACTAAACTAACTCGATTCAAATATGCCTTTATTCATTGTTATTCTAGGAATTCTTCTCCTATTTATTCTCATCGCCAAATTTAAACTCAATGCTTTTATCACCTTTATCATCGTTTCTTTATTCGTTGGTATTGCTGAAGGTATGGAACCCATTAGCGTGGTGGACTCCATTCAGAAAGGCATCGGTAATATTTTAGGATTTCTTGTTATCATTTTAGGCCTTGGCGCTATGCTAGGCAAATTGGTTGCAGATAGTGGGGCAGCACAACGCATTACCACAAAATTAGTCGAGAAATTCGGGAAAAAGAATATTCAATGGGCTGTAGTATTAACAGGCTTTATTGTGGGTATACCCATGTTTTACTCCGTAGGTTTTGTAATTTTAGTCCCACTAGTTTTCACTATCGCCGCTGCAACTGGTCTACCCCTTTTATATGTAGGCTTACCAATGCTAGCCTCTTTATCGGTAACACATGGTTATTTACCTCCGCACCCGGCACCAACAGCACTTGCATCTATGTTTAACGCTGATATTGGGAAAACACTGTTATACGGAATCATCGTTGCCATACCCGCAATAATCGTTGCCGGGCCATTACTATCAAGAACCTTAAAAGGTATTAACGCAACACCGCTTAAAGAATTTCTAAACCCTGTAGTTTTAAAAGAAGATGAAATGCCAAGTATGGCGAATAGCATTATAAGTGCACTTTTGCCTGTTATTCTAATTGCAGTTGCTGCATTGGCACAACTTTTACTCCCTGCGGATTTCTTTCTTACCAAGATTTTAGTTTTTATGGGCAACCCGGCTATTGCAATGCTTATTGCCGTTTTAGTTGCTATTTACACTTTAGGTTTAGGTCAAGGAAAAAGTATGAAAGAGGTCATGGACTCTGTTGGTAGTGCAATTACAGGTATAACCATGGTACTTCTTATTATTGCTGGCTCTGGCGCATTAAAACAGGTATTAATAGATAGTGGTGTAAGCGAATATATTGGCGGTATTTTAGAACAATCTTCTATTTCCCCTTTAATATTAGCTTGGTTGATCGCTACAATTATTCGTGTTTGTGTAGGTTCGGCAACAGTCGCAGGTTTAACCGCTGCCGGTATTGTTCTGCCTCTTGTTCAAGGTACGGGTGTTAGTCCTGAATTGATGGTGTTGGCAATTGGATCAGGTAGTTTAATGTTATCTCATGTTAACGATAGCGGATTCTGGTTATTTAAAGAGTACTTTAATCTATCGGTTAAAGACACTTTAAAAAGTTGGACCGTCATGGAAACAACTGTTGGCGTTATGGGATTGATAGGTGTTCTTGTAATCAATACTTTTATATAAACAAATACAAATGAAGCCATCTGAAAGAATCAAGGAACTGGGATTGATTTTACCCCCTGCTCCACCTCCTGCAGGTTTATACAAACCTGTTTTAGTCGTTGATCATTTTCTATATATTTCTGGTCAGAGTCCTATGCAAAATGACGGTTCATTGATTGTCGGCAGAGCTGGTTATGATATGACTATGGAAGAGGCTAAAGTTGCTGCAAGGCAAGTTGCATTGACTATGCTATCTACAATACAAACTCATTTTGGCGATATTGATAAGATTAAAAGAATTGTAAAAACCTTAGGGATGGTGAATTCCACTCCTGATTTTGGTCAACAACCTTTGGTCATCAATGGTTTTAGTGAACTCATGGCAGATATTTTTGGACCTGATAATGGTGTTGGTGTTCGTAGTGCCGTTGGTATGATTTTACCTGGCGGAATTCCTGTTGAAATTGAAGCTCATTTTGAACTACATCATTAACAATTATGGCAAACAAAAATTGGTATTCTATAGACGAAACAGACGGAGTTATTTCCCCCTCTTTATTGGTATATCCAGATAGGATTCAGCATAACATCGACTTGATGATTACTATGATTGGTGATGTAAATCGGCTACGTCCGCATGTAAAAACCTATAAAAATGCCAATATCATCAACATGCAAATGGCAAAGGGAATACAAAAATTTAAATGCGCTACTATTGCTGAAGCTGAACTACTTGGCGACTGTAATCCTATTGACGTATTACTAGCGATGCAACCCGACGGTACGAATGCACAGCGTTTTATTGAATTGATTAAAAAATACCCGAATACTAAGTTCTCAACCCTTATAGATAATTCTAAAACGCTATCTATTCTTAGTGAACTGGCAGCATACAACAACATTAAAATTCCGCTTTGGGTAGATATCAATAATGGCATGAATAGAACGGGAATCATACCAGACCACGATGCTCTACAATTGTATACTCAATTACATGAAAATGAATTTTTAATTGCTGAGGGTTTACATGTTTATGACGGTCATCTACGTAATTCGAACCCCGTTGTACGAGAACTAGAATGCAATACAGCTTTTGAAGCGGTAATCGATTTGAAGAAAAATATTGAAAATAAAAAAATACCTAGCCCAAAAATTGTAGCTGGAGGTTCTCCTACTTTCCCTTTTCACTGTAAACGAAAAGATGTAGATGCCAGCCCCGGCACTACGCTCCTTTGGGATTCTGGTTACGGAAACCAATTTCCGGAAATGGGCTTTTTGCCAGCTGCAGTATTATTTACAAGAATAATTAGCAAACCAACTACTGGCATTTTATGTTTTGACTTGGGTCATAAATCAGTTGCCCCTGAAATGCCTTTTCCTAGAATTGAGTTTTTAGACTTAAATCACAGTAAACAAATAAGCCAGTCCGAAGAGCATTTGGTGGTAAAGTATGATGATTTAACCATACCAGAGGTTGGTGATGCTCATTACGCCATACCTAGACATATTTGCCCTACTGTGGCGAAATACGACACCTTAAAGATTATAAAAGAAAATACCGTTATCGATTACTGGCCCGTAACTGCCAGAACTCAAAAATCTACTATTTAAGCATGTTTATATTCGACGCCCATTTAGACCTTTCTATGAATGCCATGGACTGGAATCGCGACCTAACTTGGTCTATTGAAGAAATTAGAAAAAGTGAACAAGGTTTAACCGACAAACCTGGTCGTGGCAACAATACCGTTTCTTTAGAGGCGATGAGAAAAGGGAATGTCGGACTCTGTATGGCGACACAAATTGCTCGTTATGTGCATAAAGACAATACCCTACCAGGATGGAAATCGCCCCAACAGGCATGGGCACACACGCAAGGGCAATTAGCGTGGTACAAAAGCATGGAAGATGCTGGTGAAATGGTTCAAATCACCAATAAAACCCAACTTGATGCTCATTTAGCACTTTGGCAAACGGACAAAGAAAAGAAGCCTATCGGCTACTTACTTAGTCTTGAAGGTGCAGATTCTATCGTAGATATCTCATACCTACAAAAAGCGTATGATTCAGGCTTAAGAGCTATTGGTCCGGCACATTATGGTCCGGGTACTTATGCTCACGGCACAAATTCAGTAGGCGGAATAGGAACTAAAGGAAGAGCACTTCTAAAAGAAATTGAACGACTAGGAATTATACTTGATGTTACTCATTTATGTGACCTAAGTTTTTGGGAAACGATGGTAAATTATGACGGACCACTTTGGGCTAGCCATAATAATTGCAGGGCGTTAGTTGATCACCACAGACAATTTACCGATGAGCAGTTGAAAGAAATCATAAGTAGAAAAGGGGTTATTGGTGTTGTTCTTGATGCTTGGATGATGACACCAACTTGGGAGAGAGGTGTTTCTACTCCGCAATCTGCGAACGTAAGTCTACAGCAGATACTAGATAATATAGATCATATTTGCCAATTAGCGGGTAATGCGAATCATGTGGGTATAGGCTCTGACCTTGATGGCGGCTTTGGAACAGAACAAGGCCCTGCAGATGTTGATACCATAGCAGATTTACAAAAATTGACCGGACTGTTAGAAAATCGAGGTTATGCGCAATCGGATATCGAAAAAATTATGAACGGGAATTTCATCAACTTTTTAAGACGAAATTTACCATCTTAAACCATCGTTCATCGAATAATTAAGGCATCGGCAGTTTTTTTAACGAAGCCTTAAGTACCCATGGCAGGGTATTTGTTATCTTTATTTCATCATATCAAAGATTAGATGAGAAACCTTTTTTTTCTTTTTATTATATTTTTCTGCTTTACTGCGGTACAGGTTTCTGCGCAAACAGATTTGCCTACTTCAAAACCGCTAAAGATCGATAAGGTAAACCCTATTAATTCTAGTGGTACTCCAAATAAAGGATCTGTTCTTAACATGCCTAATTTAATTAAAGAACAGCCCAATGTTGATATGACCGCTCCTAACCCTGTAAAAATGCTACGCGATGAAGAATTGGTACAAGCAGGGGCAGGCATGAAAATTGATCTACGTATTGGGCCAGGTGAGCGATTAGGTGGTTCTGGTCAGTATTTTGCCGATCAATATTTAGGTGATGTAAAGAGTAGCGGAAAATTCATAGGTATTGTTTGTAGAGATCATGAATATGTAGATGGCGATCGTGTAAAAATATACATGAACGATATGGTGGTTGAACAGAACCTACTATTAACAGGTGCTTTTAAAGGTATTCATGTTGATTTACAAGACGGTTTTAATCGTTTAGACTTCGAGGCACTCAACCATGGTTCTTCAGCACCCAATACTGCACAAGTTGATGTTTATAACGACAAAGGAGAATTGATATATTCAAATAAATGGTTATTATCTGCTGGTTCTAAGGCTACCTTGATTGTTACGAAAGAATCAATGTAGTATTTAATTACCCATCAATTGAGTAGCCAATAATAAATTTGCAGCCTAGAAAAAATAAACAGGTAATCTGTTATGATTTACATAAGTAAATAACTGATTATACATGTTGCTACCCAATATTTTTATCTTTTTTCCTCGTTAGTTTTCGGATTAATATAATTCCACCGAATATTAAAACAATAACTAATAGATAAGAAATTATTTTTCCGAGAACAAATCCACTTTCGTATGCTGAATCGATTTCCTTTTTTTCTGTTTCAATTTTATTTTTGCTTGACACAGAAATTGAATTGAAAAACTTTTCCTTGTTACTTAAAGCTAACTCTTCAATATCTTCATTAGTCCAAAATTCACAACTTATTAAGTTATTATTTGCAATAAAAATTCGTTTGTGTCTTAGATTTGGTAATTGAGGATTTGAATTAGCTAAATAAACTATTTCACTCCCTTTAATTCCATTTGTTGTAAATTCATTTTGTCTGATTAATTCTCCATTGACAGATTCTACTGCACCTTTCATAAAACCTCCATAGAGTTGAGAAAATTCAGATTCAGAAATTTTTCGGTTACCAAAATTTCTAATCATGACCAGGTATACTCCGTAGTCATCTGATGTTGTATAATAGATATCTGCATCTTGCACAGATTTTTCAGGTGTATTTGGGAATTTAATTGAAGAAAAATCATTCAACTTTGTTTCAGACCAAACTTGACTATACGTCAAGTTTGTAATTAGTAAAAATGCAACTAAGTATTTCATAAAAATTTATTCATTCTGTTTTAAGTTATTGATAAGTAACTAGCGTATAACTTTATTCTATCTTTTCCCAGGAACATAGGTCTCCTCCGCTCTTTTCAAGACATCTTCGCGATAATAAGGAACTTCTTTCCAATCTACATTTTTATATCTAATAATTTGATCATCAAAATGTGGAGAAGATGGATCTCCACTTTGCCCGCCAGCTAACATACTTTTAGCTTTTACGGTATCACCAAATTCCACCACCGCCACAAAACTATTACCTCTTGTACCATATAATTTTTTTGCACCTTCTGTTGTATAACGTGCTCCATATGCAGCCAAGGCTCCCCACCTCCCTGAAGCAAAACCAATTGGAATGCTAGGCTTAGAATCATCAAATTGTTGAACGATATCTCCTGTAATTCTTTGATATCTATTGACCTCTCCCCAAGGTATGTTCCAAGTAACAAAATCGGCTGTTAATTGATCTATTACTTCTTCAAAAACTTTCAACGATTCTTCTGTATGGGTACCGAAATAGGTCATGCGTTCCATATCACTTATGTTCTCTGGGTGTTTTACTCTTTTACCCATTGCAGTACCATAAAAATGTGCCAAGGTCATAGCTACTTGATCTTCGCCAGTGGTATAATCCCAATCTTCTAGAATTTTAATTGGCTCTCTTAACTTCGGATTTTGGTCGTCATTAGTATAATAGGTTTTCACCAAACCAGGTATCAACGCTTTGAAAGCCGGCAAATAGGGATCATGCGCTAATTGAATTAAGCTATCTACAGTATATCCTTTTCTATCCGTTAATAATTCTATTGCATGTACCCCTCTAAAATTCTCTTGATCTTTAGACATGTAATTAGGGTAGTCTTCCTTTTTAGGGCTAAATTCTAAAGCTGATGTATAGGGTGTAGAATTACAGTTTTGTATCCATCCATTTTCTGGGTTGAGAACTAAGATATTTTCATCTACTGTATGTAAACCTTGCCAATCTGTTTTAGGATTACTACCATCAACCGGTTCTGTATAATCAAATTGAACATCTCGTTTTGGAACGTAATTACCATGAAAATAAGCGATGTTTCCTTCCGCATCTGCATACACCGTATTGTTGCTGGAATTGGTACGGATATCCATCATTTCCCTAAAACCTTTATAACCATTTTGCTTTGTTCTGATGAATGACTGCTCTAATGCTTTTACCGGTTCCCACATCATGGCAGATGCCGTCCATTGCCCTTCGGCAACGTGTGTTATTGGTCCGTGGTGGGTTCTATATGTCGGGTATTTTTTCTCTTTCAACTTTTTACCATCTAGATATTTCAACACTATCTCAGATGATTGTACTGGTCGTAATTCTTCTCCGTATTGATAGAATAAATTATCATCGTTCTTTATAATCGTTTCCTTGAATTCATCCATAACATCCGTATATGTTGATGTATGCATCCATCCGGTTTTCTCATTAAATCCTTGATATACGAAAAACTGCCCCCACGTTACCGCTCCATAAGCATTTAAGCCTTCCTCAGAAACTACATGAACCTCTCCCCTAAAGTAAAACGAGGTATGAGGATTTATCAATAACAACGGATTACCAGATTGGGTTAATTTACCCGAAATAGCTATACCGTTAGACCCTTGTGGTTCTTCTACTTCTTTTTCTTTTTTCAGCTTTATTGCCTCCATTTTCGGCAATTCCATATCACTTTCATAAAAAGCAGCAATCTTTTTTGTTGAAATACGCTCAATATCTCCACCAATTGAACCTTCACTAAAGTACATTGGCATCCATGGTTCAAAATGAGTCAATAATCTTGGTTTTACTTTAGGGTGAGTGTATAAATAGTAATTGATTCCGTCAGCAAAGGCATTACATAATTCTTTCAACCAAGCGGGACTCTTTTCATAATTTGCTTTAGCCTCTTCTTCTGTCATGAACAATTTTGCACGTAAATCGCTATACAATGCCTCTTCGCCATCTACTTCTGCCAACCTACCTGTAGCCCAAATATAGTTTTGCTCTACGCGATTAAAATCATCTTCGCACTGCGCGTATAACAACCCAAATACAGCATCGGCATCTGTCTTTCCATAAATATGAGGTACTCCAAAATCGTCTCGTATGATTTCAACATTCGCAGCTTGGGCTTCCCACTTTTCTATTTCACCCTTCTCTGGCTTATCTGTCTTACACGATAAAACCAATACAAATACTAGCAAATAAATAATTCTGTTCATGAACAATGATTTAATAAATTCTTGAGGATTATAAAAGTACTTGAATTTTACCAACTTCCGCTTGATCCACCACCGCCAGAACTTCCTCCGCCACCAGAAAAAGAGCTACCACCGCTTGAAGAACTACTGCCCGAACTGAAAGAATGCGTTCCAGAAGACGAGAATGTTTTTCTGTAATAAGTTTTATCATTTTTGATCCAAGAAATGCTCAAATCTTCTTTACCAGAAATCTTAAGTTTTATAAATGCTATTATTGCGGCAATACCAAAAAAAGGAAGAAGTAACCACAGTAAAAGACTGGGTTCATCAAAAATAAAAGCTGCAGCCTGGGAATTGGACATATAAATACTGTAGCCTATAATTAGAGGAACAATTGCAAACACCAAACCGAAAACACTTGAAAAGGATCCTGCCAAAAGCATAAACACCCCAGGCAACACCCCTAATTTACCCATGAACACCCCTCTAAAAACCTCAATAACATTGACATAGCTTTTAAGAAAGAAAAAGCTACCAACCCCTACAAATATGGAGAAAAATATACCAAGAAATATATTCATATATAACTTCTCTTTAGAATCTTCATCTGCAATCTCTAGTTTAAACTCGTCAAGTGCTTCTGGATTATTAAGAAATTCTATGAGTTGATTACTAGCCTCATTAATACCCGTAAAATACGCCTCTTCTTTAAAATTAGGAATCATCGTATTTCTAATAATTCTTGACGCAACGGCGTCTGTAATATAGGGTTCTAAGCCATAGCCTACTTCAATTCTTACTTCCCTATCATTTTTAGAAAATAAAATCAGCAACCCATTATCTTTTCCTTTTTGACCAATACCATTTTGGTTGAACAGACCATTTGCATACGTTTCAATCGTATTAAAACCTAATTCTTCTATAGTAACAATGACCAATTGATTAGTTGTGCTTTTTTCAAAACCCACTAACCGCTGATTTAATTCTACAACTTGACTTGAAGTAAAAACACCCGCACTATCCGTTACAAAATCACGCAAATCATAGTACTGCTCTTGTGCATTAGCATAAAACGTAACTAATAGAAAAAGAAAAATGATTTTTTTAAGCATTATCAGTTAATCAGGATACTCAAATATAAAAACCTTTATCGATACTCATAGCCAATATCAAAACCGATTCTAGATTCGGTAAAACTTTAGAATTGAAGTAACTTGCAGAACGTTGTCAGGTCGGTCTCGACTGCGCTGAACCGGACAATAGTATTTTAAACAGTAATTAGTAAGAGTAAACCCCTATGGCAGAAAAAAAAGTAAGTATTCTAACCGCATTCAAAACTATCATTTGGCCTCGTAGAAAATTAGTTTTGCTGGGCTTATTGCTTATTGTAATCAGTAAAGCGGCAAGTTTTGTTGCGCCGATATCTTTACGTTACTTCTTAGATGACATCATACCTAATAAGAATTACGACCTATTAAAAATATTGGTTGCAGTGGTGATTTTTGCATTTTTGGTACAAGCGGTAATGTCATTTTTACTAACCAAAGTTCTTAGTATTCAGGCGCAATACATGATTTCCGAACTTCGAGCACAGGTACAAAAACAGGTACTTTCTCTACCTATTCGCTTTTTTGACAATACAAAATCCGGTTCTTTAGTTTCCAGAATCATGAGTGATGTTGAAGGAGTTAGAAACTTAATTGGTACCGGACTTGTGCAACTTGTTGGTGGTACCATTACGGCTGTAGTGTCTCTTGTGCTGCTACTAAGAATTAGCCCTACTATGACGCTACTAACCTTTGTCCCCTTAATACTTTTTGCAATCATCGCTCTAAAGGCATTTAAAATTATTAGACCTGTTTTTAGGGAACGTGGGAAGATTAATGCCGAAGTTAAAGGCAGATTAACAGAAACGCTTGGCGGAATTCGTGTCATAAAAGGATTTAACGCTGAAGGTCAAGAAAGTAAAGTTTTTGAAGAAGGTGTAGACCGATTATACCAAAATGTAAAAAAGAGTTTGACTGCTACCGCATTTATGACCAGCGCTTCTACTTTCTTATTAGGACTGGCAACTACCGGAATTATGATGGGCTTTGGAGGTTACAAAATGATGCAGGGAGAACTGACTACCGGCGAGTATTTTGAGTTTACTTTTCTTCTCGCTCTTATGGTAGCACCAATTGTACAAATGAGTAATATAGGAAGCCAATTGACTGAAGCTTTAGCGGGTTTAGACCGTACGGAAGAGTTAATGAACAAGGTTTCTGAATCTGATGAAAAAGATAGAACGATAACATTATCCAATATTAAAGGTGATATGGTTTTCAAGGATGTATCATTTGCCTATGAAGAAGATAAGGATGTTCTTCACAACATCAGTTTTGAAGCCAAATCTGGTGATGTAATTGCTTTAGTTGGAAGTTCTGGTTCTGGTAAATCTACCATCGCAGGTTTGGCAGCAAGTTTCTTGAATCCTGATTCCGGAGAGATTACTGTAGACGGTACAGATTTATCAAAAGTTGACCTTACTAGTTTTAGACAATACTTAGGTGTGGTATTGCAAGACGATTTTCTTTTTGAAGGCACTATTAGAGAAAATATACTTTTCCCTAGACCAGACGCTTCTGAAGAGGAATTACAAGCCGCTATTAAAGCAGCTTATGTTGATGAGTTTACGGATAGATTTGAAGATGGATTACTTACCGTAATTGGGGAACGTGGCGTAAAATTATCTGGAGGTCAACGACAACGTATTGCCATAGCAAGAGCTGTTTTGGCAAATCCACAAATATTAATTTTAGATGAGGCTACCTCTAATCTTGATACCGAAAGTGAAGCTTTGATTCAAAAGAGTTTGGCTGAACTAACAAAAGGCAGAACCACTTTTGTTATCGCTCACCGTCTAAGTACTATTAGAAAAGCGAATCAGATTTTAGTTATTGAAAACGGACGTATTGCCGAGCAAGGTACTCACGAAGAACTGATTGCAAAAGAAGGTAGATACCACAACTTATTTACGTACCAGGCTAGGATATAAGTTTGTTGTTGGCTGTTGGCTGTTGGCTATTGGCTGTTGGCTGTTGGCTGTTGGCTGTTGGCTGTTGGCTGTTGGCTGTTGGCTGTTGGCTGATGGCTGTTGGCTGTTGGAAAATAAAAATTTATTTTCCAACACAAGTCTATTACGAGTTTTTGAAATCAATCAAACAGATTGTTTTGTCAATCTCGATTGCATCTCGTTTTCTCGCAATGATGTTTTAAAGCTCTTCCGGGGCTAGCTCAACTTCTAGTCCGTCCATGTCTTCGGTGATATGTAATTGACAGCCAAGTCGTGAATTATCTTTTACATTGAAAGCTTCAGACAGCATTGCTTCTTCATCATCTCCCATTTCTGGAAGTTCCGTATCTGATAATACATAACATTGACAAGATGCACACATAGCCATACCTCCACAAATACCAATTGTACCTTCTGGGGCAAGTTCATAAGAACGAACAACCTCCATTAGATTCATATTCATATCTGTAGGGGCGTCTATTTCGTGTAACACTCCTTCGCGGTCGGTTATTTTTATTTTGATATCGGTCATTAATAGGATTTAGTAGTTAGGATATAGTGAACTAGTTTATTTTGAACATTGAATTAGTACGTAAAGTTTTCCGGAAATTTCAAATGACTTTTAAATTAACTAAACCGTTTTTCATATAAATATTTGATGCCTCAAGTTTAAAGATTTTTTAGTAATTAAAACTGCTAAATCTTGTGATTTTTACCACACCTGCAAATCTTCAAAACGCTGTATGGTCATTCTACTATTTCACTATCAAACTAATTCACTACTTTATTCAATTGCTTTCACTACTGCTTTTGGCGCTTCCTTTTTAGTTCCATCAAAACCACTTACACCACCTACGGTAGTGTATTTCATGACATACTTTTTATCTGGATGAATTTTTTGAAAGGCACTTTGACACATTAGCGTTGCTTCATGGAAACCACAAAGAATTAGTTTTAATTTGCCTGGGTATGTATTTACATCTCCTATGGCATATATTCCTGGAATATTGGTTTGATAATCGAACGTATCTACTTTAATAGCATTTTTCTCTATCTCTAATCCCCAGTCACCAATGGGACCTAATTTTGGAGAGAGTCCGAATAAAGGAATAAAATTATCGACCTCTAAAGTAATCTCTTCCTTAGCATCAGAAATCTTTCTAATTAATACAGATTCTAATTTCTCTTCACCATTTAGAGCTATAATTTCTGCTGGAGTAATCAAATTCAATTTTCCTGAATTTTTTAATTCCTGAACTTTCTCAACAGAATCCAAGGCACCTCTAAATTCGTTTCTCCTATGTACCAATGTCACTTGCGATGCTACACCTGCCAAGAAGATACTCCAATCTAGCGCTGAATCTCCACCACCGGCTATGACTACTTTTTTATCGCGATATACTTCTGGGTCTTTGATCATGTAAGCAACACCGTTATCTTCAAATTTTGTCAAATTATCCAACAATGGTTTTCTTGGTTCAAAACTTCCCAATCCGCCAGCTATGGCAACAACTGGCGCATGGTGTTCCGTTCCCTTATTTGTAGTTACAACAAAAGAACCATCATCTAATTTTTTAATAGTCTCGGCACGTTCACCCAAGGTAAAACCTGGCTGAAAAGATTTGATCTGTTCCATGAGATTATCTACCAAATCGCCCGCCAATACCTCTGGAAAACCAGGAATATCATAAATAGGCTTTTTAGGGTAAATCTCTGAACACTGCCCACCTGCTTGTGGCAAGGCATCAATTAAGTGGCATTTTAGTTTTAACAATCCGGCTTCAAAAACAGCAAAAAGACCTGTAGGTCCTGCTCCAATTATTAATATATCGGTCTTAATCATTACTTCAATTCTTTGTAAAATCCTTCAAAACTATCAATCTATACTACTAAAAGCTATGATAATTATCAGGATTTAACCTGCTATATTGATAACTTCCTGTATCTGTGGGGCATATTTTTTTATCGTCATTTCAACACCACTTTTCAGCGTCATTTGATTGACACTACACCCAACACAAGCACCTTCTAATCTTACTTTAACAGAAGATTCATCATCAATAGAAATTAACGTTATATCACCACCATCACTTTGTAAAAAAGGTCTGATTTCTTCCAATGCTTTTTCAACATTTAATTTTAGTTCTGCTGATGTCATATCTATTTTTTATTAACAGGCGAACAACCCGCCATTGTTGTAATCTTAATTGCTTCTGTAGGTGGCATCGTCTTATTTCTAGCGACTACCTCACTCACAACCTTTTTAGTCAACTCTTCAAATGCTTTTTCTACAGGTGTAGCTGTTTGCAATGCTGCAGGTCTACCTGCATCACCAGCTTCACGAATGCTCTGCACTAAAGGCATTTCACCAAGGAAAGGTACCTCTAAATCTTCGGCAAGATGCTTAGCACCTTCTTTACCAAAAATATAATATTTATTGTCCGGCAACTCTGCAGGTGTAAAGTATGCCATATTCTCTACAATTCCCAAAACTGGTACGTTTATAGAATCTTGCTGAAACATTGCCACACCTTTTCTTGCATCTGCAAGTGCAACCTCTTGGGGTGTACTCACAACAACTGCTCCTGTTATTGGCAAGGACTGCATTATACTTAAATGAATATCTCCAGTACCTGGTGGCAAATCGATCAACATAAAATCTAATTCTCCCCAATGTGCATCAAAAATCATTTGATTCAATGCTTTAGAAGCCATAGGTCCTCTCCATATTACCGCCTGATCTCTTTGTGTAAAAAAACCAATTGATAACAGCTTAACACCATAACTCTCTACCGGCTTCATTTTAGATTTACCTTCTACGTTAACAGCTAATGGTTTATCATTGGCAACATCGAACATAATAGGCATTGACGGTCCGTAAATATCCGCATCTAACAAACCTACTTTAAAGCCCATTTTTGCCAAAGTAACTGCCAGGTTAGCCGTTACGGTAGATTTACCTACTCCACCTTTACCGGAAGCTACCGCTATTATATTAGAAATACCCGGTATCGCTTTACCTTTTATCTCATTTACTTTCGGCTTTGCAGCAGGAGCATCGACCTTCACATTGATTTTAATCTTTGCTTTTTCGTAAACCTCTTTGTGTATGATTTTTAAAATCTCTACCTCGGTCTTTTTACGTGCTTGCAGGCTTGGATTTGCAATGGTAATATCTACCTCTACCTCATCACCGAAAATCTGAATATTGGTAACTGCACCACTTTCTACCATGTTTTGGCCTTCACCAGGAACAGTAATATGTTCCAATGCCTTCAAAACGTCCTTTTTATCTATCTTCATTATATAAATTCATTCTAAACAACAAAGATAATCCTTAGTTGTTAGATTAGGAAGCTAGCGTATTGAAAATGAATATGCCATTATAAATAGAACCTCTTTTTATCAGAAATTCAATTCACATTTTTTTATGATTTACCAAATATCATAAACTTTCTAAAAAGACGTACTTTAGAATCTTCTTAAAAACCAAAGTACATGTACCAACCTACAAAAAGAATATCTCTATTTTTATTTTTTAGTCTACTTACCTCATTGTTCATTACATCTTGTTCAAGCTCTAAAAATGAATTCTCGAAAAAAGATGTAAAACGATCACAGAAATTAATAGGTCTAGATTTTGACAAGCAATATATAGATACATTATACCCCTATTTACAACGGAATAAAAAAGGTTTTGATTCTCTAAGAAAATATACATTAGATTACGATGTGGTACCAGCGGTTAGGTTTGACCCGCTACCTATGAACTTTACACCAAGACCACAAAACGGATTCCCAGAATGGGAAATACCAGAAAATGTAGCGCTTCCTTCTAAAAAGGCAGACCTTGCTTTTTATTCCATACCTCAGCTGGCATCGCTCATCAAAAATAAAAAAATAAGCTCGCTAGAATTGACAGAATTCTTTATTGGTCGTTTAAAGAAATACAATCCTATTTTAGAATGTACCATTACCATAACAGAAGAAATGGCTATTGAGCAAGCTAAAAAAATGGATACAGAACTGGCTGCCGGAAACTACCGCGGAATTCTTCATGGTATTCCTTACGGCGTAAAAGACTTAATGGCAGTTGAAGGCTACAAAACTACATGGGGTGCTGAACCTTACCGTGACCAACAAATTGATATGACCGCTAGTGTGGTTCAAAAATTACAAGATGCAGGCGGAGTACTAGTAGCAAAATTGGTATCAGGTTCTCTTGCTCGTGGTGATGTTTGGTTTGATGGAAAAACTAAAAACCCGTGGGATACTACGCAAGGTGCTTCAGGATCTTCAGCAGGTTCTGGATCTGCTACTTCTGCAGGTTTGGTTCCTTATGCATTAGGTACCGAAACACTAGGCTCTATTTTATCACCAAGTACAAGAAATGGAATTACAGGTTTACGCCCAACATATGGTCGAGTTAGTAGACATGGCGTTATGAGCTTAAGCTGGTCTATGGACAAAGTTGGACCAATGGCAAGAAGCGCCGAAGATTGCGCTATTGTATATAGTGCTATTACAGGTAAAGACCCTAAAGACGGAATGACCACTGATTACCCTGACGGATTTGACCCTACTAAAGATTACAAAACCCTACGTATTGGATATTTAAAAAAAGACATAGAAAAAGATTCTTCGGATAGCAAAGCGAATTTGGATAAGGCAATTGAAACTTTTAAGGAAATGGGACTTACACTTAACGAAGTGGAATTACCTAAAGACGTGCCGTACAACAGTTTTGACGTAATATTAAGAGCAGAAGCGGGAGCATTTTTCGACGATATGGTTCGTGCCGAAGAAGTGGATAAGATGGTAGAGCAAACTCAACGTTCTAGAGCAAATTCTTTACGTCAAGCACGTTTTATACCAGCAGTTGAGTACATACAAGCAAACAGACAACGACAAGTGCTCATTGAAAAAATGCAGGCTATCATGAAAGATTATGACGTTCTTATTTCTCCAAGTTCTGGGAATAGGTTGTCTATAACAACAAATCTAACCGGTCATCCAGCTATTTCAATCCCTACTGGATTGGATGAAGAGAAACACCCAACAAGTATTACACTTGTCTCTAATTTATATGATGAAGCAAGTATTCTTTTATTAGCAAAAGCTTTTCAAGACCAAACCGAATTTGACGAAATGCATCCTGAAGGGTATACGGATTAGTGGCAGGTTGTTGGTTGTTGGTTGTTGGTTGTTGGTTGTTGGTTGTTGGAATAAAGCAGTTTCAATTGAGACGGAAACTATTTGTTTTCAAAAGGTTCTCGATAGTTCTACTGAGCTCAGCCGATGTACACCTCTTATTCAATGAAAAAATGGAATAAGAGGCACTCGAACTAACATTCGTAAATTATATTCTAACAAATAAGTTATCGACTGCGCTCGAAGTGACATTTTAGATATTTCAAGACTAAATCTTTCTTCCGTCTAGAAGGTTGATGATCCTTGAACCGTATGCTGCATTCTTCTCGGAGTGTGTTACTTGTATGATGGTCACCCCTTCTTCTTCGTTCAATTTCTTAAAAAGCTGCATAATCTCTTCGCTTTGTTGCGAGTTTAGATTCCCCGTTGGTTCATCTGCCAATATCAGTTTTGGGTTTGCAATGAGTGCACGCGCCACACCAACCAATTGCTGCTGCCCTCCACTCAACTGTGTGGGAAACAAATCTTTTTTACCTACAATATTGAATCTATCCAACATATCGGCTACCAATGCTTTACGTTCTGAACCTTTCACCTTCTTATATAATAGAGGCATTTCTAGATTTTCTTCTACTGTTAAGTCATCTAATAAATGGTATGATTGAAATACGAAACCGATATACTCCTTATATAAATTAGAACGATACTTCTCTTTTAAAGTATGAACCGATTCGTTCAAGAAATCATACTCCCCTTCATCAAACGTATCTAGCATACCAATAACATTTAGCAATGTAGATTTCCCAGAACCTGATGGACCCATAATAGATATGAATTCTCCTTCTTGTACTTCTAGATTAATATCTTTCAACAAGAAAATACGTTGACCGCCCTGCTGAACCCATTTGAAAATATTTCTTAATTGTAATAACATTTCTTTATAGTAAATTAATTGATTAGTGTATTAGTGGTTGTCGGTTAGCAATATTAGAAATTATTCGGTTCTTAAACTCTTTACAGGATTTGCCGCTGCAGCCTTCATGGTTCTGGCACCTACTGTCAATAGTGCAATTAAGGCAGCCAATAATCCTGCACCTACAAAAAACCAGATACTTAACGGTACCCTAAATGCATAATCTTGCAACCATTTATCTAAAGCGAACCAAGCTATTGGCGCGCCTATAATGAACGCTATGCCTACCAACTTTAAAAAATCCTTTGTTAATAATATAGTTATTGATGATGTACTTGCACCAATTACCTTACGTACGCCAATTTCTTTTGTTCGTTGTGCAACAACCAACAACGACATGGCAAACAAACCGATACAACTCAATACAATACCCAAAACAGAACCAGCGGTAATAATTGTAGCCATAGACTTCTCTTTTTTAAAGGTTCTATCTATATTTTCATCTATAAACGAACCTAAAAATTCTGCATTCGGCTCTACTTTCTGCCAGGCATTTTTAATGGCATCAAAAGAACTTGCCATATCTGCAGGTGCAACTTTTATGTAGGCATAATACAAATCATAATTTTTGTCCAGAAAA
Source organism: Maribacter sp. UH1 (assembly GCF_056839145.1). Taxonomy (NCBI): domain Bacteria; kingdom Pseudomonadati; phylum Bacteroidota; class Flavobacteriia; order Flavobacteriales; family Flavobacteriaceae; genus Maribacter; species Maribacter sp. UH1. Next base: position 1,505,779 of record NZ_CM166387.1, read on the forward strand.
AAAGTAAGCGGCTCTATGCTTTTACTAATATCTTGATGATTATAATCTTTTAATACACCAATGACATTATAAGCTACGGAATCTTCATCGAAATATATTCTTGTTGAAAGCGGATTATCTTCTTCATTCAGCTCTTTCACCATAGCCTCATTGATTACCATACTTAAACTATCTGCACTGTATTCTCTACTGAACATTCGCCCTTTTAACAATTGAATATCCAATGTCTTCGCATAATAGTAATCTACATTGAGCACATTACTATTTACTATTCTGCCTTTATGTTCAAAACCAAACTTACTAATAGACATGCTGCCATCTCTACCTCTCCCCAAGTTATTATCAGACCCTGTTACGCTTAAAATATTGTTATTTCCGCGAAGCTCATTTCTCATAAGTTCTATTACGCGGTAACTGTCTTTCTTACCATTTAACGGTATAGAAACCACTTGTTCTTTATTAAATCCAAGATTTTTATTGCGCATAAACTGCAATTGCCCTTGAAAAACCAAGGTTCCTGTTATCAATATAATCGCAATTACAAACTGTACTACTATCAACGCATTGCGCACTCCGTTTTTTCCCAATTCCCATTTGCCTTTCAGGGCTTTTAGTGTGTTTAGCTTACTTAAAAGTAATGCCGGGTAACCACCTGTAAATAAGGTTACTATTAGAATCCCCAATAAAAAGCTACCCAAAATAACAGGCGTCATTAAATTCTGAAAAGTAGCATCTGTATTAAAGAGTGTTTTATAGGGACCAATCGATAAATTAGAGAGTATTAGTGCCAAAACTATTGCAATGGCGAACACCATTAAACTCTCTAACCAAAATTGACCGAAAAGCTGTCCTTTTACAGCGCCAAGGGTTTTTCTCATACCTATTTCCTTAAGGCGTTTTTCACCCAAGGCAATATTCATGTTCACAAAATTGGCACAGGCAATAAAAATGATCAAAAAGGCGATGCCTAATATCATATAAGGAAATGTTCTTTTTATTTGCAAAACGCCCGAATTAAAATTTGCGAAACGTTTGTCTGTATAGGGCAATAAATTAAGTTGACTGTAATTACCGTTTACATCTGGCTGTGCCCCATCACGCTTCATATTATTCATTTGCTCTTCTTTGTGCAAAAGGGTAAACGCTACCGTACTTTCTTCAAACTGAGATTTAGAAACCCCTTTAGCCAATTGAAGGTATACTGGGTGATTTTGAGAATCCCAATCATCTCTATATTCTTTATAATCCCAATGGCTTTCAAATGGTATTGCAATATCAAAACTGACACTACTGTTATCTGGTATGCTTTTTAAAATACTGGAAACCGTAAAAGGTTTTTCTTCCTTGCCTATTAGAATTCTTACGGTTTTTCCAACACCATCGCTAGTGCCAAATAGCTTTTTAGAAGCTTTTTCTGTAAGGGACACCGAGTTTTGATCAGGCATTGGTTTATTAGTATCCCCCAAAAGTGTAGGGAAACTAAAAATTGAAAAATAGTCGGCATCTACAAATTCTGCATCTAAATTAAAATCGTTATCGCCATACGACACAAGCGCATTTTCACTCAATGCCCTTGATATTTGTTTTACACCTGGCACCTCTTCTTTTAAAGCAGGAGCAAAAGGCACCGGATTAGCTGTAGAAATATCAGAACCTTTTGGAGTCTGATTGGTATAGTACACTTGATAGACCGACTCTTTATTTTCATGAAATTGGTCATAAGACAACTCGAACAAGGCTGTCATAGTCAATAATAGTGCAACCGCAAATGCCAAGGTCAACCCCACAATATTTGCTGCAGTGAACACCTTATTTTTCAATAAGTTTCGCCAAGCGACTTTTATGTAATTCTTAAACATGATTTGATTTTTATTTTGATTGATTGATGACTTTTATATTACTCCGTTCGTAAACTTTTTACCGGGTTTGCCCTTGCAGCTTTAATGGCTTGCATACCTAAAGTAAATGCGGTTATGCATAATGCAATACAGCCCGATAGGGCAAACATCCACCATTGAATTGATATACTGTATGCAAAACCGCCCAACCAAGCATTCATCATATACCACGCAACGGGAAACGCTACAATGGTTGCAATGCCTACTAAAATCATATAATCCTTTGAAAGCAACACTACAATTTTCAATACACTTGCCCCTAAAACTTTACGAATACCTATCTCTTTTATTCTTCTTTTTGCCATAAAGGAGATTAGACCGAACATACCTAGACATGAAATAAATATGGTAAGCAACGCTACCACATTTACGGTTTTCAGCATACCGTCCATTAAACGGTATTGTCCACTTACTTTTTCACCAAGGTTACTTTGCACATAATTTTTTCTAGAATCAATTTTAGAGAATGCTAAAGCAATCATATCCCTAACCTCTTTTTCTTTACCGTCAACTACTCTAACAGACAGGTAACGATGTTTCTCTAATTCGTCCTCGTTTCGATAATAATGCACCAAGGGTTCAACAGCTTTTTGCAAGTCTTGATAATGAAAGTCCTCCATAACACCAACCACAGGATTGCCTATGAAATCGTCATTTTTATATTTTAAACGCTTCCCTTCTATAGTCGTCCAACCAAAAGCTTTCATGGCACTACGATTTATGATTACAGGTCTTTCATCACCATTATCCATTTCCCTGTTAAAATCCCTACCTGTTACTAGCGGAATCTTAAGTGTACTTAAATACCCCGCATCGGCAAAAGAACGACGAAGACGCACATCGGTATCCGTATTTGAATCATAAAATCGCGTGTAATTAAAGTAGTAATCTGACGGTATGGCGTGACTTGTAGCTACATTGGTTACATACGGATTTGCCTCTAAGTCATTTAAAAGCGCTTTAAAGCTAGACTTAGCAGCATCTATATCTTTATAATCAAGGTCAATATTACCCACTATTACATGTTCTCTTTCAAAACCTAAATCAGCTTTTTTCATAAAACTGATCTGACTGTTTAGAATAACGGCAACACAAATAAATAGAATGGCTATGGCAAACTGAAAAATGATAAATGTATTTCGTAGAATAAAACTTCCCTTAGCACTATCTAATTTTCCTTTTACCCCTTGAGAAACCGGCAAGGAAATAAACCGTAACGTTGGTAAAATACCAACTATTAACGTTACAACAACACCTAATAAAATAGCACCCAATATTACAGGGTAATCATTTGCCAAACTGAAATTAATCTCCCCAAAATCTGCTCCAAAAATATCATTCATTTTGGGTAGCAGGAAGCCAAAGAACAATCCGCCAGAAATTAATATGGATAGTATTACCAAAATTCCGTTTTCTAAACAAAACTGCGTAACCACTCCTTTTCCACTACCACCTAATATTTTACGTACTGCAATATCCTTAGTTCTACGGTACATAGTAGAGGTATTCAAGTTCAGTAAGTTTACAAGTACCAGAAGGAGTACAAAAAATGATGTAGCTATATTTCCTGCAATTATTATTTCTACTACGGGTATAGAATCAATACGGACCTCAGCATGTGGTATTACCTCCATTCGTGAAATTACTGAAGGGTCTTCATAATTTTCTCTTACCAGTTGACCTACACGCTTCTCAAATTCTGGAATATCAGCATCTGGACGTAGCTTCATAAATACCGGTGAAAAACTGTCATCCCAGTTATCCTGATTTTTAAAACCTACATTATCCTTTAAGATCGTGTTGGGCATTAAAACATCTAACCGAAAAGAAGAGTAAGGACTTATTGGTTCTAATACCCCTGTAATTGTTAAGTTCAAAGTGTCTGCCGCAATTAAACTCTTCCCAACGGGATTTTCTTCCCCAAACAACTGCTTACTTACCTTGTCGGTCAGAACAACTGAATACTTTTCATTTAGCGCAGTACTTTGGTTGCCATATTTTAAAGGCAGTGCGAAAACATCAAAAAATTCAGGATCGGCATATGTAGTTGTTTTCTGAAATTCATTATCTCCTACCTCTAACCAAATATTACCCCAACCATGTAAATGTGTACCCGCAATTACTTCTGGCGAAGTGCTTTTTATCTTATCAAGTAATGGATATACCGCTTCATTGTAATCATTACCGTCTGCCAAATGTGTCTTTAGATAAAAAATCTGGTCTTGGTCCGGTATCATATCATCTGCTATATAATAAGCATATACCGAAAACATAAGCGTTAGCACACCACCAATACCAATACTTAACCCCAATAGATTTAATGAGGAGAGCATTCTATTTTTCCATAGATTCCTAAAGGATAGTTTTAGATGATTTCTTATCATTTTTTCAAATTATTCTGTTCTTAAACTCTTTACGGGGTTAGCCCTTGCAGCTTTAATAGCTTGAAAGCTAACTGTCGCAATAGTCACCAACATAGCACCAAGCATGGCAATGGCAAAAATCCACCATTTAAGCACTACCCTATATGGATATTCCTGTAACCACCCGTTCATTATAAAGTAGGCAATGGGCACTGCAATAAAACAAGAGATTACCACTAGTTTTAAAAAGTCTTTGGAAAGCATGTTCCATACATTGAAGATAGATGCCCCTAGCACTTTGCGCACTCCTATTTCTTTCTTTCTTTGCTCTGCAACAAATGAGGTTAACCCAAATAATCCCAAACAACTAATTAGAATTGCCAGTGCCGTGAATACACCAGAAAGGGTTCCAATACGTTCTTCAGAAGCAAATTTTTCCCCATATTCCCCATCTATAAAATCATACTCAAATGGTATTTCTGGAAAATGTTCCTTGAATATAATTTCTATGGTTGTAATATTCTGAGTTGCGCTTTGGTTTGGATTTAATCGCATGTTGTAATAACTGGCATTATCATGCCTATCATACACATACACTCCTTGCTTTACCGGTTCATAAGGAGACTGGGTAATCATATCTTGGACAACACCTAAAATTTTCAAAGGCGGATTGGGATCTTCTTCATCATCATCTCTTAACAACTGCCCTACAGGATTCTCCATACCCAAATATTTCTTTGCCGTTTCATTGATCAACACCCCTAAAGAATCGGTGGCAAAATCCCTTGAAAAGTCACGCCCCTCTAAAATTTTAAGATTCAATGATTTAGCATACTCTGGTGATACTTCTGTCCAAGCTAAATCTTCTTGAAATCCTTCCGGTTTGCCTTCCCATGTAAAACCACCTCTATTAGACCATATTTGAGTAGTGGGACTACTAGAAGTCGACATTTCCACTACCGCTCCCGATCCTATAAATTCAGCTCGCATTAAATCATACTTGCCCACAAAATCTTGACTGAAAGTCGGTATTTGTATCAATCCTTCCTTGTCATACCCAACTGGTCTATTTTTTGCAAAATTGATTTGTTGCATTACAATTACCGTTCCTATGATAAAAGCTACCGAGACCGTAAACTGTATTACAACCAATATCTTTCTTGGCAACCCTGCATACTTTCCGGTTTTGAAGGTACCCTTAAGCACATCTACCGGTTTAAAAGATGATAGGTATAGAGCCGGGTAGCTACCTGCCAACAAGGAAGTAAACACTATAAATAGCAATGACACTAACCAAAACATACCATTATCCCACGGAAAGGATATTTCTTTTCTAGATAGCTCATTAAATCCGTTTAAAGAAAGTAATACCAATACCATGGCTACTAAAAATGCAAACAGAACAACGAGAAACGATTCGCTTAAAAATTGATAGATCAATTGCCCTCTTTGAGAACCGATAGATTTACGTATTCCTACTTCCTTGCCCCTTTTCTCTGAACGAGCCGTACTCAAATTCATGAAATTGATACAAGCCAACAGTAATACAAAAGCTCCAATGATACCAAATAACCATACGTACTTTATGCGCCCACCTTCTTGTTTGCCATTTTCAAAACTGCTACGTAAATACCAATCTTTCATTGGGAACAAAAAGATCTGCGGATTAAACTGAGCTGTATCTTCGTTCAAATCTTTCTTTACGTTTTCAATAATCTTCGTTACTTGTTCAATGGTTGTATTATCCGACAGTTGCACAAACATTTGAAAGGAGTTGTTTCCCCATTGATCTTCTGCGTTACGAATCCATTCGTTGACAGCCAAATACTTCTCCCACGGAATGATATAATCGGTATCGTTGAATGAATTATTTACAGGTATATCACTATACACTGCACTTACATTCAACTTGTGCTCGTTACTTACGGTGACCGTTTTATTTATGGGATCTTCATTACCGAACAATGCCTCTGCCGTTGATGCCGATAACATAATGGAGTTGATCTCCCGTAGCGCATCTTGTTCTCCCTTAATAATTTCTAGATCAAAAAGTTCAGGTCCATTCTGTTGCATGTAATTACCAGGTCTAGATATACTCTTTTCACCATATTTTAAGTAATGATCATTGGTCCAAGAACACATGACCAAATGCTTAAAATTATCACCATAACCATCTCTTAAGGCTTTCTCCAAAGGTCTTGGTACGGCAGGTCCGGTTCCTGTTTCGCCATTAAAGGTTTGTGATTGAAAAACTTGGGCAATACGCTCTTTGTTCTTAAAGTAGCTATTATACGATAGCTCATCTTGGATCCAAAGCCCAATAATTAAAGTTACTGCCATACCTAGGGCAAGTCCACCCACATTTATAACAGTATACCCCTTGTTCTTGAGTAGATTTCGCCAAGCAACTTTTAAATAGTTCTTAAACATGATAGTTCGTTTTTTGATTGATGATTAGTTGATGCTAAACATTGATTGATTGATTGATGACCATAAATTTGAACCTAAATTCATGCCACACTACTAATTTACTATATATCAAATAGTTACAATAAACCACATTAATTAGTGTGTAAAATAATTAGACAACAGATGTACAATATATTTACAAAGACCACTTAAAAATGAGAATGTTACACCATTATCATGTACTACTCGGATCGTAAACTCTTTACCGGGTTTACAATTGCCGCCTTTATACTTTGGTAACTTACCGTTACAATGGCAACTACAATTGCCAATACTGCTGCCAAAGCAAAAATGCCGATACCGATTTCTATACGGTATGAGAAATCTTCTAACCACTTGTTCATGGCGAACCAACCTAGGGGCAAAGAAATGAGAATAGCTACACCCACCAATTTTAAGAAGTCTACCGTAAGCCGGTAAGATATTTGACTTACAGTAGCTCCCAACACTTTTCTAACACCGATTTCTTTTGTTCGTTTTTCGGCATTAAAGGCAGCTAATCCAAATAATCCCAAACAAGCAATAAAAATGGACAGCATAGTAAAAATGAAAAATATCTGACTCAGTTTTTGTTCCGCTTCATAGGTGGTATTAAAGGCTTCGTCCATAAAACGATAATCGAAAGGTTGCCCGGGTGCCATGGCGTTCCATGTATTTTCTATTGCTGAAATATTATCTACAAAGTTTCCACCGCTCATTCTTACCGCCATATTCTCGGCATTAGAATTAAGTTGTATTCCTAGTGCATCAATATTATTACGCAAAGATGTAAAATGAAAGTCTTTGACCACACCGATTATAGTATAGTAGGTAGGGTTTTCTTGATCTATTTCTTCAGATATTCGCATACCTAAAGCTTCTTCCGCGGTGACATTTATAATAGGCAACGTAGCTTCATTTATGATCATAGCCGTAGAATCTGATGCATATTGGGGATTAAAATCTCGCCCAGCAACTATTTCCATTTCCATCGTTTTTAAGTAATCTGAATCTACTTTCCATTCTTGCATTTGAATGGCATATTCTTGACTTCTTGCACCTTCTTCAAAGAACGAACTATTTGACCTCCAAGATGGCGTAGGATAGTAATCACTCAACGTAGCGCTTTCCACAAAACCCATGGCAGCAATTTGTTCTTTAAAAGCTTTAGTCTTAGATCCTAGCGCCCCTATTTCGTTAATTAAAAGCACCCGATCTTTGGAAAAACCCAAATCTTTGTTCTGTATATAATTTAATTGTTGAAATACTACCAAAGTGCTTACAATCAGAAATACCGAAATTGAAAATTGAAATATGACCAAAGCATTACGCACCCTACCATTTCCTACACTTTCTGCACTACTACCTTTTAAACTTTTAACAGCAGTAAATCTTGACATGAAAAATGCAGGGTAACTGCCTGAGAATAATCCAAGTAAAAAGGTTGCCCCCAATAACGCCAACCAGAATAAGGGCTGAGTAAACACAATAGCAATTGATTTGCCTGTGAAACTATTGAAAAAAGGCAATGCTATCATTGAAATGATTAGTGCCGCTAACAAAGACACAAATGCTATTAAACCTGATTCTGTTAAAAACTGAAAAACCAGATTCATTTTGTTGGACCCTAAAGTCTTTCTAACTCCAACTTCTTTGGCTCTCTTTAAAGAATGTGCAGTAGACAAGTTCATAAAATTAACGCTTGCCAAAATAATTAAGAACATTGCAATGAAGGAAAGAATATAAATATTTTGAATACTGCTCGTTGCACTCATTTCCGAGCTTTTATCTGAGTGTAAATGAATATCAGTCAAAGGCATGGTATGGTACCGAATGTAATTACCAGATGCCGCAAACGACTCTGCCGTCATACCCGGAAAATACTTTTGTGACCATGGTAACATATACCTTTCTAACATCTCTTGCAAGGGCTCTTGAAAATCTTCAACCTTGGCTCCCGGTATTAGCTTTATAAATGTAAAATAGTTATTGCCGCCCCAATTGTCTTCTCTAGATGCTACATTGCCCGCCATTGCCAAAAACACACTATAGTCATTGAAATAGGAATTTTTGGGCATATCTTCAATGACACCGGTTACCGTGTATGTATCGGTATTATCCAACAATAAATTTTGACCTATAACATCTGTAGAACCAAAATGTTTTTCTGCCGCAGTTTTAGTAAGCACTAATGAGTTAGTCCCCGTTAATGCCGTTTTGGCATCACCTGCAAGTAAGTCAATCCCAAAGAACTCAAAAACGGTGGAATCGGCATAGGTGATGTGGTTTTCTTTGGCACTTCTGTTTCCCCCAACTTTCTTTACATAAGCACTACCTATGGTTCTAAAACGCACTGAAGCTTCTACCTGCGGATAGTCCCTTTTTAAGGTTTCCGCCATTGGTGCGGCAGATTCCCCTGCCTTGATTTCCGCTCCTCCAAATTTTATATCTGCATCTATACGATAAATTCTATCTGCATTGGCAAACATTTTATCATAACTAAGCTCGTCGTAGATGTACAGCGATATAATTAATGCTCCTGCCATACCAATGGCTAGTCCGAATGTATTTAGAAAAGTAAAAAAGGCTTGCTTTTTTAAGCTTCTCCAGGCGATTTTTAAATAGTTTTTAAACATGATTCTCGTTTTTTGATGCTTGATTACTACTTATCAAATTCTAATTTCATGCCAATAATATAAAATATTGATTTTCAATTACTTAATTAAATTTTCGATAATTAAGTGTCAAATTTTTAGACAATTTATGTCCAATTAATTTACAACTCAAATTACTCTGTTCGTAAACTCTTTACAGGATTTACCCTAGCTGCATTGAACGCTTGAAAACTAATGGTCAATAAGGCTATAAAAACGGCCACTATTGCAGCTATGACAAACGCCCAAGCATTAATAGAAATACGATAGGCAAAACCTTCTAACCAGTTTTGCATTAATAACCATGCTATTGGGGTGGCTATAACAATCGCCATAAACACCAACTGCATAAAGTCTTTGGACAATAAAGTTACAATGCCCGTAATACTAGAACCTAAAACTTTACGTACCCCAATTTCTTTTCTACGTTGGTCTGCCGTAAAGGCTGATAAGCCGAACAACCCTAAACAAGAAATTAGTATGGCAAGCAATGCGAAAACCTGAGAAAGATTACCTATCAGCTTTTCACTTTTAAACTTAGCATCATAAGTGTCATCTACAAATTCATACTCGAAAGGAAATGCAGGGTTAAACTTTTTCAACGACGTTTCCATACTTGCCAATGCTGCTGTTGTTGCTACGCCAGACTTCGTCTTTACATACATAAAACGAGCTTGGCTTGGGTCATTAAAAAATATGACCGGATCACTAGAACCATACATATCGCCATAGACATAATCTTTTACTACGCCAATAACAGGATAATCCTCCTCTATGGTTTTACCTATAGGACTACCGCTACCCATTAATTTTGCGAACGATTCACTTACAATTATATTGACACTGTCTTGAGCGGGATTATTACTGAATCCCCTACCTTCAATTATCTCCAATCCAGCAGTGTTGAAAAAATCTGCTGTAATATCACGTACAGAAACCAAAACATCTTCAGTATCTACACCGCCTTGCCAACTTAATCCTGATGTATTATTTCCACCTGATAAAATATCAGAATTAATGAGTCCGATGCTTTCAATCATTCCAGAAGACTTCATATTTTCTTCAATAGGTTTGAAGTTTTTAATAATATCTCCGGTTACGGGAATCTTCACTAGGTTCTCTTTATTGTAACCCAAATCGCGCCCTTTTACATATTGTACTTGTTGGTAGACGATAATGGTACAAATAATAAATACGATGGAAACTACAAATTGTGTAGCTACTAATCCTTTTCTAATAAATGTTGCGCTCCCTTTTGTTTTGCGTGCTCCTTTCAACACATCTACCGGTTTAAAAGAAGACAAGTAGAATGCCGGATACCAGCCTGCAACAATACCACAAACTAGTGTTATGCCGACCAAGGTTAAAATATGAGTAGTATTGAACAAACTAAAGTCTAGTTGTTTATCTATCATCATATTAAATTGTGGCACCAGTAATTTTAATAACAGAATACTCAATACGGCAGATAAAGCGGCAGTTATTATCGCCTCTGCCATAAACTGAGAAATCAATCCTTTTCTACCCGATCCCAATACTTTTCGGACTCCGACTTCATTTGCTCTTTTTTCACTTCTAGCGGTAGCCAAATTCATAAAGTTGATGCAGGCAATCAATAATATGATTATGGCAATAAGACTAAACAATCTCACATACGTGATTTGTCCTCCTATATTTTTACCTCCTTCAAAAACATTTCTTAAATGCCAATCTTTCATAGAAAATAAAAAGGCTATGGTTTCGTCATCTTCCGTTTTCATAGGAAGTATGGCTTTCACTTTATTATTGACAACATTAAAATTTGCTTCTGGAGAAAGCTCCACAAAAGTGTCTGAAAAATTAGCACCATATTCTTTTACCCATTCATTATCCTTTGCAAAGCGCTCAAAAGGAACAACCCAATCAAAACTGTATGTGATATTGTGTGGTAAATCTTCATAAACTCCTGAAACGGTATAACTTGTTTCATTATTTATTTTAATTACTTTATTAATTGCAGAAGTATTCTCACCAAATAACTGTCTAGCCGTTTCTTGAGAGATGACAATGGCATCTACTTCATTAAAAGCGGTTTCTAAATTACCTTCTACAAATGAGAGACTGAACATGCTTAAAAAATCTGGGTCGGCATATCGTCCAAATTTATTGATAGAAGTTTCTCCTACTTGAAATAAAAAATCTTCACCTTTTGTTCTTGCAGAACCAACTATTCCTGGTACTTCTTGCTTTAATACTTCAGCTAACGGACCAGGAGTAGCCTGAAAAAATGTACGCCATTCACCTTCGTATTGTTGGTTGGTAGGTACATAATACACTACATCTTGCTTGTCAAAATTTTGATTATAACCTACCTCATCTTCTACCCAAAGTAGAATCATTGCCGCACAGGTAATACCTATTGCCAAACCAAAAATATTAAGCATGCTATACCCTTTATTCTTCCAAAGGTTTCTCCAAGCGATTTTTATATAATTTTTGAACATGATTCTCGTTTTTGATGATGAATTATTCTTTCCGTAAACTTTTTAATGGTTGTATCAATGCCGCACCTACAGATTGATAACTTATGGTCAGTATTGCAATGGTCAATGCAATTAAACCTGCTACTAGAAATATTCCCCAACCAATGGTAATATGGTAAGCAAAGTCTTCTAGCCATCGGGTCATCATATACCACCCTATCGGCACAGCTATCATGATAGATACTAAAATAAGTTTCATGAAATCTAGGGTAAGTAACTTATAGATACTCTTAAATGGCGCACCTAATACCAAGCGTATACTAATCTCTTTTTTACGCTGTTCTACCATAAATGCAGATAGGGCAAATAACCCTAAACACGCCACTAATATGGCAAATAATGCAAAGCTGTTGAATATCTTACCCATGCGCTCTACATCATCATGCATGCGGCTAAATTCTTGGTCTAAGAAGCTATAATTTATAGATTGGTTTGGAACATTTTTATTCCAAAGAGTTTGTATGGATGCTAATGCCTGGTTTACATTACCTTTCTCCAATTTCAGTGATATAGATCCTAAATCTTTGCCAATTACCAATGACAAGGAAGAAATATCTTCTTTTAAGGACTTAAAATGAAAATCATCTACTACACCTATTACTTTGAACATCTGCCCATTATTATTAATCTCTTTGCCAACTGCATTTTCTAAGCCTAACTCTCTTTGCATATTGGTATTTATAATGATGGAATTCAATGAATCTGATGCAAACTGCTTAGAGAAATCCCTACCGGCATTAAGAGTAATACCTAATGTTTTAATATAATCATAATCTACCCTCCAAATTTGAGCGGGTATGCCTCTACCTTCATTTCCTTCATCTTCTCTTCTAAAGGTATTTCCATTTCTACTACCACCATCTACTGGTAAATAGTTGGATATAGTTGCTGCCTTTACCTGTGGTAGTTGTAGTAACTGCTCTTTAAAATTTTCTGCACTATTCCCTAATACTCCAGTTCCCTCAAGTATCACCACTTGTTCTTTATCATATCCCAATTCTTTTTGAAGAATAAAGTCCATTTGCTGATAAATAATCAACGTGGCTATAATCAAGATTACCGATGTAGTAAATTGAAAAATAACTAGTCCGCTTCTTAATTTTCCACTCTTACTACCTATACTTAAACTACCTTTTAGAACATTTACGGGTTTAAATGCTGATAAATAAAATGCGGGATAAAGTCCTGCCAATGCTCCAACCAAAAGAGCAAAAATCAAAACAACAGGTATAAACCACCATATCGCCCAAGGCATTTCAATTGTTTTTGATGCGATAGTATTAAAAGCTGGCAATAATGCCCAAGCCAATAAAACACCAAGTATAAATGATACGAAACTGAACAAGATAGATTCGGTCATGAATTGCACCACCAAATTACTTTTATATGCACCAATGGTTTTTCTTAGTCCTACCTCTTTTGCTCTATTAGCTGATTTTGCTGTAGAAAGATTAATAAAATTGATTACTGCTAACAGTAGTACAAAACCGGCAATAGCCGCAAAGAGCCAAACGAATCTAATATCGCCATGCTTAAGACCATCTGCCATTTTAATATCTGAATACAAGTGAATATCTGTGATAGGCTGAAGTTTATACTCCATGGTTCTTAGCACATCAATAAAATCTGGCGCACGCCCTCTTTCTCGTTGTGCAGGAATGATATAATCTTCAACAATAGAAACCATTTTTTTCTCTAATTGTTGAACATTTGTATTGGGGTCTACTAATACATAGGTAAAGTAGTTCTGATTAGTCCAACTTGCATTGGTGTCTTCAATGGGAATTAAAAAATCGTATTCTAAATGCAAATTCTTGGGCGCATCTTTCATAACACCTGTTACGGTGTACGGTTTACTAGCGTCATTATCTAAAATGATTGTTTCTCCTATAATCGTTTCATTCTTAAAATATTTTGCCGCTTTAGATTCTGAGATTACTATACTCTTCGGATTTGCCAATGCCGTGTTCGGATTGCCCTGCTCTAACTTCACCTCTAGTATCTCAAATGCTTCTTGGTCTGCAAGTAAAAATCCGTCTTCTAGGTTATTTTGGCTCTCGTCAGCTAAACGAATTCCACGTTTACCAGCTCCAAATATTCCTGTGGTATTTACTTTTCCCGCTTTTACAATTTCAGGAAAATCACTTTGCAAGGCATCTGCAAAAGGTAACTGAAAGTGTGTGCTTTTCATTACTTCACCTTTGTACATACCTTCTAGCACTACACGGTACATTTGATCCTTATTGGCGTAGTGTTGATCATAACCCACCTCATTGCGAATGAATAATGCAATTAAAAGACAGGCTGCTATACCAACAGCAAAGCCGCCAATTTTTATGGCGGCAAAGAGTTTATCTTTCTTTAAACTTCTCCAAGCAATTTTAAGATGGTTTCTAAACATGATTCTCGTTTTATGTGATTGATGACACTTCTATTATCCGTGATTAAGAGATAAGCTTGGTTGGTTCGGTTTTTGGTTGATTAGTTGTCTTCGCTTCTGTTCCGCTCAGTGAACCGAACCAATAATTGATTGATGAATAAACCCCGCTACATCATGGCTCCGATTGCCCTGTTCTGACTTTCAGTTACTATTTGACCATCGAATAGGTTAACCACTCTATGCGCATAGTGCGAATCTCTATCTGAGTGTGTTACCATAACTATGGTGGTTCCCTCTTGGTTTAATTCTGTTAATAGGTTCATTACCTCGATTCCGTTTTTAGAATCTAAATTACCTGTTGGCTCATCTGCCAGTATTAATTTTGGATTGGTTACCACCGCTCTTGAAATAGCTACACGTTGCTGTTGACCACCCGATAGTTGCTGTGGAAAATGCTTTTCTCTATGTGCAATTTTCATTCGCTCCAAAACCTTCATTACTTTTTCTTTACGCTCTGCTTTACCCATTTTTAAGTAAATCAGCGGTAGCTCTACATTTTCAAAAACTGTAAGTTCATCTATCAAATTAAAGCTTTGGAATACGAAGCCTAGATTACCTTTTCTTAATTGGGTACGTTCACTTTCTTTTAGTCCGCCTACTTCATTCCCGGCAAAATTATAGCTGCCATCGGTAGGGTTGTCTAACATACCAATGATATTCAACAATGTAGACTTACCACAACCAGACGGTCCCATAATGGCAACAAATTCTCCATCTTCTACTTTTAGGTTGACACTGTTCAATGCCAAAGTTTCTACTTCTTCTGTTCTAAAACTTTTTTTAAGGTTGGTAATAGTTATCATATTCCTGCTATTTTGATTGTTATAATGACACTGAGTTTCCCCAATTGTGACAGTTTTGTTTATTTTAATACTATTCTCTCGCCCTTTCACCCTTCGGCTACGCTCAGGGTTCGAATTCGAACTCTATAGGTAGCTGAGCGAAGCCGAAGCTATTTTAAGACTATTCTCTCGGCTTCTCCGAAATTATCGTAGTTACTTGTAATTACTTTTTCTCCAGGCTCTAAGCCTTCCAAAACTTCATAGTACCTAGAATTCTGCTTTCCTATTCTAATATTTCTTTTAATGGCTTCGCCACCATCAGCATTCACTACAAAAATCCATTGTCCGCCAGTGCTTTGAAAGAAGCTTCCTTTTGGTAATAAAAGTGCATCGTTAGATTCACCTAATTGTAATTTAATATTGTAGCTCTGTCCCGAACGAATGGTTTCTGGTTTGTTATCGGTAAACACTAAATCTACTTTAAACCTACCGTTTCTTACCTCTGGATATACTTTTCGCAATCGCAATGGGAATTCGGTACCGTTACGCTCTAAAACCGCAACTAGATCCCTTTTAACCCTATCAATATAGTGCTCATCTATTTCCGCTTCGATCTTATAATCAGTAAGAACATTTATCTGTCCTATTCGCTGCCCTTGTGAAATGCTCTGTCCAATTTCTGCGTCTAAAAATCCTAATTGACCATCCGCAGGAGCGCGTACATTTAAGTGGTCTAACCTTTGGTACACCATACCCAATGTCTTTTGCATACGTGCCAAATCTGTATCCAAGCCTCTTAATGATGTTTCTCTTAATTCATCATCTTGCTCGGTCTGTAGCTTTACAATTTCATGTTGTTTTTGCGACAACTCATAGTTCTCTTTAGATAATTGAAATGCTTCCCTAGAAATTAATTCATCATCGAACAAGGCTTTGTTCTGCTCGTAATTTCTTTTTAAACGTTGTAAATCTGTACTCACGGTAGCTAATGATCTTCTACCTTCTACTTGCCTAGAATCGAAATTTAATTTGGTAGAACGTAAATCGTTTTGCTTTAAAGCCAAGTTACTTTCACTTGCTAAAATTTGTTCGTACAAATTCATGTTTTCCAACTTCAAGATGATATCGCCTTTCTTTACCATGGCACCTTCTTCAATCAATTTCTCGCTTACACGACCACCTTCATAGGCATCCATATAAATGGTAGCTATTGGCGCGACACTACCGTTAATAGTAATGTAGTCGTCAAATTTACCGGCAGAAACCTCAGCAATAGAAAGCTTATCTTTTTCTGTTCTAAAGGTTGATACAGAATTGGCAAATAACAGTTGGTAGCCAACAAATAACAGTAATACACCTAGAGCAATGTAGCCGTAGTGTTTTGGTTTTAATCCTTTTTTCTTTTCTAATTTTATATCCATCGTAATCGTTTGTTCGTTGTTCGTTGTTCGTTGTTGGTTGCTCGTTCTTCGTTATTTAAACTTTAATTCTTTTAAAAAAAAGCTCATTCTATGTTCGGCAGTTTGCTTTATTGGTTCCCCCTTTGAGGGTTAGGGGCTGTAATATTGAATACCGGTAATCCCCTGTAAAAATCTAATGTGCTTTTATTGATTTCTGAACGGAGTTTAACTTGTAAATTTTCATTCTGTGCACTGGCAAATAAATTCTTGGCGGTAAAAAGTTCCAAAGCATTTATGAGCCCTTTTTCATATCGCTTTTGAGCTATTGTAAATGCCAGGTTTTGCGCTTCTACCTTTTGGTTGCTCTGTACCAATTCTACCAGTAAAGAGTTATAATCTTGCACCAATAGTTGAATTGCTTGAAACAGTTCTTGTTCTTGTGTCTTTAAATTATTCTCTGCACGTAACTTTTCTATTTTAGATTGTTTCACCCTTGATCTCGCAGACCAGCCGTTGCTAATTGGCACGCTTAAATTTACACCAATATATTGCGATGTATTATCTCTAAACTGTTGTCTAAATGGTAACGTATTGCCCATTGTATCTCTTGTGGTTTCAAAATATCCGGTGCCAATGCCCGCAAAGAAAGATAGTGAAGGATATAAAGCTCCCCTTGAAACCGCCACTTGTTTTTTGGCTGCTTTAGCTCTTAATTCCTGTGCTTTTATCATCGGCAGAAAACCACGTGCTTCGGTATAAACCGAATCAGATTTCATTTCATCGGTATCAGATTCCAATGTTAAGTCTTCAAAATCTTTTTGAATGTTTATTTCTGACGTATCCTCTAAATTCATTTCTTGAATCAAAGTCAATTTTGCCGTAGCCAACTGATTGTTGCTTTGCGTAACATTCAATTTATCGGTCAATAACAAAGATTCCGCCTCATATAAATCCGCTCCAGCTTTCAACCCTAATTCTACCTGCTTTTCTACTAGGTTGTAATTAGATTGCGATACGTTTAATTGCTCCTTTGATATAACTACCAATCCTTCAAAAAACTGAATATCATAAAAGGCTTGCATCACTCTAAATGCCAACAAATATTTTTGCTGTAATACTTCCTCTTCGGTTGCCTTGAACAGTAATTTTGATGCTTTTATTGAATTGATTTTCTGGAAACCCTGAAATAAATCTATAGACGATTCTAAAGAATAGTTGTTCGAGTAAAAATCTTGATTTACAAATGTACCCGTATTAGGATCCTCTGCTCTACCATAACTAATTAGGTAACTAGAAGATGCATTTACAGATGGCAGTAAATTACGAACGGATTGTCTGTACGTTTCTCTATTAGATTGGTTGGTAAATTTAAAGTCGTTCAACTGTAAATTATGCTCTAATGCATAGGCAACACATTCATCTAATGTCCAACTATCTTGAGCCATTATAGAACTCCAAATAGAGAGCAGTAAAAGTGTCGTTATTTTAAATTTTTGATTCATTTCTTTATTGGTATGCCATTCTCTATACTATATGCGTGCCATAATTTTAAATTATTGATTATCAAATATTTACATGTAAATAAAAATTATACATATTTTACCAGTGTAAAAATGTTGTACAGATAATGTCAAATATTTTTACACTGGTATGAAAATACAAATTGCTATGTGTAGATTTAAATGAGTTAATAGATTGTTGCCATGATAGATGCTAAAATACTTGTAGTAGATGACACCAAAAGTGTATTGAGCGCTTTAGAGATATTATTACAGTTTGAATATAAAAGTGTTCAAACAATATCTAACCCCAACCTGCTTACCTCTTTCCCAAACCTAAAGGAAATTGATATCATTTTATTGGATATGAACTTTTCTGCAGGAGTGAACACCGGTAACGAAGGATTATACTGGTTACGAGAGATAAAAAAGAAAGCTTCACATATATCGGTCATTATGATGACAGCTTATGGTGCCGTTGAACTTGCGGTTGAAGCCATAAAAGAAGGCGCAACCGATTTTGTATTGAAACCTTGGAACAATGAGCGACTATTAACTACCGTAAAATCTGCCTATGAGCTTAGAAAGTCTCAAAAAGAGGTACAGCATTTAAAACAGAAAGAAAGTAATCTTAAGCAAGTTATAAATCAGAATTCAAATTACATTATCGGGAATTCTAAAGCATTAAATAGTGTTTTAAACCTGGTACAGAAAGTTGCCAAGACAGATGTCAATATTTTAGTTACCGGAGAAAATGGAACGGGTAAAGAACTCATCGCCCGAGAGCTTCATAAATCGTCCGCTAGAAATAACGAGGTTTTTATCTCGGTAGATATGGGTTCTATATCAGAGAATTTATTTGAAAGTGAACTTTTTGGTCATGTAAAAGGGTCTTTTACCGATGCTAAAGATGATCGTGCCGGTAAATTCGAGGCTGCCAATGGCGGTACACTTTTCTTAGATGAAATAGGAAACCTATCATTACAAATGCAGGCAAAATTATTATCTGTTATTCAAAATAGGGTCGTTGTACGTGTAGGCTCCAATAAACCTGTACCAGTAGATATTAGGTTAGTTTGCGCTACCAATTGCAATCTAGACCAAATGGTTGCTGACGGATTGTTTCGTGAAGATCTTTTATACCGAATAAACACCATACAAGTACAGGTGCCAGCATTGCGAGATAGAGATAACGATGTACTAGTGCTTTCAGATTTCTTCTTGAAAAAATTTGCTAGCAAATACGGTAAACCTAGTTTAAAAATAAACCAGACAGCGCAAGAGAAATTAATGACATACCCCTGGCCAGGCAATGTTAGAGAACTATTACATACTATGGAGCGTGCTGTTATTTTATCGGAAGGAAATGTTTTAAAACCAACTGATTTTCTTTTGGATACTAAAACAACGGTTAGTATGGAAGGTGGGCCAAAAACCCTTGAAGAAATGGAGTTGGTAATGATCAACAAAGCGCTGAATGACCATGAAGGTAATTATAGTGCCGCCGCGGATCAATTAGGCATTTCTAGACAAACACTTTACAATAAACTTAAAAAATCTGGCAAATAATGGTTAGCAAAAGTATATACTACCAACTTGTTTTCAGGATTATTTTAATTGCAGTTTGTGCACTGTTAACCGCATTTTTATTCGCTAAAGAACATTATCTTCTTGGTGGAATTTTAGCATTGGTTTTTATAGGACAAACATACGGACTCATACACTACGTAAACCAAACCAACAGAAAAATAGCCTATTTTTTTGATGCTATAAAAAATGAGGACTTCACCTTACGTTTTCCTGAAAAACTGAGTGTAAAATCTATTGAAGAACTCAACCAAAGCTTGAATATGCTGAATAACATGATTCAAGATATTCATCTTAAAAAACAGGCACAAGAGCAGTATTATCAAGAAATACTGAGACAAGCTGATATTGGGATATTCACTGTAAACGATAAAGGTCATATTCTTTACGCCAACCCTACGGTACAAAACTTATTAAATTACAGGCCTTTAAATCATGTTAAGCAATTAAAACAAATAGACCCTAATCTTTATAGTCTATTTGAATCTTTAGAGCCTTTTGAAAGCACGCTATATTCTTTAGGAAATGAACGAGGTAAAAAAGAATTGACTTTAAAGTGTACGCCAATTGCTATTGAAGGCAAGCAGTTATTATTGGTCATTGTTCATGATATTCAAAAAGAACTGGATGATAAAGAAACCGACTCTTGGGTAAAACTGATTCGCGTTCTAACCCATGAAATCATGAATACCATTACGCCGATTACTTCTATTTCTGAATCTATCTTAAAATATTTTAAGAAAGGGAATGTGCTTTCCACACCCGAAGAATTTGGCGAACTTCAAATAAAAAATTCCGCAAAAGGTTTAGAGGTTATTAAAGAACAAGGAAATGATTTAATGAGTTTTGTACAGTCTTACCGTACATTTTTAAGTGTACCTGAACCTGATCGAGAATTAATACCGGCTAGCAAGATCTTAGAAAAAGTACGATTGTTATTACAAGAGTATACCAACGGACATAATATTACTTTAGAAGTATCTTCCCAACCCGAGGACTTAGAACTATACATAGATGAAAAACAGCTCACACAAATACTTTTAAACTTGGGTAAAAATGCTCAACAGGCTTTAGAAGGGCAAGATGAAGGAAGCATAGTCATTAAAGCCGGTGTAGACCAGCAAGGTAAAAAATACATTACCGTTACCGATAACGGACCGGGTATATCGCCAGAAATGTTAGACGAAGTTTTTGTTCCATTTTTTACTACCAAAAGCACAGGAACAGGCATTGGTCTAAGTCTAAGCAAACAAATTATGCGAATGCATGGTGGATCTATTCGTGTAGCATCAAACGAAACAACGACTTTTACACTTACTTTTCAGTAGTATTATAATTCCGCTTTAAGTTCCGTAAAAGGATCCCAGAAGTATTTTTCAAGGTTTACAATTTGGAGTTCTTTTATGATTACTCCCTCAGACTCTAAAAGTTGTTGCATGAGGTTGGTACCGTCAAAATGATGCTTGCCGGTAAGTAACCCGGCTTTATTGACTACTCTATGCGCTGGAATATCATCCATATTGTGCGATGCGTTCATTGCCCAGCCTACCATTCTTGCGCTACGTGCCGCACCTAAATATTTGGCAATTGCACCATAGGATGTCACCCGTCCCTCAGGAATTAATCGTGCCACCTGATATACTCTTTCAAAGAAATTCTCATTTTCAGGTTTCATCAGCTATATCCGTTTAATTAAACAATCTAAAAGCGGTAATTACAAATAACAACACCATTAATCCGCTTAAAATAAAATTACTGTTCTTAGAGAATGACGTTGTTTTATGCTCCCACTTATTAAAATAGATCACATATAAGTACATGGCAAGAAAAGTACCACTACCGGCTGCCAGTATAAACAAAACCTCATCTATGATTTTAAAGGTCATAAACCCTTGAGAATGAAAAACCGTATTTAATCCGCTATAATAAGGTATTGCCAAAAGATTGATAAGTGCCAAGAACACCCCTTTAGAAAAACTGTTTCTTTTTTTAGTTTCGGTAAGTATTAGTGGCTTATTCTCTTGCTTTCTACCCTTTATAAAGAAGACAATAGCCAGCACAAAAAAGATACCTAGTGCCAATTGCAGCAATACTTCTATTACATGTTGGTTTCTTGAAATCAGTTTTGCTATCCGTACCGCAACGTAGGTCTGTAGCATTACGGCCAATGCTACCCCCAACCCAAATATTATTCCGTTTGCCTTACCCTTTTCAACACTGGTTTTGGCAGCGTTTAAATTAAGTAGACCCGGTGGTAATGATGCAAAAAAGGCTGCACCAAAGGTAAATACAAATAAGGTTGGCAATTGTTGCATTGAATCAGTTTACCTTGAACCTAATGAACGTAATAGGTTTTCCCTTTTCAAGATACTGATTTTCATAGAAAGTCTGTATTTCCAAGACTTCTTTAGGGCTGCCTTCATTCTTATACACATCATGGTTGGCATAAAGTACCTCTAAACCAAGTCCGTGCAATAAGCCCAAAGTATACCCGTGCATGAACTCACTATCTGTTTTAAGATTCACGGTACCTTCTGGTTTTAGCACTTGTTTGTAGCGCTCCAAAAATACCGCATTGGTCATACGGTGCTTGGTACGTTTATATTTTATCTGTGGATCTGGGAAGGTGATCCAAATTTCAGATACTTCTTCTTTTCCAAAAAGATGATCAACCAATTCTATTTGCGTTCGTATAAAACAAACATTAGGCAAATCTTCTTCAATGGCTTCTTTAGCACCTTTCCAAAAACGGGCTCCTTTGATATCGATACCAATAAAATTCTTGTTCGGAAATTTCTTTGCCAAGCCAACGGTATACTCCCCTTTACCACAACCCAATTCCAATACAATAGGGTTGTCATTTTTGAAATGGGTATTCCACTTTCCTTTTAAAGAAAAACCGCCTACCACTTCATCTCTTGTTGGTTGAATTACGTTTGAAAACGTCTCGTTTTCCTGAAATCTTTTTAATTTATTCTTACTTCCCACAATAATTACATCTAAGCTGCGGCAAATCTAAGAAAAAAGAGAGGGGTAGCGATTATTGTACTTCCTCTATTTGAACAATACTTTTCTCTAGGGTAAAAGAAAACTCCGATCCTACCTCTACCGCACTTTCTACGTAGATTTTTTCTCCGTGAGCTTCAATCACATGTTTTACAATGGCAAGACCTAAACCTGAGCCTCCTTCACGGCGACTACCGCTTTGATCTACCCTGTAAAAACGTTCAAAAAGTCTAGGAATATGAACGGCCGGTATGCCTTCACCATTATCGGTAACCCTAACAATTACCTTATTTTTCACCAGATCTTCTACACTGACTTCGGTAGTACCATTGTCATTACCATATTTGATGGAGTTGACGAGTAAGTTAGTGAGTACTTGCTGAATTTTTTCTTTATCGGCATAAACGAATATGGGATCAACATATTCCATATCAAACGTAAGGGTAATGTTCTTCTTTGCCGCTTTCATCTCTAAAAGATCGAACACACTTTGTATGAGCTCTACAATATCAAACGAACCCTTATCTAGATTAAGATCACCAACCTCAAGTTTCGTAATCAAATCTAAATCTTTTACAATATAAATAAGACGGTCTACTGCTTTGTTGGCACGGGTAAGATACTTTTTACGAATATTCTTATCCTCCATTGCACCATCTAACAGGGTTTCAATATACCCTTGCACAGTAAACAAAGGGGTCTTTAATTCGTGCGAAACATTACCTAAAAAATCTTTACGGTACTCTTCACGAATCTTTAAGGTGTCTATTTCAATTTTCTTATCCTTTGCAAATTTTTCAATTTCCGCAGTCAAGGTTCTCATATCTGTAGTTACAGGATACGAGAGTATGGTACTAGACTCCAGCAACTCTACATCATCATAAATTTTCTTAATACGCTTGTAGATAAATTTTTCAATTCTTAATTGCAAAGTGATAAAGGAAATGACAAAAAAGAACAACGCCGCAAATAATAAAATAGGCCAATTTATGGTGCTAAAGTGCCATTGCAACAATGCCAACATAGCTATGCCGATTATTACAATATAAAGCGATGAGCGAAATGCAAAACGATATGACTTTCTTGAACGAACTAGAGAAGCCATTTACAGTACAAACTTATATCCTACTCCCTTTACGGTCTTAAAATGGTCTTCACCTATTTTTTCGCGAAGTTTTCTAATGTGTACATCTATAGTACGGCCACCCACAACGACTTCATTACCCCATACTTTATCAAGAATTACTTCTCTTTTAAATACTTTACTAGGTTTTGAAGTCAATAAAGCTAGAAGTTCAAATTCTTTTCTTGGTAAAATGATCTCTTTACCTTTTTTGACAATCTTATACTCTTCTCTATTAATAACGATATCGCCTACTTTGGTAATATCTTCTTGAGCGTTTTCTTCATTCTTCATGCGTCTAAGTAACGCATTCACCTTACTTACCAATACTTTTGGTTTAATAGGTTTGGTAATGTAATCATCTGCACCGGCATCAAAACCTGCTACTTGAGAATAATCTTCCCCTCTAGCTGTTAAGAAGGTTATAATGGTATTCTCCATACCAGGAGTTCTTCTTAGGATCTCACAAGCTTCGATACCATCCATCTCCGGCATCATTACATCCAATATGATAAGATGTGGCAATTTCTTTTTTGCCTTGGCAACACCATCGGCACCATTCTTAGCTGTGTATACATCATATCCTTCTGCAGATAAATTATAGGCCACTATCTCTAGTATGTCTGGTTCATCATCAACTAAAAGTATTCTAATGTCCTTCTTTTTCATGGTTTTCAAATTAGATTGATTGGCTCAAAAGTAAAGATAATACTATTACTGCAAAGCCAGTTAACATTGATTTAATGTAGTAACGTTTACATAACATTAACAAAATAAATGTTTAACATGGATCTAACCCGAAGATTACAACCTCTCTCTTTCTTTGCGGTGCAATAAAATATAATTGATAAGAACTCTATTGCCAACCTAATTAAATTAATAATTAAAAAGAAAAGATGAAAAAAATTATTTGGTCACTTGCTACGGTAACTGCAATTATTGCTGCAGCATCATGTGAAAAAGAAACTGTAGTAGAAGTAGAAAAAGAAGTCATCGTTGTAGATACGGTAACAACAGAAACTGAAGTTGAAACATCAATAACTGTTTCTGAGGACATAAGTGCAGATGCTACATGGACTGCTGATAAGATTGTTACTTTAGATGGTAGAGTATTCGTAACCGATGGAGCAACACTTACAATTGAACCAGGTACAATTATAAAAGCAAATGCTGGATCAGGTGTTAATGCTTCTGTATTAATAGTAACAAGAGGTAGTAAAATTGAAGCTGCAGGTACTGCTACAGCTCCAATTATTTTTACTTCTGCAGCTGACAATATTGAACTAGGAGAAACTGCCGGAACTAACCTTGACCAAAACGATCGTGGTCTTTGGGGTGGATTAATCGTATTGGGTAATGCACCTGCATCTTTTGATGGTGATGCTGAATCTGCTCAAATAGAAGGTGTACCTACAGATACTGATGGAGATAAAGGTTTATATGGTGGATCTGACTCTGCTGATGATTCAGGTACTTTACAATACATCTCTATACGTCATGGTGGTGCTTTAATTGGTGAAGGAAACGAAATTAACGGTCTTACTTTAGGTGCTGTTGGTTCTGGAACAACTGTTGACAACATTGAAGTTGTTGGTAACGTTGATGATGGTGTTGAATTCTTTGGCGGAAGCGTAAACGCTACTAACTTATTTGTATGGGCACAAGGTGATGATGCTCTTGATATTGATCAAGCTTACTCAGGTACTATCGACAATGCAGTAGTTGTACAAGGTGGAATTTCTGACCATGCTTTGGAAATTGACGGACCAGAAGGTTCTTTACAAGGCAGCTTTACTTTAACAAACGCTACTTTAATTGGTTTAGCTGATAATGTTGAGAATGGTGAAATCGCTGATTTCCGTTCAAACGCACAAGGTACTACCAACAATATATTAGTTACTAATTTCACAGGAGTAGGTACTGACTTACAACTTTCTGACATTGAATTAGACAACGAAGGTGTTGCCGCTAACTACACTGCAGGTTCATTGGTATTTACCAACTGGGAAATTGTATTACCAGAAGGTGTTACTGCTTCTTCTGAAGTATTTAATGATACTACAGACAGTACAACTTTTGAAGCTGATGCAGCAACGTTCTCATCTGCAGTAACTGAAGGAACTGTTGGTGCTGAGACATCTGCATTTTCTTGGACTTATTCTAACACTAAAGCTAGCTTAGGTTTCTAATTATAAATACAAATAATAGTTACACATAATAATTGCTCGTCTTAGACTAATCTATAGGCGGGCAATTTATTTCTTTTTTAATAATTTCAATTAATTGATTATGAAACTTAAGTTATTATTCATTTTACTCATCGCCTTTTCTACTCAAACCATCTTTGCACAAGAAGGTATTATTTCAGGAACGGTAAACGATGGTGAATTTAATGACGTTCTTCCTTTTGCAAATATTCTTATCAAAGGCACAACAAAAGGAACCACATCGGATTTTGATGGAAAATATGTTCTAGACGTTGAACCTGGCACGTATACCGTTACTTTTTCGTACTTAGGATACGAAACAAAAGAAGTAGCAGAAGTTGTCGTTGCCCCTGGCGCAGAGCAAATAATAGACATTACTTTAAATCCGCTTGCTAATGCGCTAGACGAAGTTGTGGTTACTACCACAGTTAGTAAAAACACAGAAGCTTCTGTCTTAAATCTACAAAAGAATTCAGTAGCATTATTAGATGGTTTATCTATACAAAGCATTAAAAAATCTGGTGCTAGTGATATTGCCAGTGCTATTAAATCGGTACCTGGTGTATCTGTACAAGGAGGTAAATTTGTTTACGTTCGTGGTTTAGGTGACCGTTACACTAAATCCATTTTAAATGGTGTAGATGTACCTGGTCTTGATCCAGACAGAAACACTTTGCAATTAGATATTTTCCCTACGAACATTCTTGACAATATTATTGTTGTTAAATCTGCTACAGCAGATCAACCTGCAGATTTTACCGGTGGTGTAGTCGATATTGTTACTAAAGATTTCCCATCAAGAGCTGAATACAGTTTCTCTGCTGGCCTAGGTTACAATTCTAGTATGCATTTTAAAAACAATTACCTTAAATATGATGGTAGTCCAACAGATGCTTTAGGTTTTGATAATGGTCAAAGAGATTTAGCAATACCACAAAGTATAGAAACTCCTTTACCTGTTGTAGACGGCAATAGATCCGCTGCCTTAACAAGATTATTGGAACCAAATCTAAAAGCACTGGAAAATCAAAGTGGTGCAGATTTTAATATTGGTTTTACAGCTGGTAACCAATATGACCTTAATGAAGATGGAACTAAAAAAATAGGTTACTTAGCCTCTCTTACATATAAAAACAGTACTGATTTCTACGAAGATGCTGTTAGCGGACAAGTATTTAGAAAACAAGACCAAGATAAATCTGTTCTTGAGCTAACCGATGATAGAACACAATCTGGTAATATCGGTGTCAACAACGTACTTATTAGTGGGCTTGCAGGTATTTCATTAAAAAGCCTTCAGTCTAAATACAAGTTGAATGTATTACACATACAAAATGGAGAATCTGGTGCTTCATACATTAGACAAGATAATTTTAATGTAAATTCTAACACTATTTTCAAAGATGTATTAACGTATACACAACGTTCTATTACCAACATTTTATTAAATGGTGAACACACGAACGAAGATGCTTCTTGGAAAGTTTCTTGGAAAGTTTCGCCAACATTCTCTAAAATCTATGATAAGGATTTGAGAACGACTCCTTTTAGATTTGAGCCAGAAACTGGAAACTTTACTATTTCCCCTAGTGAATCTGGAGACCCTAGTAGAATTTGGAGAGACTTAGAAGAATACAACGTAGCTAGTAAATTAGATCTTACAAGAAAGCATCAATTATTTGGTAGAGATGCAAAACTTAAATTTGGTGGTGCGTTTACTATTAAAGAAAGAGACTTTGTTGTTAATCAATTCTCGACACCTATACAATCACAAGCAGGTAACTACAGTTTAAATTTTGAAGGTAATGCAGATTTAATTTTAGCTGATGAAAATATATATGATCCAGAAACAAGAGAAGGCACTTATGTAAGACGTGATTCTAATATATCTGATTCTTTCAACTCTCAAATTACCGTTGGCGCAGGTTATGTTGGCGATGAATTTAAACTATCTGATAGGTTCAACGCAATTGTTGGTGTAAGATTTGAAAAGTTTGACCTACGTTACTCAGGTGAAAACCAAGACGGTGAAGTTTTTGACAATCAAACTATTTTAGATAAAGCAGATTTCTTCCCTTCTGCCAACTTTATTTACGAACTAAACGAAGAAGCTAATAAGAAAATAAGAGCTTCGTTTTCTAGTACTACGGCAAGACCTTCTTTTAAAGAGGCATCTAACGCACAGATTTTTGACCCTGTATCAAGTACGTTCTTTATTGGTAATATCGATATTCAACCAACTTATATTAATAACTATGATATAAGATTTGAAGCGTATGGTGAAGGAACGAATTTCTTTGCAATCAGTGGTTTTGCAAAAACTTTTGATGATCCTATTGAACTTACATTCATTAGAGAAGCCAGAGGGCAATTTATTCCCTTAAACTTAGGTGATGCCAAGGTATTTGGTGCTGAATTGGAATATAGAAGAAATATGGGCTTTATTCCTGGATGGGAAAATTTCAATTTCAATGCTAATATTTCTGTTATTGAATCTCAGCAAACATATAGTGAAGATGAAGAAGCTGCAAGAATAGATAACTTAAGAACAGGTGAAACATTAGATGACACTAGACAATTACAAGGGCAGTCTCCTTTACTTTTAAACGTTGGATTTGACTACTCAAATAATGATAATGGCTGGCAAGGTGGTATCGTTTACAATGTTCAAGGTAAAACTTTAGAGATTGTAGGTAATGGCGATATCCCAGATGTTTACACGCTACCTTTCCACAACTTAAAAATGAATTTAAGTAAAGAATTCGGTAAAGAAAACTCTAGCAAAATAACCTTAAAGTTTGAAAACATTATCAATGATGATATTGAGAGTGTTTACCAATCTTTTGGTGCTCAAGACCAAATATATTCTTCTAGATATCCAGGACAAGCTATTTCTTTAGGATATAGCTACCAGTTCTAAAATCTTTAAAATTCAATAGTCAAAAGCCCGCAAATTGCGGGCTTTTTTTATTCTTAAAACCGATAACTATTTGATAACATTTAACTTAAAATAGATGTGGGATAATATCTTAATTTTAGTAAGAATCTTAATATTTATATGATGAAAAAATTCACCTTCTTTTTAGCTAGTTTTATTATGGTCTTTTTAGCGTCTTGCTCAAAAGAAGAAAATATAGACGAGTCAACATCTGATGAAATATTAACACCGAAATCTAATGATGATGCCTTTCTAATTCCTTTTGGAACTCAGATCGTAAAAGATTCCTTACAATTTACATTGAGCCTAAAAGACTTTGATCTTGAAATCGATTTTGACGAAATTCACTCCATATCTTTGTTTTTTAAAGATTCCAATTTAAATGAAATGAAACCTTTAGCTCATATAGATTTAGAGAAGGACTATCGCATTTCCTACGAAGGAGGAAGCGACCTTGAAGAATTAGACTATACCATTTATATTGAAAATGCTGACGGAACCAATAATTTTGGTTCAAGTTTCGAACTTAAAAACCTAACGATTATTGGCTTAAATATTTCCAAAATTAAAGATATCCCTACAGGTACTTTAGATTATAGAGATTTTGATGAGCTGGTCGATTATTTTAATCTTCAAGATTAATTCTAAACTTATTTTTTTAATAAAAAGCCCGCAATTTGCGGGCTTTTTTGTTTATAATATTTCTTACAATCAAAGACTACACACAACTTAAAACCCCAATAAAATTGGTAGTTGACGTCATAAACTGTGCATTTCATCGATCTTTTTGCATTTCATCGATCTTTTCACAATATCTCCTCTTACAAAAATATAAGAGACTGTTAAATTCCTATATTTGTGGCATAGCATTTGTAACCAGCTATATATGAAGCAACTTTACCTAATCCTCTTCTTTTTCTTTATTTCTTTCAGCTATGGGCAAAGTACCCAAAGCAATGGAGATATTGATGGTTTTAGTATGTATCCAAATCCGGTTACTACAGGTAAAGTTTATATCTCCACAAATATTAACGCACCTAAAGAAATTTTCATCTACGATGTATTTGGTACTTTGTTATTAAAGACAACGATTTTAGGAAAAGAATTAAATCTTTCTGATCTAGATGCCGGTGTTTACGTATTACGTGTTCTTGAAAAAAACAAGATGTGTACACGTAAGTTAATTGTAAAGTAGCCTAGTTATACGTTTTCCTTCTCTCATTTTCAATTAACCACTATCGGTTAACTACACGTTTTTACGACGAAATACTTCGCGTATTTCATTGACCTACATAAATTTAGCTTTCACAACATTTCCCGTGTTCTAGTTACACTTGTTACTATCTTTGAAGTGTTGATCCCAAATCAATACAAAATGAAGAAAATCTACTTTATGCTATTTATGGTAGTCTCCGTTGGCTTATATGCCCAAGACACCATAGATATCAACAACCTACGTAACGATGAAATTGTCGGTTTTAAATTGTACCCTAACCCTGCAATAGCAGATGTTGTTTATGTAACAACACAAGACAACAACCTTAAAGAGGTTAGAGTTTACGATGTATTCGGTGAGCTTGTCTTAACCGAAAAATTATCTACAAAGGCTATGAACATTTCTAGATTATCACCTGGTGTTTATGTTGTTCAAGTGACCGAAAACGATAAATCTATTACACGTAAGCTGGTAGTTAAATAAATAACCTACATATTTTCCGCTTAAAACAATAAAAATAATTTGGTTCAGTACCTTTGCCAGAATTGGTACGGAACATGGAGCACAATGCTATTTTTGATATACAAACAGATGGGGATTTCTTAACCCAAGCACTCCGTATATTCAAGTTTCAATACGACAACAATTTAGTCTACCAAAAGTTTTGCTCGTATTTAAACGTTGACCCAAATACAGTAAACACCTTAGAACAGATTCCGTTTTTACCTATAGAATTTTTTAAATCCAAAGATGTTCTCAGCACCAAAAATACACCAGAAATAACCTTTACCAGTAGCGGTACTACAGGCAGTGAAACCAGTAAACACTTTGTTACGGACCTCAGCCTCTACGAACAGAGTTATTTAAAGGCTTTTAATCATTTTTACGGGGATATTAAGGACTATTGTGTTCTTGCCCTTTTACCTTCTTATTTAGAGCGAACGGGGTCTTCATTAATCTATATGGCAGATGACTTGATCAAAAAATCGGATCACCCTAAAAGCGGCTTCTTTTTAAATGAATATGAACAGTTGCACCAGTTACTTCTTGAACTTCAAAAAACCGATACCAAAATATTGATCATTGGTGTTTCATTTGCATTACTGGAATTTACTGAGCAGTACCAGATGTCTTTACGCAACACTATAATTATGGAAACCGGCGGTATGAAAGGGCGAAGAAAAGAAATTGTACGTCAAGAACTGCACGAATTATTATCAACGGGATTTGGAGTTTCTAAAATACATTCCGAATACGGAATGACCGAGCTACTTTCACAAGCCTACTCTAAAGGAAATGGTGTTTTCGATTGTCCAAACTGGATGAAGATTTTAGTACGCGATACCGAAGATCCACTCACCTATTTAAAAAATGGTAAATCTGGTGGGATCAATGTAATCGACCTAGCCAATATTAATTCTTGTTCTTTTATTGCCACTCAAGATTTAGGTAAGATAAACCAAAACGGCACTTTTGAAATTATCGGAAGATTCGATAATTCTGATATTAGAGGTTGTAATTTAATGGTGCTTTAGTTTCCTTCATAAAGCCACTATATACGTTTTAGAAAAGCTACACGTTATTTATCTAAGATATTTCTTACTTATATTTAACGTAAACAAGATTTAATGCGCTTTCATTTTTATATCTATATTTTCTTACTTGCATCTATCTCTATACATGCTCAGCAGATAAAAAAAACTTCAACTCCTAATTGGGTTACTCCTGTATCAATTCCCAATAAGCAAGAAGCTAAAGATGAAGGGGCTTACAAATACCTGTTGTTAGATTATCAAGATAATTTGATTAAAAAAGAGCAATTTGCACACTATGCATTTAAAATTTTTAATAGTGATGGTATTCAGGAAATGTCAGACATTAGCGCATCTTATGACCCAGAATATCAGACAATAGAATTCCATAAGGCACAAGTAATTCGTGATGGTAAGATAATAGATAGATTAGAAAAATCATTTATCAATACGTTTCAAAGAGAAACTAATTTAGAGCGCTCACTTTACGACGGTTCATTAACTTCTGTAATTAACCTTTCTGATATTAGGGTAGGAGACATCATAGAATACTCATATTCTATAAAAGGTTTTAATCCAATAAACGAAGGCAATTATTCTAATATGGTCTATGAGGAATACACCACACCTGTAAACAGAATATATAATAGAATTTTAACTGATTCAAACAACCCCATCACATTTAAAACGCTTAATGGAGCTAATGAACCTAAAATTATAAACACAGCTTTAGGTAAAGAATATACTTGGATAAATAACAGTGATGAATATGTAACTTATGACAGTAACACCCCATATTGGTATAATATTCAAAAACGTATTTCTATTTCTACATTTAATGATTGGAAAAGTGTCGTAAATCTAATGACACCTTATTACCAATTTCCTAAAGAACATTTAAAGAACCCAATTACAATAGATAAAGAGCTAGATTCTAAACAAGATATTATTATCAAGCTTATTAGGTTTGTACAAGATGAAATTCGCTATTTAGGTTTTGAATCTGGTATTGGCGCTTTTAAACCTACTAAACCAGATGTAGTACTAGATCGTAGATATGGGGATTGTAAAGATAAATCTCTATTATTAGCCACATTATTACAAAACCAAGGTGTAAGTTCTTTTCCGATTTTGGTAAATACTAAATCAAGTGAAAATTTAGACAAATACTTACCTAGCCACCTAATGTTTGACCATTGCATTGTCTATTTCGAACATGGTGGTAAAGAATATTTTGTTGACCCTACGATTTCTAACCAAGGAGGTAACCTCTACCATTTAAATACACCCGATTATAAAAACGGACTACTACTAAAAGAGGGCAGTACCTCATTAAAAAAGATACCACACAAAACTAATTCACGTATTAGAATTGTTGAAGATATTATTGTTGATGAAATTGGTGGTAATGCGAAATTTGAAGTTAAAACAGAATATTTTGGTAGTAGGGCAGATAATACAAGAGCATATTTCAAAAACAATAAGGAAGAAAGTATAAATAAAGAATACCTAAATTTCTATAGCAGCTTATACCCTACTATTTCTTCAAATGAAAAAGTGACTTACGTAGATGATTCAAGACCGTGGGAAAATATTTTCACCACA
Organism: Maribacter sp. UH1; assembly: GCF_056839145.1. Classification (NCBI taxonomy): domain Bacteria; kingdom Pseudomonadati; phylum Bacteroidota; class Flavobacteriia; order Flavobacteriales; family Flavobacteriaceae; genus Maribacter; species Maribacter sp. UH1. The sequence continues at coordinate 1,538,999 of NZ_CM166387.1, forward strand.
AACGAATACTATGACATTGAAGATTTATGGAGTACAATAGAAAACGACGAAACTATATACTTTGACACCAACTCACTAGTTTTAGACGGATTAATCAGCTACAACAATTCTTTAGAAAGAGAAATGCCGTACAGCGCAGGAACTCCTTTTAGTTTTACACAAACTACACGTATCTTATTACCAGAACCTTGGTCGTTAAATTTGAAAGACATAAAAATAGATAAGGATTATTACAGCTTTTCGAAGACTATTAATCAAACTGGGAACATGATAACCTTAAACTATGAATATGAATTAAAGGAAGATGTTATACCTGCTGCCGATACTAGAGCATTTATAAAAGAACACGACGACCTTAGAGATAAAATAGGATTACAGCTCACTTATGGATCTAATGAATCTCAATCAGGTATTAGTTGGTTATCTATTTTTATCGTGATTACATCTCTATCATTAAGTACATTTTTTGCTTTTATGGTCTATAAAAATTACAATCCTAAAAAGAACGAAAACGCAACATTACCCGGGCAAGAATTTGGAGGTTGGCTAATTTTACCTATGATCGGACTAATGCTTACTCCTTTTGTACTTATCTATACAATTTATCAAAACGGGTATTTTGATAAAACTATTTGGGACGGGTTCGAGTATGCTGGTTATGAAAATGCCAAACAACTTGAAATGTACCTTGGTTTTGAGCTATTCTACAACTTTACCTTATTAGTATTTGCTATTTTAACCATTATCTTGTTTTTACAAAAGCGAACATCGGCCCCTAAAATGATGATTATATTTTATGCTTGTAATTTGGGCATCACCCTAATAGAAAGCTTTCTTATGAATCAATTCGATATTCCCGATCCAACAGCATCATCAGACATTTTTAAAGCTATAATTTCTTCTGCAATTTGGATACCCTATTTTGTAAATTCAGAAAGGGTGAAAAATACTTTTGTGAATACTTATAAGAACAAAGAATCTGAAATTGAAGAATATCAATTAAACATGTAAGCGGTTTAATTCTTTGAAAGCGAATAATCCAAGCCTGGTCCATCGCAAGCCATCCATAGGCTAGAAATCATAGTAGAATTTCTGTATATTAATAGCTCTTTATCATCTCCTGTACAATTACCTACCAATTCATTTCCGGTTTGGTACGTAAGTTCTAAGTAATGATTGAGGTCATTATCATATTCTACAACCTCAAAAGTACCTGTAGCCTCAGTAACTTCTTCATCAACAGTTCTAGATTTTATAAAAGTACCTTCTGGCGAAAAAATATAATATTCTTGCCAATCCATTTCCTCTCCCGTAGTTTCTGAATTTTGAAAACTACCTGACATTTGAACCAATTCCCATTTCTGATCTGAGAACACAAATTGTGTAGACTCTAGCCCAAAGTCATCATCTTCTGCACAAGAGGCAAAAAATACCAAAAATAGAAGCAGCGCAGAATATCTTTTCATAGTAACAAGACTTTTAACTAGTTACAAGATACCCAACTAACAGAATAGTTGCGTTAAGGCATTATTAAATTAAAGCCCTAATATTTTAGCATCTACGAAAAATGTAGAATTTACTTCTAACTCATGGTCCGTACTCATTAATTCATCGGTAACGGTATTCAATCGTAAACTGAACTCATCGCTCTTTATGTACTCCTTTAAATCTGTATCTGAGGTATCTAAAGTGATGACACTACCAGCATCATCTGCTACCTCTTCCAAATAGGCAATTTTAATTTCTTCTAGTCCATCGGCAGAAATATATACTTCTATCGAATTTAAAAAGCTAAAATCCGCACCATCGGGCGATATAATGACCATTTCCAATTCGGTCAACTTAATCTCTTCAATAAGGTCTTTTCTAGTATCGTTGACTTCAAAAGTAGACTCTGAATTCGTCTCTATTTCCGGAGTGAAAACATCAAAAGGTAAATCAATACCTGCAGAAGAAGGTATGGTAGCACGCTGGCTATATTCCATATCAAACTTTGTCAATTCGTCTAACTTATCACATGAAGTAATTAAAGCAAGCAAACAGATTATAAAAATACTCTTCTTGAACATAACGTAGGGGTTTATGCTAACAAACGCTATTCTGTAAGAAATATTTAAAAAACGCTACTTAATTAGGTATAATTATTTCTATCGAGTAAAAACATAAATTACCTCATCATCGGCAATATCAGGGTTGTCTTCAAAAGTAAGTGTAAGTTGCTCTCCTCTAGTTTCAAAAAAGTACACAGATCCATCAGAAAAATTGATTCTATTGGCTTGTCCACCATATAAATGCGCTCCATTTTCCCTAAAAAAAATGTATTCACTTTCATTAGAAACCGTAACCATGGCTCTGCTTGAATCAAAATTAATGGTAGTTAAAGAAAAATCTACATCTTCCTCAAAACTACAATAACATATAACATTTGAAAGAATCCAATCGCCTTCCAAAGCCAAATCATCTATCACCCTATCATCATCGCTACAAGAAACACATAATAAGAGAAGTACCCCTAAAAGTTTAAATTTCATAAAAAGTCTAGTCTTCAAAAAATGATTTAGTTAAATACCAATACGAAATAGTTTTTCTTACCTCTTTGCAACAGCACAAACTTGTCATTTATCAAATCTGCTGAGGTAATTAAAAAGTCATCTTTTACTTTTTCTTTATTTACTGAAATGGAGTTTTGCTTCAACTCTCTTCTTGCTTCGCCATTAGAACCCAAAAAGTTAGTTTTAGCTGCCAGTGCACCGATCATATCTAAACCGTCTGTTAATTCTGATTTTGAAAGTTCTGCTTGTGGTACACCATCAAAAATTTCTAAGAATGTTTTTTCATTCAATCCTTTTAAATCAGACGCTGTAGACTTACCGAACAGAATTTGACTAGCTTTTACCGCATTGTCCAAATCTTCTTGCGAGTGCACCATCACCGTAATCTCGTCTGCCAATCTCTTTTGTAGTAATCTTAAGTGCGGAGCTTCTGTATGTTCTTTTATTAAATCTTCAATTTCTTGCTGACCTAAATAGGTAAAGATCTTGATGTATTTATTAGCATCATCATCTGATGTATTCAACCAATATTGGTAAAATTTATATGGCGATGTTCTTTCTGCATCCAACCAAACGTTACCGCCTTCTGTTTTTCCGAATTTAGTACCATCTGCCTTGGTAATTAACGGGCACGTAAGTGAATACCCTTTACCACCGGCTATTCTTCTAATTAATTCTGTACCCGTGGTAATATTGCCCCACTGATCACTACCGCCCATTTGAAGGCTACAATTATGTTCTCTGTACAAGTGAAGAAAATCATACCCTTGAACTAATTGATAGGTAAATTCCGTAAATGACATACCTTCTTTCGCTTCTGATGAAAGGCGCTTTTTTACAGAGTCTTTAGACATCATGTAGTTTACCGTAATATGCTTACCTACGTCTCTTATAAATTCTAGAAAAGAGAAGTCTTTCATCCAATCATAATTATTGACCAAAACCGCAGCATTATCCTCATTTCCAGAAAAATCTAAAAAACGTGATAATTGTTCTTTTAAAGCATTCTGATTATGACGAAGTGTTTTCTCATCAAGCAAATTACGTTCTGCAGATTTGCCAGAAGGATCACCGATCATACCCGTAGCACCACCTATTAAAGCATAAGGTTTGTGACCTGCCAATTGAAAATGACGAAGCATCATTACCCCTACCAAGTGCCCTATATGTAAAGAATCTGCCGTTGGATCTATACCCACATATGCAGACTGCATGCCTTCTAATAAATGTTCTTCTGTTCCTGGCATTGCATCATGCAACATTCCTCGCCATTGTAACTCCTTGACAAAATTTGTCATGTCTTCCTGAATTTTAATTGAATTGCAAATATAAATGGAATTCTTGCCAGTACACAGTAGATTAAAGCATGAATTTATCCACTTGTATTCCCTAAATTTGAAATATGATATTAGTTACAGGAGGCACAGGGTTGGTGGGGTCGCATTTGCTACTGAAATTATCAATGGATCATGAAAAAGTTTACGCCTTATACAGAACTAAAGACAAGTTAGCTCAGGTACAGAAAATCTTTTCCTATTATTCTGATAACGCTACCGCTCTTTTCAATAAAATTGATTGGGTACATGGTGATATTTTAGATATCCCATCTTTAGAAAATGCCATCAAAGGTATTACCCATGTATACCATTGCGCCGCTTACATTTCCTTTAACCCGTCTGATTTTAAAAAACTGGAACGTATTAACCGTGAAGGAACTGCCAATATTGTAAATATCTGCATTGCAAAAGGCGTCAAAAAAATATGCCATGTAAGTACCATTGGCGCTATAGGAAGAACCTTGAATGGCGAATTAGCAGATGAAGATTCTGAATGGACACGCCAACATGCCAACCCGTACGCCATTACAAAGCACCTTGCCGAAATGGAAGTGTGGCGTGGCGCACAAGAAGAACTAGAAGTTGTAATCGTAAACCCGGGGGTTATTCTTGGACCAGGGTTTTGGAATAGCGGTAGTGGCTCATTTTTTAAAACCGCCGCAAAAGGTTATAAATATTACCCACCTGGCGGATCAGGATTTATAACCATAAACGATGTCACTAATATTATGATCGCACTTATGAATTCTGATATTCATAATGAACGATTTATTCTGGTAGCTGAAAACTTGACCTATAAACAAATATTGGAAAAGATAGCTTTGGCAATGGACAAAAAACCCCCTACCAAGGCATTGAAATTTTGGCAATTAAAAATTGGTAAGATTGCAGATAAAATTAGAAATATACTCACGGAAAACCCTAGAACTATTACTAAAAATACAATTCACGGACTAAAACACCCAACAGTATTCAACAATGAAAAAATCAAGAACGCTTTGGGTATGGAGTTTGAAAGTTTGGACGATCAAATAAAATTTTCATCCAAACTATTTATTTCTGAAGGTTAGAGGATAGGGAATCTTTCTTTTTAATATCGATATCCTTTTTAGATTTCTCTGCAGCACTTAGACTATCCCTAACTTTTTTTTCTTCTTCTAATTGTAAGCGTTGCTCTTCTAAGTCAGATTCTACCTTTTTGTACATATTTTCATATCGTAAAGGTTTTGATGCATAGTACCTGTCGCTATCTACAAACTGTGCACTATCAATTTCAAATTTCGCAAATATGAAAGACGTTGGTTCTACTCCGTTTTCACGTAACTTACTTAGATTGGTAGCTTTTGCGGCATTAACAATAGCCATTTCTTTGATAATCAATACCATTTTATCTTCCGGTATTAAATTATCGGGCTTTTCTATTAATTCTTCAGCACAGGACGAAACCAATAATAGTGCTACCGTTAAAAGGAATAATTGCTTCATGGTCTATTAAATGTTAGCCTTTTTGCATTTCGCTTTTCAGAAAACTGTCCGTTACTGTACCCTAAATGTCCGTTTATAAAAGTATGCACAATCTTAGATGAAAACGTAGTATCCTCAAAAGGAGACCATTTACATTTATACGCGATATTTTCTTTAGTAACTGTCCAAGGGCTGTTTAAATCAGCTACTACTAAATCTGCATAATAGCCCTCACGAATATATCCGCGCTTTTTAATTTGAAATAGTATTGCGGGATTATGACACATTTTCTGTACCATTTTCTCTAGGGTAATCCTTCCTTCTTTAACCTTTTCCAACATCGCATTTAATGCATGTTGCACTAATGGCCCTCCCGAAGGTGCCTTTGTATACACATTATTTTTTTCCTCCAATAAATGCGGGGCGTGATCAGTTGCTATTACATCTATTCTATCGTCTAACAGAGCATCCCATAACATATCTCTATCCTTGGCTGTTTTCACCGCTGGGTTCCATTTTATCAACGTTCCTTTATTTGCATAGTCGGCATCAGAAAACCAAAGGTGATGTATACATACTTCTGCAGTAATTTTCTTTTGTTCCAGAGGAATATCATTACGGAATAGATCTGTTTCTTTTCCGGTGGATAAATGAAACACATGTAACCTTGCACCTGTTTTTTTAGCTAAAGCAATTGCCCTTGATGAAGAAAGATAACATGCCTCTTCGCTTCTAATAACAGGATGCATTGCAACAGGAATATCATCACCGTACTCTGCCTTATACTTCTCCATGTTTTTACGAATGGTAGTTTCATCTTCACAGTGTGCAGAGATGACCATTTCAGTATTGCTAAAAATACTCTCTATAACTTTTTCATCATCCACCAACATATTACCTGTAGATGAACCTAAAAACAATTTGATACCTGAACAGGCATTTTTATCCAATTTTTTTAGTTCCTCAAGATTATCATTGGTACCACCAAATAAAAAAGAATAATTGGCAAATGCAGAATTCGCTGCAGTTGCGAATTTTTCTTCTAATTTTTCTATTGTAGTCGTTTGTGGCGTTGTATTGGGTTGCTCCATAAAGGTGGTAATACCACCTGCAAGTGCCGCCCTACTTTCTGTTGCAATTGTTCCTTTGTGGGTAAGGCCCGGCTCCCTAAAATGCACTTGATCATCTATAATGCCTGGGAATATATGTTTGCCAGAAACATCAATTACTTCAGCATCTGGATCAGATATGTCTTTTTCTATTTTCGCTATTAAATCATCAATAATGAGAATATCACTTTCTTGTGCTATTCCCTCATTAACAATTATTCCGTTTTTCAATAAAATCTTACCCATAATTAAAACTTATTTTTCAAAAATAGACTTCTCATTTTCATTACAAACACACCCCAAATAGCCTCACTTATAATTGAGGAACTCATTTTTGATTTCCCTAGTACTCGATCTCTAAAAATAATAGAAACTTCTTCAATTTTAAAATGTTTTAAGTATGCCCTAAACTTCATTTCTATTTGAAATGCATAGCCTACAAAACGAACCGAATCTAAATCTATAGCTTCTAACACTTGTCTTTTGTAACATACAAAACCAGCTGTAGGATCATCTACCCGCATACCGGTAATGAGCTTTACATATACAGATGCACCGTATGACAACAACACTCTATGCAGTGGCCAATTTACAACGTTTACACCTTTTTTATATCTAGAACCTACAGCCAAATCAGCACCGTTCTCACAAGCTTTCAATAGTCGCAATAGGTCTGATGGCGTATGGGAAAAATCGGCATCCATTTCAAAAATATAATCATAACCTTTGGCTATTGCCCATTTAAAACCATGAATATATGCAGTACCTAATCCTGATTTTTCCAATCTGGTCTCTAAAAATAATTTACCCTTGAACTCTTCTTGAAGTCCGCGAACACAGTCCCCGGTTTTGTCCGGTGAATTGTCATCTACTATAAGCACATGAAAATCTTTTGGCAAGACAAATACAGCTCTAATTATAGCCTCTACATTCTCAATTTCATTATACGTAGGTATGATTACAATACTACTGGACATATGTTATTTATAGGTGTTTTGACAAAAGTAAGGTTTTAATAATCGTTTAAAATAGGCAACAATAGCTTTATGAAATTTTTAAAGTAGGTAGCTCCCCTTAAATTTGTAATTTTGCCATTTAGTAACCTATGCAAATGTTGACTAAAATTCCAAAGCAGTTTTATTTTTTTTTAGCTGCCATATTCATTTTAAATCTTATTCAATCTAGTTTTACGCAACTCATTTTTGACGAGGCCTATTACTGGTACTACAGCCAGAACATGGCTTGGGGCTATTTTGACCATCCACCAATGGTGGCGGTTTTAGTGAAAATAAGTAGCTTCTTTTTTAATGGGGAACTGGGTGTGCGTTTTATGAGCTGCGTGCTATCTGCCATCAATATTATTCTCCTTTGGTTATTGATAGACAACCCTAAGAAGAACGACTATATTAAACATTTCTTTGTGTTGGTTTTTTCAATGACCCTGCTTAACGCCTATGGTTTTTTCACCTTACCAGACACACCGCTATTATTTTTTACCAGTTGCTTTTTGCTCACTTACAAGCATTTTATAAAAAAGCCAACCGCAGTTCTAGCTATACTTTTGGGCATATTCATGGCTGCATTGATGTATAGTAAATACCATGCAGTGCTGGTCATATTTTTTGTCTTATTATCCAACCTTAAACTTACTACGAACAAATACGCCTGGCTTGCCGTTATTATTGCGTTATGCTGTTATGCCCCGCATTTTTATTGGCTATACGAGAACGACTTTGTATCTATTAAATATCATTTATATGAACGCCCCAACGGCGCATATCGATTTGAAAAATACACCTTAGGCTTCTTCGTGAATTTGGTTGCTATTTTTGGTCTGACTTTTCCGTTTATATATAAAGCGTTGTTTAAAACGAAAGGAAACGACCTCTTCAACAAGGCGCTTATCTATCTTACTTACGGTGTACTGATTTTCTTTTTCGTTTCTAGTTTTAACAGAAGGGTTCAAACACAATGGATTATTATCGTTTGCATTCCATTGGTGATTATCGCATTCAACTACATGCTACAAAACAAGCAAGCCTTAACCTGGATTTATAGATTAGGACTTATCAATACGGTTCTAATTATTTATTTAAGAATGGGTCTTGCTTACCAGCCTCTACTTTTTAACTTCTATTACGAAAGTCATGGTAATAAAGAATGGGCAAAGGCTATTGAAGAGGAAGTTGGTGATATACCTGTGGTATTTGAAAACTCCTACAGGAATGCGCCAATGTATTCTTTTTATACAGACGGGACAGCTACTTTCTCTTTGAACAATTTCATGTATCGAAAAAACCAATATTCCATTGATGATTCTGAGGAACAAGTTCGCGGCAAGGATGTAGCTTATGTTTCCAAATATTTAAATAACCCTACTTTTACTTACACTAGAGAAGATGGTGGTTTGTACAAAGGCAAATATATTGACAACTTTCAGTCTTACCGAAAACTAGACTGTATTGTTGAGGACACCCCTTTTGATTTAAATTCTGAAGAAAGTATAGATTTAAAAATCTACAATCCATATCAAAAAGATATAGACCTTAAAAAGCTGAAATTTGCAATTACATATATGGATGACTACAAAAGTCCTGTAGAAACCCTGCAAATGACTCCAGAATCTATGCAAACGGGAATTATAGCCTTAAAACAACAAGACACCACTAATTTTATATTTCAATTACCTAAAACAAAAAAGGAAAACATTGGTTACTTTAGAGTAGTTATTTCTGAGAACGACCTACTATATGGTTTAAACGGAAAAGCAATTCCTGTTAAATAATGGAACCTATTGCAAGAACTTTTGAGCAAACGGATTGGATTACCATAACACTTATGGTAAGTCTGCTGTTTCCCTTAATTGCCAAAAGTATCTATTATCCACGTTTTTTAAACTTCATAATCCTTCCTTTCAACAACAAGTACATTACCATGTACACAAAGAAAGAAAAGCTGTTTAATTGGTTTCATTTTCTAATGAGCGTGTTTCAAATCATAAATTCAACCTTATTTATTTTTTTTATTTGGCGTTCGTACCTAAATCCTACAGAAGCAAAAAATCCTTACATTTTCCCATTATTACTTGCAGGTGTTTTCCTATTTATCACTGCGAAAACAATGGCGCAATTATTTAACGGGTTTATCTTTAATTCTTACAGCACTTTTAATGAGTTGATTTTTAAGAAATTAACCTACCTAAATTATGCAGGTTTTGTTCTTTTCATTGCAAATATATTTTTAGCATATGTTTTGATCGACTCGCAAATCGTAATTATTATTGCACTAATTCTATTTTTAGTAATCAATATAATTGGTTGGGTTACAGTCTTAAGGAATTACCAAAAATTTATTAGCAGCTATTTTTTCTATTTTATTTTGTACCTTTGCGCACTCGAAATTGCACCCTTAGTTATTATGGGAAGCTTTCTAAAATAGTGCAGCATATGAAAGTAAAAACGATTTTGGTCTCGCAACCTGAGCCGAAAATGGAAAACTCCCCCTATTCCAAGCTTATAGACAAAGAGAAAGTAAAGGTTGATTTTAGACCGTTCATACATGTAGAAGGAGTTGACGCAAAAACCGTGCGTCAGCAAAAGATAGATCTGAATGATTTTACTGCTATTATCTTAACAAGTAGAAACGCAGTAGATCATTTCTTTAGAATTGCAGACGAAATGCGTTTTAAGGTGCCAGATTCCATGAAATACTTCTGCCAATCTGAAGCGGTAGCCTATTACCTTCAAAAATACGTGGTCTATAGAAAACGTAAGATTTACGTAGGAAAAAGATTATTCACGGATTTAGTACCATTGATTAAGAAATATAAGGATGAAAAATTCTTACTTCCTTCTTCAGATGTACTTAAACAAGACGTTCCCGATACTTTAGATTCTCTAAACATTAATTGGAAAAGAGCTATTTTTTACAAAACTGTTATTAGCGATCTTTCTGATTTACGCAATGTATACTATGACATTTTAGTATTCTTTAGTCCGTCTGGGATTGAATCTTTATTACAGAATTTTCCAGATTTCGATCAAAAGGAAACTAGAATTGCCGTATTCGGTAACTCTACAGTAGATGCTGCAACCGATGCCGGTTTACGTATAGACATTAAAGCACCAACACCTGAAACACCTTCTATGACCATGGCGTTACAGAAGTATATAATAAGTGTAAATAAATAGAACGCTTAAAATATTTGATATAAAAAAAGCCTTGCATTGCAAGGCTTTTTTATTGTTTTAAAATGCGTACCGCTGTGGTCCGCCCCTTCTTATTTCTTCACTGGCATAACTTTCAAATTTTTTGAAGTTTTCCCTAAAGGCATTTGTCAATTTAAATGCAGTGTTATAATATTTCTCATCATTGTTCCAAGTTGCTCTTGGACTTAATACCGATGTTGGTACACCAGGACATTCTCTTGGTTGCGCCACACCGAATACAGAATGAATATGGTACTTATCATAAGAATACAAACCTAACTCACCACTTAGGGCAGCAGATATCATAGCTCTAGTATACTTTAATTTCATTCTTGTACCAATACCGTAAGGTCCGCCTGTCCAACCTGTATTCACAAGCCATACATCTACACCGGATTCTTTCATTTTCTTGCTCAACATTTCAGCATACTTTGTTGGGTGTAATGGCATAAAAGGTGCGCCAAAACAAGCTGAAAATGATGGTACAGGCTCTACAACACCTGCTTCTGTACCCGCAACTTTAGCCGTGTAACCAGAAATAAAGTGATATGCAGCCTGGCTAGGTGTAAGCTTAGATATTGGAGGCAGTACACCAAAAGCATCTGCAGTTAAAAAGAAAATATTCTTTACATTCTTACCAATAGATGGTTGCTGAATGTTATCTATATGATGAATTGGATAACTAACCCTTGTATTTTGTGTAATTGAAGTATCGGCAAAATCAACATTGCCTTTATCATCTAGCACTACATTTTCAAGTATTGCACCTGGTTTGATAGCTCCGTAAATTTCCGGTTCTTGCTCTTCAGATAAGTTAATCACCTTTGCATAACATCCACCTTCAAAATTGAAAACGGTATTTCTACTTGTCCAACCATGCTCATCATCTCCTATTAATTTTCTATTGGGATCTGTTGATAAAGTTGTTTTTCCTGTTCCAGATAATCCAAAAAATATTGCCGTATCTCCATCTTCACCAACATTTGACGAACAGTGCATTGGCAATGTTTCCTTATAAACTGGTAGAATAAAGTTTAAGGCTGAGAAAATACCTTTTTTGATTTCTCCGGTATATCCTGTTCCACCAATCAATGCAATTTTATCAGTGAAATTCAAGATTGCAAAATTGTGTTGTCTTGTTCCATCTAATTCTGCATCTGCCATAAAACCAGGTGCGTTGATAACGGTCCACTCTGGCGTAAAATCCTCTAATTCTGCTTCTGTAGGACGTAAAAACATATTATAGGCAAACATATTAGACCAAGGATATTCATTGATCACACGTATATTTAACTTATAATCTTCGTCTGCACAAGCGTAACTATCCCTAACAAAAAGTTCTTTTTCGTTTAAATAGCTAATCACCTTAGTATATAAGGCATCAAACTTTTCCTTTTCAAATGGAATATTGATATCTCCCCACCAAATTTTATCTTTTGTTATATCGTCCTTGACAATATATCTATCTTTAGGGGATCTACCTGTAAATTCACCAGTATTCACAGCAAGTGTACCGTTGCTGGTTTCAACTCCCATATCCATTTCTAGAGTGGCTTTTTGGAGGTTTTCCGGTGTTTCCTGATAATGAAAATTGGCGTGTGTAATCCCATAGTTTTTTAGGGATATGGTATGCGCATTTGTCGTTGAGCTTTTCATGCTTTAGAAAATTTGTTCGTGTAAAACTAAAAAAATAAAAGCTGAACCACTGATTTTCAGAGCTCAATTAGCGCCATTTCTCGTCGAAATACGAATTCAATCAAAGAATCGCTATAAACAAAAAATATTCGCAGACACTTTATTCCTTTTAATACACATTATAAGGAGATAACGCGTTTTAAATACATTATTGCTATTTAGGACTTAAAATTTTAAGAAATAAATAAAAAAAGTGGTCTTTTTTTGATACCCAATTTTCACTTTTCAGAGAAATATTCAGCTGTTTTTGCAGTTAAAAGCAGGGCTGCGTGCTTCATATTATACTCCAAATCTTTATGCTCGTCTTGAATATCAAAAACATCAAATACACCAATTTCTTTTAACTGGTCCTTTGAGATTTCTAACATTCCACATATGGCAATTACAGGAATATTATATTCTTTACCCAACCCTATAACGCCTTGCAATAATTTACTATTCAAATTTTGCGCATCAATTTTGCCTTCACCGGTAATTATATAATCAAAATTCTCCTTATCCAAAATCTCCCTTAAACCAGACAATCCTAAAATAAAGTCCATAGCGCTCAAGAATTCCGCATTTAAAAAAGTTTTCAACCCAAAAGCGGCACCTCCTGCTGCACCAGCACCAGGTACATTATTTAGAAATACGTTATACTTATCTGAAACTACCCTATTCAATCTTATTAAACCCTTATTCAATTCTGCTATAACCTCATCTGTAGCGCCTTTGTATTTTGCATATACATAAGCTGCTCCATTTTCACCAAATAATGGATTAATTACATCATGAACCGTATAGAACTTCACTTGCTTTAGTTTATCAGACACACGTGAATCATCAATAGACCTTATTAATTGTAAACTTGAGCCAATAGGAGGAAGCAATACTCCATTTTCATTTAAAAAATCAAAACCTAAAGCATGTGCTATGCCAATACCACCATCATTGGTAGCACTTGCACCAAGCCCTATATAAATATGCTTTACCCCTTTTTCAACAGCATCTTTAATTTCAATACCGGTACCATACGTAGTGGTCAACATAGGGTTACGTTCATCAAAAGGCAATAAATCAACACCCGATGCATTGGCGAGCTCTATGTAAGCCGAATTATCCTCTTTGTTATATAAATAATAGGATCGTATAGGTTCTCTTAACGGATTCTCACTTATTACCTCAACCGAAATACATGGTTTATAATTGGCAATGACTTTCAAGAAACCTTCTCCGCCATCTGTTGCTTTAATAAAACGGGAAGAAAAAGGCACACCAGCTTTCTTCATACCATCAACAAAGGCATTAGTAAATGATTCACTTGTTAAAGAACCATCAAATTTATCAGGAATAAGTAATAGCTTCATTTATTTGAATTTCTGGGGGAAACTATTTATTGAAATTTCCCACAACTCTGGGAGTACAAAATATACGAAAAAGGTCAATATAATGATAGAAATAATATTCATAAAGAATCCTTTGCCCACCATATCTGGAATTCTGAGGTAACCCGAACCAAAAACCACTGCATTTGGAGGTGTAGCAACCGGTAACATAAAAGCACACGATGCCGCAACCGCAGCACCCACCATTAATACAAACGGATGCACATCTATTGTTAACGCCATAGGGGCTAATACTGGTAACAACATTGCCGTGGTTGCCAGGTTGGATGTAATTTCAGTTAGAAAATTCACCGCTGCTATCAATACTAAAATCAGAATTATTATAGGTAACCCTGATAACGATGTCATTTGACTACCAATCCATACCGCCAATCCGCTAACTTCAAATCCTTTTGCCAATGCCATACCGCCACCGAACAAAAGAATGATACCCCACGGCATTTTTACGGCTTCTTCCCAATTAATGAGTTGCTCTCCTTTCTTCTTTGAAGGAATCAAGAATAACACAATTGAAAAAAATATGGCTATGATAGTATCATCTAAGCCCGGTAATATCTTTTGCAATAAAAACGAGCGCGTGATCCAACAGAATGCAGTCAAAGCAAATACAAAAGCCACTACCTTCTCTTCATATGAAATTTTACCAAGATTGGATAGTAAACGTTTAATCTCTTGCTTACCTCCAGGAAATGATTTCTGCTTAAAGCTAAAAGCAAACTGTGTCAAATACTTCCAACAAATGAAAATCAGAATAATTGAAATGGGCAAACCAAAGGCAAACCATTGCATAAAGGTAATTTCATAACCATAAGTATCTAAAACCACACCTGCCAAAACTAGGTTTGGCGGTGTGCCTATAAGCGTAGCCACACCACCTATAGAAGCACTGTAAGCTATTGCCAACATTAGCGCCTTACCAAAGGTCTTATTTTCATCTTCTACCGTATCTGGGTTATCTTGTAACTGTTTTATAATCGCTAAACCTATAGGAAGCATCATTACCGAAGTAGCCGTATTGGAAATCCACATGGATAAAAAAGCAGTTGCCAACATAAAACCCAGAATAATCTTTCTAACATCTGAACCAATGAGGTTGATAATATTCAAGGCTATTCTTCTATGGAGATTCCATTTTTCTATGGCGATGGCAATGATGAACCCGCCCATATAGAGAAATACATATTTATGCCCGAAAGAACCTGATGTAGATGACAAATCCAATCCGCCAGAAAGCGGAAATAGCACCAATGGTAACAATGCCGTTACGGCTATTGGTATTGCTTCGGTAATCCACCATATGGCGATCCAAATGGTAGATGCCAAGACTGCATTTGCCTGTATGGAAAGTCCTTCTGGATGAAAAAAGGAAAGAATCAATATAAAAGAAAGAGGACCCAAGACTAGTCCTAGTAATTTTGTTTTAGTCATGAAAAAGCCATTGATATGTTGAAAATAAGCTATTTAGTCACTCAAACAACGTATTCACCAGCTATTTTACAAATTTTGATTTCATTACACCATAGCCCATAAGTGCCCAAGCGGCAATTAAAAACAATCCACCGATAGGTGTAATGATGCCGATAACTTTAAAATCAAATGCTACCAATGAATTTAACGACAGTAGATAAATAGAAAAAGAAAATAAAACGATACCAATTACCGTACATATATAAATGACCTTTTTAGACTTTACATATTCCAAAGGCAACAACCCAAGTACAAACAAGAAAAAGGCATGGTACATTTGATACCTAACTCCCGTCTCAAAAGTGGCTACAGATTGTGCATCTACCAAATTTTTTAACCCATGTGCACCAAAAGCACCAAGAACAACTGCCAACATTCCAAATAGACACGCAGTACCTAAAATTGTTTTTTTCATAACTTTTATAATAACTTTTTTTATAAATGTAACAATTTGATACCTTAGTAAATCGTTACCAATCAAAAATACTGAAATCGTATGATGCGAAAAATTCTTGTTATAGGCGCAGGTAAATCTACTTCCTATTTGTTGGATTACCTTTTAGGAAAAGCGGAAGTAGAAAAATTAGAAGTCACCATTGGCGACATCAATCCTGCTGCAATTCCATCATCGATTGCACAACATCCTTCTTGCACCGTCATTGCCCTTGATATATTCGAAGAAAACGCAAGAAAAAAAGCGATAGATAATTCAGACATCGTTATTTCTATGCTTCCCGCTCGCTTTCATATTAAGGTTGCAGAAGATTGTGTTCATCTTAAAAAACACTTGGTGACAGCATCATACGTTAGTCAAGAATTATTGGCGCTTAACAAAAAGGTAGAGGAAGAGGGACTCGTATTTATGAATGAAATAGGATTAGATCCCGGTTTAGATCACATGAGCGCCATGCAAGTAATTGACCGCATAAGAGATAAAGGTGGTAAAATAATCCTGTTCGAATCTTTCTGTGGTGGCTTGGTAGCCCCGGAACACGATAACAACCTTTGGAACTACAAATTTACCTGGAACCCCAGAAACGTAGTTCTTGCAGGGCAAGGCGGAACTGCCAAGTTCATTCAAGAGGGCACTTATAAATACATACCTTACCACCGATTATTTAGGCGTACGGAATTTTTTGAAATTGAAGGATATGGTCGTTTTGAAGGATACGCTAATCGCGATTCGTTAAACTACAGAGAGGCTTATAAATTACAAGATGCACTAACTATTTACAGAGGTACTATGCGCCGTGTCGGCTTTTCCAAAGCATGGAATATGTTCATTCAATTAGGAGCAACCGACGATACATTTACTATAGAAAACTCTGAAAAAATGAGTTATCGCGAATTCATCAATCTTTTTCTTCCTTACTCACCTACCGATTCTGTCGAACTAAAACTTAGACATTACCTGAAATTGGATCAAGATGATATCCGTTGGGATAAATTAGTGGAACTAAATCTTTTTGATAACAATAAAATCATTGGAATACCAAATGCCACACCTGCTCAAGCTCTTCAAAAAATATTAGAAGATAGCTGGACACTTCAGCCAGAAGAAAAAGATATGATTGTCATGTATCATAAATTTGGTTATGAATTAAACGGAGAAAAGAAACAAATAGATTCTAAACTTGTAGTTACGGGCGAAAACCAAACGTTTACGGCAATGGCAAAAACCGTGGGTTTACCAGTAGCCATGGCAGCTTTAAAAATATTGAATGGCGATATAACTACACCAGGTGTACAGATACCTATTACTAAAGAAGTGTACGAACCTATATTGAAGGAACTTGAGGATTACGGAGTCAATTTCATGGAATATGATATACCTTATTTAGGTTATAATCCAAATTCTGTAGTCAACTAACACTTTTTAACTATCATTTTGAAACCAAATAAGTACATTTATGTTTTAAACCCTCATTATGGGTTCAATTACCCAAGGCTTGCCTTGAAATTATAAATTAATTAGCATACCTCGACCCTTTACAATTGAGGTAATTGATTTGAGAAAACATGAAAACACCTACTTCTTTGGCTAAAATTGACGGAATCGATAAAAAAATCTTACGATTTTTAATGGAAGACGCCCGTAAACCAGTGCTTGAAATTGCGAGAAGTATTGGAATATCCGGCGCAGCTATACATCAACGTTTAAGAAAACTAGAAGCATCAGGACTTTTATCTGGTTCTAAATTTATTGTCAATCCCAAGTCATTAGGCTATACTACCATGGCATATATCGGTATCTACCTAGATAAAGCGATGAGCAACCCAATGGCCGTAAAACAATTAGAGAAAATTCCAGAAGTATTGGAATGCCACTATACCACGGGGAATTGGTCTATTTTAATTAAAGTGTTGTGTAGAGATAATGAGCATTTAATGCAGGTGCTTAACAAAGAAATACAAGCCATAGAAGGGGTTTCAAGAACAGAAACGTTTATTTCTTTGGCCCAACAAATAGATAGACAAATAAGTATATAAAAAAAAGCCTTCCCAATTGGGAAGGCTTTTTTATATATCAAATATTAGTTTTAGCTTAATCTCTACCACCAAAAACCTGAAGTCCCCAGTATACCAAAGTTGCCAATGAACCAATTGCAGCAACTAAATACGTACGTGCAGCCCATTTCAGTGCATCTTCAGAACCTTTATATTCTTCTGGTGTCACTATATTTTTGTTTTTTAACCATGCCAATGCTCTATTACTAGCATCATATTCAACCGGAAGGGTTACAAAACTGAACAACGTTGCCATACCCATCATTATTAAACCAGCGACAGCAACCCAATATCCAAATCCCACACCGGCTGCGGCACCTAATGCCAAACCACCGAATACGACCCACATAGACATACTGGATGTTACACTAACTATAGGCACTAATTTTGAACGCATACCCAACCACTCGTAAGCTTCTGCATGTTGTACAGCGTGACCTACTTCGTGCGCAGAAACTGCCGCGGCAGCTGCATTTCTTTGATTGTATACTCCTTCACTTAAATTTACCGTTTTGTTAGCAGGGTTATAGTGATCCGTAAGCATACCAGGCGTAGAAACCACCTTTACATCTCTAATACCATGATCCGCCAACATCTTTTCAGCTATCTCCGCACCACTCATTCCATTTTGCAAATGCACCTTAGAATAATGCTTGAACTTACTCTTTAATTTACTACTAACTAACCAGCTGACCAAAGCAATTGCCCCAATCAGTATATAATATCCCATCATAACATTTCAATTTTTAAATCGATTAAATATACTAAAGATTCCCACTTTTTTAAGAATCTAGTGATATAAAAGCAAAAACCCCGCCAAATTCCTTTCGGATATGGCGAGGCATATTTTACTGACAAAATGTACTGGCTAAGCAACTATCTCTTCCCAACCAAAGGCTTCAATAATTTCTTGATATACTACATTTCCTTCTACGATATTTAATCCTTTCTTTAAAGCCGCGTCTTTATCACAAGCAGCTTCCCAACCTAAATTCGCCAATTTTAAAGCATATGGCAAGGTTACATTGGTCAAGGCCATTGTAGACGTATAAGGTACCGCACCTGGCATATTCGCTACCGAATAGTGCACAACATCATCTATAATATAAATAGGGTCTTCATGCGTGGTAGGCTTGGTTGTTTCTACACATCCGCCTTGATCCACGGCTACATCAACGATTACCGTTCCAGGTCTCATTTCTTTCAACATGTCTCTTGTAATCAAATTTGGAGCTTTTGCTCCTTTTAGCAAAACCCCACCAATGATTAGATCATGTGTTTTTATAAGTCTTCTTATATTAAACTCATTTGAAAATTCGGTCACCACATGTGGTGGCATTACATCATTTGCATAACGCAAACGTTTCATATTAACATCTAAGATAGTTACGTGAGCACCAAGACCTGCTGCCATTTTAGCAGCTTGTATACCAACTACACCAGCACCTAAGACCAAAACCTTACCCGGAGCTACACCTGGTACACCACCTAACAATACACCACGCCCTTTTACGGGTTTTTCTAAATATTTAGCACCTTGTTGTATTGCCATTCTACCTGCAACTTCAGACATTGGCGTTAAAAGCGGCAACGTACCTTCTTCATCTTCTACGGTTTCGTAAGCTATACAAATTGCCTTCTGCTTTATCATTGCCTTTGTTAAGGCTTCGCTTGATGCAAAATGAAAGTATGTGAACAATATTTGCCCTTGTTGAATTAAATCATATTCTTCGGCAATAGGCTCTTTTACTTTTACGATCATTTCGCTCATGGCGTATACCTGACCAATTGTATCTAGTATTATAGCACCCGCCTGTTGATAATCTTGATTAAAAAAACCACTGCCTTCACCAGCATCTGACTGGACATATACTTTGTGGTTGTTTTTTACCAATTCGAAAACTCCGGCCGGCGTCATACCTACCCTGCTTTCATTGTTTTTGATTTCTTTTGGAATACCAACAATCATGATTTATCATTTTATGTTACACTGCAAAATTGAAACTAATTATGCATATATCAAACATTAAATCGATAAAACACAGGGGTTACTTGCTATAATTATCATTTTATAGTGTTTATACCCCTATTTTTTAGGGGGTGTATTTTATTTTATGACTATTTACAAAATAAAACACTGATTTTTAGGCCTACCATTGCCAAATAGCCAGACAAAAAAAGAGGTAATTGTCATTACCTCTTTTTTTAAATTATAGAATTTGAGCATTAACCCACGATATTCACAATCTTACCTGGTACCACAATCACCTTTTTAGGTGTTCTACCTGCTAGTTGTTGTTGGGTTTTTTCATGCGCCATTACTGCTGCCTCTATTTCATCTTTACTTAAATCTAAAGATAGCTGCATAGTAAACTTCATTTTACCATTAAAGGATATAGGGTACTCTTTATCACTTTCCTTAATATACTTTTCTTCAAATTTTGGAAAAGGTGCTGTTGCAATAGAATCTGTATGACCCAATTTACTCCATAACTCTTCTGCAATATGAGGTGCATAAGGAGATACTAAAATTGCCAATGGCTCCAACACTTTTCTGCTCACACATTTTTGAGACGAAAGCTCGTTTACACAAATCATAAATGTAGATACCGATGTATTGAAACTAAAATTCTCAATATCTTCTTCTACCTTTTTAATGGTCTTATGTAATGTTTTCCATGATTCTTTAGAAGGCTCTTCTTCGCTTCGGCTACGCTCAGCGACCGCAGTTTCATCTAAAAAGGGCGTGTACAATTTCCACAGTTTCTTTAAAAAACCATGTGCTCCCGTTATACCTGCCGTGTTCCACGGTTTTGACTGCTCTAATGGCCCTAAGAACATTTCATACAAACGCAAACTATCCGCGCCGTACTCCTCACAAATGGCATCAGGATTTACAACGTTGTATTTAGACTTGGACATTTTCTCCACTTCGCGACCTACTTTAAATGTTCCATCCTCTTCAGTGATAAATTCCGCATCCGCAAATTCATCTCTCCAACTTTTATATCCTTCAATATCCAACTCGTCCGATGCATTTACTAATGATACATCTGCATGAATTGCATTAAAATCAATAAAGTAATCTGAACTCTCTATCTGCACATCATTCTCTAAGGTTATCATGGCATCTTTAATATATCCCGATAATTTTTCTCCTAAAAAATCTAACTCTTTAGACTTCAAATAATCTTCCTTTCTTCCCTTTGAGACCAAAACTAATTCGTCAAAAGAATTATCGTTCTCTGTAATTATTTGACTTCCCGTATTTCTAACTGCCGCTATTCTTAAATTAACTCTATAAACAAATGCACTAGTCCCCGTAATCATCCCTTGATTGATTAACTTCTTAGCAAACTCATCTTTAGGTACCAAACCTTTATCAAACATGAATTTTTGCCAGAAACGAGAGTACAATAAGTGACCTGTTGCGTGTTCGCTACCACCTATATATAAATCTACATCTTGCCAGTAGTTAATCGCTTTTTCAGAGAATATCTCTTCATTATTATGTGGATCCATGTATCTATTAAAATACTGTGAACTACCTGCCCAACCTGGCATGGTATTCAACTCTAATGGAAACACAGTGGTATTATTTATCTCACTATTATTTACAACCTTATTGGCAACAGTATCCCACGCCCAAACCTCAGCATTACCTAACGGGGGCTCGCCTGTTTCCGTTGGTAAATACTTTTCCACTTCAGGTAACTCAATTGGCAAATGTTCTTTTGCAATCATCTGCGGCATACCATCTACATAATACACCGGGAAAGGTTCCCCCCAATATCTTTGACGACTAAAAACAGCATCACGCAAGCGATAGTTTATTTTTCCTTCGCCATGCCCAATTTTTTCCAACTCATAGATAGCCAGCTTCATTGCTTTCTTATATGGTAATCCATTTAAGAAATCAGAATTAGCAATAACAGTCTTCTCCTTATCGGCAAATGCTTCTTCAGAAATATCTACACCTTCAAATACATTGGGAATATCAATATTGAAATGCTTTGCAAAATCATAATCGCGCTGATCTCCACATGGAACGGACATCACAGCTCCTGTACCATAACCCGCCAAGACATAATCTCCGATCCAGATAGGAATAGGTTCTTTGGTAAACGGATGCTCAGCATAAGCTCCTGTAAAAGCACCCGAAATGGTTTTTACGTCTGCCATACGATCGCGCTCAGAACGCTTTGCAGTTGCCTCTATATAAGCCTCTACCTCAGCTTTCTGATCTGGTGTAGTTATTTTACCTACTAATTCGTGCTCTGGCGCCAAGGTCATAAATGAAACTCCGAAAATGGTATCAGGGCGAGTTGTGAAAACTTCTATTTTCTCATCATGGTCCTTAACATTGAAAATAGCTGAAGCTCCTTGACTTCTTCCAATCCAGTTGGTCTGGGAATCTTTTAACGGTTGTGGCCAATCTATCTTATTTAAACCATCTAGCAAACGTTGTGCATATGCTGAAATACGCATACTCCACTGGGTCATTTTTTTACGAATAACCGGGTGACCACCACGCTCTGATACTCCGTTTACGATTTCGTCATTTGCCAATACCGTACCTAGTGCAGGGCACCAGTTTACCTCAGTATCCGCCAAATACGTTAATCTATACTGTAATAGTATTTCTTGTTTTTTAACATCAGAAAAAGCAGTCCATTCATCAGCTGTAAATACCTCAATATCATCATCACACACTGCATTCACATTGGCATTACCATCCGTAGAAAATTTAGAAATCAAGGTTTCTATATCTTCTGCCTTATCGGTATCTTTATTATACCAAGAATTGAATATTTGAATGAATATCCACTGTGTCCATTTATAATATTCGGGACTAGAAGTTCTTACTTCCCTACTCCAATCAAAAGAAAAACCCAATTGATCTAATTGCCTTCTATAAGTTTTTATATTGGCTGACGTAGTAATTGCAGGATGCTGACCTGTTTGAATAGCATACTGCTCTGCAGGCAAACCAAAAGAATCATACCCTTGTGGATGCAATACATTGAAGCCTTTATGCCTCTTATATCTCGCATAAATATCACTAGCAATATACCCTAACGGATGCCCAACATGCAGACCCGCACCAGAAGGATAAGGAAACATATCAAGCACATAGAATTTTTCTTTTTCAGAATCGTTCTCCGCTTTAAATGTTTGGTTTTCTGCCCAGTATTTTTGCCATTTGGCTTCAATTTCGTTGAAATTGTATTGCATGATCTTTACTTCTTTTCTGTAAGTCGCAAAAATAGGTTTATTCTGCTAAAAGCGAAAGAATAACATCGTTGATACTTTTTGGGTTAAACCATCAATAATTTTCCACTGTAGAGCACCCAAAGCATAGATGCCAATGCAGATAAGTTAATGAGATAACCAAACAATTTCATTTCGGGCAATGTATATGCCCTACCCTTGAATATCACAAAAATATCTAATACGATAAATACAGAAAAAAGACCTAGAAATGATGCCAACACTACATCTTTAAACCAATACCAAACCAAAACAGATTCGCATACCAATATCAAGAGCATTAGTAGTTTTGAGCTGTTACGTCCTATCAAAGTAGCGGTTGTTCGCTTGCCCGAAGCTAAATCCGGCTCTATATCCATTATTTCGCCCGCAATATGTGCTTGAAATGCAAACAAAGACAAATACACCAATGTTTGCCATGGTAGCGTTTCTAAATTATTTAGTTCTGTTGAAAAGAATACGGTTACTACATACCCTACCTGAATTAGTATTTCAAAAGGAGGTCGTTCCTTTATTCTGAACGGTTTAAAATTATAAAGGATATTTACGACGACCATAAACAGCAGAAGCAAGAACATTTTAAAGCCGGATATAAAAGTGAAGGCAACTACAAACACGGATGTGAGAATTGTAATTTTAGTAAGTACTCCTTTTAGTTGCGATTTTGAAGCTTTTGCTCCAAATAGAAAATTTCCTTTTCTAGCGTTTACCGCATCAGCATCTATATCATTATAATCATTTAGACCGTAGACCAAATAATTTAAAGGGAAAGTGACAAAGAAAAGTCCGAGCCAAAAATTAACATTCAACCAAAAATCCACCTCATTTGCAAAAGGAACTAAATAAATCCAAATTGTAGGAAACCAAAGTCCGGGTCTGGATATCTTTAAATCCAATAAATTCAACATATAACAGATTTAGGTTCACATCTTCGTAAAAATACCATTCTTAGCATTGTAACACTATCAAGGCTATACTATAACTAGCCATCTTTTTAAAAAGTATATCTTTAACCTTAGAATATGAGGAGCCCCAAACTTTTTTTACTCACGTTAGTACTGACCTGCTGTAGTATTGCTACACTGCAGGCGCAGCTTGGTTTTTGTGGTGGCAATTCTGGCGACCCCATTTTTACGGAAGATTTTGGATCCGGCACTACCGATGGACCGGAATTACCTGCAGGCACTACTTCATATCAATTTACTACTGGCACACCAAATGATGGCGATTATACTATATCTAGTACCACAAACTATTTTGACTGGCTTTCCATTCAAGACCACACCCCTGGCGATAGCAACGGAAAACTTTTTATTGTCAACGCCAGTTTTACCGCTGGGGAATTTTATCAACGTCAAGTTACAGGCTTGTGCGAAAACACCACCTATGAATTTTCATCATGGCTTATTAACTTACAACCCGCTGGAAGCTGCGAGGGCAATAGCATACCTGTAAATGTTCGCTTTCAAATATGGGATGAAACAGATAGTAATTTACTTGCGCAAGGGGACACTGGCAGCATACCCGGCACTGGCACTTTAGAATGGGAACAATATGCTTTGGTTTTTAAAACCGAACCGGGACAAACATCGGTTATTTTGAAGATGAGAAATAATAGTAATGGAGGATGTGGAAATGATGTAGCCATTGACGATATTCTATTTCGATCTTGCGGTGACAATGTTACCATTGCTACGGCAGCAGATGAAGCTAGTTTGGTAGTTTGTGAAGATCAAGGCAGTGTTTCAAGAACATTGACAGCAACACCAGATTCTTCTGTATTCAGTTCTCATGCCTACCAATGGCAGCAAAGTACGGACCAACAAACATGGGTAGACATCGCTGGTGAAAATAGTGCCATTTTAAATACTCCGGCAGTTACCACAACTACCTATTTTAGAACAAAAATTGCAGAGGATATTGTCAATGTAAACAATGATTTATGCAACGTGGTATCCGATGTTTTTGACATTACCGTTCTACCTATTCCCGCTGCACCTACAAGTAACGGAGATATAACCATTTGTGAAGGAGAATTAGGAACGCTATCCGTTAATACACTAAATTCATATTCCATAAATTGGTACGATGCCGCTACTGGCGGAAATTTAATTTTATCTGATGACCAAAACTTAGAAACTGGCACTGCCGGCACCTATTACGCTGAAGCTAATTCAACAGAAATTGAATGTGCATCTACCACAAGAACAGCAGTTACGCTGACCGTTAATCCATTACCGATCATACCTGTTGACTCTAATATTTTTCTTTGCGAAGATTCTTTTATCACTCTAGATGCCGATGTTGAGAATGTCACCTACCTATGGTCTACAGGCGCTACCACCCAAATGATAAACGTTACTGAAGCTGGCGAATACGAAGTCATTGTAACTAACACCAATGGATGCTCGGCCACACGAACCATTACAGTTGAACAAATAGATTTACCTAGAATTGATAAAATAGTATCTGACGGACCATCAATAGTAGTTTCTACTGCCAACAGTGGAAATTTTGAATATTCTTTAGATGGAATCTCATTTCAAACCAATCCCATTTTTGAAGCTGTAGAAGGCGGATTTTACACTATTTACGTTCAAGACAATACCGATTGTGGTGTTGTAACGGAGGATTTTTACCATCTGGTCATTCAAAAATTCTTTACACCTAATGGAGATACTGTCAATGACCTTTTTGAACCTGACGGATTAGAGGTTTTTAATTCTGTTTCGATTTCAATTTTTGACCGCTATGGCAAGCTCATCAAATTTGGAAATACAAATGCTACATCTTGGGACGGCACTTTTCAAGGTGAACGAATGCCAGAAGATGATTATTGGTATCTAATTGAGGCAGATACCACTCAATTTAAAGGACACTTTAGCCTAAAACGTTAGTATTAACTTTCTATCTTAGAAGAAAAATCAAGTAATGAGAACCAAACTTTTAGTAATTACTCTTATCCTAACCACTACGATATCAATCGCACAAAAAGAAATATCTCGAGATTGGACTTCTTTTGCCCAAAATATTACAATAACAACCGATAAAAAAATTAAATTTAGACTAACAGCATCCGCTAAAACCGTTACAGATACAGAGGGTAGTTGGTCTGGTCTTTGGGCAAGAGTGGATACAAAAGATGGAGAAAGTGGTTTTTTTGATAATATGGGTGATCGCCCAATTCTTTCTAAAGAGTGGAATACATATGTCATTGAAGGTGAGATAGACAAAAATGCAAAAGCATTAGTATTTGGAGGTCTATGTAGCGGAAACGGGAAATTCTTTTATGACAATTTTATTGTTGAAACAGAAAAACCAGATGGTTCATTTGAAAAACTCGATATTAAAAATCCAAGTTTTGAACAAACTTTAACGGAAAAGGGAATTTCCGGCTGGTCTAATGGAATAAGCGAAGAAAATCCAGTAAAAATAAAAGAATTCACTTTCAGCAACACCGATGACACTACCGATGGCAAAAATGCAATTATAATTACTGGAGAAGGTGTGGTAGAAGACAAATCTAATCTTATTGGTCCTATAGAAGGTTACACACCACAAATAGGCACTTTAGTTACTATGCTAGATAACTTAAGTATTAGAATAGAAAAGCAAATGAGTTCTTTAGATATTAGGGAATTAGATCACATCATGGATAAAGAAGCAAATTCCATAGGAGCACTTATCATGCATTTAATCGCTACCGAAGTATATTATCAAAACTTAACTTTTGATGAAATGGAATATGATGAGGAAGATACTAAACAATTAGATATTGCAATGGCGCTTGGAGAGGGTGCTCGTAACAATATTAATGGAAAAGAAGCGAACTACTATTTTGATCTATGGAAAAAAGTTAGGGCAAAAACCAAGGAAAATTTTAAAAATAAAGATGATGCTTGGCTAGCAGAAGTTTACCCTGGATCAAATGTTAATAACCACTTTGCTTGGTTTCATGTCATGGAACACCAATCTAGTCATCTTGGTCAAATGCTTTTATTAAGAAAAAGAATTCCACCTGCTCCTAAACCTTTAACGCTTCCTAAACTAAATAAAAACTAAAGTATAAGGTTACTTTGTTATTTTTACAGCGAATTTCAAGTTTATGGCGAACTCCTTCGAAAATTATCAAAGACGCAAACTCATCTCCTCCTATTTTTCAGTGGTGCTAAGTATTGCATTAGTCTTATTTCTACTGGGCATTTTAGGATTACTGGTTCTGAACACCAAAAAAATGGCAGATCGTTCTAAAGAACAAATCACCATTTCTGTCTTTCTAAAAGAAAATACTAAGGAAATTGAAGTTGAACAGCTTCAAAAAACCCTGGCAATGTCTGAATACACCAAATCTTCTACATACGTATCTAAAGAAGAGGCAGCAAAACAGCATAGTGAGGATATTGGCGAGGATTTTGTTGATTATTTAGGGTATAATCCGCTGAAAAACTCCATCGACGTAAAATTAAATGCAGATTTCGTTACCGCAGAGAAAGTTGAAGAAATTGCCGATACCCTTTCAGAAAAGAGCTTTGTAGACGAAGTTAGCTATGACCGAGTTCTAGTGAGCATGGTTGCCAAGAGCGTTGAACAAATTGGTTTCTGGATTTTGGTTGCCAGCGCCATATTTACCTTTATTGCGGTATTATTGATCAATAGTTCTATTCGATTATCCATATATTCAAAAAGATTTATCATCAAAACCATGCAAATGGTAGGGGCAACGAAAACCTTCATTAGAAGGCCGTTTATATGGCAAAATATTAAATTAGGCATGATCGGAGCCGCAATTGCTTTATTGGCTATTGGTGGTGTCGTGTATTATGTAAATACTAATTTTCAAGATTTAGGTTTATTTGACGAGCCCTATATTTTAGTCATTTTATTTGTTAGCGTTTTTCTATTAGGCATACTTATTTCGTTCATTAGCACCTATTTTGCGACCCAACGCTTCCTAAACCTTAGAACGGACGAATTATATTATTAAATTTGCGGCATGAGTAAAAACAACAAAGTGGAACAGCATTCTAAACAAGAATTCATTTTTCAGAAGAAAAATTACATGTTCATGTTTATTGGTCTTGCCTGTATTGCAATAGGTTTTATTTTAATGAGCGGTGGCGGTAGTGACGACCCCAACGTTTTTAATCCTGAAATCTATAATTTTAGAAGAATAAGACTTGCACCAACTTTAGTGCTTATTGGCTTAGGCATAGAAATTTATGCCATTTTATTAAACCCACACAAAAAGAAAGATTAATTGGATACTTTAGACGCTATTATTCTCGGTATTATTCAAGGATTAACCGAGTTTTTACCTGTTTCATCAAGTGGGCATTTAGAATTGGGTAAAGCCATTTTAGGAGATAACTCTGTTCAAGAAGAAAGTTTATTATTTACCGTAGTACTACACTTTGCAACCGCACTGAGTACAATTGTAGTTTTTAGAAAAGATATTTGGGAAATTTTAAGCGGATTGTTTCAGTTTAAATGGAACGAAGAAAGTCAGTTTTCCGCTAAAATCATCATCTCCATGTTACCGGCCGTATTCGTAGGTCTTTTTTTTGAAGAACAGTTAGAAGCTTTTTTTGGAGGAAATATCAGATTTGTAGGCTTTATGCTAATTATCACGGCAGTACTTTTATATTTTGCCGACAAAGCTAAAGACACGGATAAGAAAGTAAGTTTTGGTAATGCCTTTATTGTAGGTATCTCTCAAGCGATTGCTATGCTACCTGGTATTTCACGTAGTGGAGCCACCATTTCTACTTCTGTTCTTTTAGGTGTAGACAAATCTAAAGCCGCCAGATTTTCATTTTTAATGGTAGTACCATTGATCTTTGGTAAAATTGCCAAAGACCTTATGAGCGGAGATTTAACTTTTGACGGAGAAAATAATGTAGCCATGGGCGCTGGTTTTATTGCCGCCTTTGTTGCCGGTCTTGCCGCTTGTACTTGGATGATTAAATTGGTTCGCAAAAGCAAGCTATCTTACTTTGCCATTTACTGCCTTGTGGTAGGGTTAATTGCCGTTATTTACGGTTTTACTAATCCTTAATACAATATAAACACCCAAATTCATGGAAGATTTGACCAAAGAAGACTATTTGAACGGTCAGGTATTATTGATCGATAAACCACTAGAATGGTCCTCTTTTCAAGCGGTCAATAAATTGAAATGGGCTATCAGAAAAAAATTCAGCTTAAAGAAGTTTAAAATAGGGCACGCCGGTACTTTAGATCCGTTAGCAACAGGACTTCTAATTATCTGTACCGGTAAATTCACTAAAAAAATTACTGAATATCAAGGTCAGGAAAAAGAATATACAGGTGTTTTCACTCTAGGTGCAACTACTTCTTCGTATGACCTTGAAACAGAAATAAACGAGACTTTTAGTACAGAACATATTACATCTGAGCTTATAAAAGCAACTACCAATGAATTTATTGGTGATATAGAACAAGCGCCACCTGTATTTTCAGCACTTAAAAAAGATGGCAAGCGTTTATATGAATTGGCAAGAGAAGGAAAAACAGTAGATATACCAAAGCGTAAAGTAAATGTAAGCGCTTTTGAAATTACCGATATTGACGGATTGAATGTTCACTTTAGAATTGCATGTAGCAAAGGAACTTACATAAGGTCTATGGCTCATGATTTTGGAAAAGCATTGAATTCTGGAGCGCATTTAACAGCATTGAGAAGAACCAAAATAGGTGATTTTAACGTAGATAATGCTCAAGACCCTTTGGTTTATGCCAATATCTTATTAGGTACAGAAGAAAACAGGTAACAAACAATTGATTACCATTTGTCGATCTTCTAAAATATTTTGGTATTATTAAGGTTATATACCCATGAATCTGAACAGAAAACAATTATCATTACTTGCCACTGTCTTTAGCATGTCTATTGTAGTGTTGGTATTGTATAATATTCAGTTTGGGGGGCAAGAAGAATCTAAAGAAGATTATGTTGTTGAAATGGTTATGGACCCTGAGGTTTTAGAAGAAATTCTAAAAGAGGAGGAACCATTAGAAGAACAAGAAGAAATAGACCCTATTAAAAGTCACTTAGCCTTTAACGAAACCGCTAAACCTAGTTACGGAAATCCAGAACCACTGCAAACTTTAGAGGAGTTAATGGCAGAGCGTAATGAAATGAGTGATGGCGACCCAACAGAAAATATGATTTCTGACGATGGTTATTCTGCACGAGTAAAAGCCCTGGCGAAAAAACGAGAAGAAAAAAAACAACTTCTAGGAGAAAAAGAAGCTCAAAAGAAAGAATTTACAAACAACCTGGCCGCAAGAAGAACATCTGTTTCTTATTCTTTAGTAGACAGAAACAATTATAAATTACCACCACCAATATACACTTGTATAGAAGGAGGTAAAGTGGTCATCAACATTGAGGTAAATGCTTTAGGCTATGTTACCGAAGCCGATTATAATGCTAAAAGCTCAGGTACTTCTAACGGATGCCTTGTTGATAACGCCATCAACTATGCCTTAAAAGCAAGATTTAATTCTTCTACAAAAGACGCTCAGAAGGGAACTATTACTTACCTATTTCAAGGGAAGTAACTTTAGCACATCTTCTAAAATACTTTGACCCTTATCCTTATTATAAAACATTTGAAGATCTTGTTTAAACTCTGGAGTTAACTTACCATGCTCTGTTTTATAATCAACAACCATCTTTGTAGCTTTTGCCGATCGTGGTCCCCAAGTTGCAACTACAGCACCATTACCTTCTTCAACAGCTATTAATTTAGGAATAGATCTTCCACCGTTGGTTAAAAACTGATCCATGATCTCTAAATTCTCATCACGTAGGATAATAGATAAGGAAATATTCGGATTGATTTCCGTAATCTTATTCATTACCGGTAATGCAGGTGAAGCATCTCCACACCAACTTTCAGATAATACCAACCATGAAATTTTCTTGTCTACAGATTTAATTCTAGCCACAGCCTCGTCACTAAACTTTAAAGTTTTGTCCCATCTACGCATACGACTATTATTCAATTGCGTGTATTGTGTTAAAGCTTCTGACTGTTCAGGACCGGTAGATGTGCCTTTTTCAGCTAAATCCGCTACTAAAGCTCTGTATTCCGCATAACTAAAACCGGTTTGCAATCCTTCTTTTATTAAATCTTCCATTACTAATTCCATGCGCTTACTATATTATAATCTTTAATTGAACGATTTAGTAGTAATAAAAGTACAAAGCTTACAAATTCTCAGGATTTACCGCCAAGCTATTGAACAGCTTAGCTTTTGCCGTAAAGTATTTATTCTCTACCTGGTTTTGTTTCAATACGGCGTCTATCAACTTACTTTCTCTAGAGTTTATTAGAAAAAGTGAACTTTCACCAAAACTGAATTTTCGCTCTTCGGCAGCTAATAAAGCTTCGTAACTAGACACAATATCATCTATAAGAACATTCTGATCCTGAAAGGAATCTAACTCATTATATATAGCGGTAATTTTATTCTGAATCTGAACCTCGGCATTATCAAGCTCGAACTGTGCGTCTTTTAATTTCAATTTCGCCAATTTTAAATCTCCACGCTCTTTTCTAAGAAATAGCGGAAGTTCAAAATTTAAGCCTGCTTTATAATTTTGTGTTTCAAATGAATTCAAGTACTCTGGCTCATCAGTAATGAACTTATATTCCACATCTATTCTTGGCAACAATTTATTTGTTTTTAAACGCTTATCCACTAACAGACCATCAATTTTATAACCTAACGATTTTAACTTCGGATGATTTTCTAACACAAAACTATCCAACGGTTTTCCTAGAATTTCCAATGCTTGATCAATTTCAGTATCTAAAGATGTATCTGGCACAACTTGCGGTTGTAGCTCCATTGGTATGTTTTCTCCCATCCACAGGTAATTAGAAAGTTCTAACCTGGCATTTCGTAAAGTTACATTTGCCTGCTCACGTTCTAACGCTCTATTTTGCACTGCAATCTTAGCTTCTACTGTATCTATGGCAGCTATTTCACCTGCTTGCGCGCTACGGTTAACACCCTTAAGCCTTACCTTGGCATTCAACAAAAAATCATTGAACAACAAACTATTCCTATAGGCTTGTAACCAATTAAAATACGCCAATGAAGCATCGAACAAAATCTGATTCACCAATAAATCTCTATCTGCCTTAGATTGCTCCCTGAAAAATTTGGCTTTCTTTACGGTAGCCATACGTTCGTTGATCCAAGAACCACGACCTAATGACAGGGCAACTCCGGCACTATATAAGCCATCATCGGGTACATTTCTTTCGGCATTTAAATATTCACCAGAATATTGTTCAAATTCGCCCTTCAACTCTATACCGTACCAAGTAGGTATTTTAAAGGTAGAGTTTAAGAGGTCATAATATTCTGAACCTTTAAATTCCTTGGTTGAATAATCCACAGATATCTTGGGGTCAAAACCACCACGTGCTTTCATTAGGCTTGCTTGACCAACACTCATTACCATTTCTGCCTGTTTGGCTACAGGGTGATACTTTTTTACATAACCCAAATACTCCCTGAAATTCAGTTCTATGGAATCTGGGGTCTGAGCATTTGAAAATAAGCCCGTAATTAGATATAAAAAGACAATCATTCCCTTCATCACTATTTTTTTACAGGTTTATCTTGAGCACCTTCTGGCTGATAATAATTGGCAGGGAATCCGTTCAACTGACGCCATAGTTCATACCAAATAGGCACATCTTCTAACAATGCAATCGTATTTGCCCCAGAACCTACACGTAAGGCTTCTGGCCATGCTTGATCATCTTTATCAGGCGACAATAGTATTCGATACTTCCCATTCGGATTTATAAAAGTCTCAATAGCCACCACTTTACCAGCATAAGTTCCGTAAGATGCATTTGGCCATCCGCTAAATACAATTGCCGGCCAACCATCGAACTGAATTCTAACCGTTTCTCCCAAATGGATCAACGGTAAGTCTATAGGATTTACAAAGGTTTCTACCGCCATATCATATTCTGCCGGCATTATTCCAACCAATGGAGTACCTTCTTTAAAAGTCTCACCAATACCTGCAGTTAGCACTTTATTGATATAGCCATTTTGTGGTGCACGGATATAACGAAGCTCGCTTCGCATTTGATAATTTGTATAATCGTTCTCCAGTTTACTTACCTGAGCCTCAGAATCAAATTGATTAGACATCGCCGTAAACTTATCGCTCTGCGCTTTTGAAATCTTATCTGTATAAGAAGCCTGTACTCTATTGATTTCAACCTCAGCATTGATGATTTCATTCTTGGCCGCCAACAGTTTATTTTCTTGAGAAAGCAATTTAGCCTGGGTTTCCTGAAGCTTTAAACGTTTTGCCTCAACATCAGTTACCGCCTTTAAACCTTCGCTTTGTAACTGAGCCGTACGTTCATATTGGCGTTCTGCAATTTGTATGTTCGTCTTTGCCGCTTCAAAATCAATACTATCACTTTGTGCCTTTAATTTCGCTTGCATCAATTTATTCTTGGCTTGCTCTAATTTTAACCGCCTTTCATTGAATAACGCCGCTACCTGATTATCTAAAGATTTCACCTTATCCTCATAAGACGTAACAGAAGATGATTTTGATTTTAATTGCTGCCCAGTTCTTTCCACTAGATCCGGATCAAAATACTCAGACTTTACTTCAGATATAAAGAGTATTGTATCTCCCTTTTTTACATAGTCTCCCTCTTGTACATACCACTCTTCTATTCTACCCGGTATTTGAGATTGAATAGTTTGCGGTCTTTGACCTGGTGTTAGCGTAGTTAAAAAACCTCGGGCATTTATCGTTTGTGTCCAAGGTAAAAACAATACAATTACACCCACCACTGCAAACGCAAACAAAAATCTATTAAAGTGCTTATAATGTCTTTTATGATTTACTTTTTGAACGGATTTAAATCGCTCAATAGAAACAGATTGGTTTAGTTTTTTATGAGAAATATTAAGCATCTTTTCCTGCGATTTCGTTAATAATCTGTCCTTTGTCCATGGTAATAATTCGTGAACATTTTTTGATCCACTTATCATTCTCGCTTACTACAAGTAAAGCCCACCCGTTAGATGAATCACTTAAAAAGCTCAAAATACGGTCTGCCTCTTCACTATTAAACTGATCAAGGGGATCTTTTAGAATTAGTAATTTAGGCTTACGTACAATACTTCTTGCAAGCACAATCTTTTTAGATACCGTATACGGAATCTGTTTTCCTTCTGGGTAAAGAACCGTATTTAAACCCTCAGGTTGTTTCTTAACAAAATCCGTTAACCCAACCTTATCCAATGCCCAATACACTTGTTCATTAGTAGTTTCCTTATCACCAAAAGTGATATTATGGAGAATAGTACCCTCAAAAGGTGACTCTTCTGGTAACGATTGACCTAGATGTGAGCGGTAATAATTTAAGTTCATTCCTCTTAAAGAAACTCCGTTTACATAAACCCCACCACTATCAGGCTCAATAATACCCGCAATAATTCTTAACAAAGTATTTTTACCAGATCCACTATTTCCTCTTAAAAGAATAGTACAGTTAGGAGTTATAGTTAAACTTAAATTGGTAATTATCTGTCTTTTTTGTTGTGGTACACTATATGTAATATCACTTAATTCTACAGTAAAAGCTTGGTTCTCTAAGAATGGTTTTTCGCCTTCTTGTGTTTCTAGTTCTTTATCTACAACCTGACCCATTTTTTCCAATGAAGTCAACAAATCATAAAAGGTCTCTAAACCAAGTATTAATTTCTCAACAGAACTAATGACCAAAAGAATGATAATTTCTGCCGCAACAAATTGACCAATATTCATCTCTTGATTCAATACTAACAAACCACCAATAAGTAGAAGTCCGGCAGTTACCAGAACCTTAAAACCTATCATTTGTATAAACTGAAGTACAATTACGCGAAAGTGACTTTCTCTAGCATTCAAATACTCTACAACCAAAGTGTCATTCTTATCTAAAGCATGAGAAGTTTTACCAGATAACTTGAAACTAACTATAGAACGCGCTATCTCTTGTAACCAGTGCGCTACCTTATATTTACTCTTAGATTCGTCTAAACTGGTATCTAAACCTCGCTGTGCCGTAAACTTAAAGACAACATAAATCAATAAAAGCAAAAGCAGACCGTAAACGATAAAAAAGGGATGATAAAAAGACAAAAGCAATAAGCCGAAAACAATTTGCAATAGAGCAGCAGGAAAATCAATCAAAACTTTTGACAATGATTTTTGAATGGTCAACGTATCAAAAAAACGATTCGCCAATTCTGGCGGATAGTAATTATAAAGTTCACTCATTTTAATTTTTGGAAAACGATACGCAAATTCAAAAGAAGCACGAGTAAATATTTTTTGTTGAACATTTTCAATAATCCTTATTTGCATTAATTGAAGAATACCTACGAATGCCACACCTACGGTTACGCCTATTACCAAAACCACCCATGATGAACTTATTTGTGCACCTTGCATTAAATTGATAATAGCCTGTATACCTAAAGGCAAAGAAAGGTTAACCACACCTGCGAATATGGCATAGTAAAATACCTGAAACACATCTTTCTTGTCTAATTTTAAAAGACCTAGAAAACGTTGCCAGGCGGTTAGGATATTTTTATTCATCTATGTCTTGGTTTAGTGTATTAAATACAAGGTGGGTTAAATATTGCGTTGGTGTTACCTTATCATTACAATCTGTAAGCGTAGGAAAATGTTCCTTTAAGAAATGTTGATGTAAGCCATTTTCAAGTATTGTACTTGCTAAACTAGTTGCATATTCATAATCTGAATCTACCTCTGTAATCATTTCGCCAAGTCTACTTACAAGCCTTTTATAAATGATATAAAAACCTTCTTTATTCTCGGCATCTACCTCTTTTGTCAGGTATGATTTTGAATATTCGTTGATAACGATATTGTTTAAAAGGACTTCATTGATATGAGAAAAATCTGAATCTTCCTTGGTAGTCTTGGTCATAATAAATATGGCCTTCAACAATTTTTCTTTTGGATTTTTAATACTGTTAGTAGCAAAAACCAATTGATACTCCATCCAACCCCAATACCATGATGTTAGATATAATAAAAGCTTATGCTTATTTTCAAAATAACGGTATATAGAACTTTCGTTAGAGCCTATCTGCATACCAAGTTTTTTAAATGTAAAACTTTCAAAACCTATTTCATTAATTAACTGAATACTGAATTCAATTATTTTTTTACCAAGCCCAGAAGACTCGGGGTCTTTTAAATATAGCTTTTCATTTATCCTTATCTGTACGCCTTGCAACAGCCTATCCATATTGTTGATTATTAAGTCGATTGCAAATATAATAGTAATACTATCATATTCTAATAGTTTAACATTTAATAAAGAACTCTAAACAATTAATTAATGACTCATATCAACTCATCGGAAGGAAAATAGAATACTTTAAAATTCTAAATAACATATCTCAAAACACCCAAATACGCCTTATTTCAACTCATTTTCAATACTTTTGTTACTTAAATATTTTACAATGGAACCTAATAGGTGTGGCTGGTGCAAAGGAGATTCACTTTATGAAGCTTATCATGATCAAGAATGGGGTGTACCTGTTAAAGATGATGCGTTATTGTTCGAGTTCTTAGTTTTGGAAACCTTTCAAGCCGGTTTAAGCTGGATTACTATTTTAAAAAGGAGAGAGAACTTTAGGGTAGCTTTTGATCATTTTGATTATCGAAAAATAGCAATATATCCTGAAACAAAAATCTTATCCTTATTACAAGACGAGGGTATTATTAGGAATAAATTAAAAGTTAGAGCCACCGTTACCAATGCACAAGCTTATATACAAATTCAACAAGAGTTTGGTTCCTTTAGTGCTTACATTTGGGAATTTGTAAATAACACACCCGTGAAAAATGAAGTCATTGATTATAAAAATGCCCCAGCAAATACACCAACTTCAGATGCCATAAGTAAGGACCTTAAAAAAAGAGGTTTTAAATTTGTAGGTAGCACCATCATTTATGCTTTTATGCAAGCTACCGGTATGGTAAACGACCATCAAGTAGATTGTTTTAGATACAATCAAGTATAGGTAAACCAATTACGTGCAACATGAAAAATATGCTTTTAAAAATAACTATCGCCACTATATTATTATGTATTCAAGTAGGGCATTCTCAATATAAATATGAAAGAGAACATCGCATTCTTAAATCTCAATTCCCCGCTTTAGCCATTGCAAACATAGAGCAATATGTTACAGATTTTAAACGTATTAAATACTACAAAGAAACAGATAGCACTAAAATAAGCTATGAAGCTAAACTTAAAAAAGACAAGCTTTGGTACAGTATAGAATTTAATGAAGAAGGCACTTTAGAAGATATTGAAATACTCATTAAACCTACTGATATCCCAAATGACACTTATGCCAAAATTTTAGATTATTTGAACAATACTTTCACCAAATATAAAATAAAGAGGCTTCAACAACAATATCCTTCAAATAATAAAGTAGTAGAAGATATATTCAAAAACGCATTTCAAAACCTTATGCTACCTTCTAATAACTATGAAATAGTTGTGGTAGGCAAAAAAGAAAAGGGGTATTTAGACTATGAAATCCTGTTTGACGCAGATGGTAATTTTAAAAAAACAAGAACCTCCCTTCCTCCTAATTATGATCACGTACTGTACTAAGGTTGGGTTCAGCATAGTCCTATTTTATTTTTTAGGCACTTACCTTATTCGATCACAAAATAACACAATTGCATATTGGGAACCTGAAGTTGCTTTAAACTATAAGGTTACCCCATTGCTTAAACAGAACTTTTCATTATCCAATAGAAATTATACTTACCAAGACAACAAATCTCAACTAACCATACGACAAATAGAGATAGCACATTTTTCATCTTTAACAATAGATCCAGATAAAAGCATAGGTCTAGGTGTTCAGTATCGATTTAGAGAAGCATTTGAAAGTGACAAGGAAAATGAACTTAGGCTTACCCAACAATTTAACATCACTAAAAAAACGAATAGTGCTCGTTTTGGTAATAGATTTAGAATAGAGCAACGTATTCAGCCCTCTACACTAGTTCATCGTTTTAGGTATCGCTTTGCCATAGATATACCTTTAAAAGGTTTAAAGATGGATATTGGCGAACCCTATTTAGTCGCTACTACAGAATCTTTGTTGAGTGTAGGCAAAAGCATAAAACCTATGTATGACCAACGACTTACATCACAAATTGGTTGGTCTATATCAGAACACCTAAAAGCGCAATTGGGAGTACAGTTTAGAATGGAAAATTATACAGAAAGTACAGAACATGTTTTCCTTTTTCTAAATAGTCTGGTCATCTCAATTTAAAAACTTCATAAACTCTTTTCTTGGTATTTCTTGCGCACCCATACTTTCTAGATGATCCGTATGCAATTGGCAATCAATAACCTTATAATCTTTAGCTTTTAATTCTTCGGCAAGTTTTATGAATGCAAATTTTGATGCGTTAGAAGTTAAACTAAACATACTTTCGCCACAGAATACATCACCTAAATCTACCCCATATAACCCACCAACTAAAGAATCGTCTTCCCAAACCTCATATGATTTTGCAATACCTTTTTCATGTAATGCTATGTACGCATTTTTCATATCATCCGTAATCCAAGTACCATCTTGACCTTCACGCGGTACAGATGAACAATACTCTAACACTTCTCCAAAGCACGTATTTTTTGTTAATCGAAACTGTTCATTACGAATAACCTTACGCATGCTTTTAGAGATTTTTATTTGATCGGGATATAGAATCATTCTAGGATCGGGACTCCACCATAAAATGATAGAATCATTATCAAACCACGGGAATATTCCGCTTTGGTATGCTAATAATAATCGTTCTGGTGAGAGATCGCCGCCAACTGCCAACAAGCCTTCTACATTGGCACTATCTACTGGTGGAAAAATAAGTTCATCGGTCAAAAAATACATGACTAGCCAAGGCTTTTAAATTATCGTTCAAAATAAATAAAGGTCCTAAAACAAAAAAACTTGTTTAACTTTTTAAAGCTAAACAAGTTTACTATTATAAAGACATAACGTCTTTTACAATCTCTTTACAATTCTTAGAAAGGAAGATCATCATGATCCTCTTCATTTAAATTATCAGCAGGCTCAAAAGCTTCCATTGGTGCAACTGGTGGCATACCCGCTGCTGCTCCTTGAGATGCCCCTTCTATACGCCATCCTTGAATAGAGTTAAAGTACTTAACCTGACCTTGAGGATTTGTCCATTCTCTTCCTCTAAGGTTAATGCTTACTTTTACATCTTGACCTACATTATAGCTGTTCAATAAATCACATTTATCTTGAACAAACTCTACCATTATATGCTGTGGATACTGCTCATCTGTAGTAACAACCAATTCTCTTTTTCTAAAGCCATTAGACCCAAAAGTTTGGGTTTCTCCTATCAATTTTACTTTACCTTCTATTTCCATCTTGAACTCTTTTTACAATAGACTCCAAAAATACATAAAATGATGTTCTAATAAAACAGCGCACGTGGATTACAACACAACAATTATTCACAATTAGGGTTATCTTTAGTATTAGATAACTATTGGATGAACTTTATTCCTAAAAACAAAATTTCCAACATTTTTCTATTGATAGGCTCCTTTGTTGTGGTGAGTCTTATCTTATGGAACACCAATAGCTTTTTTAAGCAATTTAAAGAAGAAGAACGGCTTAAAATGGAAATTTGGGCTACCGCCCAATCAGAATTTTTACAATCTTCTGAAACTGTAGATTTAGGCAGCTTACATTTAAAGGTTTTTCAAAACAATACTTCTACCCCAATGATCCTTATTAACAAGGATAAATCGATCAGGGTAAATAATTTTCCACCTAACAAAGCTAAAGACTCCGCGTTTATACAAAGTCAGCTTAGGAAATTCAAAAACGAAAATATACCTATCTCCATTGATCAACAAGGAGAACATTTGGCAACTTTATACTACGGGAATTCTGATGTCTTAACCAAGTTGAAGTTTTACCCTATAGCCCTACTTCTTATTATTTTTCTTTTTGCAGCGGTTATCTATTTCTTGTTCAAGACCAACAAAGCTTCTGAACAGAATAAATTATGGGCCGGGATGGCCAAAGAAACTGCGCACCAGATTGGCACACCGCTTTCTTCTCTTTTAGGATGGAATGAATTGTTGAAATCTGAAGCGATCAACCCGAGTATAACAAAAGAAATTGAAAAGGATATTGATCGATTAGAAACCATTACCGAGCGCTTTTCTAAAATTGGTTCATTACCAAAACTTGAAAAAAGTGATATTGTAAAGGAAACACGAGATGCCTTCGATTACTTAAAGCGAAGAAGCTCTAAACTTATCCACTTTTCTTTCAGCACAAAGGTAGATTACCTACCGGTTATGTTAAACAGTTCTTTATACAATTGGACCATAGAGAATTTAGTTAAAAACGGCATTGATGCCATGAGAGGCAAAGGCAGTATTGCCATTGAGATAGTTCAAGACAACAAATATGTCAACATTTTAATAGCGGATACTGGACATGGTATTTCTAAAAGCAACTATAATAGTATCTTTACACCCGGCTTTACTTCTAAAAAAAGAGGTTGGGGCTTAGGACTTTCTTTAGTTAAGCGTATTGTGGAAGAATATCACGATGGCAAAATAAAGGTGTTATCATCTGGTAAAGAAGGTACTATAATGCAAATTTCTTTAAAAGTGTCTCACTAATTATGGCGAAGGAAAAATTAGAAGTTATTAAGGAAGCCAAACTG
Organism: Maribacter sp. UH1; assembly: GCF_056839145.1. Taxonomy (NCBI): domain Bacteria; kingdom Pseudomonadati; phylum Bacteroidota; class Flavobacteriia; order Flavobacteriales; family Flavobacteriaceae; genus Maribacter; species Maribacter sp. UH1. The sequence goes on from NZ_CM166387.1 coordinate 1,579,864, forward strand.
ACGAATAACTGTCCTGAGTGTTTTAATCAAGATTTAAATTTAACTTTTTATCAAAAGCATACCTATGGTAGCTTTTTTCATAAAATTACAGGAGAACTAAGCAATAAATTAGTTTGCAATACCTGCCACTCTACTATTTACCCTGTTACTTGGACAGATGATATTGAACGCATGTTCAATTACTATCAAAAAACCGCTATACCAACCAAAAAATCATCTAAGCCAACATTACTGTTCTATAGCTTAATCTTAATTCTTATAGCATTAGTAGCCGGTGCAATCTATTTATATATTTCTGGAGCTATTCAACTTTAGAACCTATTGCTTTAGCTAAATCACTAAGTTCTTCATTACTCAATTTTACCTTATGCTGAAAAGTAGCATCTTTCATTTCATTCAAAGGAATTAAATGAACATGTACATGCGGTACTTCCAAACCAATAACAGACATACCCACACGCTTGCAATCAACTGTTTCCTCTAACGCTTTCCCTACTTTTCTAGAAAAAGACATCAGGCCCAAATAGGTTTCTTCATCTAAATCTAAAATTTTATCAACCTCTTTTTTAGGTATACACAATGTATGCCCTTTTGCATTGGGGTTAATGTCTAAAAAAGCCAAGAAGTTGTCATCTTCAGCTACTTTAAAGCACGGAATTTCACCATTGATAATCTTCGTAAAAATAGTTGGCATAGTAATTTGTATTTAATGGTAATAAAAAATCCTATCCATTTAGAAAGGATAGGATTAAATATAGTTATTTAAAAAATTTATGCTCTTGTAATTTCAAGAATTTCAAATTTTATAGCTCCGCTTGGCACTACGATCTCTGCAGTATCCCCTACCTTTTTACCAAGTAGACCTTTACCAATTGGTGAGTTCACAGAAATTTTTCCAGTTTTTAAATCCGCCTCACTTTCCGCAACCAACTTATAAGACATTTCCATGCCATTATTTTGATTTTTTAGCTTTACCGTAGAAAGTACCAAAACCTTTGAAGTATCTAATTGAGACTCGTCAATTAAACGCGCATTGGCTACCGTATTTTCCATCTTAGAAATTTTCATTTCCAAGAGTCCCTGTGCTTCTTTCGCAGCATCATATTCAGCATTTTCTGACAAATCTCCTTTATCTCTTGCTTCAGCAATTGCTTGAGACGCTTTTGGGCGCTCAACATCTCGTAAATGATTTAGTTCTGCCTTGAGCTTTTTTAACCCCTCGACAGTATAGTATGATATATTACTCATAACTTCCTCGTTTTATAAATAAACAAATCCTCTGCAATTGCCTGTTAATTCGGCTTTTTAAGCGAGGATTTAACACAAATATACATAATTTTTACGCACATTTGCTGAAGTTTTTTAAAACTAAACTTTAAGTATAATGAAGAGATTAGGCATTGTTATTCTATTGATTATTACCGCTTGTAGCAATGACGGCACAAATAGAAATCCGTTTTTACAGGAAATCGGTTTTCGTTTTGAAGCAAATTTAAACTTACCTACCTACAGTCCTCTTACAAACACCGGCAGTGTGGTTTATATTAATAGTGATCTTGCTGGTACTAGAGGAGTTTTTGTAATCAACTCTGGCTTTGATCAATTTAGGGCTTTTGAAGGTAGTTGCCCAAATCACGCCCCTAATGATTGCTCTACCATGTCTTTTAGTGGACAAGTTGCCACATGTTCATGTGAAGGTTATGAGTATAGCTTATTTACAGGTCAATTATTAAATAGACCCGATGATGAAAACCGCTATTATGACATGCTAGAATACCGCGCTACTTTTAGTGGAGGCAGCGTTATTATCTCTAACTAAATATTATTCTTCAGCACGATATTTATCCATTATCTCTTTAAATAATTCGCCTGTACTTGGTGGAGTGTATGATATTGCATTTGCCCCTGCATCAATTGCCTGTACTATTGTTTCTTCGGTCTTACCACCTGTTGCAATAATTGCTACTTTCTCATCTAAATCTCTAATCCTTTTAATGATTTCAGCTGTTTTACCTGCTCCCGATACATTGAAGATATCAACCCCTGCAGCTAATCTACCCTTGAAATCATCTTTTTCGGAAACCACAGTAATGGTTACCGGTATATCAATTTTTTCTTTAAGCATAGAAATAAGGCTATTAGGGGTAGGTTTGTTTAAAACCACCCCTAAAGCCCCTTGAAATTCTGCATGTATCGCTAATTCTAACGATCGCACTCCGGTTGTTAATCCGCCGCCGACACCGCAAAAAATAGGCTTATCGGCAGCCAAAATCAATGCATTGGAAATTACCGGTTGTGGCGTAAACGGGTATACCGCTATAATCGCATTAGCATTTGTATTTCTAATAATTGCCACATCTGTACTAAACAGAAATGACTTTATAGATTGCCCAAATACACGAATACCCGAGCATTGTGAGATTACTTCTGGCACCGTTACAATGTTATTTCTTAATCTACTACCAAAAACGGGAATATTACGCTCCATAACCCTGTATATTAGGGTTCTAATTTAGATTATTCTTCTACGCGCCGTACTTTTTAAGCAAATATTTAAGACAAATTTGTAACGGATTACCTCAGCCTCTATTTTTAAAAATTAACCGTTGCTCCCAATAAAAAGTTAGTACCCGCTTGCGGATAATAGCCTTGAACTTCAAAAGTATTACCTGGCGTAGACCAACTGTCTAAATAGGTGTAACCATTAGAAACATATTTCTCGTTTAGAATGTTATTTACCAACCCAGCAAATACAATAGACTTTAATACATTATTCATTTTTATTTCATAAGTGATATTAAAATCATTCGTAAAATAAGAATCCAATTTTGATGCTTCTGTGTCTGTATTACTTAAATATTGCTCGCCAACAAATTTTGAATACAGTGAAAGATTCAGTGCTTCACAAGGCATATAACTAATAATATTACCTGCTACCAAACCTGGAGAATATGCAATATTAGTATCTCCTAAACCTTGCAATAGTCCATCTCTATCAATAAAGAAATTTTTGTTCTTATTATCGCTGATAGCAAAATTAGGTCTTACACTAAATTTATCTCCCAATCTAATATTCGCATCAACCTCTAAACCAAATCTGTAACTATCACCAACATTTTCTCTTAATGGTGCACCAACATCATTTAATTCCCCTGTTACCACTAACTGATCTTTATAGTTCATGTAATATAGGTTGGTATTGACCTGTACATTAGTAGATACGTATCTCCACCCTAATTCAAAATCATTTAATTTTTCTGGCTTAGGGTTCCCGCTTTCGTAGTCATTTCTATTTGGTTCTCTATTAGCTACCGCATAAGACAAGTAGAAATTGTTATTAGCATTTAAATCAAAAGTTACCCCAGCTTTTGGGTTGAAAAAATTAAATGTATCATCAACCAAACCTGTTTCATCTCCATTAGCCTTGTACCCAACTGTTCTATATTGCAAATCTCCATATAACGACCACTGATCTGTTAATTGATAATTTGCTTTTGCATACAAATTAAAATCTGTTTTAGTTGAACTATCATCATAGTAGCGGTCTTTATAACTACTATTGCTAGCATATCTAGCCCAAATTACTTCGCCGAAATGGTCGCCTTCATACTTATTGAAGCCACCACCCATTATTAAGTCTAGCTTGTCTTTCTTATAGTTTGCGGAAAAAACGGTACCGTAGAAATCATTGTCCAACCAACGTCTTCTAATTAGATCGGTGGTATTTACTTCGTTACCATCAACTATTAGCGGTTCAAAACCATAGGTAGAAAAATCGTCTGCCTCTTTATATTGCTCAAAATAGCCTCTACCTCTCGTATAATGCAAAGCAATGTTGGTACTCCAAAAATCAGAAATTTGCTCATTCCATAACAGCTGCGCATGATCCTGCTTATAATTATCTACCTCATTATCATGAAATTGGGTATTACCATCTAAATCTGTGTAAATACCTGAAGGATTAAAAGTTCTATCCGTTTCCAAAGTTTGACGATCTATACCATACCAAGCTTGATACGTAATTTCATGACCACCAAACATTAATGCTTTGACCAAGGTATTATCATCTTTATACGCTGCTTGTAAAAAATAAGATTCTAAGTCTGAACGGGCTCTATCAATATATCCGTCAGATTTTATTTTAGACAATCTACCTGAAATTTCAACATGGTCATTTAAGAGTCCTGTACTGAATTTCAAGTTATTTCTTAAGGTGCTGTAACTACCAATTGAAGTTGATATTTGTCCGTATGCATCTTGCGAGAATCCGTCAGTTAACACATTTAAACTCGCTCCAAAAGCACCTGCACCGTTAGTAGATGTACCTACACCACGTTGTAATTGCAGACTCTCTGTTGATGAAGCAAAATCTGGCATGTTAACCCAAAAAGTTCCTTGAGATTCCGCATCGTTATAAGGTATACCGTTAATGGTAACGTTTACACGGGTAGCATCGCTACCTCTTACTCTAATACCTGTATAACCTACACCCGCACCTGCATCCGTAGTGGTTACAACAGATGGTAAAAAATTCATTAAAACCGGAATATCTTGACCCAAATTTCTTGGTTTGATATCCTCTTTTGTAAGATTTGAAAATGTAACCGGAGATTGCTTGGTTACCCTAATTGCCGAAACGAACACTTCGTCCAACACTACTTTTTGACCCTCTAAAGAGTCGGTTTCCTGTTCTTGGGCACAGACACCCATACTCAGCGCAAAAAACGCCGCAATTGTGAAAATAGATAGTTTCATTCGTAAAATAATTACGAATAAAAGGGGCTATTATTCTGATGTTAAAATTGATTTTTGAGCAACTAAGCTCGATTTCCAAAAGACTTCATATGAACAAAAAAATCATACTACATCTTATTCTAAAAAATTGTTTTAAATTTTTTAGACTTTCCCTTGGCAGCATTACCTGCCCAGGTTCTTTGGGTATAATCTCAGCTTTGTTCTAAAACTAGAACTAGGCACCCCTTTGAGATGCGGCAAATGTAATGCAGTTATTTAAACTGTCATAAAGAAATTTAAAAAAATAACAACTTGTTTAATTAACATCATTTTAGAACTTCTTCTTGCAGTTTTAACGTATTTATACTGCCAGCAACGAAACTTTATGAATTCAAAAAAAAATAGATTCACCCTTAAGATTACTATTAGTTATCTACTCCTAATTATTCTAGGGGTCATTGCCTCTTATTATATCTACAATGAAGTAAAAGAGTATATAGCAACTGAACAAACAACGGAAAAAGACAATAAACTGCTAAAAACCAACTCTTTTCTGGCGCAATTATATGAAGCGGAAAGTCTTTCAAAGCTTGCCTTGCAAACCAAAAGCAAAATCAATTTTACCGCTTATGAGAATAAAATAGACTCTCTCTACACCAATATTGAAGAATTAAAAACACTTACGGAAAGCAATCATCAACGCATGCTTCTAGATAGCCTTAGCTCTTTACTAACCAAAAAGGTGACCAATATTAATGCCTTACGTTCTATTAGACTTAAAGACCAAACAGGCACCGCTATAAACTCTGCACTTAAAGAATTTGACAAGCTTGAAGAATCTTTGGGTATTATTAAACCGGAAGGTTTAGCCCCAAACTTGGACGAGCTTTCGCCAAAAGCACAAAGTGCTATAAAAAAAGTAGCAGATTATTTAAATGCAAATGTACCCGCAGATGGCGATCCGCAACAGAATGCACAAACAATGGACAGTGTTGTTCAGGTATCTAAAAACCTATTAAAAGATGTTCAACAAGAAAACACAATAAATGAAAATTCTTTAGCCATTAGAGAAACAACTATCAACAGAACAGATGTTGAGCTATCGCAGCAATTGCGCACTATGCTTTCTTCTTTTGAGCAAGAGATTATTATGAATAGTCTAGCAAATTCCATTAAACAGGAATCGCTATTTAAACGAAGTATTCGCCTAGCCGTTATCGCCGCAATTCTTGGTTTTCTTGTAGTGGGAATTTTTACTTTTATTCTTAATAGAGATTTTTGGAAAGCCAACATTTATAGAGAAAAACTTGAAAAGGAAAAGGCATATTCAGAATCGCTCTTAAAAAGTAGAGAGCAATTGATCGCTACCGTAAGTCATGACTTACGCACTCCATTAAACACCATAAGCGGCTATGCCAATATTATAGAAGAAAGCGATAACAGTAAGTACCACAAAGAACATATTACCCATATTAAATCTGCTACTACCTATGTCAATAACCTTGTAAATGATTTACTGGATTTCTCCCAGTTAGAAGCCGGAAAAATGGTTGCTAAGCATTCTACTTTTAGGATTGATGAATTAATACAAGAAAGCTCTAAAAATATTGCTTCTCAATACCAAAACAAGAATATTGAGATGATTTTAAAATTGGATGATTCTTTAACACAGCCTATTATTTCAGATGCTTTTCGTCTACGACAAATAATATCGAATCTTTTAGGAAATGCTTATAAATTCACAGATAAAGGCACTATCACATTGACCGGAACTATATTAAACAATAAAACTCTTAAACTACAAATAGAAGATACGGGAATAGGGATTTCTAAAGAGAAACAAGAACTGATTTTCAAAGAATTTACACAAGCTGAGAACGATACCGATAAGAAATATGGTGGATACGGATTAGGACTTACCATTACCAAAAAACTCACTGAATTACTTGAAGGTTTCATATGGTTAGAAAGCGAAATAAATATAGGCAGTACGTTCACGCTTGAAATACCTATTGAATTGGGAGAAGATTCTGAAGATGAAAAACAATCAATTATAGCATTAGAAGATTTAAAAATTATTGTATTCGATGATGATGCATCTCTCTTAAAACTTATTGGTGAAATTCTAAAATCTGAGGGAATTGAAGCCCGACTATTTTCAGATTTTAATGCTTTTACATCTGAAGAAGATTTCCACTTTGATGTGGTTTTGACCGATATAGAAATGCCTACCGTTACCGGCTATGAAATTGCAAACAAATTAAAATCTGGAACATTCAAAAATTATAAAAAACAACCCATCTTGGCAATGACAGGAAGACGAGACCTATCATTACAACATTTCACCGAAAAAGGATTTACAAGCCTCTTACGCAAGCCGTTTTCAAAGACCGACTTATTACAAAAACTAAATACATTATTTAACAATAACACCGAGGCTCCAAGTACCATTATTTTTAGTAAGGAAAACAACGACAAGCCATTTAGCCTAACTAATATAAAAATGTTTTTAGGTGATGACCAAAATGCTATTGACGAGGTATTGCTGATTTTTAAAAAAGACACCACAGAAAACCTCCTTCAACTTCGAACCGCCGTTACCGATAATGATTTTGAGCTACTAAACAAAACAGCACATAAAATGTTACCCATGTTTCGTCAATTAGAAGTGCATAATGCCATTCCCGTTTTAGAAACTTTTGAAGTATTAAAGAGCGATGAAATTAGCAGTCAAAAATTAAAAAGAAAATTTCAAGAAGTGCAGCGTGAGATTGAATTTTTAATTGATGTACTTTCACAACAAACAGCTACAGATCCAAATCATAATGGTTGATTCTATTGTATAGCGTTTTGCGAGTTACCTGGAGTAATTTGGCTGCCTTGGATTTATTATAATTAGTACGTTTTAAAGCGTTTACAATTTGTTCTTTTTCGAATTCTGCTTTTGAAAGGCTCCCTAGTGCTGCGGTTTCTAAAACAGGACTCATCAACTCTGACGGTAAAACTTTTGCTTCTACTTTATCTGTAGTTGATAACAATACTGCGCGCTGAATTACATTCTGTAATTCACGAATATTACCAGGCCAATGATACGCATTGAAAATATCCCAAACCTCATCAGAAAAATCAACTATTTGTTTGTTCAACTTTGCATTGAACTTTTTTAGAAAATGAGAAGCTAATACCAGCAAATCTCCGTGTCTGTTTTTTAAAGCGGGAATTTGCAAAGAAAATTCATTTAATCTATGATACAGATCTTCACGAAAAGTACCGTTCTCAACCGCAGACTTTAAATCTTCATTGGTAGCTGATAATATTCTAACATCAACCTGTATTTCAGTATTACTACCTATTCTTTTAATTTTTCGCTCTTGTAAGGCTCTTAACAACTGAATTTGATTCTCATAGGAAAGATTACCTACCTCATCTAAAAACAATGTTCCGCCATTAGCAGCTTCAAAACTCCCTATTTTATCAGCAACTGCACCGGTAAAACTTCCTTTTAAATGTCCAAAAAACTCACTTGCCGCTAATTCTTTAGGTATTGCCCCACAATCAAGCGCTATAAATGGCTTTTTATTTCTTGTACTTTTTTGATGAATGGCTTTTGCAGTAACCTCTTTACCTGTACCACTTTCTCCTATGATCAAAACTGACATATCCGTAGGTGCGACCAAGACAATATGTTCTTCTAATTTTTGAGTTGCATCACTTGTAAGAATCAATTCCTTTGAACTAGCTTCACTCTCTTTGTTAGCTACTTTAGCCTTAGAGTTTTCAGGTTCTTCTTTGGAAGTCTCTTTTACAGCTGCAGGTTTTGAATTCAACGCCCCATCAATAACCGTCAACATTTGGTCAGGCGTAAATGGTTTGGAAATATAATCATATGCACCCATCTTCATAGCCTTTACAGCCGTAGACACTTCTGCATAACCGGTCATAACTATTACCGGAATCTTTCCTTTTAATTCAGACACCAATTTAATGCCATCATAATCCGGCAGACGCAAATCGGTAATTACCAAATTAAAATTTTGTTCTTTTAGCTGTTTTTCACCATCTAACCCAGTATGACTTAATACTACATCATAACTATTTCTAGCCAAAAATTTTTGAAGCATTTGAGCAAATGAAGTATCATCTTCAATAATTAGAATTTTAGTCATAGTCAGTTTGGTGTTCTTAGTATCTACGTAAAAATACCATATGCCGACTACTTGTATTTTAAAATTATCATAAAGCTTTTGTTCAAACATTTAAAAAAAGGCATAAAAAAAGGAAAGAATAGCCTTTAGCTATCCTTTCCTGACCAAACCAACTTGAACAAACAAGTTTCTCTATAATTACATATCTATCCAATTACCTTCTTCATCTGCATACACCGTACCTTGTGTGCCATCTTCAAGAGATAATACTAGCTTATATTGTTTCTTTTCATTTGTGTATGCCTTATCTAAATTTGCCGTTGGAAAATTCTTTGATACTGCATCTGTTACTGCTTGTGGTACTTCTGCAACCGAGATTTCTTCAAAATCTTCTGTTGCTATTGAAATCTCATTTACTTGGTTGTGCTGTATTCCATTTTCTGAAACCGCTGCATCTTGTGCATTTATTGCAAAACCTCCTAATGTCATTGCTCCTAATAAAAATAAAGTTCTCATATTTTCTATATTTAAGTTAATAATACATATCAATACTATTAACAAAGAAAAAAGAGTGCCACAAAAAAAGAATATACTATTACAACTGATTATCAGCCAATTATAATTTTACCATCATTCCGGTAACTGGGTAAACTTGTACCCCATATAAACCACTGTGTAATTTTTACTCAATAAGCCAATTATAAAGTCGTCCTTAAAATTCAAATGAAGACAAAAAAAAGGAGCTGCAAATTGCAGCCCCCCTCAAACCACCTATCAAACTCTTGTCTTAAAATTTTAAATCAACACCTCAATCAATTCAACAACAACTAATATTGGTAATGCTAATCCGGGGGATTATTTCAAATACAATTATTTGGTGGCACTTTCATAGTTAACGGTTAGTGTTTACGCGAAAGTGATATTTTAATTATTTATTTCTCTAAACATAATTTTGATATGACCCCTAATGAAAAAATCAAAACTGTGCTTAAGACTAAAATAAATACTAATGTGACCATTGTTTCATAACTTGCTTCACTTATTTAGACACAACATTATTTGATAGGTCACATTTTAAATAAAAAAAAACCGCATTTAGCAGTTTTTTTTTATTTCTATCCGTAAAATGGACTATCTCTTATTGATCCAATTACCATGCTGGTCTATATATACGGTCTTTCTTGTACCGCTTTTAAGCACCATTATTAATTTGAATTCTCCTTTATCATTTTTAAAAGCTCCACCAAGTTTAGAGGTTGGGTATTGCTTTAATATTTCTTCAATTACCGGTGGTGTTAATTCGCTCGATTTAATTTTTACGTATTCATCGGCTATTTTGACTACAACTTCTGTTTCAATTATATCTGAACTAGTATTTGCTGATGCGTTAAACATGATTCCGAAAGTCAAGAATACTAGTAATGCGTAATTTTTCATGCTAATAATTTTAATCGTTAATAACTCTAAATCTTAAAATACTTACGGAGTAATCTTACATATGGATTATCTTTTAATGAAATTTTAAAATTTTAAACATAAAAAAGCTGCCTAGGCAGCTTTTTACAAACAACTAACTCAAACTTCTAATCCTTACATTTCTAACCAGTTACCTTCTGCATCTGCATAAAGCACTGAAGAAGCACCATCTTGTGAAGTAATTTCTAATTTGTATTTATTTTCATCATCAACGTATGCTTTATTCAACATTGCACCTTCATAATCTGTTGCTAAAGCATTTACAATTGGTGTTGGTAAATCAGAAGCAGCTACTTCTGTATAATCTTGTAAAAAGATTTCTTCCATTATACCATCGTGAAATATAATTGGAGTTGCGGCAGTACCTATTGTTAAACTACCTATGGCTAAAGCTGTGGCAAATACTATTTTTTTCATCTTTCTTATATTTAAATTAAACATTCTTGAAAGGTATATTAGAATAATTGTGCCAACACGAAATACGACATCCTGTTTAATTACATATCATTGATTGTCAGATATATAAACCAAATAATCGTTTTAAGAATATTGGGTAAAAATGTGCGTAAATAAAAAAAGTGTGTAGAAACTACACACTTTTTTATACGATACTCTATATTATTATTTAAGCCTGATGCGAATCTTTTAAAAGATCTACTACACTTTTTACAGGATTAAAGGTCACTAAGGGCACTTCTACAAAAATGGTATTCCAAAAAGCCATTGCACCATTCCATAAACCAGGTAGCTCAAGAGCTTTTAATTCTTTACCATCTTTAGTTTTGCCTGTAATAAAACCTTGCTTTTCATCAACAAATTTTAATAGGTCATATTTCTCACCTTTATAATTACGAACAGCACATACTAAATCTACCGGATTAAAATGTGTAGAATTTTTAAGAAGATCCGCTTGTTGTGAATTATCCATATCTATTTGGGCAGACTCTATAATTTGTAAAGAAACTTCCCCTTTACCATTAGTTACCCAAAACGGACCACCACCTGGTTCACCTTCATTCTTAACCATACCGCAAATACGAATAGGTCTGTTGATTTTATCTTTTAGTACAGCTACTTTTTCACTGTTGGATTTGGTATCAAAATCATCTGAGAAACGAACGTTCAAGTTTGTAACCAAAAAGTTTCTGATTTCTTCAATCTGTGTATCATCTACATTCCCCTTATCTAGCAACGCAGCATATTCAAAAGCTTTTTCCTGCTCTTTTAAAAGTACACCTGCCAAAACCTTTTTACTATCCGCAACTGCCTTGGCATCTTTCATTACGGCAACGTTGTCTATATTTTTGATAAAAACAATATCGGCGTCTTGTTCGTTTAAATTCTGGATCAATGCGCCGTGACCTCCTGGTCTAAACAACACAGAGCCATCTTCATTTCTAAATGGATTATTGTCCATATCTACGGCCAAGGTATCTGTAGAAGGTTTTTGAAATGAGTAATCTACATTATAAGTTATACCAGTGTCAGCAGAAACTTTTGGTCCAGAGGCTTTAAACTCTTCCCCAAACATTTCTTCATGCTGCTCAGAGATTGTAAAATGTAAATTTGCCTTTCCGTTAGAACCTGCATATAATGCACCTTCCTTTAAATGTTCTTCAAATGGTGTAGCTGCAGAAGATTCGTACTTATGAAATGGCAATAATCCCTTCGGATAAAAACCATAGTTCAGTGCATTCTCGCCTAAAAGTTCAGAGATAAAACTAAAAACCTTTTCTCCTTGAGCATCAGATTTTAAATTTAATCTATCCATAACTTTCTGATAAAACGGAAAACGCTCTAATCCTTCAGAGAACTTCTTAATATCTTTATCATTAGTTCTTGTCAAATATGCGTCTAGAGTTTCCTCAGCAGGATTATAAGCACCTAAAAAACTAAATAATGCTTTAAACATTCTTGATGCCGCACCAGAAGCCGGCACAAACTTTAATATATCTAAGTCTTTTAATTTCGAATCATAAAATGCAATGAGCTCTTGCTCTTCTGCATCAGAAAATTTAAGAATACCATTACCTATTACGGCAGCATTCTCTAATTTTACAAAAGGTATACCTTCTTTAAAAGTGTTGATGTGAATCAACATTTGCTCTTTAGAAATTCCCTTTTGCTCTAATTGTTTTAAATCTTTATCTGTAAGTTCAATCATTTATTTAATAAGGTATCTATATGGTTAATGGCTTTTTCTAAACGTTGTTTTTTGTTCCCCTTCAAGGTAATAAATTTTTTGCCGTATTTTTCTAAAGTATCTTTAAAATAATTGAACATTTGTTCTCTTTCATTTGGCTTATCCCTTAAATCATCAGCTTCCCAAGGAATATCTATATAAGTCAGCAAATAAAGATCATAAGAATTCTCAAGCGCATATTTTTCTAATACAGGATCACATTCCCCAATATAATATGCTTCTGAATATACTTTGGTTTCCAACAGATCTGTATCGCAAATGAGAATATCCGTAGCCTTTTTAGACAACTTATTTTCTAAGCGCATTTGCCCTTCGGCAATAGGTAACAGATCATGAGGTTCGCAAGTTTTACGCTCATTGTTCCATTTATCTTGAAGATAATCTCTTGCATATTCTGGTACCCAAACGGTATGGTAATGCCTTGCCAACTGTTCTGATAAGGTTGTCTTACCTGTAGATTCTGGACCAAAAAGGACCACTTTTAAGACATCTGAAGGTTCTTGCTTATATTTTTCTTCCATGCATTATACCCGTAAAAGGCCAATATTGTAAAAATGAGATATTGAAAACTAGTAAACGTAAATCCTTTATAAAAGTATAATGGAATAGATATTAAATCTCCAATGATCCAATATATCCAATTTTCTACTTTCCTCTTGGCCATCAACCACATACCCACAAAAAATATAGCTGTTGTTATGGTATCAACATAAGCAGTCCAACTATTCCATTTATCAAAAACTTGATACACGGTAAAAACAAAGATGATAGTACTTATAAATATGATGACCGAGGTAATATTTTCCTTTTTGGTTACTCTGGTAATTGGCGTGTAATGTTCTGCATCTACTTTTCTTGTCCAAATATACCAACCATACAAACTCATTATAAAATAGTAGGCATTTATCATCATATCGCCCAATAAACCCCATTTCAATAGGAGATAGACAAATATTGAAGTACTTATCAGCCCTGTAGGGTACACTAAAATTTTGTTTTGTTTGGAAAACCACACCGATAACAGCCCAAAAATGACCGCTACGATCTCCAGGATAATATCTAAAGTATCATAATCTGAATATTGACCAAAGAGATAATCAAAAATGGGGCTCATAGTCGCTTCTATCAGATTTAACTATTTTCATGAACAAAAGTCCGCGGTCCATCAGCTCAAATGCTGTTTTAATTTCAGTATTCAATACGTTCATTACTTCATCATACGAACCAAATACTTGTGTACTTAGCGGGTTCTCTAAAACAGTTAAACCACAGTCACGCAGTTTTTTTATAAAATTTATAATGTGCTGCTCAAAATCGTCTTGTAACGGCGAAAAGGTCAATTCAACTGATATATCCATATAAAGTATGCTGTCTTTAATTTATTCTATTCTTTATCTCTTGTAGCATATACACAAGTAAACTGCTCAAACTCCAGAAATCGTATTTTATAATTCGATAAATTTCCTTGAAAAATAATTTGTGCCGTGGTATTATTAGCATCAAATTTAAAATCTAGAACATTTATATGGTGCAAAAAACTTACCCCCCTGTGGCCATAAATTTTATAAAGTGATTCTTTGGCACCCCATACAATAGTCAATTTTCTAACTACAGCAGCAGTATTCGCAAGTGTTTTATACTCTTCAAAAGGTGTAAACTTATGTGCTATTCTTAAAATTTTATCACGCTGCATTTCAATATCTATACCTACATGTTCGGTTTTACTTATGATAATACCCGTAAAATTATGTGAGTGCGTAATAGATATAAAATTACCGTCTTTTAAATGGGGTTTCCCATTTTCATCATAGATTAAATCGGCATCGGTATATCCATAGGTAGCAAGCAAATGCCTAATACTCAAGAAAGCCTTACGATGAAGTTCAGATTTCATTCCGTCAAATCGATTTTGACAATAGGGCGTGAGCTCAATACCCGTCCAAAGGTTTTCTTCTGTCTCTTCAACCTTCCAAATTGCTAAGGAGGTTTCTTCATTTACTGTTATAGTTTTGTAAAGCGGCATGGGATTCTTAGTGTTATTCGTACCTTTGCACGAATTAAAAATTGCTGTACACAGAAAACGAAAGTATAAAATAATAAAGATATGAGCACGAAAACTATTCCGTATGTGCCTTATAAGGTTAAGGATATTTCCCTTGCTGATTGGGGAAGAAAAGAAATTGAATTAGCAGAAGCTGAAATGCCAGGCTTAATGGCGTTAAGAGAAGAGTATAAAGATGAGCAACCTTTAAAAGGTGCCCGTATTGCAGGTTGTCTACATATGACAATACAAACTGCTGTACTTATAGAAACATTGACCGCTCTTGGCGCCGATGTTACTTGGAGCTCATGTAACATATTTTCCACTCAAGATCAAGCAGCAGCAGCTATTGCCGCAGCAGGCGTACCTGTTTATGCTTGGAAAGGAATGAACGAAGAGGAGTTTGATTGGTGTATTGAACAGACTTTATTCTTTGGTGAGGACAGAAAACCATTGAACATGATTTTGGATGATGGTGGTGACCTTACCAACATGGTTTTGGATAAATACCCAGAAATGGCCGGAGAAATCAAAGGTCTTTCTGAAGAAACTACAACAGGTGTTCACCGTTTATACGAGCGTGTAAAGAAAGGAACTTTACCTATGCCAGCTATAAACGTTAACGATTCTGTTACTAAATCCAAATTCGATAACAAATACGGATGTCGCGAAAGTGCTGTTGATGCTATACGTAGAGCAACAGATACAATGCTTGCAGGTAAACGCGTAGTTGTTGCCGGTTACGGTGATGTTGGTAAAGGTACTGCAGCTTCTTTTAAAGGTGCTGGCTCTATCGTTACCGTTACCGAAATTGACCCAATTTGTGCGTTACAGGCTTGTATGGACGGATTTGAAGTTAAGAAACTGGAAACGGTTATAGGTAACGCAGATATTGTAATCACTACAACCGGAAATAAAGATATTATTAGAGCTGAACATTTTGAAGCCCTAAAGGATAAAGCAATTGTTTGTAATATTGGTCATTTTGACAATGAGATCGACATGGCATGGTTGAACAAAAATCATGGTAATACCAAAGATGAAATCAAGCCACAGGTTGATAAATACACTATCAACGGTAAAGATTTAATCATTTTGGCAGAAGGTAGATTGGTAAACTTAGGTTGTGCAACTGGGCACCCTAGTTTTGTAATGAGTAATTCTTTTACAAACCAAACATTAGCTCAAATAGAGCTTTGGAAAAACAGTGCCAACTACAAGAATGAAGTATACATGCTACCTAAGCATTTAGATGAGAAGGTTGCAAAACTTCACTTATCTCGTTTAGGAGCTGAGCTTACAGAGTTGAAAGATTACCAAGCCGATTACATTGGTGTAACGGTAGAAGGTCCTTTCAAACCTGAATACTACAGATACTAAAACATTGGTTTTAGAAACTAAAAAAGTCCTGATTTTTATCAGGACTTTTTTTATGCTTTATACTTTCTTTAGATTAGTTATTCTCTGCCAACATACCCTCTAAATAATAACAATCTGTTTGCTCTTTAATTTGAGCCAAACCTTCTTCTTTAGAACTTAGCGGATTAATCTTAACCTCTTTTCCATTTGGCATATAAACAATGTAAAAACCTTCTTCAAAAGATGACAATTTTATAATCTCACCATTAGGTCTTACTGCGTTCCAAGATTTTTCACTTGGTTTATAAACTAAATCAATTTTCTTTCCTTTTTTAGGACCGTCAACTACGGTTACTTGCATTCTGTTTTTAGTAGCGGTCATTTCAAAAGTGTTACCGTCTCTTTCTACCATTTGAGTCTCTGACTCCCCTTCTTCCATTGCAATTGGGTTAGAACCTCCCCAAAACTCGATTACGTTGAAGATTACAGCATCACCTAAAAAGAATAATCCATAAACAGGAATAATATTTAAGCCCCAGAATACCAGATTGTTCACAAACTTACTATCAGACAACCCTTGATTCCAATCTTTTAAATTATTGAAAGCACTAAAAGAACCTAAGCAACTAGAGAATAATAAGGTACTCGCCATTGCAACACAGATAATTGATTTTTTCATGATATGATTATTTAGAATTAGACCTGCAAAATACCGCTAGATGCCCCTTCTAACTTCTCTTATAAATTATTTTGTTAACGGTATCCGTTCTTATAAGGAAATTACATCATCAATCTTAAATCATTAATAACTGTAATTTTAATTTACATACCTTTCTCCAAACCCTCGTTCCATTTTCTTACGAACTCTTCTGACCAAGCATCCCAACCAATGGTGCTTAACGTCCAAATAGTAATTCCAATTATTATAATATTTAATACAATACCTATTACAGCTATAATTCTACTTTTCTTTACCGTAGAAAAATTACTATAACCATCAGGGTTGATTTTATAAACTCCTTCAGCTTTAGATGCTAAATAATAGGAAATGATTGCAGGTATAATACCAATACCACCAAAACAGCAAATAAAGCAGCTTAGAATGGCCAGTAGATAAATAATTGTAGAATTAGGTAGTTTTTTAGTTTCCATAAAGAGTTTTAATTAATCACTTAAAAATATCCAATAATTTTTTATTTGCAAATCCCCTTTTTCAAAATATATCTCATAGAACATCAACTTTTAAACTATCTCTTTTCTCTTAACCAAGATTTTACGTACTTCGCTTAAAACACAAAACTATGATCATATTTGTAGACATGGATGAGGTAATCGCTGATACCTATGGCGCCCATATAGAACTTTACAATGCTGAATTTAAGGGAGAATTAACCAAAGATTTATGTTCTGGCACAGAAGTATGGCGTATGGTGCCCGAGGCGCACCAAGACAGTGTTCGGAAACATGCCACTAGAAGAGGCTTTTTTAGAAATTTAAATCCTATTGCCGGTAGCCAAGAAATATTATCTCAACTTGCGGACAAACATGAAGTTTATATTGCATCTGCTGCCATGCAGTTTCCAAATTCCTTGGAAGAAAAAAGTGAATGGCTAGATGAACACTTCCCCTTTTTACCTTGGCAAAATCGAATTTTATGTGGTCATAAACACATTCTAAAAGGAGATGTTTTAATAGACGACAGAAGTTTTAATTTAGAGAATTTTGATGGTAGAAGTTTACAGTTTACCTCACCACATAACGTAAATACCGAAGGTTTTGAACGTGTGAATACTTGGTTTGAGATTGGAGAGAAATTATTGTAAACCTAATTTCCCCAAATCATAAAAGTAAAAGTTCTTTTCGTCGTTCATCGCGACGAAAAGTCCGTTTTTGAACATATCGTTCAACGGTACCGTTACCGCCTCACAACCATCTGTTTCAGTAGTTGATAGGTTTACAGCTGTAATAAACGCATTAGTCTCTCTATCAAAAATGTTAAACTCGCCCTTTTGCTGGTTAGATACTATTAAATACCCATGTCCATCAGTGTAACTTGCAATGGCTATACCTTCAATATCTTCACTAAAGTATTCACCTCCAAAACAAGAAATCTCTTTATTTCCCATACTGGGTTCTGCATAGTATTTTTTTATACAGACACCTTCATCAGAGAAATAAACAAACCCATTTTCATCATCAATAGCAATAGCCTCAATTTCCTTTACGCCGCTAAACTTGCCGAATTTTCTAACATAATTAGAGGTTATACCTAAACTATCAGCATTTAGAGCATACTGGTACAGATAACCATCTGCCGGACCGGTTTTTCTACCTACAATAGCATATACCTTTGCATCTTTAGGAGACTTATACAAGCTAACTCCCATTGGCAATTTATTCTCTTCTAACGTTTCATCTTCAAAAACCTTAAAACCGCCACCATCTAAAGGCTTCATATCTGGTACAGAAAACATTCTAATTTGCTGTTTTTCACGTTCGGTAAAAACCAAAATATCTGTTTTAGTAGAGTCGTTCAGCTGAAAACCATATTCAATATCTACATTGTTCGGTCGTTTAATATTCCTTATAGTTTTCTCTTCTATTATTTTACCGTTTAGATCAAAAGCATAAATAGCTCCGTTGGTTTTCTTATCAGTACCAAAAACAATACTCTTTTCTGCGTTTTCAGGATTAACCCAAATTGCAGGGTCATCTGTATCATTCAAGGTAAATTCAGTAATAACATCTGGTGCAATTTTAGTCAACTTACTTTGGTTACAAGAATTAAAAATAGCAACCAAGGTTAATAAATATGATATTTTTTTCATTTTAAGTAATTGATACAAGTGCTATATTATTTTCTAAAAAGATCATACTTTAAACCTAAAGTAAAACGCTGCCCATAAAATTCTATTTGTTGCGTACGCTCTTTAACACCTTGAAAGTAGCGTAACGGTTGATCGGTTATGTTCTTCAAATCAGCATACACACTAAGGTTCTTATTGATTTGAAATGTTGCGTTAAAATCTAAAAATAGTTGCGTATCATAATATCTATCCTCAAAATCATTACCCCCAATTTCATCAATGTAACTATCAGAAAAATTAGCGGATAGCCTAGCACTGAACTTTTTATCTGCATACCCCAATGATCCATTGAACATATTCGGTGCCGTATTGGGCAAGTCCAAATCCTCTCTTTCATCACCATCTTCATTACGTATACCATCTGCTGAAGAAGACAAATAAGTATAGTTTAAATAAAGACTAAAGTTTTTGGCAAAACCAGGAAGAAAATCTAATTGACGCTGAAATGCGAACTCTAAACCAAAAAGTGTGGCACTGTCACCATTTAAAGGCTGAAAAACATCATAACCTTCTGTACCTGCACCCAAACTATCATCTGGCGCCTCATATATAAATGTGTAAATAAACTCATCTATATTTTTGTAAAACATACCTCCTGAAATTAAACCTACACTTTGAAAATAATGTTCGGCCATAAGGTCAAAATTTATTGAAGTAGTCGGATTTAGATCTGCATTCCCCAAGACCAACTCTTTATCTTCATTAATGACTTCTGCCCTTGGAATTAGATCTTGATAATTAGGTCTTGCCAAGGTGTTGGTCCATGCAAAACGGAGTATTGTATTCTTAGATACGTCATATTTTAAATGTACACCAGGCAAAACATTTGTATATGAATTTTCACCATTGACCTCTTCGACCAGAATTGCCTCTTCTATACCCGCATCTTCATCTTCTTCTATATAAACGACCCTATTACCCTTAGATTCCAATTTGGTATTTTCTATTCTTACCCCTACCAAAGCACTAAATTTTTCAGATAGTTTCTGATTTAGCATAACATAACCAGCCAAAACATCTTCGTTTACCTTGAAATTACCTGGGGCAAATTCATCTACGATCAACTCCCCTTCTGCAATATTCAGATCTAAAGCACCTAACCATTCCTCACTTGCAAAAGAACCAATTTGATACTGACTTCCCGCTAGATAATCTGGATCACTATAATTTTTAACCGGTACGGTTGCCAAA
Source organism: Maribacter sp. UH1 (assembly GCF_056839145.1). Classification (NCBI taxonomy): domain Bacteria; kingdom Pseudomonadati; phylum Bacteroidota; class Flavobacteriia; order Flavobacteriales; family Flavobacteriaceae; genus Maribacter; species Maribacter sp. UH1. The sequence goes on from NZ_CM166387.1 coordinate 1,599,880, forward strand.
GTTGGAAAAGTATCTTCTAGATCAAATTCATAAAAATTATTATCTCTTAATTTTGATTTAAAACGACCCCTAGCTCCAAATTTTATAGATCCATCTCCTTGTCCAAATATATCTGCAGGAACTTCAAAATTGACGAATACATTTACATCTTCTTCCTCGGTATACTGATTTTCTTCTGTAATCTCTCCATACTCAAAATTATCTAAATCTTCATCTGCCATGTTGGCCGCCGAAAATCTTGGATATCTAGAATTCAACACATCATTATTAATAATATATTCTGATTCAAATTCAGCATATCGTTCATTTAATCGCTCTTCTGATGCTTTTGCATAAGAGCTCATCCAATCTACTTTTAGATTACCCCAAAGATGATTACCACCTAAACTGTAATTCTGCATACGTTGATCTTCCAAACGGCGATTTTTATTTCTATTACTGTCAATACCACCTTTAGATTGTCTTTTAACCTCAACAGGAAACCTAGTAGGCACGCCGTTGGTAATTGTAAAGTCTCCTTCTACAATATCTTCACCATCTAAAATTTCATGCTCTAAACGAAATCTGTTTTCACGATCATCTCTCCAATTATACATTGTTTTTAAAAACACTGTATTGTTAACATTGAACTTATAATCTAAATTGGCCGAAAAGCTACGTCTAATACGTTGAACCAAGTATTCTCGTTGCTCATATACATTAACATAAGGATCAACATCTACTTCTTCTAAAATTGCCTCACCATCACCATCTTCTAAACCTGTATTATATTCAAATTCATCTGTCCATTCTGCTTCAACGTTGTCAGAACCAAAGTCATTATCGTTACCCGAAACAGAAATCATCCATCCAAACTTGTCATTTTTGCTACGGTCACCCAACAAAACCGAGCCGTTTAATATTGGTTTATCAGTAATAAAATTTATACCTGAACCAAGTGTTGCAGAGAGTCGAAAACCTTGCGGCGATGTTCTTGTAATTAAATTTACCGACCCACCCAGCGCATCTGCATCCATATCTGGTGTAACAGCTTTGCTTACCTCAATAGATTGAATCATATCTGCCGGAATTAAATCCATCTGAACATTTCTGTTATCACCTTCGGCAGACGGAATTCTACTTCCATTTAAAGTAACAGAATTCAATTGTGGAGATAGACCACGAACAATTACATTTCTAGCCTCACCTTGATCTACCTGCATGGTTATACCTGGTATTCTTTTAACGGCATCACCTATATTGGCATCTGGAAACTTACCTATTTGATCGGTAGAAACAACATTGGTAATATTTAAATTGGTCTTTTGCGTGTTCAATGCTTTTGACTGGCCACTTAATCCATAGGCAGATACCTCAACGCCTTCCAACTCCATAGTCTTTGGCTCAACACTTAAGTTAACACTGATAGTTTTATTTGCTACTACCGTTATCTCTTGTGATAAATCTGCATAACCTAAATAAGAGACCTTTATGTTGTAAGTGCCTTCTGGAATACCTACTATGGTAAATCTACCGTCAAAATCTGTAATCGCCCCTTTTGAAAGGGAAGGAATCATTGCGTTAGCACCTGGTAAATACAGACCGTTTTCATCTGTTACTGTACCTTGAATATTACCTGACTGTGCCAAAAGAATAAATGGAGCAAGAAAGAAAAGGTAAAAAAATACTGAGTTTTTCATTTTCTGAGTGGTTGTTATTTGGCCACAAAGAAATTAGATTGAAGACAGAACTGTGTTGCCTAAATCTTAAGGCTATTTTAAGATTACCCCAATTTTTATCGTTATTTACCTTTGGTTAACATTGTCGTAACAAAAAAACCTCTTCATTACTGAAGAGGTTTTTTAAAATAATTTGCTTAAAGCTTATGCTTCAAAAGGCTCAATGGAAACGTAAGATTTTCCACCAGCTTTTTTTGTAAACTTTACTAAACCATCTACACGTGCGTGTAATGTATGGTCTTTTCCTGCGTAAACATTTTCACCAGGATTGTGTCTTGTTCCACGCTGTCTAACGATAATGTTACCAGCGATAGCAGCTTGACCACCATAAATCTTAACTCCTAATCGTTTCGATTCTGATTCTCTACCGTTTTTCGAACTACCTACACCTTTCTTATGTGCCATTGTCTGAGGTTTTAAATATTATTATACTTTAATGGTTCAGCTTATTTAGCTACACCACCGTCTAATTCGTCTTGCCATTTCTGTAACTCGTCCCATTTACCTTCAGCAGCTAATTCAGCTTGCTTTGGCCATGTGTCAGTTACGTGATTTCCACGTACGTCTGCTATAATTTCAGAAATTTTAGCTGCGTCTGTTTTTGCTAATTCAGCAAAAGTAGAAATACCTGCATTATTCAAAGTTTCAGCGATTTTTGGACCGATACCTTCAACTTTTTTCAAATCATCACCTTTAGCACCAGCTTTCTTAGCTTTTGCTTTTGGTGCTACAGGAGCTGCTTTTTCCTCAACTTTTTTAGCCTTTGGTTCAGCTTTCTTAGTTTCAGTTTTCTTTGCTCCTTTAGAAATAATAGATTCGATTACAATCTCTGTAAGAGACTGACGATGTCCATTTTTCTTTCTGTAACCTTTACGTCTTTTCTTGTGAAAAACGATTACTTTGTCACCTCTAAGGTGTTTAACGACTTTGGCCTCTACTGCGGCACCGTCTATAGCCGGGGCGCCGATAGTAACGTTCGATCCATCAGCTAAAAGAAGAACATTGTCAAAAGTAACTTTCTTACCTTCTTCTGCTTGTAAACGGTGAACGTACACTTTCTGGTCTTTTGCAACTTTAAACTGCTGCCCTGCCATCTCTACAATTGCGTACATATTGTTAAATGTAATGATTAAACCTGATGGATTTTTTCCATAGGCGGGTGCAAATATAGATCTTAATCGTGAATTTACAAGTGTTTTTTACGATTTTTAAACAGTCTTTAGTATTCTAGTGTTCGAAGTCTTAAATAGTTGCATAAATGCAAGGGTCAAAACAACGCTACTGGTAAAACCCATAGTAGCTACCACAAGAAAAACAATGGCTTCAAAACTTCTATACGTGTTTGCCCATCTTGTTGATAATTCTTCTAAAAAACCCGGCTGTAATTCTGTAGAATAAAAGGCAAAAAAGATTGTAAAAATAAGTGTTGCTATGCCACCGGTTATCAAACCTGCCATAAAACCACCTGCATAACTAAATTCACTACCCTTTTTTAACTTATAATATTTGATTGCCTCAAAAATGGCAAAACCGGTAATTACCGCATTAAAAAGACTATAGAAGACATTAACATGCAAATTAAGTAATGATAGTATTAAGAAATAAGCAATTAAAGAACCACTGGCGGCAACACCAAATCTAAGGGGTAAGGCATAATTTTTCATAATAAATATTTTTTGTTTAGACATTCAATATAATCATTAAACAAAATAAATGAAAATAATAACTGTTAAAGAATTCCTATATTGAAGATTGTTCTTACAAAATTTAAAATTGAGTGTAACATTTTAATTTGAATGCACACTAATAGAACAGAACAATTAAACACGAACCTAAAACAGTTTAAATGAAAATGAAATTACTACTGGTTTCGGCACTATCCGTTATTGGATTTGCCGGAATCGCACAAGAGGTTGCTTACGAAGAGTACAACCTTGAAAACGATTTACACGTTATTTTACATCAAGATAACACCGCACCAATTATTTCCATCTCCGTATTTTACCATGTAGGATCAAAAGACGAAGACCCACAAAGAACAGGCTTTGCTCACTTTTTTGAACACTTACTTTTTGAAGGAACTGAAAATATCGAAAGAGGAGAATGGGACAAAATAGTATCTGCAAACGGCGGATCAGGTAATGCCACTACCAATGAAGATAGAACATACTACTATGAAGTTTTTCCATCTAACAATTTAGAATTAGGTCTTTGGCTAGAATCTGAAAGAATGCTTCACCCTGTTATCAATCAAAAAGGTGTTGACACTCAAAATGAAGTGGTCAAGGAAGAAAAAAGACTTCGCGTTGATAATTCTCCTTACGGAAAATTCATTGAAAACATAAAAAAGAACCTTTTTCAAAACCATCCTTATAAAGAAACGGTTATCGGCAAAATGGCAGACTTGGATGCCGCTACTTTAGATGAATTTATAGCTTTCCAGAAAAAATTCTATGCTCCGAACAATGCCGTTTTGGTCATTGCAGGCGATTTTGAGAAAGAAAATGCTAAAAAATTGATATCAGATTATTTTAAAGATATTCCAAAGGGAGCAGAACTTACAAGAACCTTCCCTAAAGAAACTCCTATCACATCAGAAATCAATGCAAAAGCTTACGACTCTAATATTCAAATACCGGCTACTATGATCGCCTATAGAACTCCCGGTCTTAAAAATAGAGATAGCCAAGTATTAGAAATGATTTCCACCTATTTATCTGACGGACCTTCTTCTAAACTTTATAAGAAAATGGTAGACGAAGAAAAACAGGCTTTACAAATTGGAGCCATACCCGTAACCTTAGAAGATTATGGCATGTATATCGTTTTTGCACTTCCGGTAGGCGAAACTGGTTTAAACACATTAAACTCTTCTATTGAGACAGAAGTAGAGAAATTGAGAAATGAACTTATTTCTGAAAATGATTATCAAAAACTACAGAACAAGTTTGAAAATCAGTTTGTGAACAGTAATTCTAGCATAGAAGGTATAGCAGAATCTCTTGCAGAGTATTATGCGCTTTATGGTGATACATCTCTTATCAACAAGGAAATAGAAGTATATAGATCTATTACCAGAGAAGAAATTAAAGAGGTCGCTAACAAGTATTTAAAGCCTAACCAAAGATTGGTTCTAGAATATTTACCTGAACAAAATACTGCAAACTAAAAATGACTATGAAAAATACATATATATTACTACTAACATTATTCTCCTTTATTGCTGTACAAGCACAGGTAGACCGTACGGTTATGCCTAAACCAGGACCTGCACCTGAAATTAATCTAGGAGCTCCACAATCATTCAACCTCAATAACGGATTAAAGGTTCTTGTGGTAGAAAATCACAAACTACCTAGAGTTTCCATGCAATTATCTATAGATAATCCGCCAATATTAGAAGGCGACAAAGCAGGTGTTGCGAGCTTAACAGGTAGTCTTTTAGGGCTAGGTTCTAAAAATATTAGCAAAGAAGCATTCAATGAAGAAATAGATTTTTTAGGAGCTAGACTTTATTTTAGCGCTCAACGAGCATATGCCCAATCACTTTCCAAATATTTCCCTAGAATGATGGAGCTTATGGCAGATGCTGCTATTAATCCGAATTTTACACAAGAGGAATTTGACAAGGAAAAAGATAAACTTATCACAGGGCTAAAATCCGAAGAGAAAGTGGTTTCGTCCATCTCAAGTAGAGTTCAAAGAGCATTAGCTTATGGTAAAAATCATCCTTATGGTGAATTCACTACAGAAGAAACCGTAAACAATGTAACTCTTAGTGATGTTGAAGAGTTTTACAGAGATTACTTTGTTCCCGCAAATGCCTACTTGATTGTAATTGGCGATGTTAACCTTGAAGAAGTGAAAACATTGACCGAGACTTACTTTACCTCTTGGACAAAAGCCGTACCACCAAGTTTCTCTTATTCTCAACCTAAGAATGTACCTAATACGCAAATTAATTTTGTTGATATGCCAAATGCCGTACAATCAGAAATTACGGTTCAAAATATCGTTAACCTTAAAATGAAGGACGATGATTATATCGCTGCTCTTTTAGCCAATGAGATTTTGGGCGGTGGAGCTGACAGCAGATTATATTCTAACCTTAGAGAAGACAAGGGTTATACTTACGGTGCCTATTCTTCTATTGGCAACGACAAATATGGTCCATCTAGATTTAGTGCATCTGCAGAAGTCAGAAATATGGTAACCGATAGTTCTGTAGTTGAAATGTTAAAAGAGCTTGATGTTATCGTCACTAAACCTGTTACCGATGAGGAACTAAAAAATACCAAAGCCGTATATGCCGGTAGTTTTATAATGGCGCTAGAAGATCCCGAAACTATTGCGCGATATGCCTTGAATATCGAAAAAGAGAATCTACCTAAAGACTTTTACAAAACCTTTCTTGAGAAGCTTGACAAGGTTAACAAAGCAGACGTAGAAGCTGCCGCAAAAAAGTATTTCAATGTTGATAACGCCAGAGTAATTGTAGTTGGTAAAGGAAGTGATATCCTTTCTAATCTTCAGAATGTAGAATTTAAAGGTAAAAAACTTCCGGTTCTTGCGTATTCCAAAACTGCCGAAAGAGTTGAAACTCCAGATTACAATGCCGCCGTACCAACCGATGTATCAGCTAAGTCCATACTAGAAAAGTATATTACAGCTATTGGTGGAAAAGATAAACTTGAAAGCGTAAATACCTTAGCCATGATGGCCGCAGCAGAAATGCAAGGAATGAAATTAGACTTAAACGTTAAAAAAACATCTAGCAATCAACTTATGCAAGATGTGCAAATGATGGGTAATTCCGTAAGCAAACAAGTTGTAAACGGTGATAAAGGCTATATGGTAATGCAAGGTCAGCGTAAAGATCTTGAAGAAAAAGAATTGAAAGCTATTAAAAAAGAATCTGCTCCTTTCACTGAACTTCAATTACTAAACGATGAATCTGTAGTTATAGAAGGTATGGAAATGGTAGGCGATAAAAACACTTACAAACTAAAGGTTGGAGAAAATAAATCTGCTTTCTTTGATGCCGAAACCGGACTTAAACTACAAGAGGTTACCATAACCGAAATGCAGGGGCAACAAATTGCCAGCACTTCTAACTTTGAAGATTACAAAGAAGTTTCTGGTATATTATTTCCTTTTAAAATACTACAAACCGTAGGCCCTCAATCTTTTGAGTTTATAGTTTCTGAAATCAAAGTAAATGATGGTGTATCACCTACCGATTTTGAATAACTAAAATTTTATCTAAAAAGAAAAACCCGCTCATTAGCGGGTTTTTTGTTTTCTAATTTATAGGTTAAGCTTATCCTATTTTTCTTATTCTTGCTTCGCCAAAAATCAATCCTTTATCTACTTCTGGGCTACCCATATAATTCACATTTGTTTCTCCGTAGCAAGTTACCTTTAACCTATCTTTTACATTAACCCTAAAATTACTTTCACCATAGGCTGTAATTTTAGTCTCATCTGCCATCATACCTACTGTATTTACTTCGCTCTCTCCGTATGCCCTAAATACCTGTCTAGCCACAGCACCTTCTCCTATTTCCAAATAACTGCTACCATAGATAGCTACTGTTAATTCATCTATGGAAACCGAATCAAAGTACACTTTTGCCTCACCATATAAAGACATTTTAAAATCATCGGCATTAAAAAGATTTTTACATCTCACTACCTCTTCCCCTCTTATTGATAGATTTTCCAACTTTCTATAGGTAACGGTTGCAGTTGCCATAGTGCCATTATAAAGCGACTTACTACCACGCCATTGATCAGTTGAAATGCGTTCAGATTTTGTCACCACTTTAGCACCATCTAAATACAAACGCAGCGTTCTGCCCTCTACCTCAACATTTATTTTATCTAAAGAAACTTTTGCATTTTCAATAACCACACTTTCCTCTTCCCCTTCAACTAGATTAACCGCTATATGCGGGCTAACAATTAATTTATCAAAAGATTTTACGTTGAATGATTTTTCCTGAGCCTGAATTGCGCCAACAGTCATTGTTACCGCTAAGAGTGCTACTAATATTTTTTTCATGATTTCCGTTTTTTTTGATTAATTCTATACAAAGACAAGTCAAAAATCATTTTGTTACAGTTGATATTACTATTTCTACCTAGCTACCGTCTTTTTTCTATTTACCAGCCATACCCCAAACAGTATAATTAGCCCACCTAACAACTGAAGAAAGCTAATATTTTCACCATCCAAAAAGCCCCATAACACTGCCACAAGTGGTATCAAATAGGTAACAGAAGCCGCAAATACGGGACTGGACAATTTTATCAGTTTATTAAACAGAATATTTGCCAATGCCGTACCTAAAAAAGCCAACGCCATTATATACCACACTGCCTCTTGCATAGCACTATTTCCCACAAATTGCTGAAACACTCCAGAATACACTAATATTATTACCGCAGGAAGAAAGGCAACTCCAAAACTAGCAGTTGTTACAGCCAAGGGGGTTAAATGAGATAAATGCTTTTTTATAATATTGATATTGAAGGCATAACCCAAGGCGGAAACAATGATGAACAATGCATACCAATAATTCTGGTTTACATTATTTTCCATACCGGCCGCAATTAATACCACAGTACCAAACAGACCTATTAAAACCCCTAAAACCTGCCTTCCCTTTAATGAAAGTCCAAAAAGTGCCAACCCCACCAAAGTTGTGAACAAGGGTGCTACAGAATTTAAAATAGAAGTAATGCCACTGCTTATTTCAGTTTGTGCCAATGCAAAGAAAAATGGTGGAAAAAATGAACTACATAACCCTGCTATAGTTATCCATTTCCAATCGGTTTTTGAAAGTGTTTTTAAAGACTTAAAACCCAATATAAATAACAGTACCGATGCAAATACAATTCTTAATCCGCCTACCTGTAGAGGCGTATACCCAACCAAAGACCTTTTTATCAATATAAAAGAAGAACCCCATATAAGCGATAGAACTACTAGGTAAATCCATTTTTGATCTATATTCTTCAATGTTGATGATTTTAAAACAAAAGTGAGCTTTTTTCTAAATAAATCAACCTCTTAACTAGTTATTTTTAAAATACAATGATTAATGCATTTTACATATTTGGTATATTTACACTGTAAACATGTTTGCTTTTATTAAGCTTATACAAAATCTACAATTATGAGGTTTAAAATATTAATTCTTTTCGTCACCCTATTTACGTTGACATCACAGGCTACATTAGCGCAAGAAGATGATACTTTACCTACTGAAGTTATAAACAGTGACAGCAAGACAATCTTAATAGGTATTGAAGGTATGGCGTGCCAACAGGGGTGCGCTGATAAAATTTCTTCTAATTTAATGGAGAGTGAGGGTGTTGTTTCTTCTGATATCAGTTTTAAAGATAAAAGCGGACTCATAACTTTTGACCCTAACATTATTACTATGGAAGAGGTAAAGAGAATAATTACCAACACAAAAGTAAAAGATTACGTTTATACCATTACATCCAATAAAACTATTACTGCTGTTACTCCTCAACAAAATAATTAAGATGAAAAATATACTTTACACACTTACTATAGCAACATTCTTAACTTTTGTTGCATGCAAGGAAACTAAAAAAGCAGAAGAGCCTTCCAAAATGGAGCATGTCATGAGCATTCATGATGAAGTAATGCCAAAAATGGGAACATTAGGGAAATTAGTAGGGCAATTAAAACCAATGGCCGACTCTCTTGGAGCCGAATCAGTTGAAGCAAAGGCAATGAAAGATCTTCAAGAAGCAAATAAATCTATGATGGATTGGATGCAAGGTTTTGGAGACCGTTTTGACGCTGATGAAATCATGAACGGTAAAGAACTTTCTGATGAAAAGAAAGCATGGCTAAATGAAGAAGAAGAGAAAGTACAACAAGTAAAAGAGAACATCAATTCTAGTATTGAACGTGCTGAAGAGATTCTTGCCAAGCAATAACAAACTTTTACTAAAAGGGCAATTTAGAAAGATCTACATTACCCCCTGAAATAATAATTCCTATTTTTTTATTCTGAAAAACTTCTGGCTGTTCTTTTGATTGTTTCAAAACTGCAGCCACAGTTACAGCACTAGAGGGTTCTATAATAATTTTCATACGTTCCCAAACCAATTTCATAGCAGTTACTATCTCATCTTCGGTAATTCTAATAATACCACTAACCAGCTCTTTTATAATAGGGAAATTCTTATCGCCCAACATGGTTTTTAATCCGTCTGCAATGGTATTCGTAGTATCATTACTTTCTATTTTACCACTTTGCAAAGAACGATAAGCATCATCTGCCTCAAAAGGCTCGGAACCATAAACTTTACAATCATCACCAAAATATTTAGCCGCCAAAGCAGAACCGGCAATAAGACCACCACCACCTACTGGGCAAAATATAAAATCTAAATCTGGTTGCTTTTCCAATAATTCCAATGCTGCCGTACCCTGACCTAAAATAACATCATTATCATTTGAAGGATGAATAAAAGTCGCCCCTGTTTTCCGTCCTATTTCATCCGCTAACGATTGCCTTGCTTCTACCGTTGGTTCACACTCATAAATTTTACCCAGATACTCTCTGACCCCAACTTTTTTTACTTCTGGAGCTGTATTTGGCATTACAATATGAGCAGTTACACCAACACTTTGAGCCGCAAGCGATAAAGCTTGTGCAAAATTACCTGACGAATGTGTTACCACGCCACTTTTCTTTTGTTCATCGGATAATTGCAGGATTGCATTGGTAGCCCCTCGCATTTTATAGGCTCCTGCTCTTTGAAAATTCTCGCATTTGAAGAATACCTTTGCATTGACTTCCTTGTCAATTAATCTTGACGTTAGAACTGACGTATTATGAACAAATGGAGTTATTCGTTCGTGACAATCTAGAAGGTCTTGCTTTGTCATCATGCGTATTTATTTTTTCCACCTTAAGGTTTCAATAATTCCTCTTATATCATTCTGAAGATATGATGCTGCAGGTAAAATAGAGTCATAATTAGGTTTCGTATAAAAATAAACGGAACCTGTTAGAAAATGCTCTGTACTATCGGTCACAAAAAATTGCGATTGAGATGCTGCGTTTCCTTGCACCTCAAATAAAGCGCCATAAATTCTCTCATCTGGATTTACATACGGTTGTTCTACAATGTTATCCGCCTTTGCCGCATGCTCGTAACTAAGTCTTTTAGAATCATTGATCAACTGAGACAAATTACCATTAATCTTTTTATAGCTTAAAAAAATAGCACCTTTCATCTCTGGATAAGATATAGTATAGGCTTGATCTCCATTTGGCTCTGCATTTGCCAGTTGATTGTATTTAAAACTAAAGTTTTCTGTTTCTAAATCCGCTAATTTTCCCTGCGGATACTCTAATCGCATTTTAGCTTTTGGTTTGGGTAGTACTTGCTCATCTTTACAGCTGGCCATCAAAAGAAATACTACTAAAAACGTAACGAATGACTTACTCTTCATGTGGTAAGGTAACTTTTATTTGTTTCAATCTTTTTTTGTCCATCGCTTCAACCACAAAGGTATAGGACTCGAACATTATTTTTTCTCCACGTCTTGGAAAACTACCTGCTTTTTCCAAAACAAAGCCTGCCAGGGTTTCAGATTCTCCTTTATTTTCCTCAAAAAAATCACTATCCTCCAACTTAATAACTCTATAAAAATCTTTTAGAGGTGTTTTACCTTCAAAGACATAATTAAAATCATCCAGCTTAGAAAATATTAAATCTTCATCATCAAATTCATCACTAATATCCCCAACAATTTCTTCAATAATATCTTCTAAAGATACCAATCCAGAAGTACCACCATATTCATCTACAACTATAGCCAGGTGGTTTTTCTTCTCTTGAAATTCACCTAATAAATCATCTAGTTTTTTATTTTCAGGAACGAAATAAGGCTCTCTTATCAAGGTCATCCAATTAAAGGTCTTTCGGTCTAAATATGGCAATAAATCCTTCACATACAGAACTCCTTTTACGGTATCTATATTCTCACCAAAAACCGGAATTCTTGAATACCCATGTTTTTTGATTTCCCCAAGCACTTCAGGAAATTTCATCTGTTCATTAAGCGCAAAAATATCTATACGAGGTCTCATTACCTGTTTGGTATCCGTATTACCAAAGGTTACAATACCCTCTAAAATCTTTTTCTCCTCCTTAGTAGTATCGCCTTGAGACGTCAGGTCCAATGCCTGAGACAATTGATCCACACTTAAACTAGATTTCTGCTTACCAAGCTTATTATACAAAAACAGAGTGCCTGATCGCATGGGCAAACTCAATGGAGCAAAAATAAAATCTAACACTCTCAATGGGTATGCCATAAAATGCGCAAAGCTCATTCTATTTCTATTGGCATAAACCTTGGGTAATATTTCACCGAACATTAAAATTAGAAAAGTAGCAACCACAACTTCTAATAAAAAACGTACGGATACTATACCAAATAATACCTGGTTGACATTTTCAAAAAGGGTATCCCCTATAATGCTAAACAGCAATACTACTCCAATATTAATAGCATTGTTTGCTATTAATATGGTTGCCAGTAGTTTTTTAGGTCGTTCAAGAAGTTTTATTAAAATGGAACTCTTAGCAGATTTTTCATCTTGTAGTTCTTTTATTTCGGTCGTAGATAAGCCGAACATGGCTACTTCAGCACCAGAAATAAGTGCAGAGCAAATAAGCAGTACACATAGTACAACTATATTCATTGCAAAAACACCGTTTACAACTAATGTTGTCATTAATAACGGTAAGGGGTCTGGGTCCAATAGTTACTATTTAAATTATATTTAGAACGGTAAATCATCATCCTCTTCTGGACTTGCGGGTGCAGGAGCAGCAGCTTTAGACGGTGCTTTAGTTTCAGTACTTGCCGGTTTCTGAGCAGCAGGAGCTGAACCACCATTATTCTGCATACCTTCTTTCTTGGTAGTCAAAAAAGTAAATTCTTGCACATGTACCTCAGTTGAATATCTGGTATTACCATCCTCACCTTGCCATTGACGATTTTTCAATCTGCCCTCTACATAAACCTTATCGCCTTTACTTAAATATTTTTCACAAATTTCAGCAGCTTTATTTCTAACCACCACATTGTGCCAATCTGTATTTGTAACACGTTCACCAGTAGATTTATTGGTATATGTCTCATTAGTAGCGATTGGAAACCTACCAATACTACCGCCTCCTTCAAAATAATGCATTTTAACTTCATCACCTAAATGCCCAATCAACATTACCTTATTCAATGTACCGCTCATAACTTAAAGATATAAAATTCAAAAGTACTAAAATTTAAATGCTTTGATAAAATCTGCTATTAAAACCGGTACCGGAAAATCGGTTATTTTTTCAACCGGAATCATGTCATTGAAATTGTCATTCGTATAAACCAACCAAAACTTTGTATGTAAATGTTGATGTGATAATTTATGTACTACAGCATTCTCATTGAAACCTATAACTTCATTAGCATCTATATCATTTAGCACTTCTTTATACCTTATAGTAATATCCTCTATTTCTAATACCTCTTTTGATTCCAACAAAGAAAACTGCCATAAGTTTTGCCAAATGCCTTTGCCCGTTCTTTGATTTAGACTTGTAAATTTATTCCCATCCGCATCCTTATATATAGGTATAAGATAATTAAAGTACCTATTTCGCACTTTTGTCTTTTTTAACTTGACCGGCAGAGCATCTACCAAGCCTTTTTCTAAGGCAACACAACTATCATTTAAAGGACAAAGTAAACATAAAGGTTTTTTAGGCGAGCATTGTATTGCCCCAAACTCCATAATACCTTGATTATAATCTCGAATATTAGCAGGATCCATTACTTTTTGGGCCAAGCTTTTAAAATATTTGACACCATTAGTACTATTAATAGGTGTATCTATACCGTAATATCTAGCGAGCACTCTATATACATTTCCATCAACTACTGCCTGTGGTTCATTAAAACATATAGACGAAATAGCACTAGCAGTGTAGTCACCCACCCCTTTTAGTGTTAAAAGTTTCTTATAGTTATCAGGAAACTTACCTTCATACTCCTTAACGACCATTTTTGAAGCGGCATGAAGATTTCTAGCTCTTGAATAATAGCCAAGCCCTTGCCAAAGTTTTAATACCTGCTCTTCTTTAGCACTCGCAAGATCGTTAACCGTTGGGAAATTTGCTACAAAACTCAAGTAATATGGGGTTCCCTGAGCCACACGTGTTTGTTGCAATATAATTTCCGATAGCCATATTTTGTATGGATCAGAGGTCTCGCGCCATGGTAAACTGCGCTTATTTTGATGATACCAATCTAAAATTTTACCCGAAAATGACATGCTCTTTGATACTAAGTTATAAAAGTAGCAGTTTATACACTTAAAATTAACCCATTAGAAAGAAAGATTGAATTTAATTTATATATTTGCAACCCGAAAAAACATACAGAAAATCTAATATTGAAAGATGACGAAAGCGGAAATTGTATCGAAGATCTCAGATAAGCTGGGAATTGAAAAAGGAGATGTACAGGCAACTGTTGAATCTTTTATGGAAGAGGTAAAAACATCATTAGAAAGTGGTGATAATGTTTACCTAAGAGGTTTTGGTAGTTTTATCATTAAAACTAGAGCCGAAAAAACCGGTAGAAATATTTCCAAAAACACAACTATTAAAATACCCGCTCACAACATTCCAGCATTTAAACCTGCCAAGGTTTTTGTAGAAGGAGTTAAGAGCAACGTACACGTAAAATAATTAACTTAAAAAAAGAACTTTATGCCAAGCGGTAAAAAAAGAAAGAGACATAAGGTAGCTACACACAAGCGCAAGAAGCGTAGAAGAGCTAACCGACACAAGAAAAAGTAGTTTTATAACTACTTTTTCTTTTTAAAATACGTTCATTGACATAGAGATCCAAAATTTGGATTTCGGCAGATACATTTGTATTTGTCTATGGTATTGTTTAATCAGTTCGTTGCCTATTTTTTAGGTGAACGACAAAAAAATATTCAGGTGAATAGAGAATTAATCGTAAGATCTAGTTCCCAATCTGTTGACTTTGCCTTGCTAAAGGACGGAAAACTCACTGAACTACATAAAGAGGAAAACAGTAACGACTTTTCTGTTGGCGATATATTTCTTGCCAAAATCAGAAAACCGGTTACCGGTCTAAATGCGGCGTTTGTAAACGTTGGTTATGAAAAAGATGCATTCTTGCATTATCATGACCTTGGCCCGCAGTTATCTTCTATGCTTAAGTTCATTAAACAAGTGAGCACAGGAAAACTAAAGGATTACACTTTAGAAAATTTCCCGTTCGAGACCGATATTGACAAAAACGGTGTTATTACCGATGTTATAAAAGCGAACCAATCTTTATTG
Source organism: Maribacter sp. UH1 (assembly GCF_056839145.1). Lineage (NCBI taxonomy): Bacteria > Pseudomonadati > Bacteroidota > Flavobacteriia > Flavobacteriales > Flavobacteriaceae > Maribacter > Maribacter sp. UH1. Next base: position 1,615,038 of record NZ_CM166387.1, read on the forward strand.
GTTCAAATTGTAAAAGAACCTATATCTACTAAAGGACCAAGAATTAGTTCTGAGCTATCAATAGCTGGGCGTTACTTGGTAATGGTTCCTTTCTCTGATCGTGTATCCGTATCTCAAAAGATAGGTAGCAAAGAAGAGAAAGACAGGTTAAAAAGACTCGTTAGAAGCATTAAACCAAAAGGTTTTGGTGTTATCATTAGAACAGTCGCAGAGGGACAAAAAGTCGCAGAACTGGACAAAGATCTAGAAAACTTGCTGAACAAATGGACAGCAATGTGTAAAAAATTACATCGTGCTCAAACACCATCAAAAGTATTTGTAGAACTCAATAGAGCATCTTCTATATTAAGAGATGTATTCAATGATAGTTTTACAGGAATACATGTGGATGACACCACCTTATTTAATGAAATTAAGGATTATGTGGCAGAGATCGCTCCAGAAAAAGAGAGCATCGTAAAGCACTATAACACCAACGTACCTATTTTTGAAAAGTTTGGTATTGAAAGACAGATTAAAACGTCTTTTGGCCGTACTGCAGCTATGAGCAAAGGAGCCTATTTAATTATAGAGCATACTGAAGCACTTCATGTTATAGACGTTAATAGTGGTAATAGATCAAACAAAGCTAAAAATCAAGAAGATACTGCCCTAGAGGTAAATCTTTTATCCGCTTCTGAAATTGCAAGACAACTACGTCTTCGTGATATGGGCGGAATTATAGTGGTAGATTTTATCGATATGGTAAAACCACAACATAGAAAAAGGCTTTTTGAACATCTTAGAGATGAGATGAAAGATGATCGTGCCAAACATAAAATACTACCTCCTAGTAAATTTGGTTTAATTCAGATTACCCGACAAAGGGTACGACCTGAAATGAATATTAAAACAACTGAAGAGGACCCTAACAATGCAGGGAAACAGGTGGAAGCACCTATTGTTTTAATAGATAAAATTACAGCGGACCTTGAAAAACTTCTTAAAGGCCCTAAAAAGGATAGCAGTATAACTTTAAATATACACCCTTTTATAGCAGCCTATATTACAAAAGGTTTTCCATCAATGAGAACAAAATGGTTCTTAGAGTACAAAAAATGGATTAAAATTCAACCGCGCGATGCGTATACGTATCTAGAATACCGTTTTAAAAACAAAGACGGCAAAACAATATATTAATGAAAAAAGCGATTTCCTTACGGAGTCGCTTTTTTTGTTGCCGAAAATGAAAGAAGCATCTCAACTAATCTTAATCATTTCCATTAAAGATGAAAAAATATCTATCTATATTTCTCCTGACTTTTTTAAGTTTTAACACCTTTGCACAAATTACATTTGAACCAGGTTACATTATTGATAATTCTGGTAAAAAAATAAATTGTCTTATAAAGAACAATGGTTGGAAAAACAACCCCACAAAATTTGAATATAAAATTGACTCTAATGCTGAAGTTCAAGAAGGTGGAATCTACAACATAGCCGAATTCTCTATTGAAAACGGAAAAAAGTATATAAGAAAAGACATAAAAATAGATAGGTCTAAGTCGATTCTTAAAAGGTTTAGCAAGATAAAAGAAGCTGAATTCACCCAAGAAACCTTATTTCTTGAACAGCTAGCCGAAGGTGATGCAAATTTATTTTATTATGAAGACAGTAATCTAATAAGATTCTTTTACAACTTAAACAACGCTTCTACAACACAATTAATTTATAAAAAGTACCTCACTGAAAACAATCGTATTGGAGAGAATACTGAATATAAAAAACAATTGTGGGATGACTTAAAATGCGGAAATTTATCTCTTAACGATGTAAAATCTACTGATTATAGAAAATCTGAATTACTTTCGTTTTTTACTTTATACAATCAATGCAAGAATCCTAACTATGTAAACTCTACCACCTCACAAAACAACAATAAAAACGTATTTAATTTAGGCATACGTGCTGGTTTAAATTCCGCCTCTATGGATTTTAAGTTGCCTCAATCAAGTACTAATTTTGAACTTGAAAACAACTCAAGTATAAGGTTTGGTGTCGAACTAGAAGCTGTATTACCATTTAATAAAAATAAATGGTCTTTGTTTATTCAACCTATGTATCAAAGTTTTGACGGTAAAGAACAATTAGAGTTTCAAAAAGTTTCGGTAGACTATAAATCAATTGAAACATCTATTGGAGTTAGGCATTACTTTTTTCTTAATTCAGACTCCAGAATATTTATAAATACAGCATTTCAAATAGATACAGCTTTAGATTCAAAAATAGATTTCGAATCTAGTAGTGATTTTGAAGTTCAACCAAGAACTTCATTTAATTTTGGACTAGGTTTTGCTCGCAAAAATGCTAGCATTAAATTAAACTACAACCCCAGAAGAGCATTACTTAGTAACTATGCAGCTATTTCGTCTGATTACAAAGTGCTTTCTATAGTACTTGGCTATAACTTTTTATAAGAGGTAATAGTTTAAAGTAGATTTGTATTTTACTAATATAAAAAACCAAGCGACTCTAAACAGAGTCGCTTTTTTTGTTTTGGGTTTTTATGTACTTTAACCACAAAAATCCTAACTAACCATAGTAAATGTCTTGCAAAAATTGTTCTTCTGCTCTAGTTCATCAATCTTTTTACTGTAACCAATGTGGTGCTAAAATAGTCTCTGAAAGAATAACTATTAAACGTATTATAGAAGACGCCTTTCAAAATTATATTGGGTGGGACAACAAGTATTTTGTTACCATTAAATACTTGATTTTAAGACCTGGAGTACTTCTTAGAGAATATTATAACGGTACACGTAAAAAATTCTTGAACCCTTTTGCTTTCTTAACTATATGTATGGCAATCAACTTGTTTGTATTTAATTCTTTTGATAAAGAATACATATCAGTAATGAACGATTTTAATGAATCACAAATTAATTGGTATGCAGAAACACTGGGTGGACCATTTGCAGATCCAGAATTTAAGGCAGAGCAGTTGACCAAATCAACCGAAAGCTCAAAATTTATGCTTAAGTACTTTAACATAATGGCAATCCTTTTACTTCCCATATACACATTGATAGCATTTTTAGTATACAGAAAACCCTACAATTATGCAGAACATATTGTAGCCAATTGTTACATTCAGGGTTTAAGTTTTTTAACTACCTCTCTAATATTTTTTATAGCTATTTGGGTTCATCCTAGCCTGTTTCTTTTAATATATCCTCTATTGATTTTTTATTATACTTATGTTTATGGAAGACTATATAAACTTACCATTGGTCAATCAATATTAAAGGTGATTTTATTTTTACTAATAACGGTTGGAGTAGTAATAGCAGTTGGTGCCTTAATATTTTTACTCAGTTTTGCTTTTGGTTATATCTTTGCGGCATGACCGTCTTAATTTTAAATTTTATTAAATATCATCATTGAACGAAAAAACTAAAGGCTATACTGTTCAGGAAGCTACTAAAAAAATAGAAAGCTACTGTGCTTACCAAGATCGCTGCCATAAAGAAGTAGTTTCAAAATTAAAAGACATGGGCATGATCCCATTAGCAGTCGATACCATTATTGCTCAGCTTATTGAAGACCGATTCTTAAATGAAGAACGCTTTGCAAAAAGTTTTGCCAGAGGAAAATTCAACATTAAAAAATGGGGGAAAAATAGAATTGTCAGAGAACTGAAATTCAGAAATATTTCTAAATACAATATTACTACTGCCTTAAAAGAAATTGAACCTGAAGCATACCTAACTACTTTAGATGATTTAGCTCATAAAAGATTGCAGCAAATTACCGAAACCAATATTCAAAAGCGTAGAAAAAAACTAGCTGATTATTTATTATACAGAGGCTGGGAAAGCCACCTGGTTTATGAGAAATTAAGGGAGTTGATTCCTTAAGCTTTTATTGTATTATTCGTTCTAGAAATAGCCTTTTTATTTTTCCAATCTATCCAATCTTGCCCTTTTAGCTTTCGCATAAGCACATCATAATAACGCATTATAAGAATATTATACGATGCTTTCGCTAAGTTTTTGGGATTACGCGCCAATGCACGCAAACTCATTGAGAAGCCCGGAGTATTGTATTTCATATAATGCCAATAACCTTCTGGCATATATAAAACTTCTCCATGAGAGAGGGTTGTTTTAAATCCGTTTGAATTTTTTAATGCCGGCCACTTGTCAAAATCCGGATTTGAGAAATCTATACTCTCATGGGTAATTAACGAATGTGGTACCTTATATAGATTTTCCGTTTCTGACTGCGGAAACAGCACTACCTCTTTTTCACCATCGAAATGAAAATGAAATATATTCGCCAAATCAATATCGTAATGCATGAAAGTGTAGGAGTCACGTCCCCCAAAAAACATCATTGGCACCCCTTTTAAAAGCCTTAATCCGAAATCAGGAAACTTATAATCCTTTTGCAGTGCTGGTACTTCCTTTAAAATATTCCAAAGAAATATTCTATACTTGGTAGGCTCTTTTTTCAATAAATCCACATATGTCGACATTTTCATTTTGGCATGCGGTTCATTGAAACCATCTTTATGCTGCACAGGTCTATCATCATATAAAGGCACCGTGATATCACCAGCTATTTCCTTAATATAATCTAGATTCCACTTTTTAAAAGCAGGCCAATCTTCAATAGCCTGTTCTAACACAACAGGCTTTTGAGGTTTAAAGTAATCTTTAATAAAGTTCTCCTTGGTAATATGTTTTACCCTTGGAATATCTGCTAACTTCAATTACACATGGTTTTATAGGGAAAACAAAGGTAATTAACGTTAAGAAAATAATTTCTTAAAAATGTAATAATGTAGTATTATTCAACAATTTTTGCTTTTTGCTTCGCAGTTTCATTACGCTCAATAGAATGACCGGGTCTAGACCATTTTGGTTTTTCACCTAAAGATTCAATTTGAGAATCTTCTGCTTCTACAGTTTTAGGTTGTGATACCTTTGTAAATGGCTTTTGCGGATTTAGACCTAACATTTTAAACATCGCCATATCCTCATTTACATCAGGATTTGGAGTGGTCAATAATTTATCGCCTGCAAAAATAGAATTGGCACCGGCAAAGAAACACATTGCCTGTCCTTCCCTACTCATTTCCGTACGACCTGCAGATAAACGTACCTGCGTCTCTGGCATTACTATTCTTGTAGTAGCGACCATACGGATCATATCCCATATAGAAACTGGCTCTATATCTTCCATAGGTGTACCTTCTACGGCAACCAATGCGTTAATTGGCACTGATTCCGGTTGAGGATTCAATGATGTCAAAGCAACTAACATACCTGCTCTATCTTCCAATGCTTCACCCATACCAATAATACCACCGCTACAAACGGTTACATTACTTTTACGAACATTTTCAATAGTATCTAAACGATCCTCAAAGGCACGTGTAGAAATAACATCTTTATAATAATCTTCTGAAGTATCTAAATTGTGGTTGTAAGCGTATAAACCTGCCTCTGCCAAACGTTTTGCCTGATTCTCTGTAATCATACCTAACGTACAGCAAACCTCCATATCAAGCTTGTTAATGGTACGCACCATTTCTAATACTTGATCAAACTCAGGTCCGTCTTTTACGTTTCTCCACGCAGCACCCATACATACACGAGAACTACCAGATGCTTTTGCTCTTAGCGCCTGAGCTTTTACCTGAGAAACAGCCATAAGATCGTTACCTTCAATATCCGTGTGGTAACGTGCTGCTTGCGGACAATAGCCACAATCTTCTGGACAACCGCCTGTTTTAATAGAAAGCAATGTAGAAACTTGTACCGTATTGGGATCATGATTTTTCCTGTGTACGGTAGCAGCTTCATAGAGCAGCTCCATTAAAGGCTTGTTGTATATTTCTAGGATTTCTTCTTTTGACCAATTATGTCTTGCTTCGCTCATATAATCTTAGGTTGTTACCAGGGTTCAAAAATAACGGAATTTATATTGAAAAAATAATTGGATGTTTTTAAAATAATGACTTACCGCGTTGTCTAAAGTTGATTATTCATTTTTACCTATCAAAATACTTACCGCGTTTCCACCAAAACCTACAGCATTTACCAGTATTTTTTTAAGATTTCTATTCTTTGAGTCCGATGCTACAAAAGGTACTGAAATCATCTTGTTATGCTGCAACATTAGAATCGCTAATTCTAGATTTAGCATTCCTGATGTAGCGAACGTATGACCTATTTTCCATTTATTAGTGGTCAATTGAGGCATATGCTCACCAAACACTTCCTTAATGGCATTATATTCTGATGAGTCTCCTTTTATGGTTCCTGGTGCATGCATAACTATGGCATCTACCTCAGCAAGATTCATATTACCCAAAGCCATTTTCATGGATTTTTGAAAGCAAACGGCATTGGCAGAAATAGAAGTATTATGTTTTAATATTTCCGTAGCAAAACCTACGCCTTCAATCACTGCTAATGCATTTTCTACCACACCAGTTTCTAAACAAGCTACAGATGCCGCTTCGCCCAAAATCATGGTATTATATTGTTTTTCCATGTTTAATGCATGGCAAGGATAGTTTCGGCTACGCTCAACTACTGAATCTGTATTCGACTCAGGTGCTTTTGCATAAATCTTTAATGCCTTCATTTGGGCAATAGTAAAATTGGTCAATGGAGCTTCACTGGCTCCTACCAAAAATTTAGTTGACATACCACTTGATAGCCACGCCACTCCATTCAATACCGAATGTAAGCCTGTGGAACAGGTAATGGAATGGGATATTTCTGGTCCGGTTGCACCTAAATCATGAGATACCCATGATGATATATTACCAAGCGTAGTAGTAGGTGAACTTAATGTAGATGAAATACCGGTATCCAAAAATTCAGCATGATATTCTTCAAACAACTTTGTAGCCCCTCTAGAAGAGCCCATGTTAATACCGAATTCAGCTGTATTTTCCCAACCAGATTGCTTCACAGCCATTCTTGAAGCCACCATTGCAAATAACACACTGTCATCTAATTTTCTGTATTTACTATCAGACTCCCTTAGTTCTTCTACTAGTAATCTTGCAGATGTAGATAAGGGTGCCGCCCAAGTTTCAGAACCATTTATTTCTGATAAAGAAAAGTAATGATCATCGTTCTGATATGATTGCCAAGCTTCTTCTAACGTACTACCTAAAGGTGACATTGAAGCTATTGCTGTTATGGATATTTTTTCTTTCAAATTCTAATCTAAAATGTATCTAAAGCTTCAGTGATCGAGTCGTAAATTTTCTGAAGTTGTATATCTGTAATTACGTAGGGCGGCAATGTATAAATAGTATTACCCAAAGGTCTTAACAACACCCCTCTTTCCAAAAAGAAATTATAAAATTCGTCTCGCAAACTACCATAACGTTCCATTTTTATTTCAAGGTCTATGGCAAGAATAGCACCCATTACCCTAACCTCTTTTACTCTTTTATGATTCTGAATTTTGTCCGCGTATATGTTATGCGCATTTTCAATATATGTTCTTCTTTTTATAATTTCCACTGAATTTAAAAGTTCAATTCCTGCCAAAGCAGCTGCACAACCTAAAGGATGCGCGCTAAACGTATGCGCATGAAAAAAACCTTTATGCACATCATCACTAAGAAAACGGTCATAAATTTTCTGTGAACAACTTGTAATACTCAAAGGAAACATACCTGCTGTCAATGCCTTACTTAAACAAATAACATCCGGCTTGTTCGATAAATGATCTGATGCAAAATTCTTTCCTGTTTTACCAAAACCGGTCATTATTTCATCGGCAATACATAAAACCTCATGTTTTTGACATAGACTTATTAAAGCGTCTAATCCTTCTGCGGAATGAAATTTCATACCGGCAGCTCCTTGTACTAAAGGTTCAAAAACAAATGCAGCACATTCATTTTCATTTAAAATTTTAGAAAGCGTACGTTTTACTTCTTCAATATTATCTTCTTGCGGAACAGGTATTCGCACCACTTTTAACAGGAAATCTTCAAAGGGACCATTGTAAGATGACAGACCGGATGCACTCATAGCTCCGAATGTATCGCCATGAAAACCATCTTCAAAAGCAATCAACGTATCTCTTTTCTCCCCATTATTATGAAAATATTGAAGGGACATTTTTATCGCAGCTTCAATAGCGGTAGAACCATTATCGTTGAAGAATAGCTTTGCTTGATTATCCGGCAAAATGGCCATTAATTTTTCTGATAATTCTATTGCCGGTTCGTGCGTAAGACCACTGAACATTACAAAATCCAACTTCTGCATTTGCTGGCTCATTGCTGAGATTATATGATCATTTGCATGACCATACATTACGGTATACCAAGATGCAATTCCGTCAATATATTCTTTTCCTTCTTCATCAAACAATAAAGCGCCCTTTGCCCTAGTTATTGGTAACTGTGGTTTACCCAACTTATGCTGGGTCAATGGATGCCATAAATATTTTTTATCTCGACTAGATAGATTTTCCACTTTCATAGAATTTATAATTCTTCATTTTATCTATCTTGCAAAGATCGGGAAATAAACCGCAATAAATAGATGCCTCTAGAAAGAAACAAAAATGCCTTTTTAAATTTTTCCCAAATGAAAAATACTACTGTATTTCTCATACTTTCTTTAATCACTTTTTTAATACGTTTTCCCTTCTTCTTTAGAGATTACATAGATCGCGATGAAAGCACTTTTATACTATTAGGGCAATCTTGGGCAAATGGTTTTCTACCCTACACACAATTATGGGATTTAAAGCCACCACTGACCTTTGCATTCTTTGCCGCTATTATTTCTGTTTTTGGCAAAAGTTTTGTCGCCATTAGGTTTGCCGGTGTGTTCTTGGTTGCCATTACCGCTTTTTACACCTATAAAATTGCTTTAACCATAATCCCAAAAAAGGGTTCTATTATTGTTGGTGTATTTTGCATTGTTCTCTTAAGCCTTTTTGGCAGCCTACAAGGTGTAATGTCAGAACATATTTGTATTGCATTTTTTGTACCAGCAATTTATCTTTTGCAAACTAAAAAGTCTCTCGGTTATTTTTTCTTTGCCGGATTATTAATGGGCGCAACGGTTATGGTAAAGTTAAACATGGCTTTCCCTATTCTATTCATTGGTATATTCTTGACATATGAGGCTATTTTTAAGAAAAAAAACATATCTCCTCTTCATGTGTTACTTTTTGCAACAGGAGTAATCACCGTAATTGTAGGGACTATTGTACCATACTATATAACCGATCAAACTTATATCTGGTGGGAGTCTGTGGTATTGGCACCTTTAGAATATACAGGAGCAAGAAGATATTCTATTTTTAAACTGGCACCTATTTTCGTCATTACAGGACTTTTTCTTGTCTATGCCTTTAAAAGCAAAAAACTTGATTTTAAAAATAGAACCATACAACTGCTATTAGTTGCCCTTATCGGAATATTATTCTCTTTTGCAAAAGGAGGAAGAATCAACGGTCATTACCTTATACAATTGCATCCCATGTTACTTATTCTGGTTGCGATAGTTAGCTACAACTTAGTAATACAGTACAAACCTAAACTACCGGTTTATGCCGCTTTTATCGCATTATTGATACCCGCTGAAAGTTACCTGGAATATGCGAACGTTTTACAAAATAAATTTGAAAAAGGCACATTCTTCAATGGGGAAGGCTTTGCTGCACCACAGTATATTTTAGAACATAATTTAGATACCGAAAATATTATGTTTTTTGAGTACCATATTGGATATTGGAATTTAGACACTTTACCACCCACAACAGCTTCTACACACCCAAGTAACATTTGTAGAAATGAACTATTTACTTTTTACGGTAACCCCAGAAAAAACTCTGTTGAAGAAATTAAATATATCATGCATGAATTACGACCGCAAACAGTAGTTATTCGTAAGGGAAAGCGAATTTTCGACAAAAAAGAAATTGAAGAAAATGAATATATAGATGCATATTTAGATAAACATTATAAGGTAATTGCCACTGTGGACAACGCCGAAATTTTACAACGCTTATAATGTTCTTAAAACACCTTGAAATTTATCAGCGTATTTTTTGATTACCTCCTTGGTAAATTCCTTTTCTTCATCTATTCTACCTATTAAAGATACTCCTGTTTTATGCAGAATAATATTCTCTGTATGTGGGTTAGCTTCACCACTAAACAAAACCGAAACTTCATAACCTTTTTGTAACAACCAATTTATGGTCAATAGAGAATGATTGATACTACCCAAATAATTTCTAGATACCACCACAACCTTATAGTCGGGCATAATAATATCGAACATGGTATCTTCCTCATTTAACGGCACCAGAATTCCACCCGAACCTTCAATAACCAAATCATTAGCTGTTTCTGGCTCATTAATATGAAATCTATCAATTCTAATATCTTCTATCTCAGCCGCTGCATGCGGACTCATTGGTAATTTTAAATTATAACTACTTGGGTGAAATTTAGAGGTGTCATTAGAAATAAGTGCTTTTACTTTATCAGTGTCCGTATTATCTAAATCACCAGCTTGTACAGGCTTCCAATAATCTGCATTTAATGCTTCGGTAAAAATTGCAGATGCTATAGTTTTACCAACCTCAGTTGAAATTCCTGTTACAAATATCTTTTGCATTCTATTTTAGTTTGAATTAGTGATCATTCCACAATTTAGGCACTTATATTTTCTTTTCTCAAAAAAAGGAAAAAGTTTATAAAATAAACCTGTCCTGTTATAATAAGGTTCAGATTTTTGAGCCTTACAATTGGGACAAATAATTGGCTTTCCATTATTATCAACAGCATAAGCCCTTATTTCATCATATATCTTAATTGCTCTTTCTTTGTCTTTTGAATAGACTTGTAGCTTTACACCACCAATGGCATTACTTATAAGTGGATCAGAATTTAAAGTATTTTCATCCCTCAGAAATACCGGTATACCCTCTGACTCTAACTTGCCTTTTACAATCTGTACATCAGCAACATATTCAAAAGTTGCCAGTTGATAAAATTTATCTTCCATATAAGCTTAAATAAAACTAGATAATAATTTTACCAACAATCCTATTTCTTCTTTAGAATTAAAACTATGCAAACATATTCTTAATCGCTCTTGACCTTCTGGTACCGTTGGTGAAAGAATTGCTTTAATATTAAAGCCTTTATCAATTAATTTTTTAGACACCAACTTTGCTTTTTTAGATCCTGAAATTATACAGCCTTGTATTGCAGTATCGCTAGGTATGAATAACTGTTCTATTTTATGAGCCTTTAATTGCTTCTTAAAAAAATGTATATGCTCTCTTAATAATTTATTTGGTTCTTTTCCCAAATCACCCATTTGTTCATGAGCAGTAATTATAGTAGCTAAGGTATGCGGCGTTAATGCGGTGGTATAAATAAATGGTTTAGCAAAATTTACTAAATAATCCTTTAAATCATTAGAACCCAGAACTGCTGCTCCATGACAACCATAAGCTTTACCAAAAGTTACCGTTCTTGCAAAAACATCTTTCTCAAGTTTTAATTCAGGTATTAATCCTTCTCCGTTTTTTCCTAATACACCAACAGCATGTGCTTCATCAACTATTAAATTATAAGTATTAGACTTTGCATATTTTGCAAAAGCTTTTAAATCTGGCGTATCTCCATCCATGGAGAAAACACTTTCAGTAACAATGTAAACAGTACTATCTTTTTGTTCGTTCCTGGCAGTATTTAAATCTATTTTCTCTTTTAAGCTTAATAAATCATTATGCAAAAAACTATATGCTTTTGCATTGCTCATTCGTATACCTTCTCGTATACTGGCGTGAACATATTCATCGTAAAACACTAAATCCCCTCTTTGGGGCACAGCACTAAACAGTCCCATATTAGCATCATATCCAGAATTAAATACCAATGCAGCATCAGATTTATAAAAATTAGCCAACAACGGTTCTAATCTGTTGTACAATTTATGATTACCCGAAAGCAACCTAGAACCTCCAGAGCCATTTGAAGCTACACTTTCTGTAAGCAATAATTGAAATGTTTTAGAAAACAAAGTTTCATTTGTAGCAAAACCTAAATAATCATTAGAAAGAAAATCTATTAGACCTTCTATAGAATTTAACGTACGAAAAGTTTCTTCTTTCTTACGTGTTGCTAAAACATGTTGTAACTTTTTAGGTAGTGGACTCATATCACAAAAATAGCCTTTCTATGAAATGATATGTAACCATATTAAGGATTTAATGAAAATTTTCTAATGATTTTTAATTATCAGTGAAGGTAATTCAGCCAAACCTTAAAATGGTTGCTAAAATCGTTTTATAATTCTGACTAATAATTAGTTACAAACTAAAAATATCAATTAAATTTTTAAAAAAAGATACTTTTTGTGATTAAAAAATAAACTTATATCTTATTTTTGCGTCTTTTTTTTGCAGAAATTTCCTACTTTGTTATTAAAGTATTAGATTAAGTGCATATCTTTTTACAAGGATAAAATGAAAGGGAGTAATATTTTAGATACAAATAGATTAGAAACATTGATTTCTTTCGATATTATGGACACACGTCCTGAGGCTATCTATGACGAAATAACATCATTGGCCGCCTCTATCTGCAATTCTCCCACAAGCCTTATTTCATTACTTGATGACAAAAGGCAATTCTTTAAATCTCACCATGGTATTGACTATGATGAAACGCCTTTAAGCGAATCTTTTTGTAAATATATCATTGAAGACGATATAGATTTATTTATTGTTGAAGACACAGAAAACGATAAGCGCTTTGCCAATTATACCATAGTTAAAAATGATCCCAACATAAAATTCTACGCGGGCGCATCCTTAACCTCATCTAATGGTATGCGTTTGGGTACCTTATGCGTTCTTGATAATGTAACACGACAATTAGATGATGTACAAATAGATGGACTTAAGACTTTGGCTAAACAAGTTGTTCATCTTTTTGAACTTCGAAAAGCCAAAAAACTAGAATTAGACCAAAAATTAGATTTAGAGAGAAAAGGTAAACTTTTAGACAATATTGTATCTGCAACAGGTATAGGAATATGGGAGCGTAATCTTGCTAGTGACAGTTTAACTTTAAATGAACAGGGACTTAAAATATTTGATTTAGATGAGAATGTTCTAAAAAATTTTAAAACCAACGATTGGTTTAGCCGTATTCACCAAAATGACCTGCCACACGTAAAGAAAAAAATGCACGATTGCTTAAATTACCCTTCCGTTGGCTGTAATGTGCAATACAGACTTTTACAAAAAAACGGCAGCTATAAATGGATTTACGAAGAAGGTAAGGTACTGAAATGGAGTGACAACAAAGAACCTTTGTTAATGTACGGAACCATACAGGATGTTACTGAAAAGAAAAGATACACCACAGAGCTTGAAAGGATTAAAAATAACCAAGATGCAATGATCAACAGTACTAGGGATCTAATGTGGTCTATTGATCTTGATTTTAATCTTATTACTGCAAATACAGCATTTCATGATTTGGTTGAAAAAATTCAAGGGCATCCTTTCAAAGAAGGTGATCCTGTATTTTCTAATGCTGTACCAAAACAAGTAACCGACAAATGGAAATCATACTACAAAAGAGCACTAAACAACGGTAGGTTTTCAGTAAAACAAAAAATTCAAAACCCGAAAAAGTTTTGGACCACTTACGGCCTTACCTCTTTTGACCTCATGTATAATAAAGAAGGTGAAACAATTGGTATTACCTGTTTTTCAAAAGATATAACCTCAGAGGTATTATCTCAACAAGTACTGATCAGTGCTAAAGAAGAGATGCAAAAAATAATGGATACTTCATTAGATATTATTTGCACGCTTGATGAGGAAGGATACTTTTTAAGTGTTAACCAAGCCAGTAAAGCCATTTGGGGGTATCATCCTAAAGACATTATTGGCACTAATCATATTGAACTTGTTCATGAAGATGACAGGCCAGACACAAAAAATTCTGCCGCCGCTGTTTCTTCTGGAGAAAAAGTGGTGAATTTTGAAAATAGGTATATTCATAAAGACGGGCACGTAATACCCATGCTTTGGTCATCTAATTGGGATGAAAAAGAAGGTGTTTACTACTGCATTGCAAGAGATAATACCGAAAAGAAAAAATCTGAACTACAATTAGAGAACAGCGAACGCCGGTTTAAAACGTTAGTGCAAGAAAGTAGTGATATTATTTCTATTCTAGATTTAGAAGGTAATTTTACATATGTAAGTCCCAGTATAATAAAAGTACTAGGCGCCAATCCAGAAATGTATATTGGCACGAATGCGTTTGATTATATTCACGCAAATGATCTAGAACGGGTAAAAGAAAAATTTATCTCAATAAAGGACAGAGATTCTGTTGAAATAGATTCCTTTAGGTTCAGAGACGTTAACGGTGAATGGAAATGGTTTGAAAATATTATAACCAACCAACTTAACGAACCATCAATAAACGGGATAGTTGTAACTACCCGAGATATTACCGCAAAGAAAAAGGCTGAACAGCAATTAGAAAATAGCGAACGTCGGTATAAAACTTTAGTTCAAGAAGGCAGTGATATGATCTGTATTATTGACGAAAAAGCAAATTTCTCATATGCCAGTCCTACCTCTACAAAGGTTTTAGAAATTACACCAGAAGAATTTGTTGGCACTAATGCTTTCGATTATGTTCATCCAGACGACCATGATACTGTATATAATGAATTCATAAAAATTTTAGATAGTCCACAAGTAAATATCAAACCATTTAGGTTTAAGCATGGTGCCGGTCATTGGGTCTGGTTAGAAACCGCTATAACCAACAAAATTGATGAACCCACAATTAATGGTATAGTTGTGAATTCTAAAGATGTGACTACCAAAGTGCAACACTTAAAGGCAATAGAGGAGCAAAATGCTCAGCTTAAAAAAATAGCATGGACTCAATCTCATATTGTAAGAGCTCCTGTTGCTAGATTAATGGGCTTAGTAGATTTACTAAGAGATGATAAAGAGAAATTAAAGCCAAAAGAAAGAGAACAAGTTCTTAACTTTATAATCACTTCAGCAGATGAAATTGATTTTGTTATAAAAGACATTGTTGAAAATACCATTAATGCTATTGATATAGAAGATATTAAATGAATTACCAAATATTACTAATTGAGGACGATCCTATTTTTACTTTTTTACTCGAAAAAGGTATTAAACATGCCGATTTAAAGGGTGATACAGTTAATTTTTCTAATGGAAAACCTGCAATAGAATTTTTAAAAAACGAATATTCAGACCAGAAAAACTACATCATTTTTCTCGATCTTAATATGCCCGTAATGAACGGTTGGGAATTTATGGATCAGCTAGAATCTTTTGCTTCTACAGATAACTGTATGGTTTTTATCCTTACATCTTCTGCATATAGAAATGATATAGAAAAGCTAAAGAAAAAACCCCTAGTAGTAGATTTTGTTACCAAACCTATTACAGAATTTTTATTAAAAGGAATAAAAGAAAGTATAGATGATAAGTTTGAACAAAACCAGACCATCTAACCCACATTTCAATAATTAAAATATTGTAGATTCATACATGAAATAGCTTCATTATCTTAGCTAAAAATCTAAGTATGCGCTATCTCTTTATTCTATTATTCTGTGGACTACAATCGGTTCAACTATTTGCACAGACAAATTCTTACACTATCTCTTTTGAGAATGCCCAACATCATGAGGCAAATATATCTGCTACATTTCCAAAAGTGTCATCAGATACATTATCCCTGAGAATGAGCAGAACCTCGCCTGGTAGGTATGCACTACATGAATTTGCTAAAAACGTATATAACTTTAAAGCTATAGACAGTAAAGGAAACCATCTGAAAGTCACAAGAACCAACCCGTACGAATGGAACGTTTTTGGACATGATGGCACCGTTAAAATCTCTTATACCCTTTTTGCCAATAGAGGTGATGGCACCTATTCGCAAATAGACGAAACCCATGCGCATTTAAATATACCGGCTACATTTATGTACGCACCTTCTCTTAAAGACAGAAAAATAGAAGTAGATTTTAACACAAGAGATGATCTTAAGTGGAAGATAGCTACGCAATTACCTAAAGTTAAGGACAATACCTACAGCGCGCCTAATCTATATTATTTTATGGATAGCCCAACAGAACTGAGCAACCATAAGGTTCGCGAATTCACTGTAGACGGTCAAATCATAAAATTAGCTTTGCACGACCCTGGTACCGAAGAAGAAGCTGATCAATATTTTGAGAAAGTAAAAAAAGTTGTTCTAGCTGAAAAGAAGGTTTTTGGTGAACTACCTACATTTGATTATGGATCTTATACCTTTTTAGCCTGCTATATACCAAATGCTTCTGGTGATGGTATGGAGCATAGAAACTCTACCATTTTAACTAGCACTAGGACTTTGGCAAATGGAGGCATGGATGGTAATATCGGCACCGTATCCCATGAATTTTTTCATAGTTGGAATGTTGAACGTATTAGACCAAAATCTTTAGAACCTTTTAATTTTGAAGAAGCCAACATGAGTGGTGAGCTTTGGTTTGCAGAAGGTTTTACCAGCTACTATACCAATCTCATACTTTGTAGAGCAGGATTAATTACACCTAAAAAATATGTAGAGGGATTAGCCGGTACTTTCAACTATGTATGGAATTCACCCGCCAGACAATTTTTTAATCCAATTGAAATGAGCTACCAAGCTCCTTTTGTAGATGCGGCAACCTCTGTAGACCCTGTAAACAGAGAGAATACTTTTATTTCCTATTATTCCTATGGTAGTGTACTTGGTTTAGCCCTAGACCTTTCTTTAAGAGAGCGCGATTTAAATTTAGATGATTTTATGAACCTTGTGTGGACTACCTACGGGAGATCTGAAAATTCATATACCGTTGAAAACTTGAATAAAACTTTGAACACGTACGCTGGCGAAGATTTTGGCAATAACTTCTTTAATAACTTCATCTACAAAAGCGAAATGCCAAGCTATGCCGAACTATTTAAAACTGTTGGGGTAAGTTTATCTCAAAACAAAGAGGCTGCTTATTTTGGCGCTGCTGTATCTATAACAGACGATTTAAACGGTAAAATTAGAAGCAATACCAAAATCGGGAGTCCTGCTTATTTTGCCGGGCTAGATAAAGGCGATATCATTACCGCTATCAATGGAGATAAATTCCCCAACGGTATTCAGTTCAACAAGTTCATAGAAAATAAATTTAAACCAAATGACAAGCTTTTACTAAGCTTTTTACGAAATGGATTGGAAAGAAAAACCGAAGTCACATTGACCGCTGACCCTAACTACACTATTAGCTTGATAGAGAAAAATGAGGAAGCTCCTTCAAAAAAAATATTAAAAGCCCGCAAAGCTTGGTTAAAAGTTGAGTAAATGAATTTGATATATACTACAGCCACAACAAATGAAGAATTAATACAGATTCTTTCTTTACAGCAGATGAATTTGAAATCTTCTGTTTCTGGCGATGAAATGGAAAAAGAAGGTTTCGTTACCGTACACCACACTTTAGATGTGCTTACTAGAATGAATAATGCTTGTCCGCATATTATTGCGAAAGATGGAAACAACGTAGTTGGCTACGCCCTTTCAATGACCGATGACTTTAAAGATGAAATCTCTGTTTTAAGACCTATGTTTACCGAATTAGAAAACGTAAAAATTCAAAATTTTATTACCATGGGGCAAATTTGTGTAGCTAAGACCCATAGAAGAATGGGGATTTTCCGCGGACTTTATAATGCTATGAAAATTGCTTCTTACCCAAAATACGATGCCATTATCACTGAAGTTGACGCAACTAACTCCCGTTCTCTTGGGGCACATTACGCCGTAGGATTCGAAAAAATTTGTACTTATAGTTCTTTAGGGCAGGATTGGGAATTGATTTCTTTGAGGACTGCTTGATTAAAACAAATTAAGTCTATGACTTAAAAGTTATAACTTAAAGTATTGTTAGATTAATCTGTAAAAGGAATTACGAATGTAAATGATTTGTTTGGCGTGAAAATTAATGCAAATGCAAATGACTTGGAAAAGAAAAATGCAATTGATGCTATTAACAGATTCTTAAACTAAGATGAATTATGAAGTATATTGGAATAGGCGAAGGTTCATTAGGTTGGCAATTCTATTGTAGCCAAGAAGAAACTGCTCGTTTACAATTAGATGTCCATTTATTAAGAAATAGAGAAAGGTGGGAAAACCCAGAACCTATTCAGTTGTATGTAGACACTAATGTTCCAGATCATGAACAATTAGACTTTAATGAACCCATATTGCGTAATACCATGCTATGGTCTAGCGGTGGCGGAAGTCGCAAATGGCATAAAGCTGCCTTTACGCCATTTACAAGAGGTATATGTTTAAGTGACGAATTGTTTAAAATTTTAAATGATTTTACTTTAACGGAAGATCAATTCTTAGAATTGAAAGTGGGCAATTATCAAAAAAAGACCGAAAATAAATATTGGTTATTTTATCCTATTAAACAATGGAACTACCCACATCTAAGTATTGAGAATTCAGTATTTAAAAAAGTGAATAAAAATAATAAAGATGACATAACATTCATAAAAGCATTACCATATGATGAGTTACTTGAGATAAAAAAAGCCAACCACAAGAATTATGAATTTATCCCTTCTGTTTTAAGCTTAAACAAAGGCTATGATTTCTTATATGACGGTTACACGTTTATTGTATCCGAACGATTAAGAAATGCCATAGAAGAAGCTGGCATGACAGATGTTACCTTTTATGATTTGGATTATGAGGTTATCATTAAAAAAGAAAATTGAGGTTTAAAACCCCTGCCTACTATAGCAGAAAAAAAACATTAACTTAATAATCCTGTATATTAAAAAAATATCATTGTTATCGAGAACAAACTAAGGTCGCTAGCACAAGCATTAAGCTACCAATACTTTACGATATGCAGTTTATAAAAGATATAAATTTCTAATGATGGCATCACTTACTGATAAAAAAAAGGAACTTTTTAAGGTTTGCAAACCTTGGTTTAATGGTAAAGGATTTATTTTTCAAAGCAAAAGACCTGTATCTTTTATAAAGGAGAATGAGGAGATTATTGTTCGGCTTGGATTTACATTTACTTTAAGTAGCAACACACATTCAGGAACCGTTTTTCATATTGGGTTTAAGAAAGTCGAAAATATCATAGTAGAAATCGGATTACCAAATCGTGACTTATCAAAAATAGCGCTTGGTGATGATTATCTAGATACTGTTTTTGATAATGATTTTGTTGACTACTACAAGCAAATAAAATTAAATGTAGACCTTTCCTCAATCGAGGGTTTCCGCCAATGGGGCCACTTAATTGTGGATTACGCCGAAGGTCCTGGTCAGGCTTTTATAGATACCTACTCCTACCTGCCCAATGTACTAAAGGAAATGGACCGCTTAGAGGCAGAAGGAAAAAACACGAATGAAATTTTAGTAGGGTTAGCAGATCGAAGATTTAGAGGTTTGATTATTTTCAAACTTTGTTCTGACCCTAATTTTGAAGAAAAGGTAGCCTCTCGTGATGAGATTTTTTATAACGTGCCTCAACTAAAAGATTGGATACCATATTACAATAAGCTAAAAGAGCGCCTTAAAACAGTAGAGCCTCTTTACCCATATTACAAAAGTGTGTAAAATATAAGATTTTGTTGCCAAACGCTATAGCAAGCGTCATGCTCTTACATCTATAACAGTAAGAATTTGAACACGTAATTAAGATTCAAATTTAATCTATACCTCTCTGTAGTTTTACTGATAAGGAAAGATAACAGAAATCATTTTTTTATTTTTATTATTGTTATTCGATAATTTTTATATATTTGTTATCGTTAAACAATAATTATATTATGAAAAATCTTCTTTCTGCACTCAAATGGCTTATTAATTTTTTAATTTTTTCCGTACTAATATCTATAATTATAAACTTAGGTGAATTATCAAAATACGTTCTTACAAAATTTGATTTGCTTGAATATTCCGGTGAAGAAAATAACTGGATACTAATGCTTTTAATTCCTTTACTAACTGTTTTATTACAAGGTTATATATTCTGGCTTCTTTTGAAATTTAGAAAAGTAATACCCGAATTTAAAACGGATACAATATTTACAGAGAATAATAGTGCTATTTTTAGAAAGGTCGGTAACGGACTTATAATCTATTCTGTATTAATTTTCTTTATAAGGTTAATAGAAAAATCCTTTGAAATAACTTTAGAATATGGTGTTTCTGCTTCATATACCTTAGGCAAAAATTTTGGAACGGCACTAAGCGAAAGAATATCACTTTTAGTAATAGCTATTTTTCTACTTATTATAGCCAGATTGATAAAAGAAGGTTATCAGCTAAAGAATGAAAACGACCTAACCATATAACTATGAGTATCGTCGTAAACTTAAACACCGTATTAGCAGAGCGAAATTTGAAAAGCAAAGAGCTAGCCGAAATGATCGGTATAACCGAAGCTAACCTTTCTATTCTAAAATCAGGTAAAGCTAAAGCCATTCGTTTTTCTACACTAGAGGCTATTTGTAAAGCTTTAGATTGTCAGCCTGCAGATATTTTAGCATATGAAAAGGAATAAAAAAAGGCTACACTTTTCAGTGTAGCCTTTAAAACCTATTACGTATTCTACTTACTAATCTGCAAGTACAATTACTTTATTATTCTTAAGCTCAATAGTACCGCTAGAAATCTGTAATACTGTACTACCGCTAGCATCTTTAGTAAACTTAGAGGCATATTCTTCATCTAAAGAAATATTACCTGAAATCTTAACCTTACCTTCTTGTAACAATGATACAATTGGGGCGTGGTCTTTTAACATTTGAAACTCACCATTTATACCTGGTACCGTTACCGAAGTTACTTCGCCTGCAAATAATGTTGCTTCTGGTGATACAATTTCTAAATACATATTTTTTCAGTATTCAGTAATCAGTGCTTAGTAATCTTTTGCAAAATGCAAACTGCTACCGCCAACTGTTTACTAGATTTAAGCTTCAGTCAACATTTTTTCACCAGCTTCAATAGCCTCTTCGATCGTACCTTTAAGGTTAAAAGCAGATTCTGGCAAGTGATCTAATTCACCATCCATAATCATATTAAATCCTTTGATAGTCTCTTTAATATCAACTAACACACCTTTAAGACCTGTAAATTGTTCTGCTACGTGGAAAGGTTGAGATAAGAAACGTTGTACACGTCTTGCTCTACCTACGGCAGATTTATCTTCTTCAGATAATTCTTCCATACCTAAGATGGCAATAATATCTTGAAGTTCTTTATATCGTTGTAAAAGCTCTTTTACTCTTTGTGCACAAGCATAATGCTCATCTCCTAAAATTTCAGCTGTTAAAATTCTTGATGTAGAATCTAATGGATCTACCGCTGGGTAAATACCCAACTCGGCAATTTTACGAGACAATACCGTTGTTGCATCTAAGTGAGCAAAAGTTGTTGCCGGTGCTGGATCCGTTAAATCATCCGCAGGTACGTAAACCGCCTGTACAGATGTAATAGAACCTCTTTTTGTTGATGTAATACGCTCTTGCATAGCACCCATCTCTGTTGCCAATGTTGGTTGGTAACCTACCGCAGATGGCATACGGCCCAATAGTGCCGATACCTCTGAACCCGCTTGTGTAAAACGGAAAATGTTATCTACGAAGAAAAGTACATCTTTACCTTGACCTTCACCTGCTCCATCACGGAAATATTCAGCAATTGTTAAACCTGAAAGGGCAACTCTAGCACGTGCTCCTGGTGGCTCGTTCATTTGTCCAAAAACGAAAGTCGCTTTTGAACCTTTCATTGCTTCTTTATCAACTTTGGTAAGATCCCATCCGCCTTCTTCCATAGAATGCATGAAATCATCACCATATTTTATAATACCTGATTCTAACATCTCACGAAGTAAATCATTTCCTTCACGAGTTCTTTCACCAACACCTGCGAATACAGAAAGACCACCATGACCTTTTGCAATGTTGTTGATCAATTCTTGAATCAATACCGTTTTACCTACACCAGCACCACCAAATAATCCAATTTTACCACCTTTTGCATAAGGCTCGATCAAATCGATTACTTTAATACCTGTAAATAAAACTTCTGTAGAAGTTGAAAGATCTTCGAATTTTGGTGCTTCCCTATGTATAGGAAGACCATCTTTACCTGCTTTAGGCAAATCACCTAAACCATCAATAGCATCACCGATAACATTGAACAAACGACCATATACGTCATCACCTACCGGCATTTGTATCGCACTACCTGTAGCAACTACTTCTACACCTCTGCTTAAACCATCAGTAGAATCCATAGAGATGGTTCTTACTGTGTTTTCACCAACATGAGACTGTACTTCTAATACTAAAACCGACTTATCCTTGTTTACAATTTCTAAGGAATCATAGATTCTAGGAAGATCAGCACCTGACTGAAATTCTACATCAACCACGGGTCCAATGATTTGCGAAACTTTACCTGTAACTTTTGACATTACTTATATGTTTATTTAATACGTTTAATATAACCTGAAAAATGCTCTCATTTTCAGGCTGCAAAGATATAGTTTTCAATTTTAAAGAAAAATAGTTTTTTTCCTTTTTTACAAAAGTAAAAAGGTGCCCTTAAAGCACCTTTTAAATCTTACTATTTTATATCCCTTTATTGTAGTGTAGCCGGGTAGTTTGTAGGGTAATCTCCCACATTCAACAAACTACCTGATTCCTCAAAATTAGAGCCATAAGTAGCATCAATTGCTATCATAAACTCATTTGCTAGTAACGCATAACCTCTAGCAGTAGGGTGAATACCATCTAAAGAAAAGGCACCACCTGTAACCAGATTTGATTGTAAAGTGAAATCACCGCTAGTAATACCACCATTAGCTAATTGATTTAACAAGGTATTTGCATCTACTAAAGCCAAACCTGCCTGGCTAGCTGTTGCTGCAATAATTTGATTAAATGCTTCTGTTGCTACAGCAATTTCTTGTTGTTCCGTAGGTATTAAAACCCATTTGTCTTCTAACGGAAGTGTTATTCCTTCCACTGAAAACTGACCAGCTAAGGCTTGTGGCAAACCTGCAGCCATTAATGTACCAACAGATTCTACATTAACCGTTCCTATAACCGAGGCACTTGGCAAAACGAATAAATCATCTGCAGTTGCTTCCCTTGATTGACCATACGTACTACCTAATAAACCGGCAACCAATGGTGCAGCTTGTGCAGGTAAGCCAAATGATTCTACAAATGCAGGGAAAGTTGGACTAGCACCTAACACTGCAGCAATTTCAGCAGATAAATCTGGTAAGGTTTCATCTTTAATAATGACCTCACTAGCAGCTGTACTTGAAAATTCAATGGAACGTTCTGAAGCTGAAATAGCAGGATTAACACTTTCTAAATATGCATAAACCTGATTCAACTGACCAAATATTCCGTTTAAAGTAGCTATCTGAGCACCAAATGATTCATCAGTAGGATCTAAAGGATTATGTGGTACCGTAGTAAAATGAGGAACATCTGTTACGTTAGGAATATTGGCAACTACACCTTGAGCCCCACCTGCAGTTAACGTTGCAATCAATGCTCCATAACTACCATCAAAACCTTGACCTGGTGCACCTGATACAGGTGTAATAGGATCTGAACCGTCACCGCCAGTTGTAGCATACCCCAATACATCATTATTACCGATCCATAAAGAGAAAAAACTAGGTGATTGAGCAACCGCCATTTCCAACACACTAATATCTGGTGTTGTACCCGTCATTCTTACAAAATAAGGATTAGCAAGACCTAATTGTACATTACCAATATTTCCATATCCAGGGGCTAGTAAGTGAAAACTCTTAGCGCCAGGTACACCTAAATTGTTAAAAGGTCCTGTTGGGTTGTTCAACGCAATATCAGTTGTAACCGTTACATCACCAATCAAAGATTCTAAAGATACCGGACCTGCACCACCAAAGACCAATCTTGGACTTTGAATTCTTGTACCCGCAAGTGCCAAGCCACCAATATTATCATTGGTAAGCGGTTGGGTAAATGTACCGCCACCGGCTAGACTAAATTTCTGAGATAATAAATTAGGTAAAGACAAGGTCTGACTTGCTTGAAACAATGCGCCATCTGTAAAACCTGCCGTTAACGAATTTCCTAAAGAAACATAATTAGAGAAATCTGCCGAACCAGCGGTTAGTGCCGGTAATTCTTCTACCATTTCTTCTGGATCAAGATCCACATCTTCAGGGTCATTACAAGCCGTAAAGGCCAAGATACCTAAAGAAATATATAAATATTTTAAGTTTTTCATTTCAACTTTTGATTTTAATTAGTTGTTAATAGTCCAAGATAAGTAGTACATAGAACCTATGAATCCTGTACCGAATGCCGTATAATATTCTTTATTAGTAAGGTTTGTACCTCCTAATTTGAAAGAAGATTTAATACTTGGCACATCGTAATTAATTTGAGCATCTACCACGTGGAATTCTGGAATTACTCCATTACCAAAAGTAGCTTCCCAGTAATAGTCATCACTAAATCTGTATGATACATTGAATCCAAAATTTTCAAATAATTCTTTGTTACCAAAAGAAGCCTTGAACTTGTGTTCTGGTGTGTTGAAATTCAACATTACATCTGGATTTGCCTCGCGGTCAAAATCTAACTTTGTAAACGTATAACTACCTCCTAAATCAAAATTACCAAACACTTTCATATCCAAACCTAAAGATGCACCATAAGAATTTACATTAGCATCGGTATTTGTATAAGCGCTATATGCTTGAAAATCTCCATTTGCAATCGCAGCTACTGAAAGTCCGCCATCACCAACTTCCCCGTAGAAAGGAGCAATAACCACTTCTTGAGATATGAAATCTTGATAGCTATTATAATAAGTACTAAAATCTATAACAAGTTTATCCACCTTACCTCTATAACCAATTTCAAAAGAGGTTACTTTTTCAGGTTTGATCAAGTCAGGATTTGAAACTTCTAATACTGCAGGATTTCCTGTTTCTCCTAATTCTGTAACAGAAGCTGCAGAATAAGAATTAGTATAAGCAGCAGCACCAGTTTGTGTAACTTCTGAAGGTTGACCTAAAAGCTGACCACTAGCACTTACTTCATAATCTCTAGTATAACGATCTAAATTATCTTCTGCAGATCCTACCAAAATAGCCCTTCCTGCATTTAAACCGATAAATAAATCCTGGGTAGTAGGGTTTCTAAATCCTGTTTGCGCAGAAGCTCTAATATTATGATTTCTATTTAAGGTATAACCAGCAGACAATCTAGGAGAGAAAAAACCATCAAATAATTCTGATTTGTCATATCTAATAGACCCTGTAAGCTTTAAACTTTTATCACCTTCAAAAGGCAATGTCTTTTGAACTTGAGAATAAACACCAAATTCAGAATATCTAATTGGACCGTCAAAATCTGTATAAATAGTACCAGAAGAATTTAAATCATATTCTCTAAACGACCCACCTACTTGTATTTCTGCCCAATCTATAAGATGACTAAAGTTATAGTTACCATCTGCATGGTAGTATTTTGAAGCATCTTGAAACTTAGACCCTGTAGATAAATCTGGATCATTTACACTCCTTGTAAATGCAGCTTCAAATTCTGGTGTGCCCGGCAAAAATCTACCAGATTCCGCTTGAGCTCTTGCTGCAGCATGAGCTTGCTCATCAGTAGCACCAGATAATGTAGCCTGCACATATGTACCTGTATATTCACCAAACCATGTATTATCATCTTTCCAAGCTCTATTGATATTAATACCCGTAAATACCATATCATAAGAATCACCTGATTTATCACCTACCATATAACCTCTTACAAAAAAGTTATCGTTTCTTATTTCAAGTTTATGTTGCTCTTGAAAGAAGCCTTTAATATTATACCTGTTAGTACCTTGATATATGGTGTTACCAGTACCTACTTTACCAACATAAGAAAGCTCTAAACTATTATCTTCAATAGGTCTATAGTATAACCCCCAATCAGCCTTTATACTTTCTGCATTATAATTGGTAAGATCACTTTCATTATAGCCCGTTCTACTTACAATTTCAGATGGTACCAAGGCATTTGCACCAGAAGGCAAAATACCTAAACCTTCCAAGGTAAGTGCTACCTCTTTAATATTAGTAGAAACCTCATCACCATAAACATTTACACCATCATAATTTAAATTAGCTCTTGTTCCACCTGGTGTTATTTTATCATCCGTATTATTAGCTGCCCAATCCGTTCCTTTTAAATAACCGAAATTTACTTTCACAGCAAATTTATCACTGAACTTATGTGCCGCTCTTATACCAAAATCGGTATATGAGTTATCACCAGCAGCCTGTTGTGAAGTAATACCTTGTTTTATAGATACACTAATGCCTTCATAATCAAACGGGCTCTTACTACGCATAAATAAAATCCCGTTAAAAGCATTTGCACCATACAATGCAGAAGATGCACCAGGCAACAATTCTACACTTTGTACATCAGTTTCAACCATACCTACCAAGTTACCAATAGGAAAGTTCAACGCCGGTGTAGAATTATCCATACCATCAACAAGTTGCATAAAACGGGTATTAGCAAAAGATGCAAAACCTCTTGTATTTACTGACTTAAAGGTTAAACTGTTCGTATTTACATCAACCCCTTTCAAGTTTTCCAATCCGCCATAAAAATCAGCTGCGGTAGTATTCTTAATTTCTGAAATACCTATCCTCTCTACAGTAACCGGAGATTCGAAAATACGCTCTGGAGTTCTAGAAGCAGAAATAACAACTTCATCTAAAAAGGTTTGCGATTCATTTAAGGTTATTGTGATTTTTTGGTTTGCACTAGTAACACTTTCAGTAGTACTTGTATATCCAATACTGGACACCTCTATCTTAAAAGGTGGCACCTCGGATGTAGCCAAATTAAAATTACCATCGAAATCTGTTACTGTTCCAATGGTTTTGCCAACAATTACAATATTGGCCCCTGGGATGGGCGCGTTGTTCTGGTCAACAACATTACCATTGATATTGGTTTGGGAGTACCCTAAAGTACCCACAATCATCAATGCTAAAAGAAGTATTGCTCTCATTCTTAATCAAAGTTTAAAATTAGTTGAGGGTTAAGATACAGATTATTTCACATGGATAATAGTAATTTGAAAAAAATTATGCACGCATAGTATTATTTTAATAATTAAATGATTCATTTATTGGGATATACGCAATTAACTTTTAAATAACATAATGTAAAAAATATATCCAAAATCCACCAATCCTTTATAAAAAGGAGATTTTATGTGCACATTATTTTAATTTTACCCACTAAAAAAGGGACATGAAATGAATCATGTCCCTTTTATATCTCTATAAAATATTTTATCTACTCAACAGTAACCGATTTGGCAAGGTTTCTAGGTTGATCTACATTACAACCTCTCATAACTGCAATATGATATGAAAGTAATTGCAAAGGAATTGTCGTTAATAACGGAGTTAAGCTTTCTAAAGTTTCAGGAACTTCAATGACGTGATCCGCTAAATCCTTCACCTGCTCATCACCTTCTGTAACTATTGCAATAATTTTCCCTTTTCTGGATTTAATCTCCTGAATGTTACTTACCACCTTTTCATAATGCCCTTTTTTAGTCGCAATTACAAAAACCGGCATTTGTTCATCAATCAATGCAATAGGACCATGCTTCATTTCAGCTGCCGGATATCCTTCTGCATGAATGTAACTTATCTCTTTTAATTTAAGTGCTCCTTCCAATGCTACCGGAAAGTTGTATCCCCTCCCTAAATAAAGACAGTTAGTTGAATCTTTATAAACATCTGCTATAATTTCTATTAGCGTATTAGATTCCAAAGATTTTTCTACTTTACTAGGAATAGTTTCTAGTTCGGATAAATATTCGCGATATTTTGTTTCCGAGAAAACACCTTTTGCTTTCGCTAATTTCAACGCCATTAACGTCAAAACAGTAATTTGAGTCGTAAAAGCTTTCGTAGAAGCTACTCCTATTTCTGGTCCTGCATGCGTATAAGCTCCAGCATCCGTTTCCCTTGCAATAGAAGAACCTACTACATTACAAACACCAAATACAAAAGCTCCTTTTTCTTTCGCTAATTTAATAGCTGCCAAAGTATCTGCAGTTTCACCAGATTGTGAAATTGCAATTAAAACATCTTTATCTGTAATAACAGGGTTTCTGTATCTAAATTCCGATGCATATTCTACTTCTACAGGAATTCTTGCCAAATCCTCAAAAATATACTCAGCAACTAAACCGGCATGCCATGAAGTACCACATGCAACAATAATAATTCTATTGGCGTTTAAGAATTTTTCCATGTTAAGGTCAATCCCCGCCATTCTAATTAAACCTTGATCTGCCAATAAACGACCTCTATATGTATCTTTTATAGCTCTAGGTTGTTCATAAATCTCTTTTAACATAAAGTGATCATAACCACCTTTCTCAATTTCTTCAAGATTCATTTGAAGCTCTAAAATTCTTGGATAAGCTACCGCATCATCCTTAATTTTTCTAAGCTTAATTTCTTTTCCTAATCTAATAATTGCCATTTCTTCATCTTCAAGATAAACAGCATTATTTGTAAATTCTATAAATGGCGAAGCATCCGAAGCTATAAAAAATTCTTCCTCACCAATACCAATAGCTAAAGGACTACCTAATTTAGCAACCACAATTTCATCTGGTTTTTCCTTATCAAAAACAGCAATTGCATATGCCCCTACTACTTGATTAAGTGCAATCTGTACCGCCTTGCCTAGCTTAACATCTTCGGTTTTCTTTACCTCTTCAATAAGATTGATCAACACCTCAGTATCCGTATCTGAATGAAAAACATATCCACGTTTAGTCAACTCTTGCTTAATGGCCTCATAATTTTCAATGATACCATTATGTATAATAACAAGGTTTCCAGAATTGGAATAATGAGGATGTGAGTTAACATCATTAGGTACACCATGTGTTGCCCAACGTGTATGACCAATACCTATACTACCCGCCTGAGATATTTCTTTTGCTTTATTTTTTAAATCCTCAACCTTACCTTTTGTTTTAGCAAGATTGATCTGGTTACCATCGTATAATGCAATACCTGCACTATCATAACCACGATATTCTAATCTCTGAAGTCCTTTTATAACAATAGGAAAAGCTTCCCTATGACCTATGTAACCAACAATTCCGCACATATTACTGTATCTATTTGAAAAAAATTAAATTAAAATCTTTTAGCTCAACAAATAAGCTTCAAGATTTATGCCATTTAGATTATACAACGTTAATAATGTAGAAGTGGTATGTCATCAATTGAATAAATGACGAAAACCACTATTTAATGGTTTACTGAGCTTTGGTATAAGATATTTCTAATTTTAACCTTTTGTCATAATCAGGATCAGTAGCATCTATATTACTACCAAACAAAATAGTACCCAAAGGAGTAACCGTTGACGTTATAGGTAATTCTTCTTCACCATCAGCAACTTTTGCATCTGCAATATTCCAATTTTGAATATTTGTCGATAGTGTTAAACCCAAAGTTGCATTTGTAGAATCTCTTACGATCATATTATTTATATGTTCTGTAATTTTCACCGAATACTGAACTCCTTTCCCGTTAGATTTCTCTATTACTCCATCATAATCAGGATAAAATGCAAATAAGTTTGGAGTTCCAGATACCGCCAATGCCACATCTGTAGATGTATTTATTAAAGGAAACTTATTCTCTGCATTATATAAATATAATCTAGGAGGCTCTAAAGTACTACCTACAGCATCCAACTGATCTCTATCTATATAGAAAACCAAATTAGCTTCATTAATTACCCAATTCTCACTTTTAATTTGTTCAATAATACTTTCACCTCCGTCTTCTTCAAATAAATTGATTTCAGCATAAGTACCAGGTCCTCCTTTTAAATATATCCTAGAAGCATTTTCACTAGTGTCTAAATTTTGAAGAATTTGAGGACCGTAGTTTTCAGTTACAATGGTATTTACAGCATTACCGGAAACAATACCACTTGTACTCTGTGATAAAAAAGAAAAAATAAAATCTTTTTCTAAAATGTTATTAGGATTATCGTCACTAGTATCATCAGTAGTACTATTAGTATCATAGTTGGTGTAACTATAAGTCATAGTAATATTGGAACTATTTAAATTGAACATAAAAAGCACATCATTACCAGATTCATCTTCAATTGAAAAATGAAGACCCCTGATAAATTCAGTAAAATTAGCTTGACTAACTAACTCTGAACTTCCTTCCTTGTCTAATATATTAGTTTGAAAAAACTCAGTATCCAATGCCACTCTAATACCTGGCTGTAATTTTGTGAAAGTTTGAGACTCATCAACATCTTCCGTAGAGTCGTCATCTTCATTCTGAATTAAGATTTCTTCATCAATAATCTCAACTACACCTTCAAACAAAGGATCACCTGTTACAAAATCAGGAGAGAACACTTGATTTGAATAATACTGTTGTGCTTCTTGAAAGCTAGCATTTGGGTCTAAATCACGTAAGAAAAAAGTTGAACGTTCTACCTTTAAATTAAAGGAAGGTAATGGAGTTTTGGCTACATCATCATAATTTATACCATTGATGTATATACTATCTAATTCAACTTTTTCCGCAAAATTATCAGAAAAAATGGTTGAACCATCAAGATCATTAATACCATCACGATCCTCATCAACACTAGAACCATCCAAAGGATCTGTATTAGATGCCGTCTCTATAATATTAGAAACACCATCACCATCATTGTCATTACTACTATCGTCTGGGTCAAGATCAAATTCATCTACAACACCATCACCATCAGTATCCAACGAACTAGCATTTGTCAAAAATGGTATATAAAGATAAACTTCTTTAATAGTTTCATTTTCTTGAACCGTAGTTATTGCCTCATCTGTAGTACCAGCTCTATCCTCCTTTTCTTGAGAAAAACTACCAAAAGATGGGTTAGCCGTACTTAAATAGACTTGTGAAGTTACAGAAGCCTCTGTTTTACCATAAACAGGGTCATTATATGTACCTATTTGATAAATATCAAGTTTATTGGTCTGAACCGCCTCAATGTTCTTGTTAAATGCAAAAACATCATATACTTCCGTACCGGTGGTAAAAGGCTCGTTACCAACAACACCAGAACCTACAGTTGTTAAATCTTGCTCGCAAGAAACCAAAAAAACCAATATCAAAAACAACCCTAAAAAATTAGGGACAGCGGACTTAGCAATAAAATTCATTCAGATTATTTTAAAACTTCGGTGTTATAAAAATTAGCATACGCCTCTTCAAACTCTTGAACAGGTACATATGGCAACACTGGTTTTTCTTGGCTAGAAATATGGTTTTCTAATTCTTCTGGTATTTCCTCCGAGGCTAAAATAACAGCATCAGA
This sequence comes from Maribacter sp. UH1, assembly GCF_056839145.1. NCBI lineage: Bacteria > Pseudomonadati > Bacteroidota > Flavobacteriia > Flavobacteriales > Flavobacteriaceae > Maribacter > Maribacter sp. UH1. The sequence goes on from NZ_CM166387.1 coordinate 1,646,643, forward strand.
ATAATCAACAGCCACCTTTAACAAATTATTATAGGTAGGCTCACCTAAAGATGCAATTTCTTCTTCTGGAATACCATCAAAAGAAATTCTCTTGATCATATCCTTATCCAAAGAACCTTCAAAAGTTTTACCATACACAGATAACACTATTTTACTGTCAGCAAATAAGGGCTCATCAGCATAGTATTTCTTTAAATACAATGGCAATAAACTTGCCATCCATCCATGAACATGAATAATATCTGGTGACCAATTTAATTTTTTAACAGTCTCCATAACTCCCTTTGCAAAAAATATTGCACGTTGGTCGTTATCTGGAAAGAGGTTTCCTTGTTTATCAGTAAAGGTAGCCTTACGCTTAAAGTATTCTTCGTTATCGATAAAGTAAACTTGAATTCTCTCTTTTGGAATTGACGCCACTTTAATGATCAATGGCATATCCATATCATTAATGACCAAGTTCATACCTGATAGTCTAATTACTTCGTGTAATTGATGCCTTCTCTCATTAATGTTCCCGTATCTAGGCATGAAAATCCTGATCTGACCACCATTGCTGTTGACCATTCTAGGTGCTTCATAAGACATTAGGGAAACTTCGTTTTCGGGTAAGTAAGGAACTAATTCAGAAGATACAAATAATATCTTTTTACCATTCATAAAGGTTATATTTTATTTTTCACTGGAACGCAACTGCAAAATTACAAAAAATATAGAGATTAGCAGTAATTATAGTAAGTTTGCTCGCTAATGAACTTTTCAATGCCGGTAATAAAGACCAAAACCAAGCTCAAAGAAGAACTTAATAAGTTAAGTAACAAATTAGACTTAGGTCTTGTACCCACTATGGGCGCACTTCACGAAGGGCACGCATCGCTTATTAAAAAAGCGGTTGAGCAAAATAAGAATGTTGTGGTAAGTATTTTTGTCAACCCTACACAATTCAATAACAAGGAAGATTTAGACAAATACCCAAAAACGATAGATGCCGACATACAATTGATTTCTGCGATTTCTGATAACATTATCATATTCACTCCGGAAGTCTCTGAGATATATCCAGATATTATTGTTCCAAAAATTTATGATTTTGAAGGATTGGACAAAGTTATGGAAGGCGAATTCAGAGATGACCATTTTAACGGTGTTGGTACTATTGTTGAAGAGTTGCTAAATGTGGTACAACCTTCAAAAGCTTATTTTGGAGAAAAAGATTTTCAACAATTACGCATTATTCAAAAACTTACCGAAATACAGCATATACCTGTAGAAATAATAGGTTGCGAAATTGTTAGGGAAGACCATGGTTTGGCAATGAGCTCCAGAAACGAAAGGTTAAGTAAAAACATACGACAAAAAGCAGCATTTATTTACGAAACACTAAAGACTGCCAAAAATAAATTTGGCACGGAAAATGCATTAAATGTTAAAGATTGGGTGATTAATCAATTTGAAAACAACCTTGATTTTCAATTAGAATATTTTGACATTACCGATGTTGAAACATTGACCCCAATGAAGAATAAAATAAACAATGTAAAATACAGGGCGTTTATTGCCGTTTATGTGGAAGACGTAAGACTAATAGATAATATAGCCCTTAATTAAAATAAGATATGCAAATAGAAGTAGTTAAATCAAAAATACACCGTGTAAAAGTTACTGGTGCCGATCTAAATTATGTTGGCAGCATTACTATCGATGAAGATTTAATGGATGCCGCAAATTTTATTCGTGGCGAAAAGGTTCAGATTGTCAACAACAATAATGGAGAAAGATTAGAAACCTATATCATTCCCGGTCCAAGAAAAAGCGGAGAGATTACTTTAAATGGCGCAGCGGCTAGAAAGGTAGCCGTAGGCGATATTTTAATTTTAATTTCTTATACTTGGATGGATATTGAAGATGCAAAGAAATTTAATCCTTCATTGGTTTTCCCTAATGAAGCTAACAACCTTTTAACTTAACGTTGACTACTTCGCTAAAAAAAAATCTTAAGATCATACTCCCAATTGCATTGGGAGTTTTTTTAGTTTGGTACTCTTACAATTCAACTACACCAGAAAATAGAAAACAAATAATTTTCTACATAAAAGAAGCCAATCCACTTTATGTTTCCCTTTCTATTTTACTAGGTATTTTAGGGCATATTTCTAGAGCGATTAGATGGAATTATCTTCTTGAACCACTAGGCTACAAGCCAAAACTCGTTAATAACATTCTTATCATCCTAACATCTTATTTTGCCAATTTAGGTATTCCAAGAACAGGTGAAATATTAAGGGCCACAGCACTGACTACTTATGAAAATGTACCTTTTGAAAAAGGTTTTGGCACCATTGTAACAGAAAGGGTTATTGATGTAATTATGCTTCTTCTAGTAGTAACCATTGCATTTTTACTACAAACAGATGTAATTATGGGCATTCTCCAGGAACGTGGTTTCAATGCAACCGGACTCATATTTCTTGGATTGGGTGGAGTAGCTTTATTCTTTGTTTTTATTTTTATCATAAAAAAATCTAAGAATGCATTTGCCCTAAAAATTAAAACATTTATAAAAGGACTTCTTGACGGAGTGTTCAGTATTTTTAAAATGAAAAATAAATGGCTGTTTATTTTTCATACTTTCTTTATCTGGGGATGCTATATCGGCATGCTATGGATTATAAAATTTACGGTTCCAGAAACCATATCACTAACGCTTAGCCAACTCTTGGTAGCCTTTGTGGCTGGGGCTTTCGCCATGGCAACCACCAACGGCGGCATAGGTCTTTACCCTATTGCAGTGAGTGGCGCTCTTGCCATCTTTGGAATAAGTGCAGTATCTGGGGATGCCTTTGGTTGGATTATATGGATAGCCCAGACGCTAATGATAGTTGTTTTTGGTGCAATATCTTTTCTTTTATTACCGTTATTGAACCGTGGTAAATAGTTACTTTCAACTTATAATTATTTTTTATGCGCTATGTATCTTTAGTATTCGCACTTTTATTTGGGATAACTTCCTATTCTCAAGTGACTCAAGAAATCTTCGAATCTTTTAAACTTCAAGAACGAAGAGATGTAAACTACTACTTTCCAGAAAACATGGATGAAACCAAAAAGTACCCTTTGATCATTGTACTTGACGGTGATTATCTTTTTGAACAAGTAGTGGCAAATTCAAAATTCTACAGTCGTTTTCATGGAATGCCACAAAGTATAGTTGTAGGTATCAACCAAAGTGAAAATGATCTTAGATATGAAGATTGTGCATTTGACCCAGATAGCGGACTCCCTTCTGAAAAAGGTAAAAGCTTTTATGAGTTTATTGGCATGGAACTTATTCCCTATCTAGATCTCAACTATAGTACTGCGCCATTTAAAATGATCGTTGGATATGATATTACCGCTAGTTTCATGAACTATTGGTTGTTTAAGGATAATTCTATATTTGATGGTTATGTAAGTATCTCACCTACTCTTGCACCAGAGATGGAAAGTAGAGTACCTATGAGATTAGGTATCATTGAAGATCAAATTTTCTACCAACTTATTGTTGAAGGCGAAGCTAGCAATGACAAGCAACGAATTCTAACAATGGACAAGGAACTTAAAGCCATTAAAAAAGAATCTTTACATTATTTCTTTGATGAATATTCTAATGCAGATCATATTTCTGTTGCTACCTATGGCATTGGAAAAGCGTTTGATAATATTTTTGGAATGTTCAAACCTATTAGTCCAAAGGAATACAAAACTCAAATACTAACTAGTGAAGAGCCGGTCTATGACTATTTAGAAAATAAATACCAAGGTATTGTAGACATGTTCGGTTTTAGCAAGCCTGTTGAATTAAACGACATTATGGCAATATATGCGGCATCTAGAAAGAAAGAAGATTTTGAGTCGTTAAAACCTTTATCTGACTTGTGTAAAAAAGAATACCCCCAAACTATGTTAGGTTTTTATTTTGAAGCTGAGTATTACGAACAACTTGGTGAACCTAAAAAAGCATTAAGAACATTTGAAAAGTCATTTCAAATGGAAGAAATAGATTTTTTAACTAAAGAAATGGCCCTTGAAAAAATGGATGCACTGAAAGCCGATTTCGGTTTTTAAAGATTATAATATTAAATAAACGGCTAGTCCCAAATTAGCCTAACCTACTTAATTATGATTAAAATTGACGCAATGTACTTCGTATTCTCCGGAGTGCTCTTTACTTACTTTGGACTCAAAGGAGAGTTCATTTTAGCCTATAACGGTATTGCCCTATTTATGGCGTGGGCATCATTTTTCCTCGCCTTTAGTGCTTTTAAAAAAGAGAAGTCCGGTGAAAATTAAACCATATTTTCATTCTTAAACTCTATCATTTCAAACTTCTTGCTACCTTTAGCTTTTTCGATAAAAGCTAAAGATGGCCAAAACTAAAACTGCATTTTTTTGTCAAAATTGTGGAACTCAATATGCCAAATGGGTAGGACAATGCTCTGCCTGTAAACAATGGAACACCGTTGTTGAAGAGGTGGTACAAAAAGAAGAGAAGACTAGTTGGAAAACTCCTACCCAAACCACTAAAAGAGTTTCTAAACCTCTTTTGGTGAATGAAATCAGTATTGAGAAAGAAGTTCGCCTAAATACTTTTGACCTTGAATTCAATAGAGTTCTGGGTGGCGGCTTAGTTCCTGGTGCATTGGTACTTCTAGGCGGCGAACCTGGTGTTGGAAAAAGCACCCTACTTCTTCAAATAGCATTAAAATTACCTTATAAAACGCTTTATGTTTCTGGTGAAGAAAGCCAAAAGCAAATTAAAATGCGTGCCGATAGAATTCACCCAAATAGCCAAACCTGCTTTATTCTGACGGAAACTAAAACCCAAAACATTTTTAAACAAATAGAAGCAACGGAACCTGATATTGTTGTTATCGATTCTATACAAACACTTCACTCAGACTATATTGAATCTGCTGCAGGTAGTATTTCTCAAATACGAGAATGTACCGCCGAACTTATAAAATTTGCAAAAGAAACCAATACACCCGTTATATTGATTGGGCACATTACTAAAGACGGATCCATTGCAGGACCAAAAATTCTAGAACATATGGTGGATACCGTTCTTCAATTTGAAGGTGATCGCAATTATGTATATCGTATTTTGAGGTCATTAAAAAATAGATTTGGATCAACTGCAGAACTTGGTATTTACGAAATGCAAGGTAGTGGATTGCGCGAAGTCAACAATCCATCTGAGGTATTGATTTCCAAAAATGACGACGGCTTAAGTGGTACTGCAATTGCCTCTACCGTAGAAGGTATGCGACCCCTACTTATAGAAATTCAAGCACTAGTCAGTACAGCTGTTTATGGAACACCTCAACGTTCTACAACGGGCTATAACGCCAAAAGATTAAATATGCTATTGGCAGTGTTAGAAAAACGTGCAGGATTTAAACTGGGCGCTAAAGATGTTTTCCTGAATATAACCGGAGGCATATCTGTAGATGACCCGGCTATTGATTTGGCCGTCATTGCTGCTATTTTATCCAGTAATGAGGATATACCTATTGATAAAGGAATTTGCTTTGCTGCCGAAGTTGGACTTGCCGGAGAAATCAGACCCGTACAGCGCGTGGAGCAACGCATATTAGAAGCTGAAAAACTAGGTTATGACACCATCATAATTTCAAAAAGCAATAAAATAGGTCTGAAATCGACAAAAATTAAAATATTATTAGCGTCCAAAATAGAAGAGGTTACAAATAATTTATTTAGCTAGCGCTTATCTCGCATTATTCTAGCCAAAACCATAATAATTACAATCACTACTAAGATTAAGACTATTTGTCCAAAACCGACTTTTAAAATAATTAGGCTATCCATTCTAAGGCGCAGGATTAGGAATTGAATTATGAATGGCTTCTATTTCTTTCAAAACATCTTCAGATAAATCAATATCAATACTGCCAATATTTTCCTCTAACTGTCTTAGACCAGTAGCTCCAATAATTGTACTGGTCACAAAAGGTCTCGTATTTACGAATGCCAATGCCATTTGCGCTAAGGTAAGACCATTGGCTTGTGCCAAATCATAATATCTTTTAGTAGCCTCAACCGCTCTATCACCTATATATCTATTATATTGAGGAAACAAGCTTAACCTAGAGCCTTCTGGCATTCTATCTCCTAAATATTTGCCACTTAACGCCCCAAAACCCATTGGAGAGTATGCCAATAGACCTACTTGCTCTCTCATAGAGATTTCGGCCATGCCCACCTCAAACAATCTATTCAATAAACTATACGGATTTTGAACGGTTATGGTTCTTGGCAATGTTCCATGAACTTTACTTTCCTCTAAAAAGCGCATGGTTCCCCATGGTGTTTCATTTGAAATACCAACGTGCTTAATTTTTCCCTCACGTATTAAATCACGGAAGGTTTCTAAAACTTGATGAATATTATCTTCCCAATGATCAGATATATCATGCTTATAACCTCTTTGACCAAAATAATTGGTACTCCTATCCGGCCAATGTAATTGATACAAATCAATATAATCTGTTTGCAAACGCTGTAAACTTCCCTCTACAGCTTCAATAATAGATTCTCTAGTAAAACCGTTAGTACGAATAAACTTCGTCATTTCAGCTTTTCCGGCAATTTTGGAAGCTAGAACAATATCTTCTCTATTACCATTTTTCTTAAACCAATTACCAATAACCTTCTCTGTAGCGGCATATCTATCTTTATGTGCCGGGACAGGATACAACTCTGCCGTATCTAAAAAATTAACACCCTTATCTAGAGCATAATTGATTTGTTCATGACCTTCCTCTTCGGTATTTTGATTACCCCAGGTCATAGTACCCAAACATATTTTACTTACTTCAATATCTGTATGCGGTAAATTGGTATAGATCATTTAGCTTAAAATTTGCAAACTTAAGACGCAAAACTACTAAATATTTTTAGTGTGTTTGTATCCATTTCGTTAACTCTCTACCTCTATTAAAATAGGACAGTGATCACTATGTTTTGCTTCTGATAAAATTACAGATCTAGACAACCTGTCTTTTAATGTGGAAGCCACCATAGCATAATCTAAACGCCAACCCTTGTTATTATTTCTGGCATTGGCTCTATAGCTCCACCATGTATAATTATCCGGTTCAGAATTAAACTCTCTAAAACTATCTATAAATCCGCTTTTCATGAAATCTCCTATCCATTCCCGTTCTACAGGTAAAAATCCCGATACGTTTTTTAATCCCACAGGATTATGAATATCTATGGCTTCATGACAAATATTATAATCCCCTAAAACTATTAGATTAGGATTTGTCTTTTTAAGGGTATTGGCATACTCTTGAAAATCTGCCATATATGTAAGTTTAAAATCTAATCGCTCCATATTAGTACCTGAGGGCAAATACATACTCATAATGGAGATATCTCCAAAATCTGCACGAATATTTCTTCCCTCAAAATCCATATACGCTATACCTGTACCAAAAACTACGTTGTCTGGCTGGGTCTTAGAAAGTATAGCGACACCACTATATCCTTTCTTTTGAGCACTATACCAATAATTATACTTGTAACCCGCTTCTTCAAATAAAGAAAGATCAAGTTGGTCCTCGTTGGCCTTAATTTCTTGTAGACAAACTACATCTGGAGATACGGTTCCCAACCAATCCAAAAAACCCTTTCTTATCGCTGCCCTAATTCCATTTACATTATAAGATATGATCTTCATCTCTATTCATTTTGGCTTAAAAATAAAAAAGAGTTAAAGATTAAAGGTGCATACTTTCCATTAAAATCATAATTTCACAGCTTTAAAAATATATTTGCATTTTAAAACGCTTCTCATGAACAAGTTTATTTTTTCTGCTCTTTTAGTATTCATTACAACTTCTTCTTTTTCACAAGCCTATTATAATGATGAAAATAGCCATGAAGTGAAGTTGAACATTGGTCAATTCCTAGTAACCACTACTGTTGAATTTGGTTATGAATATTACATAAACGAAGATACAAGTATTGGAGGAACACTATATTTTGATGGAAAGTCAACTGATTATAATGGTAATTTTGGAATAGGACCTAACTTAAGAGCTTATTTTGGTTACGGACCAAAAAGTGGTCTTTTTGCTGAAGTGTTCGGTCTTTATTACACAGGCGAAGATGATGAGGACACTGCAAACCTAGGGAATAGAAACTATGATTACTCTACCATAGCACTTGGTCTTGGCGGTGGATATAAATGGGCAACTAGAAGTCAAAAATTCACTATTGAATTAAATGGAGGACTGGGAAGAAACATTAATCCAGAAGATTTTCAAGATGACTTTATGTTCAGAGCCGGATTATCTTTAGGTTACCGCTTTTAATGGGTATTTTTGAGGTTTAACCACCTATGAAGAGAATATTTCAACTATCACTAATAATATTAGTTACTACCTTAAATCTTTCTGCTCAAAATACTATCAAAAATGATAGTATCACCCAATTGAACGAAGTAATTGTTGTAGATACGCTAACGGCTAAAAATGCTATTGGCATTATACCCTCACAAACTATTGGCGCTACTACATTTGCCAATTATAGTCCTGTAGACTTCATTAGCTCCATTAATCAAGTTTCCGGTCTTTATGCTTTATCTGGAGCACTGAATACCAATAGAATAACAATTAGAGGTGTTGGTTCTAGAACATTATACGGTACAGACAAACTGAGACTTTACTACAACAACATTCCCATTACAAACGGAACAGGCTCGTCAACCATAGAAGCTTTTGATTTGGAAAACCTTACTTCAATTGAAGTTATTAAAGGACCGAAAGGAACAGGATTTGGAACTAATTTAGGTGGGTCAATTATCTTAAACACGAAACAAACAAGTAACCAACCTACCAAGTTTACCAATAATACTACTGTAGGTTCTTACGGACTATTTAAAAACAGTTTAGGATTTACACATTCACAAGAAGATTTTTATATGACCTTTCAATATGGTCATATGGAAATAGATGGATACCGAGAAAACAATAGATTTGAGCGTGACGGATTTCTTCTTAACACCATTTTCAAACTTTCAGAAAAAAGTGAAGTAGGACTTTTGGTAAATCATATTGATTACTCGGCTCAAATAGCCAGCTCTATAAGTCAAGAAGATTTCGATGAAGACCCTACTCAAGCCGCTTTTACTTGGAGGTCATCCAAAGGATACGAAGACAACAACTATAGCCTTATAGGACTTTCTCACACCTATTATGCAAATGCTAATTTAAAAAATACCACTAGCCTGTTCTATACTTATTTAGACCATTATGAGCCTGCACCATTCAATATATTAGATGAATACACTAATGGTTACGGTTTTAGAACATTGTTTTCTGGCACTTTAAATATTTCAGAAAATGCCATTTCCTACACTTTTGGTGGTGAGCTATACAAAGATGAATATTCATGGGGAACTTTTGATAACCTATATCAAGAAAATAATGGTAATGGAAGCTTGCAAGGAGAAAGACTTTCTCAAAATAAAGAATTTAGAAACCAACTAAATGGTTTTGCTACGGCATCCTATTCTTTTACAGATAAACTTACAGCTCAATTAGGGTTAAATATCAATAAAACTCAATATGACTATAGAGATATTTTCAACACAGGTGAAAGCAATACTAGTGCCAATAGAGATTTTAATACATTATTCTTACCAAGCTTAGATGTTAATTATACTATTACTCCAACAAACCAACTGTATGCAAATATTAGCCGCGGATTTTCAAATCCTAGTTTAGAAGAAACACTAACCCCTGACGGAATCATAAATCCTGACATTCTTCAAGAGACAGGCACTAACTATGAATTAGGCATCGTACATAAAAGTAAAGACGAAAAACTAAAGTTGGAAGTCGCTGCTTATATTATGCCAATTAAAAATCTTTTGGTTGCCAAGCGTGTTGGAGATAACCAATATATAGGGCGCAATGCCGGCAAGACCAAACATCAAGGTATTGATTTAGATTGGAGCTACCGCATTAACCTAACCGATAAAATTTTGTTTACTCCATTTATAAGTTACACTTATAGTAACCATAAATTCGTTGATTTCACAGATGAAGAAGCCGATGAAGATTATTCTGAAAACGCTCTAACCGGAGTACCTAAAAACAAAATAAATTCAGGAATTCAAACTAATTTTGGAAATGGTTTGTTTGTAAATATCACCCATCAATTTGTAGATGAAATTCCTTTAACAGATGCAAATTCCCTTTACAGCGATTCCTTCAACTTATTAAATATTAAAGCAGGTTATAAAAAACAAATTACAGATAAATTACGTGTAGGTTTGGATTTTGGAATCAACAACCTCACGGATAAAAAGTATGCACAGTCTGTATTAATTAACGCTACCGGATTTGGAGGAAATGCCCCAAGGTATTTCTACCCTGGGAACTCTATTAATTATTACGGTAGTGTAAAGTTGCACTACACTCTATAATCTATTCCATTTTCTTTAACCACGTTTTCATATCTACAGCATTATGAATGATACCATTCAACGCTGATATAGCAACACGCTCCTGCTCCATAGAATCTCTATGTCTAATAGTAACAGTTTGATCTTCTAAAGTTTGGTGATCAACGGTAATACAGAAAGGAGTACCATTGGCATCTTGTCTTCTGTAACGTCTACCTACAGCATCTTTTTCATCATAAACCACATTAAAGTCCCATTTAAGATCATCTATAATTTGGTGTGCAATTTCAGGTAAACCATCCTTTTTAAGTAAAGGTAAAATAGCAGCTTTTACAGGTGCTAAAACAGCCGGTAGCTTAAGTACTGTTCTGGTAGTGTTATTCTCCAATTCTTCCTCTTGAAGCGAGTTAGAGAATACCGCTAGAAACATTCTATCCAAACCAATAGAAGTTTCTAAGACGTAAGGCACATAGTTTCTATTTACTTCATGGTCAAAATACTGTAATTTTTTACCAGAGAATTTCTCATGACTGCTTAAATCAAAATCTGTACGAGAATGAATTCCTTCTAACTCTTTAAATCCGAATGGAAAACGAAATTCTATATCTGATGCAGCATCTGCGTAGTGTGCCAGTTTCTCATGATCATGAAAACGATAGTTGTCCTGACCTAAACCAAGAGACAAGTGCCACTTCATTCTTTTTTCTTTCCAAACCTCATACCATTCTTTCTGTGTACCTGGTTGAATAAAGAATTGCATTTCCATCTGTTCAAACTCACGCATTCTAAATATGAACTGTCTTGCTACAATTTCATTTCTAAAAGCCTTACCGGTCTGGGCAATTCCAAAAGGAAGCTTCATACGACCAGATTTCTGAACATTTAAGAAGTTTACAAAAATACCCTGTGCAGTTTCAGGTCTTAGATATAAATCCATTGCACTTTCTGCATTAGCACCTAATTTGGTGCCGAACATTAAATTGAACTGCTTAACATCTGTCCAGTTCTTAGAACCAGACATTGGGCATGCGATATCCAATTCTTCAATAAGTGCTTTTACATCGGCTAAATCTTCATTCTGTAAAGATTTACCCAATCTGCTCAAGATGGTTTTTCCCTGTTCCTGATAATCAACTACACGCTGATTGGTCTGTAAAAACTGTTCTTTATCAAAAGCGTCTCCAAAACGTTTTGCAGCTTTTTTGACCTCCTTTTCAATTTTAGCATCAATTTTAGCGACATAGTCTTCAACTAAAACATCTGCTCTATATCTTTTTTTAGAATCTTTATTATCTATTAACGGATCATTAAAAGCATCTATATGCCCAGAAGCTTTCCACGTTAATGGGTGCATAAAAATTGCAGCGTCTAACCCAACAATATTCTCATTGAGCTGTACCATTGCTTTCCACCAATAGTCTCGTATATTCTTTTTAAGTTCAACACCATTTTGACCGTAATCATAAATAGCACTTAAACCATCATAAATTTCACTAGATTGAAATACATATCCGTATTCCTTTGCGTGAGAAATTACACGCTTAAAATCATCTTCTTGCTTTGCCATGTGGCAAAAATAGAACAATAGCCCAAAAAAAAAATAATTATTTCAATTCAAATTCAGAAGAAGTAATTAAACGCTCATCTTCAAATACATTCAATGTATAAATACCCTCCATCAAAGAACCTTCTGGTATGGTAATAGACTCACATAAAGACTGGTCTAAACCTGTGAAAACAAATTCGACTCTTTTACTATAAACATTACCGTTTACGGTAATAGTATTGGCATTATCTTCAACAATTTGTTTGTTAGGGTCTAAAAACTGTAGATAAATTACTTTCTCATTATCAGCTTCACTCTCATCAGCCAATACGGTTACACAGCCTCTTAGTTTCTCAATAATAGATGCCTTATTTGTTTTAGTTGGCCTAGTTCCTCGAATTAACCTAAAACCACTACCTTCAGAATTGGCCATTTTTAAATAGCTCTTCGTTTTCAATTTCTGATTAAGTTCTAGAATTTTTCTTCTTTGTAAAGCTTCTGCCTCAGCTAAAGAATTACTATTTGCCCTTAGGTTTTCAATTTGCTTACGAGACTCGTCATACTTATCTGTAAGTAACATATTATTGTAACGTAAAAAGTTGTTCTTTAGAAGTAAACTATCATTTTTGGATTCTAACCTACGTAATTCGGTTTTGAATTCCCTTAACTTTTGAACAGTAAAATTCAACCTGCCTACAGAATCTAAAAGCTCTTGTACTTTAAATTTAGAATCTTGTAATTCAATTTCGTTCATTTCACTTTTAGCAGACAAACGATCCACATCAGCCTTCATAATAGTAAGATCTCTTACCAAAATTTCTTTTTCTTGCTCTAAAAAGTCAATTTGAGCATTTGACTGGGCATAACTATAGTAGAACGCAATTAATAACGCTAAAAGAACCGCAACAAATGCTGCCAGTATTATTTTATAATTGAATTTATTATCTTGACTGTCCATTTAAAAAGCGGGCTGTAGGTTGTTTAATCTGTAAAATTTGATGAAAAACAGAATTTCAAATATACTAAAGGATGTTACCAACATACTGCTACCCATATCATGTTTTGGATGTAATGCACGATTATATAGAGGAGAGGTGCTTCTCTGTACATCTTGCCGACATCAATTACCACTTACCGAGTACACCTTTAACGATGAAAATGCGGTTGACCGTATTTTTTATGGTCGAATTAACATAAAAAAAGCAAATTCATTCTTATTCTTTACCGAAATTGGAATCGTAAAAAACCTCATACATTTTTTAAAATATAAGAATCAAGAAGGTATAGGGCAATTTTTAGGTGATTGGCACGGTCAAATATTAAAGGAGCAAGGCCATCTGCCAAAAATTGACTTTGTAATCCCCGTCCCTTTACATCGAAAAAAACTTAAAAAAAGAGGTTATAACCAAGTAGCGCTTTTTGCAAAGCAAATTGCTTTTCATATCAATGCCAAATACAATGATGATTTTTTGGTAAAAACCGCTAATACAAAAACACAAACCAAAAAAAATAGACTAAGCAGATGGTATGACAATAGATCTTTATATGAAATTAAAAATGGAGAAGCGCTAGCCAACAAAACCATACTTTTAGTTGACGATGTAATCACTACTGGCGCTACTATGGAAATTTGCGCTAACACTTTTAAAGATATTGAAGGTGTTGAGATTTATATCTCTAGTATGGCAGTTGTTCCATAGAATTAGTTTTCTATAAAATATGTTGTTTCTTTGCGGTCGATAAACACACTAATGGGCAGAAAAATTCTAGGTTTTATATTTATTTTTGTCATTGTACTGGTTTCTTACCAATGTGCGCAAAGAGGTACGCCAACAGGCGGACCAAAAGATATTACACCCCCAGAATTAACAAGAGCAGAGCCACCTAATTTAACAACTAATTTCAAAGGGCAAAAGATTAGATTGTACTTTAATGAATTGGTGAAGTTAAACGATATTCAAAAACAGCTTATCATTTCTCCACCATTAAAAAATTCTCCTGTGCTTTCTCCTATTGGAAACGCCAATAAATATGTAGAAATCACCATTAAAGATACACTGGAACCTAATACTACATATACTTTCAACTTTGGTCAAGGTATTGTTGACAACAACGAAGAAAATCCAAATTCTTTTTTTACCTATGTTTTCTCCACTGGCGATTATATTGATTCACTAGAACTTACGGGAGTTGTAAAAGATGCTTTTAATAAAAAAGCAGATGATTTTATCAGTGTAATGCTCTATAAAATAGACAGCACTTATAATGACTCTACTGTTTATAAAAGACCACCAAATTACATTACAAATACCTTAGATAGTGCGGTAATATTTAAACTGAAGAATTTAAAGGAAGGTAAATACGCTTTATTCGGTATTAAAGATGCATCCAGTAATAATTTATTTGATCAAAAAACAGATAAAATAGGTTTTGTAGAAGACACTATAAATTTACCAACAGATTCAATATATCTTTTAAATCTTTTTAAAGAAGTACAGGATTACGGTGTTGCGGTACCTAGTATGGAGGCGAGCAATAGAATAAGCTTTGGATATTATGGCAAAGGTGACGACATTAAAATTGAAACTATTACCGAAATACCAGATACCGTTAGAACCATAATTTTAAAAGAAAGAGAAAAAGACACCTTAAACTTTTGGTTTACACCTTATGAGATGGACTCCTTACTCTTTACAATTACCAACGAAAATTTAAAAATCCAAGACACATTTAAGGTAAAGAACAGAAAAGTTGAGTTTGATTCCCTGAAAATCTCTATGAACCAGAATGGAAATATAGAAATGGACAAGCCCATTAATCTTCTCAGCAATACGCCATTAGTAGCCTATGACAGTACTAAAATAAAATTAATGGATAAAGATTCTGTAGAAGTAGCTTATGATTTAAAGCTGGACACTTTAAAAAATCTTTTAAATTTTGATTTTAAAATAAATCCTGACCAAAATTATAGAATGGAATTAATACCGGGAGCGGTAACAGATTTTTTTGAAACTAGTAATGATTCTGTAGCCTTTTCCTTTAGAACCAAAGGTCTTGCTGATTATGGTAATTTAACTTTAAATGTAAATGGCAATAATATTGTTTATCCAATAATTGTGCAATTAACCAATGAAAAAGGCGATTTGCAACGCGAAATTTACTCTACAGAATCGCAAGCTTACGTTTTCGATAATCTAAGTCCGGGCAAATATCAAGCACGCGTTATTTTTGATATGAACGGAAATGGCGAATGGGATACCGGTAGCTTTTTAGACAAAAAACAACCAGAAAAAATAAGTTATTATCCTACTTTAATAGAATTACGTGCTAACTGGGAAAAAATTGAGACTTTTAATTTGATAGATTAAACTCATCTCTATCATTTAAAAAACGAAGTTTCTCTCTTATAAGATCAACTTTATTTTTAGAAATTTCAACTATTGAAATCCCTTCATTTTTAGAAAGTAAAACTAATTCCCCAAGAGGGTCATATACACATGAGTGTCCTGGATATTTATGCCCAACCTCATCTTCACCAATACGATTTACTCCTATACAATACACCATATTTTCAATAGCCCTAGCTTTTAAAAGAGTGTCCCAAGCATTGATTCTTGGCGTTGGCCAATTTGCGGTATATAACAATACATCAAAATTTTCTGTATTTCTACTCCACACAGGAAAACGGAGATCATAACAAACTAAAGGACAAATAGAAAAACCTTTATAATTCACTATCAACCTTTGTGTACCAGCTGTATACTCTTTATCCTCTCCTGCTAAAGTAAATGTATGACGCTTATCATAACTTTCGTAATCACCACTGGGTTTTACAAAAAAAAGTCTATTATAATACTTATCATCGTCTTTAAATATTATACTACCCACTATAGCGCTATTGTGATCGGCAGCCATTTTTTTCATCCAATCTAATGTTATAAACCCTTCATTTTCATGAATATTACCAGGTGACATGGTAAAACCGGTAGTAAACATTTCTGGCAGAACTATAATATCAACCGGATCAACAATCTGAACAATTTTATTACCGAACATCTCTCTATTAGCAACAGGGTTCTCCCAATGTAATGCAGATTGAATTAAGGCAATATTTAGACTATTATTTTGATTCTCCTTCATACCCTATTCCAACATATCAATAAAAGCACTTAACCCCTGGGTTTGGGCATGATCCAATGCACTGTTTCCTCTATTATCTTTTATTGTTTTATCCGCACCATTGGCTATTAACAATTTTGCAATCTCTAAACGATTAAATTGTGCAGCATAAATTAGACAAGTTGCACCCATTGCATTACGTTCGTTTAGCTGTGCTTTTTTTTCAATCAACAGCTTAGCAATATCCGTATACCCTTTAAAGCAAACACCCATTAATGCTGTATTACCAGATGCATCTACCGCATCAATTTTTGCACCTTTATCAAGAAGCAATATTGCAATATCCTTTTCATCATAATATGTAGCCAAAATTAATGGTGTTGAGCCTCTGGCATCTTTACTATTGACAAGCACAGGATTTTTTTCTAACATCGACTTTACTTCATTAATACTACCTTCTCTTATTACTTTGAAAAAAAACTCGTTCATAGTCTTATTATTTTAAACATTCTTTTAAAGTAGAAGTATTTTCTTACTTAGTAACTATTTTTCCTACTTTAAAAGAAATACGTACCTTTAATTCTAAATCAATAACTTTTGAAAACATTAGCCGTTGACTTTCTTTTAAAAGAGTCCCCCAATGCAATTGCTATCGTCGATACTAAGTTAAACTATATTAGCTACTCTAACCAGTGGCAAGAAAAATTTAGTTTAAGCAAAACCGATAACGTCAATAATAATTTATTTGACAGTATAATTGAAACTCCCATTTTTTTCAAAAATGCAGTTAATTATGGTGTAGAAGGAAAAGAGCATACTAATCATGGTCAAAAATTTATATTACCAAACGGTAAATTACAATGGCTAAAATGGAAAATTATACCTTCTACAATTGAGCGTCACGGTTTTGACGGAGCTATTATTTTTTTAGAAGATATTACAGTTGAACAGAAAGAAATAGAATTACTACACAAAGCTGAAGAAGTTGCAAGAATTGGTTGCTGGGAACTTGATTTACTGAACAACACAGTATACTGGACAAAAACAACAAAAGATATTCATGAAGTAAATCATGACTTTGTTCCTAATTTAGAGGAAGGAATAAACTTTTATAAAGAGGGAATTTATAGAGATAAAATTTCTTATTTAGTAAGTACCGCAATTGCAGAAGGAAAACCTTTTGACACGGAGCTGATAATAGTCACTGCCAAAGGAAATGAAGTATGGGTATGTGCAAAAGGCGAAGTTGAAATGTTACATGGAAAAGCTATTAGGCTCGTTGGTACTTTTCAAGATATAGATGAGCGAAAGAAAATTGAAATAGCTCATCAACAGATTTCTGAACGATTAAAAATTACCACCCAAACTGCACAAATTGGAACTTGGAATTATGATTTAATTTCGAACGACCTTAAGTGGGATAATGAAATGTACCGAATTTTTGATGTGAAGGAAAACCAATTTTCCGGAGCTTTTGAGGCTTGGTCATCAACAGTACATCCTGATGATAAACATAGAGCAATATTGGCAACCAAAGAAGCCATTGACGGAATTAAGGATTTTGATGAAGAATTTAGAATAGTACTTCAAAACGGTTCTATTAGGCATATTAAAGGCTTATCTAAAACTATTAATGGTATAAATGGAAAGCCTATTAAGATGACAGGGGCTAATTGGGATATTACGGAATTACGTAGTACAGAATTCAAATTAGCCAGAAGTACAAAATCATTTACAGAAACATTTGAACATTCTGCAATAGGTATGGCATTGGTAAGTCCTGATCTTAAGTGGTTAAAAGTCAACAAAAGTTTATGCCAAAGTTTAGGATACTCCGAAGAAGAGCTATTAAAAATAAATTCCACTGACATTACTCATCCAGATGACCTATTAGGTAGTCATTCTTATAAAAACAAAGTTATTGAAGGTGATAAAGTAAATTTACAATTTCAAAAAAGATACTTTCATAAAAATGGCCATATTGTTCATGCAGTTATAGGAGCAACTCCTGTAAAAGACATTAATGGTAATTTAAGTCATGTAATTACCCAATTTCTTGATATTACCAGTAGAATTGAATCGCAAAATAAGCTTGAAACATTAGTAGAAGTCACTAAAAGCCAAAATGAAAGTCTTACTAATTTTGCACATATTGTATCTCACAATTTACGTTCGCATTCCACAAATATGACCATGCTGACCAAGTTCTTAAACGAGGAAGAAGATGAAGACGAGCGTAAAAATTTGAATAGAATGATTACCAGTGCCACAGAAAGCCTATCTGAAACCATTGCACATTTAAACGACGTGGTACAGGTGAAGACCGGGGCTCTTGAAAATCTACAAAGTATCAGTATTTTAAATACTATTAATCAAATAACAAAAAGTATTAATGGATTACTTGAAGAGCAAAAAGCAACTTTAACAATAGATATTTCCAAATCGCATTTTGTTAATGCAGTCCCAGCTTATTTAGAAAGCATCTTTCTAAACATCCTTACAAATGCCCTAAAATATAGTTCACCAAAACGCACCCCATCAATTGAAATAAAATCTAGAATAAAAAAGGATAATATTCTTATCACTTTTACCGATAATGGCCAGGGAATAGATTTAAATAAACATGGTGATAAAATTTTTGGTATGTACAAAACTTTTCACAAGCACAAAGATGCGAAGGGTATTGGTCTTTTTATAACAAAAAACCAAATAGAAGCTATGAGCGGTATCATTAGTATTGAAAGTACTGTAGATATTGGTACCACCATTTTAATTGAACTTAAACAGAGCTAAACTAGAATTTATTATGAAAAAAGTTGAAACTTGCTGTATTATAGATGACGACCCTATATTTGTATATGGAACCAAAAGGATTATAAAAGAAGTAGATTTTGCGAAATCTATAATTGTATATAACAATGGACAAGATGCTCTGGACGGACTCATGAAAATTTGCATAGCCAATGAACCCTTGCCAGACGTCATATTTTTAGACCTTAATATGCCTATATTAAACGGCTGGCAGTTTTTAGATGAGTTTAAGGACTGCAGAAGTCCAAAGTCAAAAAAAATTGTAATCTATATTATCAGTTCTTCTGTAGACCCAAGAGATTTAGAACGGGTTAAAAACTACAAACAAGTAGATACCTATATTCTAAAACCCATTACCCCAGATGATTTAGCTAAAATATTAGGCGCCACAGTAGAAAGTTGATTCTATTTAAGTCCAGTATTTCCAAAGAGGACTAATTGATAATAAACCTCTAAATCTTATTATCATCAAATGTTAACGATTAGTAAATTACCCCAGCGCAAGCTTGTAAAATATTAATTAAAAGTCCAACTAAGATTTCGACGTAACCGTCTAAGTATTTAAATGTCGATTATCGAGTAAATTATATAACTTAGTCAAGTATAATTGATTATAAACCTGATGACCCAAAATCTAATTAAGGTTTACTTTTGAAATAATTTAAAATGAGTATATTTTCTAGCTGTTGTATTGTTGATGACGACGAATTTTTTTCGCTTAGCACTAAGAATATTTTAAAGCATCATAACTTCAGTGATAATATTCTATATTATACAGGTGGACAAGAGGCACTTGACGGACTTATTGGGTTACTGGTTGAAAACATTAAATTACCCGATATCATCTTTTTAGATTTAAATATGCCCAACCGAGACGGTTGGTCTTTTCTAGAAGAATTTGAAGAACTTCCTGAAGATAAAATAGAGCACATTAAAATTTATATTACCAGTTCTTTCATCAGCCCTAAATACATGGAAAAAGCCAAAGACTACAAATTGGTTAAAGATTATATCGTGAAACCTTTGACCGAAAGCGCCGTTCAAAAAATTATCGATTCAAAGGAAACTGTGTAATTTTATCTTAAACCAGGATTAAAATCCAACGGCGCTTTTTGCGGCTCGTTTATGGTGCCCTCAGCACCAGTATCATTGTAAATTAACCATTCCGCTGAATTAAAAATAGCATTGTTAATATCTACTTCTATTTTTCTAACAGCCCTTCCATCTTCAAATTCGTGGTTGGTATTGCTACCATCTTCACCAATTATTCCAAAAATATCCACAACAGAACCAAAGGGATCTACTAAAACAAGATTATCATCTCCATTAGAATCTGCCGGTGAATTTGTGCCTACTGCAACATCAGCATCAAAGCCATATATATTTTCAAACTCTTCTGAATTGGGAGAAATTATTAAGAAACCTCTACCAGGTATTTCATATTCAGACAAATCTATGCTTGAACTAATGGCAGTGTTATCATTAGTGTAACGTTCCAAACTCCACCCATTTAAAGATAGACTTTCTTCTGATGCGTTATAAAGCTCTACAAACCTTGCCCCAGCGTTATTATCTGGGTCAGCAATCTCAGATATAAAAATTGACGGTGAAGTAAATTCATCTATAAAATCTTCACACCGTTCTTGTTCAAATTTAAGGTCATTTACGCCACGGATGATTAGCTGATATTGATTATTATCTTTAGTCAACAACCCTGTAGCGGTACCCATTTTGTCTGGTAAACTTTCTGATTGAAAATCTGCATATCCACTGTTTAGCATAACCAATTCATTATCCATACAATCCACAAGGGTACGCAATGTTTCCTCTTCCTTAACAGCAAAAGTCTTCCCTAGTTCTTCTTGCTTAATTTCCACGCTGTTTATTACTACTAGAGTATTTAACATAGCATCGTTTAATCCTGAAATAACAGCTAAAGTAGGCTCTATTCCATTAATTGGCTCACAAGAAACCAAAACATGGTCAAAAACAACATTTTTAGGCAACCTACCAACACTACGATTCCCAAAAGAGGTAAATACACCGCCAATTTTATATATATCATTAGATTTACCTAAATACAATCCTTTTAGTTTTATGATAATTTGCTGACCTACGTCAAAGAACAAATGAGAATCCCTTAATTCTAACTCAATCTCCATTCCTTCCGATGGGTTACTAGACTCATCTTGAAAATATATAATATTAAAAAAGTTACCTTCTTTTTCAGAAGATATTACGTAGCCTTTTATAACCAAGTCTTCCTGAATTTGAAAAGTATCACCATTATACATATTCTTTAATTCTGATATGGTTATGAAGGTAAAATCTGAAGCTGAACATTCTAGTTCTGGTGCATCAAAATCCCTATTCTTTACACATGAGAAAAGCATGACAACAATAATAATTAGAAAGTATTTGTTACTCTTAAAATTCATATAGATTACTTCATTTTTAAAAACTAAATGCAAAATTTAAAAAATAGGTTCTACCGAAACCATACCAATACTTAGGCGCTAAAGACGGATTACCACTTAAATTATCTTGCTTTAGCTGACCATAATTTCCATTTCTACTCTGCTCGTAACCACCCGTTCTAAAAGTGGTATCAAAAAGATTATTAACACTTGCAAAAACACTTATATACTTCCCTTTCTTAAGCCACGACTTACCGCCTACCATATTCAATAAATAAAAATTATCCAGTGGTTTTTGCTTTAGTAATTTTTGAACATTTTCATCTGTTGCATCAGGGAACCTTAGTTGGGTTTCTGGATCAATTAAAAAACTCTGGGTTCTGGTTATCGTAGAAATATTGGCATAATTATTACCCAAGTAATTTGCCGAGGCACTTACCCACCAATATTTTGGATCTCTATATTCTATACCTACCGCAATTGCTTTCTGCGGACCTTGCGCTAACTTATACCCTTTAACTGCAGATTGCCCTAAAAACTTAGAACCTGAAATGTCAATTAAATCTTCGGCTGCACCTGCTGTATCAAAATTAATTGTCACAAATGGGTTACTTGCATATTCATGTTTTGCCACAGAGCCAACTAATGATAATTTTACAGCGCTAGATACTTGGTATTCCAAACCAAGTTCAACACCCATATGTAATTTATCTAAATCAGTGAGTACTTCTTGTACGAAATCTGAGCCAACACCCGAATCAACGAAGAAGAAATTGACATCGGTGGTATTTTGAAAACGAGTATAAAACCCTGTAAATCTGCCCGTTAATTTTGGCATTCTAAGAAAGTAGTTAGCATCTACACTAGTAATGGTTTCGCTTTGTAAATTGGGAACTACAGTATTGTTCTCCCTAGGGTTTATAAATACATTTTGTAACACAGGCGCTTTATTTATAATCGCGGCATTGACAGAAACCCAATGCCTACCTGTTATTGTATAAGATGCGCCTGATTTTAATGACCAATTTGAAAATTTGACCATTTCGCTCTTACCTAGTGAGTTGTCTATAAATCGTTCATTTTTAAATAAACCTTCTCTTTGATAATCAACTAAAGTATACTTACCAGCAACAAATACCTTTACTTTATTATAATGGGCATTTAACTGAGTATAGACATCGCTATTACTACCGTTTAAATCATAATTATAATTAAAGATTTCTCCCTCTAGTTTATTAGTTTCAGTTGAAACATCATTTAAAGTTTCTGAAAACGTATCTATATCACGATGAAACTCCGCCCCTAACAAATCATTTATTCGAGCATAGTTTTTAGAATTTAACTGCCTGTGAGTTACACCCATATCCAGTCTTAAATGACTATCAATATTTATATTTGCGGTAGCCCTTGCAGTAATCTGATTATCTTTTGTGGTATCATCGTACAGTACGTAAGCCGCTTCTCCGTTTTGACTTATACTAGTATTTGCCTTGTATATATTTTCCCAATCTAATTGAGGGTTTTCTATAAAGCCTTCTTCCGCTTGAATAGCACTTTCAAAATTGGCTCCTATAGGCGAATTCAAATTATGTAAAGTTTGACATAACTTTTTTTATGTAAAGTATTTTATTATGCAAAGACTTGGTCTTAAAGTGCATTTAAGCAAGGTTTTTAATAAAAAAAAGTTGAGATAATTTATCTGGTTTATCGTAGAAACGAATGCATCTAATTGTTAGAAGAGAATTCCATTTTTAATGTAATTCTCTTCTTATTATAGAAATACTTATCGTATTAAAATTTGCACGAGAAAAAATATACCGGAAATTGAATCAGAGTTTTAAATTTTTACTTCATAAAAGTGAAAAATTCTACTAAATCTATCTCAAAATAAATACAAAGACGATGTAAAGTAGTTACAGAAATATTGGATTTACCTGCTTCAATTCGTGAAATATGGACACCAGTCTCATTATACACTTCCTCTTGAGTAACACCTTTTTGAAATCTAAGTGTTTTTAATCTGTTGGAAATTTTTAAAAGTAATTTGTCGTTACGTATATGACCCTTCATAGAATTATGAAAAGTCAGAAGAAATAGTCATTTTTGTAATGACATATATGTCATTATATTTATTATGGATTTAGAAGGATTCAAATATGAAATTATTGTATCAAATAAAGCAACTGAAAGCTTGCTTGTCAATATTATAAAATACTGGACATATGATAACAATACATTTACATACCCAATTAACGAAGACATTTCAAACGATGGTATATCGTTAGCAATAATTCAAAATATTCTTAAAAACTCAAAGTGTCTTTTAACTTTTAAAAATTGCATACTTTGTTATTCCTCTTTAACAATTACAGTAATTAATCGTAAAGATTTCTTAGATTTTATAGCATTATATCCTCGAATATGTCCAAACTGCAAAAAATTCTCGCCTAATTATAGTGACTTCCACTTAAAAGATGAATCCTTAGATGAAATTATAAGAAGTTTGTCTATAGATGAAATTAAAGTACTAAAAGGTATTATCCAGTTAAGAAGGAAAGATTTAATATACCGGCACATTTTCAACAATGATATTTCAGACTCTAATGTTTGGAATATTATAAATGGGCTTCAACGAAAGGGGTTAATCTGGATAGAAAGAGAAGATAATTGGAAAATTAAATCTTTTAATTTTAGTTCCAAAATTCAATATATTATAAAAAAGGAATGAAACTCATACAAACGAAAACGTCCTTTTTTTAAAAAATTTTAATTGGTATTCTCTGACAGGCGCTTGTTTTACTTTTAATATTTTTACTGTAAACTCATTAAATCCTTAAGTTAATTCCACCTTATTCATCCAATAACTAAACTTTTATCTATAACCAAAGAATACCTACAAATGAAGCTGATTTTCATAAACATTCTTTGAGTAAAATGAAGAGAGATATTCTTAAAGAATTAAATATCATCTAGTGCCATACTACCTCTTATTTATTTAATAAAATATAACTAATATACATTGATCTAGTCATTGATTAATTTTGTCTTTGTACTTAAGTAAAAACTTCTCAATACATATCTTAATGCTAACTTCTGCTCTGGGTTAATTAATGAATCCCTTAATTTCTCATAATCTGAGTCAAGCGAGTTAATTGAAATTTCACTTACCTCGCTAAAAATCTCAATCTTAACATTTAATCCTTCCGCTATTCTTTTGATCATTTTAGCTGTAGGTAAATTTTGCCCTTTTTCATATCTAGTAACCTGTGCTTGATTAATACCACATCTATTGGCAAGTTCAGACTGAGTCATATTCCGTTCCTTCCGAAGCCCTCTCAATTTATGCCCAAAATATTCTCTAGATATCATAAAATCATCTGTTTATGTAATTTATATTGTATACTTATATAATCTATGGATATAATATATAATAATCCTATATTTTTTCAAAAATTCAATCCCTTTGACCTAAAATTATATAATAATCCTATAAATGCAATTTCCAAAAAAATAAAAAATAAAAAAATTCCTCTTTATTACAATTTACAATTTAAAGCCTTGAATCACCTTGAAAATATGTCATTAATAATGTGCTTAATATAAAATTTTAATATGAATGAGAAGTTCGAAAAATTCAATTCCCTAACTCATGACGCATCAAATTTTATGCGTCACAAACTTAAATTCTCTGAGTCAGGTATTTATAAATATAATTTGATTTGGAAAAAAGTACGTAAATACATCATTGATAATAATCATGAAGAACTTAATCAAGAAGTAGGCGATTTATTTATTGCTCATTTCTTTAATGATAAAGATTATGACCCTAGGTCAAAATATACTCAAAATTACATAAGAATAATTAAATATCTAATTGAATACAAGGAGAACTCTAGAATGACTTTGCGAAAGGGCTTAGGGAATAAATTACCAAAGTTTGAAGGAGCAATCGGTGAAATAATAATTGATTTTATTAATAAACTACATAGAGAGAAGCTATCTATTGGAAATATCAGAACCCACTCTCGACACTTATTTAATTTTCAGCAACTATGTAAGCAACATAATTTAAATTCTCCAGAAAAAATTGACTTTCAATTTATTACAATCTATTTGAATCAAATAGAAAAAACATCTCATTCTACAACTGCAACTATTACTGGCATAATAAGAAAATTTACAAGTTATCTTTTTGAAATGAATATCATTAAAAAAAATATTTCAAAAAGAATACCAAGTGTTAAAAAGATAAAAGGAGAAAAATTACTATCAACATACAGCGAAAAAGAAGTTCTTAAAATTTTAAAAACTATTAATCGTTCAACAGCAATAGGTAAACGAAACTACGCAATCACCTTAATATTAGTAAAATATGGATTAAGAGCATCAGATGTTGCTAAACTATCTTTAGATGAAATTCTCTGGGAGAAACAATTAATATCATTCAATCAAAACAAAACTCTTGAAAATCTTACATTACCCTTGACTTCGGATGTAGGTAATGCTATTATAGACTATTTAAAATTTGGACGACCACAATGCGATTCTAGATCAATCTTTATTACTAATACTCCTCCTTACAGTAACACAATGACAAATTCAGGGATTTATCAAATTATTTCAGGTTTGATTAGAACATCCGGAGTAAAAGTTAATAATAGAAAAATAGGACCACATGCTTTACGACATAGTTTGGCTTCACGCATGTTCGAAAAAAGCACTCCGTTACATACAATTACTCAAGTACTTGGACACAAAAGTTTAGAATCAAAGAAGGCATACATGCACATCGACCTTAAATCTATGCAAAAATGCATTTTAAATGTATCACCTGTTAACAAAAATTTCTATGAACAAGGAGGAGGGAAATTCTACGAATAAATTATTTACAAGTGTATATGGTAAACATATTTCGGAATATATTAAACTAAAACGTCAACTTGGATATAAATATGAAGCTGCCGAATCCCATTTGTATAGAATTGACAAATTTGCAACGGAAACAAAGGAAAAAGGACCAGGTATCTCCTACGACTTCTGTAATAAATGGGCGAAATATGCACCAAATGAAAGTGATAAAGCAAAATATATAAGAATACTCTATCTAAAAAAACTTGCAGACTATTTAGACATATTAGATATAGAAACTTTCATACCAAAATTACCCAATTATAAAAAATCTACGTTTAATCCTTTTATTTTTTCGCCAGATGAGATTACAAGACTATTCACTATCTGTGATAATCTAGAGTTTACTCGAAAAGGTAATAATGTTAATTTATTCTCTATACCATTATTATTTAGAGTTTTATACGCTACGGGTATTAGAAGAGGTGAGGCTCTTTCACTACTGGAAGAAAATGTTAATATTAAAAATAAGACCCTTAATGTAACAGATTCTAAAAATGGATCTCAAAGGTTAATTCCAATTTCAGACACATTAGCTCAACAGTGCAAAATATATTTAAATTATAAGAAATACTTACCTCAAAAAACAAAAGATTCAAATTACTTTTTTGTTGGCATCTTAGGAGAACCATTACAAGGAAGCACCGTATACGAATGGTTTAAAATATGTATTACAATAATGAGAATGCAACCAAAAGGTATAGATGGAAATCCTCGGATACATGATCTTAGACATACATTTGCTGTAACTTCCATAGTAAACATGACCAACCAAGGATATGATTTTAATTCTTGTTTTCCTATACTATCCATATACTTGGGACATTCAACTTTAAAATCTACCGAAAACTATATTAGATTAACTACAAAAATGTATCCTGAAGTTTTAAAGAAATTGGATACAACATTTACTGATATATTTCCAAAAAAATAATTATGAAACCAACCGATTTCTCTGAAACAATATCTAATTTTTTACATAATTACCTAAAAAATGAAAGAGGTTATTCAAGAAATACCGTAAAAAGTTATCGAGATACATGGAAGCTCTTGATTAGCTTTATGAATGACAAGAAGAATATCAAAGTTGAAAAACTTAGAATTAAGCATTTAACAAAAGAAACAGTTTTAGAATTTCTATATTTTATCGAATTTGAAAGAAATTGCTCGATTCAAACAAGGAATGTCAGGCTAGCTGCTATCAAATCATATTTATCTTATATACAATATATTGATATAGAGAATCTTCATGAAACACAAAAAATTCAATCTATAAAAAGTAAAAAATTTCAATCAAAACTTGTTGAATACTTGAGCATAGATGCAATTAAAGAACTATTGAAACAACCTGACTTATCAACAAAAAAAGGTATAAGAGATCTTGCCTTGCTTTCTCTTTTAT
Source organism: Maribacter sp. UH1 (assembly GCF_056839145.1). Lineage (NCBI taxonomy): Bacteria > Pseudomonadati > Bacteroidota > Flavobacteriia > Flavobacteriales > Flavobacteriaceae > Maribacter > Maribacter sp. UH1. The sequence continues at coordinate 1,674,323 of NZ_CM166387.1, forward strand.
ATGAATCAGGTGCACGAGTACAAGAAATAATTGACTTAACGCCTTCTATGATAGATTTTAAAAAACCGTATTCAATCCAGATTATAGGTAAAGGTAATCAAACCAGAAATGTGCCAATTGTAGAGACTCAAATAAAAAATCTAAAGCATTATATGAATATTTTGAAAATAGATAAAAATGAGGCACACCATCCATTATTTTATAATTGTCAAAAAGAACAATTCTCCAGTCAAGGCATAAGAGTTATACTTGAAAGAAATATCATCCAAGCGCGAAAAAATACTAATGTTATCTTTCCAAAAAATGTTTCACCACATACTATTAGACATAGTAGAGCGGTACACCTTTTGTCATTTGGTGTTCCATTATATATCATAAGAGATATTCTTGGACATTCTTCAGTTATTACCACAGAAAAATATGCAAAAGTAGAAATGACAGCTAAAAGAAAAGCTATTGAAAAAGCTAATAAAAATGTAAGCCCTACAGAAACTTCGAAATGGTTAGACGATTCAAATCTTTTAACCTGGCTTAATGAATTGTAAAATTAATATACTTCCAGTATAGAATTTTAAAATAAATTTGATGAAATGATTTTTTTGTGGTGAGTAAACTATCGTCTGACACCTTTGAATATTGGAGTTTCACTAGAATTTCCAATAGTTTATTGATAGGAATGGTCAATTAAACTCTTTAAAAGACTTTAGGTTATGTGTAATTATAAATACCTTTTTATAGTCTTTAAAAGCAATATTTAAAGTTCGAATAAAGGTGGGATTAAATGTACCAAGTTCAATTAAGTCGAAACAGGTTTTTTTGAACGTTAGAATAAAATGTAGTGCCGAAAAAGGTTCCTTTTACGATACTACGTGTTCTAAACAAATTACATCCCAACTACATTTGCAATCCAGTTGCATTGGAAATCGTCTATCTTTGCATTGTGAAATTTATAGCGGTCATACTATCCTTATATTTTTTGGCACTCAACGTAGTGCCCTGTGGCGATGATGCTCAAATTTCCGATTCATCAACAACCGAGTTTCAAGTGGGTTTGGACCATAATCAAAATCACGGTGAGTGCGAACTTTGCTCACCATTTTGTCAATGCCATTGCTGTCATTCGCACACCATTGTTTTTGATTTGGATATTTTTGAGCCTATCGAACCTAAGGTCATACAAGAAAGTTTTTCCCATTTTGAAAGCGTAAGCGAAGACCCGGTATTTACCCTCTTTCAACCTCCCAAGATTATTGGCTAATTACATATGCGATGACATCATCGCCCTCCAAAAAAATTAGTCAATTAAAATCAAATTACTATGATTAAATATGCAATAAGCCTTTGGCTTATGCTCATTTGCTGTGCATTCGGTTATGCACAGAATACTCTGAAAATCAATATTTTTACAGCAGAAGAAAAAGAACCTTTATTCGGGGCGACCATTTACATTGAGAGTCTGGATAAGGGAGTGACTACCGATTTTGATGGTATAGCCTTATTAGAGGATGTACCCGATGGTCAATACAATCTCCAAATCTCGTACTTGGGCTTCGAGACTTTGGAAGCCAATATTGTTGTACCTACAGGAGACGATTGGGTATTTTATTTGAAAGAAAGCGCAAACGCTTTAGATGAAGTGGTAGTACGGTCCTCAAGAAGCACCCGAACCATACAAAGGATACCGACCCGAATAGAGTATATCGGGGTTGAGGAATTAGGGGAAAAAGCGATAATGAACCCAACTAATATTTCCATGGTACTTCGTGAAAGTACGGGAATCCAGATGCAACAGACTTCGTTGAGTAGTGCCAACACCAATATTCGGATACAGGGTTTGGACGGTCGTTACACCCAGCTCCTTCGAGATGGTTTTCCGCTCTACGGTGGTTTTTCAAGCGGCTTGAGTATCCTACAAATACCACCGTTAGATTTGAGACAGTTTGAAATTATAAAGGGAAGTTCTTCCACGTTGTACGGTGGTGGAGCCATTGCAGGTTTGGTCAATATGGTGTCCAAAACCCCTAATGAAGAACCTGAACTGGATATCATGCTTACCCAGACCCAAGCTTTGGGAAGTACGGGCAATGTCTTTTATAGCGAACGTAACGAAAAATGGGGATGGACACTTTACGGCTCTGGTCATTTACAAAAAGCTTTTGACCCTGAAGATGATGGATTTAGTAACCTTCCTCGTACGAGTTCTTTAAGTTTCAATCCCAAATTGTTCTATTATCCTTCTGAAAAAACTACGGTGTGGTTTGGTGTCAACGGAACGTACGATGATAGAAAAGGAGGTGATATTACGAAGATTGAGGAGGGTGAAAATGGAATCCATCAGTATACTGAAGAAAACCTTTCAAAGCGAATCAGCACACAAGCTGTATTCGAAACCCATTTGGACTCGACCCAATCCATTTCAGTCAAGAATAGCATTGCGTTTTTTGATAGAAGTCTCGAAATCCCTGACCTATCTTTCAAAGGAACGCAATGGAACACTTTTTCGGAGGCCTCATATCAGAAACAGGGCTTAACATCAGATTGGGTCTTGGGAGCTAACCTTTACACTACATCATTTGATGAAATGGAGAATCCAGTTGAACGTAATCAACGCGATATTACGTATGGACTATTCGCAAATAGTATCTATGACCTTTCGGACCGATGGATTCTTGAAACAGGTGTTCGAACAGATTATGCTGAGGATTGGGGATTCTTTCCACTCCCGAGGGTCTCCTTGCTTTACAAATCTGATACTAGTTTTTCAAGTAGGATTGGTGGTGGACTGGGATATAAAATCCCTGATATTTTTACGGAAGAAGCAGAGTTCATCAATTTCAGGGACGTACTTCCAATCGATAGGGGAACTATGAAAGCCGAACGGTCGTACGGTCTGAACCTTGATTTTAATTATCAAACAAGATTATCGGACGAGCTGGGCTTTTCGGTCAATCAATTGTTTTATTTGACCGCTATCAGAAATGGCCTATTGCTCAACTCTTTGGATAATGGCCAGTTCCAGTTTGAAAATGCGACGGGGGAAATCTTGAGCAAAGGCTCGGAGACGAATATCAAATTCACCTTCAGGGATTTTCGATGGTTCCTAAACTACGCGCTTATTAACGCGAGATTGAATTATTTACCTGGCAATCCTCAAAAACCCTTGACCGCCAAGCATAATGCGGGGAGTATTTTAATGTATGAATCCGAAAAATGGCGTATTGGGTATGAGACCTATTATACAGGGAAACAATTACTATCCAATGGAACGGAAACTACTGATTTCGTAACCATGGGGCTCTTGTTGATGCGCAACTTTAAATGGGGAAGCACATTCATTAATTTTGAAAATTTCACGGATAGGAGGCAGAGCCGATTCTCTCCTTTGGTATTGCCCCCACACGAAAATCCTACCTTTCCAGAAATCTATGCCCCCACGGACGGATTTATCTTTAGCGTAGGCCTTATTTTTAAACCATTTGGAAACGAAGACAACGATTAACTGACAATACAATGATACAAGCAGACAAATTTATGGAAGAAAAAGGGGTCCGCCCTACGGCAATGCGTTTGTTGGTCTTCCGATTCTTGGCCGAAAGCGAAACGGCCAAAACCCTATCTAACATCGAAAACGCTTTTGCAAAGGCAGATAGGACAACTTTGTACAGAACCCTAAAGACGTTCGAGGATAAAGCGATAGTCCATCAGATAGACGATGGTACGGGCATGACCAAATATGCACTATGTGAGGAAGGCTGTAATTGTGCCATCGAACAGGATTTGCACCTTCATTTCCATTGTAACAACTGTAAGGAGACGGTCTGTCTTACGGAACATAAAATTCCACATATCAATCTTCCGGACGGTTACATTGCAGAAGATGCGAATTTGGTATTGAAGGGAATCTGTGACAAATGCAGCCTGCAATAAATGCACTTCTGTTGCATGATTCCATAGTGTACCTTGCATTAAAAAATAGTAATCCATGAAATTCAACACAACTATTCCAAGCGGACTAAAAGGACATTACTTAAAAGAGATTGAACAGTATCGTTCATTCCTTCAAAAGAATGATTTAACAAGGGCATGGCATCATCTTGAACGTTCGCACGTATTGGGGCAATCTTATCCTTTTCAACATACATATTCCCATTGGCTGATGCTTAAATTTGGTTTTAGACAAAAAAAGTTCGAAGAAGTCTTAGGACAACTAATGCGATTACTTGTTGGCGGTTGGAAATCGTTCATTGACCGTGTACCAATTGGAAATACAGGTGGAAGTAATGTGTCACCTATGAAGAAGATGGAAATACCACGAGACTTAACGCTTATTTTGAATAATTACAGAAAAAGTTAATGAAAAAGAAAAAAGTAAACTTACGGGATTTAGACCCTAAGAATCATGAGGGGGAGCACAGTCACGATGATGGACACAATCACAGCAGTCCAGATGAAGTGTCTAATTTTAAAACGTATCTGCCTGCGATTTTCAGCTTAGTAATGCTAATGATTGGTATTGCGGTTGATTATTTCGATGCTATTCCTTTTTTCAAGGGATGGGTCAGAATTGTTTGGTACACGATAGCTTACATTCCAGTAGGGTTTCCAGTAATCAAGGAAGGATGGAACAGTATCAAAAATGGAGATTTCTTCACGGAATTTCTATTGATGTCCATTGCCACTTTGGGAGCTTTTGCGATAGGCGAATATCCCGAAGGCGTGGCCGTAATGTTGTTTTATGCAGTTGGCGAATTATTCCAACAAGCAGCCGTTAATCGGGCAAAAGGAAACATCAAGGCATTATTAGATGTACGACCTAATGAAGCTCTGGTATCACGTAATGGCGACTTCGTTTCTGTTCATCCTGAAACTGTAGCGATAGGCGAAAAAATTCAAGTACGTGTAGGCGAGAAAGTACCTCTCGATGGAATTCTACTTTCAGAAAAAGGTTCTTTTAATACCGCAGCCCTTACGGGAGAAAGCAAACCAGATACCATCCAGAAAGGCGCAGCTGTATTTGCTGGAAGTATTAATCTCGATGGAGTAATAGAAGTTGAAACTACCAAAAAATTTAAAGATAGTTCTATTGCACGCATACTAGATATGGTTCAAAATGCAACCGCTCGCAAATCCAAAACCGAACTTTTCATTAGAAAATTTGCTCGTATTTATACACCTATCGTTGTTTTTCTCGCTATAGGTCTAACGTTGCTTCCCTATTTCTTTGTTGATGATTATGTATTTAGAGATTGGCTTTATAGGGCTTTGATATTCCTTGTGATTTCCTGTCCCTGTGCATTGGTCATTTCGATTCCTTTGGGTTATTTCGGTGGTTTGGGTGCGGCATCTCGAAACGGGATTCTGTTCAAAGGCGCGTCTTTTCTTGATGCAATGACAAAAGTGAATACTGTTGTAATGGACAAAACGGGAACGGTTACTAAGGGGGTATTTAAGATTAAGGAAGTAGTAAACAGCTCGTCTTTTACAGAAGCTGAATTTATGGAGTATCTAATGGCCATGGAAGAACAATCTACCCATCCGATTGCAAAAGCAATTCTGGAATATAAAGCCGAAGGTGTGGATTTTGAAGCGACCGATGTCTCAGAAGTTGCTGGAAAGGGATTGAAGGGAACGGTCAACGGAAGGACGGTGTTGGTAGGCAACAAAGCATTGATGACCTCGAACAACATAGAGGTTCCCTCGGAAACGGATAATATCGTAGAATCAATTGTAATGGTCGCCATTGACGGAAAATTTGCTGGCTACGTTACCATTGCCGACGAACTGAAGGAAGATGCGCACCAAGCAATTAAACAGATTAGGAAATCAGGGATTTCCAAAATCATTATGCTTTCTGGGGATAAAGATTCCATTACCCAAAAAGTTGCGAAAGAGCTAGGCATCGATTGGGCAAAGGGTGGCTTATTACCTGAAGATAAACTCAATGAAGTAGAAAAGCTCAAAGCGCAACCGGATACAAAGGTTGCCTTTATAGGCGATGGTATCAACGATGCTCCTGTTTTGGCTGTAAGTGATGTAGGAATTGCAATGGGAGGCTTAGGTAGTGATGTCGCAATCGAAACAGCGGATGTCATCATCCAAAACGACCAACCGAGCAAGATTGCACGTGCTATTCAGATAGGTCGCTCAACTAGAAGTATCGTTTGGCAAAATATTGCATTGGCTTTTGGAGTTAAAATCATAGTACTCATTTTGGGTGCAGGTGGCCTCGCAACAATGTGGGAAGCGGTTTTTGCGGATGTGGGAGTTGCTTTGTTAGCTATATTGAATGCGGTGCGGTTGCAAAGGATGGAGTGGGAGTAATTTATTCTTTTAACTAAGCTCCAAAAAAGGGCCGTTTCTCGGCACTATCGATATTCGCGTCAAACATATCCTTATCCAGTTCCATTTGTCGTTCTTTTTAATAGTTCCGGTAATTCACGTTTTACGGAACTAAAAAAGTATAAATAAACGACCGTTTTTTTGAACTTTTTATTTAAATCGAATTTCAAATAAACAGCGGTTCATTTTATTGGTATAATTTATTAGTTTATTTTTAGACCTATAAATATACTAGATATGCTTTTTGGATATGTAAGGGTAAGCACCAAAACCCAAAATCCCAGTTTACAGATCGATGCATTATTGAAAGAAGGTGTAACTGAGAAAAACATCTACCGAGATGTTTCCTCCGGTGCCAAGTCAGAACGCCATGATCTGGATTTGATGATATCTAAACTAAGGGAAGGGGATACCGTCATCGTCTGGAAACTCGACCGAATTGCAAGGAGTATTTCCCACCTGTTAAAATTGGTCGATCAGTTCGAGAAACTTGGCGTCAATTTCAAGAGCATTAATGACCCTTTCATTGATACGACTTCTGCGCACGGCAAATTTATAATTACACTGTTCGGGGCCGTAGCCCAACTGGAGCGTGATATAATTATCGAGCGGACTACTGCCGGACTTAAAAGCGCTAGGAGGAGAGGAATACAATTAGGACGTAAAAAGGGGCTCGGTAAAGAAGCTAAACAAAAGGCGATGCTGGCTGCAACATATTACCAAGAGAATAAATTACCTATTGTTGACATCATGAAGTTGGTAGGTATTAAATCAAAACCTACCCTATATAAATATTTGGCTATTCAAGGTAGAAGGAACTGCAAGGAGTGTGGTGTAATCTTTTGGGATACCGAGCAGGAACTTGAAACTGCACTTTGCAAGAAACATTTAAAGAAGAAGAAATGAGAAGCTTTGTAAAAAGCGAACGTAAAGAGTACTAGTTTTTACTCCATAATTCAGGTTGCTTAAAAGAAACATTAATTCACGCTCGAAAGGCGTAATGTAAAGAGTGTATTTAATCATTCGGTTTCTCAATTAGATTACTATTCCTTTTGACTTCCCTCACATTCGTATATAAATTCTTACATTTAACCGATTTGTTAATTACTGGCGATAACTAATCATTTTTTTAATATTGCATCTTTAACAGTTTTACGATATTTAAGAATTCCTATAACAACACATCGCTACAAAAATATAAGGTTTTCCTAATGATTAAGATATGTGTCTGACTGAGATTTCTAGGTTAACTATATAAATATCTGATGCATATGGTTCTTAATGAAAAACTTTATTCTGTTTGAATATAAAGGAATTGATTGTAGGAAATAATAAAGTGGTTTTAAGAATTCGAAAATAAAAAGTGCAAGCAAACTATGAAAAAAACTGAGGAAAAAGTTAACAAAGATCAGTTTGTAAAAAGTGATTTAAATATGCCATATCATTCACTTTCTCCTGTTAGTGATATCGAAAAGCATAAATATTATTGCGATGCTCTTGAATGGGCATTGCTAAATAGGAAAGAAAAAGATATCAAAAATATAGCACTTACTGGAAATTATGGCTCCGGCAAAAGTAGTATACTAAAGACTTTTCGAGAAAGGCAAATAAAGGGTTTGAAGTTTTTAAAGATTTCCTTAGCGACCTTTAAAGAGGAAAAGAAGAATAGACCAATTGATGATGAATTAGAAATTTCAGATAATACTGACAAAAGGGATACATCCCCTGATTCCAAAAATTATTCAAAATCCGAAAAGACAGAGTGGACTCCAGACAAAAATGACCAACTTCGTCTAATAGAATTAAGCATACTTCAACAAATATTTTATCACGAAAGGAATGACAACATACCAGATTCTCGTTTTAAAAAAATTAGAAGACTAGAACCTGATGAAATAACTAATGCCACATGGCTGGTCTTTGGTGTACTCTGCTCCTTTTATTTACTCTTCTATTTCAATACGTTTCGCACATTGTTAGGCATACCAGAACCATTACCTTGGTTTGGTTTTATTGTCAAAGGCTTAATTCTAGCCGGATTTTTGGCAATTTTTTATTATTTTCTAAAAAAAGTAATTCAATTTTCTCAAAGGTTGACTATTAGTAAATTGAATTTTCAAAATCTAGAAATTCAAGTGGCTGAAACGGTAAATAAATCAATACTCAACAATCACTTAGATGAGATTTTATACTTTTTTGAAGCTACTGATTATAATGTAGTGATTATTGAGGATTTAGATCGATTTGAACAAACAGAAATATTTACAAAGCTGAGGGAAATTAATTTACTCATTAACAATTCCAAATCCATCAATCGTGATGTCGCCTTCATCTATGCCGTTAGGGATGAAATGTTTAAGGATAACGATAGAACCAAATTTTTTGATTTTATAATCCCAATCATTCCTGTAATCAATTATTCAAATTCCAATGAGCAACTGACAAGAGCACTTAAAGAATTTGGTTACAGCATATCTGTCGAGTTAATAGACGAGATGGCTTTTTATGTGGATGACATGCGTTTATTGTACAATGTGGTAAATGAATTTCATATCTATTTTCAAAAGTTTCAAGGTAAAGAATTTATGGATAAACTTTTCGCAATGATTGTCTATAAGAATATATATCCCGAAGATTTTGTAAAACTTGGGCGAAATACAGGAATACTATACAAGCACTTAGTTGGTAATAAATTAGTCTGGGTCAAAGAAGCTATTGTAGAAATAGAGAAGGAAAATTTAATTCTAAAAGAGGAACTAAACCAATTAGAAAAAACATTTCCTAAAAATCTAGATGAATTAAAGCGGATTTATCTGCTAGAATACATTAAAAATACCCCTAATTTAATATCCTTCAGAATTGACAATCAAAACTATAGTATAGAAAAGATGCTTGAAGAGGACAATTTCGAAAAATTAATGAAGGGTTCAGTTAGATGTAATACAGCTCCATATAATAATAATGTACAGTTTGATTTTCATTTTTCTAATATAGAGGAACAAGTAGATTCAGAGCAAGGTTATTTACAGAGAAAGACACAAATTGAAAAAAGCAATTCAGGTAGAATTACATCTATTAGAAATAAACTTAAGAGCAATCAAGAACTAGTGAGGCAAACAAGGGGCGCTAAAATAAAATATCTTCTTAAGGGGAAAGAGGTGCCCATTAACGCCAAACCTACAAAGCAGGAGCAACTAATTATACTCCTTATACGCAATGGATATATAGCAGAAGATTACCTTAATTATATTTCCTATTTCTATCCGGGAAGCATAACAGAAAATGATCATTGGTTCTTAATGAATGTCAGAAATGAGACACCTAGTGATTTTGAATATAATCTTGATGAAGTTGGCAATGTTATCAAAAAAATTAGCGACTCAGAATTTGAAACAAGTTATATTCTCAACTACAATTTGCTAGATTACTTATTTGAGAGCCACACATACCGGATCAAAAAAAATATTGCTCTCAAACAATTATCTAATGAGTCTGAGGATTCTGTTAAGTTTGTAAAATCCTATATCGAAAAGGCTAAAGACACAGCTAAATTCATTAAAGACCTATGCAAAAATTGGACTAATATTTGGAATTTTATTGAACAAGACAGCTCTTTGTCCGCAGAAGAAAGACTAAGTTATTATACTTTAATTTTAAATAACGGGAACATTAAAGACCTCGAAAAAATAGCCTTAGTTTCAGGAATGGAAAGCTTTATTAGTGACAAACCTGACTTTTTATCGCTAATCGAAGAGTCGGAAAAATTGATAGACATCATCGATTTATTTGATATCAAATTTACCACACTAAACTTTAACGGTATTTCTGAAGATAGTAAGAGATATGTTTATGCAAATAATAACTATGCGTTGAATCATTCCATGCTTGGCTTAATGCTAAAAACATTCGGTGATTTTAACAAGGATACTTTTAATAAAAGTAATTATGCAGCAATTCAGCTTTCGAAATGTGATTCTTTAGTTAAGTACGTGGATGGTAATATCGCCAAATATATTGATGCCGTATACCTAAAGCTAGAGAGCAACAAAGAGGAGCAACTTCCATATTTAATGAATTTAATCAACAGAGCAGAAATCTCAATTACCGACAAAGAACAAATTCTTTTATGGACTAACACCATGATTGAAGATATTTCAGAATTGGATAAGCCGTCAGAGTTGAGTGATTTTTTGCTAGAAAATGGAAAAGCTGATGCCAATTGGTTGAATCTTGTCTTTGTATATGAACAAATGGGAAACAGATTTACGGAGACACTTACGAATTTTATAAATAAACCAAGCAATGCCAAAAATTTAAGTACTAAAATCTTTAATTCAAAAGAAAAAAACCATGAAGCTTTTAGAAGAGCTTTTCTTATGAATAAAGAAATAAAGGATGAAATATACCGTACCTGTATTGATGCTTTTCCGTTTATTTATGGGGATTTAAATTTTGAAATCTTATCTGAGCCTAAAGTAGGGGTCCTTGTTGACAAACGTAAATTGTCATTTGATGTAGAAAACTATAATAAGTTAAAATCAAAATTCTCGCCTCTGCATTTGACATTTGCAACTAATAATATTACAAGTTTTTTTAACGCGTTTTCAGAACTAAATTTAACGGAACAAGAATTGATAAATCTTTTGGAAAATCCTAGTCTTGGGACATCCAATAAAATCAAGCTAATAGTACACTTTGAGAAAGAGAATGCTATTACGGAAATGAAGGCTTTGAATTTGATTGGCAATTTTAGTTTAGCGCATTCGGTTCTTGAACCGTCAAAGAAAACCATGTTTTCAATACTATTGAAATCCTCAATCAGCCCGGAGAAGAAAATAAAGCTATTTGTAAGGAATGTTTCTATGTTTACCACTGATTTCACAACAAATTTTCTTAACGCATTGGGTGGAAAATACAAGGAACTAAATGAAAAGGGACCTATGCCTTCCTTTAGGAAAACAGATAGTTTAGTGATTTTTTTCGATTATCTCCAAAGAATTGGAAAAATTTCAAAAATCAAGGTTAAAGACAATATTATTAAAGTCACAACTTTTAGAAATTAAAAATGGCTTGAGTTTGCCTAATTTATGCTAACACTGGATTGATCTACTTAAAAATTCAATCATTTTATAACTCTTTACAAATTGTACCTTTCGAAAAGAGTATATTGTTTTAGGTGATTTTTAGTATCTTCCTTCAAAGTTCAAATAAAGGATGGTTAAACAGAGGGGGTAAATCGGTATTGTGCAAAATGACACCACCTGACCACGTATGGTCCTTAATGTTATGGATAATTTTCGCAAATGATGGAAAATAGATTTTTCAAAAGAAATAAAATAAATATTTTGAATTTTATCCCAATGGGGATCTGCGTGTGTTTTTCTATCTATTTTCTGATGATTGAACCTGTTGAATTTTCAAATAGAAATTCAATTATATTTTATTCGTTTGGACTTTATTTTTTTACTATTGGTTTTAATTATGTAGCGTTGAGAAATTTCGATGTCTGGCTTCTTTGGTTTGGATTTTCCCTTGTACAAATAGTAATTTACTACAAACACGGACTTAACAATGCTGATTGGTCAGCAATACGTGGACTTAGAAATTTTTGGATTTTCTTAATTGCGTTTCAAATTTTAAGATGGGTAAGCCTAAACTTTCAGAATAAGGAATTTGTCACTCTCACACGAAGTAAGTGGGACCCGCTTGACCATAGGAGATTTACCCGCTTGGATATGCTGCTTTATGGGCCGGCTATTTTCTTGATATTCATTCTTCAAATAATATAAAAACTATATCACCGTAATCTCCGATAAAAAGCCATTGTCTAGTTTGCCAAAGTTTAAATAAAGGATGAAAAAACAACTCTTGATTTTCTGTACAGTTTTTTTCCTAATTGCTTGTTCCTCCGACGAGGAACCCTCAGTTCCTCAAACAATTTTAGGAAATTGGCAGCTTACGGCATCATTTGATGGCGGACCTCAAGGTAACGGGCTTTTGCAAATAGAGAATGGCAGAACATATAATTTTGATACTGATGGTATTATCACAAGTAATTCGCGCGACTGCGATGGAACATTTAGTTATGACGATAACACTATAGAAGTTGATTTCCCATGCTTTGGATTTACAACGTATGATTATGAATTCATAGAGGGTAAATTAAAACTGACTGAACAGGAGTCTAGCTGTGATGAAGGATGCTATACGTTATATACAAAAATTGATTAGAAATTTTCATTTTGGCTTAATTGTTATAAATTTAATTACCAAAATATTATCATTTCATCGAAAATCAGTTGCATTTAATACTTGAAAGTTGCATCCTCTTTTGGAATTTAAGATTAAAGTGTGCAAAAACGGTAATTTGAAAAGTTCAAATAAAGGATGGTATAGGTGAGAAAACTCTTTACAGAATTCACTTTTGTAAAGAGGTAAACTTTGCAGATATTGTGAAAGCTTAAATAAGCAGTCGTTTAAATGAACTTTTTTAGTTCCGTAAAAGGTGAATTACCGGAACTACTAAAAAGAACGACAAATGGAACTGGAATCATTTATTTGAAAGGCTTTTCAACCAAGTTCCGTAAATCGGCCGTTTTAGGGGGGCAAATAAAATGGTTGAAAAAATAATACGGAAAGCAACCTTTAGTAAGATTGAGCATCCTATATTAAAGAATTAACCTTAAATTAAAGTAAGTATCTTCTTATTTAAAGTATATTTTATAACTTTTCTTTATGAAAACACAAATCTTGATTTTTAGTATCTTATTCTCCTTTATTGCCTGTTCTTCAGATGATAATTCTTCAGAAGAACAAACGCTTATTGGTGCTTGGAAGAAGACTGCACGTTTTGACGGCGGCAGTCCGTCTCCATTAATGGACGTTGAAAACGGTAATGTTATATCGTTTTCAGAACTTGGTGCATATAGTGATACTTTGTTCCCTGATTGCGAGGGAACCTATGAACTCATGGATGATACCTTTATTGTAGAAAACTTATGTGATCGTGAAAGAAGTGAATATGTATACTTATTTGAAAACGGTAAGTTAATAATAGCATTTATTCCAAATTCGTGTGTTGAGGAATGTTACGATGTATATACAAAACAGTAAATGCTATTTAAATTGATAATAAGTTTCGGTGTTTGAAAGTTTAAATAAAGGATGACTAAACCTGGTGATTGGAAAATCGAAGCAATGCCAAATGAAACAGAGAATTTTTATTGTGGTAGAAATTTAACTCCTCAAGATTATTCAAAGATTAGTTCGGGTTTGAAACCGTCTAGTATGGATGACAAATGGTTTATCTATAGTCAGGAAGAGTCTATCTACTTTCATAGGAGTTGGACAGGTCATTGTATTTTTATAGCAAGGGTTGAAAAAAAGGGAGATGAGATATTTCTTGGTGAAGTGACAGTCAATAAAAACCCAGAACAATTTGGTGCTCAAGATATAGAAGTGAAAAAAGGAATGTTCGAAAAGCTAGTTGACCTAGTATTACGCAAATAGTTCAAAAAAACGATAGATAACCATTAAAATCCGCTTGTTTACAATGAATTAGACACCCTACCGTACATTTTCGCTCCGATGGGCTTCATACCCCATCACCAAGCGGTTCTTAAATTTCAAACTTATGCTAATCCTATAAAAAGACTAATTACAAATTCCAATTTTCAATTTTCTCAAATTATTATGCAAAGTAAATATCATTTAATATATTAATTTTCAATCTTTTACCTGTATAAAATGACATAATATCATACTTGACATAATTCAAATAAAAACTCGGCAAATAACGGTAGTATGTAGGATCAGGATTTGGAGCATTATAATACCCTAAACGACTTCTCTTATACACACCGGTTTGATAGCCCAAACCCGCATTAATTTGCAGATTTTTAGATTCATGATGATAATTTAAAAGAAATAGCGGTTCACGAATATGTCGCTCTCTAGAATTTCTGATTTTTCCGTTCTGTATACCAGCATATGGGTTATATCTATTTCCTTGAATCTCTTGTACTTCTTCTGTAATGGCAGATGACCGTCCTCTTCTATTAGAGGCTACAATTGCTGTGGCAGAAATTGTATTCTTTTCATTTAAAAGATACTCCAATGAACCATATATAGAATACGAATCATACAAAGTACCATCCATATACCCCTCTTTTGCCCAGCGTCTAGAAGCAGATACAATATAGGCGTATTTCTCATTCTTCACTCCAGAATTGTATGTAGCCATCAGTCTGCCGCTATATGTTCTATTTGACAAAGAAGATGATAATCTTGTACCAGACCTTAATCCAGAGGGTCGCAAATCTATATTTGTGTTTCCTAAAATTCCTCCAAAAGTAAAATCTGATGCGTCTAAACCATTGGCATATTGTTGATTTCTAATTACATCATTTAGCCCTCCCCAATTGTTCCATTGTGGCCTGCCATCGTACATTTTGTTCATTGGCAATCCGTTCAAGTGAACTTCTCCATATTGCGAATCATAACCTCTTACCCGAAAAAATGCCTGACCAAAATCAAAAGCTGCCCTGTTCAGGAAAATATCTCTGGTTGATTGTAATAAAGCGAGCGCATTAGAATTGATTTCATCATCTAATAACTCGTCATCGGTAATATTAATGAGATTAATAGATTTTTCTACGGTCATATCTCTTCCCAAAAAAATAATGCCTAGGTCAATAGTATTGTCATCAAGAAATAACGGTATTCTTTTAATATCAAAATCAGGAGTAGAAATTTGAAGTATAAATTCTCCTTTATTGGAAGTAATTAGTTTAAATTCTCCTAATTCATTAGTAGTAATCGGTGTAAAATCTCCTTCTAAAATTACTTCTGCATTGGTAATTACTTCACCTTTAACCCTTTCTTTTATTACCCCCGAAATTGTCGTTGTACTTTGAGCATGTAAAAAACATATTTTAACGAATAGTAATAAAAACAGGGTATGCTTAATCATTATATAACTTAAGGACCTACTAATGAGCTATTAAGATACCATTTAAGAAATAATTAACGTGAATTTTCCGTATACTCGCTTATAATTAAGGTAAAATACTCTCATCAATGCGATTTCTACTTCTTATCTGCTTTCTTTCGTCATTATCTACATGTGCCCAAAAATCTGATGCTTATCAAATTAGAACCATAGCTTTCTATAATCTAGAGAATTTATTTGATACTAAAAATGACACTTTAATTTTTGATGATGACAGAACTCCTGAAGGAAAAGACAATTGGACAAAAGAACGCTATCTGAACAAACTAGATAACATGTCTAGGGTGATTTCTGAAATTGGTTCTAGCGATAATAAGACAGCACCAGATATTATAGGGGTATGCGAAGTGGAAAACTTAGGTGTACTTGAAGATTTAATACACCATAAGAACTTATTAAAGTTCAATTACGGCATTGTACATTTTAATTCTCCTGATGAACGCGGTATAGACGTGGCACTTCTATATAAGAAAAGTGCATTTGTACCTGTTAATTTCAATAGCCATAGATTGCTATTGTTTAACCTAGAAGGAAAAAGAGATTACACCAGAGACCAACTCATTGTAGAAGGATTATTAGATAATGAAAAGATATACTTTATGGTAAACCATTGGCCTTCTAGAAGTGGTGGGGAGGCTAGAAGTAGACCTTTTAGATTAGAAGCAGCCAAACTGAATAAACGCATTATAGATTCTGTTCAAAGGCAAAATGTAAATGCCAAGATTATAAGCATGGGAGATTTTAACGATGACCCTATAGACCCCAGTTTTAAAAAAATACTACAGGTTGAAAAAAACATTAAAAACTTGGACTCATTAAGTCTTTACGGACCAATGGAAAAGCTTTATAAAAAAGGAAGAGGTTCTTTAGCCTACCGAGATAAATGGAATTTGTTCGACCAGCTGTATATGACATCAAGCCTTGTAGATAATAAAAGAGAAAGTTACAGTTACTGGAAGGTTGGCATATTCTCTCCAGAATATTTAATGGACCCAAAAGGGAAATACAAAGGTTACCCGTTACGAACTTATGCCGGTGGAAGTTATATTGGCGGGTATAGCGACCATTTTCCCGTATACCTGCATCTAATTAAAAAAGTTAACCCATAAAAAAAGACCCTATTATATTAATATTAGGGACTTTGTAATACTTTTAAATATCATCATCTTAGTTAAACCACTGTCCCCACGGAATTCTACTTAAAATAAGAAGTAAACCAATACTGTAGAAAATGGCAATGCTCTTGAATTTTTTAGCACCATCAACAAATTTCTTATGTCTAGACCAGCCAACAGTTATTGATACAATTGCCAATATATTAATAAAAGGATGCTCTACTGCCAATAAACGTGCAGCAGAAGTTAAACCACCCATACCAAATTCTTGTATTGCACTTAATCCACTAGGTGAAACAAAATATAATATTAGCCCTACCAATAATTGAATATGACATAAAATAAGCGCAAATAGACTTAATCTAAGGTCTTTTCCCATATTAAAGATTCGCTTACCTACAAGCCCTGAAATAGCATTAATAACGGCTAATATCAATACTGCCAATGCTATATAGGCCAAGTATGAATGTAGCATGTGAATAGTTTCGTACATAGTTGTGATTTTAGTTTTTAAAAGTAATGAATTTTAAGCATAAAAAAACCCTGACCACATGGTCAGGGTTTTTATTTATTAAGATTAAATTCTTAAAAACTGTAACGCGCACTTACGTTGAAAGTTCTTCCAAATCCAAAGAATACTTTGTTGTCAGTAGAAATTCCTCTAAATACATCGTCTCCTTGTTCTGCAAAAGTATTTGTCAAAGATTCAGCTATATACTCAGTATCGAAAAGGTTGTTCACATTAGCAGCTATACTAAGTTTGTTGTTTCCTCCAAAACCAAAAGTATAATAAGCACCTAAGTCAAATAGTGTATAACTTGGTAAACGTAATGAACCTTGATTATCAGCAGAGTCAAAATCTTCAGCATTTAAGAATGCATATAATCTTGATGCGTTGTAAAGGTTACCGCTAATTTTGAAACCTTCGAATGGTCTTACGATCATTTCTAAGTTTGTAGTGAACTGTGCAGCATCACCAACTTTTACACCATCTAAGAATAAAGTTACATCTGGATCGATAACATTTCTGTCATCATCAAGAGCTTGACCAGTTGCATTACCAGCATACTCCCAATCACCTAAAGATATCATACCTCTAAACTGTACAACTTCTGATGCACGGTAATCTGCTTCTATTTCAATACCTTGGTGAATTTGTTCTACACCATTAATGTTAGCATTACCTTCATCACCTGTTGGAGTTTCAATCCCAATTGTTACAAATCTATCTTTCCAGGTAGTTCTGTATAGGTTTACTTTAGCTCTAAAGTCACCAAGATTAAGACCATAACCCATCTCAAGACCTAAAATCTTTTCATTTGTCAAATCTGGGTTCAAATCATTTACAAAGTTCAAATAAACAGCATCAAAAAGAGGTTGTTTAGAATAGTAACCTGCATTAAAAAATACGTTGTTAGCTTCGTTTAAGTTGAAGTTGGCACCACCTTTAATGTTACCACCTAAGATGTTCTCCCAATCTGTTTCTTGTAAAGGATCAGAATCTAAATAGTTGAAATAATCAATTCTTTTAAAACCTTGATTAGAAATACCACCCTGAACAAAAGCAGCTATAACACCATCTGTATATTCTAATTGACCAAACGCACCAGCCCATCTTACTAGACCGTCATTGTAGTAATCAATTTTTTCTTCGTCATCAATACTCTTGAATACATTTAATATTGAACTAAAATCAGAATCAATAGTATCCTCGGCACGTATAACATGGTTAGGGTTGTTAATGTCGTCATCATCAAAATAACCATCAGCACCTAATAAATTATCCATTCTTCTGTAGTGTATACCTTTGTAGCTTCTTAAATCTAAACCTACATCGTAATTCCACTTTTCATTGATTTGAGTATTCAAGTTAGCTATAACACCAAACCAGTTGTGTGAGTTAATAGAAGCTCTTCTAGCTAAACCATCTCCGAAACTTGTTGTAATATATTCGCCATCACCATTTGGAGACAATTGGTAATCGTTACCATCGTAAAAAGTAACCGCTTCACCACCGTTAAAACGAGAAATTAAATCGTAATCTACCTGCCCAGTTTCAGGAATTCTATATCTACTAGAACTAGCAAAACCAAAACTTGGCCCTGAACCAATATCACCAGTACCACCACCACGACCAAAAGATGCGTAAGCAGAAGTTGATAATGTTGATTTTTCAGATGCTTTCCATTCCCAAGTTAAAGAAGTAATAGGTTTATGATAGAAATTTCTTCTCCATCCAAATTCTTCACCATTTAAAGTACCACCGTTGTAGTTATATCTAGCACCATATTCTAAGTGATCGGCTAAAGTTGCAACGTTAAAGAAACTTGAAGTTCTTTGGTTGTGAACTTGAGGAGCACCTGTTAATACAAATTGAAAACTATGCTTTTCATTAGGCTCGTAACCCAAACCAATAAAATAGTTGTACCCTTCAAATTCAGTTCCTTGAATATAACCATCACCTGCAGTTCTACCTAATAAAATAGATGCAGCAAAACCCTTATCAGATTTTCCAGTATTATATGCAACAGTAGTTTTTAAGTAGCCATCATTACCTCCACCTAAAGTTACCGTACCACCTTCTTCTTGTTCGGTAGACTTTGTAATAACATTAATAGTACCACCTACAGAAGATATTGCTAATTTAGAAGAACCTAAACCTCTTTGAACTTGCATAGCAGTAGTAACGTCACCTAAACCAGACCAGTTACTCCAAAATACAGCTCCATTTTCCATATCGTTAACTGGAATACCGTTAACCATTACAGCAGTGTTTCTAGAATCAAAACCTCTTACATTAACTCTACCGTCACCAAAACCACCACCTGTTTTGGTAGCATATATAGAAGGAGTAGATTTAAGTATCTCAGGCAATTCTTGAGAACCTAATTTTTCTTGTATTTCTGCAGCTCTAATTGTTGAGACAGCAACAGGAGTTTCTCTATCCTTTGCTATATCTAAAATTCCAGTTACAACTACACCTTCTAATTCTTCAGCATTAGGCTCCAATACAATAGAACCAATGCTACCAGTTGAAGTAAAAGCAATTTGTTTTGAATTGAAGCCGATATAAGAAACTACTAAAGTTCCAGATTCAGCACTTGCGTTAATTGTAAAATTTCCATCAAAATCAGTTGATGTTCCGTTAGTAGTACCTTTTACCATTACTGTAGCACCTGGCAACGGGGTATTTGAGTCGCCATCTAATACAGTACCTGTAATTGGTCCTTGTGAAAAAGCAGTTACGGTCATTAAAAATGCCGCTAATGCAAAATACATTTTTTTCATTTTCTTCGAGTATTTGTTAGTTATTTTAACTTGCTGCAAAAGTCCTATATTTTAAAACCTCCAACGTTAAGACAACGTTAAATCAGCTCTTCAAAAATACCCAAAAACTTTACATAATTTACTTGAAAATGAAATAGTTATCCTTTTAAAAGAATCTTTATCGTATTAAAAATTATTTCTTAAAATATTGCAAAAGTCGCAATGTAGAACTGTCGTGATCAGAAATATCTGAATTTTTAATATCGTCAAGAATAGTGCCTGCTAGCTGCTTACCAAGCTCTACACCCCATTGATCGTAACTAAAGATGTTCCAAACTATACCTTGAACAAATATTTTATGCTCATACAACGCTATCAATGAACCAAGGCTTTTAGGCGTTAGCTTATCAATTAAAATTGTATTTGTAGGCTTATTTCCTGCAAAAACCTTGAACGGCGCAAGCTTATTAATTTCCGCTTCAGATAAATCTTTTTCTTTTAATTCTTTAACAACTTCTTCTTTGGTTTTACCATTCATTAAAGCCTCTGTTTGGGCAAAATAATTTGCCATCAACTTATCATGATGATCTTTATCTCCATGCAAAGAATGTTTGAAACCAATAAAGTCTGTTGGTATTAATTTAGTACCCTGGTGTATTAACTGAAAAAATGCATGTTGAGAATTGGTACCCGGTTCTCCCCAAATAATAGTACCTGTTTCATAACCAACCGTATTACCAGCCCTATCTACACTCTTACCATTACTTTCCATGATTCCTTGCTGTAAATAAGCAGAGAATCTACTTAAATACTGTGCATAAGGAATAATGGCTTCTGTTTCTGCACCATAAAAATTATTATACCAAACACTAACCAAAGCCATTATTACAGGTATGTTCTCTGAAAAATCAGTTTCCCTAAAATGTACGTCCGTTTCATTGGCTCCTTCCAACAAAGCATCGAAATTTTCATAACCAACAGCCAAGGCAATAGTTAAACCTACTGCGCTCCATAATGAGAATCTACCACCTACCCAATCCCACATTGGAAATACGTTTGCAGCGTCAATACCGAACTCGGCTATTTTTTCGCTGTTAGTTGATACTGCGGCAAAATGCTTTGCAATGTCTTCTTGTGTTCCATGTTTTAAAAACCACTTCTTAATAGTAGTGGCATTACTCAACGTTTCTTGAGTTGTAAAGGTTTTAGAAACTACCACGAATAGCGTTGTCTCAGGATTTAATGTCTTTAATACTTCATGAACATGATCACCATCTACATTACTAACAAAATGAATAGATAAATGATTCTTATAAAATTTTAAAGCTTCGGTCACCATTGCCGGACCTAAATCCGAACCTCCAATACCTATGTTAACTACATCTGTAAAGGCTTTACCGGTATATCCTTTTAGCTCGCCATTAATTACAGAGTTGGTATATTCTTTAATATGCTCTTTTACTTCATAGATTTCTGGCATTACATTTTCGCCATCAACCAAAACTACATCATCTTTCTTAGCACGTAGTGCGGTATGAAGTACTGCTCTACCTTCTGTTTCGTTAATTAAATCTCCACCAAAATAATCTTTGATAGCTCCTTTTAAATTTACCTCATCCGCTAACTTTAACAACATCTGCATGGTCTCTTCAGAGATTCTGTTCTTAGAATAATCAAACAAGAAATCATTCCACTGTAGCGTAAACTTTTCAGCCCTTTTCTCATCCGAAGAAAACAAACTTCTTAGATGCTCGCCTTTTGTTTCTTCATAATGTGCCGTTAGTTTATTCCAAATTTCAGTTTGCTGTGGGTTTATTTTATTTAGTGCCATTTTCTTGATTAAGTGTTAGTAAATCCTCGTCTTCTTCTTCAATTAAAACTTTTGGATAGATGATACAATCCAACTGTTCTTTATATGTTGAAATATATGCGAAATATTCTTCTTTTAACGAATCATGCAACGGTTCTGCTTGTGGCAATTCCTCTTTTAAGGGATCCACTTGTCTTCCATTTTTCCAGAAACGGTAACATACATGTGGCCCTCCTGTATTTCCCGTCATACCAATCCAACCTATAACATCTCCTTGACGTACAAATTCTCCCTTTTTAACTTTTTGGGCTTTCATATGAAGATACTGTGTGGAATACGTACCGTTATGTCTAATCTTTACATATTTACCGTTACCACCTCTTCTTGTAGATTCTACCACTGTACCATCTGCAGTGGCCATAATTGGTGTTCCTATAGGTGCGGCATAATCCGTACCCTTATGTGGGCGCAATTTATAACCGTAGTACTTTATTCTTCGTTTAAGATTATATCTAGATGATAACCTTCCGTACTCTACCGGCATTCTTAAAAAAGTTCTCCTTAGGTTGTTTGCATTTTCATCAAAATAATCAACCAAACTTCTTAACGAATCGTTTTCATAAGCAAAAGCATAAATAGGTTTACCATTATGCTCAAAATACGCGGCTTCAATTGGCTCTGCACCGGCATACACCGTATCGTTTATGAATTTCTCATTATAGATAATCTTGAATTTATCATTCTTTTGTAATCTTGAAAAATCTATTGTCCATGCATATACATTTGCAAGGTTGTGCGTAACATTATAATCTACACCTTGCTCTAATATGGCTTCTGACAAACTAGATTCTATGACCCCGGAAACTTCTCTTTGAACAAACTTAACCTTGTTCTTGTCTTTATAGACTTTTACACTATCTCGTAAATCTATTACAGTATAGTTTATTGGATCATTCTCATAAATAAATACTTGAGCTTGCGCCGTAGTATCTTTAGATTGTAAAATAGTATATGGTTTGCCTACGCGAATCTTACGCACATCAAAACTGTCTTTAAAATTCTCTGAAACAGCAAGAACTTTTGGATAATCTACTTTGTTATCCTGCATTAACTCACCAAAACTATCTCCATATTTTACGGTATCTAATTTAACATGGAATTCATCTAAATTAAAACCAAATCTTTCATTGATTTCCGGTATTTCCGCGACCTTTAGGTCTTGAGCTATATCTTTCTTCTCATTATCGGCGTCTTTGCATGATGCAATTACTGTTAATGCCAATAATACCCCCCAATACTTCTGCATTATTCTACTCTTGATTTATCTGGATTCAACATATGGTCTACCCATTGTTTACCCCAATTGTTTAATTCTTGTTCTGTATATAATTCTGGAAAAAAAACGATTTTTTGAAAACTAGGCGGCAAATACTCTTTCCAATTAGTACCACCCGTTGCATCAATATCCCCTGTGTCTTTTCTTAAATATCTATGAGCCGATCCCATGTGCATTAACTGCCAATTTATATTGGCATTTACATCTAATGTCTTCAACCCTTCCACCAGAGCTTTATCCTCTCTCTGCTCTTTGGGTAAACTTAAGTATTTATGATATATTGTGGAATTCTCTACCTGTTTTGCTATTCTTATTAGTCTAGGCGTATACCTATACTCAAACTGTTTTAAGGTCAAGGTTTTTTCGCCCGTATCTTTATCTGTGGCGCCTTTTTTCCAATAGATATGTTCGTATAATTCTTCTATAGTAGATTCTGATGAAAATTGAGTTCTTTCTGAAACATGAACCAAATTTTCTAAAGGTGTAGCATATAATTCGATCATTCTAAATTGTGCAGATTGAAAGCCACTTGCAGGCAACAATGCCATACGATACTGTAAAAACTGCTCACGCTCCATACCCTTTATCATTACACTGAATGAAGATATTAGAACTTTATAATAGCTATTGACCCTTCTAACTTTTTCTATAAAAAAATCTAAGTTGTCGCTTTTATCATCTACCAATTGTTTTTGCTCATGCAAAATTAGCTTAAAGTACAGCTCGGTAATTTGATGATACATGATGAAAATCTCTTCATCTGGGAAATGTGTTCTTGGTACTTGTAGACTTAATAAGGTATCTAGATGAATATAATCCCAATAGGTAAGATAACGTTGGTGTAATAAACCATCTAAATAAGAGCTAAGATCTTGCCCTGAATCTTTGTATTTTTCTTCTAATTTAGAGATTTGGGATCTGATCTTCTCTTTATCTTCCATTTAGGGTCTAATCCATTATAATTTTAAACTGATGCTTAAGACCATTATACCCATCAATATCTGCTTTTATAGCACCTACGGCTAAATCTGCTTTAATTCTAATAGGAATTCGATTATCGTCGTTCGAAACCCATAATGATAAACTTTCTTGCTCTTTAAATACACGCCCAGATTGAACTAGTGGTCTAAATTTTAAGCATTCTACTTTACCATATTTTGTATTTAAAACCTCTAAACCTAAATACTTAAGTTTAAAGTTAAATATACCATCATCGTCATAAAGCATTTTCAGGGTAATCGCTTTTCCTACCTCAAGGTCTTCTGTTTTATAGTTATTCCTTAAAAAATAAAAAGCGGATATTAAATCCTGTATATTGTTCTCTAATGTAAAATTAAGCTTTTTCTTGTTTTTCTTATCATTAAGTTCTGCATTAGACGCATTATGATCAAAGTTTATTTCAACATCTTTGGTATAACCTCCTTCATCAATTTTACGTACAAACCTATATGGCTTGCCATCATGCTTGTCAAAATAACTTTCATAAGTATCGTCTACTTTAAAAAACCAACTAGCTACACCAGTTGTTTCACCGTGCCCTACAACATGATATACAGGTTTATCATTTATTGTAGCAGAATTTACCTGCAGGGTCGCATAACTTGCATTCAAGAATCCGTAATGCATTCTAAATTTCAACCATTCCCCTGTTTTAAAGGCAGATTGAGAACTTTGACCTTGGACACCAAAATATGTTAAGATAAGGGCAAATAAAAAGATTTTTTTCATAGTCCGTAGTTTAATGTAAAAATAGTAATAGATAGTTCTCGATTACTTTCATTACAATATCTTAAACAAAATTTATTCCAAAGTATTGTTGAATAAAAAAAGCCCAGCTTAAAAACTGGGCTTTTCCTAAATAACCAACCAAACTTTAAATTATGAAAAACCACTACTTAAAGTTGTAAGGGAACCACCCCTTAGCTGATGTAAATTTAAGGCACATTATTCTACCCGCAACACTGTTTAACTTACTTTAAGGATAACCTTAACAGTTATTCACACTTGGAATTAATAATTGGGAAACTATTAAGAAATTTAGCATACTTACAACCTCTTAACCCTATTGATTATGGCAGATATGGTTAGAACCAATAACCTATGCTTACAAAAAATTGAGATTTATCAATTTCTGGTGTCCAAGAATACATAAGATTTATAGGACCCAAAAATGACTCCCAGCCACACCCTATTCCATAGCCAGAATATGTTGGTGCTTTAAACCAGTCTCCCGTTCTAAAAAGATCATCATCTACATTGGCAAAATTTGCACTGAATAGCAAATGGTTCTTTTCAACAAATTCATAATCCAGTCTAGCATATGCTTTCACAAAACTATTACCTGGCAAACTAATAAAGTCATATCCTACAAATGGCACAAAATTGTTAATAAAGTCCGTGCCATAACCTCCAAGAAGAAAATCGAACGATGTTACATTTGAGGTACCTAATTTAAAACCACCTTCCGTTTCTACATTTATAGATAACTTATTGAGTATTGGCATTGCCATACCAATACGAGCTTTGGACACGGAAAAATCTTTGAAATTATTATTAAAGTCTGACGAAAGCACATAATAATGCATGTCTCCATTAAAATATAATCCTCTAGATGGAAAATACTTGTCATCATAGGTATCTAATTTTAATGCTCCAAACGCGCTAATGAAATTACTTCGCTCAAAATATGTTCTACCGTTACTGGATGTTGTGCCGGGAGTAGTAACATCTGGAGTGTCACCAAAAGTTCTTGTACTATATTGTAGATGTTTAAACTCACCACCAACGGTAAATGCAAATTCTTCTTTTACTACCGTTTGTATATAAAGCTGGTTTGTAAAATCAGATACATTTAAATTAATTCTATTAAGTGCTGTTCCCGTACCCACTTCAAAATTCCCTTCTATTAAAGCATAATCAATTTCTTGTTCAAAATCATTGAATCTAGAATTGATCCCAAAACTCCAATAGGTACCTTTATCCAAATAATACTCGAAATTATACCTGATATTATCACCTAATATAAAATCAAAAGAGGCTACATCATCTTTTGATAGTATTCTCTTCTTTGTAATGTTTATAAGGGCTGCACTTTTGTATAAATCATCAAAATGGGCACCTAATCGTAAAAAAGATGTGTTTTTAGTCTCATCTAGCGGTAGAATTAAATCTTCGCCACCATTCATATTATCCAATAGCTTATACTTAATAGTTCTAAAATTACCCGTTGCAGATAAATTACTAATGCCCTGTTGAAGTTTCTTAAAATTAGTAGGCTCGTCAAGACTAAATCTCAACTTACCTTTTACATACCCCCTAGTATGATCGGTATTACCATCTATTAACAACCTATTAATGGTTAACTGCTCATTGGGCTCTATTACAGAAATTGAATTTTCACTTTTCTTATAACCCGTGGCTAGTTTCTTAAGGTCTTCTATTTTTAAATTTGCAGCATCTTCACCTGTTTTAACAATCTCTCCCAATCTATTGAAGTCTATTACTGAATATTCTTCTATATTCGGTTTTATATAGATATCTGTCTTCTTAGACTTCACTTCCATATCTGCAACAGTTCTATAATTATTGATCTGCAACAAAATTTCTGTCGCAGACAACAACGCATCACGATCGGACAAATCGTGCTGAACATCCACACCTATTATAATATCAGCACCCATTGACCTGACTTCGTCTATAGGGTAATTATTAACCACCCCTCCATCAATTAAGACTTTATCATTAATTACTGTAGGTTCAAATAAAGACGGTAAAGTTCCACTCGCCAAAATGGCCTCTGGTAAATAGCCCGAATTCAAAACCACTTGTTTACCTGTTTCAATATCAGTCGCAATACATACAAACGGGGTAGGTAGATTATTAAAATCATCAATATCCTTTACATGATACAACAGCCTTACAAATTCATTATATATATTTTGACCTCCAGAAATTGCCGGAGGCACTGTTACCTTAAAATTCTTGAATGGCAATGTCAACGCATAACGCTCAGAATCTTCTTTTTCATAAAAGGTTTTGGCACTTCTAGGTAAATTATCCTGAATTAATGATCCTATATTAGTTGCTTTGAACAAAGAGTCCAATTCATTGGCTGTGTAACCAGCCGCATACATTGCCCCAACTATAGCCCCCATACTTGAACCACCTATATAATCAATCTCAACACCAGCCTCTTCGATAACTTTCAACGCACCTATATGCGCCATGCCTTTTGCACCACCACCGCTTAATACTAACCCAATTTTAGGTTTATTCTGTTCCCCTTTATTTTGAGCAATCAAATAACTGGCACTTAATAAGAGTACCGAAAACACCATTGGTATTTTACTAAAATTATTTTTTATGAAAAGATTCATATATCTTCTTTGCTTTTGAAACTCCTACTTCTTGACTTAAACTTTCAACTGAAGCTTCTTTAATGCGTTTTACCGATTTAAATTTCTTCAATAATTGCTGTGCCGTTTTTTCACCAACACCATCAATACCTTCCAATTCAGAATTAATTGCTCCTTTACTTCTTTTGTTTCTATGAAATGTAATACCAAATCTATGGGCTTCATTTCGTAAATATTGAATAATTTTTAGACTTTCAGATTTCTTATCTAAATATAAAGGTATAGGGTCTTCCGGAAAGTATATTTCCTCTAACCTTTTTGCTATACCCACAATTGCAATTTTACCTCTCAACCCTAAAAGATCTAAGCTTTTTAAAGCCGACGATAATTGACCTTTTCCACCATCAATAACAATTAATTGAGGTAATGGCTGTAGTTCTTCTTGAAGTCTTTTATATCTACGATATACGACTTCTTCCATTGACGCAAAATCATCTGGACCGGTAACCGTCTTTATATTATAATGTCTATACTCTTTTTTTGAAGGCTTACCATCCCTAAACACCACACATGCCGCTACAGGATTACTCCCCTGAATATTACTGTTATCAAAACATTCTATATGCCTTGGTTCAGCAGATAAACGAATATCTTTTTTCATTTGCGCCATTATCCTATTCGTATGGCGATCAGGATCAATAATCTTAATTTGATTAAAACGTTCTTGCCTAAAGAATTTAGCATTACGTTCAGACAAATCAAGAATCCGTTTTTTATCCCCTAACTTTGGAACAGTTACTTTTAAACCTGGCGATACTGCGATATTAAAAGGTACGTAAAGCTCTTTAGAATCCGACTTAAATCGATTTCTAATTTCTACAATAGCCAGCTCAAGCAAATCTTCATCTTTTTCTTCAAGCTTTTTCTTAATCTCCATTGTATGTGACCTTATTATAGATCCATGTGACAACTGAAGAAAATTCACATAAGCAAAAGCATTATCGGATATTATACTGAATACATCAACATTACTGATTTTAGGGTTTACAATAGTTGATTTTACCTGATAATTCTCTAGAACATCTATCTTGTCCTTAATTTCTTGTGCTTCTTCAAACTTCATTTCTTCTGCCAATGCTTTCATCTGACTTTTGAAATAAGTTATTGAAGACTTAAAATTACCTTTGACAATTTCACGTATATCATCTATTTGTCTGTCATACTCCGTTATAGATTGATACCCCTCACATGGCCCCTTACAATTACCCAAATGGTATTCTAAGCACACTTTATATTTTCCAGCATTAATTTTCTCTGCAGATAAGTCATAATTACAGGTTCTTAACGGATAAACACTCTTAATTAAATCTAACAGTACCCGTACCGTTTTCATACTGGTGTAAGGACCAAAATATTCAGAACCATCTTTAATTACTCTCCTAGTTGGAAATAATCTTGGGAACCTTTCATTTTTTAGGCATAACCAGGGATAGGATTTATCATCTTTCAACAATACGTTATACCGAGGCCTTAACTCCTTTATCAAATTATTCTCTAACAACAGCGCATCTGACTCCGTTGGCACTACTATATGTTTTATAGAACGTATCTTTTTAACTAAAACCCGCGTTTTGCCATATTCATGATTTTTATTGAAATATGATGAAACCCGTTTTTTTAAATTCTTTGCCTTACCTACATATAATATACCGTCATTGCTGTCATAGAACTGATATACCCCCGGACTCGAAGGCAATGCACTCAACTGTATTTTTATAGGAATTTCTGTCATAATTTAATACTACTAAATTAGTCTATTAATGCCATTTTAAAATATGTCTCCATAGTTAATTACAAACACTGTCTTTTATAACTGATTATGAATATGGTATTTTCCTACCTTAAATTTTTACTTATAAATAAATTAACCATACCTATATTATGATATTAATAATTTAAATATTTATCCATATATTTAAAACTTTGATTTTCAGACAATTAATTGAATATATGTTTCGTTATATGAATGAAACTGTTAATTTTATTATAAAAAAGTGCATTTCAACGAGAAAAAAGTGCACTTAAAAGATATTTTATTAATTATTTTACCTATTTTTAACGCAACAACAACGATTATTGGTTCATTTACAAATTTTAGATTATGGATAGTTATATCATCACTTTAGGAACTTACCTTATTTTAATGTTATTTTTCAAGGTATTTTTTGCTGTTGCAGGTAAAGAATAAATTGAAATATCAATATGCTATAATCACTTCAAAATGTTGAAGAAGGATTTACGCATAAAATATTTAAGACTACGTAGTTCCCTAACTCAAGCTCAAATATCTTCACAAAGTATTGCAATTGCGAATTCAGTTTTGCAGTTACCCATATGGGATAATTTTTACTTTCATATATTTCTACCTATAGAACAAAAAGCTGAAATAGATACAGAAGGTATTATTTCAATACTATTAGGTTTAGACAAAAATGTAATAGTACCTAAAATAATTTCAGAAACTTCTCTGGAACATTATCTTCTTACAGACAATACTAAATTCACCACCAACAAGTTAAACATTCCTGAACCTGTGGATGGAATAATTATAGAACCAAATAAACTAGATGTTGTTTTTATTCCGCTTTTAGCTTTTGACGAGTTAGGAAATAGAATAGGATATGGAAAGGGATACTATGACCGTTTTCTAAGTGAATGTAAGGATGATGTTATAAAAATAGGTCTATCTTTCTTTGAAGCTGAACACAATATCGATGATGTGGATATTACAGACATACCTTTAGACTATTGTATTACACCCAATAAAATCTACTCCTTTTAAAACCTTGTAACTCTAAAGGTTCAGGTTATCTTCTGCCGACATCTCTTCTTCCTTACTAAAAGCCCTTTTATTAAAAACTAATAATATACCAACACCTGTGCTTATTGCTGTATCCGCAATATTAAAAACAGGCTCGAAGAATCTAAAATTCTGTCCGCCTACCATAGGCATCCAAGTTGGCCAAGTAGAGTCTACCATAGGAAAGTATAGCATATCTACTACCTTACCATAAAACAATTTACCGTAAGGCTCATCAGAAAATAGCGTTGCAACCTCATTATAACTTTCATTAAAAATAGCACCGTAGAAAACCGAGTCCAAAATATTACCCAATGCTCCTGCAAAAATTAAAGATACTGCCCAAATTAAAGTATTTGATGCTTTCTTCTTAATGACATCAAAAAGCCAATACCCAATACCAAAAATGGCAAATAATCTGAATACAGTCAATACCAACTTTCCTATATTATCTGATATAGGCAACACATCACTTAGTTTTGCACCCCAAGCAGCACCTTCATTTTCAATAAATAGAATTTTAAACCAGCTAAATACTTCAACTGACTCTCCTAAAACAAAATGGGTTTTTATATAAATCTTACTCCATTGATCAATAATCAATATCAATAGAATAAATAGTACAGACTTTTTAATGTTCATGGGCTTTAATCAATGAGCGCAAAAATATAAATATTATTCGGTTTTAGAGAGATCTATATTTCCGGTAACGGTTTGTAGTTTAAATGATGAATTTCCTTCTGGTATTATATTGGAAGAAACCACTCCGTATTTACTAATGGCATCAATATTAGCTGCTGTTGAATACACCTTAATACTCCCACTTTGAGTTTTTATATCCGCATCACCAACAACATTGTTCAGCACACATGTACCATCAGCTAAGGACACTTGTAGTTCATTATAACTACCATCTAGAATTACCCTGGCATTTGTACCATAGATATCTAAATTCTTATAAGATGGCACGGTTAATCGTAATAAAATGGAAATTACTTTGTGGGCACTGAGCTTATCATTGGGGTTTTTAAAATTAGGAGCAAAACCTGTGTCAACAACAAGAGTAGAACCATTTGTTGAAACTTCTAGATCCAAATCTTGGCTATACTCCCCTTCCATTTCCGCTTCTATACTAATTTCATTACCCTTACCTGTATGCACCTCAACAATAAAGCAGTTGGTAACATCTAGCTGAATTAAACTAATATGATCCGCTAAAATATTTCTATACATCTTCTTCTGAGCACTTAGACCAAAAGAAAGAAAAAGCATAAAATATAATAGGGAAACTTTCAAAATAATAGCTATTAAAAAACGCCCCTAAAGGCGTTTAAATTATGATTGCATATTCTTAGCTTCAATACTTAATGTAGCGTGCGGCACAAGTTTTAATCGCTCTTTATTGATCAACTTACCTGTTACACGGCATATACCAAAGGTTTTATTTTCTATACGCAACATGGCATTTTTAAGGTCACGAATAAACTTTTCTTGCCTTATGGCCAATTGTGTATTCGCCTCTTTACTCATTGTCTCTGAACCTTCTTCAAAAGCTTTAAAGGTAGGCGACGTATCATCGGTACCATTATTACCATCGTTCATATAGGCACTTTTCAATAGCTCTAAATGACTTTTAGCCTTTTCTATCTTTTCTTCGATCAATACTTTGAATTCTGCCAAGTCTTTGTCAGAATACCTCACTTTTAAATCTTCTGCCATATTTTAATATTTTTCAATAAACAATTTAGTGTTCACCTCGTCAAAAGCAATATCTATGCCTTTTTCCAACTTTTCTACAAAATTTAGTTCGGCCGTTAATGTTTCTGCTTTAATATAATCTACATTATCTTCTACAGCAACCTCAACAAAACCATCTTTCAATATTTCAATTGCAATTTTATCGGTCACTTCAAAACCAGAGTCTTTTCTAATATTTTGAATTCTATTCACCAACTCTCTTGCAACTCCTTCATTTCTCAACTCCTCATTAATAGTTACATCTAAAGCAACGGTTAATTTACCAGAGGTTGCTACCATCCAACCTTCAATATCTTGAGAAGAGATTTCTACATCCTGTAACTGTAAAGTAATACTTTTATTTTCTAATTGGATTGTTAATTCGCCATCCTGCTCAATTTTTTGGATATCATCCTGATCAAAACCATTGACAACTTGAGCAATTTGCTTCATTTCTTTACCGAATTTTGGACCTAAAGTCTTGAAATTAGGCTTAATACGTTTTACCAATATTCCAGAAGCATCATCTAATAGTTGTATTTCCTTAACGTTAACTTCCGATTTTATTAATTCTGAAACTGCTTCAATTTCTTCCCTATCCTTGTTATCCAGCACAGGAATCATAATTTTCTGCAATGGTTGGCGCACTTTTATCTTCTCTTTCTGACGTATAGATAATACCAAAGATGATATCACCTGTGCCTTATGCATCTTCACTTCCAAGCTTTCATCGATCAGGGACTCATCTGCCACAGGGAAATCTGCTAAATGCACACTTTCAAAACCATTTTTTACGGTAGCTTTATTTAAATCTAAATATAAACGGTCCATAAAAAACGGTGCAATGGGTGCAGAAAGTTTGGCTACTACATCTAAACAGGTATAAAGAGTTTGATAAGCCGCAATTTTATCTGTAGCATATTCTCCTTTCCAGAAACGTCTTCTACACAAGCGCACATACCAGTTACTCAGGTTCTCTTGAACAAATTCTGATATTGCCCTAGCAGCCCGTGTTGGCTCATATTCATCATAAGCCGTATCAACGGTTTTGATCAATGAATTCAACTCAGAAAGAATCCAACGGTCAATCTCTGTACGTTCTGCCATTGGCACATCTGCTTCAGCATACGTAAACTCATCTAAGTTCGCATACAATCCAAAAAATGAATACGTATTATACAAGGTACCAAAGAACTTACGTTTCACCTCTACTATACCTTCAGTATCAAACTTTAAGTTATCCCAAGGGTTGGCATTACTGATCATATACCACCTAGTTGCATCGGCTCCATGTTCGTTCATCGTTTCAAAAGGGTCAACGGCATTGCCTAAACGTTTAGACATTTTCTTACCGTCCTTATCTAAAACCAGTCCATTAGAAACTACATTTTTATATGCAACAGAATCAAAGACCATAGTTGCAATTGCATGCAAGGTATAGAACCAACCACGTGTTTGATCAACACCTTCCGCTATGAAATCCGCAGGGAAAGTTTTTCCCTCATCTATAAGTTCTTTATTTTCAAACGGGTAATGCCATTGAGCGTAAGGCATAGAACCACTATCGAACCAAACATCGATAAGGTCACTCTCACGTTTCATTGGTTTTCCCGATGCGGAAACTAAAGTAATTTGATCAACAATATTTTTATGTAGATCTATTTTATCATAGTTCTCATCAGACATATCATCAACAATGAAGTCTGCATAAATATCTTTTTCCAACACCCCCGCTTCAACTGCCTTAGCCATTTCTGACTTTAGCTCTGCAACAGAACCAATGATAATTTCTTCTTTACCGTCTTCTGTTCTCCAAATTGGTAATGGAATACCCCAATAACGCGATCTAGAAAGGTTCCAATCATTAGCGTTTGCCAACCAATTACCAAATCTACCTTCACCAGTTGCTTTTGGTTTCCAGTTTATGGTTTGGTTCAATTCAAACATTTTATCCTTTACATCTGTCACTTTAATGAACCAAGAATCTAATGGATAATATAATATCGGTTTATCTGTACGCCAACAGTTAGGGTAACTGTGCACATACTTCTCTACCTTAAAAGCTTTATTCTCTTCTTTTAATTTAATGGCAATTTCAACATCTATAGAACGCTCTGGAGCTTCACCATCATCATAGTATTCATTTTTGACATACTTTCCTCCCAGTTCTTGCAACTCAGGTCTGAACTTTCCTTGCAAATCAACCAAAGGAACTAAATTTGCATTTTCATCCAACACTAACATTGGCGGAATTTCTGGAACTGCCTGCTTGGCAACAAAAGCATCATCTGCACCAAAAGTTGGCGCGGTATGAACAATACCTGTACCATCTTCTGTAGTTACAAAATCACCTGCAATTATTCTAAAAGCGTTTTCTGCATTTTCATAGGGCAGTACATAATCCATTAACTGCTCATACCTAATACCTATTAAATCTTTTCCTTTAAATTCTTTTACAACATAGAAAGGAATTTTTTTATCGCCAGACTTATATTCTAACAACTCTGACTTTCCTGACACTTCTGTGAACTTACCTGAGAATTGTTTCCCTACCAAATTCTTGGCAAGAACTACATTCATTGGCTCAAAAGTATACTGATTATAAGACTCAACTAAAACATAATCTATTTTAGGACCAACAGTCAACGCCGTGTTAGAAGGTAAAGTCCAAGGAGTGGTCGTCCAAGCTAAAAAGTAAACGGTGCCTTCATTCTGCAAGAAATCCGGTAATGTTTCTTCTACCGCTTTAAACTGAGCGGTTACCGTAGTATCAGTAACATCTTGGTAGGTACCTGGTTGATTTAGCTCATGAGAACTTAATCCAGTTCCTGCCTTTGGTGAATATGGCTGAATGGTATAACCCTTATATATTAAATCTTTAGAATAAATCTGTTTTAGCAACCACCATACCGTCTCCATGTATTTGGATTTGTATGTGATATATGGATCTTCCATATCTACCCAATACCCAACTTGTTCGGTCATGGAATTCCAAACATCAGTATACCTCATTACCGCTTTTTTACAAGCAGCATTATATTCTTCAACCGAAATTTTAACTCCGATATCCTCTTTGGTAATACCCAATTCTTTTTCAACACCCAATTCAATTGGTAGACCATGAGTATCCCAACCTGCTTTACGCTTCACTTGAAAACCTTTCATGGTTTTATACCTTGGAAAGATATCTTTTATGGTCCTAGCCATTACATGATGAATACCCGGCATACCGTTTGCAGATGGCGGACCTTCATAGAATACATAACTATCTTTACCCTCACGAGTAGATATACTTTTTTCAAAAATGGCATTCTTTGACCAGTAGTCAAGTATTTCTTCTGCGACCTTTGGTAAATTCAATCCTTGATATTCTGTGAACTTCATACGAAATGCTTATGGTACTGGGTTTAAAAGGCTGCAAAATTATAAAATTTTGATCAAAAAGGAGCGTATTGACCCTACTGAAATACCTATAAACCATGTATTAATGAATTTATTAACGCTATAAACATCCAAAAGTTAAATTTCTACGTATATTACCACGAACAAATAACCATTTAAGTTTACAAAAATGAAAAAAGTAATTTTAGGATCATTAGCAATTTTAGCACTTAGTTTATCTGTTTCTTGTAGAGATGCAGCTGATAAAGCAAAATCTGCAACAGAAGAAGCAGGCGCTGCTTTAGAAAATGCTGGTGACGATTTAAAAGAAGCTGGCGAAGGAGCAATGGATGCTGCTAAAGAAGCTGGCGAAGGAGCAATGGATGCTGCTGGTGATGCTGCTGACTCAGTAAAAGAAGCTGGTCAAGAAGGTATGGACGCTGCTAAAAAAGCAGGTGAAGATACTATGGATGCTGCCAAGAAAGCAGGTCAAGATGGTATGGACGCTGTAAAAGATGCAGGTAACGATGTAAAAGATGCTGCTAATAGTGCAGCTGACAAAGCAGCTCAAAAAGCTGAAGATGTAAAAAATGCGGTTAAACACTAACAACCATTTTTTATAATATTAGAAGACCCGTTAATAGCGGGTCTTTTTTTGTTTAAAAATGATACCCTACTCCAAGAATAATATTTAAACCTGGCGCAACTATACCAGATGAATACGTTCTATAGCGCTGATCGGTTATATTTTCTAGACTGGTAGTGACCTTAAAATTATTGGAAACATCATATTGAGAACGAAAATTTAAAGTATACCAAGATGGAGAAAACGGATTACCGTTTTCATCTACTGCATAAATATATTCTTTAGCTTGCTCTGATACCGCCAAATCTTCGTTTGCTATCTCTCCGTTATAATTCAAGAATACATCTGTTCGTAAACGTTGATTTTTCCATACCACATGAAAATCACCAAACGTTGGTGCCGCATGACGTGCAGGAGTGTCAGACCCATCATCTTCCTCTTCAACGCCCTCTGTCAATGTTAAGTTAGACGATAATGACCATTGCTCGGTCAAATAAGCCTCCAATCCAAATTCAAAACCATAGACATAGGCTTTAGCTGCATTTTGAATTGCCTGTACATTACTTAACTCACCGCCATATTCTATTTCAGAAATGCCGTTATAACTAAAATCTCTTCTCACCAAAGCATCTACCAAATAAGTGTAATACGCTGTTCCTTTTAAAATTATCTTATCATTAATATTACGCTGAACCCCAATTTCAGCATTATAAGCATATTCAGGTTCCAAATCTGGATTTGGCACTACTACCGATCCCGGTTCAGAATCAAAAATCTTACCTACATCATCTATATTTGGAGCCCTAAATCCTGTAGATCCATTTAAAGTGACTTGCAGATTAGCTCTTGGAAACCAGCTAAAGCCCAAACTTCCAGTTAATGCGCCTGTACTTAAATCTGCTGTATCAAAAGGGAAATCATAAAAAGTATCATCAAATACCGCATCTACCCAAACATGGCTATACCTTAAACCGGACATGATCGTGAAATTAGGTTTTGCTTTGTATTCCCCATTTACATAACCTGCCAAACTTTGCCAAGTAGAACCATCTGGATATCTGGAAGCCGCATTTGTTTTTTCCTCAGTTACAATATTAAAGTCATTCCCTGTAGACCTTACCTTGTTATAAATATACTCCGTACCATAATACAGCTTAAAATCTCCAATTTTCTTATTCTCAAAGTCCATATTAAAGTTTACAGCATCTACTTTTTCTTTTGTAGAATTTCTTATCTCATCTTGAAAATCCCTATTAATTCTGCTTTCCTCAAAATGCTGATATGCCAAACCTAACTTTAAACCATCAAAAACTTTTCCGTTTCCTTTTTTCTGTACTTGGGCATTACCCATAAACCATTTTTGAGGACCATAATACCATTCTGCTGAACGCAAACCCAAACCATCGCTTGTTGGTCTTATCAACCTATCATATCTAGAATAGTCTGACGTTTCCGTATAATATGCCCCTAAGTTTAAATCCCATTTCGCATTAGGCTTATACAGAAATTTTTGCATTAAATTCAGTTGATCATACCCCGTTGGCACTTGCTTTTTAGGAGAATCATTTACTACCAACTCATCTATACCATTTACAGTTTGTACGTATGTATTTCTTAAATAAGAATCTGGACCGTGTGATCCCATTCTTAAATCTTGAAAATTATTATAGGTCACACTAGTTAGCGAAGACCATGTTTTTTTTCCTAAATTAATATCTGCATGAAGCGTATTTTCCATGTTAGCCGATGCAAACCTATAATTGGCATTACCATGCACCAAGAGACTATCATTCTCAGATAATATTGGTTTTTTAGTGTAAAAATTCATCACACCCCCAATGGCGTCGCTACCATAAATAACGGAACCCGGTCCAAATATGACCTCTGTATTTTTAATGGTAAAAGGATCTATGGATATAACATTTTGGACATTACCTCCTCTAAATATGGCATTGTTCATTCTTACTCCATCTACCGACAATAATAACCTATTAGTAGCAAAACCACGTATCATTGGACTACCACCGCCCATTTGACTTTTTTGCACAAAGACCTTACCACTATTTTGAAGTAAATCTGCAGAAGTCTGAGGTGTTGAAAAGGCGATAGACCTGGCATCTAAAGAAATTATTCTATTTGGGATATCTCTCTTTTGCTGTTCCCATTTAGAAACCGACATTACCACTTCATCTAATTGTTGAGCCTTCATTATCAAGTAAGCCCTTTTTCCTTGCCTTAGCAGTTGTATTTTTGTGGTTTTAAATTCTTGATAACCAATATGTTTTAAGGTGATGCGCTCTTTACCCATAAATACAGAAGCATCAAAAACCCCATCAAAATTTGATAAAGCAATCTTAGATTTGTCTTTATTGTATACGGCAACATTAGAAATCTCTTCTCCATTATCGGCATCTAAAATGACAATCTCTTGAGCATTTCCAAGACAACAACATAAAAAAAGTGCTATAAATAAATACTTATACATATGTATTGAAAACTTCATTTAAAACGGCAAGCGACTTTGGTTTCCTAAACCCCTGTAAATGCAATTCAAAATAAAGTATTAGGGATTTCAGTAATTCTTGGCGATTGGCTTTTTTCATCTTTACGGTATGCATTGCATCAAAATTTGTGCCCAATAAGGTCTTGAAATAATAAATATTTTCGCCTCTCAACATAGGATTCAATGATTCCACTGCAGCAAATTCACCTTCTAACAAATCAAAATAAGGCCTATCCATCTGATATACATCTGGGTAAAAACCTAAATACCGTGTCAACGACAACATAAAATAGAGATGAAAATTAGCAACATCTTTGTGTATATCCAACCATTGTAATGATGCTTCTAGAAAATGAAACAAATCTTCGTTCATTTCCTCCTCACGAATACTATTGCTCAATAGCTCTGCCAAGAACAGGGTCATGGCGTTTTTAGCCATATCTGCATATAATGTTTGGTAATGATAGAATACCTTTGCTTCTTTCAGTGTTTCTAAAGTACCCTTGTTTTTGTGATTGGCTACAATCTCTAGCTGAGTTAAAGGCTGAAAATAAGCAGTCTTTAATTTCCCTTTTTTAGAAGACAACACACCACGTAA
Source organism: Maribacter sp. UH1 (assembly GCF_056839145.1). NCBI lineage: Bacteria > Pseudomonadati > Bacteroidota > Flavobacteriia > Flavobacteriales > Flavobacteriaceae > Maribacter > Maribacter sp. UH1. The sequence goes on from NZ_CM166387.1 coordinate 1,713,220, forward strand.
TAGATAAGATTTAATTCCGTCAGATGCTGTAAAGGCTTTTACAATTAGGCTTGTATCCCCATATTTTAGTGCAGAAAATACTATCGCCTTTGTGGTTACCTGCATATTATAACATCTGTTTCAACAAAGATAGTTGATTGAAGTTTGGTAATGAAAAGGTATAAAAAAATGCGAGGCTCTACTACAGAACCTCGCATTACAAATTTATATGCTTTAGCTAATCTACTTTCTAGATTACCCCTTGTGCAAGCATTGCGTCTGCAACCTTAACAAAACCAGCAATGTTAGCTCCTTTTACGTAGTTACAGAAACCATCTTCTTCTTTACCGAATTCAATACAAGAATCATGAATATCTTCCATAATATCTTTTAAACGCTCATCTACTTCTTCACGGGTCCAGCTAATTCTTAATGAATTCTGAGACATTTCCAATCCAGATGTTGCCACACCACCAGCGTTTGAAGCTTTACCAGGTGCAAACAATATTTTTGCGTTATTGAATTCATGAACAGCATCGGTATTACAAGGCATATTTGCGCCTTCTGCAACACACATACAACCATTCTTCAATAGGTTTTTAGCATCTTGTTGATCCAATTCATTTTGAGTAGCACATGGTAATGCAATATCACATTTTACGTCCCACGGAGTTTTACCTTTATGAAATTCTGCAGATGGATATTTATCCGCATATTCAGAAATACGACCTCTTCTATTATTCTTAAGGTCCATTACAAAAGCAAGCTTCTCATCATTAATACCATCTTTGTCGTAGATGTAACCACTAGAATCTGAAAGTGTTACCACTTTTGCACCTAATAAAATTGCTTTTTCAGCAGCGTACTGTGCAACATTTCCTGATCCAGAAATTACTACCGTCTTACCATCAAAACTTTCGTTTTTGGTCTTCAACATACTTTGTGCAAAATATACAGTACCGTAACCTGTTGCTTCTGGTCTAATTTTGGAACCACCCCAAGAAAGTCCTTTACCTGTTAATACACCGGTAAACTCATTTCTAATCTTCTTGTACATACCAAAAAGGAATCCTATTTCACGAGCACCAACACCAATATCACCAGCAGGCACATCTGTATTTGGACCAATATGTCTATTTAATTCTAACATGAAGGCATGGCAAAAACGCATTACCTCATCATCAGATTTTCCTTTAGGATCAAAATCAGAACCACCTTTACCACCACCCATTGGTAATGTTGTAAGACTGTTCTTAAATACTTGCTCAAAAGCCAAGAATTTTAAGATACTTGCATTTACGGTAGGGTGAAAACGTAAACCACCTTTATATGGTCCAATAGCAGAATTCATTTGAATTCTATAACCTCGGTTAACGTGAATTTCACCATCATCATCTACCCAAGCAACTCTAAAAGAAATTAAACGCTCTGGCTCAACCATTCTTAAAAGAATGTTCTTACCATTATATATGTCTTGACTTGCAATATATGGTATAACTGTTTCTGCAACTTCTTGCACCGCTTGAATGAATTCTGGCTCATGTCCATTTCTGGAAATAACCTCGTCCATAAATGCTTTTATTTTATTCTCCATAAAGCTATTTAAACTTATTTAAATTATTGATTTCAAAATATAACGTCAAAATTATGCTATTTGTGTAATTTGATTGCTTATTTTTTTAAAATTCGATAAAAATTGTTGTTTTGACAACAAACTACCTATACTTGCTACATTTAATTTAACATTTAGGCCATTATCCTATCGCTTGTTCTATATCTTCAATTAAATCATCAACATCTTCAATACCAACACTTAATCTTATCAAAGCATCTACCACACCACTACTAAGTCGTTCTTCTTTTGGAATACTTGCATGGGTCATACTTGCAGGGTGACCGGCTAAGCTTTCTACGCCACCTAAAGACTCTGCTAACGTAAATACCTGTAACTTTTCTACAATCTTAATCGCATCTTCATAACTACCTCCTTTAGGCACAAATGAAATCATACCTCCAAAATCTTTCATCTGTTCCTTTGCGATAAGATGATTAGGGTGATCCTCAAAACCTGGCCAGTATACTTTTTCAATTTTAGGATTGTTTTTAAGATATTCTGCTATTGCTTTTCCATTTTCACAATGTCGTTGCATACGTACATGCAGCGTTTTTATTCCTCGTAAAACCAAAAAACTATCCATAGGCCCACAAACGGCACCACTTGCGTTTTGTATGAAATAGAGCTTTTCTGCCAATTCTTTATCTTTTACCACTAAAGCCCCAACAACGGTATCGCTATGACCACCAAGATATTTGGTAGCGGAATGCATAACTATATCTGCACCCAATTCTAAAGGCTTTTGTAAATATGGGGTAGCAAATGTATTATCTACCGCCAGCAAAATTTCAGTATTCACAGTTAAAGCAGCTATCGCTTTAATATCTATAATATTCATCATTGGGTTAGTTGGTGTTTCTACCCAAATTAATTTTGTCCTTGAATTTATTTGTTTTCGCACGGCATTTGTTCCTTGCATACCTACAAAATGAAAAACAATACCAAATTTTTCAAAAATCTTTTTGAATATTCTATACGTTCCTCCATAAAGGTCATTTGTAGAAATTACTTCATCTCCCGGCGCCAATAATTTAATGACCGCATCTATTGCCGCAATGCCACTACCAAAAGCTAAACCATATTCTCCCCCTTCAATACTTGCCAATGAATTTTCTAAAGCTGTTCTGGTTGGGTTGGCACTTCTAGAATATTGATACCCCTTATGTCCTCCTGGTGTAGTTTGTGCATAAGTTGATGTTTGATAAATTGGTGGCATAACCGCTCCATAAGCCTCATCTGGTTGCTGACCTCCATGTATGGTCTTGGTATTAAATTTTGAGTTTTTAGAAGCCATAATTAAGTATTTACTACACAAATGTATAGTTATCTTTCGGGGAATACAATGAAGCTGTATTTTTACATTAAATCTAATCGCTCCATGAAATCTAAGCTTACCTGCCTACTCCTTTGTTTTTTATTTTTTGCCTGTAACAACAAGAACTCTCTTTCTTTTGAACCCTTAGTTATTGCAACGGATTCTTGTGAGAATTGTACGTCTGTACGTATAGAAATTCCAAAAGCGAACGGAGCAACAAAACTTAGCAAAACCATTAACGATGCCTTAGAAGGTGAAATTATAGCATTACTAAATTTTTATGAGGAGAGTAATGCACAAAACCTCGAAGAAGCAAAAGAGACATTCTTAGATGATTATGAGGAGGTAAACGGAAAATTTCCAGAAGAATCCATGCCTTGGGAAGCTACTGTTGAAGGGAATATCACTTTTGAAAACGACAGTATCATCACCATTAAACTAGCATCTTACATTTATACGGGTGGCGCTCATGGCTACGGCACCAACCGATTTCTCAACTTTGATAAAATTAGCGGTAAAGAGTTATACCAAGAAGATTTGTTCAACAGCTTAGACGATTTTAAAACGTATGCCGAAACACTTTTTAGAAAACAAGAAAGCATACCCACAGAAGGTTCTATAAACGACACCGGTTTTATGTTCGAAACAGAGCGTTTTTATTTACCCGATAATATGGGGTATACAGAAAATGGACTACTCCTATTTTATGAACCGTACGAAATAGCATCTTTTGCAGATGGTCCAATTATATTGACCATACCTTATGAAGAAGCAAATACTTTTTTAAAGTACCCGAGTAAAACTTAAGACAATTGTTTTAACAAAAGACTAATCTGCCCAAGGTGTAACCCTTCGTGCAACAAATTAAATACTATTGCATCATCAACATTTTTCAGTGTAACTCGTGCACTTGTGGTATACTCGTTAAATGTTTGAAAAAGTGACGTATTGTAATCTTCAACAAGCCATTCTGCCGTAGAAATTAAAAAATCCGCTACCACCATCATCTCTTCTTCGGTTGCTGTACCATCTGGCACTGTACCTTTCGCGAACTTTGCCACCAGCTCATTTGGAATTCGCATTTGTAAACCACTTAACTTGTAGATAAGAAGTTGTTGCGTTGCTACGGTATGAGCTATATTCCAATAAACATTGTTATTGAATCCTTCAGGTATTTGAAGCAGTTTTTCTTTAGGAGTCTCTGTTAATATCGTATGTAAATTTTTACGATTTTGTAACATTATACCAAATAAATTCTCAGTCATCATTTCACATTTTATGCTTGGTAAAAATAGCACAATTAATGATATTTAGGTTTCTTTGTATTTCCAAAGTATACATTAAATAAAGGTGTTTTACTTTCGGAAAGACTAAAAAGCATCTTCCTTACAATCATACCCATGAAAAAAATATATCACTTAAGCACTTGTTCTACTTGCCAACGTATCATTAAAGAATTGCAACCTCTTTCTGATTTTGAACTTCAAGACATAAAAACAGAACCAATAACCACTTCTCAACTTGAAGAAATGCATAAGCTATCTAAAAGCTATGAAGCACTATTCAGCAAAAGAGCTGTTTTATACCGAGAGCGTAACCTTAAAGAACAAAACCTTTCTGAAGACGATTTTAAAGCGTTGATTTTAGAACAATACACTTTTTTAAAACGACCAGTGATCATTGTTGGTGACCAAATTTTTATTGGTAATAGCAAAAAAGTGGTTGAAACCGCTAAAACGGCAATTCATTCGTGAGTAAAAGACTGTTGGCCATATTTGCCGCTATTGGAGCTACAACAATATATGCTTTAAACCACACCATTGCAAAAGGGGTTATGCCCCATTATGTGCAACCTTTTGGGTTTATTATTCTTAGAGTTCTAGGTGCTGCAATTTTATTTTGGTTGATCTCCCCTTTAGGACCAAAAGAACGTATTGACCGTAAAGATTATCTTAGAATGCTAGTTTGTGCGCTATTGGGCATGGCTTTTAACATGTTGGTTTTCTTTAAAGGCCTATCGCTTTCAACTCCAATTAATAGTGCGGTATTGATTACAACTTCACCAATTATTGTACTAATACTGTCTGCGGTCATTTTAAAAGAAAAAATTTCCAGTAGAAAAATCATTGGTATTACAATAGGCCTGCTAGGTGCACTAGGTCTCATATTATTTAGTGCTGAAGTTAGACAAGACGCTCCCAATATTCCCCTTGGCAATTTTCTGATTTTTTTGAATTCTATGTTTTATGGGTCTTATTTGGTACTTGTTAAAGTGCTAATCAGTAAATATCATCCGTTTACATTTATGAAATGGTTATTTTCATTAGGTGTGCTCATTTGCCTTCCTTTTGGATACCAAGAATTCATGGAAATTTCTTGGAGCACATTACCTTTTGAAGCTTATTTTGGAATTGGCTTTGTAATTATAGGAACCACCTTTTGCACATACCTATTCAATATTTTTGCGCTCACCCAATTGAAAGCTTCTACATTAAGCGCCTTTGTTTACGTACAACCATTACTAGGTATAGCTTATGCAGTTCTTACAGGTCAAGATTCTATTACAACCCTGAAAATTGTTGCCGCTTGTTTTGTATTGGTTGGCGTGTATCTTTCTAGCAAAAAACCTAAAAGACAATTACAAGAGAATTAAATATGCGATTGCTTTGCGTTTTCTAAATTCAAGGTCAACACTTCAACAGCTTTTATTTCATCACGGTGATGCATAGCAGAAATCAAATCAAGATGCTCTTGCAAAATTACATGTAAAGGTCTATTTAAACCTACCAAGTCCATAAATGACAATATTTTAGCCGACTTGTACATTTGATATAACGTTCTATTACCACAATTTTTAACAATATACTCGTGAAAATATCTGTCAATTTTATAGAACACATATTCGTTTTTTGGTCCACTTTCAAATGGTACCAAAAGACTTCTTAAATCGTCAATTTTAGATTGTGGGGCATTGCGTGTAAATAATTTTACCGCCATGGTTTCCAAGGCAATTCTACAATCAAACAATTCTGTGATTTCTTGTTCACACAATTCTCTAACAGAAAGACCATGGTCTAAACTACCCACTAAAAGACTCTCTTCTTTTAATTGCAGTAAAACTACCGGTACGGTATTATCCGTAACACTTAAGGTATGTGATAGCCTATGTTCGGTAATGAGCTGACCTGGAACCAATTTTTTGGTTACAATCAACTTTTTTACTTTACCGTAGGTATCTTTAAAAATTTCTTCTGGTAGGCTGACCATTAAACGTAAATGTTAGTATTGATTGGTTATTATAACTTAACAGTCAAAGAGGGGGGGGTACTAACTGTAATTCATTGGATTATTTAAAAATAAAGTATTTAACATTACAATTCTTATATATTTTTAGGAATTTTCAAAAACCGCCTTGTGTCTTCTTTGGTCAAAATCTTAAAACCATCCGCTTTTTCAAGGTCACTAAATTTACACAACAATTCTTCTGCTAGACCCGTTAGTTTTCTTGATTTTAGATTGATCCAAGCGCCCATCATTTCACAACGCGCTATATTCTCTCCTTTTTCATTATAAAAATCATGATTGAATTCAAAAAACTTTCCATCTTCACTCAACCCCTTTATATCCAAAGAAACTTTAATCTTATTTCCTAAGAAGGCTTCCTTAAAATAATACATATGTTCATAGAATGCCACGGGACCTATTTTATAGTCCACCATAGTCTTTTGATCAAAACCAAGTTCCATTAAAAAAGCCAATCTTGTGTGGCTCATAAAGTTGACAAACGCAGAATTCGCCAAATGACGATTTGCATCAATATCACTCCACCGTACTTCAAAATCCTTTGTATACATTCTAATATTTTTTGCTATGCATGCATAATACTTTATAAAAATACCATAGTTTTGAAATGTAAGAACTAAAGAACATCGTTTTTTATCGTTATTTTTAAATCACGTTCAAAATTTACATCACTATGTCAAATAAACCCGCATTCATTAAAGAGTTATCCTTGCCTGCAGTTGCAGCACCAATGTTTTTAATTTCTGGACCACAATTGGTTATTGAGTGTTGTAAAAATGGCATAGTTGGTACTTTTCCTGCATTGAACCAACGTACTAGCGAAGGTTTTGAAGAATGGCTTATTGAAATAAAATCTGCCTTAAAGACCTTTGAGGAAGAAACAGGGAAGAAAGCTGCTCCGTTTGGTGTAAACTTAATTGTACATGCAACAAACCCAAGATTAGAAGCAGATGTAAAATTATGTGTTAAGCACAAAGTACCATTGATCATTACTTCGTTAGGTGCTGTTTCTGAAGTAGTAGATGCTATTCACAGTTATGGTGGATTGGTTTTTCACGATATTATTAAAAAACGTCATGCAGAGAAAGCAGCCGAAGCCGGTGTGGACGGATTAATACTTGTTGCTGCCGGTGCCGGTGGTCATGCAGGTACGATCAACCCAATGCCATTGGTTGCTGAAATAAAGAAATTCTACCATAAGACTATTCTTCTTTCTGGTTGTATTAGTACGGGTAGAGACATTGCATCTGCCCTACAAATGGGTGCTGATTTAGCTTATATGGGTACCAGATTCATAAATACAAATGAAAGCAAAGCCACCCCTGAATACAGACAAATGATTATTGATGCAGGTGCCAGCGATGTGGTTTATACTGCTTCAATTTCTGGTGTACACGCCAATTTTTTAGGTGCTAGTTTAAAAGCTGCGGGTATCACAGAAGAAGACCTCAAGAAAGATGTGAAAATTGATTTTGGAAAAGAAATGAATACTGAAGCCAAAGCTTGGAAAACCATTTGGTCTGCAGGTCAAGGTTCTGCACTCATTGACGATTCTATAGCTGTTACTGAATTAGTATCCCATCTAAAAACGGAATTTAAAGAGGCTATAGAAGAGCAAATTAAAGTTTTGGAAACATACCCTAAGTAAATATCATTTTAGCTTTTACAAATAGATGCCTTTAATTGACTCTACATATGATCCGCCATTGTTTTTCAAGAACGGACACCTATCTACCATATATTCCGGTTTAGTTAGAAAAGTAGCCGATGTAGAGCAAATACGCATTCGTATCACCCTACCAGATTCTGATTTTTTAGACACGGACTGGAGCTATGCTTCATCTCCATCCCAAAAATTAGTTATCATAATCCATGGTCTAGAAGGAAGTTCAAAGAGAGCGTATATAAAAGGTAGTGCTAAAGTTTTAACACAATCTGGCTATGACGTTTGCGCCATTAATTTAAGAGGATGTAGCGGTACCGCCAATAAACTATTTAGATCTTACCACTCTGGAGCAACCGAAGATTTACAAGCGGTTATTGAACATGTTCTAAATTTAGATGAATACCAAAGTATTTACCTTCATGGTTTTAGCCTTGGTGGCAACCTACTTTTAAAATATTTAGGTGAAAAAAGAGAAAGGGCTACAGAAATTAAAGGAGCAGTTGCCATTTCAGTGCCTTGCCAATTAGCTGATTCACTGCAACAGTTACTTCAGTTTAAAAATGCGATTTATGCGAAACGGTTTAAGGGAAATCTCATAAAAAAACTGAAGCTAAAGCAAGAATTATTTCCTGACCTTATTTCTGATACAGATATTGAAAACATTAAAACACTTAAAGATTTTGATAATTTTTATACCAGTAGAGCACACGGTTTTAAAGATGCAATGGACTACTATGCCAAAAGTAGCAGTCTTCAGTTCTTAGACAAGATCAAAGTACCTACTCTAATAATTAACGCACTAAACGATTCTTTTTTAGGGTCCGAGTGTTATCCTATAGAAATTGCTAAACACCACAGTAATCTTTTCCTTGAAATGCCTAAATATGGTGGTCATGTTGGTTTCTACGGCACCAATAACTTAACCTACGCGGAGCAGCGTACATTAGAATTTTTAGATAACATAAACTAAGGTTAGCGCACAAATATAAAATCGCTCGCACAAATTGTTACTTACTTAAAGTTATTAGTTAAAAACTTAACTACATACGTATTAAAACATACTTCAACCCGCAAAAATTCATATATTAGTTGCTCAATTTACAGACAACACTTAAAAGATAGTAACGTATGCGCAAATTATTCACTTTATTAGCTCTTAGCACAATGATCATTAGTTGTGGTGAGAAGAAGGAAGAGAAAAAAGATGGTTTTGAAATGAACAGAACCAAAAAAGAAGTTAAAAAAGAAACGGCAAGTGAAGGCGTTCCTGTTGATTTAGATAACAAAGGTGTTGGTCCAATAACCAGTGTTACTTTTGACGAGGCAGTAAACGAAGAAATGGCCGCTGCAGGTAAAGAAAAATTTCAAGCAATTTGTACAGCTTGCCATATGGCGGAGCAACGTATGATCGGTCCGGCATTAAAAGGTGTTTACGAACGTAGAAGTCCAGAATGGGTAATGAACATGATTATCAATCCTGATAAAATGTTGAAAGAAGATCCTATTGCTAAAGCATTATTGAAAGAATACAACAATGCAATTATGCTTAATCAGAATTTAAATGAAGAGGATGCTCGTAACTTAGCAGAATACTTACGTACGCTTTAAAGTTAAACGCCAACCTAATACTGAAAACCCTTTCATGAACATGAAAGGGTTTTCTTTTTACCTATTACTCATTGTCATTTTATAAAGTATGTTTTTTCTACTTTTTACGACCAATTAGGTATTAAATGATTGATATATGCAAAACGATAAAATAAAAATAGATATAGTTTCTGATGTTGCTTGCCCATGGTGTTATGTTGGTAAGAAAAGATTAGAAAAAGCAATAAAAGAATGGGATGGCGCCGAGATAGAAATTGAGTGGCACCCTTTTCAACTAGACCCAAATATACCAAAGGAAGGACTAGACAGGGATACTTACCTTACCAATAAATTTGGCAGTGTAGACGGACCTCTGGAAATGACGAAACGTTTAGAAGAAAGCGGAAAAGAAGAAGGTATCAACTTCAACTTTGGAAAGGAATGGTTGGCGGTAAATACACTACCGTTACATCAACTTTTACATGTGGCAGGTGAAGAAGGCTTTAAAGACGCTCTTAAAGAACGTTTTATGAAAGCATACTTTGATGAAAATCTTCATTTAAACGATGTTTCCGTTCTAAGCTCTATTATGGCAGAATATGATTGGACGGCAGAAAAAACAGAAAAAGTTATAAATGACGACGCTATTGCCTATGCAGTAAAACAAGAAATTGCGCATTACCAGCAACGCGGTGTCAACAGTGTGCCTTTCTTTATTATCAATAACAAGTTCGGTATTAGTGGTGCACAACCACCTGCAGCTTTTTTAGAAGCTTTTAAACAAGTAGCGCCATTAAAAATAATTGCTACGGGTGATAGTTGTGATCCTTCTACAGGAATTTGCTAATTTAATACTAGCTAAAAATTATTATTAATTATAAAATAAAAGATATGAAAGCATCATTTTCTGATATCATTAAAGGGGACACTCCGGTTTTAGTAGACTTTTTTGCTGACTGGTGCGGACCTTGTAAAACGCTAGCTCCTATTCTAAAGGACGTGAAAACCGATTTAGGAGACGCTATTAAAGTCGTAAAAATTGACGTAGATAAAAATCAAACATTGGCATCTCAATACCAAGTTAGAGGTGTGCCTACTATGATTCTTTTTAAAGATGGAAAGCAGGTTTGGAGACAATCCGGTGTAGTGCCAAAAAATGACTTAATACAAATTATAAATTCTAATTAAAAGAATTTTAAACATACTGGACTAGGCAAATCAACTTGGCTTACAAAACTTAGAGTGCCATTTACTGCATCTCTATTAAAAACAACAATATTGTTGCTACGTTGATTTGCTACCAGTACATATTTACCAGTAGGGTCAATAGTAAAGTTTCTTGGCCAATCGCCCTTAACAGACTCTCTACCTACCAATTCTAATTTTCCGGTAGTATCATCAACCTTGAATATTACTACTGTATTCTCCCCTCTATTTGTTCCATATAGAAATTTACCATCTGGTGATAAATGAAGATCGGCACAAAAACTCTCATCTTCAAAATCTGATGCTACAGTATCATACGTTTGCTTACCATAATACTTGCCATCTTCTTTCTGAAACATGGTAACAGTAGAGTTTAATTCATTGATTACATAAAGAAATTCCGCATCATTAGAAGCAACAAAATGTCTTGGTCCGGCACCTTCCGCAACCACTAACTCTTTTTGATCGCTTTGAACAAAATTATTATTGGACGCTGTGTACTTTTTTATTCGGTCAAGACCTAAATCAGACACCATTAATTCTCCGTTTAAGAACGATGCCATATGTGCATGAGCTTTCCTAGTAGAATCTAAAACTTTATGATCTATAATTTGTGGAGAAGGTTTTAGATTTCCATTTTCCAACGTATTATATATTGCCACATTACCACCAGAATAGTTTGCTGCTGCCACTAGATTGCCATCTTTACTAACACCTACAAAACATGGGTTAGCGCCATGTGTAGATTGTTCTTCTACATATATAAGAGAAGTATCCTTTACTCTATATGTGGTAATTGACCCATCGTCCTTTTTATAATCATCTACTTCGCTTACGGCATATAAAGAATTTCTATCCGGAGAAAATGATATGTAAGATGGGTTTTTAATCTTAGCAACTAAAGTTTGGTTTGTCAATTCACCAGTACCTAAGTTTAAATTGAATTTATATATTCCCTCGCTACCATTATCCGTATACGTTCCTACGAAAAGGACCTCTTCGTTTTTAGACTCTTCCACCTTACAACTGTTTAAAATAATCAATCCGATAATTGCGATAAGCAAACTTACTTTACTATTCATATTTCCGATACTCTAATCTATTAAAACTCCACTCCATAAAGAGAAAAATCAATCTTGCATTAAAATCAATAAATGTATTAAAGAATTGTTCAAAAAATAAGAATAATTCAATTTTATGTAACAAAACCTTCGAATTTACTACACATAAGAAAGAAAGAACGATGGGATACGGCGGACAACCAATGAAAGTAATAAAGGCAAATAGGGCGCTACTTAAAAAAAGTAAAAGCTTTAGAGATTTGCGTAAAGATTATCTAGACTACTCGAAAGAAACTAAATTACATTTTAAACAACTTACAGATGTAGAACGTAAAGTGGTACGTGATAAAATAATAGCTCAAGCTAAAAAAGACAACATTCAAGAAATAGGAACTTACATCCTTTCCATAACAATAGTCTTAGCAGTTTTTTATGCTATCTATATGTATGTATTATAACAAGCGCCCATATGCAGGCTATTATAACCCCCACAACTTAAATGGATTTTTAGTTTCGGGTTCATCTTCTTTAGATTTTGAAAGAGGCTTGTCTACCATAACCTTGTAGGTAGGATCTTCCATAACATTTACATCTATGATATCATCTGCGGCAGCTAATAAACGTATACAGTCATTACTCAAGTGACGTAAATGAACTTTTTTACCCACTTGAGCATAGCGTTCTGTAATCTTGTTTAAAGCCTCTATACCGCTCATATCTGATACACGACTTTCCTTGAAGTCTATTATCACCTCACTTGGATCACCTTGCACATCAAATTTTTCATTAAAAAGCGTAGTTGAGCCAAAAAATAAAGGACCATATATTTCATAATGCTTTACCCCGTTCTCATCTACATATTTTCTTGCTCTAATTCTCTTGGCACTTTCCCATGCAAATACCAATGCCGATATAATTACCCCAATCAATACCGCTAATGCCAAATTATGAAGTACTACGGTAATTAAAGTAACCAATATCATTACAAAAATATCTGATCTTGGCATTCTTCTTAAAGCCTTGAAACTTGCCCACTCAAATGTACCTACGGAAACCATTACCATAACACCTACCAAGGCAGCTATAGGCACCAATTCTATTACTGGTGCACCAAACAATATGATCAGCAATATGGTCAAAGCAGCAATGATACCAGATAATCTTGCCCTTGAACCTGCTGACAGGTTTACCAAAGTCTGTGCTATCATTGGGCAACCACCCATACCACCAAAGAAACCGTTCAAAATATTCGCGCCACCTTGTGCCAAACACTCTCTGTTACTGTTACCTTTTGTATTGGTAATCTCATCTACCAAGTTCAAGGTTAACAACCCTTCGGTAAGTCCTACCGCTGCCATTATTAATCCGTAAGGTAAAATGATTTTAAAGGCTTCAAGGGTAAAGGGAATAGTCGGGATATGAAAAGAAGGCAGCGATCCGCTAAGTGACTTCAATTTTTCTCCCGGTAACGTATCTTGATTGATAATGTCTACTACCTGTTTGGTTTCTATATCTAAAAAATATACTATTAGAAAAACAACAATAATACCTATCAATGAAGCCGGTACTGCTTTAGTAAGTTTTGGAACAAAAACGATTATTGCAATGGTAAACAGCACCAAGCCAACCATAGTATATAATGTTGTACCTGTTAACCAAACCGCAGCATCGCCTACGCCAACTTTAAATTGATCCATTTGTGCCATAAAAATAATGATGGCCAAACCATTAACAAACCCAAACATTACAGGCTGAGGCACTAAGCGAATAAATTTACCCAGCTTTAAAAAACCAACGATCAATTGAAAAACACCTGCCAAAGCAACTGCTGCAAAAACATATTCCAAACCATGAGAATTCATTAATGCCATTAGCACAACTACCGTTGCCCCGGCACCACCAGAAATTAAACCTGGTCTTCCACCAAAAATCGCCGTGACCAAGCCCATGATAAAAGCACCATACAAACCTACTAATGGCGAAAACCCAGCAAGAATAGCAAACATTAATGATTCTGGGATCATTGTCATTGCAACTGTTAATCCTGCTAAAATTTCATTTTTGTAATCTACTTTCTGATTGAAATCGAAAATATTGAGGTACTTCTGCATGCCCGATGAATTTAAGGGCGCAAAAATAAGTCATATTTATTGCCCTCGCCACTAACTAGCAGATTATTACCATATTATCTCTCTACCAGTCTTTTAGCCCTAGTAATTTCTCTCCTAAAGGTGATAATTTAGCAGTATCATATTTGGTTTGCTCCCATTTACGTGGGTCACCCGGAAATGCATACCCTTCTGGGGCTATTTTGTTCTTCCAAGAATTGACTCTCCAATGACGCATTTCTTCATTTTCAGGCTCTGCTGGCATCATTGAAATATACTGCGCTATACGAACTTTATCTTTTGATTTATTAGGTCTTATACCATGAGGTTCGGTACTATTGAAAATTAACAAATCACCTGCCTTCATTTTCACTTTTACTATTTTATCTTCCAAACCATCTAACGAAGGCTGAAAGCGATCTCTATCTTCTGGTTGTGTCAATTTCCAAGAATCGTAATTACGGTATAACCAAGGTATACATTGAAAGCCTCCCATATTCTCGTCATCTTGGTCAGCTAATGCCAATACTCCTTGTACATTTTGTGGCTTGGTCTCAGGGTCATAATCCCAATGAATGAACCCTTTCTTATCTACACCTTGCGGTAACGGAAAATTTAAATTTGCCCTATCTATTGTCACCCAAAGTTCTTCTGTTCCCCAAAAATCTACAAAAGCATCATATACTCTTTGCGTTTGTCTATTATTCCATAAATGTTGATGGTTGTAAACCTCAACCATACCTGTACCAGTCAACTCTTTCATTTGCATTTCTACTCTTGGTGGTGCATACCATGTTGAAGAATCCGTAGGACTCTTTTCATCAAACTCCCAAAGAAAATCTGCCGTAGCTTTTGCTTGCTCCAAGGGTACTGCATTCTTTATTACGATATATCCATTTTCCATCCAGAATTTCCAATCTTCCTCGCTAAGTACACGAAGTGGTTTACCGTTAGATCGATCATTCAATTTTTGCTTACTGCTTGTTGCCGTTGACGGATTTCCAGGTATTTCTTTATGCGCTTTATTACCTTGTTCAACCTTATTGTTTATTTGCTGCATAGTACATTAATTTTAAGTTGTTGTATAAAGCAAAACTACTGAGAGTAAGCATTTTGAGCTACCGTAATATTGACCTAAATTTGAACAATATTGATTTTATAGCTACTCCATATAGAATTTATATGCAATTTTGTTACATTTAGCCCATGAAGATTGAACTAGAAACCATTGATCCCGCATCTAAAAGTCCGTTCAGACTATTGCATGACCCCAAGTTGAGCCATCTATTTTATTGGCATTTTCATCCTGAATATGAAATCGTTTATATTGAAGGTGCTAATGGAACAAGACATGTAGGCGATCATATTTCTGAATACGAAGAAACCGATTTGGTTCTTATAGGATCTAACATACCACACTTAAATTTCGATTACGGAGTAAAGACTTCCTACAGAGAAGAAGTCTTACACATTAAACCTTCTTTTAAGAGCACTTTTGTAGATCCTATACCTGAATTAAAAAATTTAAATAGACTATTAGACCTTTCTAGATACGGCATTGCTTTTCACGGAGAAACTAAAAAAGTGGTAGGTGAATTACTAAAGGAGCTACATACCCTAAAACCTTTTGAATATTTTATGGCAATCATGAATATTCTTAAAAGACTTTCTCAAAGTAATGAGTTTGAATTGCTACACAAGAGACCTTATAAGAATAAATACAGTAAAAAGGAGCAAAGTAGAATTCGTGATATTTATGCCTTGATCGATGAACGCTACCAAGGTAAAATATCGGTTGATGAGGTCGCTAAATTCTGTAATTTAACAAAGCCTGCTTTTTGTCGCTATTTTAAAAAAGCCACGGGAAGTACTTTTATAGAGTTTTTAAATCAATATCGTATCAGTCAATCTAAACGTTTATTGCTTACTGGTAAGAATGTAAGCGAAACATGTTTTGAATGCGGATTTGAAAGCCTCTCCTACTTCAACAGGACCTTTAAGAAAGTAACAGGGGAAAATCCATCAGCATTTAAAAAGAGATTGCAGCGCGATTAAATGAACTAGAACTCTATGTAATAGAGGAAACAATTAAAACGAGATACTGTTATTTTTAGAGGAGTACATTTTTAACTTGAATCCATACTTTAAATGGACCAGGTATAACTTCTAAAACTTAACTATGGAAATTTTTGACCCGCTTTCACTAAAAACCGTTTTGCAAATATGCGTAGCTGCGGTTTTTATCTATTTATACATGATGTTCATTACACGCGTAACAGGTAAAAGAACATTCGCTAAAATGACCAGTTTTGATTTTGCCGTCACTATTGCCATGGGATCTATCTTAGCCGATGCGGTCAACAAACCTGTTTCAAGCTTAATGCCCGCTATGGTTTCTATAGCACTACTTACGGGTCTACAAGCTTTATTCGCTAAGCTGTTATCATCGTCTAATGCCGCACAAAAAGTAATAACCAATAGCCCAATTCTTCTAATGAAAAATGGTGCCATTTTAAAAGAAAATTTAAACAAAGCATTGGTAAGCAAAGCAGACTTAATAGGAAAACTTAGAGAGGCAAATGTTTTACAATTGTCACAAGTAAAAGCCGTTATTTTTGAAACTACTGGAGATATATCGGTTCTTCATTCAGATAAGCCTATAGATATTGATGCTGTTATTGTAGAAGACGTTAAATCTACCGTATAAAAAATGCCCTACTACAAATAGGGCACTTTTGAGACAATCAACCTAAAAACTATTTTGCCTTCTTACGTTCTACATTCATAGTAGGATTAGAAGATTTTATTCTTTTCTTACTTTCTGAACCTTTTGCAGATTTTAAATACTCTTGGTATCCTCTACCTCTAAATTCATAAGTTGTACCGCTATCTGGGTGATACAATTCTATAGTAGCATCGTTAATAACATATAGTTCAAAATAATCGTTCCCAAAGAAATCATAATCTAATGTCAGCGTTTTTAATGAATTATCTCCTTGTACATCATAGACTTGATACTCCCCTTCAAAATCCCACTGTAAATTAGAAACATTGGTATTTGGCGCATTTACTGAAGACCTGAAAAAGTTTGGTAAAAACTGCAAGTAATTTTCGTTGTCAAAGTCATTTAACGCTCCTGCTTCACTGGTGTATATTTTCTCCCAAGCATCATATTCCTGTATGAAATAATTGATGTTGTCATAGAAGACAGTGTCATAATCAAAATTGTTAGTCTGGTATCCTATTAAGTAATAAGAGGTATCTGTACTAGCATCATACAATTCAATAGTATTATTATTTACCGCATACACTTCCAAAAACCAAGACCCGTCAATATCATGAGCAATATCTACCGTACCTCTTAGTGTACCATAAGTACCTACATCAATACCATAGCCACCACCTGTTTTACCAATTCCCACGATATTATTATTCGCATAAAGCACTCCGCGATCAAAAGAAACCGTAAATGCCCTTTGTAAAAAAGGCACTTCGCCATTACCTCTAGTTGCATTAATATCTACATACCATAAATCATAACTTTGTAAAACTTGATCGGTATTGAATGCAGACTCTTCTATAAAATCATCTTCAATAATTACTTCTGTATAACAAGAAACCATTAAAGTTGCCAATAGGAAATATCCCGTAAGTAGTTTTAGTGTTTTCATAAGATTTCATTTAATAGGTTATCTAACTAGAAACAATCTCCATGCCAAAATTTTTACAGGACTGATTCTAATCATATGATGATCATACAAATAATTGGTAAATTTGCACCATGAACGAGAATGCGAAATTTGCGGTTTTAGGTGGTGGAAGTTGGGCTACGGCTATTGTGAAAATGCTGACCAATAACCAAGAAAAAATTGGTTGGTATATGCGTAATACCGATGCTATTGCCCATATTAAAACTCAAAAGCACAACCCAAATTACCTTACTTCTGTAGAATTTAAGACAGAACAATTGGTGTTGACAAGCGATATTAATGAAGCTGTTAATTATGCCGATGTTTTAATTTTTGCAATACCTTCTGCTTTTTTGGTTGGTGAGTTAGAAAAACTAACGGTTTCGTTGAAGGATAAAATCATCTTTTCAGCCATAAAAGGTATTGTACCAGAATCTGGATTGATAGTAGGCGAGCATTTTCATAATACGTACGAGATACCTTTTGAAAATATTGGTGTTATTACCGGTCCTTGCCATGCTGAAGAAGTGGCTATGGAACGGTTATCTTATTTAACCATTGCTTGCGCAGATACTGAAAAGGCAGAATTGGTTGCCAATAATCTTGCCAGTAATTATATTAAAACCAGCATTAGTAAAGATATTATTGGTACTGAATATGCTGCTATGTTAAAGAATATATATGCTATAGCGGCGGGTATTGCCCACGGATTGGGTTATGGAGATAATTTTCAAAGTGTATTAATGAGTAACGCCATTCGTGAAATGAAACGGTATACCAAGCGTATTCATAAAATAGACCGTAACATTAATAAATCTGCTTATTTAGGGGATTTATTAGTAACCGGTTATTCTATTTTTAGCCGTAATAGAATGTTCGGTAATATGATCGGTAAAGGTTACACCGTAAAAAGTGCACAGATGGAAATGAGTATGATTGCAGAAGGATATTATGCTGCCAAAAGTGCTTATAACATAAAAGAGAACTTTACAAAAAAGGTCAAAACTCCTATTATTGACGCTGTTTATAAAGTTCTCTATGAAAACAAGAATCCTAAAAAGGTGTTTCTTGATTTAACCGATCAATTAGATTAACGTCTTTCTAATGAGAAATCTGAATGTTCCTTTAACTCATCATTCAAGGTTGTTCTCCATTCTTTAACTACGTCATCCGTTACTTTGAACCTATTCTGAAACTCTGCCATCAGCGGTTCCATTAGCGTTCTAATACTATCTATGTCAAAGTATAGCCTACCGGTTCTTCTAATGAAGAAATCCATAGGGGTTTGCACCATTTCATAATCAATACCGAAAGCCAATTCTGCTTTAGCTAAACGCACATATTTATCCGCTTCTACAATACCCTTATAATTTTCAAGAATTGTCTCTGTTTGCTTACCATAGTTGGTCACTAAAAACCAAGCATCGTGCTTTGTAAAACCTTCTTCTTTAATTTGGTCATATACCTCATCAATGTATTTTTTTACATGTTTGAATTTCTTGAAATCTACATTTCCACATAGAAATATTTTCTCTGTGTAACATTCTTTTAATTCGGTATCGTAATCCTCTTCCATCTTCTTGGCAATACGATCTACTACTCTTTCTGCCATTTTACGGTAACCTGTTAATTTACCACCTGCAATACTGATTAAGCCTGTATCTGAAACAAAAATCTCATCTTTTCTAGATAGTTCTGAAGCAGATTTACCTTCCTCGTGAATTAGTGGGCGCAGACCTGCCCATGAAGAAACAATATCTTCCAGCTCAAGATTAATATCAGGAAACATATTATTAACCGCAGAAATCAAATAAATAGCATCTGCAAGATCTGTTTTCACCTTGTTCTTATTATCATTATAATTGGTATCCGTTGTACCTACATAAGTGATTTTACCTCTTGGTATGGCGAACATCATTCTACCATCTGGTATGTCAAAATAACAAGACTGCTTAACAGGCAATTTTTCATACGGAAATACTAAATGCACCCCTTTGGTCAAATGAAGCTGTTTCCCTTTTTTAGAATTATTTAGGCTTCTTAACTCATCTACCCAAGGACCAGCTGCACTGATGACGTATTTAGACTTAATGGTAAATTCTTTACCCGTAACCGTATCAATTGCTTTAACACCGGCAACTTTATCGTTTTCATAAACAAACTCATTCACCTTTGCATAGTTCAATGCCTGAGCACCGAACAAAAGACTAGTCTTTATATTTTCTATGGTTAAACGCGCATCATCTGTTCTATATTCCGCATAATAACCAGCACCGTTCAAAATCTTCTTTGGTAATAAAGGCTCCAATTTCAAGGCTTCCTTTTTTTCTAGCATTTTTCGCTTATCATCACCTGTAACCTGAGCAAGAATATCATATACCTTAAGACCAATAGATGTTAACCATTTACCGTAAGAACCATTTTCTATTAATGGTAATAACATTTTTTCCGGCAATACTAAATGAGGAGCCAACTTATGTACAATGGCACGCTCAGACCCTACTTCTTTTACCAACCAAAAATCGAACTGTTTTAAATATCGCAATCCACCATGTATTAGCTTGGTAGATTTACTACTGGTACCAGAGGCAAAATCCCCTTTTTCCAATACGGCTACTTTTAAACCACGTGATGCAGCATCTAATGCTATACCGCCACCAGTAATTCCTCCTCCTATAACCACCAAATCAAAATCTTCTGATTCCAGGTGGTCTATCGTATTTTGACGTTCTAAATTGGTAAATTTTATATTCTTCATCACTAGATGTCTTTTTAATTTGAAATGGTAATTTTCGTCGGATAAGGACGAAAACCTAACATAATTAGGCAAAGATAGAACTAGTCATATGCTATTCTATGCTCTAAAAAATTAATAAATTGTAAAATTGATATATATGCTACTATTCTTCTTCCCAGCCTTTTGATCTTTCTACAGCTTTTTGCCATTTTTTATACAAACGCTTTCGTTTTACACGATCAAAAGTGGGCTCAAATATTCGGTCCATTGGTCGGCTTTGATCAATGTCTGATTGCTCCCAAAAACCTACTTGAATTCCTGCAAGGAATGCTGCACCCATTGCGGTAGATTCAATAATTTCTGGACGATGTACTTCTGAGTCTAAAATATCTGCTTGAAATTGCATTAGATGATTATTTGCACAAGCACCACCATCAACTCTTAAATTTTTAAGCTGAATTCCAGAATCATCTTCCATTGCCTTTAAAATATCCTTGGTTTGGTATGCCAACGCTTCTAATGTTGCCTTTGCCAAATGTGCTTTACCCGTATCCCTTGTTAAACCGAAAACTGCTCCTCTGGCATACATATCCCAATATGGTGCTCCAAGACCTGCAAAGGCCGGCACTACATAAACCGGGTTCTCCCCTTCAATCGAGTTGGCCAATTCTTCGGTTTCTGTTGCATCTTCAATAAGCTCTAAACCATCTCGCAACCATTGTATCGCTGCTCCCGCAATAAAAATACTGCCTTCCAACGCATAATTGACTTTGCCATCTAAACCATAAGCTATTGTGGTTAAAAGTCCGTTTTTAGAAAACTGGGGTTTTTCACCTGTATTCATTAGCATAAAACAACCTGTACCATAGGTGTTCTTTGCAGATCCTTTCTTAAAACAAGCTTGCCCAAATAATGCTGCTTGCTGATCACCTGCAATACCCGCAATTGGTATTTTAACTCCATCTAACTCATAATCGCCAAAATCCGCAGAAGATGGTTTTACTTCTGGCAACATGGTTTTGGGAATATCTAGCGCTTTTAACAGCTTATCGTCCCACTTAAGATTTACAATATCATAAATCATGGTTCGTGATGCATTGGTATAATCGGTTACATGGCTATGGACTTTGGTCATATTCCAAACCAACCAAGTATCAATTGTACCCATTAGCAAATTGCCTGCTTTGGCTTTCTCTTTAGCGCCATCAACATTATCCAATATCCATTTTACTTTGGTGCCCGAAAAATAAGAGTCAATTACCAAACCTGTAGTTTTCTTTACATGCTCTGTAAGTCCTATTTTCTTTAAATGCTCACAAATATCTGCCGTACGTTTGTCTTGCCAAACAATGGCATTATATACCGGTTCTCCCGTATTTTTATCCCAAACCACAGTAGTTTCCCTTTGGTTGGTAATGCCTATACCAACTATCTCATTTGGTTTTACTTTTTCCTGTTCAAGTAGCTCTTTTAAAACAGCCATCTGTGAAGATAAAATTTCGTTTGGGTCATGTTCTACCCAACCCGATTTAGGAAATATTTGTTTGAATTCTTTTTGGACCATTCCTTTAATGGTACCGTCATGGTCTACCAACAATGCTCTAGAGCTTGTAGTTCCCTGATCTAATGATACTATAAATTGCCTTGACATGTGCTTTAAGTTATTTCCCTAAATATAACGGAATTAAAGCTGATTCC
This sequence comes from Maribacter sp. UH1, assembly GCF_056839145.1. Taxonomy (NCBI): domain Bacteria; kingdom Pseudomonadati; phylum Bacteroidota; class Flavobacteriia; order Flavobacteriales; family Flavobacteriaceae; genus Maribacter; species Maribacter sp. UH1. Next base: position 1,735,184 of record NZ_CM166387.1, read on the forward strand.
AAAGCAGTGATTTTTTTGGAATTTTGTGTGTTTTTATGAAAACTATATGCTTGTTCTATCAGGCAAATGCGAACAGAGAAAGAATCATTCCAGTAGTGAATACCTTTTTCTTTTGGAGTTAATATAGAGTGTGACTGTTTTTTCGAATCATGAATAGCATTGAAGCTTTACCTATAACTTACGGTAATTCCAATATTTTAGCGTGCGCTTTAAACAACTCCACACACTCAACGATTTCCCCTTGATATTTTAAGCTGTTGCTCTAATAAATGTAAAAATAACAGTGTAGTAGGTCGTTTAAATCAACTTATTTTATAAACTCTTTTTCTATAAAATATGTTACAATCGCTTCTTTCATAAGAACGGTTTGCTCCCCAGCTTTTAATGTTGGTAATTCTTCTATTACATTGTAATGAGGCCAACCATCTTCATCAAAAAAACTGAATTCATAGAATCCGTAAGGTTCTAAAAGACGACATATTGCAATATGCATTAAATCTAACTTATCATCTTTTTTGTATTTTCTATGGTATTGTCCTAATTCTTGAACACCCACCAAATAAATAATTGCATCTAGTTCTAAAGGATCTCCGTCAGAAAACTTTGTTGAAAGCTTTTCTACCAAAAAATCCCATCGTTCTTTTAATTGTATATCCCTAGCCATATGATTTCCTTCAACTATAGTCTGATACAGACATTGCAAAGGTACAAATCAAAGTTCTATATTTGTTAAAACACTTTACCAATGGGACTTTTAGATATTTTACTTGGATTACCTTTAGTATGGGGTCTATGGAAGGGATATAAAAATGGTCTTTTCATGGAAATTGCTTCTATTGTTGCACTTGTTGCCGGTATTTTTGGAGCTATCCATTTTTCATATATCACGGGAGAATATTTATCTGAGCACTTAAATTGGGATGAACGTAATATGAGTATCATAGCCTTTATAATCACATTTGTACTAATTATAATTATCGTCAATTTAATTGGAAAACTATTGACTAAAGTCGCAAATTTTGCCATGCTAGGCTCTTTAAATAAAATTGCAGGGGGCATTTTTGGTGCATTGAAAGTGGCTATTTTATTAGGTGCCGCTTTTATATTTTTTGATCGAATGGACACTACCTTTAATTTAATTACGGAAGAAACTAAAGAGGAATCTATTTTATATCAACCTATCAAAGATATTGGAGCATTAATTTTTGATACTGTGCTCGTGGGCGAAGCCTCTTCAAAACAAGCTTCAGAAGATCCAATAATCATTTAAATTCAATTGTCCGCTAATCTTACTTTTTGCGCACTTTATCGAATAAGCATTTTTGTTCATACCCTGCATTCAATTTTTCTATAATATTACTTCATCGATAACCCAAATCGATTACGAGAGCTTAGAACACTCTTAACTTTTTTACCTACTTCGCTTCGCCGAAAGGCTATTTATTTAAAAGACACTTATATGAAAATGAGATTGCTTTATGCGGTCCCTGTCTTTTTATTGCTTTTTCTTGGTTCTTGTACAAGCGAATCTCTTGATGATACGCCCATACTTGAAGCTGAAAACGTTTTAATTATTGAACAGGACCTGTTGGAAATTGTCAACGAACATAGGTTAAGCCTTAACACTAATGCCTTGCAATTTAGTGACGTGGCTTATAAATATGCCAACCTTCATACAGACTACATGATTTCTAAAGGTAGTATCAGTCATGATAACTTTAGCTCAAGAGCATCTAACATTGATTCTGAAATAAGTGTTGAAATGGTGGCCGAGAATGTAGCCAAGGATTATCAAACTGCCCTAGAGGCTTTTGAAGGATGGTACATTAGTAGCAGCCACAAAAAAACAATGGAGGGCGATTTTACACATACCGGTATCAGTGTAAAGAAAGATGACCAAGGCAATTACTACTTTACCCAACTTTTTTACAAGCAGTAAAGAATTCTTATATTACTCTATTGCCTATTAATTAAGCTTCAGGCTTACCTAAATAGGTTGACCAGTTTCCTTGTTTTGACAAAGTGAGAAAAATCATATAAAAAGCACAAAATGACGATGAAATTTAATGCCCTTTTTTATAAAATGGCTTAATATGACAATTAATCGTCGCTTAACGAATATTTCACCCTCTCTATAGACGTTTTAATTCTAGCTGTAATTAGCGGGACTATTTTTGGCACTCACTAAAAAAATAGTTTCCCTATATGAAATCCACCTTCATTTGTTCAGCTCTAATTTTAGCCCTTTTATCCTCTTGTTCCAAAACACAAAATTCTTCTGATTACGAAGAAAACTCTGAATATACCTTGACCAAATACACTTTGGCATCTTCTAAAAATCATAACACCATAGAAGCTGGGCTTTTTGAACTAATCAATGACTATAGAACTGAATTAGGTTTAAACGAATTAGTATTTGAAAATGCTACATATTATTATGCAAGCCTTCATACGGACTATATGATTTCAAAAGAAAGCACTAGTCATGATAATTTCAGCAAACGTGCAGAGTATATATCCGAAAGGTTAAATGCTGTATTTGTTTCCGAAAATGTTGCTCGTAATTATGACGCAATAGAAGATGCTTTTGCCGCTTGGTTGAACAACCCAGGGCATAAAAAGAATATTGAAGGAGACTATTCTTACTCAGCAATCAGCATAAACCAAAACAGCAATGGTGATTACTATTACACTCAAATATTTGTAAAATAATTAGAGACAACATTTCTATTTTAAAGAAGCCTTTGCAACCCAAAGGCTTTTTTTATGCTTACCTTTTAGGTGAAAAATAATCGTTTCTTTAACTTTCACTTAAATTCACAGAAATGAGCATACAAGCACCATTCAATCTTAACAAATGGATTGAGGAAAACAGAGCTTCACTTAAGCCCCCTGTTGGTAACAAAAATTTATACAAAGATGCCGGCGATTATATCGTTATGATCGTTGCCGGGCCAAATGCCAGAAAAGACTATCACTATAACGAAACCGAAGAGTTGTTCTATCAGCTTGAAGGAAACATAGAAGTGCATATTCAAGAAGACGGTAAAAAACGCACCATGCAACTAGGACCTGGAGATATGTATTTGCACCCAGCCAAAGTACCACACTCTCCAGTTCGTAAAGAAGGATCTATAGGTCTTGTGATAGAACGTAAACGTGACCATATGAATGTGGATGACGGTCTCTTGTGGTTTTGTGATAATTGTAACCACAAGTTATATGAAGCCTATTTTACCCTTCATGATATAGAGAAAGATTTCTTATCTCACTTTAAACATTTTTATAGCTCAGAAGAATTAAGAACTTGTGACAATTGCGGTACTGAAATGCCGGTTGATGAACGTTTTATAGCTAAAGAAGAATGATACTAATAGTAAAAATAATTACTGCTCTTGTAGCCCTGATCCATATTTATATTCTTTGGTTTGAAATGTTTGCATGGACAACAACAGGTAGAAAGGTTTTTCAAAATTTTCCAAAAGATTTATTTGAACCCACAAAGTCTATGGCGGCAAACCAAGGGCTTTATAATGGCTTCTTAGCCGCTGGGTTGATATGGTCATTTTTCATTACCGAAATACAATGGTCTGCAAATGTTGCACTCTTCTTTTTAGGTTGCGTTGCTATTGCTGGTGCTTACGGTGCACTAACCGTAAGTAAAAAAATATTCATAGTCCAAAGTATACCTGCGTTAACCGGAATCATATTGTGGTCTATTATTAAGTTCTCTTAGCTACAATTTCTTCTACAAAAGGATAAAATTCTTTGTATTTTTGTATCATATCTAACATTAATCACGTAAAAAGTTATAAAATGTCAAAAATTGCAGCAGATTTCGGAATACAAGATGCTCTCAAAGCATTAGGAATTAGTGATATCAATGAGGGAACCTCTACCGGATCTAATGATTTTTCTTCAGGCGATATTATTTCATCATACTCACCAGTAGATGGTTCACTAATTGCAAAGGTCAAAACAACGTCAAAAGAAGATTACGAAAAAGTAATGTCTACTGCTACGACAGCTTTTAAAGAGTGGAGAACAAAACCTGCACCGCAACGTGGTGAAATTGTTAGACAGTTTGGCGACAAACTTAGAGAACTTAAAGAACCGCTTGGTAAGCTTGTTTCTTATGAAATGGGCAAGAGCTACCAAGAAGGATTGGGTGAGGTTCAAGAAATGATCGATATCTGTGATTTCGCAGTTGGTCTTTCTCGTCAATTACATGGTTTAACCATGCATTCAGAAAGACCCGGTCATAGAATGTACGAACAATATCATTCTTTAGGTGTTGTAGGTATTATATCTGCTTTTAATTTCCCTATTGCTGTTTGGGCATGGAATACGGCACTTGCTTGGATCTGTGGTGATGTTTGTGTTTGGAAACCTTCTGAAAAGACACCTTTATGTGGTATTGCATGTCAGAACATAGCTGCCGCAGTAATGAAAGCGAACAACCTTCCTGAAGGTATTTCTTGCTTAATTAATGGCGATTATAAAATTGGAGAATTAATGACCCAAGATAAAAGAATTCCTTTAGTGTCTGCTACGGGATCAATTAGAATGGGAAAAATAGTTGCTCAGGCCGTGGCTGCCAGACTTGGAAAATCTTTACTTGAACTTGGTGGTAACAATGCTATCATAGTTACACCAGATGCCGACTTAAAAATGACCGTTATAGGTGCCGTATTCGGTGCTGTAGGTACAGCAGGTCAACGTTGTACTTCTACTAGAAGATTGATCATTCATGAATCTATGTATGATAAGGTAAAAGAAGCAGTAGTTGCAGCATATCAACAATTAAGAATTGGTAACCCGCTAGATGAAAATAATCATGTAGGTCCATTGATTGATACCGATGCTGTTGCTCAATATAACAAAGCTTTAGAAAAAGTGGTTAATGAAGGCGGTAAATTAATTGTTGAAGGCGGAGTATTAGAAGGTGAGGGCTATGAAAGTGGTTGTTACGTAAAACCTGCTATTGCAGAAGCTGAAAATGATTTTGAAATTGTACAGCACGAAACGTTTGCGCCTGTACTTTACTTATTAAAATATACTGGTGATGTTGAAAATGCCATTGCTATTCAAAATGGTGTTGTACAAGGTTTATCTTCAGCTATTATGACGAACAACCTACGTGAAGCTGAACATTTTCTTTCCGCTTGGGGTAGTGATTGTGGTATTGCCAATGTAAACATTGGTACTTCTGGTGCTGAAATAGGTGGTGCATTCGGCGGTGAGAAAGAAACCGGTGGTGGTCGTGAAAGTGGTTCTGATGCATGGAAAGTTTACATGAGAAGACAAACCAACACTATTAACTATACCACTGAGCTACCTTTGGCACAGGGTATAAAGTTTGATCTATAATACACTTATAATTTCCTTTGCATATTAACTTTTAGGCTAGGCTGTTTTAGAATTGGTTGGCTCACTTGACCAACTACCATGAAGTAAAGCTTGTATGCCCAAAACAATAAACATGCAAAGGAAATTTATAATACTCTTTAATTTTTTCTTCATTTTATAGTGTAATTTACTCTGTATCAAACTAGTAAATTATAGTACTCAATTCAACAATTTCTGTACAGGTTTACACAAATATTGTATAGTTGGATTTTTGAGACCCTCAACTTTAAGGCATAAAAAAATCCTATCGACTTAAAGAGGACAGGATTTTTTAACCAACTAACTCAAAACTTGAAATTATATAATCAATGCCCAAACTTTGTGGGGAGATTTATATCGTTTCAATACATACGTAAAAATGCAATTAATAGTTGTTGCACCATACAGTTTTTTTATCGTTTCACCCTGTTATTGTATAGTTGGTAAGTATTTTAACATATCTAATGTTAAGATAATGTTGATTGTAAGGTAATTAGGTACCAATCTTTTAACATTTTTAAGATTTTTTTAATAAATTGTGCGCTAAACACTAAACATTACGTACAATGACAAGAACAATCAAGTATTTATTATTGATGTTGATTACCATTGTAGTCGGTACTTACTTCTTTATAACCTGTTGCAGCGAATGCGGTGCGGCAGTTGTTACAGAGCCAACTACAGAAAAGGAAATCATAAAAGAGCCCTCGGCTACATCGTATCCCTTCGCTATAGATGGAAACGGATTTGCCTATAACACCAATGACAATTATAATTTCAATGTCTCTTCGCATAACTTTTTAACACCATTAAGTGCAGACCTTACCAAAGGAATTACAGGTTTACAAGGTCATTTAGCTGAGAACGAAAACAATGTTATTAACGTAACTGGTTATTATACTAGCCAAGAAGAGAACAATACCGCATTCCCTAATTTAGGACTTGCGAGAGCAAATTCAATTAAAAACGATTTAGCTTCAAAAGGATTCTCTACTGCTCAAATTAATACACAGGGAAAACTTATGGACGAAATGATTGCTAAAGAGGGTACTTATTGGGGTGCAGCTTCCTTTGGTCTTGTTGAAAAATCAGCAACCGCAGAAGATGACCTTAAAGCATTGTATGAAAAAATAAATGCCGATCCTTTAATTCTTTATTTCAACACTGCAGAAGCCTCTATTCATTTAGATGCTACGCAACGCCAAAAAGTTGCCGATATATCTAGATATTTAGATAAGGTTTCTGATGCTAAGGCAAGCGTTGTTGGTCATACAGATTCACAAGGTAGAGCAAGTACAAACATGAGACTAGGTCAAGATAGAGCAGAATTCGCTAAAAATTATTTAATGCAAAACGGAATAGCTGCAGATAAGATAATTGCTACATCCAAAGGGCAAACACAACCCATTGCCGATAATGCCACTGAAGAAGGCAGAGTAAAAAATAGACGAACAGTTATTACATTAAAATAAAACATACACTAATCCTATAAATAAGTAAAATCATGAATTTTGAAAATATGAACATTTGGTGCTGGATAATTCCATTGTTAGTAGGTCTTATCTGCGGTATTTTAGGTTATCTACTAGGTAGCCGTTCTGCCAAGGCAATAGACAACTCTGCTGAAATAAACAGTCTTACCGCTAGTAATACAAAACTTAAAGGCGAATTGTCTGACTTAAACAATCTTAAAGCTAGCAACAGCAAACTGAAAGCTGATCTAGAAGCTTGTAACCAAAGAGTAATTGCCGCAAGCAAGGTTGTAACACCTCCTCCTGCCGCACCAAGCGCTCCAAGCACTAATCTAGGTGCATCTGCCGCCTCTTTTGCTGCCGGTGCCGCTACAAGTAGCGCACTAGCTTTTGATGGTGCTGCTGCCAAGGCAGCATTTGGAAAAACCATTAAGCAAGACGATTTAAAACTTGTGGAAGGTATTGGTCCAAAAATTGAAGGTATGCTCAAAGACCACGGTATTAAAACATGGAAAGAACTTTCTGAGGCTAGTTTAGAAGCCTGCCAAAAAATATTGGATACAGGAGGAACACGATACAAAATTCACGATCCTGCTTCTTGGCCGTTACAAGCTAAAATGTGCTACGAAGGTAAATGGACAGAACTTGTTAAATGGCAAGATGAGCACAAACACGGTAAATTATAATCTACCGTTTAAAGCAAAAAAAATCCCGATCATAACTTATCGGGATTTTTTATTTTATAATGCTCCGTTTGCCTCTACCCACTTAAAGTGATATTGGTCTTGCGGAAATTTCATTCTTTCTGCAATTCTTTCTAATCTTGATGGTAACTTAATTAAGTAGTCACGAGCCTTTTCAGCTTCTTCATTTAAAGAACGAACAGAATCTAGTTCCCAATATGCATTCAACTTGCTTAGAATGTCAACGTAATCTTGCGCTGTATATACACCTAAACGCTGTGCACAGTTAGAAAAGTTCTCAAAAGCAGAACCAATTGTACCACCAGACTCACGTAAAAAATGTGCCGGCATTACAATCTTCTTCTTCATCATATCTGCAAAGGCAATCATCATACCAGATGGATCTTCGCCTAAAATAGTCTTCACGAATTCTCTGTACGCCAAATGGTGTCTCATTTCATCACCGGCAATTATAGTACACATTTTACCTAATAAAGCATTTCCTTTTTTCTTCGCCATTTGTCCCACACGCTTATGCGAAATATTGGTAGCCAATTCTTGAAAAGAGGTATATACAAAGTTTTTATATGGATCACGATCAGTACCAATATCAAAACCATCAGAAATTAAATGCTGGGTCGTTATTTCAATCTCTCTCATATTTACCCTTCCAGATAAATAAAGATATTTGTTCAACACATCTCCATGTCTATTTTCTTCTGCAGTCCAAGCACGTACCCATTTAGCCCAACCATTGGTTTTATGGTCACCGTGCTGGTCAATACCAACAACATCCATTAACCAAGATTCATAAGTTGGCAAGGCTTCTTCGGTAATGGTATCCGCTACCATGGTTACCCAAAAGTCATACCCTAAGTCCTTAGACTCTTCACGAATATCTTTTACTTCTTGTAAAAATGTATCTTTTTCAGAATCTGGTAAAAAATCTGTTGGCTGCCATATATCCTCTGGTTTTATAAGGAAAGATTCCATGAAACTCTCTACCTTAGGCTCTAAGGCCTGCATCACTTCTAATCTTATATTTTTATTAGACATATTTTAAATTTTATTAAAGATCGTCAATAAAACAATCTATTTTAAAGTAAAGTTAACGGTTTTCTTAGTTTCTACCCGTTTCGTTAGGATAAAAGGTATAAACCGGCTCACTTTGCCAGTATTCTTTAGTATTGGCGTTAAACACAGTTAACGGTCCTTTAAAAGCTGCACCCGTATCAATATTCCATACATTGGCGGCATTCTGTGGTGTAGTTTTACCTATGCGCGTAACCGGTGTATGACCAATGTAAATTTCAGCATAATTCTTTAATCGCTTTGGATAATGAATATGATCATCTTCTAAATCTTTATTCAAAGAAAGCGCCAACTCCCACAAAGTACGATCCCAGTAAAATGTCTTTTTAAAATATTCATGTTCTATTCCTTTCAAATTTGTAAAGCCTGCATGTAAAAACAATCTATTTTCAGCGTCTAGATAATAATTCTCTAAGCTTTCATAAAATTTGATGTGCCTATCTTTTGTTTCTTTTGAAGCTTTCCCATAAGAATTTGAAGTGGCCTCACCACCATGCATAAACCATGTTGGGTTATCTGCCTTACCGGTTAACCATTCATAGCAAAGCTCATCATGATTACCTCTTAGGTATATACAGTTGTACCTTTCTTTTAGTTGTATAAGATAGTTTACAGTTTCAACCGCTTCACTCCATCCATCAATATAATCTCCTAAAAAAATTATCGTATCATCTTCAGTTATAGCTGCTTTCTCAAGTACTTGCTTTAAAGCTTGTAATCCTGAGTGAATGTCACCTACAACCAGTGTTCTTTTTGTACTCATTTAGCAAAAATCGCAATTATGGTTATCATGGCAAGGATAAAAATCACTAAAAAGAAGATTTTCCAGAAGGAATAAGGTCTGTTTCCACTTAACACTCCCGTTTGCCCATTTATATAAAAATTAAACTCTTTACCATCATATCTATATGAACTTAGATAAATGGGAAGTAAGATATGTTTAAACTTTTCATCTGAAAGTTTTATATCGGCGTTTGCTACCCTTTGGGTATCACCACCAATATCTCGCTTAATCCAATTATAAGCAATATTCTTGGCTTCTTGAAACGACTTGTGATGCCCTTCTTTTAATGAAACCGTATATTTTTCCGTAACAAAACCAGATAGATATTTTGAATTAAAAGCCACTAAATCTTTCAAATTCCAAAAGGCGACTTTTGCCGGAATCTCTTTTCGTTTCTTTTCTGATGCGCTTATTAAAATATCATCTACAAAACCATCTACTCTACCCGATGCATACGTCCACTTGGTTTTTCTAACACGTCTTGTTCTTCTTGCCTTATTACTATTATAAGTCTGTGTTTCGTAATAATAATCTCCTCGTTGCCCTTGGTAAGAGGCAAAGAGATTGGCATCAAAAGTCCAATACGGAACATATAATCCATGTAACCCTTCTGGATCAAGCGCTGCTTTTTTAAGATTATCCGGTGCAAACCAAATTTTATCTACCCAAGCTTTAAATATTGCCTGTGCTTTATTGGCATCTAATTGAAAAGGAACTAGAGCGCCAGGTAATATCCAACCTTCTTTCTCAACATCTTCCCGTATTAAAGGTTCACTACAATACACACAGTTGAGCGATTTATAGTTTTCTTCTACATGCTGGTTGGCACCGCAATTTTTACAATGCAACAGCTCTATAGTTTCGGTATAGGCATTTTCACCTACGATTTTTAAGTAGTGTTCTAGCTCTAACTCTTCAAAACTAGTTTTAGATGCCTCAATAAACTCTTCATACCCACAGTACTCGCACGTCAATTGATGCGAGCCTGGCTTAAACTTTAACTCGGCACCACAATTGGCACATGCTTTTTTATATTCCGATTGTTGAATATCATCCATAGAAAGTATTCCTTATCTTAAAAAAGATATTGCTTAAAATTATGCTGTTGGTAATGGTGGCGGTGTATTACCACCCAAGAAAGATTTTAATTCCTCTACCTCTTTTAATGCAGTCCAATTGGGCATACCTTGTTTCCAGATCAACGAATCTCTATTAATTGTTCTACTCGCAAATAATTCTTTGAGCTTATCAAAACCAACAGGACCTAATTGCTGACCGCTTACCGCATAGAAATAGGTTACTTGTGCCGGCATTGGTGGCGGCGCTTGTGGCTGTTGTGCTGTTTGCCCTCCAAGCGGTTGCGCTGAAGGTTGCCCCATTAAGCCTCCCATTTGTTGAGCCAATACAAAACCCATACCCATACCCATACCGGCACCAGCTGTTCCGCCTTCATTTTTGGCCGCTAACTCCATTGCTTTGGCTGCTTTGAACTGCGCCAACTTGCCCATGTCCAATTTATCCAATCGGCTGTATTCGAATATTTCCTTTTTAAGTTCTTCAGGCATCGATACATTTTCGATGTAGAATTTCTCTAGCTCTATACCTACCCTATTAAATTCTGGCTGCATTACTTCTTGGCAAGTTTCAGATAGTTCGCTTGTGTTCGCCGCATACAACTCAATTGGTAAATTAGCTTCACCTACCGTATCTGTAAAACGGGTTACTATTAAACTTTTTAAATGTTCATTTACCTCATAGCTTGTAAAATTACCATCGGTACCCACTACATCTACAACAAACTTTCCTGGATCATTTACTCTAAAACTATAGGTACCAAAAGCACGAATTTCCACCAAACCAAATCTATCATCACTTAACATGAACGGATTTTTAGTACCCCATTTTTCATCTGTAAACAAACGTGTGTTTACAAAATACACCTCAGCTTTAAACGGACTATCAAATCCATACTTCCAACCTTTTAAAGTCGTTAAAATAGGCAGGTTCTGCGTATTTAAAGTATATGTGCCCGGTTTAAAAACATCTGCCAATTGACCTTCGTTAATAAAAACTGCGGTCTGTCCTTCTCTTACGATTAATTGTGCATTGTTCTTAATTTCATTTTGGTAACGTTCAAAACGATAAACTATAGTGTCGTCAGTATTATCTAGCCATTCTACAATATCAATAAACTCGTGGCTCAGTTTTTTCTTAATTTCATCAAATATGCTCATGGTCAGTATGTGTTTTAAAATGTGTAATTCAATATATGCAATTCAGCAACAGACCCAAAATACGAAAGGAATTAAATTCATAAAATAATCTGTAAACCACCGTAATTTAATATTTACTTCATAATTTTTAGGAAATAGGTGTTATTTCTAATTAACTTAGACTTCCTAATTTTCTTTTTAAACGTATGAAAAAGGTATTCTGTATTGGAGAATTACTCATTGATTTTGTTGCCGAAAACCAAGGCAAAGATTTATCGAAAGCAAAAGAATTTTCTAAAAAAGCAGGTGGTGCACCAGCCAATGTAGCCTGTGCAATTAGCAAGCTTGGCGGCGATAGCTTTTTTGTTGGCGCTGTTGGCGATGACCCATTTGGCACTTTTTTACTACGTATTCTTGAAGATGAAAAAGTTGATATCTCCTTTGCCCAAAGATGCGATACTTTTACCACTTTAGCCTTTGTTTCTATTGATACCGATGGTGAACGCGATTTTGTTTTTAGCCGAGGTGCAGACAAAGAGCTTACTTACGACTCTTCCTTAAAATCTAATTTTGAAAATAATATTATTCACTTTGGTGCAGCTACCGCTCTTTTAGGTGGTGCTCTTGAAGAGACCTATAACAGATATCTATTTGACGGACTAACCAAAAATGCGTTCATTAGTTTTGACCCTAATTACAGAGTGGATCTTTGGAAAAACAAAGAGGATGTTTTTATACGTAAATGCCATGCTTTTATAGAGAAATCTCATTTATGTAAATTTAGCCTGGAGGAAGCACAACTACTTTCAGGAAAAGATAAGCTTGAAGATGCTTGCCAGTTTTTTCATGAAATGGGCACCCAAGTAATTGTTGTAACCTTAGGTAGCGAAGGAACTTTACTTAGTACAAAAGATTTCTATAAAACCATACCAAGCATAAAAGTAACACCAAAAGACACTACCGGTGCCGGCGATGCTTTTATTGGTTGCCTTTTACAACAACTTACGGAACACTCTAAAATAGAAGATGTTTTGGTAAACGAATATTTACTTTCTAACATGGTTTCAAGAGCAAATAGAGCCGGGGCCATTACGACGGAAAATTTTGGAGCTATACAATCGCTACCTACATTACAACAATTAGACTCTTAAAATGAACCAAGCTGAATTACACCGGTTGTTGGCCTTAAAAAGTCAAAAGAAAAAAGGTGGAATACCCTTAACGTCTTTATATGAACAAAGATTAGCTACTAATCTTTCCCTTATTAAGACGCAGTTTTTTTCATTATATAAAGAGAAAGAGCATAAAGCATTTTTCTACACCCTTTTAGATACATTAGAAACGCTTTTTAAAGACCGACCTACAGAACTACAAAAACAAGATATTGCACGTTTAAATTCTGGAAATTGGTACCAAAGCGAGCAAATGGTTGGTATGCAATTGTATGTTGACCGGTTCAACAAAGACATTAACGGACTCAAAGAAAAGATACCTTACTTTGAAGATTTAGGTATTAATTTTCTTCACTTAATGCCTATAACCACAAGACCTTCTGGCGAAAATGATGGTGGTTATGCAGTGAACAGCTACCATGAAATTGACCCTAAATACGGTACAAAAAAAGACTTTTTAGCTTTAAGCAAAAAGGCACGTGAAAATAATATGTTTTTAATGCTTGATTTTGTTGTCAACCATACCTCAGATGAGTTTATATGGGCAAAGAAAGCCAAAGAGGGTAGCCAGCACCACCAAAATTACTATTACACTTATTCTGACCGCCATATACCTGACGAGTTTGAAAAGTCCTTACCTGAAATATTTCCACAATCGGCACCTGGTAACTTTACCTACAATGCAGAAATGGAAAAATGGGTTATGACCTGTTTTAATAGTTATCAGTGGGATTTAAATTATAGGAATCCGGAGGTATTTATAGAAATGCTTGGCAACCTAATGTCTCTTGCCAATTTGGGGGTAGATGTTATCCGTTTTGATGCGCTTGCTTTTCTCTGGAAAAAATTAGGGACATCATCACAAAACTTACCAGAAGCACATACTTTAATTTCACTATTTAGAATGTGCCTACAGGTAATTGCACCAGGTGTTATTCTTTTGGCCGAAGCTATTGTTGCTCCTAGAAATATTATAAAATATTTTGGTGAAGACACCATGGAAGGTAACGAATGCGAAGTAGCTTATAATGCTTCTTTAATGGCTTTATTATGGAATTCAATTGCAACCAAAAAAGCTTCTTTATTAGTAAAAAGTGTGAGCGAGATCCCAGTAAAACCCAATGATGCTACTTGGATCAATTACATTCGCTGCCATGATGATATTGGTCTTGGATATGAAGATGATATTGTACGTGCTACGGGTTATGATCCAAGCGTTCACAAAGAATTTATTTTAAACTATTACTGCGGCAAGTTAGAATGGTCTCCTGCCAAAGGTTTGATGTTCATGTACAATCCTAAAAACGGTGATGGTAGAATTACTGGTAGTGCCGCTTCTCTACTAGGCCTAGAAACCGCCCTAGAACAAAACAATAAAAATATTATCGACTATGCCATCACTAAAATATTAATGATGCACGGTATTATTTTAACCTACGGAGGTATACCTATGATATATGCCGGAGATGAGATCGCTACCTTAAACGACTATTCTTATGAGCAAAATGAAGATCATGTAAATGACAATCGTTGGGTAAATAGACCAATGCAGAATTGGAGTGTTGCCTCTACATTGAAAAGCAAAAAAGATAGTCCGCCTACCATAATATACAACGGGATTAAGAATATGATTCGCCTACGAAAAGAGCAGACCGTATTTGCTGACACAAACAATCTTAAGGTTCATGGTTGCCCTAACGAGCACGTATTTGTCTTTCAAAGAACCCATGAAAATGAAAGTATTTGGGTGTTGTCCAATTTTAATGAGGTTACAGAAACTTTAAATATTGGCTGGTTGCTTTCTATTGGTATTCATGCCGGTAAAAATTCTATTGATTTACTTACCGGAAAATCATTTGAACTTATTCATAACGAATTGCCTCTAAAACCCTACGAACAACTTTGGATTAAGAATATTTCACCTTCCTAAGCACACGAAGCGCTTCTTTTAGCGAAGCATTTATTCTTGGGTATTTAGGCTTCAAAATCTGCCTAGCTTTTTCCATGTGTTCTTTTGCCTCTTCAAATCCGTTAAGAAAACATATTAAATATGAATCTGCCAGGTATTTCAATTGCTTTACTTCTGCAATTGTTAATTCGGTATTTTTCTTTGCTTTTGCTACCAAAGCATTATTACTCTTATAAATCTTTTTCAGCTCATCCTCGTCATGTATTGGAGGATTAAAAAGTAAATCGCTCGTAATTTGATAGGTGCCGTTTTCACTGAAATTTATAACTACTTTTTCTAATGGATAATATTTTTGTTTCGAAGCCAAACCAAGCTGTACATATTCAATAGTTGTAAATGAATCATTGTCATATGTAATGGTAACCTCATCTAAGTTAGAGTAGAATAATTTTACCTGCTCATTTATTAATTCAATATCTACCCTATAGAAATATGTTTCTCCGTTCACTACTTTTTTATTGCCGGCCCAACACACTACAAATTGTTCTTTAAAAACCTTGTAGTCACTTTCTAAATCTTTATGGCGGTGATTTAAAAAGTCGATGACTCCATCTAAAGTAAGCTCAATATTGTTTTTAGCATGTTGTTCGATGGTGGCAACCGCTTCAGAGTTAGTATTTTTTAACTCAATATCAAACACTTTTGGTAAACTTATACTACCCTCCCTAAAAAAAACAGACCCTCCATAATATTTCCAAATGTTCTTTCTAAGAGAGCAAATTTTTCCAATAGATTTTATGGTCACCAACCCCACAACTTTACCCTCTGGCAAATGCGGAAATGGAATATTCTCGTATGAAATCAATGGCGGATTATCTAAATAGGCATTTACCAAATTTTGAATCTTACTATCATCAAAGAAGTCCACACCTACTATTTTATTATCCTCATCTTCAATGCCAATTACTATGAAAGAATTATTGGCCGGATTACTATTTGCCAAGGCACAAACATGCTTTAAAAACTTACCCTTACCTTCTTTCTCGCCAATAGAAATAAATCGCTTTTTGTCGTAAAAACTGTTCTCGTCATTATGAGCGAGCAAGTTTTTTACCAATAGGCGTTTATTGATCATAAGTTATAATTTTGGCTTTTGGCTTTTGGCTTTTGGCTTTTGGCTTTTGGCTTTTGGCTTTTAAAGATTTTATTCTAAAATCTTTTCATGACATCACTTTTTATCTACAATAGTTGAAGATGCTTGTGCTATTGGCATTACTACCAAATCGGCAATATTTACATGATACGGCCTTGTGACTACAAAATGAATGATGTCTGCTATATCTTCTGGTTTTAAAGGCTGAAATCCTTTGTACACCTTACCTGCCCTATCTTCATCTCCTTTAAAGCGAACATTACTGAACTCTGTCTCTACCAATCCCGGATTTACTGCACCAACACGCACTCCAGTGCCGTTCAAATCTATACGCATTCCCTGATTAATAGCATCTACCGCATGTTTACTTGCACAATACACATTGCCTTTAGGGTAAACTTCTTTGCCTGCAGTAGAACCTATGTTGATAATATGACCGGATTTACGCGCTACCATTTGTGGAATTACCGCTTTAGAAACATAGAGCAATCCTTTTACATTAATATCTAACATGGCATCCCAATCATCTATGTCTCCCTCTTGGATAGTATCCATTCCATGGGCATTACCCGCATTGTTTATTAGAATATCTATCTCTGCAAATTCTTTTGGCAACGAATCAACAGCTTCTTTAACCGAAGCCTTGTTTCTAATATCAAAATTTAGGGTATGTACTTGTACGTGTTTAGCAAGTTCTTCTTTAAGGGCATCTAGCCGATCTTGACGTCTACCGCACAATACCAAATCTATACCGTTTTGCGCAAAATGAATTGCGGTGGATTTTCCAATTCCGCTTGTAGCTCCTGTAATAAATGCTGTTTTTGTCATTTTTAATTATAATTATGCAACTTCATGGCCTTCATTGGCTTCTAGCAAGATAAACCAATCTTGTACATCCATTTCTATTGAAACAGCTTCCATTGCCATTTTCAATCGTTTTGGCGTTGACGTACCTACCACTGGGTGTATTTCAGATGGATGTTTTAGAATCCAAGCGAGTAAAAGTTGATCTTCTGTGGCATTATATTTTTTAGTAAAATCCACCAGTACCTTTTTAATCCTTGTATTTGCTTTAGAATTTTCTTTAAAATAACTACCAAGAGGACTCCAGCTCATTGCTAGCCTATCAAACGTAATACAATCATCTAAAGTACCATCGTTCATTACTGTGTTAGAAGACAATGAAAACTCTACCTGATTAGCTTCTACCTGTATTTCCTTTTCTAAAAGCTGAATTTGAGATGGGCTGAAATTAGACACTCCAAATTGCCTGATCTTTCCATCATTCTTTAATTTATCCATAGCTTCCGCAATTTCTGAAGGGTTCATCAAAGGACTAGGCCTGTGTAATAATAGCATATCTAAATGATCTGTCTGTAGCATTTTTAAAGAACGCTCTACAGATGACACTATATAACCTTTGCTATAGTCATAATGCTTAACCCTATTTGATCGTTCTTTTACGTGGAACTGAATTCCACATTTACTGATTAATTGAATATCCTCCCTTTTAATTGCACTTTCTATTAATGCTTTACCAAAATCTTCTTCATTGGTATAATCACCATAGATATCCGCATGATCAAAAGTAGTAATGTTGTGATCTATGCAATGATTCATAAGTGATATCATATCTTTGGTAGCAAGTTGTTTGCCCCATTTACCCCAGGTCATAGTACCTGCTATTATTCTAGAATATTTCAATGTATTATAATTTGAATAATGAATTTAAAAAGAAATCCCTTAAAACCTTCATAAAAATAAGGGGTTTTCCAATTTTTTAACCTATCATTAACAGCGACTGAGTGAATAAATTTTCAATTTGCGTAACTGTTAAAATTAGAAGCCTTAACATTCAATAATATATAGTTTTAAATGGAAGAAAATACTTCAATTGACATTAGTGCTGTTAACGAGAAAATAGCAAAAGAAAGCGCTTTTATCGATTTACTGATGCTTGAAATGAATAAAGTAATCGTTGGCCAGAAATATATGGTAGAACGATTATTGATTGGACTCTTAGGACAAGGTCATATATTGCTGGAAGGTGTACCTGGTTTGGCAAAAACCTTAGCCATAAACACCCTTTCCAAAGCTGTAAAAGGTAGTTTCAGTAGAATTCAATTTACACCAGATTTACTTCCGGCAGATGTTGTGGGTACACTGATCTACAACATGAAACTAAACGATTTCTCTATTAAGAAAGGTCCAATATTCGCAAACTTTGTTCTTGCAGATGAGATTAACCGTGCACCTGCCAAAGTACAATCTGCACTTTTAGAGGCAATGCAAGAAAAGCAAGTGACCATTGGTGACGAAACTTTTATTCTTGACAAACCTTTCTTGGTAATGGCAACACAAAACCCTGTTGAACAAGAAGGTACCTATCCGTTACCTGAAGCACAGGTGGATCGTTTTATGCTGAAGACCGTTATAGATTATCCAAAAATAAACGAGGAGCAGTTGATTATGCGCCAAAATTTAAAAGGTAGCTACGAAACTGTAAACGCCGTTGTATCCATAGAACAAATACTTAGCGCACAGAAAGCTGTTCGTGAAGTTTACATGGATGAAAAAATTGAAAAATATATTCTTGACCTTGTTTTTGCTACAAGATATCCTGAGAAATATAATTTAGAAAGCTTAAAACCATTGATCAGCTTTGGCGCATCTCCAAGGGGTAGTATCAACTTAGGTACTGCTGCTAAATGTTATGCTTTCATAAAAAGAAGAGGTTATGTTGTGCCAGAAGATGTACGTGCCGTTGTTCTTGATGTTTTAAGACACAGAATAGGTATTACATATGAGGCAGAAGCAGAGAATATTACTTCTGTTGATATCATCAACAAAATTGTTAACGAGATAGAAGTACCTTAAGAGCCCACAATCTCCAAAGGAGGGAATATTTACTCGTTTATTCTAAGGGGTTTAATAAAGAACAATGCTTAAAATTACCGTTTCACATATATTTTTAACCGCAATCAAATCTCCTATAGGGGGCTAGAGCGCTGTATTATGGATACTAAAGAGCTACTCAAGAAAGTACGGAAAATTGAAATAAAGACAAGACGTCTTTCCGACCATATATTTGGTGGGGAATACCACTCTACTTTTAAGGGTCGTGGTATGACTTTTAGTGAAGTACGACAGTATCAATTTGGCGATGATGTAAGAAATATAGACTGGAACGTTACCGCCCGTTACAACGAACCCTATATAAAAGTCTTTGAGGAGGAACGAGAATTGACCATGATGCTAATGGTAGATATTAGCGGCTCTGAATTATTCGGCACCACTAATCAATTTAAAAATGAAATCGTTACTGAAATATCGGCTACACTAGCTTTTAGTGCTTTACAAAACAATGATAAAGTAGGTGTTATTCTGTTCTCTGACCAAATAGAACTTTTTATTCCGCCTAAAAAAGGAAAGACCCACGTTCTACGTATCATTAGAGAATTATTGGAATTTAAACCAAAAAGCAACAAAACAGATATTGCTCAAGCCATGAAATTTTTGAGTAGTGTCATGAAAAAGAAAGCTATTGTTTTTGTTCTATCTGATTTTATTGACGACGGATACGAAAAAACACTCAAGATTACGGGTAGCAAACATGATTTAACCGGAATTCGTGTTTATGACGAACGTGAAGAATCTATACCAAATTTAGGTATGGTACAGGTAGAGGATGCTGAAACAGGAAAATTACAATTGGTAAACACCAAGTCTAAAAAAGTACGTAACGCCTATGCTGAATATCATAAAAACCGTGTTACTTACTTTAAGGAGTCTTTTACAAAATCTGGATGCGGAGTTTTAGATTGTAGGGTAGATGAAAGCTATGTAAAGAAATTATTGGGCTATTTTAAAAGAAGAGGTTGATACGAATGATTATTACTAATAAAACAAATGAAAAATGTGTTTCGTGGTGTAAACGAATTTCACCTCTATTCGTATTCCTTCTATTCATCTTTGAACTTTCTGCACAAGAAACACCAAACATTACAACTGAGGTTGATACAACTTTTATAAAAATTGGTGAGCAGGTTCAATGGAAAGTTACTGTGAATATCGACTCCACAGATTTTGTTATTTTCCCTGAAGGGCAAACGTTTTCTCCTCTAGAAACTGTAGAGGCTTTGGCTACGGACACCACTAGAAAAAAAGATAGAATAACGCTTCAAAAAATATACGCCCTTACCCAGTTTGATTCTGGAGCTTACAAATTACCTGCACAAAGAATCGATATTAACGGAGTAGGTTTTATGACAGATTCCTCAATGATCAATGTAGCTACTGTACCTGTAGATACCTTGAATCAGAAAATGTATGATATAAAACCCTTAATCAATGTAGATAAAAGCAATTATGCTCTTTGGAAGTACTTGCTAATAGGTCTGTTGGTATTATTAATTTTTGGTGGACTCCTTTATTGGTTTGTATTCCGAAAAAAGCCACTTACAGAAGAAGAAAAAGTAGCACTTTTACCACCTTATGACAGAGCGTTACTAGAATTGAAACGATTAGAAAATTCTAGATACCTAATACAAGACGAATACAAAGAGTACTATTCTGAATTGACCACCATTGTACGTTCATACTTAGAGGAAGATGCTCACGTAACCGCAATGGAAAGTACTACCGGACAACTAATTGAAAAATTAGAGCTTTTAAAGGATGCCGGTGAGTTAAATTTAGAAGACGATACTATAAAGCAGTTTCAACAAATACTACAGACGGCAGATTTAGTGAAATTCGCTAAGAACAAACCTTCTACCTCAGTTGCTGAACATGATAGAAAACTGGTTGAACAGATTGTTGAAAAAACACACGAAGCGCTACCAGAACCCACAGAAGAAGAGTTATTAGAACAAGCGGAATACCAAGAAGAACTTGAACGTAAGGCAAAAAAGAAGAAAATTAAAATAGCGGTAATTTCCACTGTTGCCCTAATTTTAATTGGCATCACCATTGCCGGAGTTAAATTCGGATTCGGCTATTTAAAAGACACCGTTTTAGGTCACCCTACCAAAGAACTTTTAGAGGGCGAATGGGTTCGCAGCAGTTATGGTTTTCCACCAATACAGTTAGAGTCTCCGCAAGTTTTGGTACGACAAGAAATAAAATTACCTCCAGAAGCCAAAGCTACCATAGAAGACGTGCAGGCTTTTGAGTACAGAAGTCCTATCGCTCTATTTAACATGGGTACCACTAGTATTACGTTAGCACAAAAAGAAACAGAGCCAGAGTTTGACAAGACCATTGAAAAAATCCTATCCAATTTTGAGGATCAGGGAGCAAAAAACATTATCACCAAGCAAGAAGAGTTTAGTACCATAAGTGGTGTTAAAGGAGTGAAAGTTTTTGGTAGTGGCAATTTTCCAATGCCTGGGTCAGAAGAGTTATTAGAAGGAGAATATACAGTACTACTTTTTGGAGGTAAAGGATTTCAACAATACGTAATTCTTACTTGGCTTAAAGACGACACGTACGCACAAGAAATAGTTGACCGAATCTTAGCATCGGTAGAAGTAAAAACAGAAGCATAAATGTTAGAGAATATATCATTTGCAAATCCTGATTTCTTTTGGCTGTTCTTATTACTGCCATTGGCAATTGTGTGGTATATCTTTAAACAAAAAGAGCAAACCGCATCATTACGTATATCAAGTGTAAAAGGGTTTAGCTATAATAGCATTTTACCAAAATTTAAAC
The DNA here is from genome assembly GCF_056839145.1 of Maribacter sp. UH1. Taxonomy (NCBI): domain Bacteria; kingdom Pseudomonadati; phylum Bacteroidota; class Flavobacteriia; order Flavobacteriales; family Flavobacteriaceae; genus Maribacter; species Maribacter sp. UH1. The sequence continues at coordinate 1,756,765 of NZ_CM166387.1, forward strand.
CTGCGTTATTCATTCTACGCTTATTGGCTTTGGCTGCAATTATCATAGCTCTGGCAAGACCACAGACAGAAGATATTTCTACCCGCTCTAAAACTACAAAGGGTATAGATATTGTCATGGCAATAGATGTTTCTTCTAGTATGCTGGCAAGAGATTTAAAACCAAACCGACTTTCTGCACTTAAAGACGTGGCGGCAGATTTTATTAAAAATAGACCTAATGACCGTATAGGTATTGTTGCTTATGCAGGTGAAGGTTATACCAAAACACCTATAACCACAGATAAAGCTATTGTACTTAACGCGCTTTCAGAAATCTCATACGGACAATTAGATGACGGTACCGCCATTGGTATGGGACTAGCAACTTCTGTAAACCGTTTAAAAGACAGTAAGGCAAAAAGTAAAATCATCATATTATTGACCGATGGGGTAAATAATTCTGGTTTTATAGAACCCCAAACCGCATCTGACCTAGCACTAGAATTTGGTATTAAAACCTACACTATTGGTCTTGGTACAAACGGCAATGCCCTTTCACCTGTTTCATACAATCCTGACGGTTCTTTTAGATTTGGAATGAGACAGGTAGAAATAGACGAAGATTTATTAAAAGATATTGCCAATACAACCGGAGGTAGATATTTTAGAGCTACCGATAACGAGTCTTTAGAGGAAATCTACGATGAGATCAACAAACTAGAAAAAACCGAGGTAGAAGAATTTAAATACTACCGCTATGAAGAAAAATTTAGAATTTGGATATTGTTAGCAGGAGGATTGCTTTTGTTAGAATGGATTTTAAGAAACACGCTTTTTAGAAGCTTTGTATAATATGATACAGTACGACGAAAAAATATATTTTTATTTACTCTTTATCATACCGGTGATAATAGTGCTGTTCCTTTTGTTATTGATATGGAAAAAAAGAACGCAAAAGAAATTTGCAGATGCTGACCTTTTAAAAAGGTTAACACCTAACCGTTCCTATAACAAAGGGGGTTTAAAATTGGTCGTTTTCATCCTTGCATTAGCATTATTGATTATAGGTTTGGTCAACCCAAAAATTGGAACAAAATTAGAAACGGTAAAGAGAGAAGGTGTAGATATCGTATTTGCGGTAGATGTTAGTAAAAGTATGCTAGCGGAAGATATTGCACCTAACAGAATTGAGAAAGCGAAAAGATTGGTTTCTGAAATTATAAATCAATTGGCAAGTGACCGTATAGGAATTATAGCCTACGCCGGTCAGGCATACCCACAACTACCCATTACAACTGATTACGGCGCAGCAAAAATGTTTTTACAAGGTATGAATACAGACATGCTTACGTCTCAAGGTACCGCTATTGATCAAGCTATTGAATTGGCTACTACATATTATGACGATGTAGAGCAGACCAACCGTGTATTGTTCATTATTTCTGATGGGGAAGACCATTCTGAAGGGTCTACATTAGATGCCGTTGAAGATGCCGTTGAAGAAGGTATTATCATTTACACCATAGGTGTAGGTAAGGAAAAAGGAGCGCCAATACCTATCAAAAGAAACGGAATTTTAGAAAGCCTGAAAAAAGATAGCCAAGGTGAAACCGTAATCACAAGATTAAACGAAAGTGTTTTAGCGGATATTGCAAGTGAAGGTAATGGTGAATATATAGATGGTTCTAACACAGATACCGCAGTAGAATATATAAAAGAAGAATTGTTGAAAATGGACAAGAAGGAATTTGAAGCCAAACAATTCGCAGAATATAAAGATCAGTTTCAGTGGTTTATTGGCGGGGCATTGTTGCTTCTCTTTTTAGATATTTTTATCTTGGACCGCAAGACAAGCTGGTTAAAGAAACTCAATTTGTTTAATGAGAAAAGAAATGAATAAAATAAGCACAGTATTATTATTGTTTTTTGTTTGCTTGTCATCTTTTGCTCAAGAGGTTGACGAGAAAGAAAAAGAGAAAGCCCTAAGGTCATCTACAAACTATACTTGGGATGCCAATAAGGCATTATCAGAAGATGATTTTATTGCGGCTGAGGTGGATTATAGAAAAGCAATTTCCAAAAGTCCAGATAATAGTGCGGCTCCTTATAATTTAGGGAATGCGTATTACCAAAATGAAACGTATAATGAAGCCTTTGGCAGGTTCAAGGAAGCCGGGGAAGCTTCTACCTCTAAAGCTGACAAGCATAAGGCTTACCATAACATGGGTAATGTTTTTATGAAGCGTAAAGACTATGCAAAGGCGGTTGAAGCCTATAAAGAGGCCTTACGTAATGATCCTACCGACGAAGAAACCCGTTACAATTTAGCTTTGGCCAAAGAGCTTTTGAAAAAAGACCAAGACGAGAACAAGCAAGACCAAGACGATAAGGATAAAGACAAAGACGACAAGGACGAAAACAAAGACCAAGATCAAAAGGACGAGGGGGAAAACGAGGATAAAAAAGATCAAGGCGAAGACGGTGACAAAGGAGACGAAGGTGATAAAGATGAGGAGAAAAAAGACGATGGTAAAGATGGTGAAGGTGATAATGAATCTGACCAAAAGAAAAAACCTAAACAAGGAGAAGGAGATAACGAGCAAAATCAACAACAACCTAAACCTAATCAACTCTCTAAGCAGCAGGTAGAGAATTTATTGAGAGCCATGCAAAATGCAGAGAAAAAGGTTCAAGATAAAATTGATGCCAAAAAGGTAAAAGGTGCTAAAATTAAAACCGAAAAAGATTGGTAGACTTTAAATCCATAACAAAACTTGGGTTAGTATTAACCGTTTTTCTATCATCTATTTGGATGATGGGCCAAAATAACAGCGGAGTAACTTTTGAAATGAAACTGAGCAAACCAAAGCTTGGCCTAAACGAAAGATTACGCGTTGATTTTGTCATGAACCGTGATGGCGATAATTTTAGTCCGCCAGATTTCAACGGATTCAAAGTAGTTATGGGACCTTCTCAATCTATTAGTTCTTCATGGATCAATGGTGTAAGAAGCTATTCTAAATCATATTCCTATACACTGGCACCGACTGCAAAAGGTAAATTTTCTATAAAACAGGCTTCTATTGTTATTGATGGTGAAACCTATAAATCTCTAGCGCAAGATGTTGTAGTTACTGCAGCCGTTGACAAACCAAGTGATCAAATGACCGCAGATGATGTAGCCGATGAAAATCTACATTTGGTTGCCGAGGTTTCAAAAACGAATCCGTATTTGAATGAAGCTATTACTGTCATTTATAAGCTATATGTGAGTCCAAACATCAGCGTATCCAATTACCAGCCTTTAGATAACCCTACCTATAATAATTTTTGGAGTCAAGATATTAAGGTAAACGGGCTTAGCGCACAAAATGGCACTTATAAAGGAAAGCCTTACAGGTATGCTATCTTAAAACGCGTTGTTCTTTACCCACAAAAATCTGGAAAATTAAATATTGAACCCCTTTCTCTTGATGTTACGGTAGACGTACCTACTGGTAGAAGAGATTTCTTTGGTCAAAAAATGTATGCCCAAACAAACAAAACTGTATCTGCCGGTAATAGAACAATTAATGTAAAACCTTTGCCATTAGATAACCAACCTGCAGATTTTAATGGTGCCGTTGGTGATTTTGATTTTGCAGTGACCACAAGTAAGACCAGCTTAAATGCAACAGAATCTTTGCAAGCGACAGTGGAAGTAAGCGGTAAAGGAAATTTAAAATTATTTAAACTACCGGAACTTGAGTTACCAAGCGCATTGGAGGTTTATGAACCTGAGTTCACAGAAGGTGTAAGAACTACGCTAGCAGGCATGCAAGGTAAGGTGAGCAATCAATATACCATCGTACCTTCTTTTAGAGGAAAGTACCCAATTTCACCTTTGAGCTTTAGTTATTTTAATCCATCCACCGGAAAATATACCACGCTAACATCCGATGAAATCGTTATCAATGTTTTAGAAGGTCCTTTAAGTGCTTCTACAAACTCCAATACAGCTTCTAACAGTAATAAGCAATCTGTTGTTAGTAGCGGTAATGAATTCAATTTTTTAAAACTAAGCCCTAACCTAACTAACAAATCTGTTTCTTACTTTTTTGGTTCCACATCATTTTACATGTGGTTATTATGCCCGCTATTATTAATTCCTTTAGCTATTGTTTTTAGGAAGAAAAGAGATGCTATTGCCGATGATGTCGTTGGTAATAAAATTAGAAAAGCCAATAAGCTTGCACGAAAATATTTATCTGCCGCCAGGAAACAATTGGGCAATAAAGATTCTTTCTATGTAGCTCTTGAGCGCGCACTTCATAACTATTTAAAGGCGAAGCTAAAGATTGAAACTTCTGAATTTAGTAAAGATAAAATTACAGAGCTGCTTAAGCAAAGACAAATTGATGACACTACCGTAGATAGTTTTATAGCACTTCTTAAAAACTGTGAAGCTGCACGATATAGCCCATTTTCTGACGTGCAAATGCAAGCCGATTATGATAAGGCAAGTGAGGTAATTTCCATAATGGATAAACAATTATAAGTATGTTCAAAAAGTTAGCCACCATAATAAGTCTTTTTGCGGTTCTCTTTTGTACCGCTCAGAACACCAAATTGTTCGAGCAGGCTACGGTAGCATATAATGCAGGTGAATATGACAAGGCTATTAACTATTACAATGATATACTTGATAACGGTGAACACTCTTCCGCAGTTTATTACAACTTAGGTAATTCTTATTATAAGCTTAATAAAATTGCCGAAAGTATCTACTTTTACGAAAAGGCATTATTGTTATCACCTAATGACCAAGAAATAAAGACCAACCTTAGCTATGCTCAGAATATGACCATAGATGCCATTGATATTATGCCAGAAACGGGATTATCTAAATTATATAAAGGCGTAACAGGTAAATTAACTTTTGATCAATGGGCATATGTAGCCATAGCTTTCATGCTACTTTTTGTTCTTTTGTATATCCTCTTTTATAATTCAAATTACGCTACAAGAAAACGTTTTACATTTATTGGTAGTTTACTTGCCCTTTTCCTATGTATATTATCCGTTTTGTTTGCTTTTATTCAACGTAAAGATTTTGACGAGAATCAACCAGCAATAATTTTTGCAGAAGAAAGTATTGTTAAGTCTGAGCCCAATAATACAAGTGAACAAGTGTTTTTGATTCATGCAGGAACTAAAGTCAATGTTTTAGACCAGTTAGATGATTATAATAAAATTAGATTATCCGATGGGAAAACTGGATGGATACAAAACAACGAACTTAAACTGTTGAAGGATTTTTAGAAGATTGTTAACAGTTTTTAACTGTTTCCGTACTATCTTTACGATTGATTTTTAGTATATGACTTTTTTTGCGCGCATTACTTTACTACTGTTATGGCTTTTTGCAGTTACTGCACCAAGCATCATAACCCTATGCGATGTTGAAAACCCTATTGTAATTACCAATCTTAACGAAGAAGAACAAGAGTCCGGTAAAAAATCTATGGGTGAAGAAAAGTTTGTTAAAGAAAAGTCATTAGACTTTTCCATAGTTGCTATTTATGTAAATTCAACAATCAGCAACTTTAATATGAAAGGTTACCAAGACCTGTCATTAGAAGTATTATCTCCCCCACCAGACATGGCTATTTAGTCATTTTCAGTTTTTAACGATTAACTAATCTGTCCTAAAATAAATTTGGGGCATAATTATATTATTTACATGTTCAAATTTATCAAAAACGATATTCCTGCGAGTATTGTTGTCTTTTTCGTTGCACTACCTCTATGTCTAGGTATTGCTTTAGCAAGTGGAGCTCCTTTATTTTCAGGAGTTATTGCTGGTATTATCGGCGGGGTATTAGTCGGTGGTCTTAGTGGTTCTAAAATAGGTGTTAGTGGTCCTGCTGCAGGTCTAGCGGCAATAGTACTCACCGCAATTGGAACTTTAGGCGGTTATGAAAATTTCTTAGTAGCTGTTGTTCTAGGAGGTGTAATCCAAATCGTATTCGGGATTTTAAAAGCAGGGGTCATAGGCTACTACTTTCCTTCTTCCGTAATTAAAGGAATGCTTACCGGTATTGGTATCATCATAATCTTAAAACAGATTCCTCACTTTTTTGGTTATGATCCAGATCCAGAAGGAGATTGGGCATTTTTTCAAGTGGACGGAGAAAATACATTCTCAGAGATTTTAAATACTATTAATAATATTAGTCCTGGAGCTACATTAATTGCTATTATAGGTCTATCTATTCTTCTTCTTTGGGATAAAATACTTTCTAAGAAGGGTAAAGTGTTTCAGATTATTCAAGGACCTTTAGTTGCCGTTGCAGTTGGTATTATATATTATATAGTAACTCAAGAAAGTGAAGTTTTGGCCATATCTAAAGAGCACTTGGTAAGCGTACCTGTGCCAGAAGACGTTTCTTCCTTTATTGGTCAGTTTAGCTTTCCAAATTTTGGTGCAATTACTAATCCACAAGTTTGGATTACCGCATTTACCATTGCCTTAGTTGCCAGTTTAGAAACCTTACTTTGTGTTGAGGCAACAGACAAATTGGATCCGCACAAGAATGTAACGCCTACTAACAGAGAGCTTCTGGCACAGGGTGCCGGTAACATTGTTTCTGGTTTAATAGGTGGTCTACCTATTACACAAGTTATTGTTCGTAGCTCCGCTAACATTCAATCTGGTGGTAGAACAAAATTATCTGCCATGATTCACGGTTTTCTTTTATTGATTTCTGTAATCTTAATTCCTACATTGTTAAATATGATTCCTTTATCGGTTTTAGCCGCTATCCTATTTATTGTTGGATTTAAATTAGCAAAACCATCTCTATTCCTTAAAATGTACAAATTAGGATGGAAACAATACGTACCTTTCTTTGTAACTGTAATAGGTATTGTTTTCACAGATTTATTGGTAGGTATTAGTTTAGGTCTTGCTGTTGGTATCGTTGTTATTTTACTAAAAAGTTACCAAAACTCTCACTTTCTTCATATTGAGGATAATAGTGATGGTAAGCATAAAATTAAAATGACCTTGGCAGAAGAGGTTACTTTCTTTAACAAAGGTGCTATTTTAAAAGAATTGGACAGTCTTCCTGATAATACTTATTTAGAGCTAGATGTATTAAAGACGAGGTTCCTGGATTATGATATTATAGAGATATTAGAAGATTTCAGCCTAAAGGCCAAAGAAAGAAATATTGACATTAAGCTAATTTCTAAGCGTGGTGTGGTAGAAAATCCGCCAAGTTATATTCAGTTCTTTGAGCAACGACCAAAATCAGATCTAAGCTTAAGCTAAAATTTTTTTAAAACTTAATACTGATTTTAAAGTATTAATCAAAACATAACTTAATAAGAAATAACATGAAAGCACATACTAAAGAAACTCAAGCAACGATGACCCCTAAGAAATCTTTAGATTTCTTGAAAGAAGGAAATCAGAGATTTCAGAGTAACTTAAAAGCGAACCGTAACCTTTTAGAACAAGTAAACGATACTAGCGAAGGTCAATTCCCTTTTGCTACCATATTAAGTTGTATAGATTCTAGAGTTTCTGCCGAACTGGTTTTTGATCAGGGACTAGGAGATATTTTTAGCGTTAGAATAGCTGGTAATTTTGTAAACGAAGATATTTTAGGTAGTATGGAATTTGGCTGTAAACTAGCCGGCACCAAATTAATAGTAGTTTTAGGCCATACAAGTTGTGGTGCCATTAAAGGTGCCTGTGACCATGCCAGATTGGGTAATTTAACCGCCTTGATCAACAAAATTGAACCAGCTGTTGATGCTGTCAAAGAACCTACGGATGAGAGTTTAAGAAATTCTAAAAATTTAGATTTCGTAGACGAGGTTTCGGCTAAAAACGTAGAGATGACCATAGATAACATTAGAACCCAAAGTCCGGTTTTAGCCGAAATGGAGAATAATGGTGAAATTCTTATAGTAGGTGCCATGTATGATATTGCTACAGGTGCTGTTGAATTCTGCAACTAGATACAAGAACATAAAATAGTAATCTTAAAACCGGTGTTTTTACATCGGTTTTATAATACCATAAAATCAATCAATTATTCGCAGTCAACGAATATATTTTATTTAAAAACGAAACGAATCGGTTATCAAAAAATCCGATTCAAACTCACTAAAATTGATTAATTTAATTGTATGAAGAATCTATTTTCAAATTTCAAAGGTGATTTATTTGGCGGAATTACCGCAGGTATTGTTGCTCTACCATTAGCTTTAGCTTTTGGCGTTAGCTCTGGAATGGGTCCTAGTGCCGGATTATATGGCGCAATTTTCATAAGTTTCTTCGCGGCACTTTTTGGTGGAACTAGCACACAAATTTCTGGCCCTACTGCACCTATGACAGCAGTAAGCATGGTGGTAATAGCGGGTATCGTAGCTGCAAATGACGGTAGCTTAGACAAAGCATTACCGGCCATCCTAGTAGTTTTTTTATTAGCTGGCCTAATACAAATAGGCTTAGGGCTTTTAGGCATAGGCAAATACATTAGATACATTCCATACCCCGTAGTTTCTGGTTTTATGACCGCTATTGGTGTTATCATTTTGGTTACTCAAATTTTACCTGCCATTGGCTATTACCCAAAAGAAGATGCTGAGTTTGTAAATATTTACAAACCTAAAGCAGAACAAATTATTTTAGAAAATACACTAAAAGAAGAAGCCGGCGAAGGTATTTTAGTTCTTGAAGATTTTAAGCAAACAATTTTAAGAGCTGAAGATATTACCGAAGCAGATAAGCTAAAAGAAGCACAGACCTTAGCAAACTCTGAAGCATCTGGAGTAATAGGAGCTATTAAGGTGTTACCAAGAGCATTAAAAAATGTTAAATGGCTAGAACTGATTCTTGCGCTCTCTACCATTATTATTATTTATGGTTTTAAAAAAATTACCACAGCAATACCTAGCGCACTGGTCGCCCTTATCGTAGTATCTGGTGTGGCTTATGGTTTTGGTCTGAAGTATAGACCTATTGAAGAAATACCTAGCGATTTTCCTATGCCAAATATGGGCATTTTTACCCAGTTCGATTTAAACTCCGTAACTCCATATATCTTTACCGCACTAACTTTAGCTTTACTTGGTGCTATAGATTCTTTACTTACATCTGTTGTCGCAGATAATATGACCAAAACAAATCATAAGCCAAACAAGGAATTAGTTGGTCAAGGTATAGGCAATAGTATTGCTGCAATATTTGGCGGTATACCGGGTGCAGGTGCAACTATACGTACGGTTGTAAATATTAATGCAGGTGGTAAAACCAAATTGTCCGGTATGGTGGCCGGTATTCTTTTGCTTATTGTTCTTTTAGCTCTTGGACCAATCGCATCAAAAATACCAGCCGCGGTTCTTGCAGGTATACTTGTTACCGTTGGTCTTGGTGTAATGGACTATAAAGGCCTTAAGGCTATACCAAGTTTACCAAAAGATTTGAGCATTGGCCCTCTTAAATTTAGTACAGAGGTGGTAATCATGCTTGTGGTATTGGTACTATCTTCCATCTGGAATTTAGTATATGCCGTGGGTGTTGGTTTAGTTCTCGCTTCTTTAATGTTTATGAAAAAAATGGGCGATTTAACCGCAGAACGCTCAGATGTTAAGTCACTGGAGAAAGAAGTTAATTGGCCAGATGAAGCTGCTTTTCCTTTAAGTTTACAAGAAGAAGTTTTCATAAAACACTTAAAAGGTCCCTTATTCTTTGGATCTACGAGTGAGTTTCAACATTTGGCAGATCAAATACCCGATACTGCATCTACCGTAATCATAAGAATGGGTAGAATGGAATACATGGACCAATCTGGTTTATATACCTTGGAAGATGTTTTGTTCGGGCTAAGAAAATCTGGAATTGATATTCTATTTGTTGATGTCCTTAAACAGCCTAGATATATGATGGAACGTGTTGGTGTTATTCCAGAATTAATACCAGAAGAGCATATTTTTAAATCGTTTGATGAGTGTTTAACCTATGTTAAGTCTAACGTAAAGGATAAATTTGCCAAAAGCTAATTCATCTTAAGCAACAAAAACATATCATACCTGTTTTAAAAGTTTTAAATTTGCGGCTTTAATCAACATTCATGATTGATAAGATAAAAGAAGAAATCGCTACAGTAGCATCGTTCACAGCTGACAACTTGGAAGCCGTTGAAACGTTCCGTATTAAATATTTAGGCAAAAAAGGTATTCTTAACGACTTCTTTGCGAAGTTTAAAAATGTACCTAATGAGCAGAAAAAAGAGTTCGGTCAAACTATTAACGAACTTAAAAATGCAGCTACAGAAAAAGTAGAATCTTTAAAACAGGCTTTAGAAAATAACCAAACCGATGAACAGGTATATGGCGATTTAACCAGACCTGGAAATCCTATTGAGCTAGGATCACGTCATCCTATTTCTATAGTAAAGAATAAAATCATTGATATTTTCTCAAGAATTGGTTTCAATGTTTCTGAAGGTCCAGAGATTGAAGATGATTGGCATAATTTTACTGCGTTGAACTTGCCAGAGTATCATCCTGCAAGAGATATGCAAGATACTTTCTTCGTACAAACAGATCCAGATATCCTTTTACGTACACACACCTCATCTGTACAAGTGCGTTATATGGAAAACCACCAACCTCCTATCCGTACAATATCTCCGGGTAGAGTATATAGAAACGAAGCTATTTCAGCAAGATCCCACTGCTTCTTTCATCAGGTAGAAGGTTTGTACATTGATAAAGATGTTTCTTTTGCCGATCTAAAACAGACACTTCAATATTTTACTGCAGAGCTGTTTGGAAAGTCTAAAATTAGATTGAGACCTTCTTACTTTCCTTTTACAGAACCAAGTGCAGAAGTTGATGTTTACTGGGGACTAGAAACAGAGACTGACTACAAGATTACTAAAGGTACTGGTTGGTTAGAGATTGGTGGGTGCGGTATGGTAGACCCAAATGTGCTTACTAATTGTGGGCTAGATCCTGAAATATATTCTGGCTTTGCTTTTGGTGTAGGTATCGACCGTATAGCTATGCTTCTTCATCAAATAACAGATATTCGTTTATTAAGTGAAAATGACCTACGCTTTTTAGAGCAATTTAAAAGTGCACTTTAACATCGTTTCGTGAAAAAAGACATTGAAATACCTATTGTTAAAAATGTATACGTTGCCATCATTAGAGAATGGAACGAAGAATTCTTGGACAAGGATTGGAATGCTTATATCATTAATGATAGGGATATTGCTATTGAAATGACCATGGTTGTGTCTAAGGGTTATGACGGTGATCGTAAAACATCTATCATGAGGCATAATTTGGGGTTAGTTGAACCAAAATCTTTTAAAAAAATTGAAGTGGTTCAAGAAGATGTTTTAGCATTGAACAATGAGTTCTTTGTCACCTTTTTTGCAAACGGCACTTTACACGACAAACGATTTGTATTTGAAAAAAACACGGTGACCGAATCAAATTTAACTGCTATTCCTCTAATTAAGAAAGAAGGTATTTTTGCCTCATAAAAAACCTCTTTCACGATAATAATCACTCCAAGTTACTAAGTACATTCTTTTTTCTTTTAATAGAGACCACGTTTTTTAAATACCCACACAGTTAAAAATATCTTTTATCGAATTAATTTTCAAATAGTTCGCATATACTTTCGTACTTGTAACATATGTATAACATATTTTAACAAAATTTAAGTTCTTTTAGTTTGTTTGTAGACGAACTAACTATACCTTTGTCGCTTCAATTTTAGTCATATGAGTAAAGAAGAGATAAAAAATAAGCTAATAGAAGAGCTGGGAGTTCATTTCGAATCTGAATATGATTTGCCTCCATTAGCTGCCAGAATCTTTGCGAACTTGGTTATTACAGAAGAAGAAGGGTTAACGTTTGAAGATTGTCTTCTTAAGAGAGGCGCTAGTAAAAGTTCTATTTCAACATCCTTAAATCTTTTATTACAAATGGATTTTGTAAAGTATTTTACAAAATCTGGAGATCGTAAACGATATTTTAAGGTTGCTGAAAAGAATACTTTCTTCATTAAAAAGCTTAATCGTTCATTAACAAAACTTGAAAGAGAGAGTGAAATGGTTCGTAAAATTACCGCTTATAATGAAGAGTATAGACCTGATAAACATGAAGAAAATAAAAACAAAATTACAGTTTACGTTAAATGTATCGATGATATGACATCAAGCCTGAAAACCACAATTGCTGCATTAAAACAACAACAAAAAGAGCTAAAATAATTTTTTATATCCATTTGGTTCGTTTTTTACCGAACATTCCGAATTAACAAAACCTTAACAAGGCTAAGCAACTATTTTAATACAAATAAACATCCATCTAAAATGAAGAAATTATCAATTATAGGAATATTAAGTGCAACTCTTCTTTTGAGTTCCTGCTTTAGTTCATCAGAAAAACCGGCAGAAGGAGCAGCCGCACCTCCACCACCAAGTTTAAAAGTCGAAGCCCTAAAAAAGCAAGATTTAACTACATATAACGAATTTTCAACCACTTTAGAGGGTAAACAAAATGTTGAGATTTGGCCTAAAGTTTCTGGTTTTGTGCAAAAAATATATGTAGAAGAAGGTCAGAAAGTCAAAAAAGGACAACTACTTTTCAAATTAGAGACCCAAACTCTAAACCAAGATGCTAATGCAGCTAAGGCTTCAGTTAATGTTGCTCAAGTAGAAGTAGATAAATTAAAGCCCCTAGTTGAAAAGAATATCATCAGCAGCGTTCAGTTAGAAACAGCTAAAGCACAACTTGCGCAAGCAAAAGCAAATTTTCAAAGCGTTGCTTCTAATATCAACTACGCTAATATTTCAAGCCCTGTTGATGGTTATATTGGTGAAATTCCATATCAAATGGGTGCTTTAGTAAGTTCTTCGATGACACAACCTTTAACTACGGTTTCTGACGTTAGTGTAGTTCGCGCCTATTTTTCTATGAGTGAAAGAGAAGCTTTAAACTTTAAGTCTTCATTACCTAAAAATGAAGACCACCTAATTAACCTAAACAAAGCACCTGAAGTAAAATTAGAGATGATCAATGGTGCAGATTATGCAAAACCAGGAAAAATTGCAATGGTTAATAACATAATCAACAGCTCTACAGGTAATGTAACAGCTAGAGCAGATTTTGAAAATCCTAATAATATACTAAGTAGCGGAAGTACCGGTAAAATAAAAATTCCAACAATTTATGAGGGTGTCTATGAAATACCACAAGTTGCAACGATAGATTTACAAGGTAAAAAATTGATATATGTTTTAAAAAGTGACAATTCAGTCACAACTATGCCAATTGATATTATTGAGAACACCCAAAAAGGCTATATCGTTAAAAATGGTATAGAACAAGGAACAACTATTGTAGTTGAAGGTGTTACAAAAATAAAAGACGGAATGACAATTACACCAGTAAAATAAGACTTTCCAAAAAATCATTTCATATATAAATAAATAAAAATGTTCCAAAAATTTATAGATCGCCCTGTACTTTCTACAGTAATATCGATCATAATAACCATTTTAGGAGTTCTAGGCTTATCATCATTACCTATTGAACAATACCCAGAAATTGCACCGCCTACCGTACAAGTTACAGCTACATATACAGGCGCAAATGCAGAAACAATTCTAAATAGTGTTATTGTACCATTAGAAGAGGAAATAAACGGTGTGGAAGGAATGACGTACATGACTTCTAGTGCTAGTAACGATGGTGCAGCGAGTATCAGCGTATTTTTTAAGCTAGGTACAGATCCAGATATTGCGGCAGTAAACGTTCAAAACAGAGTTGCTAGAGCAAACAATGTATTACCTAGTAACGTAATCGCAAACGGGGTTATCACTGAAAAAACACAGACAAGTGCATTAATGTTCTTCTCGTTGTTCTCAGAAAATGAAAACTACGATGCCACATTTGTTGAAAACTACGCCAACATCAATATTGTTCCAAAATTACAGCGTATTGAAGGCGTTGGTAGTGTAAATGTTATCGGTGCTAGAGATTATTCTATGCGAGTTTGGTTAAAACCAGATAAAATGGCCGCTTTTAACTTAATGCCTGCAGATATACAAAGTGCACTTAATGAACAAAATGTTGAAGCTGCAACAGGTAAAATTGGTGAAAATGCAGATGGCGTTTACGAATATGTTCTAAAATATAAAGGAAGATTATCTGAAATTTCAGAGTATGAAAATATTGTAATTAAAGCACAAGATAACGGACAGTATTTAAGATTAGGAGATGTTGCCGAAATTGAATTGGGAGCTTTTAATTATGGTACCAAAAATGAAGGTATGGGAAACCCAGGTACAGTTGTGGGTATTTTTCAAACTTCAGCATCAAATGCTAACGAGATAATTAAGCAAATTGAAACAATTCTAAAGGAAAGCAAGAGCGATTTTCCAAAGGGGATAGATTACATAATACCTTATAACTCAAAAGACTTCTTAGATGCTTCTATAGACCATGTTATAACTACTTTAATAGAAGCTTTTATCTTAGTATTTATAGTTGTTTTCTTGTTTTTACAAGATTTTAGATCCACACTAATACCTGCAATTGCAGTACCAGTGGCAATTATTGGTACTTTTTTCTTTCTTCAGCTATTTGGCTATACCATAAATATGTTAACCTTATTCGCAATGATTCTTGCCATTGGTATTGTGGTTGATGATGCCATTGTGGTGGTCGAAGCGGTGCATGCTAAAATGGAGGAAGGTGCTACTAATGCAAAAGTAGCTACCAAATCTGCAATGTCAGAGATTTCTGGTGCAATTATATCCATTACTCTGGTGATGTCCGCTGTGTTTATTCCTGTTTCGTTCATTGAAGGATCTTCTGGAGTTTTTTATCAACAGTTTGGTATTACATTAGCAATCGCTATTTTAATATCAGCTGTAAACGCACTTACGCTAAGTCCAGCTTTGGCCGCCTTGTTTTTAAAGCCTCATACACCTTCTGACGAACACAAGAAAAAGAGTTTATCTAAACGTTTCTTTTCTGCTTTCAATACTGGTTTCGATGCTATAACGGACAAATATATTGGTTCTGTAAAATTTTTAGCGAACAAAAAATGGTTGACAGTTTTATTATTAATCATTTTTACAGGCGTTGCTGCTTTACTTTTCAAGACTACACCTTCAGGATTTATTCCTAATGAAGACCAAGGAATTATTTTTGCCGATATGACTTTGGCTCCTGGTACAACTTTAGAAAAAACACAGGAAACGGTTAAAAAAATGGATTCAATCTACGAGTCTATGGACATTGTTAAGGCTAGAATGAATATTGCAGGTCGAAGTTTATTGAACAATGTTAACGGTGGTTCTTACGGTTTCTCTGTAATAAAACTAAAAGATTTTGAAGAACGTAAAGGAGATGGTCAATCAGTAGATGCTACAATTGGAGCTTTATTTGCTAAAGCCGCAACTATTAAAGATGCTAAAATACTATTCTTTGCACCACCAAGTATTCGTGGTTTTGGTAACTCTGCAGGTTTTGAAGTTAACCTGCAAAGTAAAGACGCAGATGACTGGCATACGGTTAGCAATACAACAAATGAATTTTTAGCTGCATTAAACGCAAGACCTGAAGTTCAATATGCTATTACACAGTTTAACCCAAATTTTCCTCAATACGAATTAGTTGTTGATGTAGAAAAGACAAAATCTGCAGGACTTGCATTAACTGATATCTTTAATACTATGCAGGGATATTATGGTGGCTTATATACCACCGACTTTAATAAATTTGGTAAACAGTATCGTGTAATGATACAGGCTAAACCAGAAGACAGAGCAAATGAAGAATCTATAAATTCTATTTTTGTAACGAATTCTAAGGGTGAATCAGTCTCTATTTCTCAATTCGTTTCTTTCAAGAAAATTTATGGTCCTGAAGTTGTTAGTAGATTTAACCTATTGAGTTCTGTAAAAATAAATGGTGCTCTTAATCCTGGCTACAGTACTGGTGATGCCATTAACGCAATTGAAGAGGTTACTGCGCAAGTATTACCTCAAAATTACACCTATGAATATTCTGGTTTAACAAAAGAAGAAAGTAGTGCCGGTAGTCAAACCATTATCATTTTTGCATTGAGTTTAATATTTGTATACTTTCTTTTAAGTGCCCAATATGAGTCATATATATTACCATTCTCAATTTTATTATCGCTACCAGTAGGTATCGCAGGTGCCATTGCCTTTATAAATTTTGCAGGTTTAGAGAATAATATTTATTTCCAGATTGCATTGATTATGCTTATTGGTCTACTTTCTAAAAATGCTATTCTTATTGTAGAGTTCGCATTGCAACGTAGAAAGCACGGTATGTCTATTATTGACTCTGCAATTGACGGAGCAAAAGCGAGACTTAGACCTATTTTAATGACATCATTCGCCTTCATTCTTGGTTTAATGCCTTTGGCGTTGTCATCAGGTATTGGTGCAGTAGGTAACCGATCTATTGGTATGAGTGCCGTTGGTGGTATGTTAATAGGTACCATTTTCGGTGTATTCGTTATACCGGCATTGTATGTTATTTTCCAATCGCTACAAGAGCGCATTACTGGTGCACCGCAAGAACTTATTGAAGAACCTAAGAACTAAAGAAATCATGAATAAATTAGTATCTAATAAACTTATATTGGTCGCTTTTCTGCCACTTTTATTGCAGTCTTGCTTTACCGCAAAAACATACGAGCGCCCAGATTTGGAAACTGAAAACCTGTTTCGAACCGATAATTTACCTCAAGACAGTGTGTCTTTTGCTTCTGTTTCTTACCAAGACCTTTTTACAGATTCTTATTTGAAGACTTATATTCAAAAAGGATTGGTAAACAACCTTGACATTCGCATTGCACTTCAGAGCATTGCGTCTGCAGAGGCTTATGTTAAGCAAGGTAAAGCTGGTTATTTACCTACTATTACTGGTGCTGCAAGTGCGACCAGAACTGCAAGAACTAGTGAAAACGGACAATTTGGTAGTTTTTTCACTCAGCCTTTCAATCAATATGAAGCATCTGGTACGGCATCTTGGGAAGCTGATATTTGGGGAAAAATAAGAAGTACAAAACGCGCTAGCGATGCAAGCTACTTACAAACAGTAGCAGCGCATAAAGCTGTAAAAACAAGTTTGGTAGCACAAATTGCTACTACTTACTATCAAATTTTAGCTTTAGATAAGCAGATTTCTGTTACCCAAGAAACAATTGAAAACCGTTCTAAAAGTTTAGAGACTATTACAGCTTTAAAAGAAGCAGGGCAAGCAAACCAAGTAGGGGTTGATCAAACAGCTGCGCAATTATATAGCGCTCAAAGTCAATTACTAGACCTTAAAAATGCATTGTATCAAACTGAAAATACCATGAGTATTTTACTAGGCGAACAACCACAAACCTATGCTCGTACCACTTTAGATGAGCAAACTCTGACTAACGATCTACAACTAGGCGTTCCAACTCTTTTACTTCGTAACCGACCTGATATTATGCAGGCAGAATATGGTTTAGTCAATAGTTTTGAACTGACCAATGTTGCTCGAAGCAATTTTTACCCTTCAATTACCCTTTCTGCCCAAGGTGGATTTCAAAGTTTAGAAATTGATGATTGGATAGATTCTAGTTCCATTTTCGCAAATCTAGTAGGTGGCTTAACTCAACCCATTTTTAATGGAAGAAAAATAAGAACAGCTTATGAAGTAGCCCAAGCTCAGCAAGAACAAGCAGTTTATATGTTCAAGAAAACACTTTTAAACGCTGGTCAAGAGGTATCCAATGCTTTGTATGATTATAATATCTCTTTAGAAAAAGAAGAATTTATCTCTAAACAAGTATCAGCATTGAAACGTGCAGAAAGTAATTCTGAAGAATTATTGAATAGTGGTTATTTAACGTACCTAGATCTTTTAACTGCTAGAGAAAATGCTTTAACAGCAGAACTTAGTTTGGTAGATAACAAATTATCACAATTGTCTGCTACGGTTGAGCTATATCGTTCGCTTGGCGGTGGATGGCAATAAGTTCATGTATATTTAAAATGCAGAAAAAAACTAAATATACAGAGCAAGCATTAGTGCTTTTCTCTAAATATGGATGCAAAAGGGTCGGAATGGATGATGTTGCTGAGACCCTTGGCATCTCTAAGAAAACACTGTATGAGGTTTTTGAAAACAAAGATAATTTGGTTCATGAAAGTGTTGCTCTATTACTCAACCGAACGCATGATAAAATGAGCAGGTTTTTTCAACATTCTGAAGAAGCATCAGACCCTTTTGATAAAATTATACATATTTCCAATGTAGGACTTGAGGAGTTAAGAAACTTGAGTCCTACTTTTTTGTTTGGTCTAAAAAAATATTACCCACAGTCTTATAAACTTTATGATGATTTTTCTCAAGCTGTTGTTTGGACATATATTCTTGACCTATTACAAGAGGCCGAAAATGAAGGGCAATTAAGAAAAAACATTAATGTTAAACTTATCTGTGAGCTGTTTCTTCTTAGAATTAACGAGGTTATACTACCCAATAGAGATTTCTTTGATAGCTACAGCAATATAGAATTACTAGAACATTTGGTTATTGTTCCATTAAACGGAATTAGAAAAACTAATTAATCTACCCAATTCTTAAATGGGTGCTTACTTAACTGAGAATTGTAATACTTTACCTCACCTGTAACTTCAATACCCAACCAAGTTGGCTTCTGAAATGATTCATTTTCATCGTTCAGTTCTATTTCGGCAATAGTCAATCCCTCATTATCTCCAAAAAATTCATCAACTTCATAGACATGGTTTCCAACGGTAATTTCATATCTATACTTATCTAGAATTCCTTTTTCACATAATTTCAAAAGTGCATCAGCTTCTTCTACAGATATTTCTTTTTCCCATTCAAACCTAGAAGTACCTGTGGCGTTAGATTTCCCTTTTACAGTAATAAATCCTGCATCACCCTTAATTCTTACTCGTACCGTTCTACTAGGGTCTGTATTCAAAAAACCTTGAACAATACGTGTTTTAGATGTTGCTTCAGATTTGTAATCGTCAGATTTCACCAAAAATTTACGCTCTATTTCTATCATATGAATGGTTAAAACTACTATCCAAAAACTAAGATAAGTCTTAAATTTGCTTATGCCCAATGAAATGCCCTTGCGAAAAATTATTCATGTTGATATGGATGCATTTTATGCCTCTGTAGAAGAATTGGATAACCCTGATTTAAAAGGGAAACCACTGGCAGTAGGTGGCAGTGAAAAAAGAGGTGTAGTTTCTGCAGCGAACTATGAAGCTCGCAAGTTTGGGGTACGTAGTGCAATGAGCGGATTTCAAGCCAAAAAAAACTGCCCACACTTAACCTTCGTTAAACCCAGATTTGAACGGTACAAGGAAATTTCAAAACAAATACGAGCTATCTTTTTTGAGTATACAGATTTAGTTGAACCGCTATCTTTAGATGAAGCTTATCTTGATGTTACAGTCAACAAAAAAGGAAATCCATCCGCTACTATGTTGGCCACTGAAATACGACAACGTATATTAGAGAAAACAGGCTTAAATGCATCCGCAGGTATATCAATCAATAAGTTTATTGCTAAAGTTGCCAGCGATATCAATAAACCCAATGGACAAAAAACAGTAAATCCAGAAGAGGTAATTCCTTTCTTGGAAGAATTAGATATACGTAAGTTCTATGGTGTAGGTAAAGTCACTGCTGAAAAAATGTATAAGCTGGGTATTTTTACCGGTAGTGACCTAAAATCAAAAACAATCGAATTTCTAGCAGAGCATTTTGGTAAGAGCGGTCCTTACTATTACCACGTAGTTCGTGGTATTCATAATAGCGAAGTTAAACCACATCGCATACCAAAATCCGTTGGTGCAGAACGCACTTTCAATGAAAACCTCAGCAGCGAGGTTTTTATGCTAGAACGTTTAGAACATATTGCCCAAGAACTTGAAAGAAGATTGACGAAATCTAAAGTAGCAGGTAAAACTATAACGCTGAAAATAAAATACAGCGATTTCACCTTGAACACAAGAAGTAAAACAATGCCCTATTTTATTGCTGATAAAGACCTTATTTTAGAAACTGCAAAGGACCTTTTGTATCAAGAGGAGCTACAAAACTCCGTTAGACTTCTAGGAATCTCATTATCTAACTTAAATACAGAAGATAAGAAAATTAAAAAAGTTGATGATAAATCAATTTTGGTACAATTAAAATTCGATTTCTAAATATTCAACGTTCATTTTCTCTATTTAAACTAATAATATAAAGTGTTAACAAAAATTAACGGCAATAACTTGTACAGCAGAATTAGCTAGAATAGTTTTGTTCACTTAAATGAAAAAAGGTTTTTTAAAATTTCTTCTTTCTGTCTGTATATTACTATCTGGTATATACAGTCCTCTATTTGCTCATAACAATATAGAGGGTACTTCTTTTCAATCTATTCAACATTTAACCTATTCATTAAACAACAATCTAGAAACTATTGTTGCTCATGATGCGGTATTAAAAAGTTCTTTCAATAATTTAGATAAGGTTCTAGAAATTGAAGCTGTAGAAATTGAGGAAGAAGAAAGCGAACAAACTTTTTTTAAAAAAGATTCTGAGCGCCAACAAGCTTCTATTTCTTTTTACCTATTATCAGTATTATTTTTATTCAGTTATTTTACAAATAGCAATTCACTTCCCAAGCTATTTACTTTTCTACCCATAGCAAATAGGCGCTTTGTCCTATATCAGGTATTTCGTATTTAAAATTTCTTTTGGTCAAGATTGTATTTTGACCTGACATCATTTTTTAGGTAACAGCCCCTTTAGGTTCATTAATCTATTTGTCCTAAAATTTGTGTGTCTCCGCATTTTCAAATTTCATTTTTCCAATCAATTAAATATACATTTTATGACCAAGAGAATCCTCCTGATCACTAGCGCATGCATAGTATTCATTGCGGCTAGCTGTAATTCAAAAAAAGAAAAAAAAGAGGAACATACTAAGTTTCTAATTACAAGTCCCATTAAAAAAGACACTTCCATAACTAAAGATTATGTGTGTCAAATAAATTCCTATAAGCATATAGAGCTTAGAGCCCTTGAAAAAGGATATTTGAAGGAAATTCACGTAGACGAAGGTCAACTCGTAAAAAAAGGGCAAAAAATGTTCAATATTATGCCTAATATCTATGAAGCAGATTTACAAAAAGCAAAAGCCGAGGCTAAAGTTGCCGAAATAGAATTGCAAAACACCCAGCTTTTAACCGATGGTAATGTAGTCTCTAAAAATGAACTCGCCATGGCAAAAGCCAATTTTGACAAAGCCAATGCAGAAGTTTCCTTAGCACAGACCCATTTAGGTTTCACGAACATACGGGCTCCTTTTGATGGTATTATGGATCACCTTCATGCAAGGGAAGGTAGTCTTTTAGATGAAGGCGAATTATTGACCACACTATCGGACAATTCTAAAATGTGGGTGTATTTCAATGTTCCTGAAGCTGAATATTTGGACTACATCATTAGCACGGATAAAGATGATAAAAAAGAAGTGCAACTCTTAATGGCGAACAATAAAAAATTCAACCAAAAAGGCATTGTTGAAACTATTGAGGGTGAGTTTAATAACGAAACCGGTAACATTGCCTTCAGAGCAACTTTCCCTAATCCTGATCAAATTCTTAGGCATGGCGAGACCGGTAGTGTTCTTATGACCATTCCGTTTAAAGATGCATTGATCATCCCTCAAAAAGCAACTTTTGAAATATTAGATAAGCGTTATGTTTTTGTTTTAGACCAAGATGATGTGGTGCACCAAACAGAAATTTCTGTTGCTGCAGAGCTCCCCCACCTTTTTGTTATTAGCAAAGGACTTCAACCAAAAGACAGAATATTGGTTGATGGTATCCGTATGGTTAAAAACAATGAGAAGATTGAAACCGAATTTACCGAGCCAAACGAGGTGATGTCAAAATTGGCGGTTTACGCCGAGTAACCTAAAAACAAAAAACATGTTCAGTAAGTTTATAAAAAGACCGGTATTGGCTATTGTCATATCGGTAATAATCGTATTTGTAGGGTTGCTTTCCATTAAGCAATTGCCTATTTCACAATTCCCTGATATTGCACCTACGACGGTCAATATTTTTATTGCCTACCCTGGTTCAAGTGCGGATGTTTTGGTAAAATCCACGCTTATCCCCTTAGAAACTGCTATAAACGGTGTTCAAGGTATGCGCTATATTGCATCAGATGCTACTAGTGCAGGTGAAGGTACGCTCCGTATTATTTTTGAACCCGGCACAGACCCCAACCAAGCCGTGGTCAGGGTAAAAACAAGAGTAGATCAAGTAATGCCCTTATTGCCGGAATTGGTACAAAGAGAAGGTGTTATCATTACTCCCGTACAGCCCAGTATGTTAATGTACGTGAACCTTTATAGTGACAATAGTGATGACCACGAGCTGTTTCTTTACAACTATGCCTACACTAAAATGATTCCTGAAATTCAGCGAATAGATGGTATTGCAAGTGCTCAAATTTTAGGTAGCCGTAAATATGCTATGCGTGTTTGGTTAAAGCCAGATCGTATGCGTGCCTACAATGTTTCTGCAGAAGAAATTCTTGAAGCTATGGAAGAGCAGAGTATTTTGGCTCGACCAGGTAGAATTGGACAAAGTTCAGGTAAAACATCTCAGTCTTTAGAATATGTACTGCTCTACCAAGATAGGTATGATGAACCACAGCAGTATAAAGACATAATTTTAAAGGCGAATCCTGAAGGTGAAATTTTAACTTTAGGAGATGTTGCCGATGTAGAGTTAGGAAGTGAATTTTTTGATATTTATTCTAACCTAGATGGTAAGCCCTCTGCCTCTATTGTCTTAAAACAAACCTTTGGCAGCAATGCCAGTGATGTAATTGCCGAGGTAAAGGATAAACTGGCAGAACTAAAATCTGAGTTGCCAAGTGGCATGGATTACAAAATTAGTTATGACGTTTCTAACTTCTTAAACGCATCTATAGAACAAGTAATACATACCTTGAGAGATGCATTTATACTGGTTGCCATTGTGGTATTCTTGTTTCTAGGAGATTGGCGCTCTACCTTAATTCCCATTATTGCCGTACCTGTTTCCTTGATAGGTGCATTTTTCATCATGCAATTATTTGGGCTCTCCATTAACCTTATTACCCTTTTTGCCCTTGTGCTCGCCATTGGTATTGTGGTTGATGATGCCATTGTGGTGGTAGAAGCGGTGCATGCCAAAATGGAAGAAACACATTTAGGTCCTTATGACGCGGTAAAACTTGTGGTTAATGAGATTGGTGGCGCAATTATAGCCATTACTTTGGTTATGGTTTCGGTATTTGTACCTATCGCATTCATGACGGGACCAGTAGGTGTTTTCTACAGACAGTTTTCCATAACCATGGCTGGATCTATTATACTATCAGCTATTGTTGCACTAACGTTAACACCGGTGCTTTGTGCCATGATTCTTAAAAACAATCACGGTAAGGAGCGTAAAAAATCACCTATCGATAAATTCATAGATTGGTTCAACAGAGGTTTTGAGAAACTAACTGGTAAATATGTTAAGGTGCTCAATAAAATTGTTGCCAGAAGGGTGCTTACTTTTGGTATTCTAGCCGCGTTCTGCGTTGGTATTTTCTTTACCAATGAAACCTTACCAGCAGGGTTTATACCTAACGAAGATCAAGGTATGATCTATGCCATTATTCAAACTCCGCCGGGTTCCACCTTAGAGCGCACAAATGATGTGGCTAGAAAACTGCAAATTATTTGTGAGGAGACCGAAGGTGTTGAATCTGTTTCTTCCTTAGCAGGTTATGAAATTATGACTGAGGGTCGTGGTTCTAATGCCGGTACGGTTTTAATTAACCTAAAACCTTGGGGAGACCGCCATCATTCCGTTCATGAAATTATGGAAGAGCTTGAGGAGGAAACTAAAGACCTTGGTGCCGTAATTGAATATTTTGAACCGCCTGCCGTACCTGGTTTTGGTTCTTCTGGCGGATTTTCAATGCGTCTTTTAGATAAAACCGACGGAACGGATTATCACGAGTTTGAAAAGATAAATAACGAATTCATGGAAGCTTTATCCGAGCGTGATGAACTTACCGGGTTATTTACTTTTTACTCCGCCAACTATCCGCAGTACGAGTTAAAAATCAATAATAAAATTGCGATGCAAAAAGGGGTTTCCATAGATAAAGCGATGGAAAACCTAAATATTCTTATTGGTAGTACTTATGAGCAAGGTTTTATTCGTTTTGGTAGGTTCTTTAAGGTCTATACCCAAGCAGCTCCAGAATACAGGGCCTTGCCTTCAGATTTAGAAAAACTATTCGTGAAAAACGAAGAAGGTGAAATGGTACCCTACTCGGCATTTATGTCGATGGAGAAAAAGCTTGGTCCTAACGAAATCACCAGATACAACTTGTACAATTCTGCATCAATAAGAGGACTCCCAGCTGCAGGATATACCAGTGGTGATGCCATTAACGCTATTAACGAAGTTGCCGAACAGACCTTACCAAGAGGTTTTGACGTGGCTTGGGAAGGATTGTCATATGACGAAGCACAAAGAGGAAATGAATCTATTTATATTTTCTTGGTCGTTTTAATTTTCGTGTATTTCGTTCTTGCCGCACAGTACGAGAGCTTCCTTCTTCCGTTTGCTATTATTCTTTCATTACCTATTGGAGTGCTAGGCTCTTTCTTTATGCTTAAAGCCATGGGACTTGCGAATGATGTATATGCACAAATTGGACTTATAATGCTGGTGGGTCTTCTAGGCAAGAACGGCGTACTTATCGTGGAATTTGCCGTGCAAAAAAGACGACAGGGAAGCACCATCTTAGAATCTGCCATTGAAGGGGCTAAAGTACGTTTTAGACCTATTTTAATGACCTCATTTGCATTTATCGCCGGTCTTATTCCTCTAGTTATTGCACACGGTGCCGGGGCAATTGCCAATAAAACCATTGGTGGATCTGCCATGGGGGGTATGCTCATGGGTACCCTAATCGGAGTACTTATTATTCCTGGTCTATATTACATTTTCGCTAGAATGGCAGATGGTCGCGGACTTATAAAAGGAGAGTCTGACGAGCCTATTTCTGAAGAGTTTGTACGTGTAAGCGAAGGTGAAAGTAAAACACGACAAAAGCTACGTGAGATAAAACAACTGATTCAAAAACTAACCAAAAAAGAAGACAATGATTAAAGTTATAAATACCATGAAGCATGGAAAATTACTTATCGTGCTTCTAGTGCAAATAGGTTTCTTCTATTCTTGTGTACCTACACGAGAATTAAAAAAAGCTAACAAGAGTCTGCCAGATAATTATGCACAGCAATTGGCGGATACCACTAATAGCGCGCAATTAAAATGGAAAGACTTTTTTAAAGATGAAAACCTTACCAAGCTAATTGATACTGCATTGGCAAACAACCAGGAGTTACGCATAATGATGCAACAGATAGATGTTGCTCAAAATGAAGTAAAAGCTAGAAAAGGAGAATACCTACCTTTTGTCAACTATGGTGTAAGTGCCGAAGTTGAAAAAGTGGGTGAATATACCCGTGATGGTGCTGTAGAACATCATCTCGATATTAAAGACGGTGAAGAATTCCCAGAGCCTCTAACGGATTACTCAGCCGGACTTTTTGCCACTTGGGAACTTGATGTTTGGAAGAAGCTTCGCAACTCTAAAAAGGCTGCTGCACTGGAATATTTATCTACCATTGAGGGGAAAAACTTTATGGTAACTAGGTTAATTGCCGAGATAGCCGATTCTTATTACGAGTTGATAGCCTTAGACAATCAATTAGCTATTATTGAGCAAAACTTAGAGTTGCAAAGTAATGCTCTAAAAATGGTACGATTACAAAAAGAAGCCGCACGTGCCACTGAACTTGCCGTTAGAAGATTTGAAGCAGAAGTATTAAAAAACCAAAGTCACAAGTTTGAGGTGCAACAAGAAATTGTTGAAACTGAAAACAAGCTTAATTTTTTAATTGGTAGACAGCCGCAACATATAGTCCGTAATTCTGGTGGATTCATAGATACACAAATGGATACTGTTTACGCGGGTTTACCATCGCAATTGCTTTTAAATAGACCAGATATTAGACAAGCAGAATTTGAGTTGGAAGCTGCCAAGTTAAATATCAAAGTAGCACGAGCTAACTTCTACCCATCAATTGGTTTAAAAGCAGGTGTTGGGCTACAGGCATTTAAAGCTAAATATCTAACAGAAACACCAGAATCACTTTTGTACAGTGCAGTTGGTGATATTGTTGGACCATTAATCAATAGAAATGCTATTAAAGCGGCATACAATACAGCAAATTCAAAACAAATTCAAGCGGTTTATGAATATGAAAAAGCAATTTTAGGCGGATATATAGAAGTGGTAAATCAGCTTTCTAAAATGGAGAACCTTCAAAAGAGCTATAATCTGAAAGAAAACCAGGTAAAAGCATTGACAGAATCTATCGATTTATCTACACGGTTATTTCAATCGGCTAGAATTGAATATATAGAAGTTTTGCTCACCCAACGTGAAGCTTTGGAATCGAAAATGGAATTGGTAGAAACCAAAAAAGACCAACTTATGGCTAGGGTAAACATTTACCAGGCTTTAGGTGGTGGATGGAATTAAGCAGATTACACGCAATTAAATATCTTTTTTTTGACCCTAACAGATATAAATCTTGTTAGGGTTTTTTATTGTTTTGACTATTTTTTTGTTAAAAAAAGCATTTTAGTGTTCAACCTTTCCAATTACTTTTTAAAGTATAAGTGACGAAGACTTAAACATTTATGCTAATCCTACCTTAAAATTTTAATCATAACAGGTTAATTTTTAGCTTTATCCCTAATTGCTATGAAAAAGAAATTTTAATTATCTCTCTAAACTACGCATATGATAGATTTAAAAGATTACGATAATGCCGTGATCAAGTTTAGAAAAAGTTTAAACTATAATTTGTTGCCTGTTCTTTCTTGGGACTTTTATGCTCCTAATTACGAAGTAATAAAACAAACAGAAGAGGATTCGGTTGCTCTTTTAAGTTTAGTTTCCACCAATTCTTGGGATTTTGACACGGATATCATTGATACCAAATTAAAATCTGACAAGAATATTGTGGTGGTAACAGATGCTCAATTAAACATTGTTTTTGCAACCAAGAACATGTGGAATATGAGTCAATATTATCCAGAAGAAATTATAGGTAAGAATCCTAAGATGTTTCAAGGTGATTTAACCTCGCAATCTACTTTAAAAATAGTTTCTAATGCTGTTAAAGAAAAGAAACCATTTGAAGTTACGGTAGTCAACTACAGAAAAGATGGGTCCACGTATAATTGTTGGATTCAAGGCCATCCTATATTTGATAAGAAAGGTGAAATGGTCAACTTTATAGCTTTTGAAAAAGAAGTTGCCTAATATTTAAGTTTAGTGTAAAAAAAAGGGTCGCTATTGGCGACCCTTTTTTATTGAATATGATAACAGACTAAATATCGCCCGACTCTATTTCACTAACTCTTAAGGTATTTACCATACCTTTATCTTTAATTGGCATTGCAGCAAGGCTAATAATCATATCTCCTACTTGCAAATAACCTTTATTGAAAGCGATACGGTTTACGTCATCTACAGTATCATCAGTAGATACAAACTTATCATAATAAAAGGCCTTTACTCCCCATAAAAGATTCAATTGTGTAAGAATTCTTTTGTTTGATGTAAATACAAGAATATGTGCACTAGGTCTCCATGCAGAAATCTGAAAAGCAGTATATCCACTATTTGTCAATGTAGAAATCGCCTTCGCCTTTATATCATTTGCCATTGTAGCGGCGTGGTAGCATATAGATTTGGTTATAAATCTCTTGGTACGAATATGTGGTGGATCGTGTGGTACATGAATTAAATCCGACCCTTCTACACTCTCTAAAATACTAGACATTTTTTCAATAACCTGTACAGGATAGTTACCCACAGAGGTTTCACCAGATAACATTACAGCATCTGCACCATCCATTACTGAATTTGCAACATCATTTACTTCTGCTCTGGTTGGTGTAAGACTAGTAATCATTGTCTCCATCATTTGAGTAGCAATAATTACCGGTATTCTAGCTTTCTTAGCTCTTAGCACCAATTGCTTTTGAATTAATGGAACCTCATGTGCAGGAACCTCAACGCCTAAATCTCCACGAGCTACCATTAAACCATCACAATACGCAACAATTTTATCGATATTCTCTACAGCCTCTGGCTTTTCAATTTTAGCAATGATCGGAATTTTATGCTCAGAATGTTTATTGATTATATTTTGAAGATCAATTAAATCTTGACTGAAACGAACAAATGAAAGTGCGATCCAATCTACCTCTAAAGAAATAGCGAACTCAGCATCTTTAATATCCTTTGGAGTAAGTGCCGGTAAAGAGATATTAGTATTTGGTAGGTTTACACCCTTCTTGGATTTCAACGGACCACCTTGTATTACTTTGGCAAGAACCTCATCTTCTCCATTGGTTTTAACAACCTCGAACATTAATTTACCATCATCTAAAAGAATACGCTCCCCAGCTTTTACATCTCTTGGGAATTCTTTGTAATTCATGTAAACGCGTTCAGCAGAACCTTCAAAAGGCTCGCCTGTTACAAATGTTATTTCATCACCTGGGCTAACTACAACGTCACCTGCCATTACGCCTACACGTAATTTTGGTCCTTGTAAATCCGCTAAAATAGATGTGTACGTATCCATTTCATCATTTAACTCACGTATCATAGTTACGCGCTCTTTTACATCATCGTAATCTGCATGAGAAAAGTTAATTCTGAATACATCTACTCCTGCATCAATCATGCTCCTGAGTACCTCTTTCTTGCTAGTTGCAGGACCTAATGTCGCTACAATTTTCGTCTTTTTTACAGTTGGCATATTTAAAAAATTAGATTGTTCTTTGATTTTAGTTTGTCAGTACTTATTTCATATGCTGCCATAACTCTGGGCAACATTAATATGTTCTTTATTAAGGCGTTGATATCAACATCCTTCTCTGTTTCTATTTTTAATAGATAATCAACATCCTTATACTCAGGTATGAGCCTAGGGATTTTATATGTTGTTTCATTCTTAAATAAATCGTCATGGACTATGAGCTCTTTTTCAGTACTATGATTGGCAATCAATACCCAATACATATCATTATACTCATCTTCCCAATCAAATATGGGAAACGATTTATTCTCGTCAAGAATAAAATTTTTTTTTGCTCTTACAAATTTTGCCTTAATAGTTTTATTTAAGCCGTAGGCCAATGCAAAATCTTCTAAGGTAGTGTGTAAAGCTATAAGGCTAAAAGATTCATCATAAAAATCATCATTTATTTTATAAGTCGTAGCCATACTTCAACAAAACGGTAAATATAGAACTTCTAAGCTATAAAGCCTAGTTAGATAAATTGATAAAAACACATTAAAAGTTATTAAAATGTTAGCTTTTTATCATTTTGTTAAGTGATTAATTCCCCATTTTATCCTGTAGGGCAAAAAAGGCTCTTTTTGAGGCTCTTTCTTCAGCTTTCTTTTTTGAGGTAGCCCTTGCCTTCGCAACTACATCGCCCCCTATTGAAAGTCTAACGGCAAAATGCTTTAAGGGATCATTGCCCGTGTCTTCATAAACATCAAAATCAAAAGATTTCTTTTTCTTCTGACACCATTCGATTACCAAACTCTTATAACTTATAACCCTACCTTCTAATTGTTCAATATCAACGTAAGGATCTACGACTCTCTTATAGATGAATTTTTCGCAATATTTATAACCGCGATCCAAATAAATTGCACCAACAAGTGCCTCAAATACATTACCGTGTATATTTTGACCAAAGTGAGATTTAGGGATCCTACTTTCCACAAAATTAATTAACCCAAGGTCTTTGCCCAATTCATTTAAGTGCTCTCTACTTACAATTTTAGATCGCATTTTAGTAAGGTAACCTTCGTCACCCTCTGGGACTTCATTATAAAGGTGTTTAGATATAATGGTACCTAGCATAGAATCTCCTAAAAATTCTAATCGTTCATAATTCATGGCATTACCCTCTTCATCTTTTTTATTCATTGACCTATGAAGAAAGGCTTTTTTATAAAAGGATAATGTTTTGGGCTTAAAACCTAAGATTTTGGTTATTCCCAAAAAAAAATCCCCATCCTCTTTTGGATGGGAATTAAATAAGTTTGTGGGAAATGACATAAAACTAATTAATCAATTTTCTTAAAAACCACACAAGCATTGTGTCCGCCAAAACCGAATGTGTTACTCATGGCAACTTTTACATCTCGTTTTTGAGCTTTGTTCAATGTAAGGTTTAAATCAGGATCAATATTCTCATCTACGGTGGTATGGTTAATTGTTGGTGGTACTACACCATGCTCCATTGCCAGTATCGATGCAATTGCTTCAATAGCGCCCGCCGCACCTAATAAGTGACCGGTCATAGACTTAGTAGAATTGATATTTATTTTCTTGGCATGATCGCCAAATACCTTAGTAATTGCCTTAAGTTCAGCAACATCACCTAAAGGTGTAGAAGTACCATGTGTATTAATGGCATCTACGTCTTCAATAGACATTCCTGCATCTCTTAAACAGTTTTCCATTACCCTGACTACACCAATACCATCTGGGTGTGGCGCCGTCATATGGTAAGCATCACTTGACATACCGCCACCTGCTACTTCTGCATATATTTTTGCTCCTCTAGCAACAGCATGCTCATATTCTTCAAGAACCAAAGCCCCTGCTCCTTCTCCTAAAACAAAACCGTCTCTGGTTGCATCAAAAGGTCTTGAAGCCGTTTCTGGACTATCGTTTCTTGTAGATAATGCGTGCATTGCTCCAAAACCACCCATACCCGCAATAGTTACAGCTGCTTCACTACCACCTGTTACAATAACATCACAATGACCTAATCTTATATAGTTCAAGGCATCTATCATTGCATTGGCCGAAGAGGCACATGCTGAAACTGTTGTATAGTTAGGACCCATAAAACCATGTTTTATAGATATGTTACCCGGTGCTATATCCGCAATCATCTTTGGTATAAAGAATGGATTGAATCTTGGTGTACCGTCACCGTTGGCAAAATTCATGACCTCGTTCTGGAAAGTTTCCAATCCTCCGATTCCTGCTCCCCAAATTACACCAACACGAAATTTATCTACTTTTTCTAAATCTAATTTAGAATCAAGAATAGCTTCATCAGAAGATACAAGTGCATACTGTGCAAATCTATCTAACTTACGGCCTTCTTTTCTTTCAAAGTGATCTTCGGTCTTGTAATTCTTTAGCTCACATGCGAATTTTACCTTGAATTTTTCTGTATCGTAATAAGTAATTGGAGCTGAGCCACTTTTACCGTTGACCAGTGCATTCCAATACTCTTCAATATTATTACCTATTGGGGTAAGTGCCCCCAAACCTGTAACTACAACTCGCTTTAACTGCATTTAACTTTTATTTGTTTAAATCTAAACCAAGCGTAAATTAAAAAAAATTATCCATGCGGAGCGTTTACCACATGGATAATTTGAATTCTATTTAAGAAAACATGCTTTACTTCGCTTCTTCTATATAGCTGATCGCTTGACCAACAGTTGCGATATTCTCAGCTTGATCGTCTGGAATTTGAATATCAAATTCTTTTTCGAACTCCATTATCAACTCTACTGTGTCTAATGAATCTGCGCCTAAATCGTTAGTAAAGCTAGCCTCGGTTACCACTTCGTTTTCATCAACTCCTAATTTATCAACGATGATAGCTTTAACTCTTGATGCAATGTCTGACATAATAATATTTGTTTTAAAAATTTAAATTGAAGGCAAAAATAAAAAACTTTGGTTTAATTACACTAATTGTCGTTAAAATGTATGGTAATTTAATAAAATTAAAGACATGTGCTGTAATTTTACCATATTAATATTTTGTTTCGGTAACGTTGATAAAAGGTATTGAAAAGTAGTGAGGTATTAGAACTGTAAATGATAATCGTTTTTTTCTAAATTCTGACAAGCTTTAAATTTGCTTTATTTGCCAAACTTAATTTCATTGTACGCTCTCTTAAAAAGACCACTTCTATTGAAAACCAAAAAAATTATTCTTTTTGCCTCAGGTTCTGGATCTAATGTTGAAAACATTGCCAACTATTTTAAACTCCGCAAAGATGTTACTATATGCTGTGTATTAACTAACAAAAGCGATGCCAAAGTCATTGAACGCTGTAACAGACTTGAAATAAACGCTCTATTTTTTAACAGACAGGCATTCTCTAAAAGCGACTTTATTCTAAATATGTTACAGTCTTTAGAACCTGACCTTATAGTATTAGCTGGCTTTTTATGGAAAATACCAGAATCTATTACCAATGCTTTCCCTAAGCAGATCATTAATATTCATCCTGCCTTATTACCTAAATATGGTGGTAAGGGTATGTACGGCATGAACGTTCATAATGCAGTTAAGGAACATAAAGAGACTGAAACCGGTATTACTATACATTATGTAAATGCACATTATGATGAAGGTGCTATCATTAAACAAGCGAAAGCGAACATTGATGAAAACGACACCGCAAATGATATTGCCGCTAAAGTCCACCAATTAGAATATGAATACTTCCCAAAAGTTATTGACGAAATTTTATCGAAACAATAATGGCGAAAAAAGGAAAATTCTATGTGGTTTGGAAAGGCAAAAAGCCAGGTATCTTTGATTCCTGGAAAGAGTGCAAAAAATCTATTGCAAACTATGCCGGTGCAGAATACAAATCTTTTGAATCTTTTGATGTCGCCAAAAAAGCCTACAATGGTAATTATGCCGATTTCAAAGGAAAGAAAAAAACAGCTTCTACCTTATCTAAAGAAGAACTGGCAAAAATAGGTTTACCAAATTATCATTCTATTTCTGTTGATGCGGCTTCTAGTGGAAATCCCGGAGTTATGGAATACCAAGGTGTTGATACCAAAACGGGTAAAAAATTATTTAAACAAGGTCCCTTTCCCCAGGGCACCAATAATATTGGGGAATTTTTAGCTTTGGTTCACGGACTGGCGTTTTTAAAAGAGCGTAATAGCGATCGAATTATCTATACAGATTCTAGAACCGCTATGAGTTGGGTTAGAAAAAAGAAATGCAACACTAAACTAACAACATCTGCCAAAAACAAAAACCTTTTTGAACTTATAGCGAGAGCAGAAGACTGGTTAAAGAAAAATAAGTACACTACAGTTATCGTAAAATGGGAAACGAAGGCTTGGGGAGAAATTCCTGCTGATTTTGGTAGGAAATAATTGGCATTTTATATCAACAATTCGCCTTTGATAACTATTACAATTTGTATTTGAAAAACCATTTTAATTAGCCCCTCAAAATCGTATATTTGCAGCTTAAATTTTTACAATTTTATGGGCAAGCTTTTAATAGTAGGTACTGTCGCTTTTGACGCCATCGAAACTCCTTTTGGCAAAACAGATAAAATTTTGGGCGGCGCAGCTACCTATATTGGATTAGCAGCATCTCAATTTGAGGTTGATTCAGCCATTATATCAATAGTTGGTGATGATTTACCTCAAGAATACCTAGACCTTTTAACCGATAGAAATATTGACATTTCTGCATTGGAAATCGTAAAAGGTGGCAAGACGTTCTTCTGGAGCGGTAAATACCATAACGATCTTAATTCTAGAGATACGTTAGCTACAGAACTAAACACTTTAGAAGATTTCAACCCTGTTGTTCCTGAAAATTACAATGATGCTGATGTAGTAATGCTAGGTAATCTTCACCCAATTGTACAATTAGGTGTCATCAACCAAATGAAAAAACGACCTAAATTAATCATATTGGACACCATGAATTTTTGGATGGACAATGCGCTGAATGATTTAATGGAAGTAATTAAACATATAGATGTATTAACTATTAATGATGAGGAGG
The DNA here is from genome assembly GCF_056839145.1 of Maribacter sp. UH1. Classification (NCBI taxonomy): domain Bacteria; kingdom Pseudomonadati; phylum Bacteroidota; class Flavobacteriia; order Flavobacteriales; family Flavobacteriaceae; genus Maribacter; species Maribacter sp. UH1. Next base: position 1,790,864 of record NZ_CM166387.1, read on the forward strand.
CCAGACAATTGACCGGTGAATACTCTTTAGTTAAAGCTGCGCAAAAGATTTTTACCATGGGTCCTAAATATGTGGTTATCAAAAAAGGGGAACACGGGGCTTTATTATTTAATGAAGACCAAATCTTTTTTGCACCGGCATTACCTTTAGAAGAAGTATTTGACCCTACAGGCGCTGGTGATACATTTGCCGGTGGCTTTTCAGGATACCTGGCAGCAACCAATGACAGCTCTTTTGAGAATATGAAGAAAGCTATCATTCACGGTTCTAACTTAGCATCTTTTAGTGTTGAGAAATTTGGAACAGAAAGAATGATCGATTTAGATCGAAAGGAAATTAGAGAAAGACTGCATCAGTTTAAAAGACTGACTCAGTTCGACATAGAATTACAATAATCCCCCTAGCCCCAAAATATTTTGGGGTTTTTTTAATACCAAAAACAATGAGTGACGCAATTAAGCATGAGTGTGGTATTTCTGTAATACGGTTGTTAAAACCTTTAGAGTATTACAAGGAAAAGTATGGAACAGCATTTTATGGTGTAAATAAAATGTATCTAATGATGGAAAAACAGCACAATCGTGGTCAAGATGGTGCAGGTTTTGCCAGTATTAAATTAGATGTAAAAGCAGGGGAACGCTATATGAGCCGCGTACGTTCTTGTCAGCAACAACCTATACAGGATATTTTTGCCCAAATCAACGATCGTATTAACACGGAACTTAAAGAGCACCCTGAATACGAAGATAATGTTGCATTACAAAAAAAGCACATACCTTATATAGGGGAACTACTTTTAGGGCATGTACGTTACGGTACTTTTGGCAAAAATAGTATTGAAAGTGTTCACCCGTTCTTAAGACAGAACAACTGGATGCATCGTAACCTTATCGTTGCAGGTAATTTCAACATGACCAATGTTCATGAACTGTTCGACAATCTTATTCAGTTAGGGCAGCACCCAAAAGAAATGGCTGACACCGTTACCGTAATGGAAAAGATCGGTCACTTTCTTGATGACGCTGTTGCTAAATTATACAAGCAGATAAAAAAAGAAGGATACACCAAACAAGAAGCTTCCCCAATTATTGCAGAACGCTTAAAGGTGTATAAAATATTAAAAAGGGCCGCCAAAAATTTTGATGGCGGTTATGCCATGGCAGGCTTATTAGGCCATGGTGATGCTTTTGTATTAAGAGACCCTAGTGGAATTAGACCTGCATACTACTACAGGGATGATGAAGTTGTGGTAGTAGCATCAGAGAGACCGGCAATACAAACAGTATTCAACGTACCTTATGATGAAGTAAAGGAATTAGACCCTGGCGCAGCAATCATCATTAAAAAGAATGGTACAAGTGCCATTAAGCAAATACAAGAACCTAAAGAACGTAAAGCTTGTTCTTTTGAGCGTATTTATTTCTCTAGAGGTAGCGATAAAGAAATCTACCAAGAGCGTAAAGCATTAGGTAAATTGGTTTTTCCACAGATATTGGAATCTATTAATGAGGATATCAAGAATACTGTATTCTCCTATATACCAAATACGGCAGAAACTTCTTTCTACGGTATGGTCAAGGAAGCTCAAAATTACTTGAACAAGAAAAAAGAAGAGCAAATACTAGCTTTAGGCACAGGTATTACTGGCGAACAACTTCATGAAATTTTAGATGTTAGACCTAGAATAGAGAAAGTAGCTATCAAAGATGCTAAGCTTAGAACATTCATTACTCAAGATAGCAGTAGAGATGATCTTGTAGCACACGTATATGACATTTCTTATGGTTCAGTAAAAGAAGGCGACAATCTAGTTATCATAGACGATAGTATTGTTCGTGGTACAACACTAAAAAAGAGTATTCTAAGAATATTGGACAGGTTATCACCTAAGAAAATTATCGTAGTATCATCTGCACCACAAATTAGGTATCCAGATTGCTATGGTATCGATATGGCAAAACTAGAAGACTTTATAGCTTTTAAAGCAGCATTGGCTTTACACGAGGATAATAACTCTATGCACATTGTAGAAGAAATCTATAAGAAGTGCTTGACGCAAGTTGATAGTCATGATGACGATGTAATCAACTACGTTAAAGAATTCTATGCTCCGTTTACAGCAAAAGAAATTTCCAAGAAAACAGGAGAGCTGTTGAGTCCTGATGGAATTAAAGCAGAAGTGTCTATTATTTATCAGACTATTGAAAATCTTCATGAGGCATGCCCTAAGAATTTAGGAGATTGGTATTTCACCGGAAACTACCCAACACCAGGTGGAAATAGAGTGGTTAATAGAGCATTCATAAACTTTTATGAAGGTAACAATGAACGCGCTTATTAAATAATACTTCGACGAAATGCACTCAATTTGTGTATTTCGTCGACGAATATGGTATTTTATCGACTGAATGGTCGATTTGACTTAACCAGCTTTACTTTTAAAGCTACCATAGCATAAGTAGGTTAAGTTCATGGTAAGATTTGGGGCAAAAAAGGTGGAGTTTTCTCCACCTTTTTTATTTGTCCATATTTAATACGGTACGGTATTGTAATCCGTTTCTTCACTTTACTCCCTTTAACGTAATTACGAGACGTTTAGCCAAAACCTTTTACATTCATTAACAAGCCAATTACATTTACAGAACCATAGCATAAGTAGGTTAAGTTCATGGTAAGATTTGGGGAAAAAGGCGGAGCAATGCTCCGTCTTTTTATTTTACAACACTTTCTAATTTCCCAAATACATTAAAATTATCTTCAGTTATCAATTTCAGTATTACAACTTAAGTTTGTGACGTACAACGATTAGCTTTTTGTATAATAGCATATGCCTATATATTTACAGAACCATAGCATAAGTAGGTTAAGTTCATGGTAAGATTTGGGGAAAAGACGGAGCAATGCTTCGTCTTTTTATTTTACAGCCCTTTCTAACTTCTCTATTCCTTTAAAATTATCCTCAATTATTAATTCTAGTAGTACAACCTAAGTTTGTGACGTACAACGATTAGCTTTTTGTATGACAGCATATGCCTATATATTTACAGAACCATAGCATAAGTAGGTTAAGTTCATGGTAAGATTTGGGGAAAAGACGGAGCAATGCTCCGTCTTTTTATTTTATACCAATTGGCTTATAAAACAACTAGTTACCCCTTGTTACCTACCCCTAGAAAAATATCTACACCAAAATAAAAGTTTATTTTTTTCTTAAAAATCCTTTTTTTATTTACTCAATACCAGTAATTTAGTCTCGCCATAGCATAAGTAGGTTAAGTTTATGGTAAGATTTGGGACGAAAAGGGTGGAGACTTCTCCGCCCTTTTCTATTTTAAAAACAAAAAAACCACCTATGAAAATTTCATAAGTGGTTTCTTACAAGATAGTTAAGAATATTTCTATCCTTTCTTATTTGTTACTTGCATATCTTTTTGATACTTCATCCCAATTAATGATATTGAAAAATGCTTCAATATAATCTGGTCTCTTATTTTGGTAATTTAGGTAATATGCATGTTCCCAAACATCTAAACCTAATATTGGCTGACCTCCACATTCAACACCTGGCATTAACGGATTGTCTTGATTTGGTGTAGAACATACTTCTACTTTACCGCCTTTATGAACACATAACCATGCCCAACCAGAACCAAATCTAGTTCCTGCAGCAGTTGTAAACTTATTTTTGAATTCTTCAAAAGAACCAAAAGCGCTATCAATTGCAGTTGCTAGTTCACCACTTGGCTTTCCGCCTCCGTTTGGTGATAAGATTGTCCAGAATAAAGAGTGATTGTAAAATCCGCCACCATTATTTCTAACAGCACTGTTACTCATATCCAAACCAGTTAAAATATCTTCTATAGACTTCCCATCAAGGTCAGTACCTTCTATAGCAGCATTTAACTTAGTTGTATATCCGTTATGATGTTTTGTATGATGTATTTCCATTGTCCTTGCATCAATATGAGGCTCAAGAGCATCATAAGCGTAAGGCAATTTTGGTAGTTCAAAAGCCATAATTTATGTGTTTTTAGATTAATATTAATAGTATTTCAAAGTTACGGATTTTAACATTTATATTCACGTAATAATTTGTTAAGAACTGTACAGGAATCCTTAATTTGCAGTAAAAATCTGTGTCAAGTAATTCTTTTACCATATACAATGCTTCTGCGGGATCCGGCAAAACCTATGCCCTTGCCAAGGTATATTTAAAAATAATACTGGCTTCTCCTCAGAATTTTAGAAAAATATTGGCCATCACATTTACCAACAAAGCGGTAAATGAAATGAAACATAGAATCTTGAACAGCTTGTTCGAATTCTCCAATACTACATCTATTGAAGATGCCAATCCTTTATTCAAAGACATATTAAATGAAACTAGCTACACTTTTGAAGAACTACCGGCACTAAGCAAGCTTCGATTAAAACAAATTTTACACAACTACGCTTTTTTTGACATTTCTACTATTGATAAGTTTACACACAGACTTATTAGAACTTTTGCGAAAGATTTAAAGATTCCGCAAAACTTTGAAGTGGTACTAGATGTAGACCTACTTTTACAAGAAGCCGTTGAACGTGTCATTAGTAAAGCAGGTGAAGACCCGGAATTTACCAAGGTACTTTTAGATTTTGCTTTAGAAAAAATTGAGGACGACAGAAGTTGGGATATTGGATTTGATCTTTTAAAAATAGGTAAGCTAATATTCGATGAAAATAATGCCGAACACTTAAAGCTATTAAAAGATGTTGAACTGGGCGACTTCTTAAAACTACAAAGTCATCTTAAAAAGCAAACCAAAAACCTAGAGAAGCATATTGTTGAAATTGCAACTGCAGCTATTGATACAATCACTGCATCAGGGTTAGACCTTAAAGATTTCCCTAGAGAAACATTACCTAATCACTTTAAGAAAATTATTGCCGGCAATTTTACTCCTACCCAACTATACAATAACAAACTTGAGGATAATTTAATTGAAGGTAAAGTAGTAAAAGCTACCGTTAAAAATGCGCCAGAAGATTTGGCTCCACAACTTCTTCAGCATTACCAAGCCATAAAGCAACTGATCTACAAAAGGGGGTTGTATGCAAATATCAATAGAAACATTATTCCCTTTGCACTGTTAAATGCAATCCAAAAAGAGCTAAAGATTATTCAAGAAGAAAAAGACCAATTGTCCATTTCTGAATTTAACACCTTAATTGCAAAAGAAGTAAAGAATCAACCCGCTCCGTTTATTTATGAAAGACTTGGGGAAAAATACCGTCATTACTTCATAGATGAATTTCAAGACACCTCACAAATGCAATGGGAAAACCTCATTCCTTTAATAGGGAGTGCCATGGAAGGTGAAGATGAATTAGGTAGCACCGGATCTTTATTTTTGGTAGGAGATCCAAAACAAGCCATTTATAGATGGCGCGGTGGTAAAGCTGAACAGTTTCTAGAATTGGCAACACACCAAACACACCCGTTTACCATTCAATCAGACCTGGTAACCTTACCAAAAAACTATAGAAGTTATGCGGAAGTCATCAACTTCAACAACAACTTTTTTCAAAGCATAAGTCCGTTTTTAGAGAATGATATTTATCAAGAATTCTTTAAAATAGGAAATACACAAGAAACCAACCATAAAGAAGGTGGCTATGTTCATATCTCATTATTAGAAGAAGATAACGATGAGGAGTATGCAGCAAGTACATTAGCAACTATCCAACAATGTCTGGACCAAGGCTATACCTACAGTGATATCTGTATTATCATAAGAAAGAAAAAACATGGTCTTCTGTTGGCAGATTTCTTAATGCAGCACAACATCCCTGTTGTTTCCTCAGATTCTTTATTGTTAAGCGAAAGTACCAAAGCCAATTTCTTGGTACAGCTAATTAGGTATATGGTTCAACCAACAGAACAAGAGATACAATATGAGATTTTGAATTTTCTGTCTGAAGGAAAAAAAGATAAACATGCATATATCTATGAAAATTTAGGCAAGCTAGACGCCCACCTTTTAGAAACGTATGGATTTGACGCTTCTAAACTAAGACAAGCTTCGGTTTTTGACGGATTGGCATATGCCATAAAAACCTTTGACCTTATCCCTACTTCAGACGCGCACCTTTCCGCTTTTATGGATCTTGTTTTTGACGTTGAGCAGAAATATGGCTCAGATATGCAATCTTTCTTAGATTATTGGGACAAGAAAGGTAATTCGGCAAGCATAAGCACACCAGAAAATATGGAATCGGTACAGATTATGACCATCCACAAATCTAAAGGTTTGGAATTTCCGGTGGTTATCTTCCCTTATGCCGATTCTAATGTGTACGAAGAAATTGACCCAAAATTATGGCTTCCGGTAAATAAAGAGGAATTTCTTGGCTTTTCAGAAGTGCTTATCAATAAAAAGCAAGAAGTTCAGCAATACGGTGAATTAGAATCTCTGCTCTATGAAATTGATCATCAAAAATTACAGCTAGATGCCTTCAATCTTTTATACGTAGTCCTCACCAGAGCGGTTAAAGCTTTGTTCATTATAAGCGCCAACAAACTAGATAAAAAGGGTGAACACAATACCAATTACTATTCTGGTTTGTTCATACATTTCTTAAAGAGCATTGATGCATATCAACAAGATAAACTATCGTATGATTTTGGTGAACTAATGCCACAAACCGCTAAAGAACAAACCAATACCGATCAACTAACTATACCTTATATATATACCAATAAAGATAGGCCCGATTTTAAGATACTTGCCTTGGCAGGTACTTTATGGGATGAAGGGTTAGATGTTGCCATAAACCAAGGTAATATCATACATTATATATTAGGGGCTATTTACACAACTTCCAATTTAGATAGAGCCGTACAAATGGCACTGCAAAAAGGATTGATCAAAGAGCAAGAAGTAAACGGGATAAAGGAAATTGTAAAAAAGGTCATCTTTCATAAAGATTTGACGCAATTTTACCAAAATGATGTAGAGGTACTAAATGAACGTGACTTGTTACTAGCAGATGGAACCATTCAAAGACCGGACAGGGTGGTGTTAAAAAACAACCATGCCACAATTATCGATTATAAAACAGGGGAACGGAACCCCGCATATCATCATCAAATAAATGCATATGCTCAGAGTTTTGAAAATATGGGCTACACCATTGATCACAAAATCATCGTATACATTAATACAGAAATAGAATTAGATTATATAAAGGAATATGTACGGAAAAATCAAAGAACATTTACAGCAAGAAATTGATAACATTAAAAATGACGGACTCTTTAAAGAGGAAAGAATTATCGTTTCTCCACAAGATGCCGTTATTAAAATAGATACCGGACAAGAGGTTATCAATTTTTGTGCTAATAATTATTTAGGTCTATCATCGCACCCAGATGTTATACAAGCCGCTAAAGATGCTATGGACACACATGGCTTTGGCATGTCTTCTGTTCGGTTTATTTGTGGTACACAAGATATACACAAAACCCTAGAACAAAAGATCGCACATTTCTATGGCACGGAAGACACCATATTATATGCAGCAGCCTTTGATGCAAATGGCGGTGTATTTGAACCTTTGCTTACTGCCGAAGATGCAATTATATCAGATTCTTTAAATCATGCCTCTATTATTGACGGTGTTCGTCTATGTAAAGCAAAGCGTTACCGTTACGCCAACAGCGATATGGCAGATTTGGAAGCACAACTGATCAAAGCAAATGAAGACGGAGCTCGATTTAAAATTATTGTTACAGATGGTGTATTCTCTATGGACGGTATTGTAGCTCCTTTAGATAAAATATGTGATCTAGCCGATAAGTATGATGCTTTAGTGATGATCGATGAATGCCATGCTACCGGATTTATTGGCGAAAAAGGAAAAGGAACCTTAGAGGAAAAAGGAGTAATGGGTAGAATTGATATCATTACCGGAACCCTAGGTAAGGCATTAGGTGGGGCTATGGGCGGATATACTACCGGTAAAAAAGAAATTATCACACTATTAAGACAGCGCTCCAGACCTTACTTGTTCTCCAACTCCTTAGCTCCAGCTATTGTAGGCGCATCTATTAAGGTATTTGACATGCTTGAAAACGATACTTCTTTACGAGATAAGTTGCAAGAAAATACTGCATACTTCAAAAAAGGCATTAAAAATGCAGGTTTTGACATTGTTGACGGAGATTCTGCGATTGTACCAGTAATGTTATACGATGCAAAATTATCTCAAGATATGGCCAATAAATTATTGGAAAGGGGCATTTACGTTATTGGTTTCTTCTACCCTGTAGTGCCTAAAGGCAAGGCCCGTATTAGGGTTCAACTATCTGCAGCACACACTAAAGAACATTTAGATGCCGCTATTAAGGCATTTACAGAAGTCGGAAAAGAATTAAAAATCGTTTAAATGCAGTATTTAATCTATTAAATGCGCAAAAAAAAATAGGAAATTGATTTTGTTAATAATATTTAACAAGTTACATTTGCAGCTAATAAACACTTAAACTTAAAATTTAATACATGAAACATCTTAGCAAATTATTGGCGGTTGCCCTACTTGTAGTAGGTATCAACAGCATACAAGCGCAAGACGAGAATAACCCTTGGCAAGTGCAATTTGGGGTTAATGCCATTGACGTATATCCAACTTCGGATGTAAGTTCTTTCGGTAACGAATTCTTCAATGTGAACGATCACTGGAACATTTTACCTTCTATCTCTTACGTAGGAGTATCTAAGTCAATAGGAGATGGTTTCTCTGTTGGTGCAAGAGGTTCTCTTAACAAAATCAGCAAATTAGGTGATACTAGCGTTGACGATTTATCTCACTACGCTATAGATGGTACAATTAAATATGATATCATAAAAAGACAAACTGTTATCGATCCTTTCGTAGAAATCGGTGGTGGTTATACTTGGATTGATGAAATCGGTGCTGGTACTGCAAATGGTGGTATTGGTGTAAACATCTGGTTTTCTGAAAACTTAGGTCTTACATTACAATCTTCTTACAAGCATGCTTTCGAAGATTACTTAGCTCCTCACTTCCAACACTTAGCTGGTATCTCAGTTAAATTTGGTGGTACTGATACTGACGGTGATGGTATCTACGATAAAGATGATGCTTGTCCAGAAGTTGCTGGTCTTGAAGCATTCAACGGTTGTCCTGATTCTGACGGTGATGGCATCGAAGACAGCAAAGATGCTTGTCCTAACGAAGCTGGTTCTAAAGAAATGAACGGATGTCCTGATGCTGACGGTGACGGTGTTGCTGATAAAGATGATGCTTGTCCTAACGAAGCTGGTCTTCCTGCTTTAGCTGGTTGTCCTGATGCTGATGGTGACGGTGTTGCTGATAAAGATGACGCTTGTCCTTCTGAAGCTGGTCCTGCTGAAAACAAAGGTTGTCCTTGGGCTGATAAAGACGGTGACGGTGTACTTGACAAAGATGATCAATGTCCAGATGTTGCTGGTACAGTAGCTAACGCTGGTTGTCCTGAAGTAACTGAAGAAGTTCAAAAGCAATTGAACGATTATGCTAGAACTATCTTATTTGATACTGGTAAATCTTCTATCAAAGCTGAGTCTACTTCTGTAATGGTTGACATTATCACAATCCTTAAAGAATACCCTAACGCTAAGTTTACTGTTGAAGGTCATACTGATAGCGTAGGTAGCGAAAAATTAAACCAAAGCCTTTCTGAGTCAAGAGCTCTTTCTGTAAAAGAATTCTTAGTAGACAAAGGAATCGAAGAGTTTAGATTATCTGCTGTAGGTTACGGTGAGTCTAAGCCAATGGCTACAAACAATACAAGAGCTGGTAGAGCTCAAAACAGAAGGGTAGAAATTAACTTAGTAAAATAAGTTTAATAAAAACCTAAGTGTTTTAATAAATAAAAGCTCCGCAATATTGCGGAGCTTTTTTATTTTTACACCATGCAGAGCTTTATAAAAGATGTAGTACAAGAAGTAATAAAGAATAACCCAGATACTGGTAACGTAGTTTTTATTCTACCCAGTAAACGTGCAGGTGTTTTTCTCAAAAAAATACTAGCACAATCTCTCACCAAAACAGTACTTGCTCCAGAAATTTACAGTATTGAAGATTTCATTGAAAAGGTCTCTAACCTGGTTACCGCAAATACGACCACACAATTATTTGAACTCTATAATGCCTATTTGAAAGTGGGCGATTATGAAAAGGAATCCTTTGATTCTTTTTTAAAATGGGGACAAATACTTTTACAGGATTTTAATGAAGTAGACCGTTACTTAGTTGACGCATCTACACTTTACCAAAATGTTGCCGCTATACAAGAGGTCAACCACTGGTCATTGAACCCGGATAATTCTGAGATGATAGAAAACTATCTTCATTTCTGGAGATATTTAGAAGGTATATACAATCAATTTAATAACAGCTTACTTGAGCAAGGTCTAGGGCATCAGGGCCTCATTTATAAAACCTCGGTTTCAGAATTACCCAACTACCTCAGCACTACCAATAAAAAACATATATTCTTAGGTTTCAATGCTCTTAACACTGCAGAGAGTATACTGATCCAAACTATTCTGGAAAAAACAGATGCTTCTATTTATTGGGATATTGATCCTTACTTTTTAAAAGACAACATTCATGATGCAGGTTTTTTTATACGCAACTATAAAAACTCTTGGAATATTTTAAAAGACAAGCCTCTTGCAGGGCTTACCAATTACTACAATACCAAAAAGAATATTGAGATTATTGGTGTACCTAAAAATATCTCCCAAGTAAATTATGTGGGTGATTTGCTGTATAAAATTCAGAACGAATCTCCAGACTCTTTACGTAACGCCGCTATTGTTTTGGGTAATGAAGAATTACTGAACCCGCTGTTGAATTCTATTCCTGACAATATTCCGGCTACGAACATCACCATGGGACAAAAGCTAGAATCTACTACATTAGCCAGCTTTTTCACCAACCTTATGGAGTTTCACGAACAAAAGACTGAAAAAGGATGGTTCTACAAGCATTTACTAAATCTTTTGACACACTCCTATGCCGTACTACTATTTGATGCCAACGAAGTCTCAACAGAGCGTTTAGTTTCAAAAATCAAAACAAATAACTGGTCATATATTACCAATACCCAAATACGTGAGCTATTGCCGGAACATGCGGCTATTCATTTACTTTTTGAAGATGTAAAGAATAATCCGAATAGGCTTATAGATAACTTTCTAGCACTTATTCAATCCATCAGAACTATAGAAGTTGTAAAACAGAACTCCCTTTTATTAGAACAGCTTTATAAATTCTTTACGCTATTTAATCAGCTAAAAGATTTATGTACAAGTTTTTCGTACATCAACAATCTTAAAAGTCTTAAACATTTATTTAGCCAATTATTGAGTTCAGAAACTTTAGATTTTCAAGGAAACCCAATTGAAGGCATTCAAATTATGGGAATGTTAGAAAGTAGATTGTTAGATTTTGAAACTATTATCATTACTTCTGTAAATGAGGGCGTATTACCATCGGGTAAATCCAATAATTCGTTTATTCCGTTCGACCTAAAAATTAAAAACGGATTACCAACCTATAAAGAGAAAGACGCGGTATATACCTATCACTTCTACCGTCTGTTACAACGTGCTAAAAACGTATATGTTCTTTACAATACGGAACCAGATGCCTTGGAAGGTGGCGAACGTAGTAGATTAATTACTCAGCTGCTAACCGATGATAATAGAACCGATATAAAGTCTTTTATTGCAACACCAACTATTCAGCCCATTACCAAAGAAATAGAACAGGTTGAAAAGACAAGTAGCTTAGTAGCTCTTATCCAAGAGAAAGCTAGAAAAGGGTTCTCACCAAGTTCACTGAGTAATTATATTAGAAACCCAATAGATTTCTACAAGCAAAACTTATTGAATATAAATGAGGTTATGCAAGTAGAGGAAACGTTGGCGCCCAATACCTTTGGTACCATTGTACATGATAGTTTAGAAGAACTATACACTCCGCTTGTTGGCAAAACACTTACTGAAGAATCATTAAACGCCATACGAAAGAACGTATCTACTTCCGTAGCCAGAAATTTTGAAAAAACATATAAGGAAGGAAATATCAGTTCAGGCAAAAACTATATTTCTTTTCATGTTATCCTAAAATATATACAGACATTTATTGATGCCGAAATAACCGCTATAAAAGATCATAGCATAAAAATCATTGCCCTAGAACAAGAACTATCTGTACCGCTCACAGTACCAGGTTTAGATTTCCCTATTATTTTAAAAGGAAAGTTAGACCGTGTTGATGAGTACGATGGAATAACACGCATCATAGATTACAAAACAGGAAAAGTAGAACGCCGTAATGTTGAATTAATGGATTGGGATATTTTGACCGATGAATATCAGTTTAGCAAAGCGTTTCAATTACTTTGCTACGGATTGATGTTTTTTAAAACCCATCCCGCAGAAAACCTATCTATACAAGCCGGAATTATATCTCTTAAGAATTTTGCCGAGGGCACTTTGTTATTCGCACAAAAAGAATCTGCCCGAGGTCCCAAAAATCACATCATAAACAATGAAGTCATTTCTAATTTCGAGCAGATTCTTGGTCAGTTGATTACAGAAATATGCAACCCTGACATTCCGTTTACAGAGAAAGAAGTGTAATACTATTTCTTATCTGGTCTGGTAGGCCTTACCTCAATTTTACTAGGTAAGGTTCTTTCGTTCATTTGTAATAAGTCTAACACCAATTCACCAATATCTTCCGGTTGAATTTTCCAAGCATCTTTTTCATCTGGCTCATTATTATTAAAATGTGTGGACACCGATCCTGGCATTATGGTAGATACTTTAATTCCATATTGTCTTAAATCTAACATTGCGGCTTGTGTAAAACCTACCACGCCAAATTTAGAAGCATTATACCCTGCACCTTGAGCAAAGAAATTAGTACCTGCCAAACTCGCTAGGGTAATATAATATCCTTCTGTTTTTTTAAGGGACTCTACAGAAGCTTTTAAGGTATGAAAAGCACCGTTTAAATTAGTATCTATCATTTGGTGCCATTCATCATCCGTCATTTTATCAATAGGCGCAAAGTTACCAACTCCGGCATTTGCCAAGACCACATCTACTTGACCCCATTTATCCATTATTTTAGAAACGGCATTCTTCTCATCCGCCATTTTTGCCACGTTAGACACAATACCTAAAACAGCATCATCGTCAAAATCTTTCAACGCTTTATCTACACTTTCTTGAGAACGCCCACTAATGGCAACTCTCATGCCTTGTTTCAATAATGTTTGAGCTACTGCAAATCCTATTCCCTTGGTGCCTCCTGTGATATAGGCTACTTTATTTTTTAAATCTTTCATCGTTCAAATTTTAATAATACCACAAGTTAGCGATTCTCTATTTTTTTTGTTGTCCTTTTAGATTAAGATTTAACGGTTTTGATTTGTTATATTTAACTACAACTTAATACTCAACAATGAACAGAATTATCGTTTGGTCTATAACCGTGGCGCTTGCAGGTTTTTTATTTGGATTTGATACCGTAGTCATATCAGGTGCAAACGAACCCATTAAAGAATTATGGAATACATCTCCTCTATTTCACGGTACTTTCATAATGAGTATGGCTCTTTGGGGTACTGTTGTAGGCTCTCTTTTTGGAGGTATACCTACCAAAAACTTAGGTCGTAAAAAGACCTTACTCTGGGTTGGTGTTCTATTCTTGGTTTCTGCACTAGGTTCTGCCTTGGCCCAAGACCCATATTCGTTCTCTGTATTTCGTTTTATTGGTGGTGTGGGTGTTGGTATCTCATCTGTTGCAGCACCTATTTATATCTCTGAGATTACATCAAAAGAGAATCGTGGTAAGCTTGGCGGACTCTACCAGTTCTGGTTGGTTTTCGGTATTTTACTTGCTTTTGTTTCTAACTGGTTGCTAAAAGGATTCGATGGAGTAAATGACTGGCGTTGGATGTTGGGCGTAGAAGCTATACCCGCATTTATATATACCTTAATGGTATTTACCGTACCAGAAAGCCCCAGATGGTTGGCGCTACACAAAAAAGATGATGCCAGTGCATTGAAAATATTAGAGATTATTTACTCAAAAGAAAAAGCGGCACAGCAGCTGACAGAGATAAAAACGGACCTTAAACATACTACTAAAAGCGAAAAACTATTTCAAAAGAAATATTCTAAAGTGTTATGGCTGGCTTTCTTTATCGCATTTTTCAATCAGCTTTCGGGTATTAACTTTGTACTGTACTATGCTCCTGAAATACTAGAACAGGCAGGGCTGGGAGGCAAGGAGTCTCTTTTTAATTCTATTGCCATTGGTATTGTCAACCTAGTATTCACCTTTATTGGAATACGCTTGTTAGATAAATTGGGCAGGCGCCAATTGATTATCATTGGGTCTATTGGCTACATTATAAGCCTGGTTATGGTAGGACTCTGCTTTCAGATGGATTTAGGGTCTACACTAACACTAACCTTCATCTGCACATTTGTTGCCTCTCATGCCATTGGGCAAGGTGCAGTAATATGGGTGTTTATCTCAGAGATATTCCCAAACAGCGTACGCGCTTACGGACAATCTTGGGGTGTTAGCGTTCATTGGGTATTTGCAGCGATTATTACATTGATCACTCCGTTTTTCTTAGATGCTACGGAAGGAGTATTAAAAGACCAAGTGTGGTATATCTACTACTTCTTCTGCGCAATGATGGTATTGCAACTTATTTGGGCACTTACCAAAATGCCCGAAACCAAAGGGGTTTCTTTAGAGGAATTGAGTAAGGAACTGGTGAAGGAATAGATAACCTATGCATCTACTTTAGGTCTCATAACCTCTTTTCTCAAGAAAAAGGCAATAGCAGCAAAAATGAAAAACAAAATCACTTTACCTGCCAGGTAACCAAAACCATATTCGGTAAGTCTGCTAAAGTCAGATATTAGAATACTGGCAATATTGATCAACATAAAAAAAGCAAAAACTGCAGCAATATAAAAGATGATTTTCTTCATGATTCGGAAATAATAAAAAGGGAGTTTGCTATGCAATCTCCCTTTTTGTAACTCAATTATTTAGTAACTGTAGTAGTTGTCGGTGTATAGATACCGAAAGTAATAGCTGAAACCAAACCATTTACAAATGTTTGTTTAGTTGTAACTGTGTAGTTCTCTGCACCACCGGCCATAGCCTTAGAATCAGATACACCTACAGGAGCCAAACCGTAAACCACGTAATGGTTCCATTCAGTTGTTTGGCTGTTACCTTGTGCACCACTACCTACAACACTTGTGTAAGAATAACATGATGTTAATAAAATTGATGAAGCAAAAGCAATTGCCATCATTTTCATTGAATTTTTCATTCTTTTAAAATTTAAAATTAAATATGTATAAAATCACCCACTTTGAGCCTTGACAACGAAGTATTTACATAGTATTTCATAAATTTTACTGGGGGAACAAAACTATTCGCAACTACTTATCTAAAAGTTAAAGGAAAGAATTTACCGTGTATCCTTTCTTACATTAAAAGGTAAGTTATAGATTGAATTTTACCCTATAATGCTTACTAGTTGATGCTTAATATGTTGTAAAAAAAATAGTTTAAAGGTTTCAATATCTGAACATATAAAAACTATGTTTTAAGCATATAAACCATGAGAATTATACTTCTTCCAATATTGAATTTCCATTAGATTTATCACCAGAGGTCCACTGCCAAGTTTCATGGAGTCTTATTTTTCCATTATCCATGATTTCGGGTTTTGAGACACAACTACCCGTCATTAATTCACCCTTTGTATTCACTTGGTGATATCGCATTTCAATGGTACCGTCTGAAGCTACCAGACCTATTAAGTGACCTTCTACAATCTGCCCGCCACTGTATTTAGAGGTTACAATTGTGTCTTTTTGTTTGTACTTAAAAAGTGTCTCTGCCGATGTTTCTCCGTTATCAGAATTGGATACTGGTCTAAATATTTTGTTGTTATAATTCATTGTGCTTCTTCCTCTTAGTATCCTACTTGACTTTTAGTTCAAATTATAACTTTCACGATATGCTGACGGACTAACACCTTCTTTCTTCTTGAACAGCCTTGAGAAATAGTGCGGATATTCAAAACCCAATTCATAAGCAACCTCAGCAATACTCTTATGAGGTTGCAACAACATATTTTTAGCCTGGTCTATTAAATACAATTGCAAATGCTCGGTTGTAGTTTTACCAGTTTCTTTTTTTAAAGTATCACTAAGGTAGCGCTGAGAAACGGCCATATTATTTGCTATCTGCTCAATACTCGGAATTCCATTTTCCTGTAATTGACCTGTTTCAAAATACGTTGATAACTGTGCGTTAAATTGCTCTAACAAGTTGTTTGACAATTCCTTTCTGTTAAGAAACTGCCTTTCATAAAAACGATTGGCATATTTTAATAGAGTACTTAATTGAGAGATGATAATATCTTTACTGAACTCATCTTGATTGTTTTGATATTCTATATCGATATTTTCTACAATGGATTCCATCTGTTTTTCCTCCTTTGGCGAAAGGTGCAGTGCCTCGTTCACCGAATACGAAAAGAAACCATATTTTTTGATCTGATGCGCCAACTCGGTCCCTTTTAAAAAATCTTCATGAAAATTAATGGAGAATCCTTTTTGGTCATACACCACGCTACTGTCCCATTGTAATACTTGCCTAGGTGCTATACAAATCAAAGCGCCATTAGTGAAATCATAGGTTGTTCTACCATAGTTTAAATCTCCTTTTACAATTTTCTTTAGACTTATAGAATAACAATCGTTTGTAATTGGCGGCGAACTTTCTTTTGGGCAAGGCAAAAATCCTTCTCCCTTTACAGAAAATACACTGAACATAGGGTGCTCGGGACCTGGAAGTTCCAAATAATCTATGTATGCCGATAAGGTTTTAAAATGCTGCATATTATGTATTCATTTCTTTTGCTGCCAGTTGTAACTGCTTATTATACCCGTCTATTCTTGCATGTGCCGTACCGTCTACTAACAATATAACGACCAACATAGCAATGGTCGTTATCATGCTTGCTCTCCAAATTGGGCTGCTAACCAACAATAGAACCAATGCACAGGCCATAATGATTATCGGTATTGCGGTAAAAACTATAGTGTCATATTCTTTTAAAGTAGCTTGGGCTCTTTCCAATTCAGCATCTACAAAAGCAGCTGCATCTGTATGGTACGCTTTTTCAAATTGTGTAATTCTTGATCTATTGGTAAAAAACAAACCCAGTCCAATGATTAGAAGCAAGCAACCTGCTACTAATGTTGGTATAATGTAGGCTCTTGCCATTTCTGTCTTTCCTAGTTGCCAGAACCCAATACTCGCCACTAAAAATGCCATGCCGAATAGCATGAAAAACGGAGTGGAAAAAAGTTCGGCCTTTGCCCAATCTGTTGCTGCTTTTAAAATATCCATAGCTGATGTTTTAAAGTATTATACTGAGGTTATTTACTAATTTACAAATTCCAGGTTATACCTGTTTCCTTTTCCGATAACTCCCAAAGCCTTTCCATAACCGCTTTGTCTTTGGCATGTGGCTCAAGCTTGCACTCACCTACCGGACCTGTCCAATAATTTTTACCAGTTGGACCGTAAAAAGCCTCTTGATCCAAATCTGGTTCTGTAGCACACATAATTTCTGGGTACGCCCCTTTCTCTGCAGATTGTACCATGGGTGTCAATTTCATGATCTGCCACATAAACCTGGTCAACAAGCTACCACTGGTTTTAATAAGCGATGTAGATGAAGCTCCTGGATGGCAGGCGTATGCCTTAACATTTGTTTTACCTGCCCTTTTCAATCTATCCTGTAATTCATAAACCGTCATCATTTGCGCCAGTTTGCTTTGACTGTACACTGCATTCGGATTATAATTCTTGTCCCAGTTCATATCATCGAACTGTATGGTCTTAATGCCCATATTATACCCCATACTGCCAACGGTAACTATACGCCCATTTGATTCCTCTAAACGCGGGTATAACAAAGCCTGCAATAAAAAATTACCGTAGTGGTTTACCCCTAACTGACTTTCAAAACCGTCTTCTGTAAAGGTTTGCTTGGGCACTTGGGCAATGGCGGCATTACATAACAATGCATCTATTTGTGGTACGGTTCTTAGCACCTCATCTGCAGCTTTTTTTACGGATGCCAACGATGCCAAGTCCATTTCTATATTGCTTACCGGTATGGCACTACCCAATTCTTCTTGTAGGGTTGTTATGGTATCTGCAGCCTTTTTTGGGTTACGGTTCAACATCACCACTTTTGCGCCTTTAGACAGCAGTATTCTTGCCGCCTCAAAACCGGTACCACTGGTAGTACCCGTAATTAAGAATGTTTTGCCTTTAAGGCTTTTTATTCTAGCGGGTGTCCACCCTTGTTTGCCAAATTGTGTTGTACTCATATCGCCTATTTTTTAAATGTCTAAAAGAATAGGACAAAGGTAAAATGAGAAATGGCGTATTGCCTTACACACATTTTCGAATGTTGTGTACTTTTTGGTGGGGATTCGTTTGTTAGTGGGATGGTGAATTTGAAATTTACAGTTAAATCCCTTCAATTTTACCAAAAACATCACCTGGTGTCAAGGCTATTTTCTTATCACAGATCCATATAATTTTGCCTTCAGAGGCACTTTCGAATTCCATAACAATGTTATCATTACCTATTTCGCAAATTACATCTTGTGGCTTAACCCCATCGCCTACTTTTACATTCCATTTATCTAAGACGAGATTCTTTTCATCTCCCAAATCTGGAACTACAAAAACACGCACTTCTCCTGTTTTCAGTTCTAAAGGGATGAACTTACTAGCTTCAAGGTCTTCAAATTGTTTAGACCTATTAGTATTAAAAAGCTTAGCTAAATATGCTTCTATTATTTTTATCAAATTGTATATGGTTTACTATTAAGATGAATTTATTTAAGCTAGTTCTTCAGAGACAACCTCAACAGTATCACCATTGGTATTTGTTGCCCATATTTGCAATGTGTCATAACCATTTCGTTTTGCACTCTCAAATTCTATTTTAGTGCCGTCAATGAGTTCTAAAAACCCATTCTCATCTACATCTTCCCTAAACTCATCTTCGTAATCAATACCATTGTAAGTGCTTATGGTTAGCTCAAAAACTTCATTGCCATTACTGTCTTTATACAGATGTTCTAATGGTCTATTGATAATTTGTTCTTGCGTAAAAGTATCGCAAAACATGGCATTATACCCGTGTTTACAACCATCGAACAATAGTATTTCTTCACCAGACTCTACATTGACCGCAAATACTAAAGCTGGTGCAAAATTTGTCTCCACTATTAGGTTGTTATAATCTTCGTGAAGCTCACCGTAGTATTTTATTTTGAATTTAGTATTTCCTGATGAAGATTTCAATTTTCTACGCCATTCATGCGAATGCAGTTCTTTTGGGTTTTCTATAAGCTCTGTAAGACCATCAAGAAATGTGGGTCCTGACATGCCGTTGTCTGTGTTTAAGACATCCGACTTGTTACTCCCTTTTTTAAACAAATCGAAAATTCCCATTATTTAATTTTTATTTGTTTTACCACAGAAGTAAGGGGTATTGCAAAAACACCGTCATCATTTAATAAGAAAACTATATCCTTGGTCTTTCCTATTAGTTTACCCTTCTTTATTTCATTATCCACTAGAGTAATAGAAATATCTCTTTGATTGGATATTTTTTTCTTAGTGTACTTACCGTAGAAACCTGCAGATAAAAACAAGTAAATCATAAAGCTCATTACTATAATGGTAATTCTGTATTCTTTAAACCACTTCTTTTTATCACTACCAAAATTCATTTTTGAATATGATCTAGGCCATTTTTTTAGCCATAGATAATCAATGTAAAACAGTATAGAAATAATCAGTGTAGATGCTGCTACAAAAAGGATGATGTATAAATCTGCAAAGGGAGCTATTAAAAAATCAAATACATCTGCGTAATCAAAAATGTTTATGCCAAATTCAGCATACTTTTTATAATTAAAAATCATACCTATACCAACAGCCAACAGATAACACACTGTAAGTACAGTTTGTATTTCCTTTATAATTAACTCATAGGTATCTCTTATTAAGCCTTCTTTCATTATCTAAAAATAAGGATTAAGGTTAAACCAAGTGCTTTGATTCCTATAGAAACTCAATATTCATCACCATACCGTATTTGAAGATTTGGGTTTTCTTTTCTCCACTTTTCTAATTCAAGCTTATTTATTCTGTTGCCAAACAGCTCTACACATTTCAGTTTCTTTAGCTTATTCAGTTTGGCTATTTCATTTGAGACGGTCAGTTTGTTCATTGATAAATCTAGATATTCTAGATTTTTGAGTCTGTACAAATCTTCGGGTAAGGTTTTAATATCTAGGTCATATAACGTTAGTTGTTCAAGACCTTCAAGTTCTAATAATTCTGGTGGTATGGTTCTAAACGGTGGTTCGTCTATATATTGGTCTATTGCGCTCAGTGGAGGATAAATAGCCCAACCTTCTAAACTATCAACGTAGATTTCTAATTTCTTTGCATTCTTTAATTGCCCAACCTCTTTGGGTATCTGATCTAACCCATATTTAGATAGCTCAATGAACACCTGTTCTTGATTTTCTAGATCTTTAAAAAGGTGATTAGGCTGACAAGAGAAGATTAAAATTAGTAGTGTAATTAGGGTTAGAGTTTTCATTTTTCGTAGAAATTTAAAAAAGCAATCTGTTACTTCATAGTACGGGTCTTTTCGCTGTAGTTGGCGGTTTAGTTTTCGTAAAGTCTAATTATTTACTCAATGCTTTTAAAATTCGTTCTTCGTTAATTACAATATCCCTAAATAATACATGAGGAAATTCAGTGTAGTTGGATTCCTTAAAAGATTCTAAAATATTTGATAATGTTGATGCCGTTAATAGTGATAAGTTCATCTCCGTATCCATTTCGCAATCTGTAACAAAATCGTCACTAAATTCTGGAGCAACCAATAAAATCTTAACAATTCGTAGATTATTTTTCAATGCTAATTTTTGATAGGACTTTAATTGTCTTGAAACCGTGCTGAACTTATTATAAACTCTTTCCTTGCTAGTTTTGCATTCAACAATAATAATCTCATCATTTCCTAAATTTAAAAGAATATCTATCATATCCTTTTGTGTATTAATTTTACTTTTCAAAGCTTCATCGACATCAAAACCTAAACCTTTAAAAATTACTTTCGTCAATTCTTCAAACTTTGATCCTAATTCACTTTCTTTTACGGTGATGCCATTTTCCTTTAGAACATTCAAATCTCTAAAAGCTACATTAGAGTAGTTTTCCAAATAAAGATTTTCAACATCTTTGTAATGCTCTAAAATATTTAATATATCGTCTCCTCTTTGTTTAATTCCATTATCCTTAATAAACTTAGTTAAATCAGATTTACTTATTAAGTCAAGAATATCTCTAGGTTTGATGTTATAGTCCAATAGGTAATCCCCTTTTAGAACAAACTCTTCTTGTAGTTCAAATTGAGTTCTAATTTCTTTATTTAATTTCGGTAATGATTGGTTTAGCTCTACCAGCATTTTATCAAATCCATCCAAAGAAATACCTACTTTTTCGTCACGCTCTACATTTTCAAAATGTTGAATTAAACTACCTATTTTATCTTCTAAAACACTTCCTTTTAGATTTTCAATATTTAAGCCTTTCTCACACAATTCATTTAGAGTTTTCTTTTTTTCGGTCAAAGTACTTCCCGGTTTATAAATATCTTCTGAAAGCAAATTGGTGAAAGAAATTCCCTCTTTTATAATTTCCTCTATTTTTTGTGCAGATGATAATTTTCTATCAATATTATGATTCCTTGCAATTTGATTTATTATAGGTTCTCGCAGCAATTTTAATGTTCTTCTATAAAACTTAGTAGCAACTTCTTTTTTCCTAATGTTTCTTAATAATCTAACCATTTCATCTGCTACATAAATGGTGTTTTCTTTGTTAGAATAAAATATTACGCCAATATTTTTAAGACTTTTAATTACTTCCTGAATGTCCAATTTCTTAATTGGGATAATGGAATAATTAATAAGTTTCACTTCTTCTTGAGAAAGACCCAGTTGCTTTCCTAAAGTTAATATTATAGAAAGTTCATCTGACGTTATTTTAGCATCTCTATTATTTTCTATATCATTCTGATAAGCTGTTTGCAAGCATGATTTATAAATTCTATAATCTCTTTTTCTAGCTGAACTCAAATCGGACTTCTCATCTTCAAAATCTGCATTTAAAACTTTGATTCTACCTTTTAAATTTTTTATTTCCGTTTCATATAATCTTGAGAGCCAATCTTGCTTCATAATACAATTACCATCACGAATTATTATATCTATTAAAATATCTAATTGTGATGTTATTTCCTGAAACTCACATTCTATGTAACCCCTAAATTCTGAAGATGTTAAATTAAATATCCTGGAAATATTTTGATTATCAACAGATTTCAAACCTTTATCCGAGGAGCTTAAAATCTTATCAATTTCCTTTGCGTTTGTTGGATTTTTAGATATGATATTATCAATAATCTTAATAAATGAATTCTTTTCAATAGATCCTAACTTATCTAATATTTTCTCTAGTTTCATAATACTTGATACCTACTTGTTATAATTAATTCTGGAATAAATAATGCGACAGTAAAAAATTTAAACTCTAAAACGGCAAGGGGAAGTAGTGTTTTAGAACCGACTAGAAAGGTAGTATTTTTCTTTAATGTAGCATTACGGGTAACCGTAAAAGAAAAGTTCGAGGTACAAAATAGTTAGGAGTTAGGAGTTAGGAGTTAGGAGTTAGGAGTTAGGAGTTAGGAGTTAGGAGTTAGGAGTTAGGAGTTAGGAGTTAGGAGAAAAAATAGTATTAAGTACTGATTACAAAGTATTAAGTAAATTATTTTTAAAATAACATCTAAGTACTTCGTACTTATTACTATAAACTAAACCACTACCTATATTCTGGGTTTTCGAACTCCCACCGTTTACCATCATCCCATTCGGTACGGCTATTCCCGTAGTTTGGTTAGCTGTTATTGTCTTTCATCATTCTGGCTAAATGTAACAGGTTATAGGTCATAAAAGTGGTGTTTCTATTGGTAAAATCACTATCAAAACCTACGGGTTCTTTAAAACCTGAAGAAAATATTTAATTTTGAAATCGTAATTATGTAGTAGGCTGTATTAAAAACAAACAAGGTTAAAAGAACTTGATTATGAAAAGTTGCTTTTAACCTCGATTATCATAGCTGTACCACATATAGTAGTCTCAACTTCTTAATAGGTGCTATTTAATCTCCATCAGTATCGTTAAAAGTTACTACAATATTGGCCGCACTTGACAAATCTGTTTTAAGCAAACCTATAATGGTTTGCAGATCTGTTCTAAGGGTTTCAAGCGCAGTAACATCGGACACCAAAACATCTTCAATAGCGCCATCCATAGCTTCTAAATCGCTCATAGCCACAACAAAGGCTTCTTGCAATGCGGTATCGATTTCAGGTCGGTTTAAAACTTCTAAAATATAATCTTCTAACCCAAAACCTGATTGGCCTTCATACTCACCCAAATAACTATTGTACAATGTATTTAGGTTTACGATCAAGGCTTCTTTACTGGTTCTGCTCCTATACGCTTCAAAATAGGTTACAGCATCTGTCTCAGCATTTAGCGCTTCTTCTATTTTAGTGCCTTTCATGCTTTCTAGCGAAGCAATAATTGCATTGACCACTTGGTTCTGGCTTCCATTTACACCAGTCTCTAAATTGCTTTTAAAGCTAGGTTCTACCCCTTCCCAAAAGGTTTGTAAAAAGACGGCTTGTTCCGCTAAATTCTCTATTAATGCCAACAAGTACTGCATACGTCTTTCGGCATGTTCAGCTGTGGTCAATTCAGCTAGTACAACGGCGTTGGTATCATGAAACAACAAATATTCAATAGCACTGTACCCTTTTGTATTTGCCCCAACACTTGATACAAAATCACTGTTCAATGTTTCTTCGCCTGCAATATTCTCTTCCAATGCCTCATCATTTGTAGGCCATTGATTAATTCTGGTATGTATAAATGAGCTCTGAATGGCACCTAGGTTAAATACTTCATTACTCTTCCAGTTTAAAAAAGCGGTTTTCCAAGCATTTTGCAACGCCACTAGCTCAGTTTCCGTAACATTAGCTCCAAAGGCTAAACTTTGAGTTACCAAATTATTCAAAACTGCCACATGTGCCGCCTGGTTTACCTCTATCTGATAATCGTATAAATTGGATACCTGTAGGCTACGACCTTCTTCTACAGCTAACAATGCTGGTTCATCAATAGTTACACCATCATCATTACCGCAAGAAAGTGTGAACAATACCACAACTACATATAAAATTGTCTTTTTCATCATCTTAAAGTGTATTCAAAAACTGAATAATTTTGTTTCTTTCTTCTATAGAAAGCTTCTTAAATTTTTCTTTTGAAGCTAAAGCTTCCCCACCATGCCATAATATGGCCTCTTCTATATTTCTGGCTCTACCGTCATGCAATAGATTGGTATGGCCGTTTACTGTTTCAATTAATCCTATACCCCACAATGGCGGCGTTCTCCATTCATTGCCATTAGCATCAAAATCGGGCAGACCGTCCGCTAGCCCATCTCCCATATCATGCAACAACATATCAGTATAAGGGCGAATGGTCTGGTATGCCAATGCCTCTATTTCATAAGCGCCCGTCTCCAACTTTGGTATGTGGCATTTAGCACAGTCTATACTTACAAACAACTCTTTACCCTCTAACACATTTTGATCATCTACATCCCTTCTTTCTGGTACGGATAGCGATGCGGCATAAAAAGTGACGTTTTCTAAGTTATCATCTGGAATTTCTGGTGTTCCACCATTTGGGTAATTATCACAATCTAAAGGATCAGGACAGTTTTCATTAGGAAATAGAGATGATGTTATGCCCAAATCACCAGAAAATGCGGCGGCTACTTGTTGCTTAATATTAGGTTGATTGGCTTTCCAACCAAAACGACCTATGACCTTGCTACCCGTTTCTACATCATAAACCACATTAGTTTTACCGGAAATACCATCACCATCGGCATCATTAGGATCGGCAAAGCTCAACAAAGTTGCTTCTGGTATAGCATCTAAAAGACCCAAGCCTATCATTTGATTGGCCACTCTGGGCGATATTCTCGTAGCTGCACTTAAACCTCCATAACTTAGACCGGTAAACGAATATTCCGGCACCTGTAAAGATATTTCTGTACCATCGGCATAGCTTTCGATCAATGGTGTATAGGTTATAATAATAGTACCTTCTTTATCTACACTTAAAATAGAATTGTCTTGAAATTGCGTGCCGTAAATGGGATCGCCTATATTTTCTCCATTTTCAGTGGTTTGCAAAAGACCCAAACGAAGCAAAAGACCACTAGAAAACTCACCGTCATACTCCGGCGGTCTTCCTCTACCATCTTTAAAATGGCAACCAGAGCAATTTCTTGCATTAAAAAAAGGACCAAGACCATCTCTAGCGGTGGTAGACGCCGGTGCAGTAACCCAACTCTGGTTGAAAAGCGAGTTGCCCACCCCAAAGGTTACACGCTCATCGAACGTTAGATCTGGGGAAGCAAAACCAAACGCTTCCGCAGAAAAATTAGAAGATGAAGTGGTGCCGCCAGAAAGCTCTTCACCTTCTTCTGCCATTAAGGGAACAATTACCTCATCTTTACCACAAGAGGTAACCATAATTACCAGCAGACATAAAATCGTTATTGAAATTCTGTTCATTTTATATAACAACAAAACTGGATTTTAAAAAATCCAGTTTTAATTTACAATTTTCTTATATAGGACAGTTTATCACAACCCTAGGTAGAATAAGCATTTAGCCATTATTTTTAATCAATATTAAGTGCAACTTTAGCTTCTAAAAGCTTGTCACCAAAAGCTACCAACGCCTGTACAGCTGTTTGTACCTTTGCACCTTCTACGCTAGACTCGCCATCAACAATCGCTAAATCAAAAGGATCTAATGTTGCATCAACATCAGTAACCGCAGTTGCCAATAAAGTATCTAATTCTGCTGCAAGATCCGCATCGGCCTCTTCAATCAAATCTTGTAAAGAGTTTCCATTTACACTACCGTAAACTCCAGTGTATACATTTACGATACCTGCCAAATTCAATCTAATATCTCTGTCAGTATTATCGCTAAAACATGAGTGCTCATCTTCTTGATCTTGGTTCTGTAAAGCTACCGCCATACGCTCAATAGCCAGCTCGCTTCTAGAAAGCTCAGCAATACTACTGATCATGTTATCTAAAGCTTCATCTTCATCTAAAGCCAAGAAGGTTGTTCTATAGTCACCGCTCCACTCATCGATAATAATTTGTAAGTGATCGGTCAACAAATCTGCTACGATCGCCAAATATGCTCTTCTACGATCTTGGTTGGCAGCCGTACCACCATCTACGAAATCTGTATATGTTCTTTGACCTGCTAAATTCTCTGATGGTGCCGTAAGATCTTGACCCCAAAGTAAAAATTCAATGGCATGGTAACCAATAGCAACATTTTCTTCACCGCCATTACCGTTTTCACCAGTTAGGCCTTCTTTAGTCAATGTTGGAAAATCTGCAAGGTTGTTGATAATACCGGCATCAACATCTCCTTCAACATAATCTATATATGCTTCGTCTAAAGGCCAAGAGTTTAAATACCCTTCAATTTCTTCGGTATCGCCCGTGTCTATAGGTCCGTTTGCAAAACGAAAAGCCTCTGAAGGACCATAGCTTTCCCTTGACGTTAACCAAGCTTCTTTGGCAGCGTTAAAATTATCTTCTGTTGGTGTTGCTACAAAATTGTCAATAGCAACTTTCAATGCTTCTGCATCTACCATGGCAGCTTGATAATTCGCCAATACCAAATCTGCATAATTTTCTATTACCGCTGATGACTCGATAGAATCGTCTATCACGACTTCTGATGTTGAATCATCATCTGATGAACAACCTATTAATGTTAGACCGATAAAACCTACAGCCAGAATAACTCTTTTCATTATATTTTATTTAGATTTATTTTAAATAGACGCCAAATCTAAATCATCACAAAGACATGAACAAGTTATTTTTAATTATTCTAAATTAACATAAGAAATTTAACATTTGGACTTAGTACTGCAATTTCTAATAAGAAAAGGAGCTGTATAGGTAAATAAATAATGTCTTTTTAATAATTTGGTCTTACCAAAAAGCATCACATAAAATAAGGGTATCATGCACAAGCTTCTTTTTACCATTTTCATTTTTTTCTCTCTTACTTCTGGGATTGCCCAAAACAGCTTTAAAGATGTATTTTCAAACTCCACAAGACCATCAAAAGACAACATACGTATTGAATTTCAAGACGCTAGAAATAACAAAACCTTTTTGCCTATTTCTGTACTAAAAGGAAAGAACGAAGGACCTGTATTTACCATTGTAGCCGGTGTACACGGGTTTGAATATCCACCAATTGTTGGTGTACAAGAGTTGTTAAACGAAATTGATGTCGATAAATTGAATGGAACCGTGATCATTATACCTATTGCAAATACCAGTTCGTTTTTTTCGCGAACCTCTATTGTAAATCCGCATGACCAAGTAAATTTAAATGGAGCCTTCCCTGGAAAATCTACGGGTAGCGTTACCCAAAAAATTGCGGATTTTATTACTACAACCATCATACCTGTAAGCGATGTTTTTATAGATATACATGGTGGTGGGGTCAATGAAGATTTGATTCCGTTTGCGCTTTTCTACGATAACCCTAATTACCCGGAACAAACAAAAAAAGCCAGGGAACTGACTGAGAACAGCGGATTTGAATATATAGTTTCATATCCTTTCTCTTTAAGGGACGATGAACCTGCAAAATATGTTTTTAAACAAGCCTCGCAAGATGGTAAAATAGCTTTGAGCTTTGAAAGTGGCAAATTGGGCAATGTACAGGAAGATGCGGTTAGCTTAATAAAAAATGGAGTCTATAATATGCTTGACGATATGGATATGTACGATAACGGAACCGGACCCCACGCCAACCTTATTCAGCTCAACAACCAAACCTATTTAAGCGCTACCGAAACAGGGCTTTTTTACAGCGACCATAACGCGGGAGATACCGTTAAAGAAGAGGATGTTGTAGGTTACATCACCAATGAATTTGGTGAAAAACTTAAGGAGTACAAAGCACATACATCGGGTATTATATTGTACAAAATCTCTACCCCACCCGTAAATATTGATGATACTTTAATGTGCATTAGTAAGCGTTTGTAAAAATATATCTATTGACTACTATTTTTGAAAATATAAACAATAGCATATAAAGAAAGCCCTCAAGAAAATGAGGGCTTTTTTACTTTTAACTATGTTGTAAATGAAGGTGTATTTAATTTCCAATATAAACTGCTTGATCACCAGAGTAATTTGTAAAATATAATAATCCATCTTCTTTAATCTGTACAACTAAATCTTGAGAACTGGTCTGGTTTACCGGGTAATTATCTGGGCTAGGTTGTATTGTAACCAATTGAACATTACCATTTCCAAGTAATTTAAAGTGTAATTGATATGCTACTCCGTCATACGTTTCATATGAAGTGGCAGTAAAATCTTTGTTGATGGATAAAAACACTTTATCCGTTCTTTCTTCATTTTCATTATTGATTTGTTCATAAGATAGAAAAGACCAATTACCCACAAACCTTCTATGATCCGTCATGTTCACCGTAGAATAAGACTCATTGGTGTCTGGAGAAAACTTTATAATATTAGAAGCGTCTAGATCTATATCCATTACTTCCCAATTACTTAATACTTTATCTTCTGTATAAATATCTACATAGTAACTCTTTTCTTGTAATTCTTCTGAAATTGATATTTTGCCCGTAGCGTCTATGTTACCGGAAAAAACAGCGTTTACTTCATTGAAATAATCTTCTTTAGAATCATATACCTTAACCATAAAGTCTGTATGATCATAATCATTTGAGTATTCCTCTACTTGACTTAAGTCTATTTGAATATTTATAGCGTTTAATTGTTCTTCTGCATCATCTGTGGCGCAACTAAATAAACAAACAACAAGTAGATAGACGAAAATAATTTTTTTCATGTTAATGATTTTCTTTTGGGGGTTGTACATATCATCAATAATCATGTACTAATAACTTTTTAATCACCCTGATATTGTATAGCTGAAAAAATGTAAAATAGCTTTAGGTGGAAGTATATGTGTAGAGTATTGTTTTGTAAATGGATTTTATTACGGTGAAAATCTATTCTTTTGTAATCCCCTGAAATTATATTTAAGATATTATCTCTGAAGTGTTGTAAAATAAAAAAGACTTCCAACAATGGGAACCCTAAGTGGAGAATACCGGATTCGAGCCGGTGACCTTCCCGAAAGCCTTCGGGATGCTCTATTCTTTATTAATTAATACGATAATCAAACGCTCAATTGCTATAAATAAAAAAAGCTTCCAAAATGGAAGCTTTGCGTGGAGAATACCGGATTCGAACCGGTGACCTCTTGCCTGCCAGCAAGAGGATTCACGCACCAAAGAAAATCAAATTAATTCATAACTAATTAATAATCAGTTATTTAATTAAATTTGTATTCGTTTGATATCAAACGAAATCATCTATTTGCGTGCAAATTGCGTGCAAATTTTTTTTATCTTTGATTAGAATGAATACCAATATAAAACTTTCTTTAGATACGCGCAGGAAGAAAAAAGATGCCTCCTACCCTGTTATTCTACGATTAACTCATTTTCGTAAAACTACTTCCATTAGTTTAGGGCAGTCCGTACAAAAGGAGTTCTGGGATAATAAAAATGAGAGGATAAAAAGAGCATTCAAAGGAACTTCATCCGTTAGTAAATTGAATAATCAGCTCTTGAAAGAAAAAACCGGAGCCGTAGATATAATTAATGACCTTCACGAAAAAGATGAGCTTAACTATTTATCAATTTTACAACTCAAAAATAAGATTGTGAGAACTGCTTCATTTGAATCATTTTTTGAATTTAGCAAGAGCATTGTAATAGAGTTAAAGAAAGCAGAACGTTTTGGAAATGCTAATACATATTATGCTGTAATTAAGGTGTTAGAAAAATTTAAGGGTGGGAACGATATTAAATTCAATGAAATAAATTATGATTTTCTTAAAAAATTTGAGAGCTGGCATTTTTCTAGAGGTAATTCTGTAAATGGTCTTTCAACTTACATGAGAACAATAAAAGCCATTTTAAACAGGGCTATCAAAGCTGATGTTATTTCGTTGGATGCTTATCCTTTTACCAATTATAAAATTAAAACAACTCCTACCGAAAAAAGAGCTCTTGACATCAAAAGCATAAAATCTATTATGCTTTTAAAACTGGAAGAAAACGATAGCCTGTTTCATTATAGAAACTATTTCTTGGCATCTTATATGCTCTATGGTGTTTCATTTATGGACTTGGCTTTTTTAAAAGTTGAAAATATTATCGATAACCGCATTAAGTTTCAAAGGAAGAAAACATCCAAACCTTATGATATAAACATAACGGTACAGCTTAAGGAGATACTTTCATTTTATCTTAAAAACAAGCGAAAATCAGATTTCATATTTCCGATAGTTAAAAGGGACACCTTTGAACTTCAATACAAGGATGTATTATGGGCTCGTAAGAGATATAATAAAGGGTTGAAAGAGATTGCAAAAAAATGTAACATAGAGCAACGTTTAACCTCCTATGTGTCTCGTCATAGCTTCGCAACTCAAGCAATGCTGCAAGATGTTCCTTTACAAGCGATTTCTGCCATGCTTGGCCATAACCGTTTATCAACAACTCAAATATACCTAAAGTCTTTGCCTAGTGAGATATTGGATGGTTATAATAAAAAATTAGTAGAGCTATAGTGATTATTTTACTACCCCCAAATCTTACCATAACTTACCTGCGCATGGATCCTGTGGAATTTTTGTAGCGTTCCGGCAGATAAGCGTTAAGCAAAAAATCCATAGGGCGCACACTACTTTTGATTTGGAACACTATCTTTTTTCTTTATCCATTTCTGGTATGATTCGTAATGTTCTGGATATTGGTCAAAATATCCTTTTAAACTAAAGATTACTTCTTGCTCTCCCTTCGAAAAAGCCTTTTCTTGAATTCCCCCAATTCGGGAGACTTGTACAGTCAAATAACCTACGATAAGTAAGGAAACAAACCAAATCGAATAGTGGAGCCATAACTGTATTTTTGGAACTAATTTTGCCTTTAACATCTGACTCCTTATATCTTGAACGGATTCATGAAGCTTTGAACTACTCGCCTTCTCAGAGTTTAAGTGTTCTCGGAGCAGCCTTTCAATTTCCGAAGTATCAGGCATTACTTTAATGTTATCGGTCTTATTCGTCAACCGTTCCAGTTTTACGATGGACTTGTTGAACCCGTCCAGCTCATCATTTAGCAACTCCATTACTTCATCCAGTTTCTTATATCCCATAATCTCCTATTTTTAATATCCGATTCCCGGGTCAATCGCTCTTTTGATTGTTTTTTTGATGATGTTCTTAGCGATGCTTGTTGCAAGATTGGTACTCATTTCCACAGTTTTTCCCAATAGTTGTACTGATTTGCCAACCTCTTTTGGCTTTGCCATACCCCTGTTTTGGGAAAGCTGCGCCATTATCCTTCCTCCTGACATGGAGCGATGAACCTCACTTGCCTTGAAGTTATAACCTTGATATTGAAACTGAAACCCTTGTAATCTGTTCGCCTTGTTGATGCTCGGAATAACTTCGACGTTTCTTTCTTGCATAGCCTTTATATAAGAGTCCAACGTTTTAGGCCTTTCAGTCTCCATTACGTTCTGATGGATATTCTTTATTTGGAACCTGACTTTTGTGGTGCCCAGTTCTTTTTCCAGTTGTACTTCCTTGACCGTGGTCAACCCCATTTCCTTGGCAACATTCTCTGCGGCCAATTGACTGCGCTTCCCGATAAAACTATCATTGTAGGCCTTTCCATCAAAACCTATCCGATTGACGTAAAGATGCACATGGGTATGTGCCTTGTCCCGATGGACAAAAGCGATGGCCTGATTCTCCTTCAATTGCATTTGCTTGACAAATCTTTGAGCGACTTCCCCTAACTGTTCCTTGGAAAGGTTCCTGCCCTCCTCGGCTACCGGGCTGAGGACGAAGCTCAGGGTGTTCTTTTGGCAACGGGTGTTCTGTTCCTGTATCATTTTGAACTCTTCCGTTATTTGTTGGGGGTCAGTTCCCGCCAGATGTTGACTAAAGACGATTTCTGCATCTTTCTCCTGGTTCCAGCCGTATTCGATACTTGTCCCGGTGTGTGCTATCGAAGTTCCTTTACCTATCATTTCGTTACATTTTTGAAATTATAAAGGTGCGTTCGGATTTCCTCTGCCAGTTTCTCGACCTCGTTTGCCAGTTTCGGGTTATGTCTTTTGAACATATTTCCGATACGCGTAAAATTGCTTTTGTATTTTATTAGCATTTTATAATGGGCCAATTGTTCCTCGGTCAACCGTTCGATGACCGAATTACCAAAAGCGGAACTTCGGCAATATTCGGAGAGGGAAATACCTGCCCGTTCCGACCTCTTTTTCAGTAGCTTTTTCTCGTAGATGGAACACCGGAATTTGATGTAGGTCCTTTTCATTTCTTTTTTTCTTTGCGACCGCCGGGAGTAAAGCGAGTTTGTTTTTGTGGCAACAAAGACACATCTCGCGCTCCCTGACCAAGTCCCTTTTTAGCATTAGCAATCAACCATTCGTTCATGTCCTTATACCCCTCGTATAGACTTGATCTGTCCAGGCAGTTATTGGAACGGGAAATCAATTTTTGAGTCGTTGCCTTACCCGTCAGATCATTGTCCAAATAAAGGTCGATTCGATGATACCCATCAATACTATTCATCGTTTTCTTTAGAAATGCAGTAGAGTTCAAAACCAGAAAATCATATTGCGATTCCAAATTTTTAGTGCTTTCCAAAATCGACAGTAGGTCGAAAATCCCTTCGGTAACGATGAGTTTTGCATTTCCATTTTTGATATGGGTGATATCCTTCGGTGAGCTGGAATTTTTATAGTATTCGTTACGCAGTTCCCATCCCCCTGAATCATTTTTTAATCCAACGGAAAAGTATCGTCTACCCTTATGCAGATAGTGAACCTCATAACAATACATAGCTGCTGTGGCCATGGATATGCTGCGTTCCGCTACATATTTTAAAAGGCCGGAATGTCTTAAGGGTCGAACATAGAGAATTTGAAGTCCTTTATCTTTTTCAGTTTCAATAACCGGCTGCTGCTGAAAAGAAAAAGACTCTTGGTCTTGTGCTATAAATTTTAGGGTCTCACCAACTGTAGACTTTGTTATCGAACAAATTAGGTCGATAACATTTCCTCCTTTTCCAGCTCCATGGTCGTACCATCTGTTCAGTTTCTTGGACACCTTAAAAGAGGCTTGGGTTTCTGAGCGGAACGGACTCAGGAACCAAGCTTCTTTATCGCTTGTCTTGGTCGGAAAGTGCCCTAGTTTTGCCAGCGCTTTTTCGATGGGAAAAGCTCGGGCTCTTTCACACGTTAAATTGTTTGTTCTTTCTTTTTTCATAAGCCAACTAGTTTTAAACAAAATTTTGATGATTTGATGAAAAACCTTCGGCAAGCATTATTTTACAATGGTTTCCACAGCATCGTTTTCTTCATCGATTCATCGTTTTCACTTTTTTTATGTTCGTTTTTGTCATCGTTATATTTTTTGATGAACAAATGATGATATAATGATGACAGCCCCGGCATCGATAGCTAAAGGGAACGGCTCAATCCGTCATCGTTTCATCAAAATTTTCAAGCAAAAAGGATTTTTCCACGACAAAATAGCGTCCCTTGGCATCCAACAGCTGCATGGAAGCATCCTGCCAAATGACCAATTTTTGATAGCTCAGAGAGTTATCTTTATTCTCCAGTTTCCAATCCCTTTTTAGCAATCTTCTAAGTTGTGTCAAGTCGGTTTTTATCCGTGTCCTGTTGAGTAGCTGTAGCGCATCCAATGGACAAATATGTATTTCTTCAATATCGAATTGCTCCATAGCACCCAAGAGAATCGTAGCAAGTTCTTTTTCAACCCTATTACGATTATTCTGCACCAATTTTTTCAAGGCAGTTGTCTTTATCTGTTGTGGGGTGAACCACATTCTAGTGGTATGTTTCGTTGAAAGCTGCCTTTGTCTTAAATAAAAAAGGAATGCTGGTACTTCCGATATCAATTGATTCAGGAAATTGGTTTCTTCTTTTTTAAGTACAGGGATTTTCAACACCCAGAACCGGGTCTCGTTCCCGTCTATCTTGATAAAGTTGTCCTCATTGTTACTGCATAAGACGAACTTGCCAAAGAACTCCACTTCCCGTTTGTCCTTTCCCTTGGCCTCCAACTTGTTGATATTGGTCGTGCTCAGGTATTTGATGCGCTCGGTAAGCTCCTCCTTGTTGAACAGTACTTCATCGATACAGATAAGTAGCTTGTTCGCCCAGTCCGCATTGAACTGACTACTGAAACTATCATTGGTCAAGTAGGTCATATTGTTATCGAAGATCGCTTTTAGCCATTTTAGAAAAGTACTCTTGCCCGTGGAACGTTCTTTGGAGACCAGGCATAGAATGGGTAGCACCTGTACGGGTTTCGTATACAATAGTTGCAGGTAGTCCAGTCCCAGTTCATAATGCTTACCAAAAATGTGTTCGATGAAACTCAACGATATATTGCACTCCCCTTCTTTTGGGATTGCGGGTAAAGGAGAATAGGTGTTATAGAATCCTTTATACTCCTTTTTGAAATCGATATGGCTAGGAATACAGGTAAAGCCATCATACTTCGGCACCTTGCTCAAATAATCCTTCCCATGGTCCTGGCGGATGGTCTCGATGTTCCAATGCACCAGGATCTCGTTGAAATGTCCGGCAATTGTCGGTGCCTGCACCAGTTTATAGTACGAAGTGCCTACTCGTAAGTATGGTACTGTTTTCATCTAATGACGTTTTGAACACCATGAGGATTCCCAAGGTGTGTTAATGAGTTGATTAAAAATTTAGAAAATGTATAAGGCTAACCAACAGGCTCCGCTATCGTTTCTATTTCTCCAATAGATTTTCGTTGGTTTTGCAGTAGCCATTGAACGATTTTCTTTCTCTCGAAAAATATCAGTTTTCCATTAGGTTTGGAGTGCGGAATTTTTCCCGCGGCGGTAAGTTTGTACAGGTAACTTCTGGAAATTCCCGTATAGTCACAGGTTTCCTCAAAGGTCAGTACCTTTTTGTTCGCTATCAGTAGTTTTTCCAAACGGTCGAGCCGTTCGAGAATCAAAAAATTGTCCATTGCTTTCCTTTTTTAGGGTTACGAAATGAACAAAAGCGCTTTTGTTTTCCTTCAATATTGTTACTGGATAAATGTATGAAAATAAGCGAATATAGAAATAGACCGTTACAAATAGTTATTCACAAATAACTGATAAACAGTAAATTAAATAAAATTACACCAAATTAGATAGTGCTAAAGGACCATTGATTTAAATTGGTTCCGTTTGATATGAAACGGTACTGTTCCCAATAATAGCAGATTCGTAAATCCTATGGTAATAAGAAGGTTATCAACAATTTTGACTTTAGAAATTCTAAAACAAGTATTTAAAAACTTAGATTTTTACTCATTTACCTGTTATAATCAAAGTTTGCAATTTGAGGCAAAGAAATAACTTATTGATCAAAACGAAAGTAACTTACTATAATACAATTATTATATCATTCTGGTTTGAGAACTATCATTTTGCTACCTAATCGCTTTCTACTTATCTTCAAATTAACAATGTCATAATTTTGAAATAACACTTAAATAATCGATTAGTGAATGCATAGCTATAAATTCACTTCATTTTTAAAACAGAAATGATAAATACAGCTGAAGCACATCCTTTAAATAGTTCTTATGAAGTGGAATTCTTCTATAATTACTTAAAAAAGCAAAATCATCTCAATATAATTGATCATGTAAAAGAATTTACTGTAAAACGCAACGAGTACATATATAGTCCGCCTTTTACAGATAATTTTATTTATGAAATTGTTTCTGGAGCCATAAAATTGGGAAGCTATTCAGAGTCAGGAGAAGAATACGTGTATGATGTCATACAGACTGGTGATTTTTTTGGGAATCTAAAATATCTCAACGGACAGTTTTTCGAATATTCAAAATCATTGATATCCAGTAAGATCCGTATTTACGATCTTAGTTTTTTTAAAAAAGAAGTCACAGAAAATCCAAGACTTGCTGAATGGTTTATATCATACCTCGTAAAGCGATGGTGTATCTCAGAAAAAAAATTAGGAAAAATAAATGAAAGAGGAACTGATGAAAAACTACAATATCTCATACAGTCTTTAAATTTACTAGTATATGACTCCAATAAAAAAGAACATTTACTTTTTCATTTACTTACACAAAAAGATTTGGCGGACCTTATGGGAACAACCCGCCAAACCATTTCAAATTTATTGAAAAAATTAGATTAATCTTTCTGTTTTAAAATACCAGGATAAAGTATTCCGTCTTTGGCCTGAAAGTCTAAATTCAAAAGTTTAGCAACAAAAGGAGCTATATCTTCTAAACCAATTTTCTGAATTTTTTTATTTTCAGCTATTCCTGCTCCCCAAGCAATAAAACCTGTTTCAATGTCATGAAAATCTGGAAAGTAACCATGTGTCCCTCCACTTCTAGGCTTTAGAACATCTCCATTTGAAGAACCTGACATAGCTATACCCGGAATCGGATTTAAAGCAAAGGCTACATTGGGATCTGTACCGATTTCATCTAATTCTTCACGCTCAATAATTCTAAACAATTTTTTTTGCGCTTGAGGTAAAGAACTCAGTTTTTTTCTCACTTTTGTCAGTGTTTTGACATCATTCTTATCTTTTAGCATTAAAAAAGCTGCCGCTCCTGAAGTATGGAATGTAGCTTTCCATTCTCCTCTATTTTTTTGTGCTTTCATC
Source organism: Maribacter sp. UH1 (assembly GCF_056839145.1). Classification (NCBI taxonomy): domain Bacteria; kingdom Pseudomonadati; phylum Bacteroidota; class Flavobacteriia; order Flavobacteriales; family Flavobacteriaceae; genus Maribacter; species Maribacter sp. UH1. The sequence goes on from NZ_CM166387.1 coordinate 1,828,126, forward strand.
AAATCCTCTTCTACCAACCAAACATTGGGGCTTAAAGCTGAATGTATGTCTACAAAACCGTGATCTCCTGTAATTATAAAAGTAGTTTTATCTAAAATACCTGAACGCTCTGCAGCATCCATAATTTTCCCGATAGCTCTATCTATAGCTGATATTGCGGTATGCACCTTCTTACCGTCTCTCCCTTGTTCATGCTGAAAATGGTCTGTTGCAATTAAATGAACAGTCATTAAATTGGGTTTATAATTACTCAAAATATAGGCTGCCATTTCACCTGTACGATCTTCCCTATTTAAATATTCACCGTTAAAGTTGATCGTATCCATCTTTCCTAAAACGGCTAGTTCCATTTCTTCTAAAAGACCCTTTGGTGTTTGATTGTCACGCATAGGTTGTATTCTACCATAGTTTCTATCTAAAGTCCAAACCTCAGGAACATTGTAATCGACGGGTGCCCCAACGGAAACAGGCCAAATTAAACTGGCACTCTTTTTACCTGATTTTCTTACGGCATCCCATAACGTTTCTGTTTGGATCAAACTACTTTCCCAGTACCATTTACCAGTTTGTCCTTTTTCTTCAAAAGGACTATTGTAATAAATACCATGGGAAGCTGGGTAGGCTCCTGTAATAAGTGTAGTATGGGACGGATAGGTTACTGACGGATAAATACCTCTAACACCGTTTGCACTTACCCCTTCTTCTGCCATAGTTTTAAGGTTTGGAGCAGGCCACTTTGCTTCTTGGTAAAAATTAGGTCTAAACCCATCTATTGATATTAATATAACATGCTCTGAAAGTGGTTCTTTTTGAGCTTTAATATTTTGAATAGCAATAAATAAAACTATTGCTGTTAAATATAAATTTTTCATTTTATCTCTTATTTAATTATAAATGTTGTGGTTACTGGTAGGTGATCACTAATTTCTCTCATTTTTTGTGGTGTAAAAAGTTGAGGGACCTCTGCCGAATTCTCTTTGTATTCTTTGTACATATTGGTATTGATTAGGATATAATCTAACCTTCGTTTAGGGTCATCAGAAGTATGTGTCATTATTGTTTGGGGCAATGGGTCTATAAATTTTTCTCTATTTCTTTTTTCATTTGTAAATAGATTAATTTCTTCGCTACCTAGTAGGCTATTAAAATCGCCCACGACTAACATATTTTTATTTTTATCTTCTTTTAAAAATCGATTAAACTGTTGTTTCAAAAAATTAATTTGACCTTTTCTCATTGCTATATTTCTTTCTCCTCTTCCTGCTTTTAAATGAACACCTGTAAGTAAAAAATTATAATTTGGTGCAGGGTAAACCTCTATGGACCACATTCTGGTATTTAACGTATTTTGTGTTTCTGGCAATCCATCTTTATTTTTATATCCTAAGAGAGGTGTTGTTGCATTTCCGTAACCATAAATAACTCCTAATGGAAACTTACTCATAATTACTACATTCATATACCAGCCATGGCTAGGTACATCTGCAAAATATTTATAACCCATGTTTTGCAAATTTTCATCAGCAATACTTCTTAAAAATTTTGCACTTTCAAATTCCTGTAATACAACTACATCAGCATTCGTTTTTTTTAAAGCAGTTACTAAATCAGCTATTTTATTACCCATTAAAGAATCAGGTATATTCTCTCTTTTTGAATCTATATAAGGGTCATCAAAAGAGTCTACAAAATACTCTACATTCCAAGAAAAAACTTTAAAACTTTTTTTTTGGGGGTATGTATAATTAGAAGGAATTACTTCTCCATTATTTTTAGCTAAAAAATTTTCTTTAGAAAAATAAGCATCTTTTTCTATCAAGTTTGTAGAACTAACGCAACCCGCTAAAGTTAAAAATAGAACAATATAAATACTGTTTTTCATAAAACACACTATTAGAAAAAGGGTTTGATTGAGAAATACCAAACCCTTAATAAAAAATTAAATAAATTCCTTTTTTAATTAAACGTATATCTGGCTCCCAATTGCAGTCTCCAAGGGGTCCCATTTATCGGTTCGGTACCAGATCCTGTTTGTACATTATATTGATAACTATTACTAGCTTGATCAAACCCGGTTATATTCGTTACGTTCACTCCACCACCGTAATTATTGGTACGCCCCCATTCTTTATTCAACAGGTTCATAAAATTGAATACATCGGCTGATAGCTGTAATCCGTGCTTGTTCTTATTAAAACTGAATTTCTTTTGAAGTCTTAGATCTACTGTAGCCCTAAACGGATTTTTACCTCCATTACGTTCTGCAAAACCACCAAAACTTTCCCGTAGGTATTCTTTGAAGTTATCTGGAGTTTCTGGATCATTCAATATTTGATTGTAGCCATCTATAATATCTTGTGGCGTATTTGGGTCGTTGGGATCAAAAACATAGGCAAGCTCGTTACTCAGGTTAAAATCACCGTTAGCGCTCCTGTTCCCTCCAGCTTCAAACGTGTATCGCGATCCACCTTCACCTATAATAGTGGCTCCAAGGTTAAACCCTTTCCAAGTAGGTGTAGCTCCATTGACCACTACTTTAGAACCAAAATGATTATCCGAAAAACCGTAGTTCAAATCTCTTGGATCTCCCTTTACTGGAAGAAAGGTAGACGTATTTGCTACACAACAATTATAAGATGAATTGTCTTTTGAGCGATTTATCGTGTAACTGGCATTTAGATATCCATCTTGGCCTATTTTGGCCGAACCTTCAAATATCAAAGCTATATTATCCGAAACACCATCAGGACTCAGGACCAATGTTCTTCCAATTAAATCAGAAATTCTTGAGTTGGTCCAATCTGGACTTCCGCTTTCAGGAATCGTATTGGCGGGTACAAAAACCTCTCTACCTTGAGGCGTCACGAAAAATGGTTCAGCCACCAAGTTGGCTTCTTGATACACGTAATTATTAGTCGTATGACTAAAAACAGCATTGACACCTAAACTATACCTATCTCCAAAAAAATGGGTGTAACTTAAATTTGCCTTATAAATAGTCGGTACTTCAAAATCAGGGCTCACCGCATTTATGGTTGAAAACGGCGTTACCCCTGCCGGAACACCTGGCGCTGTACTTGGGTCGTTTCTATAGGATGGAAAATTCGGGGTTGGAACATCTGCCCCAGTAACATCAATAGCTCCCAATAGCGTACCACTATTTTGAATATTATTTACTTGCGCATAATAATGTGGTTGTGCCGAGAATACCCCAGCGCCTAATTTAAATATATCAGTATCCTTTCCTTTCAAATTATAGGTCAATTGTAACCTAGGTTGAATGTTGTTAAAATCTTCAGGCTTTTCATCTGTTCGAATACCTAATTCCTGAAATACCAAAGGGTTGAATTCTGCCGCATCTAAAAATGCAGTAGCATCGTAACGTACTCCCGCAACTAAATTTAGATTCGGGTTGATATCAAACTCAACTTGTCCAAAAAGCGACAAATCCAAAACAGTCTGTTTTACCAATGATGACCCTTGTAAAGGAACTTCACGAGCATATCTTGAAGGGTTTAAATTCTCAAAATCATCTAGAGAATCAAAGAAAAAACGACCGTTCTGTTCATTGGACAATTGTGTTTCTAAATAGGTAATTAGATTATCCGTACCTAAGGTAAAATTGAATTTTCCAGCATTTATATAGGTGGTATTTGCAACCTGAACCTGATTTTCTAAATTGGTTTCTGGTGTAAATCGCTGTCCGCCTAATTGAACACTTCTAGTTCTATTATTTCCATTAGGTAATATTGATGCTACTTGGACAATTGCCCGCGGTATATTCTGAGATGGTAATTCTGAATTAGGGCCAAAAAGACGTTCTGCATGTTGGTATTGTATCTTAAATTCGTTGGTTACACTTGGTGAAAAAACGGACCTTAATGAAAGAAGGGTACTATTTTCTTCAGAACTAAAATCAGAATACGATTCCGCTACTTCTATATTAGAGTTATCACTTACGCTTAAAGGGTTTTCCCATTTATTATATAGGTTGCGCAATGTTAATCTATGCTTCTCGTTTATTTGCCAATCTAACCTAAGAAATAGATTGTTGGCCTCCGTAACCCTATCGAACTGACCTACTTGTTTTGAGTCACTCAAGCCGTAAAGATCTCTACCGATTTGCAGAAAGCGATCTAAGTTCTCTTCTGTAATACCTAAACGATTTGCATCGTCATCACTTTGTAAATTGGCAATGAACTGCGGGTCACCTGCATCTTGTCTTTCATAAACCAAAAAGAAGTGTAGTTTATCCTTGATCAATGGTCCGCCAACACTTAAACCGTATTGGGAATTATAAAAATCAGCCTCCCTTTCTTCTCCTTGAATGGTAAAATTACTTTGCAGTTCATCAGCTCTATGGTAGAAAAAAGCACTGCCTTTGAATTCATTGGTTCCAGACTTGGTCACAGCGGTAATGGCACCACCGCCCTGACGACCTTGTGCAACATCATAATCATTTGTAACTACCTCAAATTCTCGAATTGCTTCTTGCGAAATTGTGTAGGGACCTCTACCTATCTCCCCTGCGGTTAAAGTGTTTCTAAAGTTAACGCCATCTATTGTTACATTGGTAGACGTTCTTCTTTGACCCCCCAAATTAATTGATCCGCCGCCTTGTAAAGGGGACAGACTTGTGAGTCTGGTAAAGTTTCTACCTTCCGTAGGTAAATTCGCGATTTGCCCGGCACCAATTTTGGTAGACGCCCCCAATTGTTGTACTCGTTTTGCCAAACTATTTGACGAGACCACCACCTCATCTAAGTTAGTAGCGGATTCTTGCATAATAAAATTGACATTTATGACATCGCTTAGATTTAGCATAAATTCTTTATTTACGACATCTTCAAAACCTAAATATTGTGCAGTTACAGTATATGGTCCTCCTAGTGGTAACTGTTGCAGTTGGTAATTGCCATCAATATTGCTAATAGAACCTGAAGTAAAACCTGTTGATACATTTTTAACAATGATTGTTGCACCCATTAAAGGTTCGTCATTTGCATCAGTTACTTTACCTTTTATGGTTGCATTTGTTGACTGTCCGTACGATAGGAGCACCGTACCCAAAATCATGAGAATGGAAAGTTTGGTAGTAAGTTTCCATCTTAGTCGATTTTTTAAAAAGTAGTTTTTCATCTTCATGTTTTTAATTTGAAGCGTAAAACTATCGTAGTAGTGTAACTGCTATATGTTAACTTTTAACATTGATGAGGAAGTTAACATTAAGATAAATATTTGGTAATACCATTCATTTGAAAAAAGAGAGTATAAACTGAAATACTGTTAAAGACTTATCTATTCAAAAATCTAATATAGAAACCAACAATAATACATCGATTGGTATTAGTTAAAATAAATAAAATTTTGCGTGCAAATTGCGTGCAAATGAAAAAAGCTTCAAAAGTTAAAAACTCTTGAAGCCCTTTATTTACTGGTGGAGAATACCGGATTCGAACCGGTGACCTCTTGCCTGCCAGGCAAGCGCTCTAGCCAACTGAGCTAATCCCCCAAAATATTTAATATAAAATAAGCGAAATAACAATTTTCCGAAAGTCTCGCTTTAAAGCTTGTAAATATAATTCATTTTCATAGAGATTTTACTCCCATCTAAAAAGTAAATTTCGGCTTAATAGATCAACCAACTGAGCCCCTCTAAAAAAGTCGTGCAGGCTATTACCCCAACATAATATTACTCTTTCTCCATCTTCTTCCTGCAGCCGATTTTAAATACTTTTCTCTTACTCTAGCCTCTTGTTTATTATTGTATTCTTCAGTATGAACAATTCGCCAAGGTACATAAGGCTTTGTGCTTTTTACTTTACTAGAATTATGTGTTACCAAACGATTCTCTAAATCGTCAGTCATACCAACATAGAACCTTTTAAAAACATCGCTGTAAAGAACATATATATAACTCATTATCTGAAAAATTGCGCTCCCTGCCCGAACATGCCTTTTTCGGCATGGGCGGGTAGCCAACTGAGCCCGCCTAAAAAGTCGGGCAGGCTAATCCCCCAAAATATTTTAACAAGCCATCAAAGTACTAGTTAATCTTTCTTTACGCTAAGCACCAATACCGGTACCGGGGCATAAAACTCTGTTTTTGAAATTGTACTCTTTTCCCATAATTTCTTGAAAAAACCACGTTTTCTTCTAAAAACACATAGTAAATCGGGGTGTTTTGCTTGAAAATGCTCTAAAACACCATGATAGGTAGTTGAGTTTTCTGTAAAGGTCAATTGCGAACTTATGTCCATCAACGCCGTATTTATCTTTAAATCGTCATCTGAATATCCTGGTGTTTTTACCATCAGTAAATTCACGTTTGCATTGTGCTTGTTCTGAATTTCAATTAACGGATCAAGAATTCTTTTTCTCTTTAAAATTCCAGATTTGAATGCTACCAATATATTTTCAAAAGATTTGTATGTTGTTCCTTTTGGTACGATCAACGTTGGTATATTGGTTCTTTTAATTATGGCTCCTGAGGTTTGTCCTAAATAGTTCTCTTCTTGAATGTCATTACTTCTAGGTGCCAAAACAATTAGATCAATACCAATTCCTTTATCAATTTCTTTTAGACCGTCTTTTAGATCACCGTTAAAGCTTGCTATTTTTATAGATACTTCTTTTGTATCTACGGTCCCTATAATTTCTTTTAATCTTTCCTTCGAATTTTCGGCTACCTTTAGTGTTACATTGGTAAGTGTTCCTGTTTTTCCACTGACATTAAAAACCTCCATTACATATATTTCGGCACCAAAGTCTTTTGCAAAATCTACTGCATATTGTAATGTTTGATTCGCATTTGAGGAGGTCCCGATCGGAACAAGAATATTCATCATGATAAAAAGTATTGATTATAACTCTAAATTTACAATTTAATTAAATTCATTGTATGATAGCATCGGCAAAGATATCGCAAATACCCGAAATTTTAATCATGACAGATGCTTGTAGAATTTCCATGGAAGCCAATGGTATTTACCAATGGACTACAGAATATCCTTCTAAGCAAGCTTTTGAAAATGATATAGAACGCAATGAACTTTTTGTACTACAGCTTGATAACGAAATAGTTGGTTGTATTGTTGTTTCCCTTTTTATGGATGAGGAATATAAATATGTTGATTGGCTCACCCAAAACACAAAGAACTACTACATTCATCGTCTTGCGGTGCACCCTAAACATCAAGGCAAAGGTTTTGCCCAGCGTTTAATGGACTTCGGTGAAAACTTTGCTAGAGAAAATAATGCCCTATCGGTTAGGTTGGATACCTTTAGCCAAAACAAAAGAAACCAGAAATTTTACGAGCAACGTGGGTATACCAAATTAGGAAATATTTTTTTTCCAAAACAAAGCGAACACCCCTTTCATTGCTACGAACTTGTACTATAGAAAACCCATTTTTTGAAAACCTCTGTTAATTTAAAATCTATAAACGTATTAGCTATACCTGCTACCATTGCAGGTATAGCAGAACCTCTTTTATCCATAACCGATACTGCTATTGTAGGTAATATACCGGTGGACGGATTAGAGTCTCTTGCCGCTGCAGGTATTGTAGGTTCTTTTCTTTCTATGCTCATCTGGATTCTAGGTCAGACGCGTAGCGCCATTTCGGCCATTATTTCACAGTACTTAGGTGCCGGTAAATTGGAAGAAGTTAAAACACTGCCCGCTCAGGCAATTTACCTTAACATTGCCTTAAGTATTCTGGTTTTGCTTTCTACCATTTTTGTCATTCAAGAAATCTTTGAACTCCTAAATGCCAAAGGAAAAATATTGAAATATTGCATTAGCTACTACTCCATTCGTGTTTGGGGCTTTCCATTAACCCTTTTCGTATTTGCGGTAATGGGTATTTTCCGCGGATTGCAAAATACCTATTGGCCTATGGTCATTGCTATAACAGGTGCGGTCTTGAACGTAATTTTCGATTTTGTATTTGTATACGGTATTGAAGGTTTCATACCTGCCATGTACCTTGAAGGTGCCGCCTATGCAAGTTTGTTGGCGCAAGCGGTCATGGCTATCATGGCGTTCTATCTTCTAGTAACCAAAACCGATATTAGCCTAAAACTAAAACTGCCCGTTCATCAAGAACTTGGTAGATTGGTAGTTATGAGCTTAAATTTGTTTGTACGTGCCATTGCACTGAACACCGCACTTATTCTTGCCGTTAGAGAAGCAACCACGCTTGGCGATAAATATATTGGCGCACATACCATTGCTATAAACCTCTGGTTATTTTCTGCCTTTTTTATTGATGGCTACGGTGCCGCTGGTAATATTATGGGCGGTAGATTATTAGGGGAACGCAATTATGACGGACTCTGGCTACTGGCAAAAAAGATTACGAAATACGGGCTACTCGTTAGCCTTGTTATTATGGCATTGGCAACTATTTTCTATAAACCTTTGGGCAGTCTTTTTTCTAATGAACCCTTAGTGCTATCTGCTTTTTACAGCATCTTCTATATTATTATTCTGGGTCTTCCTTTTAATAGTACCGCTTTCGTTTTAGACGGAGTCTTTAAAGGTCTTGGTGAAATGAAATACTTGCGCAATACCCTGCTTGTAGCTACTTTTCTAGGATTTGTGCCAACGCTGTTCTTAGGCAAATACCTCAATTGGGGATTAACTGGAATTTGGCTTGCCTTCACCGTTTGGATGTTTATTAGAGGTGCTGCCCTGGTGTGGAAATTCAGAAACAAATTCAAACCTTTATTGCAAAATCCGTAATTTTGAGGCAAATAAAATGCTATGGTCACTACAAGAAAAAATGGAAGTTTATATACCCGAATAGATGGTAAAGTTGCACACGTAGAGTTTGGGCATCCTGCCAGTAATTCTTTTGTTTCTGAACTTTTAGAACGCCTGACGGATACCATTAACGAGCTTTCTGATAATGAAGGTATTTCTGTTATCCTATTAAAATCTGAAGGTGAAAAAGCCTTTTGTGCCGGTGCTTCTTTTGATGAACTTTTAGAGGTTTCTAACCTTGAAGAAGGTAAGGCATTCTTTAGTGGTTTTGCCCATGTCATAAACGCCATGCGCAAATGTAAAAAAGTAATTGTAGGCCGTGTACATGGTAAAACCGTTGGTGGTGGCGTTGGTCTTGCCGCTGCTTGTGACTATGTGTATTCTAACGTAAACTCATCTATTAAACTTTCTGAGCTTAGTATTGGTATTGCACCTTTAGTAATTGCACCTGCCGTTGCCCGTAAAATAGGTAATGCCGCTATGGGCGAAATGTCTTTGGCACCTACGGAATGGAAAAGTGCTTATTGGGCTCAAGAAAAAGGATTGTTCAATAAAGTATATGACTCTGCAGACGAAATGGATAAAGAACTTGACTTCTTCATTCATAAATTGGCAAGCTATAATGCCGAAGCTTTAACCGAATGGAAGAAAGTTTTGTGGGAAGGTACCGACCATTGGGATACCTTATTGACAGAACGTGCAACTATTACCGGTAAATTAGCCCTTTCGGATTTTACTAGAAATGCACTGTCAAAATTTAAAAAATAAACAATAACTGAAACAGCTATTCGTTCTGTTTCTAAATCATTAGTATGGAGTTTTTTCAATTTTTAAACGGCAACCTCGTATTTCCAGTTCTTGCACTTTCTGTTTTAATCATTTATGTAGTGAACAAAATGCGTGCGAAAAAGAAATACAAAAGGTAATTCAAGTCGTCTCTACGCAACGAATTGGTATTTGAACATCTAATAAAAAACCAGTTTTATGTTCGCAAAAATCATAGTAGCTTTTCTATCTATATTCTTAGTTGCTTGCAACGATAATGACGATGCTGAACAGCAAGATTGTTCTGAAGCCATTTGTACACTTAATTTTGTAACTATAACCGTAAGCGTTAAAGATGCGTCGGGCGAACCTGTATCCCTTGACAGCTATGAGATTATCGATAATGAAACTGGTGAAAACCTTGCTGCAGATTTCAACGGTGACGAATATCAATACCTCAAAGAACAAGGCTTCTATCCTATTCTTAGTGACGCAAATCGTATTCAATACCAAAATACTACGGCGACTCTTACATTTAAAGGTATTATTGACAATGAAGAGGTCATCAACGAAACCTATGAAGTTACTGCAGACTGTTGCCACGTTAATTTAATCTCTGGAAATACCGAGATTATTTTAGAATGATTTCTTCTTATAAATGCTTTTAAAGATTCCCTACCTTTGCCATATAATTATAGGTCATGAGCAATATTCGTATTACCAAACAATTCAATTTTGAAACCGGACACGCACTTTACGGGTATGACGGTAAATGTAGAAATGTACATGGTCATAGTTATAAATTATCCGTTACCGTTATTGGCAGACCTATTACAGACACCAGCCACGTAAAATTAGGAATGGTAATCGATTTCGGAGATCTTAAAAAAATAGTGAAAGAAGATATCGTTGATGTTTTTGATCACGCCACCGTATTCAATAAAAATACTCCTCACGTAGAACTTGCCAAAGAATTGACAGACAGAGGGCATAACGTTATCTTGGCAGATTACCAACCTACTAGTGAGAATATGGTCATAGATTTTGCCGCGAAAATAAAATCTCGCCTTCCTGAAAACATTTCTTTATTCTCTTTAAAACTGCAAGAAACTGATACTTCTTTTGCAGAGTGGTATGCCAGTGACAATTAAGTTCAACAAAACTTAACCATATACTTACTTTACAAGCTTTTAAATTGTTTTATTTTTAGGGAATCTCCTTAATATAACAACATGACAAAGCATCATATTTACTGGTGGAATCTTGAAAATCTATTTGATGTAGAAAATTCTCCGAGACGAAGTGAATTTTTAAACAACCATTTAGGTAAGGAACTTGACGGATGGAACGCTGCTATTCTTAATAGGAAAATTGCGAACCTAACCGCAGTCATATCAAAATTCAACGATGGTAAAGGTCCTGATTTATTGGGAGTTTGTGAGGTAGAAAATGAATATGTTATCGAATTACTTATTGATGCCATGAGCACGGCACTTGACAAGAACTATGGTTATGTTATCTCTGAAGGAGAAGATAAACGAGGTATTGATACAGCGCTTATTTATGACAAGACCAAATACGGACCTGAGCAACAAACTTTCAGCCTACGTATTATTAAACGAAATACCACCAGAGATTTATTTCAAGTACACGTCAACACTGCCAATGGCAACAAGCTGGTATGTGTACTTAACCATTGGCCTTCTAGATCTGGCGGTGAACTTGAGAGTGAGCCATTTAGAATTATGGTAGCGGAAAATTTATCGTATTGGATAGAGAGAATTTACGAAGAGCAAGGCGATGATGCCAACATTATATTAATGGGAGATTTCAATGACAACCCTTATAACAAAAGTATTACAGCATATTTAAAGGCTATCAATAACAAAGCCTTAGTGAAAAGTAATAGAGTGCGCCTAAAGTACTTTTATAATGTAATGCATCGATTTTTAGATGCTCAAATAGGTACATTCGTATTCGGTAATGAGTATAATCTGTTAGATCAGTTTATGATCTCTAAAAGTATTTTGTCAGAGAAATCAGAATTACCTTTTAAATTGAGTACCGTAGAAATCATTGCATACCCTGAGCTTACTTCTGGATCTTACCAGAAACCTGTAAAGTTCAGTAGACCCAATTCTTCAACATTCAATGAAAAAGGGTTTAGTGATCACCTACCCATAAAAATAGTACTGAACGAAAAAGATGCTGCCGTTTGATTTAGAATTGCATTCTCTTATTTTGATCCGTGTATTCCCTTGGTACGCAAAACAGTTATTATATTTACATCCTGATGACGAACATTGAACTTCCCGCAGGAAAAAAAGTATATTTTGCTAGTGATAACCACCTAGGCGCACCTACTATGGAAGAAAGTAGAGTGAGAGAGCTAAAGTTTATTCGTTGGTTAGATACGATCAAGTCGGATGCAGGAGTCATTTTCTTAATGGGTGATTTGTTCGATTTTTGGTTTGAATACACCACCGTCATCCCAAAAGGATTTACCAGAACACTAGGGAAACTTGCAGAACTGTCTGATGCCGGTATACAAATACACTACTTTGTTGGTAATCATGACCTTTGGATGAACGGTTACTTTGAAAAAGAATTAAACATACCTGTTTACCACAAACCTCAACAATATTCTATTAACGGAGCATCGTTCTTTATAGGTCATGGTGACGGACTAGGACCAGATGATAAGGGTTTCAAAAGAATGAAAAAGGTATTTACAAACCCGGTAGCTAAATGGTTCTTTAGATGGCTACACCCAGATATAGGAGTTCGTTTGGCAAAACACCTTTCTGTAAGCAATAAGTTGATCAGTGGAGATGATGATGCCAAGTTCTTAGGTGAAGACAAAGAATGGTTGGTCTTATATGCCAAACGAAAGTTAGAAACTCAACATTACGATCATTTTATATTCGGTCATAGACATCTTCCTTTAGAAATTGAATTAAAAGAAAATTCAAAATATACCAATCTTGGAGATTGGATCAAATACTACACGTATGCCGAGTTCGACGGCCAGCAACTTTCATTGAAAGAATTCAGCTAAATTCCAGCAAAAACATCGACGAAATACATAATTTAAATTGTAATCCTTTTCTTACAGCAAGAATTAAGCGATTCACAACAATAGTTTCATAAAACTAGGGCTCCGTTATATCTTTACCCTGTTATTAAGTTTAAGTGTTGGACCCAAATCTTAACATTACCTACAAGTTTCCCCAGCTTAAAACCCAAATTTTAAGTGTACCTACTTTAAAGAACAGCCCCTATTTTAGGGGCTTTTTCGTTGTTTCAATATTTCGTGGTCAATTTCCATTCTTTTAGATGATAAAATCTAATTTCATTTTTAAAACAAAAATCAACCTATTAATTCCCACCAAAAAAACAGTAAACAACATTTTATAATTATTCTATTTTTTTCAAAATCAAACAAAATTAAATCCAATATCTCATCAAACAACATGTAATCCTTTTCTTACTTGTTAAATTCAGCACTTCACAACAAAAGTTAGTCTAAACTACTAATCGATAATATCTTTACACTGTTGTTAAGATTAAGTGTTGATTCCCAAATCTACAGTTTACCTACAAGTTCCCCCGCTTAATGACAAAACCGTTAAGCATTACCTACAATAAAAAAAGCCCCTGAGTAAGGGGCTTTTTTTATGATGAAACTTTAAGTATTTTAACTCTCATGCTCTTCCACATCTTTCTGCAAGTCTAATTTTCTAAATTTTGGTGACACAATAGCCGTAAGTCCCACGGTCAATAAAGTCATAGTACCACCAAAAACAACTGCGGTTACTGTACCCATTAATTTTGCTGTTACCCCACTCTCAAAAGCACCCAATTCATTAGATGATCCTACGAACATAGAATTTACAGAAGCTACACGCCCACGCATATTATCAGGAGTCCTTAATTGCAATATTGTTTGTCTTATAATCATTGATACACCGTCTACTGCTCCACTTAAAAACAATGCGATAACAGATAACCAGAAATAGGTAGATAATCCAAATACGATCATACACACCCCAAAACCAAATACGGCTAATAATAACTTTTTACCTGCGTTTTTATGTAAAGGAAATCTCGTAGACCCCAACATGGTTAAGGCAGCCCCAACAGCTGGTGCCGCTCTTAGCACACCAAAACCTTCTGAACCTACATGTAAAATGTCTTGTGCAAAAATGGGTAACAATGCTACTGCACCTCCAAAAAGTACGGCAATCATATCCAAAGTCAAAGCACCTAATACTGCTCTGGTCTTAAATACAAATGTTAGTCCCTCTTTTAAACTCTGAAAAACAGGTTCGCCAATCTTTGGATTTAAAATTGGTTTCTTTGAAATATTGAAAAGAGCGGTCAACGCAAGCAATGAAAAGCCAAAAATGACGCACATAGACCAGTGCACCCCTATTAAACTAATAGAAAATCCTGCTAATGCCGGACCAAGAACCGATGCCATTTGCCAAGTAGTACTGCTCCACGTAGCCGCATTAGGATATATTTTTTTGGGTACGATTAAGGCTATTAAAGAAAATATTGTAGGGCCTAAGAATGCACGTACCAATCCGCCACAGAAAACCAAGGCATAGATACCATAAAGAATTACTTTAGTTTCATACGTCTCTAAAACTGAAGGCATACTCAACATAAAAAGTCCAAAACTAATGACAGAGAACCCGAATATGCATTTTATTAAAAGGTTTCTTTTCTCTTTTTGATCTACAATATGACCGGCAAAAAGTGCCATGCTCACCGCAGGTATTACCTCCATCAAACCAATTATACCTAATGATAGCGGGTCTTTTGTCATTGAATAGACTTGCCATTCTATGACTATAAATTGCATTGACCAAGCAAAAACCATGGCAAAACGAACTAGAAGAAAAATATTGAATTCCTTATATCTTAAGGCTGCATATGGATCGTTAACGCTCATAAGGCAATCGCTAAATAGGGTCTAAAGATATTTAATAAATAACAGGGCTAATAAATAATAACGAACTAATTAATTAATAGAAGCAGAATCAGTTTCATTGCACCTTAATCAATGCCTAATTCTCCAAAATAGGAATCTAACTCTAGCTTAAATAATGTGCCGTTAATTAAATCTCTAACCTCTACAGCTTCTTGATAACTCACCGCAAAGGTTACCTGGTGGGCAGGTGTATTCAACAATAATGACCTGCAAGTCTCTTTTGTTTTACAATCTCCACAAAGATGATCCTTGCCGTTTTCAACAGTATCCGCAATGCATTTAGAAAAATGGCGCAATTCACTTTGGGTAAGTAATAATCCAATATCCCTGAAAATCACTTGAACTTTATTGGCTTGGCTAGGTTTATCTTTTTTCCATTGGAAGGCTATTCCAAAATCATTCTGGTAAATAGGATGTATATCGTTCATAAGAATCTACATATTTAGTATAAATATATGCATCTTATTTAGAACTATTATAAATAGTATTGTTAAATGGTGATTTCTATCTGATTACCTTCTGGGTCTAGTACAACACTTTCATAGTAACCATCCCCGGTAGTTCTAGGTTCGCCGGCAATTGTAAATCCGTCTTCTCTCAATTTTTCAGTTAAAACATGTACTTGCTCTTTTGAGCCTACGGACATGGCAAAATGTATAAATCCGGTATCTAACGCATTATCAGAAGCGGCAACAATTGTTGGTTTATGTATAATTTCTAAACGAGCACCATTGGTAAAGCTCAAAAAATAAGAGGTAAATTGTTTGGTTGCATTATGATACTTTTCTCCCGAAATGGCATTGAAATACCTTTCATAAAATGCACGCATTACTTCTAAATCTGCGACCCAAATAGCAATATGCTCTATTCTCATTTTATGTCCTTTAGCTTCAATTGCAAACTCACATTACCTTGCCATTCATTCTCATCAATAGAGAAAACGGCGCTAAAAGGTTTTCTACCCGTTACTAATGAAAGTTTATCGCCCATATTAAAGCCGATACCATCAATTCTATGACTGTCTTGCTGAACCACAGAAACTTTCAAATGTGCTTCTTCTTTACCTACACCTTTTGCGTAACCAGTATCATGTAAATCTTCTGCCATAAATATTGGCGACATATTACCGGGACCAAAAGGGGCGAATTGCTTTAGAATTCGCATTAACTTAGGTGTAATATCTTTTAATTCTATTACCGTATCTATTGTAATTTCTGGTATTAACATTTGTGGGTCAATACTCTCTTTCACAACCTTTTCAAACTGATGCTTAAAATTATTATACTGCGCCTCTAATAAGGTTAAACCTGCGGCATATTTATGACCTCCAAATTGTTCAATATAATCTGCACAACCTTCTAAAGCATTGTACACATCAAATCCTCTAACTGATCTTGCCGATGCCGCCAACTTATCGCCACTTTTTGTAAAAACCAGCGTTGGTCTATAGTAGGTTTCCGTTAACCTTGATGCTACAATACCAATAACTCCTTTATGCCAAGTATCTTTATAAACAACAGAAGTAAAACCTTCTTCCTCCTGATTTTCTTGAATTTGCCCTAGTGCCTCAATCGTAATTTCCTGATCCAGCCCCCTTCTATCGGTATTGAATTTTTCAATTTCAGAAGCGAATTGTATGGCTTGATTCATATTGGTTTCCGTCAGTAGGTTTACTGCATATTGACCATGTTTCATTCTACCAGCTGCATTAATTCTAGGGGCAATGATGAAAACTACGTCTGTAATGGTAAGCTCTTTTTTATTTATTTGATCGATAATAGCTTTAAAACCGATTCTAGGTCGTTGATTGATAACTTGCAAGCCATAAAAAGCCAATATTCGATTTTCTCCAGTTATCGGTACAATATCTGCTCCTATTGCAGTCGCCACTAAATCAAGGTAATAAATAACATCGTCAATAGTTTCTCCTCTACGGGAACCTAATGCCTGAATCAATTTAAAACCGACTCCGCAACCACATAACTCATCATACGGATATGAACAATCTTCTCTTTTTGGGTCTAAAACTGCTATTGCACTTGGTAATTTTGTACCAGGTCTGTGGTGGTCACAGATGATAAAATCGATTCCCTTTTCTTTGGCATACGCTACTTTGTCAATTGCCTTCACTCCACAGTCCAAGGCAACGATCAATGTAAACCCATTATCTTCCGCAAAATCGATTCCTTTATACGACACTCCGTATCCCTCATCATACCGATCCGGAATATAGGTTGCCACATTAGGATAGTAGCTTAACAGATATGATGACATTAAAGCTACGGCCGTAGTACCATCTACATCATAATCACCATACACCAAAATGTTTTCTCCGTTGGCAATGGCTTCTTCAATTCTGTTAACCGCAATATCCATATCCTTCATTAAGAAAGGATCATGCAAATCTTCTAACTGCGGACGAAAGAAATTCTTAGCCTCTTCATAGGTAGAAATACCTCTTTGCAACAACAGCTGCGCTACCAAAGCATCAACCTTTAACGCTTTGGCTAAAGCATCGATGTCTTCTTGTTTCGGTTTTGGTTTAATTGTCCAGCGCATTCTAGTCAGTGTTCAGTTTACAGTTTCAGTTGGCAGTTCTTTAAATTCAAACTCAAATATCAAATTCAAATTCAATCTAAATGTGAAATTAAAATTTAAGTAATTGTTTGCTTCTTGTTTTTAATAATAGTCGCTACGATTTTTATTAATTGCTCAACTTCATCCAAAATCATTATTCTTTTAGCTGCATCACCATAATTTATCTTTGTCAGAATCTTTAAATTAATTCTAGATTCTTTTAACTCCTTTAAAGAGATAGTTGCTTTATTCTTAAAATCTTTATCCGATTGAGCACCCTGCATTTCTCCGAAATTAAGAGCTGAACTACCTGCAGACCGTAAAAGCTGATGTCCATAATATTGTCCTGTAAAATCATTCGGGATTCCTTTACAAAATTGAGCAGCATCAGCTGCAAAATTTACTAATCTTTCCTCCAAATCATACGGCTTATTAGACATCTAGTTGTATTTGATTTTTGAATTTGTATTTGAGTTTTTTTTATTTGGTATGAAAAACAGTCTTAATATCAAGCTCGGCAAATTGTCTGAACATCTCCATTACTCCGCAATATTTTTCAATGGATAGGTCTACCGCTCTTTGTAATTTTTTCTCGGCTAAATTTGCGCCATGAAAATGGTACTCTATGACTACTTTGTCATAAAACTTAGGATGTTCATCTGTTAGGTTTGCGATTGTCTCAATGTGAAATTCATCTACTTCTAACTTCATCTTCTTGAACATTGCAGCTACATCTAAGCCAGAGCAACCGGCTAATGAAGACAACATTAATGCTTTTGGTCTTAAACCACTACCATCACCACCGTCTTCTTTTGCAATATCTATTCGTAAAGAATGCCCAGAAGGATTATTACTTTCAAAGGACATGTTGCCCAACCACTTTGTGCTAATATGATTTGTTGTACTCATAATTTTATGTTTTTGTAGGGTACAAAAATACGATAATATAGGCTGAGATGATGTTAGGTAGACGAATGAAAAGAGTTAATGATTCAGGTATTGACTGTTGGCTGTTGGCTGTTGGCTGTTAGTTGTTAGTTGTTAGTTGTTAGTTGTTAGTTGTTAGTTGTTAGAAAATAAAAATCAGTATTTGGAAGTGCAAGACTATCTGTTTATTTTAAAAATTAATTTTCCATTTGTCTCTATTGTCAGTTCGAATGGTTTTTAATTCAATTTTTCATTGACTTAAAAAATGCCTGCCCGCCAGTTAGGAGGGTATCGAGAACCCTTCGGCTGAGTTCAGGACATCGCCTTTTAGCACATGACTGCTTCTCGATACTAATTTTCTCGTGCCTCAAAATTCACTCGAAGTGACATTAAAATATTAATTAAATATCCTCCTCCTAAGCAATTAGCTATCGGAATCGCAACGACGTCAACCCTACTCTAAAATCTTAGCCACTAATTTCTGCAACTCCCCAACAACCTCATCTTCAAACCACGGATTCTTTCCTCTCCAAAAATGATTTACTGGTGATGGATGTGGTAATAGGAAAAACTTTGGCAGGTATTCTTTATAGTGCAATACGTTCTCGGTCAAGTTCTTTTTGGCTTGCTTACCTAAGTATTGATCTTGAGAGTATTTACCAATCAGTAAAATGAGCTGTACATTTTTAAATTGATCCCACACCTCAGAATGCCACAAAGGAGCACATTCTTTTCTGGGTGGTAAATCGCCGGTCTTTCCTTTTCCCGGATAACAAAAACCCATAGGTAACACTGCAAAATTATCAGGGTTATAAAATACCTCTTCATTAACACCAAGCCACTCTCTAAGCTTTTTACCACTTGGGTCATCCCAAGCCTTGTTTTCAACATGTGCTTTTCTACCCGGTGCCTGACTTACCAATATAATTTTAGAATTGTTAGTACCCGCAACAATAGGTCTTGGTTCTAAAGGCAAATGTGCCTTACAAACCTCGCAACCTCTTATTTCAGCTAATAATTCTTGCACGTTATATTTCTATTGAATTGAATGTTTAATATAAATACTAACGATTTACCTTTTGACAATGATTAGTCAGATTGCCTCTAAAGCAACTTCAATGCTTCACCATCAAAAGACAATCCTTCAAAACCTGTTTCCATAAAGTTTCTAATATTTTGATGTGAAGTTCCTTTAAGGTCTAACAATACCTCATCAAAATAATATTGACCAAAACAGGCCAAGGTTTCCTCTTTTGAAAGTTCTTCTTTCATGGCAAAAGAGAATAATTTACAAGACCCAGAATTCTGACCAACCTCATTTCTAACTTTACCATTGGTATAAGCGGTTGGTGTAAATGCATATTTAGAATCGATAGCAGCCATAGTCTCTGAAAAGAGAATCTCTTTAGGACTAGCAGCTAATTTTTTCTTGAATTCTTCTAAGGTCATGGTTAGTTATTTAGATTTTTAAATAGTCATCAATTAAATATTGATGTTCAAATATAACGAAACCCTATTTTTTACTTCAACTTTACCGTCATTCAAATTTTGAGAAATTGGTAGCATACTTGAAATGCCCAATGCATACCTATTGTAGTTTGCCTCTAGCCCAAATCTAGCAAAATACACATCGCCACCTGTGTCAGGAACAGCAAAATCAAACTCTTTATTTTCGGCGAAGAACTCTGCTCCCAAACCTGCTTGTGGGGTTAGCGATACCGATGGAGACAGGTAATAGGTCTTATAGGTATTCAATGTTGCATTCCATTGATTTCCGAACAAATAATTTTTACTGTTCTCCGTTTTTATCGTGTAGTTCAATAGGGCGGCAAAACCCCAATTTCTATGTGTAATACCGTAATTTGCGGCTAATATATAATCCCAACTACCCGTTCCTAATTGAAACCCAGGGTTAACACTGCCTTCATTATTGGCTGCATCAAAAGTTCCTGTCGGTAATTTTATACCCCCGCCAATTTGCAACGCATGTTCTGGTTTTATTGAAATTATACTATCGGCAGTTTGCTTCAGTACATTGTAATATGCTAAAACCGTAGCATCACCAATACCACTTATAGTCTGCTCTGTATTATCTATAAATGTTCTATTGTGTGAATGATAAGGGAGAATGGCATTTACCAAAAATCGGTCTCCAATCGGGAATTTTCCCCATGCCTGTACGGTATTGAAATTCTCATTTATCCATGGCGAATTATCAAAAATACCATCGCGAGAACGGTACTTCTGACCAATATATCTAAGTCCTACAAAGTTATTATTCAATCCGGTACCAAAACCCATACTTCCTCCATTACCACCACACCCACAGGTATCGCAGAAATATTCATATGCGGTATTTTTCCAGATACACTCGGTTGTTTCTTCTGGTAAATCACTTGCTTGAGCAGTAAAAAATCCGCCAAGCACAAGTATACTTATTATTATTTTTTTCATTTTTTAATATTCTGAAAATCGTTCGTCATTTATAAAAGTATCATCCGTCAAAATTTCAAAAAAAGCCAACAATCCCTCTTTTTCTGTATCATTTAATGCTATTCCTAATCCGTCATCGGTGCGTAGAGAATCATCAATTGTTTCCGATTCAACCATGCCGTTGGCATAAAAATTTAATACCGATTCTAGACTTCCAAACCTACCATCATGCATGTAAGGCGCGGTCAGTGATACGTTTCTTAAACTTGGCACTTTAAACTTATAATTGTCACTATCGCTACCGCTCACTTCGGCTCTGCCAATATCATTTAATTGTGGATTTGGTGGTAAGCCATTGTTTCTAAAACTGCCATCGGTAAATAAATCTGTTGCGTGACATGTAGCGCACTTTTGCTGAAACACTTCTAGACCATATGCCTCTTGCTCAGTTAATTCTCCTCCTTCTTCATTGCGTACATACTTATCGTATTTACTATTTGAAGAAATCATCATGACCATAAACTGAGATATCGCTTTTAGAAAGTTCTCGGCATTTACACCACCTTCCTCAAAAGCCATTTCAAATTCTTTTTGATACTCGGCATCTGCTATCAGTTTATTGATAACCCCTGTCATGGTTTCACCCATCTCCACTTCATTAGTGATAGGAATTATTGGAAAGAGGTCTAAGTGAGACGTGGCACCATCCCAAGCAAATTCAGTAAAGAATGCCATATTAGATATGGTGGGTGTATTTCTTGTACCCTCCAAATCATTTACACCGTGACTAAATTGATGTCCGTGGTGAGTGAAAGCAGAACTTTGTTCATGACAAAAGCCACATGATATAAACCCACTTGAAGATAGTTTACCATCATAGAATAATTTCTTACCCAGCTCAAATCCTAATTGTGTTGGTGGATTAGCCTCAATATCATAAGCCAATTCAGGAAAATTCTCTGGAACTTCTACTGTTAAAAGCGTGTTCTCAATAGCCACATAATCATCATCACTGCAAGACACCAAAAATACACACAGTAATACCCAAAATAGATATTTCATCTGTTATCGTTTTAAAATTAGGGCCGCCCCATTAAGAGCGACCCGAAAATATTTAGTGTGAATCTCCTGTGCCGTTATGAACATGGTCTACGGTAAACATGCTTGCAGTATTCAAAGCAACTTGTGGCGACTTTTCTTCGCTGACCATAATTACCGATTGCTCGGTTAATGACAGTTTGTTTTCTCCGTCTAAAATAGCATTGGCATCAGCTACCAGATGTATAATAGGCGACATTTCATCGCTGACCAAAGCATCTGTACCCAAACTCAAAGTAACTTCTTTGTAGTTGTCCAAACTAGACCCGTGGCTACCCATGTGTACTTTAAAATCTGTTGCCTCAGTAATAGTTTCCGATGTAAAAGTCCCTTCAAAATTTAGAAACTTATAACCCGCTTGCCATGACCACATCATATTGGTTTCTTCGGCTACGGTCAAAAAATCTCCTTGACCCTCTGCTCCTTGAAGATACTTTTCTTGGTCTACGCCTATACCAAAAGTTATGGACACATAATTACCTGCAGGTATGTTCTCTAACACAACTTCTGTACTACCGGTTTCTTCACTAGTTACAAAATAGCTATCGTCTTTTTCATAGACAAACACTTCACCTTCATCATTAGTTAATCTAAAATTACTGACAATGTAATTTAGTCTTGTAATGGTCAATGTTTCGTTTTGAGAATTGGTGTAACTTGAAGTTGCCAATAGCAAATCATCTGAACCAACACTATTGTCAAATTCAAGAGTTATGCTGTTTTCGCCCATTAATTCTTCTGTAGCATCGTCATCGCTGCTACAGCTGGCGAATACGGTTAATATTAAGGTTACTGCAAAAAGTTTGTATATAGATTTCATCTGTTGATTTATTAATTATTCGATATAATTCGCCAAACTACATCTGGTTTTCACCAATAAATAGAGCAGCGCATTACACCTTAGTTTATGTAATGGTTTCACCTAGTGACATTGCATTAGGTATGATTTTAAAATAATTGATTGTGTACACGACTACAGGTTATGTGTCGTTGTGTGAGCATACAACAGCATCTGCCTTTTAAATAAGGCATACCTATGCTAAGTTGTACTTTAAGATAAGAAGTTAGGCGGATGAAATACAGCTGATATATACTGCTGCTCGTTTAAGTTAGGATGCATTGAAACCACTTTTGTTTCAACAATTGTACTTTGAAAATTACAATCAAGAATACTTACAAAACCAATTGGGTATTCCCGAAGATCAGCAGAAGGTATATCTTGATGGTCTTCTTGCTGCTGCTTTTTAATCAATTGTGAGAGGTAACATTTACCATCGCAATTCAGCATCGGCTTATCTTTATTAATACATAAAACCTCAGCTATATAATCTTGATTAATTACATATTCTAATACAGGCAATACCGGTTTTACCATCGCAGTGAGGTATAACAAGATAAAGGTGTATGTGAGAATTTTTTTCATTAATCGCCACGAAGATAATTCTGATTTTGAAATTTTCTTAACTCTTTATTAGAATTAACACTTAAATCTTTAGAATTTTATTGTTTCTACTTATTTCCCCCAACAATAATAACAATCTCTCCTTTTGGTGGTTTTTCGGTAAAATGCTTTAGAACTTCTTCGGCAGTACCACGAACAGTTTCTTCGTAAAGTTTGGTAAGTTCCCTTGAAACGGAAACAGGTCTTTCGGCACCAAAATATTCCACGAAATTCCCTAAAGTCTTTAATAACTTATGCGGAGATTCATAAAATATAATGGTACGTGGCTCTTCTGCCAATAACTTTAAACGTGTTTGTCTTCCTTTTTTTACGGGTAAGAACCCTTCAAAAACAAACTTATCATTAGGTAAACCACTATTGACCAAAGCCGGTACAAAAGCGGTTGCACCTGGTAAACATTCAACTTCTACACCTGCTTCAACACAAGCGCGTGTCAAAAGAAATCCGGGATCGGAAATTGCTGGTGTACCTGCATCTGAAATTAATGCGATGTTCTCTCCTCCTTTTAACTTTTCCACTAAAAAATCAACCATTTTATGCTCATTATGCATATGATGACTTTTCATTTGCGTACCAATTTCAAAATGATGCAAAAGCTTTCCACTTGTACGGGTATCTTCCGCCAGAATTAAATCAACTTCTTTAAGAATACGAATTGCCCTTATGGTCATATCCTCTAGATTACCTATTGGCGTTGGCACTAAATAAAGTTTTCCCATGTATTTTAAAGTGAACAACCTCAAGGTATGTCCTTGAAGCATTGAATTGAAAAATTAATTTAGATTTCGATGCAAACTTAGGAATATTTAAATCTTTACTATCGAATAAAAAACCCAACACAAGTGCTGGGTTTATGACACATATATTGTTTTAATTACGAGAATCTACGAGATACCAACTCAATAAATCGTTCTTCGTATGGTTCTTTGCCCACCCAATTATTATAATCTGGCTTTACCATGTTTTTTATAAAAGCAATAGAACGCTCTTCTGTATCTATGGTATTTAGTTGAGACAATACACGATTATAATCTTCCATGTTATCATTGAACAAATGTTTTACAAAAGCCAAGCGATCGTTCAAATCTACCTTTACATTACTTTTTGCCAAACGGTCATTTAATGATTTTGGTGCGGTATCTACTGGTTTAAAATCTTCCTTTCTTGGTGTAAAGAGCTCTTTATCATTTTTCATAAGATCGGGTTTCGACATAAAATCTGCCAAAACATCTTCTAGCTCTTCATTATCCGGCATTTCAGAAATAAAACCTTTAATGGTGTCCATGCCTGGGTGCTTGACTATATCCTCTTCATGCGGATTATTTTCCGGCACTCCTGTATTTCCTTTCATTACGGCATTTGCCATTTCCTCAAATTTTGCCGCAATTGCATTTTTAGAAACATCGACTTCCATATCATTGAGTTCTACTTCAATAAATTTAAGCACAGCGAGTTTCTCATATAGGTTTTTAGAAACCTCATATAATTTTGTAACATCATCTAAGTTCTCTGCAGTTAAAATTTCTGTAGATAACTTTCTCAATTCCAGTTTCAACTTATTTTTCATCTCACAATTTTTACGGTAAAGACCTAAATAGCGGGTTTTTTAAATACCTTTATCATCTTTAAAGAATAACGAAAAACCGATTATTTTCGTCTAAAATTACAAAATGTTTCTTGAAAACACAGTTAATCATAAAGAACAATTCGGCTGGATAGAAGTCATTGCCGGCTCGATGTTTTCTGGAAAGACAGAAGAATTGATCCGTAGACTTAAACGAGCACAGTTTGCCAAATTAAAGGTTGAAATATTTAAACCTATGGTAGACACTCGTTATGATGATGAAATGGTGGTATCTCATGATGCCAATGAAATACGCTCTACACCAGTACCCGCAGCTGCCAATATTCGTATTCTTGCAGATACATGCGATGTTATAGGTATTGATGAAGCTCAATTTTTTGATGATGAAATAGTTACCGTTTGTAATGACCTGGCCAATAAAGGGGTTAGGGTAATTGTCGCGGGACTAGATATGGACTTTAAAGGAAAACCCTTCGGACCCATGCCTGCTCTTATGGCTACCGCAGAATATGTTACTAAAGTACATGCTATTTGCACCCGTACAGGCAATTTGGCAAATTACAGTTATAGAAAATCCAGCAACGATAATTTGGTGATGTTAGGAGAAGTAAATGAATATGAACCTTTAAGCAGAGGTGCATATTACAAGACCATGCTGAAAGAAAAGGTAAAAACGATGGATGTAAAATCCGAAGAGGTCGATACCCTTAAAAAGAAGCAAAATGGCTAAGGCAGAAGAGACCGTTTTAGAAATTGACCTAAAGGCACTTGGTCATAACTACTCTTATTTGCGATCTATAATAAAGCCGGAAACTAAATTTATGGCTGTGGTAAAAGCATATGCCTATGGCAGTGATTCCGTAGCTATTGCCAAACATCTTCAAGATTTAGGTGCGGATTATTTTGCCGTAGCTTATATAGATGAGGGGATAACCCTTAGGAAAGGAGGTATTACCGCTCCTATTTTAGTACTGCACCCCCAAAAAGTTCATTTTAAAACGCTCATTGAAAACAATCTTGAGCCCAGTATATATTCCAAAGCTATCCTGTCGGATTTTATTGCTACAGCCAAAATACTGGGAAAAACAAAGTATCCTATTCATTTAAAATTTAATACGGGACTTAATAGACTAGGTTTTTCCGTAGATGAATTACCAGAAATCTCTACACTTATTCAGCAACAGAATGCTGTAAAAGCGATTGCCCTGTTATCTCATTTGGCAGCAACGGAAGATCCTAACGAAACCGACTTCACCAACCTTCAACTAGAACGGTTCAACACTATTTGTAAAAAAGCAGATGAACTTTTTGAAACCAAGACTTTGAAGCATGTGCTCAATACTTCGGGTATTATAAATTACCCAGATGCACAGTATGATATGGTCAGAAGTGGAATTGGACTATACGGTTATGGTAACGAACCACGTATAGATGCTGATCTACAACCCGTAATGACCTTGAAAACGATTATTTCCCAAAAACACACCATCGCTGCAGGAGAATCTGTTGGTTACAATCGTAAATACAAATCTGATCATAAAACCGTAACGGCTACATTGCCTTTGGGTCATGCAGATGGTATTGGCAGAGAATATGGCCATGGAAAAACGTATGTACTTATACATGGTAAACCAGCTCCAATTATTGGTAATGTTTGTATGGATATGATCATGGTAGATGTTACCGATATTGAATGTAAAGAAGGAGATGAAGTGGAAATTTTTGGAAAAAACCTGTCTGCGAACGAATTTGCAGAAACAGCTAACACCATAACGTATGAAATACTTACGGGACTTTCTCAACGCATAAAGCGAGTTTTAATAAATTGAATCGTTAACATTTCATTAAGGAATCAAATTTTTTAGTAAATTGCGTTACTTTTTAAATTTAACCATTAATATAAATTAAGTAAACATGTTAAAAGAATTCAAGAATTTTATTTTGACGGGTAACGTCATCGATTTTGCTGTAGCAGTTATTTTAGCTGGAGCAGTAGGATTAGTAGTAAACGGATTTGTTGCTGATATCATCATGCCAATCGTAGGTCACTTCGCAGGTGGAGTTGATTTCGCTGATTTGAAAATCGTATTAGATGAAGCTGTTGTTGGTGCTGATGGCGCAATCGCTAAGCCAGAAAATGCTATCCGTTGGGGTGCATGGGTAAATGCTATCGTTAACCTTCTTATTGTTGGATTCGTAATGTTTATCATTGTTAAAGCTTACAACAAAACTAAAACTCCTCCAGCTCCAGCTGCACCAGCAGGACCAACTGCAGAAGAGTTATTAGCAGAGATAAGAGATGCTTTAAAAAAGTAATCTTAATAATACTCCCTAGTTATAGGGTACCGTTGCACTGCAACTTACATTAATTAAAACCGTCAACTTTGTTTCGCTAACATTGTTGACGGTTCTTTTTTATAGCACACTTTCCAAGTTACCTCCACATAATCATCTGTTATATTTTAAACAATTTGTTATATTTTGATTATTCTATTCTTTTTTACTTGTGCAAGTACCAGTAATACGTATTTTTGCCGCTTAATATAATTGTTTTACAAATGAAAGTAGCTGTAATTGGTGCCACAGGCATGGTTGGCGATGTAATGTTGAAAGTATTGGCAGAACGTAATTTTCCATTAACGGAGTTATTATTGGTAGCCTCTGAACGTTCTGTAGGTAAAAAGATGACCTTTAAAGGAAAAGAACATACGGTTATAGGCTTAGCTGATGCGGTAGCCGCAAGACCAAATATCGCCATATTCTCTGCGGGTGGTGACACTTCTTTAGAATGGGCTCCTAAATTTGCAGAAGTGGGAACTACGGTAGTAGATAATTCCTCTGCTTGGAGAATGGACCCAACCAAAAAATTAGTGGTTCCTGAAATCAATGCTCATGAGCTTACAGCAGAAGATAAAATCATTGCAAACCCTAACTGCTCTACCATTCAATTGGTAATGGCGTTGCACCCTTTACACAACAAATACAAAATGAAACGTGTAGTTGTTTCTACCTATCAATCGGTTTCCGGTACTGGGGTAAAAGCAGTAAAACAATTGGAAAATGAAATTGCCGGCGTGCAAGGAGAAATGGCGTACCCTTACCCTATTGGTAGAAATGCATTGCCTCACTGTGACGTTTTCATGGAAAACGGATACACTAAAGAAGAAATGAAATTGGCGCGCGAGCCACAGAAAATTTTAGATGATCGCACTTTCTCAATTAGCGCAACAGCAGTACGTATACCTACCGCTGGTGGGCATTCAGAATCTGTAAACGTAGAGTTTGAAAATGATTTTGAGCTAAACGAAGTGCGTCGTTTGTTAAATGAAATGCCTGGTGTAACCGTTCAAGATAATCCTGATACAAATACCTACCCAATGCCAATCTATGCTCATGATAAAGATGAGGTTTTTGTTGGTCGTATACGTAGAGATGAAACGCAAAGAAATACTTTGAATATGTGGATCGTTGCAGATAACCTTAGAAAAGGTGCTGCAACTAACGCTGTTCAAATCTCAGAATACCTAGTAGAAAAAGGCTTAGTTTAATTTATATCCTTTACAACGTTAAAACCTTCAAAACTTCACTGTTTTGAAGGTTTTTTTATGGTATTTTAGTACAAACTGAACTACTCATGAAAAAAGTAATACCTGCGCTACTTCTCTTTGCGCTAATCTCTTCCTGTAAAAACGAATCTAAACCTGAACCTATTACCGTGAATTATCCTGTTACCGCAAAAGTTGATACTGTAGATACTTATTTTGGAACCGAAGTTAAAGACCCTTATCGTTGGTTAGAAGATGATAGAAGCCCAGAAACAGAAGCTTGGGTAAAAGAACAGAACAAAACTACTTTCGGCTATTTAGAACATATTCCTTTCAGAACCGACTTAAAAAATCGTCTTGAAAAACTATGGAATTACGAGAAACTAGGTTCTCCTTTCAAAAATGGCGACTATACCTATTTCTATAAAAATGACGGACTCCAAAATCAATATGTTGTCTACAGAACCAAAGGTGATGAGAATCCAGAAGTATTTTTAGATCCGAATACATTTTCTGAAGATGGCACAACTTCTCTAGCAGGTTTAAGCTTTACTAAAGATGGCTCCTTGGCGGCCTACCTTATTTCTGAAGGTGGTAGCGATTGGCGAAAAGCGATAATTTTAAATGCTGAAACCAAAGAGATTGTTGAAGACACCCTAATTGATATTAAATTCAGCGGACTCTCATGGAAAGGTAAAGAAGGCTTTTACTATTCCAGCTACGATAAACCAAAAGGTAGCGAGCTTTCTGCAAAAACAGATCAGCATAAGGTATACTATCATAAATTAGGTACTTCTCAAAAAGATGATGAACTTATATTTGGTGGCACTCCAGCAGAAAAACATCGTTATATAGGGGCCTATGTTACCGAAGACAATAAATACCTACTGATCAGTGCTTCTGTTTCTACCTCTGGTAATAAATTATTCATCAGAAATTTAGAAGACCCTAACGGATTACTTATTCCTATGGTTGAAGACACCGATTCTGACAACTATGTTATTGATAATGTGGGCTCTAAACTGTATATCGTTACCAACAGAAATGCTCCTAACAAGAAGATAGTTACGGTTGACGCTGCTAACCCTGAGGCAAAAAACTGGGTAGATTTCATTCCGGAAACGGAGAATGTATTGAACCCCAATACTGGTGGTGGTTACTTCTTTACGGAATATATGGTAGATGCTATTTCTAAGGTAATTCAATATGATTATGATGGTAAACTTATTCGTGAAGTAGAGTTACCTGGTATAGGATCCGTTGGTGGATTTGGTGGTGATAAAGAAGATAAAGAACTGTACTTCTCTTTTACAAATTATAACACACCCAGTTCTACCTATAAATTCGATCCCGCAACCGGTGAATATGAATTGTACTGGAAACCTGAGATAGATTTCAATCCTAATAACTATACTTCAGAACAAGTATTCTATTCTTCAAAAGATGGCACTAAAGTTCCTATGATTATTACCTATAAAAAGGGTACGGAATTGAATGGTAAAAACCCAACAATTCTTTACGCCTACGGCGGATTCAATGTAAGCTTGACCCCGTCTTTCAGCATTGGTAATGCAGTTTGGATGGAACAAGGCGGGATTTATGCTGTTCCCAACCTACGTGGTGGTGGCGAATATGGCAAAAAATGGCATGATGCAGGTATTAAAACTAAAAAGCAAAATGTATTCGATGACTTTATAGCCGCTGCAGAATATTTAATAGAAAACAAATACACTTCAAAAGAATACTTAGCCATTCGCGGAGGTTCTAATGGCGGATTGTTAGTTGGTGCCACAATGACGCAGAGGCCAGATTTAATGCAAGTAGCTTTACCTGCAGTAGGTGTAATGGATATGTTACGTTATCATACATTTACGGCTGGTGCCGGATGGGCTTATGATTACGGTACCGCGGAAGACGATGATGAAATGTTTCAGTACTTGAAAGGATACTCGCCTGTACATAATGTAAAAGCAGGTACGGCTTACCCTGCTACTTTGGTTACGACCGGTGATCATGATGACAGAGTAGTACCGGCACATAGTTTTAAGTTTGCGGCAGAATTACAAGAAAAACAAGCAGGCACGAACCCAACGTTAATACGTATTGAAACAAATGCTGGTCATGGTGCTGGTACGCCTGTAAGCAAAACTATTGAACAATATGCAGATATTTATGGCTTTACACTTTACAATATGGGCTATACCGAGCTACCTAACAAAAGTGTTTTAAAAGAATTTAAGGAGTAATTACTATCTTAAATCAATAAATTATTGAAAAATCCGTTTCAAATTGGAACGGATTTTTCAATTTTACATTCCTAAGAATAAAAGCATGTTACGAGTAGAGAATCTATCATTTTCATATGATAAACTTCCAGTTTTAGAGTCCATTGATTTACGTATTCAACGTGGAGAGCATGTGGCCATTATTGGTGAAAGCGGTTGCGGCAAAAGCACCTTGCTAAAACTAATGTATGGTTTAATGGATTTAGAACAGGGCGAAATATTCTGGGAAGACGAACAAATTTTAGGTCCTGCATTTCATCTGGTTCCAGGTATGCCTTTTATGAAATACTTGTCTCAAGATTTTGATTTAATGCCATTCATTACCGTTTCTGAAAACATTAGCCAGTATCTATCTGTTTTTTATCCTGATGAATTAAAAGAACGTACTCAAGAGCTATTAGAGATGATAGAGCTCACTGAGTTTGCAGATAAAAAAGTAAAAACCCTAAGTGGTGGTCAACAACAACGCGTTGCCTTGGCTAGAGTATTGGCGCAAAAACCAGAAGTGCTTCTTTTAGACGAACCGTTTAGCCATATCGACAATTTTCTTAAAAACAGCTTGCGCCGAAATATTTTCAATTACTTGAAAGAGAATCTTATTACTACGATTGTTGCCACGCATGACGTACATGATGTTTTACCTTTTGCCGATCGCGCGGTTGTTTTACGTGATAAAGAAATTATAGCCAGGGCAAGACCTATGGAGCTATATAAAAACCCTAAAAACTTGTATGTAGCTTCTCTTTTTGGCGAGGCAAGTATGATTTCTATAGATGTGCTTAAAACATACGCGAATACCAAAAGAAAAATTATAGTATATGCACATGAGTTCCGAGTTTCACCTTCTCAAGGCTTTCATGTTACGGTAGAAAAAGCATACCCAATGGGCAGTCATTACCTAACAGAAAGTAAAAGCGATGATGACGAAACCATCTTCTTTAACGCAGATAAACTATACCCTAAGGGGAAGGAATTGTTTTTGAATGTAGCCATTGAAACTATCAATCAACGCATACAAGAAGCCGCTGCTAATTAATACAAAAGCAAGTTGTGAACAAAGAACAAATTCTTACCGAATTACAATTTAAAGCCATTAGAAGTAGTGGTCCCGGAGGTCAGCATGCCAATAAAGTTTCCTCTAAAGTAGAATTGTCTTTTCATATTGAAGCTTCATCGGGACTAACAGAACGCCAGAAGAAAAGGGTGCTTCTGAAATTAGGTAACAAACTGAGTAAAGAGGGCTTACTCATATTACAATGCGATGAATCTCGCAGCCAACATAAAAACAAAGAGTTGGTTATTAAAAGATTCTTGAAACTTATAGAAAAATCTTTAGTAGTACCTAAGGCAAGAAAGAAAAGCAGACCTACTAGATCATCTATTGAAAAGAGATTGAAAGGTAAGAAAATCGCTTCTTTAAAAAAGCTGAATAGAGGTAAGCCAGACTACTAATATGTAAATCCATTTATGCGAAAATGGAATAGAATACAAATACGGTTATGGCTCCTGTTATTCCTAGCACTCCAGTGCCTAAGCCAAAAAGACGATACCCTGTCTTTACATTCATACCACTCATTTGCGTAACCACCCAAAAGAAGCTGTCGTTTGCATGAGAAATTACAGCAGAACCCGCACCAATTACTACTACAACCAGAGCTTTTTGTATTTCGGTATCAAAACCAAGTGATGACATCATCGGCATGATTATGGATGCTGTAGTTACCAATGCTACCGTTGAAGAACCTTGCGCTGTTTTCAAGGCTGCCGCTAAAACAAAAGGCAAGAAAATACCCATATTATAATCGGTCAAGGTTTGCCCTAGAATTTCTGCAATGCCGGAATTCTGTAATATTTTACCAAATATTCCACCTGCACCTGTAATCAATAAAATAGAGGCCGCATCCTTAATTGCTTTACCTACCCAACCAGCCGATGAGAGCATATCATAATTCAATTTTTTAGGCAAGAGCAGACATAAGAAAACTCCAATTAATAAAGATATAACTGGCTCACCCACAAAATTGATGAAATCTAATAGTCCGTTTTCTTGTCCGATATCCATGGAGTTCAGTACGGACTTCAAGACAATTAGAAAAATGGGAACCAGAATGGGTATAGATGCTTTTAAAGCACTGGGCGAATCTTTAATTTCTTGTTCTGCGTCTAAAGCATCTTCAACATCAGGCGCTATCATGGTTTTTGATGCATATTTCTTAGCGAATATGATTCCGACAATCAAGGCGACAATACTTGTTGGAAACCCAAAAGCAATAACCAAACCTAAATCTGCACCAAGAATACCTGCAGCTGCAATTGGGCCAGGAGTTGGCGGCACCATAGTATGTGATGCCATTAAGCCCAAACCTAATGCTATTGCCGGACCGGCAATTGAGATTTTGGCTTTCTTGGAAAGACTTTTGTTCAAAGGATGTAGTAGCATAAAACCACTATCTGCAAACACCGGAATAGAAACAATATAGCCGATGATTCCCATTGCCATCGTCACCCTTTTCTTCCCTATTACACCCAACACTTTTTCTGCAATAGCAAATGCACCACCAGTATGTTCTAGAAAAGCACCAATGATGACCCCAAGTACTATAATCAACCCAATTTTACCTAGCGTTCCGCCAAAACCGTCATTTATAGAAACAATGATATCAGCATAAGGCATACCTGCAAAAATGCCGTATAAAATGGAAATAATAAACAGCGCAAGAAACGCGTGAATCTTTAGTTTTGTCGTTAGTATAATTATGGCAATGACTGCAAGAAATAGGTAAAATATTTCCATGATTGGTGGCTGTAATTATTAATTGAGTTGAACTAAGTAACAATTTAACCAAATCCTATTTAAAAAGTTTAGTCAAGTCTTTCTATTTCAGCAAACCACTAATTTACTTGCAAGGAGTCTAGCTTCTGTAATAATTCGATTCTTTTATCACCCCACCATTCCCAATGCGATTCTTTCTCAAGTTGCTCATCTACAATTAGCATAGCGTCATTGACTTTACCTTGCTCTTCTAACCCAAGCATTTCATAATAAGCAAAGGTTTGTAACTCAAAAACATTCTTGGTTCTTTTTTCAAAATACTTTGATAATTTTTCAGTTTCCTGATAAAATTTTTTATCTATTAGCGAATCAAGTAAATTATATATTAATTCCGTATCCGCATGAAACTCCTCTTTTATCTCACTATTTATTGTTTTACTATAAAAGTTAATTGCAGCTTGAGAACCTTTTTCGGTAGTAATGATTTGAAGTGTATCACTTATTAACCTTTTAGGTTCTGAAACTTTTTTTACGATTAATGGATTGTAAATTAAAGTAGCAGCCGCTGGTACTCCATTACCACCTTCCTTTCCATAAGCAATTGAATCTGGTAGAATAGCAGTTATCTCATCTCCTTCAACCAAGTAGTTATTTAGTTCTTCAAACCCATCAATCATAAAAGTTACCCCATGAATAAATCTAATAATAGAATCTTCTTCTGTGGATGTTGACCAAAAAATGGAATCAGATTCATTTAGGTACAAATCCATATATGCTTCCACTTTAGATCTCGAATGAATTGGTCTGCCGTTACCCTCTTTTAAAAAGATATATTTTAATCCACTAGATGTAATTATAGTATCACCTAATATTATATCTCTTCTCTCCTCTTTACCCCCCTGATTACAAGAACAGAATGAAATAATTAAAACAAAAAGAAGAAAGATCTTTTTCATATTAATAGTTGAAATCATATTACACCAACAATAACCAACTCCTTTCCATTAAAACTAAAAACATCGCCTACTGCTTTACCAAAGGCGAGTTTACCAATAGGTGTTGCGGCAGAAATACAATAGACGGACTTAGGTTTGCTTTTAAATTCTCCTGCAGATATAGCTATGTAATATATGAAGGCATCTGTAACAACCAAACTTCCTAAACCTATGGTTGGGGCATTTCTATCTATTGGTACTTTTGATAGTAGTTGTTGCGTTTTTTCTAATTCTGCCAACTGTTGGCCTAACTTTTCTCGCTCTAACTGGATCATTGCACGACCAGTTTCGTGCTTATCACCGGCGCTACTCTTGGTCTCTGTGGTTAAGGCAGACTCTAATTCTTTAATTTGATTCTGTATTCTAGTTGACCTATCTTCAACAAATTGCAAGCAAAAATTATGAGCGTCTTTCTTTAAGTTATCAAGTAATTCAGTTTCCTTCAATGTGATACAGATCTGCTAGTTTATAGATCAAGTAATTTACGATTTGATTATCACTTTCACCACCACTTATCAAGTTTTGAATCTCTATTTCATTTTCAGCTTTAAAATAGTCCAAATCACCAGAGCGATCATCACTAAAAATATTCCATGATTTAAGTCCGTTTAGCATTGCTTTATGAGCTTCATATCGTTTTGTTATTGCTTGAATTTTCTTCTTATCAACTTTTACGGCTGACTCGCTTTCGTTTAGCAATTTATAATCTGCCGTAATTTGTGCATCTGCTTTTTCTGCCTCGGTAATAATTTTAAAATAAGCTCTAGATACTAAAGATTCATATTTAGAATGAAATCTAGATTCCACGATATCATCATCAGCTAGTGGCACTTCAGCATCTGTACTGGCATATAAATCGTCTTTTGTATACGAATTAGCTGTAATAAGCGATTGTTTCCAAGCCTCGCTTTTAATATGTTCTTTCCAAACCCTGGCGTATTCTCGCTGATAATGAGTTTTGGTTAATCCGCAGCTTGCCAAACAAGTAATGCCAATTACAACTGTAAGTACAGCCATAACCACTCTTTCAATAAATATTTTCATATAGTATAATGCTATTACAAACCAACTTTCAAGTTTACTGTTCTAGGTAAACCGTTAAGTGCATTTTGGGTAATAGATAATCTAAGGGGACGTACAATTTATAAATAAATATAAGAGTATACCTACGTTTTGAATAAGATTTCTAAAAAATTGGTTGAATGGGATATTTCATTAGTCTAATATATTGGCAAGCTTTTTACCTATAGTGCTACCAATGGCAATACCCATACCACCTAAGCGGACACCGCATGCAACATTGTTGGTTACTTGTTTTACTATTGGCTTCTTTTGTTGACCTACACCCATTATACCACTCCAGCTGTAATCAATTTCAAAAACGGTATTTGGTAAAATGACTGATTTCAACAACTCTAGGAGTTTATTTTCTATTAAACGGGTTGTGCCAAAGTCAGTAGTTTCTTCGGTTTTAAAATCCAGATTGCGACCACCCCCCAACAAAATTCGATCATCAATATTGCGGAAGTAATAGTAGCCTTCTTCTAGATGAAATGTTCCTTTTATATGCAAGTCTCTAATTGGTTTTGTAATCAATACTTGTGCCCGTGCAGGTTTTACGTTCTCCGACAGTAGTTGAGCAGCAAAACCATTTGTCGCTATCAGTAATTTTTGGGTCATAAATTCCAGGTCATCTGTTCTGACTATTACTTTTGCACCTGCATCTTCAAAAGAATGTACTTGGGTTGAATTTACAATTGTAATGCCTTTTTGCTGTGCTAATTGCACTAAAGCTGACATCATCTTACCGGTATTAATTTGCCCTTCAAATACCTGAGAAATGTAATTACTTTTTATTCCATTGAAATTAAAACTATTTGGCGTGATTTTAAAGGCATCATTCTTAAAGACGGGCCGTAGTAGCTCATTTATCCATGTTAATTCCTTTAGACAGCTCTCATATAACGCTGCATCCTGATTTAAAAATAATTCGTGTCCGCCATTATTCTGATAACCAATTGCATCATCCCCTAACAACGTACGTAGCGATTGTATTCCATGAAACCGGTCTTGAGCCAATTGCAGTACTTCTTGTTCTGAATGTGTTTTTAGGTCTGATAAAATTTCAGAAACACTACCAAAACAGGCGAACCCTGCATTTTTGGTACTGGCACCTTGCGGAAGCTTCCCTTTTTCCAAAATAAGAATACGTGCTTTAGGATGCTTTCGTCTTAATTCTAAAGCACAGTTTAAACCTACTATTCCACTACCTACAATAGTAAAATCGATATTAGAAAACCAAGATGCACGTTCCCAGTAGCTTAAATTCATAGTTGCATTTTTGATATAAGATAAAAAATCAATCTTAAAAAAGAACATAAAAAAACTCCAACATTGCTGTTGGAGTTCGTTATTAATTTTCTGGTTGAGGATCCATTTTCCAATCGTCCATAAAGGCTGTCGTATAATTACCTGCCAAATAATCCGGGTGGTCCATTAACTGCCTGTGGAAAGGAATAGTCGTTTTAATTCCCTCAATTACAAATTCATCTAAAGCACGCTTCATTTTGTTGATCGCCTCTTCCCTAGTTTGGGCAGTAGTGATCAGTTTTGCGATCATAGAATCATAGTTTGGAGGAATACTGTACCCACTATATACATGCGTATCCATACGTACACCATGACCACCTGGCGTATGTAAGGTTGTAATCTTACCTGGTGATGGTCTAAAGTTATTATATGGGTCTTCCGCATTAATTCTACACTCAATAGAATGTAATTTTGGAAGGTAGTTTTTACCTGAAATCGGCACACCTGCAGCTACAAGTATTTGCTCACGAATTAAATCGTAATCAATAACCTGCTCTGTAATAGGGTGCTCTACTTGAATACGAGTATTCATTTCCATAAAATAGAACTTACGGTGCTTATCTACCAAAAATTCTATGGTACCAGCGCCTTCATATTTTATGTATTCCGCAGCTTTAACCGCAGCTTCACCCATTTGCTCTCTCAACTTATCTGTCATGAAAGGTGACGGAGTCTCCTCTGTCAACTTTTGGTGACGACGTTGTACAGAACAATCTCTTTCTGACAAGTGACATGCTTTACCGAATTGATCACCAACAATTTGAATTTCAATATGTCTTGGCTCTTCGATCAGCTTTTCCATATACATACCACCATTACCAAAAGCAGCAGTTGCTTCGTTAACGGCACTATCAAAAAGCTCTTCCATTTTATCTTCGGAAAAAACGGCGCGCATACCTTTACCACCACCACCGGCAGTAGCTTTGATCATTACCGGATAGCCCATTTTCTTCGCTATCTTCTTGGCATCTGCAACATCTTTCAATAGACCTTCTGAACCTGGTACACAAGGCACGCCAGCTTCTTTCATGGTTTCTTTGGCCGTAGCCTTATCTCCCATTTTGTCTATTTGATCACCAGAGGCACCA
This sequence comes from Maribacter sp. UH1, assembly GCF_056839145.1. Taxonomy (NCBI): domain Bacteria; kingdom Pseudomonadati; phylum Bacteroidota; class Flavobacteriia; order Flavobacteriales; family Flavobacteriaceae; genus Maribacter; species Maribacter sp. UH1. The sequence continues at coordinate 1,865,798 of NZ_CM166387.1, forward strand.
ATGAATTTTATATCATGTTCTGCACAGATACGTGAGAACTTTGAATTTTCTGAAAGAAAACCATAGCCTGGGTGAATGGCATCTGCATTTGTAATCTCTGCAGCTGCAATTATATTTGGGATCTTTAAATAGGATTCACTACTAGCGGCAGGACCAATACATACAGCCTCATCTGCAAAACGCACATGTAAACTTTCTTCATCTGCCTTACTATATACGGCTACCGTTTTAATACCCATTTCTTTACAGGTACGGATAACACGCAAAGCGATTTCTCCCCTATTGGCAATCAGTATTTTTTTAAACATCTTTTAAATTTTAAGTTCTTGGTTCTACATAATTCTTACACACCGCAGAACAGCGGTATCTAACAATAACTACTCAAAATTTAGTTAAGAAGGATCTACCAAGAATAATGGTTGATCAAACTCTACCGGTGAAGAATCGTCTACCAAAATCTTAACGATTTTACCAGAAACTTCAGATTCTATGTCGTTGAACAATTTCATTGCCTCAATAACACAAAGTACATCTCCAGTACCAATTGTCTGACCTACTTCAACAAAAACAGGTTTGTCTGGAGAAGGTTTTCTGTAGAATGTACCAATGATAGGAGACTTTATTGTAATATACTTATCGTCTTCCGCCTCTGCTGCAGGTGCCGCTGGTGTAGCTGCTTCTGCAGGAGCTGCAGGTGCGGCCGCTATCGGTGCCGCTGCTGCTGGCTGTGCCATAGGCATAGTATGCACGTAAGTTGGTTCAGAATTACCAGTTAAGCTTCCGGTACGAATGGTGATCTTAATATCATCCGTTTCCAGTTTTACCTCGCTAGCGCCAGACTTGGCAACAAACTTGATAAGGCTTTGAATTTCTTTAATATCCATATTTTCTAAGTTATAATTGGTAGTTGATGTTAGTTAATACGCCCATTTAAGGTAAATAGAACCCCATGTAAAACCGCCACCAAAGGCTGCAAATACAAGATTATCTCCTTTTTTAAGCTGTTTTTCGTAATCAAATAATAATAATGGTAATGTTGCTGATGTAGTATTACCGTAACGTTGAATATTCATCAACACTTTTGAATCACCTACACCCATTCTTTTGGCTGTAGCATCAATAATACGTTTGTTCGCCTGATGTGGCACTAGCCAATCTACATCTGACTCGGTAAGATCATTTCTATCCATGATCTTTGCCGCTACATCTGCCATATTAGAGACGGCAAATTTGAATACCGTTTTTCCTTCTTGAAAAATGAAGTGTTTTTTATTGGTAACACTTTCTATAGTAGCTGGCATCAGAGATCCGCCACCTTCCATGCCCAAATATTGTCTACCACTACCGTCCGCTCTCAAATACTCATCTTGTAGACCAAGACCTTCTGTATTAGGTTCAAAAAGAACTGCGCCGGCACCATCCCCAAAAATAATACATGTGGTACGGTCGGTATAATCAATAATAGATGACATTTTATCTGCACCTATTAGTAATACTTTTTTATATCTACCGGTTTCTATATGACCGGCGGCTGTGGACATGCCAAAAAGAAAACTTGAACAGGCCGCCAATAAATCATAGGCAAAAGCATTGACCGCTCCTATTTCTGAAGCCACGAAAGCTGCTGTAGAAGCAACCATACTATCTGGTGTTGCCGTAGAAACTATAATAAGGTCTATTTCAGAAGCATCTAGCCCCTTCTTTTCCATTAGGTCTTGTGCCGCTTTAATGGCTAAATACGACGTACCTTCTCCCTCTTCCTTTTTAAGTACCCTTCTTTCCTTAATGCCCGTTCTGGTAGTAATCCATTCGTCATTGGTTTCAACCAAATCCTCTAGCATTTTATTGGTCATTACAAACTGGGGAACATAGCCTCCTACCGCGGTAATAGCTGCTGTAATTTTGGTCATACTTTATTTGCTTTCTTGTAAAAAACTTAAAAAACCTGTCAAAAGTCATGAAAATTAGTGATTTTCAACGACTTTTTGGGTAAAGTTATCGGGTTTTTGAAAAATTGCAATTAATAGCCATACCTCTGTTATCAGTTAATTTATCTGAGTAACAAGGGCGTAAAATACAAATTGGGCTAAAAAAAACTCCCTACTTCAAATGAAGTGGGAGTATAGTATAATGTAAAAGGTTCTTAAGCTTCTGCTTCTTCAGTTTTGTCAACCAAAACTTGACCTCTATAATGTAATTTACCTTCGTGCCAGTGAGCTCTGTGAAAAAGGTGAGTCTCGCCAGTTGTAGAATCGGTAGCCAATGTAGGTGCTACTGCTTTATAATGTGTTCTTCTTTTGTCTCTCCTTGTTTTGGAAATTTTTCTTTTAGGATGTGCCATTTAAACCTTATTTATCCGTTAATAGTTTCTTTAATGCGTCCCATCTGGGATCGTTTTCTTCTTTATCTGATCTTTTCTCTTTTGGTTGAAGCTCCTTTAACCTGTCTAACACTTCAGATTCTAAAGTGCCATCTTCAATACCAGGGTGAATTCTTTTTTGCGGAACTGCCAATACTAGCATTTCATACACGTATTGCGCAATGTTCAATTGGTGCTCGTTATGAGGAAGAATCAATATTTCATCATTCTCGTCATTATACTCTTCACCAAACTTTACCACCAAATGTAAATCTCCGCTTATAGCTTGATCATACGGTTCGCTAGTAATGTCACAATCAACATTCACTGTTCCAGATGCTTCCATATCAACCTCCATCATAGTACTTGTTTTATGAAGTACCACATCTAAATTGATGCTGGCAGCGTTGAACTCATCATATCCAAAAGAATCAAAGAACGTATTGTCAATCTGGTAATTAAAGTTGTGTTTTCCTTGCTTCAATCCTGAGAAAGGAATATTGAACTCCTTTTGCTTCATCACGTACACACTTAAATTAACACTAATCGCCCACAAAAGGCGGGTGCAAAGATACTATAATTTTGATAAAAGACAATAGTTATCAACTATTTATCTTTATAACTTTTTAATCTAACTAAATTTTAACGTTCTCTCTTTAAACGTTGCTTTTTTAATACGTCTTTCGTAAGCTCTTCAAACTCGGTTCTGTTCTTAAAAATCTTCAATGCCATAAAGACCGCTTCTTTAAAAGAACTCTCGTCTGCCAAGCCTTTTCCTGCTATTTCATAGGCTGTTCCATGATCTGGAGATGTTCTCACTTTACTTAAGCCTGCCGTGAAATTTACACCTTGACCAAATGCAATGGTTTTAAAAGGAATTAACCCTTGATCATGATATGCCGCTAAAATAGCATCGAACTTTTTATAACCATCAGATCCAAAAAAACTATCTGCTGAGTAGGGTCCGTATACTAAATGACCCATATTTGACATTTCTTTTATCACTGGCTTCATTACCTCATCGTCTTCTTTGCCAATTACTCCGTTATCTCCACTATGCGGATTTATACCCAGTAAAGCTATTTTTGGTTTGCGAATACCAAAATCCATCTTCAATGATTTTTCAATAGTATTGATCTTATCGCGTATTAACCTTGGTATTATAGCTGCAGAGACATCTTTTACCGCTACATGATCGGTCAACAAACCTACCTTTAAGGTATCTGTTACCATAAACATTAAACTCTCACCATCTAGCTCTTGTGCTAAAAAGTCTGTATGTCCTGGAAATTTAAATTCGTCTGACTGAATATTGTTCTTGTTGATCGGTGCCGTTACCAACACATCTATATCTCCTTTTTTTAATGCATCTACCGCTGCTCTTAAAGATTTAATGGCATATTCACCACCAGCTTTAGTTGCTTGTCCAAAATCAATTCTTGGCACTTCTTTCCAAACATTTACAATATTGACCTTATTATCTATTGCTTTTGAAGCATCTGGAATTCCGTTGAAAACAACATTAAGTTTCAACTGCTTCATTTGAAAGGAAATCGTTTTATTAGAGGCAAAAATAACGGGAGTACAGAAGTCTAACATTCTGCTGTCTTGGAATGTTTTCAATGCAACTTCACATCCTATTCCGTTTAAGTCCCCTATTGAGATGCCTAACCTTATTTTCCTATTTTCCTCCATGATAATCTGTACCTTTGTAACCCCACTTAAAAACCTTGAAATTGGTTTTGACTTTCCAAAAGGAGAAGCAAAGTGGTCGTCCTAATTTAAATATTGGGACACATATTAAACGACAAAATTACTTAAATTAAACGACACATGTTTACGGGAATTATTGAAACATTAGGTAAAGTTACTTCTCTGGAAGCCAAAGGCGGAAACTTAGATATCACTATAGAATCTAGCTTAACTCCTGAACTTAAAATAGATCAAAGTGTTGCACATAACGGCGTTTGCTTAACGGTTGTAAGTCTTACCGATACTACTTACACGGTAACTGCTATTGCAGAAACACTGAATAAAACTAACTTAGATACGCTTAAAACCAATGATGTTGTAAACTTGGAACGTGCCATGATTTTAGGGTCTAGGTTAGACGGCCATATTGTTCAAGGTCATGTAGATCAAACTGGCGAATGTACTAGCGTAAAAGAAGATAATGGTAGTTGGATATTTTCTTTCACCTACGATATAAATACTGGTAACCCCACCATTGAAAAAGGATCTATTACCATTGACGGTACTAGTTTAACTGTTGTTAATTCTGGAAAAAATTCTTTTGACGTAGCTATTATACCTTACACCTACGAACATACTAGATTTAACACCTATAAACCGGGTACCATCGTAAACCTGGAGTTTGATGTTATTGGGAAGTATGTTGCAAAGTTGATGGCGAAATAATCTGTCTGCCTAATACATTTTACAAAATATAAGGCAGTTATATAAGACTATTCATATAACAACATAGCTCATATAAGAATGTAGCCCTAAACGATATTATCCTTTTTTGCACGGATGTTATAAGATGTTTCCTTTTAGGCGATTCCAAGCTTTTACCAATAACACACCTGCAATTGCTGATACTACGGTTAAAACAATGGCTTGCGTAGTTCTTCCATAAATCCAATAACCGGTAGCGAACATTATAGAATAAATTAGAATTACGCCTAACAACATAGCGGTTACACCTGCAGGCACACTCCACTTCTCTTTATCTTCTACAATCTTAACGGCATCTGTTTTTGCATCGGCAACTACTTTTGACCAACCGGGACCACCTGGTTGTATTTTCTTGTAAAAGCTTCTTAGGGTATCATTTGATTCTGGCTGCGTCATAAAAGTGGCAATCAACCAAATAATCGTAGTTACAACTACTATAAATATATACTCAGACCAGTCTGGTAATACGCCTGTTTCCGTTGCAAAAAGATATGCACCAACGGGAGTCAATTTTAATATAATAGAAATAATACCCGATGCAAACATTGCCGTAATCTCACTCCAAGCATTAATCCTCCACCAGAACCATCTTAAGATAAATATGAGTCCAGTACCTGCACCAAATGCCAACAAAATATCAAATAACTGAAGTGCATTTTGAAGCAGCAAAGCCAATGCTGCACTAAACAACATTAAAACAATGGTTGAAATTCTACCTACGGCCACCAATCTTTTTTCAGATGCATTCGGGTTTATCTGCTGCTTATAAAAATCAAATACAATATATGACGACCCCCAATTTAACTGTGTACTAATAGTACTCATATACGCAGCTACCAAGGATGCCAACACAACACCCAATAATCCACTAGGTAGTTTGGTCAACATGGCAGAATATGCTAAATCATGACCTAATTTATCTGCCGTAACATTTGGGAAAGCTTCTTGTATGCTTGCTAAATCCGGGTATACCACGATAGATGCCAAAGCCACTAAGATCCATGGCCATGGTCTTAGCGCGTAATGCATTATATTAAAAAAGAACGTTGCGCCAATTGCATGATTTTCATCTTTTGCCGCCAACATACGTTGCGCAATATAACCACCACCTCCCGGCTCTGCACCTGGGTACCAAGAACTCCACCATTGTACGGCTAAGGGAATTATAAACAACGTAATCAACGCTTTCTTGTTACTAAAATCTGGAAGGATGTTTAGTTTTTCAGAAACATTTTCATTTGCCATTAAAGCTTCAATACCACCAACCTCTGGTATATTCACTAAGTAATAAGCAGCGCCAATTGCCCCTGCCATTGCTACAAAGAATAAAAGGAAATCGGTATATACTACCCCTTTGAATCCGCCAAGGGCGCTAAAGGTTACTGTAATCAGACCAGCACTTACAACCGTTTGCCAAGGTTCTAGACCTAGCATTATGCTACCTATTTTAATCGCTGCCAATGTTACGGCAGACATGGTTATTACATTGAAAATCACTCCTAAATAAACTGCCCTAAATTTTCTTAAGAAACTTGCCGGTTTACCGCCATATCGCATTTCGTAGAACTCTAAATCGGTATTTACGTTCGATTTACGCCATAGTTTTGCATAAACGAAAACGGTCAACATTCCAGTAATCAAAAAACACCACCAAACCCAGTTACCAGAAACACCGTTGGTACGCACAATATCTGTTACCAAATTGGGCGTATCCGTTGAAAATGTTGTTGCCACCATTGAAAGACCTAGCAACCACCATGGCATAGTACGACCCGATAGAAAAAACTCCGATGAATTTTTACCCGATGTTTTTGATACATAAAACCCTATGCCTAAGACAAGGGAGAAGAAAACTATAATAAAACTATAGTCTAGCGTACTGAGTTCCATAAGTTGGTTTTAGGTTGATTGTTAAAGATATATTATTTTAGGACATTCTTATACCTAATACGCTAAACGTACCTCGTGCTACTATCAATAACTACAGAAATTACCCCAACAGCTTGGATTTTGGCATCAATTGCCACTTTCATTATAGGATTATCTAAAGCGGGCATTAAAGGAATTGCTGTTTTGAACGTTACCATAATGGCTTTGGCATTTGGTGCAAGACAGTCTACAGGCATGGTGGTACCTCTTTTAGTTCTTGCTGATATATTTTCCGTTATCTACTATAATAAATATACACAGTGGAAATATGTCTTTAAAGTATTACCGTGGATGCTCGTTGGTTTATTAATAGGTGTATTCATAGGAAACGAACTGCCCGAAAAGTTCTTTAAAATAGCCATGGCAATCATAATCATCATTACCGTTGGTATGATGTTTTATTGGGATCGCAAAAAGGACAAGAACGTACCATCTCACTGGACATTTGCCGGAGCCATTGGTACCATAGCCGGTATTACCACCATGGTGGGTAATTTAGCCGGAGCTTTCTCTAACATTTACTTTTTAGCCATGCGCTTGCCAAAAAATCAATTTATAGGTACGGCTGCTTGGTTATTTTTAATTGTAAATATCATTAAACTTCCATTTCATTTTTTCATCTGGAAAACCATATCTATTGAATCTTTACAATTGAACTTGATGCTTTTACCTGGTATTCTTTTAGGGTTTTTCGTTGGAGTTCGATTTATAAAACACATTAAAGAAGCTTTCTTTAGAAAGATGATTTTAGTATTAACGGCTGTGGGTGCTGTGCTTATTATGCTTAGTTAGAATTTTTAAGTTTGATTTATTTTGGTGTGAAAATCAATTTTAAAGACCTTTTTCGATACTAGATGAAAAATTATATTTTAATACTTTCAATTTTTTCTGTCTTAAATATATTCGGTCAAGATTCGATGACTGCAAGTTTAGTTGAAGGTGTTATTGATCATGATTTTCCGAAAGACTTTGAGCACTATTTATTATTTAAAGAAGGTTTAGAAGAACCTATTATAAACGATTCGCTTCAAAAATATCAAATAAGAGAATTAAAATCGGTAAGCAATAATTTTCCTTTAGACTTGATATATAAATCAAATGAGGAAATTATAGACTGGACAAACTACTCTTTAAAAAATGTAAAAACTCTGTCTAGTAATAAGTATAAAAGGTTTTCTCCACCTCTAGCAAAGAGTATCATTTTTGTAAAGTATAATATTAGTCCCAGGAAATACGATAGTATTTTAAGAAATAAAAAACGCCATTCTATAGTAGTAAAGAAAAAACTTCTTTGGAATAAAAATAAGATTTGGGAAAATAAAAAACTTAACGAAGAAGTGGTTAAAGCTTGGGAAATTGACGAGGAAATTAATGAAGAAGAGAATATATACTTTCAAATTTCTAAACCAATATTTTCGAAAGACCATAAATATGCTAAAATTTCTGTTTTTGAAAACCACCGTTGTAAAGGTGAAGGTTACACCCTACTATATAGATACCACAATGAAAGTTGGGAAATGCTATTGAGATACAATTTTGTGTCATCTAAGATTTGGACATCGCATGCAAAATGTGGCAATATTCAAATAGTAGGCAAATAATATATTACCAAAGAAACAAGTCCAATTAATAGAATTATTTTGGTGTTGATTTCTGTGGGAGCTATGCTTATTATGCTTAGTTAGAGTTGTATCTTTAGGTTGAATTCTTAGTATAATTGTCAAATTGTGTAAAAAATGAAAATTGGATTAAAATCATTACTGGCTTTACTTTCATTACTGGCTTTTTCAAATACTAATGGACAAAACATCGTTGAAGAATATCAAAAAGCAAAAAAAGACAGTTTAAGAATCGGAGAACTTGACACTGATTTTCTTGAATATATTGAAAAAGGATATACACTTGCCAAACCAGATAATACATCGAATATTTCTGGGGTAATTATCTTTTTTGAGGGTTCTGAATTTGACAAAAAGAATATGAGTGCAAAACAATTGTATACTCAGGCAAATATAGCCGGGTATGCTGTTTTATCTGTTTCAACAGAAATACCATTGGACTTCTTTTTCTCTGAGAACTCAATTATAGATGCGCATAAAATAATCGAGAGGGCTTTCGACAAAAATAATTTACCGAATAATAATGTATTCTTAATTGGTGTTGGTCTATCTGGACATAGAGCCTTAAAATATGTTGAATATCAAGAAAAAAATAGTCCTGATTTCGCATTTAACATATCTGGACTCGTTATTTGCGATGCACCATTAGATTGGGTAAGACAATACAATGAAGGCAATAGAGATAGAAGAATTAATTATGACGAAGGTGCTGTTTGGGAAGGGTCTTTCTCAAATTTTATACTTGAGGAAAATCTTAAAGGTAGTCCAACTTCAAATCTTGAGAACTATCTTAATTTTTCATCTTACAGCTATTCAGACAAAACCGATAGAAAAATTAAATATTTTAAAAACTATCCGGTAAGAGCTTACATGGAAGTTGCTATAGAATACTGGTTAGAAAAGAAAAGAAAGACTACAATTGACAATAATGGACCAGATATGGTCGGTCTCATTGCTCAATTAAAATTGACGGGAAATGAGAAGTCAGATTTAGTGATATTTTATCCACATGAAAGTAAAACAGAAAAAAAGAATACTGCTGCTACTTGGCTTGCAGTAGATAAAGATGAACTAATGGCTTGGATTATAAAATGGTCCAATTAGAAATTAAAGCTATATCCTTAAACCGCCAACCCAATAAAGTCCACATATTTAAGATTAGGGTTAATCTTTACCCCACGTAACCAGTAATTTAGCAGTACTAACCTAAAATACCGTTACACATGAATATCATAGGAAATTTTATAAAAGGAGTTATCGATATTACCGACAAAATTACTGGTGATGATAAACCTATTGAAGATCAAAAAGCTGTTCTTCAAAACCTTTTAGAAACCGCAAAAGATACTTCTTTTGGTAAAGCCTATGACTTCAATAATATTCTAGAAAGTGATCATCCGCAGCAAGCATTTCGTGATGCCGTGCCTTATTTCGATTATAATCAAATCAATGAAAAATGGTGGCATAAATTGCACGAAGACCAGACCGATGTAACGTGGCCCGGTAGTCCTGATTATTTTGCACTGAGTTCTGGTACAACGGGTAAAACAAGCAAACGTATTCCGGTCACCGATGCTATGATAGATGCTATTAGACAAGCAGGTATTAAACAAGTGTTAGCAATTTCGAATTTTGATCTTCCGGCAGATTTCTTTGAAACGGGAATTTTAATGCTGGGCAGTTCTACTGATTTGGTTGAAAACGACGACCATTTAGAAGGTGAAATCAGCGGTATTAGTGCCAGTAATATTCCATCTTGGTTTAGTGGTTACTATAAACCCGGAAAAGAAATTGCCAAAATTGATGACTGGGACGAGCGTGTTGCTAAAATTGCCGAAAAAGCTGCAGATTGGGATATTGGTGCTCTTAGCGGAATACCATCTTGGATCGAGTTAATGTTGAAAGAAGTCATTAAAAAGCACAACCTCAACAACATTCACGAGATTTGGCCAAACCTGCAGGTGTACACTTCTGGCGGAGTTGCATTTGGACCCTATGAAAAGAGTTTTAATGCCTTAATGGGGAAACCGGTAACGGTAATTGACACCTATTTAGCTTCCGAAGGGTTTATTGCCTTTCAAGCAAGACCAGAAACCGATGCCATGAAACTAGTAACGGATAACGGAATCTATTTTGAGTTTGTTCCCTTTAATCCTGATTATATTTTAGAAGATGGTTCTCTTTCTCAAGATGCTCCTTCCCTAACTTTATCAGAGGTTGAAACCGGTCAGAACTATGTGCTTATAATCAGCACAGTTAGTGGTGCTTGGCGCTATCTTATTGGTGATACCATTGAGTTTACCGATGTGGAACGTGCCGAAATTAAAATTACAGGGCGTACCAAATTCTTCTTAAATACGGTAGGTTCGCAATTATCTGTCAATAAATTGGATGATGCACTACAAGACATCATGGAAACTTTTGATATTGAAATACCTGAATATACCCTTTGTGCCAAAAAGTACGAGGACGGATTTTACCACACTTGGTATTTGGGTACTACAGCAACACAAGACGCTGAAGCTATAGCTGAAAAACTAGATGAATCTTTAAAGGCTGCCAATAAAAATTATAAGGTTGCTAGGTCAAAAGCTTTAAAAGGAGTGAAAGTTTTTACCGTAAACCCTGATATATTTTACGAGTGGAACGATAGTAACAAAAAGAAGGGCGGACAAGTAAAGATGGAACGTGTTATGAAAGAGAAAAAGTTTGCCGAATGGGAAGCATTCGTTAACAAGTAGTGTTATAACTGCTTATTTATCTTGACCTATAGCATCTCTTTCTTCCACCAACAACATAATTTCTTCAGGAGATAAATACAGTTTTTTGATGCGATCTACATACTCTGGTGTTAAACCTGCTTTCTTGAGGATAAACTCTTTGGTAGCCAGAATATATGTTTCCATTCCATGCGCTACTGCAAAAGAATCTGCACGTCTTTCCGCATCACGTATATAATTTTCAGAAGTTACATATTTAAACCCAAAGCCTATTAAATTAAAACCGCTTCGCTGCTGGTAGTCCATAATATGTCCTAGTTCATGCCCCAGCCAGCCAATCATAATTTCTGACGGTATATCTTTTGTGTAATACACAGAATCTGCAATCTTTATTCTTTCACTGATCAAAATATTATAAGACCTATTTTTCTTAGACTTAAATACGCTCCAGAATGAAGGCTGCGCTTGCATTGTTGACTTCTTGATTTCTTTTTTAAACTTAAATTCTATAGCCACATCTGTAAGCTCAGGATAGTGAGAAAGTGCAATTTTCGCTTCTTCTTTAATTACAAGGGGAATAGTATGTTGTGCGGATGCAACCATAGGGTAACTTAATATTAATAGGATTATGAAATTTATTGTTTTTTTGAATTGGGTCAATATCATAGTAACGGACTAAAGAATTTGGCGAGACCTTCTAAAAATTTACTAAAGGGTGATCTCTTTTTAAACTTTTCTAAATCTACTTTTGCATCATCTGTACAGTGCTTTGTAAAAAGTCTTTCTATATGCGATGCTTTTTCTTTGTCATACAGTATTGCATTGGTTTCAAAGTTGTGCTCAAAGCTTCGGTAATCAAAATTACCCGAACCTACAGAAACAACTTCACCATCTATAATTATCACCTTACTATGAGAAAAATCTGGTCTTAGGTAAATATTCGCCCCAACTTCAAGCAAAGCTTCAAAAGTGGAAAACATACTGTATTGCGCTAATAAGGAATCTGATATTTTAGGAGTCAGCAATGTTACTTCAATTCCACTTAAAGCTGCAATTCTTATGGCTTCCAATACCGGTTCTCCAGGAATAAAATAAGGGTTGGCTATGCAGATGCTTTTAGTTGCAATATTGATCATTGCCAAATATTGCTGCATAATAGCTGGAAATTTAGAATCCGGACCACTTGAAATTATCTGTGTTACCGTATTACCAACAGGTTCTACTTTTGGAAAATACTTGTCTTGAAGTAACAATTCTTCCTTACCCGCAAAATGATAGTCTTTTACAAAAACACGTTGCAAACTATTTACCGCAGGACCTTCTATTTTAAGATGTAAATCTTGCCAAACACCTAGCTCAGATACCGGTTTCATATATTTATCGGATACATTGAATCCGCCAGTGAAACCTACCTTGCCATCAATTATAATAATTTTTCTATGATTTCTGTAGTTAAGGGTAAACAATAGATTACCGAATCTAATTGGCATTGTAGAATAGGCTTTTACCCCTAATTCTTTAAAACGTTCTACTCGCTTGCCGCGCATAGAATTACTTCCAAAAGAATCATACAACATTCTAATTTCTACCCCTTCTTTTACTTTTTTAGCAAACAGGTCATGAAATTTGTCTAACAGCATACCCTCTTCTAAAATATAATATTGAAGATGTATAAAATCTTTGGCTTCTTCTATTGCCTTAAAAATGGCTCCGAATGCTTCTTCACCATCATTTAACAAGGTGATTTCATTACCATCATAAGGTGCAAAAAAGCTGTTTTTTCTAATAAGTGTAGCAAGTTTATCATGCTTATAATCATCAAATTTATGCACACTTTGTTCACCACCCTCAAGCTCTTTATGGGTTTCTGAATACAGTCTTCTTTTTTCGGTCTGCTTTAATTTAAAGAGTTTAAATTTTCTTCTGTTGATACCGAATAGGTAGTATAATAGTGGTCCTAAAAAAGGAAATATAATAACAGACAAAGACCAACTAATCATCTTAGTTGCCTTTGATCCATTAAAAATTATATTGACAATACTCCATAGAGTAACTGCTATATAAGCAAACCAAAAAATAGTATTTACCACCTTAATTATTGTTTATCATCAATATACCATAAATAACCCCACCCTTGGGCTTAAAAATCCAATCAAGACACTTTTAGTACTAAACGAGTTAATTACTGGCGCTAGATGTAAGTACATTTAAAAAAAAGTAATGGGAGTAATTGCTATGGATAAAAAACAGATAACATTATACTACAGTTCAGAAAACTCAATAGGCAAACAATTAAATGCTTATGTGGAGTCTTCTGGTAAAGAACATTTAACAATAGACATTTCTAAAACCAATGTAACCGGTACCCAATGGGCAGAATTAGCAGATGGTCTTGGTAAAAATATTTCCGATTTGGTGAATACAGACCACCCGGATTTTAAAGATGCCTACGGTGAAGACACTGTAAATCTTGATGATGATGGTTGGTTGAAAATATTGGATAAGAACCCAAGCTTACTTAAAAATGCCATTGTTATTAAAGGGAAAGAATTTATTGAACTTACAAGTGCATCAGACTTTAAGCAATATATGGATCCTGATAGTGCCGGAATAGAAAAGCCGTATAAATAAAAGCCTTATTACCCTATAAGGTCTTCTTCTGCACATAGGGTGTCTATACCTTAAATTACTTTCTAATAACTACCTTATGTCAAAGATTTTAAAATGGATTTTACTATTTTTTATTATCTGCGTTGGCGGCTATATGCTTGCCGAATGGAGGATGAAGAAAGAAATAATTAGCTTTCTAGAGCGAAAAGTTCCTGACCATATAGATTTTTCATATGATGAACTTACCATTAGTTTACTAAGTGGAGATATCGCATTTACGGATGTTGCCGTAGTAAGTTTAGGGAAACAAACTTCTTCATGTGAAATAAAGGTGAATGCAGATGAGCTGTCGGTAACAGGCTTTAGCTATTGGCAAATTCTATTTCAGAATTCTATCTTCATTAAAAACCTAACACTTAGTAAACCGCATCTCAATTTTAAAACATGTCCTGAAAGCACGGATAACGATGATGCCAATAAGAGCAACCCTATAAATTTATTAAAAGAAATATTTGTTGAAGAACTTATATTTGAATCTGGCGTTGTTGAAATTTGGGATCATAGCGAAGATGTAAAATTGATTGCAGTAGACGAAATTAATCTCTCCTTAAAGCAAGTAGTTACCGATCCAGATATCATTAAGAAATATGTTCCTTTTACCTTTGACAACTACCAAATTGAAATTCTAAATTTTAATGCTCCATTAGGTGAATTCGAAAAGCTGAAAATGAAATCTATGGTAGTCAATAACTCCACTATTGACATCAATAACATTTCTCTTGAAACTATATACTCCAAGTCAGAATTGAGCAAAAAAATCAGGTATGAACGTGATCATATAGACTTGTTTATTCCATTACTAAAAGTTGACAATCATAAATATTTGGCAACAAACGATTCTCTTCATATTAATTTTCAAGAATTACTTCTGTCTGAACCATATTTAGAAATCTACAGGGACAAATCTAGATTAGAAGATTTCAAAAACAAGCCACTTTATGGCAAATTATTGCAAAAACTGCCATTTAAAGTTGCAATTGACTCCGTTTTTATTAAAAAAGGAGCAATTGTGTATGAAGAAGATATTCCAAATAATGCATCTGCAGGAGCTCTAAGTTTTGAAAATTTAGACGTAGCCATTAGTAATCTTTCTAATATTGAAAATGAAGATCCTTTAAAAATTAAACTAAATGCCAACCTTATGGGTGCTGGTAAATTTCATCTAGATTGGCAGTTCAATGTTTTTGATCCAAAAAGCACTTTTCTTATTTCTGGAGGACTATCAAATTTCAACACGGCTAACTTAAATGATTTTCTTGTACCCAATCTTAGAACCAAGACAACAGGCACTATAGATCAACTCTATTTTACTATTTCTGGAGATGAATATACCTCTACCGGTGATATAAAAATGAGTTATGAAGATTTTAAATTTCAAGTACTTAATAAAGAAAGAAACGGAGTAAAAAAAGTTCTTTCATTCATTGGTAATCTATTTGTTAACGATGGTTCAAAAACAGATGCAGACGGTTATAGATACGGAGATATTTCTGCAGAACGGGTAAGGCATAAATCATTTTTCAATTACTTATGGATTAATCTCCAAGACGGATTGTTAAGTGTATTAACGGGCAATGGCAAAAAAGATTAAATAAGGTTTACAAGTAAAAAAGCCAGGCAGTTGCACTGCCTGGCTTCTCTTTTCATAGCAATATTATATTCTAGTTGTCATCTGTAGCATCTTCTACCGCCTCTTCAACTTCATCAGCTCCATCTTCAATTTCATCTCCAACATCATCCATTCCTTCTTCAATTTTCTCTCCTGTGGTCTTTTCTTCTCTACAGCTTGTTGCAATGCTCATTGTTGCAAATGCAAATACGATCATTAATAGTGACTTTTTCATAATATGTGATTTTAATAATTAGGTTAACATTTTAATATGTAAGTATATTGGATGACTTGTTAACTATATAGTTTCCAATACCTTTCATACCAAAGATGCGCTTTTTAAGAGAGAGCGCTTAGTTGTAAAAAAATGGATATTAACTCATCTACCAAAAGCGCATTTGTGTCAATTAACATCTTGAAAGTGTTAAGGTTAATCTCTTTTTTCTAGTTTTTTTGTAGTGTACAATTGCCATTGTGCATAAAATAAAACAATGAAAGAGTTAACCATTAATAGTTCAAAGTCAGACGATATGTTTTCCCAAATACAAATGTGTATTCAGGGAGAGCTTTTAGAGGACTGTGGCGAAAGTGTTTTAACTTTTGATAATGCTGTGGGTAAAGGATCTTTAAGAACTATAGATTTTAATTGGGGAGTTTCTCTTATAGATTGTAACATGAAACTAGCTGAGGAAACCAAGTTAGTTTTTGAATCTCAAGATTTATCACCCATTGAATTCATTTTTATCAGTAAAGGATACTTTAAGTATAGTGAGAATAATACGGATAAATATACCAGGTTAGAACAATTTCAAAACACGATAATATCTCACAAACGAGATGCGAAAAAAACCTTTCTATTTCCAAAAGATGAACATTTAAAAATCAATTTTATTCGTATAAACCGTAAAGAGTATTTACAAAAGAAAAACAATAATATTTCTCAATTAAATCAACTATTGGTTTCATTGTTTAACGATAGCAAAGGAGAGGCTGCTTTTCAACACGGGGGAAGTTTTAGCTTAAGAATTGCAGACGAAATTAAATTATTAAACGATGATGATACCCATAGCGGTATGTTAAGGTCTCTTTCTTTAGAAGGTAGACTTTACCTTATTCTATCGTTGCAATTGTTGGAACATAAAAATTTTGAAGAAAACATGAATTTACCTGAAGCTATTTCAAAGGAAGATATTCTTAAAATCCATAATCTTACTTCCTATATATTGGAACATATTTCTGAAAATATATCTATTTCTACTTTGAGTGCAGAATCTGGCTTGAGCCCTAAAAAACTGCAATTGGGATTCAAAATTCTATATTCAAAAACCGTGAATGAATACGTAAGACAATTGAAATTAGAAATATCAAAGGACTACCTTAAAAATTCTGACTTAACGGTTTCAGAAATAGTCTATGCAATTGGTATTAAAAGTAGAAGTTACTTTTCTAAGATTTTCTTTGAAGCTTATGATATTCTGCCAACAGACTATAGAAAACACTTGAAAAACAAAAACTCTTCTTTACACTAATTCTCTGGATATTCATACGGCATAAGCATACTATCATACGATATGTCTTGATTGAATAAATTCTTGGCAATAGGTCTTATCTCCAAATCTGTTTTATGAGGCGGCTGCAATATCTCTTGGGCCCTTTCAATTGTAGTGTCACTAAAAAACCATTCATATTTATCATCGCGGTCAATAATTGCCGGCATATAATCTACTAAGTTCTGAAAATTGACCACTTCTCTTTCTAATGGTCCCGTCAATAAAGAACACGTAATAAAACCATCATCTAAAATGGTATAGATGCCTGCTAAATACAGAATTTCTCCTTTCTTGCAGCTAACATGATACGGATATATTTCTCCATTTTTTAATACCGATGTAAAGAAACCCGTAACAGGAATTATGCATCGCCTATTCATGAAAGAATCATGGTACCAAATGTCAGATTCTAATTTGTGTGCCGGTATGGTGAGTGTATTGGTCAGTTTTTGAAACAACTCCCAATCATCATTGAAATTACTGGGCAGTAAACCCCAAATTGCCAAATTGATGGCGTCTGGTTCATTCATAGTGATAATAGGTATGGATACCTCAGCTAAACCACTAATGACCACTTGTGGTTTATATAAATTTGGATACTTGAACAAAGCATTTACATCTCGCTCTATCTCCTTCATTTTTGCTGTATTCGAAATTTTAAAATACATATCAATCTTTTGCTTTAAACATAAAGTTCGGCAAATAACCATAGCACTCTTGTTGCAGAAACATAAAAAGATAACGCATTAAAAAAGAGCTAATAGGTTCAATTAAAAAATGTAAATCTCTCATATAAAAGCAAAAAAAAGAGGCTAATTATAGCCTCTTTTCTAATTCTTTAAACCAAGTTCTAACTAATGTCTTCCAACATTTTAATATTTGAAAGGCCATTTTTAATAGCCTCTTTCTGGCTTCTTAAAATGGTTGCCGTTGTTGATGGTAATGAAGTATCTTCCAACACATCATCATACTCCTCAATAGCAGCTTTCTCTCCTCTAATTGCCTCTTCTAGCATAGCTTCTTCATTATCTAAAGAAAATAAGGCTTTCACATCCATCCATGCTCTGTGTGCTTTACCGGTTACGCTGTCCCCTTTATCAATTTCTTGACCAAAAGTTTTGATTTCAGCTTTTAATTCATGTCCAAAATCATAACGTTGTTTTGCCTTGATTTCAAAGAAAGACTTTAGTTGCTTGTTTTCTGTATTCTCTGCTGCTTTCTTAAACCCTTTCTCAGCATCGTACGTTTTTTCTAAAAGTTCGTTCAACTTGTTTCCTACTTCTTCTGTATATGTACTCATTTCTTATTGTTTTAATGATGTGATTTTTTATTTATAGATGTCAACCACAATTACATCTTGTAAAATTTATTTCTATTCTTAAAATCCTGTAATTTTCTCTTTAGTTCACCAATGTCTTTTGCTTTAGATTGATTTGAATACATGAGTACATGCTCCATATCAATTTCAAAAATTGCATCTTCATCATCATCCGTTAAATCATTTAAGGTACTATCCACCAAATAATCTCTTACTAATAGACCTACATAACCCAAAATGCCCATTATCAAAATACCTATTACTAAATCTAACATATGCTTTGTTTTGAATTCAAATTTATAATAGATAAGCGGTCTTTTTTACCTTGAAAAAAAGTAGCATTAACTCCTTTGAATAGGGTTAATAATCAGGTGTATAGGATTAAAAATATAGTGCCCTTCTAACACAATAAACTGTTAGATTTTAGAACTTGCAGTATCAAATTAGTTCTCACGTTTGTGCATCTTATATAGGTAGTTTCCATCACTTGTTCTCCAAACACTAGAAGTGATGGAAAGCACAAACAAAAATTAAAAATATTATGATTAGAAAAGGTACAACCGTAAAATGGTCTTGGGGCAATGGTACTGCCCAAGGTAAGGTAGAAGAAACATATACTTCAAAAACAATAAAGACGATTAAAGGAAATGAAGTGACCAGAAATGGAAGTGATGACGACAAGGCACTTTACATTAAACAAGAAGATGGTGATTACGTTTTAAAAAGCGAAAGCGAAGTGGAACGTGCGGATTAAGTTATTGATTAACCATTAGTTTTCTTTAGCTAAACTCTGTAACGGATTAAAATCTGCTATTAAATTGATCAACACTTTCTCTGCGGCAGTTTGGTTTTCCGTTGCTTTTGTAGATGCTACTTTTTTAATGGCTTCGTCTAGTTCATTTCTTTCATATTTACTTACTACGAACGGATGCACATAATATTTCTTACATACATTTCTAGTATTACCTAAAGCCTTTGCGGTGTCGTCAAAAGCTTTTATTATATTCTTTTTAATCTCGCTTTCTACCTTTGTAGTTTCATTTTCAATAAGAGATTCAAAGAATATAAGTGTCCCAGACCAGGTTCTAAAATCTTTTGCCGTAAAAAGGTCTCCGCTAATTTCCTGCAAATATTCATTGACCATACCACTATCCACACCCATTTTTGTTCCGTCTTCATCAAAAAACTGAAAAAGGTCCCAACCTGGTATTTCTTCACATTGTAAAACCAATTTTCTTAATTTTCTATTATTAAGGGTAATGTTATGCTTTTTACCCTTCTTGCCGGTAAACTCAAACTTTAGCTTATTCTTACTGGTCTTTAAGTGTCTTGTTCTTAAAGTTGATAAGCCATAGGTTTTATTTCTTTTTGCATATTGGCGATTACCAATACGAATATGGGTCTCTTCCATTAACCTAACAATTAAGGCTAAAACCTTTTCTTTAGGCCACCCATCTAACTGTAAATCTTCATCTACCTTTTTACGAATATTAGGTAAGGCTTCCCCAAAATGATGCATTCTTAAAAACTTGGTTCGGTTTCTTACCCTCAACCATAGATCATGATAACGGTATTGCAACCTATGTTTTACATCATAACCTACTGCTTGCAAATGAGCATTGGCAATAGGCGCTATTTTAACCTCTTGCCATGCCGGTGGAATCACTAATTTTTTAATTCTAGTTAATTCAGCTTTTTTACTAAGCGGTTTATTCTTTAGTAGATATAGAAATTGATCCTTCTCTTTAATACGCTGTATAGATAGCGCTTCCCTATTTACATATTTTAAATGCATATGCGCAGCTACGTCATGTGGTTCACTTGCTAATAGTTCAGAGTAGTTCATATATTGGTTTTTTATAATATTTGCATCGCATAAACTAGGTAAGAAATTTTGTTTATGATTTTTGTTGCAACATGAAACAAAAATAAGAATTCGCGCTGCTAGATTAGTGTTCTATCACAATCTTTTGTAGCCTAAAACCGCTTTATATCGCATGAACTATTATTTCAACTAGCGGTATTGGGATATTATTTTTCTGAAAAGGATTCTTTTAAACACCAGAAGTTGTATAACTTGACACTATATAAAATACAAAGCTTATGAAAGGAGAACCTATGTTAATATGTATACCAGACATAAGCGGATTTACAGAGTTTATGAGCGAAACAGATTTTGAACTGAGTTCAAAAATTATTCCTGCGCTTTTAAATCAAATTATCTACACCAATAAAATTGGACTAAAAGTCTCAGAGATAGAAGGCGATGCGGTTCTCTTTTTTAAGACCGGAGAAATGCCAAGTCTAGAAAATCTAATAGACCAATGCAGAATTTTTTATACTGAATTCTATAAAGAACTTGATGCACTTAGAAAAAAGTATAAAAAAAATAAAGATGCTGCATCTATACCAGATATACTTGGCTTAAAAATTATTCTACATTACGGCAAAGAAATAGCCCTTACCAAAGTTGGCAACAGTATTAAGCTTTTTGGTGAAGACCTTATCATTGCCCATAAATTATTGAAGAATAAAATAAAACTGAGCGAGTATCTTTTACTAACAGACGGTCTAACCAACTACTATAAAGAAAATAATCTGAACGATCAATTCGATTGGGGTTCGCTAAAGCAAAACTCTACTGAGTATGACCATGTAGGAGAGATAAACTACTCTTACATAAACCTTAAACCCTTGGTAAACGAATAGTGATCTACACGTAAAATATTCGTTAAAGGGTTCATCATGTAGGTATCTGAGTTAACACTAACGAATCAACTTCATTAATTTTGTTCAAAACAATTAAACAAAATTTTATGAGCTATTTAGATATAAAATCAAAAGATATAAAGCCGATAGTTGACGAATTAAACACGCTGTTGGCAGATTACAATTTATACTATCAAAACCTTAGAGGATATCACTGGAACGTGTCTGGAAAGAACTTCTTTGACCTTCATATAAAGTTTGAAGAGCTGTATACAGACGCAAGAATTAAGATTGATGAAATTGCAGAACGTATTTTAACTTTAAGACACAACCCAACAAGCGAGTTTTCAAAATATTTTGAAATGTCTTCTATAAAAGAAACGCCATCTCTAATTGCCGATACCAAAATGGTACGAAACATTTTAGATCAACACGAAACACTTTTAAAGCAAATGAACAAGGTCATCAAGAAAGCTGAAGCTGGTGGTGATGAAGGTACAATTGATATGATCGGTGGTTATATTGGCGAAATTGAAAAAGTAAGTTGGATGTTAGATGCCTGGAACAAAAAATAACGACATTTAAAAGAATAAACATAAAAAAAGCACCTTTATAAAGGTGCTTTTTTATGCAGTAGCCTTTGCTACGACAATATTGTATACTTATTATTTTACCACTTTACGCATGAGATAGAGCATTCCAAATTTTTTGGCTGCGGAAAATGCGGTAGAGACCCAGTTATACGGACTCAAATCTTCCTGTACATCTTGTTTAAGTCCTTTCAGTTCCTCTAAAGCAATTTCACGCTCTAACTTTAAGCGTTTCAAATTAAACTCGACCTCCTCAAAATTTTTGTACATAATTATTTAATTAAAGAATTTATCCGATAACTTTCTTACCAACATGCTGTCAATTTTACTTCTAAAAACATAAGCCAAAACCAACAACACTAAAAATAGGGCGCCTGCAATTAGACAAGCACCTACCATGCTTTCAATAATGTTTGCCAAGAAAACAACCCCAGACACAGTAATGAACATAAGTGCCAAAAAAGCGAGACCACCCATAACTGCCATTTTTAGCAGCATACCAGTGGTCATCGTTAATTGTTGAAACACTTTAAGCCTATAGTATTCTTGGGTTTTTTTATAGTAAACCTCTCCTACATCAATTGCCTTGTTAGACGTTTCGTTAAGTGAATCAATAACTCCCATTTATACCGTTTTCTGCAGTTTTTTATTTTTCGTTTTCAACTCTGACAATTTTTTCTCTAAAGTTGATATTACATCTTCTGTCTTATAGCTTAAATCAGATACTAAAGATTCAACTCTAGTGTCCAAAGTTTGCTTTTCATCAGTCATTTTAGAAGTGACTCTATTTTTTAAATCAACTGCACTATCCGCAAAATTATCTCTTGTTGCAGCTGCTTGATCGGCAATTAATCTTCTGGTATTCTCACCCTTGTCAGGTGCATAAAGAATTCCTAAGGCTGCCCCAATGGCAGAACCTGCAATAATCGCCAATAATGTATTTCCACTATTATTCATGTTATAATTTTTTAAGGTTAAACGTTTCTTTTACTAAAGGACAATATTTGTATTATCGTCTGTAACAAAGGTCTTAGTAAATGACAGATTTACTTAACTCTAAACCTATTTATATTAACGTTAATAATAGCTCAAAAGGGTTAAGAATTATTTGTAACGAATTAATAGAACTACCTTCTTAATTCTAAATTTGTACTATGGAAAATTATGAAATCACAAACCCTTATAATGGTGCCGTTGTAGACACATATACAAAGGATACCTACGCAGATATTGAAGAGAAATTAAAAAAAGCCCTGAGCATTGAAAGTTCATGGGCGAATATGGAAATTGAAGACAGGTGCGAATTGCTCACCAATGTCGCAGAACTGCTAATAGAACGTAAAGAGGAATATGCAACTCTTATGACACAAGAAATGGGCAAACCATATGCTCAAGGTGTTTCTGAAATTGAAAAGTGTGCTTGGGCGTGTGACTTTTACGCGCACAATGCTGAGGATCTTTTAGCCGATGAAGTAATAGAAACCGATGCAGACGAAAGCTTTATAAGCCACGATCCCTTAGGATGCATACTTGCCGTTATGCCGTGGAACTATCCTTTTTGGCAGGTAATTCGTTTTGCCGCGCCTACTTTAACAGCTGGGAATACAGCACTTTTAAAACATGCACAAAATGTTACCGGGTGCTCTTTAGCAATAGAACAGTTGTTTTTGGATGCTGGTTATCCTGAAGGATGTTTTCAAAGTTTAAAAGCCGGTCATGAAGAAATAGAAAAGCTGATTTCCAATGACGGAATTAAAGCGGTTACCTTGACCGGTAGCGAAAAAGCCGGTAAATCTATAGCGGGTACCGCAGGTAAAAATTTAAAGAAATCTGTTCTAGAACTTGGCGGAAACAACGCTTGTATTGTTTGGGAAGATGCAGATTTGGATAAGCACATGGACACTATGGTAACTACACGTATGCAGAACACCGGTCAAAGCTGTATTGCAGCAAAACGCTTTATAGTCTGTGCTGATATTTATGATGCGTTTTTAGAAAAATTTATTGCCAAAGTAAAGTCGCTCAAAAGTGGTGATCCTATGAACAAAGAAACTTTCATAGGCGTTATGGCACGTGAAGATTTAGCAGAAGAGCTACAAAAACAAGTAAACGATTCTATAAAACAAGGCGCAAAAGTCGTCTTGGGCAACATGCGCAACGGAGCTTATTATTCACCTACCATTCTTACCGAAGTAACTACAGATATGCCTGTTTTTAAAGAAGAAACATTTGGACCCGTTGCTGCAATTACCAAAGCAAAAAACAGAGAAGAAGCTATTGCCTTAGCTGCAAATTCTAAATTGGGACTAGGCAGTATGTTATTCACTGAAGATATAGATGCCGCAATGAAAACAATATCCAGCATACCAGATGGGGCATTTTTTATAAACGACATGGTAAAATCTGATCCTAGATTACCTTTTGGAGGTACAAAGGCATCTGGTTACGGTAGAGAATTATCTAGAGAGGGAATCTTAGAATTTGTGAACAAAAAAACAGTATACATTAAAAAATAAAATTATGACAGACGAAACAAAATTTGTAAAAGAACCAGAAGAGGAAACACGCGAGTACATCCTTCAGAAGAATAAGAAAACAAAATTAGGTGTTACCATATTAGTGGCATTTTTAGTTGTTCTAGTTGTTGGTATTATAGTTTCAAACGTGTTCTTCACAAACTAAAGAACACAACTCAAAATACTTAGGCAAGCACATCTTCGTCTTTTGTTTTATTTGTAAAAAGATGAATTTAAGAAGGTTTCAAACCCACTTATTAACCAAAGCCAATTATTTTGTACTTTTCTAAAGTCTTATAAAATAACCATGTCTACACTAGTTTCTAAAGCTGAAGTTTTTGCCACTGATAAACTAACTCGTGATATTGACCCAAAGTTTCTATATCATAACCTTAGGCATACTCAGCGTGTAGTAGACAGTACAAAAGAGCTTATTGAAGGTGAACATATTAGCCACGCAGATAGTGAGCTTCTTTTAGTTGCTGCTTGGTTTCATGATCTTGGATTTACTGTTTCTTATGACAATCATGAAGAAAACAGTTGTCAACTAGCCAAAGACTTCTTAGTACAACATAATAGTCCAGATTCATTTATTGATAATGTTTGTAGTCTTATCATGGCTACCAAAAAAAATTATGAGCCTAAAAATGAATTAGAGAAAATAATACGTGATGCAGATTCTTCTCATTTTCATGTGAAGAACTTTACGGCTACCACAGAATTATTAAGAGAAGAGCTTTCTTTAGTAGAAAAGCAGCATAGCACATCTGCAGATTGGCGAGAAGAAAATATAACTCTTTTACGCACAAAACATCGTTTTTATACAGATTACGCCATCAATAATTGGCAAAAAGGAAAAGACAAAAATATTAAGAGACTCATTAAGGCTAGAAAAAAGAATAATGAGCTTATTAAAAAAGAAAGCTTAAAAGCCAAGTATAAAGGAGAGTTACCTGATAGGGGAATACAAACCTTGTATAGGGTTACGCTTCAAAATCATTTAAAGCTTAGTGATATTGCCGATACCAAAGCTAATATCTTACTTTCGGTAAACGCCATTATCATTTCTATGGCATTGGCAAATTTGGTTCCTAAATTAGATAATCCTTCAAACGATTATCTCTTTTATCCTACCTTTTTATTCATTGTATTTAGTGTCATCTCTATGGTGATGTCTATCATAGCCACAAAACCTAACATTACCACTGGGCAGTTTACGGAAGAAGAAGTGAACACAAAAAAAACTAATTTATTGTTCTTTGGTAATTTTCATAAAATGAAGTTAGAGCAGTATAATTGGGCAATGAACGAGCTTATAAAAGATAAGGACTATATCTATAGTTCATTGACAAAAGACTTATATTTTCTTGGTGTAGTATTGGAAAGGAAATATAGAATTCTACGTTGGACCTACACCGTTTTCATGGTAGGTATGATTATTTCTGTAATCGTATTTGGTATAGCGCTTAAGTTTTATGGTCCGGAAAGAGCCTTAGAACTTCCCGTTATGCAACCTTAGGTAAATGTGGAAAGCTATTCTAAGCTCCAATAGTCATTAAATGTATACATAATAATATACCTATTGCAGCAATTACAATAGTTAGTTTTAATGCCTTTGCCAAAGCTGGCTCCTTGTTTTGGTTATCTATATTTACTCTGGTCATGAGTGTTGGTCTATTTAAGATTATACTACAAATTTATGCGCATACTCCTTAGACTCTTAACTTCAAAAACCAATTTTTTATCTCTTTTGCTATTTCTTAATGCCTTGACATCATGTGTAATACCAATTAACTCCTCGCTATTTAAATCATTTGTATCATCGCTTCTTTAAACCTAGACTTTGGCGCTGAACATACAGGGCATTCATAATTTTCATCTATATCTTGAAATTTTGTGCCCGGAGCAATATTTAATTCTGCGTCACCAAAAGATTCATCATATACGGTAAGGCAATCTTGACATTGATACAAAGACTGGGTAGCATCCACAATTTCAACACTAGCCTTTTCTTCATTATCATCTACGCGACCTAATTGATCAAAATACATTTTACTCAACTCCATTAAAAGACCAGGTAATTCAATTTTATCTATGTCTTGTGCATAGGTAATGTACTTTTGACTATTAGGGTCAAAATGTTCAAAGTGCAATACATTATAGGTAGGGCGAACTTCAAATTCTTTAACGATAGTGGGCAAACTGTTCTTTTCAATTATCACCGAGGCAAAGTGCGAACGTTTACCCACTTCATTACTAATACCAAAGGTGAGGCCATAAGTACTAATATCATTTTGATCAAAGCTACGTACCAAATATTTTTTTAGCTCTAACGCCTCACCGTCATCAATGGGCACATGCCAATTCATCTCTAGTTGAGAGTGCCTTACATTGATACCTTTTTTACCCAGAAAACGTTCAAGTTCTGGTCTACTAGATTTTTTTATTCCTTTTACCACAAATGATTTCCAGGGTGTAATACATATTTTACCTATACTGTTATCCAAGCAAAAACCACAAAATTCTTTTAAGAAAGACAGGTCATATTTGTTATTTCTCCAATAGAGACCCAACCAGTACAAATCTGACCCTAAACGGTTCATACCTTCATAATACGGAAAGGTTTGAAAAGGAACCTTTAATTCCTTCTCCATAGTCTTATTATTGGTCTCCAAGTTTTTGTTCATGATGAAAAAAAGCTCGTCTATATCTGAGATATCTTCATATATTTCTTCAATCTGTTTGGAGATGGAATTGATATCCCAACTATAAATTAGAACAGGATAAAATGCCGATGAACTCCAGTGCGGAAGTTTTATATTCAGATACCAATAATCTTCTTGATCAGAGGCTATAAAGTTGAGGTTACCACTAAAAATTGGCACCAATCTTTGCTTTGGATCCGTAATATTGATTTTAAGCTTGGGCAAAAAATCAAATCCTTCTAAAATATAGAGATAGGTAGACCCTTTTAACCAATGGGTCATATCAAAAATATCTGCAGAAACATATGAACTAACGATATTCTGAAATGAACGATTGGCGATGATATCGGTATTGAATTTTGAGATACTTTCTAGCTGCTCTTCTTTTGCATCTTTCAAAGGAAATAAAATATCTTGCCGTGATCCAAAGTTTACACTTGTTAGTCCCGCAGCTTCTAACATGGTAATAATATCTTTTAGTTCACCAGGAGAGGTAACGCCTCCTTTTATCAATATTCTATGCAGATCATCATTCATAATGTGCTCTTTTAATTGGCTAAAACCAGCTGTTTCTTTAATAAATCTTTTATTTCGGGCTTACAACTACCACATCCCAAACCTGCCCCGGTTTCTGAACATAATTTATTGAAGTCTGAGCATCCTCCATTGATAGCATCTATAACATTGCCTTCCCCAACCTGACTACAAGAGCAGACCAATTTCCCCTTTAAAGGAACCGAGGTGGAAGCTCCGCGCAACAATTCGTCTCGTTTTTCAGAGAGTTCAATTTCTTCTTCTATTAGCCTTTTAAACTCCGCAAACTCATTTTTATCGCCCATTAAAATGGCTCCTTTAAGGGTATCGTCCTTTACAATGCATTTCTTATAGAAGCGCTTGCTTACATCCATTAAAATAATTTCTTCGTAAGATGAATCGCCAATTGGTGAATTCACCATACCTATACTGCAGAGATCAAGATTTTCAAATTTTAATATGTTCATTAAAACCGAACCATTGTAAATACTACTAAAGTCTCCCAGTATAAAATTAGCTGCAATATCTGCCTGTTGCTCTGCTGCAGAGGTAATACCGAACAACGAATTCTTAAATTCCGCAATTTCTCCCAAAGCGAAAATAGAAGGATCACTGCTTTGCAAATATGAATTGACCACTACACCTCTACGGGTATGCACGCCGGTCTGTTTTGCCAATTCTATATTCGGTCTTGTACCTATGGCATAAACAATTGCATTACACTGAATGGTACGCCCCGTTTTAAGGTTTACCAACAAGCTATGTTTTTGTTCTTTATCTTCAAAAACGGTACTTACTTCATTGTCAAAATATAGATTAATACCGCGTTCCATAACATCTTCTGCCAACAAACGGCTGGCCACACTATCTAGTTGACGCTCCATTAATCTAGGTGCACGTTGAATAATACTGATGTTAATGTTGATTTTCTTTAAAGCTGCCGCAAGCTCCAATCCTAGGAGTCCGCCACCAACAATAACCACATTTTGGTCTTTTGCCTGCAATCCGGTTTCTAACAGATATTTTCTAAGTTTATCTGCATCGCCTCTTTCACGCATGGTAAAACGGCCCGGTAATTTTATTTGTACATCACTTGGTATAAAAGCTCTACTACCTGTTGCCATAATAAGCAAATCATAGCTATGCTTTTCTCCTTTAGAATCTATTACTGTTTTGTCATCTGCATTTACGTTATTGATACCTACACCTGGGTGTAACGTAACATCAAGCTTCTGTAATTCGCCATCTTTCAACTTTTCCAAAGCTTCCCATGAGAGTTCATCACTTACATACTCAGGTAACAATACACGGTTATAAAAAGGGTCTTTCTCCTTAGAAAATACATGAAGTTCATCTAGGCTATTTTTCTCTCTATACGATTGTATAAAGCGGTAAGCCGCAGCTCCAGCACCAATAACAACCACCTTCTGTTTTTCTTTTACAAACTTTGTGACCTCAACGGCACAGTACTTAAAATCTGGCTCTTTAGAAACCGGATCAACCAAATCATTGGTCAAGTTATTTGCCCTACCAAAATCATTATTTAATACTTTACCCCAATGCATTGGTAAAAAAACAACCGATTCTCTAATATCATAATTAAGCTGCACTTTTACCTGTACTTGCCCTCTTCTACTTTTTACTACTGCAATATCACCTTCCCTAATTTTACGTAAATAGGCATCTACCGCGTTCATTTCTAAATATGGTTGGGGTATATGGGTCAATAACCTTTTCACCTTACCGGTTTTGGTTCTGGTATGCCACTGGTCGCGTACACGACCTGAATTTAATATCAGCGGATAATCACTACTTGTTTCTTCAGATTTATTGTATAGGGTAGTAGGAGCATTAAAATGCGCTTTTTTATCGTTGGTCAAGAATTTACGGTCTGTAAATAACCTTGGTGTTCCTTTATGTGTTTTATGCGGTACCGGCCATTGAAAACTACCTTCGTTAATTAACCTTTCATAAGACAACCCAGAAATATCTATATCTGTGCCTTTAGTCAATAAACAATGTTCGTCATAAACCTCACTGCTATTATTGTAGTCAAAGCCACTATAACCCATGGCTTGTGCAAAACGCCAAATAATTTCGGCATCTGGCAGTGCTTCACCGGGAGCATCTATCACTTTAGGCAGATAACTAATTCGTCTTTCTGAATTGGTCATCGTACCTTCTTTCTCTAACCAACCTGCTGCAGGTAATAATAAATCGGCAAATTTTGTGGTCTCTGAGTTATGTGATATATCTTGAACGACTACGAACTTTGCCTTTTTCAATGCTCTTTCTACTTTATTGGAATTGGGCATACTTACCGCCGGGTTAGTACAAACGATCCAAACTGCTTTTAGCTTTCCTTCATCTAATGCATCGAACATTTCTGTTGCCGTGTACCCTGGTTCGGCTTGTATTTCTCCGCCTCCCCAAAAATCCGAGACTTCTTTTCTATGTGCAGGATTACCTAAATTTTTATGTGCAGCCAATAAACTTGCCATACCACCAACTTCTCTGCCGCCCATAGCATTTGGCTGACCTGTTAATGAAAATGGTCCTGATCCTGGCTTACCTATTTGACCTGTTAATAAGGATAGGTTTAATAACGATACATTTTTAGCAACACCTATAACACTTTGGTTCAGCCCCATGGTCCACATACTTATGAACTTTTTGGCGTTACCTATATATTCTGCCGCCTTACGAATATCAGCAACGGGAATACCACATTTTTTTGCCGCTTCTTTAAGAGATAAGCTATAAGCCATTTCTTTACAAGCTTCAAAATTAGCAGTGTGCTTTTTAATAAAAGCACTATCTATTTTTCTTTTCTCTATTAATCTACGGGCAATAGCATTGAATAGAATTACATCTGTACCCGGTAGTATTTGCAAATGTAAATCTGCCCCGGCACAAGTCTGTGTCTTACGAGGATCTACTACAATTATCTTTACATTCGGGTTTTCTTCTTTATGCTTTTCCAATCTTCTATATAAGATAGGATGGCACCATGCCGGGTTTGCTCCTGCAATTAAAAAACAATCTGCCAGTTCTATATCTTCATATGAAATGGGAACGGAGTCTTCACCCAAGGTTTTCTTATACCCTACCACGGCAGAACTCATACATAGCCTAGAATTGGTATCTATATTATTGGTGCCAATAAATCCTTTTGTCAATTTATTGATGAGGTAGTACTCTTCTGTTAAGCACTGACCAGATACATAAAACCCTACACTATCTGGACCGTGTTTGGCAATAATACTTTTAAAAACTGCAGCGGCACGCTCAAAAGCGGCATCCCAAGAAACACGTTGCAATGGGTGATTTCTGCTCCATTTCATTTCTGGATACAGAATTCTATCTGTAGTATCTTGAGCTACGTAGTTTAGATTACGCCCTTTTGTACAAAGCATGCCTTTATTAGACGGATAATCTGGATTACCGTCTACCGAAATAGTTCCTTTTGCATCAACATCTACAAGTATACCGCAGCCTACACCGCAATAGGAACATATTGTTTTATGAGTTTTATTACTATTCATTTTATCAATGATAAAGAATGGTTCAGAAGTATACTGCAAATTATAAAAAGTACGTATAAATACGTACTTTTTTATCGCAAATGTTTTGGATTAAATCGAGTGATCCGCAATTTTGACAAGCAGACACTGAGAATTGATCAATAAATGAGAAAGTGAGGTGTTGAAATGTTAAAATAAAAGAGCAAGTTACACCATGACCAACTGTTTGTTTAAGCCTGTATTTCGTATTGTTGATAGGTTTTGTAACCAGTTTTTATTTAGTAACTACCATTAATATGCTGGTAAACAAAAAGAGAGAAATTATAACTGTAAATGTAAAGGCTATACTAATTAAAAACACTGTAGATATAAAATTTTCTTTTTTACTGTTATATGCAATTAGATAGATAACAAAAGGAATGAACAACATGATTAGAAACCCAAACATAATTCGACCAAAATCATTATTTTCCCCATGGAAGAGCGAATAAAGAAATCCGTAAAGAGTAAGTGAAATAATTAGTCCTGCTAACAAATCAATTTTTCTGATTTTTTTTGACTTATACAATTTTACAGTTCTAAGAACTACGGTAATTCCAATAATTAACGTAACTCCAAAAAGCAATAAGATAAAGGGAGCAAAGTATAATGGTAAAATTATTATCGTCATTTAGGCTTATAAAATTTTTTCTAAATGTTAAAAGGCTAGTATCAAATTATTTACAACAACCAAACAAATCTCTAAATCAAATTACGCTTCTGTGCCTTTTTAGAAAGGTAAATGAGGTTTTTCACATCCATCTTACGCATTAAATCAAAGCCTATTATTTAGTTTATTGCGTTACGAGGATGGTATAAATTCCATTTTCATCACTCAATTCAAATTCAGCGTTTTCAATTCTTATTTCATTATATTTTGTAAACGTGCAGCAATCTTCAGTAGTTCTTTCTGCGTCAACGATTACATTGAAAATATCAATACCTGACACGGTAATCAATGCATCTACTGTTTCAGATTCCCAACCAATAGCATTTATTTGAATTAGATTAACATCATCTTCATCTATAAAATTAAATTCTAAATTCGAATTATCAACAAGGTTAGTTACACTAATTTCATTGGAACTAAAGGTCTCGTTTGTAAAAAGATTTTCCCTCGTTGTTTTATCTACCAATTCAAAGGTGAATCCATTTGGTGGTGTAAAGCAAGCTTTATCATCACAATTATCGCAAGAATTAAAAATAAATACGAAAGCTACAAGGGCTATGAGGATATTATTTTTCATTTAGAATTTTTCTTACAATATGGTAAGTTTTTACTAAATCAAATTGTGTTTCTGTGATTTTTTAGAAAGATCAATAAGGTTTTTTACATCCATCTTACGCATTAAATTAAAACGGTGCGTTTCTATAGTACGTTTGCTGTTTTGAAGTTTCTCTGATATTTGTTGATTGGTTAATCCTGACAACACCAATTCCAATACCTTCAATTCTTTATTGGTCAAATCAAAGACATTATCACCTGTTTTGCGCGGCGCTTCTTCTTTAACTTCTTCCTTTTTGGCTCCCAATAAGTTATTTACCAAAACATTACTTATATCTCCACTAAAGTATTTACCGCCTTCCCTTACGGTATGGATTGCCTTTATAAACTCTGATTTATCAGTGTCTTTCAACAAATACCCATTGGCACCAGAACTGATGGATTTTAAGATATATTCCTCAGAATCATGCATAGAGAGTATAATGGTCTTTACCTCTGATTTACTTTTGGTCAATTCTGCAACGGCATCTATCCCATTCATTACGGGCATTCTAATATCTATGATTAAAATATCTGGAGATACTTTGCCTACCAGCTCAATAGCTTCTTTTCCGTTGGCTGCCTCTCCGATTACTTCTAAATCAGATTCCGATTCCAATAAAGAACGAATTCCGTCCCTAACCAAAGCGTGATCATCTGCCAATACTATCCTCGTTGTTTCACTCAAAATATAGGTAATTATACGTAACATGCTAAATTACGTAATATTTTAAAAATAAAAATGCGGTCTGTACAACACTAGCTGTATAGACCGCATAACTAACTACTTACTTTTATAAAACTACTCTTTCTTTGTGTTCAAAAACTGAGGTTTGATCGTTAATTGAACCCAAGCCCAATTTTGACTGCTTGCCGCTAAGTCATCTGTAATTCCCTTAAGCTCATACATACCATCTGCAGCGAACATTTGAGAATACCCAATTGCCAGACCGTAACCTTTAAATTTCTTTGCAAATACCAAATCTATTTCCGTACCCAATGATTTTTCACCACTTGCTAATTCTTGTTCTCCACTAAAGTTCAATACTTTAACCAGTAAGCTTGACTGCTTGCCTAAATCGAATTTCGCACTTGCATGAATATCAAAAAGACCTACTGAATTAGCATGGTTACCTACGTAGAAATAATCCATGAATCCGTTAAACTTATGGTTGGTTCCGTATAAAGGAAAAAATGCTTCTGTTTTATCTGTAGTATCAGCCTTGTTACCACTGATTACTTCCGTACCTACACCCAACATCACTTTGTCACTTGCTTTATAACCCAATTCCAAACCTAATAAATACGCACTGGATTTCACTTCGTTTTGTCTTTCTCCTGTTTGTAAAAACAAGTTAGCGTTCGCATTGAATTTCCCTTGTTTAAAATTTAAGTGCGTACCAATTGTCTGTAGATTGCTTACACCGTCTGCAGCATCGGTATCATCGAAATTTTGAAAGCCATTATTCAATGCCAACAAACTTGCAGAAAAACCATCCCATTGTTGTTTTGCATATAAGTACTGCATTGTTTTATACGTAAAGAACCCAGATGTATTATAGGCTGTACCTACAGATTGAAAACCTGTTGGGTTGTCAAAATCTTGACTGAAAGCCAAACCTATATCCATGATAAACTTATCTTTTTTATACTTTAAAAGCCCCGCATCATGGTTTCTACCTTGTTGCGCCCAGTCTAAGCCACCAAAAATTCTTTGATCGTCATAAGATATTACTTGCCGCCCTAATTTTGTAGACCAGCCTTTGCCTAAATTTATATTTGCCCATGCTTCAAAAACGGCAAAAGAATCATTCTGATCATCTGGTAAAATTTGTCTGTTTTCTCCCCAAACCATTACATCTTGTAAGCTTAGGTAAAATTGATACGCCTCAGATTCATACTTTGCATTTAATCGAGCTCGTGTAGAAATGGCGAAACCAGCATCTGCGGCATCTGGTATTAAATTACCAAAACCATGTCTGTATTCTGTTCTTGGTCTAAACTGCCCGTCTAACGTAAATTGTGCATAAATGCCATTTGCGGTTAGAAACAATAGTGTAATGATTAGATATTGCTTTTTCATAATCGTAATTTTTAATGTTTGATTGAGTTATTTGTTAGTGTTCTAAGAAGTCTATTAAATGTTTTCTGTAGGTGTAATAATCATCGTTTTCCAAAACGGATTTTCTAGTCCTTGGTCTTTCAAAATCTATGGAAAGAATATCCCCTATTTTAGCTTTAGGTCCACTGGTCATCATTACCACACGATCTGCTAAAAAGATAGCCTCATCTACATCATGCGTAATCATGACCGCGGTAATTTTTTCTTTGTTCCAGATTTCTATTAAAATATCTTGCAGTTCTCCACGGGTCAAAGAATCTAGCATCCCAAACGGCTCGTCTAACAACAATACTTTTGGCTTAATGGCAAAAGCACGTGCTATACCCACACGTTGTTGCATACCTTGCGAAAGTTCAGATGCTTTTTTATAAAATGCGTCTTCCAAGCCTACTTTGTGCAAGTAATATTTTGCAACATCTTGACGCTGTGTTTTAGTTGCACTTGGAAAAACTTGATTTACACCTAG
Organism: Maribacter sp. UH1; assembly: GCF_056839145.1. NCBI lineage: Bacteria > Pseudomonadati > Bacteroidota > Flavobacteriia > Flavobacteriales > Flavobacteriaceae > Maribacter > Maribacter sp. UH1. The sequence continues at coordinate 1,900,498 of NZ_CM166387.1, forward strand.
CAATACATTATCCAAAGCGGTCATCCAAGGCATTAGACTTGGAGATTGAAAAATGACACCCCTATCTGGACCGGGACCTTTTACCGGGTTGCCCAAAACCGATATATTACCTCCAGAGATTTCATTAAGACCTGCAATCATAGAAAGCATGGTTGTTTTTCCACAACCTGAATGCCCGATAATGGTTACAAACTCTTCTTTTAAGATTTTCAGGTTCAAATCTTCAAGTACCACATAATCGCCCTTTGGGGTAGGATAAACCTTTTTCAAATTTGCGAGATCCAGCATTACATTATCAGGGTAGACAATACCATTCTCTGAATACACTTCGTTAGATTGTTGTGTCATGTTCATATTCTTTTTCTTTAGGCTACAAAGCTTTTAGGAGTAAGCTCCGGTAATTTATATTCTACCTCTGATACTGTTTTTCTATCATCGCCAATATCCATTAGATATTCTATGATGGCATTTCTGGTTTTCTTGTATACAGGATTATCGTTCATTGCCGTTTTATCCCGTGGTCTTTCAATGTCGATTTTAAACTCTGGTCCCAACGTTGCATTTGGTCCTGGCTTTAGAGGAATAATCCGATCTGCCATATAAATACCTTCATCGACATCATTGGTGATCAATAAAGCAGTACGTTTATCTTGGCTCCAGATATTTAAAATTTCATCTTGTAAATTTCCACGGGTCAAAGCATCTAAAGCACCCAAAGGTTCATCCATTATGATCATTTCAGGATTCATGGCCAACGCGCGGGCTACCGCAACTCTTTGACGCATACCACCAGATAACTCTTTAGGTCTTTTGTTGATTGCAGGACTTAAACTTACCATAGCCACATACTCTTTTACCCTTTCCATCAACACTTTTTTACTCTCTTTTGGAAAAGCCCCTTTTACGGCCATGTAAATATTTTGCCCAACGGTAAGCCAAGGTAAAAGCGAATAGTTTTGAAAAATTACACCACGCTCATGACTGGTATCAGTAACTGGAACTCCTTTAAAAAGAACCTCACCGCTTGTGGGTTGTAGCAGACCATTTATAAGATTTACCAAAGTGGTTTTTCCACTTCCGGTAAAGCCGACAATAGCTACAAACTCTCCTTCATCCATAGAAAGGTTTATGTTAGAAAGTACCTCTGTACTGTTCTCACCCTCACCATAGGTTTTGTATATATTATTTAGTTCTAAGTATGCCATGTTCTATCTTTTAAAAGCGTTATGCCATTTCGTTTTTATTGAAGGAAACCATATTCTGTACGGCAAGCATTAGTCTATCTAACAAGAAACCAATGATACCGATGACAAACATTGCCACAATAATTTTTGCGTTTGAATCATTGGCTCCGTTTTGAAATTCTTCCCACACGAAAAGACCTAAACCTTGACTTTGTGCTAAAAGCTCAATAGCAATTAATACCATCCACGCCACAGAAAGTGTAATACGTAGTCCTGTAAAAATCAATGGTAATGAAGAAGGTAAAATCACCTTGAACACTTTTTGAAAAGTGCCCAACTTTAAAACCTTGGCAACATTGATATAATCTTTATCTACCGATGCCACGCCCATTGCCGTATTAACCAATGTTGCCCACATGGCACAAAAACCAACACTTATAAAGGAGATAACAAAAGCATTATCAGAACTGTCACCTATATACAAGGTTTTTACAATCATGAAAACCAACAAATACCATACTACAGGAGATACCGGTTTAAAAATTTGAATGAACCAATTGAAGGCACTACGTAATGACGGACTTAACCCTATAACTATACCAATAGGCACTGCTATCAATAATGCTAATAGGAAACCGGCAAATACTGTTTTTATACTAGTAAGAACGATATCTATAAATGATGCCCTACCCGTATAAACAATGGGGTCTTTACCCGCCGCGATCATCTTTTCATTGGTAGCAGCCATTTTCTCTGCAAAAGCAGCTTTGTCAGCGCTAATTACATGATGATCCGCTACTAAAGATTTTAAAGAAGCCCATACTTGAGTGGGAGAAGGCAAAGTATTTGGTTGGCAACTGCTATCACCAGATTCAATACATGCACGTTCTGCCGCAGCCGCTTCTTCTCCTCTTTCCGTTAAGGCTTTTTCAATTTTATAGTCCGCTTCTTTATTGTATAAGGCTTTAGAACCCATGTGCCATAACCCTAAAAACAATAATATGGATAGTAGTGTTATACCAGTATTTTTTAAGGAATTCATAATACCATCCTTTTTTATGCTTGGTGTAAGTTTTGCAAGTATCTGCTTGAAATTTGTAGACATACTCTTTTCCTTTTTTAAGACCATTTCCTGTTCCATAATATCTAGTTTAGGGTCAATGAATTGCTTTAATTATTTCTTGTCTTTGTTACCTATTGAGAAGCTATTGATATACCCAATTGGGTCTTTGGCATCATAACTAGTTCCATCTATAAAATCTGAAGTGGCAGCTTTGTAACCATCCGTATCAGGAACGTCTGCCGCAGGAATCTGTCCTTCAGCTACTAATAAATCGGCCGCTTTTTTCCAGATATCAGGACGGTAAATATCTTTAATTGTTGATGCATACCAATCTGAAGATTTAGCCTCAGGAATCTGTCCCCATCTACGCATTTGAGTTAAGAACCAAATACCGTCAGAATAGAATGGATATGTTGCGTTGTACTTATAGAATACATTGAAATCTGGCATTTCTCGCTTGTCTCCTTTTTCAAATTCAAATGTTCCTGTCATAGAATTAGCCAATACTTCTTTTGGCGCACCTACGTATTGAGACATAGATAATATTTCTACCGCTTCGTCTCTGTTTGTTGGTTCATCTAACCACTTACCAGCTCTGATCAATGCTTTGGTAACCGCAATTGCCGTATTAGGGTTTTGCTCTACAAATTGCTTTGTCATTACAAATACTTTTTCAGGATTATTTTTCCAGATATCATAGTTTGTAGTAACCGGTACACCAATACCTTTAAATACCGCTTGTTGGTTCCAAGGTTCACCTACACAGTATCCGTAAATAGTACCAGACTCTAATGTAGCTGGCATTTGTGGCGGTGGCGTTACAGAAAGTAAAACCTCGGCATCTATCTGCCCTTGTACATTATCAGCTGTATACATACCTGGGTGAATACCTGCTGCAGCTAACCAATAACGCAATTCGTAATTATGGGTAGATACCGGGAAAACCATTCCCATTTTAAAAGGTTTCCCTTCATTTTTATAAGATGTAATTACCGGTTTTAAAGCATCTGCCTTAATTGGGTGAATTGGCTTACCATCTGAATCTGCAGGTACATTTGGTTTCATTTTTGACCAAACATCATTAGATACGGTAATTCCGTTACCATTTAAATCCATTGAAAACGGAGTAACCAATTCCGCTTGTCTACCAAATCCTGCTCCTGCAGCAATTGGCTGACCTGCCAACATATGTGATCCGTCTAATTGACCGTCAATTACACGGTCTAAAACATTTTTCCAGTTAGATTGTGCTTCTACAGAAACAAAAAGTCCTTCTTCTTCAAAAAATCCTTTTTCTTTAGCAATCGCTAAAGGAGCCATATCCGTTAGTTTGATAAAGCCAAATGTTAACTGTGGCTTTTCAATATCTAGCATTTTAGTTTTTGAAGCTATCGCTTCTTCAGAAACCGCTTCGGTTTTCTTAGTTTTTGTATCTCCACACGCCGTAAATACCAAGGCGAGGGAAAGGGTTAAAATAGATGAAGTAAAAATGTTTTTCATAATCTTATCATTTAGTGTTCTACGTATTAATACTTATTTCTACAAATATATACGTAACAGCATTTCTCGTTAATGATATAAACGATGTTTAAACCTCTTTTTATAACACATTAAAACATATCAATCAACCATATTAAAAACTGCTAAAAGACAGTTTATTACAAATAATAAACTGTAAAGCAATGACTTATAATGAATAAAAGGCGTGGTGTTAACTACGTAAACAGAAGTGTGAAATAAGTACGTACTACTAGCTGTCTAGATAGAAATTATGCTCTGATATTTCTTTTTTAAGCAATTCAATATTAGAAATACCAACTCTTTTGCCTTTGGTAAGTAATAACCCTTCTTTTTTAAGGATAGAGAACATTCTAATGACTTGTTCTTCTGTAGTGCCGGCATAGTCTGCGTACTCTCGTCTGCTTAATAATAGGGAAGAAAATCCGTTGGTTTGCCCAAACTTACGATTGATGTATAATAAGGTATCTATGACACGTTCCCTTACTGTCATTTGAGATAAAGATTTTACTCGGATTTCACTGCGATTAAGCTCATTCGCATAAAACAGCATAAAATCATAGGTTAGACTAGGCGTCTCCCTTAATGTTTCTTGTAGTAATTCTTTTGAGAAATAACATAGTGTACAATCTACTAATGCAATGGCACTTATGGGGTAGGTCTCTTCTGTACCAAAACCTCTATGTCCAATAATTTCACCTGGTACTGCAAAACGTACAATCTGTTCTTTACCGTGAAGTCCGGTTCTTAATACTTTTACTTTGCCGCTCAATAAAAAAAACAGCCCGGTAACGGAAGCACCTTCCATGATAAACTGTTGCCCCTTTTTACATTTAATTTCTTTTCTTGCTTGAACTAATTTTTCAATATTAGAAGAATGAATATTCTTTTGAATCAGGCATTTTTTATTGGTACAAATACCACAGGCACTATCAAGTAGTTCTGAATTTTCAGAAGAAAACTTTGATATGTTTGTTGTGCCTGTGCGCATAGATATATTTATTTATATAGTACTTGTAGATAATTTAACTACTGGAGTATCAGATTTTTTCAATTCTTCCTTTACCTGTTTTTCATCTTCTGCAGAGAATTTAATAGCCAATGTGGTCAATGCGGTAACAATTACGAATCCGCCAATAATAAAGTAACCGCTAGAAACTGCTCCTGATGCGGCTGCGGATTGTGCCGCTTTCATAGCTTCTTCTCCTAAATTTGCATTCGCTGCCAAAGCGTTGGTTTCTGCCAATGCCGATTTAGATTTTAATAAAAGTGCCGCTAAAAAAGCACCTACATTACCGCCGGCACCAACTATACCTGATATGGAACCAATTGCTTTTTTGTTTATAAATGGCACTACTGAGAAAGTTGCCCCTTCTGCCATTTGTACCGTTAAACTAAAGGCTATCAAAAACACGATACCCATTGCAAAACTAGTAGCCATAGAAAATGTTGAAAGCATAATACCTTCAAGCGCCAAAATTACGGTCAAGAAAAGCACTCTTCCACGCAATCCTTTTAATCTACCAAAACGATCTCCAAAAAAACCACCCAAGGTTCTTGCAAAAATGTTCATGAGCGCAAATGACAGTACCAGATTACCTGCAGTGGATCTTGTTAATCCGAATGTGTTTTGCAAATAATCGTCCATTGTACCATAAACAGTAAGCTCCATTCCAAAAGATGCTGCGTACACAATGAAAAGAATCCAAACTCTATAATCCTTTAATACACTTACAAATGATTCTTCATCTTTTTTAAGCTTCGGCATTTTGCCTGCTTCTTTCAATTCTTTAAAGTTACCTTCAGGAGTATCTTGCGTAAAAAAGTAATACACAATACCCATTATCATGGCGATAACACCAGCGATAATCATGGAATATCTCCAGGCAATTTCATCGGCAACCCCAAAACTTACCACTGCAGCAGCAATTAATGGCATACCCAGACGATTGGCACCACCACCTAAATTCCCCCATCCTGCGGAAGTAGCATTGGCAGTACCCACTATATTAGGGGCGAACATAATAGAAGTATGAAACTGTGTAATTACAAACGACGCACCAATAAATCCTATAAACAATCTACATATTAAGAATTGTGTAGGTGTTTGAACAAATCCAATCAATATTACGGGTATAGCCCCTAAAATCAATAAATAGGTATAACATAATCTAGGGCCATATTTATCACAAAGCTTACCAATTAATAGTCTAGCAAAAACAGTACCTGTAACCGCCAAAATAATAGAGTTCCATTTTTGATCCGGAGTCAATCCTAAATCCTTAACCACATCTGGCATAAAAGGAACGATACCAAACCATGCAAAAAAGCATATAAAGAATGCTATTGATGTAATCCAGAAAGTACGTATGGGCATACTTTTTAAATCTGTTAACTTTAAAGTAGTCGATTTTTTGGATTGATTCTCCATGATATATTTTGTTTCGTTTATAAATCAGTACAAACCTAAACTATTTTATACGTAATTATACGTAGTTTTGAATAATTTACTAATTTACTACGTATAATTACATAAAATTTAGAATTTAAGTCTGTTCATTATTATATTATAAATTTTGGACGTGTAAAATTTAGCTATTCTTAATTTCAGATTTAAAACAAGTAGTTGATTTCTTAAAATAGCTACGTAGAAAGTAATATTTAAAGGAAGAAATTTGCTTTAAATAGCATCATGCAATATACGTTGCACTTCATCTTCAAAAAAGGATGGGTGATCCGCGACAACATCACCAATAACTATGATACCGTGCATATTGGTTTCTATAGTCGATGTATACTTATGTATAGTTTCTAAAGTAGCCACAACACATCTTTCATTTGGTGTTGTTCCATTTTGAATTACAGCAACAGGTGTCATTCTACCCCTATATTTACTGACCTCATCAATAATTTGATTTAATTTCCTTATCCCCATTAAAATCACCATAGTAGTCGTTGACTTAGCGGCATATTGTAAATCTTGAGAGAATGTACCATCTTTTTTGGTCGCGGTCATTACCCAAAAACTACTACTGACACCTCTTTTGGTCATGGGTATTCCTTGACTAGATGGTACGGCAATAGAACTTGAAATACCCGGTATAATACTTACGGGAATACCAAAGGCTTCTACATATTCTATCTCTTCGTTTGCCCTACCAAAAACAAATGGATCTCCGCCTTTTAATCTAACTACATGTCCGTATTCAAAAGCATATTTTACTATCAATTCATTGATCTCATCTTGAGTATGAGAGTGTTTTCCACATCTTTTACCCGTATATATCTTAGGAATATCAGTACGTAGTTCAGATAACAGTTCATCACTAATTAATGCGTCGTACAATATAACATCTGCCTCGTTCAAAACCCTCAAACCCCTTACTGTTATTAGGTCTTTTGCTCCTGGTCCTGCTCCAACTAAACTTACTTTTGCCGTTTTCTCTAATTCCATCTTCATAGTATTTAGCATTATTAATTATCGATTCTGCAACAAGAATACGTATTTATTTTGGTATAATCATAGAATATGTACGTATTTATACGTAATATTGCTGTGTAGCATAAATAATAAGGGTATGAAAACTATACTAGTTGTCGGTAATGGAATGGTAGGATACAAATTCTGTGAGAAATTTGTAGCTAAGGAGGAAAGCAAACAATTTAAACTTATTGTTTTTGGTGAAGAGCCAAGACCTGCGTATGACAGAGTTCACTTAAGTGAGTTTTTCGAAAACCAAGATGCTAAAGCCTTGGAAATGGCTCCGGCAGAATGGTATACAGAAAATGGTATTGATCTTATCGTAGATGAACGCGTTGCCGACATCGACAGAACGAACAAAACCATAACTACAGCCAAAGACAGAGCGTTTTCTTATGACTATCTGGTTCTAGCAACAGGATCATCTGCTTTTGTACCACCTATTAAGGGTGTTGAGAAGGAAGGTGTTTTTGTATATAGAACTATTGAAGATTTAGAAGGCATGTTGGCTTACGCAGCTAAAATAAAAGCAAAGAAACCAAATGCAAAAGCTGCTGTTTTAGGTGGCGGACTTCTGGGTCTGGAAGCTGGAAAAGCGGTTATGGACATGGGACTGGAACCTCATATTGTAGAGTTCGCACCTAAATTAATGCCAAGACAGTTAGATTCTAGAAGTAGTCAGGTATTACAATTGAAACTAGAGTCTATCGGTTTAAACATTCATTTAAGCAAAGCAACCAATCAAATTCTTGGGGATGACGGATACATTACAGGAATGGAGTTTGGAGAAGATGATGTTTTGGATGTTGACATGTTAGTGGTTTCTGCAGGAATTCGCCCAAGGGATGAACTAGGAAAAAATTCGGGATTAGAAGTTGGTGTTCGTGGTGGTATCGTTGTGGACAACAAAATGCAAACATCTGACAGTAATATATACGCCATTGGCGAAATTGCTCTTTATAATCAAATGATATATGGATTAGTAGCTCCTGGCTATGATATGGCAGGTATTGTTGTAGACCAAATTCTAGGAGAAGAAACGCTAATGCCCGCTTCAATAGACATGTCCACCAAACTAAAACTAATTGGTGTTGATGTTGCAAGTTTCGGTGAGCCTTTTATGCCAGCAGCTAAAGGACATTCTATTATTTTTGAAAACAAAACAAAACACCTTTATAAAAGAATAAATGTAAGTCTTGACGGCAAAACATTATTAGGTGGTATTCTAGTTGGTGATGCATCAGATTATAGCATGCTACACCAAATATTTTTAAATGGAATGGCTATCCCTGAGGATCCTGCACAATTAATTTTACCTGCTGGTGAAGGTGGTGGTTCTTTTGGTGATGTTATGGATTTACCAGATGAAGCACAAATATGTTCTTGTGAAAATGTTACCAAAGGACAAATTTGTGGCACAATAGAAAGTGGAGAGTCTAAAGATTTAGCTGATGTGGTTAGTTGTACTAAAGCAGGTACTGGTTGTGGTGGATGTAAGCCCATGGTTAAAGACCTTACCGAGGCTACTCTAAAATCTTTAGGTATAGAAGTTAAGGATACAGTTTGCGAACATTTTGATTTAAACAGACAAGATTTATATAAAATAATACAAGTAAAAGGATACAAAACTTTTAATGAAGTATTAGATAACCACGGAAACGGTGGTCATGGTTGCGAATTGTGTAAACCGGTTGTAGCATCATTAATGGCGAGTATAAATGCTGATACTGCAAATAAAGAATATGCTATACAAGATTCTAATGATCGATTCTTAGCAAACATTCAGCGTAATGGAACCTATTCTGTTGTTCCTCGTGTTCCTGGTGGAGAAATTACACCAGATAAGCTAATTGCTCTTGGAGAAATTGCTAAAAAATATGATTTATATACCAAAGTAACTGGTGGTGTACGTATCGATTTATTTGGTGCTACCTTAAACCAATTGCCATTAATCTGGAAAGATTTAATTGATCATGGCTTTGAAAGCGGACACGCCTACGGCAAATCTTTACGTACAGTAAAAACTTGTGTGGGTTCTACTTGGTGTCGTTACGGTATGGATGAAAGTGTAAGTTTTGGTATTGAATTGGAAAATAGATACCGAGGAATACGTGCTCCACACAAAATTAAAGGTGGTGTTTCTGGTTGTATTCGTGAATGTGCCGAAGCACGTGGAAAAGATTTTGGTTTAATTGCTGTCGAAGGTGGTTGGAACTTATATCTTGGAGGTAATGGTGGCGCTACACCAAGACATGCTGAGTTATTTGCAGAACAAATAGATAATGAAACTGTGATAAAATATATAGATCGTTACTTAATGCTATACATGCGTACTGCAAAACCTTTACAAAGAACAGCAGCATGGCAAGAGCGTTTAGAAGGTGGTCTTAATTATTTAAAAGAAGTAATTATTGAAGATAAATTAGGGATTGCAGAAGATTTAGAAAATGAAATGCAAACGCTTGTCAATAAGTTTGAGTGCGAATGGACACAAGCTATTAACGACCCAGAAATGATGAAGCGTTTTAATCACTTTGTAAACAGTGAAGAAGAAGATGACAATTTAGTTTTTGTTCCATTAAGAGAACAAAAAATGCCAGAAAAATGGGTCTAACCACGTTTTAAACAACCAATTTCTAAGATTTAAAAAATGACTATAATTTCAGATAAATATAAGACCGTAAAACTAGAGGAAGTAACCGTTTGGTTTAAAGCAGCACCAGTTACTGCGTTTCCAAAAGATGGAGGCGCTTGTGTAAAATATAAAGACTTACAAATTGCTGTATTTAATTTTGAACGACTAAATACATGGTATGCTTGCCAAAACCTTTCTCCTGAAAAACAAGAAATGGTTTTAAGCAGAGGTATGATTGGTGACCATAAGGGTATACCAATGGTAGCCTGTCCGTTACACAAAAAGACATTTTCATTAGAAAATGGCGAAAATTTAAATAGTGATTTGGACCCAATAGCAGTATATCCTATTAAAATAGAAGATGATTTTGTGTATGTTGGCTTTTCTGAATAGTTTTGAGTAAACATACGACTTATGGCCACCACGGATAAATTACTAGTAGCATTTCAACATTTTGATGAAGCCAATAAGCAAGACCCAAATACCGAAGTTTTTGAAGGTACTACCTACCCAAAAGAAGTACTTTATGGTATTAGAATGACAGAAAGATTAAACGAATTTGACCCAGCAGCATCTGAAGCTTTACGGTTAACCGCAAGATGTCAACATATCTGTAGGTGGGAAATACCACGAGAGTCTTATGAAATGAATCGTGAGGGCTACTTAAGATGGCGCCAAGAATTAAAGAAATTTCATGCAAAGAAAGCTGCTTCTATTTTAGAAGATGTAGGCTATGATGACGAAACCATTGATAATGTCAAGTTTCTTCTAGAGAAAAAACAGCTGAAGAAAAACGAAGAAACACAAGCATTGGAAGATGTCATCTGTTTGGTATTCTTAGAGTTTTACTTTGAGCCTTTTGCACATAAACATGAGGAAGACAAAACCATAGATATCCTTCAGAAAACATGGAGAAAAATGTCTATTAAGGGCCAAGAGGCCGCATTAAAATTACCGCTATCTAAATTTTCCTTAGATTTAATTACAAAGGCACTTCAAGCCTAATTACTAGTTACTATTCATTTTTTATGGCCAATAATGAGCAAAATATACCATTGGACACGGCTACGTTTATACGTATTCGAAAATGGTATTTGTTGGCATTGGCAGCCATTGCCCTGACCGTTATTATAGCCCAAGTACTTATTCAATTACACCTAAAGGCACAATCTGGTGATTCTGAACTTATAAATATAGCAGGTAGACAACGTGCCTTTAGCCAAAAATTGACTAAAGAGACCTTACTTTTAAAAGAACTAAATAATCCAGAAGACAAAAAGATGGTGCTCTCTGAAATAGAGAAAACCCTTGCAGTTTGGAAAGTATCTCATGTAGGTCTTCATCTGGGCGATGCCTCTTTTAATCTGCCTTATGAAGATGATCCTAAAGTTCAAGCTTTATTTAAAAAACTTGACCCTCACCACTCGGCAATGGTAAGTGCAGTAGAGCATGTACTTGCAACCCATAAACAAGATATTAACGCATCTGTACAACAAAACGACTTAGATGCTTTGCTCAACAATGAACGTTCTTTTTTGAATCTTATGGATCAGATCGTAAACGAATATGATGCCCGTAGCAATGAACAGCTTCAAAAACTAAAACAAAAAGAATACTGGCTTCTTGCTTTTTCTTTACTAATTCTTCTGCTAGAGATTTTTGTAATCTTCAGACCCTTATCCATCCAAATTAAAAATACTATTGGACACCTTATTGGCAAAGACGAAGAGTCTAAAGGGCAATTAGAAAAGATTCAAAACTTATATGATGAAAAAGAGCGCTCATTAAAAGAATTGCAAGAACTAAATTTCGTAATAGATAACGCCGCGCTATTTGCCAGCATTCGTAAAGACGGTAGTATCGTATTTATAAGTAAAAAGTTTCTTGACCTTTTAGGTCTTGAGACCACACCTGTAAACAAACCTATTTCTGAAATATTGACCACCGAAGAAGGACAGCAATCCTACTTAAAAGAGGTGTTGAAAATCAATAGAAAAAACGTTATCCGTACAGAAGAGTTACAAATAGTGAATGCCAAAGGCACCAATCTTTGGTTAGATATGTCTATTGTACCCATGCACCAGTCTTCTTTAGAGCAAGACATTTTAATTTTATGTTCAGATATAACCGAGCGTAAAGAAAACCAGCTTAAGGTACAGCAATTGACCAAGCTGAATTTTGAGGAGCGCATGCAGCAAAAAAAGGTGCAAGCAAGCCAAATCGTAGAAGGTCAGGAAGAGGAAAGAAAGCGTATTGCCAAAGATATTCATGATGGTATAGGTCAAATGCTAACCGCTTTAAAGTTTAATATTGAATCTATAGATATTGAAGACCAGGCTAAAACCGGAGAAAAAATAGCCTATCTAAAAGGGCTAACATCTGATCTTATAAAAGGGGTCAGAACGGCCACATTTAACTTAACTCCACCAGAATTAAGTGATCACGGCATTTTCCCTGCAATACATAAAATGACTACAGAGCTGTCTAAACTTACAGGAAAAACCGTTCTGTTTAAAAATAAGACCGACGCCAATATTAGGTTTGATTCGCTAGCTGAAACCAATATTTATCGTGTTACCCAAGAAGCGGTTAATAATGCCATAAAATATGCAGAAGCAAATTATATTTTGGTTACCTTAAATTACTCCTATCCAATTTTAAGTGTAGTCATAGATGATGATGGCAAAGGTTTTGATGATTCTATTTTAGGAAAACTACCAAAAAATAATAGTGAAGGAGGTATGGGGCTGTTTTTTATGAAAGAACGTATCGACTATATTAATGGTCGTTTATTTATAAACTCTGAACTTGGAAAAGGTACACGTGTTACCATCAACTATAAAACAGAAGAAAATAAAATTGCAAATGGAACGGAATGAGCTTTACCCCGTATTTTTAAAAGTATCTAACCTTCAGATTTTAATTGTTGGCGGAGGCAATGTTGCCTTAGAAAAATTGACTTTTTTATTAAAGTCAAGTCCTACCGCACTAGTTGAAATGGTTTCCCCAATGTTTAGGGAAGAAACTATTGCATTGGCCAACAAGTTCAATATAAAAATGAATGTGGCAACCTATGATGTTTCTTATTTGAAAGGGAAAAATATTGCCATAGCAACCACAGATAATGTACCGGTAAATGAGCAGGTATATCATGATTGTAGGGAAAGACAAATATTAGTGAACGTGGCCGACAATCCTCCTTTTTGCGATTTCTATATGGGCGGCATTGTTACTAAGGGCAATGTAAAAGTGGCGATTTCCACCAATGGAAAATCACCTACTACCGCCAAAAGATTGCGTCAATTTTTTGAGGATGTTATTCCAGAAAATATAGACGACCTGGTTAAAAACCTCAACGAGTTTAGAAAAACCATCAAAGGAGATTTCGAAGAAAAAGTGGAAACCTTAAATGAGTTTACCAAAGGTTTAGTAAATAAGAAAGAGGAGTGATTTAGTTCTCAAAACTAAGATGGGCAACGTCATGGCTACAGCTATAATGCGCATTGTCTGCTGCATATACTGCTGAATCTGCAGACTCTTGTGCTTCTCGCATAAGCCTTTGCGCTTTGCGCATGTAAAACTGTAAGTTACCCAAGTTGTTTGCCTTTGCGGCATTTTTTACATTCTCAAAAGCTTCGGTAGAAAAATCACGAGAATCAATAGTATGTCTTTCGGCATCAATCGTATAACTCATGGCGTCTTGTAAACCACAAGTTTGTGAATCATATTGAGCTTCTGATGCTAAAATTACAGCTTCATCTGCTGCATTAACTGCCTGACCCATTAACAACATTGCAGCTTTTGTGCTTTTTCTTGCCTTACTAATAGAGGCATCAAAAGAAGCAGTTTCAACAGCGGTACTCAATGAATCTGAGAGCTGACTAAATTGCGACATATAACGTTGTACATCGCTGATTTCACTTTTAAAAACTTCGCATTGTGCTTGTACGGTAGTGGTTGTAAATAAAAATACAACAACTTTTAGGCAGGTTTTAATATTACTCATTCTTGGGGGAAATTTGATTGGTTTAGTTATTAACTGCGATAATTTGAAAATCGTATTATAATTAGGCCAACTGCACAAAATAAAGAAAATTCTTATTAAATACTGTTTGTGGCTACTAAGTTTGTTCAACACAAAGCACAAGTTTTACATACCTTTAAAAACTGAATCTTAGTGTTAAAAAATGACTAAAGAATCCATCCAAAAAATACTGATTGAATTCAACCTTAACGGAAATTCATTAAAATGGTCACCCTTGACTAGCGGACTCATTAATGACACGTATTTGGTTACGGAGGAGGATGGTCAACAGTATATCCTTCAGAAAGTAAACACTCTTATATTTAAAAATGCAGAAATACTAATGGATAACATTAGCTATACCCTCCCATTTTTGAATGCAGATGATTATGCACAAATCACTTTTTTACAAACAAAAAATGGAGAACATTCTTTAAAGAAAAATGATGGTCTATGGAGAATGATGACTTATATACCTAACAGTACCACATATAACACAACTACAGATAATACTATTGCTTTTGAAGCGGGTCGTATTGTGGGTCGTTTTCATAGTTTATTAAAAGACGTGGACCCTTCTATAGTTAAAGATACGTTGCCAAAATTTCACAATCTGAACCATAGAAAACAAGAGTTTAATGAAGCACTTGCAAATGCAGATGCACAGAAAAAACAAATTGCCGAACATGCCATTAATAAAGCTCATCTTTTCTTAACTGAACTTGAAGACCTTAATATTAGCGACTTACCTGTTAGAATTTGTCATAACGATACCAAGTTAAATAACATCCTATTCTCAGAAACCAACAATAAAGCATTGTGCCTTATTGACCTGGACACCATTATGAAAGGCTATTTCTTCTATGATTTTGGTGATGCTATAAGAACTGTAGTTAACAATGCACCTGAAGATGAGCAAAACCATAAACTCATAAACTTTGATGAATCATTATTTAAAGCTTTTCTTGATGGTTTAGCTGTTAATAGTTCATTTTTAAAGACCGAAGATAAAGACAGCTTACCCTTAGGTGTTGTTTTTATGCCATTTATTCATGGTTTACGTGCATTGACCGACTACCTGAACAATAACAAATATTACAAAGTTACTTACGAGAATCAGAATTTAGACCGTTGCTTAAGCCTTTTTGATTTTGCTGAAAAGGCACTCAGTAAGAAAGATTTTACGGCAGCTTGTATTAAAAGTAGCCTAGGTTAGGAATTAGATTTTTTCTTTTGTTTTCTATGCTTATCCCACCAAACATAAATTCCAAAAATTAGTACACTTACTATAGAACCCCATAATAAACCCATTTTTAGGTCTTCTATATTTTTACCGAAGACAGCAATGAAAACTGTTAGTGGTAAAATACCTACTATGGTGGCACCCATAAAACGCCAATAGCCCATACTCAACACGCCACCTACAAAACTAATGGCATCATTGGATAAAAACGGATTTAAACGTGTAACAATTACCGCCCAAAACCCATAATCATCTAAAAAGGACGCTACTTTCTCCTCTGATTTATTACCTATAATTCTTTTTACCATGGCATCACCAAAATAGCTTCCTATAAAATAACCTACTGTAGAAGCGGCAAATAATGACGCTACCCCAAATTGGACCATATGCCAATACCGAAACAACCATTAACAAAAGGCTGGGCACCACCAGTAAAAATAATTGCGCTACCATAGTCAAAACGAGTGCAAAGGGTCCAAACCACCCAAAGTCTGCCACCCATTTTTGTATGCGTTCCTCATCATCACTGGTCAACACGGACCATGCCTCATCTAAAAATTCTTTTACGCTGGGCACCAAAAAATAACATGCCACCAAAACCACCAAAAGACCAATTGAAATATATAATGGCAATTTGCTTTTAGATGTAGTGTTTTTGTTATCTGACATATATTAAAGCAATAATTTTAATCTGGTTATCGTACCGATACCGTCTTTTTTACCTTCACTAGAAATGTATAGATCACCATTGGGACTAAAAGTAATGCCTTCTGGCTGTGGAAAAATTTTCTTGTCAAGGCCATATCCCTTTTTAGCTACTCCATTTTCATCTAAAATCAAAAGTTTAGGCTTGGAACCTTCCAACATATAAATTTCTTTTGTATGTGGATGTATTGCAATATCTGAAGGGCGAAAATTCTTGTATACCTTTTTCTCTCGAAAGTGCTTCAAAACCTCATCATCCATATTTAAATGCATAACTGGTGTATACCCCAATTTATATTCATCTAAAGAGAAAGCATAAATACCCTTTATATTATCCGAATTTATATCACGGTCTTTAGGCATTACCAATAACTGATTTCCCGGCAGATCTAACCACAGGCTTTCCATATTGTTCTTTTCATTGAACTTGGTCTCGTATGTAGTTACCTTTCTGTCATTATTTAAAAAATTAGTAATTACTGTAATGGTTCCATCACTTTCAAGTACATAAGCGTTATTCCCTTCAATTGCCAGACCTTCATAATCACCGGCACCATCAAATTCAATTTCCTCTACTACTTTTTTCTTCTCCAAATCATAGATAAATATGATCCCGTCTTCATCTTGTATTGCGGCTATTTGATTTTCATCCATCCAAGAAATACCGGAAACTTCGCGCAATTCTGCCGGTAGCTCCCATCGGCCAGATATTTCATAAGCTACCTTATCTGCACTATCATACGGTAACCAATCTCTAAAGTTCATAAACAGAAAACTCATCCCTAAAACGATAACCGCTATGGTCCAAAATTTGATTTTTGCCATACTAAATGTCTTATTTGTAGTTGTCATATTTCCATTATTTAAAACAATTTAGATAAAGGTAGCCTTCAAATCTGTAAAGAAATGGGAAGAAATAGTATGACATCTATTTTTATAAAAACCTTAACGACTTGGAGGAAAAATTATCATAAAATTATGCTGTTGGGTAAAAGCATATTTTAGTTGTAGCTGGTATTTATCTGCTATTGCCTTGCTTATAGCAAGTCCTAAACCTGTTGAGCGGCTATCTGTAGAAACTTTCTTGAACCGTGTAAAAAGACTGTTGCCGTCTATGGCTTTTTCTTGACCAAAATTGTTGATGCTTATTTGATCTGTATCTATCGTAATCGTTACTTTTTTTCCTTTATTACCATGTACTATGGCATTTTTAATCAAGTTGGTTATCATGATTACCGCCAGATCAGTATTCATTGTATAGTTTACTGTAGCATTTGAAATTACATTTAAATGAATCTCTCTATGCGTAGCAAAGTCTAAAAAATCTGCCGCAACATTTTCAATAAGTCGGTTAAAATCTACCTGCTCTTCCTCTAAATACTGGCGATTATCAATTTTTGAAAGCAACAATAAAGATTTATTAAGTCGGGTTAATCGGGTAAGGTTATCTAATACACCACCCACTTCTTGAGACTGTAAACCAGATAATTCATTTTTTTCTAATAACAACTCCAATTTGTTAATAGCTATAGCAAGCGGGGTCTGTAATTCATGAGCAGCGTTCTCAATGAATTCTTTTTGTGCTACATAACTATCTCTAGATTTCTCTGTTAACCGTTCTACACTTTGGTTCAACAAATTAAACTCGTCTATAGCGGTCTGTTCAGATTTAATAGGGTCGTCTTTCTCTATCCGAAAGCCCTTTAACCTATCAATTAGGGTATAGAAAGGTTTCCATACTTTTTTCATGACCAGGTTATTAAGCACTACAATACTCAAAATCAATACCAAGTAAAGACCTACCAAGTAGGTAAATAAATTTTCTATTTGATCATCTTCTTCTACCATAGAGGTAATGAGCTTTATCTTGTAGTAATTACCGTCTTGCAAAAAAGTACTTTCAAGCATACGAATAGGTTCGTACTCATCTTCGTTCTGCATGTACATTAATGTGTCTCTATAACTATCTATAAACTTGGCATTTGTGGTAACACGGGTCTTTTTAATCGTATAATTATTGACTCCAAATTCCGCGTCCTGCAATAAACTGGGATTGTCGTTTACCGCTCTAATAATTAATTGCTTTTGGTTTTCCAAACCATCATCTAAACTATCATACACCTCATCTATCATAGCAAAGTAGAAGATTACCGCCCATACAGAAATAAGTACTATGAGCAACAATGCAAAATATTTTGTAGTATGGTTTAACAATTTCATAAATGCTACAATTTATTTGACCTGAAGTTTATAACCTACACCATAAACGGCTTCTATCTCTATACTAGCCATGGCATCTGAAAGTTTTTTACGCAAGTTTTTAATTTGAGAATAGATAAAGTCAAAGCTATCTGCTTGATCAATATGGTCTCCCCAAACATGTTCTGCCAAGGCGGTTTTGGTCACCAAACGTGTTTTGTTAGAAATCATATATAAAAGCACATCGTACTCTTTTCGGTTGAGTGCAATTTCCTTTTTATCGATATAAACATTTCTACTTTCTGGGTCAATGGTAACGTTGCCTATTTCTATGAGTTTATTACCATCAAAAGTTCTACGGCGTACAATTGCCTTTACCCGTGCATGCAATTCTGCCATATGAAAAGGTTTGGGCAAGTAGTCATCTGCCCCTAAGTTAAGACCTTTTATACGGTCATCTAAAGAGTCTTTTGCAGAAACTATAATGACTCCATCATCTTTACCCTGTTCTTTCAATTGTTTTAAAAGTGCTAGACCGTTACCATCTGGCAGTGTAATGTCTAACAGAATACAATCATATTCATACACGCCAATTTTAGTACTGGCGGTTGCAAAATCTGCAGCTGTTTCTACCATATACTGCTCGCGCTCCAATGTATGTCTCATGTTCTCCATCATTTGCGGTTCGTCTTCTATAATTAGAATCTTCATGGTATTATTTATGGTATTGTTGTTTGCTACAACAATATAAAAGAATTCTAGAAAGATATGGGAATAATGGTGCTGTACTAATTACCTGTTAAAATTAATGTGGAAAAAGTAATTCCCAATTTCTTCTAGTTTTGGACCTTTTCTTTGAAGAGAATTTAAAAATTAACTGATAATGAAAAATAGAAATTTAATAACAGGGGCATTTACAGTGCTTGGTGTATTTACAATTTTTGCACAAGATATTAACCCTAATTCTGTACCCGTAAATTTAAGACAGAGTTTTAAGCAGCATTACCCACAGGCAAGTGATGTAGAATGGGAATTGGACGGACAATCTTACAAGGTTGAATTTGACAATAATAGACTGGAACATGAAATTTGGTATGCTACAGATGGAAAAGCAACTAGAGCGGAACACGAAATTACCTCAGCAGATTTACCACAAGCTATTACATCTGTAATTGCCCGTAACTATGCCGGATATAAGGTAGATTCTATTGAAAAAACTACTGTTAACGGGTCTACTACTTATGATGTAGAACTTGAAAAAGGTTGGAATGACGAAAAAGATGTGGTTTTCAACGAAAGTGGAAAAGTACTTAGCGAGATGATTGATTAATGTTTCTTTGATTGGGAGATGTGGGAAAGGCCGGAATTCATTTTTCGGCTTTTTTTATGCTAATTAGCTACCAACCCATCTAGCAACTTACGCACCTTTGTACTGTTCCAATCTGCGGCGCCGGTTTCTTTGATGATGATTTTCCCCGCAGCATCTATTACATAATTGGTAGGGATGCTATTTTCTTGCAACACTTCCGGAGCTTGCATTTGTGGAAAATAAATAGGTAATTCATAACCTCTCTTTTCAATAAACCGCTGCACTTTTTCTGGTTCTTCTTGAGTCAACAATATAAAATTGACCTTGTCTCCATAGTTTTTATACAACTCTTGAATTCCTGGTAATTCTGCAATACAAGGCGGACACCAAGTTGCCCAATAACTGATAAAAGTAACCTTGCCTTTACCTACAGAAATACTCTTGGTATCGCCTTGTAAATTAGTTACTGCATATTGAAATGGTGTAACTTGATCTTGGTCTTCTTCATCTTCAATACTGGGTGACCAAATTGCTACTTTCAGTTTATTGACGGCAACCTGAATTGGCGTTCTTGTCTGTGGAATTATCAACAACAAAATGAACACCACAAAAATGATATCACTGATTTTAAATTTTCGCTTTTTCATGTAATGTGTGAGTCGAAATACTTGGTGATTGATTACGGAAATCTACGTACAAGCTTATATAATAATACTATTTTATCATTTTTTCCTTTCAATTGTGCCCAAAATGATACTATTGTTCAATTTTTTGAACAATCAGGTATTCTTTCTCTCCTTTAAATAACCATTTAAAATCACCCCGAACAAGGCAAGCCAAACTAAGCGATACAGCCAAATATCCATTTCATAACCGAAGAATCGTCCTGTATCTCCCATACCCAAAAAGCTGTATGCGATGGTTATTAAAGCTAATATCATTCCAATAATTGACAGTGTTTTTCTCATAATATTTAATGTTATTTTCTAATTACTTGATAAAAATTGAACACTTATTTTCTAGAGTCCAATTCCTTTTTAAACGCATTCATGTTCTTTACATTCAAAGGAATGATGGTTGATAACGCTAGCGGAACTGCCAATAACGGAGTAAGTCCATCTTGTATTGAAACGTAGATAAAAAAGAGTAAAACTCCGGTTAAAACAATTGCCAGGAGCCAAACCATAGTTTTAGCGGCTGTATACTTTTTAAGTAGTTCTTCGTTACTTAGTTTAGAGAGTGATTCTTGATTCATATTCGTTAAATTAAAATTTTATCACCAGTTTCCTTTCTCATATAAATCTAAGAAAGCTGCTACTGAAACGCCAAGAAAATCCACTAAAAAATGAGAGAAGATGGTCCAACGTAAGCTGTTTGTCTTTTTATAAACCCACGCCCAAACGACACCCATAATTAGGGTAGAGATTACCAATTCAAATCCGCTATTTACGACTGAATTGACTCCGAATGCTGCATGATTAATGGCAAATAGTACTCCCGTAAACAACACAGAAGACCAATTAGACCATGTTTTGGTATAGTCTAAATAGTCCGCGCCAGTAAAACTCTTCAATAAAGGGATTAAATATTGCAAGTAGAATCCAAGGTAACCAAATGGTCCAATGATTTAACAATTGATAGTGCATTAGAAAAAGGGGTAACGGAATCAATCCGACAATTACCGCAAATAATTTCCAACCTAAAACTCCTTTAGCTTTCTTTAACCAATTGGTAATTGATTCTTTTCCTCCGTATTTAACTATAAAGAACAACCAAAGTGCCCAACCTATAAGAATCATGGGTATAAATGCCCATTTTCCCATAAATTCACCAAAGCCAAAAGCAACCGCAAAATTCACGGCAATGATCAAAAAAGGTGATGCAATTACTAGCTCTCTTTTCTGAAATGCCATATGGTTTAGTTTTGGTTACAGTTATGTTGTGTAGTTTTGTTCTTCCATTGAATCCAATATTCCTGTAGTCCTTCAGTGGTCGTTTTTAGCTTACTGATATCTAAAGACTCGCCAGGCATTAAAAGAGAACTTAATTCCTTCTTTCTTCTGGGTAAAGATGGTGTATGATTCCAGCCACCAACATGATCAAAAGACGTATAGGCATCACATTTTGTATCCACCATAACAAATGGAATTTTCAGCTCATAACTCACCATACCAGAACCCATGCCCTTGGTAGACATCTCTATATTCTCAAAATCTACTTTTACGCATGTATCTTTAAAATAGAGTTCCTTTAATTTATCTCCTACTTTAGCCGACATGGTGTTAGAGAACTGATGAGCTACATCTGAACCGTCTATAAATTCTTTGCCATAATAACTGCCAAAACAACCATCATCATTGCATTCAATATCAACTGTAGTTTGTATTTGAGTTTTTACTACTACTTTTTGAGAATAGGCAGCTTGAGACATCCAAGTAGAAATAAGAAATACTTGCATGTACTTTATAACTCTCATTTTTTTGATAATTATAGCGAATGAATCTGCCAAAAGAAAATCTACTCTTCCACTTCTTCCTTGGACTTATTGTATTTGGTGAATTCTACCTTTTTATCTTCCAAGATTTTGTAGAATCTACGGTGACTAATTTTAAGGTCTTTGGTTATTTGAGCTACCTTTTTCTTTTTCTTCTTATAAAGTTTGATCTCTGCCGTTACCGCTTTATTGAAATAATACTTATGTAATGCATCTACTACTTCTAGTTCGGTTTTGTTACTAGAACTCGTTAATAATTCAATTTCAGATTTTATTTGTTGTAAGCCTTTCATGGATCTGGGTTATTTTTCTGGCACTGGGTCAGAGAACCTAGTTTTTAAATGCTCATACTTATCTAAATCATCTAGAGAGTGATTACCATAGTCATTTACGATATCAAATTTCACATTATTGTTTGCTAAAAAAGTAGCTACTCTTTCTAGCTCTTCGGGGGAACCTTTAATTTCAATCTTTGCCATTATTTACAAATGCATTTTATATAGTGCTTGCCTAATTTAATACTATTCTTTGAATTCTGTGCCGATAAATATCCTGATAGGACATTTACCTTTTAAAGTTAATTGAATTTTTAGAATTTTCAATGTTACGCTGCTAATTCAGTAGGTTTTCTTGAACGTAGCTTTAGATGTTTTTACTTGAATGAGGTAATTAGAGACAAAAATCTTTGGGTTGTCTTTAACAATAAAAAAAGCCCAATAATAAATAGTAACACTAATCTATTCTGGGGGAACTTTAGTATACTAATATTAAGGGCAGCATCAATTTAACATTTTATTAGGAAATACAGAAATCAGTTTTTTAAAACCAATAGCATCTTATTGAATAAAAATTACCTAAAAACCAAGAAAGCAGCCTTTTAAGGCTGCTTTCTAATATCTAAAAAATTTTCAATTTCCTTAGTCACGTACATAAGTGAAGGTGGTTAAATATGTTTCACTGTCACTACCATCTGCTGAAGCCGAAGATACGGTTGCTGCTGTTGGGTAATCACCATCATAGGTGTATGACATATTAATGGTATATTCTATTTCACCTTCCTCATTTTTATAAACTACTTGCGACGGATTATTGTTTGGGAACAAAGCTTTTGCTCTTACAATTTCTTCTGCTTGCGGCGCCTCTGCAAAGTTTAATTTAATTTGATCTAATACAGCTATCATACCTGCTGCTTCCGCAGTTTTGTAAAACGGATTTGGCTTGTCATCATAAGAGATTTCCGCTGTGTAATACACTACTTCCTCTTCTCCTGTCATATAATCATAATCGTACTCAATAAATTTAATTACAGATGGGTTACCGTTATCATCATACTCCTCAATTTGTCCGGTTTCAAAAGCATCATAAGGAGATTCGTACAATTCTTCTACATTACCGTTTTCTACATTGCCCGTTACATTACTAAGATCACCATCTTCGTAGGTAAAATTGGTTGTTTCCGTTCCGTCAAAAATTGATGTCAACTGTAAATCATTATTATACGAAAATAAAATATTTGCGTTGTCTTCTGTATCTACTGCAGATGCTACATCAATAGAACTTATTAGCTTAGTTTCTACATTTCCGTTTACTTCTTCAAACTCTTCTGATGTTGATTTTTCACAGCTAAAATTAAATACTGCAATAGAAGAAAGTACTAGTAATTGATTAAATGTTTTCATTGGTGATTTTGGTTTTAATTTATTTGTTAGGTCTTTATTTAACCAACAGATTTTAAAATTATTGCACCAATTATATTACGGTTTTCCGTAATATTCACCTCAAGTCAATAGCCACGGTATTTGTACGATTATTTTTATTTTAAAGTTTTTAAAAAAGAAAAATGCCCATCAAAATTTGATGGGCATTTTATTAGAAAATTTTGCACGACTTGCTCTAAACTAATTTCGACTGTGCCTGTATATGATTAGATTTCTCATCAATAGACTATTCTGCCGCTCCTTCAAAAATGGAGTTGAAAATAAGTTTATAAGTTCCTCTTGGTTGCGCTCTAAACTGCGGTCTAAAAGCAAACAAAACAACAGAACCTTTCCCGTATGTTGCTTTTACCATAGCTGGCTTTTTTGCAATGTACTTTTTCTCGCCCATTGCCCAACCACTCATCAATAAATCTTTGGGTGCATAATTGGCAATGACCTCAACATTTGGTGCCGGCGCATCTTTAATATCTTCTGTACCGCCTTCTCCTTTTTTAGATTGCTTGTCAATTACAAATGCACGACTTTTATTAAAAGATACCGCTACCGTGTCTTGCATTCCAAATGCTAACGGATGCGTTGTATCTATTCCTGTTTTTATTAATGACCCCGGAATAAAGAATTCATTACTATCAGTACCTTCGGTAGCATCTT
The DNA here is from genome assembly GCF_056839145.1 of Maribacter sp. UH1. NCBI lineage: Bacteria > Pseudomonadati > Bacteroidota > Flavobacteriia > Flavobacteriales > Flavobacteriaceae > Maribacter > Maribacter sp. UH1. The sequence goes on from NZ_CM166387.1 coordinate 1,924,722, forward strand.
TCAACGGCAAACCAAATTGTTCTATTACATAGTTACTAGCTTCATCGAAAGCCAATAATGTACCACCATTCTTTACATAATTACTTAAGGCTACAGATCCTTCTAAACCAATACCACCTGTAAACTTCTCTGGCATTTTTAAAGGAGAATTACCATGTAATATAGACTTTGGTCGTTGCGATGGTATGATCAATACATCATACTGCGATAAATCTTTTGTTTGAATATCGGTATCATGAAGCGTATCTGTTTCAAACGAATATTCATCCATAATAAAACGTGTCCACCCTTCATCCATATTAGAGACCCAAGATTTGTACAAGCCCACTTTTGGTGCGTGAACCTTTGTCATTTCTACTTTTGGTTCTGCGGATAATCCTGTTACTTCTAAACCATATTCAGCTGCTAGGCCTTCTACTGAAGCACTACCGCCAGAAACAATATAAGCACCTGCCGGATATGTTGTTTTCCCTGATTTAAATGATGCTTTTGTTTTATAAGCCGTGCCACCAGCATTTAATACTTTGTTGGTTACTATAACCGATGCATTACTGTTAGCGCTTAACAAATACCCGTACGAAGCATTCCCTTTTACTTCTCCTTCATAATAAGGAGCTGAATCCAACACCTTTTCTGTAGCTACCTCAAAAGGTTTTGCAATTTTATCTACCGTTATTCCCATTTGCATAGGTAATGTCCAACCTGCTAAGTCATACGGAGTATCTGGTGGTCCACCTGGATATTGAAAACGTGTTGGGTAATTTTGCTTTTCCATTAGATCCATCAAATACGGTCTAAATGCTTGTGCCGTGTAAATTACATAGGCGCCTTTCTCATATTTCTTACCGTTAAGTTCAAAGCTTTTAGTGGTTTTCTCTATTTCGATTCCACCTTTAAGCAACACATTTACCAAGTTTACAGACTCGAAAGCATCCCATTGATCTTTACCGATTACGTATGCAAACGGACCTTCTTCTTTCGACTTCTCGATTGCCGAAGCTCCCATTTTGTAAATATTATATAGGTAGTTGCTCTTACGATCGGCAGCCAAATCTAACGTTGCCCATGTAGCGGTCAACATATAATCTACCGCATCTCGAAAGTGAGATTCGCCACCTTTCCATGGATCCGGGTACATAATATCCGTACCATCGGTTGGGGTACCACCGGCAACGGTTTTAGGTAATTTCTCTGGATCATAAAATCTTGGTGTTGGAGAAGTATGACCAACTTCTGTTAAGATACCGATCATGTTATGGTAGTAAGGCACGGTACGCCCGCCACCGTTCCAGAACATGGTATAAAAATTATCTGCAATGGCACCTGGCATGTTCTCAAGTGAAAATCTTTTGGTCATTGCCGAACCTACCTCACTAACACCAGCAGTAATTGCTGGGTGAATTCTTGGGTTTACAGGATCTGCATATGGTGGTAACGATATTTTTGTCCAAGATGGAGAAGATTGATGGTGGTTATACACAATCTGTGGATACCACTCATTGTACAATATCTTAGTAACATTATACGTCTCTGGCATGGTATTCATGAACCAATCCCTGTTATTATCATGACCCATGTAGTAGTGATATAAAATTGGAGGTCTTGATGTTTCATAAGCAGTACCTAAGTTCTTCTTGTACCAGTCTACAACAATATCCAAACCATCAGGATTCATTACAGGCATTAAAATGGTGATTACATTTTCCCTGATTTTCTTTATTTCCGTAGTTTCAGAGGTAGCCAAAGTATATGCAAATTCAGAAGTCATTTGCCCATGCGCCAATTCAGTAGAGTGCATTCCTCCATCAATCCATACGATAGCTTTGCCCTCTTCAGACAATTTCATGGCTTCTTCATTAGAAACTTGTACTCTGGCAAGTTTGGTGCTAATGTCTTTCCACTTGTCTAAATCCTTAAGATTGTCTTCACTAGAAATAAATAGAATGTACATTTTTCTACCTAGTACAGTAGTCCCTATTTCTACTTTTTTTACACGCTTAGAAGATGCATCTAATTGAGAAAGGTAGTCTTCAATTTGGCTGTAGTCTGCCAGTTTGTAGTCGGTACCTACCTTAAAACCATAAACATCTTCTGGTGAAGGTACGGTTTGCGCCATCGTCACAGATATGCACGAAATGGCTAGTACAAAGGTCAGCAACGCCGCCTTGTACCAAGAGTTTTTTGTAGTCATTTTTAGAATTAGTTTGTTTGAACTAGTAAATTAAGAAATAGAACAGAGTTGGGTAAATCTATCCAAGAAAGATTGTGTTAAAAGAAATGTTAATTTCTGATTGCGTGATCTGGTGGGTGTATTGTTGAGGAAATGATTTTCTGATTGTTGAAATCTAAGTAATACTTTTTTAAAAGTCGTCTTCACTACTTTCTAGTACCTATTTCTGTGAAGACATGAAACTAAATAAAAAACTCCTTTTAAATCATTAGATTTAAAAGGAGTTTTATGTGTGGTCCCACCTGGACTCGAACCAGGGACCACCTGATTATGAGTCAGGTGCTCTAACCAGCTGAGCTATAGGACCGGTTATAATTTTGAAATACGTATTCTGATTAAAATCAGTAAGACCGGTGCTCATACCAGCTGCATTACAAAACCCGCAAATTGCGGATGCAATATTACTACTTATTTTTAACTGACACAAACAAAATAATGCTTACTCTCTAATTTCTTGACACAACTCTACCAACACTCCGTTCGCAGTCTTTGGATGAACAAAGGCTACTAGCTTGTTATCAGCTCCTTTCTTAGGTTTTTCATTCAATAATGTGAAGCCTTCTTTTTTTAAGCGTTCCATTTCTGCAACGATATCTTCTACCTCAAAAGCTACATGGTGTATGCCCTCACCTTTTTTTTCTAAGAATTTGGCTATAGGTCCGTTTGGTTCTGTGGCAGCCAAAAGCTCTATCTTATTAGGTCCGTTTTGAAAGAAAGAAGTCATTACGCCCTCAGAAGCTACTTCTTCTTGTTTATAGGGAGCGACACCCAATAATTTCTCGAAAAGTGCATTAGAATCTTCCATGTTCTTCACCGCTATACCTAAATGTTCTATCTTTTTCATTCCTTATTTACTTCAGTGTGCCTTATATAGGGGTTAAGATACAATTTCTATGTATTTTTGCAGTATGGAAACGCAAAGACAACGTAAAATAGCTGGGGTCATTCAGAAAGACATTGTAGACATTCTACAAAAGGCTGCCATTGATGGCGGACTTCGTAATACGCTTATCTCTGTTTCCAAGGTTTCAGTAACTACAGATCTATCTATCGCTAAAATATACTTGAGTATTTTCCCTAATGAGAAATCGGGTGAATTGATGGAGGGTATAAAATCTAACCAACCACTTATTAAACATGAGCTTTCTCAACGTACCCGCAACCAATTGCGTAGAGTACCTGAGTTGTTATTTTACCTAGACGATTCTTTAGATTACATAGAGAATATAGAAAAGTCGTTAAAACGCGAAGAGAACCCAATAGAGAACAGAGATTTGTTACCTAAACGTAAAAAGAGCTGATCGGTTGAATTTTCCTCTCTATATCGCTAAAAGGTATGTGCGTTCTAAAAGTACCCAGAACGCGGTCAACATCATTAATTTTATCACCTTTTTAGTTATAGTTATTGGCTCTGCAGCACTTTTTATTGTGCTTTCGGCTTTCGCCGGATTAAAAACTTTTAGCCTTTCATTTACCGAATCTTTTGATCCTGACTTAAAGGCTTCTCCCGTAACCGGAAAGATATTTACCATAACGCCAGAACAAGAACAACGTTTACTGTCTGTTGACGGTCTAGCATTCTACTCTAAAGAAATAGAAGAAAAAGTATCTCTTGAACACCGAGGCAAGAATCATATTGCATACATAAAAGGAATCGATAGTAATTACACCAAAGTAACCGGTGTTGACAGTACACTCTACATTGGCGATTGGACCATTAATGATACCCAAGTAGTGGCAGGTTTAGGTATTGCCAATATTTTAGGGGTTACCATCAATCAGTTTCGTAGTCCTATGCAGATTTATGCCTTTAAACCCGGTAAAGGTTCGCTTTCACAAACCATGAACACATCAACGCTCTACAATCAACTACCTATGGTCATTGGTGGTGTTTATGCAGTTGAGGCAGATTTGGATAATAAATATGTGTTTGCCAATTTAAGATTGACTCAGGCTTTATTAGAAAAAGATTCGCTTTCCATTTCTGGTATTAATTTTAAGATGGATGAAGGTGTTGAACCAATTTCGGTTCGAGATGAAATTCAGTCTATCCTAGGCGCTAACGTGCAATTGAAAAATAGACAACAACTGAATAGTACGCTTTATAAAATGCTAAATACTGAAAATGTGGCTACCTATCTCATTTTTACTTTAGTACTTATCATTGCACTGTTTAATGTAGTAGGCGCTATTATAATGATGATTTTAGATAAGCAGCAAAATTCTAAAACACTTTACAGCCTTGGTACTACCATTAAAGAATTGCGCCGAATTTACTTTGTACAAGGAGTTCTAGTTACTGGTTTTGGCGGATTAATTGGTGTGCTACTAGGTGTGCTGATTGTATGGTCTCAACTTGCGTTTAGTTGGTTGAAAATTACGCCGTCGCTGGCTTACCCTGTAAAGTTTGAATTCATCAACATTGTCATAGTGCTGGCAACCATTTTAGTATTGGGCGTAATTGCTTCTAAAATTGCAAGTAGCCGTATTAATAAAAAGCTGGTAGACCTTTAAGCGTTGGTAAATTGGTGGTCACCAAACTTTTGCAACACCTCATCAAAAGCAGCAAATACAGATGCAGAATCATCACTAGTAACCATTTTCATACGATATTCTTTAAAATTAGGAATACCCTTGAAATAGTTGGTATAATGCCTTCTGGTTTCAAAAACCCCTAAGATTTCCCCTTTCCAGTCTATTGACATCTGCAAGTGACGTCGAGCAGCTTCTACGCGTTCTGCCATAGTAGGTGGCGCCAAGTGTGTTCCTGTTTCAAAAAAGTGCTTTATTTCCCTAAATATCCAAGGATAACCAATACTTGCACGACCGATCATAGCGCCATCCAAGCCGTATTCATCACGCATTTTCATAGCTGTTTCCGGGGAATTTACATCACCGTTACCAAATACAGGTATATGCATTCTTGGGTTGTTCTTGACATCCCTAATTGGGTTCCAATCTGCACTACCCTTGTACATTTGTGCACGGGTTCTACCATGAATAGCAATTGCGGCACAGCCTACATCTTGTAAGCGCTCTGCAACCTCAACAATTTTTATAGAGCTATCATCCCAACCCAGTCTAGTTTTTACCGTAATGGGCAAATTGCTATGTTCTACCATTGCCTTGGTCAAAGAGACCATTAAATCGATATCTTTCAAAATACCAGCTCCTGCTCCTCTAGAAACTACTTTCTTTACAGGGCAACCAAAATTAATATCTATAATATCTGGCTTAGACTTTTCTACAATCTCTACAGATTGTAGCATACTATCTAGATTGGCACCAAATATTTGAATACCTACAGGGCGTTCTTTTTCGTAAATATCTAACTTCATGACACTCTTTGCGGCATCACGAATCAATCCTTCCGAAGAAATAAATTCTGTGTATACCACATCGGCACCCTGCTCTTTACAAAGGGCTCTAAATGGTGGGTCGCTCACATCTTCCATCGGTGCTAAAAGCAACGGGAAATCAGGCAGTTGTATGTCTCCTATTTTGGGCACTGGCGTATTTTAATTTTGGGTTGCAAAGTTATATAAAAATACGGGAAGGGCATTACTACCATTTTTGTATAAATTATGCCCTTTTGAAGTGGATTGCTGAGGTCTGAAATACATGTTTGTAGAAAGGGCGTAAATTAGTAACTAAATTAATCTTCGACTGCGCTCAGACTGACATTTTATCACTTATTTCTCTTGCCAATTACTTTATGAACAATACACTTCTTATCGTCTCGCTTCCTTTTGAGCCTGTTGTGTTTGGTGTAAAGTTAAATATGCATCTTATTCTAGAGTACCTGGCTTTCTTTATTGGATTTCGATACTATGTTTTTCTTAGAAAAAGGAGTGCTGATGTCATTTCATCTAACAACCGACTTTCTATTATAATAGGTGCCGTCTTTGGGGCTTTGTTTCTCTCTAGGGTAGTTGCCTTTTTTGAAAATCCTGTGGCTCATATTCATGAAGATTGGCTATACAATCTGAACAATAAAACCATAATGGGCGGACTCTTTGGTGGTCTACTGGGTGTGGAGCTTGCCAAAAAAATCATAGAGGAGAAGCATTCGTCTGGAGACCTATTTACCCTACCTATTATCTTAGGGATTATTATTGGTAGAATCGGCTGCTTTTTAGCAGGTATTAAAGAGTTTACCTATGGAAAAGAAACAACATTGTTTACAGGAATGGACTTAGGAGACGGTATTCAAAGGCATCCTATTGCGTTGTATGAAGTGGTATTTTTAACGGTTCTTTTTATGATTATCCGTAGACTTAAAAATTCGAATCATACTTTTAAAAACGGTGACTTATTTAAGCTCTTTATGGTCTGTTACTTTTCCCTTCGTTTCTGTATCGAGTTTTTAAAACCCAACAGTTTTTATTTATTAGGACTGAGCAGCATTCAAATATTATGTTTAATTTGTTTGGTTTACTACTATAAATTCATCCTACAGGGAATTACATATGTCCGAAAGAAACTATACGTATTATGATTTTACTTTAAGCCTTTGCCCGGAATGTTTACGACGGGTAGATGCCAAAATCGTTTTTGAAAACGATAAGGTATACATGCTTAAAAATTGTAAAGAGCATGGTAAATCTAAAGTGCTTATAGCCGATGATATTGAGTATTACAAGAATATTAGAAACTATAATAAGGCTTCTGAATACCCTAAAACATTCAATACAGAAACGCATTATGGTTGCCCATATGATTGCGGACTTTGCCCTGACCATGAACAACATTCTTGTCTTACGGTAATTGAACTTACCGATCGTTGCAACCTTACCTGCCCAACTTGTTATGCAGGATCTTCTCCTACTTATGGTAGACATAGAACGCTTGAGGAAATAAAGAAAATGCTCGACGTCATTGTAAAAAACGAAGGAGAACCAGATGTGGTGCAGCTGAGCGGTGGTGAACCCACTATACACCCGCAGTTCTTTGAAATTCTAGATTATGCAAAATCACTTCCTATTCGGCATTTAATGTTGAATACCAACGGAATTAAAATTGCCAAAGATTTTGCATTTGCAAAACGATTGGCCTCCTATGCCCCAGATTTTGAAGTGTATTTACAGTTTGATTCTTTGGACAACAAAGTGCTGCAAACTTTAAGAGGCGCAGACCTTGCGGATGTTCGTTTACAAGCCCTTGAACATCTTAACAGATTAAATCTTTCTACCACTCTTGTTGTTGTTTTACAAAAAGAACTCAACGATCATGAAATGGGAAGCACTATTGACTTTGCCTTAAAACAAAAATGTGTGCGCGGAGTTACTTTTCAACCCACACAGATTGCTGGGCGATTAGAGAACTTCGAAGTTGATGAAAATCGTATTACATTAACCGAGGTACGACGAAAAATATTAGAGCAATCTCCCATTTTTGAATCTGATGACCTAATACCTGTGCCTTGTAACCCTGATGCTTTGGTGATGGCTTATGCATTAAAATTAGGAGATGAAGTGAATCCGTTAACGCGTTTTATAAATCCTGATGACTTATTGAACGAAGGAAAAAATACTATTATCTATGAGCAAGATGAACAGCTACATGGTAAAATGATCGAGTTGTTCAGTACTGGAAATTCCGTTGAAAAAGCTTCTGAAAACCTAAAGAGTATTATGTGCTGCTTACCAGAGATTGATGCGCCTGAGCTTGGATATGACAACCTATTTCGTATCATTATCATGCAATTTATAGATGCCCATAATTTTGATGTACGTGCCATTAAAAAATCATGTGTACACATTGTAAATAAAGACTATAAAATTATTCCGTTCGAGACTATGAACCTCTTTTACCGAGATGATAAAATTGAACGATTAAAAGAACTACAAAACGAAATGATATGATTTTAGAAGTTGGTAATCTTGATGGTCTTGCTACATTTTTGTTTCTAATTATGTTCGGTCCCGCAATATTGTTCATCATAATCGGGGCGATTTTGTTTTATTATAAAAAGAAAAAAGCGGGTAAGGTCTTTATGATATTAGCAGGCGTGTATTGCCTAATAAGCCTTGGTATATGCGGTGCTATGCTATCTTAGAAATTGTTATAATCGCTTATTTTCGTCTGTATTCTTACTTTTAGAATTATCTCGAATTTTTGTGTTCCCGAATTTATATCTAAAACCGAATACAAATAATCGACTTTCAGGCCTAGTACTGGTAGCGTTATTTTGGTCAAGGTAGTTTCTTGTAGAAAAGGTATTTCCGTTATTAAATATATCTTCTACTCCTATTGAAACACTAGCATCTTTATTCCAAAAAGTCTTTCTAAAATTTATACCTAATTTACTATAGGCTCTATATCTAGCATTACCTCTAACGTACGGAGAAATATAGTTAAAAGCTAGATCTGCATAGAGGGATTCATCTTTTAAAAGGGTAAAATAGTTATTCGCTCTTACATATGTTGTCCAAATAGAATTCTCAATAATTGCATCTGTTGTTATATCATTAAACTTATTTTGATTATAAGATTGGCTCACCAAAAAATAAAAGTACCAGTATGACGTAAGATATTTAGACACACTTATATCTGCGCCAAAACTGTAATTGGTTTCTAAATTTAGATATTGGGCTTTGAGAATATTCGTCGTATTATCTTGAATAAATTGTAGTACTTGTTCGTCTGATTTTATACTGGTAAATAAGGCAAACTTAAAGTCTTTGTCGTACACATAATCAACTTCTGCGTATGTGCGGTAAGCTGGTTTTAAATTAGGGTTTCCCTCAAGGATAGAATTTGCGGATAGGTAATATTGAAAAGGGTTAATACTGCTATATCTTGCCCGCGTAATTCGCCTGTAGTATTTTACCATGAAAGCATTTTTGTCTTTTGTATAAGACATTGACAGGTTTGGGAACAAATCAAAATAAGAAGTCGTATTCGTCAACGATAAAACATCTAAATCTCCCTTTGTATTTGTATATTCTGCTCTAAGACCTACATTCAACTTCCATTTTTCCCAACTGTTGCTAAGACTGACATACCCTGCATAAATTTGTTCGTCGTAATTAAAAATACCAGATTCCGTAGGGTTAATACCTTCAAAAGATTCATCAAAACCGGACTGTAGAATACTTGACTCAGAATTTATATTTGCAAATCTCAAGCCTGTTTCCATAGTCGACTGTTCTGACAGTGGTAACGTAAGGTCTGTTTGAGCACTGAAAAGATTTATGATTTGATCTGATCCTACATTTAAAGTATTCTCTGAAGTATTCTCTGTAAAACCCGCTACAATATCATTATTTAATTCTTGACTATCTCTAGAATCATAATATGTGAAATGTGCATTTGTTGTTATTTCTGCTCCTTTATCATTCAACTTATGCACCCAATCTAAATAATTAGAAGAGTTATAGGTATCATCGTTTACTATATTGAGACCTTTTAAACGCGCTATTAAATCTACATCTGTATTTTCTATATCGGTCGTAGAAGTATATAGAGTGTTGCCATTGGGCGAAAAACTTGAGGTGGAAGAAAGACTAATCGCATTTTTATCATTTAATTCAACATCTAAAAAAAGGTTTAGATTATGACTTTTTTTCTTAGTTACAGATTTTTGCTCTGCTGTCCAAATCTCACTTTCTTGTCCGTCTTCAAAAAATGTGGTAACATCAGAATATCTGGTCCAATCCCTATCATGACTAAAGCTATAGTTCGTTGAAAAATCTATCTTTTTACCTTTAAAAAAGTGATCTGTACCTACAGTATGTTTTGGTAAAACCCCTTGTGTATATCTATTAAAAACAGCACCATTATACCCTGCAACCAGGTTTTTCTTCATTTTAATGTCAATCAACAATCCGCCTTCAGCACTATATTTTGCAGGGGGACTCGTTATTACTTCTATAGATTGTACATTACTTGCTGAACTGCCGCTAAGTAAATTAATAATATCACTTTCTGGTAAGTTCACTAGCTTACCATTGATCATCACATTAACATTAGGGCTGCCATTAATGTATAACCGATTATTCATTACCATTACACCAGGAGTACGTTTTAGAACACCCCAGATATCTCCATCAGAAATTGCTGTGTTTTCTACAGTAAAAATATGCCGGTCCGCCAGTTGTTCTAATTTCGGTTTGTTTTGAGTTACAACCACTTCGTCTAACTCTTGGGCACTTTGAAGAACTAAGGGTTTCATTTCAATGTTTTCTGTAACTGAAATATTAGAGCTCTCTACAGTATTTGCTATATAACTGGCAACTATGTTATAAGTGCTAGAAGTAACAGCTTTAAACTCGTAAAAACCTTGGTCATTTGTGACCGTTCCTTTTATGAATTCACCCTCGCCGGTTAACAATATTACATTCGCTAAAACAACAGGGTTTTGATTGTCATCTATTACTACACCATTAATAATAAAATCTTGGGCAAACGCTAGGGTAAACGTAAGACAGAATAGTAGTGTTAAGTAAAAATTCCTAGTCATTTAGTGTGCGTAAAACACCTAAATGTAGGAAAGTAATATTGAATTATCTTACAGTATTCTTAAATTTTTCTTAATAAAAAATCAAGTTATTGATTGTGAGTAATTTAACCTTAATCAAGACGCTCTCGCTCTATTTTATCAATATCACGTTGATTGTCCTCTAAGCGAAAATTACCAAAGTTATACGTGAAGCCAAACTTTACATATTGGGTTTCGGGTTTAATAAAAAAACTGTTATCCTGATTTAAATATTTAGAAGATAAATAAGAATTGTAGTTTCCTAATAAATCATTGGCACTTACACTCAAAACCGCTCTGTTATCTAAAAAAGATTTTCTTAGGCCCACTGATAGATTGGTAGATTCCTCTTGAATGAAAGAACCTTGTAACCAACCTGATAAATATACAAATCCTAATTCTCCCTTAAAACTACCATCGTTGGAAAGCGTCACGTAATTGGTAAGGTCAACATATGCCCCGTTGTAATCATTCTTAAATGTATAATCATCGCTCTGTAGGGCTATAAATGTTTCATCTTCATGAAATAACGAAATATAGCTATACAAATACCACCTGTTGGTAATAGATTTTCCATAGGTAAAATCGAACCCATAGGAAGTACTTTCCAGTACATTTTGCGTAATATCCCTCAAAACAAAATCATTATTGTCTTGAAAAGTAAGAGTTGAAATATACTTGCCATTATCTCTATAATAGAAATCAAAATAGTATTCTTGATTCAGCGTATAATTCAAATTAAAATTATGACTAAAGCTTGGTGTTAAATTAGGGTTCCCTTCCTCAAAGGTGCGCTCATTAATATATGTTCTAAACGGATTTAAATCTTCATACCTAGGGCGCTGTACCTTTCTTGCATAATCAAACGATAAACTGTGATTTTCATTAATACTATGTAGTATGTACAAGGACGGAAAAAGTTCAAAATAGTTAAGATCATTTATACTAGATACATTGACCGACACCCCAGAACTTTCTGTTTGTTCTGCACGTAATCCTGTTTTTACGCTCCATTTTTCCCAGTCTTTGGATAAACTAAAGTATCCCGCATATACGCTTTCATCATAGGTGTAGTCATCAGACAAATTGGATATAAACTCCGTTCCGTTATTCTCTAAAAAATAATCTAATTTACTTTCAGAGTCTATAAAAGAACCTTTTGCCCCTGTTTCAAAAAATACACTACCTAAATAATCAGTGTAATCTATTTGAGCAGTCTTTATTTCTATCTGCTGATCGGCAATGGTCGAGAAATTAAAATCGCGCAGAAATGAGCCGTTAGGTTGAAAATAATCTGAGTTTACTTCTTGATTTCGATCTAAATCAAAATTTGTATAATGTGCATTTACTGTTAAGTTCCCTTGGTCCTTAAATTGATGTTTGAATGTAAGATCACCGGAAATATTATTCTTTCTTTCACTCAGAAAACTCTGTGTTGTAAATAAAGAATCTAAAACACCCGATGCATTTTTAATTGTAGTTTCCTGGAAAAAATCGGCATCCCTTTTTGGTTGAAATAGGGCATTACTTGTAAAACTTAGTGTATTGTTATCATTAAAATCATAATCTATAGCTAAACCCGCACTATGTGTATTGCTTCGGATTACTTGATCAAAATCAGTATCCCAAACAGAAACAATACCGGTATCATCCATGAAATTAGTATTGTTCAGTGTATTTTTAAATTCCTTCTTAGGAGTAAAATTATAACTGGCGTGAACGTTTAACTTTTTGGTTTTATAAAAATGCGATGTTCCAAAATTGTACTTTGGAAAGACCCCTTGTGTATACCCAGCATTTACATTGCCTTTATAACCAATGGATACATTTTTACTAGTAACGATATTTAAAATTGATCCGCCCTCAGCATCATAACTTGCTGGCGGATTATGTATTACCTCAACTGACTGTATATTATCCCCCTGGTAATTTTCTAAAAGACTTCTCACCTCTTCTGAAGACAATTGCACTTTACGATTGTTAATATAGACTGTAGTGGCTTGATTTCTGACTTTCAGTTCATCATTCATCATAATCACTCCTGGTGTTTGACGAAGAATGTCCCAAGAACTGTTCTGAGAAATAACCGTGTTTTCTACATTGAAAACAATACGATCCACTTCTCTTTTAACTACGGGTTTATTACTGGTTACAGTTACCTCGTTTAATTGTTCTGCTTCCTTTTCTATAATCAAGGCACCAATTTTAGTGTCCTTTAAAATTTCAAGAGGTAAATTTTTAGAGACTTGACCAACATATGATGCCTTTAAGAAATAAAGTCCTTCATCAACCTCAGAAAATAAAAAAACCCCATTTTCATCTGCAGAAGTACCTTTTACCAAAGTTGAATCTGTAACGGTCAGCAAAAACACGGATGCAAATGCAATAGGTTCTTGGTATTGATCTTTAACCTCTCCTTTTAATTCAAAGGATTGACTATATCCAAAATGGGACATACCTATGCAGAAGAGTAAAATAGCTGTTAGTAGTTTCAATGGTGACTCGGGGTTGGTAATCAAATCTAGTAAAAAAAACGTTGTAATCCTTTACAATATATGTAATCCAAACCAATCTTTACAACAATAAATAGGTAACTGCACTCAAGCTTAGCGCTATAAATTAGATTATATTTGCAATTGCTCTTTAATCCCTGGCAAGAATCTGGGTATAAAACAGCTTTATTATTACTGTTACCGCTATGAAAAACATTAGAAATTTCTGCATTATTGCACATATTGACCATGGTAAAAGCACCTTGGCAGACAGACTGTTAGAGTTTACAGGATCTGTTACAGATCGAGAGAAAAAAGAACAGCTACTGGACAGTATGGATCTTGAAAGGGAGCGTGGTATCACTATAAAAAGTCATGCCATACAAATGGACTACAACTATAAAGGTGAGCAATATATTTTAAACTTAATTGACACTCCTGGCCACGTAGATTTCTCTTACGAAGTTTCTAGATCCATTGCAGCCTGTGAGGGTGCATTGCTAGTTGTAGATGCGGCTCAGAGCATACAAGCGCAGACGATTTCAAATCTATATTTAGCTTTAGAAAACGACCTTGAGATTATACCTGTTTTAAACAAGGTAGATTTACCTAGTGCCAACCCAGAAGAGGTTACTGATGATATCGTTGACCTTTTAGGGTGTGATGCAGATGAAGTTATACCTGCATCTGCAAAGACAGGTATTGGTATTGAAGAAATATTAGCAGCTATTATTGAGCGTATTCCTGCTCCTACCGGTAATCCAGATGAAGCATTACAAGCTTTGGTGTTTGATTCTGTATACAACCCTTTTAGAGGTGTTGAAACTTACTTTAGAGTTATAAACGGTGAAATTAAAAAAGGACAAAAGATAAAATTCGTAGCTACTGACAAAGACTACTTTGCTGATGAGGTAGGAACTTTAAAGTTGACCCAAGAAGTTAAAAAGAGCGTGAAAGCTGGTGATGTTGGTTATTTAATTACTGGGATAAAAGATGCTCGTGAAGTTAAAGTAGGTGACACCATTACTGATGCCGCTAACCCTACTAAAAATGCAATTGCAGGATTTGAAGATGTAAAACCAATGGTATTTGCAGGGATTTACCCTGTTGATACAGATGAGTTTGAAGAGTTACGTGCTTCAATGGAAAAATTACAATTAAACGATGCCTCTCTTGTTTTTGCACCAGAAAGTAGTGCTGCCCTAGGTTTTGGGTTTAGATGTGGTTTCTTAGGTATGCTTCACATGGAAATCATTCAGGAGCGTTTAGAACGAGAGTTCAATATGACGGTAATTACCACGGTACCCAACGTTAGTTATCATGCATATACACGTAAAGATCCTGAAACACCTATTATTGTAAACAACCCTACAGATTTACCAGACCCTTCTGGTATAGATCGTGTAGAAGAACCTTATATTAAAGCCACTATCATTACAAAATCTGACTTTGTTGGTAATGTAATGTCTTTGTGTATTGAGAAAAGAGGTCAAATTACGAACCAAACGTATTTGACTACCGAACGTGTTGAACTTAATTTTGACATGCCATTGGCAGAAATCGTCTTTGATTTCTATGACCGACTTAAAACTGTTTCCAAAGGCTATGCTTCTTTTGATTATGCACCAATAGGTATGCGTACCTCTAAATTAGTACGTGTAGACATCCTTTTAAACGCACAACCGGTAGATGCCCTTTCTGCATTGATTCATGCGGATAATGCTGTTCATATCGGTAAAAAAATGTGTGAAAAGTTGAAGGAATTGATACCAAGACAACAGTTCGATATTCCTATTCAGGCAGCTATCGGTGCAAAAATTATCTCTAGGGAAACTACCAAAGCACTACGTAAAGATGTAACCGCTAAATGTTATGGTGGTGATATCTCGCGTAAGCGTAAGCTTCTAGAAAAGCAGAAGAAAGGTAAAAAACGTATGCGTCAAGTAGGTAACGTAGAGGTGCCACAAGAGGCATTTATGGCGGTATTGAAGTTGAACGACTAAACATCAGATTACTCTAACCACTTTCTAAAGTCGGAAGTGGTAGAGGTACTGGTCATTGCTTTTTCTTTACAGCCTTTTACCGTAATAAGTAATCGGTTTTTAAAGTGACTCTCTATCTGTTCTATAAAATCTATATGCACAATTTGACTGCGGTTGATTCTAAAGAACTTTTTAGGTGGTAATTGTTGTATTATGCCCCCAATAGTTTGTGATATAGGGTGTCTTTTGCCTTCTTGATCCACGGCAATGCAGAAATCTCCAGAGGCTTCTATCATAGCAATTTCAGATGTATTCAATAGTTGTATGCCATTAGGTCTCTTGATAACAAAACGCTTCTTATAATTGCTCTGCTCTTCTTGCAATGCTGATTTTAATGCACTTAATGTTTCATTGCTTAGTTTACTATCATATTTTCCCTGTTTAAAAAGAGATTCATACTTTTCCAATGCTTTTATGAAATCTGCATTCGTGTATGGTTTTAAAATATAGGCTATGCCGTTGGTATTAAATGCCTGAAATAAATAATCGTCATAAGCCGAACAAAATATGATTGGGCAACTTACCTCAACGGCATTAAACAAATCAAAAGAAATACCGTCTAACAATTTAATATCTGACAAAATAAGGTCGTACGTATTAGCTTCTAAAAGCGTTTTACCCTCTGCAATTGATCTTGCCCAATGATTTGTTATATCATTATCAAAAAATGTTTTAAGATGGCTTAATAATTTCTGATAAGCGGGAATTTCATCTTCTAAAATTAAAAGTGTCATAGGCTTCTCATTAGTTGCTTAACTTAATTATCGGAATTGAAATTTTAAACTCGGTTTCACTATCCTCTATTTTAGGAATCTCTTCTGATAGTAATTTATATCGTGCTTTTAGGTTGTTAAGACCCGTACCTAAACTATCGTTTAAATCTGTAAACTTTGATTTGTTGTTTGTCACTGTCAGCCAATTCTCATCAATATCAATACTGGTATGCACTATATTTTCTCCACTTGCTTTGTTATGTTTTACTACATTTTCCAATAAGGCCTGTATAGCACCGGTGGGTAAAAATTTATTGGAAAAGTCGCTGTTCTTGTTTATATGAAAACTATAATCATCACCAAATCGAGTTTGAATAAGAAACATATAATTATCCGCTAAATTCATTTCTTCTGACAGCTCCATGACCTCAGCATCTTTTGTCTGAATCAAGTATCTATAGATTAATGAAAGACGATTTATATATTCTTTTGCCTTATTGGCATTACTGTCTATTAAGGCATCTAATGTGTTTAGATTGTTAAATAGAAAATGAGGGTCTAATTGCGAACGTAAAAGTTTAAGCTCATTCTCTTTCTGCTGTTTTTGAATTTTTACAACCTGTGTTTGGCTTTCATAAAACTTCTTGGTCAACAAAATACCCAAAGGAATACCAACATTATCAGCACCAGCAAAAAGACCGTCTAATAATGCTCTGTGCCAAACCGGGTATGTTCTGCAATCATTTTCACATGACCAATACCCGGCAAGGTTTTCTATAAAACCCGTTACGGTCAATATTACAATAGCTAAGCTAATGAGCAGAAAGTAGTTCGTTTTCTTCAATAAGAAATTTGGCAATAACCAATACATGAACAAGCCAATAGCAATGCATGCCATTACAATATACGTTGGAATATCAACTATGTATTCTAACAGATCATTACCATAAACATAATACTGCCAAACATTAAAAAGTGATGTTACTCCTATAATAACACCCAGTAATATGAAGTCTGACTTATTTAGTTTCGTATTCATTTACGTTGCTGTATTAATTGTCTTGTTTAATACGGTTTTGTTCCTCTTTTGAAGCGTTCTCTCGCTTATTGCTTTTTCCAAATTTTGAACCAAAACTATAGTTCAATTGTAAAAATACATTGTTTCTGGCCCAATTAGAAACGATAGTTGCATCTACATTATCATACCTCACATTACCGGTAAAAGGTCTTTGTATCAGCTCCTCATACTCTAAACTAACCTTTAATTTGTCATCAAGAAAACTTTTACTGATGGCTAAATCAATACCTGCCATCCATTCATATTCAATAATACCTTCCAATCCGCCTGAAGTATAATATCCAGATATTTCCGAATTGATTTCCCAAGGTAATTCATATTCTGCGCTCGTAAACCAGGTTATGCTCCATTTAGACAAATCTAGCTCAGGATTTAGATTTTCTGATGCGTAACGATTATGATTGGCGATTACGCCAGTATACCCATCTAATCCATTAATAAAACTTAAGGGTGCAAAGAGGCTAAAATTCCAATTTTCGTTCTTTGCCAAATTGATCATAGTTCTAGAAGTCTCGGCAGATGCATCGTTTTGGGTTATGATTTCAAATAATTGATCTGAGGTTTCTCTATAACTTATATTGAAGAACGGTTGGTTCTCATATGTCAAATTAAACTGATAGCTGTTGGTAAAAGCAGGTTTTAGATTGGGGTTTCCTTCTTCAAAAGTAAACGGATCATAGAAATACACGAAAGAATTTAGCGAGCTATAAGACGGTCTGCGAATTCTATAACTGTATGCAAGGTTAGCACTGATCTCTTCTGTAATTTCTCGGCTTAGGCTTGCACTTGGAAATAGTTTAGATATTTTTCTTGTTCTTGTTTCTCCCGTAGTAGTTGCAGTGCCCCGGGTATCACTTTCTTCCCAACGTAATCCACCGGAAAAACTCCATTTATCGACCTTTACGTTTAATTTAGAATACAGAGCCAGTATTGTTTCATCTACCAAGAACCTGTTGCTCTCTGCCGGTTGAAACTGAAATACACCTTCATCATCTTCTGTAAAAGACTGTAAATCGCTATCTGATTCTACATCTGAAAATTTGGCGCCTGCATTCCAGGAAAAGCTCTCATTAACCGTTCTTTTATAGTCGGCTTTATACGTATTGATCTTGTATGCTGCTTCTTGAAAGTAACGTCTATTATCATAAGGTAGTTCAGAAGTGCCTATTTGAAATAAATTGTTTTCATTGTCATAACCGTAGTCCACAAAATTATAATCCAGTACAAGTTTATTCTTGTCGTCTTTAAACTCGTAATACGGGTTCAAGGATTTAATATTTCTGTTTCTATCGAAACTATTATCGGTTAATAAGGTAATGTTAGATGTACCGTTTGAAATGGTCGTGTTATTATTAGAAACACGGTCAGAATCGCTATTGACTATTCTACCACTTACACCAATTGAATGTTTGTCTGTTAGGTAATAGTCAAGACCTGCCCCAACATTAATAATAATTGGGTCAAAGGCAGATTTTGAAGTCTGTTCATAAGTGTCATCCAAAACGCTACGAGACAAAATTAGATCATCTCTTGAAGTAGATTTTCTATACCCTGCGCTTAATTGCCAATTAAGTTTGTTTTTATAACTAGCAACCGATGCACTTGTAGCATACTCAAACCTATTCTCATAACCCACCATTTGCTTTACGTTACCATGAGTACCTAGTTTTACATTATTCTTTAATATGATGTTTAATATAGGACCCGCGCCTTCCGCATCATATTCCGAACCTGGCTGTTGTATTAATTCTACTTTAGATATATTGTCTGCAGGCAAATCTCTGAGCAAGCTAGCCGTATCCATATAATCTGTAGTCTTTCCGTTTATAAGTATTCTAATATTACCTTGGCCCGCATAACTTACATTGCCGTTGGTCAATATAATACCGGGAACCTTTTTTACGACATCTTGAAGATTGGTATTCACCATATCTGAATTTTCAAGATTTACTATAAGCTTTTCTGCGGTCTGTTTAATTTGTGGTCTCTTACTTTTTACAACAACCTCATCTAGGTTTTGAGCTTCATCTTGTAAGGTAAAATCAAGGACTACATTCGATCCTGATAATTGTAATTCATCAGATTTTTTGGTTTCGAAACCCAATACCGATACTTCTATTACATAAGTTCCATTTGCAAGGTTTTCAAACACATAAGTTCCGTTGTCATTGCTAATTACTCCCGTAACCGCTTCTTCTTTTCCTACTTCGTAAAGAAGAATGTTGGCAAAAGAAAGCGGTGTTTCTAATGTGTCTGTAATAGTACCGTTGATGGTGTTCTGTGCAATAGAAACAGCTGTGATGAATAGTGCTGCTATTAAAGTTGTTAATTTAAATTTCATGACTGGTCGTTTTATTATTGATACCGTAAAACTATAGACAGCACATGCTTTAATAAAGTAGATTCTGCCCAATTGGGATAAAAAAGGGATGAGTTGGGTATTCTTTTGGATATAGATTTTAGAAAACAAAAAAGTCCTACATTTAAAATGTAGGACTTTTAAAAAAAAACTAATTTCCTATTTTAGAAATCGGAAAGTAAATTTAAAGCTTCACAAGTTGCATCTACTACTTGTTGTGGAGACATACCTTCTAAATCAGATTCATCTAACGTTCCGGCGCTTTCACCGCCAACGGTTAAATCATATGTTCCGTCGCCATTATCGCAAATTTCCACTTTTTGATCTGCAGCGGTACATGATTTACATCCATTTTCATCGTCATCTTTTGAACAACTAGTAAAAGCTACGGTAGCACATAATGCTAAAAATAAAATTGATTTTTTCATAAAAAAATTTGGTTTTGGTTGGTTTTTCTTACCTACCTAACGAAATCGTTTTACAAAATATTGCGAGATCATGGTGTTTAGAAAATTTATGACCTGCCAAAAACAAATAGATAATAGTGCCAAATCTCTTATGTATATACAACAGTAGCGGAAAAAAATCTTTTAAATTCTATATCGTTTACATGGTAAACAATAAGGTTCAATATTAAGAAAATAGATTAAGCTTATGATGTTTTAGATTTCTTTGGCTTCTTCTTTATCTGGGTCTTCGTTAGGAAACATTTTACCTAAATATGCCAGTTTATAGCCTTTCTGAATATCTGTAAATTCTTTACTGAATGCTGTAATAATGTGAATATCACCTTCTGGGTCCAAAAGAAACAATGGAACAATATCCGCGTCTGCCTTTGTAATCTCAATCAAACCTTCATAATGCTCCGTGTCGTGAAGTTCTATTTCATGAATAGCCGGAAATTTTCTTGCTGCTTCGGTCAATTTTATAAAATCATCCGTATGTGAAAACAAGCCTTCTTTAGGGTTGTTTTCTGGGTCAGACATTTCATCTGCATCTACCAATCTAAACGATCCGTTCTCACCAAATGCATCTTGAAACTTATTTATGGCATACTTGTTTATATCAGAGTTTGCCGTTAATGCCATTAAATATCCAATATCGTTCAGTTCTATATTATCGGTTAAGTTGTCTGAATATATATTAGCCGAAATAGCTTCTAAACCTAATTTTTCGGCTTTATCAATATTAGACTGGTTATTGTCAATTAATACAACGTGCCTGTCGTTTTTATGGAGATATTCACCTATTAAACGTGATACTTTTGATGCCCCTAAAATCAAAATTCCTTCAGACTTATTTAGAAAAACCCCTATTAGTTTAGCAAACACTCTTGCCGTTGTGGCATTTAACAAAACGGTTCCAAGAACGATCATGAATACCAATGGTGTAATATATTCTGCCCCAGCCTCTCCTTTAGTCAATAATTTAGATCCAAATAAAGATGCTATACCTGCCGCTACAATACCCCTGGGACCTACCCAACTAATAAACAGTTTTTCATTGAATTTTAAATTAGAACCAATGGAGCTCAAGAAAACCCCAAGTGGTCTAATGATCAATACAATGGATAAGAACAGTGCTATCGTTTTCCATGTAAATATTAATTCTAGATCTGAAATATCAATATTAGCCGCCAGTAAAATGAACAGTATGGATATCAAAAGAATACTTAAAGATTCTTTGAAATATAAAAGCTCTTTAATGTTCGGTAAATTGGTATTACCCATTACCATACCCATTACAACTACAGCTAATAAGCCAGATTCATGTGCAAAAACATCTGACATTACAAAAACTCCCAAAACCACGGATAATGATACTACGTTCAATAAATAATGCGGAATAAAGTTCTTCTTGATTAAAAATGTAAGTGCATGGGCAAAAGTGAACCCGAAAGTAAAACCGAATAATAATATTTTAGCAAACTCGATCAATGCAGTCATAGTATATGCCTGTCCCTCGCCTACACTAATAAATTCATAAACTAAAACCGCGGCCAATGCGCCAATGGGATCAATTAAAATACCTTCCCATTTTAATATTGCGGAAACATCTTTTTTAAGCGGAATATTCCTTAAAATAGGAGTAATTACCGTTGGGCCTGTTACAATTATCAAAGCTGAAAACAGGAAGCATAACTGCCATGAAAGTCCAAACAACAAATAGGCTGCCAATGCCGCCCCAAAAAAGGTGGTTAAACTACCAAGAGTAATTAATTTAGTAATAACAGGACCAATATTTTTAATCTCTGAACGCTTAAGCGTAAGTCCGCCCTCAAACAAAATAATACTAATGGCCAGCGACACAAAATAGTACAATCCCTCTCCGGGAAAAAGACCTTTGTCCCCGTTCCATATAGGTTCAATAATTTTAGAACCATCTTCAGTATACAATGTTGACAATGGTCCAACGATTAAACCTATAAGAATTAAAGGCAAAATTGCGGGTAGTTTCAAGCGCCAGGCCACCCATTGAGCAAGTATTCCTAAAATGATAATCCCAGCAAGCTCTAGCATTTATTTGATTTTGGATAAAAATAACAATTATACGCCACTATATAACATAAAAACATTGGGAAACAGCGCATTTTTAGGGACTAGGCACAGTAGCTAGATTTCACTCGTAATACTTTAAGCCTATAATTTTAGGCTAATTATGTAAAAGCAACTACACATCAAACTAAATAACTCCATTTTATTGGCTTTACTTTCTCCCCTTCGCTTAAGATAAACATATTAAGAATCTAATCGTATTGAATACTATTCAAAGTGCAAACTTATATTTTGCATGATGGAATAGACAGTAGTAATAGCTCTTAAAATTAATGAAAACCACATTTTAAAAAGCGTTTATGATTTAAACCAAGGGGTAACTCTAATCTTATCTTAACAAGGAACGTTTATTAAGTGCTAATGATCAAAGCAATGCTCTATTTTGGTAACCAACTTAATCATCTTCTCTGTGAAAGTGTTTCTATTTAGCACACTTTTGTTTCATGGGAATAACTAAAATCAACCTATTTACGCTGATTTTAACAATAATTAGTTAAACAGTTTTAGTCGCTGCTATTAAAAGGTTTAATTTCTATCATCATAACCACCTCACTTATAAGTAATAAGTGTAATAAATACATTAAAATTAATCTTACAAAAAATGAAGAAAAAACGTCTTCATAATGGTGACTTTTTTAACTTCGTATATCTAGAGAGATTAAGCTATTACCGTGAATAATATGGTTTTAAGCGATATTATATAATTTATATTAATAAAAATGTCTGATACCAACACCCGGTCTATCTTTAAAAACCCGCTATTTTACGGGTTTTTTGCATTTTTAATTGTGTTAATTATAACTCAATTCGTCGCCTTTCAAAAACACCAACTCCATCAAAAAACAGAACAACAAGAAATTGAACAAAGAGTATCAAATTTAAAGGTTGATCTACAAAATATATTGGGACAAAGTTTTAACTCCACCCAAACCTTAGCGTTTATAGTTGAACATTACGGTATACCGGAAAACTTTGATAGTGTTGCTCAAATACTTCTAAACAGTAACAAGTACGTTGACGCTTTAGAACTTGTTGATAAAGACGGGGTAATTACTCATGTACATCCATTAAAAGGAAACGAGGTCATTGGGTTGAATATTTTAAATGACCCGGATAATAAATTTGGTGCTAAAACTACCATTAAAAAGAAGGATTATTACACTGCAGGACCCATATATCTAAGACAAGGTGGCTCAGGTATTATAGGGCGAAGACCATTATATAATAAAGGTGAGTTTAATGGATTTGTTGCTGCTGTGGTACGCTTGTCTACAGTTTTAGAAGCCATTCAACTAGACTCTATCGAAAATAAGCAATTCGCATATAAATTGGTGAAAATCAATGACGATCAAACTGAAGAAACCTTTTATACCTCTAAAAATCTATCTGTAGAAAATGCCCAATCATTACCACTTACTACAAGCCAAGGAGAATGGAAATTATATGTTTATTTAAAATCCACTGAATCACAATCAATTACTATTTTATTCTCAATTTTAGGTTTGTTGTTATCATTGGTATGTGGCGTTCTGTCATGGTTTCTTATGAGACAGCCAGCTAGATTAAATAAATTGGTTGAACAAAAAACAGCTTTATTAAAAGAAAGCAGGGAAAGATACCGGTTGTTGATTGATGAAGCCTCAGATGGTATTTATTTAAATGATTTCGATGGTAATATTATAGACGCAAACCCATGCAGTATTCAAATGTTCGGTTACTCTAAAGAGGAAATATTAAACAAAAATGTAAGAGAACTTGTTGTTCCGGAAGATTTAAAAAAGCAACCTGTTCGTTACACTGCAATGACCAAAGGTAAAATCGTACGTTCTGAACGTAAATTGATTAAAAAAGATAATACCATATTTTATGGAGAGGTAAATGCCAAAAAGATAAATGAAGATACATTTATGGGCGTTGTAAGAGATATTACCGAAAGAAAGAAGCTTGAGCTAGAAGCAGAAGAAAATTTTGTAAAATTCAGTAAAGCATATAACAATGGTTTTGTAGGCATGGTCATTAGAGACCAGAATAATTGTTTGGTTGATGCCAATTATTATTTTCTTGACTTAATAGGCTACCTCTTAGAAGAAATAAAAGGAAAAACAATTCAAGAACTAAACCTAATAATAAAGAAAGAAGATGTTGATTACCATAAAACGCCTAAAACTACTTCCTCATCAATAAATACGAATAAAAAAGAAATTGATTTTAGAACAAAAGAGGGTAAAATATTACATCTACTTACATCAATAGAACCATATGAATATTATGGAGAAGAATTCACCTTAAGTACGTATATCGATAATACAGAGGCAAAAAATGCCAGTTTAAAAATACTTCAAAGTGAAAAAAAATATAAACAATTCACCGAAAGAATATCTGACGCCTTTGTAGCTTTTGATCAAAATTGGTGCTTTACCGATATTAACGCAAAAGCAGCTAAAATTATAGGAATAGATGCAAAAGAAATGATAGGTAAAAATGTTTGGGACGAATTTTCTGAATTTAAAAATTCTGAGGCTTATACAACACTTGTAGAAGTTATGGAGCTGCAGTCTTACACCTATTACGAACAATATCATCCAAAGAAGGATATTTGGATTGAAAACCACCTATACCCTTCACCTAACGGACTCTCTATATACTTTAAGGATATTACCTATAAAAAAAGAGCTGAGCAGGAAAAACAGTTGCTTATCTCCGTAATTGAAAATAGCCCAGGATTTATTGGTCTAGCAAAATTGAATGGCGAACCAATTTTCATGAACGATGCAGGTAAAAAACTAATAAATCTACCTTGTGATTTAGAAATGAAAAACACAACGATCTTTGATTATTTTGATGATCATTATAAAGACGTGATTTTAAATGAACACATGCCTACTATTATGGAAAAAGGTTTGTGGACAGGAGAGGTGCCTTTAAAAAATATTAAAACCAATGAAAGTATTCCTTTAGAGTTTTCGGGTTTTTTAATAAAAGACAAAATCAGCAATGAGCCTATAGCATTGGGCGCAATAGGTTTTAATTTAACAGAACGTAAAAAAACACAAAAAGAAATATTACATCTTAAAAACAAAATGGATGCCGCTATTAGAATCGGTAAAATTGGATATTGGGATTTTGATATTACTACCGAAACTTTTGAGTGCTCACCTTTAATGTATACCATATACGACATAGATACAGATGTAGTTTTAACCATACCTTTTCTTGAAAGTATTATTCATCCAGACGATGTAGAAAAACATAGAAAGAATATTAAGGATATCATACGGGAGAAAAGTTCGCATGCCTTTACTTATAGAATCATTGTTAAAGACGGCTCTATTAAATATGTTATGGTAGATATAGAGGTTACTAGAGATGCTGACAATAGAGCAATTGATTTTAAAGGAACGGTAATAGATATTACGAAAGAGAAAGAGGCCGATTTTGAGATAATCGATCTAAAAAACAAGATGGATATTGCCATGCGCATTGGCAAAATTGGTTATTGGGATTATAATTTAAGTACGGAAAAATTTTATTGGTCACCGAGATTGTTCGCTATATATGATGTAGACCCAAATACCGAAATTACTTTAGCATTTATAGAAAGCTTAATGCACCCAGATGATTTAGAAAGTCACAGAGAGCTGCTAAAAAGTGTAACGCTTGATGTTGATACGTATTCTATTTCATATAGAATAATTCAAAAAGACGGCTCTATTAAATACATACTTGCAGAAATGGAGGTTGTTAGAGCTGAAGATAAATCTCCTTTAAAATATAGGGGTACCATTATTGATATAACAAAACAAAAAGAAGCTGATAAAGAAATACTATCGCTACAATCTAAAATGGATGCTGCGATAAGAATTGGCAAGTTCGGATATTGGTATTGGGACATGACGGTTGATGTCGTAGAATGGTCTAAAGAAATGTATGCCATTCATGAAGTTGATCCAAGCACCATAATGACCCCAACTTTATTAAGAGAGATTATTTATAAAGAAGATCTTAGTCTTGTAGATTCTAAACTTTCAAAAAATAAAAATGAAGACAATACAAATCCAAATTACTATAGAATTCAACTAAAAGATAAATCATTCAAATACTTTTTAGCTTATTCTGAAGTAGAATATAACGATAATGGCGAACCTATTATATATCGTGGAACTTCTATGGATATTACTAAAAACGTATTAGCAGAAGAGGCATTAAAAGAAAGCCAAGAGAAATTCTCTAAAGCCTTTCAAACAAATCTTATGGGCATGCTCATTTTAGATGAGCAAAGGCGAGTAATTGATGCCAATGAAATGGTATACGCCATATTAGATACCACCAAAAAAAGGCTACTTGGCAAAACGGTTATAGAGTCTAAAGAAATAATGATTAATGAAAATGAGAGAGAAAGACTTTGGAAAAAACTTTTGGAAGAAGGCGAAATTTTAAATGAAGAGTATAAAGTAGAACTTAAAAGTGGTATAAAAAAGACACTTTTAATGTCCATAGCTCCATTATATTTAAGAGGAGAAATTAGCTACTTGGTTAACATATTTGATGATTCTAAAAGAAAAGAAGCAGAAAGTAATCTAGAGACCCAATTCCATGAACTCCAAAAAACCAACTCAGAACTAGATAGTTTTGTATACAGTGCCTCTCATGAATTAAGAGCTCCTTTATCATCCATTTTAGGACTAATTCAATTAATTCAAATGGAAGATATTAATCCAAAATTATTCCAGCACTTGAATATGATGGAAAAATCCATTGAAAGGTTAGATGATTTTATAAAGGATATTATAGAATACTCTAGAAATAAACACATAGCCCTTAGGTTAGAATCCATAAATTTTACTACTTTAATTGAACATTCTATTGAAAGCTTATGGTATTTAGAAAACACGCATAAAATAAACATAGAAATAAATATAAAGGACAAGGTTAATTTTGTCTCGGATAGTAAAAGAATTTCAGTTATTTTAAATAATTTTATATCCAATGCAATCAAATATCATGATGTTAATAACGATAATGCCGCTATTTGGATTAACGTAGAAACAACCAAAAAAGAGGCGGTTTTAATTATTAAAGATAACGGTGTTGGTATGGCAGAAGATCAATTGGAAAAAATATTTGAAATGTTTTATAGAGTATCTTCTAAAGTTATGGGTTCTGGTATTGGGCTCTTTATTGTTAAAGAAGTACTGTCTAAATTGAAAGGAACAATAGATGTACAATCAAAGGTGGGTGACGGATCAACGTTTACTATAATAATACCAAATGAAGCAAATAGATAATATGGCTAAAAATTTTAATATTTTATTGATCGACGATTCAGATGTGGACAACTTTATAAACAAAGCCATTATTTCGAAAGAAGACAATATTTCTCAAATTACAACCATGACATCTGGGCGGGAAGCCTTAACTCATTTAAGTAGCATAATTGACAATACAGAAGCTTATCCTGATGTTATTTTCTTGGATATTAAAATGCCTGGAATGAACGGATTTGAATTTTTAGATGAATATGTCAACTTACCTAATTCCATAACCGATCACTGTAAAATTTACATTCTTAGCTCTTCAATGGATAATTTAGATGCTGAAAAAGGGAAAGAATATCCTTTAATTAAAAAACAATTAACCAAACCTTTGGCACACCATATTATAGGAGATTTATTGAATGAGGATTAGTTGCATCTTTACTATAATGTTGATTATGATGCGTAAAACTATGCTCTCGTAATTAGATATTTATACCACTTTGCCTATAAAAAGGCTTATAATCTGCTGGTTAAATGATAATACTTTCTTAATAATCCCAAGAATACCTTCACTTTTATTATTTTGCCCCCTATGAAAATTTATCCTGTTGAAACCGGTAATTTTAAATTAGACGGTGGTGCTATGTTCGGTGTAGTACCAAAGACAATTTGGCAAAGAACAAATCCAGCAGACGATAATAATTTAATAGATATTGCTGCCAGAAGCCTATTAATTGAAGATGGAGATAGATTAATATTGGTAGATACCGGTATGGGCAACAAACAATCTGATCAATTTTTTGGCTATTACTATAGATGGGGAGATTATAGGATAGATTCTTCTCTAAAAAAATATGGTTTTCATAGAGATGATATTACCGATGTCTTTTTAACACACCTTCATTTTGATCACGTAGGTGGTGCCATACAATGGAACAAAAATAAAACCGGATACGAACCTGCTTTTAAAAATGCTAAATTTTGGACCAATGAAAAACATTGGAAATGGGCAACTGAACCCAATCCAAGAGAAAAAGCTTCTTTCTTGACAGAGAATCTTTTGCCTATGAAAGAAAGTGGACAATTATTCTTTGTTGATGATGCAGAAGAAAGTTTTCTAAAGAATAGTCCTCTAGGTTTTGACATCCGTTTTGTAGATGGTCATACAGAAAAACAAATGCTTCCCCAATTCTCATATCAAGGTAAAACAATTGCCTATATGGCAGACCTCATACCTACAGTTGGGCATATCTCATTACCTTATGTTATGGGTTATGACACTAGACCACTAATGACAATGTCCGAAAAAAAGATATTCTTGAACGAAGCTGCAGATAATAATTACTTTCTCTTTTTTGAACACGATGCCCACAACCAACTTTGTACCCTAAAACACACGGATAGAGGTGTTCGTTTAGATCAGATATACACTTTTAACGAGCTCTTCAATTAATTTTACATTATAAATAAAAAACATTAACTAACAGTTGCCCACATATGACGAATTCATATTTTAAATCAATTTTTGCCCTTTCTATAGCCGCAATATTAACAGGATGCGGAAGCACAAAAACTGCTGGAGGAAGCGGGTTGATCCTCACCCCAGTAGAAAACATAGATGCTACTCCTTTAAAAATTTCTGATCTTACTACAAATGAAAAGAATAACTGGGGACATTTAGATTTAGTTGCCGATACTATACCTGGCATGAGTGTAGATAAAGCGTACAGTGAAATCATTAAGAACAAAAAAGGAACTAAAACAATTGTTGCCGTTCTTGATTCTGGTATTGATCTAAGTCATGAAGATCTTGTAAATGTATTATGGACCAACACCAAAGAAAAAGCCGGTAACGGTATTGACGATGACGGCAACGGATTCATTGACGATATACACGGTTATAATTTCTTAGGCGAATCTTATAACGAGCAGTTAGAGTATGTTCGTATGCTTCGTTTGGGCATAGGTGACGCTGCTACTTTAGCAAAAGCAAAAACCAAATTAGACACCAAGTATAATGAAGCTTTACAGGGTAAAGAACAATACGAATCTATTTACCAAGCTGTAAAAAATGCAGATGCAGATGTAAAAAAGCATCTAAATAAAGATACCTATACCAAAGAAGATCTAGCTGGTATTAATGCTACGGATGAGACTATGCAACGTAATGTAGCCATTCTTAATCAAATGTTCGGCATTAATGAAACCATACCAGGTGTTCTGGAAGATTTAACTAAGGGACTTAAATACTATACAGAACAACTTAATTATAATCTAAACAAAGATTTCAATGGTAGGGCCTCTGTTGGTGATAATGCCTATGATATTACCGATGTAGATTATGGTAACGGAAACCCAAATAATAGAGTAGATGATGAAAGCCACGGAACACACGTAGCGGGTATAATCGGTGCTGAACGTAACAACGGTAAAGGTGTTAACGGTGTTGCCAACAATGTAGCTATTATGAGTATTAGAGCCGTACCTAACGGTGATGAGTATGATAAGGATATTGCCAGAGGTATTCGTTACGCAGTTGATAACGGAGCACGTGTAATCAATGGAAGTTTTGGAAAGTCTTTTTCTCCTAATGCTGATTGGGTATACGACGCTATTAAATATGCTGCAGATAATAATGTTCTTTTTGTACATGCTGCCGGTAATGATGGTGCTGATCTAGATAACCCGGTTAACGCTAACTTCCCTAATGATCAAATAAACAACGGACCAGAAATTGCCGATAATGTTATTACTGTAGGTGCCTTAAACCCAAAATACGGGTCAGAATTGGTAGCAAGCTATTCTAATTACGGTAAAATAAATGTTGATATTTTTGCTCCAGGTACAGATATCTATTCTTCCTACCCTAATAACGAATATGAATATTCGCCAGGTACTTCCATGGCAGCACCTGGTGTTGCGGGTGTCGCTGCTTTAGTAATGTCTCAATATCCAAGTTTAACGGCTGCTCAAGTGAAGAAAATAATATTACAATCTGGTTTACCTATTAAAACCAAAGTAGTATTGGGTAAAAACACAGGTAAGAGCGGTTCTTTAGATGAAATATCTTCTTCTGGAAAAATTGCTAATGCCTACAATGCATTGGTTTTAGCCAGTAAAGTAGCTGCAGGACAGATTAAATTATAATACTTACATAACTCATATGACTAAATCATTTTTTACATTTTTGACCGCAATTTTCTCCATAGGATTGCTGGCACAAAACAAGACAGATTATTGGCAACAACATGTTGATTATACCATGGCCGTTGATATGGATGTTGAAACTTTTCAATATACCGGTACCCAAACTTTAGTATACACGAACAACTCACCAGATGAGTTAAAACGTGTTTATTTCCATTTGTATTTCAACGCTTTTCAGCCAGGTAGTGAAATGGATATTCGACTACAGACAATTGCAGATCCAGATGATAGAATGACTACTCCAGACAAGAAAAGTAGAATTGCTTCTCTTACCGATAGTGAAATAGGATATCTGCATGCTACCTCTTTAACACAAGATGGAAGTAAGGTTACTTTTTCAGAAGAAGGAACTGTGTTAGTTGTTGATTTAGCTAAGCCAATAGCGACTGGTGCAAAGTCTACTTTTAATATGGAATTCAAAGGTCAAGTGCCTTTACAAATTAGACGTTCTGGTAGAAACAGTGAAGAAGGTGTTGCATTGTCCATGAGCCAATGGTATCCAAAATTAGCAGAATATGATTTTGAAGGTTGGCACGCAGATCCATATATTGCTCGAGAGTTTCAAGGTGTTTGGGGAGATTTTGATGTAAAATTGACTCTTGACAAAGACTATACCGTTGGTGGAAGTGGTTACCTGCAAAACCCTAACGAAATAGGTCATGGGTATGAAACCCCTGGTACCAAAATCAAAAAACAAAAGGGCAAGACCTTAACATGGCACTTTAAAGCTCCAATGGTACATGATTTTATGTGGGCCGCAGACCCAGAATACATTCATGATATTCAACAAGTACCTGACGGACCAGTACTTCATTTTCTTTACAAAGACGATGCTAAAATTTTAGAGAACTGGAAAAAGCTTCAGCCTAAAACTATAGAGGCTATGGAGTTTTTCAGTAAAAACATTGGTAAATACCCATATGATCAATATTCGGTTATTCAAGGTGGTGACGGCGGTATGGAGTATGCCATGTCAACACTTATTACCGGTAACAGAAAGTTTGGTAGTCTAGTGGGTGTTATGGCTCATGAAATGGCGCATTCTTGGTTTCAACATATATTAGCTACAAACGAAGCTAAACACGAGTGGATGGATGAAGGATTTACATCTTTTATTTCTAAGCTTTGTATGACTGAAATTATGGACTACGAAAAAGAAAATCCTTTTGAGGGTACTTACAAAGGGTATAGGAATTTAGCCCTTTCAGGTAAAGAACAACCACAAGGTACATATGCAGATCGTTACGCTCTTAACTTTGCCTATGGTGTTTCTGCATACAGCAAAGGTTCTATATTTTTATCTCAATTGGGCTATGTTATCGGTCAAGATAAATTGATGGAAACTATTCGTAAATATTATGATGAGTTTAAATTTAAGCACCCTGTTCCTAACGATTTTAAACGTGTTGCAGAAAAAGTATCTGGTTTTGAACTAGACTGGTATTTAACAGATTGGACACAAACTACAAATACAATTGATTATGGTATTAAAGAAGTTACGGCATCAGAAAACAACACTAAAGTTACTTTAGAACGAATTGGTCTAATGCCAATGCCTTTAGATATTTTAGTAGTGTATAATGATGGTAGCAAAGAAACTTTTTATGCTCCTTTACGTATGATGCGAGGAGAAAAAGAGAACCCTTATGAGGGTATTGAAAGAACTGTCATTGAAGATTGGCCATGGGCTTACCCAACCTATGATTTTGAAATCAATAAACCAATGTCCTCAATACAAGCAATCGTTATTGATCCTTCTCAATTAATGGCAGATGTTAATTTAGAGAATAATGTTTGGCAAGCAGAGTAATTTCTTCTTCTAAACTTTAAGATATTTATGCCTCCAAATTGGGGGCTAATTCTTTTTTAAAACTTCTTTTATAAATGGATGCATCCTTCGGAAAAAAGGAAAAACTAAAAAGTAAAATACTCATTACCCAGTTGTTTGAAGAGGGTAGGGGTATTTCTGTTTATCCGTTGAAATTAATTTATCAATCCGTAGAGAAAAAAGAAGTTCCAATCAAAACCGCTGTTACGGTATCTAAGCGCAATTTTAAAAGTGCCGTAGATAGAAACCACATTAAACGTTTGCTAAGAGAGTCTTATAGACTTAACAAAGGCTTGGTTTTTAACAATACAGATACAAACTTTGCGTTTCTATTTTTATACCTTGGTAAAGATATGCCCACCTTTGAGCAGTTAGATCATAAAATGAAGCTCGTTTTAAACAAGTTTAAGCTACAGATTGATGAAAAAAATAATTAGTAAAAAAGTACTAGTACCCATAATTGCCATCGCTTTCCTTTTTGTAGGAAGTAGTTATAAAAGCGACTTTTTTGAAATAGCCAAACAGATAGAAATCTTTACCACCTTGTTCAAAGAACTGAACATGAATTACGTGGACGAAACCAATCCGGCAGAATTAATGGATACCGCCATTAAAAATATGCTGAACGAATTGGATCCCTATACCAAATTCTTAAACGAACAAGATGTTGAAACGTATCGCATAAACAATGCTGGTGAATATTCTGGTATTGGTGCCATGGTACGCTCTTTTGATGATAAATTACTGATTATTGAACCACACCAGGGATATCCCGCAGATAAAGCAGGATTAAAGGCTGGTGATGAAATAATACAAATAGGAGATATCAAAGTTGCGGATTTTGAAGATAATGCCAGTGAGCTTTTAAAAGGGGCTAATGGGTCAACTATAAACGTTACTTACAAGAGACAAGGTAAATTAAACACTACAAGTATCACAAGAGAAGGGATAGAAGTAGATGCCGTGCCTTTCTTTAAAATGATCGATAACAAAACAGGGTATATTGTTCTTGCAAAGTTCAATGCCAAAGCAACGGAACAAACAAAATCCGCCTTATTGGATCTAAAAGGAAAAGGGGCTGAAAAAATCATTTTGGACTTAAGAGGAAACCCTGGTGGCTTGTTATCAGAAGCTATCAATGTTACCAATTTATTCGTTCCAAAAGGGGAATTGGTCGTTACTACAAAATCTAAGGTTAAAAAATTCAACAGAGAGTACCATACCAACAACCAACCTGTAGATGAGAAAATTCCATTAGTGGTATTGGTAAATGGAAGTAGTGCCTCTGCAAGTGAAATTGTTTCAGGTAGTTTACAAGATTTAGATAGAGCGGTTATTATGGGTGCCAGAAGCTTTGGAAAAGGCTTGGTACAACGCCCTCTTAAACTAACTTACGGTACACAGTTAAAGGTTACCATTTCTAGATATTACACTTCTTCTGGTCGTTGTATACAATCATTGGATTATTGGAACCGTGATGAAAGTGGTAAAGCGGTTCGTAATACTACCTTCAATGATTTTACTACTCGTAATGGTAGAAAAGTACAAGACGGTGGTGGTATTTTACCAGATATTGAAGTAGCTACTTCTAAAACCAATGACCTTACTTTAGCACTGCTACAGAACAATGTTATTTTCGATTATGCTACCAATTACCACTATACACACGAGTATAACGATGTTGCCGATTTTAAATTCACAGATGCTGATTTTAATGCTTTTAAAAACTATGTAAAGCAAAGTAGTTTCTCATTCGAGACCAAGGCAGAAGAAGCTATTAAAAAAGCGCTCTCAGGCGATGAAAACGACTTTTTAGGCTCAGATGTTAAGGATAGCTACAAAACCTTGTTAGCGAACATAGAAAAAGGTAAAATCAATGCTTTAGACAAATACCAAAGCGAGATTCAAAAGAACCTAGAAGATGAAATTGTTAAGCGATATTTCTACAGAGATGGTTTATACCAATACTATCTAAATAACGATGATGCTATTTTAGCGGCTACCGAATTATTAAGTAATAATTCTAAATACAGCGCTATTTTAAAATAGAATAGCTCTTAAGTTATCTTAGATTTCTTTTTAGTAGTTGCATGCTATTTATTAGGCATTTTTTTAATCTGTCCTAAAATAGGTATTCAAAGTACCATGAACCAATCTTGCTTTTTTAAGATTGTTTGTGGATTTTACGAATGAAACATATTCCATTCAATGCCAGTTAACTGTTCATTTATTATTCCTACTTTTAAATGTACAAACTAACGCCAACAGCAATACCTTAATGCAATATGAGAAATCTACTTTTATTAGCTAGTTGTATTTTAATACTTCAATCAACAAAAGCCCAAGACTCAAAAAAAGATGCTGAACCTAAACCTATACCAGAAGCTAAATCTTTTATAACTAAACATAAGGGCACTTTTGGCGTTACAACAATTGATTATACCACTACGGCAAAAGAAACTTTTTTAACCAATAAAGAAGGAGATTCTATTGCTACTTTTTGGTCTGTTGCCTACACTAAAACTAATATGGGAGATGTTACTAAAAGACCGGTAACCTTTGTTTTCAATGGCGGACCAGGATCTGCTTCAATGTGGTTACACATGGGATTCTTTGGACCTAAAATTGTAAAGGTAGATTCTGATGCCAAATCTGATGATGGTGCCGCACCATACAACTTAGTCAACAACGACCATGGTTTGCTTGATGTTACCGATTTAGTTTTTATTGATCCCGTAGGTACCGGTTATAGTCGTTTGGTTGGTAAAGGAGAAGGGAAAGATTTCTACGGATTAAAAGAGGATGTGAATTCTTTTGCCCAATTTATTAGAAAATGGGTGACCGAAAACGAACGTTGGTTTTCACCCAAATATTTAGCTGGTGAAAGTTATGGTACTACACGTGCTGCGGCATTAGGAAAGGCTTTAGAAGGATCTGGCCAGAACATGGCACTTAACGGAATGATACTTATATCGCAAGCTTTAGATTATGCAGGTTCTACATCTATATCAAATAATATTACTTCTTTCATTACCTACTTACCTAGTATGGCAGCTACCGCATGGTATCATAAAAAAGCAGGGCAGGGTAAATCTTTAGAAAGCTTTACTCAAGAATGTAGAGATTTTACGTACAACACCTATATACCTTCTTTATATAAAGGCAATTCTTTAAGTGATACAGAAAAGAATACATTGGCTGAAAAGCTTTCTTATTTTACAGGATTGGATAAAACATATATTCTACAATCTAATTTAAGAATTCTAATGGGCCGTTTTCAGAAAAAATTATTAGAAGATAAAGGTTTAGCAATTGGCAGACTTGACGGAAGATTTATGGGTAATGAAGAAGATAAGGTATCTGAAAAACCACATTTGGGAGATGCAGCTAGTTATCAAATAAGTGCTGCGTACACGGCTAGTTTAAATCATTATTTTGCATCTGAATTAAAGGTGAAAATGGATAGACCCTATATTACTTCTGGCGGTGGATCTAATTGGAGATGGAGAACGGTGCCAGATGGTAAATATTGGGAACCTATGCCTGTTAATACCGCCCCGGATCTTGGTGAAACCATGCGTAGAAATACGGCTATGAAAGTTATGGTTGCTAGTGGCTATTATGATTTAATTACTCCGTTTTTTGATGCTGAATTTACTTTTGATAGAAACGGAATCGTAAAAGATCGTGTACAAATGAAGTATTATGAAGCTGGACATATGATGTATACACATGAACCAGATTTTATTAAATTAAGTAAAGATATACGTGAGTTTATTTCAGCTAATTAATTAAAATAATTACCCTATTTCTTTAAAACAACCACATGCTGATTATTACATTGTAGATTGTAAAATTTGACAATATCTCTAACATGCTTTTTCTTGAACTCTTTGTTCTGAATCTTAGTTACCAGTTCAGGGCAATCGGCAAAGTAATCAGAGGCAGCATTTTTAAAATTTTTAGTAAAAAGTTGATTCGATCCCAAGTGGGTTACTTCTCCATTTACTCCTGTACTGACATAGAGATTTTTGATATCATAGTAATTTCCGTGCATCATGTTCATTTGACCATTTGCACTACCAACAAACATAGGGGCAGAATAACCTGTTTGCTCTAAAATATATAAGTTAACAGTGCCTATTTCTAATTCTCTTACGACATTGAAATAGCCTTTTTTTGTCTCTAGATAAATATAGGTAGATGGCTCTTCCCTATCATTTATAACTGCTTGCTCTATATTTTCAAAATGATATTTTTCCGGTTTGTCTCCTTTATCTTTTTTGAATTTCACCTGGTTGCCATTTACAAGCTTAGCCATTCCCCTTAATTGTTTGCCATCTTTAAAATATAAAGTTGCAGCATCTTTTTGGGCAATAGCAATAGATGATCCAACAAAACAGCAGATTAAAACTAAAAGAGTTGTTTTTTTCATAGCAGGTAAATGAGAGATAACTATGATAAAACGGGTACAATTTTACTATGTTATAATTTTTATCTTAAAATCGATGAAACGCCATTTTAATAAATGAACTACTTAATCTTTAATAGGCATAGTAATATTTAAGTTTTGAAGCAAAGGATCCTCTTCATTTAACAAGCGCTGTGTTCTTAAATATCTACCTACATTAAATGCATCATAATTTGGTGCATC
Organism: Maribacter sp. UH1; assembly: GCF_056839145.1. Classification (NCBI taxonomy): domain Bacteria; kingdom Pseudomonadati; phylum Bacteroidota; class Flavobacteriia; order Flavobacteriales; family Flavobacteriaceae; genus Maribacter; species Maribacter sp. UH1. The sequence continues at coordinate 1,961,617 of NZ_CM166387.1, forward strand.
TTTATCTACACTACTTATACGTACCATTTCAGATGAATGTATAAACTGATTATCACCGATCCACATACCTACATGCACTACTTTTTCTGAAGTAGTTTCTGTTGCTTTTCTTCCAAAGAACAATAAATCTCCTTTCTGCAATTTGCTGAAATCTGCAATAGAATCTATTGGTTTACCAGCGTGCACTTGTTGAGAGGCATCACGAGGAATTACCATACCATTTAAATAATAGATAGTCTTTGTGTAGCCACTGCAATCAACACCTTTTGTAGAAGTTCCTCCCCACAAATACGGTACGCCCATTAATGTTTTTGAGGTTGCAATAAGTGAATCTGCATTAAAATTCAAGTTTGAAATCCACGTGTTATATGCTACAGATTCGTCTTTAGAAATATACCCTTGTCTACCATCGGGAAATTCAATTTTATAAAAATCATCGTTACTACTTAACAGTTTTAATAAGCTACCGGCAACAATATCAGATGTTCTTTCTTTAGCTTCTTCTGTATTAAAAGCATGCCCATAAGTATCAGTGTAAATGATTTTATGTGCTGTAATCCAATTTTTAATTTCCTGTGTGTTCATTAATTGAATTCCGCCTGGATCTACCCATGCTAAATACTTATCTGGTGTTTGTATCAAATACCAATCTCCTTCTTTTTTTAGAACATTAACAATGGTACCTAAAGTTGCCTGTGTTGCCAATTCTGCCGAATGTTTTGGGTTACTTCTAAGATTGGCGGCAGAGATATTAATAACTGCATTGGTCATACCTTCTAGCTCGGCGCCAGGTAAAATTTTAATATCGTTAGTGGTTTTTATTCCCTTTTCTTTTAATAGATTATTCAAAGAATCTACAGCTAATGGTAAGTTAGTTTCACCAACTAAGGTAAAACCTGATGGACCATCTAATACTTCTAAATTAAAAAGTGCGGTACGTTTATCTGGTGCAAATGTGTTTTTTATGATTTCAATTTCTTTGACCAATAATTTCTTTTCGTCTATATGTACACCACATGCCGTATTTAAAGCAATCAAAATCAATACAAAAGACCTCTTTAAGATAATTCTCTTCATCCGTAAAATAATTTCTAATAGTATTAGCCTTGTGAAATTATGTAATTTTATCGCAAATGAAGAAACTAAAGGTCATAGAACTTTTTGCTGGCGTTGGCGGATTTCGCTTAGGATTAGAGGATACCGAGAACTACGAAGTAGTTTGGAGTAATCAATTTGAGCCTAGTACGAAAGCACAACACGCCTCTAAAGTCTATGAAGCTAGATTTGGTCATGAAAACCATAGAAATGAAGACATTTCTGAAGTACCTACCAAAGACATACCAGATGGCGATATCTTAGTTGGTGGTTTTCCTTGTCAAGATTATTCAGTTGCCGCAACTTCTAATAACTCTAAAGGACTTATTGGTAAAAAGGGAGTTTTATGGTGGAGTATCCACAGAATACTATCGGAAAAGAAAAATCCGCCTAAATACTTATTTCTTGAAAATGTAGATCGGTTATTAAAATCTCCATCAAGCCAAAGAGGTAGGGATTTTGCCATTATGCTTAAAAGTTTAGATGACTTAGGCTATGCAGTAGAATGGAGAGTTATTAACGCTGCAGATTATGGAATGCCACAAAGACGTAGACGTATTTTTTTCTTAGGATACCATAAATCTACACCTTTATACAAACAATTTAAAAAGGTCAAAGCCGAAGCTTGGATTTTTGAAAAAGGAACTATAGCAACGGCTTTTCCAATAACAAGCACTTCTTCAAAAGTGATTTCTTTTGATATCACCGATGACCTTGTTACACTATCTGAGAATTTTAATCTAGGCGAAAAATTATCTCCATTTCAAAATACCGGAGTATTCATTAAAGGAAAAGCATATACTACTAAAACTACAGCCAGTTATATTGGAAAAAGAACGGTTTTAGCCGATGTTCTTGAAAAAGGAATCATACCTGAAGAATTTTATATTCCTGAAGAGGAGCATGATAAGTGGTACTATCTAAAAGGTGCTAAAAAAGAAACCAGAACTTCTAAATCTGGTTTTGCCTATCATTATAATGAAGGTAACATGATTTTTCCTGATGCTCTAGATAATGCCTCTAGAACAGTTATTACAGGTGAAGGCGGTAAAAGTGCATCGCGCTTTAAACATGTTATCAACACCAAAAAAGGACTTCGTAGATTAACTCCCGTAGAACTGGAACGTTTAAATATGTTCCCCGATGATCATACTTTACTTGAAGGAATTTCTAATACCAAAAGAGCCTTTTTCATGGGTAATGCACTTGTAGTAGGTGTAGTCAAAAGAATAGGTGAAGTGCTTTCAGATAAAATTAAATCAACATAATATTTCTTCCTTCTTTAAGCAAAAGGGAACTAGTCTAACTAAAAATCATACTTCATTAAAATCTGTTTTTAAACTCAACATATTGTTAATCAACGTTTAAAATTAGGAATTGTCCTTTTTTTTGTTATTTTATTAGGTATGGTAAAAGTAGAAAAGTCAGAAAACGTAGAATTTTTAGAAAAGTCAATTCAACATTTAGAAGCTACCGGTTTCGAGAATATCAAAGCTGATATGGAAGGCTATGAAACTCCTAAATCATACTCAAGAAAAGGTTTGGAAGACAATGTTACTCCAGATATTGTAGCTATTAAAAACGGTAGAAAATATTATTTTGATATTAGCTTAAAATCTCCAAAAACCAGATTACTGAAATCTAAGTGGTTGTTTTTAGATACTTTGAGTAGAATGAATTCCAACAGATTTAGAATTATTACTACCAAAGGGCACTATAAGTTTACAGATAATATGCTTGAGGATATTAACCTAAGTAATAAAACACCTATCAAAATTTAAATCTTTGAATGCAACATATTAAAAAAGACCGCTTTTAGCTGTCTTTTTTATTTTTTAATCATTGCTATATGTGGTATACCATCTTCTAAATACTCTTCTCCTGTTGATTTAAAACCTAAGTCAGTATAAAATTTGGTAAGGTATTTTTGAGCTGAAATTTTTATTTCATTTATATTAAACTGTTCTTCAACAGCTTTAATAGAGGCTTGCATTATAATTTTTCCATAACCAAATTTTCTATATTCTTTGTGCACCGCCACTCTACCTATACTAGCTTGGTCAAAATAATCACCTGGCTTAAAAATACGGGTATATGCTACTACCTTATCATCTTTATATCCTAGTACGTGAATGGCTTTATCATCTTTACCATCTATATCTAAATAAACACAATCTTGTTCTACCACAAAAATATCACTACGTAACTGTAGCACATTATATAGTTCTTCAATATCAAATTCTTTAAAACTTTTTACCTTAATATCTAACATGAAATTGTTTAATTAACTAGTTATGTTCATATCTATTATAAAATAACCAATTGATTAATAAGTACTTATAATAACTATTTTAGGTTATCAACATAGTTGTAATAACTAACTTTATAATGGAATCTTTTCAATTCTACGTTCATGCCTACCGCCATCAAAAGAAGTGTTTAAAAAGGTGGATACCATTTCAAGTGCTTGTGGTAGTGCAATATATCTTGCGGGTAGACATAATATATTTGCATCATTATGTTCTCTTGCCAATTTGGTGATTTCTTTTGTCCAACAAAGAGCAGCTCTTACATTTTGTTGTTTATTAGCGGTCATATTAGCCCCATTACCACTGCCACAGATTAAAATACCGAAATCTGCCGTACCATTTTCAACATCTAGCGCTACAGGGTGTGCAAAATCTGGATAATCAACGCTATCAGTACCATCTGTACCATAATTGATAACTTCAACTTGTTTAGATTTCAATAAACCTATAATAGCTAACTTGTATTCTGTACCAGCGTGGTCGTTACCAATAGCTATTTTCATATGTATAGTATTTAAAGGTTAATAGTTCATGTTTATATCCAGTGGGGGTGGAACAAAACCGAGCTAAAGGTACAATAATCAGACATTCACAACAAAAAACGAGGAGTTCACAACAATAGTTATCATGTTATTAATAAAAATTGTTAATTAGTATGTTATAAGCAAGATTACGTAATGCATAAATTGTTTAGAAAAAGTTGCTAAAAAATTTGGTTATTAAAGTTGACATCTGCTTACACTTTTAATCCTCTGAAGACGAATTTAAATATTAGAAACTATTAGAGGATTTTCATCAAATTAACACCCCTAGTTAACATTAAAATTACATTTAGTTATTAATAAATTCATGTTAATAGCACTTATAAACCATGTTTAATAACTTCTCAAAATACTGATTTTCAATTGTAGATTTATAAAACATATTGTCAACAAGTATTAGTATCTCATAAAGACAAGTAATATTGAAATAAGTTATTCTAGATATTAACAAGCTATAATAACCATTAATATTTAATTTAATTTAAAAGAAAAAATGTCTAATATGATATATATGTTAATAACAACTCGTTTACTTAACTTTTCTATAAGAAGTTGAATAACAGCTAGTGGATTATAATTCGTAATTTTCCAATAAATTAAAAGTTTAATGTCGAAGAAGAATAAGAAGGCGAAGAATCATAGAAAGAACGAAATTACAAGAGGAATTTTTACTGTTCTTGAAAAGGAACCAAATAAGAGTTTCAACTATAAGCAGATTGCTGCTAAAATTAATATTACAGATGCTCAAGATAGAAACACCCTTATTAAAAGGTTAAATGAGCTAAAAGAGAAAAAAAGAATTCAAGAAATAGATCGTGGTCAGTATAAAGTATTAGAAGATACAAAAAGCTATCATGAAGGTACTGTAGATGTTACCGGAAAAGGAAATGCATATATTGTTGTTGATGGTATGGATGACGATATCTTTATACCTGCCAACAAATTAAATAAAGCCTTTCATAAAGATAAGGTTGAAGTATATATCTATCCTCGAAAAAAGAGTAAAAAGCTTGAAGGTGAAATAGTTAAAGTACTTGAAAGATATAAGACCACTTTCGTTGGTATTGTTGATATGCAAAAGACTTTTGCTTTTGTAAGACCTTCAGATTTTAGAATGTATACTGATATTTTTGTCTCGAAGGATAAGTTAAATGGTGCTCAAGATGGTGAAAAAGTTTTAGTCGAAATTACTGATTGGCCAGATGATGTAGATTCTCCTTTTGGTAGAGTTACTGAAGTATTGGGTATTCCTGGAGAGCATGATACAGAGATTCATTCCATTTTAGCAGAGTATGGTTTACCATATTCATTTCCTGCGGATGTTCAGAAATTTGCAGATGGTTTAGATACCAGTATTAAAGAAGATGAAATTAAAAAGCGTAGAGATTTACGTAACGTTCTCACATTTACAATAGATCCAAAAGATGCTAAAGATTTTGATGATGCCCTTTCTTTTCAAAAATTAGAAAATGGTAATTATGAAATAGGTATTCATATTGCCGATGTTTCTCACTATTTACAGAAAAATACCATTTTAGACGATGAGGCTTATGAAAGAGCAACATCTGTGTATTTAGTAGATCGTGTGGTACCTATGTTACCAGAAGTGCTTTCTAATAATGCTTGTTCATTAAGACCTAATGAAGAAAAATATACTTTTTCTGCCATTTTTGAATTAGATAGCAACGCTATTATTAGAAATCAATGGTTTGGAAGAACTGTAATCGATTCTAACGAACGTTTTGCATATGAAGAGGCTCAGTATATCATTGAGAACGGTAATGGTAACATACCAGAGGAAATATCCATTAGAGAAGCTGCATACACGGTTTCTAATGATGTTGTAGAGGCTACGTTAGAAATGGATAGACTTGCTAAAATTATGCGCTCTAAGCGTATGGATCAGGGTGCACTTTCTTTTGATAAAGTTGAAGTTCGTTTTAATCTAGATGAGAATAGTGAACCTATTGGTGTTTATTTTAAAGAATCTAAAGATGCTAATAAGCTTATTGAAGAGTTCATGCTTTTAGCTAATAGAAAAGTGGCTGAATTTATAGGTAAACAAAAACCTAAAAAGACATTTGTTTATAGAATTCATGATGATCCAGATCCAGATAAGTTAATGGCTTTGAATGGTATCGTTTCTAAATTTGGACATAAATTAGATTTTAAGGATAAGAAATCTATAAGTTCTTCTTTGAACCAATTACTACAAGATGTAAAAGGTAAAAAAGAACAGAATATGGTAGATACGCTTACGATACGTAGTATGAGTAAAGCGATTTATACTATTGATAATATTGGTCATTATGGGTTGGCTTTTGATTATTATACACATTTTACTTCTCCAATTAGAAGATACCCAGATGTAATGGTACATAGATTATTACAACATTATTTGGATGGTGGTAGTTCTGCAAATGCTGAAGAATTTGAGAAAAAATGTAAGCATTCTTCTGATATGGAATATCTAGCATCTAGTGCTGAAAGAGATTCTATTAAGTACATGCAGATTAAATTTATGCAAGACCATAAAGATGAAGAATTCCGCGGAGTTATCAGTGGTGTTACAGAATGGGGAATTTATGTTGAAATCATTGATAATAAATGTGAAGGCATGATTCGTATTAGAGACATCAAAGGAGATTATTATATCTTTGATGAGAAGCAATACGCTATTGTTGGTGAACGTACCAAGAAAAAATACACTTTAGGTGATGAAATAACCGTTATGGTTAAAAGTACCGATTTAATAAAAAGGCATTTAGATTTCGCTTTGATTCCTGATAACTTAAAATAATTTGGAATAGATTTTGGTATATCATGGCTGAATTAAGTAAACCCTTTGTTTATAAGTTGTTTACTTACATAAATTACATATAACAAAATGAAACAAGTTTTAGTTTTAATGTTTCTCTTAGGATGTCTTTCGGTGGTTGCCCAAGACAATAAGGTTACCCAAAACTTAGAACCTTTTAAAGAGTTAAAGGTTTTTGATGGTTTGAGTATTAACCTAATTAAATCTTCAGAAAACAAGGTTATTATTACTGGAGAAAATACGGGTAAAGTTGCTATTGTTAATAACGAAGGTATTTTAAAAATTAGAATGCAAATAGGTAAAATTTTCAGTGGTTATAAAACCTTTGTAGATTTATATTATGCTGGTGATATTGTGGTAATTGATGTAAATGAAGATGCTAGAATAGTTACGGAAGATATCATACAACAAGATGTTCTAGAATTGAAAGCTCAAGAAGGTGGTGAACTTGTTATTAATGCAGAGGTTGAACAGATGTTGATAAAATCTGTATCTGGCGGAGTTATTAGAACTGCAGGTTCTTCAAATTTACAAGACGTTCAAATAAATACTGGTGGTGTTTATGAAGGCAAAGGTTTTGTTACCAATTTTTCCACTATAAATGTAAACGCCGGTTCTAGGGCAGAGATAAATGCTAAAGATTATGTCAAAGCAACGGTAAAAGCCGGTGGTGAAGTTTTGGTATTTGGTAACCCTGGGAAATTGGAAGAGAAAACGGTATTTGGCGGTACTATTAAAAGAATGCAATAGTTCATGTTAGAAGATATACAGGCAGCAATTCCACTAGGCTTTTTCCTAAGTTTTATGGTTGGTCCAGTTTTCTTTGTCTTGTTACAAACTAGTGCGGTAAAAGGATTTAGGGCTGCTCTAACCTTTGATATTGGTGTATTATTAGCCGATATACTTTTTATTCTGGTTGCTTATTTTAGTAGTTTCCAGTTATTGGAAAATTTAAGTAATCAACCTGGTCTTTATGTTTTTGGTGGTGTAATACTTCTTGTTTATGGCTTGGTAACCTTTTTTAAAGTAGACAAAAAGGAGATACCTGTAGATTCCAAGAAAATTAGAAAATCAGATTATTTCGGGCTTTTCGTAAAAGGTTTTCTACTTAACTTTATTAATATAGGTGTATTGGTTTTCTGGTTAGGAATAATCATAATTGTTGGTCCTACTTTAGATAATCAGCCTAATCGTTTTTTCACCTTTTTTGCAACTGTGCTTCTCTCCTATTTTGTAACAGATATTTTTAAAATACTTTTGGCGAAACAATTAAAACGGAAGCTCACAGCTAAACGCATAATTTATATTAAAAAGATTATAGGAGTAATATTGGTTATATGTGGAATTGTTCTTATTACAAAAGGTTTTTTACCTAAGGATCAGTTTAACATAGAACAAGAATTAGAAAGATTTGATACACATACTATAGAATAAAAAAAGCCGGTCAATGACCGGCTTTTTAATTAAGAAATTTTGAATTTATTTCTTGTACTTATCGTTTAGTAGTTTTACTATTTCATCAGTAAGATCATTAGCTTCTTTACCATAAAGAACGCTACCACCATCACCTCCACCTAAAATGTAAGAGTAACCTTTGGCTTCACCATAAGCTTTTATTTCTTCTTTTACTTTAGAAACAATACTATCCATTTCTGTTTGACCTTCCATTTGTAATTGTTGGTCTTGTTGTTGAAGTTGTTGACCTATAATCTGACCTCTTTGTTGCATTGCTGCATATTCTTCTTGAGCTTTTGATTGAGACATTTTTTGAGCTTTGGTTTGAAAAGCTTGAGCTTCAATTTGAAAAGCTTGAGTTATACTATCTCTAGTTTTAGCTAAGGCATCTGCCTTTACTTTAAATTTAGATTCAACATCAATTTTTTGTTGATACTCATCCATCAATTTTACGTTATCTACGTATCCAATTTTTTCTTGTTGGCAAGATGCTAATAATGCGATAGCGAAAATTAAAATTAGGTTTTTCATTTTTTCATTTTTATGTGGTGCAAAAGTAATAAAGCTTTTAGAATGAAAATATTTAAAATTTAAGATAAATACTTAGATTTGGCTTAAAATAAGATTTAGTTATATTAAAATAATATTTCATTGATTTTACTTATTATTAATAGGTATTTTAAAGGGTATTTAAGACGTTTATTTAAATTTTATAGTATTATATACGGTTTATGGTATATATGTTCTTAAAACAGCTCTAAATAGGTATTTACTCTTTTTTAAGCACATATATAAGCGAGGAATACTCAGTTGTAGATTTTGCCTTTAAATTTGATACCAAACCACGATAAAATGCTTTTATATAATTGGACGAACCATTTTTATATTTTTCAGATAATAGAGAAACATAATATGAATCAAAGTACATTGGTAATGTATCTTTAACTATCAAGTTCTCTTCAGCAAATATTGTTTTAATTGCTTTTTGGGAGAAATGCCATAAATGTCTGGGAGTATCATATGCTGCCCAATATTGTTTATAGTATTTTGCATCGTAAGATTTATAGTTTGGTACGGCTATTATTAAAGTTCCATTTTTTTCTAGAAGAGATTTTATTTTTAGAATTTGATCTTCTAAATTTGGCAGATGTTCTAGAACATGCCATAAGGTTATAACATCAAATTTTTGATTGTTTAAATTATCTAAGCTTTTGAAAGTATCTATTTTTTTATTTGATGCCTTTTGTCTTGCTTGATCATTTAGCTCTACTCCTACTGTTTTCCAATTTTTATTTTTAGCATGTATTAGAAATTCACCCGTACCACAACCAATATCTAGAAGTTTTTTTTCTTGATTAGAATAGTGGTTTATGAGTTGAATTTTTTTATTTAAGGTATATTTTTTTACTAGCTGGTAAATTTTTTCTAACAAACTATTACTATCATCTGAATGTGAAATGTAGTTATTAGGGTCATAGTATTTGGATAAATCTTTAGGAACAGGTTTAGTAACTAGCATGTCTGTTTTTGAGTCATAGACTAATTCAAAATTTTCCTGCGTTACTAGAAAATCCCTGGTTTGTAGGTTTGAAATTATTTCTTGCATGATGTTAGTAGGTGTTTTAATGTATAGTAATTTTTCATTGTTCCACGTGGAACAATTTGCCCTACCTTCCAAGATAAACTAAAAGTACACTGATGTCACTCGGTGTAACTCCACTAATTCTTGATGCTTGAGAAATAGTAACGGGTTGAATTTTTGTCATTTTTTCTCTTGCTTCAAAAGAAAGTGATTTCAGTTTAGAATAATCAAAATTTTCTGGAATCTTTACTGCTTCTAATCTATGAAGTTTATCAGCGTTTAATTTTTCTTTGGCTATGTACCCAGAGTATTTAATTTGTACTTCTGCTTGTTCAAGAATTTCACTATCAAAATTGTTTTCTTTTACAAAATTTGAAACTGATTCTAATTGTAACATATGATCCATGGTAACATTAGGTCTTGAAAATGCTTTATACATTTTGTCTGATTGTTTTACTAAAGAAGACTCAACACTTTCAAAAATTGGATTAATGTCTTTTGGTAATACACTTGTTTCTCTAAAGAAGTTAACAAGAGCTTCAGACTGTTCTAATTTTTTCTCCATTCTTTTCATTCTAGAATCAGTTGCAAAACCTATAGCATGGCTCAATGGTGTTAATCTTAAATCAGCATTATCTTGTCTAAGTAAGGTTCTATATTCTGCACGAGAAGTAAACATACGGTATGGTTCTTCTGTACCTTTTGTAATTAGGTCATCTATTAAAACACCAATGTATGCTTCGTCTCTTTTTAGAATTAACGGATTTTCTTCTTTTATTTTTAGGTGTGCATTTATACCAGCCATTAAACCTTGAGATGCGGCTTCTTCATAGCCGGTTGTTCCATTTATTTGTCCAGCGAAATATAAATTTTCAACTAGCTTAGTTTCTAATGTATGCTTTAGTTGTGTGGGCGGAAAGTAGTCGTACTCTATTGCATAACCCGGTCTAAAGAATTTTACTTTTTCAAATCCTACAACAGAACGTAATGCTTTGAACTGAACATCTTCTGGTAATGAAGTTGAAAATCCGTTTACATATACTTCTACAGTTTCCCATCCTTCTGGTTCAATAAACATTTGGTGACTGTCTTTATCTGCAAACCTGTTTATTTTATCTTCAATAGATGGACAGTATCTAGGACCTAAACTTTTTATTCTACCGTTGAACATTGGTGATCTATCAAAACCTTCGCGTAACAAATCATGTACTAAAGCACTAGTATGTGTCATGTAACAATCGCGTTGATGTTCTAAAGGTTTTGTATTTGTATAAGAAAATTTTTCAGGAATCGCATCACCAGGTTGTATGATCATTTTAGAATAGTCTAAAGATCTTCCGTCAACTCTTGGAGGAGTTCCGGTTTTCATCCTCCCACTTTCAAAACCTAATTCTACTAATTGTTCTGTAATTCCGGTTGCCGCTTTTTCTCCTGCTCTACCTCCACCAAATTGTTTTTCACCAATATGTATCAATCCATTTAAGAAGGTTCCGTTGGTCAATACTACTGCTTTAGATTTTATATTAATTCCTAAAGAGGTTTCTACTCCAACTATTTTATGATTTTCTACTAACAATCCTGAGACCATTTCTTGATAAAAATCTACATTAGGGGTACGTTCTAACATTAAACGCCACTCCTCTGCAAAACGCATTCTGTCGTTTTGTGTTCTTGGGCTCCACATTGCAGGTCCTTTAGATTTATTCAACATTTTAAATTGAATAGCAGATTTGTCAGATACAATTCCACTGTATCCACCAAGAGCATCTATCTCTCTAACAATTTGTCCTTTTGCAATTCCACCCATTGCTGGGTTACAAGACATCTGCCCTATATTTTGCAAATTCATGGTTACTAATAAGGTTTTTGAACCCAAGTTTGCAGCTGCTGCTGCCGCTTCTGCACCGGCGTGTCCTCCGCCAACTACAATTACATCATATTCTTCTCCAAACATATCTTTATTGTTCCACGTGGAACAGCTTTATTTTTTCTTCTTCTTTAGCGCGCATTTCGGCAGTAGCTGTATCCGATTTATCCGAATAACCCATAAGATGTAAAACCCCATGAATCATTACGCGTTTTAACTCATTATCAAATGAAACATTAAACTCTTCTGCGTTTTCTTTTACGCGGTCAATTGAAATATAAAGGTCGCCCGATACATTTTTTCCTGACACATAATCAAAAGTGATAATGTCTGTTAGATAATCGTGTTGTAAATAATCTTGATTTATTTTAAGCAAGTAGTCATCACTACAGAAAATGTAGTTGAGTTCAATTATAGAAAACCCTTCGGTATTACAAGATTCAGTAATCCATGAATCGAAGTTATTTTCTGCTACAAGTTTAAAATCAGTTAGGTAATTGTAATTAATCATTTGCTTTGAAGTACTCTTTAACCTTTGATTGAAAATTTTGCCGCAAAGGTAAGCTTTGCCTATTTAAAATTTCAACTTCATTACGATAATTATCTAATAATGAGGGTTTAGTAGTAATAGGATTTGTGAAGTCTTTGGTATTTCTATTACTTTCTCGCTCAGATTTCTCTCCTTGCTTAAGAGCTGCGTTTTCCAATTTCAACAATTCATACTGTATAGTATTGGCTTTGTTGATGGTACGTTGTGTTATTCCATTTTCTAAAAGATCGTTCTCAAAATCTTCCATCTGTTTAATTAATTTTTGACCTAGTTTTTGGTCACCGGAATTAATCATGTTTTCAAGTTGTTTTTCTAATTCCTGTCTTAATTTTTGCTGATTTTGATAGATTTCATAAATTTCTTTTAGCTCACTTTCACTCATTGACTCTTGCCCTTGCCCTTGCCCATTTGTACCGTTAGAGCCATTATTTCCTTGCCCGTTTTCTCCACCCTGTCCATTTTCTCCATTTTCTCCATTTTTTCCATCTCCATTTTTCCCATTTTCACCGTTATTTCCATTCTCTCCCTCTTTTCCATTAGCCCCCTGTTTACCACGTTCGCCTTGTTTTCCACCTTCACCACTTTTTCCATTTTCACCCTGTTTTCCTTCTCCACTTTTACCTTCTTTTCCTTCACTCCCAGACTGACCTTGTTGTCCCATTTTTTCACCTAATTCTTGTTGACCTTTGATGATATCCGGCAATTGAAAACCACCTTCACTTTCTCCAGAACCTTTTCCCATTTGCATACTTGAATTCATATTATCCATTACTTCGGCGAGAAAATCTGCAAGACTATTTGCTGCAGTTAAAACATATTTTTGATGAGAAATACCTTGAAACATTTGACCATCTGCCATAGTTTCTAAAGATTTATCAATGTTGTAATACACTTCGGTAATTTGTTCATTTACAAATTCTGAAAGCTCAGCCTGTCTAAGTGATAATGCAAAAAGACTATCATCTACATGTTCAAATAAACCCTTCAATTCATTTTGATCACGCACGGTTTCAGAATACTGGGTTGCATCTTGGTCTTCTCTAGCTGATAATCGATCATATAGGATTTCTTGTTTGAATGAAAATATGATCAGGTTATCAAGAATTTGTCTCAGCATTTCCGCATCTTCAGTTACAGATGAACCACCGCCTTCGCTTGAAGATGATTCGCTAAGTTGTTCACCCATTTCTTTCATCTTTTCTGCAGCAGATTTTTGCTTCTTATTTGCACCGGAACTGTTTGGTTTATTCTTGTCGTTGGTTGCATCTTTTTCTAGTTGTTCCAATGCATTTTTTTGGTCTTCTTTTATGCCGTCTTTTTTACTTTTTTCAATATTTATATCAATCGGTTTTTTGAGCTTTTCATTATCTTTTTTAAGGTCATCCATTTCAGATGAAATCTCATCGAATTTTTTATTTAATTCTTTCTGTTTTTCAGCGGTATTATTTTCTTCATTTTGTTGAGAAAGCTCTTCTTGTTTTTTAGCTAATTCTTCTAAATCGCGTGCAATTTGAGATGCCTTTTCAGTTACATAATAACGTTTGGTTAATTCTAATAACTGTTCAAGGCTACGTTGACTGTTTTGTTGTTTTTTACCTAGTTCTTCAAGTTTTTTGGTAAGGTCTTCTTTCTTTATTTTATCAGCTACTTTATTAAGTTCTTCAAGGAGTTGCTGGTTTTTCTTAGCTTGTTCTTCTTGGCGTTCTAAGCGCTCTTGTAACAATTGGTTTAATTTGTCATCTTTATTTTCTTTACTCAGATTTTCTTTTAATTCTTTGCTGAATTTTTGCATCAGCTGTTCTTGCTGTTCTTGTTTTTTTAGATAGTCTTTTATCTGATTCTTATCATTAAAATTTAGACTGTTTTTTTCTTTCTGATTTTGATTAATCTCTTCTAAGGATTCCTTCTGTTCTTTAGATTTTTGTAATGATTTATCAAGGTCTTTTATGAGAGATTGTTGGGACTCTAAATCTTTGTTTTTTAATTGATTTTCATCTAGTAATACCTGCTGGTATATTTGACTATTTATCGTCTTGCCATTATGTATGGCATCGTTATCCGTAACCTCAAAATAAAAGCCATAATTTTTGCCAGTTTCTAGCTCTAAACCAGATGGGAAAGTGTAATAGAATTGTTCGTAATTAGAAGTAGTTTTTAATAGGTTAACCGTATTCTTATTTTCCTCTTCACCTACTTCAAAATAGACTACATCTATTTTGCGTAATCCATAATCATCACTTGCATTACCAGTGTAGTAGGAAATATTAGGATTTAAACTATCTAGAACCTGATTAACTTTTATTGAAGGGTATGCATCTTTTATTACTTTAAAATTATAGGTTAATCGTTCGTAATCTTGAACGTTTTTGTTGGTAGTTGTAAGTATATAATTCAAATCATTATAGATTCGTTTTTCTAATTGAAACGTATTTTTTTCTTTATTTAATGGTATTACCGTATCTTTTGTAGAAAGATTAATCTTATCGGTATTTTCTCCATTTATCTTCCACTGTATTTTGGTTCCTTCTGGTATTACTGCGTTTCCCGTACTTTTAATAGTTTCATTTGGTTTGTTCAGGTACGTTGGATATGTAAGATTCATGGTGAAATCTAAGATAGAAGGTGTCTCTAAAGCTGTTAAGGTATAATCTCTAGAACTTACTTCATTTGCTTTGAATTTGAAGTTCGTTGTGGATATTGGTGGGGTGAAAACATATTCATAAAAACCATTGTTTTTTTGTAAAAGCATCTGTTTGCCATCTATTTCTATAAATACGTTCTCTGGTTTTACTTCCCCTCTAGTAACAACCTGTATTGTAAAAGTTTCATCTTGTAAGGCTTTTAAATTATTTGATAATACTTCAAAATGGAACGGTGCTGGTTTTTCATAAGCCATTTCATAGTTGACAACACGTTCGTAACTGCCAAAGAAAGTATTCCAGTTTCCGGAAATGAATAACAGCGCTATTATGGCTATCGGAATTATAGCATATTTCAAATATTTTAAAGAATCTCTAAAATCTATTGCGTTTGAAAATGGAATGGGATCTAATTGTTTTGATCTTTGATTTATACTGGCAAGTAATAATTCAGATTGTTGTGGGTCATTTGCTAAATCTAATAAGTTAGTAAGCTTATCTCCTACTTCAGGAAAATGCTTTCCTATCATTTGAGCAGCATCTTTTGGACCAATACCCTGTTTCAATTTAAATAAGTAAAATATTGGGGTTAAGATGTATTTAAAAAGTAGAAATAGCTCAACCGCTATAAAAATTCCGAAAAGTATCATTCTTCCGGTGGTGTTCATCCATAGAAAATATTCTACTCCTAAAATCAATAAGAAAAACAATAATCCTAAGGCAAAAAACAATAATATACCTTTCAGTAGAACTTGAGAATAATGTTTTTGAATAAACTGATTTAAACGCTGTAATATGTGCTGGTAGTCTTGCAATTGTTCTTTTTTATACCAAGATAACGGTTATCACCTATGTTTGTTGGGAAATATTTGTTAAATCAAAACACTGACCTGTTGATAACTACAGAACTACATGAAACTAAGTAGCTGTTTTTTGTAAAATTCCTATTTGGCATTATTAAGTAAAAAGTTAGGGATGTGTATCTTTGTAGCCTTATAAAAATACTATGTCTAAAAAAGTTCGTGTTCGTTTTGCCCCTAGTCCTACTGGACCATTGCATATTGGTGGTGTTCGTACTGCCCTATTTAATTATTTATTTGCCAAAAAACATGGCGGTGATTTTATTCTAAGAATAGAAGATACAGACCAGAATAGATATGTTGAAGGTGCTGAGCAATATATTATTGACTCTTTGAATTGGTGCGGAATTCCTTTTGATGAAGGAATTGGTAAAGACGGTGGTTTTGGTCCATATAGACAGAGCGAGCGAAAATCATTGTATAAAAAATATGCCGATGAGTTAGTTGAAAAAGGTAAGGCATATTATGCTTTTGATACTTCTGAAAGTTTGGATGGTCATAGAAAAGAGCATGAAAAAAAAGGCAAAACGTTTATTTATAATTGGCACAATAGATTAAAGCTTGATAATTCACTTTCATTAATGCCAGAAGAGGTAAAAGCCAAGTTAGATAATGGTGATGATTATGTAATTCGTTTTTTGACTCCGCCAGATGAAATGCTACTTCTACAAGATTTAATACGTGGGTCCATAAAAATAGACACTAATGTTTTAGACGATAAGGTATTGTTTAAAAGTGACGGTATGCCTACATACCATTTAGCAAATATTGTTGATGATCATTTAATGGAAATAAGCCATGTAATTCGTGGTGAAGAATGGTTGCCTTCTATGGCATTACACAAACAACTGTATGACGCCTTTGGATGGGATGCTCCAGAATTTGCACATTTACCTTTGATTATGAAACCTGTAGGAAAAGGAAAGTTGAGTAAACGTGATGGCGAAAAAATGGGCTTTCCGGTTTTTCCCCTTTCTTGGAATGAATCTATTGGGTATAAAGAATCAGGATATTTTCCTGAGGCGGTTATAAATTTCTTGGCATTATTAGGATGGAACCCTGGTACGGAACAAGAATTATTTTCTTTAGATGAATTGGTAAAAACCTTCAGTCTAGACCGTGTAAATAAATCTGGAGCTCGATTTGATCCAGAAAAAACCAAATGGTACAACCAGCATTATCTTCAAGAAACTGCTGATAATGAGTTGGCTAAGTTATTCTTACCAACAGTAAAAGAGCATATTTCTGATAGTGACAAACTAGATTTAGAGTATGTTACCAAAGTGGTTACGCTAATAAAAGAGCGCGCAATTTTTGTTTCAGATTTTTGGGACTTGAGCGATTATTTCTTCGTAGCGCCTAATGAGTATAATGCGAAAGCTGCAAAAAAACAATGGAAAGAAGATACCGCTTTAATCATGAACGATCTTATTTCTGTATTAAAATCCATAGAAGATTTTTCTTCTGGAAACAGCGAAACCATAGTAAAAGCATGGATTGGCCAGAAAGAATTGTCTTTTGGAAAAGTGATGCCACCTTTACGGCTATTCTTAGTTGGTGATATGAAAGGACCACATATTTTCGATATCATGGCCATGATTGGTAAAGAGGAAAGTATCTCTAGAATAGAAACAGCTTTAAATAAATTGGGATAAAATAAAATTTTCAGGAAAATGAAGCAGTCTTTATTTTCCTGAAAATTCACTTAAAACTTCCATTGCTTTTTTTGTGTCTTTGGTTGATACAAAAATATGGTCGTGATAATATGCCGCAACAACATTGCAACTGATATTATGTTTTGTTAGTGCTGTTGAAACTGCAGCTGTTAAACCAACAGCATCTAATGCAGAATGAACGGTAAGTGTAATCCAAGATGCAACAAATTCGTATTTAAAATTTAATTCATCGGCTTTGGCTTGTTCTAAGATGATAGTTATACCTTCTTTTTCTTTGAACTCGAATAAAATATTGTCCCTGGAAATATGCTGAATATCCTTTACAGATATAAAAACATAATTCCCTTTGTTCAAACTAGGTTTTAAAGTCCTTAAAAGTATATTTAAATCGGTTTCTCCTGCCATTTTAGCGTTTTTGCTGAATTTTCAAAAAAATTTCGACCCTTCGGGTCAATTTACCAAAGAGAACCGTTTAAAATACTTCTTTTGATGATTAAAAAAGGTCCGCGGCAAAATTCTATTCGTTTATCCATCTATCTTCTGCCCAAGTTTTCATTTCTGCGGCCGATAAAAATGTCCAAGCAATTATTCTACTTAGTTTATTACCCTGCCCCATTGGTGTAGTTTTGTGCTCCACAACTCCTACTTTTTCTAATCTATCATAAAACGCACGTAGGTTAGATTGCTTTGAAACCAAAGTTGAAAACCAGGCACAATTTTTAGAATATTGCGCACTTTCATTGATCATATTAAGTACAAATCGTTTTTCTCCGCCATCTGTCCAAAGTTCTCCACCTTGACCGCTAAAATTTAGCTCGGGTTTCTTGACCCTTTTTTTCTTTAAGTTACTTAATTTTCTAAGTGTTCCGGCTTCCGCTTCCGCTTGTGTAGCATGAAATGGTGGGTTGCAGATAGTTAAATCTACTTTTTCATCGGTATTTAAAATTCCAGAAAATATATGTTCAGGTTTGGATTGAAGTCGAAATTCGACTTTACCATGAAGAGAAGGGTTTGACGTCACAATTTTTTGTGCTGCTTCTATCGCCTTTGGGTCTATATCAGATCCTATGAAAGACCAACGGTAAGTATTATTTCCAATTATTGGGTATACACAATTTGCTCCTACTCCAATATCTAGGCATTTAATTTTATCGCCCTTAACCAAATTTCCATCGTTACTGGCTGTCAAGATATCAGCAATGTGGTGAATATAATCTGCTCTTCCTGGTATAGGAGGACACAAGAAACCATCTGGTATATCCCAGAAGTCTAATCCGTATTGTGAAATTAAAATTGCTTTATTTAGGGCTTTTACAGCAACCGGGTTAAAGAAGTCTATTGTAAAGTTTCCGTACTTATTTTTGGTTACAAACGGCTTTAAATCAGTGTTTACCAATTTAAGAGCTTTCAGATCGTAACGACCGGTATGTTTGTTTCTTGGGTGTAAAGTTGGTTTTTCTAAACCCTCTTTTTTCTTGTGGTCTGCCATAATTATTGAGCCTTATTAAGACCCCAAAGCTAACCTTAATTTTTAAGCTGTTGTTTTATTTTTTTCGCATACGTTTTGGTCCATACCACAACCAAAAACCGGTTATGGTAAAAAGAAGAAGTGCAAGCCCCATTATTGTAGTGTAGAAGACTTTTATTTGATTATCACTAGTGCCCACATAATTATCTAAAATTGAACCATCATGTATTTGTTCTAAGAGGTCAGAATATCTACGTTCTATATGAAGTAATTTGCCTGTTGCCCCATCTAGTTGCAGTCCCCATAGATGATTTTCATAAACGAATTTCACCATTCCCTTTTCTTTTCTGATGTCAATTCTATCAATTTTAGTGGATAATTCTTTAGATACGTTTTCTAAAAGATAGGTATTAGCGAGCGTGTGTAAACTATCAATAGGTAACCAATGTTTTAATTCTGTAGAAGTGCCTTCATACGATTTTGATAGAATTACTCCCCCACTGTGTTTTTTCCATCCTAAAAGAAGTCCGGTGATAGAGATAATAAAGAAGAAAATGAACAAAGCCGCACCAGTGGCCCTATGTACTTTTCTAAAAATACGTAGCCATTTTGCTTGTCTTTGTCTTTTGGTGATTTTTGGCATTGTTTTGGGTCGGTTAACGGGCAATATAGACAGATTTACAAAACCGTTATTAGAAGGAATTGTTAAAATAAAAGGTTTAACAGTTAAAGGCGCTACAACATTAATAATCCCTGGTTTCGTTAATTAAAATCCTGATTTTCTTTTTCAGGACTTGTTTCAAATTCTTCTACTTTTTTTTCCTCATCTGTAATAGACCATTCTTGTATAACTTCATGACTTTTTGCGACGTTATTTGTATAAAGTAAGGCATTGAACAGGGCTCTATAAGTACCCATGGATTGCCCTCGCCATTGGGGTTGAAAACCAAAAAGAACAACATGCCCTTTTTTATAATGAACATCAACCGCTGCCGCTTTATTGTTCATGTATTTTTCACCAACTAAATAGCCGGATAATAATGGGGATCCTTTTTCTTGATATTTAGATAGAATTTCGCCCTTAAAACCCTCTAGGGTTTTAAACACGGGGCTTCCAAAAACAAAAACACCTGATTTTTCTGGCATACCAGCCATAACTGGGTGTAATGTATTATTTGTCACTTCTAAAATAGAGCCGCCTGTAAAAAACTGGTTTTTCTTTAGTTTTTCTACATTGTTCTCTACGGGTAAATGAAGTTCTTTTATGGCGAAATCAGTACTTTTATTTAAACAAACCAATGTACCACCAGAACCAATAAAAGATTCGATATTTCTAACACCCAATCCTTTTAAGCCGCCAACATATTGTGGTGGAGCCATGCCTTTTTGAAAACCATTTTCTATAGTACCCGGTTTTTCAGATGCTAGTAAGATAACATCGAATTTTTCATTTAAATTTCCATTGTTAACGTCCGCATTTCTAATGACGGTATATGGTATTTTAAAGTTATCCAATAACCATCTTGTCCAACCCATATCCATACTTGCTTTCCATGGATCATAAACCGCTATTCTAGATGTTACCTTTGTTTTTGATTTACTTGAAGTTACTTTCGCATTTAAAGCATATTCATTCACCCATTTTTGCATTTGTGATTTTGATATGTTGCTAATGGTATAAGTTTGTTGGTTTGAGTTGTAACTAACCGGAAAATTTTTGCTCATAGCATCGCCAATAACCCTGAATGAATTATTTTCTTTGGGATCGAGAACCATGGTAGATCCACTACCTTTTAAAGTTCCTTGTAAAGGAATAATACCGGCTGCAATTTCATTTGTATCAAAACCTGCCCCACCAATAAAGTCTACCTTACTTAAATCAATATCGTTATTGTAATTTTCGACTAAAGCAGTTCCCTTAACAGGCTTTAAGCCAGAATATACCAATTGTGATAAAGGAGTCATCGCTGCAATAACTTCTACTTCCATTTGGTATGGCAATGTCCACCCTGCTGCATCATATGGCTGTTCCAATGGTCCATCTGGTGATTCTCTTATATCTGGATATTCTTGAATATCTATAAGTTGTCTAGCTAATTCACCAAATTCCTGTGCCATGGGTATAACCCATGTGCCTTTAGGGTATTCATTTCCTTCAAAAGAAATGTCGGTGTCTAGTTGCGAAATTTTAATGCCGTTAAATGCTAATCTTTTAAGAAATTCTACAGGTCTAACGGGGTCTCGTTGTTTTTGTTTTATAAAATAAGCATATGGTGGTTCTTGCTTATACTTGTTGATAGTATTTATACCTGCTTGATACTTATTAAAAAGTAAGGTTTCTTTATATTTTGATGCATAATCCAAAACCGCGACTGAGGCTGTTTCCATATATTTTACAGCATCACCTAAACGCCACCATCCACCTTTCCATGGGCTAGAATACAAGGATTCTACTCGTAAATCCGCTCTTTCTTTGGGAAAATCCTTAATGGTATAAAAATGAGGTGTAGCAAATTTGTACAGAGAAGTCTCTGTCCAAAATGAAGGTATGTTCTGCATCATTGGCATATAGTCAATATAACCTGGGTACCAAGCATCAAAACCCTTACCCATATGTACTGCACCTGGCAAACCCTCGGTTTCTAATTCTTGTGCCATGGCCATGCCTATCATATTTACTTCTCTTGCCATTAGTGGCGGAGTTTGGGGAGCAACTGGTTCGGCAAAAGGAGGAAGCCATATTCTAGTAGGAAATGGTGAAGATTGATGGTGAACATGTATAATACTTGGTTCCCACTCTCGCCAAATACTACCAACTACGCGAGATTCAAGTTGATTTAACATATATGCATCTCGATTATTATCATGACCAACATATTTTTGGTATAACCATGGTGTAGATGCTACTTCATAAGGAGTTCCAACATTACCTAAATACCAGTTTGCAATAATATCTTGCCCGTCAGGATTTAATGATGGCCAAAGAATTAAGATTACATCTTTAAAAATAGCGCTATACTTTTCTGATTTGGCATTGTTAACAAGGTCATATGCCAAGGTGATTATGTGTTGTGCTCCTGCTACTTCAGAAGCATGTAAACCTCCACTAATATCTACAATGGCTTTTCCTTCTTTTGCTAGTGCTTTAGCCATTTCTCTAGTTAGATTTTCTGGATGTGCTAATTGTTGTGAAATAGATTTGTAGTGCTCTATTTTCTCTAGATTTTCAGGAGTTGATATCATTACATATTGCCATTCTCTTCCTTCAGAGGTTTTTCCTGCAGATTTCATCTCTACCATATCACTTGCCGAAGCTAATTTTTCAAAATAAGTAATTGATTGTTCGTAAGTAGCTAGGTGAAAGTCCGACCCAATCTCAAAACCTATGATATTCGTTGGGTTTGGTATGTTCTGCGCATTAATAGTTTGTAAAAAAGGAAACACTAATATTAATGACGTTAAGTATCTATAAAAGGGAGCCCATATTTTTTTAATAGGATACACATTCAACGGAAGTAGGTTCATTGGTTTGAGTGTTAGTTTGTCTTACTAAATTATTAAATATGATATAGGCGCTGTTATAAAGCTGTTATAAGTTGTTATCTTTATGATATTCATTATTTTAAAGGTTAAACGAAATCAGTTTGATAATTATATGAGACGAATGTTTAGACATATAATATTACACTATAGGTATTATCTATTAAAAACATTAAAACAATAGACACAGTGTTGTTAGCTTTGTGTTTAGGAATTAAAAACAACTTAAAATTTATATAATCATGAGTAGTACTAACGGAAAAGGAGAAGCTTGGGATGTGAATGAATCCGATGCAGCGAATTGTCCATTTTTAAATGGCGAAATGCATCAAGCAGCTGGCGGTGGAACAACGAATAGAGATTGGTGGCCAAATATGTTGAATCTTAATATATTAAGACTGCATTCTAAAATGGCAGATCCAATGGATGACGATTTTAATTATGCCGAAGAATTTAAATCTTTGGATTTAGCGGCAATTAAAAAAGACTTGACTGATTTAATGACTACGAGTCAAGATTGGTGGCCTGCGGATTACGGTCATTACGGACCATTCTTTATACGTATGGCTTGGCACAGTGCTGGTACATACCGTATTTCTGATGGTAGAGGTGGTGCTAGTGCGGGTAACCAACGCTTTGCTCCATTAAACAGTTGGCCTGATAATGCCAATTTAGATAAGGCAAGATTATTATTATGGCCTATTAAACAAAAATATGGCAAGAAGATTTCTTGGGCAGATTTACTGATTCTTACAGGTAATGTTGCTCACGAAAGTATGGGCTTACCAATGTTCGGTTTTGCAGGTGGACGTGAAGATATATGGCAACCAGAAGAAGATATTTACTGGGGTTCAGAAACAGAGTGGTTAGGAAACAAAGAACGATATGACGAAAAAGGAGATAAATTAGAAAATCCATTAGGTGCTGCACATATGGGATTAATTTATGTGAATCCAGAAGGGCATAATGCTAATCCTGATCCTTTAGAAGCTGCTCATTATATAAGACAGACATTCAAAAGAATGGCTATGGATGATTATGAAACGGTTGCTTTAATTGCAGGTGGTCATACATTTGGTAAAACACATGGTGCCGCCAACCCTGATGATTATGTTAGTGCGGAACCTGCTGCTGCAGATATTACGGAACAAGGTTTAGGATGGAAGAATAGCTATGGTACTGGTTCTGGTGCAGATACTATTACTAGTGGTATAGAAGGTGCTTGGACACAAACACCTACAAAATGGAGTCATTACTTCTTTGAAAATCTATTCGGATTCGAATGGGAGTTAACAAAGAGTCCTGCTGGTGCTTGGCAATATAAGCCAGTTGGTGATGCAGGTGCTGGTGAAATGCCAGATGCACATATTCCAGGTAAGACACACCAACCGTTTATGTTGGTTACAGATATGTCTTTACGTATAGATCCAGCTTATGAAGAAATTTCTAGAAACTTCTTAGAAAATCCAGATGAGTTTAAAGATGCATATGCAAGAGCTTGGTATAAGTTAACGCACCGTGACATGGGTCCTGTTGATCGTTATTTAGGTCCAGAAGTTCCAAAAGAAGAATTACTATGGCAAGATCCAGTACCTGCGGTTGATTTTGATTTGATTGATGATGCTGATATAGAAACGTTGAAGAAAACAATTTTATCTTCAGGTCTTTCTACAGCAGAATTAGTTTCTACTGCTTGGGCTTCTGCTTCAACTTATAGAGGTTCAGATAAACGTGGTGGTGCCAATGGTGGTCGTGTTCGTTTAGCGCCTCAAAAAGGTTGGAAAGTGAATAACCCTACGCAATTGGCTAAGGTTACTACCATGTTAGAGAAGATTCAGAAAGAATTTAATGACAGTCAGTCTGGTAATAAGAAAGTTACTTTTGCCGACTTGGTTGTTCTAGCTGGTACTGCCGCTGTTGAAAATGCCGCTAAACTTGCTGGTTTTGATACTAAAGTGACATTTAACGCTGGTCGTACGGATGCGACTCAAGAGAAAACGGATATTGAGGCTTTTGATGCACTTGAACCACTTGCGGACGGATTTAGAAATTATACCAATAAGAATGTTTCTATTCAACCAGAAGAGTTGTTAATTGATAAAGCGAATTTATTAACCTTAACTGCGCCAGAAATGACCGTATTAGTTGGTGGGCTTCGTGTACTAGGAGCTAATTATGACGGTTCTAATAACGGAGTATTTACTGATAAACCAGGGTTACTTACAAATGATTTCTTTATCAATTTATTAGATATGGGTACTACTTGGAAGGCAGCTTCTGATGATGATACTGTGTTTGAAGGAAGTGATCGTAAAACAGGTACAGTTAAATGGACTGGTACTAGAGCAGATTTAATTTTTGGTTCTAATTCAGAATTACGTGCTTTAGCAGAAGTTTATGGAACAGAAGATGCGAAACAAAAATTTGTACGCGACTTTAGTAGAACATGGACTAAAGTGATGAATTTAGATCGTTTTGATATCTAATGGACACATTTAATATATAAAAAAAGGCAGCTCGAAAGAGCTGCCTTTTTCTTTTACTTACAAATCTATTTCTTGAATGATTCTCCGAAGGTTAATAGATTATGATCTGGGTTTAAAAGAGAAAATTCCTTTTGCCCCTAGGGTTTTATTTCTAAGGCACCATTTGGATGTATGGGTACATCCGCATTTAAGAACGATTGGTATAAAGAATCTATTTCGTTAGTACGAATATATACTTGACCGTAATTTTCTTTAGGTTCAAGAGCTTTAAACAGAAAGAAGTGTATTTCAACTCCATCTTTTTCTATCATTAAATAGTCAGGATAATCTATTACACCTACTTTTTTAAATTCGAGCGAATCAATATAATAGGATATAGTATTGTCCCTGTTTCGCATTGGTAGCTTGGGGATTATGGCTGTAAGCATATGTTATATATTACGGTGATGTCAAATTACTAAAACCAAATTACAATTGTGGATGTTGTACTACCTTAAGTATGGTAAGAAGTACAATCGTTAAAACTTAATTCATTGCTATATCTATTTTATTTGGCGCTATTTTGTAACAAATGTGTAAGAAAGGCTACTAATAGTATGAAGGCTTTTAGTATCTTCCAATATTAACTTTAAAAGAAAAAAGTATGGGCTCATTTATTTGGATTCCGGTTGCGTTATTAGTGATTTTCACTATTCTATCGGGTGTATTTATTGTAAAACAACAAACAGCTGTTTTAATTGAAACTTTTGGAAAGTTTACCAGCGTTAGACAATCTGGTATACAATTTAAGATTCCTTTTGTACAAAGAATAGCAGCAAGAATAGGATTAAAGATTCAGCAATTAGATGTTATCATAGAAACAAAAACTTTAGATGACGTATTTGTAAAGTTGAAAGTATCTGTACAATATGTTGTAATTAGAGAAAAGGTATATGATGCCTATTATAAACTGGAATATCCGCACGAGCAGATTACTTCTTATGTATTTGATGTAGTTAGGGCAGAAGTACCTAAAATGAAATTAGATGATGTGTTCGTGAAGAAAGATGATATTGCTATAGCTGTAAAATCTGAATTACAAGAAGCTATGCTGGATTATGGTTTTGATATTATAAAGACTTTGGTTACCGATATTGATCCAGATGCACAGGTGAAAGAAGCCATGAACCGTATTAACGCTTCTGAACGTCAAAAGACCGCTGCACAGTTTGAAGGTGATGCTGCTCGTATCTTAATTGTAGAAAAGGCAAAAGCCGAGGCAGAAAGTAAAAGATTGCAAGGTCAAGGTATTGCTGATCAAAGAAGAGAAATTGCTCGTGGTTTAGAAGAGTCGGTTGAGGTACTAAATAAAGTCGGTATCAATTCACAAGAAGCATCTGCTTTAATTGTAGTAACACAACATTATGATACTTTACAAAGTATAGGTGAAGAAACAAATACGAATTTGATTTTATTACCAAATTCTCCGCAAGCGGGTAGTGACATGTTAAATAATATGGTTGCTAGTTTTACCGCCAGTAACATGATTGGTGAAAGCATGAAAAAAACCAATAAGCCTAAACTTAAGGAATAAGTAATTTTACTTTTGTCATTTTAAGATACAACCCGAGAATTTTGTTCCCGGGTTTTTTTATGCCTTTTTAATTCAGTATTTAGCAATATACTTCTTAAGACAAATAACCTGCTCAATCGTCTATTTTAAAGCCAATAGCGAATACTTTTGTTTGTATTAATACCAATTAGTCTAAAAAAGAAAAACCACCTTTAGACAACATGCCTAAAGGCGGTTTTTAATAGCGAACCTTAATTAAAACGGGTTTTAACTATAAGATATACCTATACTGGTTTTTTTATTGAATTTTAGCCCAAGAGTCGCGTAAACCAACCGTTCTGTTAAAAACCAATTTATCAGCTGTGGTGTCTGGATCAACACAAAAATATCCGATGCGTTGAAATTGAACTCGGTCTCCAATTTTGGCATCCTTAAGATGAGGTTCTACAAAACCGGTTATTACCTCTAACGAATTAGGATTTACAAATTCCATAAAATCTTTGTCCTTATGTGTATCTGGACTAGCATCTGTAAACAAACGATCGTATAAACGAACTTCTGCTTCAACAGCATGTTTTATAGAAACCCAATGTAAAGTTCCTTTTACTTTACGTAAACTCTCTTCCGTACCACTACCACTTTTGCTTTTTGGGTCATAGGTACATTGTACCTCTATAATATTCCCATCAGTATCTTTTGTACAAGACTCAGCTTTTATAATATATGCGTTCTTTAAACGAACTTCCTTTCCAAGTTTTAATCTAAAGAACTTCTTGTTAGCTTCTTCTCTAAAATCTTCCTTTTCTATGTAGAATTCTCTTGAAAAAGGAACTTTTCTAGAACCTGCACTTTCATCTTCTGGATTGTTTTCGGCATCTAACCACTCTTCTTCACCTTCCGGGTAATTTGTGATGACCACTTTTAAAGGATCTAAAACACCCATAACCCTAGGAGCAACTTTATTTAAGTGATCTCGTACTTGAAATTCTAATAAAGAAACATCTATTAAGTTATCCCTTTTTGCTATACCTATAGTATCTGTAAAATTGCGGATAGATTCTGGAGTATAACCCCTTCTTCTTAAACCAGAAATAGTTGGCATTCTAGGGTCGTCCCAAGAATCAACAACACCATTTTCTACTAATTTTGCCAATTTTCTTTTACTAACTACGGTGTGGCTTAAATTTCTACGAGCAAATTCACGTTGTTTAGGTCTTACTTTAGTTTGGTCGTATACTTGATCTAAAAACCAGTTGTATAGCTCACGGTGCATTGCAAATTCTAAAGTACAGAATGAATGGGATACTTGCTCTATATAATCGCTTTCTCCATGTGTCCAATCATACATCGGATAAATACACCAATTGGTATTTGTTCTGTGGTGTGCTTTATGTAGTATACGGTACATAATAGGATCTCTCATTAACATATTAGAAGAAGCCATATCTATTTTGGCTCTTAATACATGAGTACCCTCTTCAAAGTCTCCGTTTTTCATCTTTTCAAAGAGTTCTAAATTCTCTTCAATAGATCTATTTCTATTTGGACTATCGGTTCCTGGTTCTGTAGGTGTGCCTTTTTGAACGGCCATATCTTCAGATGATTGATTATCGACATAAGCTTTGCCTTGTTTAACCAATTCAACGGCCCAATCATATAACTGTTGGAAATAATCGGATGCATACCGTTCGGTATCCCACTTAAAACCTAACCATTCTACATCCTTTTTTATGGCATCAACAAATTCTTGCTCCTCTTTTGCTGGGTTGGTATCGTCAAACCTCAGATTTACAGGTGCATTATATCTTAGACCTAAACCAAAGTTTAAGCAAATAGAGCTTGCATGCCCAATATGAAGGTAACCATTAGGTTCTGGAGGAAAACGAAAACGTAATTCGTCTTTGGTATAACCATTTACCAAGTCCTCTTCAACAATTTGTTCAATAAAATTTAAAGACTTCGTTGTCTCGCTCATGTCATTATTTTTCAGGGTACAAAAGTAGCAAAATTGGCTTAATTGGCATGTTTTAAATACATACACCTTACATTAAATGAGTTTCACAACAGAAATCTTCCTTCTAACAACATAAAGTTCCACTTCGTCGTATTTAATGACATATTTGTCTAAGAAATGTTGTGAACGGAAAAACTTATTAACCAACTTTTCAACCGTAGTGGCCCCCATAACTACAAATACATATGAAAACTTTGAACAAACTTACCGTATTTACAGCACTATCCATGCTATTCTGCGCTTTTCAATTATCTGCGCAAGCAATAGTAATTAATGCTCCAGAACCTGCAGACAATCCAAACCTGTCAGGAAGTACTCCGTGGTCTGCCGTATGTGCAGGTAATGGAGGTTTCAACGAATATTTTGTTAATATTACTTGGATAGGTACCGCCAATGCAGGCAACGAGTTTATACTTGAATTGTCTGATGCCAGCGGAAGCTTTACCAATGCTCAAACTTTGCAAACGATAACCGATCAAAATGACGTTAAGGATTTTGATACTAGTTTCGCTATACCTACAGACACTCGTGGTGAAGGGTATAAGATGAGAGTAAGAAGTACAGATCCTGAAAAAATAGGTAGCGAATCTGAGGTATTCAATATGTATTATATGGATGTAACTTCTAATTTAAATATTAGTGAATTAGGTGATGGAGTTCCTCCAGGTACGGTATGTAGTACAGGAGCTATTACCTTACAGGTTGATAATATAGCCAACCCAGAAACCTACCAGTATATTTGGTTTCGTAGTGGTACGGAGTTAACAGGTGAAACTGGACATACATTAAATGTTACGCAATCTGGTATGTACAACGTATATATTGATTATGGCCCAAGATGTACCGGTTCTGGCAATACAGATTCTAATATTGTAGATGTAACTATTGGCGGTTCTGGAACCGGTATTGCAGTTACGCCTCCAACTAAAACTTCATTATGTAGTACAGATACAGAAACATTAACTATAGATCAAACAGATGCTTCTTGGAGCTACCAATGGTTTAAAGATGATGTTGAGATTGTTGGTGCTACTTCAACTTCTTATAATGTGAATGCTGCTAATGCAGGTTTTGAAGGAGACTATGCAGTAGAGATTTCAGGTACAGGAATCTGTAATGAAAGATCGGCCGTAGTAACTATAACCAATGCAGAACTTTATACCGTAACTGTAGAGAATGAAATCAACATGGTTTTATTACCTACACAAAATGAAGTTTTATCAGTTAGTACAACAGCAGTTACACCAAGTTATAAGTGGTTTAGAAATACTGTTGAGATTTCTGGTGAGACTGGTAGTTCTATAACAATTACTGAAGATGGTGAGTACTATGCAGAAGTTACACAAACAGGCGGTGCATGTTCTGTGTCATCTAAAAACTCTGATGTGACTACTGTTGTGTCTCCTGCTTCTTTTGAAATGACCATAAATTATACTGATGCGTATACATCTTGTGAAACCACAAGTACTACATTAGGTGTTGAGCTTATAAACGCAGTTGCTGCAGATGGAACAAAAACAGATGTTACCAGTGCTTTACTTGATGGATTTACCTATGAATGGAGTAAAGATGGTGCTGCCATAAGTGGCGCAACTAGCAACAGTATTAGTCTGGCTTCAAATTCTGAAAATGGTGATTATGATTTAAATGCAACCATTGGCAGTTTTGATGTAGATAGCAATGTTTTACCTGTTCAGTTATTAACTAATGAAACAGTTAGTATTACAAGTTCAGGAACGGTTTTCTGTAGTGGTGGCGAAACTATTACGTTAAGCACAACAACCGACTTAAGTTCTGCTACATATCAGTGGCAATTAGACGGTGCATCCATTAATACCACAGATGCTGTATTAACGGTTTCTACTGCAGGTACATATACTTTAGCAATAGATATAGATGGTTGTTCTCTTATCTCTAATGAGATTGTGGTAACACCGTTAGATGAAAACTTAATTACCCTTGATCCCGGTACAGAAATAGTAATGCCAGAAGGTACTTCTAGAGTAGTTACCGCAAGTGGAGGAACTGCTTACAGATGGTTAGATGCCAATGCGGTAGAATTGAGTAACTCTGATAGTATCACGTTTACCGAAGCCGGTAGTTATACCCTAATAGCTTCTATTGACAACTGTGAGATTATTAGACAGATTGAAGTAACCTATTTAGACACCTTTAAAGTGCCTAATGTAATTACCGTGAATGGAGATGGTATTAATGATCAATGGATCATACCTAACTCTTATTCCAATAAGGCCGATGTCAATGTAATTATTTACAATGAGCAAGGGCAAGAAATTGTAAACGAATTCGATTATAAAAATAACTGGCCGCAGTCAACTACTGCGTTCACTAAACAAAACATGGTATTCTATTATAAAATCAGGAATGCCAGTGAAGTACTTAAACAGGGTACGATCACAGTAATACGTTAAGCTCACCATGCTAAAGAAAAGTGTTTTATATCTATTGTTATTTGTGTTAGCTATCATGAAGGTTAGCGGGCAAGAGGAAAATCCGTTTGTATCATACGATGTTCCTTCCCAGAACCTTTTGAAGTATAACCGATTCTTAATCAACCCAACGTTTTCAACGGTTAGGGAAGATAAATCCTATATTAATTTGTTACACCGAAACCAATCGGTACAATTTGATGATAACAATCAAAACTATTTCTTAAGCTATAGTGGACGTATCAATGATAAAACCGGATTAGGTCTTAGTCTATATTCTCAAAGAGAAGGTATCTTAAGTAACTTTGGTGTGTTGGCAAATTATGCCTACGGTATTAAACT
Organism: Maribacter sp. UH1; assembly: GCF_056839145.1. NCBI lineage: Bacteria > Pseudomonadati > Bacteroidota > Flavobacteriia > Flavobacteriales > Flavobacteriaceae > Maribacter > Maribacter sp. UH1. The sequence continues at coordinate 1,992,862 of NZ_CM166387.1, forward strand.
GAACGATAAAAGTAATTTTACTTTTGGTGCAAATGTTTCTTACTATCAAAGTGGGTTTGATAACGGTAGAGCATCTACTGTAGAAGAGGATCCTTTTTTAGCAGGTTTACAAGATCAGAACCTTTTATCATTTCAACCTGGTTTCAACCTTTCTTACGGTAAATTCGATGTTGGTGTATTTGCAGAAAACCTTTTTGATTACAACTTAAAGACAAGCGAATCTGTAACGGAGTTTAAAGACAAAACTTATTCTGGTCACCTACAATATACCCATCAGTTTGAAAAGCAAGATGGTATTTTTGAGCAAGGGCGTTTAATGCCTTTGGCAAGAGTTAGAAAAGTAGGAGAAGAAGATGTTACCCTTGGGGGAAGTTTAATTTTAGATCTTCCAAAATTAGGATGGATTCAAGGTGGGTACGATAGCTTTTATGGTGCAGCCGCGGGTGTAGGTTTTAACCTTAATCAAAGAATTTCTTTAGGCTATACCATGGAAAAAGGATTGTCTAATAACTTTGATAATTTTGGAGTTACGCATGAAATTTCATTTGCATATTCATTCTCTCCAAACCTTACTGAAGATAGGGTAATGTTAGAAGATGACTTTGAAGATGATTTAGTGCAGAATGATGAGGAACCGGAGAATATTGCTACCAATGAAGAAATAGAAGAGTTGAAGATGAAATTGGCAGAAAACGATGCCATCATTGAAGAACTGATGTTTCGTCAAGATTCATTAGAAGCTATTCGTCAATCAGATTTAGAAAGACGTTTTGCCATGGTTATGCGTATGGTTCGTAATGAAACCAACGGAGAAAGACCAGACCTTGAAAATAAGGCAAAAGAACTATTCTTAGATGGAGACAGCAATACTGCGGTTGCTTCTAATTATAACCCAAGCAATTCTGGAAATTCAAATACCGATAGTTATAATCCTAGTAATACAGGTGAATTGGTAAATAGTAATGAAACAGCTGGCGTAACCCAACAAGATAGAGTAGCGGTGATTACCAACGAAAGACAAAACCCGGTTACGGAAAGACAAGAAATTGCCGAGACCAATACAAATTATACTGATAAGAATAATTTTCAAGAGCAAGTACAGCCTAAAGACGCGGTAGTTGCCAACAGACCAAGAAATACTTCTACTCCTGTAGCTAATGCAGCTAGAGAGTTAGCACAAGACGGAGTAAAAAGTCAAAGGTTTAAAGACTTACCAGATGTTACGGATGGTTATTATGTAGTAGCCAATGTATACAAGGGCGGTCAGTATATGAACAACTTTATTGACGACTTAAATTCTAAAGGTATTAATGCTGATTATATTGATAACCCAAATACAGGTTTAAAGTATGTTTACCTTCAACGCTATGATACATTTGAAGATGCTGTTGCTGCACACGATTCTAAATTGAACGGTGCATATGATGGTGCTATGTGGATTATGAACGTTGATAATAGATATACTAATGAGGCCTACGCTAGTAATGTAAATAAGATCAAAGAGAAGTCTTCTAAGTACGACTCTAATGTGCTTACCTCTAATGAGGTAGTAAGAGATAACGTAGAGTCTAGAGAAGCCGATTCTAAATCTTATGTTATTGAGGGTGCCGGTTCTGGGTATTACTTAATTGCCAATGTATTTGCCAACCCTAGCAATGCTAAGAAGTTTGTTTCGCTTTTAAATTCATTTGGATTGAACGCGAGTTACTTTATCAATCCTAAGAACAATTACAGATACGTATACCTTAAAAAGCACGACTCTTGGACCAATGCTTTAATATCTTATTACTCTAAGCTAAACGACGCCTATGATGAGAAGATGTGGATTATGCGAGTCAATCAAGAACTGCTGGTTTAGAATGACTATAGGTTAACATATACAAAGCCCTTATCATCTTAGATGATAAGGGCTTTTTGTTTTAGTAGATTGAGATTCATTTCCAAAATGAAATATTTAAAAACCAATCATTATATTTTGAGAAGGTGTTTTAAGTTTATTTCATGAAACATTGAAATCAAACAAACTTAAAATGTTTTGACGGTGGGTTTATTAAAAATACCGATATGTATTTATAAATTCTTATTTCTTATTCTAATTTTAAAGAGAGAAGATATTTTATGTTTCAATGCCATCACTCTGTATAATTATTAAGTCCTAAATAAGAGATAAAGATTGTTTGAAGACTATTAGGTTTTAGTTGCTTTTCTTTAAACTAAGAACGATAATATTACTAAGATGTAAATTCAAAATGCATTTTTCAAAAGTGATTTTTGAACGATAATCTTCTTGATGGTTTTTCGATTTTATAATAAGATAATCATCTTCTAAATACCAAAGTATCTCCTCTTTATACTTAAACTGAAACCAGTTACTTTTTGAAGTCATTAATAGTTGTTGACTTTCTCTAAATTCAAAAGTTGTCCCAATCATTTGGCTGAAATCATTTTGAATGCAAACACCTGGTCGAGTAACTTGAACTTTTTCAATCTTCCATTGACCTATTAATTCTTTCTTCAGTATACTATCAGATTTAAGTTGACCTTGAATTAGTATTAGAAGTACTATTAGTATTCCTTTCATAAGTTTAAGACGAATGAAATCTATACGTGTTACTTGATTTTAATATGGAATCATCAATGTAATAATAGAATAGTAATCTTCAATTTCTTTTGTAGGTAGTGTTACTTATATTGGAACGGTTCTTGTTTTCTCTGATTTATGAGAAATTTAATAATATTGCTTACTCTTTTTTTAGCTCAATTAAGTTCTGGTCAAGTACAACAAGTTTCTGAATCTTATCTAATCGGTAGTTGGACAGTTGAGCAGAAAATCCAAGAAGGTGATACGGAAATTACAGTCTATAGACGTTGTACAACTGGTCAGATTGGTAGTGTACTTCGTTTTTTAACTACGGGTGAATATCGCATAACCTTTAATTCTGGAAGGAAAATAGGGAGGCGGTGTGGAAATGAAATTTACCAAGGAGGAATCATTCGCCAAAGAGGAATCACTGGATATTATCGTTTTAATACTCAAAATCAATCAGTAAGCCTTGAAAGTTACAATACTGATCCTATTATGCATTGGAATCTTGTTTGGATTGATGAAAGCTCATTTGGAGTTATAAAAGCAAAAGACAATAGTACTTATGATTAAGAAGGTCTTTTTACTGTAGGTGTTTGCCAATCAACACTAAAAAAACACTTTGCAAGTAACCGGAAACCAAATAGATTTCCGGATGTTACTTGTTATATTAAATCTTAATAATCAAGATTATTACTATTGAAAACCAACTCGTCTAATTTGATTTTCAATAGCTCCTAGTCTTTTTATTTATAACCCGATAATTACAAACACTATTTTCATCATATCTAACTCTATGCTCAGATAACAGTTGTGTAATTATTTCTCTAGTTTCCTTTTCATCTAGTTGAATTTTTTCTCCTAAATCAAGTGCATTTAATTGACCTTGGTTTTCAATAAGTGCTTTAAAATATCTTTCTTTATTTTCCATGAATTTGTTTTTTTACGGCTATCATCATATGCGGACTAAATGGCAAAATGTAGCTATCGTTTTCTGTAACTTGTAGTAGTTCAATTAATGTCTTTCTTTTTTTATGATTTCCTATGTTCGCAAAGAAGTCTTTATCAAGCCAAGCCATACCTTCAACTGCATATGTGTTTAAGTACGTTAAATCTTGCTGTAAAAATTCCTCTTTTAGTTGTTCGGGTTTGTGATAATAGGCTTCGGTCAAGAGCCAAGGAAAATCATCTGGTGGATTGTGTATTCCAGAAGTCAATTCATTCTTGCACATTTCAAAGAAAGACCTTTTATGTATGAGACCATTTAACAGCCCAACTAAAGTTGATGCTGTACAATTGATAGCAAACCCTAAAATGATTCCGCCATTTTTTAAAACACGCCTAGCTTCTATAATGGTTGATTTTCTATCTTCTTTTCTCTGAAGATGATAAAGAGGACCATGAAGTAAGATGAGGTCTGCATAATTATTTGGGAAGTCTAATTTTCTAGATTCACCCAAATGAACAAAGAACTTGTTCTTTAATTTCTTAGCTCTATTTTCTGCTAGTTGTAAATGTTTAGCAACGGGTTCTACCAAATGAACGTCATGACCTTTTTTGGCAAGCCACTCAGCATACTTACCTGTACCACCACCAACATCTAAAATCTTAGAAGATGATGTAGAAAGGTATTTTTCAATAAGCGATTTTATTCTTTCAAACTCAAATACCCCCATGCCTTTTTCAAGTCTGGTTTCTTCAGATACTTTGTTATAGAATATTTCTATATTTCTTGGTATTAACTGTTCGCTTTTCATTTTTGATTTACGGTAAGAGCATCGCATTTCTGATTGTGTACTACAATTGAAAGAGATACTGCAATCGATTTTTCAATCAATTGTTTTTGTTAAAAATTTTATAAAATAATGGGTCGTAATTATCTGTGCATTAGAAAGCATCTATGCACTACGTACTCGTTGGTAGAGTTTGTCTTTTTAGAAAAGACTTAGATAATATGTAGAATTAGTAAAACAGATTTTAAAGATAGTCATTCTCGATTAATACTTGGCGGGGCTAAGGGTTAAAGAGGGTTGTTTGGACTCACTTTTTAGACCCTCTTAGGGATTATGAATTATATAACTAATAAAGTGGCTTAAAATTAACAACTGTTCTTTAGAGAGACTATTTTGCACAAGAACCAAATACTTTTTAGTGGATTGGATTACGATTTAAATTTTGTGAAATCAAAATATAATTGATGTAATAATCATTCATTCTGTGTGCATTATTCTAAAATTCAATCAACTTAATCAATATAATTATTCTTATTTCTATCTCCTTTTTATATCTATTTAAAGACGATTTCGGAATTAATTTGAGGTGTTTTTTTAAGAAATAATTGACTTCAAAACGCTCGTTTTTTAATACTATTATTTCAGTTTTTTTATAAAAAACTGAGTTCTTCTAATATAATATTTGTCATTTTAAAGTTCAAAACCACTAGTATATTCCAAGAATTTTCACAACTAAATTTTGACTATTTATTATAAAAGGCAAAATTTAAAAGTTGCGCTAGTACGTATCTAATCGTTGAAATACACTCTTTTTCAAAAATCACAAACCCATTCTATTTGATGTTTCACAACAGAATTCCTCGTTACTACAACAATTAATTCTTAACCCAACTAGTATGGGTAATATTTGTTAATGGAGAATTCCCCTGTTGAACGATGCGAAATGGATATCGAATGATTGGAAGGCTTCAACAAATTTACAAAATGACCAGACTGACTCAATTTTTAGATTTTACCAAACTCATTTCTCCCATGGGAAAACAGTACTCAAAATGTTTATTTTTCATTTTATTCTTAGCGCTAGGTTTACAAACTGCCGTTTCTCAAGTTAAAAATGATTTTGACGTTCGTTACGAAGCAGATATTAGAGGTGAATTGACCTTTATTGCCAACAACATTGTAAATAGATATATTCCAGAAACCACACAAAGACAATGGGTTTGGAGAAATGGTAGATGGAGATTAGAATGGGTGACTACCCCAGAAGTAACTCCAAACGAACCACTGAACGCTACGGGGAATGCTTCAAACTACAATGATAACTATGACATGCGATACATTGATGTTGATAGTGATGCTAGCACTTTTAGCTCAAGTAGTGCAAACCTTGAAATACCCGATGTTGATTGTTCTTTAGTACGTTATGCAGGTCTCTATTGGTCTGCTGTTTATGTAAATTCAGATAGAAGTAATATTGATGAAATAAAGTTTAGAACACCGGGCGGTGCATACCAAGATATTACAGCAGATGAGATTATTTTTGATGGTGATGGTGATGTTGATTTTGGCTACTACAGTCCTTATGCAGCTTATAAAGATGTAACCTCAATCGTATCAGGATTAGCAAATCCTAACGGCGATTACTTTGTTGCCAATGTAAGAGCTAGTACTGGAAATAATATTTCAGGTGGTATTTCAGGTGGATGGAAAATGGTTATTGTTTATGAAAATCCTAATTTGCCTGGAGATAAATTTATAACCACTTTTGATGGTTATGCAGGTGTTAAATCAGGAGAAAGTATTGATATCCCGGTAAACGGATTTACAACTTTACCAGCTCCTTTTCCTGTATATGCAAACATGGGTGTTGCTGCTTTAGAAGGTGATAACAGAATTGGTGGAGATGCATTACAAATTAATGCAAACGGTTCTTTTACTACATTATCAAATGGTCAAAATCCAGCTAATAATTTTTTCAATTCTAGTATTACTCAGTTTGATACTCAATATACAACCAGAAATCCTAATAGTATAAATACTTTAGGTTGGGATGTTGACCTTTTTGAAATACCTAATGGTGGTGCTAGTAATACTATAATTCCTAATGGGGCCACTAGTGCCGTTTTAAGGGCCAGTTCTTCACAAGATAAATATGATATTTTCTTTACTTCTTTTGATGTAGATATTATTGCCCCAAACATTGTTTTGGAAAAAAGAGTTCAGACACCTGGAGGTGTAGACATAACCGGGCAAGGTGTAAATTTAGGTCAAACTCTAGATTATGTATTGACGTTTGAAAATATTGGTAATGATGATGGTGTGAACTATACTATAAGAGATGTGTTGCCCGTGAACGTTTCACCACCAGATGGTAGAAGCTTTTTTAATGATACTGATTTTTCTTTTCCTGCTCAAATATGTACGGGTACACCAAGAACTTGTTACGAGATAACATATACTTACGACCCAGCAACAAGAGAAATTGAATTCAATATTCCAGATGTTTATGTAGAAGATGAAGATGGAGAATATTCAATTATCTTTAGAGTTCAGGTAGCCGAAAACTGTTTTGATTTTATTGATGCTTGTTCAGATTTAATTGAAAACTTGGCTTATAGCTCATATAGGGGAGAGAATAATTCTGCACAGGTAACAGATGACCCAAGTGTGACTGATTTTAATTCATGTGGATTTGTTATACCTGGAGCAACCAATTTTCTTTTAGATGATTTGTCTGATTGTAATTTTGAGAGAACTATTGAACTTTGTGGTACCAGTGCCATTTTAAATGCAGGTGACGGTTTTGATTCTTATATATGGTATCGCGACACGAATAACAATGGAGAAATTGATGCATCTGATATTGAAATTAATGATGGTGATCCAGATAACGACCCTAGTACACAAGTTGTAACCCTTGTTGGCCAATATATAGTTGATAAAATTGTTGCTGATCCTTGTAAAGGATTTAAAGAGATTATTACTGTAGAGCCATTTGGTTCTGGTAATTTACCGAACCCGGTTATAGAATATTTCAACGAAGTAAATAACGATACCGACCCAAATAATGATATTCCAGGAGAAATAGTTTTTTGTTCTGACGGTACCGAACTTCCGAAAATTTTCTTGTGTGGTATTAATGATTCTCAACCATTAGCAGTAAATATAGTTGATGCTCAAAGTGTTACTTGGGAGATATTAGATGAAGGAAGTTGTGGTGTTAATGCTGAAGCGGGAGAGGATTGTGCTAATAGAGCACTTACATGTACATGGACAGAAGTAGCTACAGGTAGTAACTATTTATTAAATGCACCAGGTGAATACAGATTATCTGTTGTTTATCAAAACGGTTGTACAAGCCGCTTTTTCTTTAAGGGGTTTCAGAACAACTTAGATATAGAATTTAATAATAGAGATATTGTTTGTGATACCGATGGTAACATTACCATTACAAATCTAGGAAGTGGATATGGATATCAGTTGGTAGATAATGATACTAATAATGTTATTGTACCATTTAGTTCAAACAACGGACCTAGTTTTGATTTTGGTTCTGGTGAAAATGGTTCTTATAGAGTAGAGGTTACTCAACTTGATTTAAATGGTGACCCTATACAAGATGCATGTATATTTACTACACCGGTAATAGGTATTAGAGAAAGAGATGTAACTTATAATGTAAGTGCAACTCCAGAAACGTGTTTTAATCAAGGTACTATTACCCTACAGATTACAAATGCTGATTCTACTTATGATTTTGAAATCAGAAGAAATGACGGTGCAGATAGTGGGTTAGGTACTTTAATAGATAGTGAAGATGGTAAAGGTGATAATAACCACATTTTTAGAGATGTAAGTGCTGGAGATTATATTGCCTATATTTCTACAGCTGATGGTTGTGAATATAGTCGAGAAATAACTGTTTTAGATGAAAATGATTTAGAATTAACCGCAAGTGTTACGCAACATATTACTTGTGAAGATGGTATTATTTCAATGGATGCCGACGGTGGCAACCCAGATTACTCTTATGTAATTTGGAGCTATGTAGATGAAGGCGGAACTACTGTTACTTCTTATGCAGATTTTGCTGACATTCCTGCAACTAACTTTCAAACAGAAACTACTTTTAATGTTTCTGGCGCTGGTGATTATATCTTTTTAGTATTAGATAGAACGGGTTGTTATGTAGAATCTAACACGGTTACGATAGAATATTACCCAACTTCAGATTTTGACCCAACAACGGTTACAGATGTGCTTTGTTTTGGCGAAACTACGGGTAGAATTCAATTTAATGTTGCAAGCGCAAACGGATATACTTTGGCATTCGCTCTATTTGATGGTACAAATCAACCATTGACGGACAATAGTACTGGTAGTTTTCCAAACCTTGCTGCAGGTAATTATAGGGTTGAAATTTCTCAGACAAGAGGCACAGCTACTTGTTTATCAGAAGAGACATTTACTATAGACGCACCTACAGAAGCCATTAGTGGCGATGCTGTTTTGATTCAAGATTATACATGTCTTCAAGAGGGTATTATCGAGGCACAAAATGTAGTAGGCGGAACCGCACCATATTCATACAGTATTGACGGAATCAACTTTGTTCCAGATACGACCGTTAATGCACATCGTTTTGAAAACCTTACCGATGGTTCTTATACCATTACCATAAGAGATGCCAATGACTGTACATTTCCAACAAACCAAATAATAATTGACAGACCAAATCCACCAACGGATTTAACCATAACGGAGTCTCAAATTACATGTTCTACAGGAACATCTAATTTAACTGTTAACGCAATTAATGGTGCTGCACCATATGTTTATACAATTACAACACCTTCTGCTCTTAGCCCAACAAGCACTTCAGGAAATGAAGCTGTTTTTGAAGATTTGGCTCCTGATACTTATACGGTAAGAGTTACCGATGCCGATGGTTGTTTTTATGAAGAAAATTATACGATAAATGCGATTAACCCAATATCGGTGAGTGGTCAAACAATACAACCAATTAGCTGTTTTGGTGCTGCAGATGGCGTTATCCGTTTTAATGTAAACTTCCAAGCGGGTCAAAATTTCACGTATACCATTACAGGTCCTTCAGGAGTTGAAAGAACAGGCGGTACCGAAGCTTTAATTGATAATATCGACAATTTAGCTGCCGGTGTTTATACCATAGCTATTGTAGACACGGATACTAATTGTACATATTCGGCTAGTCATGAATTAGAAGGTCCGGCTTCGGCATTGACCATTTCAAGTTTAACGGAAATACAGCCTAGTTGTACATCAGCGGGTAGTGTAAGTGTTCTTGCCGATGGCGGATGGGGAAGTTATGTCTATGAACTTAATAATCCAGATAATTCCGTATTTGGTTCTAATACTACAGGTTCTTTTAGTGGATTATCACAATCAGGAACTTATAACGGTACTATTACTGATGCTAATAATTGTAGCATACCTTTTACTTTCGATTTAAATCCAGCAACTGCCCCGGTTTTAGTAATTACACCAAATCAAGATTGTTTTGATGATGCTGTATTGTTGACCCTGACCGCTAGTGTTTCTTCTGGTGGAGATGGAACTTTTGAATATAGCTTGAATGGTGGTGCTTTTAGTAGTACCAATATATTCCCTGGACTTGCAGCGGGTACATATACTATTGATGTTAGAGATGGTAATAATTGTAGAGATACACAAAGTATTACTATAGACCCGGCATTAACAGTAAACGCAAGTGCAAGTGATATTACTGCATGTGGTACCGATACCGATATTACTATTAGTGGTGCTGGTGGAGATGGTAATTATGTGTACGCTGTAGTAGCTGACGGAGTTACACCAACTGCTGGTGATTTTGACCCAAGTAATACAGTAACGGTGACTGGAACAGGAGACTATGATGTTTATATAAGGGATAATAGTGGAAACGCTGATTTTTGTGAAGCCAACTATGATATTGTTATTGACCAGGAAGCTCCGGTAGCTGCAACACAAACTGTTGTAGATGTTACTTGTTTTGGCGGAAATAACGGTAGTATTTCTATAGTTCCAAGTGGTGGCGAAGCTCCATATACCTATAGCATAAATGGTGGTACTTTTGGTACGGAAAGTTCGTTTAATAATCTTACCGCGGGCACTTATGATGTTAGGGTAAGGGACGCAAATAGTTGTGAAGCGATATTATCACTTCCGGTAAACGAGTCGCCTGAAATTATAGCAGAAAGCGCACAGACAGAAGATTATACTTGTAATCAATTAGCAGAAATTACTGTTGGTAGCGTAACACCTACAACGGGTGGTTCTGGTTCTTACCAATATAGCTTAAATGGTGGCGCTTGGACGGCGGCTACGGCGGGCGGTACAGTTTTTACAGATTTAACGGATAATACGTATCAGGTTCAGGTTAGAGATGCAAATAATATTAATTGTGTTGTAACTCTTCCGGAAATTATAATCGCTCCATTACCAACAGTACCTTCTTTAAGCAGTAGTGTTGCTTATAGTTGTGATGGAACAGGGATAATTACAATTCTTCCAAACGATGCATCTTATTCCTATAGCATTGATGGTAATACTCCTCAAATAGGCGACAATGTATTTAATAATGTTTTAGTTGGTCAGCATACTATTACCGTAAATTATGGTAGTGATTGTACCACAGATATTACGGTTACCGTTGAAGACGGAAATGCTATTGAAGCGTCTATGCTTTCTTCTAAAGATTTGGATTGTAATGCAGATAATTCTGGTTCTATAACTTTTGAAGTTGACAACTACGGAACAAGCGGATTCGAGTATAGCTTAGATAATTTTGCTAGTATTTTGGGAAGTACTACGGTATCTCCACAAACCATATCTGGACTTGCAGCTGGTAGTTATAGAGTTTATGTTAGAGAAGCAGGTAGTACTTTACCAGGTTGTATCACATTTTTCGATGAAACTATTGAAGAACCAACATTGGTTGTTGCCGATGCAGATCTTACACAAGATTTTACCTGTAACAATGGTGGTGCAGAAATTACGGGTAATGCAACTGGTGGTACTCCAGGCTATACGTATCAATTAGAAGAAGATATTCTTGGTATTGTAACTGCATACCAAACAGAAACCGTTTTTAACGGATTACCCGCCGGTACGTATTATATTCGTGCTAGAGATGCAAATGGCTGTATAGATGTAAGCGATACCCCAATTGTAGTTACAGCACCAGAAACACCAATTTTCACTTTACAGGAAACAACGTGTTATAGTGGTAGTAATGATGCAACTATTGTGGTAGATGTTACTGCAGGAAATGGTGATTATCAATTTAGAATCAATGGTGGTTCTTTTGTAACTCCAATGCCAGCAAATGCAACTTCTTATACATTCACCGGACTTTCAAATGGTACATATACTATAGAAGTAACAGATGCTTTTGGTTGTGATGCTCCGGCTCAAACCATAACTATCGAACAACAAGTTACGGTTAGCGCAAGTGCTAGTACAATAACTGCTTGTGGTACCGATAGTGAAATTAATATTACCGCTGCGGGTGGTGATGGTAATTATGTTTATGCGGTAGTTGCCGATGGTGCAACTCCTTCAGCTGGTGACTATGCAGCAACCAATCCGGTCACTGTCACGGGTGCTGGAGATTACGATGTTTATGTTTTAGACAATAATGGAGGTGCAGATGCGTGTCCTGCGATGTATGATATTTCTATTGCTCAAGATGCTCCTGTAGCCGCAACAGAAACTGTTGTAGATGTTACTTGTTTTGGTGGAAATAACGGTAGTATCTCTTTAGCCCCAAGTGGTGGTGAGACACCTTATACGTATAGTATCAATGGTGGTACTTTCGGTACGGAAAGTTCTTTTAACAATCTTACCGCAGGTACTTATGATGTTCGAGTTAGAGATGTAAACGATTGTGAAGTTACTTTATCTGTTGATGTAGATGAGTTACCTGAAATAGTAGCAGAAAGTGCACAGACAGAAGATTATACTTGTAATCAATTAGCAGAGATCACCGTTGGTGGTGTAACCCCTACAACCGGTGGTTCTGGTTCTTATCAATATAGCTTAAATGGTGGTACTTGGACAGCCGCAACTGCTGGCGGAACAGTTTTCACCGACTTGTCTGATGGTACATTTACCGTTCAAGTAAGAGATGCAAATAATATTGCATGTATAATAAGCCTTCCGAATATCATTATTGCTCCTTTACCAACGGCTCCTTTATTAAGTAGTTCTGTTGATTACAGTTGTGATGGAACAGGAATAATTACAATACTTCCAAATGATGCATCGTATGCATACAGGATTGATGGAAATACGCCTCAAATTGGTGACAATGTATTTAATAACGTAGCAGTTGGTCAACATACTGTTACTGTAGACTATGGTAGTGATTGTACAACGGATATTATTGTAGATGTTCAAGATGGTAATGCTTTTGAAGCTGCAATTTTATCTCATGAAGATTTAGATTGTAGTGCTGATAATTCTGGCACCATAACTTTTGAAGTTGAGAATTTTGGAGCAGGTGGTTATGAGTATAGCTATGATAGTGCTTTTGCAACTATTGAAGGTAGCGATACAGATGCAATACATCAAATAACTGGTTTAGCTGCTGGTACTTATACTATCTATGTTAGAGATGTTGACAACCCTATTGCCGGTTGTACGGAAATATTGACTCAAATTATTAATGAGCCTGTAGTTTTAACGGTTTCTAATACAGCAACACAACCTACTTGTATAGATGATGGTGCTGTAGATATTACGGTTACAGGTGGTACCGCTGCATATTCTTATGTAATTCAATTACCAGACGCTTCCTTAACACCAGCACAAAACACAGGAATATTTACTGGTCTTGATCAAATAGGTTTACATACTATAACTGTTACCGATGCAAACGGATGTACGGATACGGATACTTTTACATTAACAGCACCTGTTGCTCCTGTAGCAAGTATTTTACCAAGTTCAGATGTGTGTTTTGATTCTTCTGTAACTGGTTCTGCAACTATTGAAGTTGGTGCAACTGGTGGTGTGGCTCCTTATACCTACAGGTTAGGTACGGGTACATTTGTAACTGATAATACGTTTACAAATCTAACACCTGGTAGTTACACTTTTGAAATTAGAGATGCTAACGGTTGTATGGATACCGTAGCATTTGATATTGAACCTCAACTAACCGCAACACTTACGTTAAATAAGGACTTAGATTGTACGGTATCACCAGAGGCAACTATGAACTTAGTGACTAATGGTGGTTATGCTCCTTACACCTATGAATTAGATGTTAATGGTGGTGGCTATGCTGCTTTTGCAGGAACATTCCCGTATTCAACTTCAACAGTTGGTACTTATAGATTTAGAGTAACAGATGACCAGGGTTGTACAGCTGTTTCAAATTTGGTTACGGTTACCGCAACGGTAAATCCTGTTGCAACGGAAACAATTACCAATCCTACTTGTTTTGGTGACACTAACGGCATTGTTGAAATTAACGTTGATCCTAATTTTGGGTCTTCGCCATTTGAAATTAGTTTTGATGGTAGTGCTTTTACAAGCCAAAGAGTATACACAGGTTTAGCTGCAGGTACTTATAATTATATTGTTAGGGATTCTAAAGAATGTATTTATAATGGTAGCGCAACTGTTGTTGACCCTGTATTGTTTGATGCCAATGTTGTGGCTACTGATGTTAGTTGTGGTGCAACTGGTGATATACCAGGTAGTATTGAAATTACGATTACAAGTGGTGGTGAGCCGAACTTTACATATACACTTTACGATAACTTAAATAATTTAGCTGCAACTACAAGTCCAAACCCTGTAGTGAATACCACGGCAACAGTCGTTAATTTTGATGGTTTGGCTTTTGGAGATTACTACGTTCGTGTATTGGATGCCAATGGTTGTGAATACTATGAAAATCCGGTACGTGTGCTTTCTAGTCCATATTTATCTGTTGATCCCGTTCTAATGCCTTCTAGTTGTATCACCGGCGGTACGGCAGAACTTACGGCTAGTGGTGGTTCTGGAAATTATGACTTTACGATTTATGGTGCGGGTACAACACCAGATGCTGAGGCACCAGGTGCTACTGCAGATGAGGAGGTAGCTACGTATAACGGACTTAATCCTGGATCTAGTTATGTTTTCCAAGTTATTGATACAGACACAGGATGTTCTAGTTTTGTTGAGGTCGATGTTCCTAACGTATCAACTATTGATGTAGTTCCAACACCAACGGTAACAGATGTTGCTTGTTTTGGTGATACAAATGGATCAATTGCTTTTCAATTTGAGGGTTATGATTCTTCGGTTACTACCATTAATTATGAATTAAGGGAAAGTATTAGCAACACACCATTAGGTGGTGCTTATTCAGGTAGTGTTACAGGTCCAAATGGTCCTGGTCCAACGGTTACTGAAACAATTTCGAATATTCCTCCAGGAGATTATGTATTATTCTTCCAAGAGGCAGCTACTCCTGAGTGTACAAATACTTTTGAGTTCAGAATATTAGAACCGAACCCGGTTACCTTGACTCTAGCAGACCAAAACAATGGATACTGTTCAGAAGACGCTAATGTAACGGTTATCGCTGGTGGTGGTAATGGTTCTTATACGTATGCATATGTTGAAGACGGAGCTACTCCGGTTGCAACAGATTATATAACTAGTAATTACGCAGAATTAGATCCTTCTGTAAATACAGAATGGGATATTTATGTATTGGACGGAAATGGTTGTTCAACAGCTTTACCTATAGATGTTACTATTGAAGACGATCCAACCCCAGCTATTTCTGGATTGGTAATCAACCAATGTACTGCAGATGAGGGTGACTTTATTATAGAAATTACGTTAGACGGAGAAGGGTCTCAACCATATACACTTAGTTTAAACAGCGGTTCATACCAGTCTTCTACTTTAACTACTGCAGGTACTACACATCAATTTACCGACCTTAGTTCTGGTAATTATACTGTTCAAGTTCGTGACTTTAACGGATGTGGAAATGTAGAAAACATTGAAATTTTCACTCCTGTTTCTATTTCTGCTGAGGTTGTTGCACAACCATCATGTGCAGAAGGTGACGGTGAAATCTTAATAAAAGGCTTTGGCGGCTCTACAAACTACGAATATGAATTATTTGAAGGTGGTGTAAGTGTTACCGGAACTCCAGAATCATTGCCAAACTTTACAGGTTTAGATTCTGGTATCTATACTGCTTTTGTATATGATACTACACTAAGCGGATGTAGTGCTCAAACCACTATAGAACTTGAATTGGCTACACCTGTATTATTTACTACGGTGATGACAGATGTAACTTGTTTTGGTGATTCTGACGGTACTATTGTTGCAACGTTAGATGCATCAATGGATAACCCTGTTTATGAATATCAATTATATATTAGAACAGCTCCATCAACATTAACTCCGGTTGGTACACCACAAACAACGGGTACATTTACAGGCTTACCTGCAGAAGATTATGTGGTAGGTGTTACTTCTGGTCGTGGTTGTGAATTAGAGGTTGACAGTCCGGTAGGTACTCCATTACAAATTACAAACGTGAATGCAGATGTTGTTGAATTTGGTTGTACCGTTGGTAACAATTCAAATAATGCAACGGTAACTGTAGATACAGCAGCAATAACAGGTGGTAGCAATACCTATGTTACGTATGAATTTATTGATAGTAGTTCTGCTGTTGTTCAATCTGGTACATCAAATGTGTTAACGGTTACAGAAAGAACAGGCGAAACATATACAATTAATGTGTATGATGATAATGGTTGTTCTGGTAGCACAACGGCTACGGTATTGCCTTATGATGAATTAACAGGAGCTACGGCAAATGTAACAACAACAGTTACTTGTGCACCTGGTGGCGACGGAGTAATTACGGTTACGGCAACGTCTTCTGCTAGTGATGCTACTAAATATGAATATAGTATCGATAACGGTTCAACTTATGTTCCTACCAATGTCTTTGGCGGATTATCTGCAGGAAATTATAACTTCTTAATAAGACATACAGATACGGATTGTATCATAACAGCTTCAGCTATTATTGAGGAACCAAATACATTTACAATCGATGTTGTTAAGACAAGTGATGTAATTTGTTTTGGAACGGATACTGGCGAAGTTACTTTTGAATTAGTTGACGCTACATATAACACAGGATTCGATTGGGAAATTTTCCGTACCGATAATACTTCTGTCGTTAGTGGTTCAGAAGCCGCAAACGGTCCAACACCGATTATTAATTTAGGTGTAGGTGAATACTATGTATCAATATCACAAACAGACAATCCGTATTGTACCGATGTTGAATTTTTCAATATTGCAGGTCCTGATGCTGATATTACAGGAAATACTGTAGTAACAGATATTACATGTGTACCTGGAAATGATGGTTCAATTACAATTACTGACGTTGTCGGTGGTTGGGGTGGCTATACTTACTTTGTTGATACGGTAGCACCAACATTACCAACTGATTTCGTAGCAGATGCTGCTTTCACAGGATTAGGAGCGGGTACATATCAAGCATGGGTTCGTGATGCAGAAGGTTGTGAGCGATTAATTCAAGATAACATTGTTTTGGATGTTCCAGACCTTATTGATGCTGATTTACTTGTTACTCAAGAGAATTGTACAAACTTACAGGGAGAGGTAACGGTTAGCAACGTAGTTGGCGGACAAGGAAGTAATTATACATACCAATTGATAATGGATGGCTCTAATTTCCGAGCACCACAAAACACGCTGGTTTTCTCTGGTCTAGGTGCTGGTGAATATGAAGTAATTGTTTCAGATCAATGGGGTTGTACATTTACGACAGACCCGGTGGAATTATACGAACAGTTGAGCGCTACTACTTCAGTAGATAAAGCAATTGACTGTACAAGTATACCAGGTGGTACAATTACGATTAATGTAACTGGTGGTTCTACAAACCTTGAGTTTATAATGACCCCTGCTATAGGTGCTGCAGTAACTCAGTTGAATGACCCAAAATTTACAGGTTTGGTTGATGCTGGTACATATAGTTTCTTAGTTAGAGATTTAGATACTACAAATCCTGTTTGTGAGTACCCTGTAACGCAAGAGTTAGCTCCTGCCGTACAGCCAGTATTTACAGATTCTCATATAGATATTACATGTTTTGGATCTAATGATGGTTCAATTACATTGACACAAGTTGAAAACGGAGTAAATCCGTTGACATTTACGATATCTCCAGTAGCTGGAACGTTCAATGCGAGTAACAATACGTTTGAAGGTTTACCTCCAAATACATATGTTGTAACGGCAACAGGAACCAATGGTTGTAGTACTGCATCAGGTAATATTGTAATTGATGAACCTGCATTAATTTCGAATATCAATACTTCGGTAGTTGAATTCGGTTGTACTGTAGGTAATAACCCTAACAACGCTACAATTACAGTTGACGAGGCTGCCATAACCGGCGGTAGCGGCAACTATGTAATTTATGAGTTTGTAGATAGTAGTTCTACCGTTGTCCAATCTGGTGCGTCTAATGTTTTAAACGTTTCAAATAGAGCAGGAGATACCTATACTATTAATGTGTATGATGATAAAGGATGTTCTGGTAGCACAACTGAAACTATACTTCCTTTTGATGAGATTACTAATGCAGTTGCAAATGTTTCCAATACGGTTACTTGTGCACCAATTAGTGATGGAGAATTAACAGTGGTGGTAACTTCAACCTTAAGTGATGCTACTAAATTTGAGTATAGTATTGATAATGGTGTAAACTACCAATCAATGAACGTTTTCGGCGGATTATCTGCGGGATCGTATACGATTCTTGTGAAGCATTTAGATACAGATTGTATCGTTTCTGCGACGCAAACTCTAGTAGAGCCAAATACATTTACTATCGATGTTGTGAAAACAAGTGATGTTATTTGTTATGGTACCGCAACAGGCGCTGTTAATTTTGAATTAGTTGATGCAACTTACCCTGGCGGATTTACTTGGACTATTTATGATACCGAAGGGACACTGGCAAATACCGGTGATGATACCATTGTTATCTCTGGTACAGAAGCAACAACAAATGGTCCTACAGCAGACATTAGCTTAGAAGCTGGTAATTACTATGTTTCCATAACACAAGATAATAACCCATTCTGTACAAATACAGAAGCATTCACTATAAACGGACCTACAGCTGATATCAGTGGTGATACCGTTGTAACTGAAATTACCTGTAACCCTGGTGATGATGGTTCAATTACAATCATTGACGTAGTTGGTGGTTGGGGTGGCTATACATACTATGTAGGTGTGGGTGTTCCTGCAACTGTAGATTTCGTAGCAGGTGCTACTTTCGATTCGCTTTCGGCCGGAACATATCAAGCTTGGGTTCGTGACGCTGAAGGTTGTGAGCGATTAATTCAAGATAACAATGTTTTGGATGTTCCAGACCCAATAGCGGCAATATTAGAAGTAAACATAGAGAACTGCACAAACTTACAAGGAGAAATTGAAGTGAGTATGCCTACTGGCGGACAAGGAAGTAACTATACATACCAATTAAGATTAAACGGTACTGATTTCCGTGCACCACAAAACACTAGAGTATTCACAGGTCTTGGTGCTGGTAGTTATGACGTAACGATTATAGACCAGTGGGGTTGTCCTTTTACAACCAATTCGGTGGTGCTTTATGAGCAAATGGATGTTTCTACTATAGTAGATAAGTCTATTGATTGTTCATCAATACCAGGAGGTGAAATCACCGTAAATGTTAATGGTGGTTCCACAAATCTTGAGTTTGAAATGACAACTCCATTAGGTAGCATTGTAACGCAAACAACAGGAGTATTTACAAACTTAACTGAGGAAGGGACATACACTTTTGTGGTTAGTGATTTAGATACGACAAACCCTGTTTGTGAAAGAACAGTAACTCAGACATTAGATGCGCCGGTTGATCCAGTGTTATTAGATGCAACTATTGTAAACGTAAGTTGTTTCGGTGGTTCAGATGGTAGTATTAGCGCTAACATTGACCCGGCAACGAATACAAACCCTGAATATCAATATGAATTATATGATATTGCTGATTTGGTTACTCCGATTGCATCTCAAACAAATCCTTTATTTACAGGATTAACAGAAGGTGATTACCAAGTAAAAGTAATTTCTAGTAGAGGTTGTGAAGACATCAAGAATGAAACTATCACAGAACCATTAGAATTAACGGTTAGTGCAGTGGCAACAGCGTTTAACTGTTCAGCGGATAATAGTGTTAATACCGCAACGATAACGGCAACTGCTGGCGCTGGTACAGGTACCGCTCCATATTTATACAGTATTGATAATGTTATTTTCCAAGCACAGAATACATTTAATGTTTCAGACACAGGAAGTGCACAAACTATAGATGTATATGTAAAAGATGCCAAAGGTTGTACTACGTTTGATACGGTTACAATTCAACCTATTAACACGTTCACAGCTTCAATTGCTCAAGATGTAGCTATTAATTGTACTGTTGATGAAACAATAACAATCACCGTTGCCGATAATGGCTTGGCACATAACTATGGTTATGAGTTATTACCAATTGGTAATACAACGGCTGCATTAGTTAGCTCTACCGCAACTTCTGCTACGTACGATTTAACTACTGTAGGCTCTTATGTATTTAGAGTTACAGATTTAGATACGGGTTGTTATGTAAATACAGCTAGTTATACGGTTGCTCCGTTTGATTTCATTACGGCAACAGCTACACCTGTATCAGAGGTTACATGTTTTGGTGATGCTAACGGAAGTTTGGAAATTGATATCGATGGCTATACTGGTAATTACACTTATGAAGTGTTTACTGCAGCAGGTGCATCTGTTATTTCTGCTACAGCATCAGATACTAGTGTTAATCCAAGAACGATTACAGGATTATCTGGCGGTAGCTATTATGTTACCATTACAGAAACCGATGTTCCTTTATGTTCAGAAGACACGAATATGGTGACTATTATATCTCCGGATATAGCGTTAAGCGGAACTGTTACTCCTTTGGCTGAAGCGACTTGTACTGATGACCAAGGTGTGATTAGAGTAGAGGTTGAAGGCGGATATAGGCTTTATGATATTGTATTAACAAATACGACAACTGGTGACGTGTTTACAATGGATGATGTTAATGAAGGAATATTTACTGATTTAGCTTCAGGCGCTTACACCATAAGTATTACCGATGATGCCGGATGTGTAGTAAACTATACAGAAACATTGGCAGCAGCTACGCCAATAGTGGCAAACGCAACTCCGCTTGTAACAGACTTAGCTTGTTACGGAGATACTGGGGCCGTAGTTACTGCAAATGTAACTGGTGGCGGTAGTGGTACGTATAGCTATCAGTTGAACTATTATGATGAAACTGGTACTACGATTACAACTACAACGGGAGCACAAACGAATCCTAATTTTAATGATTTAGGTGCAGGTTTCTATAGTATTACTGTAGTTGATGGATGGAACTGTGATACCACGACCAATATAGTAGAGGTAAGGGAGCCAACAGAAGTACAGGCTAGCTTAATTAGAACAGATGCATTAACATGTGCAGAAGGTGCAGAATTTGAACTTACCGCGTCAGGTGGTAGTGGGACATACGAGTATAGTGTTGACAACATTAACTTCTTACCAATGTCAGGCAATGTAGTTTACTTGCCAGAAACAGGTACATATCAAGCTGGTAGATATCAATTCTATGTACGTGATGCAATCAACGGTTGTGAATCTGCAATCTCCAATGCAATTACTGAAAGCGAAATACCACCGTTGCTACTATTCGTAGATGATACTGCTGCAGTACTGAATTGTACGGGTGAAAGTACGGCTATTATTTATGCTACTGCTGATGGTGGTTTAGGAAACTACCAATATGAATTGTTTACCGATAGTTCTTTAAGTGTAGCTTCTAGAATTGCCGGTCCACAATCCCAAGGTGTATTCAGAGATTTAGGTGCAGGTACGTATTATGTGACTGTAGTTAGTGATGATTGTGAAACAGCACCAGAGACTGTTATTATAGATGAGCCAACACCATTGTCTTACACAGAAAACGTAATAGATATTACATGTTCTGGTGAAAATGATGGCGAGATTACGGTAACACTTTCAGGTGGAGCTGGTGGTTATCAATATGCGATTTCTCCGAACTTGAACCAGTTTTATGCTGATGGTACATTTACCGAATTGACAGCTGGTGAGTATACAATCATTGCACAAGATCAAAATGGTTGTTTCGAATTCTTGACATATACTATTTCAGAACCTTCAATTTTAGAAGTAACGGTAGAGACAACACCAGAAATTTGTGTTGATAGTCAAGATGGTTCTATCATCCTTGAAATAACAGGTGGTACGGCACCATATAGCACGGCATTGAATTCTAATAGCGATGCAGACTTTGTATTGAACAGAACAGAATTCTATAACATGGCTGCAGGTAATTACCTTATCGTAATTAAAGATGCCAATGGTTGTGATACCAACGTAGTAGTTGATATTGAAACCGGTGTAAATTTAAATGCTACCGTAGTACCGGTTTATGAATGTTCAAGTGATACACCAGACAATTTTGTGAATATCACCCTTGAGGATGATAGTGTAATCGGTGATGTGCTTTATGCAATAGATTCTGTTGATCCAGCTGCTTTACAGTTGAATCCTGATTTTAGAAATTCAGCACCAGGCAATCACTATATAACCATTGCTCATTCTAATGGATGTATACAAACAGTCGATTTCGTTATTGAAGCGTTTGAACCATTGACTCTAGAATTAGAGCAAAACAATATGAATGAAATAACTGCAGTCGTAGAAGGTGGTAGAGAAGGCTATACTTACTATTTCGATGGTTATGATAATGGTGATAATAATATATTCTATGTTACAAGAACCGATACCTATGAGGTGCGTGTTGTTGATGAGAACGGATGTTCTACTATTGCTAACATATTTATGGAGTTCATAGACATTGAAGTGCCTAATTTCTTTACTCCTGACGGAGATGGGCAGAACGATTTATGGATCCCAAGAAACATTGAACAATACCCTCAAATACTAATAAAAATATTTGATCGTTATGGTAGAGTGGTTTCTGAACAATCTGTCGATTCTGAAGGTTGGGACGGAACATATTTAGACAATGAATTGCCAACTGGAGACTACTGGTATGTAGTACAACTTAATGGCGATAGAGACGAAAGAGAATTTGTTGGACACTTTACTTTATACCGTTAAAAACTTAACCTAAAATGATGATGCGGAACAGTCTATTGACACTGGTATTATTTATAAGCGTATTCTCCCTAAGAGGGCAGGAGCTTACTATACCTCAATTATCTCAATATCTAGCCGATAACCCCTTTGTAATGTCCCCAACTTACGCAGGAATCGGTGACCATGTTAAAATAAGACTTAACGGTCTTACACAGTGGGTAGGTATTAAAGATGCACCCGATACCCAATCTCTAGCTGCAGATATGCGTGTTGGTGAGAAATCTGGTATTGGTATGCTATTGTATAATGATAGTAATGGTGAAACTAAGCAACAGGGAGCTCGTTTCTCATTTGCGCATCACCTTACGTTAGACCGTTATGATGATGAGTTTTTATCATTCGGTATTTCGTATAATTTTAACCAGTTTAGAATTGACAATACAAACCCTGAGCTAATAGCCGATCCTGCATATGTAGGTGATAAAGCTACTACAAACCACAATTTTGATATTGGTGCACTTTATAGATATGACAAATTTTATTTTAGTATCAATGCTTCAAATATTTTAGATAAGGATTTAAGTAACTTCAACGCCTTATACGAGCCTAATAGATTAAGAAACTATTATGTGTATACCGGTTATAGATACATGAAGAAAAGAACCAGTAAGATGGAAATCGAGCCATCTGTGTTGTTTCAATTGTTTGAGAGTGATGGTCGTTCTGTTACGGATTTAAACTTGAAATTCAGATTTTACGATTTTGAAGATTATTTCTATGCAGGTGTTAACTATCGTTTCTTGAACGATCAAATTGGTAATCCTCTGTATATAGCTCCTATCGCAGGTTTAAAGAAAAGTAATTTTTACTTCGGATATTCTTATCAAGTAATTCTTAACGAACTTCTTGGATATAGTTCTGGTACGCATGTTATCACCTTAGGGGTAGATTTATTTCAAGGTATCAGTAATTGTCGTTGTACATATTAATCCTTCATGGAGAATCATTAAATTTGATCTCCAGAACATAAATAATGGGTAAAGTACAATTAGAGAATATAAAAGCATATGCCCACCACGGGTGTTTGCCTCAAGAAACTAATATTGGTAGTGATTATTTGGTCAACGTATCCGTTGACACAAACTTATTGATTGCCTCAGTTTCAGATGAGTTGAAAGATACTGTTGATTATGTTCATATCAACAGAATTGTAAAGCAAGAGATGGCTACGCCTTCAAAGTTATTAGAGCATGTAGCCAAAAGAATAATCGACAGAATTTTTGTTGAACTTCCAACCGTAGATGCTGCTATGGTTTCCGTTTCTAAAATTAATCCACCTATAAACGGTGACGTTGAAAAGGTTACGGTATCATTGAATTTGCAAAGGGGACAATCTGTTCAATAATCAATCCGACTTTAAATAAATATAATTTCTTAGTTGTTAATGCAGCTTAAATTGGGAATATTGTTTATTTTTGCTCTCGCTAAAAAATGGCATCGTGGCCGAGTGGCTAGGCACAGCTCTGCAAAAGCTTGTACAGCGGTTCGAATCCGCTCGATGCCTCCAAGACCCTCCTAACTAGGAGGGTCTTTTGTTTCCAAAACGTTGGAATAAAAATGGGTCATCTTTTACAAGTAGTTTTACCTCTTATTAAAAATGATAGCTCTGAGCTTGTAGTAGAAATACAAGAAGAATTGTTGGTATAAAATAAACAGCTATTGTCTTAGCACCTTCATAATCTTTTGCAAGTCTCTGCCCAAATAATAGCATTAGCAATGTTATACCTGATAGTATTGCACCATACAGCGCGAAACTTAATTTCCCGGAACTAAAAATCTCATATACACCTATTACACATAGCAAACCTGCAATAACTTCGGTAACCAAAATAATACCGACCAATAAAGGGACTATGTTTTTAAAAATAGTTTTTGAGAAGTGATCTTTGAGCCAAGATATATTACCGTTCCAATCGGTTATTTTATCAAATCCGCTTTGTAAAAAGGTGATAATCAAAAATAAGAGCAACAATATTACAGTAGAATTTTTTAGTAAAATATTCATGGTGGTTTATTTAAGTTCAGACTTCTTTCTGTGAAGTAGTCTAGTTAGTTTAATAGAAAGGTCGGTAAATATGATTTTAGAATTCCCATTTCTTTCCACATGGTAAATAGCATCTTCTAGCTCTTTGGTAATGTCCAAAATATTGTTTTCATGTACAAAAGGTGCAAATTTCTTTAGTTGAAATCCTTCGGCATGTATTTTTAGATAAGCAAGTTCTTCAGCGCCATAATTGATCATTAAAGCTTGCCTCATCACGGTAATGCAATAACTTAGAAAGTTCTTCTGTGTTTCTCTACCGGTTTTTGCAACTTCTTCGCTCCATAATAACAATTCATGGATTGCGGCTTTGTTACCTTTTGCCTTGAATGCGGTTCTTACCCATTGTACAAACCAATTTTCAAACACAAGGTCTTCAGAATCTTTGTTTAAAAGGTCTAGAGCTTTGTTATAATTACCGTTGGCTTCGTGAGCCAATAGCATTGCTTCTGCATTGCTTGCCCCTTTCTCACTTAAAGCCGTGGCTATGGCGTCTTCCGCCAAAGGAGGAAAATGAACTATTTGGCATCTAGATTTTATGGTCTGTATAATTTGCTCCTCGTCCTCGCACAATAGTAAGAAGATGGTTTTATCTGGCGGTTCTTCAATCAGTTTTAATAGTTTGTTTGAAGCAGCCGTGTTCATCTTTTCAGCCATCCAAATAAGCATCACCTTATATCCGCCTTCATAAGATTTTAAGGATAATTTTTTTACGATATCCTGTGCTTCATCAACACCAATTTGACCTTGTTTCTTTTCAATTTCAATATGGCGATACCAATCGAACAGATTTCCATAAGGCTGTTCCGTAATAAACTCTCGCCACTCTTTCATGTAATGGTTGCTTACGGCGTGAGATTTCACCTTATCGGAATTAGAAACAGGAAATGCAAAATGAACATCTGGGTGGGCAAACGACTTGAACTTTAAATTACAAGCTTCATTGCCACCACTGTTATCTCCGTTAGTGTTCTGACAGATAATATATTGAGCATAAGCCAATGCCATAGGCAAAAGACCGCACCCCTCTGGACCAACAAATAGCTGGGCATGTGGTATTCTACCTGCATCTGCACTAGAGGACAAATGCGTTTTAATATGTGAAAGTCCTAAAATTTCATTGAATAACATAGATTCAAATATAGTTGTTTAAAGCACAACAAATTTAATGGTATTGGGTGTAAATTATCCTAAATAGCACTTTATCACAAGCCATTTAATCTTTACATTTGTTACCTAACAAAAGGTAATATCACATGAAAGTATTGAATGACTTTAATTTTGAAGATAAAAAGGCGTTAATTAGAGTGGACTTCAATGTTCCTTTAAATGACCAGTTTGAAGTAACTGATAACACTAGAATTCAGGCAGCTAAGCCAACAATCATAAAAGTGTTGGAAGATGGCGGTAGTGCTGTGTTAATGAGTCATTTGGGAAGGCCAAAAGGGGAACGCAATCCAGATTTGTCTTTAAGCCATATTGTAGATGCTGTTTCTGATGTTATTGGTGTAGCTGTAAAGTTTGTTGCAGATTGTGTTGGTGCAGAAGCTGAAAAAGCAGTTGCGGAATTAAAAAGTGGAGAGGTACTTTTATTGGAGAACCTTAGATTTCATAGCGAAGAAGAAAAAGGAGACGAAGCTTTTGCTGAGCAACTTTCTAAATTAGGTGATATATATGTAAATGATGCTTTTGGTACGGCACACCGTGCACATGCATCAACTACAGTAATAGCTAAATTTTTTCCGGAAGCTAAATGTTTTGGATATTTATTAGCGAAAGAAATAGAAGCGATCGATAAAGTGATGGCTACTGGTGAAAAACCTGTTTTGGCAATTCTTGGCGGAGCAAAGGTTTCTTCTAAGATTACGATTATTGAAAACATACTTGATAAGATAGATGATCTTATCATTGGTGGGGGTATGACTTATACCTTTATTAAGGCTCAAGGAGGTAAAATAGGAGATTCTATTTGTGAAGACGATAAAATGGAACTTGCTATGGAGATTCTTGAACAGGCTAAACAGAAGAATGTAAACGTTCATATACCTGTAGACGTAATTGCTGCAGATGCTTTTGATGCAAGCGCAAATACCCAAGTGGTAGATGTAGATAAAATACCAGATGGTTGGCAAGGATTAGATGCCGGACCTGATACTTTACAAAACTTCAAAAAAGTGATTCTAGCTTCTAAGACTATTCTTTGGAACGGACCAATTGGTGTTTTTGAAATGGAGAAATTTGCTGCCGGGACAATAGCTGTTGGTGATTATATTGCTGAAGCTACCAAAGAAGGTGCATTTTCTTTAGTTGGTGGTGGAGATTCAGTTGCCGCAGTGAAACAATTTGGCTTTGAAAACAAAGTTAGTTATGTATCAACAGGCGGAGGTGCAATGTTAGAAAGTTTAGAAGGTAAAACATTACCTGGGATCGCTGCTATATTAGACTAGTAAAGGGGTTATCGATAAACGGCATACAACGAAAATTTGTGCATTTTAAGAGAAATTATTTTATTCTCATTAAAAAATGTACGATTTTCGTTTGTTCCGTTAACATATTTTCACCCCATTATGAAGAAAGTAGCCTATAACTGTTTTTATTTTTTAGGATTAAGCTTAGTTCCTATTTTAGGATCGGCACAACAACAGGATACAGTCACAACTGTTTCAGACTCTTTGACCACTACCACAATAGTCGTAAGTGATTCATTGAAAAATGAAGCTCCGATAGGTCAATTGAGTATCGTACAAAATTCTCAAACAGAAGATTTAACGCTATTTAAACCTACAGAATCTTCTTCTTATAATCTTCAGGATAACGCTTTGGCAGCCAAGTTTGATAGTCTTTGGATGAAAGAACTTGTAGACGCGGCACCTCTTTACAATGAAATGTACGAGGAAATCTTAGTTGAGCCCGATACAGCTTCTACCTTCGTTTTAGATTTGCCTACAGATACACTGAAGATGCGTTTGGCAAGATTAAACGCAAAAACACCTTTTAACGTTGAGTACAATAAGTCTTTAGAAAGTGTTATCAAATCATTTTTAACCAGAAAAAGGGGTTTAATGGAGCGTATGCTTACCATTAGCCAATTTTACTTTCCTTTATTTGAACAAGAATTTGACAATAAGAATATTCCATTAGAAATGAAATATTTGTCTATTGTTGAATCTGCATTAAATCCTAAAGCACGTTCAAGAGTGGGTGCAACAGGTCTTTGGCAATTTATGTACGGTACGGGTAAAGAAATGAAATTGAATATCAATAGTTATGTAGATGAGCGTAGCGACCCTATAAAATCTACAGCTGCAGCTGCTAACTATCTAAATAGATTACATAGAATATATGATGATTGGGATTTGGCATTGGCAGCCTATAATTCTGGTCCAGGTAATGTAAACAAGGCTATACGTAGAAGTGGCGGTCAACGTAATTACTGGAATATTAGAAGAAACCTACCAAGGGAAACCGCTGGTTATGTTCCTGCTTTTCAAGCCACCATGTACATATTTGAATATGCAGAAGAGCACGGCTTAAAATCAAAAAAAACAGACCGCGCATATTTTGAAACGGATACCATACATGTAAAAAGCTTAATTACATTCGATCAAATTTCTGAATTAGCGGCTATTGATAAAGAAGAGCTAAAGGTCCTTAATCCTCATTATAAACTAGATGTTATTCCTTTTATAGAAGGTAAACCTCATGCATTAAGATTGCCTGTTCATAAAATGGGAAAATTTGTGGCTAACGAAGAAGCAATTTATGCTCATGTGGAAAAGGAATTGAAGAGTAAAGAAAGTCCGATAGCTCAAATTACAAAGCAAGCAGACGCAAATAGTATTAGATATAAAGTTAGAGATGGTGATTTTCTTGGTAAAATTGCGGAACGTTACGGAGTACGTGTAAGCCAATTAAAGCAATGGAATGGTTTAAGAAGTAATAATTTACGTATTGGACAACGTTTAACCATATACCCTAGAAAAAAAGCTAGCTCTTCTGTAAAACCTAAGGAAACCCCTTCTAGAACGGCAGTTGCAAGTAATTCTAAAACTCATGAGGTTAGGAGTGGAGACAGTTTATGGACGATTTCTAGAAAATATCCTGGTGTAACTATTGAAAATTTACGAAAGTGGAACGGTATTAGTGGTAATAATTTAAAACTAGGCACAAAACTTAAATTGTGCGACTGTTCATCGTAAATTAAAAACACCAATGAAAAAAAGAATTTTACTTTGTTTTATGGCAATTTTAGGATTGTCAATTGCCTGTAAAGAAGAGGGCAAAGCAGATTACTTACCAGAATCTGTAGGCGCTATGAACACCTTAACAGTGGTTATTGATAACGACCTTTGGAATAGTAGTGTAGGTGATGCTATTCGTGAAAATTATACAGCTGCTGCCCAAGGACTAACTTGGGATGAAGCTCTTTTTAGCGTAACACAAATACCACAACAGATTTTTTCCGGTGCTATACGTAATACCAGTTCTGTACTTTATGTTATGGAAGATACCCTTAATGTTGCGCATATGAAATCAAACATGTATGCCAAGCCACAGAAAGTAGGTGTCATCAAAGGATTGAATAAAGAAGAGTTAATAGCAAATATTCATAAAACCGCTCCAGAGTTTATTGCCGATTTTAAAGCATTGGAAATTGGTAAGGCGCAAAAGCGTTTTGAGAAGTCTTTGAATAAAGAAAAGGCGCTAGAGGACAAGTTTGATATTTCAATGAAAATACCTTCTATATATAGAGTGGGTAGAGAAGAAGATAACTTTGTATGGATAGATCGTCAAATTCAGAAGGGAAACATGAATATTATCGCATACACCATGCCATGGGATAGTTTTCAGAACGATTCTACTTTTGTACAGGATATTATAAAGATGCGCGATTCTATTGGCGGACTTTATATTGGTGGTGAAGATATACCTGGCAAGCAAAATCATATGATTACAGAAAAAGCTTTTTCTCCATATGTCTTCCCTGCTGAGGTTTCAGGTAAAAAAGCAGCAGAGGTAAGGGGAATTTGGGAAATGTCGGCTTATCCAATGGCAGGTCCGTTTTTAACCTATATTATTAGCGATAAAGAGAACAATCGTAAATTAATTATCGAAGGTTTTGTTTTTGCTCCTGCAACTAAGAAAAGAGATTACATGTTCGAACTAGAGGCGATTATGAAATCTGTTAAGTTCAATGTTAACGAGGAAAGTAAATAACTACTACTTATTTAATATTATAAAAAGCAAAAGGCTCAGGAATTACCTGAGCCTTTTTTATATTAATACCGTTTGTTCTAAAATGAGAACTTAACTATTTCTGTATTATAAGTTGCTGAAAGAAAAGCCTGTAGATACTCTAAAAATTAGGGCATAAGAAGCATATGCTATCAATACAAAACATAACCAGGAGAATATTTTAAAATAATGTTCTAAAATGAAGCTTTTCCAGTTTCTAAAGGCTTCAATGTAGATTTCTTTGACTAAAGTAATTTTTTCCATGTTCATTGATTTAGGAGTTCTTCCGTAAAGATGTTCAATCTTAATGCCTTTATTGAAAAGTTTAGGTAAAAAACCCAATTACTCTATAAAATGTAACCGGTTGAGATGCTTATCTTTTAACTGTAAAAATGATAGATTAACTACACATTTCAAATGTTCAAGTTGGTTGATACATAACAGCTTGCATAACCAATCATGAATGTATTTACTTTGAAAGTACAATTCCTTGAATGTGATATAAAACAAAAGACCCGCTATGTAGCGGGTCTTTTGTTTCATAGATGTTATTTTAATATTACATATCTACGATTATGAACTCTGATCTACGGTTTAAGTAGTGTTGTTCTTCTGTACAACGAATGGTACCATCACAATCGTTTATTAATCGTTCTTCTCCATAACCAATAGCGCTTTCAATTCTGCTTGGGTCTATACCTTGAGAAATGATATAGTCTCTGGTAGACTTAGCACGTTTGTCAGATAAGTATTTGTTATATACCGCTGCACCCCTTGAATCTGTATGAGATTCTATTTTTATGACCATATTTGGCGAATCGTTCATTACTTCAATTAGCTTGTTAAGTTCTACAGCAGCATCGTCACGTATGTATGATTTATCAAAGTCAAAGTGGATCATCTCTGTCTTAAGCTTCTTGATACCATTTTCAACAGCGATCATATCATTAAGTTTTCTCATTGAGATATCTACGTTGACAATTTCATTGTCTTTAGTTGCAGCTTCTCTTGTATCGTCAAAGTATGAACCTTTGGTGGTTTTTAATACATATCTAGTATCAGCATCTAAATCTTCGAAAATGAAGTTACCGTTTTCATCGGTTTCCATTTCTTTAAGTTTAATGTTGTTTTCATCTAGCAGCTCCACTAATGCATTAGGCATTAAATCACCAGTGATCAATTCTGTTACCACACCAGCAATAGCATTTATACTAGTTGGTATTTCTTCAACTTCCAATGTTTTAAATGAATAGATATCATCATCGCCCTTACCGCCATCACGATTAGATGCGAAATATCCTTTTTGAGTTTCTTCGTTTACTATAAATGAAAAGTCATCTTTACTACTATTAACGGGCTTACCTACATTACGTACTTCTAAAAAGCCGGCTTCATCATCAAAGGCAACTTCAAATACATCTAAACCACCTAAACCTACATGACCGTCAGATGAGAAATATAATTTCTTGTCATTTATGAAAGGAAACATTTCCTTATGCTCCGTATTAATTTCTGGACCAAGGTTTCTTGGAGAAGAGAAAGAACCATCTTCAAGTACATCTACTACAAAAATATCCGTATCACCAATACTACCTGGCATATCAGAAACGAAATATAATTGCTTTCCGTCAGGGCTCAATGCAGGGTGACCGGTAGAATAGTTATCACTATTAAAAGATACTTCTTCTGCCTCTGACCATTCTCCATCTACTTTTTTAGATCGATAAATTTTAAGGTGATTGATACCATTCTTATCTCTCTTTAATTTTTTACCATAATTGTTTCTAGTAAAATACATGGTCTCATTATCTGGAGAGAACGCTACAGAAGCTTCGTGGTATTTAGTGTTTATTTTTTTAGAGAACTTAATGGCATCTTTAAAGTCTTGAGACTCTTCATTTACCTTTGCAACGAATAAATCTAAATAAGGCTGATTGTTCCATTTATACTTTCTGGTATTAAATATAGATGAATCTTTAGCAGATGCATAAACCATTTCGTCACCACCATAATACATAGGTGAAAATTCAGAGTACTTAGAATTTATATTTAGGTTGTCGATATCAAACCTTTCTTCCATTCTTAACAGTCCGTCCAAAACTATTTCGTTTTGTTCAATGTCTTGCTCAATTTCTTCACCTGCTAATTTCTTATTGTAAAGTTTTAAAAGACGTTTAGACCTTTTGTAGTTTCCAATACCTTTAAGAGAGTGTGCATACTTAAATAGGTAGTCAGAACTCATGTCAGACTCATATTTAGTATATAATATGTTATACCATTTATATGCGTTTTCCATATCGGTATTAAAGTAATGGGCATCACCCGCTTTCTTTAATACATCATATGTATAAGCTTTTTCTCCTTTAGATAAAGCTTGCTCATATATTTTAGCAGCTTCTGCATACCACATTTTATCAAAATACTCATCTGCTCTTTTTATAAGTTTAGATTTAACCGCTGGGTCGTTCTCTTTAGATGATGTAAGCATTTCATAAGAAACCTCTTCTACTGGTATTGCTTCTGTTTCTAATTCAGTTACAGGTGTTGTTTGTAATACTGAGGTAGCTTCTATTTCTGATACTGTTGGTAATTCAGAAACAGCTTCTGTCTCATTATATATATTACTGTTAATCATTTTAAGAACCCATACTTCATCATCGTAACGATTATCAAATTCTGTTGAACAATCGTTTAATGCTTCTTCCCAAGAAGTATAATGGTTTAAGTATAAATAATATAATAGGTTTTGAGGATTTTGAAAGTATCCTGCGTTAAACCCTTTTCTAGTTAATTTTTTAATTTGGGACTTTAGATTTTTGTCTTTTGAAAAAGTGCCAGCTACAACGTAGTATCCGTTTTCAGTTTCTGGAATATCATGAAAGGCTCTGTATGGAATAGACAATGCTTCAGCAGCTCTTTGAAAATCTTTTTTGTCGTTTTCTTCAGCTACCGATACTATTGGGTTTTCGATGTTATTTGATACATCGGACTCTAGTTCATCTTGAAAACCTTGAGCTTGGGCAAAAACGATAAAGACCAGAAAAAATAAATTTATTACACTTCTCATAGACATAATTCTTAGTTGAACGTTACGGTCAACTGGGGTTTTAAGTATAGTACCAACGGTTAGTTATGGATTTTTAGTACTATAAGTCTAACGAAATTAGTAGTAAAGCGATATTCTGAATATTAATTGTTGTGAAAGAGGGTTTTTATGTCGTGAATGATTAGTATTTAGTAGCTTCATCACTAAATTTTAGCCGATAAACCGATAATTTGACCATTTTGTAGATGTTTTTGGTCTCTTATTATCTCGTAAAAAAGTAGAAAAAAATTGAAATCATAAAAAAAGCCTTGAATATCAAGGCTTTATAAATTATTGGAAAGGATAATGTATTTCTTATTCCTTTTTCTTTTCTTCTAATTGCTCATCTTCTTTGGAAGCATCCTTAAACTCTTTAATTCCACTACCCAAACCTCTCATTAGTTCAGGAATCTTTTTCCCTCCGAACAAAAGTAGAATTACGACTACCACTAATATGATTTGTGGAGCGCCTATGGCCAAAAAAGTAGATAATATTGTCATAAGACTATGATTTAAAATGGATTTCAAAGATACTAAAAAGTTCTTAGTTTGCTGTTAATATTAATAGCAAGTGATTTTTTATTTATTAGAACAAGCTACTTAGATTAATTTTACATAAAATACTATATGGTATAATTCATAAAGACCTTAAGTTTACTATTATATTTAGAAGAAACGCGGAGATTTAATCCTTGTAATTTTAGATATTAATTGGTAACGTAGAAATATTTCATGTGTACCAGAATTATAGGTTCCCAAATTATTAGTTGTTAAATCATAGGTATATCCCAAATTGAATTGTGGATTTATTTGAAAGCCCAATAAAGCTCCAATTGAATCATCCCATCTATAATTTACACCTAATGTCAATGTTTCATTAAATAAGAAATTTAAAGACAAATCCGCAATTATAGGTGCTCCCTCAACATATTTTACAAAAGTTGAAGGCTTAAATTTTATGTCAGAGTTTAGATTGAAAACATAACCGGC
Source organism: Maribacter sp. UH1 (assembly GCF_056839145.1). Classification (NCBI taxonomy): domain Bacteria; kingdom Pseudomonadati; phylum Bacteroidota; class Flavobacteriia; order Flavobacteriales; family Flavobacteriaceae; genus Maribacter; species Maribacter sp. UH1. The sequence goes on from NZ_CM166387.1 coordinate 2,026,899, forward strand.
TATTAAATACAGGTGCATTCTCTCTGTACCCACGGCTTCTTCTATGGCATCATACCGTTTGTTATATAATACATTAGGTGTGGATAAACCCAGGTAAGCATGGTCAGTATAATAGAACAAACCCACACCTACAGATGGTAAGAGTTCACTATTTATATTTTCATTGAAAAGAACATCTGGATCTCTGTATGTACCTTTAGACCAATCTACACTAAGAAAACGAGCGCCGGCTTTTAAACCTAAAGCTAATTTATCTCCCTTTCTATTCAAAGTAATATTATGTGCATAATTAAGATCTAAAAACGTCTCTGAGGAAGGCCCTATTTGATCTTGTACAATAGAAAAACCAATACCGTCAGAGCTATTATATGGGGAATCTATTCCTAGTGATATTGTTTTAGGCGATCCATCTATACCTACCCACTGACTTCTAAATAAAGTGGTAACGGTCAAATGACCTTTAGAACCTGTATAAGCAGGGTTTACAGTCATAGTGTTATAGTTGTATTGAGTATACTGCGGTTCTTGTTGTGCATGTGCTCTCATTAATCCAAAAAGGATTAAGATGAGCAATGGGACCATGTTGTATATTTTTAACTTCATTCTAGCATTTATCTAGTTATATATAACCAACCTGTTTTTGCATCGTTAATATCTTCATTAGGTACTAGTATATAATAATAGGTACCTACCGGTAGTTTTTCATTTCCATTAACGGTGGCTCTACCTTGAGAAGTACCGTCCCAATCATTTATATATCCTTTAGTTTCATACACCAAGGTTCCCCAACGATTAAATACTTGTAAGGTATTGTTTGGGTAATCTTCAATACATTCGATAAAGAAGAATTCATTACTACCATCGCCATTTGGCGAAAACTCATTAAAAATGACCAAACAATCTTCTTCTAAAGGTTCATTTATGTTTACGGTTGCCTCATCCCGATTATTACTGGTATTCGAATCTATTTGATCAACATAATCTACACTGGCTACATTAGTATAGTCTTCTGCGTCTTGTACTATTACGGTTAAAAGAAGTTCTGCGGTTTCACCAGGTAAGAGAACAGATATATCCCAGAACCCCGTTTCTGCATCGTAAGTTCCTAGACTACTATTTTGCTCTACTAAAACAAAACCATTAGGTATATTTTCAGTAATACTTAGATTCGTTGCTTCTAAACTTCCAATGTTGCTTGCGGTAATTGTAAAAATAACTTCATCACCTATTTCTGCAGATTCTGCAGAGACTGATTTATCAATTGAAATGTCAGTTGATGGAGCGTTAATTTCATATTCGCTTTCGTCATCCTCGTTAGGAGTATTCGGGTCGTAGTTGTTGGCATTAGAATCAGAATCGGCTTCATTTACTTGGGTTACTTGAGCAACATTTTTATATTCCCCTTCTGTACCTTTTGGTATATTTACTACAACACTATAGGATATTGTTAGACTTTCTACACCTAATGAAGCAATGTTCCATGTAATGGTGTCATTTGAAAAGGTGCCGCCATCGGATATTGAAGTTGCAATAACAACTAACCCAGGGGGTACATAATCTTCAATAACAATACCTGTAGCTAAATCTGGACCAGCATTTGTTAGCGTTATTTCATAAGTAATTCTTTCATCTATATTCGGAATAGGATTAGAATCCGATGATAAAGACTTTATTAATGATAGATCTGCGTTATTGATGGATATAGTATCAACGGAATCTTCATCATCTTCAGATTGGTCTCCGTCATCATTGTTCGGAGTAGAATTAGGATCTGTTTGGTCACTTGCGGTTAATTGCGCTATGTTTTTATATTCATCTGTTGCTCCAGTAGGTGCATTGACCGATACATCATAAGTCAAAGAAGTTGTGCCAACAGTAACAGTTGCTAAATCCCAAGTAATAGTTGAACCTGTTAAAGTTCCACCATTAGAAATAGTAGCAACATCGACAGTATATCCAACAGGAACAACATCTTCAATACTAACATTTGTAGCATCGTTCGGTCCGGCATTTGCCAAATCAATAGTAAACGTAATAACATCCGAAATATCGGGATTTATATCCGACACAGATTTATTCAAAGACAGGTCTGCTTGCATAGCAACGCTCACGGTGTCAACGGAATCTTCATCATCTTCAGATTGATCTCCGTCATCATTGTTAGGCTTAGAATTAGGATCGGTTTGGTCACTTGCGGTTACTTGCGCTATGTTTTTATATTCATCCGTTGCTCCAGTAGGTGTGTTGACCGATACATCATAAGTTAATGAAGTTGTGCCAGTAGTAACTGTCGCTAAATTCCAAGTAATAGTTGAACCTGTTAAAGTTCCACCATTAGAAATAGTAGCAACATCGACAGTATACCCAACAGGAACAACATCTTCAACACTTACATTGGTTGCATCATTTGGACCGGCATTTGCCAAATCAATGGTAAACGTAATAACATCGAACACTTCAGGATTTGTATCCGACACAGATTTATTCAAAGACAGATTTGCGGAGTTATCAGTTGAGGCAATTAAAAATGTTACCGTATTACAGAAGCAATTTCCAACGGCAGGTTCTAATTCTATTAATAGATTGCCTCCGGCGCCACAAAAGTCACTCGTTGTAAAAGAAGCAGTTTCATTTATCGTATTACCGCTTATAATCTCGGCGTCCAAATTACCAGTGTAGATTGCTGTACCAGATTTATTATTAGAAGCATCAGTACAGTAAACAGCGTAAGTTGCTCCTGATGCTACAGTATATGCTCCAATATTTTCAATGCTAAAATCTAAGTCATACGTATAATCCGTACCGTTATTTACATAAGTAGCTTGTGGCGCAGGATTTGCAACTGCAATTTCAGATTTAAATGTTTCCACGGGAATAGTGGCATTACCAGTTGCAATTTCTGTTGTACCACATGAAACACCCATACAACTTAACGCATTTGTAGTTACATATGTAGTTAAATCAATATTGGCTGTACTAGTACAACTCGTCGATTGATTGCTAATATCAAAACCGTAAGTTAAAGTATCGGCAGATGTTGCACCTTGTGGTAATTTTAACTCTATTTCTTGATGACCACCTACTGTACTTGTGCCTACATAAGTAAGTTGTAAAGCACTGGTAGATGTAAATGAGGAAGCTACATATTGTATACCATCTGGTAAAACCACACGAACATAATCATCATTACCAGACACACCATCAACAATAATAGTATTTACACTTACCGTTTCTGCTTCACAGCCTTCTAATCTTGCGGTGTTTGAAACAGATAAACTGTTATTGGTGCTGTAAGGTGGTTCTGCACCAGTTAATATAATAGGATTTGCAGATGTTCTACTACCACTTCCTGTAGCTGGTTCCCCAAAAGGACTATTGCCATACATTGTATATGCCGTACCTGTGTTAGACACATAATTACACTGCGCATTTAAAGTAAGGCTAATTATAGCAATTTGTTCTTCTATAGATGCTGCATTCAATGATCCAGGTATACCATTTATTGCTGCAATAAATGAGTGGTCTAATAGGTTAATGGATACATTATTTCCGGATATTATTGGTGTTAAGGTTTCTATATTACCCGATCCTCTAGGGTATTCAATTGTAAGATCGTTGATTAATAGCGCTGAAATATCACCAGGCACATCAAAATCGACAATAGGAGAAATTAAATCTCCTTCTCCAGCGTTTCTTGCTTCAAGGGTAATATTAAAATCTGTACACGTATCAACGGTTGTACTTGGCTGATTTAATATTTGTAATTGAATTGCTGCCGGAACCGGATTTAATGTGAAAACTTCTTCATCATAATATGAAATACCACTATAGCTTGTTGGGTAGGCTATACAATCATAATTATGTGAAATACTTAAGTCAATTGGAATATTGGTATTATAGGTGCCTTCAAACCTAATTTGTCTGCAGACCCAAGATCCATCTTCCATATCACCAAATTGAATATAGGTAACATCATTTTCACTTGTAAAAGTTAGCGCGGTTTCTGTAACGCCATCTACTAAGTACGCATTGGTAATCATGTAATTTGCGCCGGTATCTACACGCAGCCAATTGTTGACAATTTCTGTGGAGTTTTGTTTACAGATATCAACAGTAAAGCCTTCTAACTCTGAGTTGCCTATTTCTGTAGGGTTATCAGATGACAAAAAGTAAACAGGTTGGTTATATGTAAAATCTTCAGTGTCGGTTTCTGTTTTTCTAACTGGTGTATCCGCATAAGCATATTCATCATAAGTGACAGATATATTATGAGAACTTATTGAAGGTGTTGCACTAGTTGCTATTAAGTTGATCGAGACACTAGGATAGTTATTTCCGCCTTGATCTAAATGTACAAATCTAGTACCAGGTGTTATAGTAACAATATTACCTGATACAGAATAATCTAATCCATTATTCCATGATGTAGCATCTTCATTTTCAGGCATTAGACTTGGATATCCATAACTGGTTACAAGATCATTAATGTGCATGCCGGTTGGTATTTCAATGGTTGTGGAATTCCATAATAACGGAGGTCTAAATTCATCAGGGAATTTGTCATCTACGGATGAAGCTTGCGCTAAACCTACGTAAAGCCATTTTTCATCGCACCCGTCTGTATGATTATCAATGTCTGCGGTAATATTTATTTCGTTTTGGAAGAAGTGTGCCCTCTCATTATACGCACCACAATCTATTTGATTATTGGAACTATCCAAGCTATAAAACCGTCCTTGAAATACATGAAATTGATACAGGAAAGCTTCATCTGGGAAGTCTTCTTTGTATTGAAATGTAAGCTCTAAAGATATTTCATCAGCTTCCAATCCTTCTCCATATTCATAGGTAGGAGAGATTAATGTTTGGTAAGATGATAAGTCTAATGTAAAACGATTGTCATTAGTGTCTTGTGTGGTAATTACCGGAGTATTGGTAATAGGAAATGTCTGTGGTGTTCCAGAAGAAAGGTCATGTATGGTAATAGTTCCGCCTGTAAACCCAATAATATCATCCATGTTTTCACCGGTTTCAGTGATGTATCGCATTTCAAATACTAAGTTATCTTGAGTTGTATTTTGCATTACAGCCCTAGTAGTTACCACCATTTCATCTTTAGGCATGTAATATTTGGTAGCATGAGCATCTGGGTCTAAAATCACTTTGGTGCTCATGGTGTTGTCTGTCCACCCTGCGGTAGTCCTGTTTGCATCAAAAGAGGTTGTCATTGGAGCACTACAAGCATTTGGACAATGAGTTGTTATATTAAAAGACCCACAGTGTAAATCTTTACTGTAACATGAACTTTCGTAAGAAGTGGTATAATCTAAAGATAGATTTTCAGGACCTGTATATGTGCTACAATCAATATTTAAAGAAAAATTAATAGGTATTTGTAACCAAAAGGAATTGTATTCAAAATCTTCTAGTTGGGTTTCGGTGAAAATAATTTGATTACCCACCTGTACATAACGTGCATCTGCACTAGGGTCTAATGAAACTCCGGTAGGTATATCAAGAACCGCTCTGTATATAGTAGAGGGGTCATTAGAAAACATTTCAATACCATTACAGGTTGGCGATTGATTTGAGGCAATGAAATTTCCTATAAATGATAGATTGAAAACAGAACCGTCTTCTGCGTCCAAATCATAATCTTCAGGAAAATCTTCATTGAACAATGCCGCCCTATTTACATAATGTCTTTCTAGCTCTTCACGGACGGACTTATTACTGCCACCGCAAGTATTTACCGCCCAGGCATCCATATTTAAGCTAGCACTTTTTGAGTACTCTGCATCATAAGGGTCGCAAGCAGGTGTTATCTGCAACATTGATAGATCAACATTGATTTCTGTAAAATCACCAGGTAATAAATCGTCAAAGAAACCATCACCATCTAAATCTTGTAATCCTCCTGGTCCGTCAGGATCTGTAGTAAAGAAATCTTGACCAACGAGATAAGACCCTAAACCTAGAGAGCTTCCTGTGGTCGTGTTTTCCCATCTTACCGGGGTAAATGAAGATCCACCTGTAAATCTGAAGTTAGATAATTGTCTATTTGTATCGTTATCATCTCCGTACATAGGATTAAAACCTATGCCAGACATTCTATTGTCCCAAGTATAACCGATATTAAAATTAACGTTATAGGCATTATCTGCACTTGTGTCGTTTTCTAGTCTGTATGTATAGGTTACAGGGGCATCCCATTGTGGGCGTGGATCGCTTATTGTTTGAAATGAAATATCTGACCATTCTTGATTGAAACCAATAAAACCCGGTATTGCAGCTCCAATTTGGCAATACGTACCAGCGGTACATCCCCATCTAGGACTATGGGTCGTAGATTGATTGTCTGTACAATTGGTTAATACCAACTGTTCTACTAAAGTGATATCTTCATTTTCAAAAAGATTATCCCCATCACCCACTTGACCCATAAATGGAGCTGAGTTTAGATCGATGTTATATGAATAGAAATCGCCACTTATAGAAGGTGTTAAAACAGTGCCATTAAAAGAAAGTTCATAGTTGGCTTGTAAACCCGGACTGACTTCTACAATATGGTCAAATTGAGAGATGCTGCCGTTACCAGAATTATTAATAACTACATTTCTATTGGTTATATCGCCTACAAAGGCATCTACTGCGCTAATATCATTTACTGCTAAGTATGCTGTTAAGAGTGTGTAACCGTTGGATGTTAGGTCGGTATTATTAGCTGTTTTAGTCGTTGTATTTTGTGTGTAATTTATGGTGTGTACATCTTTAAAAAGTCCGCCATCGTATGAGAATTGTACAGCATCGCAATCTCCTGTTTTTTCAAACGTAAATGTAACTACATCAGAAATTTGCCAATTTGCGTTAGAAGGTCTTTCAATTTGAAAAATAGGTTGATTTACATCTGTAATATCGAATTCCGATAAAATAAAATCCGCAGAGCCGGTTTGAGAATCGATAACTGCTGTTCCGGTTTTATAGGAAATACCATCTGGCAGGTCAAGACTAATTTTAAAAGTATGTAGTTGAGCAGCTTTTGCGGCAATGCTAAGAGTACTACTGCCATCATTTAATCCACCGCAAACACCCATATTAGTAGAGCTAAGTTCTACGCGGTAGTCAGAATTATTTATTTGAGCGTAACCAATGTTTATAATCGTAAAAAATAAAAAAGCGGCAATTAATACCGTTGAGCTTTTTAAATTACGAATCTGTTTGATATGAGATTGAGGATGTATCATTAAGTACTTGATAATCAAGTTTTAATTTCGATAGGTTAGTGGATTGATTTAACACTTAACTCAAATCTAACTATGTAGACGGGTAAACAGTAATTTTTGTTGTCAACAGATGATATAGCGTGGTAATACAATCATTTATTTGATGTTTAAATTATTAGTAGGAATAAACTTACATATAAAATTTGATTACATATGGGAAATGAAAAAGGTTGAAAATTGATTTTTCATTTGTGATTAGGCAGGTAATTTTTAGATGTTTTTTATGAATGTAAAATGTAGAGAATGCTGTAATTAATTTAAGTTTGAACAACTCTTTGTAAATTATTCATTTTAAAGAAGGTCTAAAATTAAATTCTAAGTTTATCTTTGTTAAGATGGCCAAAAAGAAAGTCAAAAAAAGAAAGGAAATAAAAAGGAAGCTTCTTCATAAGTATCGTTTGGTAATACTAAACGAAAGTACTTTTGAAGAGAAAATTTCTTTTAAGTTAAGTAGACTTAATGTATTTGTGACGGGATCACTATTTATGATTACCTTAATAGGGCTTACAACACTACTTATTGCCTTTACGCCATTACGAGAATATATACCGGGTTATTCATCTACTAGACTGAAAAAGGAAGCTACAGAACTTACCTATAAAACAGATTCTTTAATTAGAACTTTAAATTATACCAATAAGTATTTGGAGAATATTCGTATGGTATTAAAGGGTGATATTGAAAATAACGTTGTTAATAGAGATTCTCTTTTTCAACAGTTTAAATTAGATCCCGCTTCAGTAGATTTAAACCCCATAAAAGAAGATTCGTTATTACGGGCTGAAGTTGCACTAGAAGACAAATACAACTTATTCGAAAGAACCATCGATAAGAAGAACTTGGTATTGTTTACTCCCGTTTCAGGTTCGGTCTCCATGGGCTTCAATCCTAATGAAAAACATTATGCAGTGGATATCACTGCAAAAACCGATAGTCCGGTAAAGGCAGTTGCAAACGGTACGGTCATTTTTTCTGAATGGACGGCAGATACCGGGTATGTAATTATAATTGAACACGAAGGCGGATTGTTAAGTGTGTATAAACACAATGGTTCTTTGTCTAAATATCAAGGTAATATTGTAAGAGGCGGTGAAGTAATAGCTGCAGTCGGTAATACCGGTGAATTCACTACGGGACCACATTTACATTTTGAAATTTGGGACAACGGAACACCTATTGATCCTTTAAATTATATAGATTTTAATTAGAACAAAATGTCTTTAAAGACCATTGCTGCCAAAATATTTGCACACCGTATCGCTAAAAGAACCGATAGGTGGGTCAGTAATCCTATTGAAACCCAAGAAAAAGTTTTTAATGAACTTATTGCTAAAGGCAGTGAAACAAAATTCGGTAAAGACCACAATTTCAAAACAGTAAAAACACATAACGATTTTATCGCTCAGGTTCCTATTAGAGATTATGAAGAGCTGAAGGATTATGTGAATTTATCGGTCGCTGGGCAAGAAGATATTCTATGGCCGGGAAAACCATTATACTTTGCGAAAACCTCTGGTACTACTTCTGGAGCAAAATTTATTCCCATTACAGAAGGTAGTATTAAAGAACAAGTAAAAGCATCTAGAAATGCCATTCTTAATTACATACATGAAAGTGGTAATGCAGATTTTGTAACCGGTAAAATGATATTTTTACAGGGCAGCCCTGTTCTAACAGAGAAAAACGGAGTAAAATTAGGTAGGCTTTCTGGTATTTCGGCACATTATGTTCCTAATTATTTGCAGAAAAATAGAATGCCAAGTTGGGAAACCAATTGTATTGAAGATTGGGAAACTAAGGTAAATGCCATTGTAGAAGAAACCAAGAATGAAGATATGACGGTAATTGCCGGCATACCATCATGGGTTCAAATGTACTTTGAAAAATTAAAGGAAAATACCAATGAGTATGTAGGTGATTTATTCAAGAATTTTGAGCTATTTATCTATGGCGGAGTAAACTATGAACCATACCGAAAGAAATTTGAGACGTTAATTGGTAGAAAGGTAGCTAGTATAGAACTGTTTCCGGCAAGTGAAGGCTTTTTTGCCTATCAGAATTCTCAAACCGAAAAAGGAATGTTGCTGCTTTTAGATGCAGGCATATTTTATGAGTTTGTAAGATCAGATGAATTTTTTGACGAACACCCTAAAAGAATCACTTTAAAAGATGTTGAGATAGGCGTTGATTATGTCATGATTATTACCACCAATGCTGGGTTATGGGCATATAACCTAGGTGATACCATTCGGTTTATTTCAACTTATCCTTTTAAAATTGTGGTCTCTGGGCGTATAAAACATTTTATATCTGCTTTTGGGGAGCATGTTATTGCCAAAGAAGTGGAAGAGGCTATGTTGGTAGCTACAAAGGCAACCGATGCCAGTGTAAGTGAATTTACGGTGGCACCACAAATTACTCCGAAAGAAAATGAATTGCCTTATCACGAGTGGTTTATAGAATTTGAGAAATTACCATCTGATATGGCGCTATTTATACAAGAATTAGATTCAGCACTTCAAAAACAAAACAGTTATTATTATGACCTTATTGTAGGTAAGGTGCTGCAAACTTTAAAAGTAACCGCTGTGGAAAGTGGAGGATTTTTAGAGTATATGAAATCAATAGGTAAGCTCGGTGGACAAAACAAAGTTCAGCGGCTATCTAACGACCGAAAAGTGGTTGAGGGCCTGTCAAAATATAAGGCTGATAACAACTAGCTTTTAAATAACAAATTATAAATCGTAATTTCGTTTGAAATCATAAATGGGAAAAGCAATTACAACAACAAGAGCGCAAGAGTCTACAAATGCCATAGAACGCATGTATATTACTATGCGTCATCTTTTTAATAGAGGTTTTTATAAACCAAACGGAGTTTCAGGTGAAGCATTGAAAAATGCCTTACTGCAACTAAGACCAGAAATATATGGCTCTGTAGGGGAAGAGAAAGCTGAATTAAACGGACTTATATACGTTTTAGAAAGATTACCTGAAGGAATAGAACAATGTTCATTCATAAATTTAACTTCAGATGAAGGGTATGGTATTTCTCATATAAACCCGATCATTCCGCCAAAAAGAAGGAGAAACTGCTATCGTATAGACGAAGAGCAGATGAATATTGAAATCACTAGAGGTCGTTCAGATATCTATGATATTCTTACGCACCTTACTTTTCTGTTCATTGAATCTGAGAAAATATGTAAGCGTGTTTTAATAACAGATACAGAAAGAACGATAAGAGATTGGGCTAAACTTGAAGCTGCGGTTCAAAAAGAGGATTTGACCCAGGCAGAGAGAGAAATTGCACTTATACATACAGCTAACATTTTAGGTAGGTCTTTTGAAGAAATTTTAGAAGTCTATAAAAAGTTCAGCACTAAAAGTAATCCAGATAGATTTCTAAATGTTATTTATTGGTTAGGCAAACTAGCTTTAGACGAAGAAATCTCAGGTGAAAAAAGAGCAGTTACATTTAGTGCTTTGCTGAGAGAGCGTTTAGGGCATCATATTCATGGAGAAAGATGGGCAAATAACATAAAGGAGGTTTTAACCAAAAACAACCTGATGCATAGACCAATTCATATTATCTCTGCGAATATGCATAGTGTCATGAATTCATTATTTGCGAAGGCAGCCTTAAAAAAGGAGTTCCCAAATACAGACTCATTAGAAATTTTTGAAGCACTTAGTAGTTCTGGTAATGCGGCACTAAGGAAGAAAGTTACCGACCTGGCCGAGAAGAATGGTATGATTATTATGGATGATACCTCTGGAACAAATATAGATGTACAGATTTTTGATACGGCAAAAATTAAGATCAACAATTGTTCGTATGAATTTTCTGAAGAAGAGGTTGATAAAAAACCTGTTATATTTGTAATGGATTACGCATTTGGCGAGCAAGCTTATGAAACAATTGATGAGTTATTGAAACCGTACAATACTAAAAAGAACAATGTGTCTTTGATAAATGTTGATTCTGTTTCAATAATGGGAAAAGCAGGTATTTTGGAAGGCGGAAAAGGAGATTTAATGATTCCGTCAGCACATATTTTTGAAGGTACAGCAGATAATTATCCTTTTAAAAATGAATTGTGTGCCAAAGACTTTGAAGGTTACGGTTTAGAGGTTTTTGAAGGAACTATGGTGACAGTTTTAGGAACATCTCTTCAAAACAAAGATATTCTTAAGTTCTTTCATAAATCAACTTGGAATGTAATCGGTTTAGAGATGGAAGGTGTGCATTACCAAAAAGCAATACAGTCTGCCTCTAAAATTAGAAAGAGTATAGGTGAAGATGTAAAAGTACGTTATGCTTATTATGCATCAGATAACCCTTTAGAAACAGGAAGTACATTAGCTTCAGGAGGATTAGGTACAACAGGAGTAAAACCTACATACTTAATTACTGATAAAATTTTAAAGCAAATTTTTAATACATAAATGGCAAGTAATCAAACACCATCTACACAAAACAATTCCGATGAAATTGATTTGGGACAATTATTTCAATTAATAGGAAGGGGCTTTAATGCTATTTTTCGTTGGATTCTAAGAGTATTCTTATACCTTAAAAAGAACATGCTTTTACTTATTGGTCTAGTAGTTGTTGGACTTGCAATTGGTTACGGTTTAAACCAAATTATTTCCAAAAAGTATAAAACAGAGGTGATTGTCAAACCGCAAATAGAAAGTAAAAACTACTTGTATGATGTTGTAAGTGAAATTCAATCTAATATAAAATCAAAGGACACTTTATTTTTTAAATCTATAGGTGTTGAAAATATTGATTTCAAGGGCTTAAATGTAGAGATTAATCGTGTTGTAGAAATAGGTAATACAGAAAATGATATTAAATATTTAGAATTGCTGCAAAGTTTTGAAAACACTAACGCAATTTCAGATATAGTTAGAGCTGAGTTGCAGAATAAAAGTTCATTTAATCATAGGATTACTTTTTATTATAAGGATGCAACTTTTGGTAAACAATTTGCCGAAAAAGTATTGAATTATATTAATACTAATACTTATTTTAATGGTCTTCTTGAAGTTTATAATGGTAACGCAAAAAATCGTATCGAGGAGAATCAAAAACTATTAGTTCAAGTAGATCAAATTATAACTAATTATACGAGTGGGCTAGCTGGTAAAGAGAAGATTTCTTCGAATGAAAAAATTATTTTAGATAATCAAGAACAAGTAAACATTGCTGATTTATTTGAATATAAGACGAGACTTATAAGAGATATTGAAGCTAAGAAGTTAGAATTGAAGGAGCGAACATTACCAGTAAGTATTATTAATTTGGGGCAAGCTCAAATAGAACATAAATCTTTTTTTGGTAAAAGTATTGTTTTGATTCCTATAATATTTATTTCGGCTTTCTTCATCTTGTCGGCACTAATATATTTAAACAAAAAAGCAAAAACTATATTGTAATTTATGGTTGACCACCAATCTAACAAGACAATTTTAATTACTGGTGGCGCTGGTTTTATAGGAAGCAACTTTATACCTTTCTTTTTAGATAAAAATCCTAGTATCAAAGTCGTAAATTTAGATGTATTAACTTATGCAGGAGATTTAGATAATCTTCTGGAAGTAAATCTCAATCCTAATTATACATTTGTTAATGGCGATATATGCGATGATGTTTTGGTAAAGCAATTATTTGAGAAGTATAATATTTCTGGTGTAATAAATTTCGCAGCGGAATCTCATGTAGATAACTCTATTAATTCTCCTAGACAATTTATAAAAACAAATATTGAGGGTACTTTTAATTTATTAGAGGCTGCTAGAAAATATTGGAACGGGAAGAATTATAGATTTCATCACATTTCTACTGATGAGGTGTATGGTTCATTAGGGCAAGATGGATTTTTTACAGAGACATCGAATTATCGACCTAACAGCCCTTACAGCGCATCTAAAGCATCTTCGGATTTTTTGGTTAGAAGCTATTATCATACGTATGGTATGAACGTAGTGACCAGCAATTGTTCTAATAATTATGGGCCAAAACAGCATGATGAAAAATTGATTCCCACAATTATTAGGTCAGCCATAAAAGGTCTAAAGATTCCTATATATGGAAATGGAAAAAACATAAGGGATTGGTTGTTTGTTAATGATCATTGTACAGGTATAGACACTATTTACCATAAGGGAAAAGCAGGAGAAACTTATTTATTAGGAGGAAATAATGAATATGATAATCTAACTATAGCAAATAAAATTTGTGATATTTTAGATGTAAAAAGCCCAAAAAATAATGGAAGTTATAGTGATCAGATTCAATTTGTTGAAGATCGCTTAGGACATGATTTTAGGTATGCAATTGATGCGTCAAAGGCTTCAAAAGAACTAAGTTGGAATGCCAATGAAAGCTTTGATACTGGTCTAGAGAAAACTGTAGAATGGTATTTAAAAAAATATCAACTCTAATATATGAAAGGAATCATACTCGCAGGTGGTACTGGATCACGTTTATGGCCATTGACAAAGGCTTTAAGTAAGCAACTCATGCCTATTTATGATAAACCAATGATATATTACCCCTTGTCTACTTTGATGACAACAGGCATTCGCGAAATTTTAATCATTACTACTCCAGAAGATTTACCTTTATTTAAAAAGTTACTTTCAGACGGTAGTCAGTTGGGTTGTAGATTTGAATATGCCGTTCAATCAGAACCCAAGGGACTAGCAGAAGCATTTATTATAGGGAAAAAATTTATTGGCTCAAGCAAAGTAGCATTGATACTTGGTGATAATATCTTTTATGGTAATGGTCTTGAAAAATTGTTGAAAGAAAATTATAAGCCAGACGGGGGTGTTATCTACGGATATCACGTTAATAATCCCAGAAGATACGGTGTCGTAGAGTTTGATGCTAAGGGGAAAGCTATTTCAATTGTTGAAAAACCTAAAACCCCTAAATCTAATTACGCCATTCCAGGAATTTATTTTTATGACAATGAAGTAATTGAAATTGCAGAAAACATAGAACCTAGCAGTAGAGGTGAATTAGAAATTACAGATGTTAATGTTGCTTATTTAGAAAAGGGAAAGTTACAAGTAAGCGTTCTTGATAAGGGAATTGCATGGCTTGATACCGGTACATTCAGTTCTCTAATGCAAGCTTCTCAATTTGTTCAAGTAATAGAAGAGAGACAAGGATTAAAAATTGGTTGTATAGAAGAAGTAGCTTTTACTCAGGGCTTTATTGATGAAAAGCAACTTGAAAAACTAGCAAAACCTTTGTTAAAGAGCGGTTATGGGGAATATTTAATGAATATGATTAAATGAAAATAACCGAAACCAAGCTAAAGGGTTGTTTAATTCTAGAGCCTCAAATTTTTGAAGATAATAGAGGTGTCTTTTTTGAGGTCTTTAAAAAAAAGGAACTTGAAAGTTTTTTAGGGTATGAAGTAGATTTTGTACAAGAGAACACATCTATCTCTAAGAAAGGAGTTTTAAGGGGCTTACATTTTCAAACAGGAGATAGCGCGCAAGCAAAGTTAGTTTCTGTACAAAAAGGTAAGGTAGTTGATGTTATCGTTGATGTTAGGTCAGATAGCGCATCATATGGACAACACATTAAGATAAACTTATCTGAGACAAATAAAAAAAGTATTTTTATACCAAAAGGTATGGCTCACGGTTTTTTAGCTCTTACCGATCAAGTGGTGTTCAATTATTTATGTGATGACTATTATAACCCTGATCAAGAGTCGGGCATTTTATATAATGATCCTGATTTGGCTATAGATTGGAATTATCCCTTGTCAGAATTAATAATTTCAGATAAAGATTTGGTTTTGCCTAGTTTCAAAGAAATGATAGTATGAAGAAGGTATTAGTAACAGGCGCAAATGGCCAGCTTGGGCAGTGCTTACAGAAAATTGCTCCTAACTATAAGAACTATACTTTTGTTTTTAAGAATTCCAAAGACTTGGATATTACGAATAAGGAGCAAATGAGATCTTTTTTTGCAGTAGATGA
The DNA here is from genome assembly GCF_056839145.1 of Maribacter sp. UH1. NCBI lineage: Bacteria > Pseudomonadati > Bacteroidota > Flavobacteriia > Flavobacteriales > Flavobacteriaceae > Maribacter > Maribacter sp. UH1. Next base: position 2,042,195 of record NZ_CM166387.1, read on the forward strand.
TTTTGATTATTGTATAAATTGTGCCGCCTATACAGACGTTGAGCAAGCCGAGAAAACCCCAGATATTGCTTATAAGGTCAATGCAGAGGGGGTTAAAAATCTTGCATTAATATGTAGTGAAAACGATACACGACTAATACATATTTCTACGGATTATGTATTTGATGGCGAGACAAATAAACCTTATACAATAGATGACATTCCAAATCCAATTAATGAATATGGCAAATCTAAATTATTAGGAGAAAAATATATTCAAGAGATAATGGAAGATTATTCTATTATTAGAACTTCCTGGTTATATTCAGAATTTGGGAAGAATTTTTATACTACAATTTTGAGTAAAGCGAAGGCAGGGGAAAATCTTTCAGTAACCGACGAACAAACTGGTTGTCCTACAAATGCAAATAATTTAGCTCTGAAAGTATTAAAAATGATATCAAATCAGAATAAATTTATTGGAATTATTCATTTTACTGATGGTATAGTACTTAATTGGTTTCAGTTCGCAAAGAAAATATTGGTAGATAATAATTTATCAAATAAAGTGCTGCTTGAAAAAGCGAAGAATTATCGTACATTTGCTATTAGACCTAAATACAGTGTATTAGGCCGAAAAGACTATTAATAATTTGAATGCTTTTTTCTGTAGTCTTATAAAAATAATTGACTATTCTCATAATTAAAACGTAAATGCTATTCAATTCTGAGAATTATCTTATTTTTTTTCCAGTTGTTACTTTAATTTTTTTTTTATTATCTAAAAAAATTAAATGGTTTTGGCTCTTATTGGTAAGTTATTACTTTTACATGAGCTGGAGTCCTTCTTATGCCTTACTAATATTTTCTTCTACAGTAATTACGTATTTAAGCGGTATTTTCATAGGGCGGATAAATGAAAATTCTGATAACTTCGAGCTTAATTTACGGAAGAAAAAGATATTTGTAGCTATTAGTTTTATTTCCAATCTTTCACTTTTGTTTTTTTATAAATATTATGATTTTATCGATGATAATATAGCTGAACTTGGAAAAACATTGGGATTTGCTTGGACTAAACATGAATATAATATATTACTACCGGTGGGTATATCCTTTTATACCTTTCAAGCTCTAGGTTATACTATGGATGTTTATAGAGGTAAACTAAAACCCGAAAAGCACTTTGGTATTTATGCATTGTTTGTTTCTTTTTTCCCTCAATTAGTTGCGGGTCCTATAGAAAGATCGACAAGTTTATTGCCACAATTTAAATTAATTAAAAAATTTGATTTTGAAAGAATCAAATCAGGTCTGTTGTTAATGTTATGGGGTTATTTTCAAAAGGTAGTTATAGCCGATAGACTTGCTGTAATTACAAATACCGTTTACAATGCCCCAACGGATTATGTAGGAGTTCAATATATTCTAGCGACTTTCTTTTTTGCTTTCCAGATATTTTGTGATTTCTCAGGTTATTCAGATATAGCCATTGGTTCTGCAAAAGTTTTGGGTTTTGATCTAATGAGGAATTTTGATAGACCATATTTTTCTAAATCCCTACGTGAATTTTGGAGGCGTTGGCATATATCTTTATCGACTTGGTTTCGAGATTATGTTTATTTTCCGCTTGGAGGCAGTAAAGTAGGAAAAATTAAAGTTTATAGAAATATTGCAATTGTCTTTTTAGTAAGTGGTCTATGGCATGGTGCCAATTGGACATTTGCAATATGGGGTGGTTTACATGGTGCATATCTGATTATTGAGGAAATTACTTCTCCTCTTTCAAAGCGTGTTCTAAATAAATTCAACCTGAACTATGATAGTTTTTCTTTTAAGTTCTTTCAAGTAAGTAAAACATTTTTATTGGTATGTTTTGCATGGATTTTTTTTCGAGCAAACACTGTTAATGATGCATTTTATATAATTAAGCATCTTTTTGTACAAAATTGGAGTACTTTATTTGGGCAGGAACTATTTAATCTAGGTTTAGATAAAGAAGATTTTAGCATTGCTCTTATAAGTTTGTTAATACTATTAACGGTTCATTTAATTCAACGCAGTTATAATATTACTTTTTGGATTAAAAATCAATGGTTACCTATTAGATGGTCGTTGTATTTATGTATGATAATTTTTATTTTGATTTTTGGTTATTATGGTAGTAATGAGAAAGCACAATTTATATACTTTCAGTTTTAAATTATTATCAGTAGTAAGTTTCTTAGTTGTTTTTGGATATGTTTTTTCCTCAACACAGAAAATTTTTACTGAATTTGATGATATACAACAACGTTGGGAAAGCTTTTATAAATTACCGAAAAAAAGTTTAGATATACTTGTTTTAGGTAATTCGCATGCTTATTCTACCTATGACCCCAATATAATTGATGTAATTTGTAAAACAAATAGTTTTATACTTGCCAGTAACTCTCAAAATATAGAACAGGTATATTATAATTTAAATGAAGCTTTAAAGTTTCAAAGACCCAAAATTGTAATTATTCAGCTCTCCACTTTAACAGGTAGTAGTTGGAAATCTGAAAAGGGAGATTATAGAGTTTATTCTAACCTTGATGGAATGCGCTTTTCCTTAAATAAAATTCAAGCTGTTCTCGCTCAAAGACCAACTGATGATTTTTTCAATAGTATGTTTTCGTTTTTTAGAAATCATAATAATTGGAAAGATTCAGAGATTATAAATACAAATTTAGAAAGAATTGAACTAAAAAAATATTTAGATTTTAGGGGCTTTTCTCCAAGAAAAAGCGAAATGAATAACAAAACAGCAAAGAAATATGAGGAACAAGAGTTTTCTGATATGTCCAAGTATGTAATTAGTAAGAATGATAATAAATACTTGCAAAAGATAAATGATTTATCTAAAAAGGAAAAATTTAAGATACTATATGTTATGAGCCCTAAGTATAGCGATATACTTAATCCAACTTATGTAGAAAAATTTAAGACGATTCAAAATGTACTACCAGAGCCAGAAAATTTTATAGATTTTAATGTTATTTCCGATAAAATTGGAATAGAGAAAAAAAGTTTTGAAAATGGATTTATTTCTTATCAACATACTAGTTACTATGGTGCAGTTCAAGTTAGCACCTATTTGGGAAGACTTTTAAAATCTAAATATTTAATTCAAAAAATAGATAAAAACTCTAGTTACTGGATAGATAGGATGAAGCTTAAGAAAGAGTTCTATTTATATGATACATTGACTAATAAAGAAAGCGAATTTACTATTGAAATTGGAAAAAACTTAAATCTCTTTAATGATCTTAAAGTTAGGCATGCCTATCTTCTTAAAAGTATAAACGGCAAAAGTGAATTAATATTAGAATTTGATAAAAGCAATAATTTCGATTTGCTATCCAAATATAAATTTTATGTACACCTACACCCTAAAGAAATAGAACTCGATAAAAAAACTTTTGAAAATTTTGACTTTCATCCTAAAGTTTTACCTACAAGCAATGGATACTATGTTAGTCGTGAGATTGATAGCGATATTATAAATGTTGAAAAATTAAATGTAGGTTTATTTAAAAGTGGATTGAAAAAGAGTAACGTAATTTCTAAGGTTGATTTTTCTTTGGAAAATCAATCAAAATAAATTGTTTTCTTTTCATTTTATTTTGATTCTTGGAATTAATACATGTTAAATATTTACATTCGTAAAAAGTCTAACATTTCAATTAACAAATTTAATGGTCTATGACGGAAACCAATTACTTTTCACACGAAACTGCTGTTATAGACGATGGTTGTGAAATAGGAAAAGAAACTAAAATTTGGCACTTTTCGCACATTATGCCTAATTGTAAAATTGGGGAGAAGTGTAATATTGGACAGAATGTGGTTGTCTCACCAAAAGTTATTTTGGGTAATAATGTTAAGGTTCAGAACAATGTATCAATATATACTGGTGTAATTTGTGAGGATGATGTTTTTCTTGGACCATCAATGGTTTTTACTAATGTCATTAACCCAAGAAGTGCCATAATTCGACGAGATAGTTATCAAAAAACATTAGTAAAAAAAGGTGCTTCTATTGGTGCCAATGCCACAATTGTTTGTGGGAATCCTATTGGAAAATATTGTTTAATTGGTGCTGGCGCAGTTGTAACGAAAGAAGTTGCCGATTATGCCCTAATAGTAGGTAATCCTGGTAAGCAAATTGGTTGGGTAAGCGAATATGGGCATCGATTAGAGTTTTCTAATAATAATTCTGCTATTTGCTCTGAAAGTAAACAGGAATATAGATTGGAGAACGAAAAGGTATATAGAATTAAGTAGTAGTATAGAAATATTGATTATTTATGAAAATTGATTTTGCCAATCTAGATAAAGCCTATCAGGAACATAGTTCTGAATTTGAAATTGCGGCATTAGATGTAATGTCTTCAGCAAGATATATATTAGGTAAGGATACAGATAATCTTGAAACATCTTTACAAGACTTTGTGAAGAGTGATTATGCATTAGGTGTTTCTTCTGGTACAGATGCTCTATTATTAGCGATGATGGCACTTGGTATTCGTGGTGGAGACGAAATAATTACCACTCCGTTTACTTTTATAGCGACTGCGGAAACTATCGCCTGTTTAGGAGCAAAACCTGTTTTCGTTGATATCGATGAGAAAACTTTTAATATTGACCCGTCCAAAATTGAAGATGCAATTACAGAGAAGACAAAAGCTATAATGCCGGTTTCCCTTTATGGTCAAATGGCAGATATGAACACTATAAATGATATAGCAGTTAAACACAATTTATTTGTAATAGAAGATGCTGCACAAAGTTTTGGCGCATTGTACAAAGGTAAACGTAGCTGTTCAATGTCTACTGTGGGTTGTACAAGTTTTTTTCCAGCAAAGCCATTGGGCTGTTTCGGTGACGGTGGGGCATTATTCACTCAAGACCAAGCGCTTTATGAGAAAATGAAAGCCATGCGTGTACATGGTCAAGTAAAACGGTACACTCATAAATATATTGGTATGGGAGGTAGACTTGACAATTTGCAAGCCGCAATCTTAAATGTTAAGCTCAAATATTATGAAAATGATATAGAGCGAAGACAAAATGTTGCCAAAATGTATGATAAAATGCTTTCTGGTTTTGTGTCAACACCAATTGTTAAAGAAGATAGAACATCAGTTTACGCACAATATACTGTAAGAGTTAAAAATAGGGTAAACGTTCAAAAAAACTTAAAAGCAGCAGGAATTCCTACGGCTGTACATTATCCTATTCCTATGCATCTACAAGAATGTTTTTCTTATCTGGGCCATAAAAAAGGTGATTTTCCAATTAGTGAAATATGTGCAAATGAAGTCATGAGCTTACCTATGAACCCATACTTAAATAAAGACGAAATAGAATATATAACTTCAAATTTGATAAAAACTTTATAAATGAAAAACTTCGCATTAATAGGAGCAGCTGGCTATATAGCTCCAAGGCATATGAAAGCCATAAAGGATACAGGAAATAACTTATTAACCGCTTTTGATAAAGGTGATAGTGTTGGGGTTATTGATTCTTATTTTCCAAGTGCAGATTTTTTTGTTGAATTTGAGCGTTTTGATAGACATATAGAAAAATTAAAATATGAATCTGATACTTATCTTGATTATGTAAGTATTTGCTCTCCTAATTACTTACATGATGCTCATATTCGATTTGCTTTGCGAAGTGGTGCTGATGCTATTTGTGAAAAACCTCTGGTTCTAAATCCATGGAACATTGATAAATTGCAACATGTTGAAGAAAAAACAGGGAAGAAAATTTATAATATTCTTCAATTACGTGTTCACCCTAGTATAATTGCTTTACGTGAAAAAGTAATGAATGCGAAGAAGGATACAAAATTTGAAGTTGACCTTACTTATTTAACATCAAGAGGGCACTGGTATCATACATCTTGGAAGGGAGACAAATCAAAATCCGGAGGAATAGCAACTAATATTGGCGTACATTTTTATGATATGCTTTCATGGATTTTTGGAGATGTTCAAGAAAATATTGTGCATGTTCATGAAGAAGATCGCGCAGCGGGTTATTTGGAATTTGAAAATGCGAGGGTTAAATGGTTTCTTTCCATAAATTCAGACTATTTACCAAAAGAAATTAAAGACAAAGGTCAAACTACATTTAGATCAATTACTATAAATAATGAAGAATTAGAATTTAGTGGAGGTTTCACTGATTTGCACACTATGGTTTATAAAGATATTCTTGCAGGTAATGGTTATGGTGTAGATGCAGCTAGAACAGCAATTGAAATAGTACATGATATTCGAAACTCTAAACCTGTTGGGTTGAAAGGGGAATATCACAGTTTTTTATAATTACCATTTCTGATTTTGAAAAAACTTGGAGAGAGTTTCCGTAAGATAGTTAAGTCTGAGTTTACAAAAAATGTTCTCACGTTAACATCGGGTACAGCTTTGGCACAAATAATACCTTTGCTTCTTGCCCCGATTCTTTCTAGAATATACTCTCCAGAAGATTTTGGAAGATTAGCATTATATCTTGCTATCGTTCAAATTTTAAGTTCTATTTCCAGTGGTCGTTATGAACTTGCAATAATGCTACCTAAAGAAAGAAAAAAAGGAGTTCAATTAACTTTATTGGCTATTTTTATTACATTATTTTTCTCTTTGTTTGTGCTAATTATCGTTATTTGTTTTCCCGAGGAGATAGCGAAATTATTAGGAGATGAAAAATTAAAGTATTGGTTATATCTAGTTCCTCTTAGTATTTTTATGATGGGTAGTTTTAACGCTTTAAATTACTATAATACTAGAGAGAAGAAATTTAAGGTAATAGCAACTGCAAATGTTTTTAAGGCTATTGGAGGTAGTTTTTCTCAATTTATGTTGGGAGTGTTGAAATATACTTCAGGCGGCTTAATTTTAGGTCAAGTTTCTTCACATTTATTTGGAAATCTAAAAATGGTTAGAACATTTTTGGAAAACAAAGCACTGATTAAAACAGTAACTAAAACCGATTTAAAATCACTTGCTTTTAGATATATTGACTTTCCAAAATTTTCATTATGGGCTATATTCATGAACACAGCATCAACAAATTTGATTAACTTTTTCATAGCTAGATTTTATAGTTTAGGTTCATTGGGGCACTTTTCATATGCCAATCGTTATTTAGGATTTCCAATAACCTTAATTGGAAATTCTATAGGTCAAGTATATTTTCAGAAAATAGCTAAGAATAAAGACGACAAAAAAGTTTCAATACGTATTTTTTACGACGCGATAAAAAGACTCACAATAATTGGGATGTTGTTATTTTTACCATTGTACTTTATTATTGAGGAACTTTATGCATTTGTTTTTGGAGAAGAATGGCGTATTGCCGGTCAATACGCCAAAATATTGGTGCCACTTGTTTTTATGAGATTTGTTGTAATTCCATTAACTATTACAAATAGTGTCTTTGAAAAACAAAAGATATCTTTTTTTTGGCAATTAGGTCTAATGCTGCTTACCATAGGAATACTATTATATTCCAAACAGTTTAATTTAAGTATCTCTAATCTTCTTTGGATGCAAACAATATGTCTGTTTCTTTATTATTTACTTTTATTGTACATAATTCAACGTGTAATTTTGAAGAAAATATAATGGATAAAAACTGTGCAGTAATTTTAGGAGGTTATGTAAATGGTTATTCTATTATTCAAGAGCTTCATCATTTTGGCGTAGAGAATATAGTTCTTCTTTACCATGGCAGCCAGATTGGTAAATTCAGTAATATGCCAAAGGAGAAATTGAAAATTGGTACTGGTAGTGAAGATTTATTGCATAGTTTAAACAATTTACATAAGCGCTATGAAAAACTGGTTTTATTTCCTACCGATGATCATCAAATGGAAAACCTACTAACGTTAAAAAGTGAAATCGAAAAATTTTGTTTTTTACCTTTTAATGATAAAAATTTAAACCAGGTTGCAGATAAGGCTATTCAATATGAATTTTGTCAAAAACTAGGCGTACCTTTTCCTAAAACAATAGAAATAAAAGGTTTAAATGATATAACGAAATTAGGGTCGTTACAGTTGCCAATAATAATTAAACCAAATAAAAGAGAAGATTTAAGAATAAAAGTTTTTAGATCAATTAGTATTAGTAGTAAATCTGATTTAAATGAGTTGGAGTTTACAATTCAGCCTTTTGTAGAGCAGGGAATAACTTTTATTGCTTCGGAAATTATACCAGGTCATACAAACGGTACTATATACGCTTATACGGCCTATAGAAGTGAGAAAACGCGTAGAATAGAAAACGAATGGGTAGGGAAAAAGTTAACTCAGTTTCCTAATGATTATGGGGTTTTTGCCTCAGCATCTAATAAGGCTCCAGCTATAATAGCAGAACAAGGCAGAAAATTATTGAATGGAATGTCTTTATATGGTATTTGTGAGCCAGAATTTAAATACGATGAGCGAGATGGTCAGTATAAACTTATGGAAATTAATTTAAGATCTATGATGTGGCATCGTACAGGTTTTTTGTCTGGAGTGTATTTACAGTATAGCCAATGGTGTGATGCCATTGGTCTTCCAATACCTAAGTATGAGCAAAATAAAGAATTGATTCATTTTTGCTATCTTAAACACGAAATAATCAATCTATTTACTAGAAAAGATTATTTTAAATATTTTAAAGAAAACTTAAAATTTAAAAATAGCACATTAGCACTTTGGCGTTTAAAGGATCCGCTGCCTTTTATAGTTGATCAGTTTTATACTGTTGTATCTTTGTTTAAGTTGTTGATGAGGAAAATAACTTCAAAAAATGCCTAAAACGATACTTAATAGAGTAAGGTTATTTTATAAAAAAGCAAAGTTCAAAAAAAAGGGTGTTTATTTTTATAACAATACCACTTTTAGTAATGTTTCCTTTAGTGGCACCGCTGTTATAGAACCGTATTGTAGATTGGTAGGAAATCCAAATATTAAAATTGGATCTAAATTCTACCTTAATGCAAATTGCCATTTATTAGGTGATATATCTATTGGAGACAATGTTATGATTGGACCAAAAACTATGATTTGGAGTAGAGACCATGGTATTGAAATAGGTAGTCCAATGAATAGCCAACCACATATTGAAAAACCAATTTGTATAGGAAATGATGTATGGATAGGTGCAGGAGTAATTATACTTAAAGGGGTCGTAATTGGCAATGGAGCAGTAATAGGAGCGGGTTCAGTTGTGACTAAAAGTATACCTGAAAATGCCATTGCAGTTGGCAACCCAGCTAAGGTCGTTAAATTTAGAATATAATGTTTAAGGTTTATACTAGTTCTATATGTCTATCTGAGAAAAGATATATAATTGATCTTATATTAAATAGATTTTTAGGAATTGAATTTGATTTAATTGAAGATGATTCTTTAACTACAATTGAAATAGTAAAAGAGGATAAAAAACTAATTACCAATACAGATTTTTTTGAACAATTTAAAGATGAAGAGTGGTTGTCTAAAGAAACGATGCCTAAATCACCTTTAAATGTTTTTTCATTTCAGAACGACGAACAATCGCCTATAAATTTACCTGTGATTTATGGAAAAAATGAAATTGTTAGTATAAATAATCGTACTGAATTTGGAATAGATATTTTTGGATCAAGTTTTTTTATGTTATCAAGGTATGAAGAGCTAGTGTTGACTGAAAAAGATAGACATTTACGGTTTTCTGCAAAATCATCCATTGCTTACAAAGAAGGCTTTATTGATACGCCTATTGTTGATCAATATATAGAAATATTTTGGCAACAGATTGTTTTATTATGGCCAATGACAAGCAGAAAAGAAACGACTACACAGTTTTTTATAAGTTGTGATGTTGATCACATCTGCGATAAAGGAATAAGATTTCCTGGTCTACTAAAACGTTTGGCTGCTGATTTGTTTAGGCGCAAATCAATAATTCAATTTACAAATTCCTTAAAAACATTTTTTGCAGTTAGTATTTTTGGAAATATGAATAAAGATCCATTTAATACTTTTGACTTCATGATGGACCAATGCGATGAAAATGGTCTTAAAATGGCTTTTTATTTTATTCCTAGAAAATCCAAAAAACCTATCGACGGAGATTATAATATTGAAAGCGAAGAAGTTTTACAACTTATGCGAAATATAATTGAAAGAGGTCATGAAATTGGCTATCATGGAAGTTATGACTCTTACAATAATCAAAGTAAAACAATTGAAGAAGTTAATTTGCTAAAAAAGGTTTATGCCAAAGCTGGAGGACACCCAAAGGAGATAAAGGGAGGTAGGCAACATTATTTAAGGTGGCAAACAGGTATTACAGAGAAAAACTGGTTAGCTGCAGGCATGGAGTATGACAGCACATTAGGCTATCCTGAATCTGTAGGTTTTAGATCAGGCACTAGCCGTGAGTATTTTTTTTATGATTCTACAAATAGAGTTCCTATTTCATTAATAATACGGCCGTTAATTATGATGGAAGTTTCAATGTTTAATAGGGCTTATATGAATTTGAATATTGATGAAGGTATTTTACTTGCAAATAAATTGATTAATAATGCGGCGGATACTAATCTAAATTTCAACTTGTTATGGCATAACTCCACATTTAATACAAAAACGGAGAAAATGGCATTTAAAAAAATATTAAGTTTTATGCGGGTAATTAATAAAGAAACTTTATTAAAATAAACCTGTTGTTTTATTTATAAACGCCGAATGAAATTAGCAATTCAAAGAATTAACATAAATGACTTACCTTTTTTAGGGGCCTTAGTTTATGCGTTTAGCTTTTCATTTTACCCTCTAGCGGGAACATTGGCTATGATTCTTTGGGTTATACTTACAATAATTACATCTTTTAAAACTCGGATTTATAATAATTTAGAATTATTATTCCCAGTATTTTTATTTTTGACCTATGCTCTTAGTATGGTTTTAACTTCTTTTTCGGTTGATATTTTACAGCGCAAACTTTCGCTTTTAATATTTCCAATAGTTTTCTTTTTTAATAGGTTTTCATTGAAGCAAAAAGAAAAGATTTATTTAGCAATAATATATGGATTGGTATTTACCTCAATAACCTGCTTATTTATAGCTGCGTATAAATCTATTCATTTCGATAGTGGAGAATTACGTTTTACTGCGAATGTCCAAGAAGGTAGAGGTTTTATGGAGTCTATAGTTTTTGGAGGAAATTACTTTTTTGGTAGGTTTTATTCTTTCTTTCACCAAACAGTATATTTTTCACTTTATCTATGTGCAGGAATATCTATATTACTTTTCTTAAAAATTAATTTACTTAAAACGGTACGCATCGGTCTTATTCTTTATTTTATGCTGATTGTTTTTATGATTTCGAATAAAGCTGGCTTTTTGGTTTTAACTTTAATTTTATTAATTAAACTATTATCATTAAAGTATAGTATTTTTATAAAACTATTGGCATTCATATGTTTATGTTTATGCATGATAGTTTTGGGCTATAATAGCCCTAGAGTAAAAGCAAGTTTTAAAAAACTAGGGTCAGAACAATTATTACTCGATAAGAATGCTAGATATGACTATAAAACTCGCTTACTTTCTTGGGACGCGGCTATTAGATTAATTAAACATAGCCCAATAATAGGATACGGGCCTAATGAAACACAAGACAAACTAAATGAAGTCTACTTTAATAGAGGATATAAGTACCCTTTAAAAAATAGCTATAATGCCCACAACCAGTTTTTCCAGATCTGGTTAGAAAACGGATTACTTGGGTTCATTGGATTTGTTTTATTATTTATATTTTTACTTAAGCAATGCATTGAAAAACCAGAAGAACGTATGTTTTTTCTAGCTTCTTTTGTTTTGTTATTTGTCAATGCTTTTTTTGAGAGTTACTTTAATCGATTTTCAGGAATTTCTTTTTTTACTTTTTGGTGGTGTATTATAATATCAAATTTCGATGAAACTAAAGATTAAATTTTCTCCATCAATAACTCTTTGGTTATATTATTTACTACTCAGTACTTTATATCATTTAGAGGTTAAGCATTATTTTTATTGGGTAAATATAGCTAATAAATTAGATGGAAGTTTTGATTTTTCAACCTCAAGGTTTGCAATAAGTACCATTATACTTGCTATTAATATCAAAGGATTAATTTCTAGAAAATCTAAAGGATTGATTTACCCTATCGTTACAGTAGTAATGGTATTACTTACTATTCCTTCATTAATAGCATATACATCTAAATCGATGTACCCAACTAAACTTTTAATTTACCACCAGTTGTTGTTTTGGGCTCTTCTACTAATTGGTTCTATTAAGATTAAATCACTGGTAAAATTGCCGACAATTAATAGGAAGCAAACATTATTGTTATTTTTAGGAATAACTTTAGTCGGGATAATACCTTACTTAATAGCTTACGGACCATATTTAAATCTAAAAAATCTCTTATTAATAGATGTTTATAAAACTCGAGCACAAGTAGCCGGTATTAAAAATCCTTATTTTGGTTATACTTATTCTCTATTCACTAAAATTATAATACCCTTATTACTTGTTTTTTCTTTAGAGATGAAAAAGAAAATAATTGTCTTAATAAGTATAATTTTATTGATACTATTTTATATGTTTGGAGCTCATAAATCTGTTTATTTAGGCTTTATTTTTATACTTATTTTTTACAAATTCACATATAATGAAATTGTAAGTAAAATGCTGTTATTTTTAAATTTACTGGTGATTGTAGCATTGGTTTTATCCTTTTTCTCCTTTGATTATCTATGGATTCTGACAGTTAGAAGGATTCAGTTTATACCTACTTTATTAGATATTTGTTATTTGGATTTTTTTAAAGACGCACCTATTTATTGGTCAGAATCAATTTTTGGAAAATTTATTGATTATCCTTACGATTATAGAAGTACGCGTATCATTGGTCAAGGTTATTTTGGTCGTTTAGATATGTCTGCGAACAATGGATTAATTTCTGACGGATATATGAATGCCAATTCAATTGGTGTAATTATCAATATTTTTTTAGTATCTCTGTTTTTTATGGTTCTAAATAATTTAAAGATTCCATCTAAATATTTTGGTTTATATTTCAGGGTGACGTTATCATTTATAAGTTCTTCATTAATTACTGTTATGTTGACTCACGGTGCTTTTTTTCTAATAATTGTTTCTATATTTATTTTAAGAGAAAACAAAACAAAATCACTTTCATCTGAGAGGTAGGTGAGTTCTCCGGTTTGTTTTTTTAAGCTAAATATAAAAGGTTAAGATTGTTTTTTGTCTTATTCTTTTACTATTCATTGAAACGTTATTTTTGCATAAAGAACCTATTAAACAGTATGGCTAAGATTAGAATATGTCACATTACTACAGTTCATAATAGATATGACACAAGAGTTTTTGTAAAGGAATGTCAGTCATTAACGGAATACGGATATGAAGTTTGTTTGATTGTAGCAGACGGAAATGGAAATGAGACAGTAGATGGTGTGCAAATATTTGACATAGGAAAACCTAAAAACAGAGTTAAACGTATTTTAAACTTTAGATCTATTGCTTATGAAAAGGCTTTAAGTTTAAATGCCAGTTTATATCATTTTCATGATCCCGAATTATTGAAGATTGGTAAAAATCTTCGTAAAAAAAATAAAATTGTAATATATGATTCGCATGAAGATGTTCCAAGACAAGTTTTAGACAAGGCTTATATACCACCTTTCTTAAGAAAAGTAATCTCTGGTATAATTGAAAGATATGAAGATAGTGTTGTTTCCAAATTGTCTGGAGTGATAACTGTTACACCTAATTTGGAGAGGCGTTTTTTAAAAAATAATTCTAAGGTTGTTCAAATATGTAATTTTCCTAAAATAAAAGAACTTGAAAGTCATGGTAATGAGAATATACAGAAAGAAAATGCTGTTTGTTACGTTGGTGCCATATCTAAAGTAAGGGGAATTTTAAATATGGTTAGTGCAATGAAATTTACTGATAATATTAAATTATTATTGGGTGGTAAATTTGAGAATGAAGAATTGAGAATGAAATCATTAGATAATGAAGGTTGGAAAAACGTAGCTGAACTCGGTTTTTTAAATAGAAATCAAGTCAAAACAACTTTACAGAAATCTATTGCAGGCTTAGTAGTTCTTGAACCCACAAAGAGTTATTTAGACAGTATCCCAGTTAAAATGTTCGAGTATATGATTTCTGGGATACCAGTAATTGCCTCAGATTTTCCTTATTGGAGAGAATTAATTGAACATGTTGATTGTGCTTATTTTGTAGATCCCAAAAATCCAAAGGAAATAGGAAAGGCTATTAAGGATTTAGTTCATAATAAAGATAAATCCCAAGAAATGGGAGAACGTGGTCGTAGGGCGGTTTATGATAAGTTTAATTGGAATATAGAAGAAAAGAAACTATTACATTTTTACAATATGTTGTTGAAAAGTACAGTAATAAATTGATATTTTAATACTTAATAAAATGAGTGATTTAGTATCCATTGTTACACCGGTTTTTAATAGTAAGCAATATATTATTTGTCATATAGAATCTGTTTTAAACCAAACATATTCTAATTGGGAACATATTTTGGTAGATGATTGCTCAACTGATGAAAGTGTTCAAATTATAGAAGAATATGTTCAGAAAGATGCCAGAATTAAGCTTCATAGATTATCGGTTAATAGTGGAGCAGGTATTGCGAGAAATAAGGCTATAGAACTGGCCCAAGGTAATTACATTGCGTTTTTAGATAGTGATGATATATGGTATCCTGAAAAATTAGAAAAACAACTAAGCTTCATGAAAGAGAATGATTATCACTTCACTTTTACCGATTATGATATGATTGATGAAACTGGTGGTAAACTAAATAAACTTGTGAAATGTAAATTATCTGTAAACTATAGTCAAGCTCTTTACAAAAATCCAATAGGGTGCTTAACAGCAATTTATAGTGTTGATTTTTATGGAAAGCAATTTATGCCTGCTATTCGCAAACGCCAAGATTTTGCACTTTGGCTAAAATTATTAAAAAAATCTAATGGGTTTGGATTAAACCAATGTCTATCATCATATCGTATAGGTAATGAATCAATTTCGTCCAATAAATTTAAATTACTCAAATATGAATGGCAGATATATAGAGATGTCGAGGGTTTATCATTTTTGAAATCTGCATTTTATACTGTTTCTGCTATTTTTTTGAAATTGAAAAGTTACATTTGATTGTTATAAGTACAATATAAAATGCCAAACCCTTCCATTTTAAATTCAATTGAGAGAAAATTTATTCTCTTAGTAGGAGATTTAGTAATTATTATTGCGAGTCTAAATGTATTTGTTAGCAATGCAATTGATATTGAGTTTTTATCTTTAAAATTAAAGGTAGTTGTAACTCTATTTGGAGTATTTTCATTTTTAACCCTTTCCTATATTTTAGATCTATATAATTTACAAAGAACTCTAAAAAGAAAATATGTAGTATCACAAGCTTTGTATATAACTGCATTATTTGTCTTCATAGTTTTTATTTTTTCCGTATTATTTTTTGACACTAGTTTTTGGAGAATTCCATTGTTGGTTTTTCTTATTCTAACACCTATAGAAATAGCTCTTTGGCGACTTTTTTTTGTAAATGTTTTTAGGGTAATACCGACTACGCGAAATGTTTTATTAATATATGATAAAGAAACTGAAAAACATTTTAGAGAAGTTACTTCATCTATTGATGGGGAAGATGTCGAAACTTTTTATAAAGTAAAGCTAACTTATAACTTAAATCAACACAGCGAAGTAAGAAAGAAGTTTCTAGTGGCAACTGAAAAAGTAGATTCGTGGATTGTTAATATTAAGAACTATAGCGAATTTCCAGATGATTTAGAAAAAATTCTTTTGAGGTCCATTCTTAAAGGTAAAGAAGTAATATCGTATACATCATTTTACGAAAACACTTATGAAGCCTTGCCAATACAATCTCATAATGATAGTTTTTATGAAATTTTACAATTAAGAAATAGAAAAATTAGATACTTGCATACTATTTTTAGTTTCTTAGTTAATTTTATTCTTTCATTAATTGTTGGTCTTGTATTAGTGTTATGTATACCATTCGTTTTTATTTTAAATATTTTCTTCAATAGAGGACCTTTGTTTTATACACAGAAAAGAGTAGGGCTTCATGGTAATGAGTTTAAAATTTACAAGTTTAGATCGATGGTGGTTAATGCCGAAAAAGAAGGAGCTAAAATGGCGGTAAAAAATGATGCTAGAATAACCCCTTTTGGTCGTATATTGAGAATATTTAGAATTGATGAATTACCTCAGATATTATCAGTGATAAAAGGAGATATGCAGTTTATCGGACCGCGACCGGAACGTAAAGTATTTGTAAACCAACTAAATTCATTAGTACCTTTTTATGGAACACGCCATTTAATAAAACCAGGTATTACGGGTTGGGCTCAGGTGAAGTATAAATACGGGGAAAATTTAGAAGATTCAATAAAGAAGCTAGAGTATGATTTATATTATATTAAAAACAGATCAATTACTCTAGATTTACGTATTGTATTTAAAACCGTAACAACTGTTTTATTTTCTAGGGGTGTTTAAATATTATACTCAATTATAATAGTGTTTTTGCCCTTAAAATATTTGATTTTGTAGACTATGGATATGATTTAAAATCGTATACGATTATTTTAAATCCTTGTCTCATGAAGACTTACAAAAGAAAGAGCATAGAGATTTCTCTACTAAATAAGGTTATATAAAAGCAAAAAGTAATTTTGCAAAAATTGAAAAAATGAACATTTTAATTTTAGGATCAGGTGGTCGTGAGCATACTTTTGCTTGGAAATTGGCTCAAAGTAAAAAACTTTCTAAACTATTTGTTGCACCTGGGAACGCAGGTACTGAGAAAATTGCCACTAATGTACCAATTGGTGTAAATGATTTTGAAGCTATTAAAGAATTGGTTTTAAAGGAGAACATTGAACTTATTATGGTTGGTCCTGAAGATCCTTTGGTAAATGGAATTCATGATTTCTTTTTAGAAGATGCTCAGTTGAAAAATGTTGCAGTTATCGGTCCTGAAAAATTGGCGGCTACTTTAGAAGGTAGTAAAGAGTTTGCGAAGGAATTTATGATGCGTCATCAAATACCTACCGCTCAGTATAAAAGTTTTACTGCAGAAACTGTTGAAGACGGATTTAAATTTTTGGAAGAACTGAATCCTCCGTTCGTTTTAAAAGCTGACGGATTGGCTGCTGGTAAAGGTGTTGTTATTCTTAATGATTTAAACGACGCCAAGGTTGAGCTAAAATCAATGTTGGTTGATGAGAAGTTTGGTGCTGCTAGTGCAACTGTGGTTATAGAAGAATTTCTTGATGGTATTGAATTAAGTGTATTTGTGCTAACTGATGGTGATAGTTACAAAGTGCTTCCAACAGCTAAAGACTATAAAAGAATAGGTGAGGGTGATACCGGACTTAATACTGGCGGTATGGGTGCTATTTCTCCGGTTCCTTTTGCAAGTAAGGCTTTTATGGATAAGATAGAGCAGCGTATTGTAAAACCTACCGTAGAAGGGCTTAAAAAGGATAATATGCCTTATAAAGGTTTTATTTTTATCGGACTTATAAAAGTTGGTGATGATCCTAAGGTTATTGAATATAACGTTAGAATGGGTGACCCAGAAACTGAAGTAGTTTTACCACGTATTCAAAACGATATGGTAGAATTGTTAAATGCGGTTGCTGGGCAAAAACTATCAGAGATTGATTTAAAGCTAGATGAAAGAACAGCAACAACTGTTATGACAGTATCTGGTGGGTATCCTGGTTCTTACGAGAAAGGAAAAGAAATTTCTGGTATAGATGCTATTAGCGAATCTTTGGTATTTCACGCTGGTACTACGCTTAAAGATGGTAAAGTAGTTACTAACGGTGGTAGAGTAATGGCCATTACTTCTTTTGGTACCGATTTTAAATCTGCACTGGCGCAATCGTATAAAAATGTAGAGAAGCTTTCCTTTGAAGGAATGAACTATAGAAAAGATCTAGGTTTCGATCTTTAAGTATAAATCAATTATCGGTTTTATTTATTAAAAACCGATAATTGATTTAATTTTATATTATAAGTAAGAGTGAGAAGTACTTGAGGTATCTTCCTCTCCTGTATCATTGTATTTCTTCAATTCAAGCATCCAATAAACAAAAGCAACTGAACCAATCAACATAAATATCCAGTTTAAGATATTTGATAATGCCCAGCTATCTGTAAAACGCAAAAAATCTAACGGTGCAAATAGTACATTTACGAACAAATCTGCAATACCTTCAAAAAATGATTTCATCTTATTACTATATTTACCAGCAAAAATATAAAAAGCTTAGATGATTTCAAGCATTTTTGAGAAAACAAAACCGGTGAATTTCATAATTCTTCTGGTTTTTTTGTTTCTTTTCTATTGGTCGGTTCAATTTTACTTATTCGATTTATCGATGAGCAATGTAGAAATTGCCCCTTCAATCGGTATTCTAACGATTCTTCTTTTTAGTGTTTTCGTTGTTGACTTTGTGGTTAAACGTAATAAACTCACGGGTACCAATTCATTTGCTATTTTGTTTTTTACGCTATTATTTGTTGTATTCCCAGAGACCTTAGGAGATAATAACGCAATTTTTACTAGCTTTTTTCTGCTTTTAGCCATGAGACGCCTTTTAAGTATTAAGTCTCTGAAAAATATAAAGCTTAAAATTTTCGATGCCGGACTTTGGATTTGTATTTCGAGTGTATTTTATGAATGGGCTCTGTTATATTTATTGTTGGTTTTTGCTGCTATTTATATTTATGATCCAAAAAATATAAGAAATTGGCTGGTTTTATTATCTGTAGGGTTCTGTTTTTTTATGATACTCTACGGTATTTTAGTGTTGTTGGATAAGCCAAGTTTTATTCAAGATCATTACGATTTTGCGGTTGATTATGACGCTATATTTCCTATAAAATGGTGGACTAGCTTAAAAATGACACTCTATGCCTTGTTTAATATGGCGCTGGCCTTTTCAGCATTTGTTAACCTTAGTAAATCTGGTGTTGGTAAAGTCATAATTATGCGATTGATTGCATTTTCATTTGTAATTGGCTTAATCGTTAATATTCTGGTTACTACAGAAAACAATAATGCGGTCATGATTACCTTTTTTCCTTCTGTGGTTTTTATAGTTAATTATTTGGAATCCATTAAAAAACCTAAGCTGTTAGAGTTAATACTTGTTGCTAGTATAATGGTGCCTATTATTGTTTTTATAACAAAACTATAGTTTTATCCTATAAACTTTATCTTTGTAAAAAAGTCACCTATGTTTAGCGAATTCGCATTTAATATATTTAATAAAAGTATAGAGAAGTATCATATTAAAGATGATGTATATCAGAGTTTTAAAAATCCTTATTCTAAAGAGGATATTGAACATTTGTTATATAGAAAGAACTGGATAGATACGGTGCAATGGCATTATGAAGATATTATAAGAAATCCTGATATTAATCCGGATGACGCTTTGGTGTTAAAGCGTAAGATTGATGCAAGTAATCAAGATAGAACAGACTTGGTAGAATTTATTGATAGTTATTTTCTTAAAAAATACCAATCGGTAGATGTTCATTCAGACGCTACTATTAATACAGAAAGCCCTGCTTGGGCTATTGACCGACTTTCTATTTTAGCATTGAAAATTTACCATATGGCGGAAGAAGCTACTAGAGCTGACGCTTCTTTAGAACACCGCGAAAAGTGTCAAGCTAAATTAGAAGTTTTGCTTGAACAGAAAAACGATCTTTCTTCGGCAATAGACCAATTACTTACGGATATTGAAAGTGGTGCTAAATATATGAAGGTGTACAAGCAAATGAAGATGTATAATGATGAGGAACTAAATCCCATCCTTCGTGGTAACAAATAGTACCAAACATATTCTGGTCATACGACTATCCGCAATGGGTGATGTTGCTATGACCGTTCCGGTTATTTTGGGTCTTATTAAAAAATATCCGGAGGTAAAGATTACCGTTTTAACCAAAGCTTTTACTGCGCCAATTTTTGCTAACATACCTAATGTAAGGGTTTATAAAGCCGATGTAAAAGGAAAACATAAAGGTGTTTTAGGACTATGGACATTATACAAGGAATTAAAATCCTTGCATATTGATGCAGTCGCAGATATTCACAATGTACTGCGAAGTACCATTTTACAGCAGTACTTTAAACTTTCTTCGATTCCCTTTATCCAAATTGATAAAGGTAGGGTTGCAAAAAAAGAATTGGTTAATCCGCAGAGAACATCTTTTATTCCTTTAAAAACCACTTTTGAGCGCTATGCTGAGGTATTCGGTAAGTTGGGTTACCCAATTGCTGTATCAGAGATGGAAACCTTGCCAAAAAGGACTATCCCAGAAAATGTGTCGTATTTAAAAGATACCAAGGCTAAATCTCTAATTGGTGTAGCTCCGTTTGCCGCTTTTAGCGGAAAAATGTATTCACAAAATCTGATGGAAGAAGTGCTAGGCTCATTGAATTCTTCTAATAATTATCAAATTGTATTGTTTGGGGGAGGAGAGAAAGAAATAGAAATTTTGAGTAAATGGGATGCTCAGTTCAACAATTGCCATAATGTTGCCGGCAAATTATCTTTTTCAGATGAATTGAAACTTATATCCAACCTTGAATTAATGTTGGCAATGGATAGTGGAAATGCGCATTTAGCAGCAATGTATGGTGTGCCAACCGTAACAATTTGGGGTGTTACTCATCCGTATGCTGGTTTTTTCCCTTTTAATCAGCCAGAGCAAAATGCCCTTTTATCTGATAGAAAAAAATATCCTGCTATACCCACTTCTATTTATGGTAATAAATTTCCTGATGGTTATGATAAGGTTATGGAAACAATATTACCTGAAACAATCGTTCAGAAAATCAGTGAAATTTTACGTGATTCGGTTTAAGAATTTACGGGCTTAGCTTCTATACTTTTAAAGTATTGACGTATCTGAGACATAAATCGATATTTCTTAGAAGAAGGTGCTGCACTGGTCATTAAAACTCTTACTCCAAAATAAGAGCTCATTATAAAAGTAGCTGCAGCTTCACAATCTGCATGGCGGTCTAAATAGCCATTAAATTTACCTTTTTGTAGAGCAGTTACTAGATTTACCTCCCATACAGTAACAATCTCATTTAGATGACGCATAACAACATCATTCTTACCATTGAATTCTGCCAAAAAATTACTTAGAACACAACCATAATCCATTTCATTATGCACTGCGGTTTCCAAGGCATCGTCAAAACATTTTGTTATAAGTGTTAATGGATTATCATGACCCTCAATAGGTTCAATTAAGGTGCTGTATATTTTACGTGCAAGAAGGTTTTCTATAATTTGTATGAAGAAATCTTCTTTAGATTCGAAGTGATAATAGAAAGCACCTTTAGAAAGGTCTAGTTTTTTTAGAATATCATCTACACTAGTATCATAATACCCTTGGGCATAAAATAATTCTAATCCGGTGTTCTGTAAACGTTGCATGGTTGCCATGCGTTTAAGGCTCTTGTTCATAATATGTAGATTTGGGTAAATCCGACCATGTGGTCTTTTTACATAACAGTTTACCTCCTAAGATTATTTATAAAATTGGATGAAATGTAATATTTTTTCGATGAATGTTTGAAAATTGGTCAAAGAACAACATTTTCAATATTAAAACAGACTAATAAGTTGGTATACAAATTATTGCATTAACCTACATAATGCCATATTAACCTTAAGATATTTCTTGAATAGGATTAAAATAAATCTTGTTTATAAAAGTTTATGATTCGTACCAAAACCAATAATCGACCATAAATGATTAACTCTTTCTACCCAACAAGTCCTACTGAAATCCCTAAAAAGTTAACTGGTTTAACAAGCAGCTATCAATTGAAATCATTTTTAGCTATACTGGCCATTGTATTATTTTTTGCGCTTTATGCCGCAATGGTAACAGCATTGGGTTATTTGCTTTACTATGCCGTCATCTATGATATGGGGCATATTAATAAGTTTACTATTATTCTTAAGGTAGGTGCAATTGCAGGGGCAGCAATGCTATTTGTTTTTACACTCAAGTTTATTTTTAAGCTCAAAAACCATAAACCGGTAAACCGTATTAAGTTGGTTAAAGAAAAAAATAAATTGTTATGGAGTTTTATTGATCAGATATGCAAGGAAACAGGTGCACCAAAGCCTAAGGCTATCTATATGGATCCTGATGTCAATGCTTATGTATCATATAGCAATATGTGGTTAAGTTTATTTTTACCAATAAGAAAGGAATTAACTATTGGTATGGGTCTTACAGATTGTCTTAACCTATCTGAATTTAAAGCGGTAATTAGTCATGAATTTGGTCATTTTGCTCAACGTAGCATGAAAATCGGGAGTTATATTATATCTGCCAATACCATTATTCATGACATGATTTTTGAAAGGGATAAGTGGGATGATGCTCTTGATCAATGGCGTGCATCTGACATTAGGCTTTCTGCTGCGGCTTGGGTAATTACACCAATGATATGGGTTATAAGACAAATTCTAAATTTGTTTTATCAGTTTTTGAATTTAATGTATTCTTCATTGTCCAGAGAAATGGAGTTTAATGCAGATAAGGTTGCCGTTAAAACTTCTGGCAGTGATGCAATTATTTCCGCACTTTGGAAATTAGATGGAGGCTCAGAGGCATGGGGTATAACTGTGAACAATGGTATTTTGGCGGGCAAAAAGAACATTTTCGTTAAAAACCTGTATGCCAATAACGCGTTGGCCAATAAAAGAAATGCTGTTGAGCAAATTAAAGCACTTAAAGAATTGCCTACGGACATTAGAGGTGGTAAAAAGTATTTTTCTGCTTCAGAACATTCTAAGGTAGGCATGTATACAAGTCACCCGCCTAATGATAAGCGAGAGAATAGTGCTAAATCACCATATGTTTTTTGCGAAATTGATGAGAGGTCTCCCTGGAATTTATTTGAAAGTAGAGAAGAAATTCAGATGGAAATGACTTTATTGCTTTATAAAATGTATTTAAATCAAGTTCCAAAAGAATGGCAATCTTCTGAAGTATTAGAAGAGTTTATAAAGTCCGAAACCCAGGGAGCAGAATTGTTCAAAGAATATGAGAATACGTTTTCTAACCGATTTTTTCAAATTCCGAATGCGGAAAAGTTATCAGCTGCGTTACTAGAAATTGGTACGCCCACAAAGAAGGTTTTAGCTAGCTTAAAATCTGAATTAAAAGATTTAATGCTACCAATTAAAGAAATAGAAACTTTAATTGTCAAAGCTCAAAATATTGCTCAAGGTACAACTAAGGAAAAGACTTTTTCTTTTAAAGGGGTTGAGTATAATAAGAAAACATTAGAGAATGGATATAATTTTTTACTAAACAAAAGGGAGGAGCATTTTAACCAAAGCTTTGAAAATTGGGATTATTCTTTTTGTGCGTTCTTTATTCTGCTGGCTAGAAAAGATGGTAAAGAAGAGCAATTGCATCGACTTTATAAGCAACATGAAACGCTATCTATGTTCTATAGAAATATGACTACTACCAAGAATACAATTTACAATCGTGTAATTGAGGTTCAGAAGGTTGGCGAAGTAACCAAAGAACATATACACTCATTAACCGCAAGCGTAAAAAAATCATTTGATTCGTTAAACGAGGAAGTTAATAATTTGGATAAATTAGATTTTGTTCAAATGCCAAATATTGAATCTATTCAAGAACTAAAGGAAGCTTTGGTAGAAAATGGAGAATTGAAAAAAGAACATGGATTAATTTTTGAAAATGGAGGTTTTAATAAGATGATGCAGCAATTAGAAACAACTATTTTCAATTGTCAAAGAATAGACCAAAAAAGTATTAGTAGCATTTTACTGTTTCACAAGCAATTAGAACTGTTGTTAGAGGAGTAGATATGTACAATTCTTAGTAATTAAAAACACCAAGCTAACGTATTAACTTGGTGTTTTTTGTTTTAAACTAAACTGCTTTTAAGATTATGCAACGGTACCCTGGCAACTACTACCGGCACCCGCTGTACAGCCATAGCAATGTTGAGATATAATAATGTTTCTATCGTTCAAAATATCCTCGTTATAATCTTTTATATGTTTCACTTTGCTAGCTACTTTTAGGTCTAGCATTTGGTTAAAATCACAATCATACAACCAACCATCCCAACTAATTGAAATGGTATTGGTGCACATCACATTTTCTACTGCAGAGGGATTATAAGCTTCTACTAGGGCATACATATAATCTTCATAATTTTCTGATGCGATTAAATAATCCAAGAAGCGCGCAATTGGCAGATTGGTAATGGCGAAAAGATTGTGGAACTGAATATCAAAATCTTCTTTTAAGGCTTTTTTAAAATCCTTTTCCATAGCTGCTTGGTCGCCTGGTAAATAAGCCCCAGATGGATTATAAACCAAATCCAACTTTAAATCGCTACCTGGCATACCATAGCCCCTTTCGTTCAATTCTTGTAATGCCTTTATCGACTTGTCAAAAACTCCGTCCCCTCTTTGCTTATCCGTTTTTCCACGGGTATAGTGTGGCATTGAAGAAATAACATGGACGTTGTGTTTTTTAAAGAAATCCGGTAGATGATAGTACTTCTTATTTGCTCTTATTATCGTCAAGTTAGAACGAACAATAAAATCTTTGATTCCGGCTTTAGCAGCTTCTTCTACAAACCACTCAAAATCAGGATTCATTTCTGGTGCACCACCGGTTAAATCTAAGGTATGCGCACCTGTATTTTTAATCACCTCTAAACATTGCTGCATAGTTTCACGGGTCATAATCTCCTTACGATCGGGTCCAGCGTCTACGTGGCAATGCTCGCAAACCTGATTACACATGTAACCTACGTTAATTTGCAAGATTTCCAGCTTTTTTGGGCGTAAAGGAAAATGCCCTATGTCTGCAATTTTATCTTTAAAGTAAGGAAGCTCGCCATCAGCAAATATGCCTCCGTTCAATATTTCTAACTGCTTGTTGGAAACCGCTAAATCGTTCCCTTTCGCTTTTAATGATTTTGTAGCCATTTTTTAGTTGTTCGTTGTTCGTTGTTCGTTGTGGGCATTTTGTAAATGCTTTAAACTTAAACATGACAACAATTAATTTCTTATTCTTAACCATGGATATTCATTATGAATATTCCATTTGCAATTTTTTAAACTAATTTAAATTTCAATCAATTGATTATTGCAGAAAGCTGCTACGAACAACCATCAACCAACAACCAACAACGAAATTTACATTGACAATTTATTGTACTTATTCATCATCTGTACACCATGAACCAATGTTGCACCGCTTTCAATGGCAGCACCTACATGAACGGCTTCCATCATTTCTTCTTTCGTAATTCCTTTTTGCAATCCGTCTTTGGTATACGCATCAATACAATACGGACACTTTACTACATGAGACACTGCTAATGCAATTAGAGATTTTTCTCTAGCGCTTAGTGCGCCTTCTTCGAAAACTTTACCATAATAATCAAAAAATTTAGTTCCAAGCTCTTCGCTCCACTCGGTAATTTTTCCGAATTTTCTTAAATCTGCTGGGTCGTAGTACGTATTTGCCATCTTTTTTTGTGTTTTAGGTTTTATTGAATTTTTTAGTTCTTGGTTAAAATGAATGGGAATTCCCTGTCCCATTTTTTCTAGTTCGGGAAGTATTTCCATATTGTCCCAAATGCCAGAGGTAAGTGTATCGCCGTAGGCTTCTGGTAAATGGTTTTTATACATTAATTTTTGTGCGGTTTCTGCATCATATTCAAAAGAGTGATGTGCGTAAGTAACTTCACCACCCTCAATATTCAAGATCATATACCATACGCGAGTAGTGCCATCATTTGCCGGCATACCTATTACACCAGGGTTCAGCCATACCTTCTCTTTTATGGTTTGATGAAATGGTAAGCCACAATGCCCCGCAATAATGATATCACTTTTAGTCTCTTGAAAACAACGTTCTTTACTTTCTGTAGCGTTTGATTTAAATACAAATTCTGATGTATTACCATAGTTGCCATGGACTACCGTTACTCTTTTATTCCCATAATCAAAACTTAAGTATTCTGGAATTTGCTTTATCCAACCTAAAGACTGTTGTGATAAATGTCCTTTAGTATAGGGAAACCACATTTTTGAAAAATCGTCGCAGCGGCTACCGCTTTTAAAATCGCAGCCACAATCTTCACTATCGCTTGCTAGTTGCAATTCTACATTTCCGGAAATACTAAGTGCTCCCCATTTTTGAAATAGCTGTACTGTTTCTTCAGGTTGTGCGCAGTAACCGGTAAGATCTCCTGTACTTATACAATTCTCTGGTCTAATTCTTGCTTCTTCGGCAATAGAAATTAATTTCTCCAATGCCTGTAGATTACTATACACACCGCCGAAAAGCAACAGCTTTCCGCTTTTGGTACCAATATGTTTTATTTCTTTATCCATGTGGGTATTATATAAACGAATAGGCAACATAAAATGCCCCAAAAATTAATCCATAGTAAATTGGCATACTTGCCAGTGGTAAAAATTAAATTATCTGGAAACCAGTTAAAAATTAAAAGGAAACCAAATATCAATCCAATAAAAACGCTCAAATGAAAACTGATTTTAGGTGCTTTATCTTTCCAGAATAGAAAAACAGGGGTTAGTCCTATAACCATTGTACCACTAATAGTTGTGGCCGATAAAATTTCTGCATCTAAAAAAACGGGTACGGTACCCAAAACAGCGATTGCTACCATAGACCAACGACCAAATCTTAAAGTGTTTCCCAGGTTTAGATCAAGTGCCAGTAATTTTGAAAATGATGAAAATGTAGAATCTAAAGTGGATGCTGCGGATGTGATCATGATGAAGTTGATGACCAGTAAAATCATTGTTCCAAAAGCCTTACCAACTTGAACAGCCGCTTGACCTTGCATACCTTGAGATTGGGCATAAACACCAATAAGGCTAAATAGAATGATACAGATTGCACCTAGTACACTTGCCCATAAAAAACTCTTCAATGTTACTTTCGGACTACTGATAAATCCTCTATCGGTTAATACCGGGTCATGAAAGGGATAGCTGAACGATTGCAACAAGGCAGCAAACAATAAATTAAGTCCGGTTTCAAAAGACCAAATACCTGAATTTATAACTGTTGTCATACTTATGGCATTGTCTTTTCCAAAAATAGTGAACAATATTACCGCTAATAGTATAGAGAATAGCCCCATTTGGACAACATCGGTAAAAATTGAACTGCTCATGCCTCCTTTGAGTACATATGCCAATGTTAGTCCGGTAAATACTAAGATGGACCAGTAATATGGGCTCGTACCCATATCACCAAAGTAAGAACCAATAACCATGGTATTGCTCCAGACTTCATTGAATAACCGAAATGCAATAAGAATTGAAAAAACCATTACCGCAGTTTTTCCAAATTTTGAGGATAAGAAATGATGAATACTGGTATACTTACCATGTAGCCTCATCTTATAAATTACGATACCTGCCACGGCAAATGATAGATAGTACCCTGCATAGGCAACACCACCAACAATACCGAAATCCAATCCTAAATTTGCCGCATTGGTAATGCTTTTGGCGAAAATCCATGAGATGATCAAACTACCCATTAGCATAAATGTGTTGGGTGCTTTTTTCTTTTGAACGGCTTTAAAAAACTGATTGGTATCTTTTGCCCATGGGGAAAGGAAGAACAACACCAAACTTGATGCTATTATCAATCCCCATTGCCAAATCTTTACTTCAGTCATTTTTTTGTTTTTTCCTAACTCCTAACTCCTAACTCCTAACTCCTAACTCTTAACTCCTAACTCCTAACTCTGTTACTCATCCCACCAAACAGCCACATTTATACTATTACCTTCCGTGTTATTTGAAGCTTCGGTATAATTGGCATTATTTAAAGCTTCTTCCTCAGAAGGGTAAGGCATGCGTATCGGTATCAAATTATTGTTCAAACTTGCCGAAATCGTTTTCAATTGCGGAAAACCTGTTCTTCTATATTCGATCCAACCTTCATAACCGTTTATACTATTTGCAATCCATTTTTGTGTGATGATATTTTCTAAAGGATTCCCGTTGGTCAATGCAGCATCAATGGTTAGATAATCATCAGGAAGTGCTATTTGCCAATATTCAAAAGCTTGTGTTACTCCTGTATTATATAGGGTTTCCGTATTAGCGGAAATAAGCCCTTTTTGCGAAGCCTCTGCCAATAGAAAGTGTGTTTCCATGCTGGTCATAAAATTGGCATCTAAAAGCCCTGTATTATCTCTGAAAATAGTACCCAATAAAGAGTAATCAGCTAACGATACTCCCGCTGATGCATCGATTCCATTTAATAGTCCGTTATAACCGCCATCTGTACTATTGGCAAAAGGTTGATATAAGCGTGCAATTCGTGGGTCGTTTAAGTTGGTCAAAATTTCATCCATCGTTTCAGAAAGCACATAATTATTAAAATCGCCCACCCTAAGCTGTGCCAACCTAAAACTATTTGGTTCGCCATCGGTAAAGTTGAAAATGGCATTTGCGCTATTATCATCTATAAAATTGCCTTCTGCGACAATTGCTTGTAGTTGTGAGGCCACATCTATTTTGCTTGAAACTCGCATTAGATATTTAATTTTCAAGGAATTTGCAAAACGTATCCATCCGTCTAAATCACCATTAAAGAGAATGTCTCCCTCTAAAGCTATGGTACCTGAATAATTCTGAATGGCTAAAATTCCCTTATCAAGATTATCAAAAACACCACCTTCGTCCATGTAAATTGACTCCTGAGTGTCATAGGACGGAGTAACAGTTTCTGTATCTCCTTGAAATGCTTCTGAATATGGAACATCACCGAATAAATCTGTTAAACCAGCTGCCATATACGCTTTCATAATTCTTGCTGGGCCTTCATAAACGGTATATGCAGTATTCTCTTGAGATAAATTCAAAATAATTTCATTGTCTCGTAAATTCTGATAGAATATAGGCCATGGGTTTCCACCTAATTGCGGAGATTTTAAATCATGACGGTCAAATAAGTTAAAGTCTAGAGCGGTACTATATTGTCCTAATAGGTTACCGGCAGTAAAACCTTCATATGACATTTGTTCCCCATAGTCATAAATTACCTGTCTTAACAATAGACTTGGTTGCACCGTAACAGGGTCATTTGTATTTGTATTAATTTCCTCAAAATCTTTTGTGCAGCCAACGACCAGCAATAAGACTAGAATGTTATATATATGTTTCATTTTCTTTTTCTTAAAAATTAAATCCGGCTTTAAAACCTATACTTCTTGTTGTGGCATATGACATATCTTCAACACCGCTAATAAAGCCTTGCCCTTGTACTGCCAATTGCTCGGGGTCAAAATGTGGATTCTCTGTTATTGCAAATAAGTTCTTTCCTATCAATGATAAACTCAACGTAGCATCCTGATTGAAAAGACTAAGATTATCAAACGTATAACCAACGGATACTTGACGCAGCTTTAAAAAGGAAGCATCATACATATTGTTCTCTTCATGGTTTCGATCATAAAATTGCCTGTAATAACTTTCTGCCGTTACTGCAACGGTATTTTGTGTATACACCGGATTATCTGCAGTACCAGTATTTACAACTCCTTCGGGTACAATACCTGCCTCTGGTCTGTTTGCTGTTTCTGCTAACTGACCACCAACGTTACCCAATGCCCTTGTTCTAGATACAATGATTCCGCCTTGTCGCCAATCGAAAAGGAAACCCATATTCCAGTTCTTGTAATTAAATTGATTGTTGAAGCCCAACATAAAATCGGGATTGTAATTTCCTAATTTTTGTAGTTCATTATCGGGTATGTATCTGCCTTCATCCGTTAAAATAAAATCACCATTTTCATTCTTCAAATATCCTGTTCCGTACAAATCACCCACACGACCACCTTCTTCTGCCTGTAAAAATACCGTTTGGTTTTGACTGTCATAAATTCTGGAGTATGCCAATGTTAATCGACCTTCATCTTGTGGTAAGCTTTCTATCGTAGATCTATTCGTGCTAAAATTTAAAGTACTGTTCCATTTGAAATCTTGACTCATAACCGGCGATATACCCAGAATAATCTCTACACCTTTTGAACGAACTTCACCACCATTAACTACTTGTTGTGTATAACCAGATGAGATACCTATAGGCAATGAAATAATTTGATCTTTGGTCAATGCGTTATAGTAAGAAACATCTAATCTTAATTGGTCTCCAAACAAACGTACATCTGCACCTACTTCAAATGAAGAGGTTAGTTCTGGTTGAAGATTTGCATTTGCTATAGTGTTTGAGTTACTGAAAGTTGGTTGCCCATTAAAAGGGGTTTGTGCTACAAAAGCACCTGTAGTTTGGTAGGAATCAGTGTCATTACCTACTTGTGCCCAACTTGCCCTTAGTTTTGCAAATGAAACGGCCTCTGGTAAATCAACCACTTCTGATAGTATAAAACTACTTGATACGGATGGATAAAAGAATGACGTATTGTCTACGGAAAACGGAGTAGCCAATGCACTAGACCAATCGTTTCTTCCTGTAACATCCAAGAAAAGGAAGTCTTTGTATCCAAATTTTGCCAAGCCGTAAAAACTGTTTATTCTTTTATTCGATTCAAATTCGAAAACTTCAATTGGTGAAGCTGCATTAGATAACCTAAAAATACCCGGTTGCGCCAAACTCGTGGTTTGCGATTGTGAAGTGAATGCCTTTTGATCTAATCTGTTTCCACCTAAAGAGACATCAATATTAAAATCATTTAACTGATTGGTATAATTTAATAAGAAATCAGTGTTTATTTCCCTAAAAAATACATCATGCTCGGCATAACCACCATTTACAAATCGATTAGAGCTATAGGCTCTGCGCAGTTGTCGTAATTCACTTGAATAATCCATTCCGGTTCTAATAGTTGCAGTAATATGTTCGGTAATGTCATAGCTAGCCGAAATATTTCCGAATACCCTGTCTCTATTAAAGGAGTTTCTATTTTCATTAAGAATAAAATACGGATTATCAAAAAACGTATAATTATAAGAATACTGTTGTAAGCCCTCTAAACCTGGTTGCCAATAGTTTTTTAAGTTTTCAATATTTAATGACCTTGGTCCCCAAGCTACTAAAGAGTAATTGGCATTCTCTGAACCATAACCGTTAGAGGGTCTATTGTCGCTACTAGAATTAATATAACTTATAGAGGAATTAATGCGCAGTTTATCAATAGGTTGAAAATTTAGTCTTGTACCTATAGTTTGTCGGTCAAGATTTACTCCCGGAATGATAGATTCGCTTCGTAAATCAGTAAACGATAGACGGAAACTACCTTTGTCAAATCCGTTAGAAATGGCAATATTATTGATTAAGGTTGTGCCCGTTTCGTAGAAATTCTTCAAGTTGTCTGGGTTAGACCTAAACTCTGTAGGTGTAATTGGTAATCCGCTGTAAAGGGCAGTATCACCACCACGTACTATAGTGCCATCTGCTAAAGTTACGGGGCTATCATATTGTGGTATAAGATTGCCTACATCTAGGCGTGGTCCCCAACTATAGGTGATCAAGTCATTGGTTCCACCACCTAATCCGTCTACAAATGCAAACTCACCAGAATTTCCTTGTCCGTATTCATTTTGAAATTCGGGTAGTTGAAATGCCGAATCCACAAAGAAACTAGTGTTGTAGCTAACGCCTAATCCTTTTGAATTTTTTCCGCTTTTGGTTTCTATGATTATAACACCATTAGATGCTCTTGTTCCATATAGAGCCGCCGCACTAGGTCCTTTTAAAACCGAAACTTCGGCAATATCATCAGGATTCACATCCATAGCACCGTTACCAAAATCTATTTCTTGAAACCCGGCTGCTGCCTCATTGGTAAAATTAAAGACCGAATTGTTGTTAATAGGCACTCCGTCTACAATAAATAACGGATTGTTATTAGAAAAAGAGGCTTCACCACGAATGGTAATTTTAGAGGAAGACCCTACCCCGGTAGCACCTTGGTTAATGGTTACACCTGCCAGTTTACCAGAAAGGTTGTCTAAAAAGTTAACCGATTTTACCTCCGTAACTCCTTTTGCGTCCAAGCTTTGAACTACATAGCCTAATTCTTTAGTTTCCCGTTTTAAACCTAAAGCCGTTAGCACGACTTCATCTAAAACTTCAGATGAATCTGCTAAAGTGATATTAATGGTACGTCTATTGTTTATGGAAACTACTTGAGTTTCGTATCCTAAAACCGAAAATTCAATGGCGCCAGAAAGTTTGGGAACATCTATAGTATAAAAACCATCTTCATTGGTTGTAGAACCTGTTGCGGTGTCAGATAATAGAATGTTGACGTACGGTATGGTATTTCCATCGGTATCTGTTACAATACCTGTAATTGTTTCTTGAGCATTGACCATGTTCATCATAAACAATGTCAACACTAGTAATAAGTGTTTCATATATAGCTTTGGACTGAGTTTTCATTTATCCAACTATTGGATAAAGGGGGATTTAGATAAATGAAACTGCAGGAGAACCTTTGTTATAAGGAAAGCTGTTAGAATATAGGGTAGAGAAGTTTTGGTTAGTGTAGTATAGACTTCTGTTACTTTTTAATAGATTGATGATCAACAAGAATATAGTTGATGACAGACCGGTAGAAAACGATAGAATTGATTGTAAATCTCTTTCGTTATCCAAATCCTGTAATACAGGTAATTTTATTAATTCTGATGATTCTTCATGTAACCACAATGAAATTTGGTGATACAAGCCCAAACGTTGCCAAGGTAATTTTTGAAATTCACTAGCTTCAAAATTAGATTTTTGCAGACCTAACAAATAGAAACCACCATCAATTGAAGGACCTATTACGGTCTTGCCGAATGCCAATTGTTGTGCGGTATGTTTAAGATGATGGGTTTTTAAATGCGGTGTATCATTACCTATAGTAATAATATTAGAAAAACCGTTGTTGAAAACACTGGCGATGGCATTTGTAAAACGTTCGCCAAAAGAAGTACCAACTTGATCTTCATCTGAAAAGTGAAAAACAGGTAAACCTGTATCTTTTGCTTTTTTAAGAGTAGAACGGGTTAAAACATCAAATAATTCTTCACTTCTAAGAATGTGCTTATTCGCCAAATCTTGTTTGGCGGAATTGGCAAATACCAAAATTGCAGTACTTAATGAATTCAATTAATTGTTCTTTCTAGTTGTTAAACTTACGTAAAAATATAGCAAAGGTTTTCTAAGAATGCATAATTATAAAATTAAAACATACGAAATCTCTTACCTTAGGTCAATATGTCAGTTTTAGACTAGTTGGTTGGTTTTAAACCAAATTTATATTGTGCTACCTTAATACTAAACCTATAAACTCAATGTAAAGTCCGTTTATCTTCCTTTTTTTGACATGGGATCTTGCAAAATTTTAAGGTTACAGACTGGTTAGTCTAAAAAAAGCCTTAAAATTTTAATCAGTTTTAATTTTTTTTTAGCATTGGCAGTCCCGTGCGTGGCATAGCCTTTGCCAGTAAGACATCAGAAGAATCATAAAAATTTAAATACATATGAAATCAAACACAAATACTAGAAGCGCTTGGAAGGTTTACTTCTTCTCTGCAGTTATTGCTCTAGTCGTAAGTTACGGAGTAATTCAATTTAACAAACAAGAAACAAAAGAAACTAGCGGAGTTACCGTAGTAGAATCTGTACCTGGAGCACAGGCTTTATACACAAAGGATAATGAAGGAAATATTAAGCCTTTAGATTTTACGGAAACTTCTGAAAAAGTTTTAGATGCTGTAGTACATATTAAATCTACCCAAACGGGATCAACAAGCCAGAGTCAAGGAGCGCGAGAATTACCAGACCCTTTTAAAGAATTTTTTGGCGATATGTTTAAAGGGCAATCTCCAAATGGAGCGCAATCAAGACCTAGAGTAGGTACAGGTTCGGGTGTTATCATTAATGATAAAGGGTATATCGTTACCAATAATCATGTGATTGATAATGCAGATGAGGTTGAGGTAACTTTATATAACAATCAATCGTATAAAGCCACTGTAATCGGTACCGACCCGACAACAGATTTGGCGTTATTACAAATCAAAGCCGATAATCTAAAAACGATGTCTTTGGTCAATTCAGATGATGTTGAAGTTGGCGAGTGGGTATTGGCAGTTGGTAACCCATTAGGATTGAATTCTACGGTTACCGCCGGTATTGTTAGTGCTAAGGCAAGAAGTATCCATATCAATACCGATAAGTTTGCTGTAGAAAGTTTTATACAGACAGATGCCGCTATCAACCCTGGTAACAGTGGTGGTGCTTTGGTGAATTTAGACGGAAACCTTGTTGGTATTAACACTGCTATAGCCAGTACAACCGGTACTTATACCGGATACGGATTTGCGGTGCCTAGTAACATCGTAACCAAAGTGGTTGAAGATTTACTAAAATTCGGTAACGTACAACGTGGTATGTTGGGGGTTTCTATTAGAACTATGGACAGTAACTTGGCAAAAGAAAAAGATGTTGACTTTACCAAAGGTGTTTGGGTAGAGCAAGTAGGTGAAGATAGTGGTGCTGATTTGGCAGGTATGCAATCTGGCGATATTATCGTTAGTGTTAACGGTAAAGAAACAGCTACGTCACCAAGACTTCAAGAAATTATAGCAGGAAAAAGACCTGGTGATAAGGTTGCTATTATTGTAAATAGAAAAGGAAAAGAAAAAGAATTGGAAGTAGAGCTACATAATTCTCAAGGTGGAACAGATTTTATCAAGAAAGAGAAGAAAGAAGTATTTAATCTTTTAGGTGCGGATTTTGAAAATGTAGACAAGCAATTAGCCAAAAAATTAGATATTGATGGTGGGGTACAGGTTTCTAAACTATACCCTGGTAAGATTAAGAGTGAGACGCAAATGAGAGCTGGTTTCATCATTACGCATATTGATGGTAAACGTGTAGATGACATTGATGATGTTGCTGCTATTTTGGAGAACAAAAAAGGCGGAGTAATGTTAGAAGGTGTTTATGAAGATGGCACTAAAAATTATTATGCCTTCGGATTGGATTCATAGTCCGCTATAATGATTAATTTTATGCCAAGCGGATAATAGTATCCGTTTGGCATTTTTTTTGAAATTAATTCTAGATAGATGCAATTAGGTTCTAAGTCCATTGGTTTGGTGCTTTCCGGTGGAGGCATTAGAGGCATGGCACATATAGGTGTTATTAAGGCAATGCAAGAGTTTGGCATTGAGGCTAAGGTGGTATCCGGTAGTAGTATTGGTGCATTAGTGGGTGCATTGTATGCGGCAGACAAACCTGTAGTAGATATGCTTAAGTTTTTTAAGGAAACACCGCTTTTTAAATATAATTACTTTGCTGTTGCTAAACCAGGTTTATTGAATAGCGAGAGTTATATAGCTTCTTTTAAACAGTATTTTCCAGATGATAGTTTTGAGGCCTTGAATAGAGAACTCCATGTAGTCGCTACAAATTTGCAGAAAGGTGAAGAGCTTTTTATCGATAAAGGTGAATTGATAAAGCCTTTATTGGCATCGGCTGCATTACCACCTGTTTTTAGTCCTGTAGAGTATAAGGGAGAATTATATGCCGATGGCGGAATCATGAACAATTTCCCGTCTGAAGCTGTGCTGCCAAAAGTTGATTATGTAATAGGTAGTAATGTATCTGTGGTTTCTCAATTAGAGAAAAAACATTTGAACAATTCATTTCAATTGACAGGCAGAGTAACCGGATTAATGATTTATGCTATTAACCGACAAAAAATTAATAATTGTCACCTTGTACTAGAATCTAAAGAACTGGAACATATTGGCTTGCTAGATAGAAGAGGCATTGAAAAAGCTTACGCAATAGGCTATGAAGCCGCGGTTAGAAAGTTTGAAGAAGTCTTTACTTCTTAGATAAATAAAAACGGCCGGTTGAATTGTATCAACCGGCCGTTTTTTGATTATTATATGAGCTTATACATCATCATAATCTACCTTAATGGTAGGTGTTGTAGCATGAGCTTGACAGGTAAGAATAAAACCATCTGCAATTTCTTTATCGGTCAGAATCTGGTTCATAACCATTTCAGCTTTTCCTTCCGTTACCTTGGCAATACAGCTACTACATACTCCGCCTTGGCATGAATATGGCGCATCAATATTTTTTTTTAATACCGCATCGAGGATCATGGTTTTCTTATCCATAATAAATTGAAATTCTTCATCGTCAACAAGAACGGTAACCGCGGTTTGGCCATCTGCTTGTATAGGTAATTCCTCTTTTATTTCAGTAGGCGTAAAAAGTTCAAAATGGATTTTATCCTTATCCACTTCATTCTCAATTAAGGTATCTTGTACCAAACGAATCATCTCTTCCGGTCCACATAAATAGTATCCATCAAAATCAACATCCTTATGCTTGTTCAACAAGGCATAATTAACCGTTGAGGTATCTATTCTACCGAATAAAGCCTTGTCTTCACGGGTTTGACTATTGGTGAAGTACACAAAAAACCGATTGGCATATTCTAGTTCTAATTTTACCAAATCTGTATAGAACATGGTCTCTTCGTACGATTTGTTACCGTAAACCAAAACAAATTTGTTCTTAGGGTTACTATCTAAAACAGACTTTACAATACTCATAATTGGTGTAATACCACTACCCGCAGCAAAAGCAGCAATATTCTGAACGTCATTGGTCGTATTGAATACAAAACGACCTTCTGGTTCCATTACTTCTAATGTATCACCAACTTTTAATTCTGAGTTGGCGTAATTGGAGAATCCGCCATTATCTACTTTTTTAATGCCGATGGTGATGCCATCTTTTTCAGGTGATGAACTTATAGAATATGCTCTTCTAAGTTCTTTACCCTTAATCTCTTTTTTAATGGTGATATACTGACCCGCCGTAAAGGTGAAAGTCTGTGCCAATTCTTTCGGAATTGAAAACGTAACGGCAACAGAGGTTGGCGTCAATTGTTTAATATGTTTTACCGTTAATGGGTGAAAATGCGACATATGTTGGTTTCTTTAAATCGAATTACAAAATTAAGCATGCTTTTGCGATATCATATGACATTTGTCAAAAAAATGGGAGTTACTACTTTTTGTTTAACTTTTTTATATAAATAAGTTTTAGAATTAGAACAAAGAGAATTTTTTATTTGATGGTTGTTGTTAGAGAAAGAACTAGCAATTTCTTTTTTAGATAAAGCACTTTTACAAACTTCAAATACGTTAGAAAAGGAGTTTTTGATGGGGAAGAAAGAGGAATTAATCGGTTAATTTTTTAGGTATATATAGTAAGGTATAAAATAAGGGCTTAATGAATATTTTGAATTTTGTTTGTAACAATCTCAAGATTTTTCTTACTTATATTTCAAATACTAAAACCAACCGAATGTTTAAACGTTTTTCTTCATTACAATGGAAATCCTTTTTTAGGTCCTCTAACCTTGGTAAAAGTCTAGGGATAAAAATAGTGATGGGATTTTTTGGCGTATACATGCTTTTATCACTTGCTGGTGCAGGAGCCGGAATGTACTTTATCTTAAAAGAAATATTCCCTGATCAAAGCCCTATGTGGAGTATTAGCCAATATTTTATTTACTGGATTTTAATGGAATTATTCTTAAGGTATTTCATGCAGAAGCTTCCTGTAATGGATATAAAACCATTTTTGACCACTCCTGTTAAGAAAAGTACCATTGCACATTATATATTAGGTAGATCAGCAGCATCTATCTATAATTTATTGACGATATTCTTTATAGTTCCGTTTGCAATAGTTTTGTTATTTAATGGCTACCCTGTACTAAATGTTTTACTTTGGGTAGTTGGTATTATAGGTATTGTTCTGAGTATTAATTATGTGAACTTGCTAGTAAATAAGAATGATAAAGTTCTTATTGGAATTGGTAGTATTCTTGTCTTAGGGTACGGATTGGATTATTTTGGAGTGTTTTCTGTAAAAGAGTTTTTTGC
This sequence comes from Maribacter sp. UH1, assembly GCF_056839145.1. Classification (NCBI taxonomy): domain Bacteria; kingdom Pseudomonadati; phylum Bacteroidota; class Flavobacteriia; order Flavobacteriales; family Flavobacteriaceae; genus Maribacter; species Maribacter sp. UH1. Next base: position 2,080,395 of record NZ_CM166387.1, read on the forward strand.
ACCTGTTTTTCATGCGCTTTATGCATATCCAATCACAGTATTGATTCCGATTGCTTTAGCTGCAATTATATATTATGTCAATTTTAAATACCTACGAGATAAAATTTATCTAGATGCAAAGCTTCAATCGAAATCAGTAGAGGCAAATACCTCAGATATGTCTTGGACAAAGCGTTTTGGAGAAATGGGTTCTTTCTTACAACTTGACCTTAAAATGATTTGGCGTAATAAAAGAACGAAGTCTCAGGTGTACATTTCAATTCTGTTCGTGTTCTACGGATTAGTGTTTTACACCCAAGATATGTATAGTAGTATGATGCCGATGAAAGCCTTTGTGGGCATTTTTATGACGGGTATTTTCTTGAGTAATTTCGGACAATTTATTCCTGCTTGGGATAGTAGTTACTATAGTATGATGATGTCGCAAAATATTCCAATGCGCAAATATTTAGAGTCTAAAGTATCCTTAATTACTGTTAGTATCGTATTCATGTTTTTATTGACCTTACCCTATGTTTACTTCGGTTGGGACGCTTTGGCCATCAATTTTGGTTGTGCATTATATAACTTAGGAATTAATATACCGGTCATTTTATATTTTGGTTCATTTAATAAAAAAAGAATCGAACTGGATCAGAGTCCGTTTGGTAATATGCAGGGTGCTAGTGCTACTCAATTTTTGGTAATGGTTCCGGTTTTAATCGTTCCTATTATCATATTTTCCATCTTTTATTACATCTTTAGTTTAGACGTAGCAGTGGGAGTATTATCCGTTCTAGGCATCATAGGTTTTGCTATGAAGAATTATTTACTAGGGTTGATAACAGAACAATACAAGAAAAAGAAATACGGAATGATTGCAGGTTTTAAAGAGAAGGCGAGTTAGGGTTTTTTATTTGACGCATTTCATTTCATCCTAAAAAATTAGAATAACAAGATTATGATTACAATAGAAAATTTATCAAAGAAATACGGTTCACAACAAGTTCTTAATATTGAATCTTTAAACATTCCAACGGGACAAAGCTTCGGTTTGGTGGGTAATAACGGAGCGGGTAAAACAACATTATTTAGTTTGTTGCTAGATTTAATACAGCCGAGTACAGGTCATATCATTAATAATGATGTTCAGGTAAACACCAGTGAAGATTGGAAACCATTTACATCATCTTTTATAGATGAAACTTTTCTGATTGGGTACTTGACTCCCGAAGAGTATTTTTACTTTATAGGCGACCTTCGCGGTCAAAATAAAGCCGATGTCGATGCATTATTAGCGCAGTATCAAGACTTTTTTCATGGAGAAATACTAGGACAAAAGAAATACCTGAGAGATTTATCTAAAGGAAACCAGAAGAAAGCAGGTATTGTAGCTTCTTTTATTGGTAACCCCAAAGTGGTCATTTTAGATGAGCCTTTTGCCAATTTGGATCCCACTACACAGATTCGTCTAAAGCAAATCATTAAAGAACTTGCTGCAAAAGAAGACGTCACCGTTTTAGTTTCTAGTCATGATTTAATTCATGTAACTGAAGTATGCGAACGTATTGTAGTACTAAATAAAGGTGAAGTGGTTAAAGACATAGAAACATCTGCTGAAACATTAAAAGAATTAGAGGTGTTCTTTGGTGCAGAGAGTGTTCTACCGGTTGCGGAATAATACGGATGTCTACTGGTTCTAGGCTCTAGATAATTACAATTCGTTAAAAAAACCATGAGATTACGGCAGCTTGTGATCAGACGAACTACACTTTTGGCTAAAAACCATATAAAATCTAAAAACCGACCACTAGGTCGGTTTTTTATTTCTGAGTTTTATAGCAAGATGGATAAAAATCCGATTAAGACCTCTTTGATCAGATTATCTGATGTAAACTTATATTCGCTTGGTTATTTTAATTCAAAACAAACTACACGGTCGGTAAAATTTGGTTGTAGTAGTCTTAAAATGTTGAGAATGCTCAAAAATAAATATGCAGTTTACCGATGAACGGTATAATAATCTGGTTGTTTTTAAGTTAAACATACATACGTAGATCAACTATTTTGAATCTTAGAAACAAACTTATTTTATCCGGTGTTTTGGCGAGTATGCTTTTTAATGCATGTTCTGTCAAGAAAGACAAGTTCGTAAACCGTAATTGGCATGCGCTCAATACCAAATACAATACCTTGTATAATGGTAACATTGCTTTTGAGCTAGGTCGAGAAACTTTGAACGATACCTATCAAGATGATTATTTTGAAGTCTTGCCTATAGAGCGTTTAGAGGTTAGTGGCGAAATTAAATTAGATTCAGAAGACAACAATCCTAATTTCCTTATTGCAGAAGAAAAAGCTACTAAGGCTATTCAACGCCATAGTATGGATATTAAGGATGAAGAGCGAAACCCACAAATAGATGAAGCTTTTCTTCTTTTAGGGAAAGCAAGATATTTTGATGAACGCTACATACCGGCATTAGAATCTTTCAACTATGTTCTTAATAAATATTCTGAAAGCGATAAGCTGAACGAGGCAAGTATTTGGAGAGAGAAAGTAAACATCCGCTTAGAAAACGATGATCTTGCAATTAAAAATTTAAAGCGCTTAATGAAATATGAGCGTTTAAAAGATCAAGAATATGCTGATGCAAGAGCAATGATGGCACAGGCGTTTATTAATCTAAATGCACCAGATACTGCTGTGCAAAATCTTAAGATAGCATCGCACTACACTACAAAAAATCCAGAAAGAGGAAGGTACTATTATATTATAGGTCAATTGTACAATCAATTAGGCTTTAAAGACAGTGCTAATTACGTATTTGATAAGGTGATTGAATTAAATAGGAAGTCGCCTCGTGTTTACATGATAAATGCCAAAATCGAAAAATTAAAGAATACCCAAGTAACTTCTGAAAATAAGGAAGAGGTTTTGGAGTATTTGACAAAATTGGAAATGAATAGGGAGAACAGACCTTATTTAGATGGTATTTACAGACAGTTGGCTGAGTTTCATTTAAAGCAGGAATCTGATAGTTTGGCTTTGGTTTATTTCAATAAATCTTTGCGAGCCTCTCAAAATAAGCCAAAATTGAATGCACTGAATTACGAGAATTTAGCGGAATACAATTTTGATGAAAGTGTTTATAAGCCGGCTGGTGCATATTACGATAGTGTATTGACTAACCTTAATGAAAACACCAAAAAATTTCGTGCTATTAAGAAGAAGCGCGATAATTTGGAAGATGTTATTAAATACGAAGACATTGTACAGTATTCTGACAGTGTAATTACAATTTACCAAATGCCTAAAGATGAGCAGTTGGCTTATTTTGGAAAGCATATTGAAGAATTACAGAAGGCGAAAGAAGCTGCACAGAAAAAAGAAAAAGCAAGAATTACCGATGGTTTTGCTGCATTTAGTAACAGTAAAGGTGGCAAAGAAAATAAAGGTAAATTCTATTTCTATAATATAACAAGTTTAGGTTATGGTCAGAACGATTTTAAGAATCGTTGGGGCAATAGAGAATTGACAGATGATTGGCGATGGTCAGACAAATCGGTTATCAATACTGAAAATGTTGCCTTGCAAAATGCACCGGGTGTAAATGATAGTTTAAGTGTAGTCAGTGAAGATGAGAAATTCTCTTTAGACTATTATATGGATCGTTTGCCAACAGATGTTGCGGTTATTGACAGCTTAAAAACAGAACGTAATTTTGCAAACTATCAATTAGGATTAATATATAAGGAGAAGTTTAACGAGAATCTGTTGGCAGCTGCCAAATTAGAAGATGTATTGGCGTCTAATGCTGAAGAACGATTGATTCTTCCTTCAAAATATAATCTTTATAAGATTTACGAAGAAGTTGATAGTCCGTTGAAAGAGACCATGAAGGCAGATATTATTGCCAACCATGCCGACTCTAGATATGCTGAGATTTTATTGAATCCGCAAGCGGTATTAGCAGATAGTTCTGATAGTCCAGAGAAACGCTATGAGAGTTTGTTCAAACAATATAAAGAGCAACAATATTTACAGGTAATTACAGGGTCAGAAGAGAATATTAATAGATTTACCGGTGACCCTATTGTTCCTAAATTTGAAATGTTGAAGGCGAATGCCATTGGTAGACTTCAAGGCTTTGAACCTTTTAAAGAAGCATTGAATTATGTGGCGTTGACATATCCTAATAATCCAGAGGGTAAAAAGGCTGAACAAATGATTGCAGAGCAGCTTCCTAAATTAGAACAAAAGGAGTTTTCACCAGAAACAGATTCTAAAGGAACATCTAACTGGAAGGTAGTTTTTCCGTTTAAAAGAAGTAATACGGAACAAGCGTTAAAGTTGATGGAATTGTTAGAGCAATCTATCATTGACCTTAGATATAAAAATATTGTCTCTAGAGATATTTATAACCTAGAAGACCAATTTGTAGTGGTGCACGGATTTAAATCTAAAGATTTTGCTTTAGGGTATGCCGAGCTACTAAAAAACAATAAGGATTACCTTGTTGCTGATGAGAATTTTGTAGTTTTATCGGAGAACTATAAGATTGTACAAGTACACAAGAATATAATCGAATATAGAAATACGCTTTTAACCCCAAAACCGTGAACAATGTTTTCAGACAAACAAAAACCTAGAGCTATGAATGAAGTAGGAGGCCAACCTAACAGAATAGAAAAGAACACCAAAATAAAAGGAGATATCATATCTGAAGCAGATTTTCGTATAGACGGTAAGCTAGATGGTAATGTAAAAACTTCTGGTAAAGTGGTGATCGGTAAAGATGGCTACATTCATGGAAAAGTAGAATGTGTAAATGCAGATATAGAAGGTAGCTTTAACGGTGAACTTTTAGTGTCTGATCTGTTATCCTTAAAATCATCTGCAGTTATAGAAGGGACCGTATCTGTAAGTAAATTGGCTGTTGAGCCGGGTGCTACATTTAACGCCTCTTGTACAATGGGTGGTGGTAAAGCTGCTGGTGCAGGTTTTAAATCATCTAATAATGGAGCCGCAAAAGCCTCGTAACGATAATTCTGAACTTTTAAGAAATGCCGCAAGCTTATCTGGTGTTGCCATACAAATGGGTGTCACTATATTCTTGGGCAATCTTTTAGGGGAGTGGTTAGATCAAAAATTTGAAAAAACGTTTTTAGAGGACACATTTACATTACTTGCTGTATTTTTGTCCATCTATTTAGTCATAAAGAAAGTTATGGCGCTAAATAAATAAACGTTGCTAAAAAATATCATTTTATATATAGTCGTGTTCACTGTTGTGGGCGCGACTTCTTATTTTCTGCAAGATCTTGCTTTGTTGGATCCGCCAACTTATTTTGGTCCGTTATTGGTTAAGGCATACACTTTTCACTTCGTGTTCTCTCTTGTATTGGTCATCATTTTCTTAATTGCCTCAAAAAACAATTCTTTTTTTGATCAGTTGGGTTTTATGTATATGGGTGTATTGGTTTTTAAGATTACAATTTTTGCGGCAATGTTCTATCCTTACCTTTTGGGTGAACTTATTATGCCTCAAATATATAGGGGTGCGCTGCTTATACCGGTGATTATTTTTTTGTTTCTAGAAGTGTTTTTTATTTCCAAAATTATGCGCAAAAAAAGACTCTAAATTTTAAAGCTTTAAAATTGGGTAGATTATGCAATAATTAACTACTTTTGCGCAAAATTTCTAGGAGCTAAATTTTTTGATAAAGAACTAATGATGCAAGTTTCAAATACGATTAAAACCTTATTACAACTTCTAATACTTTGTTTTTCATTGCAAAGTTTCGCTATATCCGATACTGAGCCAGAAGGTGCGGTAAGTGGTAAGGAACAGGTAGATGCCTATATTTTACATCACCTTAAAGATTCTCATGATTTTCATTTGTTCTCTTATACTGGTGATTCAGGAGAAAGAAAGCATGTTGGTTTTCCACTACCTGTAATTCTTTGGTCAAGCAATGGTTTGGCAACTTTTATGTCATCAGAATTTCACCATGATGATAACGGACATGTAATTGTTGAGAGAAACGGTTCTAAATTCGTAAAACTTCATAGTAAAATATATGAATTGGATGCTGGAGCATCTTCAGTGAATTTTGATGAAGAGCACCATGCCACTAATGCACATAAAGTTTTAGATTTTTCTATTACTAAGAGTGTTGTTGGGGTGTTGTTGGTAGGCTTACTTATGTTATTGGCCTTTTCTTCATTGGCGAAACAATACGGAAAGAAAAAAATACCTACTGGTTTTGGTAGAGTGTTAGAGCCATTGGTACTTTATGTAAGAGATGAGATTGCTAGACCTAATATTGGGGAAAAGCATTACAGAAGATTTACAGGATACCTATTAACGGTTTTCTTCTTTATCTGGGTGTTGAACTTATTAGGACTTACCCCATTCGGTTTTAACGTAACAGGACAAATAGCAGTAACTGCTTGTTTGGCTATTTTTACATTGATCATTTATACGGTTAGTGGAAATAAAGATTATTGGATGCACATTTTATGGATGCCAGGTGTACCTGTATTCGTAAAACCTATTTTGGCTATAATAGAATTAGCTGGTGCATTTATCATTAAACCATTTTCATTGTTAGTGCGTTTATTCGCAAACATATCTGCAGGTCACATTGTAGTAATGAGCTTAATTGCAATTATGTTTACTTTGAAAGAGAGTTTAGGTGTAGCAGGAGCTACGGGTCTATCATTGGTGTTATCATTTTTTATTACGCTTATTGAGGTTTTAGTAGCCTTCTTGCAAGCATATATTTTTACCGCGCTTTCAGCCTTGTTTATAGGTATGGCAGTAGCAGAACACGACCACGATCATGAGCATGATGAGGCGGGTCACGAAGTAGCTGATACAGAAGATGTAAGAGCAGACTTCATTTAATAAGAGTTTTTTTAATTTAATTATATAAATCAATTAGTATGGTAACTTACAATTTAATTGGAGCAGGTTTAATCGTTATCGGAGCAGGTCTAGGTCTTGGTCAAATCGGTGGTAAAGCAATGGAAGGTATTGCTCGTCAACCAGAAGCGGCAGGAAAAATTCAAACTGCGATGATTATCGTAGCTGCACTTTTAGAAGGTTTAGCATTCGGTGCTTTGTTCTTAGGAAAATAAGAACACGAAAACCCAAAGACATCTTCCTGTAACGGTTGGTTACAGGAAATGTTTTTTAATTATTTGATTTAGATTTTAAAGATTAGGATATGGAAGTTTTATTGAACGATTTTTCACCAGGTTTGTTTATAGTTCAAACAATATTATTATTAGGATTGATTTTCTTAATGGTAAAATTTGCTTGGAAACCAATTTTAAACTCTTTGAACGAAAGAGAAGCTGGTATTGAAGATGCATTGGCTGCTGCTGATAAAGCGCGTACAGACATGCAAAACTTACAGGCTGATAATGAGAAGATGCTTCAAGAGGCTCGTGCTGAACGTGAGGCGATGTTGAAAGAAGCTCGTGAAATCAAAGAAAAAATGATCGCTGACTCTAAGGAGCAAGCGAAATTAGAAGGCGATAAAATGTTGAAGCAAGCACAGACTGCGATCGAAAGCGAAAAGAAAGCTGCTGTTGCTGACATTAAGAGCCAGGTTGCAGAATTGTCTGTAGCTATAGCAGAAAAAGTATTGAAAGAAGATTTATCTAGCAATGACAAGCAATTGAAATTGGTAGATACAATGTTGAGCGATATAAAACTTAACTAAAAGAAATAATGAGCGAATCTAGAGCTGCATTACGTTACGCAAAGGCAATATTGGATATGGCCAAGGAAAACAAAGCCTTGGATGCTGTTGAGAAAGATATGCGTTCCATCGCCTCTACTATTTCAGATAGTAAAGAACTTAAAGATGTATTGGCTAGTCCGGTGGTTTCCGGTACTGTGAAAAAGAATGCTTTACTTGAAATTTTCAAGGGCAGTCATTCTATTACAGAAGGAACCATTAATATGTTGGTAGACAACAAGCGTTTAGGAATGTTAAACGAGGTTGCCTTGAAGTACATTATCCTTAATGAGCAACAAAAAGGTAAAGATGTAGCTTACGTTACAACAGCTGTACCTTTAGATGCCGCAATGGAAAAGAAAATATTAAAGAAGGTTGCTGAACTTACCGGTAATGAAGTTACCATTGAAAGTAAGGTTGACGAAAGTATTATTGGAGGTTTCATCTTAAGAGTGGGAGATTTGCAGTATGATGCTAGTGTTAGCAACAAGCTTAATAATTTAAAAAGAGAATTTTCAAATAGTCTATAATAACTATATAAGGCTAAGAATGGTTACATTCAATGCCTAATATCTTATATCTAATTAAAAATGGCAGGAGTAAAAGCCGCTGAAGTATCAGCAATTTTAAAGAAACAATTATCTGGATTTGATGCTACCGCTACTTTAGACGAAGTAGGTACTGTATTACAAGTTGGTGATGGTATCGCAAGAATCTACGGATTAGCGAATGCGCAATACGGAGAATTGGTTGAGTTCGAAGGCGGACTTGAAGGTATCGTTCTTAACCTTGAAGAAGACAACGTTGGTGTGGTTCTTTTAGGACCATCTAAATCAGTTGGTGAAGGTGATACCGTAAAACGTACACAACGTATTGCTTCTGTAAAAGTTGGTGAAGGTATTGTGGGTCGTGTAGTGGATACTTTAGGTAATCCTATTGACGGTAAAGGACCTATTTCTGGTGATACTTATGAGATGCCATTAGAGCGTAAAGCTCCAGGGGTAATCTATAGAGAGCCTGTAACTGAGCCAATGCAATCTGGTATTAAAGCAATTGATGCGATGATTCCAGTTGGTAGAGGACAAAGAGAGCTTGTTATTGGTGACCGTCAAACTGGTAAGACTACAGTTTGTATCGATACCATTCTAAACCAAAAAGAATTTTATGATGCTGGTGAACCTGTTTACTGTATCTATGTTGCCATAGGTCAGAAAGCATCTACTGTTGCCGGTATCGCTCAAGTATTGGAAGATAAAGGGGCAATGGCATATACTACTATCGTAGCTGCCAACGCATCTGATCCTGCACCAATGCAAGTATATGCACCATTTACTGGAGCATCTATTGGTGAATACTTCCGTGATACAGGTCGTCCTGCATTAATTATATATGATGATTTATCTAAACAAGCGGTAGCTTACCGTGAGGTGTCTCTTTTATTAAGAAGACCACCGGGACGTGAGGCTTACCCAGGAGATGTTTTCTACCTACACTCTAGATTATTGGAGCGTGCAGCAAAAGTGATCAATGATGATGATATCGCAAAAGAAATGAACGATTTACCTGAGGTATTAAAGCCTATGGTAAAAGGTGGTGGTTCTTTAACGGCATTGCCAATTATTGAAACACAAGCGGGTGACGTTTCTGCCTATATTCCAACGAACGTAATTTCTATTACTGACGGACAAATATTCTTGGAGCAAGATTTATTCAACCAAGGTGTAAGACCAGCAATTAACGTAGGTATTTCTGTATCTCGTGTTGGTGGTAACGCTCAGATTAAATCAATGAAGAAGGTTTCTGGTACATTGAAACTGGATCAGGCACAGTTCCGTGAATTGGAAGCTTTTGCTAAGTTTGGTTCAGATTTAGATACCGCTACCTTGAACGTTATTGAAAAAGGACGTAGAAACGTAGAAATATTAAAGCAAGCACAAAACGATCCTTATACTGTTGAAGATCAGGTTGCCATTATCTATGCCGGTTCTAAGAACTTGTTAAGAGATGTACCTGTTGAGAAAGTAAAAGAGTTCGAACGTGATTATTTAGAGTTTTTGAACGCTAAGCACAGAGGTGTTCTTGATACATTGAAGTCTGGTAAATTAACTGATGAGGTTACTGATACATTGACTTCTGTTTGTAAAGAACTTTCTGCTAAATACAAATAAGTTAAAAGTGCAGAATGATGGGTTATGAGTAAATTGAATGAAAGTCCTATTAGGATAAAAAGTTTTGATTTTGCTTGTAATATCGTTTTGTACTGTGATACTTTAAAAGGAAATAAAGATTTTGAGCTTGCCTCTCAATTGTTAAGAAGCGGAACTAGTATTGGAGCTAATACTAGAGAAGCACAACGAGGAGTTAGTAAAAAAAGATTTTAAAAATAAGTTTGGAATTGCTCTAAAGGAGGCAGACGAGACAATGTATTGGTTAGATATATTGGAAGCAACTGGAAGAAATGTACCAAAGGATATGAAAATTAAATGCGAAGAGTTAATTAGAATTTTAGTTTCAATTATTAAAAACTCATAACTCTTCATTCATAACTTTTAACTTGAACAAATGGCAAATTTAAAGGAAATACGTAATAGGATTTCATCGGTTTCATCAACGATGCAGATTACCAGTGCCATGAAAATGGTATCGGCTGCAAAATTGAAAAAGGCGCAAGATGCTATTACGGCTATGAGACCTTATGCCGATAAACTTACTGAACTATTGCAAAATTTAAGCGCTAGTTTAGAAGGTGATTCGGGAAGTGTTTATGCCGATAATCGTGCTGTGAACAAGGTTTTAGTAGTTTCTGTTACTTCTAATAGAGGTCTTTGTGGTGCTTTTAATACCAACATTTTAAAGCAATCTACTAATTTGGTCGAAAATGTTTACGCAGGTAAACAAGTAGATTTCATAGCAGTTGGTAAAAAAGCTAATGATTACTTAGAGAAACGTTATAAAGTAATCGCCAATCACAGTGGTGTTTATGACGACTTGACTTTTGATAATGTCGCTGATATTGCTGAGAGTCTAATGGCGCTTTTTACGGAAGGTGAATATGATCGTATTGAGATTGTTTACAATAAATTCAAGAATGCAGCTACTCAAATTATAATGACAGAGCAATTTTTGCCGATTGTTCCATTAGAAGAAGTTGAAGTAACTGCTAGTGCAGATTATACTTTTGAACCTTCTAAAGTGGAAATCATTGAACAATTGATTCCTAAATCCTTAAAAACACAATTGTACAAAGGTATTAGAGATTCATTTGCTAGTGAGCATGGTGCACGTATGACTGCAATGCATAAAGCTACCGATAACGCAACAGAAATGCGTGATCAATTAAAATTAACATATAACAAAGCAAGACAAGCAGCTATTACTAACGAAATCTTAGAAATCGTTGGTGGTGCAGAAGCACTGAATAACTAATACTTCTATTGTATTTAATGACTGAGTTGAGTAAAGTCATGCAAAGCTTGAAAATATATTGAATTGAAAACCCCACCTAAAAGTGGGGTTTTTGGTTTTATAGCTTTAAGATTACTTTTTTTTGTCCGACTTTTGTCTTGACCATGAAATCCAATAAAACCGCCTTACTTTTTATTTTTATTACTATTCTTGTTGATGTAATAGGTATCGGTATTATTCTACCTATTATTCCCGAATTGATAATGGAATTAACGGGTGAGGGTAATCACATGGCAATTATCTATGGTATGTGGCTGACCACGGCATTTGCTGGTATGCAGTTTTTGTTTTCACCCGTGTTAGGTGAAATATCGGATCGATTTGGTAGAAGACCAATTCTACTTCTAGCGCTTTTGGGTTTAAGTATAGATTATTTGATTCATGCTTGGGCACCGACAATTACCTGGTTATTTCTAGGTCGTTTCTTAGCGGGAATAACTGGTGCCAGTTTTACTGTTGCCTCGGCCTATATCGCAGATGTAAGTACCAAAGAAAATAAGGCGAAGAACTTCGGATTAATAGGTGCTGCATTCGGAATTGGATTTATTATCGGTCCCGGTATTGGTGGTTTTTTCGGGGAGATCAATATTCGACTTCCATTTTATATAGCTGCAGGCTTAACATTTGCCAACTTCCTTTTTGGGTATTTCTTTGTTCCTGAATCTTTAGCTCTAGAGAATAGAAGACAGATTAATTTTTCAAAAATGATTCCGGGAGTTTCTTTGTTTGCATTACGAAATTATAAAGGCATTTTGTTATTGATATCTGCTTTCTTCTTGGCAAATCTTGCCGGTCAGGCATTACCTTCAACGTGGTCTTATTATGGTATTGAGCGATATGATTGGACTCCGAAACAAATAGGATTGTCGCTAATGGTTGTAGGCTTATTAGTTGCAATCGTACAAGGGTTTTTAGTAGGTAAGATTGTAAAGAAGTTTGGAAAACGAAAGGTAATTACATTCGGATTTTTGTTATGGACGGTTGGTATGTTCTTATTTTCTTTCGCCAAAGAACCGTGGATGCTGTATGCGTTCTTAATTCCGTATGCCTTAGGCGGTATTGCGGGTCCTACTGTGCAAGGCGTAATTTCAAACCAAGTATCTGAAAAGGAACAGGGAATTTTACAAGGATCAATTACCGGTCTAGTTAGTATTACTGCTATACTTGGGCAATTCATCTTTGCGCCCGTGTTTTATTATTTTATACGTCCTGAGGCATCAATTTACTTTCCTGGAGCACCATATGCTCTGGCGGCTGTATTTCTCTTAGCGGCTTTTATTTTAGCATCTACGGCTATAAAAAGAATGGATGTAGAGCCAGAATAATATCTTTTTTCAATTTATGATGTAACATTTTTTAGTTTTTGAATCTAAAGGGCAAACAAACAAAAACTCTTATGATGAAAACAATTAAAAAATTACTATTCGGACTACTTCTATTTATTGCCTTTTCTAGTACTGCACAATACAACGCTTTTGAAGTAAAAGTTACTGGCGAAGGAGAACCAATACTCCTATTCCCTGGATTTACCTGTACTGGTGAAGTTTGGAATGCGACCGTAAATGAATTATCAAAGAATTACGAATGCCATGTATTTACTTTTGCTGGCTTTGGAGATGTACCCGCTATTGAAAAACCATGGTTACCAAAAGTAAAAGAAGGTATTTTGGAATATGTTTCACAAAATAAATTAGAGAATCCTGTTTTGCTAGGTCATAGTTTAGGTGGTGCTTTGGCATTGTGGATGGCAGCAGATGGCAATTCATTTAAAGAACTGATAATTGTTGATGCTTTACCATCAACAGGTGCTTTAATGATGCCCGATTTTAAAAGTGAGTACATGGTGTATGATTCGCCATATAATAAACAACTATTAGTTATGAGCGACTCTGATTTTGAAGCTATGGCACGGCAAATGTCGAATAGTATGACTAAAGAAAAATCGAATCAGGAAAAAATTAAAGATTGGATGATTCAGGCAGATCGAGAGACCTATGTCTATGGGTATACGGATTTATTGAAGTTAGATTTACGTGAAGATTTGTCTAAGATAAATGCACCGGTGACCATTTTGGCGGCTACAGAACCTTATGGTTTAGAAATGGCGAAATCCACATATGACCTACAGTATAAAGCGCTTGCAGAATACACCATTGAATTTGCAAATGGATCATCACATTTTATCATGTATGATCAACCACAGTGGTTTATAGAGAATCTTAAAAATGCGTTGAAGAATTAATGAGCTCTAAAGAAATCGCATACCAGAAAATATACGAAGAAAACTACCCAAAGGTAATGCGATTATGCATGGGGTATACTGCAGGTAACCAGTCTCTTGCTAAAGATTTGGTACAGGAAACTTTTATAAAAATTTGGCAAAATTTAGACGCTTTTAGAAATGAAAGCGGAATAGGCACTTGGATTTACCGTATTTGTGTGAATACCTGTTTAGCTGAAATACGGCGGGAGCGTAAAAAGGAGAGAGAACTTCAGATTGATAGTCTGCAGGTAAGTGATAGTAATGACAACCCTGCTGAGAAAGAAGATATGTTAGTGCAATTATACAAGTGCATAAATAAACTAAGCAGCACTAATAAAGCAATAATATTATTAGAATTGGAAGGCTTGCCCCAACTAGAGATTTCAGAAATAATTGGGATAAAACATGAAGCTGTACGAACTAGAATTCATAGAATAAAACAACAACTTACAAAATGTGTAAACAATGAATAATTTTGAAGATTTACAAAATAAATGGCAGAACCAATCTGAAGTTACTGCAACCGAAGACGGATTTCAATCGCTTTTAAAAAGTGTAAAATCCATAGAACAGAAACAAAGAACAGGAAACATAGTTTTGACCCTTACTATCATTATTCTAGTTTCTTTTCTAATTTATGTTTCAGGTTATAAGAGCGCGACATTTATGCTTGGTATTGGTTTAATGATCGGTAGTTTAGTGATTAGAATTGCTATTGAATTGTTTAGTTTAAAGAGGCTGCGTACCATAAACTTTAGTAAAGATGCAAGTACTTTTACTGAAGATTTAACTACCTATTATTCTTTTAGAAAATATACGCATTACATAATTACTCCTTTAGCTCTTGTAATTTATACCATTGGGTTTATAATATTATTGCCATTATTTAAGGCTAGCTTATCAAACGGATTTTATATCTATATTCTATGCTCATCAGTAGTATTTTTAGTCCTGTTCTCTGTGTTTTTATACAAACAAGTAAAGAATGAACTTTTTAAATTGAAGCAATTGAAAATGCAAAACGTAGTATAATATTTGTGATCACGATGTTAAATGACCTATTAAACCCATATTACTTATTATCTTTATAAGAATAATATGGGTCTAATGAAATATGTACTTAGTTGCTTTTTAATTTTCTGTCTTTGTTTAACCAGCTGTACCTCACAAAAAAAACTACAAGCAGAAGCTCCTTTTGAGATAGGTAGCGCTACTTGTCAGCAATATGTTGGCGGTAGAGAAGAAAGTGGCTCTGGTACCGAATTACGTATTCCGGTTTCATTACTTGAAAATTCTGATATCGAATTAAATGAAGTTTATTTTCGCGGTAAGCAGGTAAAGGCATTAGTGAATATGGTTGATAATCAAAAGATGATTGTGGTTAGAATACCTAACAACAATCCTGAATCATCTGAAACTTTAGATTTAAAATTAAATACAGATGAAGCTGTTATAAGTTATAATGAAAATGGAGAAATGAAATATGCTAAAGTAAATGGCATAAAACAAAAGCAACCATTAATTTATAAGGGCGCAACCAAAAACTAACTTTGTAACTAGGCTTTTAATAGGTACTTTTATCGCCTGAATGTATAGTGCTTGAATCCACTCAAAAAACTTTTTAAACAAACTGCAATCTATGGCTTGGCAACTGTCTTGCCAAGGATGATTTCGTTTTTACTTGTGCCTATTTACACTGATGTAATGGCGCCTGGTAAGTATGGAGAAGTAACACTTATATTTTCTTGGTTTGCAATTTTCAATGTTTTTTTGGCCTACGGAATGGAAACTGCGTTTTTCCGTTTTTATAAGGAGTCAGAAAATAGAAAAAAAGTTGTTAGTACATCATTGTTGTCCATCATGGGCTCTACAGCCTTATTGGTACTAATAGGTCTTCTATTTAAGGAAAAATTATCCTTAGCTTTAAATATCGATTTGCCTTTCATGAACTATGTGTTAGGAATTTTAGCACTTGATGCCTTGGCAATTATACCTTTTGCATGGTTGAGAGCAAATGAAAAACCAATGCGTTATGCAATAGTCAAAATACTTAATGTATCGCTTAACTTAGGTCTTACCTTATTTTTCTTGATTCTGTTACCTAGGATAGCAGAAGGAACTTCTGAAGGGTTTCTGCAATCTCTTTATAAACCTGATTACGAAATTCCATATATCTTAATTGCAAATCTGTTTGCCAGTGGAGTTACTTTATTGTTAATGATTAGGGTTTACATTCGTAGACCTTACGTATTCGATAAAGATCTTTGGAAAAGAATGGTTCGTTATGCAATGCCAGTGATGGTTGCCGGTGTTGCATTTACAATCAATGAGGTATTTGACAGGTACTTACTTTCTGAATTGTTGCCTGTGGATATTGCAAAAAGTGAAATGGGTAAATATTCTGCATGTTATAAATTGGCGCTTTTTATGACATTATTTGCTACTGCCTTCCGTATGGGTATTGAACCATTTTTCTTTAGTCACTCTGACACTAAAAATCCAGAAAAGGCTTACGCACAAATAACAAATTATTTTGTGGTTATGGGAAGTGTAATATTGTTAAGTGTAGTGGTATTCGCTGACATTTTAAAACAGTTCTTAGTATTGAACGAGGCTTATTGGGACGCCATGCCAATTGTTCCTTTAATTGTATTGGCAAGTTTCTTTTTAGGTATTTACCATAATCTATCGGTTTGGTATAAAGTTACCGATCGTACAAAATTCGGTGCATATATTTCAATGATAGGTGCTGTGTTAACTATTATCATCAATCTAATATTCATTCCGTATTTCGGATATATGGCATCAGCCGTTGCAACCTTATTAGCCTATGGGACTATGATGTTGCTTTCATTCTATTTTGGGCGCATGTACTATCCTATTCCGTATAACTTTAGAAAAATTATCTTTTATTTAGGAATATCCATCTTGTTTTCTATTCTTTCATTTTACATTTTTGATAGAAACCTTTTTGTTGGTATACCGCTATTAATTCTGTTCTTGGGTCTAGTGTATAAATTAGAGTTTGAGAATCTTAAAAAACTATATGTAAACAGATGAACATAAAAATTATTAATAAGTCGAATCACGATTTACCGCATTACGAAACAAGTGCTTCTGCAGGTATGGACTTAAGAGCTAACCTTACCGAAGCTGTTACCTTACAACCCTTAGGAAGAGCTATTATACCAACTGGTCTTTTCATTGAGTTACCAGTAGGTATCGAAGCCCAAGTAAGACCTAGAAGTGGTCTTGCCGCTAAAAAAGGAGTAACAGTACTTAATGCGCCTGGCACAATTGATGCGGATTATAGAGGTGAAGTGGGAGTAATATTGATAAATCTTGGTAGTGAAGATTTTGTAGTTGAAAACGGAGAACGTATTGCACAAATGGTAATCGCTAAGCATGAACGTGCAGATTGGAATCTTGTCGATAATTTGTCTGAAACTGCAAGAGGTGAGGGCGGATTTGGTAGTACAGGTGTAAAGTAATTTTATAAAATTGAAATGAAGAAGTTGATTTTTTTGGGCGTACTCTTTGGTGTTTTTGTTACACCGAGGTTAGCGCATGCGCAAGAAAATCAAGAACTGGAAGTGGAGCAAAGCTCAGAAGTTTTTCTGGAAGAATATTCAGATACTTTTCAAGAGAACTTTTTTGAAGGGCTAAAACAAATGGGGATACGAAATTATGATCGTGCTATCACCTATTTCCTGGAATGTAAACGTCTTCAGCCGCAAAATACGGTCGTTTCTTTTGAGCTTGCTAAGTTTCATTTGTATGATAAGCAATTTATACGTGCTCAAGAATATGCATTAGAAGCGCTAAATGGTGAGCCTGAGAATTATTGGTATGCAGAAACATTGGTTGATGTTGTAGATGCCAAAAAATCTGTAATAGAAGAAGTAAAGGGAGAATTACCATGGAGCAATGCTGAGCTTAGGGGTAATTTGGCGGAAATCTATTATCTAAATGAAGATTACCTTACCGCTAAGACCATGTTAAAAGGGATCAAAACTTCTAAAAAGCAAGAGTATCTAGAAAGTAAAATAAATGACTCTATTGCTCAACAACAAAGGAAACTGGTGCCTGTAGCAAAAAAAGAAGGTGTCGTATCTTCTGAAGATTTAAATAGTGTAGAAGCGTACAAGTCAAAAATCGAAACCTTGCTTACTACTGGTTCTGACAATGATAATTTACTTGAAACAACTGAGGAGGCAATGGAGCGTTTCCCTTCTCAACCGTATTTTTATTATGCCAACGGAACAGCTTTGAATAAAGCCCTTAAATATAAAGATGCTATAGAAATTCTAGAAACTGCTTTAGATTATATTATTGATGACACTGCCTTAGAACATGCCGTTTATAAAGAATTGGCAAATGCATATACGGCTACCAACAATACCTCTAAAGCAAATATGTACCTTAGTAAAATTAAATAGGAATTACAGATGACGAAGTTTTTGAGTATGATGAAGATAGAGTATGCTTTACTAATCGTAGTAATAGCTTTTACTGCATCCTGTAAAAGTACAAAGGTGATTTCTGGTGGTACTGTAGATGCTAAATTAACGTCTAAATCGGTTATAAAAGCGCATTACCAAAATGAAGCAGGTTTTAATACATTAACAGGTAGGGTTAAAATCGATTATTCTGATGGCGAATCTTCTCAAGGTGTTTCCGTAAGCTTGAGAATGGAGAAGGATAAAGCCATATGGATGAGCGCACCACTTGGTATTGTTAAAGCTTATATTACCCCAGATAGAGTATCGTTTTATAATAAGTTGGAAAACGAATATTTTGATGGTGATTTTTCATATTTAAGCGATTTGCTGGGGACAGAGGTAGATTTTTCTATTCTACAAAACTTATTGACCGGTCAGGCAATAGTAGATTTGAGAGAGGAGAAATATGATGTTGATATTTCTGAAGATACGTATAAGCTTACGCCTAAGCAGCAAGGTGCTTTATACAAAACCTTATTTCAGATAGAGCCTAAAAATTTTAAAATGGCATTGCAGCAGCTTTCTCAACCTGCAGACAAACGCTTATTAGAAATTGCTTATAAAAATTATCAAATTATAGATAAAGAAGTTTTGCCCAATGAAATTATGGTAAAGGCTATAAGTAAGGATAAGATGAATACGATCGACCTTGAGTTTAAAAATTTAGAATTGAACGGAAAAGTCAACTTTCCATATTCAATACCAAAAGGGTTTAATGAAATAGAGTTGTAAGCAGATGTTGTTCAAATTAAAAAATGTTTTTTTTCTATTAGTACTGTTCACTGCAGTCTCTGCTATTGCGCAGACTAGTGAGCAAAAAGCCTTAGAGGAAAAACGTGAGCAG
Organism: Maribacter sp. UH1; assembly: GCF_056839145.1. Lineage (NCBI taxonomy): Bacteria > Pseudomonadati > Bacteroidota > Flavobacteriia > Flavobacteriales > Flavobacteriaceae > Maribacter > Maribacter sp. UH1. Next base: position 2,099,202 of record NZ_CM166387.1, read on the forward strand.
CTTCAATCTGAAATACGCGATATCAATAGATTGCTTTTTGCCGAGAAAAAGGAAAAAGGGAATGTCTTGGATCAAATGGAGGCGTTGGATAAAAAAATTACCGTTCGTCAACAGTTAATTCGTGTTACCAATCAGCAATCAAATTTGTTGAACAGGCAGATCAATACCAATATTAGAAATATAGGTAAGCTAAAGACAGAGCTGCAAGAAGTAAAGGATGAGTACGCCAAAATGATTCAGAAGTCATATCAGAACAAATCCAAACAAAATAGATTAATGTTTCTGTTATCTTCGGAAAGCTTTTTTCAGGCTTTTAAAAGGCTTCAGTATATGAAGCAATATACTGACTATAGAAAAGAACAGGGAGCTCAAATATTAGCTAAAACCGAAGAACTTTCGCGCTTAAATGCAGATTTGAACGAAGAGCGAAAAGTGAAAGAGGTTTTATTGGCTCAAAATAAAAAGGCAAAAAATCAATTATTCGCTGAAATACAGACTCAGAAAGCATTGTTGGGAACTATCCGCAAGAATGAGAGTAAGTATACCAGTGCCATTGATAAGAAAAAGAAGGAAGCTAGAAAGATTGATCAGCAGATAGAAAAGCTGATCAGAAGTGCTATTGCAGCTTCTAATAAAAAATCTGGTAGCAAGACTAAAAATACTAGTAAGTTCGTTTTAACTCCTGAAGCAACTGTAATTGCAAATAACTTTTCCGCAAATAAAGGCAAGCTTATCTGGCCGGTTGAAAAAGGTGTTAAAAGTCAAGGTTTTGGAGTATATGCCGATCCGGTTTATCCTGGAATAAAACATCAAAGTAACGGCGTTATCATTGCAACTGATGAGGGTTCAAAAGCCCGTGCCATTTTTGAAGGTGAGGTAATTGCTATTTTAGCGGTACCAGGTGGTAATAAAGGGGTACAGATCAAACATGGTAATTTCATTAGTACTTATTATAACTTATCTGAGCTTTACGTGAAAAAGGGCGATAAAGTAGCCAGTAAAGAAGAACTTGGCATTGTTTACACGAATAAGAACAATGGTCAGACACGATTAAAATTCTATCTATATCAAGATACATCTCGTCTTAATCCAGAAGAATGGGTGTATCGTCTTTAAAACTTTACACAAATGAAACAGCAACAAACAATTACGGATATTAAAGGAAGCTTTGAACTGCGCAATGGGGTTCAAATGCCTTATTTAGGCTTAGGGACTTACCAATCAGATAATGATCAAGAGGTTGTAGATGCAATAAAGAGTGCATTTCAATTGGGGTATCGTCATATAGATACTGCTGCTGCTTATAAAAATGAAGAGGGCGTAGGTAAGGGTATACGAGAAAGTGGATTAAATAGAAGTGAAATTTTCTTGGTGACCAAAGTTTGGAATTCCGATCAAGGATATGAAGAAACATTGAAAGCTTTTGATGCGAGTTTAGAACGTTTAGGTGTAGACTACCTTGATTTATATCTTATTCATTGGCCGGTTGAAGGCAAATACAAAGATACTTGGAGAGCTTTAGAGTATTTGTACGCGCAAAAGAAGATTAGAGCTATTGGTGTAAGTAATTTTCTAAAACATCATTTAGAAGATTTGATGAGCGATTGTACCGTGGTGCCTATGGTGAACCAAATGGAGTTTCATCCGCATTTAGTTCAGCAAGACCTGATCGATTTTTGTGCTGATAACGGAATTCAATACGAGTCTTGGTCTCCTTTTATGCAGGGTAAGGTTTTTGAGTTGGATATTTGTGCAGATTTAGCCAGCAAGTATCATAAGAGTGTTGCACAGATTATTTTACGTTACAACCTTCAAAAAGGTATTGTTGCTATCCCAAAGTCTGTTCATGCAAAACGTATTGCATCTAATGCTGATATTTTTGATTTTGAACTGTCTGATGCTGATATTACCTTTTTAGATGGATTGGAAACTGGAGAACGTTCAGGTCCTGATCCCGATAACTTCAATTTTTAGTAGCTAATTTTATTAATACTATTTTTCTGTTATTTAAATAATATGATTTCTTTAATTCTGAGTTATCATATTGATTTTCATGATATTATGTGAGGCTAGGTTGGTTATTTTTTCCGAATTTTACGGTATTAATCAGTAAAAGGGAACTATTATGAGCAACACGATCACTTTGAATTCAGAGTCTACTCAAAATCAATTAGAGAAGAATACTAAATCATCAAGTTTAAATTTAAACTGGTCTCTTAAGCCAATTTTGGTATATGTTGCTTTCTTAGTAGCATGTCTGACTTTAGCCTACGGAGGACTAATTGCCTATTCCATTTCCTTTTTTGTAATTGGAAGCATTGGTCTGGCTGCACTTTATATCTGGAACAATGCAAATAAAATTGAAATGGATCTTTCTTTTAAAATTGATTTAAAACAATCAGAATTAGAAAAAGATTTGTACCGAGAGGTAGCTTAGTAGAATTTTTTCTATAATAAGGTATAATATAGTTACATCTTCAGCTCCTACTATTTATCTCGAAAATAATTCGGTAAGCTACTTATATTTTATTAAGCCTACTACTTCGTAAACAATGCCTTAAGTTCAGTAGCATTATCAGGTTTCATTTTACCCGCAAGAACTAAACTTAATTGCTTTCTACGTAAAGCACCTTCAAAACGTGTAATTTCCAATGGAGTCTCAGGCGTTAGTTCAGGAACTTCCGTTGGCGTACCTGTTTCGTCTACTGCAACAAAGGTATAGATAGCTTCATTTGCCTTGGTGCTCTTGCCACTGTAGCGGTCTTCTATCCAAACATCAATATAAACCTCCATAGAAGTGTTATATGCTCTAGAAACGGCTGCTTCTACAGTAACAACACTGCCAAGCGGAATGGCTAAATTAAATGCGACGTGGTTTACAGATGCGGTTACGGTAATTCTACGGCTATGTCTACCGGCAGCAATACTAGCTGCACGATCCATACGGGCCAATAATTCGCCACCAAATAAATTTTGAAGTGCATTGGTCTCACTCGGTAAAACCAAATCGGTCATTGTAGTACGTGATGCTGCAGGAGTCTTTGCTTCCATTAATTTGAAATTTTCCGCAAAGATACGGGCATCAATAGTACTTATAAAATGTGTACGGGTTTATTTTTCGGTTAATAACCAAGCATCTTTAGACTGCGTACGTTTAATTTCACGCAACGCTTTTAACGCATCGTTTGCATTGGTATAACTATCAAAAGTTACCATGTGCAGTCCGTAAGCGTTAGTGCCATAATATCCGGCATTAAATCCACTAGCTTTAAGCTGTTCTATCTTTCTATCCGCATTACCTCTAACCCTAAAAGCTCCTGCAACAATAAAATGTGTTGCTTCACCCTTTCTCATTACTGGTTTTGCTGCTGACGTTGTAGTAGCATCAACCGTAACAGTTGGTAATTCTAATGGCGATAGGTCGAAGAAGGTAGCTTCTTGTATTTGCTTGTTTACAAACTCTTCCGCATCTTGTCTAGCAACTTGCTCGTTTGTATTTTTTTGTTGGTATGCACGATAGCCGGTTATTCCTGTAGAGAATGCCAACATTAAAATAGCAGCATATTTTAAATAAGGTCTAAAACGGCTGGTTTCTCTACGTTCAGGACTAATAACGAACGGTATTTTTTCTTCGATTTCTTCTACTTCAACCTTTAATACTTCTCTAGTAACAGGTATTGAATTAAAATTAGATAGACCGAATGATGAAGTTAAATAGTTTGTTTCATTTGCAGGTTGAAACAATATTTTATCTTCTTGATTTCTAGTTAAAGAACCAATATTATTTAAGTGCAAAGAAGTTTCTTTAACTAAAACCTCTTGCCAAGATTTTACTTGATTTTCAATTTCAACCAATGCCGTTTCATAAGAAACCTTTTCTGCATTAGATACGTAAGAAACCAAAAGGCCATCATTTGAGATGAGCTGTCTATTGAAAACAATAGATTTATTTGGCGCGCTAAACGTGTTTGTAACCACATTTAATTGGGCTGAATTTTTTTGGGTAAGGAATGCTCCAAAACCGGGAACAACAACACAGTTGTACCTATAAAGTAAATCGCTTATATAGTGTTCTAAAACCATAGGATCACAAATATGGAAAAAATATAGAGGTATAAAAACCCCTTTCGTAACTTTTTATTAACATATTTTTTTCGCTTATTTGTGAACAAGAAATGAAAACTACACAACATACTGCTGATGAACTCATTGCAATTCTTCGTTTGCAACATGTACCAAATATTGGAGATGTACTTGCAAAGAAATTAATTTCACATTGTGGTAGTCCATCCGCAATTTTTGAAGATAAAAAGGAAAATCTGCTTAAAATTGATGGTATAGGCACACATACCATCAGACATTTATTTGACTTGGAGCATTTAGAAGCTGCGGAGTCAGAATACAATTATATTATTAAGAATGATATTAGTTGTACCTATTTTTTAGATGATGACTATCCTAAATATTTAAAACATTGTATAGACGGACCTATTCTCATGTTTAAGAAAGGGAATATTGATTTACAGAATCGTAAGTTAATAAGCGTGGTAGGTACTCGTAATATTACGAGCTATGGAATGTCTTTTTGTGAGCAGTTTATTGAAGAAGTAGCTCCTTTAGAACCGGTCATCATTAGTGGATTTGCATACGGAGTAGATATTTGCATTCAAAAAGAAGCGATAAAGCACGGATTGCAAACCATAGGTTGTTTGGCGCACGGTCTAAATCAAATCTACCCAAAAGTACATGCCAAGTACCAAGCCGATGTTCTAAAGAATGGTGGTTTTTATACAGAATTCTGGAGTACAAGTAACCCAGAACGTGAGAATTTCTTGAAACGAAATAGAATAATTGCTGGTGCAAGTGAAGCTACGGTTGTGGTTGAATCTGCGGAAAAAGGGGGTAGTCTTGTAACTGCGGATATTGCCAATAGTTATAATAGAGATGTTTTTGCCGTACCTGGCAGAACTACGGATAAATACAGTTTAGGTTGTAATAACTTGATCAAGCAACAAAAGGCTCACGTAATGACATCGGCGGCAGATTTAATTTATTTGTTGGATTGGGATATTGAAGAAAAAAAGAACAAGAGCATTCAAAAACAATTGTTTATTGAATTGGATGAGGTAGAACAGAGTATTTACACCTATTTACAGAATAACGGAAAGCAAATTTTGGATAGTATCGCCTTAGAGTGTAAACTGCCTATTTACAGAACATCATCTACCTTGTTAACGATGGAAATGAAGGGGGTAATTAGACCTTTACCAGGAAAATTGTTCGAGGCTATTTGAGAATTTTACAAACTACTCAGTTTGTTTTTATGTCGTTTGTATAAAATACCTCATTAAATACACACTTAATCGATATTTCTGATTTTAATATCGATATACAAATTGCAAAGGGTGGATTATTAAAAACAAAAAACCGACCACTAGGTCGGTTTTTGATATTTGTAATTATTTTGTGCTGGTAGTTAATAACCTAACTTTTCACGAACTCTTTCTAATACTCCGTCAGCTACTTTTCTGGCTTTTTCAGCGCCTAGTGCTAATGCATCATCAATCTCGTTTAAATTGTTCATGTAGTATTCAAACTTCTCTCGAGGTTCTTCAAACTTATTTACAATCACTTCGTAAAGTGCTTGTTTTGCATGACCATATCCATAGTTTCCTGCTAAATAATTAGCACTCATTTCTTCTATTTGTGGCTCACTTGCCAATATTTTATATAGTGCAAATACATTGTCAGTAGAAGGGTCTTTAGGATCCTCCATTGGTGTGCTGTCTGTTTGTATCCCCATAATCTGCTTACGTAACTTTTTATCGGTCTGAAAAAGACTGATTAAATTACCCTTGCTCTTACTCATTTTGGCACCGTCTGTACCCGGTATGTACATGGTTTCTTCTTGCACCTTTCCATCAGGTATAACAAAAGTTTCACCTAATTGCGCGTGAAAACGAGATGCAACATCTCTTGTCATTTCTATATGTTGCATTTGATCTTTGCCAACAGGAACAATATCTGCATCATATAATAGAATATCCGCAGCCATTAACATGGGGTAGGTAAAGAGTCCGGCATTTACATCGTCTAACCTATCTGCCTTGTCCTTAAAAGAATGAGCAAGTGTAAGACGTTGGTATGGAAAAAAGCAGCTTAGGTACCAAGACAACTCGGTGGTTTGTGGTACGTCGCTCTGTCTGTAAAAGACTGTATTCTCTATATCCAAACCAAAAGCAAGCCAGGTTGCGGCAACAGCGTAGGTGTTATGGCGTAGTTCTGCGCCATTTTTAATCTGTGTCAACGAATGCATATCTGCGATAAATAGAAAAGATTCGTTAGCCGGATCATTTGCCATTTCAATTGCTGGCTTGATCGCTCCTAGAATATTTCCTAAATGTGGGGTTCCTGTACTTTGAATGCCTGTTAAAATTCTTGCCATTTTCTTTATTCTATGAAAGCAAAGGTAAAACAAATACAAAAAAACTATCGTAAATAACTACTTTTGATTTATGCTTAAATTGCTTAAACGGGCCTTACAAACGATATATCGAATTTGGTTTTATATTCTAGTAGCCATTCCTATTCTACTCTTTTTTCCATTTCTTGTCATTTTTGCTTCAAGAGAAGCTTGGTACCCACAGTTTTTTTGGATGGCAAGAAATTTATGGGCAAGGTTTATACTGTATGGTATGTTTTGTTTTCCTAGAGTGAAATATGATCAACGGTTAGTTAAAAAGAAGAGCTATATGTTGGTGGCTAATCATACCAGTATGCTTGATATTATGCTAATGTTAATCGTTAGTAGAAATCCGTTTGTATTTGTAGGTAAGAAAGAATTGGTCAAAATACCTTTATTTGGATTCTTTTATAAGCGCGTATGTATCATGGTAGATAGAGATAATACCCAAAGTAGAACGGCTGTTTATAGAAGGGCACAAAGAAGATTACAACAGGGTTTAAGCATCTGTATTTTTCCTGAAGGTGGTGTGCCCGAAGAGCATATATTATTGGATAAGTTTAAAGATGGAGCTTTTAAAATGGCCATTGCTCATAAAATACCGGTGGTACCCATGACTTTTTATGACAATAAGGAGCGATTCTCTTTTACATTTTTTAGTGGAGGTCCAGGTAAATGTAGGGCTAGGGTGCATTCATTCGTAGAAACACATTCTATACGGCCAGAAGATACGGCAGAGCTTAGAAATAACGTTAGGGAGACAATACTTAATGATTTAACTAAAAATAGCTAGAACCTGTAACCAAGGTTAATACCTCCTTTACCAATAATTGTAAAACCTCTATCGTTTTTAAATAGATTGCGACCCATACCCAAATCTATTTCGACGATAAAGCCTCTTTTGGTTAATAATTTTACACCCGTGCCAATACCTAAAGCAAAATCGACAACATTGTCATCGTATCCAGAATTTGAAAAATAGGTGTCCGTTGGTTCGTCATAATAGGAATCGTAGGTGTAGTCATCAACAGAATTCAGCATCCCAAAAGCTTCTACGAAAAAACCAGAGGCATATTTCTTTCCGAAATATTGACGATAGTAGGGCGCTACATAATAGTTGACGTCAAGAGTCTCATCATCGAAAGCAAACAATACATCGATACCCATCGCAGACTCCTCGTTCATTAAATATTGATAATCTACTTCAATAGCTCCCAAGATTAAAAAAAGACCGTTTATTTTTAATTCATGATGTTCTTCAGAAGTAATATTCGCGTCACTCTGGTTTTGAGAATATATAATACCGCTAAAAAGACAAAAACAACTTAAAATGTAATTCTTCATATTTAATCTCTAAAATTGAAAGGTGAGTCCGCTATAAACCCCAACTGAATACGGTCTAAAAGTCCCATTAACATCAGAAAATGTGTTAAGTTGGTACTTAAAAATTGGTTCAACATTAAAACGGACGTTTTGTGAAAAATTATAATTTAACCCTAGACCCATATTGGCACTAAAATTAAGGTCGTTAATATTGTTTGCCTCTCCAATTTCAGTAGTTAAATCTCCAGAGGTTAGTGAAACCGAATTGTCCAATAAAAACAGTGAGCTAACACCACCAATAAGATTTATTCCAAATTTCTTATCAATCAATGCATAATTTAATTCTACAGGTAGTTCAAGATAACCGAACTGTTGAGACATAAAGCCTTCCCTTGTTGGGCTTTTTGCGGTAATATCTTGTACAGAATTCATAGTATTGAATTTTTCTGAGGCAACCCTATTGCTAGAAATTTTCAGGGTACTTGAAGTTTCAGCATAATCAATACTAGCTAATTGTCCGCTTCTGGATTCTAAAGTGGATGAAGATGAAAAAGCAACATCTTCTGTATCATAACCATAATCTACTTTATTGATTCCCGAACGAATAGTGAGTTTTTTAGTTACTGCATAAGCTACCGATACTCCGTAACTCATATTTACATTGCCTGATTTTGCATTAGGACTAAAAATAGAGTTCACCGGTGAACCTTCTCCAAGTGCATTAAAATATACCGGTGCTACATTTGGACCTGCAGACCATCTATTACTAGCAACTTTCTGCTTTTTAAATTCTTCTTGATCTTCTATTTCTTCAAAAATGGATTTCTTGTTAGGCTCTTTTTCTTCCGCAATTTCTTTGACAACAGTATTCGCAGCTATTGCATTTTCTTTAGCCATATTATTTGAGTCTGACTGAATAATAGCATCCGTATGGTTGTCAGCAATCGTCTCTTTTGTTTTTTGGATATGGTTAGATGAACTTTCAATATCATTTTTAGCAGTTGATGTGTTAGCAGTATTTTCAGCCATCAATGCTTCATGCGCTGTAGCATTATTACCCGAAGCAGTTGTATTTTTTTTCGCAATAGAGCTTACTAGTTCAGAGTTCTGGTTTGAATTATTATTAACAACTGCTATGCTGTTATAATCATCTTTGTTGTTTAGTGAGTTGCTTTTAGCATCTGAAGATTGTTCTTTTTTAACCGTAGTAGATTGCTCAACTATTGGGTTGGTGTTGTTATCTATAGAATCAATAAAAACCTCAGTTTTGGTAGTTCTTTGAATATCATTAATTACTTCTGATTCGTTATCAGTATCTACCAAAATTTCATTGGTAGTGTGTTCTTCGGTAAAAGGATTGAATACTAATAAACCAATCATTATAGCAGCTGCAATGCCCCCAAATGACCACCATAAAGGAATGATTCTTTTCTTTTTTCTTTTGTCCAATGACGCATCAATCGCACGCCAGACCTTATTGTCTGGTGTTTGCTTGAAGTCCGATAACTTATCTCGGAAAAGTTCGTCTATATTTTTCTTCTGCATCTAGTATTATTTCTGTTTATAATCAAAATGAGATTATAAAAAGTGTGTTGATATTATAATTAAGACACTAACAATTGATTGCGTGATCTTAGTTTCTATTTTTTCTTTTAACAATGCGCGTGCCCTGGCAAGATTTGATTTAGAGGTGCCCACTGTTGTTCCCAGCATTTCGCTAATTTCTTTATGCGTATATCCATCCATAACGTATAGGTTGAATGTAGCGCGGTATTTATTGGGTAATTCTTGTATGTAACTTAATAGGGTTTGTAAGCTAATATCGTCAAAGGCATTATCTACGGTTACTTCCTCTTCTGTATTATCTGTAACTACGTTTAAGTATTCTTGCTTTCTATATTTTTGTAGCGCCGTATTAACGGTAATTCTTTTCATCCAACCTTCAAATGAACCTTTGTTTTTAAACTGACCTATTTTGTCATAAATGGTCATAAAACTATCGTGTAAGGTGTCTTCTGCCTGTGATTTTGATTTGGAGTATTTAAGGCATATACCAAATAGCGTAGTGGCATAGGCTCTATATAAAAGTTCCTGTGCTTTACGGTCTCCTTTTTTACAATTATGTATGAGTTCTTCTAGACTCACAAATGGTTGGTTGTTTTAAGGGTTGTTTACTGGAACGACAATTTCCATATATTCTGCCTCTCCGTCGCTATTATCTCCTTTATAAAATTTAAATGTATAGGGTTCGGTATAAATTACCTGGAAGTTGAAAGACGCTGTTTCTTCTATTAATTCTTCCATACAATCTTCAAAATCAGTTCTTACCGCCCCTATGGCAACAACACTTCTAACGGTCAGGGAATCTTTAACAACGTCAAAACCTTCATAGTTTGTGCAACTATCCGGTTTTAAATAATTTACAGAAATCGTATAGACCTCATTGAGATCAAAAGATTCTGGTACTTCTGCATCAACAATTTCCAATGCTGTGAAATGGAAATTGGCGTCATCATCATCAATAGAACAACCATTGCATATAAATGCTAAGACCAAAGTCAATAACATCAACTTAATTTTCATCGTACAACTATTTTGTAATAAGATGAAAAGTAACTGCAATGGTTGCGTTAACTCATTTATGTTTGCTTAAATAAGACTGATTTTAAGCATTCAAGGCAGCAATGGCTTCTCTAATTTTGCCATCTAATTCCTCAAACAATTCAGGATTATCTAAAAGTAGGTTTTTAACCGCATCACGGCCTTGACCTAATTTTGTGTCACCATAGCTGAACCATGATCCACTCTTTTTTACTATTTCGTATTCCACACCTAAGTCAATCACTTCACCAACCTTAGATATGCCTTCACCATACATAATGTCAAATTCAGTGGTACGGAAAGGTGGAGCTACTTTATTCTTAACAACCTTAACTCTGGTCTTGTTACCTTGAACATTACCATCTGTATCTTTTATTTGTGTAGATCTTCTAATATCTAAACGAACGGATGCGTAGAATTTAAGTGCATTACCACCAGTAGTGGTTTCTGGGTTACCGAACATTACACCAATTTTTTCACGTAATTGGTTAATGAATATAACAGTACAATTTGTTTTACTGATAGAACCGGTAAGCTTTCTTAATGCTTGTGACATTAAACGTGCATGAAGACCCATTTTAGAATCTCCCATTTCACCTTCAATCTCACTTTTTGGAGTTAAGGCAGCAACAGAATCGACAACTACAATATCTATAGCCCCTGATCTAATTAGGTTATCGGCAATTTCCAATGCTTGTTCACCATTATCTGGTTGAGAGATAATTAAATTGTCTATATCTACACCTAATTTTTGTGCGTAAAAACGATCAAATGCATGCTCTGCGTCAATAAACGCTGCTATACCTCCGTTCTTTTGTGCTTCTGCAATTGCGTGTAAGGTAAGGGTGGTTTTACCTGAAGATTCCGGTCCGTAAATTTCAATTACACGACCTCTTGGGTAACCGCCTACGCCTAATGCTATATCTAAACCTAAAGAGCCAGAAGGTATCACTTCAACATCTGCAACAACGCTATCTCCCAGTTTCATTACAGCGCCCTTACCGTAGGTTTTATCCATCTTGTCAAGGGTCAACTTTAATGCTTTTAATTTTGCTTCTTTTTCAGAACTCATTCTCTATTTTTTTGGAAAGCTAAATTACCAAATCTTTTTTGAATTGAACAATATTGAAATGATTACGCAACCATTTTAATTAATCGCAATCTTTTATTAAACATAAGTTACTTAATTGGTTATCAATCGCTTTTAATTTTAAGCGATTATAGGTGGTTATCTCCTTCATGTATGTTTTTCAATAATGCTATGAAAAAGAGAAGAATGGAATAACCAATAAGGAGTCTTGCTAAAATCAAGGCTCTTTTTTTATGCTTTAAGGTGGTTAAGCTTAATAAAATAGGTGCATTTTTCAATATTATAACTATTTTTGCCATTCAAAATTTTTCTATAAACCTTCTGTCTAAAGGCAGACTTAAATTATTAGTATAGCATGCAACTGTACAATACGTTAAGTGCAATAGAAAGAGCAGCTTTAATTGAAGAAGCGGGTAAGGAACGCCTTACCATCTCTTTCTATACCTATGCACACATTGGTAATACCAACATTTTTAGAAACCACCTTTTTATCAACTGGAACGATATGGATGTTCTTGGGCGAATTTATGTTGCCCATGAGGGTATTAATGCCCAACTTTCTGTACCAGCTGAAAATTTCAATGTTTTTAAAGCCCATTTAGATAGTATTTCATTTCTGGAGAATGTGCGACTTAATATTGCAATTGAGCAAGACAATCTTTCATTTTTAAAGTTAAAAGTGAAAGTGCGTAAGAAAATTGTAGCGGACGGATTAGAAGATAATTCTTTTGACGTAACCAATAAAGGTATTCATGTAGGTGCAGAAAAGTTCAATGAACTTATTGAAGACCCAGATACCGTTCTGGTAGATATGCGAAACCATTATGAAAGTGAAATAGGTCATTTTAAAAATGCCGTTACTCCAGATGTAGATACTTTTAGAGATTCCCTGGATATTATTGAACGCGATTTAGCAGATCATAAAAAAGATAAGAAACTGGTAATGTATTGTACCGGTGGTATTCGATGTGAAAAAGCAAGTGCTTATTATAAACACAAAGGTTTTGAGCAAGTATACCAATTAGAAGGTGGAATTATTGAGTACACAAGACAAGTAGAAAAGAATAATCTTGAAAATAAATTCAAGGGTAAAAACTTTGTATTTGACCATAGAAGGGGTGAGCGTATAAGTGATGATGTTATTGCCAATTGTCATCAATGTGGAGAGCCTTGTGATGAGCATGTTAATTGTGCCAACGAAGCTTGTCATTTATTATTTATTCAATGTAAATCTTGTGCAGAAAAAATGAACGATTGCTGTTCAGATGCTTGTAAAGAAGTGCATGAGCTACCATATGAAGAGCAAAAAGCTTTACGAAAAGGAAAAGTGGTCAGTAATAAGATATTTAAAAAAGGACGATCAGAAGTACTGAAGTTTAAAAAGTAGGCTTTATCATTCCATAAGGTTTATGTCTTAAACTATGTGATATATTATAAAAAGGCAGCGTTTTTCGCTGTCTTTTTAAGTTTTAAACACGGTCTTCATTTATTGGTAAAGTCACTATTTAAAACCATCACCGCTAATTTCACTTTTATTTCACATTAAAAAAACTGTATCTTTACCTATAAGTTTTTTATGAACCTTTTTTGGTGAATTTTATATAATTCGACCAAACCAATATATATAATATGAGTTGTAGTAGTTGTTCTACCGGTAAGGATGGACAACCAAAGGGATGCAAGAATAACGGTACTTGCGGTACAGATGGTTGCAATAAACTGACAGTCTTTGACTGGCTTTCAAATATGTCGCTCCCTAATGGGGAACGACCATTCGATTTTGTTGAAGTAAGATTTAAAAATAGTAGAAAAGAGTTTTTTAGAAATACAGAGAATCTCTCACTTTCCATTGGCGATATCGTTGCCACACAAGCACAATCTGGTCATGACATTGGTATGGTTACCTTAACGGGAGAGCTTGTACGCGTGCAAATGAAACGGAAAAAAGTGTCTTTCACTGATGAAGAGGCGCCAAAAGTGTATAGAAAAGCGAGCCAGAAAGACATTGATATTTGGCAGAAATGTAGAGATAGAGAAGAAGAAATTAAGAAAAGAGCACGTGAAATTGCCATCATCTTAAAGCTTCAAATGAAGATTTCCGATGTGGAGTTTCAAGGTGATGGATCAAAAGCTACTTTTTACTATACAGCCGATGAACGAGTAGATTTTCGTCAGTTGATAAAAGATATGGCAAAAGCTTTCGGTATTCGTATTGAAATGCGCCAAATAGGGTATCGCCAAGAAGCACAGCGACTTGGTGGTATAGGTTCTTGTGGTAGAGAGCTATGTTGCTCAACCTGGCTAACGGATTTTAGATCGGTGAGTACTTCTGCAGCTCGTTACCAACAGTTATCATTGAACCCACAAAAGCTTGCAGGTCAATGTGGTAAATTAAAGTGTTGTTTAAATTATGAGTTAGATGTGTATTTAGACGCATTAAAAGATTTTCCTTCACAAGACACCAAACTGTTTACTGAAAAAGGACTTGCTTTTTGCCAGAAAACCGATATTTTCAAAGAAATGCTATGGTTCTCATATAAAGAGGATCCGGGTAATTGGCATGTACTTTCTAAAGATCAGGTAAATGAGATTTTAGCAAAGAACAAGAAGAAAGAGAAGGTTTCTAGTTTGGAGATGTACGCAATGGAAGTTGTCGTAGAAGAAAAAGTCGTTTTTGAGAATGTTGTTGGTCAGGATAGCCTTACCCGTTTTGATAAGCCTAAAGGCGGAGGAAATAGAAACAAAAACAGGAACAAGAATAAAAACCGCAACCGCAACAAGAATAAGAACAAGAATAGAAATCGTAACAGAAATCAAAAGAAGGATGCGTAGTATATTTTGTTGTTTTTTAGCACTTGTGCTATTTGCTTCTTGTGACAGCAATATTATAAAAACTGAATACCAAACTTTAGAAGACGGGGTGTGGAACAAAGACAATGTTCTTGAATTCTCCCTGTCTAAAATGGATACCGTTGCAGCACATGATATCTTTATCAATGTTCGTAACGATAATACTTTTCCTTACAGCAACTTATTTATTATTGCTTCATTGACTACGCCTGAGGGCGAAGTAACTAAAGATACCTTAGAATATGCGATGTCATTGCCAGATGGTACATGGCTTGGTAAGGGTAGTGGTAGTATCAAGGAAAATAAATTATGGTATAAAGAAAACATCGTTTTTTCATCTTCTGGCGTATATACTATTGAGGTATCACAAGCGATGCGAAAAAATGGTAATGTATCTGGAATTATTGGTCTAGAAGGTATTACAGATGTTGGTATAGAAGTAACAAAAAGCACCCCGTAAACAATGGCAAAACAGGTAAAGAAAAAAACAACGAATAGTTTTTCTAAATTCATTTTATGGTTTTGGATTTTGTTTGCATCGGGTATTGCTATTGTGGCTTTGATATTTTTATCTGCTTCATGGGGGTTATTCGGTGAATTGCCACCTTATGAATATTTAGAAAATCCGCAGACAAACTTGGCATCACAGATTATCTCTTCAGACGGTAATTTGTTGGGTAAATTCTATTTAGATGATAACCGTACGGATGTAAAGTTTGATGAGTTACCTGATAATTTGGTAAATGCTTTGATTGCAACAGAAGATGCTCGTTTTAAAGATCATTCTGGTATAGACGCTAGAGGTACAGTTAGGGCTTTTGCATATTTAGGTAGCAAAGGTGGTGCAAGTACCATTTCTCAGCAATTAGCACGTCAGCTCTTTGTTGGTGTACGATCAAGAAGTAAGTTCGATGCTGTAAAACAAAAGATTAAAGAGTGGGTGTTAGCCATTAGACTTGAGCGCAGTTATACCAAAGAAGAAATCATAAGTATGTATTTTAATATTTATGATTTTGGTAATAATGCCGATGGTATACGTTCTGCTGCTCGTATTTATTTTGGTAAAGAGCCAAAGGACCTTAAAGTTGAAGAGTCTGCCATGTTGGTTGGTATGTTCAAGAACTCATCGTTATTCAACCCTATGCGTAGGGAAGAAATGGTAAAGGATCGTAGAGACGTAGTTCTTGCCCAAATGGCAAAATACGATTACATCACCGAGGTAGAGAAAGATTCGCTACAGGCTATGAAGATGGATATTAATTATAATCCTGAAACGCATAGTGTAGGTTTAGCTACTTACTTTAGAATGTACCTACAGCGATTCATGAAAGATTGGATAAACAAAAATCCTAAACCTGCGATAGGTGATGAACCAGATAAGTATAATCTGTATTTAGACGGATTGAAAATTTACACTACTATCGACTCTAAAATGCAGGCAAATGCAGAAGAAGCGGTCAATGAGCATATGACTAAATTGCAAGCAGAATTTTTTCATCAGAATACACCAGATAGAAATAAAACAGCTCCTTTCTTAGATATTACTCCAGAAGAAACGAAGAAAATCATGGAACGCGCCATGAAAAATTCTGAACGTTGGAAAATCATGAAAGCTGCCGGAAAATCTGAAAAAGAGATTCGCGAGTCTTTTGATAAGAAAACCGAAATGACGGTTTTCGATTGGAAGAGTCCGACCAAAGAAAAAGATACTATTCTTACCCCAAGAGATTCCATTCGTTATTACAAGGCTTTCTTAAGAACGGCAATGATGTCCATGGAGCCACAAACGGGTCATGTAAAAGCATGGGTAGGTGGTATCAATTACAAGCACTTTCAATATGACAATGTAATACAAGGAGCAAGACAGGCGGGTTCTACTTTTAAACCCTTTGTATATGCTGCGGCTATAGATCAATTACGATTATCACCTTGTGAAACTCGCCCAGATACGCAATACTGTATTGAAGCTGGCAAGCATGGTAATGTTGAGCCATGGTGCCCAAGAAATTCTAATCTTAAGTATTCAGGTAATAGTTACACCCTTAAAAAGGCATTGGCTAATTCTGTGAATACGGTTACGGCACAATTAATAGATGAGGTAGGTCCAAAATCTGTTGTTAGTATGGTACGTAACTTGGGTCTTTCCGGTGATATTTTAGAAGTACCTTCCATTGCTTTAGGTACTGTAGATGTTAATGTGTATGAAATGGTAGGTGCCTATGGTGCTTTTGCCAACCAAGGGGTGTACGTGAAACCGGTAATGGTAACCCGTATAGAAAATAAAGATGGTACCGTATTGTATGAATATGTACCAGAGACTAAAGATGTGTTAAGTAAAGATGTTTCATACGCTATTTTAGATTTAATGAAAGGTGTTACTCAAGGTGGGTCAGGTACACGATTACGTACTACTGGCTATAATAAGTGGAGACCAGAGTATGATGAGATAATTACTGGCTATCCTTATAAATTGACAAACCCTATCGCAGGTAAAACAGGTACAACGCAAAACAATAGTGATGGTTGGTTTATGGGTATGGTTCCTAATCTAGTTACCGGTGTTTGGGTAGGTGGTGAAGAGAGAGCTGTACACTTTAAAAGTATTACCTATGGTCAAGGGGCATCAATGGCACTACCAATTTGGGGCTTGTATATGACGAAAAATTATGCAGATGAAGAACTGGGTATTTCCAAAGAAGATTTTGAACGGCCAAGTAATATGTCTATTGAAATTGACTGTGAAAAATTTGCTACGGATATCAAAGAAGATAATGATATTGAAGATGACCTGGAAGATTTAGATTTCTAGAGAACATTATTAGATGATTTAAAAAAGGTCTTAGCATTCGCTAAGACCTTTTTTATTTTTTCCCATTTATAATCGGTATTTTAGTAACAAGATAATTAACGACAAAATGATACGTAAAACAGTAGCAAATGTAACTGAGGCTTTGGTAGGTGTACAAGACGGAATGACCTTTATGTTGGGTGGTTTTGGACTTTGTGGTATTCCAGAAAATGCAATTAGTGAATTAGTAAGGTTAGGAGTAAAGGATATTACTTGTATTTCTAATAATGCAGGGGTCGATGATTTTGGCTTGGGGTTATTGTTGCATCAACATCAAATTAAAAAAATGGTGTCTTCTTATGTTGGGGAGAACGATGAATTTGAACGACAAATGCTAAGTGGTGAACTGGAAGTGGAACTTACGCCACAGGGTACTCTTGCAGAAAAGTGTAGAGCTGCACAAGCAGGTTTTCCTGCTTTTTTCACTCCGGCCGGTTATGGTACCGAAGTAGCTGAAGGGAAAGAAGTACGAGAGTTCAATGGTAAAATGCATATTCTAGAAGAAGCCTTTAAGGCAGATTTTGCTTTTGTGAAGGCATGGAAAGGTGATGCTGCCGGTAACTTGATATTTAAAGGAACAGCAAGAAATTTTAATCCATGTATGTGCGGTGCTGCGACTATTACAGTTGCTGAGGTGGAAGAATTGGTGCCAGAGGGTGAATTAGACCCAAATCAAATTCATATTCCGGGAATATTCGTTCAACGCATTTTTCAAGGAAAAGATTACGAGAAAAGAATAGAACAAAGAACAGTACGTCAAAAATAAGCTCATGTTAGATAAAAACGGAATTGCAAATAGAATTGCACAAGAAGTGGAAGATGGCTATTATGTTAACCTTGGTATTGGTATACCTACATTGGTTGCCAATTATGTACGTGATGATATAAGTGTTGAATTTCAAAGTGAAAACGGAATTTTGGGTATGGGCCCTTTTCCTATAGAAGGGGAAGAAGATGCAGATTTAATTAATGCGGGTAAACAAACCATTACGGCGCTACCAGGTGCATCTTATTTTGACTCTGCTACTAGTTTTGCTATGATCAGGGGTAAACACGTAGACTTGACCATTCTGGGCGCTATGGAAGTGTCAGAGAATGGTGATATTGCCAATTGGAAGATTCCTGGTAAAATGGTAAAAGGTATGGGTGGTGCTATGGATCTAGTTGCATCCGCAGAGAATATAATTGTGGCTATGATGCATACCAATAGAGCTGGAGAATCTAAGATTTTAAAACGTTGTAGTCTTCCGTTGACAGGAGTGGGTTGTGTTAAGAAGATTGTTACCAATTTAGCTGTATTAGAAGTAACGGAAGATGGATTTTTATTGTTAGAGAGAGCACCTGGTGTTACGGTAGATGATATTAAAACTGCAACTGAGGGTAACTTAATTATAAAAGGAGAAGTTAAAGAGATGAATGATTAATAGGTGTGGGTGAATCATCGATGAAATAAGCTTTTCATATTTTTCACAACAGGTTATATTGAGTACACAACAATTATTGTCAAAATTTTGAAGAACAGATGTATCTTTATTGCTCAATTAAACCCATAACCTATTAATTACTTAACCGTCATGAATTCTCAAATTAACCACACAGCAAACGAACATAAAGTACAAGTTTATAGAAATGATTTTTTTAGTGGATTTCTAAGACTTACTAAAAAGTTATTTATGTTATAAATTACTTTAAAGATTTTAAAAAAGAGCGACTTATATAAGTCGCTCTTTTTTTTTGCTGTTTTTTGAATACTCCCTTTTGATTTTCTATAAAATGCTTTGATGAACTAACTTCTCTAGGTTCACCACATTTTTAATAAGTTTTACCACAAATACTTTATTGTAAGAAAAAGACTACATATATTTGAAGTGTAATAAAAAGTGAATCCCAAATCGCTTTTGAAACTTAACCTAAAATGAAGTATGTATTTAGTTGCCTAATCTTGTTGGTACTTGTTGCCTCTTGTTCAAAAATTGAAGAAAATAACGATCCTATCATCGGTATTTGGAATCACACCGTGAAAACGGCTACCAATACAAATAAGATGGTAATTGATAATGAAGAATGGATTTTTAATGATGTTTATTTAGGTAGATTTCATGGTTATAAAGATGGGCAAGTTGTTTACTTGACAGATTTTAACTGGAGCATTAATGGTGACGTATATATTGTAAGCTATCCAGGCACTGATTTCCCCGACGATTTAGTAAAAATGCAAGAAACTGATGAAGGCACCATTCTGGTAAGAACAGAGGGTAAAGTCTTTGCAGAAAAGCAAGAATGAGTTCGCAATTGAAAAATGCCCACGAACAAAAGTATTGCCTTAATCGGTAGTGCAACGAACAGATAAGTTATCAAATCAACCTTTTTATAACATTTCCCCCGATTAGGAGCAAAGTAATTTGCTCCTTTTTTTATTTTAGGGGTATGGAACTTAAATATAAATTGTGTTCTCTTAAAGACCTGGAGGAATTAAGGCTTATTTCTGAACAAACTTTTGTAACCGCTTTTGAAAAGGATAATGATCCTGTTGATTTCAAGAATTATATAGATAAAGCATTTGCCATTGAAAAAATAAAAGGTGAGCTGTTAAATAAGAATAGCAATTTCTATTTTGCATATCAAAACAGCAAAGTTGTTGGTTACTTTAAACTTAATGTTGGTGATGCACAAACAGACCTTAAAACCGAGGAAAGTATAGAACTCGAACGTATATATGTTTTAGCTCATTATCAAGGTAAAGGTTTGGGAAAACATATCTTAGATTATATTAAGGGTTTGGCTTTGAGCAAGAGCAAAAAAAAACTCTGGTTAGGGGTTTGGGAACATAATACTGCAGCTATCCGATTTTACCAACGCCAAGGTTTTGTACAATTTGATACGCACCCTTATTATATTGGAGAAGATGAACAAACAGATTGGTTAATGGGTTATGATTTAAGTAACTTGTAGCATCAAACTAACACTTATGAAATTATACTCTTTTACTTTTTTTGCATTTATTGGTTTTATAAACTTAAATGCTCAAGAATATTATTTCCCGGAAAGAAATGTAGATTGGGAAGTAAAAACTCCAAAAGATTTTAAAATTAAAGATGCAGCTTTAAAGAAAGCGGTAGAATTTGCAGAAGCCAATGAATATTCTGGTTCTAGAGACTTGCGTATTGCCATTGCAAAAGGATTTGAAAAAGAACCATTTCATAAAATATTAGGTCCTACAAAGAAAAGAGGTGGTCCTGCAGGCATGATACTTAAGAATGGGTATATAGTCGCGCAATGGGGAGATACTAAAAGAGTAGATATGACTTTTAGTGTTACTAAAAGCTTTTTAAGTACAATGGCAGGTCTTGCCGAAGATGAAGGAATTATATCGGATACAAAAAACCTAGTGGGTGATTATATTTGGGACGGCACTTTTGATGGAGCACATAATTCTAAAATTACATGGGAACATCTTTTACAACAAAACTCGGCTTGGTCTGGCGAACTTTGGGGCGGAAAAGATTGGGCTGACAGGCCACCTAGTGAAGGTGGTATTGATGATTGGAAATTAGCGCAACCTAAAGAGCCAGGTACTGTAATGGAATATAATGATGTGCGTGTTAATGTGTTGGCATATTCACTTACTCATGTATGGCGTAAACCAATGCCTTTGGTCTTAAAAGAGAGAATTATGGACAAGATCAGTGCTTCTTCTACGTGGCGCTGGTTTGGTTATGATGATGCTTGGACAGAAATTGACGGTTTACAAATGAAATCGGTAACCGGTGGTGGGCATTCTGGAGCGGGTATTTTTATTAGTGCCGAAGATATGGCGCGTTTTGGAATGTTGTTTTTAAACAATGGTAAGTGGAAGAATGAACAATTGATTTCAGAAAATTGGATAAATAAAGCAACAACTCCTTCAATCCCAAATGCGAATTACGGTTACATGTGGTGGTTGAATAAAAAAGGTGCCAGACATTGGGAAGGATTATCTGAAAACATCTATTATGCTGCCGGTTTTGGTGGTAACTTTATTGTTATAGACAAAGAGAATGATGTAGTGGTTGTTACACGTTGGTTAGAGCCTAGTAAGATTGGTGAATTTATGACTAAGGTAAATGCGGCTTTTTAAACAGTACGTATTAAATCTTGCATAGAATTTCAACTGCTTTTTCTAAAGTTTCCTGTTTTTTGGCAAAGCAGAATCTTAACATATAATCATTTCTGTGATCGACATTGAAAGATGAAATTGGTATAGATGCTATTCCGTTTTCAGTAATTAATCGTTCTCCTAAAGCTTCATCTTCTTCATTTGAAATGTTGGTATAGTCCAATAATTGAAAATATGTGCCTTGGGATGGTTTACATTTAAATTTGGACGATTTTATTCCATTAAGAAAGAAATCTCTTTTTTCTTGGTAAAAATTGTTCAAATCTAAATAGTGTGATGGATTTTTCAGATATGTAGCCAATGCACGTTGCACCGGATGGTCTACACAGAATACGGCGAATTGATGCACTTTTCTAAATTCGGCCATTAATTCAGCTGGAGCTGCACAATAGCCCATTTTCCAACCCGTTACATGAAATGTTTTTCCGAATGATGCGCAGACAAAACTTCTATTGGCTAAATCTGGAAACCTTGAAGCATTTTCATGCACTTGTCCATCAAAAATAATATGCTCATACACCTCGTCGCTCAAAAGAATGATATTGGTGGGTTTTAATATGTTCTCTAATTGCTCCATATCCCATTTGGATAAAACGGTTCCGCTGGGGTTATGGGGAGTATTTATAATTACCATTTTCGTCTTATCTGTAATATTTTCTTGAAATACGGTCCAGTCAATTTTATAATCTGGTGCATCTAATTGAACATAAACAGGTATGCCACCATTTAACGTAATTGCTGGCTCATAACAGTCATAAGCAGGTTTTATGACAATTACCTCGTCACCTTTATTAACAAAGGCTGTAATAGCCGTAAAAATGGCTTGGGTGGCTCCAACGGTTATCGTTATTTCATTATTGGGAGAATAAGTATAATCATGTAGCGATGCTATTTTCTCGGAAATAATTTCCCTGAGACCATAATACCCTTGCATAGGTGCATATTGATTATGACCGGCCGTTAATGCATCATTGACCAAAGACTTCAATTTTTCATCAGCCTCAAAATTTGGGAACCCTTGGGAAAGGTCTAGAGCATGGTGCTTTCTAGCAAGATTACCAACTGTAGTGAATATCGTTGTCTTTACATCTGGTAGTTTTGATGCTTTTAAGTGCTGTTCATAGTCCATAGTAGTAAATGTAAGAATTTTAAAAACGGACATAAAAAAAGCCCAACCGACTGGTTGGGCTTCTTAATTCCACTAAAATGAATTATGCATGCTGCATTTCATGTTTCCCTTCTTTTATTTCCTCAATTAATTTGGAATTAAAAGCTGGTAAATCATCCGGATTCCTACTAGTTACAAATCCTTCATCAACTACGACCTCTTGGTCTACCCAATTGGCTCCTGCATTAATTACATCATCTTTTATGGAATTAAAAGATGTCATTTTTCGTCCTTTTACCACTCCGGCACTAATCAGTGTCCAAGGAGCGTGGCAAATTGCGGCTACGGGTTTCTTTAATTTAAAAAAGTCACGTACAAAGTTCAATGCTGTTTCTTCTCTTCTTAATAAATCTGGATTGATAACTCCACCTGGTAAAACCAAGGCATTGTAGTCTTCTGCTTTAACTTCGTTTAGTGTTTTGTCTACTTTATAGCTGTTAGACCAATTACCATCTGCCCAACCTTTTATTTCTCCGTTTTCTAAACTTACGATCTCTATATTGAAGCCTTCTTTTTCCATTGCTTCTTTAGGAGATTTTAATTCACTTTCTTCAAATCCATTTGTAGCTAATATTGCTATCCTCTTCATATTATATATAGTTTTTAACGATTAATAATTTGTTTGAGACTAAGTTACATATCATGTTAGTAAAAATCCGTTAATGCCTTATTAATAAAGGGTTCACAAGGGTTAAACATTTATTAAATGAACTTTATAAAATTCATTTTTATCTCATTTGAACTGTATTTAAATGATGTATGGTTTTAGCTAAACATTCTTGAAGATTCTTTTTTACTTCTGTCTCCCAAAATCTAAATACGGTATAACCCATAGCGGTAAGTTCTTGGTTTACTTCAACGTCTCGTTGCATATTTCGTTCAATTTTTGCAATCCAGAATTCTCGGTTGGTTTTTACTTTTGGTTTACGCTCTTCCCAATTTTTACCATGCCAATATTCTCCATCTATGAATATGACCGTTTTATATTTTGGTAACGCAATATCTGGTCTTCCAATAAGTTTCTTGAAATCTATACGATATCTATATCCGGCAGCGTATAATGCTTTTCTAAAAGCAAGTTCTGGTTTGGTATTCTTACCCTTAATTTTGCTCATGATCTTAGATCGCTGAGGTGTAGTGTAAAATCCTGATGCTTCGTTGAACCTTGGTACTATAATTCGTTCTTTAGAATAGTCTTTGGACATATCTAAAAATAAAAAATCCCGAACCTTTACGGTCGGGATTTTTTAAAACTTTATGATTAAAAGACTAACCTTTAACGTTAGCGCTTAAAAATTCGCGGTTCATTCTGGCTATATTCTCTAATGAAATTCCTTTAGGGCATTCAACTTCGCAAGCACCAGTATTGGTACAGTTACCAAAACCTTCAAGATCCATTTGTGCAACCATGTTTTTAACACGATCAACAGCCTCTACCTGACCTTGTGGTAATAATGCATATTGAGATACTTTTGCACCTACAAATAACATAGCAGAGGCATTTTTACAACTTGCTACACAAGCACCACAACCTATACATGTAGCGGCATCCATAGCTTCATCTGCGGCATGTTTGGAAATAGGAGTACCGTTGGCATCCTGTGTGTTACCAGAAGTGTTTACAGAAATATAACCACCTGCATGTTGTATTCTGTCAAATGCTCCTCTATCAACAACTAAATCTTTTATAACAGGAAACGCTTTTGCTCTAAATGGCTCTATTGTAATAGTGTCACCATCTTTAAACATACGCATGTGCAATTGACATGTGGTTACGCCTCTATCTGGACCATGAGCTTCGCCGTTGATGAACATTGAACACATACCGCAGATACCTTCTCTACAATCGTGGTCAAAAGCAACTGGCTCTTCACCGTTATTAATTAGTTGTTCGTTAAGAACATCCATCATTTCTAAGAACGACATATGTTCAGAAATCTCTGTCACTTTATAATCGACCATTTTACCCGTTGCTTGGGCATTAGATTGTCTCCAAATTTTTAATGTCAGATTCATATTTTAAGTATTGAGTAATGAGTATTAAGTAATGAACTAAATCATTTCTAATAGCTCAATACTATTATTTATAACTTCTTTGTTTTAATTCGATTTCGTTGAACTCTAATTGTTCTTTGTGTAGAACAGCATCTCCAGGTTCTCCTTTATATTCCCATGCAGAAACAAATGCGAAATCAACATCGTTTCTTTTAGCTTCACCGGCTTGTTCTCCACCAATTTCTACAGACTCTTCTCTAAAATGTCCACCACAAGATTCTTCTCTTTCTAAAGCATCTTTAGCGAAAAGTTCACCAAGTTCTAAGAAATCCGCTACACGGCCAGCTTTTTCCAATTCTGCGTTTAGTTCTGTTGCAGTACCAGGTACACTAACGTTTTTGTAGAAATCTTCACGAAGGGCCTTAATTTCTGCCATAGCTTCTTTTAAGCCTTCAGCGTTACGAGACATACCACATTTCTCCCACATAATATTACCTAATTTCTTGTGGTAATAATCTACAGAGTGTGATCCTTTGTTGTTTACAAAGAAATTAATTTTATCTGTTACTTCTTTTTCAGCAGCATCAAACTCAGGTGTATCCGTAGGTATTTTTCCTGTTCTAATTTCGTGAGAAAGATAATCTCCTATGGTATAAGGTAAAACAAAATAACCATCTGCCAGACCTTGCATTAATGCCGAAGCTCCTAATCTATTTGCACCGTGATCAGAGAAGTTTGCTTCACCAATACAGTACAGTCCGTCTACGGTAGTCATTAAGTTATAATCAACCCAAACACCACCCATTGTATAGTGTACCGCTGGGTAAATCATCATTGGTGTTTTGTACGGATCTTGATCTACGATTTTTTCGTACATCTGAAAAAGGTTTCCGTATTTAGCTTTTACTATAGCAGCACCAAGTTCATATATTTTGTCTGCAGAAGCATTGTTGATGTTATGAATCTTAGCTTGCTCTTTACCATATCTTTCAATAGCTGAAGCAAAATCCAAGTAAACGGCTTCCCCAGTTGCATTTACACCATAACCGGCATCACAACGTTCTTTTGCTGCTCTAGATGCAACATCACGTGGTACCAAGTTACCAAATGCAGGGTATCTTCTTTCTAGGTAGTAATCTCTTTCATCTTCAGACAGATCGGTTGGCTTTTTCTTGCCTTCGCGAATTGCCATTACATCCTCCATATTTTTAGGAACCCAAATACGACCATCATTACGTAAAGACTCTGACATCAATGTCAGTTTAGATTGATAGTCTCCAGAACGTGGAATACACGTTGGGTGAATTTGAGTATAACATGGGTTGGCAAAGAATGCTCCCTTTTTATGTATTTTCCAAGCAGCGGTTGCATTTGATCCCATTGCATTTGTTGAAAGGAAATATACATTTCCGTATCCTCCAGAAGCAATAACAACAGCATGTGCAGAGTGGCGTTCAATTTCACCTGTAACCAAGTTACGGGCAATGATACCACGAGCCTTGCCATTTACCTTTACAACATCTAACATTTCATGACGGTTGAACGGGGTAATTTTACCACGTGCAATTTGTCTGTTCATTGCAGAATAGGCACCTAACAATAATTGTTGTCCTGTTTGTCCTTTTGCGTAAAAAGTTCTTGAAACCAATACACCACCAAAAGAACGGTTATCTAATAATCCGCCATAATCACGTGCAAAAGGAACCCCTTGAGCAACACATTGATCAATAATGTTTGCAGATACCTCTGCTAATCTATATACGTTAGCTTCTCTTGAACGGTAATCACCACCTTTTACGGTATCGTAAAATAATCGGTAGGTAGAATCACCATCTCCTTGGTAGTTCTTTGCAGCGTTAATACCACCTTGTGCAGCAATAGAGTGAGCTCTTCTTGGAGAATCTTGGTAACAAAATGTTTTTACATTATAGCCCAATTCTGCTAAAGTAGCAGCAGCAGAACCACCTGCCAAACCTGTTCCAACAACGATAACATCAATATTACGTTTGTTGGCAGGGTTAACCAAATCGATATGATTCTTATAATCGGTCCACTTCGTTTTCAACGGACCTTTAGGTACTTTTGAGTCTAATACAGACATAAGTAATAGGTATTAATGATGATTAAAATGATGAAAAAGGGCAATGAAAATAAATCCTAACGGAATTAAAATCGAATACACTTTTGCAAACAATTGTAATTTTTCTTTTCTCATGCTGGTTGCACCTGCAGACTGGAATGCAGAACTAAAGCCATGCATAAGGTGGAGTGATAAGAATATGAAGGCGATTACATAAGCACCAACACGTAACGGGTTTTCAAATTTATGAGCTAATTCCTCATAATATCTGAAGCCTTCACCGTTTGGCAGTAAGCCGGTCATGTCTCCATCAATAAACTTGGTGTTTATTTCTGGTATCCAGAAATCGATAAAGTGAAGTACTAAGAAAGCCAAAATAGCTAATCCGCTGTAAATCATATTACGGCTCATCCAAGATGAATTGGCAGCACCATTGTTTTTAGCATATTTTTTTACTCTAGCACTTCTGTTCTTAGCTTCTAAAATGAAACCCATCACAAAGTGATAGATGACACCGAAAATTAAAACAGGTTGCAACACATATTGTACGGCCCAAAAAGTGCCCATGAAATGCGAAGCTTCATTGAACGCATCTGGACTGAAAACCGATAAGATGTTTATTGCAAAATGCTGAAGTAGAAAAAACATTAAAAAGAAAGCAGAAAGCGCCATTGCGTACTTTCTACCAATCGAAGATTTAAAAAATCCGCTCATTATTTGTTAATTTTATCTGCGAATTTACATCACAGGCTAGTTATTAACAAGAATTAATGGGTTTTAGTATGTTTATTTAGATTGATTTTAAAAGCAATTTTGAAGATGTTTAAGATTTTTATCTAAATTCTGCCTTAGATATGTAAATCATTCAACAATTGTAAAATCGATTTTTGAGTAAAACACTTAGTTTTTAGTCAAATTTGTCGCCCATTCTACAGCTTTGTCCAAATTATTGAACTTAATAATACTTTTTCTAAAGAATAGTCGCTCTAAAAATAGACTAAGAAAACTTCCTCTTGTTTGACCTACAACTGCATAATGGTCAATGTTGTATCGGTTTCTGTAAAATTCTAACCAGTAAAGAGGAACTACATAATATCTATTCACCCTATTGGATAAATAAATTATAGGAAGATCAACACCATAAATTTCCTTTGCTGCGGCAATTACCCTTTTGGCGTGTTCCCATCTAAATAGTACCCCTTCTTTAACTTCTGAAATTATTACCCCTTTTTTAAAAAAGTAGAATACACCAAATTCAAACTCTCTAATCTCTTTTATTTGGTTTAATAATTCGAGTTCTCGAACTCTTTTCATGCCTGTTTTTTGTCAGGCGGCAAATATACTGGTTATTAACTCAATAGCTTATAAAAACATCGACGAACGGTAAGGTTATTAGTTGGGATTCTTTAGCTGACATACAGCAATTATTTTTCCATATCCTTCAACTGAATTTCTAATGCTTTAGTCGATAATTGTACTTCTATCAATGATAGTACTAAGGATACCATTAAAGCGAATAAGCTAACTCCAAAGATTAAATTAGCCCAGAAGGTAAGTTCTACATAAATTAAAGTCATTGTAATTACCGCCAACAAAAAGCTTACTATAGCGGTTGCCTGCATGTTTTTGATAATGGTAAGCCGTTTTCTTAGTTTTTGCACTTGTAGACCTACAGACTGAGATGCTGTTTCTTGATACTTTTGATGTAGTTGGCGTATTAATGCCGCAATAGCCAAATAACGAGCGTTATAGGCTAACATGGTCAATGAAATGGCAGGAAAAAGTAATGCAGGTATACCTAAAGTGAGTTCCATAAATAATATTTCTTAATCTGTAGCTATGCCAAAATAGGTCCAAGTAACATCAATATCAAACGGATTGGATTGTCCATGAATTTCGCCAGGTGCTATGGTAATGCATTTTCCGGGTCCTACTTCATATGCTTCTCCTGATATTGTAAAAATGGCTTTGCCGGTTTGTATATGAAACACTTCAAACATAGTGTCATGCTTGTGTAATTCTACTTTTTGACCCGGTTTAAAAATAGCAGTGCCATACATCATTAATTGTGGTATCTCACCACGATCAATTAGTGTTCTTTTCTTTATACTTGGGTCATGACTTACCCCTAAATCAGGTAGTTCGTTCCAATCTACAATTTTCATATGGCTATTCTATATCAAAAGTTACCTTTTCAGTGGTTCCGTTACCAATAATTTCAACACTGTAACTGCCAGTTGGTAAATATGTGCTACCATTTTTGGCTTGTTTTAAAACAGTTTTATGCTTTTTTAGGTAGTTTAACTTGCCAGTTTTTGAAAATGCAACATCATATGATAAGATGTTTAATCCCTTACTGGCTATAATTTCCGTCTCACTAACCACAATATTATCAGATGATTTAATTTTTGCTTGGTATACATCATCTCTGTCCGAGTAGAATGTTATGTCTAAACCTGGTGTTCTAGCTTTAGACCAAGAACTCCAAGAGTTACCCCATCGTGAAGAATGTTTTATATTTTCCAATGGGTAAACATGTAAGTCTTTGTTTAATATTTCTGATGTCATGCTTTGTAATGCGGAAATATCGGCTTGGTAAATACTTCTACCATGTGTGCCCACAATTAAGTGTTTAGCTTCTTTCTGTATAACCAAATCATGCACGGCTACATAAGGCATTCCGTTTTGAAAAGATTGCCATGTTGCTCCTCTATCCAAAGTAACATATAGTCCATTATCCGTACCTACAAATAATAGATTTTCATTTTCAGGGTCTTCAATAATTACATTTACAGGAGAGGTAGGAATGTTTGCCGAAATACTTTTCCAAGTAGTACCTTTGTCTTCACTTACATATACATACGGTGTAAAATCATCTGAGCGATAGCCATTTAAAGTGGCATACACCCTGTTTTTTTGATGTTTGGAAGCGATAACCCTGCTAACCCATAAATTCTGTGGTAGGTTTTTAGAAATAACATTCCAAGTACCACCACCATTTTCTGTACGTTGAATTAAACCATCATCACTACCGGTATACATTAATCCGAATTTGAAAGGTGATTCTGAAATGGTTGCTAAGGTTCCAAATGCTACATTACCCTTTTTTCCACCTTGGGTTAAATCGCCAGAAATGGTTTCCCAAGTATCTCCTTGGTTTAAGGAACGATGTAGCTTGTTGCTACCCATGTATAAAATATCTTGATTATGTGGGGAAAGTAGAATAGGTGATTGCCAGTTAAAACGATACGGTGTTTCACCTAATTCATGCTTTGGCCGAATATAGTTGCGTGTTTCATTTTCTAAATCTATTCTGAAATAATTACCAAATTGGTATCCCGTATAAACGATATTAGCATTGCGATTATCTACTTCTACCTGCATACCATCGCCACCCATAATTGATTTCCATGGGTATTGACCTGTTTGTTGCCATTTGCTGTTTTCTTCAGCATTATTCGGTCCCATCCAAACTCCATTATCTTGAAGTCCGCCATACACATTATATGGTTTTTCATTATCAACAGCTATGGCATAAAATTGACCAACGGTAGGTGAATTGTTTTTAAACCAATGTTTACCATCGTCATATGATGTATTAACCCCACCATCATTTCCATTTATTAAATGTCCTGGTAAATTAGGATTTACCCATACCGCATGGTGATCAGAATGTACATTTTCGCCACTTATAGAACTGTATGTTTTGCCTCCGTCTTTAGAAGCTATAATTGGTACCCCAGATAAGTAAATGGCATCAACATTATTAGGGTCTACGGTTATTTGCGCAAAATAATACCCGTAACTATAGAATAAATCGTCTATATAATCTTCATTCTGCTTTGACCATGTGCTACCGCCATCATTACTACGGTACACTTCTGCACCAATTACGGGTGTATCAAAAAGCATAGAGTTGGCATCTTCTAAGTACAAGGCAAGGTCTGTTGGTTTTACGGCATTGCTACGTACCATCTGTTTTACATTGGCAGCTCTGTATTTTTCGTGAAAATTATTGGTCTTTAAAAACTCGTTTAGGTCTTTATCGTTTAGGTCTAAAAATTGTTCTTTTGATAGTGTTTTAAAATCATCTTTGGTCAACCCAGCTTGCTTCTCTTTCTTTTCCTTGGTTGCGTTTCTTCTAAATTGACTGTCATGTACGGCATAAACGGTATTGTCATCAAAAACAGCTAGACCAATTCTACCTACACCTTCACCTGTAGGAAAACCGCTGGTCGGAGTAGAAATTTTAGTCCAAGAATTACCAGCATCTGTACTTTTATATATACCGGAGCCTTCACCGTTTCCAATAAAATCCCAAGCTTTTCTATCTTTTTGCCAAGCCGCGGCATATTGAATGTTGTAGTTTTTTGGCGAAACGGCAACATCTATTATTCCTGTTTTGTCATCAATGAACAATGTGTTTTTCCAAGTTTTTCCACCATCTGTAGTTTTGTAAATACCGCGCTCTTTATTTGTAGAATATAAATGACCCGTTACGCCAACCGTTACCTCATTAGCATTATCAGGATTCACCACATTACGCCCAATGTGGTGAGAATCTGACAAACCCATATGTTGCCACGTTTTACCTTTGTCGCTAGATTTTAAAATACCGATACCCGCGTAAGATGAACGAGAAGAATTGTTTTCCCCTGTGCCTACCCAAATAGTACCACTCTGCCAGTGAACCGCAATATCACCAAGATTTTGGGTTTGGGTATCATCCATTACGGGAGTAAAAGAATTACCGTTGTTGTTGGTATACCACAATCCGCCAGAGGCATAGGCAACGTAATATTCTGTAGGGTTGTTCTCATTGACCGCTAAATCTACAACACGACCGCTCATGACAGAGGGACCTATATTTTTTAGCGGAATGTTTTTAACCAAAGAACTTGCGTCCATAGCTTTTTTTGCTTGTAAAGACGCATCTATTTTTTGCGATGAGGTAGGTTGAATTTGTGCCGTTGCTATAGAAATGCTGGCGAATACTAATAGGTAAAATTGTTTCATTTTCATGTTGTTGATAGTGCTGATGGTAAGTTACTGATTACTTATGCTCTTGGCAAACTGTAATATCATTTGACTAAACTTCTATTGAAGTGATGCTTTTAATTCTTTCGATTTCGCTTGTATTTCTTTTTGGGCTTTAGAAATAGCCGCTTTAATGTCAGCATTATTATTGGTGTTAATGTCATTAATAGAATTGAGCGATGATAAATACCACTCTTCCCAAGCCGTAATAATTTGTTCTTCTTCTTTAATGGAATTTCCATTTTTAAGTGCAGATTGGCTGAGTTCTGCTTCGTCCTCTAATCGTAGATTTGCTCGCTTCTTAAGATTTTCAATTTGTGCTTGGGCAAAAACATCAGATGCATTTACCAATTCTAGTCCACTAACCAAAGCCGCCGTGCCTACATTTTTTAAAGTTTCTTGAGATACCTTGTCAATACGGTCGTTATCGGTATGGTAAAATTGATCTGTAAAATGCCAAAGTAAAAGTCCGGGAATGTTAGCCTGTAAAAACGGAGTATGATCACTACCGCCTTCAAAAGGGTTGGTTTCTACGACCCAATTAGCATATTCTCCTTGCTTTTTAAAGTTTGAAATAATAAAATCGTTTAGATAGTGGGGTTTCATATCCGCTAATTTTAAGACCTCACCACCCCATTCACTGTGTTTGTCTTTACCACGAGTCCAAATAGCACTTGGGTCTGGCATTTTTTCAATCAAGAAAGTGCCCCCTGTGATTTCCGTGTTTTCACCGACCATATCTAAACTAATTCCCCACTTAATGCTTTTAGCTCGTTCTGGGTCTTCTTGAATATACCGGTTGGTAGAAACAATTTCATCGCCCCATAAAAAGGTCATGCTACGCTTAAAATCTATTTTGTTATCCGTAAATAATTTAGAGGCTATTCTAGCCATTTCCAATTGTGTGCCTACGCCAGTTGCATTATCATTTGCGCCTGGTTCTTGAATATGTGCGCTGTACACCAAACGCTCATCCGGAAATTCATTTCCCTTAATATCCGCAACAATAGTTAGTTCTTCTGATGGATATCTTTTGGTTTGGATATTCACCAGAATATCTGTTTTTCCTTTTTTAAGCTGTGCTATTAATTTCTCTTTTGCCGCATAGGATAGTGCAATGCCCCAAAAATTGCTATCATCCTGAGAAGGAAGACTTCTAAATTGTATAGAAGTAGTGTTCTTTTCTGGTTGTAAATATGCTGGATTGTCATAAGTAAGAATCCCCAAAGCACCATTTCTTATGGCTGATTTGTAAAGCTTTCGAACATTCATTTCTGTAAATACCACTTTGTCTTTAACAGAAACTGACTCTAGTTCATCAACGGATTTAATCCAAACTACTGCTGCCTTTAAACCATCTTTAGGGGTTGAAACCGAATTTAAATAGGTCATGTTTCGGTTCGTTTCTGATAATAATAAAGGTTTTTCGTTACCAACGATTTGTAATGATGCAGATAAGGGCTCCCATGTTTGGTGGGTCATTGCCCGTTTTTCAATACGGTAGGTAAATCGGTCACCTTCCTTAGCTTTTTCTTCTAAAACGTAACCTGCCGCTTTTAAACTATCTGCAATAAGGTATATGGTTTTATTAAAACCGGTATTGCCAACTACGCGCCAATAATCTTCTACAAAATCCGTGGTCTCGTATGCTAGTTGACCTGTAAATTCTGGACGAACAAGTTTAAAATAATCAACTTGTTTTTCTTCAACATGCTGTGAGCATCCTGTTAAAAAAGAAAGGCAGAGTAGTGCGGGTACAATTCCCTGCCTCATGATAATTTTTTTGACTACGGTTATTCTTCCCATTTCCACTCGTTACCAATGATCAATTTTTCTTTTAAATCATTTTTAATCATAAATTTTTTAGTGGTTTCGCTATCCATTTTGGTAGCAGGTAGTGTATCTGCATTAGCAACGGCATATAGCATCATCGTACCAAAACGAGCCGTGTTTTTCATGTGGTCTTCATTTACCAAATTGAAATCATCACAGTCAGAATGGTAGCATCCGTAAATAGAACGGTCTAGATTACTGTGCACAGATAAAATTGGCACACCTTCTAACATAAACGGTTGATGATCGCTATGTAACCCAGACTTATTTGAAAACTTATTTTGATAGATGGTATCTTGCTTTTGAATTGCAGCTCCTAAATCTGTAAAGAATTGCTCATTATCTAACTGTCCACCAGCGTTCATGCCAATAGGGTTACCAGACATATCTAAATTCATCATGTATTTGATATTGTCTATCGTATTGTTTTCAATTGCTTGTTCTACTAAATATTTAGAACCTAGTAATCCTTGTTCTTCTCCCATGAACATCACGAATTTTACAGTACGCTTTGGGTGTAGGTTATTTGCTTTAAATGCTCGTGCAATGTCTAGTACTGCAAAAGAACCAATACCATTATCAATAGCACCAGTGGCTAGATCCCAAGAATCTAAGTGACCACCAATAACAATTTCTTCTTCCGGAATCTCTGAGCCTGGTAATGTTGCTACCACGTTTCTAGCTTTGATGACATCACTCGTATTGGTCATGTCAATTTTTGCAGTTGCTTTCTTAGATTTTAAAGTTTCTTTCAACGCCATACCATCTTCTTTTCCAATACAAACAGCAGGTATTGGAATCAATTCTCCAGTAACCGATGCAGTTCCTGTTAATAGAACACCATTGTCCACTTGGTTGATGATTATGATACCAATAGCACCATACTTAATGGCTAAAGCTGTTTTTTCACTTCTGTGTAAATTGGTAAGTCCTTCTTCACTATCTGGTAAAATATTAATGTATACCAATGAAATTTTTCCTTTAACGGCATCTGGGTTAGCTGCGTAATCTGCATCTAGACCATTACCCATATCTACAATTTCGCCGGTAACGTGTGCTTCTACAGGTGCGTGACCTAAAGTAACTACTTTTATATCTTCATCATTAATCTGTAAAGAAACCTCGCCTCTTGCCCAAGCCTCTACCTCAAAAGTTTGGTAGGCTACATCTTCAAAACCGTATTCTTTAAATTTATTATAGGTATACTCTTCTGCCTTAGCACCGTTGGTAGAACCCGTAAGTCGGTGACCAATGGTTTCAGTAGCTTCTTTTAATGCACTATAGCCTTTAGAATTTGCTTTGATTTCGGTATCTATACGTGCAAATAATTCAGCTTGTGATTCTTCTTTTTTGGTTTCTGAGCATGCCTGTAGACATAAAGCGCCTATAAATAGGTAAGCTATTTTTTTCATGAGTTGTTTGTGTTTGGTTTAGGTATACAAGTTAGCCAATTTGTAGTTAAGAATATGAGTAGGTGTTCTTGTAAATCTTACAATTCTATGCCCTATTTTTTAAGGAAACAACACATAATGCGTAATTTTATATCAAAATAAGAATTCATGAAATACGATCAAATACCTAACTCCCTGTTTATAAAGAACCGTAAGAAGTTTATGGACCGCATGCAGCCTAAAAGCATAGCTGTTTTTAACTCTAACGATATCTACCCTATTGGTGCTGATAGCGTATTGCCTTTTGAGCAGCATAGAGATATATTTTACCTTTCTGGGGCTGATCAAGAAGAAACGATTTTAGTATTATTTCCAGATGCCATTAATAAAAAACACCGCGAAATACTTTTTGTTCGTGAAACTAATGAACATATTGCCATTTGGGAAGGTGAAAAATTGACAAAAGAGAAGGCTACAGAAGTTTCAGGTATTGAAACAGTTTGTTGGTTACAAGATTTCGAGAAAATATTCTTTGATCTAATGACCGAAGCTGATACTATATATTTTAATACCAATGAGCATTATAGACAAGCGGTAGAAACGCAGACACGTGAAGACCGATTTATAAAAAAATGCAAGCGAGAATATCCAGCTCATAAAGTTGCCAAGAGTAACCCAATTCTTCAAGAAATTAGAGGAATTAAAGAACCTGAGGAAATTGCTATTATGCAAACGGCCTGTAATATCACCGAAAAAGGATTTCGTAGGCTGCTTGGTTTTGTGAAACCAGGAGTGATGGAATATGAGATTGAAGCAGAACTATTGCACGAGTTTGTTAGAAATAAATCGAAAGGTTTTGCATATCAACCCATTATTGCTTCAGGAAATAATGCCAATGTATTGCACTATTTAGAGAATAATAAACCTTGTAACGATGGTGATTTAATTCTGATGGATGTTGCAGCAGAATATGCGAATTACTCTAGCGATTTAACTAGAACTATTCCTGCAAACGGGAAATTTACAAAACGCCAAAAAGAAGTGTATAACGCTGTTTTGCGTGTAAAAGATGAGGCTACTAAAATGTTGGTGCCTGGTACACTTTGGGCAGAATACCATAAAGAATGTGGTAAACTAATGACTTCTGAATTATTGGGACTTGGTTTATTGGATAAGGCAGATGTGCAGAATGAAAATCCTGAGTGGCCTGCTTATAAGAAGTACTTTATGCATGGCACTAGTCACCATATTGGTTTGAATACACATGATTACGGAGCATTGAAAACACCTATGAAAGCGAATATGGTGTTTACCGTAGAGCCAGGTATTTATATTCCGGCAGAAAATATGGGTATTCGTTTAGAAGATGATGTGGTCATTCAAGAAAAGGGTAAGCCTTTTAACCTGATGGCGAATATTCCTATTAAGGCAGATGAGATTGAAGAATTAATGAACAAATAAAAACGGAATATGAAATTAGTATCGTGGAATGTTAATGGTATAAGAGCTTCCGTTAAAAAGGGTTTTGAAGATATTGTAAAGGATTTTGATGCAGATGTTTTTTGCGTTCAAGAAACAAAAGCACAAGATGACCAGGTGGCTGAGGCTTTAAAAGGTATTACCGATTACAAGCTTTTCAGCAATAGTGCCGAAAGAAAAGGATATTCTGGTACCGGAATATTATCTAAAAAGGCACCTGTAAAGTTCGATAAGGACATGGGGGTTGAAGAACATGATTTAGAAGGAAGAATTACACATTCTGAATATGAACATTTTCATTTGATCAATGTTTATATTCCTAATAGTGGAAGCGGATTAAAAAGATTGGATTACCGTGCCGGATGGGATAAAGATTTTACCAATTACCTAAAAGAATTGTCTAAATCGAAGCCTTTGATTATTACGGGCGATTTTAATGTAGCTCATACCGAGAACGATTTGGCAAACCCGAAGAGTAATTATAATAAAACATCAGGATTTACGCAAGTTGAAATTGACGGATTTGAGCACATGTTGAAAGAAGTGAACTTGGTAGATAGCTTTAGAAAGTTACACCCCAATACGTTCGATAAATATACATTTTGGAGCGCAAGAGGTGGTGCACGAGGGCGAAATGTAGGCTGGCGTTTAGATTACTTCTTGGTAAGTGAATCTATTTGGGATAAGGTAAAATCTGCCGAAATTCATGATCAGGTTATGGGTAGTGATCATTGCCCTATTAGTTTAGAAATAGAATTTTAGAATATGAGGTTATTAGTTTTGATTCAAGATGCTTCTGAAATTGAAGAGAAAATGCAAGAAGCACCCAATAGTGCTTATGAGATAGGTGTCGTTATTGGCACCTATTTACCTTTTGTTGTCATGGTTTTAATAGCTTATGCGTTCTATTATTACTCTAAGAAAAGGAAAAATCCGTAAGTGCTTTAAAGTGTGTTCGGCTTTTCCTTATACATAATATTGGTTGCAACAAACACCACCAACGCTGGTAAAACCCACCCTAAACTATACTGTTGCAGCGGAATCCAAGAGAAAGTTTCTGCAGCAGGAGCTAATGCGCTTATACTGCCTAAGAAATCTGGAATACTAAATATTATGGTAGCTATGGTTACGGCTTTAAAAACAAGTGGCGATGCATATTTATCTGGTACTGCATTTAATAGAATAAGAATGATGGTAATTGGGTAAATAAACATTAAAGAAGGTACAGCTACTGCAATAATATACCCAACATTAAATTGCCCAACCAAAACACCTAATACACTACCAATTACTGCCATAATAGTATAAGCCAATTTTGACTCTTTAAATGTAGCCGCTACAAAATCTGCCGTACCGGTTACAATCCCTACTGCCGTAGTAAAACAAGCCAAGCCTACTAGGATGCTTAAAAACAAATTACCAATGTTTCCTAGGCTTTCTATAGCCAAACCAGATAGTATTTCTGTTCTAGTAGTATCGGCATCGAATATAGAATGTACTAAAGATCCAGAAAGTATGAGTCCCATATAGATCAAGAACAACGCCAAACCTGCCAGCCAAGCAGCGTTACGTATCAGTATTTTTTTATCCTCGTAAGCCGCATTTACATATTTAAGGTTGATCGATATTATGATAACGCCACCAACTACAACAGCGCCAATGGCATCGAATGTTTGGTAACCTTCTAGTATTCCGTTGGTAAACGGACTAGCAATTGTGGTGCTTCCAAAATCGAATGGAAATGAGAAAATAGTAATTCCTATTATTAAAAGAAGAACTAGAATTATTGCAGGAGTTAATATTTTACCGAGTATGTTCAATATTTTAGAACGGTTCAAAGCAAATAATAAAACCAACCCAAAATAGATACTACTTGTAAACCATGAGGAGATGTCCCAATAAGGCTGAATGGCCATTTCATGCGTTACCGAAGCTGTTCTAGGGCTAGGCAGTGCAATAGCAATGGCATAAATAAAGAAGGCATAGATTAAACTGAACGTTGGTGATACTTTGTTTCCAAAATCAATTAGTGTCCCCTGTAATTTTGCATGTGCCAAAATACCAAGTACGGGAATAGCTACTGCAGATAGTCCAAAACCAATTGTAACTATAAGCCATTGGTCACCTGAATTAAAACCTAATAATGGTGGTAAAATAAGGTTGCCAGCTCCAAAAAAAAGAGAGAATAAGGCAAAGGCTGTAACTAGGGTTTCCTTCTTTTTGAACATGGGTGCAAATTAAGTGAAAGATTATTAAATAACAGGTAAGGGAGGCTTTTTCATTTTCTGAAACACCAAAAAAAAGGTTGTTGACAACAGGTTAAGTAAAACTCACAACAATTACTGGTACAGGGCTTTAATGTGTAGTACTTTAACCAAAGGAAACAGAGCGTAAGCAAATTTCCTTGAGTTTCAACATCATATATTAATCGCATTTTCTCGATTTCCCAAATCGAAATTTTTGCAAATACATCCTACAGCATGAAAAAATTATTCTGCAGCATCTTTGGTCATCATTATGCTATTTCTAAAAAAGTGACATCTCATATTAAAGAGTACAAATGTATTCATTGTCAAAAAGAAGTAACTACCGATGTAAGTGGTAACCTTTCTACTTTAACACCAGAATTACAAGATATCAATAGAACTTTAGAGCATATTTATCAAAGAAGACATACTGCTTCACACGAACATACGCCTGCGCAACAGGTAGCATAATTTGTATTGCCTTTAGTTAAATGAATTCCAACCCTGTGCGGTCAAAGGAATCTTTGTATTACTCCTTGAAATTAAGAATGCACCTTCGTCTTTTCCTGTAGTATGACCTATAACGGTCAAGTTTGGATTGCCCTTAATTTTCGGGAATTCTTTTTGGTCTATGGTAAACAATAATTCATAGTCCTCTCCACCGCTTAAAGCAACTAAAGTACTATCTATCTTAAATTCTTCACAGGCAGAAATTACTGTAGGGTCTAAAGGTATTTTGTCTTCATACAAGTCAATTCCCAGTCCGCTACTCTTGCTTAAATGCAGGATCTCAGATGAAAGTCCGTCACTAATATCAATCATTGATGTTGGGTGAACCTCCAATTGTTTTAATAATTCAGGTATATCCTTTCTTGCTTCTGGTTTCAACTGTCGCTCTACGATATAAGAATAGGGTTCTAGGTCTGGCTGGCTATTAGGATTCACTTTAAAAACTTCTTTTTCACGCTCCAATACCTGCAGCCCCATATATGCGGCGCCTAAATCTCCGGTTACTACCAGAAGATTGTTTGGTTTTGCACCAGAACGGTAAGCGATATCCTCTTCATTTGCAATGCCAATTGCGGTAACGCTAATCATTAATCCTGTTTTAGATGAGGTTGTATCGCCACCTACCAGATCAACATTGTACGTTTTACATGCTGTAGCCACACCTGCATAAAACTCTTCAAGTGCCTCTAGCGGAAATCTATTAGAAACGGCTAAGGAAACGGTTACTTGTGTAGCTGTAGCGTTCATGGCATAGATATCAGAAAGATTGACCATGATAGATTTATAACCTAAATGTTTTAATGGCATATAGGCAAGATCAAAGTGTACACCTTCAATTAAAAGGTCGGTACTTAGAACTGTTTTAGATTTTTCATAATCTAGTACTGCTGCGTCATCACCAATTCCTTTTATGGTAGATTTTTGAGTAAGCTCAAAATCTTTGGTAAGGTGTTCTATGAGTCCGAATTCACCTAATTTCTCTAATGATGTTCTTTCTTGTTCTTTATCTTCTAGCATGATGCAAAAATAAGAAGTAAAACAAGATGTATGGCATAAAAAAACCCGAAGCTGAAAAGCTACGGGTTTACTATTGAAAATATGAATGTATTTATGGTTTACCCTACCGAATAACCGTCTCTATAGGTACGTTTCACGTATTTGTTTGCAGGTTCAAAATTTGTGATTTTCATATTTGCTGCATCCCATTGTAAACGTTTTCTGCCGTAGTATTGTTTTCCGCCTCCCCAGAAGCTTGGATTTTCAACGGTTGGGTCTACTTCAAAATATGATTTTAATGCCAAGTTTCCAATCAAGATACTTTCTGTAAACGGACCGGCGTAATCAAAGGAAGAGCTTGTTTCTGCATTGCCATAACCTGCCATACATGCATTTACCCACTGTAAATAATGACCTTCAGGTACGCGGGTAATGGTTTGTTCTACTTCAAATTGTTCATTTAATGTCAATGGTAACAAACGCGGATTTGCACCGTAGCAATCTGCCATTAATTTTCCTTTTGTACCAATGAAAAGTACACCACCATCCCAGTTTCCTAAAGCTTCGTCATCTCCTAATTCTTCTGGTCTTTCGGGTAGTAGTCCGCCATCCATCCAAGTGACTTTTATTTTTCCTTTGCCATCCGTTCTTGGGTAGTTTAAATGTATTTTACTTGAGTTTGGGAAACTTTTTGGGTAGTCTTTGTATTGGAAATTTCCGCTGAATGAATCAGAAACACTGCATTCTACAGTATCAGGATATAAAATTGGAAGAATTCTATATACAGGGTCCATAATATGGCAAGCCATATCGCCAAGTGCGCCTGTTCCAAAATCTGACCAACCTCTCCAATCAAAAGGCAGGTAGGCATTATTGTAATCTCGCATTGCAGCAGTGCCTAACCAAAGATCCCAATTCAATCCTTCTGGAACACTGTCTTTTTTAGTCGGTGTTTGTAATGCTTGTGGCCAAATGGCTCTGTTCGTCCAACATTTTACGGTGTGTACTTCCCCAATAATTCCGGTATCATAAATTTCTTTCATGGTACGTACGCCATCACCGGAACCACCTTGGTTGCCCATTTGTGTAACTACCTTGAATTTCTTTGCAGCTTCGGTCAGCATTCTTGCTTCCCAAATATCATGGGTTAATGGTTTTTGAACGTATACATGTTTACCCATAGACATTGCCTGGTAGGCTGCAACGGCGTGGTTGTGATCAGGTGTTGATACAGAAACGGCATCTATATTTTTACCCTCCTTATCCAACATTTCCTTGTAATCATTAAAATAGCTGGCTTTTGGAAATGACTCTCTAGAGGTAATTGCTTGTCTATTATCAACATCGCAAAGCGATACGATATTTACATGGGCACTCTCGGCAAAAGATGCAATATCACTTTGACCTTTTCCTCCTACTCCTATGCCTGCAATGTTTAGTTTATCGCTTGGTGGAATATATCCGGTGCCCCCCAAAACGTGTCTGGGTACAATCATAAAACCGGCTGCCGCCATACCGGTATTTTTCATAAATTTTCGGCGGGTGTTGTTTTTGTTGTTTGATTTGTTGTGTGACATAAGTTGTTGTTGTTGTTTGATTTGGTATTGAAGGTAATTGAAATCTCTTAGATTCTGGTGTATTGTAAGGTGTTTTGAATTGTAATCCAATAATTATTTCAGTCTTATTAATTGATTAATAGTTAATTATGAAATATATAAGGTTCTGTATTTAACATTTTGCTTGTGTAGTTAGGGTATGAAAATCTTATTTATACACCTATGCAAATTATATTATGTTCGAGAAATAGATTTCAGTTTTGTT
Source organism: Maribacter sp. UH1 (assembly GCF_056839145.1). Classification (NCBI taxonomy): domain Bacteria; kingdom Pseudomonadati; phylum Bacteroidota; class Flavobacteriia; order Flavobacteriales; family Flavobacteriaceae; genus Maribacter; species Maribacter sp. UH1. The sequence continues at coordinate 2,141,089 of NZ_CM166387.1, forward strand.
ATGTATATGCAGGCGCATTTAGTATTGTTCTCAAAATAGAAAGGCAAAGTTTCTTAATTAACAATACACAGCTTTGCTAAAAGGTAAATGACCTTGTTGAATTGCAATATTTGTTTTCTTATGAAGTATAGTATTTCTCTATTAGTATATACTTTATAATAATGTTAGGTTCTATGGAAAAAACAGACTTATAACGTATATTTGTAAACTATTTAGATTAAATCTAATTCATTATGATTCAAGTATCAGAAACGGCTAAACAGAAAGTAATAAACCTTATGACAGAGGAAGGTTTTGACGCTACTACGGATTATGTACGTGTGGGGGTGAAGAGTGGCGGATGCAGTGGATTGTCTTACGAGTTAAATTTTGACGACAAGAAAGATGATGCTGATAAAGTATTCGAAGACAACAATGTACGAATTATTGTAGATAAAAAAAGCTTTTTGTACTTAGTAGGAACAGTATTGGAATACTCAGGCGGACTCAACGGAAAAGGGTTTGTTTTTAATAACCCAAATGCACAAAGAACGTGTGGTTGTGGTGAGAGTTTTTCATTATAAATGTTAAGTAAAAAAGAGAAAAAGAAAATAAGTAAAGGTTGTTATGTATAGTTCTTTTGAAGATTTAGAAGTATACAAATTATCGATAACATTTACTGGAAATATCTATAAACTGTTAGATAGGCAACCATTAAAAAGTGATTTTGCAATGGTTGATCAATTAAGAAGAGCAACTATTTCAATTTCTAATAATATTTCTGAAGGTTTTGAAAGAGAAACTGACAAAGAGTTGATTAGGTTTCTTTATTTTTCAAAAGGTTCTTCTGGTGAAGTCAGGAATCTTTTTAATGTAATGGAAGAAATTGGATATTTTGATAAAAGAGAATTAATAGAGTATAGAGAGCAGATTGTTGTAATTTCAAAGCAGTTGGCAAACTATATTAAATATGTTAAAAAGAGATGTAGTTAATTTTTAACTCTTTTATTTTTAGCTTATTAACTATAAATATATGGCATATACAGAAGAAGAATTAAAGAAAGAACTGGAAACCAAAGAGTATGAGTATGGTTTCTATACAGATATTGAATCAGAAACGTTTCCCAATGGTTTAAACGAAGAAATCGTAATTGCCATTTCTAAGAAAAAGGGAGAGCCGGAATGGATGACACTTTGGAGATTAGAAGCTTTTAAATACTGGAAAGAAATGGAAGAGCCAGAATGGGCTAACGTTCATTATGAGAAGCCAGATTTTCAAGCTATCTCTTATTATTCTGCGCCAAAGAAAGCTGATCCTAATAAAACATTGGATGATGTAGATCCAGAATTATTAGAGATGTACAAGAAATTGGGTATCTCTGTAGATGAGCAAAAAAAGCTTCAAAACGTAGCGGTTGACATTGTTATGGATTCTGTATCCGTAGCAACGACATTTAAAAAGACATTAGCTGAAAAGGGTATTATTTTCTGTTCCATTTCAGAGGCTATAAAGGAGCATCCGGAATTAGTAAAGAAATATATTGGTTCTGTAGTACCACAAAGAGATAACTTTTATGCTGCATTGAACTCCGCTGTTTTTTCAGATGGTAGTTTCTGTTACATTCCTAAAGGTGTTCGTTGCCCAATGGAATTGTCTACTTACTTTAGAATTAATCAGGCTGGTACAGGTCAGTTTGAGCGTACTTTGGTTATCGCAGATGAAGATAGTTATGTAAGTTACCTAGAAGGTTGTACAGCACCTTCTAGAGATGAAAATCAATTACATGCCGCAGTTGTAGAGCTTGTTGCTTTAGATGGCGCCGAAATAAAATACTCAACGGTACAAAACTGGTTCCCTGGTAATAAAGAGGGTAAAGGTGGTGTATTCAACTTCGTTACTAAAAGAGCTATTTGCGAAAAGAACGCTAAAGTATCTTGGACACAGGTTGAAACAGGATCCGCAGTAACTTGGAAATATCCTTCTTGTATCTTAAAAGGAGATAATTCTATTGGTGAGTTTTATTCTATTGCCGTAACCAATAATTACCAACAGGCAGATACCGGTACTAAAATGGTACACATTGGTAAAAACACCAAGAGTACTATAATTTCTAAAGGTATTTCTGCTGGTAAATCTCAGAATAGTTATAGAGGATTGGTACAGGTCAATAGCCGTGCAGATGGTGCGCGTAACTTTTCTCAATGCGATTCTTTGCTAATGGGTAACGAGTGTGGTGCACATACTTTCCCATATATTGAAGCAAAGAACAAATCTGCTATGATAGAGCATGAGGCTACCACAAGTAAAATTGGGGAAGACCAAATATTCTATTGCAACCAAAGAGGTATAGATACAGAAAAAGCGATTGCATTGATTGTAAACGGTTTTAGTAAAGAAGTACTGAATAAGCTACCAATGGAGTTTGCTGTTGAAGCACAAAAATTATTGGAAATTAGTTTAGAAGGTTCTGTAGGATAAAAAAGTAATTAAGATTTTAGTAAAACGCCGTAGGCGCCACAATATTTAAAGTAACATATTATGTTGAAAATTAAAGATCTACATGCTAACGTAGACGATAAGGAAATATTAAAAGGAATTAACTTAGAGGTAAAAGCAGGTGAAGTACATGCTATAATGGGACCAAATGGTTCTGGTAAAAGTACTTTGGCTTCTGTAATTGCCGGTAACGAGAATTTTGAGGTTACTCAAGGTTCAATAGAGTTAAGTGGTGAAGATTTAGAAGATGTTTCTCCAGAAGAAAGAGCACATAAAGGTGTTTTTCTATCTTTTCAGTATCCAGTAGAAATTCCTGGTGTTTCCGTTACCAACTTTATGAAAACGGCAATCAACGAATCTCGTAAGGCAAAGGGTCTTGAGGATATGCCAGCTAAAGATATGTTGAAGCTAATTCGTGAGAAATCCGAGTTACTGGAGATTGACCGTAAGTTCTTATCTAGGTCATTGAACGAAGGTTTTTCCGGTGGTGAGAAAAAACGTAACGAGATTTTTCAAATGGCAATGTTAGAGCCTAAAGTTGCCATATTGGATGAAACCGATTCTGGTTTAGATATTGATGCTCTGCGTATTGTTGCTAGTGGTGTTAACAAATTGAAGAGTAAGGATAATGCGGTAATCTTAATTACGCACTACCAACGTTTGTTAGAATATATCGTACCAGATTATGTACACGTTTTACATAATGGTAAAATCGTTAAATCTGGTGGTAAAGAACTTGCGCTAGAGTTAGAAGAAAAAGGATACGACTGGTTAAAGCAAGAAACAGCGGTGTAATTAAGTATACAGTATTCAGTGGCAGTAATTAGAGATTATAACTGCCAACTGCTACTGCAAACTGGCAACTGAAAAAATATGGATTTAAAAGATAAATTGATTTCCTCTTTTATGGCATTTGAGAACAACGTGGATGTAGAGCATCCAGTACACGATGTTCGTATGGCAGCTATAAAAAACTTCGAGGAAAAAGGATTTCCTTCTAAAAAGGAAGAAGCTTGGAAGTATACTTCATTGAATAGTATTCAAAAAATAGATTTTAGCATCTTCCCAAAAGAGCAGAACGCTTTAGAGTATAAGGACGTGAAACCTTATTTTATTCACGAGATCGATACGTATAAAATCGTTTTCGTTGATGGTATTTACAGTTCTTACCTTTCTGAAACTACACATGATGGTGTAGATATCTGCTTAATGAGTGCAGCGCTTACAAAGCCAATGTATAAGCAGGTAATTGATGTTTATTTTAATAAAATAGCATCTAAAGATGAGTCGTTAACTTCATTGAACACTGCGTTCAGTAGAGAAGGGGCTTATATCTACATACCAAAGAATAAAATGCCAAAGAAACCAATAGAGATTTTACATTTCTCTACAGGTAATGAGGCTTCTTTATTATTACAACCAAGAAATTTAATTGTTGTAGAGGAAAATGCAGAGGTTCAAATTATTGAGCGTCACCAAAGCTTAACATCTAATGAGGTACTAACGAATGCGGTTACCGAGATATTCGCAGCAAAAAGTGCTATTGTAGATTTCTATAAAATACAAAATGATGCCCCTACGGCGTCATTGATTGACAATACTTATATTGATCAGAAAGATAAAAGTCTTGTTAAGGTGCATACGTTCTCTTTTGGAGGTAAATTGACCCGTAACAATCTTAATTTCTATCAAAATGGAGAGTATATAGACTCAACCATGAAAGGGGTTACTATATTAGGAGAAAAGCAGCACGTGGATCATCATACTTTAGTGCATCATATTGAGCCTAATTGTGAAAGTCATCAAGATTATAAAGGAATCTATGGCGATGCTTCTACGGGTGTTTTTAATGGTAAGATTATCGTTGATAAAATTGCTCAAAAGACAAATGCTTTTCAGCAAAATAATAATATTTTAATCAGTGATAAGGCTAGCATCAATACAAAACCGCAATTAGAGATTTTTGCCGATGATGTAAAATGTTCTCATGGTTGTACTATTGGGCAGTTAGATGAAGATGCTTTGTTTTATCTACAATCTAGAGGAATTCCTCAGAAAGAAGCTAGAGCATTATTAATGTATGCCTTTGCAAATAACGTATTGTCTTCTGTTCGTATTCCAGAACTAAAGACTAGAATTAATAAATTGATTGCTAAGAAGCTAGGGGTGAACCTTGGATTTGATTTGTAGAAAAGAACGATTTACTTATAGTATATTGTTATAAAACTTAAAAAAGCGACACTTCATCAGTGTCGCTTTTTTTATGATTTATTTTACCTATAAATTAACATCCTAATAAAAAACCAACAACCAATTTACTTATGAAAAAACATTATTTCTTTGTGCTTTCTTTTCTCATTTTTAATGCCTCTATTTGGGCTCAAGAATCTAGATTTGGAGTAAAAGCTGGATTAAATATATCTAATATAGATACCAATGATTCATTTTACGGTGATGATAGTCAGTATAGATCTTCATTTCATGCAGGGCTTTTTGCAGAGATACCGTTGAGTTCTAAATTTTATTTTCAGCCCGAAATACTATATTCTTCTGTTGGTGCTGTATATGAATACGATCTTAACTTTAGAAGTTTTGATTTAGAACCTTTAACTATAGACTCTTTTAAACAGGTGACTAAAAATAATTTTTTAGCAGTTCCTTTAACATTCAAGTGGTACTTAGGAGAACGTTTTTATATAAATGCAGGTCCACAAGTAAGTTTTCTTTTAAATACAGTAAGTAAAGCTAAAGGAGATGATTTGCCTGAATCTCTTTCTGAAGTCTACAGGTCTTCGGGAGATTTTAAATTAGATTATGGGGCTGTTCTTGGTGTTGGCTATACTATAAATGACGATATACATATTGGTCTTCAATATTATAGAGGGTTGAAAGATTTGTATGGGGATTCATTTATTGATAGTAAAGCTTATCATTCTGTATTTCAATTATCGGCATCGTATTCTGTTTTTTAAATTAATAACTTTTAAATGAGGTTTGTGGTCTAATTCTCTCTTACAAACTTGTAGCCTTTAAAGGATTTTAATACTATTTACAATACCCTTCATACCCGATATGTTTTCATTATCGGGTATCTTTGTATATAAGAAGATTGACTATGTTAGATATTAAAAAAATAAGAGAAGATTTTCCAATTCTTAAGCGAGAAGTAAATGGTAAGCCTTTGGTCTATTTAGACAATGCCGCTACATCACAAACTCCGCAGCAGGTTATAGATGTTATTGTAGATTACTATCAAAACTACAACGCAAATATTCACCGTGGGGTGCATACACTTTCTCAAGAAGCTACCGATAAGTATGAGCAGGCGAGAATAAAAATTCAGAAGCATTTTAATGCTGCAAAATCTTACGAGATAATTTTTACTTCGGGTACAACGCACAGTATAAATCTTGTTGCAAACGGATTCTCATCACTTATAAAAAAAGGGGATGAAGTTGTCGTTTCAGCAATGGAGCATCATTCTAATATTGTGCCATGGCAAATGTTATGTGAACGTACAGGGGCTGTCTTAAAAGTTATTCCTATGAATCAAGAAGGGGAATTACTGATGGATGTCTATGAAGACCTATTATCCGATAATACAAAACTGGTTTTCTGTAACCATATTTCAAATGCTTTAGGTACTATTAATCCTATAGAGGAGATTATAGAAAAAGCCCATAAGGTTGGTGCTGCCGTATTAATTGATGGTGCACAGGCAGCTCCACACTTAGTGGCGGATGTTCAAGCTTTAGATGTTGATTTTTATACTTGTTCTGCACATAAAATCTGCGGTCCTACAGGTGAAGGTATGTTATATGGCAAAGAAGAATGGCTCAATAAATTACCTCCGTATCAAGGTGGTGGTGAAATGATTGCCGAAGTTACTTTTGAGAAAACTACATACGCAGATTTGCCTCATAAATTTGAAGCGGGCACACCAAATATTTGTGGTGGTATTGCTTTTGGTGCCGCATTGGATTATATGAATGCTATTGGCTTTGAGGAAATTGCTAGATATGAACATGAATTGCTAGAATACGCAACGGAGGAGTTGCTGAAGATAGACGGACTCAAAATCTACGGTACGGCAAAAAATAAGACTTCTGTTATTTCATTTAATATAGAAGGTATTCACCCGTATGATATGGGTAGTATTTTAGATAAGCTGGGTATTGCGGTACGTACAGGACACCATTGTGCACAACCAATTATGGATTTCTTTAAAATACCGGGTACCGTTCGCGCTAGTTTCGCCTTTTATAACACAAAAGAAGAAGTGGACGTACTTGTGCAAGGTATTCTAAAAGCTAAAAGTATGTTGTTATAACACAAAGTTTCATAGGTAATGTTAAGGTTTGAAATCCTTCAATTGTTATCGTATTTTTGCATAAAATAAAGCAATGGAAATTAAAGAGATACAAGAAGAGATTATAGACGAATTTTCCATGTTCGATGATTGGATGCAGCGCTATGAATACATGATAGAGTTAGGGAAGTCGCTTCCATTAATCAAAGAAGAATTTAAGACTGACGATAATATTATTAAGGGTTGCCAAAGTAAAGTTTGGGTGCATGCGGATTTAGAAGATAATAAACTGGTTTTTACAGCAGATAGCGATGCTATAATCACTAAGGGAATTATTGCCATTCTAATACGTGCATTTAGTAATCAGAAACCACAGGATATTTTGGATGCCGATACGCAGTTCATTGATGAAATAGGGTTAAAAGAGCATTTGTCGCCTACAAGGGCAAACGGTTTGGTAAGTATGATCAAACAACTGAAGTTATACGCAGTGGCGTATCAAACACAAATTGAAGATTAGAAGATTATGAGTGATGAAAATATAGCTGAAGACAGCGCAGAGTTAGGGGAGAAAATCGTTAAGATTTTAAAGACCATATATGATCCAGAAATTCCTGTAGACATTTACGAATTAGGATTGATCTATGATGTTTTGGTCAATGAAGATAATGAGGTTAAAATATTAATGACGCTAACCTCACCTAACTGTCCGGTTGCCGAAAGTTTACCTGCAGAAGTCGAGGAAAAAGTGAAGTCACTAGATGCTATAAAAGATGCTGAGGTTGAAATTACTTTTGATCCACCTTGGACACAAGATTTAATGAGCGAAGAAGCAAAATTGGAATTAGGACTTCTTTAATTACAAAAGATCAATCCGATTCAAAATACGCAGGTATGCAAGATGAAATCGTAAATAAAGTTGCCCAGAGCAAACTCATTACTTTTAACCTAGAAGATTACTATCCTCAGGGTAATAGAGTAGTGCTGGATATTAAAGACTGGCTTTATGAGGGTTTTATATTAAAGGAAAAGGAATTTAGGGCTTTTGTAGACGCACATGATTGGTCACAGTATGAAGGCACTTATGTTGCCATGCAATGTTCTACAGATGCTATTGTACCGGGTTGGGCATATTTGCTATTAAGTGTAAAACTTAGTGGTATTGCTAAAAAGGCAATTCAAGGTAGTTTAGTAGATTTAGAAACCAGTATTTATCAATCTGTAATTGAAAATATAGATGTTTCTGAATATCAAGATAAGTTGATTATAATAAAAGGATGCAGTAAAAAACCTGTTCCTGCTAACGCTTATCTGTTTCTTGCAGAGCGTTTAAAACCTGTTGCAAAGTCCATTATGTATGGTGAGGCTTGCTCTTCTGTGCCTTTATATAAAAGAAAATAACATATTCTTACTTAAAGATGTTGCGAAGTATTATTACCTTTGCGCCACTATAAATTATAAACATTAATTATTATGAAGAAAATTGTATTAACTCTAGCTCTTGCATTTGTGGCAACTGTTGGTTTTTCTCAAACAGAAGAAGAACTTAAAAGTCAATTAGGTGCAGCGAAAGATTCTATCGCAGCTATTCAAGGAAGAGCTGACGCTATTCAGGGTGCTATAGATGCATTACCAGGATGGAAATTAGGTGCATTCGGTACTATTGGTGCTAACTTAAGCAGCTTTAACAACTGGTACGGTCAAGGTACTCCAGATTTATCTTCTGGTAACATTGGTGTAACAGTAAATGCTTTTGCTAATTTGAACGAAGAGAAATTCTTCTGGAGAAACACTGGTAACATCAATTTAGGATGGGTAAAGTTCGATGATAAGAATGACGATACTGATGATGATAGCTTTAAGCAAGGTACAGATGTATTTAACATCTCTTCTCTTTACGGAAGAAAGCTTAGCGAAAAGTGGGCTATTTCTGGTTTAGGTGAGTACAGAACAACAATATTAAATAACTTTAACGATCCAGGATACCTAGACTTAGGTGTTGGTGCTACTTGGACTCCTATTGCTGATTTAGTTGTTGTTATTCACCCTTTAAACTATAACTTTGTATTCAGTGATAACGATGCAATTTTTGAGTCTTCTTTAGGTGCTAAAATCGTTGCTGATTACACGAAACAAATTGGAGCGGTTAACTTTAAGTCTAACCTTTCTATGTTTCAAAGTTATAAGAGCGGTGACCTTTCTAACTTAACTTGGATCAACTCATTTGGTTATACTTTATGGAATGGTATTGGTTTAGGTTTCGAATTTGGTTTACGTGATAACAAGCAAGAAGCTTTAAACTATGCAGTTGGTACTTTGGGAGAAACTGCTACTACTTTTGATACTGTTGATAACAAATTACAAACGTATTTCTTAGTAGGTCTTAACTACTCTTTGTAGTCTTAGATAGTATTTAGAAAATAACATATAATAAAAAAAGCCCTCTAAATAGAGGGCTTTTTTCGGTTAAGTATTATCGTAAAATTTGGGGTTTTACTTTTTAGTTTTCATAAGTTAAATATCGATTTGGGGTCAAGACTTATCTTAAGTACACTGTAAAATTAACTAATATGGTCTTGTTGCAAACAATTTATGTTGTGAACTGATCTCAAATTGTGGTGAGATTTACCATCGGTTTAATTTCATCGATGAACTACATAAATTTGATTATAATCGGTGTCTAATACTGATCTAAATGTTCTGGATATAGAAAATTATTATAAGGAAAGCGAGTTACGTGAATATCTCTTACTTCATCATACACACGTTTTCTAAATTCATCTAGATTTTCTTTGTTCAGTGCTGAGATAAAAATGGCACGGTCTCCCACCTTTTCCATCCAAGTTTGTTTCCAATCATTAATGGTAAAATGTCTTCCGGTACGTTCGGTTATCAAATCGTCATCATCAATGGTTTCGTGTTCATATTGATCAATCTTATTGAAGATCATGATGCTTTTCTTTTCTGAACTTTTTATTTCGGACAAAATCTGGTTTACAGACGCTATATGCTCTTCAAACTGAGGGTGAGAGATATCTACAACATGTAATAACAAATCTGCCTCCCGTACTTCATCTAATGTACTTTTAAAGCTTTCTACCAGCTGTGTGGGTAGTTTTCTAATAAATCCTACCGTATCACTTAATAAAAAGGGTAGATTTCCTATAACCACCTTTCTAACGGTTGTGTCTAATGTAGCAAAGAGTTTGTTCTCTGCAAATACATCACTTTTACTAATAACGTTCATTAACGTAGACTTACCCACATTGGTATACCCAACTAGGGCAACACGAACCAAAGCACCGCGGTTTCCCCTTTGGGTTTCCATTTGGCGATCTATTTTCTTTAGCTTCTTTTTAAGTAAAGTAATACGATCACGTACAATACGTCTATCTGTTTCAATCTCGGTTTCACCAGGTCCACGCATACCTATACCCCCTTTTTGACGCTCAAGGTGCGTCCAAAGTCCAGTAAGCCTTGGCAATAAATATTCGTATTGGGCAAGTTCAACTTGCGTTCTAGCGTAACTTGTTTGTGCGCGCTGGGCAAAGATGTCCAATATTAAACTGGTACGATCAATGATTTTGCAGCGTAATTGTTTTTCAATGTTTCGTTGTTGACCAGGGGTAAGCTCATCATCAAAAATAACAGAACCTATTTTGTGCTGCTCTACATAACGTTCCACTTCCTCCATTTTACCACTACCAATAAGTGTTTTAGGATTTGGAACATCCATACGTTGAATAAAGCGTTTGGTAACTTCACCACCAGCTGTATAAGTAAGGAACTCTAGCTCATCTAGATATTCATTTACTTTTTCTTCATTTTGATCCTTATTGATTACACCAATAAGAACCGCTTTTTCATAATCTATACTCTTCTTTTCTATCATAATACCGTAAAGTGCAAAATTAAGCAATTACCGATAAGCTATTTTGTATTTTTATTGACTCGATAATCGAGATTACATGCGCTAAGGCTTTTCTGGAACGTTCAATTTATTATCCCGAATTTTTTAAAGAACTTGTCTTAATGTAGTTACCATTAAAAATATACATGCGATTTCCCTTCTTTAAAAAAAAGTCAAAAAAACAACGCTATTCGGTTGCGTTCTACAATTTAGAGAATCTATTTGATCCAGAACGTAATACTAAGATTCTGGACAAAGATTATACACCAAATGGAGCAAAAAAATGGACGGTTGAACGATACCAACGTAAATTGGATAAACTTTCTAAGACCATTGTCAAAATTGGTGAAGAGGACCATCCTTACCCTCCTGCATTAATTGGTGTTGCAGAAGCTGAAAACAATAGTGTTTTTAAAGCATTGCTAGATACCGACGCAATGGATAATTTGGATTATGGATTTGTGCATTATGATTCACCCGATGAACGTGGTATAGATACAGGTCTTATTTACAGAAAACGTTTTTTTAAAGTTCTACATTCAGAACCGTTTACCTTAATGGTTGATAATGCCGGCGGAGTTAGGGATACTACCAGAGATATATTATATGTAAAGGGCGAATTAAACAAAGAAGTAGTGCACGTATTTGTAAACCACTGGCCGTCTAGAAGAGATGGTGGAGTAGAGACGGAATATAAGCGGGTTATTGCAGCAAATGAAATCGTTCAGAAAATTAAGATTCTAAATGAAACCGAATTGGACCCCAATATTATTGTTATGGGCGATTTTAATGACGATCCTTCTTCTAAGAGTATGCAGATTTTAAAACAAGAAGCATCTTTGTTCAATCCTTTTGAGACTTTGCATATACCAGACACTACAGGATCATCTGTTTATGGTAACAAATGGAATATGTTTGATCAGATTTTGGTATCGAACTCTTTTTTCAACTACCAAAAGAATACCCATAGTTTTGATAGTGCAGCTATATTTGATCATAAATCCCTGAAGGAGAAAAAAGGAAAATATAAGGGATCGCCCTACAGAACTTTTGTTTCAGATCGATATATGGGTGGTTACAGCGATCATTTTCCGGTTTATGCCATGTTCACCTTTAATTCTTAAAGTGTCGTATATCGAGAGAAAAGTCTTACACATCATAAATTGATGTTTTCACAACATGTCCAACATAATGTTTAAGTATTTCGTCGAATAAAAGTGGTCATTCACCGAAACCTTAAACAAGATTAATAAATTTGTAGTCCAAATCTTACAAAATTAATCTAAGGATGAATACGTACAATACCACCTACCGTACATATAGTATTTTGATAATACTGTTTTTTGTGTTCTCAGCCGCAAACAAAGTTAACGGTCAAGCTTCTCAAGAACGTTTAAAAATCGCCGCTAATAATAAGAAGGCTGAATTGGCAAACTTCAAGTCTAATTTAGTTTCTGAATATGCTCTTGAAAGAACTCATCTTAAAGAGGTAGCTAAACTGAACAACTGGAAAATTAAGGAAACCTTAGCGAACGGTAAAAAAATTGAACTGCAAAGTATAGGAGAAGATGGTAGTCCTTTATATTATGAGACCTATTCTGATCAAGCTGGGGTAGCTTCTAGAGCAAGCACTTTGAATACAAATGGTTTATTGGGGCTACATTTAGATGGAGATGGAATGAAAGTTGGTGTTTGGGATGCAGGTGTTGCCTTAACGAATCATATAGAATATACTTCTAGGGTTACTATTGGTGATGGCAGTGCTGATGTTGACACCCATGCTACCCACGTTACGGGAAGTATAATTTCTACTGGACTTAAAAGAGATGCTAAAGGTGTAGCTAATATGGCGAAAGTAGTATCACATGATTGGACAAGAGATAAGATTGAAGTAACCGAAGCTGCTGCAGACGGACTTCTACTTTCTAACCACTCATACGGTATTAAAGCTGATCGTGTACCAGACTGGTATTTTGGTGCTTATACGAAAGTAGCTCAAGATTGGGATAAGATTATGTATAATGCTCCTTACTATTTAATGGTAACAGCTGCAGGTAATGCACAAAAGAGCAGAGATAACTTAGAGCCTACATATGGTAATACTGCTGATGGTTTTGATGTATTGTTAGGTTTCACCATTTCAAAAAATAATATTACTGTTGCTGGTGCAAATTCAGAAATTGACGGAAATGGAAATTTGAAAAATGCAGATGTTTGTACCTATAGTAGCTTCGGTCCGGTTGATGATGGTAGAATTAAGCCAGACATTGCCGGTAACGGTGGTGCTATTCTTTCTACAGATGCCGCCAGCAGTACTAGCTATGAAACTTCTTCTGGTACTTCAATGGCAACACCAGGTGTTACTGGGTCATTATTGTTATTACAACAGTACAACAAAGAATTATATGGAGAGTATATGAAAGCAGCGACCTTAAAAGGTTTGGCTTTACATACTGCAGATGATATTGACGATTTAGGTCCAGATTATAAAATGGGATGGGGCATCATGAATTCAAAAACTGCCGCAGAGGTATTGAACAATAAAGATTTTTCTAGCCACATTGCCGAAGAAACACTAGAAAACGGAAACTCATTTTCATTTGATGTAACTGCAGAAGGTAATGAAACATTGATTGCTTCAATATCTTGGACAGATGTACAATCTAGTTTTATTAATACTGGTGAAATAAACAACACAACTGCTGCATTGGTGAATGACCTTGATATTAGAATCACTAAAAACGGACAAACTTTTTTGCCTTGGAAATTAAATCCTGCCCAGGCTGCTAGCGCAGCAACCAAAGGAGATAATAAAGTGGATCCTTTTGAAAGAGTTGAAATACCAAATGCAAATGGCACCTATACTATTACCGTTACACATAAAGGTGAACTTGTAAACGATATGCAAGATTTTTCATTGATCGTTTCTGGAGTAACTATGACTACATGTTCAATAAATGCGCCAGAAGTTGGTCTTGATGAAGCTGAAATAGCTACTGTAAAATTGGCTTGGAATGCTTCAGAAGACGCACTTTATGAAATACAGTATAAAGAAGTACACCAAGAAAAATGGTCTACAGAGTATATTTCTGTAAATAACTTTAGTTGGAATGGATTGTTAAGTGATACCACCTATTCTTTTAGATTAAGAACGTTCTGCTCCCAAAACATTGCTTCAGAATATAGTGAAGTGGCTACGTTTACTTTTAAAGGTGAAGAAACGGAGTTAGAAAGCTTACATGCCTTAAATGAAGATTCTAGTATTCCGTTTAGTGTGTATCCTAATCCCGCAGTAGATGAAATTCAATTGAATGTAAAAACTTCTGATACTGCTACCTATAGAATAATGAGTACGTGTGGTGTGGCGCTGAAAATGGATAAAGCCTCAGATGCTAGAATCAACGTTTCAGATTTACCTTCAGGTTTGTACATATTACAAATTCAAGATGCTGAGGTAAGTAAAAGCACGAAATTCTATAAGTACTAGTAAGCTATTTTATTCTTCTGGATTGTGTAGTAAATGAAAGTCCTTGTTGACCAACGGTGGAATTCATAATACCTTCAAACAAGGGTTCAGGACAATCTTTTGGTGCATGCCACTCAAAAATAAAGTTAGAACCGGTACCGCCTTCAACATCCATTTCATCTATGATGATTTCGGCAGTTTCTAAAGGGGCTAAATAAATAGGGTGGCTAAAGTAATTACGTAATGATACGCCATGGGTATCAAAATACTCTGCCTTACTAATATAAATGGTATCAACGTCACTAGTATTACGTAGACTTACCATTGCGGTTAAATTATGGGTCTTATGCTCAGAACTACTATAAATTTGAGAATAGATAGATAAATAAGATTTACCGTACTCTAAAGAATCTTTTGCATTGATCGTCGCTTTTCTCTTCGTCCAGTTTTCAGGATGTATAGAGCTTATTTCCTTCTCCTGTACACAACTAGCTAAAAGGACAACTACAGCGAATAATAAAATGACTTTTTTCATAGGTATGGTTCGTTTAGAACAAATGATAGTACTAACAAAATTACACCATTAGTCCTGTTTTTATATCTGCGGATGCTAATTTTAACAAGATGCTATTCATTAGCTACTTTCTTTACCTCTATATCGGTTAATAGAGGTTGATTTCGAAGCTTTAAATACACTTGTGCCGTAGTGAGTACATCTAATTCGCAATAGGTTACAATACGGTCTAAATTGTTTTGTTCATAGTAAACCACACGTACCATACTACCATCAATATCTTCTTTGGGCGAGGGTATGCCCAGGACATGGGCCATTAGCTTTAAAGAAGTGTAATGCTTGTAATCTCCAAATTTCCAAAGCTCCATAGTATCTATATGTGGAACTTCCCATGGTTTCTTGCCGAATAAATCTAATTTTTGAGGTAGTGATATACCGTGAATGATCATTCTGCGAGCGATATACGGAAAATCGAACTCCTTACCATTATGTGCACAAAGCACATGCTTTACGTGGTTAAAATGTTCGTCCAATAAATTTTTAAACTCCTGAAGCAATTTATGTTCATCACCATGAAAGGTGGTAATTCTAAAACTGCGTACCTCTTTTTGAAATGTAAAGTAGCCTACAGAAATACAGATGATTTTACCAAACTCTGCCCATATGCCGGCACGCTCGTAGAATTCTTCTGCGGTTACATTATCTTTTCTTTGGTATTGAGATTTATGTGCCCAAAGTTCTTGTGTGTTTTCATCTAGCTGGTCAAACGAGCTCTTTTCCGGTGCGGTTTCTATATCTAAAAACAAGATATTTTCAAGATGTATTTTATCAGGCATAGAAAGGTAAGATACTAATAAGTAGGAAATTAACACAATTTCATTAGTGTCTTACTTAACGTTATTAAAATTTGATGTTGTCAAGAGTTTATTATGTTTTAAATTTTTTGAACGAGTTTGGGTATACTAAGTTATGAAATATAACACATCATTCAAGAAACTAAAACCGAAGTAATTAACTAAGCACACCGTGGTCATTGTTTTTTTGATAAAATCTATTGCCCAAAAATATAAATGGTATTATTAGTAAAAGATAATACCAATTACCTGATTCCATTTTTTGATTTACATTAAAATGATTTGTCGCTTTTGAGGTTTTATACGTTTTTTTACTGATTGCTAATTTGTTGTAATTTACTTGATTGTCATAAACATTGAACATAATTGTATTAGTGACTTCAAATAGATCACTACCGTTAAAGACTATTAAATAACTGTTTTGATTAGAATGTCCGTTATTATCTAACTCCTTATAATTTTGAAATTGAAGTAGCTCTCCAGATTTATTTTTTAGAATGAGATTTGCTTTAATGTATTCCATGAAAGTTTGCTCAAAATCTTTTTTGCTTGCCGTATTTTCAAGGGAAGGATTGTGTGCTATCAAAGCATTTCTCATTGTCCAAGGAAACTCAGCTTTAATTTCAATGGTGTTCTCTTTCTGTGTAATTACGAAAAAGGCTTCGTTTGTTTCATGCGCTACTACTAAACTACTGTACAGACACACAAAACAGCATATCAATAAATTTTTCATTTATGCACCAATTTTAAAATCATTAGAAGGTGTTCCTCTAAAATATCTTGGGATGCTAGGGAACTCATCAGTTATTACATAATAATAGGTTCCCAATGGGTATTCTGGCGTAACACCAGTTCTACCATTAGCTTCATCTAAAGTCCCTAAACCTGTACTGTATTCATAATCATTTGAGTAAACTCCATTGTACGTATCGCAAGGTGCAGTTATTCCATCTCCTGTTCTATCGCCCGTTTTTAATTGGTAACTTGATGTCATTTCAGTTATAGAAGATGAACTATCCGAAGCGTCTGTAAATGCATACTTATAATAAATAGGAAATCCGTCTGCCGCGTATCCAACTAAAGTCATTTGATCATTTGGAATATTTAAATTCTGCAAATAAAGGGTTGGTGAACCATGATAATGATATTTTCCTGTGGGTTGTACATGTGCATTATTACAGTCTAAACCTAAGTTAACATTTAAAGCCTCTAAATTCCATTCCCAATTTACATTAGCACTCATAATTCCTTCGTGCGGGAAGGGCTCGGCAGCCACAGGATCTAATTCTACCCCGTTTAATAATACACCAAAAGAATATTGCGGACCTACATTCGTACCTACGCCAGTTGTAGAAAGTAAGGGAGTAAAGCTTGAAGCAGCAGTTGGGTTTAGAGTGATGCTATACGTCTCAGATTGTTCTGAAATAGCATTCGGATTTAGTGATCCAGAACCTCCACCAAAAATTCCAACCATATGTTCAGGAATACTATTTGCCGTGATTGTTCTAATACCTCCTGACATTGACTCCTCAAACTCAGAATTAAAAGCCAAAATTGTATTGCAGTCGCCTCTTGTATCGTCTAAGACTTGGTCCGAAAAACAAGTTGTTGTTGCTGTTGTGGTGTTTTGGTCATCATTACTACAGCTAATTATTGTTGTAAAGGAAAAGATAACTGATACTGATTTCAGAAAATGCATGGGGAAAAGGTTATAAGTTATTACTTAGACCTTCTATTTTTTAAATGGTTTAAGTATACTGGTATAGACTAAAATCTAAACCAACTATTGATTAAACGTAAATAAGTGCGATAAAATATATTTTTAGAAGAAATATGGTAATCCACGAATAAATTTAAGTGTGGTTTACGGTTCGGCTGATATTTTCTAAGTATACTCCTAATCTAAAATTAGGTTTAATTAGTCAAGTAGTGCTTTATAAAGATTATTACCTTAAAATTAACGAACCAACCAACTGGTCTGTTTTTTATAATCAAAATGTCCTCAAAATTCTTGAGACAAAAGATAGCCTTCACTATTTTATCGATAAAATGCAAAGAGTAGGAGGTTAAATGAGTGTTTCAGTAACCAAACAAACTAAGTGGTTTGTTTTTTGGTATTGAAATGCGAGGTTAGATTGATATATTTCTTACTATCTGTTATGAATTTAAGAAGATTTGCGTTTTACGTGTCTGCTCGCAGACACGTAAAACGCAAATCTTGCATTATGAATATATTTTCTTTGTTGTTAGGGTTACTGTTTTATTTTTATGAAATAAGATGCACAGCGAATATCTAATCAGGGTAGGTCATGATGTAACTAGTTTTTCCAGTTATCATTATGCCAATCCGTAGTAAATACAAATCAACGATATGGTATCAAAAAAACCATGTACGGCAATTACAAACCATAAATCGTATTTGCGAAGGTAGAATATCAGCGCTATGAGCCCTCCGATGGTACCTGCAACTATTTGTCCGGTTATTCCTTGGTAACTATGCATGAAGCCGAAAAAACAAGCCAATAAGACGATATTAAGAACAATACTTACTTTGCTTTCTCCAAAGAATTTTACAAATTGTCTCATAAAATAACCACGAAAAATAATTTCTTCTCCAAACCCAGCATTAGCCCACACGATTAATAAGGCAACAAAGCATGCGGAAAAGTTTCCTTCTAATTCTTTAAAACTTGAATAATCTATGGGAACTCCTGTGAGTTTTGTAATTCCAGGAACTAGTAAAAAGACATAAAAAATAAAGAGACCTAAAGCAAGTAAAGGTGCTATTACGAAGATGTTTTTTACTGTAAATTTTTCTCGTTGAAAGCCTAGCGCTGAAAATGACTTTTTTTTGTATTCTATATAATTTGATAAGATGATTATTATAGAAACAACTATGTTTTCTATATAACTAAATTGTAGTGGTCCAAACCATATAAAGCAGATAACTGCAATGGTAATTAATGGAATTACTATTTGGCGTAAGGTAACTTTGTTCATTATTTTTGGTTTTTAAATTCTAAACGAATTAATGAACAAAAACGCTGAAACCCCTTTTAATTATTGATGTTCTTACTGAGTGGTAGTAAATTAATTACTGAATAGTCGGTGTTTATTATTGAAACCAATTCAAAAATTCTTTTCGCTTGTACCGACTGATATTTATTTCTTTAATAGCATCGTTTTCAATAGCTGCTTTTAATTGAATACGTAGTTTGCCATTTTCAATTTTTTCTATTTCTTCTACAGCATCTTTGTGAACTATAATTTGCCGGTTGGCTCTATAAAACAATTGATTGTTTATTTTTTCTTCCAGCTCATTCAATATAAAATCGGTGCTTATTGTTGTGCCATCATTTTTAACAGCAAATACTATTTTATTTTCACTAAAAAAGCATGCAATATTTTCATAAGCGAGTTTTGTGGTTTTTGCACCGCTTTCTATGGTTACAACAGCATCTTTTATAGATGACTTATATAAATTGTAAATGTCTTGGGCATAGGACAACCCTATAAGAATAAAACTCAATAGTAAGGTAATGAGTAAACCTATCAGTAAATAATAGAACTCAATTTCACCATCTACGACTAGACTAAAAATAAAATTTACAGGAATATACATGAGTGTAATATATCCTAAGGTTGAAGCCATAAACCATATAATAGTTGTGATTTCAACTTTTTTAATGAAATGCTTCCTCTTGTAATATTGAAAGTTAACCTCGGTTATGATGCCTATAAGAATACACAAAACAATAGATGCCAAAAAACCTTCAATGGGGAATCTATATACATCACTACCAGGAAAACTTTCTGGTGTCGATAAATGATTTATGATCAAAGAGAAAATAATCAATATGATAACTTTCTTAAACCAACGCCCTGCAGAACTATGGATAAAAGTGTGCCAGTAGGTTTTTAGGTTATTTTTGCTCGTTGGTATGGTGCTCATTAATTGGAAGCTCTATATTTTGGCATTGAATTTATGTTTAGAATATTCTTATACCGTTTAGTATAAAAAGTTATGGACTAATAGGCGCTAACATTTTAGTTAAACAATAGTCTTTATTGTACTTACTTTATTCTGTGATATACATTTGGGTTATGTTTCTCCATATAAAATTCAGGATGAGGTATTTCTGTAAACCCAAACTTTTTATAAAGCCATTCAGCTGTGTCGGTCAATAAAATCCAGCGTCTTAATCCTTGAAGATTGGGATGCTCCATTATTTCGTTGATTAGCCATTTGCTTAATCCCTTTTCTCTATGTTCCTCAAGAATGTAAACATCTCCTAAATATGCAATAGTGGAATAGTCAGAAATTATTCTAGCAAAGCCAATTTGTTGGTCTTTGTAATAAAGACCGAAATTTAAAGAGTTTTCAATAGACGTTTTTAAAGTATTAAGTGGAATTCCGTTAGCCCAATCAGTTTCGTTTGCGAGGAATTTGTGAATGCTCGGGATATCTAATTTATCCCTGTCAGTTGAAATGGTGTACTCATTTCTATATGTTTCTCTAATTTCCAACTCAGTTTTCTTAATTAATACCTCCTTCTACACACGAAGCTAAAGCTTTTAGTTTAGTTTTATTTTTTCTAGTTTTATAACTAAATCTATTCCCGATAGCTATCGGTATTAGCGACTTCATAAACCTGCCTGCCTGCAGGCAGGTATACACAGACCTTTTTGTTTCGCATTAAAGTCTCATTTTGTTTAGGTTTTTAGTTATTCTTGGAAGAGCTGCTGCACTTCTTCTTTTTCTAATAATCGATTGTATATACAAATGTCATCAATGGCTCCATTAAATCCACTTAAATTGGAACTTGTTAAACTTTGCTTTCCTATTTTAAAAGGTGCGCCAGTTCCAAGTGCGGCTGATTCAGAACTTAATTGTAGTGTTGTATCTACAATTCCATTAATATATATTGAGGTCATTCTATTCTCGTAAGATACTATTATATGAGTCCATTCATCTATGGGTATACTGTTTGAAGACTCCAAGATATTGTTAAATACGTTCCATCGTATTTTGCCGTTTGAAGGGTTTAGTCCAAGATAAAATCGACCATCTGCCGACGGTTGCGGTCCCGTAAAATACTGATTTAAAATGGTGTCCCAATTTAATTGGTTTCCATTGGGTTTTATCCAAACAGATATTGAAATAGAAGAATCATAGTCGAGTTCTAAGTTTTCAACATTACCAAAGTCGATATGTCCTTCATCTTCACTAAATATCATGGCTTTATTTTCAATCCCGTTTCTATTTTTCGTCGGATTCAAAATTCCGAAAATTTCTCCATCAGTTAAATTTCCAGTAGAATCAGATGTATTATTGTCAAGTAATATTTTTGCAATTAATCCATTTGATAAAGTAGATGTAATCATTGGCTCACTTTCATCGTTGTCAGTACACCCTGCCAATAAAGATATCATTGAAATTGCGAAGATTTTTATTGTTTTTTTTCTCATAATTGGGTTTGATTAAGCAAAACGCTTCGGCTAAAGCTTTTGGTTTCGCTTATTCTTTTTTTGTTTAAAGCTAAATCTATAAGATTTTGCAACATTTAAAATATACACAGACCTTTTGATTAAGCCCTAAAGTCCGCATTACGTTAAGGTTTGGTTACAACAAGTCACGACGGATTCGATTAAGCAAGTTTTGATTTAATTCCAAATAGATAGGAATTCCATTTAAGATTTTAGGATTCTTTATTTTAATTTCTATTGAACAAACGTTTTAAAAAACCTTTTGATTGCTTTAATTTTTTAAGTTTGATTTTGTGAAAATAAGTATCCGACTCGGTATTGTCAATTCTCTCTATTAGAATCAATTCATTATCATCAAGTTTTTCAATTTTACATCGAGCATAATTATATACTTCCCCCATGACTATACTTAAATCGCAATATTCAGTTTCTGTTGAAATCTCCCAAAAAATTTCTTTAAGAATTTTGTCTTTGCAATAAATTTTAAAGTGATATGTCAATTTAGCCCTAAAGATTTCTGTGAATTCAATTTGAATGTTAGTCAAAGGATTAATTTCAATGTTCTCCTTTCCGATTCCATATAGAAGAAAATTACTCGGGATTTCTTTAATTTTATTATATCAAAAGATTGCCATTCACTAATATGATTTAAAGCATCTTCATTAGGTGGATAAAAAGTATGCTGGTTTGTTAGTTCTGTAATTACCCATTTTCCAATGATATTTTTTAAAGATTCAGATACTTTTTCCATTAATGGATTATTTTTTTTGGAGCTATTTGTTGTAACGTTTTAGTATATGATTAGTGTCCCGGAGGGCATTAATTATATGCCTTGTTAGGTGATGTTATTTTATCGTTTTTCCGTTTATATCTAAAAGTTCAATTTTAGGCGTATCATTATTATCAATGTATATTTTGATTCTTGGATTTCCTGTTTTATCATTAATGAATAGTCCAACATCTTTGTTGAAATTTTTTCCTATAAATAGTCTGTCTTCCATTAGTAAGCTGTCAAGTCTCATTTTTTGATATTCATTTTTCTTTAAAAGTTTATCGTTAATTGAATCTAATTTTTCAAACCTTTTGTTTCGTTCTTGGTTGGTGTTTTCTTTAGGGTAATCCCATAATTGCAATCCATATTTTCTTGCATTGTTTTTTGTATTTTCCATATACTGAAGTTGCATAATTTGGTCATCACGAAATTTGTCTACTGATAGAACCATCCCTGCATTATTATCATTACCATCATATACTAATCCTCCACATTCATCTCCAGCAGAATTAAAAAAAATAATTCCTGACGGTCTTTCTCGAGGTTTGAGTTTTTCTCCATTAATGATTCCTGGGTGTTGTCGAACTTCATTGCTGATGACCATTCTTAAATTCGTTCCAGATTCATCCACTATGTTTATACGTTTAACTGTTAACTCATCAAGATTTTTATTTTTTTGAATATTTATATACACTATAAATAATAAAAAGAATGTTGTACTGATTATTGAATAGAAAATTAGAAAATTAATCTTTTTACTTAAATTGTTGTCTGTCATTTGTTTTTTTAATGTTACCTAACGTACGTTTATTTCCTGTCGTGTTGTTAAGTGGTATTTAGCGAATATACTATTTAAGAATAAACCTACAATTTACATCTTACATTCTATTATGAAAACCCATTATCGCTATTAAATAGATGGAACTAATTGTCATTAATAGCTCTCAGAAGAGAATTGCCTTGAAAACAACAAACCAACCAATCAGTCTGTTTTTTACTGGTAGAATAAGTTCAAAATTCTCGATGTAAACGGCAATCTTCACCTTTTTATCGACAAAATGCAAGGCGTACGAAGTTATATGGGTATTTGGAGCATTTAACAAACCAAGTGGTTTGTTTTTTGGCGGATTTAACAAGCTATTTTAGCGCAGTTTTTTTGCTTGTTGCTTTTCTTTTGGCTTATTTATTCTCTAGAGCATGTTTAAATTCCTCTATCTCTGAGAGGTAGATTTCGTTCAAATATTCATTATAATAATCGTCTCGTTTAGAGCCTATATGTTCTTCTGCACTAACAATATGTTCTCTTGCTTTTTCAGTTTGCCCTAGTTTTTCATAAGTCTTTGCTAAACCAAAATAAGATTCTGGAACGTTTTCAGATTGCTGTAATGCGCGTTGAAATTCTGCAATTGCTTTTTCGTAATTCCCAAGTTCATATTCGCAAAGTCCCAGGTAAACAAAACTGTGAATATCTGCCCAGTCTTCTTTTTGGTTCTTGATATTCCTATTAAACATTTCAATTGCTTTTGGGTAATCCTTTTTTCCATAATAGCATTCTCCACGTAAAAAGTCAATACCCTCTCCCCAAGGCGCATCAACTACATTTGGCGTAAGACTATCTAGGGTATCAAAATCTAGCAAAGCCTTGTCATAATCGCGCATTTTGCGTAATCTGATCCACCCGCGATACCCCAAATGCTTTTCTGGGTCAAGTGCTACGGCTTTGTCCAAATATTCGAATCCCTTATTGAAATCTCCGGCTTTATTATAGGAGACGGAACGCTCCATCCAAGCATCGCTGTTTTCTGGGTCGTATTCAAGTGCTTTCTCATATTGATGAGATTCTAAAAGAAAGTTCGATTTCTCGGTATCTGGTTTTATTTGCCACCAAATGGTTGATCCAATCACTAGAAATAGAATTATGGACCCCAAAAAAATGAATAGGTATTTAAAAAATTTCTTCAATTTTTCCGTTTTTAATTTTTAATCGAATAAGGTTGTAGGTCTTATACTCTTTGTCTCTTTTCCAATCGGTTAAACTCAGTGCAATGGTCTCCAATGCTGTTATTAATGCGCCATTATTGAATACCGTTTGCTGGTAATTTTCGTCTATTTGAAATGTTTCCATTTCGCAAAATTCTCCTGTTTTAGTAATATACAATCTCAAGGTTATAAAACCGTTGCTTGGTACTATGTTGGTTTCGGCTAGTTGAATGTCCCTAAAAGCGTTTCTCAGGGTAGGGTTCTCGCCTTCTATTCTGCTATTGATATAATTTGCCCAATAAGGCATTGTACGTTCGTCGCAGTCGTTAGTTTCTTGCGAAAATGCTAGAAGGGGTATAATGGTTAGTAGGAGTAGGAGGTTTTTCATTTAGTTGGTATGCTATAAGTTTCGGCTAAAGAAAAATTTGTTTGTTTTTTACCTCAGTTCTTTGTTAGCCACTGGCATTGTTCATATTTTTTTAAATGCTTGTCTCAATCTATCTTGGATAGTAGAATCAATTTTATCTGATAATTGCGTTTTTTCTATTAAACCTTGCGCTTGATTTATAGAATCTATTTCTAATTCGTTAAGTCTAAAATAATCGTAGGCGAATTTTCCTTTTGCACTATCTGCAATAATTTTATACTTAATTAGTTTCTTTTCATTTTCAATATGCTGGTAAACGCTGAGGTGGTCAAAGTAATTATCAACATTTGGATGAATAAACTTATAGTTGTTACTATCTGTATGGTTTTGTGCTGAATTATTTATATTATAGATAAAATCAGTTTTAGTGCCTTTTATATTCATATTACATCTTTTACAAGCAATGTTTAAATTAGTTAGCACAAACATTAAATCTTGAAATTCTGCTTTTCCTTTTGGAAGAATATGTTCAATATCAATAACCATTTTAAACTCTCCTTGAAAATTTTTCTTACAATAACAGCATTGTTCATTCTCTAAAACTCTATAGTATTCTTTTATTTTAGATTTAAAGTCACTCACAAGCGGATTATTCCAAATCTTTCCACCTTGCGCAACTGCATTCTCTATATTCTGTATGTCAATTTCTGTTATTTCCAAATGTTAATTTATTTGATTTCTATTAAAAACTATTTCTCCTGCTAACCCCAAAACTGTGTTAAGAGCATCATCTTGCGTTTCATCATAAACAGTTTCTCTAATTGTTTCTAGTTCAGCTGTAAATTGAGAAAGAGTTATTTTCTTTTCTGCAAGTAAATTCAATAGTCTGACTAATCGGTTTGATAAAAATCTGTTTTCAGGTGTAGTGATATCAAAAAAGCGGTAATAAATTTCCTCAACATTTAGAGGTTCTTTTTTTTGTATCTCAAAGTTAAAGTTGTGAGCTTTGAATACATCTGCATTTTTGGAAAAAATTTCAGCACCATTTACCACTATTGGTGAATGTGTAGCAATAATTATTTTTGGCTCATATAGATAAAATAGGTCTAAAAGAGTTTTAGTATATTCCTTTTGCCAAAGTGGATGCAAGCTATTTTCAGGTTCATCAATTAATATTACTGTTTGTTCGTTTATTACAGTTGAAAGGTAGATGATTGATGTAATTAGAGATAATTCACCTGAACTTGCATTAAGAACTGATATTTCACTAATTCCCTTTCTTAAATAAACTTCAATTTTAGAAATTACTCCAATTTTCTTTAGTAATGATTCCCATTTAAATAGTTCTGTAAGATTTGATTTGTCATAAGAGCTGTAGTTTAAATTGTCGGTATCTAGCCAAATTATTTCTTCATTTCTTCCTTCTCTTCCTGATGTTTCAATCAAGTAACCTAATCTTTCTTTATCATAATTATTTATACCTAAATCATTATTCCACAAGGCTTGCGGATTAAATCTTTCTAGTTTGAAACCAATTGTGGGTTCAAAACCAACATAAGAAAGAGCCAATGTAGTATTTTTAAGTCTTTTTTTATCTCTACCGATAACTTCCATTGCTTTTTTTACAGTAGTTCTAACTTGTCTTCTTCCAGAGCGACCTCGAAGTACACTGAAATTTCTATGATTAAGATTGAATTTGTCGTGAATAGAATTAGCTAATGCAATTACATTTTTATTTTTTGAAATATAATATTTGGCAAGTTGATTTAGAAGTGTGCTTTTTCCACTACCGTTTTTCCCAACGAGAATACTTACGTCCTCACTAAAATTTTCAATACTTTGTAATTCTGTAGGAATATTGTCAAATCTATTCATAAGTTGGTTTTAGCTTGTGGCTAACGTTTCGGCTATGGTTAGTAAGGGATTAAAAAACAATTAATTTCCGATTATGTACTTAGCCAAAACTTTTTATTTTGTTTTATCTTTTTTATTCTAAAGCCAAATCAAAAGTTTTGGCGGACTTAGTTTAAAAGCACTTAACTTTGGGTTAAGCACCAAAACCCGTATTAATTATAGCCATTGTTGTGCGTTCGTTTTTTATTCATTAGATATTTCTCCTATACTATCAATTTCCAAAAATGAAGATAATTTAACAGGAAAAAATGTGTCGTCAAAATCTTCAATTTCGTTTAATTTATTCCAAATCCCTATACTATTTTTGTCATTAGGTTCATAACCTAAAACAGTTTCAAGTTTTGGTATATTGAAGTGTAAATTATCTAAGTGTGCATTTTTAATTAAATTCCAATTAGTTGTTATCATACCTCGTTTAGTTGAGTTTCTTGTGACTCCATTTTCATTAAGATATAAATCACTTTCTTTAAGCTCTTTTATTGTTTCGAAATCATTTAATTGGTTAATGAAATTTTCGGAAAAATCTAAATCATTGATAACGAAGTATTCTAAGCCAAAATGTTTACATAAATCAATAAGTAATAAAGCAGTCGCTTTACCGTGATGAGGAACAATACTAATATTCCTGAAATTCAAATATGATTTGGAATAGTTTATATCATCAATAATATCTTTTACTGTTTTTTCAATTACAAAGTTATATGCTAATAAGTCATTCGGTCCTTCAACAAGAATTACTTTCCTACTGAATAATATCTTATTTAAATTGGGTTCAACTGATTTTATATAACTATTATAATTCTCCAAATCAATTATAGGTCTTACGTTAGGAGTAAAATCGTCTAGTTTATTATATTTATTAATAGTTCTTTTTTCTGATTCGTCAAATTCTAATCGTATAATACTTTTAGTGTCAAAAATATCTATCATTTTATCAGAATGAGTTGTATAAATAACCTGATGACCTTTTAAAGCTAGAGGACATAAAACCATTTTATAGAAATAATCTTGATGATTTTCGTGTAAAAAACTTTCAGGCTCCTCAAATAAAAATAGACATTTATCTTCAGTATTTGATTCTGCGATTGCTTGAATTACAGCCATAACGAACATTGAAATATAACCATCCCCGAATTGACTTAAAGGAATTTGCTTTTCATTATCACCGTTTAATCCAATTTTAAAAACCATTTGAAGAAATATATCTTCATAGTTAGGTAACCCAAATTCAACGTGACAATTATTATTTCTTAAATTATTAGTGTAGTTTAATTTTATTTTTGATACAAATTCTTTTAAATCTGAATTTTCTAGAACTGTTTCAGTTGCTCTTTTTGTATCAGAATTGAAAACATCTTTTTTTGCAGACATTTCAGAATCTCCTTCAACAAGTTTTTTTATATGTTTAGCTAAGAAGGACGTGAGATTTCCCCAACTAGTTTTCTTTGTTGAGATTTCCTCTTTAATATTGTGAAAATTTATATAAAATATATTGAAGTATTTGTTTGCTCCAAATGCATCCCAATTCTTATCTGTACCATTGGGTTTAAGGTTTATAAATTTAGCTCCTTCAATTTCTCGACCATCTGTTTGGATTTCAAGTTTACTATAACCTGTTAAATCAGCTAATTTCCCATCATATTTTTGTTCCCGAGAGCTTTCTGTTAATGCTATAATTTGGGGGACATTAGTTATATCTCGATTATAAAAATCATTAATAGTAAAGGTCTCTTTTGTTGTGTATTTATTTCCAATACCATAAAGTATTGAATTCATTAAATTAGTTTTTCCAGAATTATTATAACCAATAATTGAAATTGGTTTTAAGTAATTTTTGTCAGGGAACTCAAAAACTTGACGTTCTTTAAAAGACCTGTAGTTTTCTATTGAAATTTTTTTTATTCTTATTTCAGACATTTGCTACTCTGGTTTTTTTAAATGACGCACAACAATTGTATATGTGCACAATTGCATATATACCTTAATACCGAGGAATATATGTAATTGTTGATATTTCAGTATACTAAATATACCACTAAAGAATAAACCTACAATTATCAACTCACACTCCATTACGGGAAACCATAATCATCATAAATTTTATAGAAATAAGTACCCAGAAGTAGAACCAAGAAGAGAATCAACCTAAAAAACAACGAACCGACCAAGTAGTCGGTTTTTTACGTGAAGCATGTGTTTAGAATTGTTGAAAGTAACGATAGCAATCGCAATTGTATCGATAAAATGCAAGGTGTACGAAGTATATAGGGGAATTTTGAAAGGAAACAAACCAAGTAGTTTGTTTTTTAGTTGGGTAAAGCAGTTGTTTTAGAACAAACTTTGCTGTTTCACGGGGCTCTCATGGTTCAATAACCATTGTTTTCTGTGCAATCCGCCAGCGTAACCGGTAAGTGAACCATCTGTACCAATAACCCTATGGCAAGGCACCACGATCCATAACGGATTTCGGGCATTTGCAGATGCGGCAGCTCTGGTGGCATTGGGGTCACCTAATAATTTTGCAAGCTCTAAATAGGACTTCGATTTTCCGTAAGGTATGTTCTGTAGCTCCACCCAAACTTTCTTTTGAAACTCGGTTCCGTACGGGTTCAGTTTTAGATTAAACTGCGTTCTTGCACCTTCAAAATATTCGTTTAGTTGATACACGGCATCTTCTAAAGATTCCGGTATCACATCGGTAAGGGGTTCATCAGAATTTAAAACGGTTATAGCCGTAAGGCCGTCAGTGTCGCCCATAATTTTGGCAACGCCAAGGGGTGTTTGTATGTAAGCAACATCGGCCATAGGGGTATTTACTATTTATTCGTCTGGTGACGTTGGCTTTTCTATCACTCCCGTTGCCTGAGCGCGTTTTTCCCAGTTTTTGCGAGCAAGACTCTGCAAATCGGCAACATTGTCGCTCTCATCCATTATTTCGAGCCCTAGAAGGGTTTCAATAACATCTTCCATAGTTACAATACCACTTACAGAACCATATTCATCAACCACTAGAGCAATGGCCTGTCGTTTTTGAATGAATATTTCAAATAATGTTGGTATCGGTGTACTTCTACGGGTTACTAAAATTTCGCGTTTAATGTCTTTCAGCGGAATGTCTCCGTTCTGGTTGATCATCTCTTCCAAAACATTATCCTTTAAAACAAAACCGGTAATATTATCCATATTATCGGTATACACAGGAATTCTAGAAAAACGCAATTTAGGGTTATCAGTAAAGAAATCGGCAATCGTTTTCTCGTCAGATGCTACTTTCATTACCGCTCTTGGCGTCATAATATCTTTTACCAAAACTTCATCGAACTTCAATAAGTTTTTAATGATGGTAGATTCAGATTTTTCAAAAACACCTTCTTCATGAGCCATATCCGTCATCGCATGAAAATCTTCACGACTCAACACACTACCGTGGTGATTGCCACCGCCTACCATTTTGGTAAACAAGCGTAACAACCATAACAGCCCCGTATATTTTAAAGCAATGACCATAATGTTCAAAGCTTTTGTAGAGAAATTAGCCAGTTGTTTCCAATACGTAGCACCAATGGTCTTTGGTATAATTTCAGAGGCAACTAGAATAAGAATGGTCATAATAGTAGATACGACACCTACCATTAAATCTTCTGTAAAAGATATACCAAGTATTGTTTTTGTTTCGCTACCGTATAATTCTGCATAAGCCACCTTTGCCTGTACACCTACCAAAATAGCACCAACGGTGTGGGCAATGGTATTTATAGTTAAAATGGCAATTAACGGTTGGTCAACATCTTTTTTAAGTATCTCTAGTTTTTTGGCATAAGCATGGCCTTCGTTCATTTTTACATTAATGAATGTTGGCGTTATACTCAATAATACTGCTTCTAGTATAGAACACAGAAAAGAGAAGAAAATAGAAATGAATGCGTAAAAAAGTAGTAGTCCCATGGGGTTGTTTTATAAATCGAAGATATTAATAAAAATGCTAAGGTTGGTGCTGTTTTGCGTTATCAAGTGCCTTATAAAATATTTGTTGGATGGATGGACGGATATTTAAGTTGTAAATATTGCGATTTTCTCTCGTAGGATACACTCTATTTGATAGAAATATATACACTAATTGATTTTCAGGATCTGCCCATACAAAAGTACCCGTAAAGCCACTATGCCCAAAGCTTGCTGCGCCAACTTCTGGTGCAGGGTAGGCATTGGCAATTTTAAAGGTATTGTTATTCAAATAAGGTTTATCAAAACCTAAACCTCTTCTATTTTCGTTCTCTGGATATTGAACTTTAGAAAATTCTTTAATCGTCTTTTCAGAGATGTATTGCTTACCGGCATAAAGTCCGTTTTGCATGAACATCTGCATAATAATCGCCAAATCATCTGCAGTGCCAAACAGCCCTGCATTGCCAGAAATACCACCCAATAAAGAGGCATTTTCATCATGTACCCAACCTTGGGTTAGCGTATGTCTGTACATAGTATCTACTTCTGTAGGTACAATTTTGTTATTGAAATTTTTGGTGCTAGGCAGAAAACCGAAGGTTTTCATACCAAGTGGTTTGTAAAATTCCTGCTCCATATAATCTGCATACGGAACGCCAGTAATTTGCGTAATGAGCTCAGGAAAAATAAGAAATGTGAGTCCGGAATATTTATATTTTTTCTCAGCCGATACTTCAGAACGATTTATGATTTTGTACATTTTTCGGTGGAATCTATTTTTTACATAGATGCCATCAAATGCCTCATTTCTAAATCTGTTATTCGGTTTTCTGCGGACGAACCTTTTTTTAAACCGACCGTTATTTTTTAAAGTTTCATTTA
Source organism: Maribacter sp. UH1 (assembly GCF_056839145.1). NCBI lineage: Bacteria > Pseudomonadati > Bacteroidota > Flavobacteriia > Flavobacteriales > Flavobacteriaceae > Maribacter > Maribacter sp. UH1. The sequence goes on from NZ_CM166387.1 coordinate 2,171,965, forward strand.
AGAATACGACATAAGGTTGAAGTCCCGCTTGATGCGCCAAAATCTCCCGAAGCGTAATATTTGCTTTATCTTTCTGTCTTTTCCAAGGTTTCCAATAAGTGCTAAAAGGAACATCTAAATCTAGTTTGCCTTCATCAACCAACTTCATAATTGCAGGTAGCGGACCTAAAATTTTGGTGACCGAAGCCAGATCATAAATGTCATTTAAAGCTACCGGCTGAATGCTATCGTAGGTGTGAAATCCGTATGCCTCATGAAAAATAATATTCCCTTCTTTGGCGATTAAAACCTGAGCACCTGGGAAAGCGTTATTTTTTATACCAGTTGTTACAATGCTATCTACTTTACGATAAACAAAAGCAGAATCCACCTCGTAAGCAGCCAATGAAGATGTTTGCAAACTAGAACCCACCGGAAGCAAAAGCGGTTTGTTAGTTGTCTCTTGCGAAACAGCCAAACAACTAATTAAACCAAATAGTATAAAAAACATTTTATTCATGAGTAGTAATTCCGATAATTGACTATCCCAATAATTTTACGGCATCTTTAGCGAAATAGCTGGCGATGATATTTGCACCTGCGCGTTTAATTGCAGTCAGCTGTTCCATCATTACGGCATCATGGTCTAACCATCCTTTTTCAGCGGCAGCTTTTACCATGGCATATTCCCCGGAAACTTGATAAACGGCAACTGGCACATCTACCTCGTTCTTAATCTCACGTACAATATCCAAATAACACAATCCTGGTTTTACCATAACGATATCCGCACCTTCATCAATATCCATTTGAGTCTCACGAATAGCTTCAAATCGGTTGGCGAAATCCATTTGATAGGTGTTTTTATCCTTAGGTACATTTTTAATATCTACCGGAGCAGAATCTAAAGCATCTCTAAACGGACCGTAAAAAGCACTGGCATATTTGGCACTATAGGCCATAATACCGGTGTTTAAATATCCCTCATCTTCCAAAGCCTCACGAATGCTAAGAATACGACCATCCATCATGTCGCTAGGCGCAACAAAATCTGCACCTGCATTGGCATGGGAAACACTCATTTCCGCTAGAACCTCTACACTTTCATCATTCAAAATTTCGCCGTCGGCTACAATACCATCATGCCCGTAAGAAGAGTAGGGGTCAAGGGCAACATCTGTCATGACCAACATATCCGGACATGCATTTTTGACCGTTTTAATGGCTAGTTGCATTAATCCGTTTTCGTTCAACGCTTCAGAACCTTTGTTGTCCTTTAAGTTATCGGGTACTTTTACAAAAAGAAGCACCGAACGCAAGCCCATGTTCCAAAGTTCTTTGACCTCTTTGGTTAAATTGTCTAGACTAAGGCGGTAGTAGTTTGGCATAGAAGGTATTTCTTCTTTAATGCCTTTGCCCTCAACAACAAACAACGGTACTAAAAAATCACTTGGCGAAATAATGGTTTCCCTAACCAAACTTCTAATGGCTTCATTGCTACGTAATCTTCTTGGGCGTATAAGTGGGTACATAATTTTATATTTTATTGCTTATTCAGATTCTTTACTCTTTTTAATGATTGCTTTTAGGCGTTCTTTTCTTAACGCGGCTTCTTTCTTCAATTTGTTCTTCTTTCTATCCATTAGCTTGGCGTGCTTTGCTTTGTTCAATGTGTTTTTAGCCTTGCCTTTTTTTGCCATACCTGAATATTTATATTCGAACTTTTATTGCTTTAATTATCATGAGGTAATTTACTAAAGCATATATCTCTAAGTTTCTACAAAAATAGGGGAATTTGAATAATGGGGACGGGGGTTATTGCTTAATTTATTGGGGTAGCGGTTAAAAAATTATTGTTGTAAAGAATTATTAAAAGATAACAGTTGTCATATTCATGGCATAACTGGCAATAGAAATTTTAAAGGTTCTTAAAACGATATATATAAGCAGCACTAATAGGTTATAGCGCAACTTGGGTTGAATTTTTTAAAATGACGAGGAGGCTATTAATATGCGCTTGGTGACTTTATTTTTTAATTGATTCTGATTTGACCTAGAATAAGAATAATTACCGCTACTTTGTAAGTAAAATTATAGGGTATAAATAAATTTCTTACCTCTTGATGTAACTTTTTGAAAATTTTAGACACGTATTAGACATCTGAATACTAACCTTGAAAACCGATTTAATTATGCTTTCGATTACAAATTTGAATAAAACGTATCCGAACGGAACGCAAGCCCTAAACAATGTTAACCTGGAAATTGGTACGGGAATGTTTGGTTTACTTGGTCCTAATGGTGCAGGTAAGTCTTCCTTAATGAGAACAATTGCCACCTTACAACAAGCGGATAGTGGTGATATTAAATTCAACGATATTGACGTGTTTGCTCAACCAGATGAGCTTAGAAAAATATTGGGGTATTTACCTCAAGATTTTGGAGTCTACCCAAAGGTATCTGCAGAAATGATGCTAAATCATATTGCAAAAATAAAAGGGATTCAAAGTAAAACGGATCGTAAAGCATACGTTGCCGATTTATTGAACAAAGTAAATCTGTACAAATTTCGCAAGCGTAATCTAGGGGATTACTCTGGTGGTATGAGACAACGTTTTGGTATAGCACAAGCTTTGATAGGGAATCCTAAATTGATTATTGTAGATGAGCCAACTGCTGGTCTTGATCCCTTAGAACGTAACCGTTTTCATAATTTATTAAGTGAACTCGGTGAAGATGCTGTTGTTATCTTGTCTACGCATATTGTTGATGATGTTATTAATTTATGTACCAACATGGCAGTGTTTAATGAAGGTAAAGTGGTTGTTCAAGGACATCCGTTAGAATTATCTAATACCTTAAACGGTAAGGTGTATCGTAAGAATATTTCTAAAGAGGAAACTGAATTGTACCAATCGGAATACAATGTTTTATCTACTTATTTACGTAGTGGTAATCTTTATATAAATGTGTTCGCAGAAGATGTACCTGGTGAAGGATTTGAGCCAGTTGCCAATAATTTAGAGGACTTTTATTTCTATAGTATTAACCAACCACAAACTGTTTAATATGAAAGAAATATTCTTATTTGAGCTAAAATATAGGCTTAGAAGACCGGTCACTTATATCTACATATTTATCATGTTTCTAATACCCTGTTTGCTTGGGGTATTTTCAGAATCTGCTACTGCGGAATTCACCAATAGCCCTAGTGCCATTGTAGGAGTTCTTGGTGGTTTAAGTACTATAGCGTTATTCTTTTATGCCGCTATTATGGGTGTGCCCGTGTATAGAGATGAAGAACATAAAACTGCACAGACCTATTTTACTTTTCCTGTTTCCGAAAAGAATTACATAATGGGTCGTTTTTGGGGTAGTTTTACAATTGTTACCATAATGAACATTGCAGCGATGTTTGGCGCTATGTTCGGTTTTGTACTTGGAGCCTTGTTAGATAGACCGGACTATGGTACGTATACCGATTTTAATTTTTGGTCGTACTTCTTTCCATTTTTATACTTATTGGTTTTTAATTCTTTTTTTATTGGTAGTCTTTTCTTTTGTTTAATGACATTTTTTAAGAGAATGCCAATTTTATATTTAGGAGGTATTGTAATATTGATAGCTTCCATATTATCCGGACAGTTGTTGTCTAATTTAGATACAGAATGGCTTAGTATCTATGTTGATCCTTTTGGAGAATCTGCTTATGGGTATTTGACCAAATACTGGTCTGTTGACGAATTAAATACCAACCAATTGGCTTTAACGGGTAAGTTTATGCTAAATCGTCTATTATGGCTGACTTTGGGAATATTAATATTTGTCTTTACACTTTTTAAATTTTCATATAAAGGATTTTTATCCTCCAAGAAAAAGAAGAATGTAAAAGAAGATAATGATCTAAAAGCATCTTCAGAAACAATTAGTGTTGTTCAAGAATTTAGTAAAAAAGCGCAAAGACAAAATTTGTGGTCTTTAAGTAAAATAGAATTTTTGTCTATCGTTAAAGAACCTGTATTTCTTGTCTTAATTATTATAGGGGTTATTGTAGCTGGTTTTATAACCTATCAAAATAATCAATATAATGGTACGCCATCATTACCACTTACTAGATTTATGGTTGCATATGTTTCTGCTGGTATAGCTTTATTTTCTACAATTATTCTTATAATTTATTCTGGTGAAGCAGTTCATCGTACAAGAAGTAATAAGACTTTTGAGTTTTATGATGCGCTACCCGTAAGTAATACTACACTATATCTTTCAAAGATTATTTCGCTAATTGGTGTTGCCGTATTGCTAACCTTAATCAATATACTGGTTGGTATTACGTATCAAACAGGTAATGGCTATTTTGATTATGAATTGGGTATGTACCTTACCTATAATTTTACGTCTCTATTTCCTTTATATGTTGCTACACTGTTATTGGCGTTTTTTGTTCATGTGCTAGTGAACAATAAATTTTTAGGTCATTTTATTGTCATTATAATTTATGTGGGAATACCAATTTTGGTAAGTTTAGTATTGAAAACAGATAACCCACTTTTAGCTTTTGGAGAGACCACACCTAGTTTTATAAGTGATTTAAATGGATTTGGACATTACCTAACCGGTCAGTTTTGGTTGAATTTATATTGGGTTCTTTTAACAGGGACATTGGCTGCTATTGGTAGTGTATTCTGGAGTAGAGGTTTTTATTCTTCAGCAAAAGAGCGTTTAAAATTAGCTAAAAGTAGATTTAAGGGTAAAACGGTTGCATATACCTTATTTTTCTTATTTGCTTTTATTTCTGTAGGTGCTTATAGCTTTTACAATATAAAAGTTCTGAACCATATGGTTGATAGCGATTCTAGTGAGAAGCTTTCTGCAGATGCTGAAAAGGCATATGGTAAGTATATAGATAAGCCCCATATTCAAGTAATCGATTTAAAAGCTGATATAGATATCTATACGGATACACGTGGTGTAGATGCAAAGGGGGTGTTTACAGTTGTTAATCCTTCAGAAGAACCAATAGATACGGTTTTAATGGAAATTAAGTTTCCTACTTATGATACTAAGATTACAAAGGTGGTTTATAACGACCAAGAGTTAAAACCGTTTTTGAGCGATTCATTGTATCGTTTGTTCATTTACAAGCTACCAGAATCTTTACAGCCAAAAGATACTGCTAATTTGGTTATTGAAACCAAGGTAAGAACACATGGGTTTTCAATGGATAGGGAAACTGCTGTATTGAATAATGGTTCTTTCTTTAATGATGCTATTTTTCCAAGTTTTCATTATGATATTGCTTTGACAGAGAACGGTGCTCGTGAAAAATACGGTTTAGAGAAATTAGACTTTCTTTATCCGCCAAGAACAGATAGCATTGCTTTGAAAAAGAACTTATTTAATGAGGATAGCAATTATATGGATTTTGAAGCTACAATTAGTACTTCAAAAGGGCAAACTGCTGTTGCGCCAGGTGTATTGGTTGAAACATGGGATAAGGATGATAGAAGCTATTTTAACTACAAATTGGAAGATAAATCTGATTACTTCTTCAATTTTGTTTCAGCAACTTATGATATTGAAAAAGATATTTGGATTGCACCTAGTGGAAAGAAAGTGACTATTGAAGTGTATCACTCTCCAAAGCACAAGAAAAACTTAGCTTCATTTATAAAAGGGGTTAAAGTTTCGTTAGATTATAATTCTAAAAACTTTTATGAATATCCATATTCTGTAATTAGGATAATTGAGTTTCCGGCGCACACGACTTTTGCACAATCTTTTGCGACAACAATACCTTACTCCGAAGATTTTGGCTTTGTAGCAGATTTTTCTAACGAAGGTGATTTTAATTATGCTTTCAGGGTAACAGCTCATGAAATTGCACACCAATGGTGGGGTCATATTGTTACTCCGAGTAAAACAAGAGGTGCAAATATCATTTCCGAAACTTTAGCGGAGTATGTTTCGTTAATGGCTTTAAAGCATGAATATGGTGAAAATGGTATAAAAGGATTTTTAAAGCCTTCTTTAGATACCTATTTGTCTAGAAGATCATTCAGTTTTAAACCAGAACGTTCATTAATGGATGTTGAAACCGGTCAGCACATTTGGTACCAAAAAGGTTCTATGATTATGTATGATTTGCAAGATGTCATTGGTGAAGATGTTATAAATGCAGGACTTAAAAAATTCTTGAATGAATACAAGTATTTTGAAAAAGGGGTTTATGCCAATTCTGAAGATTTCTATAAAGCGATTTATAATGTTACTCCAGATTCATTAAAATATAAGGTAGATGATGGTTTTAAAGAGATAGTTCTTTATGAAAATCGTGTGATGGATGCTAAAACCAAAAAGCTAGATAATGGTAAATGGGAAACCACTTTTACAGTAAATTCTAAGAAGATTTATTATGATGATACGGGTAAAGAAAAACTGATTGACGATAAGAAGAACCTAGTGGATGTAGGGCTCTTTGGGGAAGATATCACCGGTGATGATGGTGTAACCATCAAGAACCCTTTTTACTTTGAATTAAAGTGGCTTTCAGCAGGTGATAATACATTTACTATTGTTACGGATGAAAAGCCTTTAAAAGCAGGTATTGATCCGTATAATAAATTGATCGATCGTAACTCTGATGATAATTTAGAGTCAGTAGAAGAGTAATTTTTTCAATTTAGTTAGTTAGGAACCTGTTCGTTATTGGCAATTGCTAATAACGAACAGGTTTTTACTTATATAGAACTTAAATAATTGGTTGTATTGGTCAATTAGAGTTATACAGCATCTAAATTTCTATCTCACCCACTAAATAACAAACTCCATTACCCGATATTTTTACGCGGTCTCCAAGATATTCGCATTGTATATCGCCACCACGTTCAGATAGTTGTTTTGCAGATAGTGTTTTCTTATTCAGTTTCTCTGACCAATATGGTGTAAGTGTTGTATGCGCAGAACCCGTAACAGGATCTTCAGGAATCCCGCATTGCGGTGCAAAAAAACGAGATACAAAATCTACTTCTTTACCTTTTGCCGTGATAATCACCCCTCTACAATCCAATTCATTTAATAAATGAAAATTAGGAGCAATAGCTTCTATTTCAGCCTGAGATTCATAAATAAGCATGTAGTCAGTTTTGCCTTTATAGGTTTCTACAGGTTGCTTGCCAACTGCTTTTGATATGTTAGTTTGTTCTGAAACGGGCGTTACATCATCCGTTGGGAAATCCATAGTTAATAATCCCGATTCACTTTTTTGAACTAATAACTCTCCACTTCTTGGTGAAATAAACCTTAAGGTATTTTCATTGTAACCGTAGTAATTAAAGATGACGAAGGCAGTGGCAAGGGTAGCGTGCCCACATAAGTCCACTTCTATTTCTGGGGTAAACCAACGTAGCTCATAATGATTAGTATTCTTAACCGCAAATGCCGTTTCCGCCAAATTATTCTCAGCGGCTATTTTTTGCATTAAATCGGTTTCTAACCAACTTTCAAGAATGCAAACCGCTGCCGGATTACCGCCAAATAGTTTGGATGTAAATGCATCTATTTGATAAATTTTTTGCTTCATGTAACTAAGGTTTATTCAATCCCTAATTTACGACTTATCTCGTCGGCTTTGGCAATCCATTTTTTAGGTGCATCAAAACGATAGCCTACATAAAATTCAAGAAAACTTATGGAGTCATCCAAAATGAAATTCTCATCTGAAGTGTGACTCAATAGTTGTGTATTAATATTTACGCCACTAAAGAAATTCTCTGAATTATAACCGCCAGTCATTCTAAAAATAAGTTGCGCCAAACCGTTAAAAGATTTCTTACCGTCCGTACTTGAATAATTGAAACCTAAACCGCCCGTTGCTCCCGCAGAAACGAGGTAATTTTCTTCAAATATCCAATTGTAATAGTAACCCGGACCTATAGCAACTTTTAACGATTTCTCCAATTGATTATCCAATATGGGATCTTCTAACCTAAACTTAGTGTAGTAGTAAGATATGCTAGGAATAAAACTACCGACACTTTGTTTTTGCCATTCATTCTGAAACCCAATAGCACGAAACGAAAAATTAGGATTAAATATATAACTAGATGTTCCACCAATTTTAAAGGTCCTTAAATCATCGATAGGTAAGGTTAAATCTGCCGTTCTAACAAAGAATCCTTTTTGCTTATAGATGTCCAAGGTCTGCATGTATTGACCAAAGAACGTACGAATATTGAAAGTGATCAATTTAGAATCGCCGTTATCTTTATTCTCCGCTAAAAAATTAGGGGCATAACCAAAATCAACTTCCAGAAAACGAAACAGAACAGACAGTCCCAAATAGCTTTTGTCGTTGGGTATAAACTCGGTTTTGTTACGTGTTATCTTATCCCTAACCGTAAAACTATTAGAAGTGGTCTGTAAAGACAATCTCACGGTTACTTTATCAGGAAAAGCTTCTTTGTAGTGTGAATTTTGTGCAATACTCAGTTGAGTAAAGTATAGCATACTCCAAAATAGAATGATTCTTACACCCATTCTTTAGGTTTCATCAATACGTCAATTAAACGTTCTTCTTCGCTACCCTTTTCTGGTTGATGGTCATAAACCCATTGCACATGTGGCGGCAAGCTCATTAATATACTTTCAATTCTTCCGTTTGTCTTTAAACCGAATAGAGTTCCTTTATCATGAACTAGATTGAATTCTACATATCTACCTCTTCTAATCTCTTGCCAGTCCCTTTGTTCCTTAGAATACTCAAGGTCTTTTCTTTTTATAACAATCGGTACATAACAATTTAAAAAGCTATTACCTACTTCGGTTACGAAGTTGTACCAGTCTTGCATATCCATTTCTGGGGTTGCTTTGCAGTAATCAAAAAATAGACCGCCTAGTCCGCGTGCTTCGTTTCTATGGGTATTCCAGAAATACTCGTCGCAACGTTTTTTATAGGTGTCGTAGAATGTAGGATTATGTTTGTCGCAAGCAGTTTTGCAAACTTCATGGAAATGAACGGCATCTTCGTCAAACAGGTAATAGGGAGTCAAGTCTAGACCGCCACCAAACCATTGATCTACAATTTCGCCGTCTTTACCATACATTTCAAAATAACGCCAGTTGGCATGAACTGTAGGTACCATTGGATTCTTTGGATGTAATACTAAACTTAATCCGCAGGCAAAAAAATTAGCATCTTCTACTCCAAAATATGCCTTCATACTATCCGGAAGCTCGCCATGTACTCCGGATATGTTTACGCCACCTTTTTCAAAAACTGCTCCGTTTTCAATAACTCTTGTACGGCCACCACCACCTTCTGGGCGTACCCAAATGTCTTCTTTAAAAGTAGCTGTACCGTCTACTTCCTCTAATTTAGAAGTAATGGTATCTTGAAGTTGTTCTATGTAAGCGTAAAATTTATCTTTCATTCTGTAAAACATAAAGTTCCATATCTAACGGGTCTTCGTTAGGCGGAGTGTGTTCTTTTAATAGTGTCTCTTTCCAAAGATAACCACAATTTTCTGCTACCTTAATACTGCCAAGATTCGTTTTATGAGCAATGATTCTGAGTCGCTGTAAATGTTGTTCGCTGAAGCCCCATTCTGAAATGGTTTTAACAGCGGTAGAAGTAATACCTTTATTTTGGTGTGCGTAGTCAATACAATAAGCAATTTCTGCTTCTTTTTCGGCTCGTTTTAGTTCTTTGAGATAAACCAAACCGATAATTTTTCTGTGTTCTGGTTCTTTTAGGGTAAACAAGTATTCTTTACCTGAAAGAAATTCGGCAACTTTCTCAAGTACAAAAATATTGGATAAGGTGGGATTAAGATTTGCAGCAACCGTTTTAGGGAAGTATCGTTTAATATGGTCTGCATTGGTAGATATAAAATCGCACAAACGCCATCCATCTCTCTCTGAAATCGGATTTATTTCGAAATCTTGAAATTGAAATGAATTCATTATGCGATTATTATATCGGCTACTTTAAAGCTTTTGAACCTTAATAGGTTAGTCTTGCTTATATTCTTTTACGGCATCAATAAACGCCTTGGCATTTTCAACAGGAACATTTGGTAGAATACCATGACCTAAATTTACCACGTAACTGTCTTTACCAAATTCATTGATCATTTGGTGTACCATCTTTTTTATATCGGAAGGTGGAGATAATAAACGTGCAGGGTCAAAGTTACCTTGTAGGGTGATTTTTCCACCACTTAAATAGCGCGCATTTCTAGCGGAACAGGTCCAGTCTACACCTAATGCAGAAGCGCCTGATTTTGCCATATCACCTAGTGCGAACCAACATCCTTTTCCAAAAACAATAACCGGAGCTTCATCTTTTAAAGCATCGATAATTTGCTGAATGTATTGCCATGAGAATTCTTGATAATCGGTAGGCGATAACATGCCACCCCAAGAATCAAATACTTGAACCGCATTTACACCTGCAGCAACTTTTGCTTTAAGGTATGCAATAGTGGTATCTGTAATTTTCTGAAGTAATTCATGTGCAACAACAGGTTGTGTAAAGCATAATTCTTTAGCCTTATCAAACGTTTTGCTTCCTTGACCTTGTACACAATAGCATAAAATCGTCCAAGGGGAACCTGCAAAACCTATTAACGGAACTTCATCATTCAGTTTCTCTTTTGTCGCTTTAATGGCTTCCATTACATAACCTAATGTTTCATGAACATCTGGTACAATAACGCTATCCAAATCTTTTTGATTGCGAATAGGGTTCGGTAAATACGGACCAAAATTCGGCTTCATTTCCACATGAATGTTCATTGCCTGTGGAATTACCAAAATATCACTAAACAAAATAGCGGCATCCATACCGTATCTACGAATAGGTTGAACCGTAATTTCTGATGCCAATTCTGGAGTCTGACATCTGGTAAAGAAGTCATATTTTTCTTTGATGGCCATGAATTCAGGTAAATATCTACCTGCCTGACGCATCATCCACACTGGTGGTCTTTCTACCGTTTCACCTTTTAAGGCTTTTAGAAATAAGTCGTTTTTTAAGCTCATATTCTTGTAATAGCTTTTAGCTGCTAGCCCTTGGCTTTTAGCTATTTTTTATTTTACTAATTAGACTATTGATCATTTTAGATTCTATTGAAATCAATTCAAAAATTGACTTCAAGTCTCCGCTATCTAAAAATTTCAATTCTTCTGATATTATTAATTGAGTTTCTACTTCAAAAAGAGAACCTAGTGCAATTTCTAAAAAGCGTTTAAATTCAACTTCACTATTTCTACTGCATCCTTCTGCAATATTTGAAGGAACTGATACTGCGGCTCTAGAAAGTTGACATTTAAGTCCGAATTTTTCTTCGCTTGGTAACTTTTGAACTAAACTATAAACATGCTTAACTATGGTGATTCCATATTTCCATATTTCAAGCTTTTTAAAGTCCCTCATAATTTATTGTACAGCCAAAGGCTAGCAGCCAATAGCCAACAGCCATTAGCTAATCTTCATAATCCGCATTCACCAATTCAATAACACTTTCTACCGTTGGTATTTTGGCAACTTTTACTTCCTTGAAATGTTCTCTAGCAGCTTTTGCAGTAGTTTCACCAATACAGTAGGCAACCCTGTCAGTAGAATTCTCTTTTAAATAGCTTTCTACGTTAGACGGACTAAAGAACATGATGCCTTTTGCGCTTTCTGGTATGGCTTTACCGGATAGTTTAGTTCGGTAGGCTTCTATGGCGTTTACCTCAATATTGTTTTCCTCTAAGATGCTTGGCAATTCTTCTAAACTTAAATTACCATGAAAATAGGTGACCTCTGTGCCATCAATAAACTCCACTAAGTGGTTGGCTAAATCTTTTGCATTGTTTTCATAATGCGTGATCTTACCGAATGCATTTTTTAATAGCCTTCGCGTTTTTCTGCCTACACAGTAAATATTTTCAAAATCTAATTCTGCGGCACTTCTACTGGCTAGAACAGCTTCAACTGCATTTCTACTGGTAAAGACAACGTTTTTGTGGGTCTTTTTCAATATGATGGGTGAAATACGATTCGGATTAATTTTTATAAAATCGTCTGAATCTGCATTCACGGATATATTCAATAACAACTGTTGTTGCGGAGTCAGTTTCTTAGTAGAAAAAACATTAATCTCTAAACCGGCATTTGCCAGTTCTGTCATCAATCTTTTGCCTCCTCTAGCTAAAATGCTCTTCGCACAGTCAATACCTAAATTTTGGTGTTTACCTAGTGGTGCGGTTAATTCAGCTTCTAGCTTCTTGCTTCCATCAACATTTAGTAAAACCCCTTTTAGGGTAACAATGTTTTCTTTGTTGATGTAGGATAATGCACCGATCGGTGCGCTACAACCACCTTCCAACTCTCTAAGGAATTCTCTTTCCAAGCTTACGCAAGTGTCGGTTTCTTCATGATTTAGTTGAGCACAAGCTTCACGAATTTCTTCATCATTTTCCATGGCAACTACCATAATAGCTCCTTGTGCAGGGGCTGGTAGCATCCACGTAAGTCCGATCGTATTTTCTGGTTCCAAACCAATACGTTCCAAACCTGCAGCTGCGAAAATAGCACCGTTCCATTCGTTGTTGTACAACTTTTCTAAACGGCTATTTACATTTCCCCTTAAATCTACAATGGCATGTGTTGGGTACCTATTTAGCCATTGCGCTTGTCTACGAAGACTTCCGGTAGCAATAACGGCATCTCTAGAACCTAAAAATTCTTCATTGTCCTTGAACGCCATGATGTCCATGTAATTACCACGTTTTAAAACAGCGGCTTTTACAATGCCTTTTGGCAGTGCGGTAGGTACATCTTTCATAGAATGTACGGCAATATCAATATCGCCATTGATCATGGCAACGTCTAATGTTTTGGTAAACACTCCCGTAATTCCTAATTCATATAAAGGCTTATCTAGTATAAGGTCTCCCGTGGATTTTACAGGGACTAATTTTACTTTATGACCTAATGCTTGAAGTTGATCTTTTACGGTATTTGCCTGCCATAACGCTAATTCGCTATCGCGTGTGCCTAATCGTATTACTTTACTCATTTTTCGTCCAATTCTAATTGAAATACTTTTTGGATAAATTCTAAACTTGAATTGGAATCTACCGTGTCATCCTTAAGATGATTTGCAAATTGTTTGGTTATTTTTTGAATGATGCGATTGGTTACTACATCTGCCTGATGCGAATTAAAATCGACCGTTTTTTTGGATTGGTAGTCTAGCTCTTCATCCTTAATGGTCTTCAATTTCTGTTTTAAAGCTTTAATTACCGGGGCAAATTTTCTAGTTTCTAACCATTGGTTGAAATCGTTTTTCACCTCTTCGTTTATTGCTTCCGCCTCTGGAATAAATTGCTTTCTACGCTCTAGGGTTTCATCCGTCATTTGCGATAAATGATCCAAATGGATTACAGTAACATTATCCATTTCCGAAACGCTGGCATCCACATTTTTTGGCACCGATAAATCTAAAATCAATAACGGTTTATTGGTGTATATTAATTCTTTGGTAATCGTTGGTTTTTGAGCACCTGTAGCAACTACCAAAATATCTGAAGTTCTTATTTCTGACTGTAAATCGCCATAATCCTTCACCTTAAGATTGAACTTACCGGCAATTTGCTCGGCTTTGCCTTTTGTTCTATTAATTAAAGTAATATGTGGATTCTTTGTATGCTTAATTAAATTTTCGCATGTATTACGACCAATTTTTCCTGTCCCGAATAAGAGAATGTTCTTTTCTGAAACATTTTCTACATTACGCATAATATACTGTACCGAAGCAAAAGCTACAGATGTTGCACCAGATGAGATTTCAGTTTCATTCTTAATACGTTTGCTCGCCTGTATAATGCTATTGCAAAGACGTTCAATAAACGGATTGGCAATTCCCAACTCTTTAGAACGCTTAAAACTTTGCTTTAGTTGACTGATGATTTCAAAATCACCCAGTATTTGGCTATCCAAACCGGTACCTACACGGAACAAGTGATTGATAGCTTCTTTATTTTTATACACATATGCTACTTCTTGAAACGCTTCAACAGTTCCGTTAGAATGGTCGCATAATAATTTTATAAGTTGAAAAGGGTGTTGTGCAAAACCATGTAACTCTGTTCGGTTACATGTTGATGTTGCCAATAACCCATCTATGCCCTGATTTTTAGCTTCTTCTAAAAGTGACTTTACAGCAACTTCGTCTAAACTAAATTTACCACGAGCCTCAGCATCAGCCTTTTTATAGTTAAGACCAATGGTGTAAAAGGAGTTATGTTTAGAAATGTGATAGTCCTTCATAAAGCGGATACAAAAATATGAGCATCCATTCAATAAAAACAACGCTAGAGGTACAATTAATGTCGTCTGCCGAATTTTTGATCAAAATATGATATTTATCAGTTTTTTAGCCATAATTTTATGGTGGTTTCAGTGAATAGGTACAATTTTATTTAGATACTTTCTAAATAGATATAAAATCAATTGAAGAAAATGGATATAAAAAGTAACGCTCAAGGGTCATATGACGAAGTTTTGATCGAAGACGGATTTTACGTTCTTAAATTTCAAAATGATGAAGATAAGGTAGTTGAATATTCTCGTGATATCAGTAAAAGATTTATACAGTTTCACTTTTGTTTAAAGGGTAGCGGTACCTATAATTTTAACCAAGGAAATTATAGCTTAGATGTAAAGGAGGAAAATTCTTTGTTGTTGTTTAACACACAGTTAGACTTACCTTTGAATCTAAATCTTAATCCGAAATCATCTTTGGTTTCAGTGGTAATGACCTTGCGAAAATTTCATTCCTTATTTACCGCAGAGGCAGATTACATTCCGTTTTTAAGTGCAGATAATAAGGAGAAAAAATACTATTCTCAAGAGCCTTTTTCACCATCAATTGCGGTTATTTTGAGTCAGATCGTGAATTATAATTTACATCCTTCTATAAAATCGCTTTATGTAAAAGGTAAGATTTATGAATTGATAGCCTTGTATTTTAATAGGAGTCCAAATGCCGATATTGAACAGTGCCCTTATTTAGCCGACGAGGAAAATGTAAAAAAAATTAAAAAAGCCAAGGAAATCGTATTAGCTAATATGGCAGAACCACCGACATTGGCAGAATTATCAAGTGAGGTCGGTTTAAGTTTAAAGCGCTTAAAGGAAGGTTTTAAGCAAATTTATGGCGATTCTGTCTACAGTTTTTTATTTGATCATAAGATGGATTATGCGAAACGACTTTTAGAAACCGGTCAGTATAATGTCAATGAAATTGGGCTCAAAGTAGGGTATAGTACTTCTAGTCATTTCATAGCTGCTTTCAAGAAAAAGTATAATACCACACCAAAGAAATATTTATTGGCCTTATCTGGAAGTTAGAATTTTAGAGTGGTCTCGCCACCATAATACCTGTGTTGCTTTTAATACTTTTTAAATATTCTGCGAGTGGTTTTTTAGAAACTTCAACTTGCATTAATCCTGTAGATGCGTGCAGTAAATGAATTCTGCCATCTTTTTCGCGAGTGGCAATACCTGTATGGGTAACATCTAATCCGTTAATAGAAGTAGCAAGTGCTATAATGTCTCCAGATTTAATTAAATGTTCGTTTTCGGCAATCTTATCTTGTGCCAATACACAAATAGCCTGATTGTTTAAATAGTTTTCAGAAGCTTTAATTTTTGAGTAATTCATGTCATCAGCCAAAAACGGATACAAATCTCTATGGGTACTCATAAAATTAATGTCTTTCGTGATTTCAGCACCACCGATTTCACCGGTGATATCTTTTAAAAGTCCTTTCTCTGCATTGTTTGCAATCCATTCAGAAAAGTAATGTAAACGAGAAGCGTAACCTTCTAGTTCGCCGTCTTTATATCTGATTGTTTCTAAGTTTTTAATGAATGCATCAAAAGAAAGGTCGTCAGCTCTTAAAAGTTTTGAAAGGTCTAGCACATTTTCAACAAAGGTGGTACAATCTAATCCATGAAGATTTACGACCAATGTTTCCGTATCGCCAATTTCAAGTGTCTTTGCTACATAAGGAGTCTTCATAAACGTTTTACCAACGCTCACCATAGTTTCACCGAAATTGCCATCATACATTCCATCAATTTCTACTAGCTTGTTTTCAACTGTAGCTTTGTCTTTTGGAGAGCAGGTGATTTGTTGGGCTAGTAAAATTTGACCTATGAAAATCAATAAGACAGTTATAAATCTTCTAAACATTTAATTATTATAAATTAAAATTCCTTCCATTGATGGATAAGTTTCATTAAAGTTAATGTCTTGTAAATTTAAGAAAGTTTTGTAAGGTTTAATTTTGTCAAGATTTATGTCTGGATACTTTTCTAATATTTCTAATGGAATACTACCAACAATCTTTTTTGTGTTTTTAGGAGTTTCAATACTTCGAGAAGTTATGTTGTAATTACCATAAGGGTAATTACCTTCAATATGTCTCCAAGTATAAATTGAAGATTTAAAATCACTTGTTGTGCTAAAACTAAAATTTTCAAAGGATGATTCGTTATTTATTATGAAATTAGGATTTTTAGGTATGATAAGCTTATCTAATTTTGAGCCAAACTGAGTTTTATAATAACTGTAATCTGATGTCTCTAAAATAAAGTGTGTACGATAATTTGAAAATTTACTCAGATAACTTAAAGTAATGAAGTTTAAATTTATATTATTCCTATTTAAAGAAATATCTAGTAATTTGAAACCTCCGAAGTAATTAAAGGATTCATCAATATCAAATCCTCCTATATTAATTAAATAACTTGAATTTAAAGGAATTTCTACTTCTAATGTAGATTCAAATTGTTTGAATTCAGAATAATTTATAGTTAAATCTTGGTTTTCAGGATTAGAAAAAAGAATATACTTATTTGTATAGTTTCCGTCTATTATGGAGATTAAATATTCTTGTTCCCCTTCATTCTGTATTAATGTTTCAGTATAATCTATTAGCTCATTTCCTTCCCAAGAAGGAGAATAGCTATATGGTATAACTCCATTTTTTGTAGAAATATTTAAATTTTTAATTTGAGGTATATCTTCAATCGTTATATTGAACTCGCCAATTTTAGTTCGATTTTGTGGTTCATTTAATACAGTTGAATTAATGTTAAAAACATCTCCTTTTTTAAGGCCATTAGTTGTTGAAATCTCATATTTCTTGCCTATTTCAGAGCGTGTCTGTGGGCTTGTTCCATCATTTAAATCATTTACATAATCTATAACTTGACTAAACTCTGTTATACTCAATGAGGATGTAATTGAATCGGGATAAGCACTGAAAGTTATTTCGTCTCCACTGTCATATGATTTATAATCAACCAAATTATTGTTGTCATCGTGAATGATTATCCAATCTTCGCTATCGGTAGTATTTTTATTTACGTCAATATTTACAGTTAAATATACTTCCTCTTCAATAATTTCAGGTGAGGAGACTGGATTTTCTGATTTGTTGACTTCTGGTTGTATGATTGATTCCTTTGTTTCTTCGTTTTTTGAACAATTAAAAAAAGAAAATACGATCAAACTTAAATATGCGAACTTTAAAACTTTCATTCCATAATTTTAATATTAAATTAACGGCTTTAAACACTTAATATTTTACCCTATTTAGGATACATTTTATTTAGAATGGATATTAGTATCCTTTTCCAGCATAACCCTATTTCTTGCAATACTTTCAGGGTAATTTTGTTGTAAAAAAGTAATTAATTTTTCACGTACAAGTACACGTAAGTCCCATGCGGTAGGGGAGTCCTTGGCACTCATTAAGGCTCTGATTTCTACTGAATTTTGCTTGCTTTCCGTTACTTGAAGTACGTTGACCTCTTTATCCCATAGATCCGTACTATTAAGAATTTTGGTCAATTCTTCACGAAGTGCATCAAAAGATACGTTGTAATCTGTATAAAGAAAAACAGTCCCTAAAATATCAGACGAAGTCTTGGTCCAGTTTTGAAATGGTTTTTCAATAAAATAAGGTGTTGGAACAATGAGTCTTCTCTTATCCCAAATTTTCACAACAACATAGGTTAAGGTTATTTCTTCAATCCATCCCCATTCTCCCTCAACAATAACAACATCATCTATTTTAATAGGTTGCGCAATTGCAATCTGTATTCCCGCTAATACGGTACCGATCATTTTTTGTGCGGAAAAACCAATGATAATACCAGCAACACCTGCCGATGCAAAAATGCTGACCCCTAATTCGCGAATACTCTCAAAACTCATGAGCACTGCGCCAACGGCAAAAATGATAATGATGAAAATAAATATGCGTTCCAGAATGTTGAACTGGGTGTAAATTTTTCTTGCTTTTAAATTGTTCTTTACATTGACATCGTAATTACTAACTATTATGGTCTTAACAATTTTTAAAAGATTTAGTGATAACCAAGTAAGTGATAGAATAAATAGAATGGTACTTGCCTTTTTAAAATAATAGCTATAATCTTCTAATTGCAACAATGTGCGCAATGAGGGTGATCGAAGCCAGATAGAAACTATAATTAAAAATATTGGACTGCTTATTTTTTTGAACGTACCGTGTGGTATTAAGTATTTGGGGTCTTTGCCAAATTTTTTAATCAAAAAAGAAATAATCCAATACGCAATTAGAACACCTAAAGTGGAGGCTATAAAAAAGTAAAGTGCATTCGTTGGCACTGTATCAAAAAATGTATTCATTATAAAATGTGTTATAGTTTTTGACGAATTACAACTTACTAAAATTAAACAGTACTAAAAATTATTTGACCAGTTATTAGATTGCTTTATGAGAGTATAGAAAAACTATTGCCGAAAATTAAAATATCATCGATTTGCATGTCTTATTTTTGCAATCGAATAACAAACACATACGCTATGAAAGGAGTATTATTGGTCAATTTGGGTTCGCCAGAGAGTCCTACCGCAAAGGATGTTAAGCCGTATTTAGATGAATTTTTAATGGATGAGCGAGTAATCGATGCTCCAAAATGGTTAAGAACAATTCTTGTAAGGGGAATTATTTTGCAGACCAGACCAAAGAAATCCGCTGAAGCGTATGCTAAAATATGGTGGGAAGAAGGTTCTCCGTTAGTCGTGATATCTGAGCGATTTTCAAATAAATTAAAAACACAGACCGAAATGCCCGTGGCTTTAGGTATGCGTTATGGTAGCATGTCTATTAAAAAAGCTATGCAGGAGCTTAAAGACAAGGGAGTTGATGATGTGCTTTTGGTGCCGTTATACCCGCATTATGCAATGTCTAGCTTTGAGACGGTAGTCGTAAAAGTGTTGGAAGAGCAAGAAGCAGGTTTTCCAGATATGAAAATTACAACGTTACCTGCTTTTTATAAGCATCCGGAGTTTATTAAAGCGCTTTCAGAAAGTATAAAAGATGGGCTAGAAGGTTTTGATTATGACCATATTTTGTTTTCATATCATGGTATTCCTGAGCGTCATATTCGCAAAAGTGACCCTACTAGTTTTCATTGTAAAATAGATGGTACGTGTTGTAATGTAAATTCTGTTGCACATAATACATGTTATAGACATCAGGTTTATGATACTACTGAAATGGTAAAAGCATATTTAGGCTTAAAAGAAGAGCAAGTAAGTTCTTCGTTCCAATCTCGTTTGGCTGGTGATCCATGGTTAAAACCTTATACCGATTATGAGTTTGAAAGACTAGCTAAAGAAGGCAAGAAAAAATTGGCTGTAATCACCCCTGCATTTGTTAGTGATTGTTTAGAGACATTGGAAGAAATTGCAATGGAAGGTAAAGAGCAGTTTATGGAAGCTGGTGGTATAGATTACAAGCATATTCCTTGTATGAACGACAACGACGCTTGGGTAAAGGTTATGGCAAAATGGGTAAATGATTGGCAATCTACCGATAAGTTAGATGTAGCTCCAAGCACATAAAATATTATAATTCTTAGACAATCACTGCTATGAAAATCCAAGAAATAGAAATTATATTACAACCGTTAAGAGAAAAATTAAGAAATCACGCACTTTATAAGGAGTTGAAATCAGTAACTGATATACAAATATTCATGGAAAGCCATGTATATGCCGTTTGGGATTTTATGTCGCTTTTAAAGGCATTACAGATTAATTTAACTTGTATTTCATTGCCATGGAAACCGGTAAAGAATACAAATACCGCACGGTTTATTAATGAGATCGTTCTTGAAGAGGAAACTGATGTTAATGAGTTAGGTGTTTTAAAAAGTCATTATGAAATGTACCTGGACGCTATGGTTGAGGTAGGCGCGGATACTACTAAAATATCAGGTTTCCTAAATGGAATGAATGAGTTGAATGGCGTTCTTAAAACAATTGATAATTCTGATTTGAATGATGCGGTTAAGTCATTCTTGAGTTTTACTTTTGAAACCATTAATACACAACAACCTCATAAAATTGCAGCAGCTTTTACTTTTGGTAGAGAAGATTTAATACCAGATATGTTTCTGAAAATTGTTGATCAAGCTGGTAAAGATGCATATCCTAAGCTGGAGTACTATTTAAGAAGGCATATTGAGTTAGATGGGGATGACCACGGTCCGCTATCACTAAAAATGATTCAAGAATTATGCAGAGATGATGAGACGAAATGGCATGACGTTTTAGAATGCTCTGAAAAAGCGTTGCAACAGCGCATTAATTTATGGGACCACATTGCCACAGCAATTCAACAAAATAAAGAGATTACGGTTTAGCAATTTAATCTAGGCATATAATTAATTAAAAACCACACTAATGGCAAACGTTTCCGCAGAACAATTGGGCACGGAATCTATATCAAGTTTGCTCATTAAACAGGCATTACCTGCAAGTATAGGTATATTGGTAATGTCGCTAAACGTACTGGTCGATTCTATTTTTGTTGGTAATTGGATCGGCTCAATTGCCATTGCGGCAATTAACGTAGTGTTACCTATTTCCTTTTTTATAGGAGCATTGGGTATGGCTATCGGTATTGGTGGTGCCAGTATTATTTCTCGTGCTCTGGGTGCTAATAATAAGGAAAAAGCAATACGTACATTTGGTAATCAGATATCGTTTACGATTTTGATCACCACTTTAATGGTGGTTGTAGGGCTCACCTTTGTTGACACATTGATACCTGCATTTGGTGGTAAAGGCTCCATTTTTGAATTGGCCAAAATCTATTATGTTATTGTTTTATATGGTGTACCGTTCCTAGGTCTTAATATGATGGGTAATAATGTAATACGATCGGAAGGCAAACCAAAATTTGCTATGATTGCAATGATTATTCCTTCTATTGGTAATTTAGTCTTAGATTATTTGCTGATTAATGTGATGGATTACGGAATGGAAGGAGCCGCTTGGGCAACCACTATTAGTTACTTTCTGTGCTTCATGTACATTGTTTATTTTTTCCTGTCCGATAAGTCAGAATTAAAACTAAGCCCGAAGTATTTACGTATCAAATTTTCTATAATCAGAGAGATTAGCTCACTTGGCGTCGTGACGCTCTCTCGCCAAGCTGTTGTGAGTGTTATTTATCTGTTGATGAATAATATTTTATTCGATTTGGGAGGAGAAGCTATGGTAGCGGTATATGCCATAATCGGTAGAATGTTGATGTTTGCCCTTTTTCCGGTATTTGGGGTCACACAAGGCTTCTTGCCAATTGCAGGATTTAATTATGGTGCTCAAAAATATGATAGGGTAAAGGAATCTATATATACCGCAATAAAATATGCTGCACTATTGGCGACTTTAGTTTTCGCGGGACTCATGATTTTTCCTGCAGAAATAGCCGGTCTCTTTTTAAGCCATAAACCAGATATGAGTGCATTGGAGCTTGAAACAAACGCCTTTGTTTTAGAAAACACACCGTCTGCTATGCGTTGGGTATTTGCTGCTACTCCCATTATTGCACTTCAACTTATTGGTGCCGCTTATTTCCAAGCAATAGGAAAACCCGTGCCCGCATTGTTATTGACGTTATGTAGACAAGGCTTTTTCTTTATTCCTCTAATCTTAATTCTGCCAAATTATCTAGGAGAACTTGGTGTCTGGATTTCTTTCCCCATTGCAGATGTTCTTGCAACTATTGTTACAGGGTATTACTTGCGAAAAGAGATTAATACCAATTTGGTTTAAGCCCCTGATAAATAAAACCTTTTCAAAATTCTTTCGTAAGTAGTGTTAGAAACGCTAAAGAATACGATTATGAATTTTATTTTATCGCAATTAATTGCCGGTGCCATTTTTTTATTGGTGTGGAAACTTAAAGAATTGATTTCTAATCAAATTACCTATTTAAAACTTCTTAAAGAAAATGATTCTAAGTTTGTAAAATATGACCAATCAGCTTAAATCTGATTGTATTTATGAGATTCTATCGAACCTGATTGTGTATAGGAAGAAAGTAGTATTTTGTTTTTGCTTTTGATAATTAATGATTGAAAAGATAGTTGGATTGATAATTTGATAAATGTACTTCTTAAGAGATGCTAATAAAATCTTAAAATCAACATTTGCGTAACAAAATGTTTAATTTTAGAGGAGACTAACATCAAACTATCAAAATGAAAAAGCACCTTACCAATGCTGGCATACTCATGCTGGCTTGTTTTCTATTACCATTATCATTATTATCTCAAAGAAGAAATAAATCTCAAAGTACAGCACCAACGTATCCTGAAGAGCTATATTCTAGCTTGGACTATAGATTGATCGGTCCGTTTCGTGGTGGTAGATCTGCAGCTGTTACTGGCGTGCCTGGCGAGCCTAATTTGTTTTATTTTGGCGCAGCAGGTGGCGGAGTTTGGAAAACATTGGATGGTGGTCGTACTTGGGATAATATTTCCGATGGATATTTCGGTGGTAGTATAGGTGCCGTTGAGGTTGCAAAAAGTGACCCGAACGTAATATACGTTGGCGGTGGTGAAAAAACTTTAAGAGGTAACGTGTCATCAGGTTACGGAGTTTGGAAAACGGAAGATGGAGGTAAAACATGGGCTACTGCCGGATTGAAAAATAGTAGGCACGTACCACGACTTCGTGTGCATCCTACAGATTATAATACGGTATATGCAGCGGTTCTAGGGGATATTTACAAACCAACGAAAGATCGAGGTATCTATAAAAGTACAGACGGTGGTAAAAATTGGAAACAAGTGCTATTTGTAAATGAGCAAGCGGGTGCGGTAGACTTGACCTTTGATCCTAACAACCCAAGAATTTTGTATGCTTCTACATGGCATGCACAACGTACCCCTTACAGTTTAATAAGTGGTGGTGACGGTTCTGCACTTTGGAAAAGTATGGATAGTGGAGAAACTTGGACAGAGATTTCAAAAAATGAAGGTTTTCCAAAAGATACTTTGGGTATTATCGGGGTAGCCGTATCTCCGAAGAATTCAGAAAAGGTTTGGGCTATAGTAGAGAATAAGGAAAAAGGTGGTTTGTACCGTTCCGAAAATGGAGGTAAATCTTGGTCAATCGTTAATTCCGAAAGAAAGCTAAGACAACGAGCTTGGTATTACACAAGAGTATATGCCGATACGCAAGATGAAGATGTAGTGTATGTGTTGAATGTAAATTACCACAAGTCGACCGACGGAGGTAAATCATTCAATACGTTCAATGCGCCTCATGGTGATCATCAT
Source organism: Maribacter sp. UH1 (assembly GCF_056839145.1). Classification (NCBI taxonomy): domain Bacteria; kingdom Pseudomonadati; phylum Bacteroidota; class Flavobacteriia; order Flavobacteriales; family Flavobacteriaceae; genus Maribacter; species Maribacter sp. UH1. The sequence continues at coordinate 2,195,633 of NZ_CM166387.1, forward strand.
GATTTATGGATTTCCCCTGAAGACTCACAACGTATGATCATTGGCGATGATGGTGGTGCTCAAATTTCTTATGATGGTGGTGAAACCTGGAGTACTTACTACAATCAGCCTACGGCACAATTTTATCGTGTAACAACAGATAACTCTTTTCCATATAGAATTTATGTAGCACAGCAAGATAATTCAACCTTACGTATTGATCATAGAAGTGATGGGCGAACTATTGATGATAGTAATTGGGAGACTACGGCAGGTGGCGAATCTGCTTGGATTGCTGTGGACCCAAAAGATAATGATATTGTGTATGGTGGTAGTTATGACGGATTTTTAACCAGGGTCAATCACAAAAACAAAACGGTAAGGGGTATTAATGTATGGCCAGACAACCCAATGGGTGCCGGTGCAGAAGCTATGAAGTATCGTTTTCAGTGGAATTTCCCTATTCTATTCAGTAGACATAACCCTAAGAAATTATATACATTTTCCAATTACGTGCATGTTACGGAAAATGAAGGGCAAAGTTGGGAAGTGTTAAGTGGAGACTTAACTAGAAATGATCCAACTAAATTGGGTTCTAGTGGAGGGCCAATAACTCAAGATAATACCAGTGTAGAATACTACTGTACCATTTTTACGGCAAATGAAAGTCCGTTGAAAGAAGGTATTCTTTGGGTAGGTAGTGATGACGGATTAATTCATGTTTCTAAAGATTCTGGTGCAACTTGGGACAATGTCACGCCCTCAAACATGCCAGAGTGGAATATGATAAACAGTATAGAGCCATCAAGCTTTGATGAGGGAACATGTTACGTTGCCGCAACAAGATATAAACTAGGTGATTTTCAGCCTTATCTTTATAAAACTACGGATTACGGTAATACGTGGACAAAAATAACGAACGGTATCCCTTCTGAACATTTTACAAGAGTAGTTCGTGAAGACCCTAAAAAGAAAGGTTTACTATATGCAGGTACCGAAACAGGTATGTACGTTTCTTTTAATGACGGAGCTAGTTGGTCTCCTTTTCAAATGAACTTACCTATTGTGCCAATTACAGATTTGACTATTAAAGATGATAATTTAATTGTGGCAACGCAAGGTCGTAGCCTTTGGATAATAGATGATTTAACGGTGTTGCATCAATTAGATGAAAGCAAGAAGAATTCGAATACCATATTGTTCAAGCCAAAAGATTCGTATCGTACAAAAGGTAGGGCAGGTAAGAAGCCATCAAAAACTTCAGGTCAGAATTTGGAGAACGGTGTTATTACCCATTTTCTTTTGAAGAACTATTCTGAAAAAGACACTGTTCAATTAACGTATACTAATATGGCTGGTGATACATTGGCGCTTTATAAAAACCATTTGAAGAAAGGTGGGTCGCTGAGCGGAGTCGAAGCGAAGAAACTAGACCTTAAAAAAGGAGGCAACACTTTTGTTTGGGATACGCGTGGTAAAGGTGCTACCAAATTAGAAGGAATGATTTTCTGGTGGGCCAATTTTGATGGTGCAAAAGCCGTACCTGGGGATTACAAAGTACACTTAAATGTGAACGGAACAAATAGTAGCGAAACGTTCACCATTTTACCAGACCCAAGAGCTGAAAGTTCAGTAGCGGAAATGCAACAACAATTCGATTTTATCACAGATATTAATACTACCATTGAAAATGCACATCAATCTATTAAGAAAATAAGAAATGTTACGAAGCAACTGAATTCGTTTACAGAACAATATAAGGATGATGATCGTACCAAAGATTTGGTAGAGAAAGCCAAAGCCATGAAAGAAAAGCTGGGTGAGGTAGAGAAGGCATTATACCAAACTCAAAATAGAAGTGGTCAGGATCCTTTAAATTTTCCAATTAAATTGACCAATAAGTTAGGTCATTTAAATAGTTTGGTTTCTATAGATGATTTTCCGCCAACGGAACAAGATATTGCTGTAAAGAACGAATTGACAGCTAAGATCAATAAAGAGCTTCAAATATTTGATAGCGTAATATCATCTGAACTTCAAGAATTCAATAAAGGATTTAACGCGCTTAATTTGAATTATTTGTTCATTGATGAAAGTAAGTAAAGTCAAAAACGGTCATTTCGAGTGAATTTTTGAAGTATGAAAAAATTAGTATCGAGAAACTTTTGTGTTCAAAATGGTTTTCGATATAATTTTTCTTTATGCATTACTCCTATAAAACCGCTCAAACTGACAATTTAGAATGCCTAAAACAACATCCAAATAACCTAAAATGAAAAAACAACTACTCTTTTTTATAGCGGTACTGGCAATCACCATAACTTTTGCCCAAAATGCCAACGATTATTTTCAACCTTTAAAATTCAGAAATATTGGTCCGTTTAGAGGTGGGCGTTCGGTAACTGCAACTGGAGTTATCGGTGACCCCATGACTTACTATATGGGTACAACTGGTGGCGGAGTTTGGAAAACAGAATCTGCCGGGCAACGTTGGGAAAATATTTCTGATGGTTATTTTGAACTGGGCTCTGTTGGTGCGGTTTCGGTATCGGCATCTAACCCAAACATCGTTTATGTAGGTATGGGAGAACATGCACCACGTGGTGTTATGACATCTTATGGTGACGGAGTATATAAGTCTACTGATGCGGGTAAATCTTGGAAGAAAATGGGACTTGAAAGAACCCAGCATATTTCAAGAATTATCATCCATCCTACAAATCCTGATATTGTTTACGTGGCTGCACAGGGTGCTCTTTTTGAGGGTAATGCAGAACGTGGTATCTATAAATCTGTTGATGGTGGTAGGACTTGGAAAAACACGCTTTTCGTTAATAATTTAACTGGTGCTTCTGAGCTCTCTATGGATGCCAATTATCCTGAAATTATGTATGCCGCTATGTGGGAACATCAACGTAAACCAAATATGGTTATTAGTGGTGGTGCAGGTAGTGGTCTCTATAAATCTACGGATGCTGGAGAAACTTGGCAGAAAATACATAATGGGCTTCCGGAGGAAAAAGGAAAAATGGCAATAGCGGTTAGTCCGTCAAACTCTAACAAAGTTTATGCACTTATTGAAAGTGATTCAGATGCAGATAAAGGTGGACTTTTCGTTTCAAATGATGCCGGTGAATCATGGAGCATGGTTAGTGGAGACAATAGATTGGTACAACGCGCTTGGTATTACATTGAGGTTTTTATAGATCCAAACGATGAAGATACGGTGTATGTTTTAAGTGCACCTGCGCTTCGTTCTGAAGATGGTGGAAAAACTTGGGAAACGCTTTCAGGAACACATGGGGATTATCATAATCTATGGATCAATCCAAATAATTCTAAGAATATCGTAATCGCTAATGATGGTGGGGCTGCCGTTTCTTTTGATTATGCAAAAACTTGGTCCACTCAAGATAACATGCCTACAGCTCAATTTTATCGTATTAGTGTGGACAATCTGTTTCCGTATAATATTTATGGAGGTCAACAAGATAATAGGTCTGTGAAGATAGCTAGTCTGTCTGCAGGTAGCAGTAGCATTACTACAAGAGATTGGACAGATTCTGCGGGTGGTGAAAGTGCCTTTTTAGCCTTTGATCCAGACAACCCAAGATATGTTATGGGAGGTCAGTATTTAGGTACGGTAGAGGTGATGGATATGGAGTCTAAAGCGGCAACTCAAATCATGCAAGCGCCTATTCAATATTTAGGTCGTGAGGCTAGGGATATGAGGTATTTGTTTAATTGGAATGCTCCGATAATAGCTTCTACGCATGAATTGGGCACCTTTTATCACGGAGCGCAATATGTATTTAGAACCCGTGATATGGGTCTAACTTGGGATAAAATTTCTGATGACCTTACACGCAATATAGATGCCAAACAAGGTAATGGTGGTGGACCGTATACTAATGAAGCAGTAGGTGCCGAGAATTATGGTACGCTGGCTTACATACTAGAATCTCCGCATGAAAAAGGATTTATCTGGACAGGTAGTGATGACGGATTGGTGCATTTGACTAAAAATGGAGGCGAAACATGGGAAAATGTAACGCCTAAAGGATTAAAAGAATGCTTGATTAATGCGATAGAGGTTTCTCCGCATGACCCGGCTACAGCATACATTGCAACGACCAGGTATAAGTTTAATGATTATACGCCCGGTTTCTATAAAACAACAGACTATGGTAAAACTTGGACAGCTATAAATTCCGGAATTCCTTATGGTGCTTTTACGCGTGTAGTTCGTGAAGATGAGTTCAAAAAGGATTTACTTTACGCCGGTACGGAGAAAGGTATCTATGCATCATGGAACGGAGGTAAATCTTGGGAACCTTTTCAATTGAATTTACCAAAAACACCTATTACAGATTTAAAAATGCACAAAGGTGATATGGTAGTGGCTACTTCTGGTCGCTCTTTCTGGATTCTAGATGATGTAATTGCACTTGGGCAATACCAACCTTCTAAAACGGGCCTTCAAATTTTAAAGCCCAAAGATGCTTATAACGGTTCTTGGAGAAGTCCGTTGAGTGGTAATTCAGATACATTTTCGGGTAGTGATGCATTTAACGGCATTAATCCAGCTAACGGGGTGGTATTGTATTATGAGCTCCCAAAATTAGCAGATAGTACGGCAATTACCTTAGAAGTTTCAGATGCTAAAGGCAAAATGATTAGGACCATTAGTTCAGAAAAAGATCCTACATACAAACAACATAATGGTGGTGGTGCGCCACCTGCACCAGTATTGAGTAAGAAAAAAGGATTGAATCGTTTTGTTTGGGATATGAAACACCCAATTATGCCAGGAGTACCTGATGTATATATTGAAGCAGGATTTAGCGGACATAAAGTTTCCCCTGGTACGTATACTTTTAAATTAATAGTAGACGGGCAAACAGTTTCTACGACCGGAACAATTAAAGAGGTGCCAACCTATGAGACAAAACCTGGTCAGTATGAAGAATTTGATGCGTTTATGACTACCGCAGAAGCAGAGTTGACAGAAATGCATAATATGATCAATCAGTTGTATGCAGCTCAAAAAGATTTGACTGAAGTATTGAAAAAAGTTACGGACCCTAGCGTTAAAACAGCGGGCAAAAAATTACTTGCGGATATGAAAGCTTGGGATGCCGATATGGTACAGCGTAAATCTCAAGCATATGATGATGTAGAGAATTTCCCAAATAAGTTTTCTGCGGAATATATATTCATGATCAATCAAACAAATAGTAGTATTCCAAGATTAAACAAGGCAAGTAAAGACCTTAAGGCTGAATTAGATGCACAATGGACTGGTTTAAAAGCTAAAGGAAAGCAATTCATCAATACAGCTATACCTGCTTACAATAAAACGTTATGGGATGCAGGAGTGGGTGCTATAAGATTATAAGATAAGTTCTATTCGCTTTTACTAACTTTGAGCTTGTTTTTATAAGCCTTATGACAGAATATTACAATTATATAAAATCCCTGCATCTCATCTTCGTAATAACGTGGTTTGCAGGGCTTTTTTATATTCCTAGATTATTCATTTATCATATAGAAGCTCAACTAAAAGCATCACCTGAAAAGGAAATTCTTTCCAAACAATTAAAGTTGATGACCAAACGCTTGTGGTATATCATTACCTGGCCATCGGCTGTTTTAGCCATATTTTTTGCTATTTGGTTGCTTATTATTTACCCAGGATGGCTAACGCAACCTTGGATGCACATAAAACTTGGTTTTGTAGTGTTACTGATATTATATCACCTAAAAAACCATCAAATTTTCAAGAAGTTTCAACAAGATGATATTCAATACACCTCTAAATTCATGCGTATATGGAATGAAGGTGCCACGCTAATTTTATTCGCAGTTGTCTTCTTGGTAATCTTAAAAAGTTCTTTTAATTGGATTTTTGGGGTAGTGGGTATTATAGTTTTAGGAATACTTTTAATGCTGGGTATAAAACTCTACAAAAGAATAAGGAACAAGAATCCCGAAGCGTAACTATCCATAATTGTAAATTAAACGAAAACGATTTATTTGTTAATTTACGACTTCATAGATGTTTTTGCTTTTTTTGCCGCAATTTTAGCTTTTGGTAGTACAAGCTTAAAGGTTGCTCCCTTGTTCTTACCTTCAGATTCTGCTATGATGGTACCACCATGAGAAATGGCAATTTGTTTAACCATATACAAGCCTAAACCTGTTCCCTTTACGTTATCATGAAATCTTTCAAATGGTGTGAACAATTTTTCTAATGCCTGCTCGTCCATACCTAAACCATTATCTTTTACCAAAAAGATATTATTGTCACCATCTTCCTCAAAATCCACAATTATTTTAGGGTTAGGTTGATTGCCCATATATTTTATGGCATTGTCCAAGAAATTTCCAAAAACTTGTATTATTCTATTAAGGTCACCAAAAATGCTGGGAAGGTTTTCAGCTATGGTAAGCTCTATATTTTTGTTCTTGAGCTGGCTTTTAATAAGATTTCTTGACAGCGCTAATATTTCATTTGTTTTTAAAAGCTCATTTTTATTTTCAATTTTACCTAACCTAGCTATTTCAGTAATGTCAGATATTAACTCGTTCATATTATTACAAGAAACGTCAATTAAACTCAAGTACTCAGCTACATCTGGGTGGTCTTCTAATTCCATTTCTAATGGTATTAGACTGGCCAATCCTTTAATGTTGCTTAACGGACTCTTTAAATCATGGGATACTGCGTATGTAAAACGTTGAATTTCTTCGTTTTTTGATTTTAAATTGTCTGCGGCTTCTACAAGTTTATTTTTTTGAAATTGTAGTTCTTTAGTACGTTCGTCAACTTTCAACTCTAGACTTCGTTGATTTTTTCTGATATTTTGTAGTTTAATATGTTGTGCTATATAGAATATCAATAATACTAGAGCGATCATTAATGCCTTAAACCACCAAGTTTGCCAATAGGGTGGTGTCACGGTAATGTTAAGATCTATTTCGTTATCAACCCAAACGCCATCAGAATTAGTGGATTTTATTCTTAATGTATATTCTCCAGGATTTAAGTTTGTGTATGTTGCTGTTGGATGGTTGCCAACATAATTCCAATCTTTTTCAAAACCTTCAAGGTAAAATGCATAATTAACACTTTCTGGGTGTCTAAAAGTAAGGGCTTTAAAATCTATATTTATAACAGATTGATCGTAGTTAAATGTTAGGGAGTCTACTTGACTAATATCTTTTTCTAATATTCCAAAGTCATCATTTGGCAAAACGGGTTGATTAAAAAGTTTCAATCCAGAGACAAACAGTGTAAGTGTATCTTTTCTTTTTTCAACATCACTTGCAGTAAAAATATTAAAGCCATTAATGCCACCAAATATATATTCACCCTTTTTAGTAGTTATAGATGAACTTGCAATAAATTCTTTTGATTGAAGACCATCACCAACATCGTAATTAATTGTTTCACCTGTTTTGTTGTTATATCTAATAATTCCTTCTTCGGTGCTAAGCCATAAGTGATTATTTCTATCATCTATAATACTTTTAATCGCATCGTTTTTTAAACCATCAGCTTTAGCAATCACTAAAAATGAATCTGTTTCTGGGTTGTATTTGTTAAGTCCACCTTGTGTACCTACCCAAACAGTATCTTCGTTATCTTGAATGATAACATTTATAAAATTATTACTTAAAGAATTTTTGGAGTGATAATGAACGCTTGACCATTCGTCACCATTTTTTGTTAATTTAAATAAACCGGTATTTAATGTCCCAATCCAAATATTACCTTGGTTGTCTTCAAAGATTTGATATATGGAATTAATTATACTTCCGTCAATTTCTGATTTAAGCGTTATATTTTCATGTGTCTTGGTTTTGGGATCATAAACCTGTACACCAGAAAAGTAATTTACTATCCAAATTCTCTCTTTTTTATCTTTTAAAAGATCAATTATTATGTTTGATTTTAAAAATGAATTCTCAGAGGTTAGTGCACTTGTTTTCTTTGTTTTTGTATTGAGAACGGCTATACCATTAGTCCATGTGCCTGCCCATATTTCGTCATCTTTAGTCTGTATTATGGAAAGAACCACATTACTGGGAAATGTTTTATTTCTTAGCGAATAATTTTCAAATGTATCTGATGCACGGTCCCAATAATCAATACCTCCACCATCTGTGCCAATCCATAAGTTGCCTTTATCGTCTTCTGCAAAGCAGTTCACTAATTTATTACTTAGTCCCTTTGGGTTGAATGGGTCAGAATTTACATGTCTAAATTTATAGTATTCTTTATCATAAATGTTTAGCCCGCTTTTATAAGGGGCTATCCACATTGTACCGTCTCGTGTACATAATAAAGCCCATATAGAATTACCGGAAATGGAATTGGGTTTTGTAACACTGTACTCAATATGTCTTATAAAATCTAGATTGTCATTGTAAATATATAAACCGTTATTTTCTGTGCCTATCCACAATTCATCATCAAGATTTTTTTCTAAAGATCGTATGCCAAAACCAGGACTAACCTCTTTTTCTTTGGTGAAACTAATTGAATTGTCTGCTATATCCAGCTTAAATAGAGAGCCAGTTCCGGAACCTATTAATAAACTATTATCTGATGATCTTATGCCGGTGATCATTGCCTCTGTTTGCAATATTTCACTAATAATCTCCATCTCATAATTAAGGATAACGGTATTATAGGTAAAAACAACTAGAACGCGGTTAGCATCTAAAACATCAATTTTAATAACTTTATTAAGTCTAGGATTGCCAATATTTATATGTTTATTAGGGGGAGGGAAATGTTTTACTTTACCAGTTTCTAGCTCGTAACTATAAAAACCACTAGATTCTGACCCCAACCAAAGTATACCGTCTTTTTTAACTATTATCTCAAAAACTTCGTCTTTAATGTTTTCACCTTCATTGATGAACGGATATGGAGTTATGATATTTAAACTACGATCATAAAGGCTAAGACCCTCATTTGTACCGATGATAATATTTTGTCCATCTTCATGTAAGGCTACGATATATTCATGTTTTAGACCAGTTATGCCATCTAAACTTTTGGTGTAAATTTCAAAATCTTTTCCATCATATCTATTAAGCCCATTTCTGGTTCCTATCCAAATAAAACCAAAATTATCTTCTAAAAGTACGGTAGCGCTACTTTGAGACATACCATCTTGTATGTGCTGAAAATGGGGAGATTCTTGCTGTTCAGACTGAGCAGAACAGGAAAATGTAATTACTACAAAAAAGGCAATAAAAGTAAAGTAGTATTTCAATAACATGCTAACTTTTAAATAAGTACTGTATATTAACGCAAATAAAAGTAAGAAATTACGTGCAAAAAAATTATTGTTCGATAACTTTTACATTTTTATGTATTTCAAATTAGGTTTTTTTGACTGAACTTCCAATTTGCCCGTTTTTGGTGCGATATTTGCTAACTTTAGACGAAATACCAGAAGCTTGTTAACTAGAGTATCTTTACGGTCACGTATTTTCTTATCCATGATATTTTTGGTGCTAATTGCATCGGTATTAATTGCTGGTGTTACGGTATACCAATATCGCGAACAGTCTAAGGATTACCATGAAAATAGAATGGAACGTAAAGAAGAGCAGATACGACAGAGTATTGATCTTGCCATTCAGAAAACGACCTATCCCGTAACTACGGAAAATCTAGATTTAATATTTAAAAATGAAATTTATGAGATTGCCGTTGTGCAAAACATGAATTTCAATATTTATAGCTTAGATGGGGAACTTATAAAAAGTTCACGTCCAAAATTTGCCAATGATTCTATTTCAATGTGTCTGGATTCTGAGATATTGAATAAATTGGAGATTAGTCCTAATAAGCATTATGTACGCGAAAATGCTTTGGCAGGTGATAAGTACAAAGCATCTTTTTCTTATATCGCCGATCAAAAATTTAAACCTATTGGTATTCTTAATCTGCCTTATTTTGAAGATAATTCTTTTAACGACTATGAATTAAAGGAATTTCTATTCCGCCTGTCTGGGGTGTACTTGTTGATGTTGCTTATGGCAATTGCCTTTGCTTTTTTTATATCCAAGTATATAACCCGTTCTTTAGAGACTATATCTACCATGATGGGTAGAACCAACTTAAGCAAACAGAACAAGAAGATTTATATTGACAATCCTGGTGAGGAGATAGAAAAGTTAATTGCCGCTTATAACGGTATGATAGATGAATTAGGTCAGAGCGCCGTAAAATTGGCACGTAGTGAGCGTGAACAGGCTTGGCGAGAAATGGCAAAGCAAGTGGCGCACGAGATAAAAAATCCACTTACGCCAATGCGACTTACTGTACAGAGTTTTGAACGTAAATTTGATCCAGAAGACCCGTTGATTCATGAAAAACTTAGAGAATACTCAGACACTTTAATTCAGCAAATAGATACTATGAGTAGCATAGCATCTGCCTTCTCTAATTTTGCCGAGATGCCTGCGCAACAGAATGAGACGCTGAACGTGGTTAAAATTGTAAAACTGGCTTTAGATATCTTTAATGAAGATTATATTCATTTCATTGCGGAGGAAGAGGAAATAATTGCGAAATTAGATCGTACACAGTTAATACGTGTAGTAACCAATTTGGTGAAGAATGCTATTCAAGCTGTACCAGATGTGGTATCTCCAAGAGTTTTGGTCAGTGTGGCATCTGAAGGTGATATGGTTAAAATATCTGTGGCAGATAATGGTTATGGTATTGAAAAGGATAATGAAGAAAAAATATTTGAACCTAAGTTTACCACTAAAACTAGTGGTATGGGGCTAGGATTAGGAATGGTAAAAAATATCGTGGAAACTTACAAGGGATCAATCAACTTTACATCTCATTTAGGTAAGGGTACGGTCTTCTGTGTAAAGTTTCCCAAAGAAAATGTATAATTCAACAAATCAACAACAATGTCATACGAAACGTTATTAATTAAAAAAGAGGATACTACTGCAATTGTAACTATTAATCGTCCTACTAAATTAAATGCTTTGAATAAGCAAACCATAGGCGAATTGCATGATGCTTTTAAAGATTTAAAAAAAGATAAGAGTGTTAAGGCTATTATCTTAACCGGTAGTGGTGAAAAGGCATTTGTTGCTGGTGCCGATATTTCAGAATTTTCTGATTTCAGTGAAAAAGAAGGAAAAAAATTAGCGGCTAAGGGACAGAAACAATTGTTCGATTTTGTAGAAGACTTATCCAAACCTGTAATTGCAGCAGTAAACGGTTTTGCCTTAGGTGGCGGATTAGAACTAGCAATGGCCTGTCATTTTAGAGTGGCAAGTGATAATGCCAAAATGGGACTACCAGAGGTGTCTTTAGGTGTTATACCTGGTTACGGTGGTACACAACGTTTACCGCAATTAGTGGGTAAGGGAAGAGCTATGGAAATGATCATGACCGCAGGTATGATTTCTGCAGAACAGGCAAACGCTTATGGCTTGGTAAACCATGTTACTACGCAAGAAGAATTATTGCCATTGTGCCATAAAATTATATCTAGAATAACCAATAACTCATCTGTAGCCATTTCACATGCAATAAAAGCAGTAAATGCTGGTTTTAAGAATACTGTAAATGGTTATGAGCAGGAAATTGAAGCTTTTGGTGCCTGTTTTGGAACAGATGATTTTACCGAAGGCACCACTGCGTTTTTAGAGAAAAGAAAAGCAGAGTTTCCAGGTTCATGACATAAACCAATCTGGTTATGTTAAAACGTAGCGCTTTTTTATTTTTATTTCTTATTAATGTTATAAGCTCCTTTGCTCAAGAAGAACTTGTATCCTATACTATTGGTGAAAAATTTCATGATAAATATAGATACTCTAACATGCTTGCTATCGCAGATGATGGTAGCGAAGGTACTGTTGTGGTCCGTGCATATTATACAGGTATTGTACTAAGACCAAAAGGGTATTTTATTGAACATTATAATAAGGATTTAGAGCTAGTCTCTGAATATAATTATAAACTTAAAAATGCCAATTTCATAGACGCCTATGTTCGTAATGGGCAGGTTTATTTGTTGTTTTTAGAGTACAACTATAATACCAGAAGTTATCAATATGAAGTGCATAGAAGCCCGTTTTCTCAATTTCAGTTTACAAAAGAAACCTTGTTATCTATAGCGTCTGAGCCAGTAGAACAGCCTTTAGATAGAAATTTCTATAACAGAAACTTCTCATCTGGCTTTACCACTTCTATTTTATTCAATGATGATAAATCGGCATTTGCCATAACTACACATTATAAGAAAAGAAAGATCGATCAGCACACAATTCATGTATTCAATGCCAACTTAAACAAGTTAATGGAGCATGATTTTTCTGATGAGGTAGCCGAAAAGAATTATGCATTTGAAAATATAGCCTTCTCAAAAGATTTGCAGAATGTGTATTTGGTAGGTAAGGCATATTTTAAAAAGAAACGTTTCAATGCTACGGAGCGTAAGTTTCAATACGAAATGATTCGAATTTCTAATAGTGGTAGAAGCACTCAGTCATTTTATACTCCCGGTAAATTTCCAGAATCTTTAAAACCCATTTTTAGAGGTGATGAATTGCTCTGTATCGGTTTTTATGCGGATAGAAAAGATAATCGTTATAACGGAATATCGTATTTCAACTTACATCCGAAAACTCTAGAAATGAAGACTGAAAAATTTAACCAGTTTTCTGAACAGTTTATGATGGATAAGTTTGGACGTGAAGATGACAAGGCTATAAAAGATTTAGTGTTTAAAGGAATGGATATTACCAATGAAGGGAATATTCTATTTAATGCTGAAGAGTACTTTACAAGTAAAAGTGTACAATCTAACTCTAGTGGTGGGCGCGTTGCGGTAACTAGATATCACCATAATGATATTATCAGTGCAAAATTGAGCTCTTCGGGAGATTTAATTTGGGCAAGAAATATCAACAAGACAGAGGTAACACAGGGCGACGGTGCTTATGCTTCTTATAGTGCTTATACAAAAAATAATACAACCTACTTTTTTATTAGTACGTCATCAGAAAATCCGCAGCAGTTGAGTGAAGACCGGATCATGTTCAAGCAAGGACTTAGTAGAAATAGGAATGTCTTTTTAATTCGATTGGATGAAAACGGACATATGAAATACAACAAGGTTATTGACGATACAGAAGCTCGTTTGCCTTTGATGGTATCTGTACCTTATATTGATAGACAGAACGATGAATTAATGTTCTACGCAAAAAGAGGAACCAAAAAACAATTGGTTCAAGTGGGTGTTAAATAAATATAATATTAGGATTTATTCCATAATTTTGGAATAAATCCTATTTAATGAAATACAATTCTTCGGTTAAAGGAAGAGGTGCCCAGAAAAATACTAGCAATAAATTTTCTGCATATAATTATGAAACTAGAGATGATTTTCTCGAATTCTGCCGAGTAGAAGGGGAAGTTGCTGATAGAAATAAAACCCAATACCTTCCTATTTTTCCAAAAACGATAGTCAATAAAGTAACTAGTCCAGATGTTGGTATGAGTTACTCCATGAACATGTATCAAGGTTGTGAGCATGGTTGCATATACTGTTATGCCAGAAATGCACATGAATTTTGGGGATATAGTGCAGGATTGGATTTTGAACGAAAAATTCTGGTAAAGCATGATGCTCCAAAACTTTTGGAAGCTAAATTAAGAAGTAAAAGTTGGAAGGCGTGTACCATAGTCATGTCGGGTAATACAGATTGTTATCAACCTGCAGAAAAGCAGTTTGAACTAACTAGAAAATGTTTAGAGGTATTTTTAAAATATAGGCATCCGGTGGGCATCATAACTAAAAATGCTTTGATTTTGCGAGATCTGGATATTTTAAAAGAACTTAATGAATACGGATTAATAGGTGTAAACATTTCTGTTACCTCCTTATCCGAAGAAACAAGAAGAATTTTAGAGCCTAGAACTACAACCAATAAAAAACGGCTTGAAGCTATACGTATTTTATCTGAAAACGGTATACCGGTCAATGCTATGTTGGCACCAATTATACCGGGAATAAATAGTCATGAGATTTTGAAATTGGCTAAAACGGTTTCAGAAAATGGTGCCTTGTCAATGGCATTTACCGTAGTTAGACTAAACGGAGCAATTGGTGAGATTTTTACTGATTGGATTCATAAAACATTACCTGACAAGGCAGATAAAGTTCTGAACCAAATTAAAAATTGCCACGGAGGTAATTTAAACGACAGTAGATTTGGTGTAAGAAGCAGGGGAGATGGTAAAATTGCTACTCAAATTCATGATATGGTAAGGTTGGCAAAGCGAACCTATTTTAAAGATAAATCTTTTCCCAAATTAAATACCAATCTACACGAATCTTATAAAGACGGGCAGCTAAAACTATTCTAAGGTTAACCTTTTTTACACTTGTGTATTGATTGTCCTGCCAATTTCCAATCGCCATTATTTTTTTAGAATTCTTATTTCATAAGTGTAATTAATAATAGCTATAACTGTATGGAAACGAGTTAAATATTGCAAATAAGTCAAAAATTTATGGTTTTAAATTAGCAGGTGAAGTTTAAAAAGCGTGCAATAGTTTAGGGTAAACAATTTCTTTAAAAAGTTTTGTTAAAATAAAATCCAAAAGGTAATTCTAAGCGTAGATAGGGCAGAAATAAATACTAGAACTATTTATGAAAACCAAGAACACTACCAAAGGGAATATGAAAACTTTAAAAAACACTACCAATAAAACAGAGAAGAAGCCTTTCTTTTCTAGAATGAAACATCTAATTGAAAATGCCAATGCATGGGGTATTTTTGTAATGGGAAGCACATTCGTGCTAATGTTTGGTTCAGCTTACTTAGCTTATATTCTACAAAACGACTTCACACAATTGCATTTGGAAAGAAGAAGTACCATGATCGGATTTATATTCATGATCGTAGCTGCTGCTTTTTTCGTTTTTAAATTGAGTTTCTTTATTTACACATTTATTAGATTTCTAAAATATAAGGCTATTCCATCGGTATCTAATGAAGAGTTACCGACGGTTACCGTTATTGTACCTGCGTATAATGAAGGCAAACAAGTTTGGGCAACTTTAAAAAGTTTAGCAGAAAGTGATTATCCAGAAGATAAAATTCAACTATTGGCTATTGATGATGGTAGTAAAGATGATACCTGGACTTGGATGCAGGAAGCTAAAAAGGAATTGGGCGATAGAGTTTCTATTTGTCAACAACCTAAAAACATGGGTAAACGTCATGCATTGTACAGAGGTTTTAATGAAGGTACAGGTGAGATATTTGTAACTGTTGATAGTGATTCTATCGTTGATAAGGATACTTTGAGAAATCTAGTAAGTCCGTTTATCGTTGATGAAAATTGTGGTGCTGTTGCAGGTAATATTCGTGTATTGAATAACGATAAGATTTTGCCTAAAATGCTTGACGTAAGTTTTGCACTTAGTTTTGAGTTTGTACGTTCATCTGAAAGTACTTTAAACTCCGTATTGTGTACGCCAGGTGCTTTAGCAGCTTACAGAGCTACTGCAGTATTCGGTTGTTTAGATGAGTGGATCAATCAAACCTTTATGGGTCAAGCTTCAGATATAGGTGAAGATAGAGCTATGACAAACATGATTTTAAAGCAAGGTTTCCACGTATTATTCCAAAGAAATGCATTTGCGTATACTAATGTTCCTGAAAAGTATAAAGGGCTTTACAAAATGTTCATTAGATGGGGTAGAAGTAATGTACGTGAGAACATTCAAATGTCTAAGTATGTATTTAGAAACTTTAGAAAAGGGCCAAAAACAGGTACAAGATTATTGTTCTTTAGCCAATTCTCAAGAATTGTATTATGCTACCCATTTGTATTGTTCATGTTGGTATTTGTGTTCACTCACCCATTATTATTCTTAAGTTCTACTTTTGTAAGTATATTGGTTTTATCAACTTTTCCAGTATTGTTCTATGCTAAAAGATACTCGATTTCCGAGTCGGTTTGGGCATATTCATACAGCGTACTTTTTACGTTCGGTCTTTTTTGGATAACTCCTTATGCAATTGTAACCGCAAGTAGAAGTGGTTGGTTGACTAGAGAGTTGCCAACAAAATAATTGAAGATATTATAAAATGAAAAAAGGGTCTCAATGTATGTTGAGACCCTTTTTAATGGTTTGATGTTGTTGAATTACGTTGTGAATTTAAGTTAAATTTTTTAAAGGATTCCATTCTTGATAAAATTGTTCTAAAAAATCTATCATGTATTGATGACGTTCTTCCGCCAAACGTTTACCTGTTTCGGTATTCATTTTGTCTTTTAAAAGCAATAATTTCTCGTAGAAATGATTCAATGTAGGTGCTTCTGACTTCTTATATTCTTCTTTGGTCATTTCTAAATTAGGCGGTATACTAGGGTCATAGAGGGCTCTATTCTTAAATCCACCATAATTAAATGCACGAGCAATTCCAATGGCTCCAATAGCGTCTAAACGATCTGCATCTTGTACTACTTTGAGTTCTTTAGAAGTAAATAGCTTCTTCTTCATCTTGCCGTCTGTTAAGCTGGCTTTAAATGAACTGTATTTTATAATATTGGTTACATGGTTGATCGTTCTTTTAGGTACACCAAGACTCAACAAAAAATCTTCTGCCATTTTTGGTCCCAAAGCTTCATCACCATCATTAAACTTAGCATCTGCAATATCATGAAGAAGTGCACCTAGGCTAACGACTAAAATATTGATGTCATCTTCTTCTTTTGCAATTAACATGCTGTTATTGAATACACGTTGAATGTGAAACCAGTCATGCCCTCCTTCGGCATTTTTCAAGGTTTCTTTGACAAATATTATGGTTTCTTCTACAATTTCTGAATGGGTCATTTAAAGGAATTTATCCCGCTAACTACGGATGCTTCAATTTGTTGGATCAGGTCATCTAAATTGCCTTTATTCTCTAAAGGTTGCTGAACTTCTATACGAACCTTAGCTCCCAATCCCATTGGAAATTGCCCGAAGCGAACCAATTTCCACGAATTATTGATACTTATAGGAACAATCAGTGCAGAAGGAGCTTTTTTAAGAAGCATTTTAAGCCCCATGGGCTTAAATGGTTTTGGGTGTCCGTCTCTACTTCTGGTCCCTTCCGGAAAAATAACTGCGCTTCTGTTATGCTTTTCAATATAAGTACCAAGTTTCCCAATTTCCATGATGGCAGATTTACCATCTTTTCTGTCTATAAGTACAGATCCACCATGCACTAGGTTAAATGAGACGCTAGGTATGCCTTTTCCCAATTCTTTTTTACTCACAAACTTTGGATGGTGTTTACGCATATACCAGATTAGGGGCGGTATGTCGTACATGCTTTGATGGTTGGTGACAATGATCAAAGGTCTATCTGTTGGTAAATCAAAATTATTGGTGAAGTTGTATGTAGTACCTAAAATGTTTGTACTACGCATTAAACAAAAGTTAAGCTTGCTTACTGTGGGCTTTAAGCCTTCATATCCAAAAAGTTTAAAACCTAACCATTGAATGGGATGAAATATCCCAAGACATAGACCAAATGCTATAAAAAAAATGGGTGTTAATATATAAGAAAGCAACTTCTGCATCTTACAAAAATAAAAAACCGCTCAATTAGAGCGGTTTTTTAATCCTATTATTTTGTAGGAATATTGTTTATGCCGTAAAATTTAGCAAAACTCGTCGTAAGCCTGTGCTAAATTCTGAGCGATCATTTCAGCTGGTCTACCTTCAATATGGTGACGCTCGATCATGTGAACTAGCTCTCCGTTTTTGAACAATGCCATAGATGGTGAAGATGGAGGGAAAGGAACCATTAGGTTTCTTGCTGCATCAACAGCTTCTTTATCTACACCAGCAAAAACGGTTACTGCAAAGTCTGGTTTTTTATCGTTCTGCAAGCTCATTTTGGCAGCAGGTCTCGCGTTTGCCGCTGCACAACCACAAACAGAATTTACAACAACTAAAGTTGTTCCTTCTTTATTGATGGCATTTGCTACCGCATCTGCTGTATATAATTCTTCAAATCCGGCAGAAGCCAGGTCATCTCTCATTGGTTTTACTAATTCCGCAGGGTACATATTCTTAATGTTTTAATTAAACTATCACAAAGATAATCAATTAGTCGCAGCACTGCTTCAGACCTTAACTTTTCATTGGCCTAACTTTCTATTCGTAATATTTTATCTTTGGCAAAATTGAGCATACGAAATGATTAAATGGTTGGGAGCCATAATAGGCTTTTCTTTTAGAGGATTATCTGGAGCGGTGTTAGGATTCTTTGCCGGTAGTATTATAGATAGCTTTTTTGGGTCTAATAAAGGCAGTGCGCGTAGCGTGTTTGAAGATTATACTAGACCAAATGTAACTGCGGCAGATTTTGAATTGAATCTTTTATCGCTCTGTTCTATCGTTATTAAGGCAGATGGACAAGCTAGCCAGTCAGAAATGGATTATGTTCGTCAGTATTTTGTAAGTACCTATGGTAAGGACAAAGCGAACGCTATTTTTAGAAGTTTTAACGAGATCAATAAGAAAGGTCAGATATCTGCACAGAAGGTATGTACTTTTTTGGCGCAGCGTACGCGTTATGAAGTACGTTTACAATTGCTTCATTTTTTATTCGGTATTGCACAAGCAGATGGTAATATTAGCAATCCTGAAATTCAGAAAATTAGGGAAATAGCAGGATATCTTAGGGTTTCTTTAAACGAATTTGAAAGTATAAAGGCCATGTTCGTTAAATCTGCGAACAACTCTTATAAAATTTTGGATATTCAAAAATCCGCTACGGATGCCGAAGTGAAAAAGGCGTATAGGGCAATGGCTAAAAAATATCATCCAGATAGGGTGAATACAAAAGACGAGGCTATTAAGAAAGGTGCAGAAGAAAAGTTTAAGCAAGTACAAGAGGCTTATGAGACCATTCAAAAAGAACGTGGATTAAATTAGAATACTAATTATATAGATATAGTGGAATGCAAGAATTTTGGTTTTATATAGAATTAGGTTTGCAACATGTGTTGGATATCAATGCATATGACCATATATTATTTTTAGCTGCGCTGGCACTACCATTTACTTTTAAGAGTTGGAAAAATGTATTGCTTTTGGCTACTGTTTTTACTTTTACCCACTGTTTGGCATTAGTATTTTCTGTTTACGAAGTGATGGTGATAGATGCTAGTTGGATTGAATTTTTAATACCTGTTACCATTGTTAGCACGGCTCTTTTTAATTTAGTGGGTAGTACAGATAAAAAAGACGATAAAACTATTTGGTTTCATGTTCTCGTTACCGGTGTTTTTGGACTAGTACATGGTTTTGGATTCTCTAATTATTTTAAAATGATGATTATGGGAGAAGAAGACAAGCTGGCCCCGTTATTAGGTTTTGCCGGTGGTATTGAATTATCTCAAGTAGTTATAGTTTTGCTGGTATTGATGTTGGCCTATGTGATCCAAACCATATTAAAGGTGAAACAAAGTTTATTTGTAATGGTAGGTAGTATTTTGATTATACTTATAACGCTACCATTGCTTTATGAAACATTTCCTTTTTAGATTGTTAAAGTTTAGCCTAAGATATTGTTGATACTGATCAAAGCAACTACCTTAGGGATAAGTGCTTGAATAAAGCTTACTGTAAATGAAGAAAGAGAAACAATTAAAATATGATAGAGCCTATTTAAGAATGGCTAAAGAATGGGGTAAATTGTCTTCATGTAAAAGGAAACAAGTAGGTGCAATTATAGTTAAGGACAGAATGATTATTTCTGACGGATATAACGGCACCCCAACAGGGTTCGAGAACTACTGTGAAGATGAAGAAGGGTATACCAAATGGTATGTTTTACATGCGGAGGCTAATGCCATACTTAAAGTAGCCAGTTCTACACAATCATGCCAAGGGGCTACATTGTACATTACTTTATCACCTTGTAGAGAATGTAGTAAGCTAATTCACCAATCTGGCATTAAACGTGTAGTGTATCAGGTAGGCTATAAAGATGATTCAGGATTAAAATTTTTAGCAAAAGCTGGAGTTGAATTACAACATATGCCAGAAATAAATGTTACTATCTAACGTTTACATTAATGATGAATAAAAAATACAGTGCTCTATTTCCTTTAATTATCGCTTCTGCACTTGCATTAGGGTTTTTTATAGGCGGAAAACTGAATTTTAATGACTCTCCAGAACGTCTTTTTTCTACCAATTCTAAAAAAGACAAACTCAACAGGCTTATAGATTACATAGATTATGAATATGTAGATGATGTAAATACAGATAGTATCGTAGATGTTACGGTAAATAGTATACTAGAAAAATTAGATCCTCATTCTGTATACATTTCAGAAAAAGAAATGTCTGGTGTAACCGAAAATATGAAGGGCGATTTTGTAGGTATCGGTATTAATTTTTATACCTATAAAGATTCTATAGCTGTTATCAAAACCGTTAAAGACGGTCCAAGTTATTCTAAAGGTATTTTGCCAGGTGATCGTATTTTAATGGCGGATGAGGATACCTTGTTTGGGAAAGAATTTCCTAGTGAGGTTATTGTTGAAAAACTGAAAGGTAAAGAGGGTACATCTATTGATCTTAAAGTATACAGAAAATCAGAAGATAGAACTTTCAATGTCAAGGTTAGGCGTGGTATAGTGCCTTTAAAAAGTGTTGACGCCTTTTACATGTTAACTAAGGATATTGGGTATATAAAAGTGAATCGTTTTGCAGAATCTACTTATGAGGAATTTAAGGATGCTTTGATAAAATTACAGAAGCGTGGTGCAGATAAATTAGTGTTAGACTTACGTGATAACCCTGGTGGTTATTTAGGTATGGCAGAAGAAATGGCTGATGAGTTTCTTGAAGACGGTAAGCTTATCTTATTTACCAAGAACAAGAAAGGAAAGATCAATAAGAGTTTTGCCACGGATCACGGTAGTTTTGAAGATAAGCCAATTTATGTTTTGATTAATGAAAGGTCCGCCTCTGCTAGTGAAATTGTAGCAGGTGCTTTACAAGATAATGACATAGGTACTATTGTTGGTCGCCGTTCTTTTGGTAAAGGCTTGGTGCAGCGAGAAATGGCTTTAGGTGATGGTTCTGCTGTAAGACTTACTGTTTCTAGATATTATACTCCTACGGGTAGAAGTATTCAAAAAACGTACGCTAACGGTACCAAAGATTATTATCAACGTTTTACAGATCGGTTCCATAGTGGTGAAATGAT
The DNA here is from genome assembly GCF_056839145.1 of Maribacter sp. UH1. Lineage (NCBI taxonomy): Bacteria > Pseudomonadati > Bacteroidota > Flavobacteriia > Flavobacteriales > Flavobacteriaceae > Maribacter > Maribacter sp. UH1. The sequence continues at coordinate 2,216,907 of NZ_CM166387.1, forward strand.
ATCCGTAGATAGTATTAAGGTAGCAGATTCTTTAAAATTTACTACTCCTAAAGGAAAAGTAGTATATGGTGGTGGCGGTATTATACCTGATGTTTTTGTGCCCATTGGTAGCAATGAAGAAGAAGCTGTAGAGAGTATGGATAATTTAGGTTTCCTTTCCTTTTTTGTTTTTGAGCACTTAGATGAAGATAGAGAAAGATATGCTCAATATAATCAAGAAGAATTTGTGAACGATTTTAGAGTTGACGATATACTTTTTGAGAAGTTTGTAACCTATTCTGTAGATAGAAATTTGAGAATGAATTTCTATGATTACGAGGATAGTATTAAAAGATTTTTAAAAGCCAATATTGCAGAACAGTTGTTCAATACCAATATACACGCTAAAATCAAGGCAGATGAAGACCTTATGCTTCAAAAGGTATTGGAACTAGATGGCGGTGTAATTACCCAAGAAGAATCTGCTGAAATTAACGCTAACAACTAATCTTTATTGATCTTATCTTGAATTTTTCTGCTGGTAACAAATACCAAAAGAAGCACAATGGCGCATAATGAAGCCATTATTCCAATTAATGCTATGGTACTATTTTTCTCAAAAGGGTCGGCAAAATTCACTAGAGTTACATTATAGGCTATAAGTGCTACTGCAATTACTATGAATATTATGGATAATGTCTTGCTCATAAACTTGTTTTTATAAAAGTACAACCTTCTAACGGTCTAGAAAAGTTCATTAATATTAGCGGCGAATAATTTAACAGCTATTGCCATAAGAATTACTCCAAATACTTTTCTGATAACGTTTACTCCGTTTTTACCTAACATCTTTTCAATCTTAACAGATGATTTAAGAACTATAAAAACGAAAATTATATTGATGACAATGGCTACGATTATGTTCTCTACGTAATACTCTGCGCGTAAAGAAAGTAATGACGTTAGTGTACCTGCACCGGCAATTAAGGGAAAGGCAATGGGTACTACTGAAGCACTTTCGGGTTCATCATCTTTGTATAGGGTAATACCTAAAATCATTTCAATGGCCAGAAAGAAGATAATGAAAGCACCTGCTACTGCAAATGAATTTACATCAATACCAATTAAACCTAATATTTCATCTCCAAGAAACAAAAAAGCGACCATAATTACGGCAGCTACAATTGATGCTTTCTCAGACTGAATATGACCTACTTTTTTTCTGAGACCAATGATAATGGGTATGCTGCCTAAAATATCAATTACGGCGAATAGTACCATACTAGCGGTAGCAATCTCTCTTAAGTCGAAATGAAAATCCATCCTTCAATTTTTTGCAAATTTACGTTTATAACTATCCAATTGGATGTTTATTGATAAAATTTTCTAAGACCTATACTTTTTAAAAAATGTATCTTGCGCCCTTTAAATTAGGTTATGTTTCAATTAGGGAAAACCATAGTATCCGAAGAGATAATAGAAAACGATTTTGTGTGTAATCTTAGCGCATGTAAAGGTGGCTGCTGCGTTGATGGCGAAGCAGGTGCACCGGTAGAGGATTCTGAAACCGAAATAATGGTTGATATCTATGCTAAAGTAAAACCTTTCTTAAGACCGGAAGGTGTTGCCGTTATTGAAGAGCAGGGTGCTTTTGTAAAAGGTGAAGATGGGGAATGGGAAACTCCTTTAGTACACGGTAGTGAATGTGCCTATGTTATTTTTGATGATAAAAAGGTGGCTAAATGTGGTATTGAAGAAGCATATAACCAAGGGGAAATTGATTGGAAAAAACCTGTTTCATGTCACTTGTACCCAATTAGAGTACGTGAATACACAGAATTAACTGCGGTTAATTATCATAAATGGCAAATTTGTGATCCGGCTTGTGCCTTGGGAGACGAACTAAAAGTGCCGATATACAAGTTTGTAAAAGAGGCGTTGATACGTAAATTTGGAGAAGAGTGGTATGCTGAATTAGAAGAAGTGGCAAAAGACCATCTTAAATAGTAGGTATGTAAATTACAATCTGCGTGCCGATCGGGTTGGTGTCATCATCAAACTTATCAATGATATCTACATGAAAATAGTTTTCATAATCTCGTGAGAAATTTGCCAAACGTTCCTTGGTGATATCTATACCTACAGATTTTCTTTTTAGCAATTTACCGTCCTTAATCTTTTCTGCAGCGTCCCTACCAACACCATTGTCAGTAATAACTATTTCTATAAATCCGTTTTTACCTTTTTTAACCTCTAAATCTATATTCTTAATCCCATCTTTTGATGATAGACCATGCCATAATGCATTTTCTAAAAAAGGTTGCAGTATTAAGGAGGGTATTTTAATATGATGTGGGTCTATATCATCCTTTATATCTATATTAAAGTTAATTTCATTTGAAAATCTAATATTTTCAATATTCATATATAACTCTACTGTTTCAAGTTCTTCTGCCAGTGATATCTCTCTTTGAGAAGATGCTTCCAATATTTTACGTACAAGTTTTGAGAATTTATTTAAATAATGAACGGCATTCTTTTTCTCATTATTTATAATATATAATTTAATGGAATTTAGTGAATTGAATAAAAAATGCGGATTCATCTGACTACGCAGCATACTTTGTTCTAAAGTCAATAGTTTCTTGTCTGCGTTTAATTGACTTTGACGGTAAAGAATGTACAAGATACCAATCAATAAAATCAAAGAAATACCAATGATGATAAGCATGGTCTTATTCTTTTTTAGCCTTAATCGCACAGATTCATTCTCTTGCGCAAGTCGTTCTAATTGGTTGGCTCTTATTTGAGACTCATACCTTAAGATCATGTCATTAACATATCTAAGGTTGAGCGTATTTGTTATTCGTTCTTCATATTTTTTTGATTCCTTATAATACTTCATGCCTTTCTCAAAGTCATCCTTCTTGATCCATAATTCTGATAAGAATTTGTTGGCATCTGCTATTTCAACATTGAAATCATATTTCTCGGCAAGTGCTAGGCCAGATTCTAAATTTGTTTCTGCAGCATCATAATCACCCAAGTTAATTAGTGCCCAACCAAGATTAATGTAAATAGTGGTGATAATTTTTTGGTCGTTAAGAGAAATGGCTTTTAGTAAATTAGATTGTAAAATATGAATAGCTTCCTTCACCTTACCTTGGTGAACGTAAATATGGGCTATGTTGTAATTACATTTTATTTTACCTCTACTAGAGTTTATTATTTCATAGTATACTAGGGATTTTCTAAAATTTTTTAAACCAGGCTCCAAGTCTCCTTGAGATTCATAGCATTCTCCTAAGTTGAGGTGATTTATAGCTAAGCCTAACTTGTCATCTAATTCTTTTTCTAGTACCATGGCCTTTTCGTATTTCTCTATGGCCAGTTCATATTGCTCAAGCATTTGATAAATACTACCGATACTATTCAAGGACACGATAATACTTTTTTTAAGACCTAAACTAGGATTTGCTTTGGTCTCTGCTAGTTCTAGTGCGTCTTGACTATAATCCAAGGCAGACTTGAAGGCATCAGTACGTCTATAGACCGTACTGATCATGTTAAGACTATAAACTCTAAATTCAATATTATCGCCTTCTACGGCTACTCTAAGTGCTTTTTGATAAAGTTCTAGGGATTTATTATATAAAGAATGGTCGCGGTAAATGCTACCAAGATTATTTAAGGCATAGGCTTGCCCTGAATAGTATTTTTTGGAAAGTGATTTTTGTTCAATATAGCGTAAAGCGGTACTATCGTTGCTGAAAGAGCTTAGCAAATTATCTATCTCTTGACAAGTTTGGGGTCTGGTTACTAATATACTATCCAAATTGTCTTGTAAACCAATAGGTATGTCTTGAGAGTAACTATCGTGCGATAACACCAAAGTGTACAGAAGAAGAAATAGAATTTTGTACTTGAATATATGCACTATACGTTTATGGAAAAGCTTGAGTATTATGTATTAAACCAAATTAAGGATTTATAACATGTCTAAAAAATCTGATTTTTTCTGCCTAGATACAGGTATTTTATGATTCGATTTTAAGACAACATAACCATCTGTCTTTAAAAATTCCTTTATCTTGTTTAAGTTGATAATGTATGAATTATGAATTCTGAAAAATGAATCAGACGGTAGTAATTCATTTACTTCTTTTAATTTTTTGGTAAGCACTATTTTTTGACCATCGGTTAAGAATATAGTGCTGTAATTTCCGTCAGATTCAGCGTATAATATTTCATCGCTTTCCAAAAATAACAGTTTACCATCTGTATTGAGCGTAATACGTTTATGCACCGCTCTAGAGTTGTAATTGATAAGTGCCATTTCTAAATTTTCAACAGAGAAATTTTTGCTATTGAATTTTTTAATCTTTACAATGGTTTCTTCTAAATCATCTGTATCAATTGGTTTCAAAAGATAGTCCAGAGCCTGACTTTTTATTGCTTTTAAGGCATATTGGTTGTAAGCTGTGGTAATTATTACGGGAAAATTTTTATTGGTCAGTTTACTAATAAACTGAAAGCCATCCATAGTTGGCATTTCTATATCTAAAAATAGACAATCTGGCGTGTGTTTTTCTAAATAAGCTAGAGCTTCGTTAGGGTTTGTAAACGAAGCTATTACATTGATTTCATCACTAAAGTTTGTGAGCTCCCAAGTTAAACTTTGAAGGGCTTTAATTTCATCATCAACGATTACAGCTTGCAACATAAAAGATCGGGTATCAAGTTAGAAAGTTATGAAAAATTAAACGCATGTACAGTTTTCAAGTGCTAATTTGTATCAATGGAAGAAATATTAGTGTAATCGGTATATTTTGGACTAAGGGTGAATTGGTTATAGTAATGCTTACAAAAAGAGAGAAAAAGATTACAAATATTGTATTTCTTAATATTGTCCTAATTTTTGGTATCCGTTTATACATAAAAAGAGACAGATTATACAAAATAGGTCTACCAGTTTTAAGCATAAATTTACCTTTAGCAAAGAACTTCAGTGTGTTATAAATAAATTTGACATGAGAAAATGTGGCATGATGTTGACATTGTTTATAGTAGTCTTATTGATTGCTTCTCAATTTATGTCAGAAAAAAAAGAAGATTTAAATGAAAATTTAGCTCTGGCAACCGAAGTTCAAAAACAAAATATAACTAGACCATAATTATAAATCATGCAGAACATTAAACGATTTATAAATAAGTCTTTTAAAATGTTTTGTTTTGGTTTTATACCATTAATGTTGCTTGCAGGTGGATCAAAAGAAGATTTTGATACATCTAGTTTAGATAACGGAACATGTAGTTTTAATGTCGAAGGACAACTAAGCTTTCATTTAAATGGAGCTGCAACCTTTGAAAATAAAACTGAAGAAGATAGGTTTGGTAATAAGACAAATAAATTGTTATTGCGTTTTAAATCATGCAATGATAAGGAGATGCAAACTTTGGAATTTATAATTGCATCTAATATAAAAGGAAAGTTTGGTGTACAAGCCGGCAAACATAAAATTAAAGACCTAAATTATTTGATAAGTAATTTCAATGGAGTTTATGGTTTTGCAGATTTAGGTAATGTAAGTGAATTACCTTTTTTTATAAAATCTGGAGATATAATAATCACTGAAAGTTTTTCTAACAAAGTCGATGGCAAGTTAGAAGTGCAATTAGTAAATGCGGAAGGAGAGTTGTTAAAAATTAAAGGCTCTTTTAATGCAGATATAAAAGCTTAAAATTAAAATTTAGTACGGTTCTTAATAAGATAGTGTATGTTATCTTATATCTAATGTTTGAGCGCCAAAATAAGTATAACTACGATTCGTCGTATGATTACGTTCTAAGAAAAGGTTTCGGGGGAACTACCTTTATTAGGCTTGGTGGGCATTTTTCATAACAGAAGCATTAGTGGGGCCGTACATTTTTTATGTCAAAAATTAAATCATTCACCTAATTTAGATTATTAAGTTTCATGATTAATAATAACTCTATGTATTTAAAAATGAGTAGTATAGTGTTAGAGAATGATTAAAAAATTAATCAAGATTAGTAGGACTTTAAAGATTATTTTGAAATAAGAGAATAAAAAAGACCCCGCATTGTGGGGTCTTTTTTATATACGGCTAAGCCGAGGTTAAGTAAGGGGATTCTTATTTATCGTTTTTGATATATGGCTTTAATACTGTAGAAAAAAGTAGCGCAGCTGCATATATCATTAATATTGTGATGTAGTTTTCCATAGCTTAAGTATTAGAGTATAAGTTATATACGCAGCAAATTCCATTTTGGATTACGGAAACTTGATGGTATCGTTAAAAAAACTATGATACGTTAATCTTATGGCACTTTTAAGATTAAACCATTTATAACTAAGTCTAATTTGAAACAATTCAAAAGAATGGGACTTTACCTTTTTATAGATATAAAAAGATAATTTGGAAGCCAGAAGTAAACTGGCATAGACGAGTACTGCTTGTAGGTATTGGGACATATACAAAAGAACGAATAAGTAAGTTATTTCTTACATTGTAAATATGTATTTCATCGAATAGTTGATTCTTTTTCGATGAAATACATATTATGCTCCTTAGCTTATGTCTAGGGTCAATAAAAGTGATCAACATAATTATAAAAAATCATCTACTTTTTTATATGCTTCAATTACCGCTAGTTCCCCTTCTTTACCGTCCCTAGAGTTGCCATGTTCCATACCAAGTACTCCATCAAATCCTTGTGCATGAATCCATTTGAAAACATTTTTGTAATTGATCTCACCCGTAGTAGGTTCGTTTCTGCCAGGATTATCTCCTATTTGAATATATGCAATTTCAGACCAAGAGGCTTCCATATTAGGTATTAGGTTTCCTTCTTGTATTTGCTGGTGGTATATATCTAACAAAATTTTACACGATGGTGAGTTGACCGCCTTACAAATCTCGAAAGCTTGTGGGGAGTCTGTTAAAAACAAACCTGGATGATTTCTAAAATTCAATGGTTCTAATACCATTGTAATATTGTGTGGTTCCAGTAACGCAGATGCTTGTTTAAGGCTTTCGACGACATTAGCGGTCTGGTAGCCCATTCTTAGTTTAAGATCTACATGACCGGGTACTACCGTCATCCATTTGGCATTTACACGTTTGGCAACTTCAATAGAGCTTTTTATATCATTTAAAAATTCTTCTCTTTTGGTTTGATCACCAGATGCTAAATTTGGGGTTTTCCAGTGTATTTCGTGGGCAACGAACACGCCCATTTCTAAACCTCGTTCTTTCATGGTCTCAGCCATCTTTTCCTGTTGTTCAATAGGACGTTTACGCATTTCATTATCTTCAAATGCGGTGTAACCTTGATCGGCCATGAAGTTCAATTGGTCTATGGGGTCCTCACCGGCCAGATGTTTGAACATGCCTAAATGTGGTGCGTATTTTAAATTATACTTATGGGTCTTAGGCTTATTGTTCATTGTGTTAGCATAAGTTAAAGTACTGCCAAGTGAAATGGCACCCGTGGTCAATGCAGATTTCTGTATAAAACTTCTTCTTTTCATAAGTGGTTGATTTAAAGTAAAAAGCCAAGAACAATGAAAAACATGTTCTTGGCTTTTGAATACTAAAATATTAGTTGATTATAAAGACCATGCTTTACCTTCTGTAAGCTCTTGTAAGTCTCCACATGGTACATATTCACCCGGTACAGGTAAATATGCTAAAACATTTTCGCCTACATATTCAGAAGCTTTGTAGCCCCAAATAGTCATACCTCTTAAGTTATTGGCAAATGCAAATCTTGAAACTTCATCATCTAACTCGGCAGTACCTCCATCTGCAATAGCTTTTGTGTAGCTATTAATGGTTTTGAACATTTCTGCTTGCTGATCTTTGGTGTATTTCAAAGATGTTGCCAAAACAGGCTCTAAATCTTGAGCGGTTAAATCTTCGGCTTTTTCTTTTCCAGAATCAGCCAAGGCTTTATTAGTGAATTTTGTCATAGACATTTTAAAGAAGTCTTGTTGCTCTTTTTCCATAACATCTTTTGCAAATTTGTCAATAAAAATATCAACCTGTACTTCTGTAGCAGATGGTGTATCTGTTTTAGGTAAAATAATATCTACCAATTTAGAAAGTACGGCACCTTCATTTTGAGCCAAGAATTCTGGAGTCCAAGTTAGGGCCGGTTCACTTTTACAGCTTTGAACAATTGATAACAAGGTTGGGGTGGCCACCATATATCCAAGTGACATTCCCATATTTTTTAATACGCGTCTTCTATCCATTATATGTTTCCTTTTTTAAGTTCTTTAACCGCATGATCTGCAGCTCTGGCCGTAAAGGCCATATAAGTTAATGATGGGTTTACACAACTGGCAGAAGTCATAAACGACCCGTCAGTTACATATACGTTTGGTACATCATGTAATTGGTTGTTTCCATTTAAAACAGACGTTTTCCTGTCTCTTCCCATACGGGCAGTTCCCATTTCGTGAATACCTAAACCTAAAGCACTTTCGTTATCATACCCTTTTACATCTCTAAGTCCGGCTTTTTCTAACATATCAACGGCCGACTCTAAAATGTCTTTACGCATTTTAAGTTCGTTTTCTTGAAGCTCAGCATCAAAAGTTACCGTTGGTAGGCCCCAATCATCTAATTTATCGTAATCTAAGGTAAATCTATTGTTTTCGTAAGGTAGTACTTCTCCAAAGCCCATCATACCAAATGTCCATCCACCTGGTTTTAAAACGGCATCTTTTAAGTCTTTACCGTGAGATAGTTCTGCAATAGATTCTTCCCAGTTACCTCTAGAGGCTCCACCTTGATAGCCAAACCCTCTTTTGTAATCCCTGTCAGAATCTCCGCCTAAGTTTCTAAACCTTGGAATATAGATACCACTAGGTTTTCTTCCTTTATAATACTTATCCTCAAAACCATCAAATTTTCCAGAAGCTCCTACTTGAAGTTGGTGGTCCATGATGTTACGGCCTAATTGATCAGACTCGTTACCCATACCATTAGGGAAACTTTCAGATTTAGATTGCATTAATATAGAAGTAGATGCTATTGCAGATGCACATAAGAATATAACCTTTGCCTTAAATTCAAAAGTTTCTTTCGTATTTGAATCAATAACTTTTACACCTGTTGCTTTCTTTGTATTTGGGTCATAAATAACCTCATGTACAATAGAATCTGGTCTAAGTGTCATATTACCGGTAGCTTCTGCTGCAGGTAGAGTAGAAGATAAGCTACTAAAGTAAGCTCCAAAAGGACACCCTCTAATACATCTATTTCTAAATTGACATTTGCTTCTTCCGTCAAATTGCTTTGTTCCTGTAATGTGTGCTGTTCTACCGGCAGTTACTACACGACCATCAAAATTCTCAGCAACTTTTTCCCTAAATTCCTGCTCTACACAGTTCAGGTCCATCATTGGTAAAAATTTACCATCTGGTAATTGCTCTAAACCTAAGTTTTCACCACTCACGCCAATGTACTCTTCAACCTTATCGTACCAAGGTGCAATATCTTTATAACGAACAGGCCAATCTACGGCAATACCTTCTTTTTTATTTGCTTCAAAATCAATATCGCTTAAACGGTAACTTTGACGTCCCCATTGTAGTGAACGACCACCTAAGTGATATCCTCTCATCCAGTCAAATCGCTTTGTTTCATTGTATGGATGCTTAAGGTCATTTACAAACCACATATTACTTGCTTGGTTTGTTGTATAACCAGTTCTATTTTGCTTTGGTTGTTGCTCTATTATTTCCTTAGTAGGTTCACCTGCATTCGGAAAATCCCACGGGTCCATATTAGCAGTCTCATAATCATCAATATGTTTAACCATTCTACCACGCTCCAATACTAGCGTTTTAAGGCCTGCCCCACATAATTCTTTCGCGGCCCAACCGCCACTAATTCCGGTCCCTACAACTATAGCGTCGTAGGACTCCTGTTCTTCGTTATAATAAAATTTGCTCATAAAAGTTGTTTAATCTCTAAATTTATTAAATATTAAATTAATTCTATACATTTAATGTCCATTCTTATTGCGAAATTCGCTAAAATTAACTTTGAGTTAGATTAATTGGTTTATTCATGATTTTAACGTCAATGGTTAATATTATATTTCAAACAACAACAAACTACCAAAACATGAAAAGAAAAAGTTTTATCCGATTTGTATCGATGGCGGGTATCGGTATCTCGTTACTAGGAACTTACGCTTGTAAGGAAACAAAAAAAGAGAAAGTAGAAAATGCAGAAATTGTAATGGAAGAAAGTACTAAAGCTCCATTTTTTAAATTGTCTTTGGCACAATGGTCAATGCACAAAATGATTAGGGAAGATGGTGTGGATCCATACTCTTTTGCCGAAAAAGCAAAGGATTGGGGATTTACCGGTTTAGAGTATGTAAGCCAACTGTATAATCCTGAATTGGAAGATGCCGGTTATTCTGACGAGGCAATGGCAAATTTCGTTGCAAAATCTAATGCAGAAGCAGAGAAACATGGAATGAAAAACGTTTTGATCATGATTGATGGTCAAGGTAATTTGGCTGTTGACGATGAAGCTGAAAGAAATGAAACTGTTGAGAAACACAAAAAATGGGTAGATGCTGCCGCAGCAATGGGTTGTCATGCCATTAGAGTAAACCTTAATGGTAGTAAAGTTCCAGAAGAATGGATAAAGAATTCCGTAGACGGTCTTACAAAATTAGCCACTTATGCAAAAACCAAGGGTATTAATATATTGGTAGAAAACCATGGTGGTTTATCATCTAATGGAGAATTGCATGCACAGGTTATGAAAACCGTGAATATGGATAACTGTGGAAGTTTACCTGATTTTGGAAACTTCTGTATAGAGCGTAAACCAGATAGTAGGGACTGCCTTACGGAATATGACAAATACAAAGGTGTTAAAGAATTAATGCCTTACGCAAAAGCGGTAAGTGCCAAGTCTAATAATTTTGACGCAGATGGTTATGATACAGGTATTGATTATGTAGAAATGCTGAAGATTGTAAATAATGCAGGCTATACGGGCTTTATTGGTGTGGAATATGAAGGGTCTGAAATAAGTGAAGCAGACGGCATCATCGCTACTAGAGATCTTTTGCTAAAAGCTGCAAAAGAAATAGAATAATCAATAGCGTAATTTATGGAGACTTTTTTCAATGAAATATTCGACTATAATTTTCACTGTAACAAGAAGCTTATAGAACAGTGTTTGGCGCTTAAAACTGTGCCACCAGAAACCATGCGTTTATTTAGTCATATTTTAAATGCACACCATATTTGGAATGCAAGAATCTTAAATAAACCATGTGAATACAAGGTTTGGCAAGAGCATGACGTGAAAAAATGGGCAGACATTCATTATGAAAATCAACGTAGTTCGTTTGAGATAGTAACTAATGCCGATAATTTTGACAAGCGTATAGATTATGAAAATTCTGAAGGGCGATTGTTTACCAATACCTTACAAGATATCCTTTTTCATATTATAAATCATTCTACAAGTCATAGAGGGCAAATTGCCGTAGATTTTAGAAATAATGATGAAACTCCTATAAGCTCAGATTATGTTTATTACCGAAGATAGATGAAAAATAAAGTTAGAGCGCAGTTGTGCTTTATGATGTTTTTAGAATTTTTTATCTGGGGTGCATGGTTTGTAACCTTAGGTACTTTTTTAGGAAACAATTTAAAGGCAACCGATAGTGAAATAGCCTTGGCATTTTCTACACAATCATGGGGGGCTATTATTGCTCCCTTTGTTATTGGAATCATAGCAGACAGGTATTTTAATGCAGAGAGAATTTTGGGTATTTTGCATCTTTTGGGTGCCGCTCTTATGTATTTCATGTACCAAAGTACCACATTTGATGGTTTTTATATGATGGTTTTAGCCTACATGATTTTGTACATGCCTACCTTGGCTTTGGTAAATTCAGTTTCTTTCAACCAAATGAAAAACCCCGCGAAAGAGTTTTCTATGGTTCGCGTTTTTGGAACTGCCGGGTGGATAATTGCAGGGCTTTCAATAAGTTATATTTTTAGCTGGGACCAAGGAGAAAATATAGGTAGAGGTCTTCTTAAAAATACATTTTTAATGACGGCTATAGCATCTTTAATTTTAGGATTGTTCAGCTTTACCTTGCCTAAAACTCCGCCTAAAGCAGCTAGTTCTGAAAAACTTGGTCTTAAAGAGATTTTAGGATTAGATTCTTTAAGCTTATTTAAGGATAGGAACTTTTTAATCTTCTTTATATCATCGGTTTTAATATGTATACCATTGGCGTTTTATTATCAAAATGCAAATCCTTTTCTGGTAGAAATAGGTATGGATAACCCAACAGGTAAAATGACATTAGGTCAAATATCTGAAATTGCTTTTATGTTGCTACTTCCGTATTTCTTTACCAAATTTGGCTTTAAAAAGACTATTCTTGTTGCTATGGTAGCTTGGGTGGTGCGTTACTTGTTATTTGCATTTGGTGATGTCAATGAACTTGGCTTTATGCTGATTATCGGTATTGCGCTGCATGGTATATGTTATGATTTTTTCTTTGTATCAGGGCAAATTTATACTGATAGCAAGGCTGGTGAAAAATTCAAAAGTTCTGCCCAAGGTCTTATAACATTGGCTACATATGGTGTAGGTATGTTAATAGGGTTTTGGATAGCAGGAAAAATATCAACGGCATACCTTTTAGGAGATGGTAAACATGTTTGGGAAACCATCTGGATGTATCCGGCTGGTTTTGCACTAGCTGTATTTATATTGTTTGCTATTTTCTTTAAAACAGAGAAAATAGAATATCAGTCTTAGATAAATTCTTTATTTTAAACGCCTGAAAATTGTAAACCATTACTGCTACATCTATTTTTTTAATGGATTAACGCGACAAGATTTTTAAGATATTAATACGAATATAAATCCTTAGGGATTTTAAACAATACTATTTTCAATAACAAACAACAAAAACAACAACAAAATGCCAAAGAAAATACGTTTAGGAATATTAGGTGGAGGAGGAGATTCATTAATAGGAGTGTTACATAGAGTAGCTTCTTTTATTAATGATAATTATGAAATTACAGGAGCTGTTTTTAATCCTGATTATGATGCAAGCATTGCTTTCGCCAAAGAAATTGATGTTCCGTTAAATAGAATATATAAAGATTTTGACACCTTAATAGAAGAGGAGTTGAAATTACCGGTAGATGAGCGTATTCAGGTGTGCTCTATTCTTACACCTAACTTTTTGCACTACCCAATGGCTAAGAAGTTATTGGATAATGGGTTCCACGTAATCTGTGAAAAGCCCATGACCACTACTTTAGAGGAAGCTAAAGATTTGCAAAAATCTCACGAAAAAGCTGGCACTGTCTTCGCTTTAACGCATACATATACAGGCTACCCAATGGTTCGCCAAATGCGTGAAATGATCAAGGCCGGTGCTTTAGGTAAAATACACAAAGTAGATGCAGTGTATTACCAAGGGTGGATCAATACTATTATTCATGACAAGGAGAAAAGATCTTCTGTTTGGAGATTAGATCCTAAAAAAGCAGGTATTAGTTCTTGTATGGGAGATATTGGTGTTCATGCTTTTAATATGGTAGAATATACTACGGGACTTAAAGTGAACGAGCTACTTTGTGATTTCAATTACTTGTATGAGGATAACCAAATGGATGTTGATGGCACCGTACTTATACGTATGAGCGACCATGTAAAAGGTGTTATTAGAGGAAGTCAAGTAGCTACAGGTGAGGAAAACGGACTAGCTATATCTATTTATGGTGAAAAAGGTGCTTTCAGATGGGAGCAAGAAAAACCTAATTTTTTATATAAGTTGAGTGATACGGAGCCTACTCAAATTTACAAGCCGGGTCATGCATATAACTCTGAACTTTCTTTAGACGGTACCAAATTGCCGGCAGGGCACCCAGAAGGTATATTCGATTCTATGGCGAACATCTATAAGGGTGTTGCAAGAGCTATTAGAGGTGAAGAATACAATGATGGTGAATTTCCTACTATGGCAGACGGTGTTCGTGGTATGAACTTTATTGAGGCAACCGTAGATTCACATAAAAGCGGAAATACTTGGGTAGCTTTAGAAAATTAAATAGAACTATAAACTATAAAAAAGAGCCGCAATTTGCGGCTCTTTTTGTTTTGTAAATCATTATAGAAAGATCATTAATTTACTTTTTTGAAGGTTTGGCACACAACGATCATACTTTCTCTTGGTTCTCTTTTAAATTCTTGTAATTCCTTAGTGAAAAAATCCCAATGATATTTTTTCCAGCTGTCTAATGATTTATCCCCATTAGCTTCTAATTGGGCATAAGTAGTGTCAATACTAAAATATGGCTTAAGTGTAACCGCAGTGGTTGCAACAATACATTTTGCCTCGCCATTCCAATCTGTTACCACAATATAGTCTCCTATTTTAGGTAACGGTTCATTACGGTTTTGTAAACCTAACAGAGAATGTGAGATTGCTTTTTTATCGCCATTTTGTATTAACCTAACACTTTCATTAGCATCGTGTTCATTATTGCCAAAACACATGGTTTTTGGTGTCTCATGAAAGACATCTTCGAGATGATTTTTCAAATAATTACCCCACATATTTCTGGCCGAAGCATTTTCCATAAGCTGATATTTTCTTTAATCTATAGGATGTAATAAACGTAATACTTTGTAATTAATTTTAATTTTAAGAAAATTTACCTGCTTTTAATTGTTCAGCTGCATGATTTGCTGCCCGCGCGGTAAATGCCATATAGGTCAATGATGGGTTTACACAGCTAGAAGAAGACATAAAAGCGCCATCGGTTACATATACGTTGGGTACTAAATGTACTTGGTTATTCTTGTTGATTATAGAAGTCTTTGCGCTGTGGCCCATTCTGGCACCACCCATTTCATGTATACCCAAACCAGGTCCGTTAGGCTCTTCGTAAGATGCCACATCTTTAAAGCCTGCAGCTTCAAACATGTTCACAATTTCTTTTTTAATGTCTTCACGCATTTTGTATTCGTTCTCTTTGAATTCTACATCAAAGGCTAATTGAGGCAGTCCCCATTTATCTT
Source organism: Maribacter sp. UH1 (assembly GCF_056839145.1). Lineage (NCBI taxonomy): Bacteria > Pseudomonadati > Bacteroidota > Flavobacteriia > Flavobacteriales > Flavobacteriaceae > Maribacter > Maribacter sp. UH1. The sequence continues at coordinate 2,232,011 of NZ_CM166387.1, forward strand.
TTTCAGTTGGGCTAAGTGTTACCCTGTTGTCGTCGTATGGTAAAAACTCTCCAAATCCGGTTACACCAATAGTCCATCTACCTGGTTTTAGTACAGATTCCTTTAAATCTTTTCCATATCCTAATTCACCTATTTCTGCAGACCAATCCCCTCTACTTGCTGTACCTTGATAACCAAACCCACGTAAATACCCTTCGCGTTTAGTTTCTTCATTTAAGTTTACAAAACGAGGTATGTAAAATCCGTTTGCACGTCTTCCTTTATAGTATTTATCTAAATACCCATCTACCTTTGCCGTTGCACCTAATTTATAATGGTGATCCATAATACCTCTTCCTAAAGCATCAGAATCATTTCCTAATCCGTTAGGGAAACGTTCAGATTTAGATTGCAACAAAATACCCACCGATGCCATTGCGGATGCGCATAGAAAAATCACCTTTGCTTTAAATTCTATTTTTTCATTGGTCTCAGCATCTATTACTCTTACTCCCGTTGCTTTTTTAGTAGTATCGTCATATACAATTTCATGTACTATAGAATTAGGTCTTAAAGTCATGTTGCCTGTACGTTCAGCAGCTGGTAATGTAGAAGAGTTGCTACTAAAATACCCGCCAAATGGGCATCCGCGCCAACAACGGTCTCTGTTTTGGCATGTGCCACGACCTTCAAAAGTGGCATTGGGGTCTGTAATATGTGCCGTTCTACCTATGGTAACTAAACGACCGTCTTCAAACTTGTCTGCCGTAGTTTTCTTAAAATCTTCTTCAACACAATTTAATTTCATGGCGGGCTGAAATTTTCCATCTGGTAATACCTCTAATCCTAAGGCTTCACCACTAACTCCAATATACTCCTCAACCTTATCATACCAAGGTGCAATATCTTTATATCTTACAGGCCAGTCTACACCAACACCATCTTTTTTATTCGCTTCAAAATCAATATCGCTCCATCGGTAGCTTTGTCTTCCCCAGGTCAATGATCTACCGCCTACTTGATAACCACGTATCCAGTCAAAACGTTTTGTTTCTACATAAGGGTGGTCCAGATCGTTAACAAAAAAGTGTTTAGAATCTTCGGTTGGTGCCCATATCACTCTTTTTTGTATATGATATTTTTGTTGGTCCTTTTTTGATAATTTACCCTTTAACGGATAATCCCAAGGATCATCGTTCATGGTAGGATAATCTTCAATATGCTTCACCATTGGACCGCGTTCCAAAACAAGTGTTTTTAAGCCCTTCTCTGTTAATTCCTTAGCAGCCCAGCCGCCACTTATTCCTGTTCCGACAACGATTGCGTCGAATATTTCATTTTGATTCATGCTTGAAATTTTATCTTTTTCTGATGGTATTCCCTATATTTATAGCAAATCTCTAATGTATCGAGAAGAACTTGATACAATTCTTAAATATAAGATTTTTTGAGAGATTTTATATCTCAAAATCAACAACAAATTCAAACAACAACTGATAGTATATTTTTATGAAAACAATTAAAGGACCAGCCGTTTTTTTGGCGCAGTTTGTAGATAGTAAAGCTCCATTTAATTCTTTAGACGGAATGTGTAAGTGGGCAGCTGACCTTGGATATAAAGGAATTCAAATTCCTACTTGGGAAAGTTTTTTAATCGATTTGGATAAAGCAGCTGAAAGTCAGACGTACTGCGATGAGCTTAAAGCCAAAGTAAACTCTTACGGATTAGAAATTACAGAACTTTCAACTCACTTACAAGGGCAATTGGTTGCTGTTAACCCTGCATACGATTTAATGTTCGATTCTTTTGCACCTAGTAATGTTCATGGCAATCCAAAAGCTAGAACAGAATGGGCAATTGAAACCGTAAAGAAAGCGGCAACGGCAAGTAGAAGATTAGGGTTAAATGCCCATGCTACTTTTTCTGGTTCTTTATTATGGCATACTATGCACCCATGGCCGCAAAGACCAGCGGGTTTAGTGGAAATGGGTTTTGAGGAATTGGCAAAGAGATGGACTCCTATTTTAAATCATTTTGATAAAGAGGGTGTTAATGTTTGTTATGAAATTCACCCAGGTGAAGATTTACATGATGGCGATACTTTTGAACGTTTTTTAGAAGCTACAGGCAATCATAAAAGAGTAAATATTCTTTATGATCCAAGCCATTTTGTATTGCAACAGTTAGATTACATTACATATATTGACCACTATCATGAGTTTATAAAGTCTTTTCATGTAAAGGATTCTGAATTTAACCCAACAGGTAAAAAAGGTGCTTTTGGCGGTTATAATGACTGGGGAGATAGAGCTGGTAGATACCGTTCATTAGGTGACGGGCAAATAGATTTCAAAACCATATTTTCTAAATTAACACAATACGGTTGCGATGTTTGGGCGGTAATGGAATGGGAATGTTGTATTAAAAGTCCTGAGCAAGGTGCTCGTGAAGGTGCCAAATTTATCTCTGACCACATTATTGAAGCTACAGAGAAAACTTTTGATGATTTTGCAGGTGCTGAGATAGATAAGGAAATGCTGAAGAAAATGTTGGGACTTTAAAATAGAGGATGAGAAAATATATAGCAAGTGTTACTTGTTTATTAGTTTTCATGGCTTGTAAACAAGAGAAAAAGGACACTGTTGAAACGGCAGTAGTCAAAGAAGTTGCCGTAGTTGAAAATGATTGGGAAGTATTGTTTGACGGTAGTTCTTTAGATCAATGGAAAGAGTTTAAAACCGATGGAATAAGTGATACCTGGAAAATAGTTGGTGATGCATTGGTTTACACACCGCCCGAAGATGAGGAGTATAAAAATCATGACCTTGTAACTAAAGCAGTGTATACCGATTTCATACTTTCTTTAGAATGGAAAATTTCCGAAGGTGGTAACAGTGGCGTATTCTGGGGAGTAAGTGAGGATGAAAAATTTGGAACAGGATATCAAACAGGTCCCGAGATTCAAATTTTAGATAATGATAAGCACCCAGATGCAAAAGCGGGTACAACCCACCAAGCGGGTGCATTGTATGATATGGTTTCTCCTGCAAAAGATGTTACTAAGCCTGTTGGGGAGTGGAATACTATGGTAATTACCGTAAATCACGAAGAGCATATAGGTAGTGTTACCCTAAATGGTACAGAAATGGTAACCTTTCCTGTAGCGAATGAAGAATGGGACGCTATGGTCGCAAAATCAAAGTTTGCGGATTGGGACGGATTCGGAAAATATACCACCGGAAAAATCGGACTACAAGATCACCAAAATGTGGTGGCATTCAGAAATATAAAAATCAAACGACTTTAACTGCATTTACTTATGAAAAATAGATATTCATTACTATTATTAATTGCTTCTTTGGGAGTAATATCTTGTCAAGAAAAAGTAACGGTAGCTACTGATGGAGGGCTAGAGGTTGTTAATGATAGTGTAATCGTTTATGAAGAATACATGGGTGAAGAACCAACTACACCCGAAGAAACTGAATTTTACGAGCCTAAGGTTGCTGTGGTTAAACCAGCAACTGCTAGTGACGCACCAAGTGATGCCATTGTTCTTTTTAATGGTACCAACTTAGATAATTGGATCAGTACAAATGATAGTACTGCCGCTAAATGGTATTTGAACAAAGATGGAAGTATGACGGTAAATGATAAAACCGGAAATATACAGACCAAGCAGAACTTTGGCGATGTACAATTACATATAGAGTGGAAATCCCCTTTGCCGGTGCAAAGAGAAGGTCAAAACAGGGCAAATAGTGGTGTATTTTTAAACGGTATATATGAAGTACAGATTTTGGATCAAAATGATAATGCCACCTACGTAAATGGGCAAGTGGGTTCTATTTATAAACAACATGTACCATTGGTAATGGCTTCCGTGCCAACGGGAGAGTGGAATACTTATGATATCATTTATCACGCACCAGAATTTAATGTGGATGGTGGCAAGATAAAATCTGGAGATATTACTTTAATCCATAACGGAATTTTGGTTCAAGACCATGTAGAACTTAAAGGAACTACGCCTTATATTGGTTGGCCTAAAAATCCAGCTCATGGTAAAGGACCTTTAATGTTACAAGACCATGGTGACGATAGTCGTGTTAGTTTTAGAAATATTTGGGTTAGAGAACTTTAATATTTTACCAGGTATAATTTAAGGAGCAAACAAGAATATTTTTTGTTTGCTCCTTAACTGTTTAAGTAGGGAGGGAAGATTCATAATAAATTTTTCATTTACCTTACCTTTGTCTTAATCTTAAAATGTATTTATGATTCAATCGATGACCGGCTTTGGAAAGCACGTAGTTCAACTGCCTAACAAAAAAATTACTGTTGAAATAAAATCACTTAATAGTAAGAGTATAGATTTAAATGCACGTATGCCTTCAAGTTATCGTGAAAAAGAATTGGAGCTAAGAAAGTTGGTTGCTAATTCTTTGTTGCGCGGTAAGGTAGATTTTAATCTTTATGTTGAGCTAACCGGTAACGAAACTTCTACTCAGGTCAATGAAATTGCAGTGAAACAATACATGGGTCAGTTGAAAAGTATTGCTGACGGCGATGATCTTAGGTTGTTAGAAATGGCATTGCGTTTTCCTGATGCTATGAAGACGGATAAGGAAGATATTGACGAATCTGAATATGAGGCTATAAAAGAAGCGTTGAAAGGAGCGTTGGTAGAGATAAACGAGTTCAGGTCAGAAGAAGGTGGTGTTTTGGAAAAAGATTTTCTGGACAGAATTGCTTCTTTAAAGAAATTGTTGGAAGAAGTTATTAGTATTGATCCAGATAGGCAGGCTACTATTCGTGAGCGTTTAGAAAAAGCCGTTCAAGATATAAAAGCAGATGTAGATGCAAATAGATTTGAACAAGAACTTATTTACTACTTAGAGAAGTATGATATTACCGAAGAAAAAGTTCGTTTGGCAAATCATTTAGACTACTTCAGTAAAACATTACAGTCAGACGATAGTAACGGTAAAAAATTAGGATTCATTTCTCAAGAAATCGGTCGTGAAATTAATACGATCGGTTCTAAGGCAAACTTTGCACCTATGCAACAATTAGTGGTGCAAATGAAAGATGAACTAGAGAAGATTAAAGAACAAATGTTAAACGTACTATAGATGAAAGGTGGAAAACTAATCATTTTTTCTGCGCCATCAGGAAGTGGAAAAACAACCATTGTACGCCATCTATTGGCACAGCCAGAATTGAATTTGGCTTTTTCGGTATCTGCAACTTCACGTCCTAGAAGGGGTAAAGAAAAGAATAAGGAACATTATTATTTTATGTCGGTTTCCGAATTTAAAAATCACATAAAGAATGATGATTTTTTGGAATGGGAAGAAGTATATCGAGATAATTTTTATGGTACATTAAAAAGTGAGGTAGAACGACTTTGGGCAGAAGGCAAGAACGTAATATTTGATATTGACGTTGTTGGTGGGCTAAGAATAAAAAAGAAGTTTCCTGATCAGACTTTAGCTGTTTTTGTGAAGCCGCCAAGTGTAGACGAACTTAAGATCAGACTTAAAAAGAGAAGCACTGAAAGCGAAGACAAAATAAATATGCGTATCGCAAAGGCTTCGGTAGAACTGGCAACCGCACCACAATTTGATAAGGTTATTAAGAATTATGATCTTGATGTAGCCTTGAAGGAAGCAGTAGATTTAGTGGCATCTTTCGTTTCGGACGATAAAGAATAACCGAGTATGAAAAAGGTAGGACTATACTTTGGCACCTTTAACCCTATTCATATTGGTCATTTGGTTATAGCGAACCATATGGTTGAGTTTTCAGACCTAGATGAGGTTTGGTTCGTAGTAACACCTCAAAGTCCGTTTAAGGTCAAGAAAACGCTTTTGGATAACCACCAAAGGTTTGAAATGGTCTATGAAGCAACTAAGGAGTATGATAAGCTAAAACCTACTAATATAGAATTTAACCTGCCGCAGCCAAACTACACGATAAATACCCTGGTTCATTTGGAGGAAAAATATCCTGAAGGATATGATTTTTCTTTGATTATGGGTGAAGACAATCTAAAAGGACTTCACAAGTGGAAGAACTATGAGGCTATTTTAGATCTCCATCATTTGTATGTCTACCCAAGAATATCTGAAGGGGTAATTGAGCATCAATTTAAAGAGCACGATAAGATTCATAGGGTAAACGCTCCAATCATGGAAATCTCCTCTACATTTATACGTAAAGAGCATAAAAATGGTAAAAATATTAAACCGTTATTGCCGCCAGAAGTATGGAAGTATATAGATGAAATGAATTTTTATCGCTAATCTATACTACTAACTTTACGAAGATCATCCGTTGCAAGAAATACATCACCTTTGTTATAATACCACTTACGTACTTTAGGAATCTTGATTCCGTTTACGGTAATTAGCTCTGAAAGCAGAATGTACTCCCCATCGTTTTTACTTTCATCATGAAAGAATTGATAGACTTCCATGGCATATGTCTTTGGGTCAAAGTAGAAGTACCAAGTATCGTTACCTACTTCTTTTTCATATGTAGCTTTTAAAACTAGGTACTCTTTGCCTTTAAAGGTTTTCTTAATAACCTTGTTATCTATAATGGTGCCTGGGTCCTTTAATTTCATTGGCAATCCGTATAGATAGGTGTAATAGTTTTTCATCATTTTAGCGCGATCACAGCTAATATTCAAACTATCTTTTATTTTAGGGAATATAGAGGTGCTACCATTTAATTTTAGCGTACACTCGTCATTATATAGTTCAGATTCAATAACGTAATTGTCTTTTGTTACGGTTGTTTTAAAATAATTGGTAGGTAATTTTAATTCAACTAGAGTACTGCGCATACTACTTTTTGGGTTTTCCATCTCAATAAGCATTTTACCTTTGAAGGTAGACCAATTGTCTTCTGGGTCATGAAATGCTATTGCTTTTTCTAATAATTCGTTACCGCTTATTTCTTGGGCATGATTAAAAATCCCTGTAAATAGAAAAGCAATCAAAACTAAATATTTCATAAATGTGTTTTTTAGTTCAATAGAAAAATTGATTTAATCCAACGTAGCCGGGGCAATATCCGCGTCATGCTCCTTATAATACAATTCTAGTAGGTCCATTGTTGCGGTCATTAAATCTTTTGTCTCAAGCAAGATGGTGAAATACAATGTTGTGTTTTTAGGACTAGATTCTTCTGACCTTGTGCGCTCTACTTGAAGGCTTATTTTTTGAGAGACCAAATCATATAGCTCTTGCTTATTGTTCAAAATAGTACCAATTTTTTCAAATGATCTTTCTTCAAATGCATGGTAAGTATTGTCTAAGATCTCAGCTAGTTTTATATCAATTTGCTTAAGCTCTTTAATTTGATTGTATTTTAATTTCTTGTGGTTGTTATTGACATGCTTGTGGCTAACCTTACCTATATATTCCAATGATTGAGAAATATCGGTTAAATGCCCCATGGCATTAATATAGAAATTACTTGCGCCAATATGAGCTTCTTCTAAATTTTTGATAAAATAGAAGGTATGATTTCTTAAGTCCTCAATTTCGTTTGCCAATTTAGCGCCTTGCTTCTTGTTTTTATGAAGTGAGTTGAGGTCTTGTTTTGCTAATCCGTTAATAGAATTAGAGTATATCTTATTCGCTCTTTTTACAACATTGGCAATGTTCTTAGCACTTTCTTCTATAACCCCTTGAATAGAACTGCTTTCTGCACGTTCTAAAATTTCTTCTTCTTTAGTCTCTTTTAATTTCTTGGTATGTGAAAGGTAATTCTTGCCAATTAATACAAATGCAAAAATCAATAATGCGCTAATTGCATAAATACCACCTAGGTGAATGATGTAAGCAATAATGGCTGCAGCTACGAATGCTACAATTGCGGTAAAGAACCATCCGCCTATAACATTTAATACACCAGCAACTCTATATACGGCACTTTCAGAGCCCCAGGCTCTATCTGCCAAAGATGTACCCATAGCCACCATAAAAGTTACGTATGTTGTGGATAATGGTAGTTTTAATGACGTCGCTAATGAAATTAGTACACTTGCTACCATTAAGTTTACAGAAGCTCTTATCAGGTCAAATGCAGGTTGGTCTTTTGCCTTTGCTTTTTGAGCGTATGAAGTTGGTTTTATGAACTGAGTATCAATTCTCTTTTGTAATGATACCGGTATGATACTGTTTAAATTTTCAGATGCTTTGATTGAAAATTTCACTATTTGTCTAGATAGGTAATTTGGCTCAAAGCGTTCGTCACCTTCATCTTGTCTAGAAAGGTCTACACTAGTTTTTACAACATTTTTAGCTTTTGAAGAAAACCATAATGTTACTACCATGATAACACCTGATGCTAATAGTAAATAGGTTGGTGTCTGTACTGCAACTGCTAATCCCTTCATGTTGTATTCAGATGCTAATTGACCAGATTCTGACCAACTTAAAAACGACTCGTAAGCAGCTAAAGGCACTCCAATAAAGTTTACTAAATCATTACCTGCAAAAGCCATTGCTAAAGCGAACGTGCCTAAAATAATAATGATGGTATAAATGTTCCATTTCATGAAAGTCGTTGCCAACCAAGATAGTGCAAACCATATTATGAAATTCCCTAATAAAAATAATTCAGGATTATCGGAAATAACCATAGATGCCTCTGGGCTAATAATAGAGGTGCCTTTAAGACCCTTAATAAGTATAAAGTATATAATTGCCGTAATAGCCATGCCGCCAAAAATAGCACCTACCCATTTCGGTTTCTCGTTGAATTTAAAGGATATTAATACCCTGGTAAAAAATTGAACGATGGCGCCAATTGTAAATGCGACGACGACGGATAATAAAATACCCAATATGATTTCGGTCGCTTTATCTGTATTAATGTAGTTTGAAAGATGTGTAAAATTACCATCTCCTGAATAAATTTTTACTAGTGATATGGCAACGGCGGCACCCAATAATTCAAATACGATAGATACCGTTGTAGATGTTGGCATGCCCAAGGTATTAAAGAAATCCAACAAGAGAATATCAGTGATCATAACGGCCATGAAGACAATCATTATTTCTGCAAAGACAAACTCTGACGGATTAAAGATTCCTTTTCTAGCTACTTCCATCATTCCGCTAGATGATACTGCACCGAAGGCTATACCTACACTGGCAACAAGCATAATGGTTTTAAAGGAAATTGCTTTTGACCCTATTGCTGAATTTAAAAAATTGACGGCATCATTACTAACACCAACAATTAAATCTGTTATGGCTAAAACAGCCAATGCAATAATCATGAATAAATATATGTTCTCGCCCATCAAAAATCTAAATAAGGAACAAAAATGATATTATAAATTATCATTAAGGTTAACATAAGGTTATGAAGTTAATATTGTATACTTTACTAATGATGGTTGGTACATGTGAAAAAAACCAAGATTAGTGGATGAAAGTACTAATTTCTTTTTGAAAATAACTTTTTGTTTTAATATCAAAAATCAATTTTCTAAACAAAAAAGTTTAGATGATCCCAAATGAATGTGTCGTAAGATTATTTTGTTTTACTAGATGCTAATTCTAAAGAGCTGATTGCATCTTCTGTAGTTGAGCTTACTTTAGCGGTAGAGGGTAATGCTATTTGTTTTGCATAAAGTGTCTCTAAAATTTCAGTTTGTTCTCCTTCTTTGACCGTAATTTCTAGGTTTATCGGTTCATAGCCTACGAATTGGACCAAGACCTTATGTGTGCCGGCAGCTATATCGTTAAATTCAAAATTACCTCTAAAGTTTGTTTGTGTAGAAAGAGCGGAGTTGTCCAAACTTACTGATGCCATAAGTAATGGTTCATTAAAGAATTCACCGTCTAAAATTTTACCTTTAATAGAACTGGTCTCCTGTGCAAAAGACAAAGAGCAAATCATTAAAGCGAATAAAATATATAATTTCTTCATGTGTAAAATAACTGGTGCAAATAAAGTAACCCAAGGTTAAGATAAGGTTACCTAAGGATTATTAATATATGTTTTAAAGGTTAAGGTTCTGGTATGTAATAATTTACCGTAATCGATACTTTCGGTATCAAAATGAGCAAATACTGTATCTTGCAGGCATTAAATTAATTGGCATGAATTGGGAGCAATTACTTTCTTTAAGAAGACAAGGAGATAAGAATAAAAGGTTACGAAATGAGCAAGATGAAACTCGTTTAGGGTTCGATGTTGATTATGACCGTATTATATTTTCTTCCGCATTTAGGAGTCTTCAAGATAAGACCCAAGTAATACCACTTTCAAAAACAGATTTTGTACATACAAGATTAACTCATAGCCTTGAAGTTTCTGTGGTTGGTAGAAGCTTAGGTAGGTTGGCAGGGAAAAAAATAATTGAAAAACACCCATATTTAAAAGAGGTTCACGGATATCAATTCAATGATTTTGGAGGTATTGTGGCTGCCGCAGCTTTAGCGCATGATATAGGAAATCCTCCTTTTGGTCATAGTGGTGAAAAAGCTATTGGAGAATATTTTAAAACCGGGAACGGATTAAAATTCAAAGCATTACTTTCTGATGTGGAATACCAAGATATTATCGATTTTGAGGGTAATGCCAACGGATTTCGATTATTGACCCAAGATAGGGCTGGAGTTTCTGGCGGTCTACGTTTAAGCTACGCTACATTGGGTGCTTTTATGAAATACCCTAAGGAGTCATTGCCTAAAAAACCAACGAACCATATTTGCGATAAAAAATTTGGATTTTTTCAAAGTGAGAAACATATTTTTGAAAGTGTTGCCGAGGATTTAGGTCTGCAAAGCAGAAGTACTGATGGTACCATTTCTTACGGTAGACATCCTTTGACTTTTTTGGTGGAAGCTGCAGATGATATCTGTTATACTATTATCGATTTTGAAGATGGTATTAATTTAGGACTAATTTCTGAAGATTATGCTCTGGAATACCTAATAAAACTAGTTAAGGATACTATAAATACCAAGAAGTATAATTCTTTGGAATATATGGAAGATAGGCTTAGCTATTTACGTGCCCTAGCCATAAACACACTGATCCAAGATGCTGTTTCTATATTTATCGAGAACGAGGAAAGTATATTAAATGGTTCTTTTGAAGTCTCTTTATTGGATAAAAGTAAATTTAAAGCGCAAATTGAAGATATTATAAGTTTGAGTGTTCAAAAAATATATCAATCTCAAGAAGTGGTAGAAAAAGAGATAGCTGGTTATACCATTATTTCTGATATTCTAGATGTGTATATCGATGCTTTGATTGGTAAGAAAAATAATAGCGCTTCTAATTACCATAAACTTATTTTAAGAACGCTGCCCGGGTTTTATCAAGATACAAATGTATCATTATATCAAATTGTTTTGAATACCTGTTGTTATGTTGCAAGTCTATCTGATAGCGCTGCAGTACATATGCACAATAAAATAAAAGGGAAAACTCTTTAGAAGGCGTATAAAATACCCACGCCTAGTACTTGTTTGAACTGTATTTTTGGTACACCAGGGTTTACTATGGTGCCGTTATCGTTTTTGACAACGTCAAAAAGAATATCGTCATCATAAATTATTTGTGTACCTAAACTGGTGCTAATAAATTTATTGACCTTCATGTTTAGGGTAAGTTCCCAATCAACATCAATGTTTCCAAAACTTTTAATATAATCAGAGTATAAGTTCAGTCTACTTTTCATTTCAATATTATCTGCAATGGTATAATTGAAATTATTGGTAATTAGAATACCAATCTCCAGTAAATGATTTTCACCGGGCGTGATAACATTGCCGTCTGCATCTAAAATTGCTTCTTCAACACCGAAAGCGCCGCTATCTGCCAAATCCTGATCTAATACAAATGTCGATTTTTGGGTTAATGGAGATAGGTAAAGATTAAATTTCTCATCTTTTGTGATATATGATGTACCCGCACCAAACAGTAAATAGCCGGGTGCCATAAATCTTGAAATAGGTGTATCTCTATCTGGGTATTTGTAACCGTTAGAGAATTGTGTATTGAAGTTTAGCTGGACTGAATAGAACCATCTGCTATCATTGTCTTTCTTAAAACCCAAGTTAGAACTCAGACGAATTACATCTTCGGTTTTTCTAAGCTTCTGTCCTTCTTGTGCATTTAGTCCATATCGTAATTCTAAATTATTTTCCCACTGAAAATTGCTGAATTTATATTTTCTGGCAAATTTTAAAAATCCTAACCCGCTTATTGCATTATCACCACCCGCATTCCAGTTTACAAAGGCTACTTCACTTATGTTAATGCCAAAGCTATTTTCCGTTTCCCAAAAAGAAGGTACCCTAAACCGTTTAAAACCTTTTTGTAAGGTCTTGGTTTTTTTGAAATCTATATTGGGTATTTGAAGGTTTACATCTTTTTTAGGAGTATAGATTTTATCAACTGTTCTTCTTATAACAATGGTGTCTACAGCTATACTGTCTACGGTAACACTATCTACAAGAATTGGAGCCGGTATGGTGTCTTGACCAAATGAAAACGTGGCTACCAACAGGAATAACGGAATTAATATTTTAAGCGATTTTGAAGCCATTATATTTTATAGAAACTGTTGTACATATTGTTTTACGGACATCTGGTCTATTCCTGCTATTTTATACAGATTTTCGGTCGCACCGTGGGTAATGAAATGATCAGGAATGCCAAATATCTTAATTATTTTGTGGATTCCAATATTATTTGCAAATTCTAATACAGCACTACCAAATCCACCAACAGCGGAGCCATCTTCAAGCGTAATAATATGCTCATATTTCTGTAAGATTTCTTTTAATAAAATGGTATCCAGCGGTTTAATGAATGGAAAATCATAATGAGCAATTGCTGTATGTTGGTCCAATTCTGACAGCAAATTTGATGCCATATTTCCTATTGGGCCTGTACTTAAAATGGCAATTTTGGTTCCTTCTTTTAAAACTTTTGCTTTTCCAATTATAAGTTTTTCCATTGGTGCTTGCCAATCTAATAAATTACCTCTACCACGAGGATACCTGATGGCAATTGGGTGGTCTAAACCCAATTGTGCGGTATACATTATATTGCGTAGCTCAATTTCATTTAGTGGTGAAAATATAATTAGATTTGGTATGCATCTTAAATATGAAATGTCAAAAACACCGTGATGTGTTGGTCCGTCTTCACCCACCAATCCTGCACGATCCAAACAGAAAATTACTGGTAAATTTTGTATAGCTACATCATGTATAACCTGATCATAGGCACGTTGTAAAAATGTAGAGTAAATATTACAGAATACGACCAAACCGTCAGTAGCCATACCTGCAGCCAACGTTACCGCGTGCTGTTCTGCGATACCAACGTCAAAAGCCCTATTGGGTATAGCTTCCATCATAAATTTTAGAGAGCTACCTGTGGGCATAGCGGGAGTTATACCTACTATTTTTTCATTCTTTTGGGCAAGTTCAACTAATGTCTTACCAAATACATCTTGAAACTTGGGTGGTTGGGCAACGTTTGTTTTCTTTTGTAGTTCACCCGTTTGCTTATTAAACTTACCGGGCGCATGATAGGTAACCTGATTTTCCTCTGCCTTTTGCAACCCTTTTCCTTTCGTGGTGATTACGTGTAGCAATTTAGGACCTTCAATATGCTTTAAACGTTCTAGTTCTTTTACCAGACCGTGTAAATCATGACCGTCTATAGGACCTGTGTAATTGAAATTAAGGCACTCAAAAATATTCTCTTCTTTTGCCGTACCTGTTTTTACGTTGGTCAAGTATTTTTTTAATGCACCAACACTTGGGTCAATCCCCATGGCATTGTCATTGAGAACCACTAGAATATTCGCGTTGGTAACCCCGGCATGGTTTAATCCTTCAAAAGCCATACCGCTGGCTATAGAAGCATCTCCAATAACGGCAATATGTTGTCTCTGTAATTTACCTTGTAATTGGGCAGCTAAAGCCATACCTAACAGAGCGGAAATAGAAGTGGAGCTATGCCCCGTACCAAAAGCATCATATTCGCTTTCTTCCATTTTTGGAAAGCCACTTATGCCGCCTAACTGTCTATTGGTATTAAATATATTTTTTCTACCGGTCAGTATTTTATGACCGTAGGCTTGGTGTCCAACATCCCATATTAACTTGTCTATGGGTGTATTGAAAACATAATGTAACGCTATTGTCAATTCTACAACACCTAAACTAGCACCTAAATGCCCTTCTTTAACCGAAACAATGTCAATTATAAACTCACGTAACTCAACAGCCAATTGTTCTAAATCTTTTCCTTTTAAAGATTTAAGGTCGTTGGGTGAATTGATATGTTCTAGTATCGATTTCAAACTGTGGGTATAATGAAGACAAAAATACTTTTTTAAAAATGAAACTGTCGTATTTTTGAACTTATGGTTTTACCTTACGACGATACTTATTTTATGAAAAAGGCGCTACAAGAGGCAGAGTACGCCCTTGAAGCTGGCGAAGTACCTGTAGGTGCAGTAATTGTAGTGCAAGATAGAATCATCGCCAGAGCACATAATCTTACTGAAAAATTAAACGATGTTACGGCGCATGCAGAAATGCAGGCAATTACGTCGGCCGCAAATTTTTTAGGCGGAAAATATTTAAAGGACTGTACGCTTTATGTAACCTTAGAGCCATGCCAAATGTGTGCTGGTGCTTTGTATTGGAGCCAGATCGGTAAAATCGTTTATGGCGCTACAGATGAACAGCGTGGGTGCGGAGTTATGGGAACTACATTACATCCTAAAACTAAAATATCTGGTGGTGTTTTAGAAGATGAAGCTGCAAGTTTATTGCTTCAGTTTTTTGCTAAGAAAAGAAAATAGGATTTAGTATAAATGAAAAACCACGCAATAGCGCGGTTATCTAGTTTTTCATGAAAGGAATTTATAGTACTTGTACTTGTCCGGCAACTGTGCCTTTTCTTCCTTCTTCCTCTTCGTAGCTCACTTTATCACCTTCTCTAATTTCTGTGCCGTGTAAAGCGGTGGCATGAACAAAAATATCTTTTCCAGTTTCTTCATTGGTTATAAATCCATAACCTTTAGATTCATTGTAAAATTTGACGGTACCAATCATTGTATTGAAATTTTAATATTAACATTCTAATTTAATATTTTTTCCTGTTGATTGGTAGGAAATTGAGGGTTTATTTTATTGGAGTATCTTGATTATCAGTGTTTCTAGGCTTTTTTCCTTGCATTTTTCTCACATTTTCATCTGTTAGCATATAATCGTTGAATTTTTTACCCTTGCTTTCTTTTATCAAGAAAAGTGGCATTGCCAATAAAAACAGTCCTAAAGTGCCTGAACCAATAAATCTATGTGATAATGCTTCTTGGTTAGTATCTAGGCTAAATCCATAAATGATTAGTCCTATGGAGATTAAAACTATAATGGTGATAATGTATTTCATGTTGTTTCTTTTTCTAAAAGATTTGAGAAATTTACTTTTTATTTGGTAAAACGTATCAATTCTCTTCTGTAAGCGGTCAATAATTTTGATTTTGATACAAAGCCCATGTATTTTCCATTTTTAACAACGGGTAAAT
The DNA here is from genome assembly GCF_056839145.1 of Maribacter sp. UH1. NCBI lineage: Bacteria > Pseudomonadati > Bacteroidota > Flavobacteriia > Flavobacteriales > Flavobacteriaceae > Maribacter > Maribacter sp. UH1. The sequence goes on from NZ_CM166387.1 coordinate 2,247,586, forward strand.
TCCACGCGCCACTATCTTGAAATTTCTGCATTACTATCTGCATACTGTCCAACCCGTAATAAATATGATCTGGGGCTTTATGAGTAAAGGTTTCCACCTTTGTGGTGTTGTACAATTTGGTGTCGAACATAAATTCTCTAATATCATCTAAAAGAATAATGCCCAAAAAACGTTGATTTTCATCAACTACGGGAAAAATGTTCCTGGTAGATTTTGCAACGGAATCATGTAACATTTCACCCAAAGTCATCTCTGGATGCACAATTTTAAAATTAGTTTCAATTACAGATTCTAGGTCCATTAGCGTAAGAACAGCTTGGTCTTTATCATGGGTCAATAAATCGCCACTTTCAGCTAGCTCTCTCGTGTAAATAGTGTAATCTACCGTGTTTTTAGTGATAAGGTATGATATAGATGCCGTAATCATCAGAGGAACAAATAGAGCATAACCACCAGTGATTTCCGCAATTAAGAAAATAGCGGTTAATGGGGCGTGTTGTACTCCGGCAATTAGACCGGCCATACCAATTAACGTAAAATTACTCTCGGATACTGAAAACCCTAGTCCAGAATTATTGATAATCTTGGCAACTACATTACCTAAGGCACTGCCCATTACCATGGTTGGGATAAAAATACCACCAGCACCACCTGCAGCCAGTGTAGTGGTCATGGCAACAGCCTTAAAAATGGTAATACCTATTAATAGAGCAATTACAATCCAGATATTGTTTGTGTAGGTATCAAAAGGAGTTTTGCCTAAAGCAGTAATGTGATCACCTATAAGCAAGTAGTTTATAAAGGAAAACCCTTCACCATATAAAGGCGGGATCATATATAGCATAATGCCTATAGCTAAACCACCAACTAAAAGGCGGTATTTCGGACTTTTTAATGGTTTAAAGAGGTTTACGATTCTAAAGTACATTTTTGTAAAATAGATAGATGCTACCGCAGTACCAACTCCTAAAAGAATATAGAATAAGGTGTCTTTAATTTCAAAAGGTTCTGTATTGGAAAAGTTTAATAAAACCTCATTTCCCATAAAAAAGTAGGAAGTAAGCACACCGCTTATGGAAGCTAGTAATAAGGGTAGCATGGATATCATGGTAAGATCCATGCTAAAAACTTCTACGGCGAAAATTATGGCCGCAATGGGGGATTGAAATATGGAGGATATAGCACCCGCCGATGCGCAAGCAATTAACAGGGAACGAGTTTTTGAATTGATATGAAACAGGCGTCCTAGATTTGAACTTATAGCTGCGCCCGTTGCAACAGCAGGTCCTAACAACCCTACAGATCCACCAAAACCTACGGTTAACGGAGCAATAATAAGTTGGGTGTATACTTGCTTTACATCTATATGTCCTTTGTTTTTAGATAAAGAAAACAGAATAGAGGATACGGCATGATTAAGTTTCTCCTTATGAATGTATTTTACATAAAGATATACCAAAGTAAGACCGATAATAGGGAGTATGAAATACAGTTGATTGCTAGAGAATATAATTCCTTTTTCAAGAGATGCCTCAATGAAGTAGGTTATGTTTTTAAGGGTAACGGATGCCAAGCCAGCTAAAAGCCCCACAACAACACTTAAAATATATATAAAGGTCTTTTGGGAGATGTTCTTATATCTCCACTTATAAATACGCTTTAAAAGGTTGTTCGCTTGAATGGGCATGTTTTGGCCATAACATTAGTAAGGGTCAAAGGTATTTAATTACTTGCTATGATTTTTGATTTAAGCTCTTCTAAATCTTCGAGGTAAATTTGGCGTAGGGTTTCGACATAAGCTCTATTGTTATAATAGCCGTTGTTGAAATCTACAATGGCATCTTCAATCATATTAATAGCCATTTTTTTATTACCCTCATTTAATAATAACTGCGCCTTATAATATTTGGCATCTGCAGAGTTGGTAAAGTACTGAATAACTTTGTCAAAATTCTCATTTGCTTTCTTTGTATTGCCAGATTCAAAATAGGCTATCCCTCTGTAAAGAAAAGCTTCTAGTTCTACCCAATCTTCATCTGAATCTTCTGTTTCTTTAGTAATGTGTTTGTCCCAATAAGCAATGGAGTTATCATAATCTTTTGCGCCTAAATACGCAATACCACGCCAAAAATCTACACTATGCCCTTGTGGATAATCTAAATATGGTGTCAATGAATCAGATGCGTTAAAATCGGCTATTGCTTTTTCGTAGTCTCTGTAGAACCACAAGTAGAGATAACCTCGCCATGGAATTCGTTGTTCAGGATTTAATGCTACTGCTTTATTATATTGAGGTAGCCATTTATGTGGTAATCCACGTTTTAGGTCGGCTACTGATAGTTCATAAACTCCAGGTTCATATGTTGGGTCTATAGCTACTGCTTCAGCTATACCATTTTGAAAAGCAACCGAGCCTTGCATATAAAATATGGCGTCTTTAAACCGTTCTTCGGCGAGGGTTCTTGGATCTTTTGCGTTGTCACTCTTTCCACAGGAAATAAAAAACAAGAATGATAAACCACTAAGGAATAATTTCGACCACTTTTCCATTTTCTATTCGATAAGATATATACATATAATAATTACCAGGATCTTCGCGAAATTTAAGAGCATTCCAATTTTCTGGCATTGCAGTAAAATTGAAAAGAGAATCTACCATTTCTGAATTCAATTCTTTTTCCTCTAAGTCTAAATTCATTTGAACAATTTCAAACCAGCCGGGGTTTCCATCACAATTCACTAAAAAGCGAAAGTTTATGTAACCAGATTCGGTAAACGAATCACCAGAATAGTTGTTTGCTAGGTTTATTCTAAATTGCCTTTTGGTATTTTTGTAAGCGTCTAAGCCAGCGCCATTGTAAGTGCGGTAAATTTTACCATTATTGCATAAGCTATATGTATTATTCAATAGCGCATGTTCTGGGTCTATGTAACCTATGTAGTTTTTATATGGTTGGTCAGTAGTGTCGAAATCCTTTTTAAACTTAAGGTAAAAGTACCCAGCCGCAGCACCAATGATTAGAACTATGCCCAATAAACTATACAATACAACTTTTACCCATTTTTTCACAAAGTGAATTTAACAAAAAATATCTTACTTATTGTGGTAGTTGATTTGTAAGGTATCTAATTGAAGAGAAGAGCAAACAAAAAATCCCGCACTAGGCGGGATTTTTAATTATCACTTTGTCAAGATGGTTTATTCTTGAATATCCAACTTCAAGTTCAATTCTTTCAATTGCTCATTATCAATTGGGGCAGGGGCATCGATCATGACATCTCTACCGCTATTATTTTTAGGGAAGGCAATGAAATCCCTAATCGTTTCTTGTCCTCCTAAAATAGATACAAGTCTATCCAAACCAAATGCTAGTCCGCCATGTGGTGGTGCACCGTATTGGAATGCATCCATTAAGAACCCGAATTGTGCTTTTGCTTCTTCAGGTGTGAAACCTAAATGCTTGAACATGGTTGCTTGCATATCCTTATCATGTATACGAATAGATCCACCGCCTATTTCGTTTCCGTTCAATACCAAATCGTATGCATTTGCACGTACAGCACCTGGATCAGTATCCAGTAATTCTAACTGACCTGGTTTTGGTGATGTAAATGGGTGGTGCATGGCATGGTAATGACCAGTTTCTTCATCAAGTTCCAACAATGGGAAATCTACTACCCATAATGGCGCAAATTCGTTTGGTTTTCTTAATCCTAGTCTAGTAGCCATTTCCATACGTAAGGCACTTAACTGTGTTCTTGTTTTATTGGCATCACCAGAAAGTACACATATAAGATCACCTGGTTTGGCGCCTGTTGCTTCTGCCCATTTTGCCAAATCGTCTTGGTCGTAGAATTTATCAACGGTAGATTTAAAGCTTCCGTCTTCATTGCATTTTACGTAAACCATTCCGTTAGCACCAATTTGTGGGCGCTTAACCCAGTTTACTAAGGCATCTAACTCTTTTCTTGTATAAGAAGCAGCACCTGGCACGGCAATACCAACTACTAGTTCAGATGAATTGAAAACTCCAAATTCTTTATGCTGTGCAATAGCGTTTAATTCAGCGAACTCCATACCAAAACGAATATCTGGCTTATCGTTACCGTATTTAGCCATAGCATCATCATAAGTCATTCTTGGGAAAGAATCGATTTCAACACCATTCACTTCTTTTAAAAGGTACTTGGTCAAGTTCTCAAAAACGTTAAGTATATCTTCTTGCTCAACAAAGGCCATTTCACAATCTATCTGCGTAAATTCTGGCTGTCTATCGGCACGTAAATCCTCATCTCTAAAACACTTTACAATCTGAAAGTATTTATCCATACCACCAACCATTAGCAACTGCTTAAATGTTTGTGGCGATTGTGGTAGGGCATAAAACTGCCCTTCGTTCATACGGCTAGGTACCACGAAATCTCTAGCACCTTCTGGTGTAGATTTTATTAAATACGGAGTCTCTACTTCTATAAAGCCTTCGCCAGATAAAAATTTACGAACTTCCATGGTTACCTTACTTCTAAAAATAAGGTTGTTTTTTACAGGATTTCTACGGATGTCTAAATACCTGTATTTCATACGTAGGTCTTCACCACCATCAGTTTCGTTTTCAATAGTGAACGGCGGAGTCTTAGATTCGTTTAAAATGGTTAATTCAGATACCAAAACTTCAATATTACCCGTTGGGATGTTTGCGTTTTTGGAAGCTCTTTCAATAACCTCACCTTTAATTTGAATAACAAACTCTCTTCCTAGATTTCTAGCTTGCTCTAAAAGTTCTGCATTGGTACGGTCTTCATCAAGAACTAGTTGTGTAATACCATAACGATCACGTATATCTACCCAAACAACAAAACCTTTGTCTCTTGTTTTGGAAACCCACCCAGATAGGGTAACTGTTTCGTCAATATGTGATTCTCGTAATTCCCCGCAGGAATGGCTTCTATACATAACATGTGCTTTAATGAAAGGGCAAATTTAAGAAGTCTATTTCATTATAGGTCTATATGAAAGGCACGTTTTATAGGATGACCGGTTTATGTTATAATCGATGCTGTTTTAATCTAAACACCTAACAAACAGTCTAGTATATCTTCAATGTAAAGTTAATGTTATGTAAAAGTTACCAAAACATTGATTAATTGCAAAATAATTGTATCTTTATCTCGTTAGAGTATTGTAAAATAATAATCCCAAAAAAAATATATCATGAAAAAAATCTTAATTATAGCCGTGATGGCATTGTCTTTAGGAGCATATGCTCAAGTTGATCCTACTTTTGAAAAAGAAGGCGATAAAGTTAAAGCTACTTACTTTCACGCAAATGGAGAAAAGTCTCAAGAAGGATACTTTTTAAATGAAAAGTTAGAAGGTGAATGGAAAATGTTCAATGAAAAAGGAGATAAAATTGCAATGGGTAACTATGAGAACGGTGTTAGAACCGGTAAGTGGTTATTCTGGGAAGGTGATGTACAAAGCGAAGTAAGTTTTGATAATAACAGAATTGCAAGTGTATCTAAAGCAAGCGCAAAAGATCCTGTCGTTAGTAATAAATAAACTAACTAACTCAAATAAAAAGCCCGTATCAATTATGATACGGGCTTTTTTATGCAATTAACTTAAAGTGGATTATGCTACACTTTCTAGTTGTTCGTTTTGGTCATTGCCCTTGTTTCCAAAACTGCTGATCTTGACTTTTATACGATAAACTATATTGAATAGAACAGGTACAATGATTAGGGTTAAGAAGGTAGCAACCAATAAACCGAAGATTACGGTCCATGCCAATGGCCCCCAGAAAATTACATTGTCACCACCAATATAGATATGTGGGTTAAACTCTGAGAATAGTGCAAAGAAATCAATGTTAAGACCAATAGCCAACGGAATCAATCCTAATACTGTTGTTATGGCTGTCAATATTACCGGTCGTAATCTTGCCTTGCCACCTACGATCATGGAATCTGTTGCATCATCCATAGTTAAGAGATCACTGTCTTCTATACCCAGACGTACTTTTTTACGATCTATTAGAATTTGGGTATAGTCGAGTAGTACCACACCGTTATTTACTACAATACCGGCTAATGATATAATACCCATCATGGTCATCATAATTACGAAAGACCATCCGGTTATCATCAATCCTCCAAACACTCCTATAAAGCTTAGGAAAATGGCAATCATAATAATCAATGGTTTAGAAATACCACCAAATTGGAAGATTAGAATAAGCATGATTAATCCTAATCCTGAGAAAAAAGCACCTACTAAGAAGGCTTGTTGTTTCGCTTGCTCTTCTAATTGACCTGTATAATCAATTTTAACGGTAGCGGGAGTTCCATTAAAACTTCCCATTTCATTTTGGATTTCGGCAACAATAGCTCCGGCATCCGTGAAACCAGGTTTTAATCCTGAATATATAGTTACAACACGTTTACCGTCGCGGTGCTTAATAGCACTATAACCAGATGTATTCTTTTCGGTTGCTACCGCAGAAATAGGAATTTCCTTTATCTGTCCGTTAGACGGGTCTCTAAAAATGATATTCTGATTGAAAAGCGCACTCTTGTTGTACCTTAAGTCTTCATTAAATCTGATATTGATATCATAATCTTCACCATCCTCTTTGTAAACTCCAGCTTTTTCACCAAAAATAGAACGTCTTAACTGGTTACCAACTTGACCCACGGCAACACCTAATTCTCCGGCTTTTTGGCGATCTACAATTACTTGCATGGCTGGTTTGCCCTTGTTTACATCTATTTTCAATTCTTCAATACCAGCAATGTTTTTAGTATTGATAAAGTTTTTAATGTCTTCGGCAGTATTGATCAGTTCGTCATAATCGTTACCCTCAAGTTCAATGTTAATTGGGAAACCTGCTGGCGGTCCATTAGCATCTTTCTCTACCGATATGGCAACACCAGGATAAATACCCTGTAATGCAGCTTGCACACGACCACGAATATCTTCGGTATTTAGACCATTACGAAATTTATACTCGCTAAAGTTTACGGTTACCTTACCCTTATGTGGCATTTCGGCAGATGAACCACCATCGGTAAGCGGATTACCGGCACCTTCACCTACTACAGATACAGCAGATGCCATCATAAAGTTTTCACCCTTTTCATTCTTGTACATATCATCATCCATGATTGCGTACACCTGATTCTCAACCTCTTTGGTAATCTCATTAGTCTTCTCAATAGATGTTCCCTCAGGATATTCTACATACACATAGATTTCATTTGGTTTGTTATCTGGGAAGAATTCAATTTTAGTTCTACCGCTGCCAACGGACATACCAAATAACATGAATACACCGATCAGCATTAAGAATGTAATACCAAAATACCAGTATACGTTGCTGCCTCTTAAGGCGTGTTTTAATCGTCTTTCGTACCAGTTTTCAAAACGTGCCATTGTATTCTTCTGGAATTTAATAGCAGATCCCTTAATGATGTATTTGTATGCCCAGAACATAATCGCAGTAAGGATCAATACAGAACCTAAGCCGCGCATTGCACCACCAAAAATTAAAATTAACGCTCCTAGACCAACTAGAATAGCACTCATTCTAATCAATTGCTTTAAGGTCAGTTCTTTTTCATCGGTGCTCATGAATTTGGAAACCAGCATAGAGTTCATGAATATGGCCACAAATAATGAGGATCCCAATACAACGGATAATGTAATAGGGAAGTAGATCATAAACTGCCCAAATATACCGGGCCAAAGACCTAAAGGAACAAACGCTGCCACAGTTGTAGCTGTCGATATAATAATTGGGTAGGCAATTTCACCAATACCTTTTTTAGCGGCCTCTATTCTAGACATGCCTTCGTCCATTAATCGGTATACATTTTCAACAACTACAATACCATTGTCTACCAACATACCAAGTCCCATAATCATTCCGAAGAGAATCATAGTGTTCAACGTGTAACCTAGCCATGAAAGAATTACAAATGACATGAACATGGACATCGGTATTGCAAAACCAACGAATAATGCATTTCTAAAACCTAAGAAAAACATTAAAACGGTTACTACGAGTATAATACCAAAGATGATATTGTTTACCAAATCATCAACTTGGTTCAATGTACGCGTAGAAGAATCATTGGCAATAGAGATATTTAAATCTGGCGGATAGTAATCGGCTTTCTCTTTCTTTACCAATGCTTTTATTTTATCAGCAGCAGAAATGGAGTTTCTACCCGCTCTCTTCTTAACGTCGAGCATTACTACGTTATTCCCAAATTCACGAGCATAAGTAGTTTTGTCTTTTGCCTGAAAGTTAATCGTCGCAATATCTTTTAAGTATACGGCACCGTTCTCAGATTTAACCACAAAGTTGTTTAGTTCTTTAGGATCTTCTACTTCACCTAAAATACGAATGGTACGTCTTTGTCCAACAGTTTTCAAATTACCGGCAGACATGGTCATATTACCATTGCTTATAGCGCTGATAACATCTTGAAAGCTAATTTTAGCAGCCATCATTTTGTAGATGTCAACACCAACTTCCACCTCTAAATCTTGTGCGCCACGAATGTCTGCTTGTTTTATTTCTTGTAGATCTTCTACCTCATCTTGCAGGTATTCAGCAAATTCCTTTAATTTCTCTACAGGATAATCCCCTGTAAAGTTGATGTTCATAATAGGCACTTCTTCAGAGAAGTTAAGGTCAAATACATTTGGTTCTACTTTGGCACCATTAAAAGTTGGCCAGTCTTCACTCGCTTTTTCACTGTCTACCTCATCTTTTACCTTTTGCTTAGCTTGCTCAACGGTAATGTCCTCGTCAAATTCTATGGTTAAAATGGCATAATCTTCTTGTGATGTTGAGGTAATTTCAACCACATTACTAATGTTCTTTAACCTGTCTTCTAAAGGATCCGTAATCAGTTTTTCAATATCTTCAGCGGTGTTACCAGGGTATGGTGTACTAATGTAGATTTTGGTTTCTATAATTTCTGGAAAATCTTCTCTAGGCATGGCCATATAGGCACTAAATCCCAACCAAAGAAAAATGGCTATCATGACATAAATAACCGAAGGGTTATCAATGGCCCAAGACGATATACCGAATTCCTTATCGGCGTTCTTTTGTACTTTGCTCATCGATATCTATTTTTTGATTTTTACTTTTTGACCATCCTTAACGCTTCTGGCTCCTTCTTTTATTATTTCATTACCATCGGCTAAACCAGATAACACTTCAATATTTGCACCTTGAGTTTTGCCAGTTGTGATAACACTTCTTTTTACTAGCGCTTCTCCATCAGCATTAGGCTCTTCCGCTACGAATACATACTGCTCGCCGTCTGCATTTTCTGAAATTATACTAGTTGGTATTAAAATAGCTTCTTCACTGGTGTAGTCGTTTATGGCAACCTTTGCAGTTAAATTAGGTTTTATTCTACCTTCTTTGTTAGGTACGGGAATTTCAGCTTCAAAAGAACGGTTAGAAGGATTGATGAAATTACCTGTCTCTCTAATTTTGGTAACAATGCTGTCGCCTAAAACAGGAAAGTATACCAATGCTTCTTTTCCTTTGGTTACATTGCCAATGTAAGATTCTGGAACCTCTACTTCAATATACATGTCTGATAGGTTTACAATACGAAAAACCTCAGAACCTGGACCTGGAGCAACCACTGTACCTTGATCTTTTATTACATTATCAATGATACCGGAGAACGGAGCTCTAATAGTAGATTTTCCTAATTGACTCTGTGCCTGAGATACCATATTTTCAGCAGCTTCATAATTGGTTTTAGCCTGTAAGAATTGGATTTCTGAACCAATATTCTGATTCCATAAACGCTCTTGACGTTCAAAAGTAGTTTTAGCAAGTGCGGCCTGAGATTTCAGTTGACTTAATTGGCTTGACATACCACCATCATCAATAGTAGCCAATACCTGACCTCTAGAAACTTTAGCACCTTCTTTAACATAAACCCTTTGTAGTGTACCAGCCATTTCTGGATAGATCAATACATTTTGTTTGGTAGAAACATCGCCCTGTAATTCTAGAAAGTGATTAAATACTTCTTTTTTAGCGGTTAAGGTATTTACCAAAGGTAATTTTTCCTCATTACCTAAAATACCGATAGCGGAATCCAATGATTTAAGTTGGGCATCGATAACTTTTTGCTGAGCTGTAATTTCATTCTTCTTTGCTCGTATGGCCTCTAAATCTTGTTGGGATATAATATCCGCTACCGATTGTTCGCCGTCACCGCACGAGTAAATGCCTATGGTTGCAGTTAATAAAATTAGTATTTTCTTCATGATTGTATTTTTAATGATTGATTATTTAGTCTTTTGTATTTATGATGATTTCCAACTCGGTTTTTTTATTTATAACCTCAACCATAGATTGTAAGAATTCTTGTTGGGTGGTGTATAATTGGGTTTGAGCCTGTCTTAACTCAAAACTGGTGGCTAAACCTTCTTTATATTTTATTTGGTTTTTATTTTCAATGCGTTCAGATAGCATTAGGTTTTGTTTGGCAGTTTCATAATTATCAATTGCTAATGTGTAGTTATTCTTTGCATTTTCTAATTGTAATCTAATCTGTTGTTCTGCCTCTGTTAACTGTGTTTTTGCTTTTTCTAAAGCAATTTTAGCACGTTGCGTACTGGCGCTTCTTTTTAAAGAACTGAAAATTGGAATATTGAGGTCTAAACCCAATATGGAAGAATCAAACCACTCTTGATCTCCACTAAAAAAATCAAAGCTTTCTGAGTAGGCAGAACTACCGTAGTTGATGTATGCATTTAACGTTGGTAGTGCACGACTTCTCGCCAATTTCCATTCAAAAAAGCGTTGCTCGTTTAGATTCTCCGCTAGTTTGTAATCTACATTGTCTTCAATATTAAAATCGGTAGTTAGAATACCTAAATCCATTTTTGACATCGTTAAATCTTCTAATTTCTCTTGCAGTTGAGTTGGTGCGTTAAGATCTAGCCCCATACTTACATTTAGCATTTGTAAAGTAATTTCCTTAAGTCTAAGTGTATTTTGCAACTGATTTTCTATAGATGATAAGGTGATCTGTAACTGATCAACACTTTCTTCATCTCCTAATCCGTTTTCAAATAATTTTGAGGTTTCAAAAAGTGTCTTTTCAAGCGTTTCTTTATTCTTCTCCAATATTTTTACGCTCTCTTCAGCTAGAAGCACGTTGCCGTATGCTTCAACTACCTGCTTTCTAACATCTAAATCGGTTTTCTCTTTGTTGTTGTCGCTATAACTTAAAAAAGCTTTGGTTGCTTGTACACCTACAATGTACGAACCATCAAAAATTTGTTGTGTTAAGGTAGCAGTAGCTGTCATGGATTGTGGTTGAGAGAATACTACTGGAATAAATTCTCCTGCTGCACCTCCTACTAGTTCTGCTGGTAACAATGTTATAGGTTGTTTTAATTGATTAGAATAACCAACTGACCCATTTATTTGTGGCAATCCACCTGCAATGGTTTCCCATTTTTGCTTTTGGGCGTCTATAATATCTCTATTTGCATTAATGGCAGAATAGTTGTTTTCCAAAGCAAACTCTATGGCCTCGTCTAAAGTGAAGGAATAGTTTTGCTCTTGTGAATATCCTAAGCTAATACTTAGAATTGTGATTAAGATTACTAGTTGATTTCGCATTTATTCTTGATTTGAATTGATGATGTTGTTTAAAATTGCTTTTCCTTTTGGGGTGACTATTCCTCTAAGGTGATATTCTAAAAATGAATCCATTAGTTTAGAAATTGGAAAACGATCTAGGGGAAACACATTTTGATCTTTTATACTGTTCATACCGGTAAAATATATTCTGGCAACAAATTCAGGGTCTATATTGTCCCTAAATAACCCTTGCTCCAAACCTCGTTCTACATTTAATAATACGCAGCTATGCATTTTATCAAATTGCATGAGCTTAAGATTTTTATGAATTTTTGGATAGTATTTCATTAGTTGATACTGGGGTGAACTTTTTTCATCATTTAAATGAGACATTACATACCTTTTTATCTCATATAATTCTTCTATAGCGTTTTTCTCCATCGCTATAATTAAGTCTATACCATCACTTAAGTGGCAAAACTTGTTCATCACACAATCTTCGACCAATGAAGTTTTATTACTGTATTCGCTGTAAATGGTTTTTTTAGACATGCCTATTTCATTGGCAATATCGTCCATTGTAATACTTTTAAAACCACGTTCCAAGAAAAGCTGTGATGCCGTATCCCGTATTTTTTCCTTCATAACGGTGGCAAATATACTGCAGGAAACTTTAAAAACTATAAAAGTTTCCAAAGTTTTACAATTTATTAATGCTTTACCATTAAATAAATCGTTTTACACCTTTAGAAGATTATTTTGTTTCTAATCATTTTTTAAAAGAAACGTTTATAAAATACAACGTATTTTTGAAAAAAATTGCTAGTAATGCACACTATTGAAGAATATAGAGATGAGTTTATTGCGTATTTAGACTCAAAGAAAATTACAAAGGAACCTAGAAACCTTTATGAGCCTATTACCTATATTCTTGGTTTAGGTGGTAAGCGCTTAAGACCTGTTTTGGTATTAATGACTGCTGAAATTTTTAAAGGAGATTTTAAAAATGCTTTAGATGCTGCGGTAGCAATTGAAGTGTTTCATAATTTTTCATTGGTTCATGATGATATTATGGATGATGCCCCTGTTCGAAGAGGGCAAACTACCGTTCACGAAAAATGGGATGTAAATACAGGTATTTTGTCTGGTGATGCCATGCTGATTATGGCTTATCAACTTTTTGAAAATTATGAGCCCAATGTGTTTCGTGACTTGGCTAAGCTTTTTAGTAAAACAGCATTAGAGGTTTGCGAGGGTCAGCAGTACGATGTGGATTTTGAAACTCGTGATGATGTTATGTTGCCCGAGTATCTTAAAATGATCGAATATAAAACAGCGGTTCTTGTGGCTGCTGCGTTAAAAATGGGGGCTATTGTTGCAGGTGCTTCTGAAACCTCCCAAGAACATATGTATAAATTTGGATTAAACCTAGGTATTGCCTTTCAATTGCAAGATGATTATTTAGATGTTTTTGGTGACCCTGAAACTTTTGGAAAACAAGTTGGTGGTGATATTATTGAAAATAAGAAGACATATCTTTACTTAAAAGCGCTTAACTCTGGTTCTGAAATGATGACAAAAGAGCTAGAGCATTTATATTCTATTCAACCAAAGGAAGCAGATGCTAAAGTAAAAGCCGTACGTTCAATTTTTGAAAAAACCGAGGCGGATAAAGCTACTAAAGTTGCCATTTCTGACTACACTGCAAAAGCTTTTGAAGTACTTGATGAAATGGATGTAGCGGAAGAAAAGAAAACTTTACTTAGGGAATTCGGTGAAAACCTTATGAACAGAACTGTTTAGAAAATCCTTCTAAATAATGCTTTTATAAATGGAGCTTTGGGGCAGGAATTGATGTAAACGATATCTTCTTTTAAACTGGTTTTTTCATCTAGAAATTTAAATACCATCTGAGGTTTTAAGGATTTAAAAATGGACTCAAAAATGGTATGTCCGTTTGCATTGTCATCATGTAGAACATCTAAAAAAAGCATATCATAAAACCAAAATTTCCCTTTTAGTTTTAACTTTTGAAGTGATTTTCCTTGCTTTATTAGCGCTACCAGTTTAGGTATTTTCTTAGCCGTACTCATTAAAGTATACCCTGTACTAGGCTTTGCCCATCCGCCTGCGGTACCTATGTAGCTAACCCTATTGGTGTGGTGTTCCTTAAAGTCATATGCAGTCATGGGTATGCTACCGGCTTCTGTTTCTATTATATCATAGGCATCACATTTAAATCGCTCTGCTATATACTTCTTTAATGCTTCATCGTATTCTTCTTTTGGTAATAACTGCTCCGAAAATAAGGTGTATTCTATCAATGCAGTATTATCAGAATAGGGGAGTACATACATAAAACGCGTATTGCCTTTTTGGGGGATGGAAAAATCCATGTAAGTGACTTCATTACTATTAAAAACCGGCTTATCGGTTTTAATGACCCAACCCACAAAATGCTGTTGTAATACGGGGTATTTATTTTGCCCAGTTGCCATTTTATAGTCAAAAAGACTATTAAAGATGTACTTGCCAGAATAGGTGTTTCCGGTTGTCTTTACTTTAACCTCCGTATCCGTTTCTTCTAAATCTATTAAAGCCTCTTGAATAAAGTTAATGTTTGCTGATTCTTTAATCTGACCTAGATAATGATTGTAGAAATCAATACCTCTAATCATTTTATAAGCGTACGGATTTATATCTGTTCTTCTAATAATATCTTCTCCTTGAAAGTGAATTGAATTCCATTTTTTGTGGACTATAGCTTCAAACTGACCATCGCCATCTTCCCAAAAGCACCATGTTCTATCATTGACGTCTTTTGCATCTTTATCAAGTAGCAGAATTTTTTTTTGATCAAAAAACGAATCGTTCAGCATAGCATCTGCAAGAAGTAAACCAGAAGCACCCGCGCCAATAATTATATAGTCGTATTCGTTCATATTTTTTTAAACATCACCCAGACTGATGTATTGCCGAGGTGTTCAAAAATACGAAATAGCAATTGTCTTTTGTGCTTAATTCAAGGTATAACGCACTCCAAAAAATGATCGTATGCCTTGGTTTGGTCCATATACATAAGAAGGATCAAAAGTCAGCGCATTTGGATTATTTGGTGTAGCAACGGCATTGCCGTTATCATCAAATGTGACTTCTTTATCAAATGGATCGTTTGCACGGGCGATTATGAACGGATTTCCTCTATTTGGAGTCCAGTCTAATAGATTTTTAACTCCGCCGTAGAATTCAAGATTTTCTATTCCATCATAAGATAATTGTATGTTTTGAATACTCCATGCCGGTGAAAAATCGCTTCTTGGGTCACTATCGCCCAGGGTAGGTAATCGCATGGGGCCGTATAAATTACCGGTGTAATCAACTGTTAGGTCCCAAGCGCGAATATCATAGCTAATGCTCCAGTTTGCAGAATAACTTTCTGTAAGTATCTGTCTTTCTTTTACTCCGTCTTCAGTATTGCTCACATCTTGTAAAGTACCGCCTATCATTAGTTTTAATCCGTTGTAGAAAGCCACATCTAGATTGGCACTTATTCCTTTTGAAATTGAAGTGCCATTTAAATTATCATATATAATCTGATTAGGATTGGTGTCATAATCTGGAATAATTACATTTTGGAAATTGGTGTAAAAAACAGAGGCATCCAAGCCAACGAATGTGCCGTTATCACCGTATATTTTCTTTAAATAATTCAGGTTAACGTTAAACGAACGCTCCGGTTTTAGTTCTTCCGCAATAATAACATCTCTTGATCCCGTTAAAGCTGCGTGATCTTCGGTAAAAAGATTTACTACCCTAAAACCTGTGCCGGCATTAAGGCGAATAATATCATTATCAGTAAACTTAAACCTGTACGCTGCCCTAGGGGTAAATATGTTTCCATGGCGGCCGTCATAATCATATCTACCTCCTAGAAGTAATGAATGTTTTTTGTTGAACGCTATTTCATCCTGTATGAATAAACTGGGTATGACAACTTCATCTGGTTCGTTACCTTCAGCGCTTAACGTAGCGGGTGTGCTATCATCATAATAGTTGTAACGTAAAGCAGTTCCGGCTAAAAGGCTATGTTTACCAACGGTTTTATCCCAGGTTAGTTGGGTAAAACCTATACGCTGATCAGCTAGGTAGGGAACATCACCATAAACGGAATTTTGTTTGTGGTCGTTATAGGAAAAAGAAAGCATCATATTTTCTTCTACCGGTAATTGGTATTTACCTAACACTTCCCATCTACGTGTGTAAATACTTTCCCCATAAATTTCATCTCCTCCTCTAAATTCTGGAGTCCATTGCATTTCTCCTCCCCATCTGTCTTCATAGAAAAAACGTCCTGCCAAGGAAAATATTCGGGAGTTTTTTCTGGTGAAATTCCATTTCTGAAAAACAGAAATCCGGTCTTGTAGTGTTAGGTCTGTAAAATTGTCGCCATTATTATCAATAGGGTTATCATACCTAAAATAGTTAGCTCCTAATAGCACATTTGCTTTTTTTCCTACATTGAATTTTGTGCCTACATCAAGATTAAATTCGCCCCAATCGGTCACAAAACTATCAGCGAAAAATTTAGGAGCTGTCAAGTTATTTTTAGTGATTATATTTATAAGACCACCAACGGCTTCACTACCATAGAGTGTAGAAGCAGGCCCTTTTACTACCTCAATCTGTTCAATAAGGGAATTGGGTATACCAGATAACCCGTACACGGTTCCCAAACCACTTACAATGGGCATGCCGTCTATAAGCACCAATGTATACGGACCTTCTAATCCGTTAATATGAATATCTCCTGTATTACACACATTACAGTTGATCTGCGGTCTTACTCCGTTTACGTTTTGTAAGGCTTCAAAAATACTCGCCGTTGGATTTTTTTTGAAAAACGTAGGTTTGTAAACTTCTACCGGCACCGGACTCTCTAACCTACTAACGGGCTTTAAAGTTCCGGTAACGACCATTTCATCTAAAGATTCTGTAGAGGGTGATAAGCTGATGTTCAAATTTTTATCCTCACCTTCAGAAATCGTCAATGTTTTGTAAAATTTTTCAAAACCGATGTTAGAAGCAATAAGGGTATGTTTTCCCGACGGGACATTCTTTAAAGAGTAATTGCCATTTTCATCAGAAGCCGTACCAATTTGGGTGCCTTTTAAATAAATGTTTACATAAGCTTCCGGAACACCATTCGAAGAGATTGTTCCAGATATGTTCGAATTTTGCGCGCTGATGATACCAAAGGATAAAATAGAACAGGCAAAAAAAAGTGTTTTAATCATCTAAAATTAATTTTAGACAAAACTAAAAAATTGTTTTTACGTATAAAAATGTATTTTTGTGTTATTATTGTTTGGAAATGACATTATCAGAAGAAGATTACATAAAAACTATTTATCACTTAAGCGATTTCAATAGTAAATCCGTTGCTACAAATGCTATTGCTGAGCAGATGAAAACAAAGCCATCCTCTGTTACGGATATGGTTAAGAAGTTGTCTGAAAAATCTTTGGTGAATTATAAAAAGTATCAGGGGGTTTTGCTTTCAGAGAAAGGTAGGCTAGTTGCACTTTCTATTATTAGAAAACATCGCTTGTGGGAAGTGTTTTTGGTTGACAAGCTTAATTTCTCTTGGGATGAGGTTCACGTAGTGGCAGAGCAATTAGAGCATATAAAGAGTGATGCCTTAATAGATAAACTAGATGCCCATTTAGGTTACCCTAAGGTGGATCCGCACGGTGATCCAATTCCTAATAAGGATGGCGTGTTTACAAAATCTGTTAAGAAATTAATTAGTGAATTACCAGTTGGTAGTCAAGGGGTATGTGTAGGTGTCAACGATTCATCGGCTGCATTTTTAAAATTTTTAGACAAGAATAAAATCGCGCTGGGCGATACTTTTAAAATATTGGAAATTGAGGAATTTGATGGCTCCGTGACTATTTCAACAAGGTCCGGGTCCATTCGTATTTCAAAGCAAATAGCAACGAACTTGTTTTTAGAAATTGTAGATGAAGAATAGGTTTTAAATTATTGAATTAATAAGATTATGGATGAAATTATAGCGTATTTTGAATCGATAGACCCAGTTTTAGCTGCGTTTTATGCGACATTGTTTACATGGGGGCTAACAGCTGCCGGGGCTGCTTTGGTATTTCTTTTTAAAACAATGAACCGTGCCGTTTTAGATGGTATGTTAGGTTTTACTGGTGGAGTAATGGTCGCGGCAAGTTTTTGGAGTTTGCTGGCACCAGGTATAGAAATGAGTCCCGGTGAAGGCTTTGTAAAGGTGATACCTGCGGCTGTGGGATTTTTTCTTGGTGCCATGTTCATTTTTGGCTTGGACAAAGTATTACCGCACTTACATATCAATTTTAAGGAAAGCGAGGCGGAAGGGGTGAAAACACCTTGGCGTAGAACTACATTATTGACCTTAGCAATTACATTACACAATATACCGGAAGGTTTGGCGGTAGGTGTTCTTTTTGGTGGAGTAGCAGCTGGTTTTGATGGGGCTTCTATTGGAGGTGCAGTAGCATTGGCACTTGGTATTGGTCTGCAGAATTTTCCAGAAGGTTTTGCCGTTGCCATGCCATTAAGAAGACATGGTTTAAGTAGAACAAAGAGTTTTATGTTTGGTCAGGCATCTGCACTTGTAGAACCTGTAGCCGCTGTTCTAGGGGCTTGGGCAGTGATGACTTTTCAGCCAATTTTACCTTATGCACTTTCTTTTGCCGCAGGCGCTATGATTTTTGTTGTGGTTGAAGAGGTAATACCGGAAACACAGCAAGATAAATACACGGATATTGCCACTATGGGCTTCATTGGTGGTTTCATTATCATGATGACTTTAGACGTTGGTCTAGGTTAAAATTAAAGTGTTTTATTGATGAAATAATTTAATACCGGTTTTAGCGTTTTAGGCAATAGTATTGTTAACTTGATGCTTTAATATTTTATGCATTCTTCTAAGAAAAATTGGATTTGGACATTAGCACTGATCATAACTGTTATTTGTTGTGCAGCCGTTTTAATACTTCATGTTAAGAACTGGGTAACTAATGATGATAATAGTCTTGGTCTACGCTCAGGGTTTTATACTATTGAAATTCCCTTAAATGAATTGGATAGTGTTATGTTTGTTGAGAGAATTCCTCCAATGCAGCGTTTGCATGGTTTTTCTGCCTTGGATAAGGAAAAAGGCGTATTCAGGGAGTTTAAGGATTCTTTAACCGATAAGAAAGTTCATGTATTTGTAGATAACATCAATCAGAACAAGGTTAAATTGGTCTATAATGATTCTACTTATGTATACTTTAACCTAAAAGATTCCGTTGAAACTGTGCAATTGTTTCAAAAGCTAAATTCAAGAACAGGAGCTTTAAGTGAACCTAACTAAAGGCTATAGTTGAGAATTTAAACTAAGGTTAAAGTGTAGATTGGTTTTGGCATAACTATTGAAACTATTTTTGAATCGATAATAGACATCTAATTCATATTTAATTCAATGCCTCGTAGTATTGCCTAGAGGTTATTTAAATTATTATAGTACACATGATTATAAAGAATCTTATAGCACTATTAACAATAGGTTTATTGTCTACAAGTCTTTTTGCACAACATAATGTGAGTATAAATATTGACGGAGTTACTTCTGAAAAAGGAAATATCTGTTTTGCCGTCTATAATAATGAAGGGTCTTTTTTAAAGTTTGATGAGGTGTATAAATCAGGTTCGGAAAAGGCTGTAAAGGGTAAGACGGCTTTTGATATTAAAGACCTGCCAGAAGGGGAATATGCCATTGCTATTTTTCATGACGCTAATGGTAATAAAAATTTAGATACCAATATGCTTGGCATTCCTAAAGAGCAAATAGCTTTTTCTAAAGGGAAAATGAAAATGTTTGGTCCGCCAAAATATAAAGAATGTGCATTTACCGTAAATTCTCATATGGAGATGAATATTAGGTTAAACTAATATTTAATAACTAATTATCTTAATTACACCATTAGAACCTTGGGTGCCATAAGCTGCGGCATCTGCACCCGATAGAATTATAATTTTCTTTACATTATAACTGTTTATTAGCTCATTAACGGAGCGAAACGAGTTTCCTATAACCTGATTATTTAAAATGTATAAAGGCTCTTGATTTCCACCTGAATCAAACGAGTTTGTGGTTTTATTTAAAATGGGAACATTGTTTTGAAGTACAACACCTGGTTTTTGTCGAATACGTTGTAATAAAGAAATATTTGCTCTGTTCTTTTCCCTTAGCTCGGTATCTAAAGAAGATTTATCGCTGCTCGTATTTTTAGTAGGTCCGCAACTGCATATTAATACGAATATAATGCTACATAATAATAGATGCGGTTTCATATTTTATAAGATTATACTTTCTGTAATTTATGAAATAATAGGAGATGACAGTATCTTTGAATTAAAAAGATATGGTTTTAGTAGCACAATTGGTAGGAGCTTTATTAGGTTTATTAGCGGTTGTATTTGGTGCTTTTGGAGCGCATTTGCTTAAGAAAACATTTACGGCTGATCAATTGAATAGTTTTGAGACCGGAGTGAAATATCAAATGTATCATGCGCTATTGATACTGATGCTAAGTTTTAACCTAAATTTGGAAACTGGTCTTGAGAAAGCAATCATTTACTGTTTAGTTATAGGTGTAATTCTTTTTTCGTTCAGCATATACGGACTGTGTATTTCTGCATCCAAAGGAAATAAAATAAAGATGTTAGGTCCCATAACCCCACTAGGTGGACTATTTTTAGTAGTAGGCTGGGGATTATTGTTCTTTAATTTTATTAAAAATCTTATTTAATCTATGGACGCGGCCTTAAATTCTTTAATGGCGGTATTGGGCTCTATAATTGCATAGCCTTCCCAAAAGGTTGGGTCGTATTTAGGCATATAGGTTGGAGATACAGTATTGTTTTCGGTAAAACCATCATACGTAGATTGATTGATATGGTTGGAGTCGAACACAATAAGTTCATTTTTTTCGGAGCCAATTATCACAAAGTCCATATCGCCAGAGAGCTCGTTCTGCTTATTTTTTCCCTTTACAATTTTATTCTTTTCAATTATTTTGAGCGGTCTTTTAACACCCACTCGCATACCACTTTCAGATTCTAAATAGCGTACGCTATAATGGTTGTCTTTATTTTTATTATATATTATCTTCCCTTTAGATAAATAGTAGTTCGTAGAAATACCTAGCAAATTAAATTTTCTAGTGGGTTTAACATTGCTGTAATCTATTTGAACTACGGCAAAATCCTCTGCATTAACATAAAGTGTTCCCTCATAGTCTGCTGAACCACTTGGTTTAAATGAGATTACGTAAACAGCTTCATCACCTAAGTAGGTAAACTCTTGTAATGTATAGTCGTATTTTCTAGTTTTGAGGATGAAATTTAACTTGCTATCTTCTTCTGTAGGGAGGCTAAGAAAAATATCGTTCAGCTGATTCTTTTTCCACTTTGCATAATTTTTCTGCTGTTCTTCTTTGTCTTTTTTTCTTTTTTCCAATTCATCGTTTGCAGCTGCCACCTCAGAAGAATCAACTTCGGTTTCTAAAAGTTCACTTACTTCGTCAGCATCTATTTTAGTTCCAAACAGTCCAGATTTTATTTTGAAATAAGAGCCTGGTTTAACATTGTCCCTCAGTATTTCATTAAACTTTTCTTCTAACTTTTCGGCATCAAGTTCATTACTTTTATCAAATAATTTAGAAGCTTTAAGAAGGTCTAGTTTCAGTAATTCTTTACTAGGGTCACCATATAGGTCTCCTACTATTTCAGAATAATAGGTGTCGCTTTTTGGTACAGTGTTTATAACACTATCAATGAATTGCTGGTTCAATACATCTATGGAAGATTTTTTGACTTTAAAATCACTTTTGGTCCACCTATCGGTATTGGTTGTTCTATGAAAAAGCCTCTTTTTAGACAGGTCATTAGTATAGTTCTTCTCAAGATTATCTTCCACGAAATCCATGATTTCGTCAGCTGTGTAATTTTTATTTGAGACGATAACTTCTCTTAATTCTATAGCCTTTGGTACAAGTGAAATTTTAGTGGAGGTAAACTCAGCTATGGGTCTGGTTAATGTTTCATAACCCATTGAAGATACGGTCAGGGAGTCAGCTTCTGATATAGCTTCATCAAATATTAAATTGAAATTGCCTTCCTCGTTGGTTATTGCCCAGTTCTCTTTTAATTGAACCGAGGCAAAAGGTATAGGTTGTTGACTTACGCTATCTATAACGGTTGCACTTAAGCTTTGTGCATTGACGTTAAATAGGTTGAATAATAAAAAAGTAAAAAGGGGTAATAAAAATGGTCTTGAGTTCATAGTGTTAGATTATTCCTACGCAATCTAGACGAACGAAAGTAAGTAACGTTACAATTTTAGAAATTGTTATGAATGTTTTAGAAAATAATTAACAGAACCAAAATTTAGTGGCAGCCACAATCTCCTTGACCACAAGCTTTTGAATTCGTTTTTTTACCTGCCCAAATAGATTTTGGAAGTAAAAATTTGTTGACTAAATATAGTGCAGAAATAGCTACTGTAATGTAAACTAATATGTGTTGTAATATATCCATATTTATTTTAATAATTGATAAGCTATTAAAGCTACAATATACGCAAAAAGGCTCATAAAAACTAGTTGTCCTGCCGGCCATTTCCATGAATTGGTTTCTCTTTTTACCACGGCTAAAGTACTCATACATTGCATGGCAAATGCATAGAACAATAGTAGTGAAATACCCGATGCCAAATTAAATAAAGGCTTTTTGGTTCTTGGATTTATTTCAGCCGCCATTCTATTTTTAATAGTTTCTTCTTCATCGTTACCTACACTATAAATGGTAGCAAGTGTACCCACAAATACTTCGCGTGCAGCAAATGAAGTAAGTACCGCAATACCTATTTTCCAATCATACCCCAATGGCCTTACAATCGGTTCTATTGCTTTACCCATGTAACCCATATAAGAGTGCTCTAGTTTGTAGCTGGCAATCTCTTGACTTAGTGCCCGGTTTTCTAACTCTTTTAATTTTAAATCTGCAGCTTCTTCATTTAACGTATTTCCTTCTTCATCTTGCCGATTTTCAAAATAAACTTCACTATTGGTGCTGAAGCCTTGTTCTTGCACTCTTTGGGTTACGATGCTTTCGGCATTTTTAAATTCATCGGAAAATCCGTTAGAACCTAAAAACCAAAGTACAATAGATATGGCCAATATGATTTTACCGGCTCCAAAAACAAAACTCTTTGTCTTTTCAAGTACAGTATAGCCTACATTTTTTAACAATGGTAATTTATAATTAGGCATTTCAACAACGAAGAAAGATTTGCTCTTGATTTTTAAAATCTTATTTAAGATTACTGCCGATAGAATAGCGGCTCCAAACCCCATTAAATACAGCGACATTAAAGTTAGTGCCTTGTAGCTTAATCCTAGAAAACTGCCTTCCGGTATTACTAAGGCAATTATAATGAGATATACAGGTAATCTTGCGGAACAAGTGGTAAAAGGGGTAACCAAAATGGTAATTAATCTTTCTTTCCAGTTTTCAATAGTTCTAGTGGCCATTACCGCTGGTATAGCACAAGCAGTACCTGAAATTAAAGGAACCACACTTTTACCGCTTAACCCAAACGGACGCATAATTCTATCCATCAAGAATACTACTCTACTCATATAACCTGTTTCTTCAAGTAGGGCTATAAACAAGAATAAAAATGCTATTTGCGGTATAAATATGACGATACCACCAATACCGGCTAAAATACCTTCTGCAATTAAATTAGTGAACACACCAGGTGGTAAAGTATCTTTTACCCACTCTGTAGCCGAAGCAAAGAAACCATCGATCAAATCCATTGGGTATTCGCTCCACCCATAAATTGCTTGAAAAATGGTAAGCAGTATCAAGAAAAAGATGACGTAACCAAATACTTTGTGCGTAAGTACTTTGTCTAAAGTAGCCCTAAAACCCTTTGCGGCATTCGCATCTACTTTATAGGTCTCTTTTAAAATACCATTAATAAACTGATAGCGTAAAATGGTTTCTTTTTGCTGAAGACGTTTAAGTTCGGATTTTGATTTCGTGGTGAAAGAAGAAGTGTCTTTAATCAAGGTCTTCTCCAATGGCATGAAATTGACATCTTGCGTAATAACCAGCCAAAGCTTATAGATATCTTCTTTTGGAAAAGCTTCCTTTAAACTGGTAAAATACTCTGGGGCAATAACAGAAATATCTACATTCTGTGATTTAGATAGATTTTTGTAATCTGCAATTAATTCTCGTAATCGCTCAATACCTGTTTCCTTACGGGTACTTACTAATGCAATTTTAGAGTTTAATTTCTTTTCTAATAATTCTATATCAATGGTAATACCCTTGCGAGACATACGATCTGCCATGTTAATGACTAGTATGGTGGGTATTTTTAAATCTTTTATTTGGGTAAATAGAAGCAGGTTTCTTTTTAGATTTTCTACATCAGAAACAACAATTGCAACATCTGGGTGGTCTTTGTCATTTTTATTCAATAGAAGTTCAACCGCTACACTTTCATCTAATGAAGTGGTGTTTAAGCTGTAAGTTCCTGGCAAATCTAAAATATGGGCTTTTACACCTCTAGGTAGTTTACAGATTCCTTCTTTTTTCTCGACTGTAATACCTGGGTAGTTACCAACTTTTTGATTTAATCCGGTCAGTTGATTAAAAACCGATGTTTTACCGGTATTGGGATTGCCTATAAGGGCTACATTAATTTGTTTACTCATACTACAGCATTGTCTTCTATAATATCAAGTGCTATATGTAAGGCCATTTCTCTTCTAATGGCTATATGTGATCCGTTGACATTAATGTAAATTGGATCCTTCAGCGGCGCTACTTGTACCAATTCTACCTCGTTACCAGGCAGACAACCAAGTTCTAACAACTTAATTGGGAGTAAGTTTTCTGTGAATTCTTTTATAATTCCCTTTTGGCCTCGCTTTAAATCTGCAACAGTAGTTTCCAATTTTTATTTAGATTCATTATAAGTAAGACAAAAGTAATGGAAATATAGTTATTCCCTATACTTTTTAGAATAATTAACTACTAGTTTTTAAGGTGAACCGCTATTGCCGTTGCCTATATTTTATCAGATTGGAATTTGTGAAATATTATTTTAACATAACCGTTGAATATGTGTCTTTTGTTAACATATGAGATTTATACTATTGAATTCAAACATATTTATAATTGCTTTTAGCTGGGTTATATTATTGCGCGACAACAACAATTCTAACTCAAATAACAGTACAAGTTTCATAAAAGACATGTATAGAGTAATCAACTTAATTAAATATATAAACAACCAATCATGAAAAAACCATTACTAGTATTGTTCCTTTTTGGAACAGTGTCCATTTTTGGACAGTCCACCAAAGGAAAGAATATTAAAGTGGCAATTCCTAGTTATGCAAAAAAACCTGTTCCCCAGAATGTAAAAACGTATATGGGTGGGTTTGCAAACTCTAAGGATGCTGCTTTACCCTTTACTGAAGACGCATTTAATAACTCTTTAGATTTTCAAGATTTTACGAAATTAACAGATGAAAACGGAACGCCTGATTTTCTATTTGCGTTAAACGGATTGACTATAAAAGACCTTGATATGACATTTACCCGCAACAGGGGTGATAAACAGTATAGCGTTTCAATTGTACCTAATTCAGATGCTGGTATAGGTGTGTTAACCATGCTAAACGGAGAAAGTGTCCATTATAATCGTATACCTGTACTTGCAAAGGCAGATTCACAGGGTAAAATTATTCCTGAGATCATTACGTTCGATTTTGAAGAAGAAGAAAAATTCTTGATTATCATGGGCGAGGATAAAGTTAAGGGAACACCGTATTTAGTTGAAGAATATTTGAGAAGAAGTCTAGGTGAAAATTTTTTAGCTAAGAAATTGGCTCCAATGCTTTATGCGGATTATGATATTAGATCTAATAATGAAGCGGAAAAATTCTACTTTATAAAAGACAAAAAAACAGAAGGTCTAGAAGATGAAACAAAGGCAAAAGTTATGGCTTTTGAAGAAATGTCTGCTGGTTTTACCAATTTAGAAGAATTAAGAGCAGGTAAAGAACAATTACAGTCTTTTAGAACGTATTGGGAAGAAAAATTAGCTGCTTATGACCTATCAAGTAAAGCTGGTAAAAAAGCGGGATGGGGACTAATTATGAACCTATATAACGTTGCGTTGATGCAAGAAGATTTTGACGCTGCATCTAAGTATATGGACATGGCTTTAGAGACTGAAGAAAAGAAATGGATAACAAAAGCCAAAAGAAACGCTTTCAATAAACATTACGAAAGGTATACTCTAAATTATGATAAAGATTCTGGAGAGCGTATCTATTCTGAAGGATATACCGTGGATCCAATTCTAGCAAAAATTGCAAAGAAAGAGGCTATTGAAGGTCATAATGTTGAAGATGTAGCTGGTTATGTAATTAAAGATGACGGCGAAAAAATGGAAGGTAAGATTTCTATACGTTTTTCTCCTCCAGGAAAAGAAGCTGAAGGTGGTAATATAATGGATGTTAGTGGCGATACTACAGCGAAAAGAGTTACCGTAACTTACGTTAATGCAAAAGGTAAAACTAAAAACTCGTCTTTAAAATGTAAAGAGGTCTCTGAAATAGTAATAGAAGGTAAAGTGTTTGAGCCTGTTAACCCTAAAAAAGGTTTTATCAAATCTACAGAGGCTGGTCTGTCTGGGTTTAATTTAAATAGTACCATTTTTATGCAGCGTGTATTCACTGGTACTGGTATAAAACTATTTAAAGATTTAACTGATACGGATACCTATTATTTTAGCATTGAAGGTGTTAAAAAGGCTGAAGTAGCTAGTGCAGAATTTTTTGCTAGTTGTCCGGCACTTGCAGGACGTATTGAAGGTGGTGAGTTTTCAACATCTGAAGAAGATCAGATAAAGATTGCAAAAGCATTTTCAGAAGCTTGTAAATAAACTGAGATAGTACTAAGTGCATAGTCCCCTTTACAATATGTATTGGGGACTTTTACTTTTTATGGGATTCTTGAAGTAGTTCAATATCTTTCAATAATTTCTCAATATCCTCTTTTTTGGTGCCGTCGTAAAAGCCCCGAATTCTTTTTTTCTCGTCTACTAAAATAAAATTTTCGGTGTGTATCATATCAAATGGTCCGCCATCACCATCTGTTTTTACTGCTAAATAAGACTTTCGTGCCAGTTCGTAAATTTGTTTTTTGTCACCAGTAACCAAATTCCAGTTGCTATCATCGACCCCTTTTTCAATAGCGTATTTTTTTAATTGGGTAACCGAATCAATTTCTGGCGTAACCGAGTGCGATAAAAGCATAACATCAGAATCTTTACCTAACGCTTTTTGTAAATCTACCATGTTCTTTGTCATTATAGGGCAAATAGTGGGGCAGGTGGTAAAGAAGAAATCTGCAACGTAAATTTTATCCTTGTAGTTATCTTGGGTTATGGTTTCCCCATTTTGGTTCTTTAGTGAAAAATCGGCTATAGTATGGTATTTTCTAACATGTTGAATTTCTTCAGCCACCAATTCGGCATTTACCATGGCAGGCGAATAGACCGGTAATAATTTTACAGGTTGCAAGGCATTATAAAATAGATACATGATAACCGCAGAAATGGGCAGCAGTACCAAACCGAATAATTTGAATTTAGCGAAAAAAGACCGCATAAGAATTTTTTACAAAGGTACGCTAGGGTTCATTACTTTTCAAGTGAATTCGTTCCCTCAGCTTATAAATTATTCATAAAATGGCACTACCTCAGTGGGTTTCTTTTTTTTAGCGGTTGTAAAAATGTACTTTTGTGCGATTTTAATTTTCAGGAAAAAAGAATGAGCCCTATAATAATAAAGACAATACAATTTTTTTTAAGCCTTTCTATACTTATCGTTCTACACGAATTAGGGCATTTTATACCAGCAAAATATTTTAAAACTAGAGTAGAGAAATTCTACTTGTTCTTTGATGTAAAGTTTTCACTTTTTAAAAAGAAGATAGGCGAAACCGAATATGGTATCGGTTGGTTGCCATTGGGCGGATATGTAAAAATATCTGGTATGATAGATGAGAGCATGGACAAAGAAGCCATGGCAGAAGAACCTAAAGAGTGGGAGTTTAGAAGCAAACCGGCTTGGCAACGTTTAATTATAATGTTGGGCGGTGTAACGGTGAATTTCATTTTGGCTGTGGTTATATTTATAGGTCTGGCGTATGCTTATGGAGAACAATATGTAGCCAACGATAGTTTAAAAGATGGTATTTGGGTTACAGATACTACATTGGGTGATGCACTTGGTATTCAGACGGGAGATAAAATTTTAGCTGTTGATGGAAAAAGAATAGAGTCTTTAAACACTATAGTGCCAGAAGTGGTGTATGGAGAGAACATTACCATTGAACGTAATGGTCAGAAAATTGAAAAGGAAATACCTGTTGATTTTATTGAAACAATTTCTGAGAATAAGGAAAGCGTAAGGTTTATTAGTCCAAGAAATCCTTTTATTATTAATGCAATCCCTGAAGATTCGCCAAACGTTAATTCAGGATTTAAAAAAGGAGATGCCTTAATTGATGTTGAAGGAACTTCTGTGGAATATTTGGATCAAGTAAGGCCTTTGTTAGAAAGTAATAAGGGTAATACTATAAATGTTATCGTGAATCGTGATGGGACTGATGTACCATTAAAAGCTAAAATATCAAAAGAAGGTAAGATAGGTGTTTCACTTGGTTTGGATAACCAAGAAGAATATGCTGAAAGAGGCTATTTTCAGGTAAAACAGTTAAAATACACTTTTATAGAATCTATCCCAGCGGGATGGAACAAAGGTGTTAAGACCCTTACAGATTATATTAAGGGGATGAAGAAAATCTTTAATCCTGATACTGGTGCCTATAAAGAGGTTGGTGGTTTTGCCGCTATTGGTGGTATGTTCCCAGATACTTGGAACTGGCCTCAATTTTGGGGTACAACTGCGTTTATATCCATTATTTTAGCGTTTATGAATATACTACCTATTCCAGCATTGGATGGCGGGCATGTTATGTTTTTGCTTTATGAAATAATTACAGGAAGAAAGCCAAGTGATAAATTTTTAGAGTACGCACAAATCACCGGATTCTTTATTTTAATAGCACTTTTACTGTTCGCAAACGGTAATGATGTCTATAAATTGATATTTAAATAAAAAAACTTAATTCTTTATTTGGCGAGTTTCAAAAAACTACTATATTTGCACCCGCTTTAGGAAACTAAAACGGGTTATTTTCCTCCTTAGCTCAGTTGGTTAGAGCATCTGACTGTTAATCAGAGGGTCCTTGGTTCGAGCCCAAGAGGGGGAGCAAAAAACGAAATCCAATCTATTTATTTAGGTTGGATTTTTTGTTTTCGGTCAATATTTACGGTGCATTTCGCTGTTTTAGGCTGAAAAGTTCTAGTCTTATAAATATTAATAATACCAAGATTTTATCCAATATAAGGTACACTATTCGGGAACCTATCTTATAATTATCGTCTTCACCTTTATTTCCTGCTATTCCGAAACTGACTTGCCGTAATACTTACATTGCCACGAATAGTCTCCGTTGTATTTTTCTTCGGAATGATCGGCTCAATACTATTGGCTCATTCAGATAACATTTTTGCAATTAGTAAAATGGGTGGCTTGGAAATAGAATTAATTCTGCTTTATGCTTTTGGGGCACTAACATTATTTTTTTACCGGTGGAGGCGAGTATGCTGTATCGAATAAAAACCAATGGGATTAATAGTTAATTTATATACAGTAATTTGTGTAACTGTAATAGCGTATTATATAGGAATATATCAAAAAATAGAAAAATGAAAATTTCCAAAATCAATCTGCTTAGTTTTTTCGCAATAGTTACAATAGTGTCTTGTAAAGATGGTGAGAAAAAAAAGGAAAGTCTACCTGAAAATGACATACATTTTGTGCTGACAGATACAGGTCAAGACAAATTTTATGATAATGAAGGAAATCAAATCGATAAGCCAAACGAAGAAAATGAATTCTACGGTCAGGATGCACAATTTTCAGGTATTCAATCTTCGTATACAGATAATGGAGATGGCACTATAACGGACAATAATACTGGTTTAATGTGGCAAAAAACACCGGATTATCAAAAACATAATTTTTACGATGCATTTGATTATGTAGCTACTTTGGAGATTGGTGGGTATACAGATTGGAGGCTTCCAACGATTAAAGAATTGTATTCACTTCTGAATTCTAATGGCGAATTATACCCGCAAGATTTGGAAAAATCACAGCCTTATTTAAATACGGATTATTTCGATTTTGAATACGATAAAAGAATGCCGTATGCAGGACAATATTGGTCTAGCACAAAATATGTAAAAGGACCATTACAGAATATACAAATGGAAGGCGCTTTTGGATTTAATTTTGCCGACGGACATATTAAAGCCTATGAAACTGGACTTTATTATGATGGTAGTGATGGGGTAAGAAATCCTGGTAATTACGTACGGGCAGTTCGTGGTAAGGAAAACATTTACGGGGTGAACGATTTTTTGGATAATAACAACGGAACAGTTACCGATAAAGCAACAGGCTTAATGTGGCAAAAAACAGACGATGGCAATACTTATAATTGGGTTGAAGCATTACAAATGGCAAAAAACAGCAAAATATCGGGTTTTGAAGATTGGAGATTGCCTAATATCAAAGAATTACAGAGTATTGTAGATTATGACAAAGAAACATTTCCTGCCATAGATGAAAACTTTTTTGAATGTACCAATGAAGATAGTTGGTTCTGGTCTAGTACTACACAAGGCGATTTTAAATACACGGCTTGTTATATAGCATTCGGTAAAGCCTATAGTAAAGATAATAGTAGTGCAACTGAATTTTATGATTGGCACGGTGCAGGTGCACAACGTTCCGACCCAAAATCTGGAAATATCGAAGACTATTTAATGGAGTCGGTTAACGCTGCAGATTCTTTAAGAATTAATAATTATGTAAGGTTGGTTAGAGATTTAAATTAAATGCTCCCAATATGAGCAAGATGTACATAATACACTAGCTGCAATTAGTAATTCAAGAAGCGGAAATGGCTTTTAGAAGTGCTTATGAAGATGTGAATTTAGCGAAGACCCATTTTTGACAATGGAGAGAATAAAGCCCGATTGAAAATTAATAAATCGGTTCAGCAACAAGCTTTTTACGATTACAAAGTTGCTTGGTTAAATGCCGGTGGTGAAATTTCAGATGCTTTATTTACCTATAAGAAAGCTAAAGAAAAACAGCTTTCCAGAGCATCTCAGATTTCAGCATTGGAAAAATCGGTAGAGTTCACCGAAGCACTTTTAGAATATTCTTCAACAACAAACTATACAGATGTACTTACTACAAAGAATAGTCTATTAGCTGTTCAATTAGATGGCGTAGGTGATAAGTAGCAGGAGCTGCAGGCAGTAATACAACTGTATCGTGCCCTTGGTGGTGGATGGCAAAATTAAGTAGCAGAAACAAGGGCGTTAAAAACCATTCAAGAAATTGAATGGTTTTTGCATTTTATACAAATGAATACTAAGCTGTTAAAGCTATAAGTCATTCATCAAAACTATTTAAATTCCATCGCCAATCTTTTTCAATATCTTTGGGAAACACTCATATTGTTTTATTCGATCTTATATGTCAAACTATTTAATTACCGTAAACGAAGAAGAATTAGAATTCAAAACCAGTGATGCTGATTCTTTAAATAGCATTTCTGTTAGCACTCAGAAACTTCATGTTTTAGATGATAATACTGCTTTTGAGGTAGAGATTCTAGATACAGATTTTTTGAATAAGACGATGTCATTGTCGGTCAACGGAAATATATACGACGTAAAGATTGAAGATGAATACGATCAGCAGGTCAAGAAAATGGGATTGCTTGCGGTTACTACTCAGAAATTAAACGAAGTAAAAGCACCAATGCCAGGTTTAATTGTAGATGTAATGGTTGAGGTAGGGCAAGAGATTGTAGAGGGTACTCCGTTATTGGTTTTGTCGGCAATGAAAATGGAAAATATTATTCTTGCTCAAGGCGAGGGTATTGTAAAATCTATTGAAATTAAAAAAGACGATACCGTAGAAAAAGGACAGTTGATTATTGAAATGGAGTAGAAAAATACGATAGTGATAAGAGGTGACTCTTAAAATTTAGATGCTAAATCGTTACGTAGTTAAATCTCGATTATCGAGTAAATTAAGTTTTAATGAAAAAAATATTAATAGCCAATAGAGGCGAAATAGCTTTAAGAATAATGAAGACTGCCCAGAAAATGGGTATCAAAACAGTTGCCGTATATTCAGAAGTCGACCGCCATTCGCCACACGTAAAATTCG
Source organism: Maribacter sp. UH1 (assembly GCF_056839145.1). Lineage (NCBI taxonomy): Bacteria > Pseudomonadati > Bacteroidota > Flavobacteriia > Flavobacteriales > Flavobacteriaceae > Maribacter > Maribacter sp. UH1. The sequence continues at coordinate 2,279,741 of NZ_CM166387.1, forward strand.
CTGATGAAGCGGTGTTATTAGGTCCAGCGCCATCATCGGAGTCTTACCTGGTCATGGAGAAAGTTATAGATGCCGCAAAGGTGACCGGTGCAGAAGGTATTCACCCTGGTTACGGATTTTTAAGCGAGAATGCCGTTTTCGCACAAATGGTTGAAGATAACGGTATCACATTTATCGGCCCTAAGCCCCATGCTATTAAAGTGATGGGAAATAAACTAGCGGCAAAAGAAGCGGTTCGCGATTATGACATCCCCATGGTGCCAGGTATAGAAGAGGCTATAACCGACGTTGCTTTAGCTGAAAAGGTAGCTAAGCAAATTGGATTTCCTATTTTAATAAAAGCATCTGCAGGTGGTGGTGGTAAGGGAATGCGCGTTGTAGAGAACTTGAAAGATCTTCCAGAACAAATGGATAGAGCTATCAGTGAGGCACTAGCAGCATTTGGTGATGGTTCCGTTTTTATAGAAAAGTACGTAGGCTCACCTAGGCATATAGAAATTCAAATTTTAGCGGATACGCATGGTAATACCGTTCATTTATTTGAACGGGAATGTAGTGTGCAAAGAAGACATCAAAAAGTAGTAGAAGAAGCTCCTTCAGCAGTTCTAACTCCGGAAATTAGAAAGAGTATGGGCGAAGCTGCCATCAAAGTAGCAAAAGCATGTGACTACGTTGGTGCGGGTACGGTGGAGTTCTTACTTGATGAAAACATGAATTTCTACTTCTTGGAAATGAATACGAGGTTGCAGGTAGAACATCCGGTGTCTGAGTTGATATCTGGTATTGATTTGGTAGAGCAGCAAATAAAGGTAGCTCGTGGCGAAGCACTAACATTTACCCAAGACGATTTAAAAATAACAGGTCATGCGCTTGAAGTTCGTGTATATGCAGAAGATCCGTTATCTAATTTTATGCCGAGTATAGGAAAGCTGTCAACCTACAAAACACCGGTTGGTGAAGGTATACGTGTGGATGATGGGTTTGAAGAAGGTATGGAAGTACCCATCTATTACGATCCTATGATTTCTAAGTTGATTACCTATGGAAAGAATAGGGAAGAGGCTATTCAATTAATGATTAAAGCTATTGATAATTATAAAGTAGAAGGCGTTGCCACAACCTTGTCATTTGGAAAATATGTGTGTGAGCATGAAGCTTTTACATCAGGGAATTTTGATACTCATTTTGTCAAAAACTACTATTCTCCAGAGCATTTAGAAAAGCAATATGCAGAAGAAAGAAGAATAGCAGCTTTAACAGCTCTAAAATTGTATTTGGATAACGATAAAGTATTAAAAATTCCGTCTGAAATATCTTCTAACTGGCAGAAGAGTAGAATATAGAAGGCAATTAAGATTTTTTGAACGATTAGAATGAAAGATAATAAAGAGATATTAGCAGAGAAACTGGCATTGGCGAAATTGGGTGGTGGTCAAGAACGTATTGACAAACAGCACGCTAAAGGAAAGTTAACTGCTTATGAACGTATTCATTTTTTGCTTGATGAAGGCTCATTTGAAGAAATGGGTGCTTTGGTTACCCACCGTACCAAAGATTTTGGTATGGAAAAACAAGTCTTTTATGGTGATGGTGTAGTTACTGGTTACGGTACAATCAACGGAAGGCAAGTTTGTGTTTTTGCACAGGATTTCACTGTTTTTGGAGGGGCTTTATCTGAAACCCATGCCGAAAAGATTTGTAAGATTATGGATATGGCCATGAAAATAGGCGTACCAATGATTGGATTAAACGATAGTGGCGGAGCCCGAATTCAAGAGGGAGTACGTTCATTAGGTGGCTATGCCGATATTTTCCATAAAAATGTAATGGCATCGGGGGTGATTCCTCAGATTTCTGCCATAATGGGTCCTTGTGCCGGTGGGGCGGTATATTCACCTGCCATGACAGATTTTACATTAATGGTAGAGAATTCTAGTTATATGTTCGTTACCGGTCCAAATGTGGTGAAAACGGTAACCAATGAAGAAGTAACATCAGAAGAACTCGGCGGTGCATTAACGCATGCAACTAAATCTGGTGTAACGCATCTTACGGCAGCTAACGATATTCAATGTATCAATCAGATTAAGCAGATGATCAGCTACATGCCTCAGAATTGCGAGGATAAACCAACCGATATGCCATTTGAGTTAGGTAATGAAGTTCGTGATGTACTAGAGGATATTGTTCCTGAAAATGCAAATCAGCCTTATGATATGCGCAATGTTATCAACGGAATCATAGATCAAGATTCATTCTTTGAAATTCACGAAGCGTATGCCGATAATATTGTGGTAGGTTTTGCAAGGTTAGGTGGTAAAAGTATTGGTATTGTTGCCAATCAGCCCATTAGTCTTGCAGGTGTTCTTGATGTTGATAGCTCTAAAAAGGCAGCGCGTTTTACACGCTTTTGCGATTGTTTTAATATTCCGCTATTGGTTTTGGTAGATGTTCCAGGATTCTTGCCGGGCACCGATCAAGAATGGAACGGTATTATCACCAACGGTGCAAAATTACTTTATGCTTTAAGTGAGGCAACAGTGCCTAAGGTAACCGTAATTACCAGAAAAGCATACGGCGGTGCATACGATGTTATGAATTCTAAACATATTGGCGCCGATTTAAATTATGCTTGGCCAGGTGCAGAAATTGCGGTAATGGGAGCCAAAGGTGCCAGTGAGATCATTTTTAGAAAAGAAATAAGTGCTGCCGATGATCCAGAAGCGAAACTGGCAGAAAAAGAGGCGGAATACGCAAAACTATTTGCAAACCCTTACAGTGCAGCGCAAAGAGGATTTATAGATGAGGTAATTCTACCTAAGGATACAAGGCGGAAATTAATAAAAGCGTATACCATGCTAGAGAATAAAGCAGCGACCTTGCCAAAGAAGAAGCATGGCAATATTCCTTTATAATCTATTTTTGCCTTTTTAAACCATTAGTGAAGAATCCCTAACAATTAAACTGGTTTTGATTTCCACGGTTTTGGTAATCACTTCATTTGTAGGGCTTTCAAGTTCTTGAATTAAAAAACGAACTGCAGTGCGTCCTATTTTGTCGCCTGGCTGGTCTACAGTGGTTAATCCAGGGCTCACAATGGTGGAGTTAATGGAGTTGCTAAAACCCACAACAGCTATTTCTTCAGGTATTTTTACCTTAAATTTATGTAGTGCTTTAATAGCTCCTATGGCGGCATTGTCCGTAATTGCGAAAATGGCATCAGGGCGTTTCTTCATACTTAATAGGATATTAGTTAATCTTCTTCCGTTTCCTAATGAAATATCTTCTGTACTTAAAATAAGTTTGTTACGTACAGGTATGCCATATTTGTTTAACGCTTTTAAATAACCAGCGAATCTTTTTTCTGAATTGTATGAGTTTTCGGTTTCCTTAATAATAGCTATTCGTTTCTTACCAAGTTCTATTAAATGTTCTACAGCATTAAATGCAGCCTCTTCTTCATTGATAACTACTTGCGTGCAGGGTATTTTACTGGAAACCTTGTCGAACAAAACAATTGGGATACGATTTAAAACCTTTAAAACCTCTTCTACATCTTTTGTTTTTCGTGCCAATGACATTAATACGCCATCAACCCCAAACTGTGTCATGGTATTCAACATTTCTACTTGTTTGGTGTCGTCATTATTAGATTCTGATATAATAACACGGTAGCCTCTTAACTCAGCTTCCTCAATAATTCCTTTTATAATGGTAGAAGTGAATAAGTGCGATATGTTGGGTACAATTACCCCAAGAATATGAGTTTCACGAGAGCGAAATCCTCTAGCAAATAAATTGGGTACATAATTCATTTGCTTGGCCAATTTTTTGACCCGCTCCTTAGTAGCAGGGCTGATATCTGGGTGGTCGTTAAGGGCTCTTGAAACTGTTGAAATGGATAAACTAAGTTCTCTAGAAAGCTCTTTTAAAGTGGTGTTTCTTTTTTTGCTCATGGTTGAAAATGAGTAAATTATATGTTTATTGAAGGAATAACAATAATACAAAATAAAATGCAAACGTTTTCGCAAACGTTTGCATTGATATTTCGTTAATTTTTGGTTAATAGAATGCTATATTCATATAATTTGGCTTCATAATCAACGATTTGATAATTTAAATCGACTCAACTTAAAAAAACTCAAACATTATGAAGAAAATTATTTTTGCGGTAATCGGACTTCTATTCAGTGCAGGCTCCTTTGCACAGACCGATATTTCAGGAACCGTAACAGACAATTTAGGAGAACCAATTCCCGGTGCTAACATTTTAATTACAGGTAGTACATCGGGTACAACATCAGATTTTGATGGTAATTTTTCTTTTTCAACAGACCTAACAGGTACTCAGGTTTTACGTGTATCATATATAGGGTTTACATCAGTTGACAAATCATTAGACTTAAACGGTACAGCACAAACCGTTAATGTTGTGCTGCAAGAAGGTGGTCAGCAACTTGATGAAGTTGTATTAACAGCTTCTAGTACATTTCGTTCTCAAAAGCAAGCTCCATTATCTATTAGCTCTGTGAAGATGAAAGAAATTACTAAGCTTTCTGCAAATAGTCAAGCAGATATTCTTAGAAGTGTACCGGGTATTACCGCTGAAGGTGGTGGTGGTGAAACGGCAAGTAACATATTCGTTAGAGGTTTGCCTTCTGGTGGTCAATATGTTTTCAATCCGCTACAATATGATGGTATGCCTTTGATTAGTTCTTTCGGTCTTAACTCTTCTGCACATGATGTATATGCTAGACCTGACATAGGTTTTAAAGGTGTTGAATTTGTTCGTGGTGGTGCAGCGGTATTATATGGTGCAGGTTCTGTTGCCGGTATTATTAACTACACAAGTAAAACGGGAGATACCAACCCGGGTAACATTATTAATATTGAAGTTGCCAACCAAGGTAGAATTAAAACCGATTTCTATTCTGGTGGTCAGTTAGGTGGCGAAGATTCTAATACTTATTATGCTTTTACAGGTTTTGTGCGTCATGATAGAGGTCCTATAGATGTAGGTTTACCTACAAAAGGTGTTCAATTTAGAGGTAACATCAAAAAGAAATTCGATAACGGATCTTTTACTTTAAGCGGACAGTTTATTGATGATAAGGCTCAGTTTTATCTTCCTATTCCTTTAAGTGGAGGTAGCAGAGAGCGTATAAACGGTAATGACGGCAACCCAGTTGAACAATTGCTATCTGGAGATTTAGCGAATACTTCATTCAATACACCTGGCGGAACATATAATAGTCCGATTGCTGATGGTGTTGCTACTACAGGTGGTTATATAATGGGTGATTTTAATTACAGATTTGAAGATGATCTTAAACTGACATCTAAAATTAAATATGCCAACTACAAGCACAATTTTGCACTTTATGTAGGTGGTAATGGTACTAACGGAAATCCTATCACATTAGATAATTATGTAGAAAGTATTGCTCCTGGTAATTTAGGGTATACTGCTGCTTACCAAAGTGGATCAGGCGCTCAAATTAATGGTAACGATTTGGTTATTGATAACCTTCATGTAGATCGTTTACGCCCCATGACAGATTACTCTGGCGAAATCAATTTAACAAAATCAATTGAAACAGCAAATGGTGGTAACCATAACATCACTGTTGGTTCTTATATAGCTCGTACAGAGGCAGAAGATGTTAATTATCAATATAGAGTGTTGACAGAGTTCAATAACAATCCGCAATTGGTAAACTTAAACTATACCGATGCTGGTGGCGATAATGTAGTGTATTCTCAAGGTGGATTATACAATCGTATAGGACAAACTGCTAATAACTTTCTTTCTCAAAACAGATTGGCATTATACGTTACCGATGAGATGATTTTGGATAAATGGCGTTTTGATGTTGGTTTCAGATGGGAACATACAGATGGTATCAACAGTCGCGGTGGTATTATGAGCGAAACGGTTTATGCTACTCCAGATATTACCACTGAACTTAGTGATGTGCAAACTGCAGATGGTACGTTCTTAAGAACAGAAGTTAATGCAAGTGCTTGGGCATTGTCTTTAGCTGGTTTGTATGAGTTAACTGAAACAACCAACTTATATGCTAACTTTTCTAAAGGATATTTCTTTCCGCAATTAAGAGGTTTTGCTCCAGTTCCTGGTATTTCTGAAAGCCCGTACGATGCTGAAAATATTATACAATTTGAAGCGGGTGCCAAATTTGGAAACGAAAAATTTTCTGGTTCTGTTGCTGGTTATTATGTAGGTCTTAAAGATCGTATCTCTATAAGACAAGCCATTGTTGGTGGTCAGTTAATAGATGAAACTAGAGCAGAGCAAAATACAAGAACAATAGGTATTGAAGCTACCGGAGATTATTCTATTGCACAATACTTAAATCTTCGTGGTAATGTTACCTACCAAGATCATGAGATTACAAAAAATACCGATTTTGATTTGGTGAACGGTACGTCTACAGAAGCTAATGTTGGTAATGAATTAGCTAGACAGCCAAATCTGTTAGGAGGTTTAGGCTTGTATTATGACAACGCCTCTTTTGATGCGAATTTCGGATTCAACTACACAGGTTCCAAATTTACCGATGATACCAATAATATAGAATTAGATGCTATTACGATAGGTAGATTAGGTGCCGGTTACACATTCTCTAAAGAGGATAACAACAATTCAGTTCGTTTAGGAGTATCGGTTTTTAATCTATTTGATAGTGACGGAATTACAGAAGGGAACCCAAGGGCAGGTTCAGTAGGTCAAACGGAATCTCAATTCTTTGTAGGTAGACCAATTTTACCTAGAAGATTGTTCGTAACGGCTACTTTCAATTTCTAAAAATTTGTGTTGTTAGTTTATGTTTAAATGATGAGCACATTGGTGGTTGGAGAATTACCAATGTGTTTTTTTACTCGATAATCGAGATTTAATTGCTCCGACGTTTGAGTCGAAGTAATAATTATTTTTCAATTCAAAACCTAGTGGGTTAGCCCCAAGGTTATTTATGAGATAATATGAAGCAAGAATTATATAAAAAGGCAATTGCAGTATTAGATGCAAATTTTCAAGATGGAGGTTTTACCATACCAAGCGCAGGGCTATATCCTTTTCAATGGAAGTGGGATTCTGGGTTTATCGCTATCGGTTTTGCCCATTATGATGTAGAAAAGGCAAAAACCGAAATGAGAACATTGTTAGATTCTCAATGGGGTAACGGATTTATACCGCATATCGTTTTTCATACGGATAACGATTCATATTTCCCCGGTGCAGATTTTCATCAATCTGAATTGCACCCATTGTCCTCTAAAAAATATAGGTCTACGGGTATGACGCAACCACCTGTTTCTGGTTTTGTGTTGCAAGAAATGCATCGTATTGCAGAAGATAAAGATGATATGTTGAGCTTTATCAAAGAAGAAATCGATAAGGTTTTTGACAATCACGTGTATTTCTATGAGAATAGAGATCCCAAAGATGAAGGTTTGGTATACATCTACCACAATTGGGAATCTGGTACTGATAACTCACCTGTTTGGGATGATATCTGGGATACGATGAATCCTCCAGAATATAATTTCGTTAGAAAAGATACCACCCATGTAGATGCTTCACAGCGTCCTTCTAAAAGAGAATATGATCATTACTTATATATTATAGATATCGCTAAACAAAATAATTATGACGACAAAAAAATTGCTGAGTTATCCCCCTTTTTGGTACAAGATCCATTGTTCAATGCCATGCTAATTAAATCCAATCAAGCTTTAATTGAATTGTATGAATTAATTGGGGGTAATGAAGATAAGATTAAAACCCTAATACAATGGCAATCTAAGAGTATCGCAAGTTTTAACGAGAAGTTATTTGATGTTGAACTTGGTGCCTACGTGCATTATGATCTAAGGAATGAAAAAGCTATTCGCCATATTACGTCTTCATCCTTTTCACCTTTGTTCGCAAATATTCCTTCGCCTGAAAGAGCCAAGGTGCTGGTGAATACCATGATGGATAAATTTGGAGGTGATGAGAGATATCTATGTGCGTCATTCGACCCAACGAACGACCGATTTAACCCAAGAAAATATTGGAGAGGTCCTGTTTGGATCAACATGAACTGGTTACTTTTTCTTGGACTTAAAAACTATGGTTTTTTAAAAATGGCAGAGCAAGTTAAAAAAGATAGTATTGAACTAATCGAGAGATATGGTTTTTACGAATATTTTGACTGTAGAAAAGACACGGGCAGTGAGAACCCTACCGGATACGGAGGTAATAATTTTTCCTGGAGCGCCGCTTTATATATTGATATGGTGAATACCGATTAAAACTGATGTGTTATGAATTATATTGATTACTTTTTAATTGTATTCTACCTATTCGGTATTGTTATGGTTGGCTTTTTAATCAAAAAAAATAGAAACTAAGGTATGAACTACGTTGACTATATCATTATTGTTGTTTATTTAGCAGGCTTTTTAGGGTTGGGCTTTATGTTCAAAGAGAACAACTCTGGTGGCGATTACTTTTTGGGTGGTCGTAAAACATCATGGCTGCCGTTAAGCCTTTCGGCAATGGCAACGCAATTATCGGCTATAAGCTTTATTTCCGCTCCTGCATTTGTAGGTCTTAAAGATGGTGGTGGCATGCAATGGTTAACTTACGAGTTTGGTGTACCATTGGCAATGGCTTTTTTACTTATTGCAGTATTACCTACGTTATATAAATCTGGTATTGTTAGCGTGTATGAATATCTGGAGAAAAGATTTGACTCCTCTTCCCGTCTTTTAATAAGCTTTGTATTTCAAATTAGCAGATCGGTAGCAACAGGGGTTATGGTGTATACTATGGCTCTAATTCTACAGGCAACCATTGGACTGGATTTTTGGATTTCTATATTAATCATCGGTCTTATCACCATGGTATATTCATTTCAAGGCGGAATGAAAGCGGTTATCTGGGGAGATGTAATTCAGATGAGTATTCTATTTATAGGTATTATTATTTGTCTGTATTTTGGTTTTAGTGAGCTTGGTGGAGTAGATAATTTTCTAACTCATGTGGATACCGATAGAATTACAGCGGTAGACTTCAGTAAATGGGGCTTTAATAATGCCGATGGAAATGATGAATTTGGTTTTTGGCCCATGGTCATAGGCGGATTTTTTCTATATGCGTCCTACTACGGTACAGATCAAACCCAATCGCAACGATTGTTATCATCAAGTAGCATGTCTAACCTTAAAAAATTAATGATGGCAAACGGATTACTACGTTTTCCGTTTACATTAACTTACTGTATAATGGGTCTTGTGTTGGGTACGTTATTATTGCAAGATGTAACTTTTCAAGAACAGATGGAAACTGTTTATCAGGCAAATATTGGCTCTCTAGCGGGTAAGAAGGCAGATTTAATGGTGCCGGTTTTTATCATAAAATATTTACCTAACGGGGTAATAGGAATTTTGATCGTGGCTATTATGTCAGCAGCTATGTCTACATTAAGCTCAACGGTAAATTCACTTTCTGCAGTAACTATGGAAGACTTTGTGAAAAGGTTCAATCCAAATATGCCCGATAAAAAGTACATGACCTATTCTAAGCTCTTGTCCATATTTTGGGGGCTTGTATGCTTGTTCTTCGCCTTTTTTGCAGGTAATATAGAGGGTACGGTTATAGAGGTGATCAATAAGATAAGTTCGGTTTTCTACGGTCCAATTTTGGCAGCTTTTATTTTGGCTATCCTGACCAAGAAAACACATGCGCTTGGTGCAAATATTGGTATAGTGGCAGGTGTTTTGTTCAATGTTTATCTTTGGTTGTATGTACCACAGATCTTTTGGTTCTGGTGGAATGCTCTTGGTTGTTTGGTAACGGTATTGGTGGCACTTGCGGTTAGCTACACTATTAAAAGAACGGTAAACGAAGGGTTAAAAGTAGAATACTATTCAGGTAAAAAAGAGGTAATGATATTGATTGCCTATTTTGTAGCCATTATAGCGTTCAGTGTTGCACTACCGAATATTTTAAATTAATCTTACATCGATGAAATTTGTAATAGCACCAGATAAGTTTAAAGGCTCCTTAACCGGTTTCGAATTTTGCGATGCCGTTGAGGAAGGACTCCGAATGGTGTTCAACGATGCCGAAATTTTGAAAAGACCTTTAGCAGATGGGGGAGATGGTACAATGGAAGTCGCTAAACATTATATAAAAGGAGAAAAGGTTGCAGTTACGGTAAACGACCCGCTTTTTAGACCCATCAGTGCTTCTTATTTATATTCTGATGAAACAAAAATCGCCTACATAGAAATGGCAGAAGCATCAGGATTAAAATTGCTTTCAGAAGATGAGCGAAATTGTATGAAAACCACAACTTCGGGCACGGGAGAATTGATTTATGATGCACTGGAAAAAGGTGCTGTTGAAATTATTCTGGGTATTGGTGGTAGTGCTACCAACGATGGGGGTATGGGAATGGCTAATGCTTTGGGATATCGCTTTTTAGATGGGGAAGGACAAGAATTGTCACCGGTAGGTAAAAATCTCTCTAAGGTTAAAACAATTGATGATTCCAATAAACACCCGCAGCTTGACAAGATAACCGTTAAAGTGGCATGTGATGTTACCAATCCTTTTTATGGGCTTCAAGGTGCTGCTTATATTTATGGTGAGCAGAAAGGTGCTTCTGAAAATGAGATTATATTTCTGAATCAAGGTCTATGTAATTTTGCCGAAATTATTAAGAATCGCTATGAAATCGATTTACAAAAAGTAAGTGGCGCCGGTGCAGCTGGCGGAGTAGGCGGTGGTGCCCTTGTTTTTCTAAACGGGGAGTTAATTTCAGGAAATAATCTAGTAAAAGAACTGGCAGATTTTGATAGTGCCATTAATGGTGCAGATTGGATAATAACCGGCGAAGGTCAGTTAGACGAACAAACACTTTCCGGTAAAACAATAGATGGGGTCGTGAAATCTGCAAAGCTTAAAAAAATTCCTATTGCCGCACTCTGCGGATCGGTAAGTATAACCGTGGCACAACAACAAAAATTCGGACTTGATTATGTAGCCTCAATTGTGAGAGGTGTTTCTACGTTAAATGAAGCCATGAAGCATAGTAAAGACAATCTGGTAAACGCTAGCTTTAATTTTGCGAGATTGATTAAGTAATCAATTTGCAAAAAAAACCTTTTGGTATACTTTTTATTTTTGGTAGTATTTAATATGTCTTTTATGGTTAATATAGGCATTGGTAAAAAGTAAAAACAACCTATTAAATCTAACAATTAGCATTATAAATTAATGATCTAATTTATAGTTTCCACAATTTTAACTCTGTATACCTTTCATTTTGGTATATTGACAACAATTTGTTTAGGGGCTGCTAGGCTCCTATTACCTTTAATTAACGTAATAATTAATATCCATTGAAACTAGTATAGTTCTAATGGATTTTTTTAGCAAATGACCAAACCAATTTCAACAAATACAATTCTAAATTCTATTTGGAAAAAAGTGTTCCTTTTTTTTCTTTTAGTACTGATAAATAGCGCCTTATTTTCTCAGAAAACTACTGGTTGGGTTCAAATTGGTTCGTCGACAACCTATGAGTCTTTTAGTTCAGATAATCTGGTTAGAGTGGAGTGTAGAGTCACTGGTGGAGTTTCTATTACTGGCGAAGAAACTATGGGGTGTATCTCTGACGATACTTACGGTAATCCAGATCCAGTTATTTTTGGAGAAACATCTTTAGGTATTTCTATTAATCCGTTATTTCCCGGGACCATATCATTTCACTTCTTTGATGCGTCAACAGGTGATGAGGTATTTATTACCAATCCATATTTAAATGTTGACAAAGTAGGAACATATGGGCTTTTGCCCTTAAGCATCATAAATGGTTCGAACACGGGAGTTTTTACTTCAACTAATGGTACATGGACCAATTTGGGTAATAATGGAGATATTTTTGAATTCACTAATACAGAATTTAAAATAGATGCAGATGCTATTTTAAGTTTTAATGGCGGTGAGTGTGGTGATAACACATTTTATGGTACGGGTGGAGGAACAATGAAAATGGATGAAGCAGTTAAATCTATTAATATGGATGTAACTGTAGCGGGTCTTCTCTCGCTTTTTCAAGAAGACGTAGAGTTCATAATATCAAACCTTGTTATAGCTGAACCAGAAATAGAAGTAACAAAGACCGTTGTAAATAATTTTAGCTCTCCCGTAGTTACAGGTGACTCTGTAGATTATATTATTGAAGTTGCGAATACGGGAAATGTGAAAATAACAAATGTTGCTTTAACAGATACGTTTAAAGATGCTAGCGGAAATACAATTGCGTTAAGCAGTGCTCCAACTTTCTCCTCTGCAACAATGAGTTCTCTAGAAGGGATACTTTTGGCAGGTGAAGTGGCAACATATTCCGCAAGTCATATTTTGACAGCTAATGAGATTGCTGAAGGTGGAGTAATTAATCAAGTTAGTATGTTGGCAGATAGTCCATACGGCCCTGGAGATACTGATGATGTTTCAGATGACGGAGATGATACCGATGGAAATTTACTAGATGATACTACAAATAGTTTCTTTCCCATTCCCTTAGATGATTCAATATCTGTGGAAAAGAATAATTCAGTTGATATTTTAGTAACAGACAATGATGATTTTGGGGGTAATGGTCCAAACTCGGGTAGTATTTTTATAGTAAGTACTCCAACAAACGGTAGTATTTCTTTAGAGAATAATGGGTCGGCTACAAATCCTGTAGATGATTATTTTACATATACGCCCGACACTGATTTTACTGGAATTGATTCTTTTATGTATGGTATTACAGACGCAAACGGTTATACACAATATGCGACCGTAAACATTACAGTATTTTCATGCCCAAATGCAGGTATCGACGGTACATTGAATATTTGCGCCGGAGATAGTTTTGATAATGATGATTTATTCGCACAGTTGACCGGTAATCCAGATACAGGTGGAACATGGTTAGACAACGGCGATAGAACTCACACCTATACTGTAGCAGCGACTACACCATGTACAGTTGATGATCAAAGTACTGTAACGGTAACAGAACAAGCCCAACCAAATGCGGGAATCGATGGTACATTGAATATCTGTGTCGTAGATACATTCACCAATGCAGATTTGTTCGCACAAATAACCGGTTCTCCCGATACAGGTGGAACATGGTCGGACAATGGCGATGGAACGCACACCTATACCGTAGCTGCAATATCACCATGTACAGTTGACGATGAAAGTACTGTAACGGTAACAGAACAAGCCAAACCTAATGCAGGTATCGATGGAACTTTAAATATTTGTGCCGGAGCTAGTTTTGATAATGATAATCTTTTTGCCCAGTTAACAGGTAATCCAGATACAGGTGGAACTTGGTTTGACAATGGCGATGGTACACACACCTATACTGTAGCAGCAACATCTCCATGTACGACTGATGACGAAAGTACTGTAACCGTAATTCAGCAAGCCCAACCTAATGCAGGAATCGATGGAACATTGAATATTTGCGAAGGCGAAACATTCACAAATGCAGATTTGTTCGCACAGTTAACCGGCAATCCAGATACAGGCGGAACTTGGTTTGACAATGGCGATGGAACGCATACCTATACTGTAGCAGCAACTTCACCTTGTACGGTAGATGATGAAAGTGCCGTAATGGTAATCGAGCAAGCACAGCCGAATGCAGGAGTTGATGGAATATTGAATATTTGCGAAGACGAAACATTCACCAATGCAGATTTGTTCGCACAGTTGACCGGTAATCCAGATACAGGTGGAACATGGACTGATAATGGAAATGGTACTCACACGTACACGGTGGCAGCGACTGCTCCATGTACAACCGATGACGAAAGTATCGTAACGGTAACCGAGCAGGCACAACCAAATGCAGGCATTAATGGAACATTGAATATTTGCGCTGGAGATTCATTTACAAATTCAGACCTATTCGCACAATTAACAGGTTCACCAGATACAGGTGGAACATGGTCAGACAATGGAGATGGGACTCACACCTACACAGTAGCTGCAACTTCGCCTTGTACGGTGGACGATGAAAGTACTGTAACGGTAACAGAACAAGCCCAACCTAATGCAGGTATCGACGGAACATTGAATATTTGTGCTGGAGAAACATTTACAAATGCTGACTTGTTCGCACAATTAAACGGTTCTCCGGACACAGGTGGAACATGGTCGAACAATGGCGACGGCACTCACACTTACATAGTAGTAGGAACTTCACCTTGTACAACAGATGATGAAAGTACTGTAACCGTAACCGAACAAGCACAACCAAATGCGGGTATCGATGGAACTTTAAATATTTGCGCCGGAACTAGTTTTGATAACGATGATCTTTTTGCCCAGTTAACCGGCAATCCAGATACAGGTGGAACATGGTTAGACAACGGCGATGGAACTCACACCTATACTGTAGCGGCAACTTCACCTTGTACAGTTGACGATGAAAGTATCGTATCCGTTACGGAACAAGCGCAACCAAATGCAGGAGTTGATGGAACTTTAATTATTTGTGCAGGAACTAGTTTTGATAACGATGACCTTTTTGCTCAATTAACTGGTTCTCCGGATGCTGGTGGAACTTGGTTTGACAATGGCGGCGGTACGCATACGTATAGCGTAGCTGCAATATCACCATGTACAACAGATGATGAAAGTATTGTAACCGTAATAGAACAAGCGCAACCAAATGCAGGAGTTGATGGAACATTGAATATTTGTGCTGGCGACACGTTCACGAATGCAGATTTGTTCGCACAGTTGACCGGAAATCCAGATACAGGCGGAACATGGACTGACAATGGAGACGGCACACACACCTATACTGTAACTGCTACCGCACCATGTACAGTAGACGATGAAAGTATCGTAACCGTAACCGAACAAGCACCACCAAATGCCGGAATTGATGGCACATTGATTATTTGCGCCGGAACTAGTTTTGATAACGATGATCTTTTTGCCCAACTGACCGGTTCACCAGACACAGGTGGAACATGGTCGGACAATGGCGATGGAACGCATACGTATACCGTGGCTGCAACAGCACCATGTACAACAGATGATGAAAGTACGGTAACTGTAACTGAACAAGCACAACCAAATGCGGGAATCGATGGAACTTTAAATATCTGTTTCGGAGATTCATTTACAAATTCAGATTTGTTCGCACAATTAACCGGTTCACCTGATGCAGGCGGTACATGGTCAGACAATGGCGACGGAACGCACACCTATACCGTGGCTGCATTATCACCATGTACAGTAGACGATGAAAGTACCGTAACGGTAACAGAACAAGCACAACCAAATGCGGGTATCGATGGAACTTTAAATATTTGCGCCGGAGCTAGTTTTGATAACGCTGACCTATTCGCACAATTAACAGGTTCTCCGGATAAAGGCGGAACTTGGTTTGACAATGGCGACGGCACGCATACGTATACCGTAGCTGCAATATCACCTTGTACAGTTGACGATGAAAGTATCGTAACCGTAACGGAGAAAGCCCAGCCGAATGCAGGAATCGATGGAACATTGAGTATTTGTGCCGGAGATTCATTTACAAATTCAGACCTATTCGCACAGTTAACCGGTTCACCTGATATAGGCGGAACATGGTTTGATAACGGAAATGGAACTCACACTTATACACTAGTAGCAACTTCACCATGCACGGTAGACGATGAAAGTATCGTAACCGTAACTGAACAAACGCAACCAAATGCCGGAAGTGATGGAACATTGAATATTTGCGAAGGCGAAACATTCAGCAATGCGGATCTTTTTGCCCAGTTGACAGGTAATCCAGATGCAGGTGGAACTTGGGCTGATAATGGGAATGACACGTTTACCTATACAGTTGCAGCAATTTTGCCTTGTGCAACTAATGACACTAGCATTGTTACTGTCGAATTTAATCAAACTGATGCTGATGGCAACGGAATTGTAGATTGTCAAGAAACCATTATAGTACTTCCTATTATAACTTTAGATGATATTACATCAGATAATATTGTTAATGAAACTGAAGCTCAAAATCCCGTTTTTGTTACAGGAACAGTTTCGGGTGATTATATAGCGGGAGACATTGTTACATTGATTATCAATAGTAATAATTATACGGGTGCTGTAAATGAAAATGGTCTTTTTGAAATAGCAGTGCCTGGCACAGACTTAGTAGCAGATGACGATAGTAATATAATTGCTTCTGTAACTACGTTAACTATTGAAGGAAACACAGGCTCAGCTTCTGATCAACATACTTACATAGTTAATACTGAACCACCATTGGTAGATAGTTTTGAAACTATGGATACTTTCCCCGTTCTACTAGGTTTGGGAAGTCCTAATGAGATATTGAATATTACAGTTGAGGTAGCTGATACGGGTATTGTTTTGGACTATGTGATCAATACGGATATCAATGGAATTTGGGAAATAAACACAGAAACAGATGTGCCAGAAAATGGTGCATTCCCTATGATTAATCCTGAAACAATATTATTTATTACAGCAATTGATATAGCTGGTAATGAGGGTAGTGGTGAAGTAGTTATCATTTTTGATAATGAAACCTTAAATAATGACAGTGATAATGATGGTTTGCCAGATGATGAAGAACTTTCTTTAGGTACTGACCCTAATAATCCGGATACTGATGGAGATGGAGTTATGGACGGACAAGAAGTCTTGGACGGAACAGATCCCTTGGATTCTTGTGATTCTATTGGAGGTACACCACCAGTAGGAAGTAAGTGTGATATTTATGTTGAACTTGATTTGGTAAAGCCTGGTGATATTATGAACGGTGGTTTTGAAATCATCAACATAGAAAGATTTCCTGAAAATGCTGTAAAAATCTATAATAGATACGGAGTATTGGTTTGGGAGGTTGAAGGTTATGAAAATAAGACCAGAGCGTTTAATGGAGTATCTGAGGGCAGAATCACAATTAATCAAAATGAAAAACTACCTGCAGGAACATATTATTATGACATCTATTATACGGCTAATGGAGAAGAGAAAATATTAACGGGATACTTATATGTAATTCGATAAAAAATGAAGAAAATAGCAAACATATTCTTTTTGGTTTTTATCGTAATATTATGCGATCAACAATCAGTATTCGGTCAGCAAGATGCCCAGTATACCCAATATATGTACAATACTTTTTCTGTGAACCCTGCTTATGCGGGATCTCGAGATGCTTTAAGTATTTCAGCATTGCACAGATCGCAATGGGTGGGTAGAGATGGTGCTCCAAATACTCAAACCTTGAGTGTGCACGGACCAACTTCGTATAAAGTGGGGTTGGGGCTATCTATAGTTCATGATGAAATAGGAAACAATACCAATCAAAATACTTACATAGATGCTGCATTCTCGTATACGTTAGAAACTTCAGAAACGGATAAACTATCTTTTGGTTTGAAAGCTGGCGGACATTTGTTGAATCTAGATTTTAATAACCTTAGAAATTATAGTGCAGGTGGTGTAGCTATAACCGACACGGATTTATATAAAAAGTTTACGCCCAATTTTGGAGCAGGTGTTTATTTTCATAACGATAAGTTTTATGCGGGCTTATCCATACCCAACTTTTTACAAACGGAGCATTTTGATAGTTCTGATGGTAACAATAGTTTGGTTTCTGTTGATAGAATAACATGGTATTTAATATCAGGATATGTGTTTGAGATGTCTGAATCATGGAAATTTAAACCTGCTTTTCTTTTAAAAGCTACTTCTGGTGCGCCGTTACAGGCAGATGTATCGGCAAACTTTTTATTGAACGATAAATTTTCAATGGGTGCAGCTTACAGATGGGATGCCGCTATAAGTGCTTTATTCGGATTTCAAATGACCGATGAGTTTATGCTTGGTCTTGCCTATGATAGTGATATTTCTGAATTAGGCGGAACAAAATATAATAATGGTTCTTTTGAGGTTTTTCTTAGGTACGAGTTTCTGAAGAAAGATAAAATTGATTTAACCCCTAGATTCTTTTAAAAAAAATATTAATGAAGTTTAGCTCATCAATTGTTCTTTTATTGCTGCTTTTAGTTTCTTCAGTGTGCGCTGCGCAGAAAGGGAACAAAAAAACTGTAGCCGATAATTTTGAGCATTATGCATATATGGGTAATGCGTCAACATATGAAGAGTTGAGCAAAAAGGGGATGTCTGATGAAGATATTTGCAAAAATCTTGGTAATGAAGCTTATTTAAGGGCAAAGTATGACGAAGCTAGTTATTGGTATGCAAAGCTGTTAGAGTTGAATAGTTCAACCATAGAGCCTGACTATATGTATAGATATGCACAGTCTTTAAAATCGATTAAGAATTATAAAGATTCAGAGGTTTGGATGAAAAAGTTCAAAAAGGCGAAAAAGAACGATGTACGTGCTCAGAACTATAACAAGGATGAAAGCTATTTTGATGAGTTAATGACTGCATCTAACGAGTATACTATTGAAAACTTGTCTTCAGTAAATTCTAAAGAATCAGATTTTGCACCATCATTTTATAATGATTTTTTGGTGTTTTCAACCGGTAGGGATTTAGAAACTACTGATCGTAGTGCTACCCCGTATTTAAATCTTTATAAAACAACGCGTCCAGAGAAAGAACAATATAGTACGGCAACAGCATTTCCTGAAGAGTTGAAATCTGTGGCAAATGAATCTTCTACCACTTTTTCAAAAGATGGGAATACCATGTATTTTACGCGGAATAATTATAAAAAAGGTTCGTTCAACAGGGATAAAAAAGGCATTAGCAGATTAAAAATTTATAGAAGTACTTTTAAAGAAGGCGTATGGGGAAATATAGAGGATCTGCCATTTAATAGCGACCTATATTCCGTTGCACACCCTGCTTTGAACGAAGATGCTACAATCTTGTATTTTTCATCTGATATGCCAGGAACTTTAGGGGCTTCAGATATTTTTAAGGTAGCTATTAATGCTGATGGTAGTTTTGGAACGCCAGAGAATTTAGGGTCAAAAATCAATACCGAAAGTAAAGAGACTTTTCCGTTCATATCAGCATCTGGTGTATTGTATTTTGCATCTGACGGTCACCCAGGTTTAGGCGGACTAGATATTTTTTCAGTCAGTCTAAAGAGTCAGGGAGCAGTTAAAAATTTAGGTAACCCTATTAACAGCCCCAACGATGACTTTTCAATGATTTTCGATGAAGAAACCAATTCAGGTTTCTTTGCCTCTAACCGATCTGGCGGAGTTGGTGGTGACGATATTTATGCATTGAAAACTATAGACTGTATGGTGACCATTACTGGTACGGCAGTGGACAAGGATACGGAACAGCCTTTGCCATTTGTTACCGTGAATGGTAAAAACACTTCAGGAGGTAATATAGGGGAGACCACAACTGATGCCCAGGGCAATTATAGTATAGAAATTCCATGTCAAGAGAGTCAATATTCAATTACTGCTAATCTTGACGGTTACGAAGAGGGTTCTTTGTTTATGTTCACTACACCAGATGAAAAGAATATAAAAGATGCTCGTGTGGTATTGGAAGAGAGTAGTAAAGTTGCGGTTATTGGTGCCGATTTGGTAAAAGTTTTAAAATTAGCTCCAATCTATTTTGATCTAAACAGTTCTTACTTAAGAGAAGATGCTTTTCAGAATTTAGATAAGGTAGTTGCTTACATGCTAAAAAGACCCGAAGTAAAAGTAGAAATTGGGTCACATACAGATAGTAGGGAAGAGGATAATTACAACCTTTGGTTATCTGATCGTAGGGCAAAAAGAACGGTTGCCTATATCATTTCTGCAGGAATAGATGAAAGTCGTATTTCAGGTAAAGGTTATGGAGAAACGGCACTAATCAATAAATGCGCAAACGGAGTCATTTGTTCTGATCAAGATCATCAATTGAATAGACGTTCAGAATTTATTTTGATAGAGTAATATTTAGTTCATATGCTTCGCTACTACCTCTATTTCTTTGACGACATGCATTGGTTTACCATAAGAAGTAAATCCGTTTAAAATTACTTCATAGGTTCCTTCTACATCTGAAGTGAAAAAATCAAACTGATAATCACTATCGGCAATATTTAAAAGGGGGTTCCAGTATAGCATCCTCCTGTAATCTGGAATTCTATCAAAAGAAACATCCTCTGGTTGATAAGATTGTACAAAATAGTTCTTTTTGGCTACAGGTTGGGCAAACGGTACAACTAAGCTATTTTTAGCCGTATAGGTATCTAGAAAATCTGCATTGAAAGTTTCAATAGAAATGATACCTTGATATTCTTTTTGACCTAAACGAAATTGGTCTCTTGTTAAACTGATTTTTTCAATGTTTCGAGCATCAAATGTTCTTATTTGTTCATGATGAGGTATGAATACCCCGTCAATTAAAACAATGGCTGGGAAGTCGTTATATTCTTCGTCATAAGACTTAAAATCTTGACCAATTCTAATATACGCGTCACTAGTATTCGCTTTTCTAAACCCCGCAAATTTTACCACTTCTACTAAGGTCTCATCAAGGGTTGGGAAGCGAGTGTATTCATCAAGAATGATAACTTCTGGTATGCCACCATTAAATATATCAATAGGGTTGCTTTGTAAAATAGAATCTGGTTTTGCACCAAAGAACTGATTTTCTATTTGGTTCAATATGCTTCTGTCGGTAATGTATTCGGCTTGCTCTTTTGATAATCTGAAATTTGCGAATGATAGATCGGCTAGGTCAATAGGACTGGGTGTTCCTTTTTCAATGGTATACATTTCGCTTTGGTCTTCAACCTGTATAACTGCCATTGGGTTTTTACGGTCTTTGCGTATGTAAGAATAGAAATTTCCATTTTGGTCGGTTTTTGAAAACTTCAATAATGATTCTTTCCCAGGAATAGAAATAACAACGGGAAGATTCTCAGCAGGTAATCCTGAGTTAGCTTTTGTTACGGTGCCGTAAACTAATTCTCCTCGTTGTTCAGGCAAGAAGATGCTATCACCAATGGTCTGATTAATTTCTTTATCGGCATTGAAATATGCATTACCGTAGGTGACGGAATTGAGAGAAGATGGAATAGCTATTTCTTCTTTTCTCTTCACTTTAATACTATAAAAACCATGACCTAAAGCTCCTTTGTAATTTTTAATATTCAGGCTTACTTTCTGTCGAGGTAGATACGTAGATTGATTGGTTCTGATTGTAATTGTTGATGAGTCTGAAACCGAAATGGCATCAGTTGAAACTGATGTTAGTGCATCGGGTATATTTTCTAGAAGGGCAGATTGGTCTACTAAATAAGGATTGATGATTACAATATCATCTTTAAAAACTTGAGATAAACCTGCGTTTTTCATCCATTGGGTATAGCCTAATAACTTGTACCTGCCAGAGGGTATATCTGTAGACACAAAGAAATCACCATAGCCATGTCCTTTGCTCAATTTTACTTTATGTTCAAAAACAAAGTCCTTTGCTTCATTTACTAGTGCTACATACCCAATTGTACTTATTTTAGTAGGGTTATTGGTTTGTGCGTTAAAACAGTGAATTGAGTAATACAAGTATTCGCCAGATAGTATCAATGGTCCGTTATGATCCACATATGCTTTCTCTTGTGGTACTTTTTTTAAATTTAAAAGTTCAGCACCATCTTTGATCACATATTGGGCGTGACTAAGATTGGCGATTAAAATGATTATTGCGGTAAGTATTTGTGTTGTCTTCATAAGTGTTATTTAATCTACCCAAAAATCTGGTTTAATATTACTACCTAAAACCGTACAATCTCCACATATTGTAGGCACAAAAATAAATGGACCCACGCAAATAGGATTTGCATTGGGTACCAGATTTTCTACATAATCGGAATAGTACGTTACCGTTCCTATATCAATTCTTTCCAGTAATCCTTGGGGGCAGGGATCCGTTGGACTATTAAACAATTTAGCAGTCTCAAAACCGCAATTAAAGGCGTATGGTGGAGTTTCTTCCGGAAAGAAATCTTCGTAATTTAAAAAGATACGCTGTTCTGTAACCCCAACTGCTTCTACATAACCATACACATTTTCAAAACTGCCATCTTTACGATGTACATTTGCGTAAATGGCTCCTGGCTGTACTTGAGAAAATACATTATCCGATTGAGAAAATGCTTGTAGCGTCTTATAAAAAGAATTAGCTTCTGGGGATTGCACTTGTTGTTGCACCAATATGCTATAGCGTTGGGCGATAATAAAATTGTCTTTTGTAATAAATCTGACTTTATGCTTAGTAACATTTCCTTCAGAAACACCATCTGTACTAAATACATCTATAGTATTAGATGAAACGGTATTGTAACAGATACGGTCTTCAACTGTTTTTTCTACCACTTCTAAGCTATAATCTACGGTATCATCAACACCATCGTAATCTGTTAGCTCAAACTTGAAATTTTGCCAATAAGGTGCTACGATTTTGTACGTTTCGTCGTAGGTGTACTTAAAATATTTGGCATTATCATCTACAGGTTCGCTTTCAACATAGATGGCAATACCTTCTTCGCCATTATCGTTTTCAGCTTTTTCAGCATACATATTGGTGACCCTAGAGGTTCCTTGAATAGATATAGGGTCAGATTCATACTCTTGTCCATTATTCCTGCTGATGTCTAAAGTATAGTTGACACCCATCTGTAAAGCGAACGAAGTGTTGGAATGATAAACGCCATCTTGGGCTTCTGTGAATTTAAACTCTTCGCCATTTTCGCTCAACAACGTAACGGTAGCACCAATTTCCCAATCAACGGTGTCAAAAGGTCTACTGCCTAAAGGTATGTATGGACTGTAAACCGTATCTGTTTCTAAATCTAAATTAACGGAACTTCTACTTAAATACACTGTTTGTGTAATAGCCTCATTGGTAAAAACTGCTTCAACTACTAATGCCGACTGAGATTCATTTTCATTTAAAGTGTCAATTTCAATTTCTTCCACACAAGCACTAAAAGTTAGGACAACTAATAGCATCAATTTGCGATAATGTAAAAAACTTTTTTTAAACATATTTAACTATTAATCCACCCAAAAATCAGGTTTAATATTACTTCCAAGTACCCTACAGTCTCCGCAAACCTTTGGTACAAATATATGTGGGCCGCCACAGTCAACATCATTAACATTTGGCTTTACATAACTTATTAAGTCAAGATCTACTTGTTGAATTACCGATTGCGGACACGGATTAGGTCCTCTGGGACCACTAAAACAAAAAGAAACATGAGATTCTGGTGCGGTCAATTCCCTACAATTAAAAGGGTATGGGGGTAATTCTTCATTCGGATAAAAATCGGTGTAATTGAAAAAGAGTCTATCTTTAGAAACGGATACTACATCAAAAAAACCGATTACGGTACCCTGGGAACCATCGTCTGAAGACAAGTTACCTTCTAAAAAACCAGGTTGTATTTGAGAAAAGATATTACCGGTTTGACTGAAATTATTCAGTTGGTCATAGAAACTAAATGATGCCGCGTTAGAGACCAATTGCGCAACTTCAATACTATATCTGTGGCTAATGATAAAGTTTTCTTGGTCAATAAAGCGTACCATAAACTTTGTAATATTGTCACCTAAGTTACCCTGTTGAGCTTGTATGATTGTATTAGAAAGGTTATTTCCGTAGCATATCTGTTGCTCTTCTTCTCTTTCCACAATTTCAAGGTCATAAGTAACTTCTGGTAAGGCACAGGGTTCGTAATTAGTAAGTTTAAAAGCTTCTGGAGACCAATTTGGAGCAATAATTTTATAGGTTTCATCATAAGTGTATCTTAAGTTTTGTACATCACCAGATTCATCTGCATTATCTACGAATATGCCAATACCTTGCGCTCCAGATTCACTTGTCGTTTTTTCTGCGTAAAGATTAGAGATAGCATCTAAACCTTCAATTTGCATGTTGGACGAGGAGAACTTTTTACCATCTGATGTAATAATATTTAATTGATAAGTATTGCCCATTTCAGCAGAAAATTCAATATCAGATTCATAAATACCAGGACTTGCCTCATTAAAAGAATAGGTGGTGCCATTACTGTTTTCAATTGAAACCGTAGCATTGATTTCGTAGCGTACCAAATCTCTATTAATATCTCGTATTGGTGTGTAAGGATTGTAAACGGAGTCTATTCCTAAATCTACTAAAGTGTCCATTCTGCTTAATGCTACCGTATGGTTTTTTAGTTCGTTGGTTAGGGTGGCTTCTACAATTAAAATTTTAAGGACTTGATCATTGGTTTCTATTCCTAAATCAACTTCCTCAATACAATTGACGAATAATAAAAGGGATAATATGACAAAAGATATTCTTCTCATTCCTCAATCCAATAATTAGGTGCTACATTATTACCATATACTCTACAATCGACACAACCTAAAGGCTTTACTAAAAATGGTCCGCGATCTAATTCACCAAACTCGTTAGGCTCCGAATATCCTATGTTTTCGCCAATATAGCCAATCTGACCTGCTATAATAGACTCTATTAAAGGCGAATTTGAACCGCGATCTACAATAATTTTTCCATCTATTACGGTTGAGTGAAAACCATCAGGATAAAGTGCCGGTTCTCGAATAACATTACATGAAATAATATAAGGTGGTAAGGATTCATTAGGATAAAAATCTTCATAATTAAAGAACATTCTCTTTTCACTGTATGAACTCAATTCAAAGTACCCAATTACATTTGCAATATCTGAGTTCTCAACGGTTATATTGCCTTCTAACTGCCCGGTCTGGACGTTACTAAATAGACTTTCTGAGTTTGAGAAATCTTTTAATGAACCAAAGAAAGAAGCGGCATTTATATCATGGTGATATTGTTTTACCAATATGCTATAGCGGTGCGATATCGCATAATTATCACTAACTATAAATCTTACCTCAAAATCATCTAAATTATTTGAGGCTAAATTAGCGGTTGAAGCCAATATTATACTATTTGATTTATTTGTTGCAAAACAAATATTAGCTGGTTCATCTCTTGGTGCTACAGTAACTTCCCAACCATCATCATCTTCACAAAAGAAATCATAGTCAACTTCATCCCAATCAAAAGGATTAAAATCTGGAGGAATTACCTTATAGGTCTCTTCATATTCATAACGGAAGTAATTTACAGAAGAGGTATTATCCGTATTGTCTACCAGTATTGAAATACCGTCTGTATTCGAATTACTGATACTACGCTCCGCTTTTAATTCAGAAACTTCAACTTGTTTAGGTAGGGTCGTTTTATTTGAACGATACTGTACACCGTCTTTAGTAAATATTTCCAAAGTGTATTCTCTTTCTTGTAATAAACTTACAGCACCGTTAGTGTAATAATTTCCTGCTTGTGTCTCAAAAAAATCTATTTTTTTGCCTAAATCATCAATGATACTTACTTGCGCACCAGTTTCTGGCGGTGGATCAATTTCATCAAATGAAAAGGTTCTTGTTAAAAAAATAGCTTGTTGTATGTTTTGATCTGTAATACGTGCATCTACTACTAATGACCCATCTAATACATCTGTTATATTTTCAGGTTCAAATTCCTCAACGCAACTCAATATTGCCAGTGACAAACAAGGTAAAGTGAGCCATTTTAAGTTCTTTCTCATCTTTTCTTTTTTAGCAATATTTAAAACTTAAAATTATAGGTGATTGAAGGAATAGGAATGGAGAAAATAGAACTTTGTAACGCCTTTACTTCACCATCATCTGTTACGAAAAACACCGAGTACGGATTGTTTCTACCTAATACATTATAAACCGATATGGTAACAAAACTATGTGCTAACTTATTCTTCTTGTGGTTTCCTTCTATATTAAGACCTAGGTCTAAACGGTAGAAATCTGGTATTCTAAATTCATTCCTATCACTAAAAGCAACAAAATCTGCATTATTGAATCTAAATGTACCTACAGGGTAGGTAATAGGTCTACCAGTTTGGTACACAAAGTTTGCAGAAATACTATATCGTTTTGTAAAACGATAATTGGTAATGATACTTACATCATGAGGCTTATCAAAATTGGAAGGAAAGAATTCTCCGTTATTGATACGCTCCTCGCTAAATTCACTATCAAAACGGTATAAAGATCTAGAGTAGGTGTAACTTAACCATCCGTTTAAATCACCACTTTTCTTTTTTAATAAAAATTCTACTCCGTATGCCTTTCCGTCACCCTGCAATATCTGTGTTTCTACATTCTCATTTAAGAAGAGGTTGGCACCGGTTTTAAAATCAAGCACGTTTTCCATCTTCTTGTAATACCCTTCAATACTTAATTCATACTCGTTTTCTTTAAAGTTTTTATAAAACCCTAAAGAAGCTTGATAACCCTTCTGCGCTTCAATATTCAGGTCAGAAAGTTTCCATGTATCAATAGGTGAAACTGTGGTATTGTTAGAAAGGGTATGTAAAAATTGATATGAATTATTAAGACTTGCCTTGACAGAAAAATCTGGAGTAAATAAATACCTAGCGGAAACTCTGGCTTCTGGTCCGCCATAGGTTTTTATATTTTCATTACTTGAATAGGCTATGGTGTCTTGAACGGTAGATTCATTTTTTGGCATGCCTTCCTCATAGGTTCTTTGGGTAGCCTCGCCCAATGCGGCAAAAAATGCATATCTCACCCCTAAATTGACAGAAAGTTTATCACTAACGGTTATTTCGTCCCCAATAAAAAGAGCAGCCTCAAGAGCTTGTTCTTTATCAATAGAAAGTTCATTGACATCAGATTCGCTTCCGTCAGGTTCTATGCTTCCAGGGTTAACTGAGTAGTACTTGGCAGAGCCACCGTAATCTAGCTTGTTTTTATCGTTCAGTGATGTACGAAGCTTATATTTTAATTCGGTTTCATTAATGCTATAATCAAGTTTGAAATCGGTATTTGTATCACCGTCAAAATCAATACCGAAACCGTAATTGCTATTATCAACAATTAGGGCACTATTTGTTTTGTCACTCATTTTGTGATCCCAACGTACAGAAAACAGTCGGTTATCATAGTTATATAAAGAATCTGAGGTAATACTAAAAGCATCTCTACTATAATAAGCGGTTGCTTTCACTTCATTCTTGTCATTTATTTTATTGTGATATTTAACGATGCCGTCAAAAAAAGAGGCGTTGCTGTTACTTAATGATTCATCATCTAAAGACCTCAGAATCCAATCGGCATAAGCACCTCTACCACCAACGACAAGGGATGATTTTTCTTTTTCCAACGGAATTTCCAATGCCAAATTTCCGGTCACTGGGCCAATAGAGCCTTCGCCTGAGAATTTTTCTACGTTTCCGTTTTTTGTTCTGATCTCAAAGACAGATGAAAGCCTGCCTCCAAACTCAACGGGGATTGCACCTTTATAGATATCTACACCTTTGGTCGTAAACGGATTCAATGCTTGAAAGATTCCGAAAAAGTGCTGTGGATTGTAAATAACCGCATCGTCTAACAGCACTAAATTTTGGTCTGTTTTACCGCCACGAACGTTTAGACCCATAGCGCCTTCACCGGCAGATGAAATACCGGGCAATGCTTTGGCGACAGAAAGAATATCACGTTCCCCTAATACCAACGGAATATTTTTAGATTCTTCAGAATCTATTTGTTCGCTACCCGTAATAGCATCTTCTACATTTTTAAAGGCGTCTGCTTCTACAACAACTTCGTCTAATTGTTGTAGCCCCTCTTCCATCAATAAATCTAAATTGCCATTATTGAACATAATAACTTCACGGTCTGTAGCGGCTATACCCATGGCGCGTATACTTAAAACATTGTAACCGGCAGGTAATTGTAGATTGTAATTACCATTGGCATCGGTTACCGTAATTTGATTGGAAGTTTTAACACGAATGGCTAAATCTTGAATAGGCTCACCTGTTTTAGAATTGATTGCCCTTCCTATCAACCTATAAGTCTCCTGTAAATTGTTAGGGTCACTTTTACCAACCTTGGCTACATCATAATTTTTTGGGGTTTTATTTTTGGTAGAATAAAATGTTGGAGGCGGGACATTAGCTTTTGTTTGAATATCGTTATTTTCTTTAACTACATTTTCAGGACCAAAAAAACCATTTGGTAGTTCGTCATAAACAATGGTGTTCTCTAAAAGAATGATGCGTTTCTGTGATTCTAGAATATGATAGTTTAAAGGGGTGTCCTCTAAAAGAGATTGCAGGGCAGTGGTTAAATTTTCATTTTCAAAGTTGGCAGTTACGTTGATGCCTTGTGTCCAACTTTCTAGAAAGTAAAAGCGATAACCTATTTGTTTTTCAATATCTGCAACTACGGATGATAAAGGAGCT
This sequence comes from Maribacter sp. UH1, assembly GCF_056839145.1. Lineage (NCBI taxonomy): Bacteria > Pseudomonadati > Bacteroidota > Flavobacteriia > Flavobacteriales > Flavobacteriaceae > Maribacter > Maribacter sp. UH1. The sequence continues at coordinate 2,308,144 of NZ_CM166387.1, forward strand.
GCCGAGTATTGACCATTAACGGTAGTTATTTCTTGGGCATAACTTATAAATACACCAAATAGTATTATGAAGTAGACTATTGTCTTTTTTATGGGTGATACACATTTGCTTAGTTGAATAAGAGTTTTAAATGAACTTTTATTAGTTTTTTGGTTAATCATATTGGCTGGTTGGATCATTACAAGGTAATAAAAACTATAGTATAACAAAATGTGATATTTAAAATTATCCCATTGATTTATTGAAAGAAATTGAAATAACTACTGTATTACTGATAATATGGTTATTTGTGGTTAAAAGGTTTATATAGAAAGTTTTAAATTTAGTTAAGTAATCTTTTGCTTACATCTGTGTTTTATTAGTTATCAGTATTTTATTACTATTTTTAACATAATTACATGTTAAAAAATAGAAATTGACTCACGACTACGATAATTCTCAGGTTCTGGAAAAACATCACCAAATATTTATTGAACAAACGCCAACAGCAATAGCTATGTTAGATACTAACATGGTGTATTTGGCAGTTTCAAAACGATGGATAAAAGATTTCGTTTTTGAGAATGAGGATGAGAATATTGTAGGAAAGTCACATTATGATGTTTTTCCAGAAATAGGAGATGACTGGAAAGAAAAAAATCAATTATGTCTAAAAGGGGCTATTGATATATGCGATGAGGCACCTTTTTATCGTAAAGATGGGTCCATTCAATGGATTTATTGGGATGTAAGACCTTGGTATAATGCTGAAGGAGAAATTGGTGGACTCATTATGCATACTGGTGATATTACTGCGCAGAAAGAGAAAGAGTTAAAGGAAAAAAAGTTTAATACTATATTAAGGGATACCAGTGAAATTGCAAGAATTGGTTCGTGGGAAATAGACCTTTTAAAAGAAAAAGTAACCTGGAGTAGTATGGTGTATGAAATTCACGAGGTTCCTCTTGATTACGAGCCTACAATCGCTTCTGGGTTAACTTTTTTTGAAGATGAAGAAAGTCGTAATAGAATTTTAGAGGGACTTAAAAATGCACAAGAAACTGGTACTCCAGTTAATCTAACTCTTAATCTTAAAACAGCTAAGGGTAATGATCGGTGGGTTAAAGTTATAGGAAAGGTCGAACGAACTAAAGGCGTATCCACAAAGATTTTTGGTATAACGCAAGATATAACGTCATCGATGATTTCTGAGCAGAAATTGACTGTTGCAAATGCAGAATTAGAAGCTATTTTTAACTCAGATGCGATAGTGGTAATTACCACAAATTCAGAAGGTATAATTAATCGCTTTAATAAAGGTGCCGAAAAATTATTAGGATATGATTCTGTAGAAATGATTGGTTTGCAAAAACCAGAATTATATCTTCATAAAGGAGAACTTGAGCAATTTAGAAATGATATGATTGCCGAGTTTAACGGTGGTGTAAATGATGAAAATTTTAACTATAGAAACGAAAATGTCAATGATACAAGACAATGGACTTATAAAAGAAAAGATGGTTCAACATTTCCTGTATTGTCAACTGTAACAGCAGTTAATAATAGTTACGGTAAAAATGAAGGTTTTATAGCCGTGGCTACTGATATCTCTAAAATTAAAGAGGTTAAAGATGAATTAAGACGAAAAAATGAACTTTTAAATTTTGCAGAGAAAATTAGTTTAATAGGGCATTGGCAATGGAATACTGTTTTAGATAAAGTACAATGGTCAGACAATTTTTATACAATTTTAGAACTTGACGAAGCTATAACTGACCTTAATTTCAACAGCTATTATAGGTTTGTTCATCCAGAAGATATAGGAATTGTTGATAATCATTTTGAACAAGTAGATAAGAATAAAATATGGAATAGTTTTACACATCGTATTATTACCACTTCGGGCAAGGTTAAAACAATTCTCCTTTTAGGGAAAGTTTTTACTAATGAAAAGGATGAAATTGTAGAAATGATTGGTACTTGCCAGGATGTAACCGAATCAAAAAAAGCCGAACAGAAAATAATTGAAGCCAAAGAAGAATTAGAAATAGTTGCACAAAAACTATCATATCAAAATAGACAATTAGCAGATTTCACCCATATTACTTCTCATAACTTAAGAGCTCCGGTTGCGAACTTAAATTCATTGATGGAAATTTATAAGCTGACAGAAGATGAGGAAGAGCGCTTAGATGTTTTTGAAAAGTTTGATACGGTAATTGACCGGCTAACCTTAACCTTGAACACCTTAATTGAGGCGTTAAAAACAAAAATCAGCGATACAAAGGAAGAGTTGGAGAGTATCGATTTAAATGAAACACTAGATAGTACAATCCAGACATTAAGCGGTTCAATTCTAACTTCAGGGGCTATTATAAAAGGAGACTTCACAGAAGTGTCCATTATCAATTATAATAGAATATATATGGATAGTATTTTCCTTAATTTAATTGGTAATGCCATAAAATATAAGGCAAAAGACAGGGTACCTGAAATAATAGTAAAATCTAAGGTTAAGAATGGTAGAAATATCATTACATTTAAGGATAATGGATTGGGCATTAATCTTGAACGACATGGGCACAAACTTTTTGGACTAAATAAAGTTTTTCATAGACACCCAGATGCAAAAGGTGTTGGTTTGTTTTTGACAAAAACTCAAGTTGAAGCTATGGGTGGTACAATTACCGCAACTAGTGAAGTCAATGTTGGCACAACTTTTACAATAATATTATAATTAAGATTGCTATGAATGACGTTTTAAAAACTTGTATAGTAGATGATGATTCTATTTATAGATATACTATGGTCAAGACACTAGAATCAACCAAATTACCTATGGAGATTATGGTTTTTTCAGATGGAGAAGAAGCAATTGATTTTATGTTGGATAATCTTGATCAAAATTCCGTATTCCCAGATGTGATTTTTCTAGATATTGACATGCCAGTAATGGACGGCTTTCAATTTATGGAAGAGTACGTAAAAATTAAACCTAGAGTTGGTAAAAAAATAACCATTTACATGGTGTCATCTTCCCTGGATCCTGTTGATATTGAAAGAGCAAAGAAAATTAGTGCTATTTCAGATTATATTGTAAAACCAATTGGTTTAGGTAGGTTAAAGCATATTATTGAGGAGTTGTTAGAGGAAAGAAAAAATTAAACGTTGTTTTAGATTCTCAAATTTTTTAGGTCATCATTCAATTTAATCGCGTTAAGCTAAAATGCTAAATACCAGTAATTTTGATTGAACCTAAAAATTAAACTATGTCTTTACTAACAATCATTTTAAATATATTATTACCGCCATTAGCTGTTTTTATGAAACACGGTATTGGTACTACACTTTTAATAAGTATTCTATTGACTTTGCTCGCTTGGTTACCTGGAGTAATCCATGCATTTATTGTTAATCAATAAGTTATAAAGTATATTTTGTCTTGCCTACTTTGTTTTGGCAGTGACATTTAAAAACCGAATTCTATTAAAATTATGATAGTTGTTCGGTTTTTTCTTGATATAATATAATTGTAACGTTTTTTTTGCTTTTCCTGTATTTCAGTCAGTTGTTAACACTTATTGTGAAGAGAGACTATAAATTCATTCATTTAAGTAATAAATTTGATACGTTAGTAACTACTTTTTCAATCGACTATTTAATTTTAATGAATGGTTGAGGTAAGTATTGATAAGTCCAACCCTAATTTATATGCTGAACAAATGATTAAGTATCTTAAAATAGTAATCGCTTTGGTGGTTTTAAACATTGTAAGTTGTAAAGAAACTCCAAAAAAAGGTGAAGCCAGTTCAAAACAGAATTCCAAAGTGGAAAGCCAAGAATTAAGTGCAGAGGCTATAGTTCAAAATGCTATTGTAGCACACGGTGGTACTGCATATGACAAGGCAAACTATGAGTTTGTATTTAGAGATAAAATATACATGTTCAATAATACGGATGGGTCTGCTTATCGTGTAAATTTCAAGGATAGTATTGGTAATAGAATTGAAGACAATTTAAACAACGGATCTTTTAGTAGAACTATTAATGATAAAGTGGTAGAACTCTCTGAAAAGGATATTTCAATACATAGTAATGCTTTAAATTCGGTTATATATTTTGCTACATTACCACATAAACTAAACGACAAGGCGGTTCATAAAGAGCTTATTGGCGAAACGGTTATAAAAGGTGAGGATTATGATATTATTAGAGTCACTTTTGGTAAAGAAGGCGGCGGCAAGGACCATGATGATATTTTTATGTATTGGATAAATAATCAATCTCACTACATTGATTATTTAGCGTACAGCTATAGTACCAATAATGGCGGTGTACGTTTTAGAAGTGCATATAATCCAAGAACTATTGATGGTATTCGTTTTCAAGATTACATCAATTGGGCAGCTCCGGTTGGTACTCCATTAAAAGATTTACCTACTATGTATGAAATGAACGAGCTGAAAGAACTTTCTAGAATTGAAACGGAGAATGTGCGTAATATTAACGCGACTGAATTGATAGAATAATCTTCATTCTAGAACACAGTTTACTTATTGTATCTTTGAGAGATTGCGTTAAATTCAGTTTTAATGATGAAATTAAAAGAACTCAATATTCAATTAAACTCTGTCTTATATGAAGGGTGAAAACTTGTTTGAAAATTTTAAGACCATTTCTGAAAAAGAATGGAAACAGAAAATTCAGTATGATTTAAAGGGAAAAGATTATAATGAAGAAGTTGTTTGGAATTCTCCTGAAGGAATAAAGGTAAAACCTTTTTATCATGCGGATGATTTAGAGCATGTAAAGGTGAAGACTTCTCAAATCTCATCATGGAGTATTGGTCAGTCTATATATGCGGGTAATGCCATAATGGCGAATGAAAAAGCGCTTAAAAGTATTCAAAAAGGCGCTGAAACTATACAGTTTCTAATTCCGGATACAACCATTGATATTGCCGTAATTTTGAACAATATTGATTTAAATATTGTAAAAGTATATCTGAACATGCAATTTATGTCTAAAGAATATATAGACAAAATACTTGTTAAGGTTTCCCAATCAAAAAATGTGCATCTTCAAATAGACCCAATAGGTAATTTGGCTAGGTCAGGTAATTGGAACGATACAATGTCTGCAGATATCGATTTGGTTGAGGGTTTAATTTCTAAGGATATTGAAAATTTACTTTGCGTTGATGTTTCGCTTTATGAAAATGCTGGAGCGGATATGGTTCAACAATTAGCATACGCCATGTCTCATGCCAATGAATACTTAAATTTATTAGAAGAGAAGGGTGCCCTTTATAAATTAAAAAATATAGATTTTAAGGTAGCGGTTGGGGGTAACTATTTCTTTGAAATTGCAAAGCTTAAAGCATTACGTAACCTTTGGGAAATTTTGGCAAATGCGTATGAAGTTTCCATTCCGTGCCATATTACTACGGAGCCAAGCAAGCGTAATAAGACTATTTATGATTATAACGTAAATATGTTGAGAACCACTACAGAATGTATGTCAGCAGTTTTGGGTGGGGCAGATACGGTGTTCAATTTAAATTATAACGCCGTTTATAAAAAGGATAATGAATTTGCCGATCGTATAGCTTTAAACCAGCTGATATTGTTGAAAGAAGAAAGTTATTTTGATAAGGTAGAAAACCCTTCTGCGGGCAGTTACTATATTGAAACCATAACCAGTCAATTGGCAGAAAAAGCATTGATTTTATTCAAGTCGATTGAAAAAGATGGCGGATTCTTAAAACAATTAAAGAATCATATCATTCAGAATAGAATTGCTGATGGTGCACGTAAACAACAAGAAAAGTTCAATGAAAAAAAGATTGTTCTGGTAGGTACGAATGCATTTCAAAATGAAGACGATAAAATGAATCAGGAGTTGGAATTATATCCATTTGTAAAAAAGAATCCAAGAAAAACATTGGTTACTCCTATTATAGAAAAACGATTGGCAGAAGAACTTGAGCAAAACCGTTTGTCACATGAGTAGAAGAGACTTACAACATATTCAATTAGCTAATTCGGTATCGCTTAGCAAAGAGCAAAAAAATAGTAATAGAGAATCTGACGACGCTCCGTTTATTACTGCGGAATCTATTCCGTTGAAAAAAAGCTATGCTAAGGAGGATATCAATGATATTGAGCATCTAAATTTTGCAGCAGGTATACCACCGTTTCTACGCGGTCCTTATTCAACAATGTATGTGTTGAGACCCTGGACTATTAGGCAGTATGCGGGATTTTCAACTGCTAAAGAAAGCAACGAATTTTACAGAAATAATTTAAAAGCAGGACAGAAAGGTTTGTCCGTAGCTTTTGATCTACCTACGCATAGAGGTTATGATAGTGATCATGAACGTGTGGTTGGTGATGTAGGTAAAGCAGGTGTAGCCATAGATACCGTTGAAGATATGAAAGTGCTCTTTGATGGTATTCCACTAAACGAAATGTCGGTTTCTATGACTATGAACGGTGCGGTACTACCAATTATGTCATTTTATATAGTTGCGGCAGAAGAACAAGGTGTTCCGTTAGATAAGTTATCTGGAACCATACAGAATGATATTCTAAAGGAATTTATGGTGCGTAATACCTATATCTATCCGCCAAAACCTTCTATGCAACTGGTAGCGGATATTTTTGAGTACACAAGTAAACACATGCCTAAGTTCAATAGCATCAGTATTTCAGGATATCACATGCATGAAGCCGGTGCGCCTGCTCATTTAGAATTGGCGTATACCTTATCCGACGGATTGGAATATATTAGAACGGGCATAAAAGCGGGATTACAAATTGATGATTTTGCACCGCGACTTTCCTTTTTCTGGGGCATAGGGATGAACCACTTTATGGAGATTGCTAAAATGCGTGCTGCAAGAATGTTATGGGCAAAAGTGGTAAAAGAATTTAATCCACAGAACGAGAAATCGTTAATGTTGAGAACGCATTGCCAAACTAGCGGTTGGAGCCTTACGGAACAGGATCCGTTCAATAATGTGGCAAGAACTACTATAGAGGCTGCTGCCGCCGTATTTGGCGGTACACAGAGTTTGCATACTAATGCATTAGATGAGGCAATAGCGCTGCCTACAGACTTTTCCGCACGTATTGCTAGGGAAACACAGATATACCTGCAACAAGAAACCAACATGACCAAAACTGTAGACCCATGGGCAGGTAGTTATTATGTAGAGAAACTAACGCATGATTTGGTGCATAAAGCTTGGGAGTTGATGCAAGAGGTGGAGAATCTTGGCGGAATGACCAAAGCAATTGAAACAGGTATTCCTAAAACTAGAATTGAAGAAGCCGCCGCTAGAAAACAGGCAAGAATAGATAGTCAGCAAGATGTAATTGTAGGCGTCAATAAATATCAATTGAGTGAAGAAGATGAACTCCAGATCTTAGAGGTCGATAATAAAGAAGTGCGCAGGCAGCAATTAGAACGACTAAAAGAAGTAAAAGCAAATAGAAATACAGCTGTAGTTGTCCAAAAACTGAAAGAACTTACCATTGCTGCTAAAAATAAATTGGACGATAGCGATTCGGAAGAAAATTTATTAGCTTTAGCAGTAGATGTGGCAAGGGAGAGAGCAACTTTAGGAGAAATTAGTAGTGCTTTAGAAGAAGCATTTGGCAGGCATAAGGCGATTATAAATTCATTTACAGGCGTGTATTCAAGAGAAATTAAAGAAGATAGTAGTTTTAAGAAAGCACAGGAGCTCGCAGATCAATTTGCAGAGCAAGACGGGCGTAGACCACGTATTATGGTTGCCAAAATGGGGCAAGATGGTCATGATCGTGGAGCTAAGGTTGTTGCTACAGGCTATGCCGATCTAGGGTTCGATGTGGATATAGGTCCGCTTTTTCAAACGCCAAAGGAAACAGCTAAACAGGCAGTAGAAAATGACGTCCATATTTTAGGGATTTCATCTTTAGCTGGCGGACATAAAACCTTGGTGCCGGAAGTAGTTAAAGAACTTAAAAGCTACGGTCGTGAAGATATTATGGTTATCGTTGGCGGAGTAATACCGAAACAAGATTATGATTTTCTAAAGGAAGCTGGTGCAATTGCTGTTTTTGGGCCTGGAACCAAGATCAGTGATGCGGCCATTCAATTGTTGGAATTACTTTTGGAATAAATTGATAATACGATAAACTAAAAATGCCCGAGCAATTTCATTGCTTGGGCATTTTTTTATATCATTAAAAGAAGTTACGCAGCGGCAACTTCTACATTACTCTCTTTATTTTTTAACCAGAAATATAGAATGGTAAATAGTACTATAAGTATAGCAGGGAAAAGTACCATAGTACCTAAAGTTTCTTGACCTGAGACTAATTCTAATTCATCACCTGTGAATCCTTGTGCTTCTGCAGCTGCTCTGTCAGCATCGATCCAACCACCAATAATAGGTTGAAAAATTGAAGATGAGAACATCCCTATGGCTCCAATGATAGACATGCCTAAGGCACCTGTTTTTGGTGTCTTAGTGGCAGCCAAACCAATCATGTTTGGCCAGAAGTAAGCAACACCCAATGCAAATATTACAGCGGCAACATAAGCCATTGCCCCTGTTTGCGTGCTAAATAAATAAATACCTAAAGTTGCTAGAATTGCAGATCCTAATAACACTCCCGTTTGGTTGAATTTCGCTACCATGCTGCCTCCAAAGAAACGTGCTACGGCCATTAAGCCTGCCGTCAGTGCTAAAATTAAAGTTGGTTCAGCTCCACTTTTAGAAAGAATAAGTCCAACCCATTGGTTAGGTCCAAATTCAGAAATTGCTGTTAGTGCCATACATATTGCAATGAACAAAAATAACGGAGTAAACATACCTTTTAAGTTTCCGCTAATGGTTGCAGCTTCTTCAATTTTAGCTTTAGGCCACGTTTGACCAAAGAATAAAAATGCATAAATAACCGCTGGTATTAGTAACAACCATACTTGGCTCTGACCAATGATTCCCATATCTGTCATAAAACCAGATAATAAGCTTCCTACAGCAATACCACCTGGGAACCACATATGAAACCTATTTAGCATCGTACTCATTCTATTACCCTTGTACGCATCTGCGATCATAGGGTTACAAGCAGCTTCGGTACAGCCGTTACCAAGTCCAATTAAGAGGTTGGCAACCAAAAGGCCCATATAACTTCCTGAAAAAATTAAAAGTAAAATACCTATGGCATGTGCAAAAAATGCAAATTGCATAATGACTTTGCCACCTACTTTATGATATATCAAACCACCAATGACCATAGCAATTGGAAAACCTAAAAACCACATGGAGGTTATAAGTCCCGCTTGACTAGCGCTTAATTCTAATTCTGTTTTTAATTGATCTAATATACCTGCCGCAATGGCAAAAGAGAATGCCGTGGTAATTAAAGCGAAACAGCTGGCATAAAAAAGCCTATTCGCATTTACTCTAGAAGTTGAGTTAGAACTGTCCATATTTAAATTGATTTAGTTGTTGTTTTGCATAATTTGCTAAACTAATAAAAATGAAATAATATCAATGCTTTTTTAGTAAAATGATACCTTATCTACGACATAAAGCACAAAAAATAGTATTTATATAATTTTTAATGTTTTTTATGCAATGAGCTGTATATAGATTTGAACAGTATAGTGTTGATTATGAAGTATTAGCTAACTTGTAGTCTAAATAACCACCTTTAATTATAAATTATGAAATACGCTATTTATGTTCTTTTTGCTTTTATTATCATGAGTTGTGCCGATGTAAATACAAGAACTGAAAATGAAAAAAGCTTTAATGTAATTGTCAATGAAGATTATAACCCTGAGGCTATACTGGATAGTTTAGATATAAAGCTTAGGGATCAAGGAACACCTGTTGCAAATTACGTACATGCGGCAAGAACGGGAAATTTGTTATTCTTGGCAGGCAAAGGTCCAAAACAAGCGAATGGAGAAAATATTGTTGGTAAGTTGGGCGATAGTTTAACAGTAGAACAAGGTTACCAAGCTGCACGCGAAGTAGGTATTAACCAGTTATCAGTGTTAAAAGCTGAATTAGGCAATCTTAATAAAGTAAAAAGGATTGTAAGCGTTCATGGTATGGTTAACTCCGCTCCAGATTTTAAAGATCATTCTAAAGTGATCAATGGCTATTCAGACTTAATGGTAGAAGTTTTTGGTGATAATGGAAAGCATGCACGCGCTGCGGTAGGCATGGGTTCTTTGCCGGGAAACATGGCTGTAGAGGTAGAAATGGTTGTTGAGGTGTACGAGTAGTAGCTTTGATAATATATACGTGTATTAAACCTATAACATCAATTTAATAACTAAGGGTTGATGTTTACATCACTTTTCAGCAGACTTAGAACTATAATTTTGCGGTGCCTCTAAAGAGGATACGTTCATAGTTTGAGTTAGTTTGGTAAAGCCGATTTAGTCAATCGGCTTTTCTATTTGTATATAGTAATGAACAATATCTTAAAATGGTGTTAGACTTTTGATTTAATTCTTGTTTTCACTAAAAAAGAATACCAATAAAAAGGCAACGATTAAACAAATTGCGAAAAATCCGAAAAGATTAATGTAGTTGGACATAAGTAGGAATTTTCAGCTAATCTATAAAAAGAATGGCAGGGCTACCTTCATCTAAAGTTATTTTCGATAAACGGTGTCCATTTTATAATCCAGTCATTATTCTTTTGCTCCAAATTTCATACATAGGTTCTCCTTTGCTGTTTTTACCTTTATGATGCCAGTCATCCCCTTCTAGATTATAATTGAATTCTAATTGTGCTCCAACTCTAGTATTGTCTTTAGAGAAAAATGCTATGTGTTCTTTATAGATACCATTTACGGATGAGTAGTTGCCGCCGCCAGTTCCTGAAAATCGAAAAGATTCGGTGTCATAGGCTATCCATTGAAATGTATTATCCATTAAAAGCTTCATTGTTTTTCTTGAGTTTTCTTCACCTCTTCTTTCTTGCCCGGTATCCGGTCCTCTAGTTGCAAAAAGCCAAGCACCTTCTAAATCTTGTGTTGTAGCATCAAGTGGTGTTAATGTCAGTTTTTGATTCCAATTCATTTTTAGAATTTTACCGTCCATTTCTACTGGGATTGATAATTGTCTTAAAGTATCGTTCTTAAAATTAGAATTGAATTCCAACAAAGCAACCAATAAGGTATTTGATGCTGTATTTTCAACTTGATAAAATCCGCCAACAGTTTTTATGAATTTTTCGGGTTCAATTTCATATGTATTATAGATAAAATAATCATCGTTTACCTTTACCTGATGCACCGTCTTTGAACCATTATTTTGAATGGTATCTACATAGACTGCAGATGGAATTTGACCGTATGAAACTAAACTAACGCCAAAAAATAAAAATAGAGACGATTGTAGCAGTTTTAAGTAAGATTTTTTCATTTTTATGGGTTGTTTGTGAATTTTGTAATCAATTGAAAATAAGTTATTTATATTTTATTTTACACTATTTTAGTATTGATTTTCTTAAAAAAATGTTAATTATCGTAAAAAAAATAAAAATGCTTGTTTTTTCATTTTTTTTGATTTCATTTGTCCTGTCCTAAGATACAACTTTGTATGTTGGATATTTCAGGCTTTTAGCTGAACATTATGTATCGTTATTCTATGTTCGGGTTTGAGGGAAATTGGAAGTATTTTTCTCAAATGGCTTATAAGATAGGTTGCCGATTAGTTAAGCAAACTTCCAACTCATATTCTACTATCATGCAAAGTCAGCATGATTACTTCTTTATTCCTACTACTCAGAAGCAAATTCTGGTGTGATGTCTTAACTTAAAATAGTTACGTTTTCTTAACTTTAAGTCTATAGGCTAGTTACTACATTTATCATAATCATATTTCATTATTATTTAATATTCAATTCATGAATACCAAATACATTGATCTTATTGATCAAACTTACTATTTCCCTCAAGAAGAGTTTAATTTAGATGGTGAGCACTTACAATTTCATGGCATTCCGTTGAACGATTTGGTTCAGCAGTATGGTAGTCCGTTGAAATTTACATACCTCCCAAAAATATCAGAGAATATTTTGAGAGCCAAAAACTGGTTCGCAAATGCTATAGAAAAGAATAATTATAAAGGTAAATACCATTATTGTTATTGTACAAAGAGTTCGCATTTTCAACATGTAATGCATGAAGCTCTTAAGAATGAGATTCATATGGAAACCTCTTCTGCTTTTGATATTAACATTATTGAAAAACTAAAAGCAGATGGTAAGTTAACGAATCAAACGTATGTTATCTGTAACGGATTCAAACGTGAGAAATACATTGATAATATTGCTCGGTTAATTAATAACGGTCACCAAAACTGCGTGCCCATTATCGATAATTATGAGGAGATAGATTTACTTTCAGATGCCATCAATGATACTTTTAAAGTGGGTATTCGTATAGCATCTGAAGAAGAACCAAAATTTGAGTTCTATACTTCTCGTTTAGGCATTGGTTACAAGAATATTGTTCCGTTTTATGAGAACCAAATAAAGGATAATGATAAGGTAGAACTTAAAATGCTTCACTTCTTTATTAACACTGGTATTCGTGACAATGCGTACTACTGGAACGAGCTTGTAAAGTGTTTAAAGGTATACGTGCGTTTAAAGAAAATGTGCCCTTCATTAGATAGTTTAAATATTGGTGGTGGCTTCCCTATAAAAAACACATTGGCATTCGACTATGATTACCAATACATGATCAATGAGATTTTAAACCAGATCAATATTACGTGTTCAGAAGCAGATGTTCCCGTACCACATATTTTTACTGAATTTGGCAGCTTTACGGTAGGCGAAAGTGGCGGTGCTATTTATGAAATTTTATATCAAAAACAACAGAACGATCGTGAGAAATGGAATATGATAGATTCGTCTTTCATTACCACGTTACCAGATACATGGGCAATCAATAAAAGATTTATCATGTTACCAATTAACCGTTGGAACGATGAGTACGAGCGTGTGCTGTTAGGCGGATTGACTTGTGATAGTGATGATTACTATAATAGCGAGCAGAATATGAACGCTATTTATTTACCAAAATATAAGCGAGAAAAGCCATTGTATATCGGCTTTTTTAATACCGGTGCTTATCAAGAATCAATTGGTGGCTATGGCGGTTTGCAGCACTGTTTAATTCCGCAGCCAAAACATATATTGATCGATAAAGACGAGAACGGTAATTTCACTTATAAGCAATTTAGAGCCCAACAAAAAGCAGAAGATTTATTGGGTATTTTGGGCTACGATGTAGCTTCTGATACAGAATAAAATTAATTTGATTACAAAGATTTACACTAAAAAACCACTTAATAATAGCTAATATATCATGAGTACATCTAAGAATTATGCCGGTATTTCCGATGAATTCGCACAACTAGAGAAGTCCAAAATTATCTTGATACCTGTTCCTTATGACGGAACCAGTACTTGGGGTAAAGGAGCGGACAAAGGCCCGGAAGCTTTCTTGGAAGCTTCTGAAAACATGGAACTGTATGACATTGAAACCGACTCAGAGGTTTACAAACAGGGGATTCATTTAACCGAACCTATAACCGAAAACAGTTCGCCAGAGGCAATGGTCAATGAAGTACATGCTATAACCAAAGACTTTATTAAGCGTAATAAGTTCGTAACCTTATTTGGCGGTGAACATTCCATTTCCATAGGTTCTATTCGTGCTTTTAATGAGTGTTTTGACAACCTAACCGTATTGCAGATAGATGCACATGCAGATCTAAGGGAGTCTTATGAAGGTACCAAGTACAACCACGCTTGTGCCGTATATGAAGCTAGCCAGACCACCAATTTGGTACAAGTTGGTATTCGTTCTATGGATGTTATTGAAAAAACCGTAATGGATGAAGAAAAAACATTCTTCGCTCACGAAATGGTAGCAGATGAATATTGGTCGGATAAGGTGATAGAGGCTATGACTGAAAATGTATTTATCACATTAGATCTAGATGCTTTTGACCCTTCTATTATGCCATCTACAGGAACTCCAGAGCCAGGCGGATTGTTATGGTACGAGACTTTAGAATTCTTAAAACAGGTTTTTGAAGATAAGAACGTAGTAGGTTTTGACATCGTAGAGCTATGCCCTAACAAAAATGATAAATCGTCAGACTTCTTGGCGGCAAAATTATATTACAAAATGCTCAGCTATAAGTTTGCAGGGCAAGATATTGATCAAGAGTATGATAATACTTTTGATGTTGATTATAAAGCAAACACAAATTCAAGATTCGAAGATGACGAAGACTAAAGGTGCAATCACCAATTTTATAGAAAAATACTATTTACATTTTAATGCAGCTGCTTTGGTAGATGCTGCAAAAGGCTACGAAGAGCAGTTAGAAAATGGCGCCAAAATGTTGGTTTCATTGGCAGGTGCTATGTCTACTGCAGAATTAGGTAAAATCTTTGCAGAGGTTATACGCCAAGATAAGGTGCAGATCATTTCTTGTACAGGTGCAAACCTAGAAGAAGATATCATGAATTTGGTAGCGCATTCGCATTACAAGCGTGTGCCAAATTACAGAGATTTGACTCCGCAAGACGAGTGGGATCTATTGGAAAAAGGTTTAAACCGAGTTACGGATACTTGTATTCCAGAAGAAGAAGCTTTTAGAAGATTACAAGAGCATATTTTCAAAATTTGGAAAGATGCCGATGATAAAGGAGAGCGTTTTCTACCTCATGAGTTTATGTACAAAATGCTACTTTCTGGCGTGCTAGAGGAATATTATGAAATAGACCTTAAAGATTCTTGGATGTATGCAGCTGCAGAAAAGAACTTGCCTATCATTTGCCCAGGTTGGGAAGATAGTACAATGGGGAACATTTTTGCATCGTATGTAATGAAGGGCGAATTGAAAGCGAGTACCATGAAATCCGGTATCGAATACATGACGTTCTTGGCAGATTGGTATACTCAAAATTCAGAAAACGGAATAGGATTCTTCCAAATTGGTGGTGGTATCGCAGGTGATTTCCCTATTTGTGTGGTGCCAATGTTGTATCAAGATATGGAACGTACAGATACTCCTTTTTGGAGCTATTTCTGTCAAATTAGTGACAGTACTACCAGTTATGGTTCGTATTCAGGTGCAGTGCCCAATGAAAAAATCACTTGGGGAAAATTAGATATTAATACGCCTAAATATATTATTGAAAGTGATGCGACAATTGTTGCGCCCTTAATTTTTGCTTACCTATTAGATATGTAATTATGGATAAGAACGCACATTTAAAAAGAGTAATCGTGGACTTTAAAAAGTTGACGCCAGAGGTTTTAAAACTATTAGTAGAAAGATACCCAGATGGGTATGATGACCGTAACATTATCTCTTTCAGAAACGGGCAGGGAGAACGGATAGAAGCTGTTGAGGTATTAACCGAAGACACTAAGTACTTAGTGAAAATCAGTGCCAAACTTGAGTATACCATGGAGAATTATGATGAGGATGATTATGAGGATTTTGATGATGATGATCCAACTGCTGTAGTTGAGCCAGACCCTGAGGATATGGTTGATGGTGAGGATGAAGATTAGATTACCTAGTTTCTAATAATCAGTACATTTTAAAATACCGGTTTGCTTCTTGTAAACCGGAAAATAAATATCACTTAAAAATTAAACTAAATATCGTTGTGCTTACAACAGATAAATGAAAATCGACGAAATTGAAAATATTGAATTAAAGTTTTTAGATCTAGATGATTATCAAGAACTGAAAACCGCTATGATTTCTGCATACGCCAATATGCCTGGTTCATATTGGAAAGAGGAACATATAAAATCTTTGATCGATAAATTTCCAGAAGGTCAGGTTGTTATCAAGATCAATGGGCAATTGGCAGGAGTAGCCTTGTCCATTGTGGTAGATTATGATGCTTTTGATGATACCCACACCTACGAACAAATTACCGGTAAGTACAGTTTTGATACTCATAATGATGAAGGCGATGTGCTTTACGGTATTGAAGTGTTTATAAAACCGAGCTTTAGAGGTTTGCGCCTAGGGAGACGTTTATATGATTATAGAAAAGAACTTTGTGAGAAGTTGAATTTAAAGAGTATTGTATTTGGTGGTCGTATGCCTAATTATCATTCATATGCATCAAAATTGTCTCCAAAGGAATATATCGATAAGGTGCGTAGAAAAGAGATTCAAGATCCTGTCCTGAATTTTCAGATCAGTAATGATTTTCATCCTGCAAAAGTGATGAAAGGCTATTTAGATGGGGATAAGGCTTCTCAAGATTTCGCTATTTTGATGGAGTGGGATAATATTTATTATCAAAAGCCTTCTAAGAAAGCTGCGACTAAGAAAACCGTAATTAGATTAGGGTTGATCCAGTGGCAAATGAGACCTTATAAAGATTTGGATGAGCTTTTAGAGCAGGCAGAATATTTTATAGATGCGGTTTCTGGCTATCGTTCTGATTTTGCACTGTTTCCAGAGTTCTTTAATGCGCCCTTAATGGCTGTAAATAATCATATGTCTACGCCAGATGCTATTAGAGAGCTGGCAAAACATACACAGGCAATCGCACAGAAATTCTCTGAGTTTTCCATATCATATAACATCAATATTATAACAGGCAGTATGCCCGAAATGATAGATGGTCGTTTATACAATGTAGGGTATTTGTGTAGACGTGATGGCAGTATGGAGCGTTATGAGAAACTGCATGTAACACCAGATGAGGCTAAGGTCTGGGGTATGCAAGGTGGTAATCAATTAAAGGCTTTTGATACCGATTGTGGTAAAATAGGCGTGTTGGTTTGCTATGATTCAGAATTTCCGGAGTTAAGCCGATTATTGGCAGATGAGGGTATGGATATCTTGTTCGTTCCGTTCTTGACCGATACACAAAATGGTTATTCTAGAGTGCGTAATTGCGCTCAGGCTCGTGCAATAGAAAACGAATGTTATGTGGCTATTGCCGGTAGTGTAGGTAACTTGCCCAATGTGCAAAATATGGATATTCAGTTTGCACAATCTATGGTATTTACTCCGTGTGATTTCTCTTTTCCAACCAACGGAATTAAAGCAGAGGCAACACCGAATACCGAAATGATTTTAATTGCCGATGTTGATATTAGTTTACTCAGAGAACTAAATCAGTTTGGGGCAGTACGTAATCTTCGCGATAGAAGAACAGATTTATTTGAGTTAAAAAAGAAATAAGAAAGCTTCTATATTTAGGGGTCAAAAACAAACAAAATTGGATAATTTAAAGATAGTAGGTAGTGAAGAGTGGTGTGTGTTTAATGATTTGGGTATCCCAGCGATTAAGGCTAGGGTTGATTCCGGAGCTAAAACATCTTCCATACAAGCTACCAATTTAAAGATTGTTACGAGAAACGGACAAGAATGGGTAAAGTTTGAGGTGAGCCCTTTGCAAGAAAATCGCAGTATTGCCATTGAATGTCAAGCAAGATTGGTTGCTCGCCGTATGGTAAAAAGTTCATCGGGTATTTCTGAAGAACGTTTGGTTATTAAAACTCCGGTGACTATTGGTGAAGATACTTTTGATATTGAACTGACCCTGGCGAATAGAGATACGATGGAGTTTCGTATGCTGTTGGGTAGAGAAGCTTTAAACGAGCGCTTTGTTGTAAACCCAGCCGTAAATTATCAACTACAAGAATTTGATGATAAAGAAATTAATACTTTGTACGCTCCTTACTACAAGGAAAAAACTGGATTGAAAATTGCTCTCTTAGCTAGTAATCCAAACTTATACAGTAATAAAAGAATAGTAGAAGCTGCAGAGGCAAGAGGGCACGAAATACATTTTTTAAATGTAGAACAAGCCTATATGAAGCTCGATGCTCATTCGCCTGAAATTAGATATCGTGGTGGTATTATTTTGAAGGATTATGATGCCGTTATTCC
Organism: Maribacter sp. UH1; assembly: GCF_056839145.1. Taxonomy (NCBI): domain Bacteria; kingdom Pseudomonadati; phylum Bacteroidota; class Flavobacteriia; order Flavobacteriales; family Flavobacteriaceae; genus Maribacter; species Maribacter sp. UH1. Next base: position 2,326,103 of record NZ_CM166387.1, read on the forward strand.
TAGAATTAAGCCATCTGTTACTTTTTATGGTTGTGCATTGATTCGTCAGTTTAATAATTTGGGAGTATACTGCCAGAACTCGGCAGAGGCAATTACACAGTCAAGGGACAAATTGTTCGCCTCTCAGTTATTTTCTAATCATGATATTCATATACCCATAACCGGATTTGCAAAATCACCGATGGATACCAAAGACTTGATCAAAATGGTGAACGGTGCACCATTAATCATTAAACTTCTGGAAAGTACGCAAGGTAAAGGTGTTGTTCTAGCAGAAACCAATAAGGCAGCAGAAAGTGTTATTAATGCTTTTAAAAGTGTTAATACCAACATTTTGGTACAAGAGTTTATTAAAGAAGCAAACGGACAGGATATTCGTTGTTTTGTAGTAAATGGTAGGGTAGTGGCAAGCATGCAGCGCCAAGCTCAAAAAGGAGAGTTTAGAGCTAATATTCACCAAGGTGGAAAAGCATCGATTATTAAAATCACTGCAGACGAAAAGAAACTGGCTTTGAAGGCAGCCAAGGTATTGAACCTTGCCGTGGCAGGAGTAGATATTATACGTTCCAATAAAGGACCTTTGTTGTTAGAGGTGAACTCTTCACCAGGTTTAGAAGGTATAGAAAATGCTACAGGTAAAGACATCGCCAATGCTATGATCATGGCAATTGAAAAGCGATTGAAGTTTGTGAATTAATATTTTATTGAAAATGATTAAAACCAAAAAAGAGGTTACCTTAAATGGTAACCTCTTTTTAATTTATCTATTTTTTTTGGAACCATTTAAAATGGTTCGGGCTTAATTCATAGGTTTATCCCATGAACATGATGCTTGAAATAATAGCCCAAACACCAAGACCAATAGCAGCTAAACCAAATTTGCCTTGTAATGGTGCAAGTTTAGCTCTTAGCTCTTCTCCTTTTTTCATGGCTTCTGCATTTTTAGATAAAAGCATTTCTTGAATCATGCCATAACCTAGTAAGAAGCCTAATACTGCAGTAACAATACTAACAGCAATCCAAGTAATCCACCAAATTGGAAAACTACCAAGCATACCAAGGTTTAATACTGCACTAATGATACCCCAGATACCCCAGATACAGAAAATTAGACCGATCCAACCTTGATAAGGTGTTATTTTGTCTAATAGCTCTTTTGCATTTGGTTTTTTTGATAATAGCAATGAAGGCACTGCTAATATTCCAAGAATAATTAGTGTAAGTCCGTAAATCATAATTTTAAATTTTAGGTTGGTTTCCTGTGAATAACGGAATAATATACGTTTAAGTATAAGTCGAAATAAAGGAACCAGCAATTAATTTAAACTAATATGACTAAATAGACTTGTTCACTAGTTATTCCTTCAAATTTTCTAACATTGTTTCTGTAGTTTTTAGAAGGTCGAATTCTGCCTTCCAATTCCAGTCTTTTTGCGCTGTAGTATCATCGATGCTACTTGGCCAAGAATTAGCAATTTCTTGTCTAAAATCGGGTTCGTAAGCTATTTCGAATTTAGGAAGAACAACTTTAATGTTTTCGGCCATTTCTTTAGGCGTAAAACTCATGGCCGCCAAATTATAGGCAGAACGCTCTTTAATGTTTTCGGCAGGAGCTTCCATAATTTGCAGAGTAGCTCGTATGGCATCGTCCATGAACATCATTGGTAATTTAGTGTCTTCTTCTAGAAAGCAAGTGTATGAACCTTCAGAAAGTGCTTTATGGTAGATTTCTACTGCATAGTCCGTAGTCCCGCCACCTGGCATGGTTTTCCAACTGATCAATCCTGGGTAACGAATGCTGCGCACATCCACATTAAACTTATTAAAATAATATTCGCACCAGCGTTCTCCACTTTGCTTACTTATGCCGTACACCGTACTTGGTTCCATAATCGTATTTTGTGGGGTATCGTCTTTGGGTGTATTCGGTCCAAAAACGGCAATACTGGATGGCCAGAAAATCTTATCTATTTTTTTCTCTTTAGCTAAATTCAATACATTGAACAACGTATTCATATTCAAGTTCCATGCACGCATGGGGAATTTCTCTGCCGTAGCACTTAACATGGCCGCCATTAAATACACCTCAGATATTTCGTAGTATGCAATAACTTCTTCTAAGGCATCATAATTGGTAGCATCTAAAATTTCAAAAGGTCCAGAGGCCATTAATTCATCGTTACCTTCTCTAATATCACTGGCAATAATGTGGTCACCGCCATGTTTTTCTCTTAGAGTTAAGGTCAATTCCGTTCCTATTTGGCCACAGGCTCCAATAATCAATATATATTTTGGCATTAAAATTTGCGTTAAATGAATTTGAGATAAAGATACCTTTTCTTAAAATTTGTACATTCGCTTATGTCCAAAATTATCCTTTTTTTATCAATAGTGGTGTTGGCGGTATCTTGTAAAGATGCGGCGCAAGATAAATCTAGTATTCGTGAAATTCGTTGGGAAGAAACCACGGATAGCTTGCCACAGAAATCTCGTGTCGATGCCAAGGCGCAAACCATTTTAAATGATTGGTTGGAATACAATGCTTTAGATAAGAGTTTTGATAAAATCTACACTTCAGAACATATAGAGGATTTTCAGTTCTTAGTAGATGAGTTGATAGAGAATCAGAAAAAAATGGAAGAAGGTACGTATCCAGAGAAATTCAATATTCCACAAGTAAAAGGACGTCAAAAGCTATTTAAGACCTATGTTTTGAAAACTAAGGGAGATTTGGAATACCAACAAAATCCAAGAGAATCCATCCTTCAAATGATTACCGCTTATAATGATTTAAGAAATCAATTTAATGTGGTAGTGAATAATACCTTACCAGATGAATTAATTAAAAATGAAGATAATTAGGGTATTTCTAATATTATTAAACTCTTTTCTAGTGAACAAGTTAACGACAAGGATAAACCCGATAGAAGGAATTTAAAATAAAGAAATAAGAAAGGCGAATCAGATGATTCGCCTTTCTTATTTTCAATAACATTTCGCTATTATTTTTTCTCCTCAGGAGCATCTTTTCTTGATGTTAATGCTTGCTTGCTCAAACTTGCCAAGTTAAAATTGGGGTCAATAGCCAAGGCTTCATCTAAAGTAGCAATTGCTTGGTCAATATTACCTTTATCCATGTTATACTGAATAAGAGCCTTCACGTGAATAAAAGCAGCTTTTAAAGGAACCTCGTAAGGTTGCTGACGCTCGTAAAAAGCATATTTCATATCATCTGTAGCGTTTGTAATACCATATTCAACATGTTTCATTGCACCAACATTATCACCTGTTTGTACTTTAAGATCTGCTAGTTCATAGGCAAGGTATGCATTTGGTTCTCTGGCATACAAAGCTTCAAATTGTTCTAAAGCTCTTTTTGGCTGGTTTAAAGCTTTTAAAGAAACCGCTTTTACTTGAATGGCTAAATTAGAATCAGAATCTACTTTCTCGATTCCTATAATGTTTAAAGCTTGTAAGTGTTGATTGTCATTTGCATAAATATAAGCAAGGGTATCATTACGTTGCTGAGAAGGGGATAATATATTTAAATGCGTTAAGGCATTGATCACGCCATCAACATCGCCTTGTAATCGCATTTGGTCGTAAAATGCTTCGTAATGTTTTAGTAATTCTGATTTGGTCTGTGAATATCCATAACTACCTGAGAATAATACGGCAGCTACAACTATTAAAACTGATTTTTTCATCTTTCTTGTTCTTTTTAAAGTGCGCTAAACTATTAAAATTATCTGTATGATCTTGTTAAGGAAAGGTTTAAATGTTAGAAATGAAAAAAGGTGACCTACAGGTCACCTTTTTTAAACTTCAATAGTTTTTAGATTCTTAAGCTAATTCCAATCTATTATTAGATTTTTTAAAAGAATTTAAAAGCTGTGTGTAAAAGCCAATACTCTTGTTGTCTTTTTCAACACATGAAATTAGAAACTTACATAAGTTGTTAAATAGTAAGTTCGTGTAAAATGTTGGTAAATAAGTATTTACCGTTTTAGGGTCATATAGGCTATCGTCTTCTATTACCTCCATTTTAATTCTGTGGCGATGATAGTCTATAGTTACGCTTGTTGCATTATAGTATTTTTTCAATAGCGCAATATGTAATTCTTCGTACTTTTTAGAACCGTTAGGATTCTTGCAACTTAGGGAGATGAGCTTCTCTAATTCAACTAAAACCCTCTCCCGTAATTTATCTTTCTTCATAATATTATGGTTTTATATTGTTATACAAAGGTATGTCATACGTCGATAAGTAGTTGAAAACCAATAATATATTAACGCTGTTTTTGGGTATTTGTTGTGAAAGGGAAGCTAAGTGTTGTGTAGGTTTAGTTTATAGGTGTAAGAAAGTTATAGTTATTAATAAGAAAAATACTACAAAATGATACTATTTTTTGATTTTTGCCGGTAGCATCGTATTGTGGTGCTGGTATACCTCTTTTTGCAGCTTGTTTGGTATAATATTCTTTTTTCGTTGGATGCTCAGGATAAACGGCATTCATCACATCATTGTAATGGTCGCATTCAATAATTCTTTTTATTATTCCAATACAATCATTCAAATGAATTAGGTTTACGGGAGCGTTACCACCTTTAAGGTTTTCTCTACCTGATAACATAGTTACAGGATGTCTGTTCGGACCAATTAATCCTCCAAAACGGATAATGGTGGTATTTAAATCATTATCGTTTTTTAAAAGGTCTTCGCATTGTACCAGTTGTTTGCCAGATTCCGTAGTGTGGTTAGGTGGGGTTTTCTCGGTAACTGTACCTTCTGTATCACCATAAACTGCCGTGCTACTAGCGAATATGATATTCTTTACTGCCGATTTTTTAATAGCCTGGTGCAATAATGTAATCTTTGCAATGTAACTTTCTTTAGGACCTTTTCCTCTTAACTTGGGCGGAATATTTATAACTAGCACTGATACCGAATCAAGAAATGAATCAATATCGCCATTGATTTCATTCTCGGATAAAGCTATTTTAAACGGTGTAATGCCTTTCTCTTTTAAGATCGATATTTTCTCATTAGATGTAGAAGTTCCATTGACTTTATAACCACTTGCTATTAAACTTTCAGCTAGTGGTAAACCCATCCATCCACACCCAATTACGCCTATTTTCTTATTCAAATTTCACTTTTTGTATGGTTAATATGGCGTCGTTCAATACAAATGGTATTGGTATTTCATTTTCTTTTCGCTTTGGTATTGTGAATAATCCATTGGTAAGTAAATCATTAGAAGCTTCATATATGGTAAGTTCCAATTCTTGTTCTACTGGTAATTCTAGCACAATGTCGGTGTAATTTTTATCACTGATGTAATGTGTAATCAGTCTACCTCCATATCTATTTTTAAGAAAATGCTCAGACAATTCTATTCCATTTACATCTGCCTTTACTATATCAACATCGTTGGTGAAAACTTCCAAACGGTTTATAGGTCTGTTTGGAGTAATACATAAACGAACTGTGCGCATATTATTTACTATGGTATCCTGTTGCACCTCAATAGTTAGTTTTGGTACATTCTTTAACGGAGCTTCATTTGTAAACGTAAAATTAGAGCCGTATTTGCTACTTATGGTCTTTTTTGAAAGAAGGGTATCTGCAACTTTTTTAGTGATGTATTGCGAAGTCCAGTCAGATGGTCGGTGCTCATAAGTTGCCCACTTCGCTTTATTTTCATCGGTATCTAAAACATATAATAGGCTAGTTGGTTTCGGTCTATCGTTGGTAAATCCAGAGTTCATATGCGCAGATGCCATAAAGCCTGCAAACAACAAGAAACTTAGAAATGCCAATGCACCTTTTTTTCTGTATTTGGTAACTAAGGGAAGTAATAAAAAGAAGATTAATGTCGTCAATAGGGTAGTAGCTGCCAACATTTTAAGACCTAAGCCAACCGGAAACATTTTTACGAAAGGTGCGAATATGAACAATGCCGGAATGCCAAGAAATACCAGTAAAAACGGATTCGGATTCTTTTGATTTATATGCACGTAAAAGGCAACCAAAAAGCTATATAAAGGTATAATGAAAAATGCGGCTCCTTGTAAATACACCGCTACTAGTCCGCAAATGATAATCCAAATCATGAACGGGGCTACCAATAAATTTGCGGTTTTAATTACCTTGAATTTATAGTATGCATAAAAACAAGTGCCTAATGAAAATAGGGTAAACGCAAAGATATAAGCATGGCCGTTATAAGTGAAGCCATGTAAAATATCTTTATAGCTTGGGTATAGCCATTTTAAAAACTGCCAACTGAAGTACCCTACAACTCCGTTAACTATTAAGGTAAAGAGCACGGGAATAAACCCTTTTAAAATATCTTTTCCATTTAGGACTTTTTTGCGAAATCCAGATACTAATAATAGTATGTAAAAGAGAATGGCAATGACAAGCATGGGTATGATCCAACTAAACGGATAGGAAACCATTTTAAAGAAAGGTACATTGAAATATACGTTATCATCAAGGCTTTTTAAGTTGCTGATGTCAGCATTACTGAAATAGGTTAATAATGGCATTAGATAGCTACCTTGGTGAGCCAGCGTGTTTCTATCTAATCTTTCATAATTATCTATTTGAGTGTGGTAATCGAAGTGGTCATCAATAAACGCAAAGTTGAACCCCTCTACATCGCCATCTTCTCTAAATACGGTTAGATCCGTATCATTGGGTAACATCTTATAAATACTATAGGCAAGTGAATTTGCTACTGGAAACTCAGGATTTGCAGCTATAAATTCAGTAATTAATTTACTATTTCCTCTATTGGTCTCCATTAACATATAACTTGGTCCGCCACTACCACGAGCTTCAAAATTTAAAACCAAGCCAACATCTTTCAGCCATTCATGTTTATCTACAAATAGATCGGCACCGTTAAGACCTAATTCTTCAGCATCGGATATGAGAATGATGATATCGTTTTTAGGTGTGGTATTAGTTTTTAAAAAAGCCCTTACGCCCTCTAGAATTGTAGCAACACCACTACCGGCATCACTAGCGCCTAATGAAGAATGCGGATTACTATCATAATGACTTAGTAGTAATAAGGCTTTATTAGATTCACTTCCCTTAATTCTCGCCAATACATTTTCTGCTTTGCTCAAATTACCCCAATCACCAGCGGTATACCCTTCTTGTAAAGAAGTTTCCAAACCTAACTTTTGGAGTTCTGCAGTAATATAATTACGGACAGTCTTATGTGCAGGAAACCCGACACCATGCGGTTCTTTTGATATTTCTTTTACATGTTGCAAGGCTCTATCTGTAGAAAATTCAGTGTCTACCACTGTTTTACCCTCATTATATTGTGGTAGTAGTACCCTAAAACTCCAATATGTGGCAAGAATGACTAAAAGTAAAGTTAATACGGTTGGCGTTTTTCTCATGATTATGATATTCTTTTAAAAAGTCCTAAAATACTGAGTATATGTAGGTATTCATCGAAAAATATTAGTAAAATTCGTTTTATTTGTTATCTTTAGTAATCAACCTCTAAATAAACTATCATGGGAATCAAAAGCTTTCAAGGCGTTAGAAAAGTATTTAAAAAGGAATTTGAAGCCCCAATATTGGTCGCTGATTACATGACCACTAAGTTAATCACTTTTTCGCCAGATGATTCAATTTTAACCGTAATGGAAAAATTTGCAAAACATCATATCTCTGGTGGTCCCGTTTTGGATAAAAATGGATTTCTTGTAGGTATCATTTCTGAGGCAGATTGTATGAAGCAGATTTCTGAAAGTAGGTACTTCAATCAACCTATTTTAGATAAGAGTGTAGAAAATTTTATGACCAAGTCAGTTGAAACCATTCCTCATGATATTTCAATTTTTGATGCAGCAGGTATTTTTGCCCAACACAATAGAAGAAGATTACCCGTAATGAAAAATGATATTTTAGTTGGTCAAATTAGTAGAAAGGATATAGTCGTGGCCGCACTTAAATTAAGTGGGCATAATTGGAAATAGAAATTGAAAAGTACAAAGTAAGAAGTAAGAAGTAAGTTTATCAAAAAGTCTCCTGAAAAGGAGACTTTTTGATAAACTATTCTCAACCAACAACCAACAACGAGCTATTCTCTCTTCACGATCATATAGAAATCATTGTCTAATGGTAGGTAGCCTAAATCATATAGAAAATAGTAGGTAGTGCCTTTTTTTGTGGTGTATAGGTTGGTGATAAAGTCGAAATCGAAACCTTTATCTATTAGCCGCATACGTGTGGTTTTCGTTTTGCCGTCTTTTAATTTATAACTATCAAGAATGCGGTAGTTTTTGCGTAGCTTATTATTGATGTTTCTAATAAGGTTTTTGCTGTCTGGGTTTACTTTATTGTTAAAGGTATTGCGACAGTAATCATTGCAGAACTTTTTGTCGGCTCTGCCCAAAACCTCTTTGCCGCATTCTAAACATTCCTTTTTCATCTATTGTCTGTGGTAATTAAAGGTGACTTCGTTAGATGTTCCATCTTCTTCACCTACCTCAACATACATGTTTATTTCTTTGTCAGATATGCGTTCTATAGTAAGGTCGTCGAAGTAAAATTTATTCTCTTCTATTTTTACTAACCTGAAATCTATGTTTTCATCTTTTTCTTCCCAGCCACTTAAATTTGGATCAAAATGTTTGAGTTGAAGAAGTAAAGTGCCGTCTATTTCTATTAGATGTCCAAATTCATAAAAACTGACTATTCCCTGATCTAACAGTCTAAATGAGAACATCATTGAACCATCTGCAGGCGGACTCCATATTTCTTCGGCAATTCCTCCAAAGGCTTCTCCTTTCCAATGTCCCGCAAGCCAATCTATGCTGCTAATAGTCGCAGCAGGACTCGTCATGCCTTCTTCAAAAGAAACTGTGTTTTGTGCCTGAAGTAAACACATTGAGGATAGTAAAAAAAGCAGTAAAAATTTCATGTTCTAGTATTTTCAACAAGATACAAATTAAACGTTTACAAATGGCTTCACTTACTTTTCATAAAACTCTATAGGTAAGTCGTCTGGGTCGGCAATAAAGGTGAATCGTTTATTGGTAAACTCATCTACACGAATAGGTTCTGCTATTACATCGTGTTTTTTACAATGTGCAATTATCTTTTCTAAATCATCTACTTCAAAAGCTATATGACGCAAACCACATGACTCTGGTCTAGATGGTCTTTTTGGCGGATTAGGGAAAGAGAACAATTCAATAACATACTCCCCTTGTAACGCCAAATCTAATTTGTAAGATTGTCGCTCTTCGCGATAAACTTCACGAATAACTTCTAAGCCTAAAGCCTCTGTATAAAATTTTTTAGAAATCTCGTAATTAGAGCAGATGATGGCGGTGTGGTGTACTTTGTTCATTGGTTTCAATTTAGAATTATTTTTCTAAAAGAAGGTTAGCTAGAAAATTTAAAAAACAAAAAAGGGTGGTTTACATCGTTGTAAACCACCCTTGATATTTTGTAAAAAGTGTTCTTATAATTTATAAGTAATTCCGATTCTACCTCCACTTACAACATTTCCGCCACCAATTTGAAGGTTGATTGCAAAGTTGTCATCGAAGAAATAGCGACCACCAACTTGTAAACCTATACCGAAACTATCTGCACCACTATAATCAACAGTACTACCGTTAATTTTAGTAGACCAGCTATAGTATGTTAAATTAGCTCCTGCATATAAATCCCACTGACTTGGAATTTCAAATACTTCATTAAAGTGATAATTACCATTACCAGTAACACCGAAGATGCTACTTTTAAAATCACTACCTAAACCACTGCCATGATTATAAGTTTGATAAGATAATTCTCCACCTACAGATATGTTCGGTGCAACACCATATTCTAATCCTGCATAGATAGGAACCCCCCATCCTGAGAAACCAACTCCTGCATTTGCTTGTAAAGCTCCTTCTTCTAATGGTGATTGTGCGTACGTAAAGCCAATTGTAAACAAGGCTAATAATAAAGTGATTTTTTTCATGGTTAATGTTTTGACTAACAATTAGTTAATTAATGTTGTTTGTGATTCTTAAATTGTAAATATCTGCGAAAGATAATTAATTATTTTAATTGTCAATGTTTATTAATAGTCTAATTATATACGTTGAAATTTTTGCTAGTCGTTAGTGAGGTTATTATCTAAATATCCATTTATTAGGCTTGTAATAGTATCATACTTAAACTTTAACTAATCCCGACCCTCATATAATTCAATCGCTTTCAAATAATTCGTTGCTCCAGTCATGGTCATATCATTAACAAAGCCATCTAGTTCAGGATGATTTGTTTTGATATAATTTACTAAAGAATCTTTCTGTTGATTCCAATTTTTCCAATTTACACCAATGTAATCGAGCTCTTCAAGTTTTGTGATTTTACCTGCAGTAAAAGAGACCTTAACCTTCAGCTTTAGCGGATTGTTCTTTAAAAAGGCATTGCGGATGTTCTTTTGACTGATGGTCGCAATAAGGTGATCGTTATCTTCAACCAATTCAAGTATTTCATATGACGGATTAAAAATGGAATCCCATTTATAGAATTCATTAAAACTATTCTTATCAAATGGCATAACAAAATCACCGGAAACTATGGTAATGCTGTCATGAATTACTGTTTTTAGCTTTTCGAAATCGCCAGAATCAAAAGCTTTATAATATGTAGTAACAGTTTCTTTACGACTTAACTTCTTATTGCCGCAACCGAACAATAATCCTATTACGAATAGCATAAGAAATGTGTTTTTCATTATTTCTTTAGTTTAACGATTCTACCATCTTTTTGATCTTCACCGCTTTTTCAAAATGGTCTAATTTGTGTTCTAAAATCCACCATTGAGCCACTTCCATCAAAAGCTCAGGATTGTCGTTTTTGTTCTTAAAAAATGCATAGAAAGATAGTCCAACGTTTTCTCCCTTTGCAGTAATCTTAGCATCACAGACTTCAATGATTTTTGCTTTAATTGCTTGGGTCATTTTTAAAATTCTTCATTAATTTCAGTTAAAAATCTTTTAGTCAGGGATTTTTCTCTCCTCACTCCATTGAAATTTTCATAAGTCTCTTTGGAATTTTCTATTGAGATAATTAGTTCGTCATCAATTATTGACCATACTCCATTCTTTGTTTGGTCAACAGTCGGTTTCTTACTATATGGATTGTATATCCACATCCATTTTGCATTTCCATCATCTGAAAGAACATAGATTTCAGCGAATTCTATCGAATTTGTATCGCTAACGTTGACTATGTAATTTCCAGCATGCTTAGTCCATAACAGTTGTTTTTTATTAGTAAAAATCGAATCAGATTTAATTCTTTCAAGTAAAAGATTCTTTTCTATACTATCTATTTTTTTAATAAGTGTTCTAGCCTTTTCATAATCTTTATGATTAGATTTCAACATGTTCAATTGATTTTTTGCTAATACATAATTAGATTTAGAAAATGATTTTTCAGCTAAATTAAAATAATTCGGTTCCTCTTCGTGACAAGCTGAAAACACTATAAATAGATATGCGATAAAAATTTTTCGATTCAATTTCATATTGAAAATTTAGGTGGTCTTAAATTAGGGGTTTAATTAATTTAGTATCTTCAATTTGTGTTTTTGTAACAACCCAGCTAAATTATCTTTAGAGAATATGGCTCCTGACATAGAATTATTATCAGGGTCAATATTGAAATTTATTGCCGAACTAAAATCCGCTTTTTCAAGATTGGTTCTTGAGAAAATAGCACGTTCTAGATTGCATTCATCAAATTTTGATTTGCTTAAATCGCAATCTCCAAAATCTACTTCTTCCATTTTACAAGAGACAAAAACCTGACTCACCAGTTTTAAATCGGTAAAAATGGAGAAACTTAAATTGCAGTCAAAAAAGGAAAAGTCCATTAAAAAAGTATTGCAGGTATTAAAAGCTAACCCCATAAGTTTGCAATGGGAAAATTTCACATCTTTGAACGTGGTATTTACAACATTTGCATTGCTCAAATTACAATCTATAAACTCGCACTCTAAAAAGGTTTGGTTGTCTACATATCCCTTAGAAAAATCACAACTTTCAAAGGTGCAATTCTCATACTCCGCTCTGGGTAGTCTGGTGGCTGTATAGTTTTGACCTTTAAAAGTTTGATCTAGTATTAATTTTTCCAATTCAATTTTAGTTTTGTGCCTGTGGTAAAATGATTGCTGGTATTTCTAAGCTCTGAAACATCGTGTTATACGCTTTCATTTCAGTATTGATAATTGCATTATGCTCTGTTTTAAAGGTATTCCACATTGCTAATAAATCTTTTAATCGCTCCTTTGCACCAGCAGTAACCTTTGGTTCTACAGCATCAATATAACCTCTTAAATTCAATAATTGTGAATTCAGTTTATTTTCAAAATTAATCACGTCTTGAAAGGTTTTCTGGTTAGGCTGAATCAGGTTTTCTTGCCAAGTGGTTATGCGTTTTGTTAAAGAATCGCCTTGTGTTAATAACGCTTCTGCTTTTTCATTATCTGTAAGTAATTTATCATATTGTTTTAATTGCGATTTTGCCGACTGCATATCGTTTACCGCATTGTGCATTTCTACTACGGTAGCTTCAATGGTTTTCATCATTTTTTGTTGTTCTGCATAGTCTGCCATGCTTGCTTTTACTTTTGGGTGAGGTAAAATGGTTACGGTTGTTTCTGCTGTTTGCTCTCCTAAGGTCAATTTTAACTTATAATCACCAGGACCAACAGTAGACCCGTTTAATCCGCCAAGAACAAAAACCTTTTCCACTGCAGGTAAAGGCTCTCTTTTAAAATCCCAAGTAAAACGGTTATATCCTTTTTTTGAAGCTAAAATAGCTGGCTTTGCCGGACCGCCTGGCCAAGATTTAAATTTTTTGTCTTTTTGGTTGGTTATGGTTCTAATTACCTTACCATCTTTCAGTACTTCTAATTTTAATTGGGTACTGTCTTGTGCTTCGCTTAAATAATAATCGAAAGTTACTCCGCTTTTTGGATTGCTGCCCAAACCAGGAAGTGGTTTTTCACTAGAACCGCCAATAAACAAATAGGTGTCCTTTGGTTTAAAAATGTTTATGTCTTGTTTCGGAGTAGTAGCATTTTGTAAAGCCGCTAAGTCATCTAATATCCAAAATGCGCGACCAGCCGTTGCAGCAACCAAATCATTGTCTTGAATAACTAAATCATTAATAGGAGTTAAGGGTAAATTTAATTGTAATGGCTGCCAGTGCATACCGTCATCTAACGAAACAAATAAGCCAGTTTCTGTACCTGCGTATATCAATTCTTTTACCTTTTTATCTGCACGAACCACACGTGTAAATGTATTGTCGCCTGTGATGCCATTGGTGATTTTTGTCCATGTAGTTCCGTAGTCCGTTGTTTTGTAGATGTAGTTGGCAAAATCCATCGACTTGTATCGCATCAAAACAATGTAAGCTGTTGCGGGATCATGAGGAGACACTTCAATACTGTTTATGATACCTTCTTTTGCACCTGCGGGAGTAACATTTGCCCAGTTTGCGCCACCGTCTTTGGTTACATGTACCAAACCATCATCACTACCAGACCAAATTACACCTTCTTCATGTGGAGATTCTGTCAAGTAAGTTAGGGTGTTATATATTTCACCACCAGCAGCTTCATTGGTAAATGGACCACCGCCAAGACCGTGTTTGTCTTTTTCGTCTCTAGTTAAATCCGGGCTAATAACTTTCCAACTTTGACCTTCATCCGTAGATTTGAAAACAACATTACCACCATGATAAATGGTTTTTCTGTCGTGTGGAGAGGTAATTATCGGTGCATTCCAATTGTAACGGTACTTTGCATTTTCTGGTGATATACTTAAGCCTAATTCAGGGTATTCTTTAATAGGTTTAGATTCTTTGGTATTTGCATCCCACTTATCAATATTACCTTGGTACGTTCCACCATATATCAATTCAGGATTATCTGGGTCAAAGGCTAAAAATGCGCTTTCGCCACCAGCAACGGCATACCAATCTTTCCAGTCGATACCACGATCATTTGTTCTAGAGGCAATCGCTACGGTAGAGTTATCCTGTTGACCACCGTATACGTTATAGGGTACTAAATTATCTGTAATTACCCTGTAGAATTGTGCTGTATTTTGGTTCTCTTGTGAGCTCCAACTTTTTCCACCGTTATTAGAAACATTTGACCCTCCATCATTAGAGTTGATCATACGTTGATTGTTCAAAGGGTCTATCCATAAATCATGATTATCACCGTGTGGTGTTGGTAGGGGTGAAAAAGATTTTCCACCATCTATTGATTTTGTTACAGGTGCATTTAATACGTAAACGATATCTTCATTTTGGGTGTCGGCAAAAATCTCCATGTAATACCAAGAGCGTGTTATATTGATACGGTCTTTATTGATTAAGGTCCATTTTTTACCGGCATCGTCAGACCGATATACGCCACCTTTTTCTCCCTCTGCTTCTATTACAGCAAATACACGTTCTGGGTTGGCTCTAGAAACGGAAATACCTGCTTTACCCATTTCTTTAGGTAACCCTTCTTTTAACTGTTCCCAAGTTTCACCGCTATCTGTAGATTTGTAGATGCCCGAGTTTTTTCCGCCAGATTCCATCGTCCAAGGAAAGCGTCTGTGCTGCCACATAGCTGCATATAAAATGGTTGGGTTGTTCATATCCATAGATAAAGAAGATGCCCCAGTAATGTTATCTATAAAAAGTACATTTTTCCAAGTTTCGCCACCATCGGTAGACTTATAAATACCTCGTTGAGAAGAAGGTCCGTATTGGGCACCTTGTGCGGATACAAAAATGATATCGGGGTTGGTAGGGTCTATAATAATATCAGATATATGTCTAGTTTCATCAAGCCCCATTTGCTTCCAGGTTTTACCTGCATCGGTAGATTTGTATACGCCGTCGCCCATAGAAGTCATTACACCACGGGCTGCATGTTCGCCCATACCTGCTATTACAATGTTAGGGTTGCTTTCAGATACGGAAATGGCACCTACAGTAGCGGTTTTTAAGAATTCGTCAGAAATATTCTTCCATGTAATTCCGTCATCCGTAGTTTTCCATATTCCGCCACCAACGGTGCCCATGTAATAAATCATGGGCTGACCTAAGACACCGGTTGATGCTACACTTCTTCCACCCCTAAACGGACCAATATTTCTCCATTTTAATCCTGTAAATAGAGAGTCTTCTAGTTTAACGGTTGGTTGGGTGATTTTACTTTTTCTTCGTTGAGATTGTAATGCTAACGGTGCCATAATGACGAGCACGAGCAAAAGTCTGATGATTTTCATGGTGTGGTCTGTATTAGTTGTTGAATAGGGAAGATAATAAAAGGCTGTGTAAAATGATAGTCTATAAATTGAATTTGGTTATTCTAAGTTTAAGGGGGTGAATTTTATGGTTTTAACCAATATCAATTTGCTAAAATGACAAATTGGTTTTAATGTTGGCAGTCCTTTTTTTTTCGCTTTTATCTGGTTAAGTTAGGAGGAGTATGATACACCAAAATAGAGTTTTAAAGCAAGAAATAACTACTGAAAAATTAAAAGAATATTTCCCGAACGGAGCGTTAAAAACATACGCTAAAGGATATGCCATCAGTTATATTCATAAAAAAGTAAGAACGTTTAGATGGCTTATAGAAGGTAGTGTCAACTATTACATTTCACTTGATAATCCTGAAAGTGATATTCTCGTTTGCCAAAACTCAGAACCTTTTTCTACTATTGGTTTAAACGGATTCAATACGCCCAAAAGATTTACATATAAAGCTACGGTTGCTTCACCAAAAGCATCTTTTTTTGAAATTCCATTTCATGAGCTAGACACGTATTTAAAAAAGGGGCATCAGAATATTTTACTGAAAAATATTGGTTCAAAATTGTACCGTGTATTGCATACTGCCCTAACGAAGCAAACCGAATTATTGAGTCCCGTAAGGTTTCAGCCTTTTGTTGAAGACCGACAGTTTTTTATTTCTCCCGTTTCTGAACAAAAAGAGATTGTTTCTTTAATGCGACGATCACCATTTCTAGATTATTTTGAAGAGAAAAATTTAATGGCTTTAGCTGCGTTGGCAGAACGTAGGGAATATGAACCCGATGAGGTTTTATATGTACAAGACGGTTCTAGTAATGGGTTGTTTATTCTCATTCACGGAGAAGTTACCATTAAGCGAATAGAGAACACAATTGAAATTAAACAACGATCTATTAAGAACTCAGGGTTTGTATTTGGGTGGTCATGCCTAATGAAGGAGAAAGATATTTGCTCTGCTATTACAAACACGAAGACCTCTGCTTATTTTATTCCTGAAGGAGATTTAATGAAATTGTTTCAAATTGATGATGCTTTTGAAGGTCAATTTTATCAGCGATTATTGTGGCTTATGGGCAATCAGCTAAATGCTGCTTTTGTACGTTATGTTGGCTTGTTGGGCAAGCACAATCTGCAGGCCGTTTATCAATTGATAAAGAATAATAAATCTCGCCTATTATTATCATCGCCTTTACACCAAGTACCACATTTACTAAAAAGTAATACCACCAAGCAGTTTGCTTATGATGCCTTAACAGGTTTGGTTAAAAATGGTACTGCACTAGAACGGCATATTGCCTCATTAAGTTTAGAACTGCTGGGCGAAGATCAAAAAGAGCATGAGTTTATAAGCGGCTTACAACAGATTTATGAGAATGTAGCAGAAAAGAATAGTAAAGATGCTGAGCAAAATAGAAAGGTTTGCGCTGAGTTGACCATGAAGGTGTTTAAAAACGTACCCTATATTATTGAAGGATGGGATAATTTGCCTAATGATACCGGTAATATTTTTATTTATAACCACTTAATCAATGACCCACATTATACATTAAATAATAATTTTCAGATTACCCTAGATTCTCATTTTCTAAGTGCTATGGTTTTGTATAAAAAATACGAAGAACCTGGTATTAGAACAGTTAGAATAGGGCAGGGACAAGAATACGGTCATCAGAATTACTACGACAACCTGGGCTATATAAATGTGTATACCAAAGAATCTGATGAAACTTCTAGTAATAGAAAAGAAGAGGCAAGAAGTATTTTTTACAGTGAAGCGTCTAAACATTTAAAACAGAAATACAACTTAATTATAAGTCCTGAAGGTACCTCTTATAGAACAGACGAATCTCCCGGTCCTTTTAAAATGGGCGCTTTTAAATTGGCATTGCATAGGGATCCAGAGCCTTATATAATACCTGTAGTCATGGTAAATTTTGATCATAGAATTGGTAAATCTTTATACTACTGTGCCATTAAAGAACCTTTTTTGCTAAGTGAAAAAGTACCTTCTAAAAGCAATAAAGATTTATATGCTTTTATGGAGCAATACCAATTAGAATACCAGGGCTATGTCAAAGAAGCTATTGAAAGAGCTGAACAGTTAAATGTATCTAGTTCGGGTGCTGATAATTTAGAAGAGCCACCTGCTATTTGGTGCAATGAAATAAAACGACTTAAAAGACGCGTAGCAAAATTACCTACCCAAGAAAACTTGATAGCTTTCTACGGAAGTTCATCGGTACGTTTATGGGTAAATATGAAGCGAGATCTTAGTCCTTTTAATGTGGTGAATCTTGGTTTTGGTGGATCTACATTCGCTTGGTGTATTCATTATTTTGATGAGATATTTACAGAAGCTAATCCGTCTAAAATAGTACTGTATGCAGGAGAGAACGATTTGAATAGTGGTAAAACTCCGCAAGAGGTACTTTCTGGATGTATGGAATTAGTAGGATTGATTCAAGATAAATATCCTGATGTAGAATTGGCATTGATCAGTCTTAAACCTAGTGTAGAGCGTGAAGCTTTAATTCCGTTAATTATGGAAACTAATTTAATGTTGTCCAAGTATTTTATTACCGAATTAAATGCACAATACATCAATGTATTCGCGCAAATGATAACTACCGATAATAGACCGATACCGGAATTATACCTTTCTGACGGATTACATTTAAACAAACAAGGCTATGCACTGTGGAGTACTGCAATTAAGAAAGCACTACAAGCAGCGGATAGCCTGGAGCTTGAAAATCAATTATAGATTAATTATTCGTCTTGCCCACCTTTGCGTTGTGGTGATCTTGGTGTTGGCCATTCTCCTTTTTCACCAGATCTAGGGTTAATACCTAACACTGCTTTTTCACGTGATGTTTTCTCTGGATCTTCACAAGCCATATACGTAAGAATAGCCGTTAGAATAGCATTGTTACGTACGTCGTCGAATACTATCTTGTCATACGTATCTAGATTGGTGTGCCATGTGTAATTCCAATAATCCCAACTAAGAGAGCTTAAAGAAAAAGCAGGTGCACCAGCAGCAACAAAAGAGGCATAGTCAGAACCACCACGCCCAGGTGATCCCGGGAAGGTAGTTTCTATTTCATTTTTATACGTTTCTGGTACGGCTTCTAACCAACGCCCTAAATAATCATAGGCATGAAGAAAACCTTGTCCCGATAAACGAACAACACGACCGGTACCATTATCTTGATTGAAAACAGCTTGTACGCCGGCTACAATTTCCGGGTGGTCTTCAACAAATGAACGAGAACCGTTTAAACCTTGTTCTTCACTTCCCCAATGTCCTATCAATATCGTTCTTTTCGGATTCGGATATACTTTTTTAAGAATTCGAGCAGCTTCTAACATGGTAATTGTGCCTGTACCGTTATCTGTTGCTCCCGTTCCACCATCCCAAGAATCGAAATGAGCAGAAAGAATTACATATTCCTCTGGAAATTCAGTGCCAGGTATGGTTGCTATGGTATTGAATGTTGGTACCACGCCTAGGTCTTTAGATTCGGCTACTATTTTAATTTTAGTGTCTGCACCATGTTCAACCATTCTGTACAGCATTCCATAATCCTCTAAAGAAATATCCACTGCAGGAATTTTATCAGTACCTGCACTAAATATTTTGTTAGCGCCAAAACCTTCAGACCATCTTGACTGTGCAATACCTACGGCGCCTGCTTTTTCAAATGCAGCATTGATATTTCTACTCGTGTAGCCTGTATTGTTAATATTCTGTCTCCATATTTTTTCGATAGAATCGCGCTCCGTTTTCATTTTCTCGAAGGATGATTTTGTTGCGTATTCTTCCCAGTTTTCATCTGGTCTACCTGTAGGTTGCAGCATGCTAACCATAACTATTTTTCCTTTCACATTAGGAAGCCATTTTACAAATGATAAGGAATCTTTGAAACTTGGCAATGTTATTAAAGATGCGGTAACACCTTTAGAACTTGTACCTGGGTTCCATGCCAATTGTGTGGCGTGAAGCGAAGCTACACGGGGCGATACCATATCTACGTGCGTGATGCCTCTCTGCCAACCTTTCCAAGTTCCCCATTGTTGGTTTTCGGCAGCAATACCCCATTTTTTATAGGTATTTATTGCCCAGTCATGTGCGGTTTTCATTTCTGGTGTTCCAACTAAACGTGGTCCGTTGAGGTCCATTAATTCGTAGGCTAATTGCTCTAATTGCGAGTTTTCAACGCCTTCTTTTTCAATGGCATTGACAATGTCTTCTGTAGTTTGTGAAATTGCGATGGTAGTGCATAGAAAGTATGCACAAATGAGTAGTCCTTTTTTCATGTTCAAGATAGTTTGTTAGTTGAACTAAGGTACTCATTTAAGGATAGAAGATTGCTGTTAAAATTTGTCTGATTTTTGAAGGAAGAGAGGTAAGCTTTCCTTAATTAAATACGACCATCCTGCCTCGCCGCTTTCTCTTTTAAATTCTGGAATATGTGTTAGAAAATCTTTTGTGATTTCGCTTGTGACCGTAAGTAGTGTTTGATGCTCCTTCTCATATAGCTCAAATGTAGAGATGCTTTCTCCTGGGTATTCATTGAAGGTCCAAGTGTAACTAATTCTAGATTTTGGAATAGCGGTCGTTACAATCCAATTATGAGTAAAGTTTCGACCACCATTCGTAATTAAAAAGCTAGTTTTAAAAGACACCTCTGGCTTAAAATCAGGAATAACATCGAAATACCATTGTCGCATATCATCTACATTGGTCAATGCTTTCCATACCTGCTCAATTGATGCATTTAGAAGTTGTTCTATATGTATGGATTGATTGTCTCTCATAAAATGTTATTTAAGCTTATCGTCCAATGCCAAAATAGTTTGCAATAGTACATTAGCACCATTTGCCATGTCAACCGCAGAAGTAAATTCTTTTGGAGAATGACTTATTCCGTTTTTACTCGGTACGAATATCATTCCGGTGGGTGCAATAAGTGCCATGTCTTGGGCATCATGACCCGCGCCACTTGGCATTGATTTGTAACTCAATTCAAGAGATTGAACACTTTTTTCAATTTCAGATTGTATGGTTGAATCCATGATGGCTGGGTCTGCTGTGGTATCCAATTTGTTAAAAGTGATTTCTACGCCAGATTCCTTACTAATTTCTTTAGCTCTTTTTTCAATAGCAGTATATAATTTTTCTATTACCTCAGAAGATAAATCTCTAATTTCAAGACTCGTAACTACATGACCTGGAATTACATTAGGTGCTCCTGGTTCTGACTTTATTCTACCAACAGTTGCAACTTGTGATCCATCAAAACTTGTGGCAACCTCATTGACTGCTATAATGAATTTTGAGGCTGCTAATAATGCATCTTTTCTGGCATTCATTGGTGTTGTACCTGCATGATTGGCAAAACCGTTGAATTCAACATCCCACCATTTTAACCCCACAATACCTTTTACGATACCAATCTCTAAATTTTCTTTTTCAAGAGTACCACCTTGTTCAATGTGTAGTTCTATAAAGGCAGCAACGTCTCCTTTTTTACGAGCCACTTCTGCAAGCCTAGTGGTGTCTCCACCTAATCTCATCATACCTTCGCCAATGGTGTACCCTGTTGAATTTATAACCCCAAAAGCACTTTTATTCAAATGCCCGGCGATTGCTCTGCTACCTACAACACCACCTTCTTCATTAGAAAATATGATAATTTCTAAAGGATGTTTGGTTTTGACCTTATTTTCATCAAGCACTTTAATAACTTCCAAAGAAGCCATACTGCCAACACAGCCATCATAATTACCACCATGCGGAACACGGTCTATATGTGAACCAAATGAAATAGGTTTCATATTTGGTTTTGTCCCTTTTCGTATCCCAATTACGTTGCCAGCAAAATCGATATGGGTTTGAATGCCCATAGCTTTTAATTGCGCAATAACCCATTGCTGGGCAGCAACATCGGCATCACTAAAAGCAACACGTTCGGTTTCGCCATTTTCTTGAATGCCAAACTGGGCAAGATCTAGAATACGCTTTTCTAATCGGTCTTGATTCACCGAGATTTGAGCAATACCTAATAAAGGACTAATAATTAAAAGTAAAGTAATTATATTCTTATATTTTTTCATGATCCTATATGGTAAAGCGTTTTTATCTCTCTTGGAATATTTCAAAAATGGTGTATACTTTTGAGATGTAGTATACACCTAATAATTTATGTATTAGAATTTTTATTAGTTATCCTACCCATTCTATTTTTCTGTGCGATCCATCGCAAAATGGTTTGTTTTCTGAAACTCCACAACGGCAAAAACCCGTAGTTCCTTCTTTTGTAACAATTTCGCCCGATGCTAATTGAATTTTTAGATTCCCTTTTATCTTTAGCGGTCCGTTATTAGCTACAATAATATCTGTAGTGCATTGGTCTTTGTTTTCTTCCATAGTTTTTTTAATGTATTATTATAATTTGTAAAAAGTGAAATAACACCCTTTATTTGAAAAGTACAAGTTATCACAATTTTAAATTGAAATTTGAGGTTGTATATTTATTGCTGAATAAAACTGATTTTAAGCTAAAATCAAGGTCAATAAATAGATGAAAAAAGAATTAAATATAGCGGATTGGAATAGGGCAGGTCATTTCAAATTTTTTTCACAGTTCAGTGAGCCTTTTCATGGGGTAACCGTAAAGGTAAATTGTTCTAAAGCTTATGATTATGCAAAACAATCTGGTAACTCATTTTTCTTGGTTTATTTACATAGAACATTAAAGGCGGCTAATGCCATAACTCCATTTAAATACCGAATTGAAGATGGTAAGGTGTTCGAGTATGATTATGTGCATGCATCGCCAACCATTGGTAGAGATAACGGAACATTCGGTTTTTCTTATGTTGAATATAAGAAGTCGTTCAATGAATTTAGAGACGCTGCCAATAAGGTAATCGAAGAGGTGAAAAAATCAACAGGATTAGAATTGCCAGAATGCGGTGTCAATGTATTACATTGCTCCAGCATGCCGTGGCTCGATTTTACTTCGGTTTCCCATGCGCGGCATTTTGAATTTGCAGATAGCTGCCCTAAGATTTCATTTGGTAAAATGACGGGTGAAGGTGAAAATAGATTTATGCCAGTATCAATACATGTGCACCATGCTTTGATGGATGGGTATGAGGTTGGTTTGTTCGTTGCCGAATTTCAACGTTTAATGTCTTTAACCGGTGAGGTTTAAATTTAAATAAGGAATTGATAAATTAGATGTGAGGTATTGCTTGTTCATTTGTTAAGTTTTTAAAGCTTAAGATGAACTCGGTACCCTTATTTATTTCACTCATACAAATTATTTCTCCACCGTTCATTTCTACAAAATCTTTTGTTATCATTAAACCGAATCCGGTTCCTTTTTCACCAATTGTTCCTTTTCTAACGGTAGGACCGCTATTATTTTCCGTACTGTTTTGCCAGTCGGTATTCATACCTAATCCAAAATCTTTTACTCTAATTTCTACTATAGTTGGGGTGCATTGAGATGATAGAATTATTCTTTTACCATTTTCACTGAATTTAATGGCATTTGATAATAGGTTTCGTAAAATAACCTTTAACATGTTCGGATCAATGAATATACTTTGGCACAGAATCTCTTGTTCTACAGTAATATTTTTATCTTTTACTGCCCACTCAAATTCTTTGATTACCGTATTGAATATATCATTTAAATCGCATTGCTCTTTATTGACCTTAACTCCTTCCATTTGTTTATATGACCAATCTAACAAAGTATTTACCATAGATACTCTATCGTTTACATCGCTTTTCAATTTTGCGGTAATTTGTTTTAAAGGGGTGTCAACCAGTTCGTTTTCTATCAATCCAATTAATACACTAACATTATTTAAAGGTCCTCTGACATCATGCGTTAGTAGCGAGAAGATTTTGTTTTTTAGTTCGTTAACTGTTTCCAGTTCCTTGTTTTGAAACTCAAGTTCATTTTTTGCCAGCTGTAATTGTTTGGTCTGGCGATCAACTTCATATGCTAGTCTATTGTTGGCATCAACCTGTATTCTTTTGTTATCATCTTCAATTGATTTAAACTTAAACCCGATCAAAATGGAGAAAAGAAGTATCTGTAAGGTTATAAGAGTTGATGTTATCAATAATATATTGTCTGTTTTAATATTAAAAAAATAACCTAACAACCAAGTTCCTATATATAAAATAGAGGCTAAAAGATAAGGCGTGTAGGAATAGAGATAATATTTATTGAATTTTTCTGCATGAAATAATTTAATTCCAGAAATGATATTTAAGACCATGGTGGTTAAAGAAGTAATTGCGGCTATTAATTCTAATATTTTACTGAAAGAATTGTTCCCAATAAGAATTAAATAAAGAACGTGTATTATAGGTAATGTAATGGTAATGTACATTAGTATTTTATAAGCTTTGTGTAATTGAGGTTTGTTGTTCTCAGTTATATTGAGGTAATTTTTAGTAAAGATTAAAAACCCGAAAGTAGTTATCATAGCTGTGATCAACGAAGTGTTCTGAATCAGCTGAGAAAAGTTATCATCTGCATCGAATAATAATATGTAAAGTGTGAAATGCGCGGTTAAACCAACTAATATAATGCAGTAATACAGTATAACTTTGAATCTCAGAACCAGAAAAAGTAATAGGTGATAAATAGCGAAAAAACCGAATATTGCCGTAAAAATAAAAGTTTCTAGATATTTATAATCGATAATATTCATAATTACAAACGGTATATTAATTGATTTTCAAGCAGTCATTAAGATGACTTTTTTCAATACTAGACCATAACTATGTCATGGAGAAATCAGATTATAGATTAATATAATTGAAACGGGATATGTAAGAGCCTAATTTTCTGTTTTTAAGATAGAAAAAAAAGTCCATTTAACTAGATATGGGAATAATAGATTGTTTAAAATTTTTAAAAGTTCTATTTGTGATATGATGAAAATGTATTTTAGATGATATTCAACTTTACATTTTACAGATTATATTTATACTATGGCAAACTTAGAAGAGCAACTTAAAAACCCCGTTTGGTATTCATTAAGTGAAACACATAAAAAGTTTGTGGTCGAATTTGAAGGAGTGCAATTTTATGATCAAGAGGTATGCACTTTTGGGTCTTTTTTCGATGAATCTAAAACAGAAAAAGCTTCTAGTCAATATATAAAAACGACAGATAGTTTCTTCTTCGTTTCAGAGAATCAGACTCCGCTAATAGATGAAACTATAATTGCTCTAGAGAAGAAAATTGATGGTTGCCAAATGGTGTTAAAAGAACTTACAGAAGTTTCAATAACAGAAGATATTGTTTTACTGACCGATGAGCATATTGATGAAGTGTATAATTTAATTTGGTTAGTAATGCCTGGTTATTATCGTAGAAGGACTTTTGAAATGGGTAATTATTACGGAATTTTTAAAGACGGGAAATTAGTTTCAATAACTGGTCAGCGAATGCAAACGAATCTTTTTATAGAAGTAAGTGCGGTTGTAACACATCCAGATTATACCAGAAAAGGATTAGCAAAACAACTTATCGCTCATACTACAAAAGAGATTTTAAAAGTAAATAAAACACCTATTCTACATACCAATAAAGGAAACCTGGCTATACCTCTTTATCAGAAATTAGGATACAAATTAACCAGAGATATGAATTGGTGGACGTATCGTAGAATTGATTAATCCCACTTTTTACGTTTAATATTTTTGGTTTTATTCTACATTCTATTATGATTCAATAATTTAATTCTTTTTT
Organism: Maribacter sp. UH1; assembly: GCF_056839145.1. NCBI lineage: Bacteria > Pseudomonadati > Bacteroidota > Flavobacteriia > Flavobacteriales > Flavobacteriaceae > Maribacter > Maribacter sp. UH1. The sequence goes on from NZ_CM166387.1 coordinate 2,351,267, forward strand.
ATTTCATTTTAAATAATTTTAAATACCTGTATATAAGCATTATAAAAGTTTATAAACGACTGTAAGCGATAACAAACGATAGTAAGTGTTTACATACCGATTAAATTTTCAATGCTGTTCTAGGTTTGCAGTGTCGAGTCGAAAGGGCTTGATAGTATGAACTGTTAAACCATAAAAATTAGTAAGATGAACGCATTAAAAAACAAAGTACAGTTGATTGGAAATTTAGGGCAAGACCCAGAAATTGTAAACTTAGAAGGTGGCACTAAATTGGCAAAGTTTTCTATTGCCACAACCGATAGTTACAAAAACGCGAAAGGTGAAAAAGTAGATGATACCCAGTGGCATAATATTGTAGCCTGGGGGAAAACAGCTGAGATTGTAGAGAATTATTTAACCAAAGGAAAACAAGTTGCCGTGGAAGGTAAACTTACCCATCGTTCTTATGAAACAAAAGAAGGTGAGAAAAGATACATCACAGAAGTTAGATGTAATGAATTGTTGATGTTGGGGAAGTAGATGAAATCTTTACGAGGAAGTACGACGAAGTAATCTGTAAGTTGGGCAAACGAATTTTACAGATTGCTTCTTGCTTCGTAAATATCTAATCCTGTGAAAAGACCTGCTAAAGACATTTTCAAACACTATTTTTGCAAAACATGATTACAACAGAAAAAGACTTAATTCCATTATTAAAAAAGCATTTTGGTTACGACTCATTTAAGCCGAATCAATTATCAATAATTGAAGATGCACTTAGTAAAAAAGATGTGTTGGCGATTATGCCAACTGGTGGAGGTAAGTCCCTTTGTTATCAGCTGACGGCATTGGCTCTTGAAGGAACTGCAATTGTGATTTCTCCGCTAATTGCTTTAATGAAGGATCAAGTTGATGTGCTGAAGGCTAACGGAATTGCTGCCGAATATTACAACAGTTCTCAATCAGTAGAAACACAACAAGAAATTCTTGGGAAACTGGAAAGAGGGGAATTAAAATTATTTTATGTAGCTCCAGAAAGTTTGGGCTTTTTTAATAACATTCTTGGGAATCTAAAAATAAGTCTATTTGCGGTTGATGAGGCGCATTGTATTTCCTCATGGGGCCATGATTTTAGACCTGCATATACTCAGTTGGGCGGATTAAAAAGAAGGTTTCCAAATATTCCAGTAATGGCTCTTACGGCTACTGCCGATAAAACTACCCAAGATGATATTGCAGAGCAATTGCAAATTGGTAACGCCGAACGTCACTTGGCTTCTTTTAATAGACCTAATTTATATCTTGATGTAAAACCTGCTCAAGATAGAATTAAGCATATTCTCGATTTCTTGGATGACAGACCTAACGAAAGCGGAATCATCTATTGCCTTAGTCGAAAAAGTACGGAGTCTATTGCGGAGAAATTGCGCAATGCCGGTTTTAATGCAAAGGCATATCATGCGGGTATGTCTTCAGAAGAACGCTCTACTGTTCAAGAAGAATTCATTACCGACAAGGTACCTATTATAGCTGCAACAATCGCTTTTGGTATGGGTATCGATAAAAGTAATGTGCGTTGGGTCATTCATTATAACCTGCCAAAGAACATAGAAGGGTATTACCAAGAAATTGGTCGTGGCGGTCGTGACGGTCTCCCAGCTCACGCGTTACTATTTTATAGCTTTGCCGATGTTGCTCAGCTTCGTAGGTTTATAACTCAAAGTGAAAATGCAGATGTTGAATATGCTAAGTTAGAGCGTATGCAACAATTTGCAGAGGCATTAAGTTGTCGTAGAATAGCACTGCTAAATTACTTTGGAGAGCAGGTAACTGAAGGTTGTGGCAATTGTGATATCTGTAATGCTCCACCTGCTTATTTTGATGCAACGTTATTGGCGCAAAAAGTATGCTCTGGTGTTGCTCGTTTAAAAGAACGCGAACCAATGGGTATGGTTATCGATGTTTTAAGAGGTGCACAAAATGCTCAAGTTTTAGAAAAAGGCTACCAGAATATTAAAACATATGGTGCTGTAAAAGATGTCTCTTGGTTAGACCTGCAGCAATATGTTATTCAGTTATTGAACCAAGGGGTACTAGATATTAACTTTAGGGAAGGTGCAAGACTTGGGTTAACTGATCAGGCGAAAGAGATTTTGTTTTCAGGAAAAAAAGTTCAGTTAGCAGTATTGCAAAAAGAAACAGAAAAGACAAAGGCTGTTGCAAAATCACGAACCAAGAAAACTAATTTATTCGAAAAGCTTCGTTTACTTAGACAGCAAATTGCAACGGAACAGAATGTACCTGCCTATGTTGTTTTTGGCGATGCAAGTTTAAAGGATATGGAGGCTAAACTCCCAAAAAATAGGGAAGAGTTTATGCAAGTCTCTGGAGTAGGTCAGGCGAAATTAGAAAAGTATGCAGATGTGTTTATTGCTGAAATAACTAAAAATGCTCCAGCTAAGAAATCAAAAAAAGCAACTCACGATCAGACTTTTGAATTGTTCAGACAAGGGTTAACCGTTTCTGAAATAGCTACGTCAAGAAATTTGTCCGAGAATACGATATACGGACATTTAATGAAAAAGCACGCTGAAGGTGAAGATCTCGATTTAAATCAGTTTGTAGACGCAAAGGAAATAGCAGAAATAGAGAAGGCAAAATCAGAACTAACAGATGCTACAGGTCTAAAAGACTATTTTGAATTCTTTGAGGAGAAAATGCCGTATTGGAAAATTAAGTTTGCTTTGTATATGTTAGACTCTTAGAAATGGATAGTATTCCGTTTTAAAAATTGACGGTAACACCCAATTGCCCTGGTCCAAAATTAAGGTTCCAACTTACCATTTTTGATTTGTCGTTGTATTTTTCATCATATCTTTTGTCTAAATACCTATCTATAGATTCTACGGTGGCAATACTTATAGCAAAGGCAAAAACCATATCACTTAGATAATGTTGGCCATCCCACACACGAGAAATACCTGGAATTGCACCTATGGTGTAAATACCTGCTTTCACCCACGGATTTTTAAATTGTTTGCCAATTGCATATGCATTTGTAAAGGCTAGTAAAGCATGTCCAGATGGGAAAGAATGGAAATTTCTACTTGAATTAAACGGGTCAAAAGTATCTTTGCCCAAATTTGCTACTGGTCTTGCTCTACCCACTACTGATTTTAGTACCTGTTGTAGAAGTCCTGCTGAAGTTGCTGATGAAACCAATAGCACTCCGGTACGTCTTAATTTTTCATTTTTGGTAATTAATCCTACTGCATACACTCCTGATGTAGCTATGTAATTATTAGAAGGATTTCCGTAAAACTCACCATAATCACGCACTACTCTTGGAATACCTTCTCTATTGTTTCTAATAAAACGAGATGTTTCGTCATCTGCCAAATACACTAACCCGGTTCCTGCTACTACAGCGCCGAATTGAGCCCATTGATCACCTTTCCAATGAAAAGGGCGTGCATATGAATATCCAACTCCTTTAAACATATTACCCACATCGTACTTAAACATATTCCACCTTGTTTCGGTAGAATCTTTAACGGAGTCTTGAGCGTTTAACGAAATACAAAATGTTATGCTTAAGAGGATTATTAGTTTTTTCATGGCGTAAATTTAAAGTTCTGCTTTTTTATAATATAGTTAAAAGCTAACAATGTTTAACTCTAAAAATCTTGAAAGGGCTTAGAAATAAATGTTTTGTGCTAATCGAAACGTATTTGCATGAGCTTCAACTATAATTTTGATATCTGGCGAGTAGCCACCGCCCATACTACATTGCAAGGGTATATTTAGATTATGGCATGTGGTTAAAACAAATTCATCCCGCTTTTTGCAACCTTCTAATGTTAGAGCAAGAGTGCCTAATTTGTCACTATCTAAAATGTCAACACCACAGAGGTAAAAGATGAAATCTGGCTTAACGGTATCTATTAGTTTTGGTAAATTTTCTTTTAATATAGAAAGATAGGTGTCATCAGTAGTGCCCTTTGGCAAAGGAATATCTAAGTCCGACTTTTCTTTTTTAAACGGATAATTACTTTCGCCATGCATGGAGAATGTAAATACTGCATCATTCTTTTCAAATATTTCTGCAGTTCCGTTTCCTTGATGTACATCTAAATCTACAATGAGAATCTTTTTCGCAAAACCTTTGTTTAATAAATATTCAGCGCCAATTGCTTGGTCGTTCAACATACAAAATGCTTCACCATGATTACTATAGGCGTGGTGGGTTCCACCGGCAATGTTCATGGCAATTCCATATTTTAAGGCAAAATCGCATCCTTTTATCGTTCCGTCGGCAATAATACGTTCTCGCTCTACTAAATCTTCTGAGAGGGGAAAGCCTATTTTACGAGCCATTTTGGGCGAAATCATCATATTCAACAAATCATAGAAATACTCAGGGTCGTGAACAGCTACAATATGTTTGTCATTTGGAATACCTGGTTCAAAGAAATTCTCTTCTGTACAGGTGCCTTCATGAATTAATTGCTGCGGTAATAGCTCATATTTTTCCATAGGGAAACGATGCCCCTCTGGTAACGGATGTTTATATATAGGATGATTTGCTATTTTCAGCATCAGTTCAATTATTTATGCAACTTTAATTGAATACGTTTTCTCGCAACATCCACATCTAAAACCTTTACAATAATTTGCTGATGTAAATGCACATGTTCATTTACATCTTTTACAAAAGAATCAGAAAGGTTGGAAACATGAATTAGTCCGCTTTCTTTTATACCTATATCTACAAAACAACCAAAGTTGGTAATGTTATTTACAATGCCTGGCAATAACTGACCGCTATGTAAATCTGTAATAGATTTAATGGTTTGGTCAAAGGTGAACACTTTTGCTTTCTCACGACGGTCTAATCCTGGTTTTTCAAGCTCAGAACGAATATCCTCTAAAGTTGGCAGTCCAACATCATTGGTGCAATATTTTTGAAGATCAATTTCTTTGAGCAACGTTTTATTTCCGATCAATGATAGAATTTCTGTTCCTTTATCTTTCGCCATCTGCTTGATTATTCCATAACTTTCTGGGTGTACGGCAGAATCGTCTAGCGGATTTTTAGCATCTTTAATACGTAAAAACGCTGCACCTTGCTCAAATGCCTTACCGCCTAATCTAGGGACATCCTTTATGTCTTTTCTGCTATTAAAAGCTCCTTTTTCTTTTCGTTGGGTAACAATATTCTCGGCTAATTTAGGACCAATACCAGATACATAACTCAATAAAGGAACGCTAGCTGTATTGATGTTCACGCCCACAGAATTTACACAACTTTCAACAACCGTATCTAACGAAGTCTTTAATTTACTTTGGTCCACATCATGTTGATATTGCCCAACACCAATAGATTTTGGGTCTATTTTTACGAGTTCGGCAAGTGGATCAGCCAAACGCCTGCCAATAGAAACGGCACCACGAACAGTAACATCATAATTTGGGAATTCATCTCGGGCAATTTTAGAGGCAGAGTAAATAGATGCCCCGGCTTCACTTACCACAAATACTTCAACAGGATTATTAAAAATCACCTTCTTTACTACGTGTTCTGTTTCTCTAGATGCCGTACCGTTACCAATAGCAATTGCTTCTATTTTATATGCATTTGCCAATGAACTTAATTTCTTGATTGCTCCAGCAACATCATTTTGTGGCGCATGTGGATAAATAGTTTCATTATGTACCAAATTGCCCTGTGCATCTAAGCAAACCACCTTGCAGCCAGTTCTGAAACCAGGGTCGATAGCAAGAATACGTTTTTCCCCAAGAGGTGCGCCTAGTAATAATTGTCTTAGATTATTAGAGAAAACAGCAATAGCTTCATCATCCGCTTTTTCTTTTGCTCCTTTAAGCAATTCGTTCGATAAGGACGGAAACAACAATCTTTTATAGGCATCTGCGAGGGCTAGTTCAATTTGCTGTCCACAGGCATTGTTTGTTTTTATGATTCTATTTTCAATTCTATCCAGTAATCGTTCGTCATCCAATTCAATTTTTACTCGTATGAATTTTTCGGATTCTGCACGTAAAATGGCTAGAAGTCTGTGCGACGGACATTTATTTAAAGGTTCGCTCCAATCAAAATAATCTCGGAATTTCTGTGCCTTTTCATCATCTTTTTTAGTACCTATTACTTTGGTGGTTATGATAGCAAATCTTGCTAATTGAGATCTTATGGAACTTCTTATATCTGTGCGTTCATTGATCCACTCAGAAATAATGTGGCGTGCTCCTTCTAAGGCATCATCTTCATTCTCTATGGTCGCATTAAGGTATTTGGAAGCTGTAAACTCAATATTGTCATCACGTTGCGCCATAATGATTTTTGCTAAAGGCTCTAATCCATTTTTACGAGCTACTTCGGCTTTGGTTTTTTTACTCTTTTTGAATGGGAGATAAAGATCTTCTAACTGAGTGAGATCTTCAACCTTTTCAAATTTCTGTTTCAATTCAGCAGTTAATACACCTTGCTCATCTACAGCTTTTATAATTGCTTTTTTACGCTTATCGAGAGCTTCATACTGTTCTTTAAATTGAACTATTTCACCTACTTGTACTTCATCTAAATTGCCCGTACGTTCTTTACGATACCTAGAAATGAAAGGTATGGTACAATCGGCATTTAAAAGCTCAATAGTATTTTGAATTCCCTTCTCTGGTAGTTGGGTGTGTTTTAGTATATAAGGCAGTAATTGCATGTAAAATCGTTTAGAACTTTTAAAAATACCCATTATTAGGTATTGAAATCAAGCTGTGTAAAGTATTTGTGTAGAATTAATATTCTTTTTTTAAGGATAGGATATCTCGGTATAACTTAAAAGTATAATTACATCTGTAATAGAGTTCTATTTAAAAGTTAAAAGCCTAGGTAAATAATCACCTAGGCTTTTAAATTGTATAAAAATTGTGTGTTAATTTATCCCTTCGCCATTTCCAACGCCATCTTCATCTGGGTTGACAAACACCAGTTTACCATCGGCATTTTCGGTCATTAGAATCATGCCTTCACTATCAACACCACGTAATGCTCTTGGTGCTAGGTTGACCAATACGGTTACTTTCTTACCTACAATGTCTTCTGGTTTAAAGCTTTCTGCAATACCAGAAACAATAGTTCTCACATCTAAACCTGTATCTACTTTTAAAACTAAAAGTTTTTTGGCTTTTGCCATTTTTTCAGCTTCGATAATAGTACCTACACGCATATCTAGTTTAGAAAAATCATCGAATGTAATGGTATCTTTTTGTGGCATTACTTGTTTGTTTTCGTATTCGTTCGCTTTTTTTGTTGCCTCTAGTTTGTCTAGTTGCGCTTGAATTTCACTATCCTCAATTTTTCTAAAGAGCAATTCTCCTTGATTTATCTGATGATCTGCATCAAGTAAATCTTCCTTTGAAGAAACACTATCCCAATTTAGACTTTGACTACGCTCAGTCTCTGAAGAAGTTAGATTTAAAATATTCTTTAGTTTATTAGATGTGAATGGTAAAAATGGCTCACTTAAAACAGCTAAACCTGCTGCTATTTGTAAAGCAACGTTCATAATAGTTTTTACACGCTCTTCATCTACCTTGATTACCTTCCAAGGTTCTGCATCTGCTAAGTACTTATTACCTAGACGGGCAAGGTTCATTAATTCTTGGCCTGCTTCTCTAAAGCGGTAACGCTCAATAGAACTTGAAATGATTCCTGGATATTTTGATAATTGTTCAAGTGTCTCCGTATCAACTTCGGTTAGGCTTCCTGCAGTTGGTACTTTACCTTCGTAATACTTGTTGGTCAATACAACCACTCGGTTAATAAAATTACCTAAAATGGCAACTAGTTCATTATTGTTACGTGCTTGAAAATCTTTCCAAGTGAAATCATTATCCTTTGTTTCTGGTGCGTTTGCTGTTAACGTGTAACGTAACGAATCTTGCATTTCAGGAAAATCTACCAAATATTCATGTAACCAAACTGCCCAATTTTTTGAGGTAGAAAGTTTGTTACCTTCTAAATTCAAGAATTCGTTTGCCGGTACATTTTCCGGTAAAATATAGCTTCCTTCCGCTTTCAGCATAGACGGGAAAATAATACAGTGAAAAACGATATTATCTTTTCCTATAAAGTGGACTAATTTGGTGTCTTCATCTTTCCAATAAGGCTCCCAATCTTTACCTTCTCGTGCTGCCCATTCTTTGGTAGAGGAGATATATCCAATAGGTGCATCAAACCAAACATATAAAACTTTGCCTTCTCCACCTTCTACAGGTACGGGTATTCCCCAATCTAAATCTCTGGTTACCGCTCTTGGCTCTAAGCCGCCATCGATCCAAGACTTACATTGTCCGTATACATTGGGTTTCCAATCATCTTTATGTCCTTTTAAAATCCATTCTCTTAGAAAATCCTCATATCTGTCTAGAGGTAAAAACCAATGTTTTGTTTCTTTGGTTGTTGGTACAGTTCCGGTGATTGTTGATTTCGGATTAATTAAATCCGTCGCATTTAAACTAGATCCACAATTTTCACATTGATCTCCGTATGCCTCCTCATTACCACATTTAGGACATGTGCCTATTACAAAGCGATCTGCCAAAAATTGCTGTGCTTCTTCATCATATAATTGTGCCGTAGTTTCTTCAATAAAATCTCCTTTATCATAAAGATTTACAAAGAATTCTGATGCAGTGTCATGGTGTACCTGCGCAGAGGTTCTCGAATAATTATCGAACGTAATACCGAAATCGACAAAAGACTGCTTAATAATTGCATGGTATTTATCAATTATATCTTTGGGTGTTACCCCTTCTTTTTTAGCCTTCATTGATATGGCAACACCGTGTTCATCGCTACCACAAACAAAAGCAACGTCTTTACCTGTTAATCTTAAGTAACGAGCATAAATATCTGCTGGAACATATACCCCGGCCAAATGACCTATGTGTATTGGACCATTTGTGTATGGTAATGCTGCAGTTATGGTATATCTAGAAGGTGTTTTAATATCGGACATCAAAATAAATTAGGCTGCAAAAATACAGAATTTGCGGGGAGAATTACTAATTACTTCGCAATTGTGGTCTTGTAGAAAAGTGAATTTGTATGGGTTTTTTTAGAAATGAAGCTTAAAGTTAAATTACAGCTGAAAAAATATAATAAAACGCATCAATTTCAGTTCTATTGTAAGAAAAAACTTATTTATTAACTAAAACATATGAGATATGGGTGTTGGTAATTCAAAAAAAATTATGTTGGATAATGGTCTAGACGAGATAGAAAAGGCTATAGAAAACGCTAGTACTAATAAAGAAGATGTCGTAAGACTTTATAAAGATAAGAACCATAGGGTCAAAAAAGAGCTGCGGTTTGAATCTAAAATGAACAATTCTAAATTAACATAAATAAAAAGCCCTATTCAAAATATTGAATAGGGCTTTTTACATTTGGGAAACAAATTAAGCTACCATCACTGATTTACTCATTTTTTGGTTTTGTACATTGATACGATAAATGTACTTACCTGTTGATAGCTGTTCGGGCATGCGCTCTCGTATATTTATTTCGGTAGAACCTTCAAACATCATTTCGTTAAAAACGGTGCCTACTTTCTGACCAAGAATATTATAAAGTTGAATATCTACATGTGCCGAAAATGGCATCTCTAAATAGATATGTGGTGTACTATCCGTTGGGTAAAATGGTTTATGAACAACGGCATTCAATAAATCTGGATTGAACGGAGTCTCTGCTTCTTCATCTGGATAAACTGGCGGAGTAACTTCGCCATCGCTATATACAATATCAGGAAAAGCCTCACCACTACAACTAAAGCCTAAGTCTACCGGTACATATGGTTTATAATTCAATAAATGAGCTTCTACCAAAGGTACGTCTACACATAACCATTCTGCTAAAACTGTTGCGTACAGGTCTCTAAAATCCATAGTGTATTCTAGATTACCTCTACCATCTGGGTCGTCTAGCGTTGGGTGATCACCAACAAAGGCGCTACCATTTAGACCAGAACCAAAGAATAGCGTTGGCGTTGCTTTACCATGGTCTGTACCATTGGATCCATTCTCGAAAATACGTCTACCAAATTCAGAAAACGTCATGCTCAAAACTTTGTCATCTTGCTGGGTAAAAGCTACATCTTCATAGAAATTGTTTACCGCTACAGATAATTTTGTCATAAGTTCAGCATGTGCCTGTGGTTGATTACCATGTGTGTCAAAACCACCCATTGATATCATATATACTTTAGTGCCTAGATTACCTTTTATCAATCTTGCTATAAGTGCCAATTGGCGTGCAAAGCTATTATCTTGATATTCAACTTGGTTTTGACCACGTGTATAAGCATCATGTATAATACCGGAATATTCATATGTTGTATTAGCAACGCCTCTTAAAAATTTAAGTTGGTCACCATACATACAGTCATTAAATAAACTATCTTCTAAACCATATACTACACCAGATTCTGCAATTTCCTCTAACTGATCTACATTTGAGGTTACAAATGCATAGTTTGTTTCATCACCCTGAAAAACCAAACTACCAAACTGCCCAATTTGTATGGCCGCCGGTGCTGCTGGGGGATTTACTAAATAATCTGGGTAGATGCTTTCAAAATGCCTTCCCATCCATCCGGTGTTTAAGCCACTAAAACCTGTAGTTTCTATATCTGTATTTGCAAAAATATCTGACCCTGTAAAGTGAGATAAACTCTGACCCTCATAACCTACACCATGTACCGCTTTAAATTGACCTTCTTCCCACATTGGCGCCAATGCACTCATGTAAGATGGTACGCCAAATTCATCGGTTAATTTTAAGACCTTACTTTCTGGGACATAGATATTAGGTCTGGCATTGGCATAACTATCATATTGTTCAATAGGTATTACCGTGCTTAAACCGTCATTACCGCCGGATAGGCGAATTAGTATAAGAATATTATCTGTTTCTGCTCCTGAAATTGCCGCAGATAAAGGCGATGGCGCAGATGCCGATAGCATATTTGATCCTAGCATCATTGAGCCAGAGCCAGCAATGCCCATGGCTTGTAAAAACGAGCGTCTGCTCCATGTTTTATGTTCTTCATCATGGCCTTCGTGTTGTAAGCCTTTAAATGGGGTATGGTGTGTATTGCACATAGAAGTAGGTGTTATTTTAATTGAAACTCAGGTTGTCTTGCTAAATATTGAAAAAGTAGATATACTTGAAACGGACCTTGTGGCCAAGTAGCCAATGTCCATGATTCTTGATTACCACCTTCGTAGTAAACATCTTCTACATCACTTCGGAATATGGCAAATGCTTTGGCATATTCCTCTTCATTTAGAAGTCCCTTCGTTAAAATGAAATCTATAATTAGTCTTGCAACAACATCCGGATTTGGATTGGTTAACCCTTCATTACCGGATATTTCAAGACCAAATGAGCGAAATTGCTCATTGTCTGCCATATAGAATTCTTCTAGAATACTTTCAATGGTCAGCCAACGGCCAATCATAAAGTTTGTGTTGATCCAAGATCGGTCTCTTTGCCAACCGGCAACGTCAAATGGTTCAAATATTTCTTGACTTAATAATGCACTGTAGTTGACCATTTCGGCAACATTCGTGTCAGTATAGCTAAAGTTAGATTCGTTCAGTGTATTAAAATAAAAGTCTACCGGACTTTTTATAATCACCCCAATGGCTTCGTCATCAAAAAAGTGTTGACTCTTAAATAAAAGTCTTAATACAGGTGCCAATTCAAAATCATTGGTTACAAATGTGGCTGCCATGCCGTCAATAATCATTTGTGCGTTATTGGCGTCATCTCTAGAATCTGGATGAACGAAAAACTCATATAATTTTCGACAAATGAATTCTGCTATCTCTGGAGCTCTTTGTTCAAAAAGTATATTGATGACATCGTCATAACCCCAATTACCTGTTTGACCTAGTATGGTTTTAGGTCCCGCATCATGTTTTGTAGCATCAAAAGCTACAGGAGAACAACCAACTTCGCCACGTTCTACGTAACCACTTAAGGCTTTTGCAGTTTCAATAATATCTTCTTCTGTATAGGCGTTGCCTTCCCCTAAGGTAAAAAGTTCATATAATTCTCTAGCGTAGTTTTCATTTGGATTATTACCATTGTTATAAACACCATCAAGGTAATACAACATGGCATTGGTCAACCCAATTTCACTAGTAAAGGTTTTAAAATTACCGATAGAGTGGCGTTGTAGACAATCTATGTAGTCATACAAGTAGGCGTTACAGTTATAAACTTCTAATTCTGTAACAAAATGATTGCTCCAAAAAAAGCTTAATCTATCCCTTAGATTGTTGTTCAGAAGACTGTTTGCATAGGCCAACTGAAACTCATTTTTTTGTTCTCTCTTTAGTTGATTGCTTGCATCGCTATCTGCTGGGTAATTGTCATTGTTCCAATTTGCCCAGGCAGGGGTAGCTATTTCCGGCATACTTAGAGCTTCATCTATCAAGCTATCTACCAGTGCAGCGGCAGATTGACCCGTTGCTTGGTTAATAGTAGCCACAGAGGCACTAAATCCTAGTCGGCGGTATAAATGAGCTGCTCTTAGCTGATCTAAATTAGCTGTGTACGGAGCAAGAGTAGAAGTATTACAATTAATGAAATATTCCATATCTTAAATAGGCATTTGTATTACGTTCGTAGAGTTGGGGCTTCTATGCTAAACGCTAGGAAATTAGGTATAGTATTTAAAACTATCTATTTTCGGTTATTAGATTTCAAATAACGAAATTTATTGATAAAAAGGCGTTGTAATTCCTATATTTTCGATGAATTGCATAATCTATTAACTATATCATGGGTAAACACAATGAATTTGGAAAAGAAGGGGAACAGATAGCAGTAGATTATCTTAAAAAGAAAGGATATGCTATCAACTATAAAAACTATAGATATCTTAAAGCTGAAATAGATATTATCGCAAGAAAAGAGGATACTTTAGCTATTGTGGAGGTGCGTTCTAGAAGTTCAGATTTCATAGAGAACATTGCCGAAACAGTTACACCTAAAAAAATTAAGCTTTTGGTTATGGCTGCTGACCACTATGTAACCGATAATAATCTTGATGTAGAAGTGCGGTTTGATATCATTACAATACTAAAGAACAAGAGCAAATTTGAGTTAGAACATTTAGAATCTGCCTTTTATCATTTCTAAGTATTCTACTAAATTGGTAGATTTATTAAAAAACATTTTGTTTTATTTGTAACAAGTTGTTATATTTGCACAACAACCATACAGTAAAATGAAAACAATATCATCAGTCGTTGAAGAGTACATCAAGAAAAAGCCATTTTTACAAAGTGCTCTAGCACAAGGCATCATCAATCTTACATCACTATCTAGAATAGTAAAACCAGAGATTGAACATGAATTAGGTAAAGACATACGTAATGGCGCAATTGTTATGGCGTTGAAGCGTCTTTCTGACGACCTAGAGTTTAGAGCTACGCACAAAATTCTAAAAGTGTTAAAGAATATAGGTGAGATAACCGTACGGTCTTCTTTAACCGACTATACTTTTTTAGCTTCAGATAAAATACTGGTGCACCAAGCTAAATTGCTTGAAGAGATCAATAACAATCAAGATGTTTTCTATACCTCTAGTCGTGGTGTAAACGAAATCAATATTGTAATTAGTAATATTATGGATAAAACAGTTGAAAGACTGTTTAAAGATGAAAAGTGTACTCAAAAAGCCGAAGAGCTTTCATCTATCACCGTAAAGTTACCAGCTGAGAATGTTTCAGTGCCTGGTATCTATTACTTTATCTTTCAAAGGTTAGCTTGGGAGGGTATCGTTCTTTATGAAGTTATTTCTACAACCAATGAGTTTACTATTTTAGTAAATGATGAGCAAGTAGATATGGCGTTTAAAACGATAAAAGATTTAAAGTCGCTTTAGTTTTCTAGAAATTCTACAACTTCTTTATCAGATTCCGGTTTAGCTAAAAATCTTTTTTCGCTATCTAGTATAAAATAGGTAGGTGTGCTTTGTATGCCAAATGTACGTGCATAATCACTTTCCCATCTACCTAATGCTATGGCGTGGTTAAAGCCTGGCAAAGTTTTAGAAACTTCTTTCCAATTTACGTCATCATCTTCTAGACCTACAGCTATTACTTTTAGGTTTTCGTAATCTTGTACTTCTTTATGAAGTTGAGGAAGTTCTTTTAAACAGTGAGAGCATGTACTGCTCCAAAAAACCAGAAGATAATTTTCTGCTGGCTCCATGGTTAAAAGAGAATGCTTTTTGCCATTTGCCTGCCATGTAATATCTGGAGAAATGGTTCCAATTCTCAATCGTGATGCCATTTCTATTTCATCAACCAATTTTTGATTATTGTTGGCTGTTGCTAATTTCTTCAAATGGTTTTTAAAAATATAATCTTGAACACCGGGCATGCTATTTACATCAGCTATTTTCCATAATTGATGCATAGCCCTTTCTTGAAAACCTATTGGAGTAGTTTTTATAAATTCTGCCGTAGTTTTTATATTTTTATTGACCTCAATTGCTAATTGTTCCTTTGTGGTAATATCTGTAGGCAATGCAGAAAAAACATAACTAGAGAATTTATCTATTAAGAAATTAGAGCCTTGGAGAATAGGGTCGGTAATTGCTAAATGGTCAAAATGATGTTGTTTTTTATTTTTTAGAAATGTTTCTAAATCTTCAAATTCTGAAGGTATATAGCTTCTGTTCGCTTTTATAAATTTATGGGCAATGGTAGTAGCGTGTTTTTCTTCAAAAGAAGTTTGTAGCGTGTTTAGCTCTTTTATAATGCTATTGTATTCCCTATTAGGTTCATTTTGGGTTTCGTAGAATTCTATAAGCTTATCCTGCGCAGCAGTTATTTTAGAGAAGTACTCGTGGTACCATTTATTCTCTTCAGAATTGGTAATGGTCAAGCCATCTTGGAGATTGAAATTGAATTTTACATCTTCTTTCTTATTGTAAATGACATCGATATAAAACTCATCCTGAGGTACGGCATATACCAATCTATACATACCTTCTTGCGCAGTTAAAGGCATTTCCAGTTCAAATGAACCGTCTCTAACGGCACTGTCAACGCTATAACGTTCACCATTGGGTGTTAGCTCATAGGCAATCAACCATTTAAAATCTTTAGGAGGAGAAAAGTTTCCGGCAATGGAACCTTGGGCTATAGAACTTAATGAAATAAATAAGAGGCAAATACTAAAGAGAACTTTCATATAATTTTAAAAACAATTATCGGACCAATATGAATAGTATCCTTTATAAAGTATTGATGTTATGAAGAATACTATAAAGACAATAAAAGTAATATTCAGAATGCAATTGAGCGCTTTATTTTTGAAAAGCTTATGAAAATTCTTTTTTAATTTCCATATGGCCAAGGGCTTCCGTTATTTTTAGAAGCTCTTTGTCGTGTACAAATCCGTCAGAAATAGCAACTTCGTCTAAAAGCTTGGCTAGTTCTCTTTTTTTTGGCAAAGACATTAAACTAAGAATTTTAAAAGCTTTTTCCTTATTTAAATTTCTTGCTTGACCTATAAAGAAGCTATCAAAAGCAAAACGGTCCATTAGTTGCGTTAAATAACGCATTTCTGCAGGGTCTACTTTGCTATCCGCTAGAATAACATAGTCTACCATTTTCACTACAGCTAATTTCTCTTCTTTTGTATAGTCTATCATACTTTTGCTTACTCTGTTTCTTCCCCTAGTCCTATATTTATATAGGTTTCTATAATAAGATCCATTTCTTTTTTATGAATAGCACCATCAGAAATGGCAACTTCATCAAGAATGTCTGCTAAAGCTTTTTTTTGCTCATGAGGTAAGTTGTAAAGCGTAACAATTGCATTGTCATATGCCAACAACTTTGCGCGTTCTAAAAAAGCATCGTCAAAACCAATTACACTTTTTAATTTGTTTAAAACTTCTATTTCCCCAGGGTGAACTTCACCATCTGCTTCAATAACTTCATAAATCATCTTTACAAAGGCTGCTTTTACAAATTCTTCAAACTCCATGCTATAATTTTAGGAGCTGAAAGATATAAAAAACAATAGTATATAACATGGATTTTAACTTCTACTTATTCACTAAAATAGAATACGTCAATTTTGAAATTTTATAGAATGTGCGCTATATACAGCGTTGTTTGATTTTTTGTAAGTCCTTTCTTAATTTATATAAATAAAATCAAGAACTGTTCAATGTATTTTACAAAATTGTTGGGTGTAGTTAGTCTTTATGATTTTATTTCATCTAATAACCTGAGGATTTCTTCCCAGATTTTATTATTTACTTTCATACCTTCTAGTCTAGATTTTTTTCTAGTCGTCAATGTGCGCTCACCTGGGTAAAATGTGCTTTCTCCTTTACTGATTGGAGGTCCATCATGTGTAGATTCAATAATTTCGTTTAACAGATTCTCTTGTAGTCCTTGATCAGAAAACGTTCTTGGGTCAATACACATAAATACTTGTGAAAGTGCTGTTTCATTTTTTTTGAGTCCAATTTTGTAAGTTGAATTCCCTGCGGACAGTAAAGTAGCCAGCATATCCAATACCATTGAGAGGGCAGATCCTTTCCAATACCCAACCGGTAAAGCGCGACCAGTTTCTATAATGTCTTTGGGGTGCTTGGTCAATGCATTGTTTTTATCCCAGCCCCCATGAAATGGAAGTTCTTCATTTTTTAAATCCAAGCTTTGCATTTTTCCAAAAGAGAACTGTGAGAGTGCCATATCTAAAACAACGTGACCTTCTTTTCTAGGGATGGAGATGACTAACGGATTGTTACCTAATCTGTTCTCTTTTCCTCCCCAAGCTGGCATATTGGGTATGGTGTTGGTAAATAGTATTGAGATACAACCTTGTTCCGCTGCTCGCCAACCATATGTTCCGCCACGCATCCAATGATTGGTGTTTTTGAGGGCAACTAAACCCATTCCGTGAGTTTTTGCCAAGGCTATTGCTTGGTCTGTACATTTTAGGGCGTTCAATACTCCTGATCCTAGATTACCGTTCCATCTTTCCATGCTCCCCATTGAAGCTGTTTTGGTTGCTATGACGTCTGTTTTGATCAAGCCTTTATTGACATAATCTATAAATACGGGTACTCTATTTATTCCGTGGGAGTAAATACCATCTAAAGTGCTTTCGGTATGAATTTTAGCCAGTAGTGCAGCTTGATCTTTTGAGAAAGAGTGTTTAATGAACAAAGACTCTAAAACAGATGTCATTTCTTTAGAAGAAACTATTATTTCGCTCAAAACAGTATGTTTAAATTCAACCGTTAAGATACAGAAGTTGTTTAGCTTGGTAAACTTTATGAAGAACAATGTAGCAGGACTGCCACAATTAAGAAAAAACTACGCTTTTTTGGATACTCCTATTTCTGAGAATACATGACGGATTACATCACTTTCTTTTTGATGTATATATCCGTCAGATATAGCTACATCTTCTAGAATTTCTGCTAGTCTAATTTTTTTAGCCTCGGACATTCCCTTAAGTATATGTACACTTTGGTCAATATCAATGGTACGCGCTTGTATCAAAAAATTACTATCAAAATCAATAATAGGCATCAATTTGCTTAAAGCATTTATTTCGCCTGTATGAACCTCGCCATCAGCTACAATTACTGAATCAATAAGATGTACAATCGCTAATTTTTCTGGTATATCGAACTCCATATTATGCAGTTGTTTTTTCTTTAATTTCAAATGGCTTCAATGCCAAATATGCCCTGTCTACCGATCGTATATTTTCGAATACTAATAACAATCTTAAACCGTTACGGGTCTTTTTTTCTTTTATTTTACATTGCTGTGCATGTGACTGCACGTATTGTAATACTCTTGTAAATGTTGCAGTTTGATAAAATGCCGATTGTTGATCGCTTATAAAGTACCCGATCATTTTACCTTGCTTCATTACTATTTTCTCTAGTCCTATACTATTTGCTATCCATTTTATGCGAACGGAATTCAATAGATCTTGAGCTTCTTCGGGTAATTCGCCAAAACGATCTACCAATTGAGCCTCGAATTTTTGAAGCGCTGCTTCGTCTTTTACTTGGTTCAACTCTGTATATAACGTTAGTCTTTCGGTAATATTATTGATGTAGTCATCAGGAAAGAGCAACTCAAAGTCAGAATCTATCTGTGTTTCCTTTACAAAGACCTTCTCATGTTTGCCTTCTACTTCCTCATACAGGTCCTTAAATTCGTTTTCTTTTAACTCATCTATGGCTTCGGCTAGTATTTTTTGATACGTTTCAAACCCAATTTCGTTGATGAATCCACTTTGTTCTCCACCCAATAAATCTCCCGCACCACGAATCTCTAAATCTTTCATGGCTATATTGAATCCGCTGCCCAATTCCGTAAACTGCTCTAATGCTTCAATTCTTTTACGGGCATCGCTTGTCATTACTTCGTACGGCGGAGTAATAAAGTAACAAAATGCCTTTTTATTTCCACGACCCACACGCCCACGCATTTGGTGTAAATCACTCAACCCAAAATTATTCGCATTGTTAATGAAGATAGTATTCGCATTGGTAACATCAAGTCCACTTTCTATAATGGTGGTTGAAACTAGAACATCAAACTCGCTATTCATAAAGCCAAGCATTAAAGCTTCTAGTTTTTTACCTTCCATTTGACCGTGACCAATACCTACTTTAGCGTCTGGCACCAATCTTTGAATCATACCGGCAACTTCCTTAATATTTTCAATACGATTGTGAATAAAGAAAACTTGACCGCCACGTTCAATTTCATAACTGACCGCATCTCTAATAACTTCTTCATTAAAACGTACTACCTGACTTTCAATTGGGTATCTATTTGGTGGGGCAGTAGTAATTGTAGAAAGGTCACGAGCCGCCATTAAACTAAATTGAAGGGTTCTTGGTATAGGTGTTGCCGTTAAGGTCAATACATCCACATTTTCTTTAATGGACTTTAATTTGTCTTTTACCGCAACCCCAAATTTTTGTTCCTCATCAACAATTAAAAGCCCAAGGTCTTTGAACTTAACGTTTTTATTGACCAATTGATGGGTGCCAATAATAATATCGACTTTACCTTCACTTAATCTTTGTATGGTGTCTTTTTTCTCTTTTGCCGTTCTAAATCTGTTCAGATAATCTACCGTTACCGGCATGTCCTTTAAACGCTCGGCAAAAGTACGATGGTGCTGAAATGCCAATATGGTTGTAGGTACTAAAACTGCTACTTGTTTACCGTTGTCTACAGCTTTAAATGCTGCACGAATGGCAATCTCTGTTTTTCCAAAACCTACATCGCCACATATTAAACGATCCATTGGTCGCTCGCTTTCCATATCTCTTTTTACATCTTCGGTAGCGGTACTTTGATCTGGGGTGTCCTCATAAATAAAAGATGCCTCAAGTTCATTCTGCAAGTAACTGTCCGGGCTATATTGAAACCCTTTTTCCAGTCTACGTTTTGCGTAAATTTTAATAAGGTTAAAGGCAATTTTTTTGACGCGTGACTTGGTCTTGTCCTTAATTTTCTTCCATGCACCTGAGCCCAATTTGTAAATTTTTGGTGGTGCACCGTCTTTACCATTGAACTTGGAAATTTTGTGTAATGAATGTATGCTTACATACAGAATATCACGTTCGCCATACATTAATTTTATGGCTTCTTGCTTTTTACCTTCAACGTCTATCTTTTGTAAGCCTCCAAATTTACCTATGCCGTGATCAATGTGGGTAACGTAATCACCAATTTCAAGCTTGTTCAGCTCTTTTAAAGTAATTGCTTGCTTTTTTGCGTAGCCGTTCTTTAAATGGAATTTATGATAACGCTCAAAAATTTGGTGATCGGTATAGCAAACCAATTTTTGGTCATCATCAATAAAACCTTGAAATAACGGAGACACTATGATTTGGTAGTGAACCTGTTTGTTTACCTCTTCAAAAATGTCATGAAAACGTTTGGCTTGCTGCTCACTGGCACAAAAGATATAATTGGTGTAGCCTTTATCTTTATAACCGTTTAAATTATCGATTAATAAATCGAACTTTTTATTGAAAGATGGTTGAGGTTTTGAATGGAATTCAATTAGGTTGGGAGCATCGCGCTTGGCATCTTGTGTTAAAAGTGTAAAGCCAGATAATTGCTCGTTAAACTCTTTACCACCCATGAACAATTCTTCAGGCTCGGCATGTTTAATGTCTTTTGATAATTTTGTGAAAGCTTCTTTGGCCTTTTCAAAGAAATCATCTAACCTATCAAATAAAAAGTCGGTATTCTTAGCGAAAACTAAGGTATTAGAGGATACATAAGTTAAAAAGCTCTGTCTTTTGTCAATTAGAAATTTATCTGCCATGTTTGGCACAATGGTAATTGACTTTACCTTTTCTTTAGATAGCTGTGTTTCTACATCAAAAGTTCTAATACTATCAATTTCATCACCAAAAAACTCAATTCTATAGGGTTCGTCATGAGAGAAAGAATATACATCTACAATACCCCCACGAACAGAAAACTCACCTGGTTCGGTAATAAAATCGACACGCTTAAATTTATATTCGAATAAAATCTCGTTCAAAAAGTCTAATGAAAGTGTATCCCCCAATTTCATTTTCAGGGTATTCTTATCCAACTCTTTTCTGGTAACTACTTTCTCAAAAAGTGCATCTGGGTAAGTGACTATTATCGCGGGTTTTTTTCTTGAATTTATTCTGTTCAAAACTTCTGCACGTAACAGTACATTGGCATTGTCTGTTTCTTCAATTTGATAAGGTCTTCTATAACTACCTGGATAAAAAAGAACTTTATCTTCACCAATTAGTCGTTCCAAATCGTTTAAATAATACGCAGCCTCTTCTTTATCATTGAAGATTGCCAAAAACGGGCGATCTTCTAATTGAAAGATGGTTGAGAGTACAAAGGATAACGACGACCCTACAAGACCTTTTAATTGAACGTTTTTAGTGCCTGAATTTTCAGAATCGGAAATAGCGTTTTGCAGTTTCCCTATTTGGGGAGACTGGCTATACCGTTGTTGTATTGAAGAATGACTCAACAGTTTAAGTTTTTGCAAATATACGGATACCTAAGAAATGGATACCACTCATTATTATCACAAATGGGCTACATATTGCCCGTAAAAAGTCGCAAATTGTAACTTATTGTAAAAAGTGCTGTTTTATGGATGATAAGGAATTTGATGTTTTTGTAATTGGAAGCGGAATTGCGGGGCAAACCGTTGCGAAAGCTTGTGTAAAAGCCGGTATAAAAGTAGCAATAGCAGATAATCGTGAGTTTGGTGGTACCTGTGCCAATAGAGGATGCGATCCAAAGAAAATTTTATTGGGTGCTATGGAAGCATACGAATTAAGTGAAAATTTAAAAGGAAAGGGTATTAGTAAACCTGCTAAAATCAATTGGAAACAACTGCAGAAATATAAGCGAAATTTTACAACCAATATTCCCGTTTCTACCGAGCGTATTTTAAAAGAAAAGGGGATAGTACTATTTCATCAATCTCCAAAATTTATAGACAAAAACAGTCTGTTAGTAGAAGGTAAAAAAATTACTGCAAAAAAGATCGTGATTGCAACAGGGCAAATACCAAGAACACTAACAATACCTGGGGCAAAGCATTTTAAGAATAGTGACGATTTTTTAAATCTCAAGAAGCTTCCTTCTAAAGTTGTATTTGTGGGTGCAGGGTATATAGGAATGGAGTTCGCTCACATGGCGGCAAGAGCTGGAGCGGAAGTAACTGTTATAGATACCGGTAAAAGACCTTTACATGCGTTTGATGAAGATTTAGTAAAAGAGCTTAGAAAATATTCTGAGTCATTAGGTATAAAATTCATTTTTGAAGCAACACCGATTTCTTTGAAAAAGAAGCGAAAATTACGTAGGCTGACGTATAAAATTAAAGGTGTAGAAAAGACGATAGGAGCTAATGAATTTTATAATACTGCCGGTCGTGTACCAGCATTAGCGGCTTTAGATCTTGAAAAAGGCAATGTTGATTTTAGCGATAAAGGTGTTGAAACCAATAACTTTTTGCAAAGTAAAAGTAACCCTAATGTATATGCTTGTGGCGATGTTTCAGATAAGAATTTACCGCTAACTCCGCTCTCGGGTAGGCAAGGTTATGTGGTGGCTGAAAATATTTTAAAGGGGAATAAGAAAGAATTAGAAGTCCCTGTAATACCTTCAGTGGTATTTACATTGCCTAATTTGGCAACCGTAGGTTATTCTGAAGATGAGGCAAGAGCTAGGTTTAAAAATGTACATGTCAAATTTGAAATAGCGACAGATTGGTTCAATGCCAAAAGAATAAACACACCTTTATACGCCTATAAAGTTATTTTGAATGCACGAACCAATGAGATTGTTGGTGCTCATTTATTAGGACCAGATGCCGGTGAGACAATAAATATCTTTACCATGGCAATAAATAATGGAATGACGGATAGTGATATAAAATCCACTATTTTCTCATATCCATCTTGGGTAAATGATATAAAAAATATGGTTTAGGATTTCTCCTGTAATCGTTCTTGAAGTTTTTTAAACGGACTAGTTTTATGGTTTTTGATTCCATGTGCTGCAATGGTGATAAAAAGAATAATAGCACCTGCCATTGCTGAATAGGCAATGTACATATTAGAGCCATAATGTCTTACAAAAATGGCTGCCAATGCCCAAACACCAACAAGAGCAAATTCTCTCATATTTCTCTTCCATATCATTAATAGATTAATGACTGTTGCTGCTACTATCATATTTATCGTCCAGGCTTGTTCAGATAAAATACCCCCGTTCCAATCTAGCTTGCTTAAATATGCTGATATATTGGCTATGGTGGCAACTGATATCCATCCACTATAAAAACAAATAGGCCACCAAACAAAAGCCAGTACTTCTATAGGTGCATCCCATCTTTCCATGTTTGTGTTCAGAATAATTTTTATGAGTGAAAGCAGAATACCTAACATAATTATAACTGAAAGTCCTGTGTAATTGTACATAAATGCAATTACCCAACAGCAGTTTAGAATATTCGCTAAGACAAACCAGTAACCTGTTTGTTCAATAAAATCACTTGGTTTATCACTGAAAAAAGCTCTTTTTACTTGAAAAATACCATATGCCAGTAGGCTCAAAAATATAACACCCCAAATGGCGAAAGCATATCCTGCAGGAGTAAACAAATTAGCATACTTGGCGCTCATTTCACCTATTGTGGTATCATTTAAAGAAAATGCCTGTGAAATGTAATTCACTAGAATGACCAAAATAACGGAGACTAAGTTGAGAACGGATAGCTTCTTTTTCATAATGTAAAACTATAGCGGTTATCTTATAAAGTTATGCTCTTTAGCACATTAAACGAACTATTTTCGGTATTTACGCTTCTTTTTCACCTCTTTTATAGGAACAGGTAGTACTGCATCGCCTAAAAGAGCATAGACCTCACAACCATCACAAGGTTCTAAAGTGTAGGTGCCCGTAAATTCACCAAATGCTGGAACTATCATTTGATGGTCGGTTTTATAAAAACAAGGTAGCCGAACCGATTGCCTACCTAATCCACTTAATTTAATGGCGGGGTGTATGTGTCCCGAAAAATTAAAAAGACCTTCCCGTTCTTCTGGGTGATGGGTCAATAAGAAAGAATCGACTATCAATTCGGGAATTACCTTTATTGATAAAGCTTCATATTTTGAGGGCGATATAATATCATGATTGCCGCTTACAAGAATGATTTCAGCTGATATGGTTTTTACCCATTCTTCAAAAATTGCCCATTCTATATTTAATGAGGAATGGAATAAATCACCTAAAAAAATAATTGTTTTAGGTTTAAAATAGTCTACAACTTCAGTTAAAGCGTCAAAATTTTGCTTTACGGCTTGTTGTGGTACGGCAGCACCATATTTTCTAAAATGAGTAACCTTGCCTAGATGTACATCGCTGATCAATAGCATTGAATTTTCTGACCAGAATAATGCGCCAGAGAAATGCATTTCAAAAGTTTGATTATGAAGGGTGATGGAATGGGTCATTAATGCAAAATTACAAGAAAGTCCGGATTTAAAATTCATTTTGACTTCAAGAACAGAAATTTCACCTTTGGGGCTCAAGGGCAAGTTTTTTATTTCTTCATCAATAGTGCAGCCATCTTTTTAATTCTATCAGCTAATTTTTCGCTTGATAATTTTTCGCGTCCCACACGTTCGGTAATTAAAGGGAAAGAAAATGGCGTGGGTTGATCGCACGCCTTCCAAACGATTTCTTGTGTTGCAATTCGCTCTAAGGACAATCGTAAACGACCTTCTTCTAATTGGTGTTCAAAAGTCTCGGTAAAGGCTTGTTGAAATAACAAATTGTCAGGCTCATAATCTCTAAATACATCGAACAACAATTGAGAACTACTTTGCAAATGCTTCATTTTTATTCCCTTTTTAGGGTAGCCGGTAAAGACCATACCGCTAATAATGGCAACATCTCTAAACCTGCGACGTGCCATTTCGGTAGCATTTAAGCTTTTTTGCAAATCATCTAACATATAATCTGTCGTAAACAGATCATTATCCAATACTTGCTGAATATCTATGGGTTGGTCAGATAATAGTTCAAAACCGTAATCATTGAATGCTAATGAAAAAGTAATAGGGGAGAGCAAACTAATACGATAGCCCAGTAAGCTGCCCATGGCTTCGTGAACAAAACGACCTTCAAAAGGGTAGAAGAGGTGATGGTAGCCATCGCGAGTTTTAAAGGTTTCAATTAAAAATTCCGAAGGTTTGGGTACAATGCTATCTCTTCGTTGTCGGTCAAAAAGAGGTTTCAATGCCCGTATTTCTGCAGATTGATTTTTTATAGGTTCGCCAGAACTATATAATTCGTTTCGTAGTAATTCTGACATTTGGGCAGATAGTGTTAGTCGGCTACCCATCCAGCTAGATATCTTATTGGTTTTTTTGTTCGAGTTTTTTACCTGAACTGTCATTTCCTTTATCCGAATGAATTCTAGGTTTCTGCCCGCAAACGTAAAAACATCACCTCTATTTAGTTTAGAAATAAAGAACTCTTCAATAGATCCAATGTAGCCTCCTTTTTGGTACTTGACAGATAAATTTACATCACCTACAATAGTGCCTATTTGAAATCGATGGCGCATCGCAACACCGCGATTATTCACCTTGAACTTGCCATCTTCTTCAATTTCTACTTTTTTATACTCGTCATAACTCTGTAAACTTTGGCTGCCCATCACCAAAAAATTCAATAACCATTGCCACTTTTCTTCAGTAAGTGCTTGGTAGCAAAATGTTTGCTTTATTTCTTGATAAATTTCATTAGGATAGAATCCGTCAGAAATCGCCAAAGTGGTTAAATACTGCAAGAGCACATCATAACTGTTGAGGTAGGGCATGCGGTCTTCAACGGTATTCTGCTTTACTGCTTTTTGCAATGCCGATGCTTCTATAAGCTCAATCGCATGCGTAGGTAAAAAATAGATAACACTTTCCTTACCAGGTCTGTGACCGCTACGCCCTGCTCGTTGTAGAAATCGGGCAACCCCTTTTGGACCGCCAATTTGAATTACAGTTTCTACGGGAGCAAAATCTACACCTAAGTCTAAACTAGAGGTGCAAACAACCGCTTTTAGCTGTTCATTTCTAATGGCATTTTCTACCCAAACCCGTGTTTCTTTATTTATACTACCATGGTGCATTGCCATTTCACCTGCATATTCAGGGTGTTTTTCCAGTATTTTCTGAAACCAAATTTCGCACTGACTTCTAGTATTTGTAAAAAGTAAAGTGGTCTTGCTGTTATTGATAATGGGTACAACATCTTCCAGTAAGTGTAAACCTAAATGACCACGCCAAGGAAAGGTCTCCATCTTTTTAGGAATGATGCTTTTTACCGTAATCTTTTTATTGATTTTGGCTTTTATGAGAACGGAATTTTCAAGAGTTTGAGATTCAATACCTAGTAGCACATCTCGTGCTTGTTCTAAATTACCTATAGTTGCGGAGATTCCCCAAATGCGTAATTGTGGCGATACATTTTTTAAGCGAGATAGTGCAAGTTCCATTTGTACACCCCGTTTGGTACCAAGAATCTCGTGCCACTCATCAACGACAATTGCCGAACAGTCTTTAAAAATTTTCTCATAACCTTTTGATGCTAAAAGTAGCTGTAGGCTTTCGGGAGTGGTGATCAGCAAATCTAGCATCTGCTTTTTTTGCTTAGCGCGTTCTTTCGTGGGGGTATCTCCAGATCGAATACCAACGGTCATTTGGGTGCCTAAATCTAAAGTAATGCGTTCTGCGGATTGTTTGATTTCTTGGGATAATGCACGTAGTGGGGTAATCCAAATTGCCTTTAATCCCTTTTTATGCTTTGTCTTATAATCGGGATTGTTTTTAATGTAATTCAATACGATAGGAAACCACAATGCATATGTTTTACCACTACCTGTAGGCGCATTTAGGAGTCCGTTTTTACCCTGTAGAAATGCTTTCCAAGTATCTTTTTGGAATTTAAACGGTTTCCAATCTTGTTCTTGAAACCAATTTTCTGCGATATCGTATAACTTCTCTCTATTCATTACTCGGAATTAATCCCTTCAAATCCTCAAGCGTATTTGCTTCATGAATGTTCTTGTCTTTTCGCCATCGTAACATTCTTGGGAAACGAGTGGCTATTCCGCTTTTATGTCGCTTAGATAAAGCGATACCTTCAAAAGCAATTTCGAAGACGTGATGAGGTGTAACACTTCTTACAGGTCCAAATCTTTCTAGGGTATTTTTCTTTATCCAGGCATCAAGCTTTCTGAATTCCGCATCCGTTAAACCGGAATAAGCCTTTGCAAAAGTTACCAGTTCTTTTTCTCCTTTCTCATTGTCTCTCCAAAGGGCAAAGGTATAATCTGTAAAGTGATTACTGCGCCTTCCATGCCCTCGCATAGCATAGGTAAGTACGGCATCAATTGTTAACGGGTCTACTTTCCATTTCCACCAATCACCCTTTTTTCGTCCTACTAAATAGGGAGAATCTTTTCTTTTTAGCATTAATCCCTCGCTATGCATTTCACGAGAGCGGTCTCTTTCTTGTGCCAACTCATCCCATGATTTAAAATGCATTGTTTCAGAAATGTGAAGCGGTATTTCGTTTTGGCTACGTTCGGTGATGTCTTTAAACATTTTCTCTAAAATCTCCCTGCGTTCCATAAAAGGCAATTGTCGAATATCTTTTCCTTCCCATTCTAAAATGTCATAGGCTTTTAAAATAACAGGTACTTTTTTCATAAGTGCCGCGGTTACATTCTTACGCCCAATACGAGTTTGTAAATCGTTAAATGTTCCAATTGTTCCATTAGGATAAGGAAGAATTTCGCCATCAATAACAGTACCATTGGGAATTACGCTTATAAATTTTTCAAATTCGGGATACTTATCCGTTACCAATTCTTCACCACGGCTCCACACAAAAAGTTCATCATTTCTAAGGATAACTTGTGAGCGGATACCATCCCATTTATGTTCTGCTGACCAGTCATGAATATCGCCTAAGTCAGAAGCTTCACCTTCTATTGCATAGGCTAAATAAAAGGGGTAGGGTTTAGATAGGTAATCACTTTCATTTTCTTCAAGAACCAATTGCTGAAAAGATATAGTGTTCGGGTCCCAATTTCCCATAAGTTTATAGGCTAGTATATCTTCATCTATTTCGGTAGCTTTGGCTAATGCCCGGGTCATTAATTTTTGACTTACTCCAATTCTGAATCCGCCAGTTATCAATTTTGTAAACACAAAACGTTCGTAGTAGTTAAGTACTTTCCAGTTTTCATATAAATAAGTTTTCTTTTTTTCATCTGTCTTCTTTTTTAAGTCGATCATTTCTTGTAAGAAGACTGTCAGGCTTTTATCTGATGACTGATTTGCTGCAGGAATGACCAATGCTATGGTCTCGGCTAAATCACCTACAATATGATAACTCTCTTCAAATAACCACAAAGGTATATTTGCCAATTCTGATGCCCAAGTTCTTAAAAGGGTGGTATTGACAGGTCTTGGTGGTCTTCTATGAGATAAAATAGCTATTGTCCATACCTTATCGGCATCGTTGGCTTTTAAAAAGTAATCGGTCAATGCCTGTACCTTAACCGTCGTTTTATTGGTGCTATCTAGTGTCTTTATGAGCTGGGCGAAATTTTTCATATGGCTGCAGTAGATTTTGAAGCCAGTGCGGTTTCGTTTTCTTCTTCACCGTATTGTGTAGCTTCAGTTCGTGCATCATAACTTTGTTCTCGCAAATATTTGGAGAATATATCTGTGTACCCGTGTGTGCAGATAATTTTTTCCGCTCCTGTTGCTTCAATACTTTGTAGAAGTCCAGGCCAATCGCAATGATCACTTAATACAAAACCTTTATCTATGGCTCTTCTTCTGCGAGCTCCTCTAAAGGTCATCCATCCGCTTGCGGAAGCAGTTACATAAGGTACCATTTTTCTGATCCACGTACTGCCATGTGCACTTGGCGGTGCTAATACAATATTGCCCAGTAATTGCTCTTTTTTTGTTTCCCTGGTAATCAAAGTCGTTTTTGGAAAATCTACAAGAGGGCGCAATACCTCTGTCATATTTTCAATGGCGCCATGGGTGTAAATTTCACCAATGTCCGTATTTAAATATTTTAATAGACGCTGCGCCTTACCTAAACTATAGCCAAAAAGTATAGAGGTTTTGCCTTCAGCTTTATTTTCTGCCCACCAATTATTTATGTTCTCTAGCACTTCTGCTTGTGGCGTCCATTTAAATGCAGGAAGTCCAAAAGTACATTCGGTTATAAATGTGTTGCATTTTATAGGCTCATACGGAGTGGAAATGCCATCATTTTCGGTTTTATAATCGCCTGTAAACACCCAAACCTCACCTTTATGTTCTACACGTATTTGTGATGAACCAATTATATGACCTGCAGGGTGCAGACTAAATTTTACGTTATTTATTATAAATGTTTCTCCCCATTCTTTTCCAGTAACATTGATTTCACCTAATCTGTGAAGAATAATAGGAACATTTCTATGATGTGTTATATACTTTTTATGACCATATCTACTATGATCTGCATGACCATGTGATATTATGGCATGGTCAACTGGTTTCCATGGATCAAGATATACTTGTGCCTTTTCGCAATAGATACCTTTGCTTGTAAATTGTAATAGAGGAGATTTCATAGCGATAACAAGTTACAACTTTAGGTTGCAAACAAAGTTGATGACAAACGAAACTATGACCTCTAAAAAATTTATATTTGCTCAATAATTAAAAAATAAGATATGTCTTTTGCAGATTTATATAGTAGCGGTGAGCACAGAAGAAACTTAGCTCATTTTGCAGCCTTAGCAACTTTAGCGTCTATTGACGGTGAAATTAGTACCGAAGAAAAAAAATTATTAGACCGTTTTGCTAGTAAGTTAGATATTACCGAGTCTGAATATAAAGAGGTATTTAAGAAAGAAAATAAATACCCAATAGATTCTACACCGGATTCTGAGAAAAGATTAGAACGTTTATATGACTTATTTAGAATTGTATACTCTGATCACGAAATTGATGATGAAGAGAGAATTCTAATTAAAAAATATGCTATTGGTCTTGGCTTTACGGGAGATAAGGCTGATAAAATAATAGAGCGCTCTGTAATTATATTTGGTGGTAAACTGGATTTTGAAGATTATCTATATCTTCTAGAAAAATAAATACCGAAAGTATAAAATAAAAAAAAGGGAGCGTTTAGCTCCCTTTTTTTATTAATGATATTTATCTAAAAATTCTTGTAGTTTCTCTACCATGTTTTTGCTTCCACAGAAAAATGGAACCCGTTGGTGTAGCTCTGTTGGTTCAATATCCATGATTCGGTTTTTACCGCCAATGGCTAAACCGTTTGCTTGTTCGGCTAAAAAAGCCATTGGGTTACACTCATACAATAACCTAAGTTTACCACTCTCTGTAACACTACTCTTTGGGTACATGTAAATACCTCCTTTTATCATGTTTCTATGAAAGTCAGATACTAAAGAACCTATGTACCTAGAAGTATAAGGTCTGTTATCTTCCTCCATTTGGCAGTACTTGATATAATCTTTTACACCTTGATGAAAATGTACGTAGTTACCTTCGTTTACAGAATAGATTCTGCCATTTTCAGGGAATTGCATGTTAGGGTGAGATAGATAGAACGTACCTAATGCCGGGTTCAAAGTAAAGCCGTTTACACCATCACCTGTTGTATAAACCAACATGGTAGAGGTGCCATAAACAACATACCCTGCTGCAACTTGTTTGTTGCCAGGTTGTAGAAAATCTTCCATAGTTACTGGTGTACCTACCGGAGTTACACGTCTGTAAATAGAAAAAATAGTACCTACGGATACGTTTACATCAATATTAGAGGAACCATCTAAAGGATCTATAAGGACTACATATTTGTTTTGATGGTTTTCATCATTACTGTTAATACTGATGAAGCTATCTTCTTCTTCAGAGGCTATACCACAGACAATTTCTCTATTTTTTAATGTTTGAATGAATTTGTCATTTGCAAACAAATCAAGTTTCTGCTGGTCTTCGCCTTGTATGTTGGTTTCACCAACTCCGCCCAAAATATCGATTAGTCCTGCTTTGCTAACTTCGTGGTTAACTACTTTAGCGGCTAATCTAATAGCATTAATAAGTTTTGATAATTCACCTGAAGAGTATTGAAATGAATCTTGATTTTCAATAATAAACTCGCCTAGGGTCTGATTTCTTTTTGGAGACATTTTTTAGTTTATGGTTATATACAAATATCGTGTATTTTGTTAAACGTTTCATTTTCATTTTAATTACATTTTTTAAATTTATAACTTTGTGTTTTATTTGTAACAATTATGAATTATACAATTAGAGTTGCCCAGAGAGAAGATATGAAGCAAGTGCTTCAATTAATTCAAGAATTAGCCATTTTTGAGAAGGAAGATGATGCAGTAGAAGTAAGTGTGCAAGATTTAGAGGAAGACGGATTTGGTAAACAGAAGTTGTTTCATTGTTTTGTTGCAGAAAAGAGTGATAAAATTGTTGGTATGGCTTTAGTATACCCAAGATATTCTACTTGGAAAGGACCTGTAATACATTTAGAGGATTTAATCGTTACTAAAGAAATGCGTGGTTCAGGTTTAGGTACGGCACTGCTAAACGAGGTGGTTAAATATGGTAATGATTTAGGGGTGAAGAGAATAAGCTGGGAGGTAATAGATTGGAACGAACCTGCCATTGGTTTCTATGAAAGTAAAGGAGCTAACGTCATGAGAGATTGGGATGTGGTTCAATTGGATGAAACCGGAATAAAGGAGTACTTAAGCGCATTGGCTTAATTGAAAAAGAACAAAAAAATTAGATAGATATTGAGTATGAGGGTTTTTAAATTTGGAGGAGCATCTGTTAAAGATGCAGATGCTGTTAAAAATGTAGTGAAGGTTTTGCAAGAAGTAGGGTATGAAAATACGCTTTTGGTTGTTTCGGCAATGGGGAAAACAACCAATGCCATGGAAGATATCATAAACGCTTATTTTAACGATAAACAAGAAATACCTTCTAAAGTAGCAGAGTTGGTAGATTACCATCATAATATTATTTCAGAATTATTTCCTAATGCACAGCACGCTATTTACAAGGAAATAAAAGTATTAATCGATGAGATTAACGGATTTTTAGTTTGGAACAAATCCCCAAACTATAACTTTGTTTACGATCAAATTGTTGGTTACGGAGAATTACTTTCTACCACCATAATTAGCGCGTACTTTAAGGAAGTTGGTATTACAAATAATTGGTTAGATGTACGAAACTTCATTAAAACCGATAGTAATTATAGAGATACCACTGTAGATTGGGAGCGTACGCAAGAGAACGTTACCAAAATTGACCAAAAGGTGTTGAACATAACACAGGGTTTCTTAGGTAGTGATGATAACAACTTTACTACGACATTAGGGCGTGAAGGATCGGATTACTCTGCAGCTATATTGGCGTATTGTTTAAATGCGGATTCTGTAACCATTTGGAAAGATGTACCTGGCGTTTTAAATGCAGATCCAAGATATTTTGAGGAAACACAATTGCTTAATAATATCTCTTACAGAGAAGCTATTGAATTGGCATTCTACGGTGCATCGGTAATTCACCCAAAAACATTACAACCATTGCAACGTAAAGAGATTCCGCTTCATGTAAAATCTTTCGTTAATCCTAAAGGAAAAGGAACAACGGTAGGTAAGGGTGTTGGTATAGAACCAAAAGTTCCTTGTTTCATCGTTAAGAAGAATCAGGTATTAATGAAATTATCATCGCTAGATTTCTCTTTCATAGTAGAAGACAGTATTAGCGAACTTTTTAAATTGTTTCATCAGCATAAAATTAAGGTAGACTTAATCCAGAATTCCGCTATTAGTTTTTCTGTTTGTATCGACAATAAATTTGGAGGCTTAGAAAAACTTTTACAACAATTGAAAAGTAAGTTTAAAGTTGCTCATCATGAAAATGTATCCTTGTATACCATTAGGCACTTTAATACAAAAGCGCTAGAATCATTACAGAACGGGCATGAGTTGTTATTGGAGCAACGCGGTACGGAAACTGTTCAGCTAGTAGTGAAGTAATTTCAACATCATTGCAATAATTTTAATAGGTACCTACAAGGGCTATTTTCCTATATTTACAGTCTAATCGATGATGATTTATGGGTTTAGTTACCGCGAAGGAAGTTGCCAAGGCTATCAACCTCTCTAAATACGGAGTGTTTGGTGCTTTTATTGGTTGGGTGTTGTTGAAGATTACGAGATTATCTGCCATTAATAGATTCTATGATTCTATTGCCCATTTAGAAGGTGAAGACTATGCAAATGCCATTCTAGAACATTTTGAAATTGATTACGAAATTCCTGAGGAGGATTTTAGACGTTTACCCAAAGAAGGTCCGTATGTTACTATTAGTAATCACCCATTAGGAGCTATTGACGGTATTTTACTATTTAAATTAATGGTAAAGCAGCGTCCAGACTATAAGATAATGGCGAACTTTCTACTACAAAGAATGGTGCCGTTAGAGCCTTATATTCTTCCTGTAAATCCGTTCAGTGAACATAAAGATGCCAGAAGTAATCTTGCCGGATTCAAAAGAACATTAGAACATTTAAATAATGGTCATGTATTAGGTGTTTTTCCTGCTGGTGAAGTCTCTACTTATAAAGACGGTAAACTCATTGTAGATAAACCTTGGGAAGAGGCAGCTATAAAATTGATTAGAAAGGCAAATGTACCTGTAGTTCCTATTTATTTTCATGCAAAGAATAGTTCTTTGTTTTATCGCATTTCTAAATTAGGCGATTCTTTACGTACGGCAATGATTCCGTCACAAGTATTCTCTCAAAGAAATAGACCTATTAAAGTGAGAATAGGGCAACCAATTTCTGTAAATTCCCAAAAAGAGATTGAAAGTTTAGAGGAGTATACAGACCTGTTGCGTCGTAAAACCTATATGTTGTCTAATGCATATGAAAAAGAGCGTTTAATAGATCAAATACCTACATCTCTTAAAATACCTAAACAACCCAAGAAGATTGCTGAGGCTGTACGTAAAGAGGTGATGGAAGGGGAAATAGAAAAGCTTAGGGAAAAAGATTGCCGCTTACTTCAAAGTAAGAACTACGAGGTTTTTTTAGCGAAGGAAAAAGACATGCCGTTCATCTTAAAAGAAATTGGTAGACAGCGCGAAGTAACTTTTAGAGCAATAGGCGAAGGGACTAATAAAGCCATTGATTTAGATAGCTTTGATAGTTATTATCACCATCTTTTTCTTTGGGATAATCAAGCAAAATGTATTGTTGGTGCCTATAGAATGGGTATGGGATCAGAGATTTTTCCTGAACACGGTATTAATGGTTTTTATGTTCAAGATCTCTTTAGGGTAGAGCCAGAATTGTACGGTATGATGCAAAATTCCATAGAAATGGGTCGTGCTTATATTACCAAAGAATACCAGCAAAAACCAATGCCTTTATTTTTACTTTGGAAAGGGATTGTGCATACTACATTGCGATTTCCTGAGCATAAGTATTTAATTGGAGGTGTTAGTATCAGCAACCAATTTTCTAACTTCTCTAAATCATTGATGATCGAGTTTATGAAGTCTAACTATTGGGATCCATATGTTGCTCAGTACATTAGACCTAAAAAGGAATTTAAAGTGAAACTTAATGATGCGGATAAGGAATTCGTTTTTGATGAAACGCAAGCCGATTTAAATAAGTTTGATAGGTTAATAGATGAGGTAGAACCTGGAAGTCTTCGTTTACCGGTTTTAATCAAAAAGTATATTAAGCAAAATGCAAAAGTAGTCGCGTTCAACGTTGATCCATTATTCAATAATTCGGTAGACGGATTAATGTACATTAAGATAGCCGATTTACCTGAGAGTACTGTAAAACCTGTCATGGAAGAATTTCAGGCAGAATTGGAACGGAAGTTATTGGAATCTCAAAATTCAGGGATAGAAGAGCAAATTTAATCTACGCCAACAATACTACTTCGTCGTTCAAAAAGTACATTGTCTACCCACTTTCCGTGTAGTTTTCCAATACGTTCACGTTTGCCGATCATTCTAAAGCCAGAAGCTTCGTGGACTTTGATGCTGCTATAGTTTGTAGGGAATACGCCAGATTGTAGTGTCCAAATACCTTCTTCTTCGCTTGCGCTTATTACATGTTGTAATAATAATTTACCCAGACCTTTACCTCTGCTTTTTTTAGAAATATAGACGCTTATTTCTGCCACCCCGCCATACACACATCTGTTGGAAACTGGGGAGAGTGCAACCCAACCTAATATTTCATTATCACTTTCAGCTACAAAACGGCAAGTGCTCATATGTGCTTTGTCCCAAGTTTTAAAAGTGGGAACATTGGTTTCAAAAGTGGCTATACCAGTATCAATGCCTTCTTTGTAAATATTAGCAACGAATTCCCAATCTGTGGGCAGCATTGTTCTTATTGTTATTTCATTCATATAAAGTTTTTTAACAACAATTGCTTTTGGTGGCGTCGAAGAAAGAATTTAATAGTGCTTGTACCGCTGTCCATTTTTGTAAATTAATACAATAACATACTTTTTTACCTTCAATTTCACCACTAATTAAATCTATACTCTTTAGTTCTTTTAAATGCTGTGAAATAGTAGGTTGTGCTAAACCTATTTCATCAACGATGTCATTGCAAATACATGCATCTTGCTGACTTATATATTGTAGAATTGCAATACGTGCAGGGTTGGACAGTACCTTGAAAATGACCGCCAACTTATTCTGCTCTGTATTAAAAATTTGTGTTTTGGTAACTCCCATTTTGTATTTATATATTGCTATATTACGATAATAAAATATATAAAAAAAGCCAGATATTGTTTTATCTGGCTTAAGTTATTTAGAACCAAGGTTTTCTGCCTACTTGGTATGTGTTGTAAAATTCTTCGTCGGTTTTTGTTAAGTAGATGATACCTTCAATCAATCCTATAACTCCTGGAACCCATACGAAAAGTAGACCAACCCCAACACAGGATAAAACCCAGGCAGCCACTGAAACACCCAAAAGAATAAATCCTTCCTTTTGATATCCCAAAATAAATTTATGAACTCCGAATCCTCCTAAAAATATTGCTAATAATCCTGCTAATACTTTTTTATTGTCTCCTCCTGGACCTCCGCTAAAAGCTTCTTTAGCTCCTGCAGTAAATTCATTAGCTGTTTTTTTAGCTCCTTCGCTAAATTCTTTTGCAGATTCTTCTGCCTTATCTCCGAAATCTTTGTTTTCTTCTGACATTCTCTTGTTGTTTGGTGGTTATTATTAAGGGTTAAATGTAGCGATTATTTAAACATCATAGAAATGCTTTATCAATTGGTTCCCAAAGTTCTAGCTTATTTCCGTCTGGGTCTAAAATCCATCCAAATTTTCCATATTCAAATTCTTGGATATCACCAACAACAGTAACTCCTTCTTTCTTGAGAACTTCCAATAGCTCAACTAGGTTTTCAACCCTAAAGTTCATCATAAAACTAGACTGGCTAGGTTCAAAATATTCTGTATCTGCATTCATGGGGCTCCATTGTGTTGAGCAGTCGTTGCCTGCTTTGTCTTTCCACCAAAAAGTACAGCCATATTGATCTGTATTTAGCCCTAAATGCTTGTTGTACCAATTTTTAGAATGGTCAGGGTCTTTTGTTTTAAAGAAGAATCCGCCTAAGCCTGTTACTCTATTTTTCATAGCTATCTATTTATTGATATTATTCTCATATAAACTAATCCATTCTTGGGGAGTCATTTTAGTGCATAGTTCTGCAATGAGCTCGTACGGAATATCATCCATACTTTTAAAACGAACGCAACTTTTGCCCATATCTAGCTTGCGTTTGCAATGAATAGGGTATTCGTTCTTGAACCAGTTCATTAAAGCAGGGTCTGCATATATGCCGGAGTGATAAAGTGCGATAAAATTCTTCTGTGAAGCCAAATTTATAAAAGGCAACGGTAGTTCTGCTTGTACATGATACCCAGCCGGATATAAAGAATGTGGCACTACATAGCCCAACATGCCATAACTTAATTGCTCTTCAAAACCATTGGGTAAATTTTGTAAAATAATACCTCTTAGCTTTTCAATTACCTCTTTGCGGTCTAGGGGTAATTGGGCAATATATTCGTCTGGTGTGTTGGCTTTATATTTCATATCACTCTAAAAATTTTGCTTTCACTTTATCTACTACCGTTTGGGCCAGTTTTATTTTGCTTTCTACCGTCCAACCTGCTACGTGTGGTGTTAGAATCACTTGGTCAGAGTCAATTAGATATTGAAATGCTTCAGGTAAATTGTTATCTGTAAACATATTTTCAAAAGAGGCTTTTTCATACTCTAGTACATCTAAACCTGCACCAAGAACTTTTCCTGATTTTAGGGCATCGACCAAATCTGTAGTTATAATGCATTTGCCTCTGGCCGTATTTATAATCCAAATGGGATTATTGAATTTTTCTAGAAATTCAGCATCGACCATAGCAATGGTCAATTCTGTTTGTGGTACATGTAGACTAACAACATCAACTCTATTTTGGAATTCCATAATACCTACTTGGCGTGCATTTTCATCTTCTACACCTCCTTGTATGTCATAGCAAATAACCTCTTCTACATCAAAACCTTTTAGTTTTTTAGCAAAGGCTTTTCCCATATTACCATAACCAATGATACCTACAACTTTGCCTTCTAGTTCTATACCACGGTTACCTTCACGGTCCCATTTGCCATTTCTAACTTCTTTGTCTGCCGTGTTCAGCTTATTAAAAAGAGATAAAAGCATACCTAAAGCATGTTCACCAACGGCATTACGATTGCCTTCTGGTGCAGCAGCTAGAAAAATACCTAGTGATTTTGCGTGTTTTGTATCGATGTTTTCTAAACCTGCGCCTAGTCTACCTATAAATTTCAAGTTTTTTGCTTTGTCTAAAAATGCAGCGTCTATAGAAAATCTACTTCTAATTATGAGTCCGTCATAATCTTCGATTTTTGCTTCAATCTGTTCTTTAGTTGAGCTATAATCTTCATCGTTCTGAAAACCTAATTCAGCGAATTGTTCAATGATCAATGGGTGATTTATATCTACGTGTAATACTTTCATTTATGCTTAATTATATTTCGGGGTAATCTGTTTTTGTTTTTTCGTCTGCAACGTTGCCCGTATGGGCAGTACTTAACTTTTCAAAAAGCATTACGTGTACTTCTTCATCGTTCTTCGTTATTGGGCAATGTTCAATGCCTTTGGGGACTATAATAATCTCTCCTTGATGTACTACTTCCGTACGGTCTCTAAATTGCATATACAAAGTACCTTTTACTACTTGAAAAAGCTCATCTTCATTGTCGTGTGAATGCCATACAAATTCACCTTTCAGCTTTGCCAATAAAACCTGCATATTATCTACAACACCTATTTGATGTGGATGCCAATGCCCATTTACCAAATCATATTTTTCTTTAAGATTAATGCTTTTCATGGGCGTATATATTCGATTCTAAATTAGCAGTGAAAGGAATTTAATAGAGTAATATACGGAAAGCCACAGTATTCTAAAAAGAAGAGTAGTAGTTTATTATATGCCCAAAATTAACTTGGCGATAGAAAAATAGATTAAAATACCGAAAATGTCATTACTTGTGGTAATAAATGGTCCGGTTGCAATGGCGGGATCAATACCTCTTTTGTCTAAAAATAATGGCACGAAAGTACCTATGAATCCGGCAACAACAATCACTGCAATAAGTGAAATGGAAATTGCCAAGGAGGTAAGGAAATCTCCCTTCCAAATCCATGTAAAAATCAATAATAAACAGGAAAGTATAACGCCGTTCAACAATGCCAAAAGCATTTCTTTGATTAATCTACTACTTATACTTCCTTTAATATCGTCATTTGCCAAACCTTGTACTATTATGGCGCTAGATTGTACACCAACGTTACCTGCCATTGCAGCTATTAATGGCGTAAATAGAAAGAGTACAGTGTATTCACGAAACATTTCTTCAAAACCACCCATGATCAAAGCGGCACCTGCACCACCAAATAGACCTAAGATCAACCATGGTAAACGCGCCCTTGTAAGATCCCAAATACTATCATCAGCTTCTACATCTTGAGATATACCGGCCGCCATTTGGTAATCTCGCTCAGCTTCTTCTTTGATGACATCAACGATATCATCAATAGTAATACGACCCACCAATCTACCAATTTCATCAACTACAGGTATGGCTTCCAAATCATACTTACTCATGATTCTTGCTACCTCTTCTGGGTCTTCATTAACGTTGACAGAATCTACATTCTTTATAAAAACATCTTTAATATGTGTTTTGGTTGAAGTGGTCAATAGATCTTTTAAAGATAACCGACCTTTTAGCTTGTCTTCGTCATCTACCACATAAATAGAATGTACGCGGGTTACATTTTCTGCCTGTGTGCGCATTTCTTTAACACAAGTGAGTACATTCCAGTTTTCATTGACCTTTACGAGCTCTTTTGCCATAAGACCACCTGCGGAATCATCTGCATATCTTAAAAGATCAACGATATCTTTTGCGTGTTCTCTATCTTCAATTTTAGAGATAACGTCTTGTATTTGGTCTTTAGGTAACTCGCCAATAATATCTGCGGCATCATCGGTGTCTAGCTCCTCTAATTCGCCGGCAATTTCTTTTGTAGATAGACTGCTTAATATAGCTTCACGAACATCTTCATCTAACTCTGTAAGAACATCGGAAGTTTTATCGCTGTCCAATAATTTAATTAGATAGGTAGCTTTGTCCTTATCCAATTCATTAATGATTTCAGCAACATCGGCATAATGCACAGTACTTAACATAGAGTTTAGTTCAGTATCATTGCTTTGTTCAATGAGCTGTTCTATCTCTACTACAAGTTCTTCTGTAAGCTTAAAGGGTGTCATCCGCTATTTTGTTCGTCAATGCTATAAAATCGTCAACCGCCAACTGTTCCGGTCTAAGGTCAAATATAGTATCTTCTCTTAGATTATCTGATAATGAAAATGTTTTTAAACTGTTACGTAATGTCTTTCTACGTTGATTAAAAGCGGTTTTTACTACTCTATATAATAATTGCTCGTCACAAGAAAGTTCAAAGTTGGTTTTACGTGTTAATCTTAAAACTCCCGATTGTACTTTTGGTGGTGGGTCAAAAACATCTGGTTCTACCGTAAAAAGGTATTCGGCATCGTAAAAAGCTTGAACTAAAACCGATAAAATGCCATATGCTTTACTGCCTTCTGCTGAACAAATACGCTGCGCAACTTCTTTCTGAAACATCCCTGAAAATTCAGGTATTTGATTTCGAAGCTCCAACATTTTAAAGACGATCTGTGTAGATATATTGTATGGAAAGTTACCGGTAATACCAAATTGCTCATCGCCGAACAAAGTGGAAATATCAAAGTTTAGAAAATCTGCTTCTATCACTTTGAAAGAACCATCGCCCTCAAATGCCTTTGGGTGTTCTAAAGGAAAAGTTTCGTTTAAGTACGTAATGGACTCCGTATCCAAGTCCATTGCTACTAAATTGCTATCTCGCAAAAGTAGGTATTTGGTTAAAACGCCTGTTCCTGGACCTATTTCTATGACATTTTTATAATCTTGCTGTAATAGTGTTTCGGCAATTTGTCTGGCAATGTCTTCATCTTTTAAAAAATGCTGACCTAAATGTTTCTTCGCTTTTACAGGACCTTTTTCATGATGCTTTTTATGAGCATACTTATCACCTTTGTTCTTCTTTCTTTTCGTTCCCATAAATCTCTTTTAGCGACAGTTTATTTTGCTTTATAGGCCCAAGCTTTTTTTCCCGATGCCAATTGAATCTCAATTCTTTCGTATGCTTCACCTTCGTATCTATCTGCTTTATGTAATTCTTGATGAGATAGAGTATATACTTGACCTTTAATTGAATCTTCTTTTGATCCTGTGTGTTGCAGTGTAGGGTAGAGGTCGGCTACTTTTATATCTGATATTGTATATAATGGTAATTCGTCTTCAAATCCGTTTAAAGGTCTTGCGAATACTCCCAATTGTACTTCTCTTTCCTGTAAAGTTCCGTAGGTGAATAAATAGTGGGTTGCTGTAGCTCTTTGTACAAAGAACTCATCTACTACTTCTAATTCTGTTTTAAAAGAAACCAACTGACCTGTAAATTTCTTTTGAATACTTTCTATTAGTGCCGGTGCATCTTCTTCATAATACCTGTCTAAAGTAGCTTTGTCCGGTACGGTGTATTGAACTGAATAGGTATAGCCACCCATATCTTCTTCTACCAAAACTTTAGTGAATTTTGCGCTTAAGAATTTACCGGTTGAAAGAACTTGTGGTATATGCGTTTCTTTCATCCATTGCAGCCAAGTATCATGGGCCGTTTCTTCTATATTGGTGGTAACGTTATATATGTACATGTATTATTTCAAGTTCTATTTGAATTGCAAAGTTAGTTCAACTAGGGCTTAAAACGAATTAGATAGGTAGTGATTTTAATTTATGACGTCTCCCCTTAAAATTCTAAAGTTTTTACGGGCTTCAGGAAAGTAATAGCTGTCTTGATAATTGTAGATGATTTTCTCGTATTGCTCTTTTGCCTTTATGGGGTCATTGAATTGTTTACGGTAAAGTTCGCCCAGTGCATAATATGCATCATCTGCAAGAATACCATTGCCATAGAATGTGATGATTTTTTGATAGTTTAATTGAGCGTCTTCGTATTTGTTTTGCTTTTCAAATAGTTGTGCTTGTTTTAAAAGTGCTTCATCTTCGATCTTTTCTCCCTTATGATTTTCTAATATATCTCCCAAAGCGGTAATGGCTTCATCGGTTTTATTTTGATAGGCCAAGAAATCTGCTCTCGCATATTTTTTTAAGGCAGTTTGCGTGGAATCTTCCAACGAATTGTCTGATATCAAAAGGCTCAACTGCATAGCATCATTTGCGATGAGCTGAGAAGTAGAACTTCGTAGTACTTTTAATTGCGTTAATGCCCAATCGAAATCTCCTTTGTAAAAACTGGTTTGTGCTACTTTATAACGTGCATCTTGACCTAAAACATCGTTTTTTAATTTTTGCTGAATCTGAGAAAAATAGATAAGTGCTTCATTAAACTTTTTGTCATACACTAAAATATCGCCTAGTGCTAGTTTTAAATAAGCGGTACCTCTATCGCTTAACGGTAATTCTAGACTATTCTTTAGTAATTTTTCTGCAGGTGCGGGGTCGTTCTTTTTAAACGTAAGAAAATTTGCATAGGCAACTTGCAGCTGTAATGATTGCGATTTATATCCGTAAATATCTACAAGAGCATCGTACTTTTTATGAATAGCTTCTAACTGTCCGTTTGTAGCATTTAGTAAATCAATATCAATTAGGTTTAGTTCTGCATCTAATTGCGTAATTTTATTACTGGTGTTTTCAATGATGTAACCGTAGATATCTTTTGCGGTGTCATATTCTTTATTATCCAAGGCATCGTTGCCTAAATTCTCCAATCTGGTGGTAGAGCTGCCGTTCATGCGTTTAAAAATGGCTTTTTCTTGCCTAAACGCACTACCGTATTGCTTTTGCTGAACAAATAACCAGCTTAAAAGCTCATTCCAAAGAACATCTGGGTTTTTCTGTGCACGCTCTAGTAATACCTTTTTTAATAGGATGTTATTTTTGTCCGTTGCATCTTCAGAGATAAAATCATCTATACTTCTTAAAATATTAGATTTAGAGGTTTTTCCATCAATAACAAGATTGAGGTATGAGTTGTACATTGCCTCAACATTACCTTGTTCTCCATATATTCTGGCAAGTTGAAAATTGAAGTTTAAAGCAGGGTTCAATTCCATTGAATTTTTAAAAGCTTTAATCGCTAAGTCCAGCAGGCTGTATTTTTGAAATTGAAGACCTAAGGCATAACCGTAATTAGGGTTTTTAGGGATAACATCTAGCGCCTTATCATAATACGTTTGTGCCATCTGTTCATTGTCCTGTAACTTGTAGTTATAACCTAGATCAATCAATAATGTGGGATACGGATTTCGGTCTTTCAAACGCTGATTTAAAAAATCTTCAGCATCTTGGTAACGTTCTAATTGCTGGTAACAGGCAACTAAATCTTGAACATATTCCGTTCTTCTAGGGCTTTTTTCTACTAGTTTTTCATAGAAAACTACTGCTTTTTCAAAATCACCATCAGCAAAATATTGCTTCGCCAAGAAATCATCTTGGGCAAAGCCTAATGTAG
Source organism: Maribacter sp. UH1 (assembly GCF_056839145.1). Classification (NCBI taxonomy): domain Bacteria; kingdom Pseudomonadati; phylum Bacteroidota; class Flavobacteriia; order Flavobacteriales; family Flavobacteriaceae; genus Maribacter; species Maribacter sp. UH1. The sequence goes on from NZ_CM166387.1 coordinate 2,394,257, forward strand.
ACAGAGCTAAAAATGTAATTATGAAAAAGGTAAAGCGCATAATCAAAGATACATAGAATGCAATAAGTTGTTGTTAAGTAGATGCTAACAAGCACTTGATTTTATGCGGGTATAGTATTTATTTCTAGTTAGCAAATCTTGTAGTCACTATCTAATTAATGAGATACTACTTTAAGACCTATAATAGAACCAATTAATGTTGTAATAAAAAGTATACGTAAAAAGGTTGCCGGTTCTTTGAATACGAATATACCAACGAGTACTGTGCCTACGGCGCCAATACCTGTCCACACGGCATATGCGGTACCAATGGGTAATGTTTGTGTCGCTTTCACTAATAATATCATACTTATGGCAAGAGCAACTAAAAAACCAACATACCATAAATACATTTCATTGCCAGTGGTTTCTTTGGCTTTACCTAAACAGAATGCAAAAATTACCTCAAAAAGACCGGCGATTATTAACAGTGCCCAATTCATAATACAAATACTTAATTATACTAAAGGTCGATAATCTCTTCTACCTATTCATTGTAATGTAGGTATTTTTTAAGTGTAGTGTCTTCGCAGATAAACGAAAGGTCTTCATTGTAAATAGCTTGGTAATCAGCATAGACTTGGTCACAGTTGCTCTCGTTATAATGAATTATTATAACAAGTTTTTCGTCATCTAAAAAGCTTTGTGCTCCAGAGGTATCCCACCAATTTTTCTCATCATTGTATGATTCATATGTTACCCCATCAAAATCTTCGGCATTTTCAACGAAGTTCTTTGCCATACATTTCATGCCTTTTTCATGTACATAATTACAAAGCTCTTGATAGTAGGCAATACCATCTTCTTTCGATACTTGAATGCCATAAGTTTCTCGCGTATCATCATATAAAGCCCAGTCCATATTATCGAATTCTACCCAATCAAAACCTAAATCGGCAATTTTATCAATTCTAGCTTTCATAACATCGATTATTCCGGTAGTGGTGGTATTTACAAAATATTCACCTGGCCACTCTGCCCATTGTTCGGTAGTTAAAAAAGGTTGAAGCTGATTGAAATCATCTCTCCAATCTTCACCTGTTCCAATGCTTATATATGCTGCCAATTGATTTCCATTTGCTTTTATTTCAGCAATGGATTCTGCAACATCATCTTCAACAGGATCAACCAATACGTAAGCATTAGTTGCATTTAAAGCAATGTACTCAACTTGATCTACCTCAAAATTTTCAATATATGCGTGGTTGTAAACTGGTATAGCGTTGAAATTTTCATTTTCTTCCGTTACCTCTTCCGTTACCTCTTCCGTTACCTCTTCCGTTACCTCTTCGGTATTAGTATTGTCATCTGGATTGCTGCAAGCAAGAAAGACCGATAACATTAAAAGTAAGATGAGGTTTTTCATAATAAGTATTTAAGGTAAAATTTAAGACATATAAAAGACTGTCTGTTTATATACGCCTGAGAATAGGAATTAGCCTATTCGAACCTTAATATGAAAGTTGATGCTATTTTAAATTAGGTGTTTTTCTGTGTTTGGTGCCCTGTTCATAAGAATAGGTAAGGCCTATTAAAACAGGCTCGTCATACATTCTGCCTAGAAACTGAAGTCCCGCAGGTAAATTTTTACTTGTATAACCCATAGGGACGGTAAAAGCTGGCTGTCCTGTATGCGGACTAATAATTTGACTATTATCTCCCTTATATTCTTCTTGAAATTGATCAATTGGTGCTGGCGGGTTGTTCCATGATGGATAGACTATAGCATCTAGTTGTAAAGAGTCCATCATATTTTCAATTGCTTCTCTAAAAGCAACCCTACGTATATCTGTGTAGGCATCTAAACAGGGTATATCTGAATCTTCCCATCTTCCAGTGTGGGCGGCATTTCTAATTAATCTTTCTCTCGCAAAATCAGACTTGCTTCCTACTTCAATAATATCTTCAATGGTTTTTAGTGAATCATTTTTAACGAAATCGGATAAAAAAGTCTCGACATCTGTTCTGAATGTTGCACACCATTGGTTTTGTCTTAAGTTTTGAAAATCAGGTACGATAACCGAATCGATGACCGAAGCTCCCAAAGAGTCTAATTGGACAAGTGCGTTATTAAATAATTGATTTATTTCAGGATGCGGATTGTCATCACTTAAGGTTCTTAGAACACCTATTCTAGAACCTTTCAGGGCATCTTTTTTAAGAAACTGTGTGTAATCTTTTGGTGTCTTCCCTTCTGAATATGTTGTAAGTGGGTCTTTAGTATCTATACCAGCAATAACTTCTAAAACTTTAGTTGCATCTTCAACAGAACGGCACATAGGGCCGACTACATCATTTCTCAAATAAAGCGGAACAATTGCGCTTCTACTAACTAAACCTAGCGTGGTTCTAAACCCTACTAATGCATTATGGGATGAAGGTCCTCTAATGGAATTCCCGGTATCTGTTCCTAGTCCTATAGTTCCAAAATTAGCAGCTATCGAAGCACCAGTGCCACCACTAGATCCAGCAGGTACATAATTGGTGTTATATGGATTTCTAGTTGTACCAGCTGTTGAACTTTTGCTATGCATAGGGCTAAATGCCCATTCTGCCATGTTAGATTTTGCAATGATTATAGCACCGGCTTCAACAAGTTTTTTAATGATAAACGCATCTTCTTCAGGTATATAGTTTTGCAGTGCTAGTGATCCGGCAGTAGTAGGTAAACCTTCTGTATTAATATTATCTTTAACAATTAACGGTATGCCGTGTAAAGGACGTAAAATGCCTGTTCGCTGGTATTCTTCATCAAGTTCTTTTGCTATTTTTAGCGCTTGTGGGTTTACCACAGTAATTGCGTTCAAAGTGCTATCAAAATTTTTAATTCTTTCAAGATAGGTATTCACTAGCTGTTCACTGTTGAAGGTTTTGTCTTGATATGATTTATGTATATCGGAAATGGTTAATTCTTCAATATTTATCTTTTTTTCTTCGATACTTTTTTCATCAGAGCAGCCAAGAAAAATTATACTTATAAGTAATAAACAGCAATTGAATTTGAAATTCATAATGAAGAAGGTTTTAAAATTTTGTCAATTTATGTTTCTATTGAAAATTGAACCTTCTACTAAAATAGTGAATATAGATGTGGTTAGGCGGTAGCATTGGTAATGAAAAGTTGATTTTATCATTTCCATATTTTTAGGTATATTTTTTTAATATAAAACGCCGTACAACCTCTGTTGTACGGCGTTTTATTCAATACTATATATTAGAAAAATCTAGCAGTTACTAAAAAGCAACATTTTTAGAAATTAATCAATCATATCAAATCCACAATAGGGAACTAATACGTCCGGTATTTTAATGCCGTCTGCAGTTTGATAATTCTCTAGAATCCCCGCTAATACACGTGGTAAGGCCAATGAGCTACCGTTTAACGTATGAGCTAGTTGATTTTTTCCGTTTTCATCCTTAAAACGTAGTTTTAATCTATTAGCCTGGTATGTTTCAAAGTTAGAAACAGAGCTAATTTCTAACCATCTATCTTGTGCAGTTGAGAACACTTCAAAGTCAAACGTAAGTGCAGCTGTAAAACCTAAATCACCACCACATAGTCTTAGAATTCGGTATGGTAATTTTAATTCTCGTAGAATGTTCTTTACGTGATCAACCATACCATCTAAGGCATCATATGATTTTGAAGGATGCTCTACACGTACAATTTCTACTTTATCGAATTGGTGTAGACGATTTAGGCCACGCACATGTGCACCATAACTACCTGCTTCTCTTCTAAAACATGGGGTATACCCCGTGTAGGTAATAGGGAAATCACTTTCCTTTACAATAACGTCTCTAAATATGTTAGTTACCGGAACCTCTGCCGTTGGTATCAAATAAAGGTCGTCTGCTGTTACATGGTACATTTGACCTTCCTTGTCTGGCAATTGACCTGTGCCATAACCAGATAGTTCGTTTACCAAATGTGGCACCTGAATTTCAGTATAACCTGCTTCGGTATTTTTATCTAAGAAATAAGCGATTAAAGCACGTTGTAAACGAGCACCTTTGCCTTTATAAACCGGAAACCCTGCGCCTGCAATTTTAACACCTAATTCAAAATCTATGATGTCGTACTTCTTCGCCAACTCCCAATGTGGTAGGGCGCCTTCAACCAATTTAGGAACATCACCTTCGCTGAATATTTCTTCATTATCTTCTTCAGTTGAACCTTTTTTTACAGAAGCATGCGGTGCATTCGGTAGTTGGTAAAGAAGGTTTTGTAGCTCTTCTTCTGCCGCGTTTAAATCTTCACCTAATTGTTTAGATTCTTCTTTTAGCTTTACCGTTTGTTCTTTTAATAAATTTGCTTCTTGAACTTTTCCAGTTTTGTACAAAACACCGATTTCTTTGGAAATTTTATTCGATTCTGCCAAAACGTTGTCCAAACTTGTTTGGGCAGCACGTCTGTTTTCATCTAATTGAAGCACTTTTTCAATTAAGGGTTGTGCATCAATATTTCTTTTTCCAAGGGCAAGGATAATATCTTCTTGATTATCTCTTATGGTCTGTATTTGTAACATTATTGAATTGTATTTGACTGCAAATTTACATTAATCTTATATTTATAGCAGGTACTTTTACGGACTAAACCTGTATTAAACTACTTTTTGGACTTTCCGAAGTTAGAGGGGCGAATCCAGTCGTGATGTTTTGTTTGGTACCATGTCTCTGCCGCCAAATCAGTTTTAGCGTCTATAAAGGGTACATATGGTTTACGGTTGATACTGATTTTGGAGTTTTCTAGGTATACCGAAACGTTTCTACCTTCTTGTTCAAACTCCTTTTTTAAATATTGGGCAAACTGCCAAGCAAAATCCGGATAAGCAAATATTTTGCGTTCTTGACCTCTAGATACATAATCTTTAGGTTTTATGATGAACTCTTCTTTAGTGTCTTTGTCAACTACTTTAAACCTACCTTTACCCTGTCTGCTACGTAGCATCATACGCCAGCTCATTCTATGGCCTTCTTCGCTCCACAGCACGTCATCTTTAATGGCATGGTGTCTTATAGGTAATACTAATTGAATTATGAAGTAGATAGTTGCTATTGCTAGAATTGTGTTGCTGTAATTTGGTGTTGTAGAATAGGATGATACAAATGCCGGTTTCGTCTTGAAGAAAATCTTACGAATGGTTTCTGGCTCAAAAAAGAAAACACTGAAGGCAATGGATAAATAAGGGAATATGCCAATCTGAAATATGATGGAATTGAATAGATGAAAGAAAAGTGAGATGAAGAAAGCCGCTTTCCTTGTTGGTTTCCAGAGTAGGGCGGGTACAATAAGTAAATCAAACAGAATGCCAACGGATCCAATAATACTATGTATCCAAGGTTCTTGTAAAATAGCACCAACTAACCAATAACTTTTTTTAGAATGCATTAATACGGCTATGGTACTAAAATCAAGCCAATCTCCATACATTTTAGCAATTGAGGCGTATACGTAGACGATAAACAATTGAAGCACTACTATCCATTTTACATAGGCGTACATTGAATTGCTTTCTAGTTCGGGTTTCATTTTTACATCATAGGACCGGCTTCTTTCCGCAGGAAAAAAACACATTATCAATGATATTAATATGAGTAAGTAGTAATGATTGTTATAAGCCGTTTTTTGCATTAAATATGTTGCAGTCCACAGCACGGTAAATGATATGATACTTAATCGATATTTGAACCCTACGGCAATGAAAAGACCTAGTAACCCCATTAATACAAAATAGAAATACATGCCGTTACCGGGCAGTGGCTGTAGAAATTCAAAATCTATAAAGGGGAAAGTGTACTTGGGGGAGATTAAATTCCGCTTTACCCAACCAGTAGCAATAGCGCCAAAGCATTCAAGAGAAACGAGTATGCCAAAAAATATGCGAAAGATAATTAATGGGCTATTATCTATACGTTGAAATAATAACCTGTTGAGCATATTTACCGATTAATGTATTGAAGCGATTTTTCTTTGTCTTTTGCTAATTGTGCTTTGAGAGCATCAACAGATTCAAATTTATGCTCATCTCGTAAACGAACCAAAATATTAACTTGAATTTTTAAGTCGTACAAATCACTATCAAAATCGAAATAATTAATTTCTATGGATTTTTCCGTGCCATTTACGGTTGGGTTATACCCTATATTCATCATACCATAAATAACTTTATCGTTCAAGATACTGTTTACAATGTATGCACCGTTTTTAGGTATTAGCTTGTAATCTTCAGCTATTGAAAGGTTCGCTGTTGGGTATCCCAATTGTTTACCAATCCCTTTACCCTTAATGATTGTTCCGGTAAGCATATATTCATAGCCTAGGTAGCTATTAGCAGTTTCAATATCACCGTCTTCTAATGCTTTTCTGATTTTTGTTGAACTTACAGATACATCGTCAATTTCTTGAGCAGGTATCTCATCTACCGTAAAATCATAAGTGCTTCCAAATGTGATCAAATCAGTGATATTGGCATTTCTATTGCGACCAAATCTATGGTCATACCCTATAATTACTTTTTTGATCTTTAATGTATTTACGAGCATATCGCGAACAAATTCGGTTGCTGTAAGTCTAGAGAATTCTTTAGTAAAAGGGTGAATAATAAGTATGTCAAGACCAAGTTTCTCCAAGATGCCTATTTTTTCCTCTATGGTATTCAATAATTTTATATTGGTGTCTTTTTGTAACACCATTCTTGGGTGCGGAAAAAATGTAAGTACCGAAGATTTTAATTCGGTATTCTTGGCATGGTTTATGATTTTATTAAGTATTTTCAAGTGACCTATATGCACGCCGTCAAAGGTGCCTATGGTAATGACCGTAGGGTGTTCTTCTTTGTATTTAGAAATGTTGCGGACTGTAATCACCTGTGATAGAAAATAAAAAGACTTATATTTGATTTTGAGTTAAAAGCCTCTTAATGATTGCAAAATTACGCCTAGTTTTTACAATTACCATAGTATTTCTTTCCTTTTCCGGTTTGGCTCAAACTGCATATTGGAAAAATACGGAATTAAACAATACGGCTAAACAATTCACTAAGCAGCAGTTACGAGTAAATAAAGGAACTGCGTTTACCCTTGATCAACAACAGTTTTTACAGGCACTTACAAATAACGAATCTTCTATAATTGTTTATTTTCCAGATGAAACCGGTAAATTAATTCCGTTTTTAGTGGAAGATGCACACCTCTTTTCCAAAGGACTTTCCCTTAAATACCCATCCATAAAATCTTATAAAGGTATTGCCTTGCACGATGCTACTAAACAAATTCGATTTAGCGTTTCGGATAGGGGGATACAAAGTACCATGATGACTTCTGGGGAAAACGGAGCTTTGTTTATGCAAAAATCTGCTGATGATACCTATGTGTTGTATCGTAGAACAGATCAAGATAAGCGCGATGTGGATTTTGTATGTAAGACTGTACCCGAAATCAAAGAATATTCGCAAAATCTTACGGCTAAACTGATAGATGGTCAATCTTTAAGAAAGTTTAGGGTGGCAATCTCAGCTTCAGGGGAGTATACGGAGTTTCATGGTGGTACAAAGGCAGATGCCCTTGCAGCAATTAATGCTACGCTAACAAGAATAAATGCCGTATTTGAACGCGATTTGGCGATAACCCTAGAGTTGATAGACAATACCGATCTTGTAATTTATACAGATCCAGATACAGATCCTTATACGGGTAGTTTAAGTAGTCAAGTACAAAATACATTAACAAGTGTAATTGGTGAGGCTAATTATGATATCGGGCATCTTTTCAATCAACAGGATAATACATTAGATGGTAATTCGGGTTTTATTGGTGCCGTTTGTACGGATAGTAGAAAGGGTAGTGGTTATACTACCTTATCTTCACCTGTGGGTGATGCTTTTGATATTGATTTGGTTGCGCATGAAATGGGGCACCAGTTTGGGGCCAATCACTCTTTTTCACATATTTCAGAAGGTACAACGGTACAAGTAGAGCCTGCAAGTGGTACTACCATTATGGGTTATGCAGGTATTACTGGTGTAAATAATGTAGCCTCAAATAGTGATGATTATTTTCATTACGTGAGTATAGTTCAGATAAGGGATTACCTTGAAACTATTTCATGTGGAGAGACAGAGATTCTTACCAATAACCCTCCAACAATTACTCCTTTAACAGATTACGTGATACCAAAAGGTACACCATTTGTGCTTACAGGTGAGGCCACCGATGTTGATGCCACAAACGTATTGAGCTATACTTGGGAACAGATCGATAACGGTATAGTTACACAGGCTACATTTGGACCGGATAATCCTGCAGGAGCTAATTTTAGATCATTGCCACCTAAACTAACTCCAGAACGATATTTTCCTAATTTAAATAGAATTTTAAATGGGGAATTAACGCAAACAGTACCGACCTCAGGTTCTGCTTGGGAAACGCTGTCTAATGTTGGTCGTGATTTAAACTTTTCATTAACGGTTAGAGATAATGCTTTAAATGGCGGACAGTCAGATTCTGATGAAATGACGGTAACTGTAAGTAATGAAGCCGGTCCTTTTTTAATAAGTTCGCAAGCTACAGAAGAGTCTTTTGAAGCTGGCTCTATACAAACTATTACTTGGGATGTTGCCAATACAGATATATCACCCGTAAACGCTGAAACTGTTTCCATATTATTATCTACAGATCGTGGGGTCACTTTTCCAATTGTTCTAGAGGAAAATACTTTGAACGATGGTAGTCAGACTATTATCATACCAAATATAACTACTAGTACAGGGCGTATTATGATCAAGGCAGATGGTAATATTTTCTTTGCTGTCAATGATGCTAATTTTTCCATTACTCCATCAGAAGTCGTACTTAATTTTGACGAGTTGGTTTTTGATATTTGTACACCCGATGATTTAAGTATTGATTTCACTTATGAAACTGATTTGGGTTTCGATGAAGAAAGTACGTTTAGTGTGCTTGATTTGCCCATTGGTATTACGGCAACTTTTACACCTACAGTTGCTGATGCTGACGATACGTTGGTTACTATTGATTTCGAAGGTATTTCTGCCGTAGACGCCGGTATATACCCTATTAGGGTTGTGTCTAGCGCAGATACGGTTACAAAAGAAATCACATTACAGTTAAGAATTTATGACGATGAATTTGAAGAAGTAGTTTTGGTTTCTCCTATAGATGGTTTTGAGAATGCCTCTACAGACGTGATGCTGGAATGGGAAACATCTATAGGGAATACACTATACGATGTTGAAATTGCAGCTGATGCTAGTTTTACAACTATTATAGAATCAAGTACTGTTAACGGCGGTTCGTTCTCACCAACGCTAGTGGATAATAATAGCACTTATTTTTGGAGGGTAAAACCAAAAAACGATTGTGGGGAAGGTGTTTTTAGTGCTCCTTTTAGCTTCTCTACGGTACAATTTAATTGCACTACAAAAAGTGCTACAGGTACGCCGATCGCTATATCAAGTAGCGGTACGCCGGTGATTACATCTAAAATCGTGTTTTTTGAGGATTTACCTGTTGCGGACATCAATGTGCAGCTTGATATAGAACATACATTTTTAGCTGATTTGGTAATTAGTCTTACTAGCCCTGCTGGTACTACGGTAACCTTAGTTTCTAATTCTTGTGGAGATTCACGTGATATCAATGCCACTTTTGATGATGATAGTGCGGCATTTAACTGTTCTGTAAGTCCGGGGATTAGTGGTTCGGTAAAATCATTGGGAAGTTTAAGTTCATTTAATGGTGAATCGATTCTTGGCGAGTGGACATTAGAGGTTAAAGATAATGCCCCATCTGATGGTGGGAGTTTAAATTCATTTGTTCTTGAAGCTTGTGTAGAGGGTGAGTTTAGGCCAGATGCAGATAATGATGGAGTATTTGATGATGGTGATGATTTGTGTTTAGGTACTCCGGCTGGTCAAGAGGTAGATGCTTCTGGTTGTGCTATTTATCGTTTTCCGGAAGAGAACTTTATTGTTAGCTTAGAAAGTGAAACATGTAGAGATAATAATGACGGTTCTTTATCTATAGTACCCAAATTGGCTCTTGATTATGAAGTAGTAGTTACTGGTAACGGATTAAATCTAACCCAGAACTTTTCAAATGCGTTTAATTTAGCTAATCTGGAATCCGGGACATATACTTTATGTATAACTGGGACCGATAGTGTAATAGCGTACCAAGAATATTGTGTTGAGGTGCAGATTACAGAACCTTCAGCATTAAGTGTAACTTCTAAAGTTGCAGTAGATGGCTCTCAGGTAACGCTTGAAATGAATGGTTCTTCTTTTTATACAATTGAATTGAACGGTGTAGCCGTGCAAACAGAAGAATCAATAATAGCATTGGATTTAGTTAAAGGATTAAATACATTGAAAGTATATACGGATATACCTTGTCAAGGTGTTTATGAAGAACAGATTGGTTTTTATGTAGAACCGGTAGTATATCCAAATCCCGTGAAAGATATTGTTGAGGTGTATTTAGGTGCGCAACAGGAAGAAGTAACCGTAAGTGTTTTTAGTGCCGATGGCAGGTATATTTTTAATAAAAAGATTATGGTGATTGGTGGTGTAATGCAGCTTGATTTGAGTTCGCTTTCTACGGGTATTTATTATTTGAAGTATGAGGGTAGAACTATTAAAGGAACTTCTAAAGTAATTAAAGAATGATGCGTTTTTTAGTGCTTATAATATGTTTGTTTATGGCTGTGACCAGCTGTAAGAAGAAAAGTGCGGCAAACCCACCAGAAGCGGTTCTTTTGGTGTTTCCTGAGGAAAATTCTGAGTGTACTACAGGTGTCAGTTTAGGTGAGGAAACCAGTCAAGTAGAGTTCAGGTGGAATTTAGCGGATAATACGGAGACCTATGAATTGCGTGTTACCAATATAGAAACAAGTACTGTACAGACAATTGTATCAGCTTCTAGTTCAGCTAAATTACCCTTGGCTAAAGGAGCACAATTTTCTTGGTTTGTTCGTTCTAGAAATAGTGAAGTAGAAGAAACTGTTTCTAGTCAAGAATGGTATTTTAATAATGCAGGATCAAGATCCACATTTGCACCATTTCCTGCAACTATCATAAGTCCCGCTTCTTCAGATAACGTATTCAAGGATATTAATAACGAGGTGGAACTATCGTGGTCTGCGTCTGATTTAGACGATGATATTGCTAGCTATGAAGTGTATTTCTCCGTAGAAACACCGCCAATAGATTTAATTAGGGAAGTATCTGCCACCGTAACAAGTGTAAACGTTTCAGTAACATCAGATACTGTCTATTACTGGAAAGTAATTGTAATTGACGAAGAGGGTAATAGATCGGATACCGGGGTGTATTCCTTTAAAGTACTTTAAGAATTATTAAATTGATTCATGGTTCTTGCTATTCCTGCAAGTGCGAACGAATTAATAATTTCTGTGGATTTTTTTAAACGTTCTGGCATTAGTTCTTTTTCCTCATCGTTCCATTGGCCCAATACATATTCTACCTGTCTGCCTTTGCCAAAATCTGCTCCCACGCCAAATCTATACCTATTGTATAGAATGGTTTGAAGAAACAGCTCTATATCCTTTAATCCGTTGTGCCCGCCATTGCTTCCCTTTGTTTTTATACGAATAGTTCCAAAAGGTAAATTGATATCGTCGGTTATTACTAAAACATTACTTTGAGGAATTTTTTCTTTATCCATCCAATACTTCAAAGCTTTACCGCTGCGGTTCATGTAAGTAGATGGTTTAAGGCAAATAATTGTTCTGCCTTTAATTTTATATGATCCAATATCACCAAGTTTAGCGGTTTCAAAAGTAAAGTCATTTACTTTGGCTACTTCGTCCAGTACTTTAAAACCTATATTATGACGAGTTTCTGCATATTCCTCTCCTATGTTGCCAAGGCCAACGATTAAAAATTTCTTCATGGGATCTTTCTCTTCTGTAATTATGTTCTGGTTATTAAAAAGAGATTTTAAAAACTGGAACATGGATAGTTTAATTTAGGGTGTAAAAATACAAAAGCATCCTGATACAAGTACCAGGATGCTTTAATGTATAATTAAGACTTTTAAGACTTTTAAGACTATTCTTGAGCAGCTTCTTCAGATGCACCTTCTGCACCTTCAGCTCCTTCTTCTCCTTCTTCATCTTCATCATCGGCCACAACAGCGGTACGAGCAGTTTTAACTTGTACAACAACTTGACTTTCTGGGTGTAAGATGGTGAAATCTTCACTCATTAATGATGCTACAGAAATATTTTGACCGATTTTCAATTTAGAAATATCGACGTTAAAGAAATCTGGTAATTTACTTGGTAAAGCTTTAATTGCAAGTTTACGTTTTCTGAATAATAAACGTCCACCATTACGTACACCTGGAGAATTTCCTTCTAATGTTACAGGAATATTCATAGTAACCATTTTATCATCGAATAATTGATAAAAATCAATATGGATGATGGCATCTGTTACAGGGTGAAACTGAATATCTTGCATGATAGCTTTAACCGAAGTTCCGCCATCCAATTCAATTGCAACTGTGTGTGCATTTGGAGTGTAAACCAAATCTCTGAACGCTAGTTCATCTGCTGAAAAGTGTAATGGTTTATCCCCTCCGTATACCACGCAAGGAACCTTTCCAGCATTACGTAGGGCTTTCGTTGCCTTTTTGCCCACGCTTTCTCTTTCTGATCCTTTAATTGTAATTGCTTTCATTATATATATAAAAAATTAATATTCTTGTTTTGCTTCTAATCTTACATTAAGAACTTAGAAGATATAGAGTTATTGTTATGAACCTTATCCATTACCTCTGCAAATAGATTGGCACAGGTCAATACCTTTACTTTATCACTCTTAACTTCAATAGGAATAGAATCTGTAATGATCAATTCGGTAAGCTTAGAGTTTTCAATCTTTTCATATGCATCACCAGATAATAAACCGTGTGTTGTAATAGCTCTAACGCTAATAGCACCACGCTCCATCATTAAATCTGCTGCTTTTGTTAAAGTTCCTGCGGTATCTACCATGTCATCCACAAGTACAACGTTTTTGCCCTGTACATCACCTATTAATTCCATATGTGAAATTACATTGGCTTTGGCTCTTTGTTTGTAACATACCACAACATCGCTATCCAAAGCTTTAGAATATGCATAAGCTCTTTTAGAACCACCCATATCTGGAGAAGCAATAGTAAGGTCTTTTAAACCTAAGTTTTTTAGATATGGTAGAAACAATGTAGATGCAAACAGATGATCTACTGGCTTTTCAAAGAAACCTTGTATTTGGTCTGCATGCAGGTCCATAGTGATAATTCTAGTAGCACCTGCTGTTTCAAGCATTTTGGCAACCAGTTTGGCTGCAATTGGTACTCTAGGTTTGTCTTTTCTATCTTGTCTTGCCCAACCAAAGTATGGCATTACCGCAGTAATGTGTCTTGCAGATGCTCTTTTTGCAGCATCTATCATCAACAACATTTCCATTAAGTTTTCTGGACCAGGATGTGTAGAACCTATAATAAAAATTCGTGTTCCACGAATAGATTCTTCAAAAGAAGGTTGAAACTCCCCATCACTGTAGCGAGAAAAAGATATCTTACCCAATTCCGTTCCGTAAGCCTTAGCGATTTTCTCGCCTAAGATTTCACTTTGTGTACAAGCAAATATTTTCGGTTGTGGAACTTGGTATGGCATGTCTTTCTAATTGTTTTCCAAACAGTTGATTCAATAAAATATCGAGTCTTTTGTTTTTAAGGAGGTGCAAATTTAAAAATTAAATTTGGTTGCTAATGCATAAAACTGGATATTTTTGGTGTTGGAAAGAAAATAATTATTTAGTTTTGCAGTCCTGTTTTACAGGATGTCGTTTCTTAACGGTAAAATATGCTCGAGTGGCGGAACTGGTAGACGCGCTGGATTCAAAATCCAGTTCTTCGGAGTGCGGGTTCGATTCCCGCCTCGAGTACTTCTAAACCCTCTTAATCATTTGATTAAGAGGGTTTTTTAATTTTCATTAATTGCTAATTATATGTTGTATTTTTCTTAAAATTTAAATCTTAAAAAATGTTTACTCTATTTTAGTCTTTATTATAACTGTTCACCAGCTTAAAATATAGTATAGTAATGAATAAACAGCGTTTGGTTATTTCTAATAATTCATCTACGGCTACAAGAATGTTCAAATTTCTAAAAAAATATGAAATATGGATATTTTTAGCGCTTGCTCCATTGTTGAATTTTGTGATAACTTACGCCAAGAGTAAAGGTTTTATAGACTTCTTTCCATATACCAACGGTCGCTTTTATGCGCTGATGTTTTTATTGCTATTTATCGTAAAAATTACAAAAGGAAATGAGGGTATAAAGAATTTGTTTAGACCTATGCTGATTTGGAAAGTACATCCAAAGTGGTATCTGTTTGGTCTTTTATTCGCTTTTACAATAGGCTTAATAACACTATCAATAGTAGCTTTCTATAATGGAGATATGTCTATTCTTGATTTCGAGATTTACATACCTACATTAAAATTTACATTATTCTTATTGTCTTGGGCATTTCTAGGTGAAGTGGTATGGATTGGCTATGCCGTTCGCGAACTATCAAAAACTATAAAAGCATTTTATGCCAGCCTTATTATTGGATTTGTATGGTCTTTATGGTGGTTACCTTCTGTTTATATAAATGTTGGAGTAATAGAAGATTTGCCTGTTTGGCCATTATTTTTAAATATGATGGGGGCTGCCGGTATGTGTGCTATTGTATATTCAAAAACCAAAAGCGGAATATGTGTATTGGTTATACAATCGATGTTGAATATGTCTTTAGTTTTATTGCCAATTTCGCCAGATGCGGGTGACTATACCTATACAATTTTTGCAGTTCTTTATTTTCTGGTCATGTTGGTTTTTATGTATTTTATGCCGCCAAAGATAAATACGGCAACAAAAGAACTTGTAGGTGGGTAGTAGTTATAAGATAGTTTTTGACTATTCTAAAATCTTATAAGCTTTATCCTTTTTATCACTAGCTATTTTAGTTTCATTAGCCTTTAATTGAGTCATAATACTCCCGGCTAAAAACTTTGCCAAATTTACTGGTACTGCATTACCGATCATTTTATAACCAGCAGCCACTTTCTTATAATGAAAGGTAAAGTCATTAGGAAAGGTTTGAATTCGTGCACATTCTCTAACGCTTAACCTTCTGTAAAGATGCTCTTTGCCAGGAACAAAGACACGCACGTCTTTTTCAACAAGCTTCATTTTTGGTGCTTGCGGATGTATAGGTGCATGCCTGCCACCAGCTTGTATGGTAAAAGATTGCTCGTCCCAATTACGAACGCGATTTCTAGACATGAACATAGTTGAAAAACCACCGATCATGTATTCATGATTGGGAATAGTACACTTATTGCCATTGGTATTATTAAATTCCAAAGCGGGAATTGCTTTTGTATCTAAATCGCCTATGGCAGATTCTAGCGTTATTTTAGGGAAGGTTTCGGTAGGGAATTCATATTTGAAACCTAAGTCTTTTCTAATGCCTATAAAGAACACTCTTTTTCTGTCTTGCGGTACATTATAGTCAGATGCGTTGAGCATTTTAAAAGATAGATCATAACCTGCACCAGCATTTTTTAGCAATTTTTTAATTCCATCAAGTGCTGTGCTGTGTTTGCCAATAAGCATTCCACTTACGTTCTCTGCTAAAAAGAATTTGGGTTGTTTTGCTTCCAGTATTCTGATAAAGTCATAAAACAACTGTCCTCTTTTATCTTGAATACCTCTTGCTGCCCCAGCTGCACTCCAGCTTTGACATGGGGGTCCTCCAATAATTCCGTCACAATCGGGTACGTCATCCGCAGGTATATCAACTATACTTCTTTTGTCAAATGTAGTATCAGGGTGATTCTTCTGGTACGTTTCCCAAATATCCTTGTCATATTCATTTGCCCAAATGACATTAAAGCCAGCTTGTTCAAAACCAAGGTCTAATCCGCCTGCTCCAGCAAAAAAGGATACTATATTCATTTTTTTATGCTATTCTTTTGATCTATGTTTTTCAAATAAGATATCGAAAAGACATCATACAAAAATACATTTTAGATTTTCAAAATGCTTTTAATTCAACCATCTATTTTACTTGATAATCGAGAATTGAATGTTTCAATGTCAGTCTCTAAATATCAATTATGTTTTCAATTTAATAGTTCGTGGACTTGCCGCCAAAGTTAGCTACTTGTATGGTTTCTTTCTTTTGTTTGATATCTGCTACATTATTTTCAAAAGCCTTAACGGTAGTTTGGTCTTTAATTACTAGATGCATACCTACTTCACAATGAATTCCGGTATAACTTAAATCTGGCATGTTTTTGAATTTTGGGATTTTTACATTGTCCAAATAAATAAATTGGGTGGGAGTGAAATTATAAGAACAATATATAAGTATGTTATCTATGATAATATATTTAGAATGTATGTTTTCATTGACAAAGTATTCTGCATTTTCAGTTTTAGCGAGCTGACTGAAAAATTGCTGAAAATTATGAGAGTTTGCAGGTTTCCGAAAATTTGACTTTTTAAATTTCTCCTCATCTTCAGCTAAAGGAGCAAAGGTTTGTGAAAGGCAAGTTACTTTTACACCTTTTGTTGCCATACCAATAACTTCGCCCAATATACCTTTTCGGGTCTCATTCTCTTTGATAGTAGAATGATGTTTTGCGTTAAATTCATAATTGAATGCCGCTAAATGCTGAGCACAAACAATAATCCTTTCTTTGGCTGCACAAATATGTTCAGATATTTTCTTCTCTAAAAGATGGGCAGAATTGTCGTAGAATGGTGCCGTAATACCTACCAAATCTGAATATTCAAATTCTAATTTCTCGTAAGTGTTACACTTAGTATCTAAAGCTGCTTTGTAGTTTTTAATGGGAATGGAGTTCTCAATTAAATTCTTGTAAAAAATTTCAATATTTTTCTCATAAAGTGGTTCATTTTCAACGCTGATCATTGATTCGTTTTTCACCAAATCCCGTACTGCCAAATTAGAGGAACTCATTAGTACTATATAGCCACTTTTCTTTTTGATGTAAGCGGATTTGATGTGTAATGAATAGGGGAGTGTACCTCTTGAGAATTTTTTAACGCGCGCACTTCTAACGTATAAATGCGAAAAAATATATAGATTGAAATTCTTGTGTGATGTTGTTCTATACATCTCCCCAAAAATCTTTCTAGCTAAATTATATTTAGTAAAAGAGGTGCTTGATTTCTCGCCCGTTACAAGGTTCTCTATAACTTTTGGGTTAGAATGATCATAACCCTCTAATGGAATGGTAATGACATTAACTGTAATGCCATATGTAGCTACTTCTTTTAGATAATCATGTAGATGTTGGTTGTTGTACAAATACCATGAAATATTGATTTCTTCAATTTCATTTTTTTGCTCCTCAATGGTGTCAATAAACTTTTGAAGGAGTAAGGGAGAGCCACCTTGGTCATAAAAACCGAATCGGTCTTTATAGTTTTCAGGTTCATCAAAATAAGATTGAAATGGCATTTATATTTTAACTGATAGTTACATTGTAAGTAAGAGGGCGTTTAATTACTTCACACTGATCAATACTGCTTCGCAGCTCTTTAGGTCTGAATTCAATACTATGTTTTCAGATTTTTTTCCGTCAGATATTTCTACGGATACGGTGTTGGGTGGTGAATCTCCTAAATTATGTGCGTAAAGAAATAAATCGTTAGATTTTTTAGGGTCTAGTTTAATTTTAAATTCTTTTTTCCAGTAAGTTAAATAATACTGTTTAACTACTTGTACACCGTTAAGGTAAATAGAAACGATATCGCCATCTTGCCTACCGTGGTCCCAAATTTTAACTGTGATATTTTCAGATTCAAAGGCAAATTCTTTGGTGTATGAAATTTTTCTACCATCAAAGCTATCTCTAACTTCAGGTTTGCTATCAGGTTGGTTGTCAGATTTCTTATCTGTTTTGCTTTCAGTTCTTGGCTCAGGATTGTTATTGGTTTGGACAACAGCAGTTTCTTTGGGTGTTATCTGTTCTTTTACTTTTTTCTTTGCTTTAGATTTAGATCTTGACCGTTTTTTCTTGGATGTTTTTGTATTAACATTTGCCAATTGTTGTTTTTTCTTTCTTTCGTCTGATGCTGCATTAATAATCGAGAAAAAGGGGGTAACCTTTTTAGCAATATTAAACTTATCATCTGGGAATAACTCTATGGCAACTACTTGATACCTATTGCCGGATCCTATGTTTTTTGCCAATTCTATTCCGTCTTCAAAACCGTCGTTCTTAAAAGAACCCAATTCTTGCACTACCATTTCATTTCGTACCAGAAAAAAGCGAATAGATTTACTGGTGTCAATTTTTACGGTATTCCACTGCAATGCAATTTTGTCTGGAATATTCCAGGCAGTATTTTCATTTGGGGAAACAATATTTATTGTAGCGGTATTTTGCGCATTACCAATAGTTGATATTAGTAATAAGGCAGCTAATAATATAAAATGAATTTGGCGCA
This sequence comes from Maribacter sp. UH1, assembly GCF_056839145.1. Classification (NCBI taxonomy): domain Bacteria; kingdom Pseudomonadati; phylum Bacteroidota; class Flavobacteriia; order Flavobacteriales; family Flavobacteriaceae; genus Maribacter; species Maribacter sp. UH1. Next base: position 2,412,867 of record NZ_CM166387.1, read on the forward strand.
TAGGTAATGTCTTATCTTAAAGATAGGCTTAAACAGTTATTAGTTCAATACCTCTATAATCTACAAGATATATGGACATTAAACGAAAAATTATAGACATTTAATATAATCTCTTGCCCCTTTTTTAGGTTTATGGGCTAAATCAGTTTCTTTTCTACAGCAACCTTGATCAATGATGCTACATTGGATACTTGTAACTTCTGCATTAGATTGCGTTGATAGAGCGGTCTGTTCTGAACCCTGTCAGCGTTAGTTGGGTGACAGGGTTTTTAAATTGCTATTAAAAATAATAAGCGACCCCAAATAATAGGTCAGATGTATTTAGGTTGAGGTTAAAACTATTGTTTTTTGAATAATTTCCTGCATCGTATTTAATTTCTGAAAAAGAATATCCTAAAAAACCATAGGTAACTTCCATTGCTAATTTTTTATTTAAGAAATAGGTAATACCTGGGCGTATTCCAATAAATACAGTGTTTATTTTATGGTCATTTTGTTCATTTTGATTATTCAATTTATTGGAATTCCAATATTTAAAATAATTTATCTCGCCTTGTAAATAGAGAGAAAGTTGTTTTCCTATGCCTTTATAACCTCTTGCGTAAGGGGTTATTCCTAAACCGTGTTGAGTTGATTTTGAAGAATTACTGGTAATGTCATCACTTACGGTGCCTTCAGAAGTATAATTTCTGTACTGTAAACCTACCCCCAAACTTATATTGTCTTTAAAGGCATAACCAAAAGACGGTGTTATTGAAAATGAGCTACTTGATGTTTCTCTGATATCACCCAAGAAAGTGGATGTTGGATAGCTATGATCCGTACCATTCGAAAAATTTATGGAGGCATTACCTGTAATGTTCCAAGTCCCTTTTTCGATAATTTGTTTTTCTTCGGTTTCTTGTGCGGCACAAAAAGTGGTAACGCAGATGGCGGTAATCATTAAAAATGTTTTCATAGGTATTATGTTTTATGTTCACTTAGGCACTATCAATTGATATGCCATTATTGATGTAAATTCTTACATTAACCATTGCGTAACATTAAATTAATTTCAATGTTAAAAAATGGAAATAATCCTAATAATTGGAAATAATCCATAATTTAGCTATCCCGAATTTTGAAGGATAGTTATGAGCAAAACCATTTTACATATCGATTTAGATACCTTTTATGTTTCTGTAGAACGATTAAATAATCGTGAGTTGCAGTATAAGCCTTTGTTAGTTGGCGGTACCGGAGATCGCGGAGTAGTAGCGGCGTGTAGTTATGAGACCCGTGGCTTCGGTGTACATTCTGGCATGCCCATGAAAATGGCGCGAGAACTGTGCCCTGATGCTGTTGTAATTCGTGGTAATGCGGGTGACTATAGTAAGCACTCAGATATAGTGACCGAAATCATAAAAGAGTACGTACCAGTATTCGAAAAATCGAGTATAGATGAGTTCTATGCAGACCTAACCGGTATGGATCGTTTTTTTGGTTGCTACCAATATGCATCAGAAATGCGAAAGAGGATTATTACAGAAACGGGACTCCCCATTTCCTTTGGATTATCAGCTAATAAAGTAGTTTCTAAAGTAGCCACAAACGAGGCGAAACCTAATAATCAATTAAAGATTGATGAAGGGTTAGAAAAACCTTTTTTGGCTCCGTTATCCATTAAAAAAATACCGATGGTGGGCGATAAGACTTATCAAACCTTACGGAACCTTGGACTGAGACAAGTCCGCACCGTACAAGAAATGCCCATGGAAGTCATGCAACGTGTTTTGGGTGTTAATGGCGGAGTAATATGGAAGCGTGCTAATGGAATTGATAATACGCCCGTAATTCCGTTTTGCGAGCGAAAATCAATCTCTACAGAACGAACTTTTAACAAAGACACTATTGATGTAAATAGACTACGTGGTATTCTTATCGCAATGACCGAAAATTTGGCATATCAATTACGAAGGGGAGAGAAGCTAACGGCGTGTATTTCAGTGAAGATTCGGTACTCGGATTTTAATACTTATTCAAAGCAAATGCGTATTCCCTATACCAGCGGAGACCATATTCTAATACCTAAAATTTTAGATCTGTTCAAGACCTTATATAACCGTAGGTTGTTAGTGCGATTAATTGGTATACGTTTCAGTCATTTAGTATCGGGTAATTATCAAATTAATCTGTTTGATGATACTGAAGAAATTCTAAGTCTTTACAACGCTATGGACAATATTAGAAAACGCTACGGAGACAAAAGTGTATTGCGGGCATCAGGTATGGGAGCAAAAACAATTGGCAGAATGCATAACCCTTTCAACGGATTGCCGCCTGTTGTGTTGGCGCATAGAAAAATCTAGTTGTTGGTTTTTGGCTGTATGTTTTGGGGGTGATGTCCGGTCGAGCGCAGTGGAGACCTGTTGTTTGTTGAGGAGAGAAAAGAAGCTAGAATATAGAAAATAGAATATAGAGAAGAGAGAAGAGAAAAGAGAGGGAGCGCATTGCGCAGCACGCCGAGCGTCACACGCAAAACGCAAAAAAAGCACACTTCGCATAGCGTCAAGCGAATAGCGAACAGCGAAAAAAACGAACAAAAAAAATGTACCTAAACTGCCATACATACTACAGCCTTCGATACGGGACTTTCTCGGAGATTGAGCTTTTGCAATTGGCAAAAAAGCATGGCATTACACAATTAGTACTGACCGATATTAATAATACCTCTGCTTGTTTAAATTTTGTTCGTAAGGCGACTGAATATGATGTGCGACCTATTTTGGGAATCGATTTTAGAAACGGAGTAGAACCTTGTTTTGTAGGTGTTGCAAAGAATAATGAAGGGTTTTTAGAACTCAATGATTTTTTGTCCCATCACATTCACAACGAAAAGAAACTACCGGAACTCGCTCCGCAGTTTAAAGAGGTGTTCGTTATTTATCCGTTTGAGAAAGTGCTGCAGCATGAAAAGAAAACCTTTGCCGAGCATGAGTTTATTGGGGTTTCCGTAAATGAGCTAAAGCGACTTCGGTTTTCAAAATTATTGGAGCAGCGAGATAAAATAGTATTGCTGCAACCCGTAACGTTTAGAAATAAGCGCGATTTTAATGCGCATCGATTATTACGTGCCATTGATAATAACACTTTGCTGAGTATGTTGTCGGTTACGGAGCAGGCTCGCGATGACGAACACATGTACGCGATACCTAATTTGGCGGCGCATTTTTCCGAACATAGTTTTATACTTGAAAATACCCAGCGGTTAATGGATGCTTGTTCCATTTATTTCGATTTCACTAAAGATCGAGAACCTCAAAATTTGAGTAAGTATTTAGGCAGTACAGAAGAAGATGAACTATTCTTAGAACAATTATGTCAAGAAGGCTTACCGCTTAGGTATCCTGATATAAATCAGGCGGTATTGGACCGCTTGGAGAAGGAGCTGCACCTCATTAAAGAAATGAATTTTGTCTCTTACTTTCTGATCAATTGGGATATCATCACTTATGCCCGAAAGCAGAATTTCTTTTACGTGGGTAGGGGTAGCGGTGCCAATAGTATTGTGGCATACCTGCTTTTTATTACCGATGTAGATCCCATGGAGCTCGACCTGTATTTTGAGCGTTTTATTAATCTGTATCGTGTAAATCCGCCCGATTTTGATATAGATTTCTCGCATCGTGACAGACCGGTGATGACGGAGTATATTTTTAATCGATTCGAGAATGTAGCGCTCTTGGGGACCTATGTTACTTTTCAATCTAGGGGAGTAATCAGAGAGCTGGGTAAGGTATTCGGGCTACCAAAAGATGAAATAGATCTATTATGTAATGGTAATGTAGAGGCGAGTAGATTAGATAATATATCGGCTTTGGTTTTGAAATACACACAGCTGCTACACGGTATGCCCAATTATTTGAGTATTCATGCAGGCGGAATTCTAATTACCGAGAAACCCATTCACTGGTTTTCGGCAACCAATATGCCTCCAAAAGGATTTCCCACCACGCAGTTTGATATGGTGATTGCCGAAGATGTTGGTATTTTTAAGTTCGATATTCTTGCCCAACGCGGACTCTCGAAAATAAAAGAGACGCTAGATATTCTGGAATGTGACCGACCAGAAGAATTTGCCAAGTTTGATATTCATGATATCAAGGCATTTAAAAAAGACCCGAAAGTCAATAATTTGGTAAAAACTGCGCAGTGCATGGGTTGTTTTTATGTGGAATCTCCCGCTATGCGGATGCTGTTGAAAAAACTAGAGGTAGATACCTATTTGGGTTTGGTAGCGGCAAGTTCTATTATTCGCCCAGGAGTGTCTAAAAGCGGAATGATGCGCGAATATATTCTTCGCCATCGTAATAAGGGCAGGGCAGAGAAGCTGGCACATCCGGTAATGCTGGAAATTATGCCAGAGACATACGGAGTTATGGTCTACCAAGAAGATGTCATTAAAGTAGCCCATCACTTTGCAGATCTAGATTTAGGTGAAGCCGATGTATTAAGACGCGGAATGAGCGGTAAGTTCCGTTCACGGGAGGAGTTTCAAAAAGTGCAAGATAAATTTATGGACAACTGCCGTAAAAAGGGATATGCAGAAAAACTCATTCAGGAGATTTGGAATCAGGTAGCAAGTTTTGCAGGCTATGCATTTGCCAAAGGGCATTCGGCATCGTATGCGGTAGAAAGCTACCAAAGTTTATTTTTACGTGCCTACTATCCGTTGGAATATATGGTGGCGGTGCTCAATAATGGTGGCGGATTTTATAAACCCGAATTCTACGTACACGAAGCCCGTATGTTGGGGGCAACAATTCATCCGCCTTGCGTAAATAGAAGTAATGCAGCAAATAAGATTTATGATAAAGATTTGTTTTTAGGATTAGGTTATTTGCGGGAATTGGAACAACGGGTGATGGAGCGTATTTTAAAAGAACGCTTTGTGAAAGGTGATTTTATATCGTTGGAAGATTTTTTGGATAGACTGATCATCTCCATAGAACAAGTCAGTATTTTAATACGAATTGATGCATTCCGGTTTACCAAAACCAACAAACATGAATTACTTTGGAAAGCACATTTGTTTTTGAACAAGACGAAGAAAATAGAACACCCAAAACTGTTCGCGCCAAGGCATCAACATTTTGAAATTCCTTCATTATATAGTACTAATCTAGAAGTTGCTTTTACACAGCTAGAGTTGTTAGGGTTTAGTTTATGCAGTCCGTTTGAGCTGTTAGTAGAAGCACCATTAAATAGTTCTGGGAGTGAAGATTTAGAGCGGTATTTAAACAGAAATATTGATATCTACGGATATTTGATAACGGTAAAAAGAACTAGAACACATACAAAAAAAGCTATGTTCTTTGCCACGTTATTAGATCAACAAGGGCAAGTTTTTGATACCGTGCTGTTTCCGCCCGTAGCTAAAAAATATATGTTCAGAGGAAGAGGAATTTATAGATTCTACGGCAAGGTGGTTAGTGAATTTGGCTTTTTAAGTATTGAGGTCATGAAAATGCAAAAGCAAGACTTCATACAAGACCCAAGATATGCAGATATGAAAACCAGCGTTAAGGTTTTTGATCAAAAGAAAACTGGTGAGAAAGCAGGAGGGAGAGAAGAGAGTATAGATGTTAGAGAATAGAGGAAGCGCAGTTGGCTATTCGCAATGCGCTACGCGCTCAGCGCAAAATAATTTTTTCGTGAAGTTCATCGCGAGACGAAAAGCACCCCGGTTATCGCGTCACAGGCGAAGCTCAATTGAAGCACCCAGCGAAAGGCGCCCAGTGAAATGCGTAAAGCGTACAACGTCTAGCGCAAAAAACCATCAACGAAAAACGAATAACGATTTTTCCTAAAATGCCTCAAACACATATCCCAATAGCCAAAATAATATCAAGAACACAAAAAAGGTTCCGATACAACCACATTTACCGCCGCCTATTTTCTTAGCACCATACCAAGCACCAAAGAATTGTATTAATTTTTTCATGAGATCAATTTACGGGTTTTGGTGGTCGCTTTTGGTTTAAAAGTTAGCTTGAAAGATTATTCAGTGGTAATCTAATTTGTATAAAAAAGTAACGTTATTTAGGTGTTAAGACACTTCTTATATAATTCAATATAATTATTGGTCATTGTCGTTAAAGTAAATTTTTCCTTTACAATTCTCACAGCATTTTTCGAAAGGCTATTACTTAAATTTTCATCAATCAATATTTCATTAATTTTATTTTTCAAATCTTCAGAATCAAAAGCGTTAATAAGATAACCGTTAATCCCATGCTCGATAATTTCAGGTGTACCACCATCGTTCGTTGCTATGACCGGAACTCCAAATGCAAGAGATTCTAAAATTGAGTTGGAAACTCCTTCTTTATGTACTAATGGATTTGTGCAAAGTACTGTAATATCTGAAATTTTTATTAGGTCTTCAACATCTGTTCTGAATCCAAGAAAATGAATATGTTCACTTTCTTCTTTGTTAATCATATTTTTTAACATTTTTAAGTTTTCGCCTTTACCGATAACTAAAAAGGTTATATCTCTTCTAAATTTTAAAATTTTTTTTGCAGCATCTATGAATGTTCTTTGATCCTTATTGTTATCAACTCGACCAATCATTGAAACAATGTTTTTTGATTTTATATTGAGATTATCCTTTATATCAATTTTAGTAAATCCATTTTTTTTATATCTACTTTCATTAAAACCATTATAAATTACTTTAGCTTTTTTTAAGGGAATACCATAGGCATTTATACCGGCTTTTGAGTTGCCTATTATATAATTTGAAAGGATAATATTTAACGAAACGGTTAATTTAGAAACGGAAAAAAAATAAGGACTGTTACAATCTGCAACATAAGAACCTATGTAGCTAAAACGTTTAAAAATACTTACAGGGTTTGTGAAAAAAGCAGAAAATACACCCCAAACTTGAACAATATCTGGGTTAAACTTGATTAACAATTGATTAACGGTGCGATAGGTTTTTAAAAAATTTAATTTTTTATTTTTTCTATCAATAATATGTAATTCAATATTTGCATCATACAAATCTTCATAGTCTACATCATTATTGATTATTATAACTTGAATATCATTATAACCTTCATTATTTAGACCTTGAATGAGTTGCAAGCATCTGCGTTCTTTACCACCACCACCGAATGAATCTAAAACGAACGAAATCTTCATAATCTATTATTGTTGTTTGTATGACTAATTAAGGGAAATACTATAAAGTTTTAATAAAATATTTTAAAGAGATTTAAAAAAGTTTACCAATTTTAAACCTTGAATTTTATATAAAAAATTATTTAAAGCCACTTCCTTTCCCTTTTTAGCAATCTGTTTACTCCTTTCAGAATTCAGAAACACCTGAACTATTTTATCAGCTAATATTTGATTATTACCAGGTTCAATAATATAGGCTGATTCATTATCTTTTAGGTAATTTAAAGATTCACCAACAGTAGTAGTAATTACTGGTTTTTCTGCCAATAAATAATCGCCTAATTTTGTCGCAAAGCAGTAAAAATTTTGTTGATTGTATAACTTATTGATTATCATTAAAGTGCAACCATTTTGATATGTATCTAAATCTTCTACTGACAAAAAACCAGTAAATATAACTTTGTCTTGTATATTATATTTTTCAATAATATCATTTATTTTTGAACGATCTGGAGATTTCGATAAGTTTCCGGTAAGAATATATTTAATAGGAAACTTTAACTTTTGTGAAGCAATTGCAAAAGCTTCAAGAGCTCCTAAAATACCGTCTTTTTGTTCATATAAAGTTCCTGAGTGAAAAATATATGGTGTGTCAATTGACATTGTTAAGTTCTTGTTTATAACTTCATCCTTTGGCTCCACCATTATTGGAACTTTAATTATTTTAGCGTTTAGTGATTTGTATTTATGTGCTAGATTAGATAATGGTTCTGAAATACAAATGAACCCATCAAATTTCGGAAAAATGTTTTTTAAAAATTTCTCACGTTTCTTTTTGATTTTATTATTCTCCTCCCCAGTCCCAAAAGGGAATTCACATAAATCTCGAACGACTTTGGCTCCTGTTTTTTTAGCAGCTTTTATAATTAAGCCATTTAAAGAATCTTCTCTTAAGTAATTTAAGATTATATCTTCATTTGTACTGTGTTTAACAATGTATTTCAGTGTTTTTACATAATCCATGTAATCATTATATCTACGGATTAAGATATTTGATTCACGCTCAGTCTTATTGCTAATATACCTATAATATTCACCTTGAGGGATGTTGTTTTTAATTGGTTTTCCATATACCTCAGTTCTTGTAGCTATAATTATTTCACAATCTATGCCTGCTGAAATTAAGCCTTTTGCATAACAATTGACGCGTTTTGTTCCAGCCATTCCATTTGGAAATGCTTGTTTGGTTATCAAGAATACTTTCATTTTTTTATATGCTTAATAAGATTTGAGTTACAATTTTGTTCAAAATAAGTATGGATATATAAAAAATTTATGCAGGATTAAAAATCTTCATAATAATAGCGCTCTGTGAATTCTTCAAATTCTTTTAGAATATTTCTGTTGGGTACACCAACAGAAACTGAGTTGTCAGGTACATTTTTATTTACCAATGCATTAGCACCAATAACAACATTATTGCCAATATGAATTCCACCAACAATTACTACTCCTGGAGAAATTCTTACTTTGTCACCTATAATAGGAACTCCATTTTTTTCTGATGCAAGAGTAACACTATGGGATAACATTACATTGTTCCCTATTATAGCTTGGTAATTAACAACTAATGCCATACCGTGATTGATCTTTAAGCCATATCCAACTTGAACGGATAAAGGAAAATCTATAACATATTTTGTGCTCAGTTTTGTATAAATAATTTTTGATATAAAAGCAAAAAGAAAATATTGTTTTTTTCTTTTTAAGATATTATAGTTCCTAGCTAACCTAAACCAAACTATAAAACGAAAACATTTATTTGTTCTATATTGTTTTAGAAAAGTCTTCTTTGAAACTCCTTTGCCTAATCTGTATAAATCAGACTTTATATAGTTAAATAAATTATTTTTATTTTCGACTTTTAATTTCATGAATTTATTGCTTTTATAACCCTACAAGGATTTCCGGCTGCAACAACATTTGCAGGTATATCTTTAATTACGACACTATTGACACCTATGATAGTGTTATCACCAATCGAAACTCCTTTCATTACTACAACACCATACCCTAACCAAACATTATCTCCTATAAAAACAGGTTTGGGTCGTCCAGAAACTCTAGGGTCATCCATATGCCAATCACTATCTGTAATTAACACATTTGCTCCAACCATGGCATTTTTTCCTATAATTATTTTTTTCCAACAACCTATTGTTACACCGCTAAAACCAGAACCAGAACCAATATCCAATATTGCATTCCTCTCTAATGTAGAAATCATACATTTATGATTAACACCTATTCTATTAGATGTTGTTCTAGAATTAAAGCGGCAATTATCATCAATTTTAATTAAAGAATTAATTGCCATTTCAAAAGAAGCCCATCCCCTAAAACTACAGTTGCTGCCTAATTTTACACCAATAAATTTTAAATAATTAGACTCAAAAAAAGATATTATACTATTTATTACTTTAAATCTAATTGTGTTAACTTTTTTAAAAAATCTATTCATTTTAATATATTTTCTAGAATTCACCCATTACTTTGATAAAAAAAACCATTCTGCATGTTAGTAGATATTTCATGTTCAAGGATTAATAACTAAAGAACTAATATTTTTCTTCAAAATTTTTATGGTTATTAAAATATATGACTAATCAATAACCCTTAGATAATTAAATTATATCATGCTTATCGCAAAATAGTTATTTAATAAAGATGGAACTCATATATTTATTAATCTGAAAATCATTCATACTTCTAAAACTTTTTGAAAAACATATAGCAAAGAGCATCCACAAAGTTAAAGTTGAAATATCCAATCTCTGAAAATCCTCTACCCAACCATATGACCAACGAAAAGCTAGATATAATCCTACAATTTTAATATAACTATTATTAGAATGATAAATAGCCAATGCTGTGGCTCTTATAAAAACAAAAAAATATAATAGTACTCCTAGTAACCCCATCCAAGTAAAAATATTTATTATTGCTACTTCTGATATACGATCAACAACATCTGTCGTTATTATCTTTCCTTGACTAGCAGATCTCCTAGCCTGCCAGTTTGAATCATAACCCCTTGCAAAAGTGCGTCCAAAAATCACATTTTTGTTTAATATAGCAGAATATATAGATTCTTCATATAAAAAAGTTCTAGTATCGGCTGTCAAACTAGTTTCACGCACTTCTCCATAGGTATTAGTATTTACGTAAGAAAAATCCCCGGAAATGTATTCATCCATTTTAAACACATTAAATACATTAGTAATGCCTAATATAAAAAGAACAATAGGTGTAATTAAAAAAATATTTCGCCCAAACTTAATAGCTTTTAAATAAACCCAAGTGGATTTAAAATACAAGCTAACACCTAGTAATAAGGCAATTAAAAATTTTAATACATGGCTTCTAGCTCCTTCTTTATAACAAATAAATATGATTAAAAAAGATAATATTAATAGGATGACTTTTGATTTATAAGGAATTACTCTGAAAAATAATAAGTAAACTAGTAGTAGTGGAAGAAAAAAGCCAATTGCTTCTCCTATACTAGACATAAACGGAAACCACAAAAGACATAGAATTGGAGCTATACGAAACCAAAAATAATTAATCTTCCTAAACAAAAAAGGATAATCTAAATAATAAACAGTTATAAAACTCAACATTGCTGGAAAATATAAAAGCAAAAACTCCCACTGTTCCTTTCCTTCAGCAATAAAAATTGATCTAACACCAGTTATCACAATTAAAATCATAAAAAAAGAAAAAGCCCCAATTTTGGGCTTATTAAATGGGTTTTTAAATATAAAATAACCCCAGACCAAAATAAAAACATATATAAAAGACCTAATTAGAGTAAAAGTCAAAGAAGTCGATAACATAATCGAACTCCAGCCTTCAACAGATGTAACTGAAATTAAAAGAAATAGAAAAACGATAAGATTACTAAAAATTTTTTTCATGCATCAGAAAAGGTGTATTAATCTAATAAGATTGTTTCAAACAAATCATTCCATTAATTTTCGCTCAACAACTTTTTTAATAAAAAGTTCAGGGCTATGGAATAACTTAAAAGAAGATTTCAATTCATCTTCAGGCCAATCCCACCATTTTGTCGCCTTAATTTCTTCAATTATTTCCTTAGTAAATCTATATTTTATAAACTTAGCGGGAACTCCTCCAACCACAGAATAAGGGGCAACATCTTTCGTAACGACTGCTCGAGCAGTTATTACAGCTCCGTCTCCAATAGTTACTCCTGCTGGTATTAAAACTCCTTCACCAATCCAAACATCATTCCCTATTGTAACGTGATCATACTCATTAAAATATTTAGTGTCCGAAAAAGTTTTAAATGCCTTATTAATAGAATAGAAAGCAGGGTGTGTAGAGACTAAGTCCAATGGGTGCTTTCCTAAAACAATCTGAACATTGGGTCCTATAGAACAAAATTTTCCCGTTTTTGTATTTAGTAATTTAGAATCCCTATTTACATAAGTATAATCTCCAAGAGTTGTATTAATTACGGATACATTTTCTCCTAAATAATTATATATACCAAATTTAGTGTTGACTATACCACAATTTAAAGCTAAATTCAAATTGACACTACGGTATTTGTAGCTTCTAATTAACCTTTTTGTTTCTAAAACAATCCTTTGTAAACTCAAGAAACTAAAAAATTTACTTATCCCAAATGCCATAGGCTTTTTTATTTATAATTTTTGAATATTGTATTGGACAAAGAAAAAGATGTGGAAGCAAACAAACGATGGTTGCAATTATTACCCCAGAAACACCAAATCCCATTGTTTTTGCTATAAAAATAGATAACGGAATATTAATTACCGAGGTTGATATGATAGCATACATTTGCAATTTTACCTTTCCCGTGCCATTAATAAAATGTGTAAAAGGCCCATAACTTATCACTACCGCAAAATAAATTGCCATATAGATAGAGAGCGAAAGAGGTATAACTACCTGATCACCAATCCAAAGATCATAAAATAATTGCGAAGCAAATACTAAAACAATAAGACTTATGATTGAAAGAAAAGATAACCTAATTAAATTCTTCATGGATTGCCGAATCCAATCAAAATCATTTTTTATATAAGCTTCTGACATTGATGACCAATAAGGCATTAGTATTAAGGATAACCCCATTTCTATTATACTAAAGTATTTAAAAGCTATATTGTAAGGGACCACTTCCTCTGGTCCAAATAATTGTGTGATAATAATATTGTCTGTTGAAAATAATATCATTTTAGCTATCTGAATAACAAAAAATTTCATTCCCAATCCAAAAATATCATTTAAATATTCTTTCTTCCATAAAGAGAATTTCGGTTTAAACACTTTGTATTTGTTATTAAACGCAAAAAAATTGAGACCAACCAAAATAACTAATGGAAAAATGGAATATATTATTCCAAATATTAGAAGAGAACTTTCAGATGTTTTGGTCATCATCCAAACCAAAAACAAAGACCCAGCCTGTGTAAAAAAGTTAATTCTACCTTGCATAGAATGGTGTTGATCAGCCGTATATATAGTTATAATTAATTTTGCGACAAGTCGTAAACAAAAGAAACCAAAAACTATAGGCATTAAAATACTGAGGTTTTTTTGCAAATCTGGTGATGTATTAAATACTTTGGTCCAGTCTATAAAAAAATTAAGTAAAGAAAAAATTACAATTAAACCAAGACATACAACTCCAATAGTGTAATAAGCAGAACTCACATACCCCTGCACTAATTTTAAATCACCTTTGGCTTTTGCTTCCGTAAATTTATTTCGCAAACCGTTTCCTAATCCAATATCAAAAAAAGCAAACCAAGCAATAAACGAGCTTAGTGTCAACCAAACTCCGTAATTCTCGGTATCTAAATAATTAATAGTCAGCGGTACCAACATAAAAGTAGATAGTATACTACCGCCTTTATACAATGCAGATAAAAGAACGTGCTTGGTTATGTTCTTAGTCCGTTCACTTTTAATACCTACCTTATTTAATATTTTTTTTATTTTATTTTTCAATTTTTATTTTACATTTAATACGTATCTGAAAATAAATTCCAAATACTGCTTACCCTTTTTTATTAAATAAAGAAAGATTAATATTTTGGATTTACTTTAAACCAATTAATAAAATACCTAACTCCTTCCTCTAAGTCGATTTTGGGTCTATAGCCAACTCTTTTTTCCAACGCATTGGTATCCGCCCAAGTTCTTTTTACATCACCATCTTGCATAGGCATAAAATTCTTTTCTGCTTTAACTCCCAAGTGTTTTTCTATACAAGTAATAAAATCCATAAGCTTTACTGGCTTAGAATTACCAATATTGTATACTACCGCTTTTTGTTTTTCAGGCAAAGCAGAAATACAACTATTAATACCCTCCACAATGTCATCTATATATGTGAAATCCCTTTCCATATCGCCATTGTTAAATACCTTTATAGCCTCCCCTTTTGAAATTGCATTTGCAAAAAGCATTGGTGCCATATCTGGTCGCCCCCAAGGACCGTATACCGTAAAAAATCGCAAACCTGTCGTTGGTAAACTATACAAATGACTATAAGAATGTGCCATTAGCTCATTACTTTTTTTAGTTGCAGCATATATGCTTACAGGATGGTCAACACGATCTTCCTCGGAAAAAGGTATTTTAGAATTAGCCCCGTACACAGAAGAACTGGAGGCATATAAGAAATGTTCTATTTTATGGTTTCGACAACACTCTAATAAATTTACAAAACCAACAACATTAGATTGCACATAAGCATGAGGATTTTCTAAGGAGTAACGAACACCAGCCTGAGCAGCCAAATTAACGACATGGGTAAAACCTTCTTGACTAAAAAGGTTTTCCATTTTTGGTAAGTCGGTTAAATCGATTTTCGCAAAATGATAGTTGTGATAGATTTTACTTTTAATTAATTTTCCCTCAGTTGATACTGAATTACGGTTAATTCCTGCTTCCGCTAACCGTGCAAATTTTAAATTAACACTATAATAGTCATTGATATTATCAATACCAACTACATGATATCCATTTTTAATTAATTTTTCAATTAAGTGGAAGCCAATAAAACCAGCTGCTCCCGTTACTAAAATTTTCATTTATTTTTTGTTATTTAAATCTATTATTAATTAATAAGATTTGAAAGATACCGTTTTCCTAAAATGTTCATTCGATTTTATTTTGCTATTCGTTGAAGTGTCAACAAACTGTGATAAGCTTTTTATAATTTGAAAAAAGACGGTTTTTATATACAGGGAAGATTATTTTTATTCATACTTTTTATAATTGTAAATATCAAAATCTTAAAAAATACAAAGTGATTTATTTTTTGATTTAATAGATATTTTGTTAAAACAATTTTTCAATTGAAAAACCGTATTATCTAGTGGTTAAATTTTGAGATTTGTTTTTGAATTAGGCTTTATTTGTTTGAAATATGATTAAAAATATTAATAGTACTATATTTATAATTTTTACAAAAAAACAATATTTAATATTAAATATTATCATTAATATAATTAAATGTAGTTAAATGATAGAATAATTAGGTTAATCAACGAGAATATGATTTATACATCTCTTAATAAAAAGATAATTTGTTTTTTTGCAGAATTTATTAATTGTAACGATAATTTTCTCTAATTTTTTGGATAGTATCTTCTATTTGAATTTTGATATTCAATGCCGGTATTGAAAAAACACTAATAATAATAAATAATGTATAAAGTTAAACTATCCATTGCGAAGGATAATGAAGGTTGTAAGCGGCAAACACCCGCTGAACTTGTTCAATGGGGTGAATATCAGTTTTATATTAATCAAGAGATTAAAAATCCTGATTTTTGGGTTGTTTACAGTAAAGGTGAACGTAAGACTGAAACCTGTGAAATTGCACCTGAAAATACGCTCTTTGTAACAGGTGAGCCAGAGACTGTATACCATTACTCTAAAGGTTTTGTAAATCAATTTGGTAAAATAGTAGTTTGTCAAAACAATTTAGAACATAAGAATCAAACGCATTATCAACCAGCGCAGCCTTGGCATATAGGTAAGATTGCAAATGAAAAGGGGGAAATAAGTTTTTCAAAAAACTATGATAGTTTTAAGAATGAAGAACCACCAGTTAAATCTAAATTGATCTCGGTAATATCTAGTAATAAAGCTTTTACCAAAGGGCATCAAGAAAGAATAGATTTTGTACATAAGCTAAAGGCACATTTTGGAGATCAAATTGATTTGTTCGGTAGGGGTTTTAATGATTTTGATGATAAGTGGGATGTTATTGCTCCTTATAAATATCATGTAGTAATAGAAAATTCTTCGTACTCAGATTATTGGACAGAGAAGTTAGCTGATTGCTATTTGGGTAACTCATATCCTATTTATTATGGATGTACCAATCTAGATAAATATTTTGATAAGGATGCCTATTCTATAATTGATATTAACGATTTTGAAAGGTCAGTAGAAATAATTGAAGATATTCTTGAAAAGGACACTTATAATAATAGTATAGCCCAAATTCAAAAAGCTAAAGATTTGGTATTGGATAAGTATAATTTATTTGCCGTGCTTGCATCTCAATTTGATACTATGGATCCGAATGCCACAAAAAAGCAGATTACCTTAAAGCATGATACCGCTTTCGTTGATTTTGCGAAAATCAAGATTATGGTGATATCTAGAGTAGTTAATAAGCTAAAAATGAAATTTAAATAATGGCAACATTTAGTAAGAAGGAGCGCGTGTTTGCGGCCATTTTATCGGCTACTCCTGGTTTAAAATCCTTTTTAAAAGATATTTATATTTCAATCAACGCTAAACTTCATAAAAAGGATTACATTATTAAGTTAATGGAACAACCTGTTCAAATTACACTTATAGATCCGTTAATTAGCTTTGATACTTCATCTGAAACATTTGGTGGGTATTATGATATAGCAACAGTGAATAATAATGGTCAGGTTCTTTCGCATAGGAGTTCTGTCGCATCTGTTAATTTGCCTTCAGATTCTGTACCGGTAGATATTACGATTACAAATATTCATGATGGTACAACAAAGAAAATAGCACAATCAAAAGCGTATAATTGGCAACAAGGCACGCGACTGCATTGGATAAATGAAGAGCTATTCGTTTTTAATGATTTTAATGAAGATTTAAAAAGGTACGAATCTAAAGTGTTTTCCGCCAAAGAGAATTCATTGATTAAAACTTTTGATTATCCCGTACAAGCGGTCCACAAAGACAAGTATTTTCTCTCTATAAATTATCAACGGCTATTGAGTATGCGACCTGATTATGGGTATCGCAGCTTACCACCATTACAACAATCTAAATTGACCAATCTAAAAAATGATGGTATTTGGAGAATAGATTATGCTTCTGGTAATGCAAAGATGTTGCACACTATAGAAGATGTTGTCAATGTAAAAACAAAAGATATTTTTAAAGATTGTACCCATAAATTGAATCATTTGATCATACAGCCAAATGGAAAAGGATTTATGTTTATACATCGGTATTTTCAAGGCAAAAGAAGATTTGATAGGTTAATGTATTCAGATTTTGAAACTATTAAAGTCGTAATAGATGAAGAATATGTAAGCCATTGCTATTGGCTAGATAATGAGACTATTTTAGGTTATTTAAAAGCAAATGGAGAAAATGGATATTATTACTTAGGTCTAAATGGAGTTGCAACATTATGCCTAGAAATGACCCAACTTCAGTTAGGTGACGGCCATCCTAGTTGTTTTGGAGATTGGATAGTTTTTGATTCGTATCCAGATAAAAGTAGAATGCAAAAATTGTTTCTTTTCAATAGAAAAACAAAGGAATTACATTGTTTGGCAGAATTTTTTCAAAGTACTAAATACAAAAATGAAACGCGTTGCGATTTGCATCCTAGATTCTCAACTAGTGGTGAATATATTAGTTTTGATACCGTTTATCAAGGTAAAAGAAGACAACAAGTAATTGATATCAAATCAATTTTATCACTATAATTTTCAAGAAAAACGAAAAATGGTTAAACGTTCCCTCTCGGTAATCATGTCTGTATACTACAAAGAAAAACCAGAATATTTAGAACTGGCTCTTAATAGTATTTGGACTGTTCAAAACTTAAAACCTACAGAAATCATCCTCGTTGAGGATGGTGAATTGACTAAAGGGCTTTATGAAGTTATTGCAAAATGGAAACAAACTTTAAAAGAAATTTTAGTAATACATAAGAATGAAAGCAATATTGGACTTACAAAATCATTAAATATTGGCATTGATAATGCAACAGGACTTTATATAGCTCGTATGGACAGTGATGATGTATCGGTCTCCGGTCGTTTTATAAAACAAATTGAATATTTGGAAAAAAACCCTGACTATTCTGTAGTTGGCTCTTTAGCACAAGAGATTGATGAGCTGGGTAACTATACCAATATTAGAAACTACCCGCTTACAGATGAAGAAGTTAGAGATTACATCTGTAAAGCATGCCCTTTACAGCACGCAGGGGTAATGCTGAAACGAGAAATCTTTGATAAAGGAATACGGTATAACGAAGAATATCGATTAACGCAAGATTTGGCACTTTGGTTCACCATATTAAATGCCGGATATAAAATCGGGAATATTCCTGAGTGCTTAATTCAGTTCAGAATAACGCAAGATTCTTTTGTATCTAGAGATAAATCTAAAGGGCTACACGAGTTTAAGATATACATGAAGGGCATAAGGAAATTAAAGGGCATAACATGGCGCTATGTATATCCATTTAGCCGAATATTAATGCGTTATATGCCACCAAAATTGATTAAAGGAATTTATGATAGTCCATTAAGAAAAAAAATTTTGCAATAGTAACTATTTGGTAGGTATGTTGCTAATTTTATATCCAATTTAAATTATTTAAAATAAACCTAGATTTTAACTGAATTTAATAGGTTTTTTTCTTAAGAAAAGATGTGTATTCGTAGAACTTACACCAGTTATTTTCTTATTATAAGAATTTAATTTTTAATTAAATCTTTATAAATCTGGTCTAGTTGATTGTTGATGTGGTCAACATTGAAAATAGTTGTAACCAACTTATCTGTTTCTTTAACAATACGTTTACGCATTTCTGTATCATTAATAAGTTGATTAAGCTGGGATGATAATGTTTTAAAATCCCCTACAGGAAAAATCATACCGGTAAAACCATGCTCAACAATATCCGGAATACCTCCGACAGGTGTAACAACACTAGGTAAATGATATGCCCAAGCATCTAAAAGACCCATGGGGAAGCCTTCTCCATCACTCGCCAAACAATATATAGATGATTTTTGAAAAGCTAGCTCTTTGTCTTTTCCTTTTACCCAACCTAAAAAATCAACTTGTTGCTCAATACCATTTTTCTTAACTAAATTTTTGGCATTTTCAATTTCACCATTTCCGGCAAAAACTAACTTCCACTCTGTATTTTTTTTTGCAATTAAGGCAAATGCATTTATAATAGTTTCGTAACCTTTTCTAGGAATTATAGAACCTGCTACAAGTATATTTTTATCTTGTAAACTTCTATTTTGATGAACCTTAGGACACGGATTATAAAGAATAGCCACATTATCATTTATTTCTAATGCTTCTTTGAGCCAACGCTTCCATTGTTCCGATAAAACTAAAATTAAATCTGCTTTTGAAAATAAATTTTTATAAAGTATTTGGTTTTTTGGTTCAAATAAAAACTTTTCATTGGATGGGTGAAAATGTAAGATTAGTTTCTTCCCTGACCATTTGGTAGGATATATAAATAGTTTTTTTCGCTTTGCAGAATTAGTCGTAGCAATATGTACGTGAACAATATTATGCCATGGTAATAAGCAAGTGAAAATAACCAAAGCTTTAAAGACATACCATATTTTTTGGATTTTAGATCCGTCTCTGTGTGTTTCTATCCATTTACAATTGTTTAAATTCCATTGCGGACCACTTTGATGAGCTTTAATAACAGAAGTAATACCACCTCGGGTTAATTTAGAAGTGGCTACGACTAATACTTTATGCTTTTTTTTCTTCATTAAAACTGTGTAATGTGTATTAATCTGAAATTTTTAAAAAATGTTAATTGAAGAAATAATTAAATCTTATAATCTTTAAAAAATGCTATTTATATTTAGTTTATGAAAAGTAATTATTTATGTGCAATTTATATTATAAATTATTACTCCTGAAAGGATATCGATGTATTTAACAAATGGTCGATAAAAAAGTGATAACTCATAGTATGTTGGTATTTTTACTGGTCTTACAAAATAAATTATTTTATAATTAAAAGTTTGTAATTATTATGAAAAATTTCTGTTTCTTTTTATTGCTTACAATAACTAATTTTATTTCCGCACAAATTAAAATTGGAGACAATCCACAAACTCTAGATTCAACTTCGTTACTTGAATTGGAGAGTTCTTCAAAAGTTTTAGTGATTAGTAGAATGACAGAAGTGGAAATGCTCGCAATAAATCCATTACAAGGTGCTATGGTTTTTAATATTGATGCATCTTGTATTTATTATTATGATGGAGCGCAGTGGAATAACATGTGTGCTGGTGAAAGTTCAGGCAATATATCTTGGGGTTCGTTAACAGGTTCTTTGACGGATCAAACTGATTTAGTATCTGAATTTGAAAATTATGTAAATCTAAGTACCGCACAGTCAGTAGCGGGAGAGAAAACACTTACTGATAAACTGACAATAAATACAGGTGATGTAAATGCGCAAATTGCTGAGTTTTTAGGTCGTGTTAAAGGAGAGGAAGGTACAGCTCCTGAAGATTTTGTGACCAAGGCACAATTAGATGCTTCGGGTGGTGCTTCGAGTTGGGGCGCAATAACTGGAAATTTGGTCGATCAAATCGATTTAGCTTCTGAGTTTGATAGTTATGTAGACATTATGACGGCGCAATCGGTAGCGGGAGAAAAAACACTTACTAATAAATTGACAGTCGATACAGGTGATATAGATGCGCAAGTCGCTGAGTTTCTTGGCCGTGTTAAAGGAGAGGAAGGTACAGCTCCTGAAGATTTTGTGACCAAGGCACAATTAGATGCTTCGGGTGGCGCTTCTAGTTGGGGCGCAATAACTGGAAATTTGGTCGATCAAATCGATTTAGCTTCTGAGTTTGAGAATTATGTAGACATTATGACGGCGCAATCGGTAGCGGGAGAGAAAACACTCACTGATAAACTTACAATAGATACTGGTGATTCTAGCATACAGGTTGCTGAATTTCATGGGCGAGTAAAAGGTGAAGATGGAACTGAACCAGAAGATTTTGTGACTAGGCTACAACTAGATGCTGTAGATGTTGGCGGTCATACTGGAGCACAAGGGTCTATATTTTTTGCTAATGAATTAGCCCAACCTTCTGAGGACAATAATAATTTATTTTACGATGAAAACAATAAACAATTAAGAGTTGGAGCATTCGATGATAGAATCTTAATTGACGGGTTTACAGATGATTTAACTACTTTTAGAGTTGAAGGCTCTATTTCAACACCTGTAGGGACTCCTCGAATTCTAACAGAAGAGCATCACACTACGTTTATTTTAAATTCTACATTTGTTACCCTACCGGATCCAAGCACTTGTGTGGGCAGAATATATATTATTAAAATAAGTCCTAAAAATGCGCTTAATCCAACAGAAGATACTAGGGTTCAACTTACCAACAATGGTAGTTATAATGATACTGAATCGATACGGCGAACTGAATTTCCGCCGGGTAGCGTAACGCAATTACAGAGTAGTGGTTTTGCGTGGGAACAGATTAACTGATGTAAAAAACGTTTTAAATCACTTATATGTTTCATATTGCTATCTCAATAAATTTAGCTTCCTATATTGGTTTGCAGATACAGTTGTAAATTTTAGTGTCCATATCTCTTAGCAATTAATAGTTCTACTTTGTCGATAATAATTGGAGATATAATTTTATTAAAGGAATATTGCATTACTTAATTTTATTACTCTTAAAATATATATTGGAACTTTCCCCTACAATAAAATGAAATATCGTAAGTCAGATTATATAATTCCCATTTCAATACTTATTCATCTATGTATTATTAATGTAGTCTTGTTTGTTTTAACTCCAGAAACCTATTTGAATTTTTATAATATTGTTTATTATAATTGCAGTTGGTTATTGATTACTTTTTTTTTAAATTTTTATCCAACAGAACGACAAGAATTATTTTTTAGTAGATTTCACAAGATAGTTCAAGTGATATTTGTTTATTTTCTGTCATATTTTGCCTTGTTTTCTTTGAGGGGTGGAATTGTGGATAATAGTGTATATCAGTATTTGGTGTTTACTATTTTATCACTTTGTTTACTATGGTATAGAGTAATATTTTATTGGTTGCGTGGTAAGTATAGATTAGGTGGAGGAAATCAAGTAAAAGTAGTTGTTTTAGGTAGAGATCGTAATTTGAAAAAGATAAGAAAGGTATTCGATAATCCTTCTTTTGGTTATCAGTATAATGGATACTTTTCTGATAAAGAATCAAAAAGTCCCACTTACTTGGGGGAAATAAAAAAATCTTTTGGGTATATTTTAAATAACGATATCGATATAATTTATTGTGTAGCTTCTAACTTTAGTGAAGCAGAATTGCGGAATTTCATGGATTTTGCAGATAATAATTTAATTCGTTTTAAGGTTATACTTAATGATATGGATGTATTTAATCGAGCCATGTCATTAGAGTCCTATAATACTACACCTGTGCTTAACCTAAGAAATGTTCCCTTGGATACACAATATGGTAGAATTACAAAAAGGGCTTTCGATATCGTATTTTCAGGTCTTGTAATATTATTATTGCTGTCATGGTTAACTCCTATATTATATATTTTGATAAAAATTGATTCACCGGGAAATTTTTATTTTAAACAACTTAGGCATGGGTATAAACGACAAACTTTTTGGTGTTATAAATACAGATCTATGACCGTAAATAAAGAATCTGATTCTCAAATGGCTAAAAAAGGCGATATGCGGGTAACCCGTATCGGCAAATTTATAAGAAAGACAAGTTTAGATGAACTTCCTCAATTCATTAATGTTTTTAAGGGTGAAATGAGTGTTGTAGGTCCTCGTCCACATATGGTAGTACATACATCAGATTATGAAAAATCTGTAGACAAATATTTAGTGCGGCACTTTGTAAAGCCAGGTATTACGGGACTGGCCCAAATTAAAGGGTATAGGGGCGAGATTATTAAGTCTTCTGATATAACAAATAGAACACGACTAGATATTTTTTATGTAGAAAAATGGTCTCTTGGGTTGGATTTACAAATTTTATTTTACACAGTTTATAATATCATAAAAGGAGAAGAAAATGCGTATTAGATATTGTAATATTACGTAGTTACCATTTAATAAGCTAATATACCGTCATTGTTGTTCGATTTTATTCAGTAGAGAGAATTTCAAAACTTGGTTTAAGTAGTTTTTAATGAAATAAAAAAATGGACTAGTTACAGAAAAAAGAATATCAAAGTTATATTCGATTAAGAACTTTATAATAATGATAAAAAAACGCTTTAAATTCGTTGATTGCGTTTATTAAAAAAGCAATTTTAAAATGAATAAGGAAAATTACGATATGTATTTTGAAGAGCCTGAAGGTGTTGCATTTAGGTCAATTTTAGACCGTTATATAAAATATTGGACTTGGTTTGCAGCATGTGCAGCGATTTCTATATTTTTTGGTATTATTTATTTAAGCTTTAAAAAGTCTACTTATAAAGCAGTCGCTACCATTATTATAGCAGATGAAAAAAGTAAAGGACCTTCTGCTGGATCTGGTTTTGCAGATTTATCGTTATTGAGTGGTATAGCAACGAGTAGTATTGAAAATGAACTAGGTCTATTACGTTCAAAAAGATTGATGCATAATGCTGTAAAGGCATTAAACCTAAATGTTAAGTATACTGAAGATAGCGGTTTTTTTAAAGAGGAATATTATAAAAATAGTCCGTACGTTATTAGAACTGCTTTTTTAGATAATGATTTGTTGAGTAAAGCAGTTAAAGAAGAAGTAAATGCTTTTACTATAAAGTATTTAAATGAGAAAGAAGTAGAAGTAGTAATTGAAAATAGTGATACGGCGATTATAAGCAAAATAGGTGAAATAGTAGACCTTGAGTATATTAAGTTTTTTGTGGAACCTAATGATAAGATGAGTTTTAGGGTTGATGATAATGGAGAATTTAAAAATGTAAAGGTTTTTATCTATGGAGTAGAGAGTACCTCTACTTACTTAAGCGATAAATTAAATGTTGGCTTAGTAGATAAAAATTCTACTATGATTCAGTTGGGTTTGGTCGATCAATATGCCCTTAGAGCAAAAGAGGTTTTAGATCAATTGGTTTTTGAATATAATCAAGAAGCTATTGAAGATAAAGATTTAATAGCAAGAAATACAGCTTTTTTTATTGATGATCGTTTGGCAATTATTAATTCTGAATTAGATTCTGTAGAAACTGGAAAGGAAAGATTTAAGGAATCAAATTTGCTAACGGATATAGAGGCTGAATCTCAGCTAATTGTAAAAAATGTTAGTGATTATAATAATGAACAACAACGTATAGGAACTGAACTAGAGTTGACCAATGCCTTGATTAAGCACCTTAGAAATAATAAAACCAGTTTATTGCCAGCGAACATAGGTATAGATGACCCTGGTTTATCTGGGTTAATTGCAGAATTTAACTCTAATGTATTAGAAAGAAATAAATTACTTAAAAGTGCTAGTGAACAAAACCCTTTGGTGGTGGGCTTAAACAATCAAATTAAGCAAATAAGAGATAATGTAATGCAAAGTTTGGTTGGTATGAGGTCAAGCTTGCGAATAAAAAAGAATAATCTAAGTCGACAATCGGGTGTTCTAGCTTCTCAGATTTCTGATGTGCCAGCCCAAGAACGTGCTTATAGAGGAATAGAACGTCAGCAGAATATTAAGGAAGCATTGTATCTGTTTTTACTTCAAAAAAGAGAAGAAAATTCACTTTCTTTAGCGGCAAGTGCACCTAAGGCAAAAATTGTGGATAAAGCTTATACTACGGGTGTTCCAGTTTCACCTAACTCTAAAAACGTAATGTTTGTAGCATTAATTGCAGGTCTTGCACTTCCGTTTTTAACCATTAATGTAATTTCTCTTTTAAATGATAAAATTTTAAGTACAGATGATGTTAAGAAGGAATCTAAAGATTTACTCCTTTTAGGGGAGTTACCACATATTTTACCAAAACAATCATCCGTAATTCTAGCAAATACGCGTTCAATTTTATCTGAATCTTTTAATGTTTTGGCTACGGATGTGCAACATTTTGCTGAAAAAACAAATCCTGAAAAAGAATCGCTTTGTATTTTTGTTACCTCTTCATTGAAAGGAGAGGGGAAAACTTTTACTTCTGTAAATCTTGGTATTACATTGGCTTCTGAAGGAAAAAGGGTTGTTGTTATAGGTGGAGATTTAAGGAATCCGCAATTGCAACGTTATCAAACAAATGCAAACTATAAAAATGGTTTGAGCACTTTTCTTAATAATAGTAGTGTAAGACTACAGGATTATATTCAAAATACTGATTTACATAATAATCTTAAATTTATGTATTCAGGGACGATTCCAAACAATCCAATTCAACTACTAAAGAATTCGAAAGTGCCCTTAATGTTTGAAGAATTAAAAGAGTATTTTGATTATGTTATAGTTGATACTGCGCCAGTATTACAATTAGCAGATACTTTTGTTATCAGTAAATATGCGGATTTAACCTTATATATGTTAAGAGCTTCGGAAACAAAAAAGAGTACCATAGATGCTGTTGAGCAAATGGATAAATCTGGTAAACTTAGAAATGTAGGTTTAGTTCTAAATGACGTAAAACTAAAAGATGCTGCTTATGGTTACGGATATGATTATAGCTCTTAAATATTGAGTATAATCCAGTAATTTAATGTATTAAGATCATTTACAAGTTTTATCAATTTTATTTTTATTATCACTATCTTAATGGGCTTATTAAAAAAATTGTAAATGAAAAAAATAGTTTTGATTACGATTTCGATTCTCTTTACATGCTGTTCAAAGAATGATGAAGAACCTATCAATTATCCTTTAATTAATACATGGAAACAAATTGATATTGTTACTAATGGAACGAGTGGAAAAAATGTTTGTAACCTAAAAAATAGTATAACATTTAAAGACGATAATTCATGGAGTTGGCTTAATCATAATGGAGATAATTGTGAATTAGATTCTCGAGGTGCATATGTAGGTACCTGGGAAGAAAATTCAGAAGATAATTTTGTTTTAATTTCCTTAAACGAATCTTTCGTTTTGAAGAAAGAAAATGATCGAATAGAAATTAAGCAAGTTAAGGATAATCCTACTATTTGGATTTTTAAAAAATAATATCGCCTCAATTTTATGACCCATCTCCAATTTCTATTAACAGAAATCAGAGATGGGTTATCTTTTTTATAAATAGAATTCTTATAAATGAAATGCTTAATTTATTTTTGACCAAAAATAGATATACATGGCCTCAGGTTTTTTTGCAATTTTAGATGATGTAGCAGCACTTTTAGATGATGTAGCGGCAATGAGTAAAATAGCCACTAAGAAGACGGCTGGTATATTAGGTGACGATTTAGCCGTTAATGCAGAAAAAGCCTCTGGGTTTGTCTCTAAAAGAGAATTACCGGTGTTGTGGGCAATTTCTAAAGGCTCTTTATTAAATAAAATCATCATTTTACCTATTGCCTTTTTGTTAAGTGCTTTTTTGCCTTGGGCGGTAACGGTAATTTTAATACTCGGTGGTATTTATTTAGCTTTTGAGGGGGCGGAGAAAATATATGAATTCTTTGTACCGCACGAACACGAACATATTGCTGCAGATACAAAACCAATGACCAAAGAAGAAATTCTGGCATTGGAAAAGACAAAAGTAAAGTCTGCCATAGTAACCGATTTTATATTGTCCATTGAAATTGTCATCATTGCGTTAGGTGCAGTTATAAATGAGCCTTTGGTCACTCAAATAGCTGTGGTTTCAGTAGTCGCATTAATTGCAACGGTTGGTGTTTATGGTATTGTAGCGCTAATTGTACGTATGGATGAATTTGGTACTAGCCTTATTAATCTTAATGAAGAGGAAAATAGTATTTCTGATAGTATTGGCCACTTCTTTGTAAATGCTTTACCAAAGGTAATAAAGGCATTGTCTGTTATAGGAACGCTTGCGCTTTTATTGGTGTCAGGAGGTATTTTTGTGCATAATATTGACTTTATGCATCATATTTTACCCAATGTGCCCAGTATCATAGTTGAATTCTTAGCCGGACTATTAGTAGGTTTTATAGCTTTTTTACTTTTTGAAACTGCTAAGAAGCTTTTTAAAAAGTAAATAAATTTTAATTGGTTCCTGTTAATAGGCTTTGGCCTCTCCTTTTATAGCGTTGTAGATGGTCAAAAATACTATTTTAGCATCTAAACCTAATGACCATTTTTCCATGTAAAAAATGTCATAACGAACCCTATTTACAATATCGGCTCTTTCTACAATTTCCCCCCTACAACCTTGTATTTGTGCTAAACCGGTAATACCGGGCTTTAAGAAATGGCGAACTAAATATTTATCTACGGAGCTTTCATATTCTTGGGTGTGTATAACCATGTGCGGCCTTGGTCCAACTACGCTCATATCTCCCATTAAAACATTAAAAAATTGCGGTAGCTCATCTATGCTGGTCTTTCTTAAAATTTTGCCCAATTTTGTAATTCGTACATCATTCTTAGTTGCCATTTTAGTATCGCTGGTAGTACTTTGGGTCATAGACCTAAATTTGTAACACCAAAAAATCTCTCTATTGACCCCGTGTCGTTGTTGTTTAAAGAACAAAGGACCTTTTGATTCAATTTTCATAAAAATATATACTATTGGTGTTAGCCATGACAATACAAATACAATTGCAAAGCTTGCTACTAGAATATCGAAAATTCGTTTTATTAAATTGGAATAATCTAAATCTAATGGAGAGGCCCTTAAGTTCAAAATAGGAACAGCTCCATATAATTCTAATGACATGGCTCTAGAAAAGAGCTCTTTATTATCTGGAATGATCTTTATTCTTTTAAGACTATTATCGGCAATTTTCATTACATATTGTATTTCAGCCTTTGATAATTTAGAGGCCATACAGTATACTTCTTCTACATTATTCTCAAAAATATAATTGAAAGAGCTTTCTATATCTCCTAAACATGTAGGGTGATTTGATTTTACATTATCAAAATAACCCATGTACCGATATCCGTATTCTGGGTTGTCAAAAATACGTCTTAGTTTTTGAAGGTTTTTATCTTTTCCGATTACTACAACTCTTGTACTGTTGAATCCTTTTGTTCTGTATAATTTTTTTGCCCAATAGAATAATACCCTGAACAACGTTAATTGAAAGCAGATTAGTACATATACCAATGATAGATATATAGGGGTATACGAATTCATACCTAAAAATACAAATGAGGTAAAATAGACTAAGCCATAGATGACAAACAATACAACGAAAGTTTTAAGATTTGTCATAAAACCATCTCTTCTGGCCGTAGGGTAGAAGTTTAAGCTATACGTAGTTATGAGCCATGTAAGATTATAATAAAGTATGCTGTAACCATTAAAATAGGTATCTGGTATGAATGCATATAGCGTTATATTTATTAACAATATATGCACCACAAATGATAATGGTATAATAAAATTCGATTTCTTCATTTAAGCTTTTAGTAATGGTTGGTCAAAGAGCTAATGATAGGTTATTAATGTTGACCGATAGCTTAACAGCTGCCGGTCAACGTTAAATTTGAGTTTGATAGAAATCTGTAGGTAAATAAACAATTAATTCTTAGCGGTATACCAAGAATATACTTGTTCTATTCCTTGTGATAATGAAACGGTATGTTTCCATCCAAGGTCATGTAATTTTGAGGGATCTGTTAATTTCTTTAAAGTACCATCTGGTTTTTCGGTATTAAAATATAATTCACCTTTAAAATTGATTTTCTGCTGTATGAGTTCAGCTAAATCTTTTATGGTAATATCTACACCAGTACCTATATTAATATGTGTATTACGTACTTCTTTGGTGTCTTGTGAATAACAATCTTTAAAATCTCGTTGTTCCATTAAGAAAACACAGGCATCTGCCATGTCTTCGCTCCAAAGAAACTCGCGCATTGGTTTACCTGAACCCCATATTTCTAGGTAAATGGTATCATCTTTTCTTTTTATACCATACTTTTCTAAAATGGTAAGTATTTCTTTTTCAGATGAATTTCCATTTACTCCTTCAATAGGCAATGCATTTAAATCTTCAGCAATTGTATTCCAATCATTATTTTCTAAAGCCTTGCCTAGGTGCATTTTTCTAATTAATGCTGGTAATACATGTGATTTCTCTAAATCGAAATTATCATTAGGCCCATACAGATTGGTAGGCATCACAGAAATGAAGTTTGTGCCATACTGTAAATTGTAACTCTCGCACATTTTTATACCTGCTATTTTAGCAATGGCATAAGGTTCATTTGTATATTCCAAAACATCGGTCAACAAGTAATCTTCTTTCATAGGTTGCGGACAATTCTTAGGATAAATACAAGTACTACCTAAAAACAGCAATTTTTGCACACCATGCAGATAACTTTGATGTATGACATTATTTTGAATCATTAGATTCTCATAAATGAAATCTGCTCTATACGTGTTATTCGCAACAATACCGCCAACTTTGGCAGCAGCAAGAATAACATAAGATGGTTTTTCATTTTGAAAGAACTCAGCAACCTTGTTGGCATTAGTCAAGTCTAGCTCCTTGTGCGTTCGGTAAACTAAATTCGAATACCCTCTACTTTCAAGGTTTTTGACTATGGCACTACCAACAAGACCTCTGTGACCTGCTATATATATTTTAGCTTCTTTATTTAACATTGGATGTTATTTACCTACTATTAGCAAATTGTAAAGTTTGTTATTCAAAATAATTAAAAGTCACATAACCACCTTTTTTCAGGTATTGATCCTTTTGCATTAATTTTAAATCATGAGTCATCATGTCTTTTACCAATCCTTGTAAGTCATATTCAGGAATCCAGCCTAATTTTGTATTTGCTTTTGTTGCATCACCAATTAATAGCTCAACTTCTGTTGGTCTAAAATATTTGGGATCAACCGCAAGAACTTCTTTGCCTATTTCTACCTGTATATCTGGGTTAGAACAAGATTTTACATATCCTTTTTCATCTACACCCTCACCTTTGAATTCTAATTCAATGCCCATTTCAGCGAAAGCCATTCTTACAAACTCACGAACAGGCGTGGTTTTACCAGTTGCAATTACCCAGTCTTCTGCTTCATCAGCCTGAAGAATCATCCACATCATACGAACATAATCTTTAGCATGCCCCCAATCTCGTTGTGCATCTAAATTACCCAAGTAGATTTTATCTTGTAAGCCTAAACCAATTCTTGCTGCTGCTCTTGTGATTTTTCTTGTAACAAAAGTTTCTCCTCTAATTGGTGATTCATGGTTGAAGAGAATACCGTTACAAGCAAACATATTATATGCTTCTCTATAGTTAACCGTGATCCAGAAAGCATACATTTTTGCTACTGCATATGGGCTACGTGGGTAGAAAGGAGTAGTCTCTGATTGCGGTACTTCTTGTACTTTTCCGTATAATTCTGAAGTAGATGCTTGATAAATACGTGTTTTTTTCTCAAGACCTAACAAACGAACTGCATCTAAAATTCTAAGTGTACCTAAACCATCGGCATTACCAGTATATTCAGGAACTTCAAAAGATACATGAACATGGCTCATTGCCGCTAAATTATAAATCTCATCTGGTTGAATTTCTTGTATTAATCTAATAAGATTAGTACTATCTGTCATATCACCATAGTGAAGTACAAAATTTCTATTCTCAATATGTGGGTCTTGATAAAGATGATCAATTCTGTCGGTATTAAACAAAGATGCTCTTCTTTTAAGACCGTGTACTTGATATCCCTTTTTTAATAAAAATTCGCTTAAATAAGCGCCGTCTTGACCTGTGACTCCAGTGATTAATGCTACTTTCATACTATTGTAAAATGGATTTATAATGTTTTATTGTTTAATAATTATCTAAATGCTTTATATAGAAGTTAAATAATTGTAATGTAAAAAATCTATTTAAATTTAATGTTTCCGCCAAACAATGCACTATTATATTTGTGTTTTGTTCTATTGATAAATTATTTAAACGGTTTAAATAAGTATGGGGAATCATTCTTTAAAGTTATTATAACTAGTTTTTAAAAGTAAAAGTATGTTTTACCACTACCTAGATTATAAAATTTAAGTAATTAGAAGTCAGTATAAATATTAATACTATTAATAGGGGGACTAACTTTGGTTAATGGTTGTGAGACAAATTTAGAATATTATTTGAGTATTCTACTTCAAAAAAATCAAACCTTAGGCCAACTATTGATTTATTCGATAAACTGTGTTTTCAATTACCTTGGATTATGGTAATGTGTAAAATTAGAAGTTAGATTGCATATCATACTTATGATTTAGAAGCTGTTTTGTTATGGTATTGTGTGTGATTATTAATATTTTAAAAGATTAGATGTTATTAGGTAAAGTTTGTGTCAATAGACTTTTAAACGTGTTGTAGCCTTTGTCCTACTTGACTTCGTAGTAATTATCAAATGTTACCTTGGAACTAGATACTTAGTTAATTTGCCTCCAAAACTATTCCATTTTAACTGCTTAACATGCAGTGAAATATTCAATATCTCTAGCTTTTACTAAGCAGGTCTTGGAATGCATGAACAAGCCTTATGTATTTGTCAATTTGCATTAAATTATGTTAAATTTTAGTAAAATTCACACAAATGTAGTGCGGTTATTAATATTTAGCTTAAGTTTATTTCATCAAAATTTAAAATCCGTCTTAATTATCTTAGAAATAGATTTTGGTTTTGATTTAAAATTTTTATTGTTTTTCCCCGTTATTTTATCAACTTAAACCACCATATGATGATATCTAACATTTTAAGCGGGAGACTAACATCTTCTTATCAGAAGAAAAAGTTGGTTTCTCTAGAAAATTGCTACATGCACCTTAAGCCATATTTTAGCTTAAAGAAAAGTGTAAAGAGTAACGACACCGATAATGTATTGGTTCGTGAAAGATCTAAGAGTGCAAAAGTTCAAGATGCATTCAATTCCATTGAGCAAAATCAAATTTTGTATGCCAAAATCATGACTGAAAGGTTGTTGAAAGTTTAGGCTGTTAAAAGTGGAGAATGTTTTCTTTGTGAAAGTGTTTTCTGTTTTAAGTAAGTAGTGCTCAATGAGTATAAATAGGAAAGTGTGCTAATGAATTTTAAAATTTATTAGCACACTTTTTGTGTTTTAAAACTCAATGTAGCTTCTAATAGTGCTATCGCTTTCAATGTATTATTGAGTGTACATAGTTTTAATAACCCTAGTCATATTTCGGTTTTTTCTTCCAATTTAAACACACATCTAGTATTCACTACACATCAGCGAAACTAAATTATTAATCTATAGATTAATAATATATTTATCGCACAATGTTATAATTGTAAATAGTAATCACAGCCATAATGCTATTAATTTAATAAGCTCTAGAGCTTTTGTTTATTTTACTGAAATAGTAAATACCTGATTAAAAAGGACTAAAGAATTTTTAAATTATAAGACCTTTGTGACTGTTGGTTCCCCTAAATTTTGAATTGCAACAACCTATATTATTAAACAATCTTGGAAGTACTGACACATTTTAACCCTTTTGAAGGTCCAGAGATAAAACATATTTTGCACACTACAGATGCGCAAGAAGAGATTTGGTATTCTTGTTATTTTGGAGGCGACGATGCAAATAAAGCGTATAACCTCTCATTAACCATTGAATTTGAAGGTAATTTGGATATTACCGCATTGCAATGGTCTGTTGACATGCTTATTAGTAGGCATGAGTCTTTACGCTCTGTATTTAGTCCTGATGGAAAATTTATTAATGTCTTTTCTTCCATCATCGCCAATATTGATTTACAGGATTATGCTGGTTTGTCTGCTCAAGATAAAGAAGTGGCAATAAAAGAATTTACAAAAAATGATATTGGCAGGGCGTTTGATCTAACTAAAGAACCATTAATACGATTCACGGTTCTTAGAATAGAAGAATTTATATATCAGTTGATAATGACCACGCATCATATTGTTTGTGACGGTTGGTCTTTAGGTATTATCATGCAAGAATTGGGTGCATTGTATTCTGCAAAGGTTAAAAATATACCTCATAACCTTCCTGATGCTGTACCATATACTGAATATGTAGCGGATCAAAATGAAATAAAGATAAGTCCCGAATACAATCAAACGGAAAAATACTGGTTGAAGGTCTTTCAGAACGATATTCCTAAAACTAATCTTCCTATAGATTTCAAACAAATAACAAAAAGAACCTATAACGGTGCTCGAATTAATCAATTGTTAGATAAAAATCTAGTAAAAGATATAAAGCAAACCGGTATAAAAGGAAATACTAGTTTGGTACTTACATTAATGGCGGCTTTTGAGTTATTGCTTTATAAAACTACACACAAGGATAGTATTGTACTTGGCTTACCGGTTGCAGGACAGTCATCTATGGGAGCTAAACATTTAGTTGGGCATTGTGTGAAACTGCTACCAATGAAAAGTGATTTTGATGGCAATGATAGTTTTATAGATTATCTGAAGAAAAGAAAATCAGCCAATTTTGATGCATTCGAGAATCAAGAACTGTCATTTGGTAGTTTATTGAAGAAACTTAATATTCCAAGAATACCTGGTAGAGTACCTTTAGTGCCGGTAGTTTTTAATGTGGATATGGATTTGGACGATGGTGTTACTTTTGAAGGACTATCTTACCAATATCATAGTAATGAACGTGAACATGAAACATTTGAGCTATTCTTGAATGCTACAGGTTCAAAAGATAATATAGTGCTTGAATGGTCTTACAATACCGACTTGTTCAAAGAAAGTACGATACTTGAAATGGGCGAAACTTTTACTGCTATTTTAAGTAAACTAATTAAGCGCCCGGATGTTAAGTTGTCTGAAATACTAGACCTAACTAATGAAGAAAGTATTGTAAAGGGTGCTGTCTTGGAATATCCGAAAACTACACTTCATGAGTTGTTGTATGAACAGGCTACAAGTACGCCAACGGCAATTGCTTTAGAGTTTAAAAATGAGAAGTTAACCTATGCAGCCTTACAGCGTAAAATTAATAGTACCGCTGTTTACTTATGGGAGAAAGGTATAAGAACAGGGGATACAGTTGCTATTTCACTAGAAAGATCACCTGATTTAATTGCAACACTATTTGCAATTCTTCAATGTGGAGCTAGATATGTGCCAATAGATACCGGCTATCCTGATAATCGTACTTTATTGATGATTTCAGATGCTGAATCTACTTTCTTTATTTGTGATAAGTCTAAGCAAGGTTTAGAGCATGGAGCACAAACGATTTTCATTGAAGATATACGAGTCAAAGCAAATGAAACCAGTGAAACTATA
Organism: Maribacter sp. UH1; assembly: GCF_056839145.1. Taxonomy (NCBI): domain Bacteria; kingdom Pseudomonadati; phylum Bacteroidota; class Flavobacteriia; order Flavobacteriales; family Flavobacteriaceae; genus Maribacter; species Maribacter sp. UH1. The sequence continues at coordinate 2,446,808 of NZ_CM166387.1, forward strand.
ATTGATGTAAATGTAGCTTCTGATGCAGGAGCTTACATTATATATACTTCTGGATCTACAGGAAAGCCAAAAGGAGTACAGGTTACGCATAGTAATGTGATCAACCTTCTATATTCCATGGGCAATGAACCCGGTATTACACAAAACGATAAAATATTTGCCACCACCACTATCTCTTTTGATGCCATGGTGATGGAAATTTTCTTGCCATTGGTTCATGGTGCCAGTGTGGTTTTGGTAGACGAGGAAACAAGAAAAGATGGCCATCTTTTATTACAAAAAGCCATTGAAGATGAGATTACCGTAATTTGGGGAACACCAACAATTTGGCAAATTTTATTAGATTCTGGTTGGAAAAAACCATTGCATATTAAAGCACTCATTGGTGGAGAACCGGTTACTAAAGCACTTTCATTAAAACTACTTGAAAAGTGTGATGAAGTATGGAATATTTATGGGCCTACAGAAACCACGGTTTGTTGTATACTCACAAAAATTTCTGAACAAGATAATCCAATTACTATAGGTAAGCCTGTGGCTAATACTGATATCTATATTCTAGATACTAAAGGTAATCCTGTAAGAATAGGTGAGGTTGGTGAAATAGCTATTGGCGGTGACGGAGTAACAAACGGATATTTGGGTCAGGTAGCATTGACCAATGAACGTTTTGTAAATAATACATTCCAAACCGGGGCTAGTTCCAAGATGTATTTGTCTGGCGATATAGGTAAACTTTTACCTAATGGTCAAATTGAATGTTTAGGTCGTAAAGATGGTCAAGTAAAAGTTCGCGGACATAGAATTGAATTGGGTGAAATTGAGTATTCTTTAAATAAATTAAAAGGAATTCAATCAGCGGCCACTGATGTCAGAAACAACGGGTTAAAGGCATATGTAGTTTATGAAGGTCAAGATTGGGATCATGATGTTACGCTTTGGAAAAATCAATTAGCGACAGAATTACCGGTTTTTATGTTGCCTCATGATTATATTAAAATAGATGAATTACCAGTTACCTTAAATGGTAAATTAGATAGAAAAAGTCTGCCAGAAGACACCAATTTGGTTACGAATAAAGTTGAGGCCATTCAACCGTTCACGAAAGCTGAAAAACTAGTTGCAGATGTTTGGAAAGAATGTTTGTTTTTAGATACTATCAATTTAAATGATGATTTCTTTGAGTTGGGTGGGCATTCATTGATTGCGGCCAAAGTAATGACAAGGCTAGAAGAGAAGTCTGGTCAAAGATTGCCATTATCTTCCTTATTTGAATATTCAACGGTAAAAAACCTGGCAAGCTTATTAAAAATTGAAGAGCATTCCGTAACCTGGGATTCATTGGTGCCAATTCAACCTAACGGTTCTAAAACACCATTATTTATTGTTCATGGTGCAGGGTTAAATGTTCTTGCCTTTAAAACCTTAAAAGATCATATGGATCCTGATCAGCCCATTTATGCTTTTCAGGCTAAAGGTTTAGATGGTAAAGAAGATTTATTGACTTCTGTAGAAGAGATAGCAGCGCATTATAATGAAGCACTTTTGGCAACACAGCCAAAAGGACCATATAAATTGGCGGGTTATTCATCCGGAGGTATTATCGCCTATGAAATGGCAAAACAATTAATGGCAAAAGGAGAAGAGATTTCTGCTCTAGCACTTTTAGACACCTATGCATACGCCCATTATGGTAAAAGTACTACTTTGGGTAAAAAGTTGGCTTACGGTAATTATTTAGCCAATAAGACTTTACATGTTTTAAGACAATTGTCTAGTGTAGAAGGATTTAAATATAGAGTTGGAGTTACCAAAGCTAATTTGAAGAAATTGTACTTAAGATTTAAGAAAGATAAAACTGCAGAAGCAAAAACAGAATATGATTGGGAGTATGAAAACCGAATTGTTGCTCATAATAAGGTAGTAGATAGCTATCATTTAAAACCATTGCCCATCAAAGTCGATTTGTTTAGAATTGAAGATGTTATTGATTACACGCATGATAGCGTACATCTGGGTTGGAAATCTTTTGCGGAAAAAGGAATTGAGCTACATTATGTACCAGGAAATCACCTAAGTATGTTTTATTCACCTAATGATAAGGTTTTATCAGCATCATTACAGAAAGTGCTTGATAATAATTAAAGTTGATCAGAACTGCTTTAGTTAACTGATGGTAGAGACTAAAATTTCTTTTTCGCTATAATTGTCAGCACCCATATAGCTTAAGTAGTGCTCTATACTGCTGTCTTTTTTAGAGTGATGCCATAAATTAAAGCCTGCATTTTTGAAGAGTAATTTGTAGTTGTGGGAAAAGGACCTTTCATAACCATAAGGTTCTGAATGCTTATTGACATCTAAATCATGATGAACACCGTTGGGCTCAATAGCGATGAAAATGGTAGTCCCTAAACGATTCACCTGCTGTAGAAAGTCTTGTAGTCTACTTTCGGTAAAGTACTCTAGAACTCCTCTAGACGTAACAAAAATCATATTTTTATTAGCATAGGTATTCACCCAATCAAAACCATCACTAACAACAAATTCTAGTTTATTATTATTATTAATGTATTTCTTTTTGTTTTGTAAAATTTGATTCTGACTTAAGTCGATTCCAACAAATCGATTAATTTCTAGAAACTGCTCGCTTAGGTAATTCAAAACTTTTCCGTTTCCGGTTCCTATCTCAACAATTGTATTAAAGTCATGGCTTTCTCCAGATAATTTTTCTTGTAGCAATTCAAAAATAAAGGTACATTCTGGTAAGAATTTGTTTTCAAAAGAATCTGATGTTCCAGAAAAGAACTTATCTCCTTGGTTTTCCCAATAAGCTTTATGAAATGCGGACAAGGTTTTGTAATCCGCATTTATTTCGGCTTTTCTCAAGAGAGATTTACGAATAAAAAGTTCAGTAATAGTAATCTTGCTTTTGTCAGTAATAGTCATACCATTCTTTGCAAATTCTTTTGCTTTCTTAGGCATTAAATAAACAAGAATGTTACCAATTAATATTACAATCTTTTCTTTCATTTTAAGTGAGGAAGCTTTTTTATATAAAAGTAGTCGAATAGTATTAATGTTAATTACCGTTAATCATAAAAATCATTCAATTTATCTACCTCGATAACGTTAACTAATATTAGTATCGAGGAACGTATTTTTTTGTTCGATGAAATTTTATAGGTTGAAAATATTAATTCAGTGTAATATCTTTAATTTTAAAATTTAAAACATTGAATATCAATTAATTATGAAAAATGTTTTTAAAATATCATCGTAGATACGGTATGTTTGCATCAAGTTTATATTTATGTTTTGCTAATTTTACTGATACAATTAGTCTTGAAATTGACTAATTATTACCCAAAAGTAGTTTTGAATAACTTGGAAATTAATACAAATCGATTTGTTTTTAGCCCAATAAGCTATTACAGAAATGTGTTTTATAAGTGTTCTAAGAATTTACAACTCCAGTTTTTAACCTACGAAGTCATTAATTATATCGTATTTAGATATGAAAGCTAAAAATGAAGGTGCTAATTCCAATACTGCAAAAGCGTATTGGAATAATTTATTATCAGATGATATTAAATTGTTGGACCTGCCTAATAGAAAAATATCATTAAGGAATAGTGCAAGTAAAGGATCTTTACTACGTACCTATTTTTCAAATGAAACAACGAGCAATATTCGTTCGTATGTTTCTGCCCCAGATAGTTTGGAGAGTTTCTTAGTGGCATCTCTTGCTGTCTTATTACATAGATATACAAGTCAAACAGATATAGCCTTTGGGTTAATTATCAATAATAATGAGCGTTTAGGTATAAATAATAACGTATCACTTTTTAGAAATACAATAGAATCTTCAGACAATTTTAATTCAGTTTGTAACAGTACGGAAAGGAGATTGTCCTTGAACTTTGAAAATTACTATGCAACCAATGATTTTTTGAATGATTTTGATGTAATACAAAGCAACGGTCAAAATTCATTGTTAGATGTTGTACTTTCTATAGATACCTTGGGTATAGAAGATAAGAATTCAAATAAAACAGAGCGTACGGATGAGACTATTCAATTTGTAGGTGAAGTTGATTGTGATGCCAACCTTAAATTCTTACTTGAAGTTGATGACGAGCAAATAAAGTTCGATGTCATTTATAATGAAGAGGCATTTGAAAGATCTCTAATTGAGCCATTAATAATTCACTATAAAAATATTATAGCTAGTTTAATTGAACAACCGATGCTAGAAATTGGAAAACTTGATTTCCTTTCCGCAAAAGAACGTTCTACCTTATTAAATACATTCAATAAAACTGCTGTAAACTACCCAAGAGAGAAAACTATTGTTGATCTTATAAATGAACAGGCTTCTAAAACCCCTGATAATATTGCCGTAGTTTATGAAGGTGCTAGTTTAACATATGATGAGCTTCATAGGCTATCGAATCAATTTGCCGACTATCTTATAAAAAAACATGGTGCCTCCAAAGGTGATTTTGCTTGTTTAATACTAGAACGTAGCGAATGGTTGATTATAAGTATGTTGGGTATTATGAAGGCTGGGGCAGTATATGTTCCTGTTGATCCTAATTACCCTGTTGAGCGTATCGATTACATAAAGGAAGATAGTAATTGCCATTTTACGGTTGATGCTGCGGCAATTGAAGATTTTAAAAATACGGTTAGTGAATATGCTACTGAAGATATTAAGAACAATGAATTAACACCAGACGATTTAATTTATATTATTTATACTTCTGGTACCACTGGTAAGCCAAAAGGTGTACAATTAGAGCATAGAAATATTGTTAGTTTATTCGTAAACGATGAACCGTTCTATGATTTTAACGAAACCGATGTTTGGACTATGTTCCATTCCTATTGTTTCGATTTCTCGGTATGGGAAATGTATGGGGCATTGTTATTTGGAGGTAAATTGGTGATTCCTTCAAAAGAGGTGATTAAAGATCCTTACGAATTCATGTCTTTGGTAATTAAGGAAAAGGTGACGATTTTAAACCAAACGCCTTCTTATTTTTTAAATGTTATGGGTAGTTTGCCTACAGGTGATATCGATTTAAATTTACGATATGTCATTTTTGGGGGAGAAGCTTTATTTCCTAAGTATCTAGAAAAATGGTATCGTAAGTTTCCGAATATCAAATTTGTAAATGGGTATGGTATTACAGAAACGACCATCTTTACCACCTTTAATATCATTGATGATGAAGATATTAGAACCAATGTTTCTAATATTGGAAATTGCATATCAACCTTATCTTCTCATGTGGTAAATACCAATAATCAGTTACAACCAATTGGTGTTATTGGTGAATTATGTATTTCTGGTCATGGTTTGGCAAGAGGTTATTTGAACAGACCAGAACTGACTGAACAGAAGTTTATAGATAATCCATTTGAACCTGGAGAGAAAATGTATCGTTCAGGTGATTTGGTAAGAAGACTTGCTGATGGTACGTTAGAATATATTGGTAGAATAGATCACCAAGTTAAAATCCGTGGACACAGAGTTGAATTAGGGGAAATTGAATCTTCTATTGATGCCATTTCGGGTATAAAACGCACTGTGGTCTTACCTAATACAAATGAAGAAGGCGAAGCCAGATTGGTTGCCTATCTTCTGCCTGAAGGTGAAAAACCTGAAATAAGTAGTATAAGAAAAGAACTTGTTGAGAAGCTACCAGAGTTTATGGTACCTACATTTTTTATGTGGGTAGATGAGTTTCCAACAAACTCCAATGGTAAAATAGATAAAGAAAAATTACCGGAACCAAGTTATGTTAGATCAACTTCTGATGTCATATTTAGGAAGCCACGTACCAAGATTGAAAAAGGTCTTGCCAGTATTTGGGAAAAAGAACTAAAGGTATCAGGTATTGGTTTAGATGATAACTTCTTTGAAATGGGAGGTACTTCTATTGTAGCACAAAAGGTAGTCAACGCTATCATGAAAACGCTTCAAGTAAGAATACCGGTAACCAAATTGTATCAACATACTACTATTGCTACGCTTTCAGAATTTATGGAAGGCGATAAGAAAACAACATTGTTTTCTGGTAAACGTAAAGTGAAAAATAAAAACCAGTCTAACGATGTTGCTATTGTTGGTATGGCAGGTCGGTTTCCTGGCGTAAATACCATCGATGAATTCTGGAATGTCTTGAAAAATGGAAAAGAAACCATTTCATTTTTTACGAAAGAAGAATTGGATCAAAGTATACCAGCGTCTTTACGAAATGACCCGTTATATGTTGCTGCAAGAGGTGTTGTGCCGTCTGCAAAAAAGTTTGATGCTCGTTTCTTTGGCTTAACGCCTAAATTGGCAGAAGCTATGGATCCCCAACAACGTCTATTTTTAGAATTGGCGTGGGAAGCTCTTGAAGAATCTGGCCACTTACCGGAACATTATACAGGTAGGGTAGGAGTATATGCTGGTACAGGTACAAATACCTATTATAAAAAGAATGTACTGCCAAATTACGAGGTTGTAGAATCTATTGGACAATTGCAATTAGATACGGTGAACGAAAAAGATTATATAGCTTCAAGAACCGCGTATCAATTAAATTTAAAAGGTCCGGCGGTTAGTGTGCATTCGGCATGTTCTACATCATTATTGGCAATTGCCGAAGCCGTAGAGTCTATACGTAATGGTCATTGTGAAGTTGCCTTGGCGGGTGGTTCTAGTATTACCGCACCTATAAATAGCGGACACCTTTACCAAGAGGGTTCTATGCTCAGTACAGATGGTCATTGTAGGCCGTTTGATTCTCAAGCAAGAGGAACGGTCTTTAGCGATGGAGCCGGAGTAATCGTTTTAAAAGATTTAGAAGAAGCCAAAAATGACGGAGATGTTATTTACGGCGTAGTAAAAGGTGTTGGTATAAATAACGATGGTGGCGGTAAAGGAAGCTTTACGGCACCAAGTGCAGAAGGTCAGGCAAATGCTATTAAAAGTGCCATTGACGATGCCGATATTTCTCCGGATACCATTAGCTATGTAGAAGCACATGGTACAGCGACTCCGTTAGGTGATCCTATAGAAATAGATGGTCTTAATCTGGCTTTTGGTGAACAATCAAAAAAGAATTTTTGTGGTCTAGGTTCCGTAAAGAGCAATATGGGGCATATGACAGCAGCTGCAGGTGTTGCCGGCGTAATAAAAACAATTTTAGCATTTAATCATAAAGTAATACCGCCTTCTTTAGGTTTTGAAAAACCAAATCCTGTAATTGATTTTGACAATAGTCCGTTTTACGTCAACAACAAATTGACAGATTGGAATGTAGAAGGATCACGAAGAGCGGGTGTAAGTTCTTTTGGCGTAGGTGGTACCAATGTTCATGTGGTTTTAGAGGAATATGAAATGGAGGAGAAGCCTTCCAAATTTCAACGTCCTTTGCAACTACTACCTATTTCTGCAAAAACGAATACAAGTTTAGCGGGATTCGAAACCGCATTAAAAAAACATATCGATGCTAAACCAGAATTGAATTTGGCAGATGTTGCTTATACGCTAAGCACTACCAAAGCTAATTTCAACCAGCGTAGATTTATTTTAGCGAGTGATATAAAAGACGCTTCTGCATTGTTGATTGATAGTGATAAAAAAGCTATGCAATCATCAATTGTAAAGAACGTTCCCAGTGAAATCGTATTTCTACTTCCGGGTCAAGGTTCCCAGTATCTAAATATGGGTAAAGATTTATATGATGGGGAAAGCGCTTTTAGAGAAGCTGTAGATGTTTGTGCCGATTTACTGTTAGACACCATAAAAGTAGATATCAGGGAAATCATTTTTCAGGATGCGAATTCTGAAGATGCTCAAAACAAGTTACGAGATACCCGTTACACACAACCTGCTTTATTTACCATAGAATATGCGCTTTCACAATTATGGATGAGCTGGGGAATACAGCCAACTGTATTATGCGGTCATAGCCTTGGGGAATTTGTAGGAGCTCATTTAGCCGGAGTTTTCAGTTTAGAAGATGCCTTGAAATTGGTTTCAATGAGAGGTATTCTGGTAAGCGGACTTCCAAAAGGGAGTATGCTTACTGTGAGGATTGATCAAGAATCCTTAGAAAAAATTCTTCCGAAGACATTATCTATAGCAGCTGTAAACTCAGCAAAACTATGCGTAGTATCTGGTGAAGATGATGAGATAACGAAATTCAGTAAGCTGCTAAAAGAGCAAAGCTTAGCATACCGTTTAATTGCTACCAGTCATGCCTTTCATTCTTCTATGATGGATCCTATTTTAGAGGAATTTGGTGATGTAGTCAAGAATATCAAATTAAACATTCCTGAATTACCAATAGTATCTACCGTTACAGGTACCTGGCTTACGAATGAAGAAGCTGTTGATCCTGTATATTGGACAAACCATTTACGAGATACCGTACTATTTTCAGATGCTATGGATACCATAGTAAAGTTAGAAGACGTTGTATTGTTAGAAGTGGGTCCGGGTAATACGCTTACCACTTTAAGTCGCCAGAATAAGGGCGCAAAAAATATAAAATCTTTGGCTTCATTACCTATCCCTAAAAACGATGAGAATTCTTATCACGGGGTATTAAAAGCTTTAGGTCAATTATGGCTAACTGGTCTTACCATAGATTGGAACGCTTTGTATACAAACCAAGAAAGGCAAAAACTGAGATTACCAACTTATGTTTTTGACCGTAAACCATGCTGGATCGATCCTCTGGTTTCTATCCCAAAAGAAAGAACCCATTTGAATGTCGATCAGCCAATAACTAGAATAAAAGAAAAACCAAAAAGTGCCGCACCAATGAGAAACGTCTCTATTTTAAATAAAATTTCAGAGCTAATTTCAAATTCATACGGAATTGAGCTTGAAGTTGCCGACAAAGACAGTAGCTTTCTAGAATTAGGATTAGATTCTTTAATTCTAACACAAATGGCGATTACATGTAAAAAAGAATTTAAGATTCCGATTACATTTAGACAGCTAAATGAAGATATTAATACGCCTGAGCTTCTAGCAAATTACTTAGATAAGAATTTGCCTGCAGAGTTTATGGCGCCACAACCGGTTGCAGAAGCAGTTCCTCAGCCAGTTGCTGCTGTTAATCCTGTTCAACAAGCTGTTCCTGCTAATTATAATACATCGGCTATCAATCAAACGGCTATTGGCTTAATAGGTGAACAACTTAATTTATTAAGTAGACAGCTTCAATTGTTACAAGGCAATACTCCAGCTCCTGCAACACAAGCAGTTGATGTTCCAAAGCCTGCTCCGGCAAAAGTGGTAAATGGATCGGCTACTTTAGATTCTCGTTCAGAAAAGGAAAAGCTTGAACATAAAAAACCGTTTGGTGCATCACCAAGAATTGAAAAGCAGTCAACGGGATTGGATCAGGCGCAATCGCAATATCTAAAAGAACTTACTGAAAAGTATAATACCAAAACTATTGGTAGTAAAAATTATGCTCAAGACAATAGAGCCAAAATGGCAGATCCTAGGGTAGTATCTGGGTTTAAGCCATTAACAAAAGAATTAGTTTATCCAGTTGTAATTGGCAAATCTTCAGGTAACCGTTTATGGGATATAGATGGAAATGAATATATAGATGCCTTAAATGGATTTGGTTCTTGTTTCTTTGGTTATCAACCAGATTTTATCAAAGAGGCTATGCATAAACAAGTAGATCTTGGTTATGAAGTAGGACCACAACATCCATTAGCAGGTGAGGTTTGTGAACTTTTATGCGAATTTACAGGTCATGATAGAGCTGCCTTGTGTAATACGGGGTCAGAAGCGGTTCTTGGAGCTATGAGAATTGCACGTACAGTTACAGGGCGTTCGCTTATCGTTGCATTTACGGGTGCTTACCATGGTATTAACGATGAGGGTATTGTAAGAGGTTCCCAAAAGAAAAAAACGTTTCCGGCTGCTGCGGGTATTATGCCAGAAGCTGTACAGAATATGTTGATACTTGATTATGGTACAGAAGAAAGTTTACAAATAATAAAGGATAGAGCTCATGAAATTGCAGGTGTGCTTATAGAACCTGTTCAAAGTCGTAGACCAGAGTTTCAGCCAATTGAATTTATAAAGAATGTAAGAGAACTAACTACTAAAGAAGAGATTGCTTTTATTTTCGATGAGGTGATAACCGGTTTTAGAATGCACCCGGGTGGTGCTCAGGCATTATTTGATGTCAAGGCAGATTTAGCTACCTATGGTAAAGTTATGGGTGGCGGAGTTTCCATTGGCGCCATTGTAGGTAAAAAAGAATACATGGATGCCCTTGATGGCGGATTCTGGGAATATGGAGATGATTCGTATCCGGAAGTAGGTGTTACTTATTTTGCTGGTACTTTTGTTCGTCATCCTTTAGCATTGGCTTCTTCAAAGGCAGCCTTACTTCATATGAAAGAACAAGGTCCAAGTCTGCAGGCAAATGTATCTGCTATGACAGAGCGAATGGCTAAAAGCTTGAATGCTACTTTTGCAAAAGACGGACTCCCAATTGAAATCACTTATTTTGGTTCTCTATGGAGATTGAAATTCAAGAAAGACATTCCGTATTCAGAATTACTATTCGTTAGTATGCGTGAAAAAGGTATTCATATTTGGGATGGTTTCCCTTGTTTCTTGACCACTGCTTATACTAGTGATGATGTTGATTTCTTGATGAAAACCTTATTGTCTTCAATAGATGAATTGGTGGCTGTAGGAATCCTTACTAAGCAAGGGGTAAACGGTAATCATGTTGCTAGCTCGCAATCATCTTTTGATAAATTAAATACGCCTCCGGTACCTGGTGCACGTTTAGGTAGAGATGAAAAAGGCCAACCAGCTTGGTACGTGGCAGATGAAAGCCAAGAGAGCGGTTATTTGAAAATTGAAATTTAAAAAATAGATATGATTATTTAGATGACACATGTATTGTTTACTTATTTAACAGATGAAGGCAACGATGATTTTTTTGCTGAGGCAAAGTATCGTTTCTCAGCGGAGTTTGTAAATAAGTTCTCTAAATATAAACGTTGGCAAGATGCAAAATCTACTATACTTGGTAGGTTGCTATTAGCTTACGGATTACAGAATTTGTATCAAGTAGATATAAATAACCTCAAGATGGGTTTCTCAAAGGACAAAAAGCCCTTTTTAGAAAATTCGTCTATTCAATTCAACATTTCACACTCCAATGATGTAATTGTTTGCGCAATTACATCGGTGGGTGATATTGGCGTTGATGTGGAGAAAATCAGTGATATTAATATTCAAGATTTTAAAGAACAATTTTCTCGGTCAGAATACGAAGCAATCATAAGCTCGTCAAATGTTCTAGAGCAGTTTTATAGATTTTGGACTCAAAAAGAGGCCATTGTTAAGGCAAATGGTTCTGGTTTGCATATACCATTGAATTCATTTGAAATAAATAACCATCAGGCAACAATTGGTAATCAATGTTATTTTTTGAAGGAAATACCTCTCAATCCCCAGTATATATGCAATGTAGCTACTCAAAATATAATATCCGATAGCGTAATTACGTTAACAAATCTCAATACGGAATTGATTACAGATTTTGGGTCATGTAATAACTTTAAATCTTTTTGCTAATAGCGGTGTATGCCTTGTGTGGCCGTTAAAGTGTTTTCGTTTATATCCAATCTGCATAGGCTGCAATTGTGATATGGACGATTTTCTTAATTACGACGATTATATAAACGCTGACGTCGGAATTTATAAGCAATCAATTTTTGTTTGGTCTAATTTTGAGCCTTACCATGTACAATAACTATAAGCTACAAATTATTTATTTTATGAAAGCTGAATTTTCCCCAATTAACCTGAAAAAAATAAAAGCCAATCTGCTTAAATTTTCTTTACTACTCGTGGTTGCTTTACAAATTGCATCATGTGGTAGTGCTAAAAAGTCCTCTTACTTCAATGAAGTAGGAAACAATTCATTTGCTACTTACTTTGAACCATTAGAACCAATATTACAGAAGAACGATTTGTTAAGCATAAACATTACTAGTTTAAATGCAGAAGTTACAGAGATGTTCAATCTAGCCAATAATGCTGGTGGTGCGCAACCTACGGGTTATTTAATTGATCAAGATGGTTTCATTCGTTTTCCGGTTTTAGGTAAAATAGAAGTTTCAGGATTGACCAAAAAAGAACTAAGAGAATATATTAGAGGTGAGTTGATTTCTAAAAGATTATTAATGGAACCTATTGTAGATATCCGTTTTATGAACTTTAAGGTTTCCGTATTAGGAGAAGTAAATCAGCCTGCAGTATTTACAATCCCTAATGAGAAAGTTACTTTATTAGAAGCGTTGGGTATGGCTGGTGACATGACCATTTACGCACAGCGTAATAATGTGTTGTTAATTAGCGAAGAAGATGGAGTTAAGAGTACCAAAAGAATCGATTTAACTTCAGATGAATTATTTACTTCACCTAACTACTATTTAAAGCCAAACGATATCGTTTATGTTCAACCTAACGATAGAAAGGTAAGAAATACTTCAAACGCTGCCCAGTGGTTTTCTGTAATACTAGGTTCGTTGTCATTAGCGGTAATCTCTATTTCTACTTTTAAGTAAACGTAACAATATATCTTTTAAAAACAGCTTGGCTAAAGCTTAAAGTGTTTTAAGAAACAATAAATCGTTTAAGTAAACCAAAGCCTGTTTTCCATATAAAATTGAATATAATGACTGAAAAGGAATATTTCGATTCACAAATGTCTTCGAAAGAAAACGAAGAGAATTTTGATTTGAAAGCACTATTTAGCAAATACCTTAAATCTTGGAAATTATTCTTGATTTCTTTGATTTTTTTCATTGGCTTGGCAATTCTTGCCTTGCAATTTGTAGATACTTCTTATGACGTGTCCAGCAAAATACTATTGAAGAACGAAACTTCAAATATTGATGCTTCCGGTAATAACTTGGTGAACAATAATCCGTTCAGTAATTCAGAAAAAGTCAACAATGAGATTGAAGTACTAACTTCAGTTCATTTAATGCGTTCTGTACTGGATAGTTTGTCATTGCAATGCGAAATTACGGCTCCGGATGCTTTTCCAAAAAATGAACTTTACGGATCTGAATTGCCTTTTAAGGTAGTAGTAGATACCTTATTTCCACTTGCATATGAAACTACCTTAAAAATTAAAATTGAAGGAAACGATAGTTTTAGTATTTCTGAAGAGTTTGAAGATGCTGCAGAAGCATCAGGTACAGCGAGCTCTTCTCATGGTTATAATAAATATAATTATGGCTATAAAATTGAAAAACCATACGGGGTATTTCAACTTGTTAAAAATGAGAAAGCTTCTTCAAAAGATAAGGAGTTTGTAGTTGAATTCAGGGATATTGATGAGCTGGCTCACGACTATGTGAAAAAGGCATTGAATATTTACGTGATAAATAAAGATGCTTCTGTTATAAACATTGAGTTGAAAGAATCGAATCCTGAAAAGGGAGAGGATATTATCAATGTTCTAGTTGAAATGTATGGTCAAAAAGCATACTTGGAAAAGAATGCTATCGCTTTAGAAAACGTAAAATTCATAGATAATCGTTTAAATACCCTTTCTGCAGAGCTTAGCGAAGTGGATATGAATGTTGCACAGTTTAAAACGGAAAATGAATTGGCTAATGTTGAGTTAGATGCAAATTCTTTTTCTGAACAAAAGATAGACTATGATCGCAAACTAGTAGATTCTGAAATTGAGCTGAAAGTACTTAATTCAATTGAACGTAATTTGAAGAGGGGCGATAATGAATCTACGATCAATTCCTTAAGTGTTTCAAGTTCTAACCTCACTTTTTTAATAGATAGTTATAACAAGTTACAGATCGATAGAAAAAGCTTGCAAAGAACAGTACCGGAAAACAACCCGAGAATGGTCGATATTAGAGACCAATTATCGCAATTAAAAAGTAATATTCTGGGTAGCCTTTCTTCTTCAAAAAGAAGTCTTCGTAATACTATTGCTAGTATTAAAAGTAGGTCTGATCAATTTGCGGAAAAAAAACAGAGTATACCTTCAATGCAACGCCAGTTACTTGAAATAAGCAGGGAACAAGGTATTAAAGAGAACCTATTCTTATACTTATTGCAAAAAAGGGAAGAGGCTGCATTAATGGTTGGGGTAAAACAAGATAATTTTATCGTAATAGATAAAGCTATTACCGATTATAAATCTGGATCGCCAAGTAAAAAATTATTTTTATTGATAGCCTTATTAATGGCTTTGGCACTACCTATTGGTATTATTCATTTAAGAAACTTTTTAAGTACTAAAGTAAAAGATAAGAAAGACGTAGAGAAGAGAACTGGCGTTCCCCTTATAGGCGAAATTGCTCATAATATATCTAGAAAAAATTTAATTGAGAAAGGGGAGGAAGTAAGTGCCTTGGCTCAAGGTTTTAGAATGATGAGAATGAACTTAGATTTTATGTTGTCTAAAAAGAAGGTGCAGACTGTTTTGGTTACCTCTGCAATTAAAGGAGAAGGAAAAACATTCTTCTCTTCTAATATGGGCGTAGCATTGGCATCATCAAGCTCTAAAGTTGTGATTTTGGAATTAGATAAACATAATCCGGAATTAATTGAAACTCTAGGTGAAACAAAAAAGGAATTCGGAGTTACCAATTACTTAAATCAACCCTTTAGTACCATTACCGTAAATGATATTTTAGTTCCGGTCAAAGACAATGAAAATTTATTTGCTATTGGTTTAGGTTCTGAAAAAATTGACGGGTTAGAGTCATTTGGTTCACAGAAAATGGAGGAGTTAATGGCTCAATTGAGACAGGAGTTCGATTATATTTTAATTGATTCTGCACCAATAGGTACATTGGCAGATACCCTTGCACTTTCAAAATATACAGATTGTTGTTTGTATATGGTACGTGCTAAACACTCTAAATTAGAGGACTTAAGTATTATAGAAGATGTTAGAACAAACAAAAAGTTCAAGAACCCAATGGTGGTAATGAACGATGTTTCTAAAAAATAATACCAAGCCTACAGCCATAAACACACATAAAAGACTAGAATGAATTTATACTACCTTGTAGTTTTACTATTCCTGTTATTTTCTTCTAAAGCCAATTTTTTAGTTGATTATAATGTGGCGTGGTTTGGTTTAGAGGTATTTATGATATTTGTTGCCTTTCATTTAAAAAGGGTTAAAAAAAAGGACGTTCAATTTTTTATAGTAAGTGCCGGTATATATTTTGTTTACATTTTGTTCCGTTTTAAATTGAACAAGTTGCCTTCAGACTATTTTACTAGTGATGCTTTCTATTTTTTTAAATACGTGTTTACATCCTATTTGTTCTGTCTTATCTTAAAAGAGAAGGCGCTTTACTATTTAGTGAAAGTTATCTCTCACTTGGCTATAATTTCACTCGTGTTCTATTCGCTTCAAATGGTTCAGAGTGGTGCAATAGTTAAGGCAATTGGTACTGCTTTTGAAAGTATTACGGTAGATGATCAATCGTTTAGATATACCAATTTTATCTTTTTCACCTTTGATGATATCCATTATTATAGAAACTCTGGCTTTTGTTGGGAACCTGGCGCTTTCGGTTCATTTTTGACGTTAGCACTTTTATTCAATTTCTTGATAAATGACTTTAAGCTGAACAAAGAAGCGTTCATCATTACATTGGCAATTTTAACGACAGTATCTACTACGGCATATTTAGGGGTATTTCTTTTATTTTTCTTAAGGTACAGAGTATTGAATAAGGGCAGTAAAATGGCAATCATCGTGTTTGCGATCGTGTTTGCAATAGCGATACCTAACGTGCCATTTTTAGGTGAGAAAATCGTTGAAATTTATGATCAGGATATTAGGGATTTAAAGGAGTTGGAACAATTGTCTAGCTATTATGAAGATGTGCAAAGACAAATTCCATTAAATAGATTTGCCAGTGTTATTTTCCTATATGAGCAATTTGATTGGAAACTTTTTTTAGGTGTCAGTAATCAGTACGACGAATATTATATTAATGAATATAACGTCAATATATCAAATGGAATAATGGATTTTATCACAAAGTTTGGTGTGGTAGGTCTATTCTTTTTACTCTACCGATATGGTAAACTATGCAAGGTTTATCTAAGAAAAATGGAATATGTAGCCTACGCGATATTGATATTGATAATTCTAAGTTTTGGTGAGCCTATACTAATGCTACCTATATGCGTGATATTTATATTTATGCCAACATTTAAGAAGCAAGATTTTTCAGCTTTATCCTTCAATTACCGAACAAAATATTTAGAATTGCAAAAACCTAACAATTTATAATGATAAAAAGGTTTAATTCCATAAGGGTAATTATCCAATCTTATTTCCAAGGAAATTCTAGGACTAATCTGTTGATTAAGAATGTTTTTTCCTCGTTGATTTTAAGAGGCTTGGGTACGGCTATAAACTTTTTGTTTGTACCCTTGGTCATCAATTTTGTAAATGCGGAACGTTACGGTATATGGTTAACCTTAAGCTCTGTATTAACCTGGTTTACACTGTTAGATATTGGATTTGGTAACGGATTGCGTAATAAATTTTCAGAAGCTGTAGCCTTAGATGATATAAAAGAGCAGCGAAAATTGGTGCATACTACTGCGGCTGTACTTATTTTAATTTCCACGATTATATTTATCCTAAATGTCATATTTACAGATCAAATAAAATGGGATGAATTTCTAGGAGTAGATGCATCTTATCGAACGGAACTACAACAATTGATTTTTCTTTTAATATCCTTTTTTAGTTTACAGTTCATATTCCAGATTTATAATCCTATACAGTTTGCCCTTCAAAAACCGGCAATGATTGCGAGAACCATATTATTGGGTAATGCACTGGGGTTAATAGGTATATTGTATTTAAGAGAATTTTCAGAACCTTCATTAATTAATTTAGGGGCTGTGGTAATGGGCAGTAATGTACTTTCTATATTTCTTTTTACAGCATATTTCTTTTTGTTTCAAAGGCCGGATTTAATACAGAAAATTGAAAAACCTACAGCAGATACCTTAGGTTCTATATTCTCACTGGGTATAAAGTTTTTCTTTTTGAACATTGCGTATATGGTGCAGTTTCAAACAAGTAATTTTTTAATAAGTAAATACTTTTCACCAGAAAAGGTTACCGAATTCAATATCGCTTTTAAGCTGTTTAGCGTTGCTTCTTTAGTATTTGGTATCATATTGAGCCCCGTATGGAGTTCTGTCACCAATGCACAAGTAAACAATGATTACACATGGATTAAAAAATTAATAAAGAAACTACTACTTATTTGGGTCGTTATTGCCGTAGGTTGTGTTATCGTATTATTAATTGCGCCTACTATTTACAATTTATGGATTGGTGATATTATAACCATACCATTTATAACCTCATTGGGTGTTGTCCTTATTGTGTTATCAAATTGTTTTTCAGAGATATTTATCAGTGTATTGAACGGTATGGGTAAAGTAAATTTACAATTCTATATATCCATATTTGTAATTATATTCTTTGTACCTATTGCCTATTTCTTTTCGGTAGAACTGGGATATGGGATATTTGGAATATGTATGGCAATCGTAGTAACGAATGTCAACGGATTAATAGTAGCGCCCTATCAGGTGTATGTTGAAATGAGAAAAAATCGAAAGTTACCAACTTAACAGTTGAAATAAATTAGAGATGATGTCAACTAATGAAAAGAAATTAATTACTGTTTTGCTTACGTGTCATAACCGTAAGGAGAAAACGTATAGCTGTTTGCAAGCGCTATCTAAATGTACTTTAGATGATGGTTTCGAATTGAAGATTTTCCTGGTAGATGATGGTAGTACAGATGGTACAACAGAATATTTACAAGGAAAATTTGATAACCTTCAAATCATACAAGGTTCTGGAGACCTTTTTTGGGCAGGTGGTATGCGTAAAGCTTGGAAGTTTGCAAATGACCAGGAAAACAATACAGATTACTATTTGCTATTAAATGATGATACCATCGTTTTTGAAAATACTATTACCAGATTGTTCAGTGATTTAGCATATATAAATGAACCAAAAAGTATTATTGTAGGTCCTACTTTGGACCCAGATTCAAAGAAGATTTCTTATGGTGGACATCAACTATTAAATAGGCTAACATTTAAAAGTAAAATGTTAATACCTAATAATGAGTTTCCTCGAAAATGTGAAATGGGTAATGCCAATATTATGTTGGTGCCAAAAGAGGTTTATCAAGAAATTGGTTCTTTAACAGAAAGCTATACGCATGGTATTGCAGATTTTGACTATACCTTAAAGGCTTTGAAAAGTGATATAAACAGCTATATTTCAAGTGCTTATTGTGGGTATTGTACCAATGATCATGGCGTAAACTGGCTAACACAGAAAAGTAATTTAAAAGATAGAATCAAGTACTTATATAGTCCTACAGGATTATCGTACAGAGAATATTTACAATTTATTAAAACACATTTTCCTTTACACCTGCCACAAGCGTTTATATTGTTGTGGGGTAAAACCTTGTTCCCTATTATTTGGCAATTATTCAAAAATGAAGACTATTTAAAATGAGAATATCTACACCACAAGCTCCAGTACTTTTTATCATTTTTAATAGGCCTGAACAAACGAAGAAGGTTTTTGAAATGATAGGGAAAGCGCAACCAAAAAAACTTTATGTTGCTGCAGACGGACCACGAAATAATGGTAAGGACGACCTACGTTGTAAAGAAACTAGAGCTATAATAGATTTAGTAGATTGGGACTGTGAGGTTAAAACCTTATTCAGGGAAGAAAATATTGGTTGTGGTCTAGGACCAAAAGAAGCAATAGATTGGTTTTTTGAAAATGAAGAAGAAGGCATTATACTTGAAGATGATTGTTTGCCTTCAGAAAGCTTTTTTAGATTCTGTTCAGAGTTATTGGAAAAATATAGAGATAATAGCCAGATAATGCACATAGGTGGTTCTAATTTTCAAAATGGCTATGTGTCAGATTCTGAGTACTCTTACTACTTCTCTTATTTTAGTCATGAGTGGGGTTGGGCAAGCTGGCGTAGGGCATGGAAACATTATGATTATGAGGTTTCTACCTATCCGGAGTTAAAAGAGAAAGGTTATTTTGATAAATACTTCTCTAATTTTATAGAAAAGAAATACCGACTTAGCAAGATTGAAAAAACGATGAACGCCAAGGAAGTTTCTTGGTGGGATTATCAGTGGGATTATACAAAACTGATCAATTCAGGATTATCGATAATACCCCACCAAAATATGATTCAAAATTTAGGATTTGGGGAAGATGCCACGCACACTATCAGCTCCAATGACGATAGGCAGCATAATATGGCGCATGAGATAAGCTTTCCTTTAAAGCACCCTAATTTTGTAATCAGAGATACAAAGGCAGATAGAAGGTACTTTAATTGCTTCTTTAAGAAGACGATCTTACGAAGAAAAATATTAGGATTCTTAAGAATACCAGGGTATTCTACTCGCGGATAATTTTAGCGATCAAGTTGAACATTACTAGATAACCAATATTAATTAGTAGCACTGCAACCAAAATCCAGTATAATAGGTGCTCTAGGTTCAAAATCAATATCATCCCTATAGTCTACAACTTCAAAACTGTATTCTGGCCAAATGATATTTGTAGGGTTACATGAATCATAAACTAAACAGTCGGTTATTTTATTACCACCTGTAGTTTCAAAAGCAGCAAATATGAGGGAGTTAGATTCTGCTTGTCCTCTGTTTTGACCTAATTCGCCACATATGATTTCTTTGGCGCGTAATCTATTAAAGGTTACATTCCCAGAACCTTCAACTGAAGATGCAACACCATTACCCATTTCCAAAAAGTCAACATCTTCCACAAGAGCGCCAATACCGCCACGTGCACCTTCGGTATTTTGATCTTCAATCATCACACCAACACCCTTAGGACTATTATTGCCAACTATCAAGCCGTTTTTTATCTGTTGACCTGCACTTTTGTAGATACTAATATTATCTTCTGTCCATGCAATTTCCCGGTCATTGATTACTGAAAAATACTCTAACAACCCTCCAATACATTTATCATACTGTACTAATTGCCCTCTAGGAAAAGGACCCCTCATATTATGACCTTCAATATAGGTCAATACAGATTCGTCACATTGGTCCAATCTAATACCTGTAGAGCCATCTTCAACTTTTACATGTGTAATCACTAAATTTTGAGAATCAAATCCTTCAATGCAATTTCTAGTAGCATCGGCTAAAGGACCACTAGAAGGGGCATCTGTGTATGTTATGGAACAGTTTTCAATAGTTAAGTTATCTGCTTCAGAGAATTTAATTCCCATATAAGCACCAGTGTATTCAATGATGCAATTAGATATTACTACGCCTGTAAAACCATTGATCTCTATACCATGTTGATTTGATGTTCTTATATGCAGGTTTTCTATACGCTGATTATGTTCAGTGACTATAATAGGACCAGAATCTTCACGATTGCTAGAACATGGCGTTTCTAGGATCTCTGGTTCTACATTCTCAGGTTCTACTATTATAGGTATTACGGTATAATTTTCTTCTTCTCCATTTTCAGTCGTTACAGTATAGGTAACTTCTTCACTAAAATCTTGTGGAGTGCCGGTATCTGGTGTTACCGTTGAAGCAGAATCTACGGTAATGGTAGGTTTTAGTTGAAGCGTAGATGTGCTACTGGTATCAATATCAACATAAATAAGATTTTTTTCTTCATCTATGACACCTTCAATGTCTGAGTTTAAACCAGTGTTATCTATAGATTGAATGATAAACTCGGTAATTTTTAGCACAGATATAACAACAGAATCATCTGTTGGGGCATCTATAATAACTCCTTCATTAATAATATCTGGATCTGAAGAACAAGAACCTAATTGTAATAAAGGGAATGCAAGTAATAAAAGAAAAGCTACTGAAGAATTGAAGTACATAGTTTGAAATCTAGTTTTAGCCATAATTCTAATTTTTTAACTAAACAATGAACCATACATTTTATACTTAGTCTAAAATGACTACTCCTTTTAGATAACTAGATTTTTTAGGTATTGTTGTTCATGATATATTAAGTTCGATTAACGGCTATTATTAAAAATAAGTCAACTAATTTTTTTGTTTTGAAATTTTCTTTCAAAACATTTTTTATTTTAATGTTGCCTTTTGTTTTATATGTAATTTCTTTAGCTCTAAAATGTTATTAGTATAATTAATTTTTCAAGATTTTTACATAAAAACTTAAAACCATAACAGATTAACGAATCTATACATAGGTTGTCCTAACATGTAATATATTTACCTAGTTTTTATGATTAATGCAATAATGATTGCAATTATCACTTATGCTTGATTGATGAGATTAAATAGTTTTTCTAGCTTAAAAATGAATACATGTTCCATGCTTTTTATAAAAGCCCAATGAAAGAACCACAAAAAAAATCTGAAGTCTTTTGCATGGGATATCCAGTGTTCAATAGTTCTTTGGATCGACTACCGTTAAAATCTAAGCTATTGGTAAATACTGTTAATCAATATTCCTATTGTATATCAGAAGAAGATGCTACTTTCAAAGAAGCACTTTTAAATAGTGATGTAATTTTACCCGATGGTGTAGGTATTGTATTTGCATCAAAGTGGTTAAATGGCGTTAAGGTAAAAAAAATAGCTGGTGCGGATTTTCATGAATTTCAATTAAAACGTTTAAATGCAATAAGCGGTTCTTGTTTTTACTTAGGTGCTTCTAACGAAACTTTAGCAAAGATAAAAGCTAGATTGCAAAAAGATTACCCTAACGTAAAAGTGGGTAGTTACTCTCCACCTTATAAACCCAACTTTACAGAAGAGGATAACGCTAAAATGATACAAGAGGTGAACAATTTTAGCCCAGATGTATTATTTATAGGTATGACTGCTCCAAAACAAGAAAAATGGAGCTATGCACATAAAGATGCGCTCGATGCTAAAATTATCTGTTCTATAGGCGCTGTATTTGATTTTTATGCAGGTACGGTAGAAAGACCTAATAAAATATGGCAAGATTTAGGTTTAGAGTGGTTTGGTCGTCTTTTAAAAGAACCAAAGAGAATGTGGAGACGCTATATTTATTATGGTGGTGTTTTTGCTAAGCATTTGGTGAAGGCTAAGCTAAGAAGCAGTTAATTTGACCTTATAAAACTTAATAGGGTTTATTATAATGCATTCAATTCTAATATTTTACATTTAAATAACGACGTTTATTTAAGTGTATGTCATTTTCTTTAATATTTTTACTTCTAAAAATCGATGTTTTTATTGAACATTCGGTAGATTTTTGATTTGTTTTCAAAAAGAATCAAAAAAGTGCTTATTTCAATGGTCTAAATAGACTATTCAAGCGTATATTTTAAACTATATTTCAATTATTTTCTTTCAATGAGTGTAATTGTATTTTAGCTTTTTAATAAATTATTTTGTTCTTTAGACCGAAGGACAATTTGAACGTATTGTCAATTTTCATGAAATTTTTATTCACTTTAATTTTAATGATTTGGTTTTCTCCTTTTTTCGGTCAAATAAACTCTGATGTTGAGAACTCTACCGTTAATCACCAAACTAATTATTCAATAAACTCTGGTGGTGGTGAAGCATTGGGTCAAGAAGGGAATTACTCTTATTCTATAGGGCAAATATTTTCAAATCAGGTTTTTAAGGAAGAAGGTCAAATAGATAGTGGTGTACAACAAGGTAATATTGAAGAAGTCCCTGAAAGTAATTCGCAAGTAGTTGATAGCGTAATCGTAAATTTTGTTATAAACCCTAATCCGGATATTGATAGTTTAGCCTTAGATGTTATTGCATATCCTAATCCGGTTGTAGATATTCTACATGTGAATATGGGATACCAGGAGTTTGAAAATCTAACTTTTCAAGTATTTGATTTTGGTGGTAAGCTTATTAAGAAAGGTATTTTGGAAAACACAATTTCTGAAATTCAATTAGACTATATAAGATCAGGTATATATTTACTTGTTGTGGCAAATAACGATAAAAGGGTGTATTCGTTGAAAATTATAAAAAAATAGCATGAAGACATATCTAGTAATTGTATTCATTTTGTGCTGCCAGTTAGCAGCATTTTCACAAGCGCCTGAAAACATAAGTTACCAGGCTATTATCAGAACTGTAGATGGTGATATTTTAGCAAATACTCCAATTGGCTTAAAAGTAAGCGTTATTCAAGAATCAACTTCAGGGCAACGTGTTTATGAAGAGTCTCATGTTCCTGTAACAAATGAAAATGGTCTTATTAGCTTGCATATTGGAACAGGGTTGGTTTCTATGGGTAATTTTACACAAATCGATTGGTCCAATGGCCCCTATTACTTAGAAACACAAACAGATTTGAATGGTGGTACAAATTATACAATAACAGGTTTAACCGAATTGTTGAGCGTACCATATGCCTTATATTCCAAAACTGCTGGTGCTTTAGTCAATGCAGACGGTGAATACCTGTTGAAATCTAAAATTATTCCTTTACAAGCATCTAGAGATATAACGGTGGGCGATATAGATAATACTATAGAATGTACAGCTACCGCGACATTGCTTATAACCGCTAATTTTAATAGTATGGAAGTAGGTGATACTATAAACTTAGAAGCCCATAATGGAGCAATATTAACTATTGCTGTAGCAGATGGTGTTCAGCTTAATTATGTAGATGCAGGCTCTGCTTCTTTTGAGAGCAGTGAGGGTACTGTTCGTTTTGGGTTATTTAGAAAAATGGATGTTAATTCTTATATAATATCAGGTCAATGAAGTTATTTTATATCATTTCATTTTTATTAACCTCTTCGGTTTTTGGGCAAAATTATCATTATGCCTTAGATTCAAAGAAAGAAAGTGACATTGTTGAAACAGAAGAATTTACCGGGGTTCAAAATTTTGAAGAAGAGATTTTATATTTCAATTCATATCTGTTGCCTGTTTCTGAAGCTGATCAATTACAACAAGCATTAATGGCTCATGGATCTGTTCGTTTAGAAAATGGTGATTATTCTGGTAATCCCATAATCATGACATCTGGGCAACGACTGTTTGGGCACCCAACAATAACTAAAGTCCCCAACATTACAGTGCAATCGGGTAGTAGTAACGTTAGAATACAGAATGTAGACTCTTATATATTATTTAACTCTGGCGCTAAAATTTCTAATTCCACATTTAAGAATATTCGTTTTACCCCACTTGAGTGCACAAATTGTATCTTAGAAGACAACACATTTATTAATTTAGATAGATGTCGATTAAATTGGGACAGTAGAGGTTCTGGGTATTTCCGTAACAACAAATTTATAAAACATTGGGTTCATGGTGAATGGCCTCAAATAGTTATGAGAGGTAATGATGTTACACCTAGTTATGGAAATGTAACAGTATGGTCAAATTTATTAACACCCGGAGGTCATGCAATAGAACTTGAAAATTTGTCTTCTCAGACTTATGTAGGTCTTGATTCTGAAAGTTGGAATTGGAATAATGAAAGTGATAAAGCAATGACCTTTTTGCGCAATATGGGTGATGTGAAATTGGTTGGACTTACTGGAGGTAATAATTATAATTATAAAAGTCCAGTTTTCGATATTCAGGCTGAGAATATAGATATTTATGGTAAAAAAACTACATCTAATGGAGGTGGTTTTAGTATCGTAAGAAATAATACTAATATAATGTCTTTACATGATAAATCTGAGGGTTATGTTATGGAGAATGCTTCTACTGGGTTTAATTTTAACGGATACTCTGGTAATAACGTTATTCATTATAATCAAACTGAGCTAGATAGTAATTTATCAGCTATAGAAAAAAATAATTTAACAGAGTATTTAATTGGAACTGAAAATGACCCATGGGATAGCCCTTTATACGAAACTATTCCAGATATTTTGGGTCCTGATTGGTCTAATCAGAGAGTTTCTAGGACTGATCAGAGTGATTATATTCAAAATTTAATTGATAGTAACGGTATAGCTGAACTAGAAGAGGGTATTTACTATATAGGTAAAACTTTAATAATTGAGGATGAAGAAGGTATTATAGGCCAAGGTACCGGCAAGACTGCAATAGTAGGTCTTTCGGATGATTTTCCTTTAGTAACAGGTGAAGGCAGTTCTACTGCCGTTAATTTTGTACTTTCTAATCTAACTTTGCAAGGTGGTAGTACTGGATTAAGAATACATCATATAGGAGATAATTTTATGCAAGTAACCTCATGTGCATTTAAGTTTTTAGTTTTTCGTGATCAAGAAATCGGCATTCATTTAGATAAATTTTATGGTTTTGACAATAATTTTTTGGACCATTTGAACTTTGTTAATTGTGGAATTGGATTCTTACAAGAAGTCGATCCTAATTATGTCTCGGGTGAGAATTACACGATGATGTATGTTGATAAGATAGTATTTTATAAAAATCAGTATGTGGAATGTAATACTGCAATTAGCATGATTGCCGGTAGAGCAGATAATCTAAATGCTTGGGTAGATTCTAAATTTGATGATAATGAAATTGCCGCTGATATGAAGTATCATAATGGATCTTTTTTTGCGAATTGTGACTTTACTAATCATGCAGGTGAATATATTATTGGGGGAAGTCCAATTAGCTTATACTCTTGTAGATTTAATCAAAATAATACTAAAACTATATTTGATATAAGAGAAATCATGATTGAAGGCAGTAGTTTTTTAGATGATATAGATTTATTTACATCAGATGCAAGTATTAAAGCTTTTGTGAGAAATTCTAATGCGTTGGGAAGATTGGGTCGAATTGATAATGGAATGCTGATAAATTCAATTATATCAGGTGATGATAGAGCACAGTCTTTACTTATTAATTACTCAAATCGTATTCCTTCAATTATTTTAGATGATATCTCAACCCCCTATCCTCAATTCTTGGTAACGCATTAATATACTTACATTATCTCCAACGCACGTTAGCTTTATTTTCAGGTCTTTGAGTAATCACTTTATTTGGTTCTGTATTGTTTACTATTATTGACCCCACGGTAATTACAGAATCATAGCCTACTATAACATTTGGGCCAATAAAACAATTTGCACCCACCCAGCAGCCATCTTGCAGCTCTATAGGGCCATTTCGGTAAGGCATAGATGGAATTCGGTAATCATGATTTCCCCCAGACAAAAAGCTTCTTTGAGAAATACACACGTTATTACCTATTTTTATTTTTTCAAAATTTAAAATAAAGGCTTCTTCACCTATCCATACATGACTGCCAATTTCTAACTTCCAAGGAAAGTGTATATTAACTCTTGGTTTGATTACAATACCTGTCCCTACTTTTGCACCAAAAATTTTCAATAACCATACTTTAAATCCACTTGGATAAGGTAAAGCACTTAAGAAAAATAGGACCTTGATCAAATACCAAAGAATTTCCTTTAATTTACTTGCACCTCTTTCTAGTCCAATGTTAGGATTAAAATCGTTCAACAGTACTTTAGATTTAGTGGTGTTCATGAAAATGGTTTAATCAATATTGTTTAATAACTGTTTGCCGGCATTGGCAATAGTAAAGTGTTTAGTATAGACATTAAAAGCATTTTTTGCCATTTGTTCTTGTTCTGTAGTTGTTTTTGTTAGCCAGTCTTTCAAAAGTAGATAAGTATCTTCTTCGTTGTCTTTTTTGACGATACCTGCGTTTTCTTGTGCAATTTCCCGCCAGATATTTACTTTCTCGCTTATCAATACTGGTTTAGAACATGCTAATGCTTCAACAACGGCAATGCCAAAATTTTCTTGATGACTAGATAGTACAAAAACACTGCTTTCATAAAAAGCACCCCATTTTTCATTGTCACGTAACATTCCCGGAAATAAGATATTTTCAGATTTGTTGGCTAAATTTTGCATTTCCTTACCGTAGGGGTCGTCAAGTCCCGGACCTGCAATAACTAGTTGAGGTATATTGTCCATTTCTTTCTCAAGTTTAAGGTAAGCTTTTATAAGTAGGTCAACTCCTTTTTTTGGATGTATTCTACTTAAGAATACTAAGTGTGGATTACCGTTCCATTGCTGTACTTTTCTAGAAAATGCTTCACGCATTTCTTGTGTGTAGGCTGGTGGTGGCTGTATGCCATAACCCACGTTAATTTCTTTTTTTGGCTTGTAGTTGGGAAATGTTGTACGCGCCAATAGCAATTCTTCTTCACAAGTAAATAAAATACCGTCAGCTTGGTTAATGACTTTATTTTCTACCCATTTCCAATAAATGTCATTGCGTAGAGCTTTTAACTTACGCGAATCTGCCTTTTGAAAATAGGGGTCTAACATGCCATGCGGCATAACATATATTTTGGGAGCACCTTTTTCTTCCTTATTTAATTTTAAAAAAGCTTTTATAGCTGCATGGCTATGATAAGACCAAAGACCATGAACTATAATAGTATCATAATTTTTATAATTTTCTACTAACCATGGTAATAAGTTTTTATTGTATTTCCATGGAGTTTTAGCATTTCCCAAAGTATGAATAGTAAATGGGTCGTCACCCAAATATGAGGAAGATGATTCATCTAAACATACCACCTCATTGGTAACTCCTAACTTTTGTAGTTCGGGTATGGAATTTCGAATGCCCTGGCAAGGGCCTCCTTGCGTTGGATTCATACTAGGTATTATGCGAAGTATTTTCATTCTTTATCTAAATCTTGATATAAGTTAATGTACTGTAACGTAATAGCTTCTACGGAAAACCTTTTTGCATTCGTTAGCCCTTTTTCAATAATATTGTTTCTATAAACAGAATTGTTTTTAATTTTTAAATATGTATTTCTCAAAGAGTTGGTGTCATTAGGAATAACGAAAGCTACAGCGTCATTGGCAACTTCAATAATAGGTTCTATTTTAGTTGTAATAACAACTCTTCCTGTTTGTTGCCCTTCTATTACGGGCATTCCAAAGCCCTCATATTTTGAAGGAAAATTTACAATGTCACAGTTAATATATTCCTGTTTAATTTGTTCATCGGTCAAATTAGATTCATTTGAAAAATCAATGTTATGGTTCAAAAGAAGTTGTAATTGTTTATCACTTAAATTTCCAATAATTCTTAAGTGACAATCAATATCTTCTAATGCCTCAATAGTAAGCTCTAGATTTTTATTCCAACCTGTTCCAATATGAAGTATAATCGGTTTTTCTTCATTAAAACTGTGGGGTGTATATTTAAATATGGGGTCTACAGCATTGTAAATGACTGATAGTTTATCTGTGTTTATTTTGTTTAAAATATTGTTTTTAGTTTGGTTAGATATGCAAACTACCCTATCTGCAATTTTAATAGGCAAATAGAACCAAAATAACCATTTGTAAAAACGTTTGATAGGATTTTTAACATTGTCTAAGAACACAAGGTCATGTATAGTTAAAACCGTTTTTACTCCGGTTAGTGCCAAAAGCACATCGTGTATATGACCTGTAACATGATGAATGGTTTTTTTGTCTCGTTTTTTATAGGTATATAAATTATTTTTTAGAACATCAATTGGCATTGAACCAACATTTGGTACATCATACGTATCTATTTCAACTGTTCTATTCAACTCTTGAAGTATAGTTCTAAAAACACGATGTATAGAATGACCGACTTTTGGATGTCTAAAAAAATAATTGATTTTCATTCAAAAAAATGTTGAGATTATGAGTAGCTCTACTCGTTTTGTAATATTTAAATATCATTTTATGTAAAAGCAACTCCAACCTAGATGTGAATAGCTAGGACCTTGCGTAGCTCCTTAAAGTTCAACTTCTGTACTATAATTGTTCCATTATTACAATTCTATTCTTACTATCTACAATAGCTTGCTATTTAATTTGTTTTATAATGGACATTTTATTTTGCAAGTCTAAAACCATTTTTGCAGAATCTTGAAAAAAAGAGATGGTTTTAATTTCAAAACTACTATTCGTGCCAGTGTGGATATTTTTAGATTATAAGTTTGGTTATATCCTATCTAGGTTGAAGTACTAGTTTAAGTATCAATTTGAACAATTATTAGATTGCTGGGCTGAACGTGAATATGTTTATTGACATAGTAAATTTTAATGTCGCTATAATATATCTTGGGTAAATAGAGGATTTTTTTTTAATTATCTAATCATACAATGTTAATTGACAAATTGTATGGCTTGTTTTTTTTGTTCAGCAATAATTTTTTTATTAAAATTTTGCATTACGGTATCAATTGCCAGATATTTTTCTGCATAGCTACGTGCTGCCTTTTTAATATCTTGATTATCCATTTCGCCAAGACCTATTAAAATTCCGGTATTTAAAGCTTCTTGATTTTCTGGAGCAACTAAAATACCCATGCCGTGCTTACTGACTACACGATGTAAACTAGAGTTTGGATTTGCCGTTATCAAAGCTAAACCGCCTACGGATAGTATAGTAGTTAATTTTGATGGCATCACCAAATCACTGGCTTTTTCTTTCTGTATGACCAAATGTACATCTGCAATATTTAAAAATTTATTAAACTTTTCTTTAGGTTGTAAAGGCATAAAATGAACATTGTTCAAATTCATGCTTTTTGCTTTTTCGCTCAAAACTTTCTTGTAAGGACCTGTCCCACAAATGATAAATTGTAAATGTTGATGGGCTTGTAGATCTTTTGCAGAAGTTAAAATGGCATCTAACCCTTGTTTTTCACCTATTGCTCCAGAATAGAGTACTATAAAATCCGATGATTTAAAGCCCCAGTTTTTTTTATAATCTTTACTGTTTTTAATAGGGTAAAAGGTATTGGTCTCGGTCCAGTTAGGAAAAAATGAAATAGGCTTCATTGCCTTACGTTCTATTTTTTCAATCATACCATCAGAGATACTACTGATGACATCTGTATTGTTGTAAATATATTTTTCCACCCCATATAAGGCATTTAAAAGCTTAGGAGATTTTATCATTCCCAAATCTTGTGCAGCCTCAATTTGCATATCTTGTATATGGTGTATATGCATCGCATTTCTAATCCTTTTATAAAAGACACCAAGCAGACCAATTTGAAAAGATGGTGCAACGGTAATGACCCTATTATATTTTTTATAGAATAAGAGTGGAATACTCACTAAAAAGGCAGATAGTGAAAAGGTACAGTCTAATAACATTCTTTTTATTCCACTTGGTTTATTAGGAACGTACATGGGGCATCTTATCACACTAAGTTTTCCACCGGATTCGAAAATTGTTACTTCTTTCTTATACCAAAAACGGTTTTTTCTATAAGGTTTCTGTATTTTCCAATAAGGATAATAAGGGTATGAAGTCAATACGGTACACTCATGCCCTTTTTCTGCCAACCATTGCATCATTTCACCTGAGTATTTACCAATACCAGTAAGCTCCGGAGAAAAATTATAACCTACGAACAAAATGCGTTTTGTATTTTTTGTTTTCATGATGTGCGTTTTAAAAGATTGTGTGGTGAGAATATGATATCTGCAATTGAAATAAGTATTTGATTAAATTGTTTTCCTATTAAATGTATTGAGAAGTTATTATAGACTTGTAGAAGGATTCTACTTCTAGTAATATACTTTCGTAACTGAAATTTTTGCTGCTTTAGTTGCTTATGCTCAGTATTGTTGGTCTCATTGAAAGTTTTTATATAGATATCTATATTTGTCTAACTGCATAAGTAAGTGTCTCATTGGTAGCAATTACCTGGCATGCAGATACCATTACCATTTGAATAGACTAAAACCTCTGCTGAAGAAGGAAAAAGAATTAGAGAGGCACCTTAGTAAGCTTTTAATGAAATGTGATTATCAACTCTATTTATAAATAGATTTTATTTTGGTGAAGCTTTACATATTACTTTAATATCTAGTTATGAGGTGCTTTCAATATATAATAACGGCAATGTTCTATTTGTAATGTTAGTTCCTAGTCATAGAATTTAAAAACCCCTCTTTTATAAAAATCGCCTTCTTCAAAAAGTTGGTAAACACTTCTAAATTTTTTTAATATTACTTCACGTCTTTATTTCGGTAACATTGCCTAATTCATGAAAAACATTGTTCAAAAATTAGGTGTAGCGGCTTTTGTTAAATTCTCTAAATTCTTTATGACGGTTTATTAATATAGTTTTCAATTTTACCATGTTATTTAACACTTTAATTTTATCCTATTAATTTATTCAAATTTGTCTTATGAAATACTTTGGCAATTATTAATGCGGCAATAAATACTATGGTTACCATAACCAAGGATAATAGAATACTAACCCAAGGTTGGGTTTGTAATGCTGTATTTACGAAATTGGTTTGTTTAATAGCATTATTTAGTAAAATAATAATAAGAGGATTACTGATAAAAATGATTAGCGTATTTTGACCTATAAAGCCAATTAGTGTATTGATATTTTTTGAATAATAATACGTGTTTTTTTGTGTAAAAAAAGAACAAAATAAAGTTGAGAACAGAATAGTTCCTAAAGTGATATAATCAAAATGTTCAAAATTGTATTTGCGCAAGTATAATAATTCAACTCCTATGAAAATAGGGAAGAATATAAATATTGGATGGATTTTTTTAATTGGTTTTCTAGCCATTGTAATGCCAACGAATACATAAATCACCCAGAAATAGAAGGGTCGATAGCCTAATTTAATTAGGATTTCAGGAATCATGTCGAAATAAAATTCAAAGTATACATATATTATAATTGATAATAATATGCACAAGAATTTAAGAATTTTAATATCAAATAATTTTCTTAAAAATGGATATAGGATTATTAACTGAAAGAGGATAATAAAAAAATATTGTCCTGACCAACCATAACCACTAAAATACTGTGAGAAAAAGTTTTTTAACGTTAAAGTAGACCATTCAACAGAAAGTAAAAAATACAGTAGACTCCATATAAGAAAAACTCGCAATAAGTGTATGAAACGTTTTAGTAGATACTTATTTCTTTGATCAACTTCTTTTCTCAGGTATGATTTTTCTAAAAAATAAGCCCAAAGAATTATAAAACATGGAACAGCAAATCTAAAAACATCTTTGATGAACACTAGAATTGGTATTTCGTTGATTATTGAGTAGGCATGGATATAAACTACTGCAAATATTGAAATACTCTTTAATAAATCTCCATTAAAGTTTCGAGACATTAGACTAGTTTCTGATGTTTTATTAATAACATTTTGTGGTTTTTATTATATAGATTCCACCTAACTATTTCTTTAGAATGTTAACCATAAATTGGCGGACACTATTAGTGTTTCTTTCAAATAAATACCAAAATAAAGCGCTAACAATAATTAAAAACAATGACCATGCAAAGAATTGTAAAAAGCTTAATATGCTAAAAACCTCTTGGTCTTTTATATAGAATAACCCATAGATTAATAGTACTAATGGAAAGTGTAATATGTATAGTGTATAAGAGATTTCAGATATACCAAAAGATAATTTTCTAAGGTTTAAAAATGATATTTTAGGTAATTGATAATTAATTATAGATATTAATAATCCACTAAATGCAAGCCCTACAAATAAGTCCTCTAAAAAATCATTCTTCGAATTAAAGAAATGAAACTTACTATGTATTAAGGAAACTAAAAAAATTAGAATAAAACTTATTATAAAAAAGGTGTTCGTTTTTATATTGTTCTTTGTTGTGATATAATATACGCCAACACCTAACATCCAAATTAAAAAACCTTGAAGCATGTTTGTTGATATGGTAACAGCGATAAGGATGATGAAAATTATGGAAATTATTTTATTCCATATACTTGAAGGGATAACCCCTATGGCAATTGCTATTAAAGGGAAAATTATATAATACCAGAATTCATATGCAAGACTCCATAAAGGACCGTTAGAACCATAAACTGGAGTTATAGTTGTTTGCAAAAAAAATATATTGGAAATAAAAGTAACTATTGAGTTTGAATAATCGTTGGTTGGTCCAGAATTTAATATATCATAATATTTACCAGAAATAATTTCTGGAGACAAAATATTCAAAAAATAATCGATGAAAAGGGTGAAAAATAAAATAGGGATTAGGGGAGTCCAAAGTCTCGATAATCGTGCAATAAGGTACTTTTTAAAAGTAAATTTTTTTCTAAGTTTTAATATGGATCCTCCAACAAAGTAACCGCTCAAAACAAAAAATACCATAACTGCTTGGTGACCTAAACCTGTTAAAAAATAGAATACTTTTGCAATAATACCGGTACCCACATTTAAATCTAGTTGATTAAAATCTAAAAACATGGCTGCTCTTAAATGACTCATCAAAACTATAAGGGCACTAACTCCTCTAATAAGATCTAGCGTATAATTTCTATTGCTTTCTTGCATAGGATATGATAAAATGGAAAAAAAGGAAATTATGATAAAATAATTCGATGGTAATGAACATTGTTTATTAAGGCTGCGTTTTAAATGATGCAATCAAAATACCTGTAACAAATATGGCAAAACCTAAACTTGTGGGTTGTGACCATTGCCCTTGAGGAACTATTAAAATAATAAAACTAGATAATAAGAATGGGATGAAATTTAAATTTTTTAAAGCTTTGAAACTTTGGAAGCTTAAATTAATGGTTAGTATTGATCTTGTAATAATAACTGCTAATCCGAGAAGAATTCCCATTTCACCAATTATGCGTGCCCATTCATCTTCAGCGATTAAAAATGTACGTCCACCCGTTAAAAGTTGACTGCCAGCATTAGTACCCATGCCCATTCCGTGTCCAAAAAAAGGAGTGTCTTGAGTATCTGTAACAGCTCCAATTAATAAACCTAAGTATCTGTCAATTAAAGTACCTTCTAAACCTCCTTCGCTTTCACTAGCATTGGTAAATCTTGATGTAAAAGCTTCGGTGGCATCCCCCATAAATTCTAGGTTAGTTACAATAAAACCAATAACGAACATACTAGAAATAAAAACCAATAACTTTCTTAAAAAATTTGGTCTGAAATATGAAGCAAAAAAATAAAATATCAGCGAGATAATTACAGAAAACAATAAAGTTCTACTTATAGATATGGGTATGGCAATTAATAAACATATAGTAGCGAAGATCAATAGTAATTTGTTGATTGTTTTAGGCATTAGCCAGAAGATAAAAACAAAGCAGGCTAAGAAATGATAAAATAAACTAGTGCCATTAGTGAAAGAAAAAGTTCCCGGAGGTCTAAAATAACCTAGAGCACCAGAAAACCCAGCACCTTCCATATCACCACCAACGCCTCTATTTACCCATGCAGATTGCGGACTATAAAATTGTAATACTATTAAAATTGTCATAGGAATAGATATCCAAAGTAATAGTTTGCCAACTTTAATAACATCTTCCTTAGAAAAAACAGACCCAATGACAAAAATAAACGGAAACTGAATTAGAAATATTCTAGCTCCATAAACAGTTACAACAATATTTTGATGACCAGTAAAAAAGGTAGCAATTACGCTTAATATTGTAATGGCAGTCATAACAATGATATACCCATTTACTTTTAAAATATTTGCTTTCCATGCAAAAAATAGCATTACAATAGCTAGTGGGTCTCTTATGATTAATAATACATCTGATAGTCCTGGCAATATCCATTTTCGTAACGCCCCTTCGAAAATCAGTAAAAAGAAGTACAGCCATATGCCTCTTTTTAGCCAAACCAGGGTGTAATTTTCGGTATCTATTTTTTGAGATAATTGAATCAAAATTAATTACTTTAAATCTGTCAAAGTATGTACTACTTCTTTTGAATAGTTAAACCAAGGTCTTGCTTCTGCCGTTTTTATAGCTTCTTTTGCAACTACTGTAATTTGTTCAGGGTTTTCAATTAATTCTTCTAGCATATCAATTAAGCCGTCGGTGTCACCAGGTTGTACTAGCCATCCGTTTTTACCATGTTCTATGAAATCTCCACCAGCGGTGTTTATGGTAGTTATAACGGGTAAACCTTGAGACATAGCCTCAGTTATAACCATTCCAAAGCCTTCAAAAAGTGATGGGAATACAAAAACATCATTTTGTCCCATTAATTCCAAAACTTTAGGGAAAGGTAGGCTAGAAATATAATTATGTTTTTTAAGTTCTTTATTTAATACTTTGCAATTTTCGTTAAGTTTTCTACCTACAATTGTTAATTCTATTTGATTTTTAAATTTGTTTACTGCTGTAAATAAATTTGCAATTCCTTTTCGTTGAGATAGTCCGCCTACGAATAAAAGGCGAATCTTACTATTAGGTGAAATATTTTTGAATTGTTTGTTCGTTTTAATTTCAGGAAAGCCAAAAGGTATTACTTTAATCTGTTTTAATTCTCCAGGATATTCTTTTAATGTGTTGGCGGTAAAAGTACTAGCGGCAAATACACAATCCGCTAATTGTAATTCGTTATCCTTGTTTAATAACTTTTCTTCTGAGTCATTTAGGCCAGGTATAGTAGCTTCCCATTCCGGCCATAATTCACGTTCTTTTTGCAGTATACTATGTGCAACTCGCCAATAGCCTATAGGTTGATCGTACATACATTTTACACCTAATTCCTTTGCTTTCAAAAATGAATGGTATGCACCATCTTCATAGGCATAAAGTGCAGTGGCACCTCTATTTTGTTCTTTCAATAATTGTTTAGCTACCATTTTGTCAAAATATTGATAAGCACTATATATAGAAAATTTAGATTTTTCTTCTGCAGTAAAGCTGTTCATTCCAATTTTTGGCAACACCATACGCATTAGTTCTTTATATGGGTAAGTATGTGTCATATTTTGAAGTTCACTTGCAAACTGCCTTTTTTTTAATTCTGAAAAAGGTTTTAGTCCACTTAACCTATCTAAAGAATCGTTCTGGAAAGTTGCTACAGAGGTGTAAAAGCTTTGCAGTTGATTAGCTTTATAAAGACCTTTTAACATAGCTCTATTGACTTGGTTACTTGTTGGGTGTGAGACAATTATTTTCATTTATGCTTTAATAATAAAGGTATTTTGCTTGTTAGTTTAGTTTTTATTAAAAAACTATAAAAATGCTATTGGTCAATTTTTTACTTTTTTAAATCTCTTTTAGTTTATTTACAAAAGGTAATACAACTTTATTTGAAAAGTAGCCACGGGTTACAGACGTATTTAACTGTATTAATTATAAAGGTCTTACTCCAATTTTTCTTGCGGGAACCCCGCCCCAAATTTCATATTTTGGAATGGATTTATTTACAACTGCACCGGCTGCAACTATGGCCCCATTACCAATTTGAACCCCTTTTAAAACTACAACGTTACAGCCTAGCCATACGTCTTCGCCAATTTTTATAGTAGCTTCTTTTCCGGTTCTTGAAATATTCATGAGGACTGATCTAGTGTCATAACCATGATCATGATCAATGAATCTAGAACCTGAGGCTATCAAACAATTTTTTCCAATTTTAATTCCTTTAGTTATATTAAATTCCGTGCCTGAACCTATGAATGTGTTGTCTTCAATTTGGATGGCTTTACCTGGTTTCCAAATACCGTCAAATCTAAAATAAATGTGATGCTCAAGTTTACAATTAGCACCTATACACACTTGGTGTGGCCATGTGATAAAAATTTTCGGAAGATTTGTCCCTTTTTTAATGGTCATCCCTTTAGTTCGGTAATAAATTTTTCTCAAAGACGAGGCAGCACTACTTATGAGTCTAAATTTAAAAACGAAGAATGATTTTTGGATGACTTTATTTTCCATATTCATATTATTTAGTAGTCTTCTGTAATTTACAGTATAGTTTAGTTGTTTTATGTGATTACCAATTTTTAGTGGATATACTCCCCCAAATTTTAATATGGAGTATTGACTATATTACCATCGCTCCTACAAAGCATCCAAAATTTAATGGAGTATGCATCGTCTTCTTAGGTATATATGACATTTGTCATACTGTTGGTTATTTAAGCATTTTATTTGCTGCTATTTTATAAAAATATGAGTTAAGAATAAAAAATGAGAACTATGATTGTTCAACTGTGGTTAATTGTTTTCATACATAATTTTGGCAACAAAAATTTATCGAATTCTTTTAAGTAGGAGTAGAGTTCTAATTTTGTAGGTATCATTGACAATGTCTTCTGCTTAACATTGCCTATGGTTGTGATTTAGTTAGCTTGTCAAAATAATCCTATGGAAATACAGCTACAAAAGTTTAAAGTTCCTACAACTGTTTCGCTTTATAAAGCCCAATTGAAAATAGAATTATTGACTTGGTTACTTTTTTTATGTAACACCATAACTTTCAGTTAAGTTGTTTTTTTTTGGTATTCTGTGTATAATAATTTTTTCTGCCTTTTACCATTCCTTTAACCATGTATTTGTAAAGACTAAAAGGAAATACTAGGGCTTTTATTTTTTTAGTTCTAGTTAATAGAACTAAAGACCATACAATTCCTGGTTGTAATTTATTGCCAATGATTATTTGTCTTATGGTAAATAAGAATATTTCAGATAATGGTCTATATTTTCCGTAAACATATGATTTGTTAAATATTCTATTTTTCTCAATGGATTGAAAAAAAATATCACGATTATCATAACTAGGTCGTGGGGATGCAAAGTGCAAAAGATAATTTTCATTATCGTATACTATTGTAAAGTTATTCTTTTGAATACTTTGGCAGATATCAATTTCAGAGCATATTTCTGCACCTTTACTTTCTAACTGAGTATCTATTTCTAGTCTGCTAAAGGCTGATTTTCTGAATGATAGATTAACTCCTTTTAAAACATCAACAACTATAGGGGATTTTACTGAACCACAATGATGATTTCCTGATGCAGTTCCATTCACAAGAAAAGTTCCCACAGTAATTGCAGGTGATGGGCTAGCTAAGGCTTTGTTTTCAGATTGTAAATGGTCTCTTCCGCCATAAGCTCCCATTTGTTTATTCTCTTTGTAAGCTTTTTCAATTTTTTTGGACCAGTCTAGAGGTAACCAAACATCATCATCTAGTAAACAAATAATATCTCCTTCTACATTTCTAAGGGCTAAATTTAACGAGTGTATTAAACTTGGTTTTTTGGCTTTTAATATTTTAACTTTCTTGATATTAAATTCGAAATCATCTAAAGCTTTAAAAGTATCGGTATCACCAGGTCCAATGACCACAATTAGTTCATCAACTAATCTTACTTGATTCTGTAACGACATTAAAGCT
Organism: Maribacter sp. UH1; assembly: GCF_056839145.1. Taxonomy (NCBI): domain Bacteria; kingdom Pseudomonadati; phylum Bacteroidota; class Flavobacteriia; order Flavobacteriales; family Flavobacteriaceae; genus Maribacter; species Maribacter sp. UH1. The sequence goes on from NZ_CM166387.1 coordinate 2,485,124, forward strand.
CTAATAAAATCTTTAGTACGTTTATAAGTAGGTACAACTACAGAAATTTTCATATTAACTTCGTTTATCAAAAACTTGTTATTTCTTTAAAATGTTTATAGCCAAATATAAAATTTGCAATATGCATTAAAAGCATAATTGTCATAGAAACAATCGACAGATATAGAGCTCCTGTAACGGTACTCAAATCAAATACGATGATGCTTGTAATAATACCAATAATGCCAAGTGGTATTTCTAATAGTGGAGAATATTTAATCCATCCTTTTGAGCTGTTTAGTGCGCTAACTATTTGTACACCGAGTAATAATAAACTAGAGATAAATACCAAGAGTAATTCTTTATTTAACCCTTCATATTTTGATCCTAAAAGCCATAGTAATTGGTCTGAAAAAAGAACAACCATAATTATTACAAAAACGAAGAAGAATAGATAACTAATTAAGGTGAATAAGGTTATCTGCTTTAACCTTTGTTTTTTATTGCACCTACCAAATGTAGGACCTAAAATATTGGTAATAAGTGCCACGATTACCAAAAAAACCATTGAATATCTTGTTATTGCCCCTAAATCTGCTAAACTTGCCTTTGAGCCGTAAATACCGATTATGAAAATAGAGATTTGGTCTTTGAAGGCAAAGAATATAGAATTGTGCCAATTTAATTTTATGAATTTTATTAATGTATTTCTATATTCAATATTTACACTAGGCGTTTCTATAAACGAATTATTAATTAATAAACTAGCATTTTGTTTTTTCTTTAGGTAAATCAACGATACCCACAGACCAACTACGGTAATGATTAAGATACTTTTAATAGTTAAATATTCTTTCCAAAAAAAAAATAAAACAAAAATGCCTATTATTCTTATACCTTGGCTAATGAGTGATTGTAATTGTACCGGAGCATATATTTGCTGTAGCCTTAAGCCTTCTGAATAAATTCCGATACTGGCATTTGGTATCACCATAAAAAGTAATGTGACAATAAAAAATAAACTGTCGTAAAACGGAACATTCTGTCTATTGAAAACTAAGAATGCGTAAGTTCCTACAACCAAAAAGGCAAATAGAATTAAATATTTTCTAATTGAAAAAGTAGTTTTAATTAAATCAGCTAAAGCTTTATTTTGATTCCAAACCTGACCACCTATTTTTTTGAAACCAATCATTATACCAGAACCGGATATAACACTTAGCATCCCTAAAACGGCCATAAGTACAGTATAAATACCATATTCTGATTTTGGTAGAACCCTAACCATAAGAACACTTATACCCAGACCCATAAGTTGCAATAAAAATTGAGCTCCCAATACTTGACTGATTGCTTTTCTTAGTGGAGGTGGAATGTATTTAGAAATTATCTCACTTATTTTTTTAAAAAAATTCAATATTTTGATTTATTTCGTTTGGATTCTTTGTGTCAAATAGTTTGTTTACTATTAACTTGGTTTATTTCCATATCCATATGTTTGACCGGCAGTGGTGTCATTTAGTAATACCATAGTATTACGGAGTTTGTTATTTTGATATATATTGTTCAATGATTTTAAATATTCGTTTTTTGTATAACTCTGCCTTACTACATAAATTGTACTATCGATATAAGAATTTAAGGCAAAACCATCGGAAACTTTTCCAATAGGGGCAGTATCTATAATTATACGGTCGTACTTAGTTTTAAGTTCTTTGAATAAAATTTCTATTCGTTCATTTAAAATTAATTTACCCACTTCAATCATTGGAATACCAGCTCCAATAAGACTTAAATTATCAATATCGGTATGGGTTTGTATAATCTCATCTAAAGACATACCTTTTTTTACGATAAAATCGGTAATGCCTGGTTTTTCGGTTAGACCAAATAATGGCATTAAGCTTGGTTCTCGTAAATCAAAGGAAAGTAGGATAACCTTTTCCCCTGCGGCAGCTAAAGAAATGGCTAAATTAGCAGCTACGAAACTTTTACCTTCCCCTTTAACAGACGAGGTAACCATTAAAGTTTGGTTCTTTTCATTCTTTTTTAAATATTCTAAATTGAAACGCAGTAAACGAAATAGTTCTGCGGTTGGGGTGCGTTCTCTTTCCGTTGCAACAAGACTATTTTTTGATTTGTTTTTTGAAATCTCACCAAGAACTGGTGCTAAAGATAATTTTGTTAAATCATCTAATGAGCTTACTTTATTGTCAAGCATTTCTTTGGTAAACACAATACAGAATGGTAAAAACAACCCTAGTAGTATACCGCCTAGGTACAACGAAACTTTATTTGGGCTTATAGGATACAAGCTAGCTTTGGGTAAACTTACAATTCGGGTAGAAGAGACTGGTGCAGCCATTGATAGAATTTCTTCTTCACGTTTTTGCAAAAGATATAGAAAGAGTCCCTCTTTGGTACTTTGCTCTCTACTAATATCTGATAATTTGCGTTCCATAGACGGTACCCTTGCAATTTGAGCTTGATATTTATTTGCGTTAGATTGTAAATTTCGTTGAGCAATAACAAGACCGTTCTTAGTACTTCTAACATTTTGTAATATAGAAGTACGTAAATTGTTAAGAGTGGTGTCTAAATCCACAATGATAGGGTTACTGGATGGAGTTGATTGTGATAATCGCTTTTTCTCTATCAATGCTTCATTGTAATTATTCACCATATTACTCAATACGCCATCATTCATTGCAATAGAACTACTAATAGATGCGTCTCCGCTACCATTATTAAATGATTCTTCAACATATCCTAAAACATTAATCTGCGATTGATATTCTGAGATTCTATTTTTATAATCGTTGGCCTGGCCTATATAACTATTGGCGTTACTGGCAACATCTGTAATTACATTTCTTGATTTGAAATTTTCGACATTACTTTCAACACCGTCAATCTCACTGGACAGTTTTGTTAAGCGGTCGTCAATCATCTGAATGGTATTTTCAGCAATCTCATTTTCATATTTAATAGTTTCTTCTACATAGGTTTCAATTAAGCCGGCAACAATGTCTTCACCTTTTTGTTTTGAAGAGCTTAGAAATTTAATATTAAGTAAGTTACCTCCTTTATTTGATGTGGCTACACCTAATTTCCCTAAAAAATCGATTACTAAACGGTCTTTATTTTTTATCAAAAAGTATATAGGTTTGCCTTCTTCTATAAAAGTGGTGTTTTCTTTTTTGGTTATTGTGACTGTGCCAAAAGATTCAGAAACCAAATCTCCAAAATTGTGTACAGATTTAATGGTTTTCTCTTGAAACTCAGTTTTTAATTCATAGGTGTCTTCTGTAAGAATCTTAATATAAATTGGAAGATTAAATGCCAAATAGTCTGACGTTTCATCTACCAAAATATTAACTGGTACGTCAGCTCCATAAATTTCTATATCACGTATTTTTCCTTCTAGAAAATAGGCAACATTCAGATTTAATTTAGAAACAACTTTTTCCATTATACCTGAGGATTTTAAAATACCCATCTCGTCATCAATGCTGTGCGAGGTTTTAATAAGACCAAGATTATTAAACCCTTGGTTTTCATTTACACTTTGACCAGTGGTAGTTTCTTTTATGAATATAGTACTTAAAATGGCATATTTAGTATCGGCCTTATAACGAATGTACAGGAAAACACTTAATACACTAATTATAATACCAATTGCAAATAAGGGCCAATATTGTAAATATTTCTTTAAAATATCAGCAACATTCTTATTATTTGAGCCTAATAGCTCATTTTTTAATTCATTCATATGTAGTAAAATAAAGGCTTATGAAATAAAAGGATTAATATTTCGGCTAATTACAAAGTTTATGGTAGATATATCTGTATACAAAAGTTGATGCTTACTTTTTAATCTACCTATTTATATTCAATAAGATTAATGATGCAGCGGAAATGACACCTAAAACTAGAGATATATTTGACCGTGTTAAGCTAGATTGATCTTTTCTTGCTTTAACAGGTTCAACGTAAACGATATCGTTAGGTTTTAGATAAAAATTAGGGGAGTCTAATATGGCTTTATCATTTAAATTTAATTGTGCAACGGTACGTATACCGTTAGATTCATTGATAATCATGACATTTTCACGCTTGCCATATATGGTTAAGTCTCCGGCCATGCCTAATGCCTCTATAAGATTAATACGCTCTGAGGGTACTAAAAATGTGCTCGGATTTTTAACTTCACCAACAACTGTAATTTTATAATTTAAATAACGGATGGTAACAATAGGGTTGCCTAAATAATTAGTTAAAAGGTTGGTAATACTAATTTTGGCATTTGCTTTAGTTTGACCGCCAATTTTTATTCTTCCGATCACTGGGAAATCAATGATTCCATTTTCATCCACTAAATAACCATCTTGAATATTCGAGGAAGAATTATTATTAGGGTTTTCATTTGAAACATTTTTATTAAAAGGTGCTGCTGCTACGGGATTGTTATCTGTAACCGTAATTTGTAAAAGATCGCCAGGCTGGATAGCAGCTTGTGTTGTTTTTAAAGTGATATCTTCAGTTTGTAGCCTCTTTTCTCCATAATTACTGAAGTACCCTAAATTTCTTCGAGAACAAGAAAAAATAAGTGGCAGTAAAAGAAAAAGTAAAATTTTATTAAAATTAAATTTATGGTTCATAGTGTTTAGCCTTAGTATAGGGTTATTATCTTAATTTTATATCTATTTCAAAAATAATATGTTTGTTGGTATTCTTAATAAGCTTTCTCTTCACTTTTGAAAATATTAGTTACCGTAAGTGTAATTATTTGAATATCAAGTAGAATAGACCATTTTTCCATATAGAAAATATCATAGCGTACCCGGTTAACAATATCTGATTTATGAATAATTTCTCCTCTATAGCCTTTGACCTGAGCCAAACCAGTTATACCAGGTTTTAGAAAATGACGGACTAGATATTTGTCAACAGAGGTTTCGTATTGTTTGGTATGTAGCTCCATGTGTGGTCTTGGACCTACAATACTCATATCACCTTTTAAAACATTGTAAAACTGCGGTAACTCATCAATACTGGTTTTTCTTAATATTCTACCAAGTTTGGTAATTCTCATGTCATTTTTGGTTGCCATTTTGGTATCGCTGTCATCACTCTTGGTCATAGATCTAAATTTGTAACACCAAAAGGTATTCTTATTTACCCCATGCCTTTTTTGTTTAAAGAATAATGGTCCTTTAGAATCTATTTTCATTAAAATAAATACAATAGGAACTAACCATGATAATACAGTTACGATAACAAATAACGAAAAGAGAATATCGAAAATACGTTTTATAAGATTAGCGTAATCTAAATCTAGCGGAGAGGCCCTTAAATTTAAAACAGGTACTGAATCATACAACTCAATGGACATGGCCCTTGAAAACAACTCTTTGTTATCCGGTATAATTTTAATGCGTTTAAAACTATTGTCGGCAATGTTCATTAAGTGCTTTATTTCATCTTTTGATAGACGAGAGGCCAAACAATATACTTCTTCAACATTGTTTTCAAATATATAATCAAAGCTACTTTGTATATCGCCTAGGTACGTTGGGCTGTTTGATTTATAATTATCAAAATATCCCATATATCTATAACCATACTCTGGGATATCAAAAATGCGTCTTATCTTTTTTAGATTTTTATCCCTACCTATTACGACTGCTCTGGTGTGCACGTACTCTTTACGTCTTACAAGATTTCTTGCCCAATAAAAAAACATTCTGAATAGCATCATTAGTAAGCATATAATAGTGTACACCATTAATAAATGTTGCCAAGTATATGGATGTGGGCTTAAAAATGAAAATGAGGTAAAATAGACTAAGCCATATAAAAGAATTAATGTAAAAAAGCTTTTCAAATTAACCTCAAAACTTTCTCTTCTTGCTGTAGGATAAAAGTCTATACTATAGGTAACTATAAACCATGTGATGTTATAGTAAAGTATACTGAAGAGGTTAGTATAGGTAATTGGGATTAATACATATAAAGTAACATTAATTATTAAGATATGAACTATGAAAGATAACGGAATGACAAAAAATGATTTTTTCATCTGGTGAGGTTAAAGCAAAGGGGGTTTAACTCTAAAATTTGTAAGGGTTTGTTTAATAGCACTTTGTGAAAACAAAAAGATATTTTAAACCTGCATAATTATAAATGGTTGTGTTTAATTTTAGGCTAAGGAAATTTAAATTTTGAATAGCGCTCCGCATTGTCAGCCACATTATTTGGTACTGACCAAAGGTTTATTTTTAAAAAACGAAGTCAACCTATAACTTCTGAAAACTTTACGGGGGAGGTAATATTATGAAGCAAACATAAGTAGCTAATTCCTACAAACCAAAATTTAATGTTAAGGAATCTATAAATTATGAATTACCAATTTTTGGGAGGGTTTTACCATAATATCAACATAAATTTATTACTCTAATTGCCATATGTTAATGTCAATTTAGGGACTCTTAATATTAAGAGGAATTGCTGTTGGATCAAATAAATATTTGATCGATGAACGGCATGTTTTTTCTTTGAAAAATGTAGTGTATTGTCAAATAATTGACGTAGTGGTTAATGGTCGCTATAAAATAATAGGAGTGGGCTTTAGAAAAGTAATAGATCAAACAATATCTCTCAATTTCATATTTAGGACAACACCCATACCTTCTAAAATTAATTTAACTCTGGTTTTGCCTATTTCTATAATTTCAGCTTGTTTGTCCTTTAACGCTCCACGTTTAATGGCTACTCTATCGCCAGATTCTAATTTGGTAAGACTGTAGTTTTCGACAGTATCGTCAGATAACCATTTTTTTAAAGTTTCCATTTCAATGTCACGGACTACTGCAGGTTTACCCAACCAAAACAAATAACGAACTACACCTGGAACCTCAAAGACTTTTTGTCTTTCGCATTCCCTAATATTTACAAAAACGTATGACTTAAATAAGGGTACTTCAATTGTCTTTTTTCTATCGCTCCATTGCTTCACTTCTTTGATCATTGGGCAATAGACATCTAGTTGATGAGATGACAACCTTTCGGCCACCTTCTTTTCATTTTTGGGTTTTACATAAAGTACGTACCAGTTTTTAGTCATAGGGTGTAAACGTAGATTCTGTAATTAGGTAACACTCTTTTTGCTTTTCTAGTATTTATAAGTGCCCTAAAATAGGGATTTCGTAAGTGTTTTTTTGTTTTAAAGATTCAGAATGTTGTGAATTACTAGTTTGAAGCACTGTAAAATTTGTTTCAAATAATTTTATTGTAAGAAAAAGATTACTTAATTTATACTATTATCATATTTAGGTCGTTTTAAATGTAACCCAAAATCTTATCGCCTTATGTTTTTAAATCTATTTAAGTCTAGTGCAAAACAAGTAAATAAGCAATCTCTTTCTGAAAATTCAGTTTCTAATGAGTTGAACTCTTTATTAAATGATTTAACAATTGAGAGTCCTGAAAATCACAAAAATTCCAAGGTAGAAAGTTCTATTAAAGAAAAGGCTGTTAAAGCTGTGTCATCTTTGGAAAGACAAATTGAGGAAAATCAGATTCTATACGCAAAAATAATGCAAGAGCGTATGATGAGAACGCGTAGAAAGCTAGTGTAATTTTTCCTGTAAATATCCTTTATCTTCTTTTTTAAGGAAACTGGGGTATACTGAAAAAACAAAATTTTGCATCTTTTTTTTAATACTCTGATTAGCAATACTAGTAAATATGGACATTATCGGTTGCTCATTACAAGGGTCAAAATTTTATCGGATTTTTAAGGACTACTTTTTAAAATCACATAATAAAACACTTCAAATAGACAAATTTAATCGATGAAAAACTACAAATAGTTGCAAATAACAACAGAATTGCCTGTATCTCACAACAAATATATTGATAAGAGACATTAAAAGTTAAATTTTGCTAGATAGTGATTGAGCTTATTTAAGAATACTTTTTAAAGTGTTTAAGAATAAATGAGATCATTAGAGCAAAGTATAACTTGATGATGTCCAAACTTACTAAACTACTTATATCATTATTACTGTTGATTGGCTTTTCTAGCTTTTCAACTGCTAATGAAGTACACACTAATAGCATTTTAACTAATTCGGTTTTAGTTAACGTATATGATGATGCTATAGATGTACCTCCAACTTTTTCAAATTGTCCACCTTCAGATATATCTATTGCTTATACTACAGATGAATGTAGTGCTGTTGTAACTTGGACTCCCCCAACTGCTTCTGCAGATGCGGTAAGTGTAACAAGTAATTATAGTTCTGGTGATTCTTTTCTTCCAGGAACAACCGCTGTAATTTATAGGGCAGAAGATGCAGGTGGTAATGTAACGGTCTGTACTTTTAATGTGACTGTTGAAGATAATCAAGATCCTATATTTGACACTTTTCCTACAGATGTAACTTTAACAGCTGATCCAGATACATGTACAGCTGCTCATACTTGGGCAGAGCCTACGGCTTCAGATAACTGTCCTGCTGGTGAAGGGGAAGCTTCCGTGCTTCAAGATTTTGAAAACGCAATTAACCAATGTTATACCTTCGTTCGTTCTTCAATTGAAGGTGGCGGAGTCATAAACGGAACAAGAAATTTAGTTTCTACAGGTATTTCTAGCGGAACTTTTTTTGCTAGTTCAATGACTACACCTGTTTTTTACTTTAATGGCTTTGGAGAAATTACTTTTTCGCATAGTATATCAAGTACTAACAATTCCCCTTCCATTCACTTAGATGTTTTAGATGAAGATGGAACTACGATTACTACTAGCTATTTTAGTAAAACGTATACTACGACTGGTGTTCAGCAAGAAATTATACCATTTAACCTGGTAGGTAATTATCAGATCAAGATTCGATATTCTTCTACCTCTTTGTTCAATTCCGGTATGGAGGCATATTTAGATGATCTGCTTATCCCTGGAACTATTGTGACTAATATTAACGATACTAGTTGTGAAATTGCGGATTATGTAATTTTCAGAACTGATGGTACGGGACTTGATAGTGGTGATCAATTTGATATAGGTACTACTACTATTAGATATACGGTTAGAGACGCTTCTGGAAATTTTGCGGAAAGATCTTTTAATATCACTGTTGAAAATGATGTAAACCCACCTGCGGGGACCACTGAATATATGTATTGTGAAGGCGATACACCTCCAGAAATGTCTGTAACGGTAGATGTTGCTGGTGGAGAAACAGCTAACTGGTACGATGAAAATGGTAATTTGGTAGCAACAGGCGTTACTACATATACGGCACCTGCTACCGGTGAATTTTATAGAAATTATTTAGTGTATTCACAGAATGCCAATGGGTGTACGAGTGAAAATTTCCTGTCGATAGATTTATATCAAATACCTAAGCCACCGACACCGGCTGCCGATGGTCCTGTAGAATATTGTGTGGGTGAAACAGCGATACCTTTATCGGCTACAGCCTTATCAAATCATACTTTACAATGGTACACGGTTGCTACTGGTGGTACTGCCGCTTCAACGGCACCTACGCCAAGTACTTCTGGTGCTGGGACGACTTCATATTATGTAAGTCAAACAGACGACTCAACAACTTGTGAAAGTGATCGTACGCAAATAGATGTAATTGTATATGCGATACCAACTGCTCCCGTAGTTGATTCTCCCGTAGATTATTGTTTAGGAGACAAGGCAGAACCATTAGATTCCCATGCAACAGGTACAAACTTAAAGTGGTATGATGCTGCAACCGGAGGAAATGAATTACCAGGAACTACCGTACCAACTACTGCTGTTTCAGGTCAACAATCATATTGGGTATCACAATCAAGTATAAATGGAAGTGCAACTTGCGAAGGTGGTAGAATCAGATTACAAGTAAATGTTTATGATGCACCGGTTTTTACAACTCAACCAACAAACGAAGCGGTTTGTGAAGGAGGTTCGGTTTCTTTTGATGCCGTAGCTACAGATTCAGGTACGATACAATGGCAACTTTTTGATGGCTCTAGTTGGGTCGATTTAACTGAAACTGCACCATATAGCGATATAGATACAAATACACTTACTGTTTCAAATGTAACGTTGGCATTAAACGGTAATAGATATAGAGCAATAGCTACTAGTCCTGCTGCGAGTTGTTCTGATGCAATTTCAGATGAGGCGGTATTAACTGTAAATACTGCACCGGTTGTACCAACAAGCGGAGGAGATCAAACGGAATGTGAGCAAAATCCTATTCAGACATTAACGGCAACGGCTACACCTCCTTCTGGAGCGAACATTATTTGGTATGATGCCCTTACAGGTGGAAATGTAGTGGCTAGTCCAATATTAAACGCGGTTGGTACTATAACATATTATGCAGAAAGTAATGATACCGTAAATGGTTGCCCAAGTGTGGGGAGAACTGCTGTAAGCCTAACTATCAACCCTGCGCCAGTTGTACCGGTAAGCGGAGGAGATCAAACGGAATGTGAGCAAGACCCTATCCAAACACTAACCGCAACTGCAACGGTACCTTCTGGTGCAACTTTAGTATGGTATGATGCTGCTAGTGGTGGAAATGTAGTGGCGAATCCTGATTGGAGTACCGTAGGAACTATAACATATTATGCGGAAAGTCAAGATGATGTTACTAGTTGCACTAGTTTCACAAGAACACCAGTATCTCTAACTATACAACCTGCACCAGCTGCACCAACAAGTGGTGGTGACCAAACGGAATGTGAGCAGAATCCTATACAAACTTTAACCGCTACGGCAACGGTACCTTCAGGTACTACCTTAACTTGGTACGACGCAGCAACGGGTGGCAATATTGTAGCCAGTCCTGAATGGAATACAGTAGGTTCAATTACCTATTATGCGGAAAGTCAAGATGATACTAGTAGTTGTATTTCCCTTTCAAGAACACCAGTAACTTTGACTATTGACGCTATTCCTGATGCACCAACAAGTGGTGGTGATCAAACAGAATGTGAAGCAAACCCAGCGCAGACAATGACGGCAAGTGCAACCGCACCGGCAGGAGCTACTGTAGTTTGGTATACCGCAGCTACAGGTGGAAGTATGGTGGCTAGTCCAACTTTAAATGCAGTAGGTACTATTACATATTATGCAGAAAGTAGCACAACAAGTAGTGGATGTGTAAGTGAAACCAGAACACCGGTAACGCTGACCATGAACGAAAATCCTACAATAGCGATTACACCTAGTTCACAAACCTGTTCTGCAGATTTATCGACCTATGCTGTATCAGTAGATGTTAGTGAGGGTACGGTAACTTCAACAGAAGGTACAGTAACCGACAATGGTGGAAATAATTGGACCATTTCTGGAATTACTTCAGGAAATAATATAACTGTTACGGTAATCGATGCAAACACATGTTCGGAAAGTATTAGTATAAACGCACCAAATTGTGCTTGCCCTACCGTAAATGCACCAACAAGTGGTGGTGATCAAACGGAATGTGAGCAAGACCCTATACAGACATTAACTGCTACGGCAACACCGCCTACGGGTGCAAGTATTGTGTGGTATGATGCAGCTTCGGGTGGAAACATGGTAGCTAGTCCTACATGGAATACTGTTGGTTCGGTAACCTATTATGCTGAAAGTGTTGATGATGTTAACGGATGTACGAGTACTACAAGAACGGCTGTTAGTCTTTCTATTCAAGCAGCACCTGCCGCTCCAACAAGTGGGGGTGATATTACGGAATGTGAAACTGCACCAATACAGACTTTAACGGCAACCGCCACAAGTGTGTCAGGAACTACTATTGTTTGGTACGATGCAGCCACGGGAGGAAATGTCGTGGCGAGCCCAACTTTAAATAGTGTAGGTTCAATAACGTATTTTGCAGAAAGTCAGGATGATGTATCAAGTTGTGTGAGTCATTCACGTACTGCGGTAAGTTTAACGATTGAGCCTATTCCAACGGCACCAATCAGTGGAGGAAATCAAACAGAATGTGAAGCTTCACCAGTACAGACATTGACCGCTACGGCAACTGCGTCAGCAGGTTCAACTGTAGTTTGGTACGATGCGGCAACTGGTGGAAGTGTAATTACCAACCCAATTTTAGATACTGTTGGTTCTGTGACCTACTATGCGGAAAGTGAGAATACGACAACATCATGTGTAAGTACTAGTAGAACCGCTGTTGTACTCACCATACAAGATACTCCTGATATTACGATTGCAACAGCTGCAACATGTGCGGCTGATCTATTGACATACTCGGTTTCAGTAGATGTTAGCGAAGGTACGGTAACTTCAACGGAAGGTACGGTTACAGATAACGGTGGAAATAACTGGACGATATCAGACATTACTTCGGGTAATGATATTACATTAACGGTTACGGCGCCAAATGCATGTACACAAACCATGTCGGTTACAGCGCCTGATTGTGCTTGTCCTGTAGTGGATGCTCCAGTAAGTGGAGGAAACCAAACGGAATGTGAAGAGAATCCTATTCAGACATTAACTGCAACGGCAACACCGCCAGCAGGTGCTACGGTAATTTGGTACGATGCCGCTACTGGAGGAAATGTAGTAGCTGATCCATCATTGAATGCAACAGGTACAACAACTTATTACGCTGAAAGTAGTGATAATGTAACGAACTGTGTAAGCGGAAGTAGAACGGTAGTAGTGTTGACTATTGATGAAACACCGACTGCTCCAATCAGTGGAGGAAATCAAACAGAATGTGAAACGTCGCCAATACAAACCTTGACAGCAACGGCAACAGCCCCTGCAGGTTCAAGCGTAGTTTGGTATGATGCCGCTACTGGTGGAAGTGTAATTACAAACCCAATTTTAGATACCGTAGGTACGGTAACCTATTATGCGGAAAGTGAAAGTGATACCAGTGCTTGTCCAAGCTTTACAAGAACACCGGTAAGCTTGACTATTCAAGATACACCTGATATTACGATCGCAACAGCAGCAACATGTGCGCCCGATTTATTGACATACTCAGTTTCTGTAGATGTTAGTGAGGGTACGGTAACTTCAACAGAAGGTACGGTTACTGATAATGGTGGAAATAACTGGACGATATCCGGAATTACTTCAGCTAACGATATTACTTTGACGGTAACGGCACCGAATGCATGTTTACAGACTTTAGATGTAACTGCTCCTGATTGTACTTGTCCGGTAGTTGATGCTCCGGTAAGTGGAGGAAACCAAACGGAATGTGAAGAGAATCCTATTCAGACATTGACGGCAACGGCAACACCGCCAGCAGGTGCTACAGTAGTATGGTACGATGCCGCTACTGGAGGAAATGTAGTAGCTGATCCATCATTGAATACAACAGGTAATACAACCTATTATGCAGAAAGTCGTGATAATGTAACGAACTGTGTAAGCGGAAGTAGAACAGCAGTAGTGTTGACTATTGATGCAACACCCACGGCTCCAATCAGCGGAGGAGATATTACAGAATGTGAAGCTTCACCAATACAGACATTGACAGCAACGGCAACTGCACCAGCAGGTTCAACTGTAGTTTGGTACGATGCCGCAACTGGAGGAAGTGTAGTAGCTAGTCCTATTTTAGATGCCGTAGGTACGGTAACCTATTATGCGGAAAGTGAAAACGATACCAGTGCTTGTCCAAGCTTTACAAGAACACCGGTAAGCTTGACTATTCAGGATACTCCAGATATTACTATCGCAACAGCAGCAACATGTGCGCCCGATCTATTGACCTATTCGGTTTCTGTAGATGTTAGCGAGGGTACGGTAACTTCAACAGAAGGTACGGTTACTGATAACGGTGGAAATAATTGGACGATATCCGGAATTACTTCAGGTAACGATATTACTTTGACGGTAACGGCACCGAATTCATGTTTACAGACTTTAGATGTAACTGCTCCTGATTGTGCTTGTCCTGTAGTGGATGCTTCTGTAAGTGGAGGAAACCAAACGGAATGTGAAGAGAATCCTATTCAGACATTAACGGCAACGGCAACACCGCCAGCAGGTGCTACGGTAGTATGGTATGATGCTGCTACTGGAGGAAACATAGTAGCCGATCCATCTTTGAATGCAACCGGTTCAACTACATATTATGCTGAAAGTCGTGATAATGTAACGAACTGTGTAAGCAGCACTAGAACAGCGGTTGTTTTAACTATTGAAGCTGCTCCGACAGCTCCAACAAGTGGCGGTGACCAGGTAGCATGCGAACAGAATCCTATTCAAACATTAACTGCGATAGCATCTGCTCCGGCAGGTTCAAGCGTAGTTTGGTATGATGCGGCAACTGGTGGAAATGTAGTTGCTAGCCCAACGTTGAATACTGTTGGTTCTATAACGTATTATGCGGAAAGTGAAAATACTACAAGTTCTTGTACAAGTCTTTCAAGAACAGCGGTTGCCTTAACTATTGAAGCTGCGCCAACTGCTCCAATTAGTGGTGGGGATGTTACGGAATGTGAGGCTTCTCCAATTCAAACCTTGACAGCTACGGCAACTGCCCCTGCAGGTTCAAGTGTTGTGTGGTATGATGCTGCCTCTGGTGGAAATGTAGTGGCTAGTCCAACATTAAATACTGTAGGTTCAGTAACATATTATGCAGAAAGTGAAAATACTACCAGCTCTTGTACAAGCCTTTCAAGAACTGCGGTAAACTTAACCATTCAAGATACTCCTGATATTACTATAGCAACGGCGGCCACTTGTGCCCCTGATCTATTGACCTATTCGGTTTCTGTAGATGTTAGCGAAGGAACGGTGACTTCTACAGAAGGTACGGTTACTGATAATGGTGGAAATAATTGGACCATATCAGGTATTATCTCAGGAAATAATATAACATTAACTGTTACGGCACCAAATGCTTGTACACAAACCATGGCAGTTACAGCACCTGATTGTGCTTGTCCGCTAGTTGATGCTCCAATAAGTGGCGGTAATCAAACGGAATGTGAACAAAATCCTATTCAAACTTTAACAGCTACGGCAACGCCACCATCAGACGCAACTATTGTTTGGTATGATGCGGCAACGGGTGGAAATGTAGTTACAGATCCATCTTTGAATACCGTAGGTACAGTATCGTATTTCGCTGAAAGTGTACAAAATGTGACCAATTGTGTTAGTAATACTAGAACGGAAGTTGTCTTAACAATAGAGGAAACTCCACCTGCACCTACCAGTGGTGGTGATCAGGCGGAATGTGAGCAGAATCCTACTCAGACCTTAACCGCTGCGGTATCTATTCCTTCTGGTTATAGTGTAGTTTGGTATGATGCCGCAACTGGCGGAAATGTGGTAGCGGACCCAAGTATTAATGCTGTGGGTACTGCAACATATTATGCGGAAAAAGTAGATGATGCAAGCTCTTGTACGAGCTTTAGTAGAACCCCTGTGAGTTTGACAATTTATGCATTGCCAAATGTAGTTGCTAATGCATCAACAACAACAATTAACGCTGGTGAACCGGTTACCTTAAATGGTTCTGGAGCTACGTCATACGTTTGGGATAATAGTGTTACCGATGGTGATACCGTTTATCCTTTAGTGACCACTACCTATACGGTTGTTGGTACAGATGGCAATACTTGTGAAAATACAGATAGTGTGACTATAACCGTGAATGCTACGTCAGATATTGAAATAGCGCATTCGGTAGATGTTGCAAATCCTAATGTTGGCGATACTATTACGTTCACCCTAACTGCTACCAACAATGGTCCAAGTGATGATACAGGCGGAACTGTAATTAACGATTTACTTCCCGCAGGATATACTTATGTAAGCGATACAGGTAGTACTGTTAATGGTATATATGATGCTGTTACTGGAAACTGGACTTTACCTAGTTTAGCTAACGGTGCAAGTGTATCTGTAGAAATAGCGGCTATAGTTAATGCCCCTACAGGTGCAACAAACGAATATCTGAATATTGCACAAGTAACCTCGGCAACAAATTATGATTCTGATTCTGTACCTAATAATGACGATGGCGATCAGAGTGAAGATGATGAAGCATCGGCATCTATTGTTCCGCAAGTGGCAGATTTAGAAGTAATAAATACAATTTCGCAACCAAGTGCAAACCCTGGTGATGCGTTGATAATTACTGTTGATGTCCTTAATAATGGTCCTGATGATGCTACCAACGTTAGTATTGAAAATATAGTTCCTGTAGGTTTTGCGGTAACTGGAATAAATGATGGTGGTTCGCAAAGTGCAAATACAATTTCTTGGTCCGGATTATCGATACCAAGTGGAACGACGACTACATTGACTTTTAATGTGGATGTAAACAATCCTGTAAATGCTACAAATGAATATTTGAATACGGTACAGGTTATTGCGGTGGATCAGTTTGATACTGATTCTGCTCCTGATAATGATGATGGTGATCAAAGTGAAGATGATGAGGATAATGTGGAGCTACGACTACAATCAACCGATTTAGAAATTATAAATACCGTTACACCGGATACAGGTAATCCAGGTGATGTATTAACTTTTACCGTTGAGGTTGTTAATAATGGAATCGATGACGCTACCAATGTTGAGGTGTCTAATATTGTTCCTGCTGGCTTTACGGTAACTACAATTAATGAAGGTGGAGTACAAACTGGTAACGAGATTTTATGGAGTGGTTTAGATATTCCGAATGGAACTACTACAACCTTGACATTTGAGGCTTCTATTAATGTACCTACGAATACAACAAATGAATATCTAAATACGGTACAGATTGTTAACGTAGATCAATTGGATCCAGATTCCTCTCCTAATAATGATGATGGTGATCAAAGTGAAGATGATGAGGATAATGCTGAAATCGTTTTAATTCCTGCAGATTTAAGTTTAGGTATAGCATTAAGTTCAGCATCTAACCCGGCTCCAAATTCTGGAGATACGGTAACTTTTGAATTGACTTTAACAAACGACGGACCTGGCATTGCTACAAATGTGAGTATTGAAAATACCTTGCCTAATGGTTATACTTTAGGCACTGTAAACAACGGCGGTATCGTTTCTGGAAATGTAATTTCCTGGGATTTTGCAAACGTTCCTGTTGGTACACAGGTAGTGAGTTATGAGGTGACATTAAATGCGCCAAATAATGTTGCCGATGAATATACCAATATTGCACAGGTAATTGCATCTGATCAATTTGATCCGGACTCAACTCCTAATAATGATGATGGTGATCAAAGTGAAGATGATGAGGATAGTCATATGATCAATGCACCAACGGTTGACTTAGAGATTTCTAAGACGATAGACAAAGAGGAAACTTTCTTTGAGGATACTATTGTATTTACGGTGACCGTTACCAATAATAGTACTTATGAAGCTACAAATATAGGAGTGGAAGATGTGCTTCCGTCAGGTTATGCCTTTGTTTCTGCAACAGCTACACATGGCGTTTATAGTGAAACAACTGCAACGTGGGATATTCCTAGCATAGCAATTGGTGCAACGGCATCATTGGAAATGACAGTTAATGTTACGGATGTTGATGACTATACCAATGTAGCTGAACTAATCTATGTAGATCAAGTAGATCTTAATATGGATAATGATAGGGCAGAAGCAACTCCAGTCGTTACACAGGCACAATGTTTTACGGTATTCAACAAATTTACACCTAATAATGATGGCTTAAATGATGTGTTCTTTATTGAATGTATTGAGAATTACCCAAATAATAATGTCAAGGTATTTAATAGATGGGGTAACCAAGTATTTGAAATGGATAACTATGATAACTCATGGGACGGTACTTCAATGGGTAGAGCTACCATAAGCGCACCAGAGAAACTGCCTGTAGGTACGTATTTCTATCTAATAGATTTCGGTGATGGTTCAGAGCCAAAAACAGGTTGGTTATACATAACTAGATAAAATTATAAAATAGGTATGAAGCTTAGCTTATACATAACGATAATAATAGTGGCTTTAATAGGTACTACAGACGGATTCTCTCAGCAGGACCCTCAGTACACCCATTATAACTATAATACAATGACCGTAAATTCGGCATACACAGGGTCTAGAGGTAATCTGGCTATCATCTCTTTATATAGAAACCAATGGGTAGGTGTTGAAGGTACTCCAAAAACACTGACGTTCGGTATTGATTCCCCTATTGGGAAATATGATGGAGCGGGACTTTCAATCGTACAAGATGAAATTGGTCCATCTTCTGAAACCTATATTGATGGTAACTATGCCCACCAATTGGTCGTGAACCGCAAGGGTGATAAACTTGCTTTAGGATTAAAAGCCGGAGTACGGTTTTTAAGTATAGATTGGAGCAAAGGTCTGTATAGAGATGAGGGTGATGTATTTTTAAACGAAAACGTAAATGGAAAACTCTTACCATCTATTGGGGCAGGGGTATTCTATTATACAAGAAACGCCTATATAGGACTTTCCACTCCAAATATTTTGACAAACACCCATTATGATGAAATACAAGAAGCAGAATCTGTAGAGCGTATTCATATATTCTTAATAGGTGGTTACGTATTTGATTTAAATCCGTTTTTAAAGTTTAAGCCCTCGTTCTTTGTAAAACATGTTGCGGGTGCACCGCTTTCAGCAGATGTATCTGCTAATTTCTTAATGAACGAAAAATTAACGCTTGGTGTAAATTATAGATGGGATGATAGTGTAAGTGCACTTTTTGGATTGCAGATTACACCACAGTTAAATATGGGGTATGCCTATGATTTTTCTACCACTCAATTAACGGCATATAATTCTGGAACGCACGAGATCTTTTTGAGATTCATGCTCAAGTCTAGGGATAGAATAATTAAGTCGCCTAGATTCTTTTAAACTACATACTATAAAAGGAAAAAAGCTCTCAATTTCTTGAGAGCTTTTTGTTTTGGATTAAACTAAAAACGAAAACCCAAGTTTACGAAATACAACATTCAAATATTACTTACAGAACTGCTCTAAACGTATTTCAAGACTGTATACAGATTTTTATATTATAGTTGAATATTTAGAGCAGTTTGAAATGTTAAATGCCATTAGAGGGACTTTTAAAGTCAAAGACACTATGGAACGAACTTTTTTGGAAGTGAAAAGTATAGACCTGAATAGAAGAACGTTGCCACTTTACAAGCGATTAGACGATAAGAATAAAGCAGTTAAATAAAATGAAGATAAAAAGCCAAGATGTTATTAAGAATTATAAATATCAAGTATGTTTTAGTGAGGCGGTGTACATAACTTTAAATAAAGAAGATATAGAAATTAATTGTTCTGCCTTGGAAGGGTATGGGAATGATGTAGTGGAAAATGAATTTTTTAAATATGCGCTTATTGTAATTGATAAAGACCCCCTATACAGTCTTTGTTTTCAATTAAGAAAACTCCTCAAAATCTATCAAAGAAGTCAGTAAGTAAAGAGTTAGACACTTTATTAAATGATTTAACAATTAAAAGTAATGACACGTATTCAGATTCAAAAAGTACTTTGAACGTAGAATCAAAACCTGTACTTAGCGATTTAGAAAAACAAATTGAAGAGAATCAAATTTTGTATGCTAAGATTATGAATGAAAGACTAGGTGGTAGATATTAAAATATACGTTTTTCAACTTATTAAAATAGTTATATCACAATAGTGGTTTAGCTATTGATAATTTTGTTGAGAGTAATTAAGAAAAACCTACTGTACCTTATTTTTAATATATCTACGATAGTTTATACCCCAAAATAATCCTTCTTGTACTGGTTGTTACGATGATGAATGAGGTGATAATAATTCAATAGGTGATCTGTGCTACTCTTTTTTTGATGTTAAATTTATTAGTTCTTGGTCTTTAAATATTTCTTCAATAGGATTTCTATTACTTGTAGAGGGTAATATAATATTTAATAGTATAGAAAGCGTTGGTGCAATTTGAGTGATTACATGTTTTTTTACTGATCTTCCTTTAGGAATACTATTCTCATACCACAATAAAAGTATATGAGTATCGCAAGTATAGATGTTTCCGTGAGTTGTATTGTACTCTTTTTTTTACATCCAACCCGAATGAAACTGCATTAAAATATCACTTGGATTTTCTGAAAATAGACTATTCATAATTAGAGGCTATATATTCTTTTTTAATCTCCTTTATTTAGACGTATAAAAAGGATGACTATTGTCAATAGCCACCCTTTAATAGAAACTAACTTAAACTAACAACTTACTCTTATCAAACATTACATTGACAATGTTATAAAGGGTCTACTAAACAAATTAATATCCCGCATTTTGATCTAGGAAACCTTCTATACCTGAGGCACCATCAATGGCACTTTGTGGAATCGGAAATAAACGATTATTTGGATCCGAATCGGTTTTATCTGTCCAAGAATCTTCATATTTACCAAATCGAATTTGGTCAGTTCTTCGAATACCTTCCCAATAAAATTCAAAACCTCTTTCTCTGAATAAGGTATTCACATCAAGCGCTGCCAATGGAGCTGGAGTTTGATCAGGTCTAGCTGTTCTAGACGTTCTTACTAGATTCACATCAGCTAATGCACCGCCATTATCTCCTTTTCTTAATTTCGCTTCTGCACGCATTAAATAAATTTCTGCCAAACGCATCAATACAAGATTAATACTACTGAAATGATTACCATTTGGAGAGGTAGCACTAAATGCATATTTACCAGTTCTATATCCTGCATCATGTAATGAACCTTCTACTGTGAAATCGATATCCAAAGTGTGGTTCACATATCCTATATCCACAAAGGGTCCGTTTCCTTTTGTTAGCTGCACAGGTAATATTTTTATCTTACCGTCGTCGCAGGTTAAAAATGCACCATCAGAACCTTTTCTAGCCCCCCATAGCATACCTCTTATAATTCCTCTGTCCATTTCATAATCTAAAGCGTCAACGCAATAAAAACTATTTTCTGTTTCTGTTTCAAGTAGCGGCTCTCGGCCTGCTAAATCTGCTAGTTGTGCTTCAGGAACCAAGGTATTTCTTTGATAGAATCGAGAATCAGCCTCGGCAGGGTCGACATCACCATATGCATCTACCCAAGTTTGGACGAAATCAGAAGTTACTCCAGGGCCATCTGTACCATCTGCACTTGGGTGTTCTGGTCTTGGAAACATAGTTTTTGAAATAGACCAATAGGACCAACGACTATGTTCTTCTCTTAAGACACCGCGCTGGTCTAAAGCAAAAATCAACTCCGCATTTTGCCCGTTATCATCATTGAAGAGTTCAAAATATTCAGGAGATAAGCTATATAATCCAGAATTAATCACGTTGTCAGAATATTGGATAACCTTGTCCATATCTGCTGCTTCAAAATTTGGCGTACCGTAAGGGTCGCGATATACGGGAGCATTTAAATGTAATCTTGCCAAGAAGCCCCAAACAGCACTCTGCGTCATTCTACCAGATCCTTTATCGGTATTGATAAGGTCTACAACAGACAAGAATTCGCTTTCGACATAATCAATAGCTTCTTGTGTTCTAAGTACTGTGGAAAGCTCGTTTGAAGAATCTTTTCTGAGTACAAGGCCCCAACTATCTAAAAGCAGCATATTCAAATACGCTCGTAAAGCTATCATTTCGTACAAAGCTCCTGCCGCTTCGGTATCTCCTGCTTCAGACAAAGGAGTTAATACTTCAATTGCCGCCAATGTTCTAGCGATATTCTCCGTAAGCTCGTTCCAAGAATCACCTACCAAGTCATTGGTGGGAGTAATGGTATGGCTATGGGTTGACATAAATTTACCGCCGTCAAACCAATCTATTCCACCACGGAATGGTAAAATAGCTTCGTCAGCAGCAATTAATTGTAAACCATAGTAACGCGTCATATACCATGTAGATGACACCTGTCCGTAAGCTGGTGCGATGGCTCCGCTTATTACTTCGGCTTGCCCGCCAAATTCCGCTTCATCAATTCTTTCTTCCAACAAATCGGTACAACTCCAATTTAACAGGGAAGCGATTGCTAATACCGTTATAAAAATTTTGTTTTTCATCTGTTAATTATTTTTTTATTAGAATGATACATTTAGTCCAAATAGAAATGTTCTAGGCGTAGGGTATGTAAAACGGTCGATGCCGAATGTTTGAATACCGCCTGAAGAAGTACCTGTATTTACTTCAGGATCAAAACCTGAGTAATCGGTAATTACAAATATGTTTTGACCTGTTAGTGAAAATCGAATACCGCTTACCAAATCGCCAAACGCTCCTTTCGGGCTTAAGTTATAGGCCAAAGTAGCGTTGTTCAGTCGCAGAAAACCACCATCTTCCAAATAACGGGTGGATACTTCATTAGAATTGCTAAGGTCTTCATTAGGAAATTGTGTTGCAAAGTTGGTCGTATTTAAATTTCTACTGAGTTGACCGTTACTGAATAATGTCAAAGCCGTATGGTTGAAAATTTTATTACCAGCGACCCCATTAAAATTCAAACCCAAAGAAAGTTGCTTATACTTAAAATTAAAAAAGAAGGCATAAATAACGTCAGGTAAGGCACTTCCAGCGGCTATTCTATCATTATCCAAATCCTCTCCATCGGCAACAACATCTCTAAATTGATTTAATCCGTCATCACCTATACCTATAAACTCCTTTAGAAAGAAGGTGCCTACGGGCTCATCATTTAGATATCCATTAATGGTAGCACCTGTTTGACCAGCCCCTGATGCTCTACCAGTAGTTAGGACGGAGAATGGGGAATCTCTCACCTCATTGTCTGTATAAGCAATATTACCACCAATATTATATGAAAAATCTTTGGTGAAATCACTGTTATAGTCCAATGCAAATTCAATACCAGAGTTTCGTATTTCCATATCTTCAACATTCGTCCAGAATGTTTCTGTTGGTTGAATAGGGTCAATCTTAGAGGCCAACAAAACCACATCGCTTGTCACTTTATTAAAGTAATCTAGCGAGCCAGTCAATCGGTTGTTTAACAACCCAAAATCAAGACCAATCGTAGTTTGCGTAGCAATTTCCCATTTCAGGTCTGGGTTGGCTGTACGAACTGCTACAGTACCGAAAGGGTAATCATCCAATGTCGTAGCATTTGGATCTAACGGGTAGGTATCAATATCACCTTTCGAATCCGCGAAACTCGCTAAGCTGACTTTACTGTCGATACCATCTTGGTTACCAGTTTCCCCCCAACTTGCTCTTAATTTTAGATTCGTGAATAAGGTATTATCAGCCATGAAATTCTCTTCATGTATATTCCAACCTAATCCTATTGATGGAAAGTAGCCATATTTATTATTCTCCCCGAATTTTGAAGAACCGTCAGCCCGCATGGTTGCAGTTAACAAATATTTGCTGTCATAGGCATATTGTGCCCTAGCAAAAAAGGACTGTAGTTCATTTGTGAAGGCTTGAGAGTTAAGTGTTGTAGGTAATAATTCAGTACTAATTTGATCTTGAAACCGGGGTTCAATACCGTTAAGAGCAAAGCCCTCCAATTGCAATTGTTTTTGCCTGACTTCGGTTTCTTGATACGAATGACCAGCCAATGCCGATACATTATGTTTTCCAGTATCAAAAGAATAGGTTAGGGTATTCTCAACTAAAAAACCACTGTTGGTGGTGGTAAAGGTATTCAATAACCCATCTTCAAAACCTTCTAATAGTGCAAAGGGTAATTGTTGTTGATCACGTGTTGCTGAAGAATAATCAATACCTATACTCCCTCTGTATGTTAATCCTTTTATGATTTCAAACGAAGCTGCAATATTGGCTAAGATTCGGTTTTGGTTCGCTAAATCTGTGTAAAGACGATTGCGTTCAACAGGGTTCAAACGTCCGTCTAAAAGTGTAGGCAGCCCATTGGTGAATACGGGAATAGTCGGATTCAACTGTAACATATCTACAATCGTGCTCTGTTCATTAACATTGTTCCCTACAGCCCCGCCGTCAGACCTTTCATTCAATACTCTTGAAGCTGTTAAGTTGAAATCAACATTCAAGCGTCCGTTCATAGCTTTCTGGTTCAAGTTTACCCTGCCTGAATATCGCTTTAGCCCACTGTTTTCTAAAATACCTTCTTGATCTTCTAAACCGGTAGATATAAAATAAGAAAATTGATCAGTGGCACCACCGCTCATAGAGAAGTTCACATTATTTGATATACCTGTTCTTGTCAATTCGTCTTGCCAATCGGTATTTGCGCCTTGATCGTCTAAGATGCCACCAACTGCAGGGACCTGTTGTCTAAATTCAGCGGCACTAAACACGTCTATTTCTCTTGCTATGTTCGATATAGCTGTCGAAACCGACAAGTTCATCTTCGTTTTACCAGATTTACCTTTTTTGGTAGTAATCACAACAACCCCGTTAGCTGCACGGGCACCATAAATAGCTGTGGCAGAAGCATCTTTCAGAACATCCATGGATTCTATATCCTGAGGGTTTATAAAATTCAAAGGGTTCGACTCCAAGCCCGTAGAACTATTATCAATTGGAAAGCCATCAATAACAAAAAGAGGCGTAGTACCCGAGCGAAGACTACCAACACCACGTATAATAATATTTTGAGTAGCACCAGGCTCACCACTTACAGAAGCTACATTAACACCCGCTAGTTTTCCTTGTAAAAGTTGCCCTGGGTTTGTTACTACCCCTTGGTTGAAGTCTTCACTTTTTATCGAAGCTATTGAACCAGTTACATCTGATTTTTTCTGTGTTCCATAACCAACTACAACTACTTCTTCTAACTTAGAAGCATCTTCTTCCAATATAATAGTTAATTCAGTTTGATTGTTTTGAGAAACTTCCTTTGTTATAAAACCGAGATAAGAAACTACAAGTATCGCATCTTGACTAGCAACATTTATGGAAAATTCCCCGTCAAAATTAGTTTGAGTACCATTGGTAGTCCCTTTTTCCAAGATACTTGCGCCAGGCAAAGGTTGACCATTAGAATCTGTAATTGACCCACTAACTTCTAGGTCTTGTGGAGTTGCTATTTTAGATTGATTAACAGAAACTATTTTATTCCTTTGTTTTTGACGAAGAAGGATTTTTCTATTGTCGATTTCAAAGGTAGTTTTGGTTTTGTTGAATAATTTTTCTAGTATTCTATCTACTGTAAATTGTTCTACATTTATAGAAACACGCCTTTTTAAATCTAATGCCTTAGTGTTAAAAATGAATTTAAACTCAGTCTTAACCTCTATTTCATCAATTACCTGTGAAACGGTAACGTTTTTCATATTTAAAGAGATCTTTGTTTTTTGAGAATAAGCCGTATTGGCCTGCAGAGAGAACATAGTTATCAATAAAAAAAACAATGATAATTTCATTTTTAGGTCAATTTTTGGTGCCCCGATGCCTTTAACAAATGGGATTCGTGCTTTTTTCATATATTTAGTGTGTTTTGGTGGTTAACTTAATTAGAGTTTAATCGCATTTTACAATCGGGAAATGTTAGCGCATTTTCCGATTTTTAATTTTCTTTTAAAATGGATTAGGTATTTGTTTTCATATCTTAAGCTTTTGAATTAGTTTATAATCACTTTGTTATTCACGACTTGGTGTTCTATTGCATAAACTTTATTGAAGTAGTTCAAAACCTCTTCTAAACTTTCTCGTTCAACTTCAATACTAGCATTAAATGTTTCCTCTCCAAGGGTGGTGTTATTATTAATTATAGTAGTATTATACTGGCGTTCAAGACTTTTAATAATATTTTCAAAAGTCTCATTTCTAAAAACTATAGTTCCATTTATCCAAGAAGTGTACAGGGTGGTATTCACTTTATTGGTGTCAATTGTTTTATACTCTTTATTAAAACTGCCTTTGAAACCGGGCTTTAACATTGTGCTTTTTTCTATATCAAACTCTTCATTACTCTCATACAAACCTACCGATCCTTCAATAAGAATCACATCTGTATCACTATTTTCAGGGTATGCAATAACATTAAATTCCGTACCCATTACTTGTACATTAAGTTCATAAGCATTTACAACAAATGGGTTTTTTTCATTTTTAGCTACATCAAAATATGCCTCCCCTTTTAAATAAACTTGTCTAATTTTTCCAGGTAAAAATTTTACTGGGTAACGAAGAGAACTTCCAGCGTTAAGGTGAATTTTGGTCCCGTCCGAAAGATTCAAATTAAATCTTTTTCCATATGGCACCGTAAGAGTGTTATAAGTTACTTTAGTGATATCTAAATCATTAGAATACATCAACTGACGACCTTGTTTTTTACTTACAATTTTCCCGTTGATATCGACAATTTTATCAGAACCATCTTCAGATATAATCTTTACATTTCCATCATGTAATTCTAGTGTAATATTTTCCTCTTTAGGTTGAGGTACATCTTGAGATGAAATTTTCTCTAATCTTGTTTGAGAAATATAACCAATCCCTAAAAAGAGAAAACCTACAGCTGCGTACTTTAATATAGATTTTGGTTTTATGCGATAAAAGATATTTTTGTTTTTTCTAATTTCTTTTAGAAGTTGCCTTTTTATTTCTGAAGGATCTGGATTATTCATACCAATAGTAATTGCAAAATGTGTTTTAATATATTCATCAAAGAGTATATTATTAGAAGAAATTTGAATCCATTTATTTAAAATGTTCAAATCAGAGGCTGTAGCTGAGTTGTTTAGATACCTTACTAAGCAATTATGGATTTCATCACTAATCATCTATAATTATTCTATATCGTTTCATATTAATAATACAAGGCTAAATATCAATACCCTTATTTTTGTGTGGTTTTTTTTTCAAATTCATATAAAATTTTGTTTTTAATTGTGATATTCATAGTATTGTTGAGTTATTACAATTTGTTAAAATGTATTTTAAAAACAATTCAGAATTGATTAAGAGCCTTAGAAAGGGAAACGAAAAAGCCTATATGTTTCTATTGGATAAATATCATAGAAGACTGTATGCTTATGCAATGAGCCTAATAAACGACCATATGTTAGCTGAGGATATTGTTCAGAATGTATTTTTAAAAACTTGGCAATACAGGAAAAAATTAAATACAGAATTCTCTATCCAGAGTTTTCTATATAAATCTATATATAATGAGTTTGTAAATAGTTATAAGAAAGATAAATCCATTATGATGCTTCAAATGAAATATTACCAGTCATTGGCAGAAGTAGTTGAGAACTCAGAGGACAAGGTTATAGAGAAAATGATACATATAGTTTCCAAGGAAATAGAAAAACTACCCCCGAAATGTAGAGAAGTATTTTCATTGAGTAAAAAAGAAGGTCTATCCAATATTGAAATTGCAGAATATCTAAAAATATCTCCTAAAACAGTAGAAGCGCAAATTACAAAAGCTTTTAATGTACTTCGTACTAGTTTAAAAGATGAATATAGAGCTGTTCTATTTTTGGTTTTTGGTATGCACTCTATGGAGGATGATATCAAATGTAATTAGAGAATAAAATAAACTTATTTAAAAAATTAAATAAGTTTATTTTATTTGCTAAAAAAAATTAAAACAAAAAAAGCTCTCAATTTCTTGAGAGCTTTTGCGGTCTGGACGGGACTCGAACCCGCGACCCCCTGCGTGACAGGCAGGTATTCTAACCAACTGAACTACCAGACCGTGGCGTTTAGCGAGTGCAAATATATGTGGTTTATTTAATTGCACAAACATTTTTTTTACTTTTTTTTCAATCTAGAGAAATTTATTTCTTTCTACTAGAAAAGTATTGAGCACTGTTGAGAAATCTCGGTGTATATCTATGTCCACATATTTGATTTTATATTGAGCACATTTCATTTTTATGTCAGATAAATATGCGGTAATACGTTCATTATAAGCTTCTTTAATATTATCGGCATATAAGTCTAAATGTTCGCCGGTTTCAACGTCGACAAATCTTTTGGGTGTATTTTCAAAATTGAAGTATAATTCGCGATTTTTATCCATCGGGTGAAAAAGTACAACATCGTGCTTATTATATTTCAAATGTCGGAGCGCTTCGAACAATTCATCATCGTTTTTTTCGGTTTGGAACATATCCGTAAACAGAAAAATGAGACTTCTTCTCTTAATGTTTTCTGCAATCTGATGTAAATAGGTGTAGGTATTTGTTTCTTTTGGAGGATTTTTAGCCATGCCAACTTCACTTAATTGCGCCAATAGCATTTGAAAATGCCGCTCACTTCCTTTTTCAGGTGCGTAATAATTGTAGGCATCAGAGTAAATACTTAAACCTACGGCATCTCGCTGTCTTTTAAGTACGTTCATTAAGGCGGCAATTGCCAAGACGCTAAATCCTATCTTGTTTAAGGAATCAATGCTTAAATTATCTACCTGCGGATAATACATAGACGCAGAATTATCCAGTATCATGTGGCACCTTAAATTGGTTTCCTCTTCATAGCGTTTTGTATAAAGCTTATCTGTCTTTGCAAAGAGCTTCCAGTCTATATGTTTGGTGCTTTCACCATTGTTGTAGATTTTATGTTCGGCAAATTCCGCAGAGAAGCCATGAAACGGACTTCTGTGTATTCCGCTAATGAAACCTTCTACTACTTGGTTAGCTAGCAGCTCTAGGTTAGAGAATAAGGATGACTTGTTTAATTCTGATTGTAGATTCACACTTCTAAAGATAATAAAGACATTTTAACTAGCTGTATTGGTCGAATTAAAATTGTGCCAAATAAAAAGAGCTGGCATATGCCAGCTCTTTTTATCTTTTATATACGTGTGTTGTGCTTACAAAGCTGCGTCTATAGCATCTGTGTAAACTTTCTTAGGTGAAACACCTACTTGTCTGCTTACAATTTCACCACCTTTGAATACTAATACTGTAGGTATGTTACGTACCCCGTATTTAGCGGCAAATTCTTGATTTGCATCTACGTCAACTTTACCAACAACAGCTTTGCCGTCATATTCAGTACTAACTTCGTCAATGATAGGACCTACCATACGACAAGGACCGCACCATGCTGCCCAAAAATCTACTACTACTGGTTTATCGCTTTTTAATACTACCTCGTCAAAAGTAGCATCTGTTATTTCTAATGCCATCTTAATTTCTTTTATTGATTATGCAAATTTAGTCAATTATTCTTCTGTTTCCTTACCGCTTGGCAATTCGTTTTGCCTATTAAGGTATCAAGCTAATTTATATATTTATATAGTTCTTTTCTTACATAGCATCACGTCTTATAAAGTATAATTTGCGATTCTAAGATGTAAAATTTACTATTTCAATAGTTAAACAGGATACTTGCTTCTTTAATTCAGTTTAAAATGAACGTCTTGTTTCTCTAAAAGTTGCAATAACTCGGTCGAAATATTTACTTTCTGTCGTCTGCTGTTTAAAGTAACCTTAATTTTTTCTTCCATTTCATAGACGATAAAATTAACCGGGTGTTCACCTACATGGTCTATGAAGGTGTCTTTTAGGGTGCGTACCTTCTCTTCTTTCAAGTCGGCAATGTTCAATTTTATCGTGAGTTTTCTGGCGTATGTTTCCATCACTTCTTGTAGCAACATAAAGCTATTGAACTGCATTCTTGGGTCACCTTTTTTACCGGTATCTTTATTCATCCATCCATCACGTACAAATAATTTTACGTAGGCAAAGGAGTTGATCATTAAGAAGTGTCTGAATTTAAGGTACTCTTCCCCGAAAATCCTAAATTCATAAGAGTCGGTATAATCTTCCATGGTAAATGCTGCCCAACCTTTTCCGTTTTTGGAAACCCTATGCTGTACATCTGTAATTACGGCTGCAAAGGTGAGTTCCCTATTGACGTAAGTTGGTAGGTCGTTTACGCAAGCAATATTGGCATTACAAAATGCCTTTACTTCTGTTTTAAAGTCATCTAAAGGGTGTCCAGAAATATAAATACCTACCACTTCTTTTTCTCTTCGAAGTTTTTCCATGGTACCCCATTCCTCGCATGGCGGTACTACTGGTTCTGGTATTTGTACCTCACTCGCATCTCCGAAAAGGCTTACTTGACTAGAGTTCTCGCTCTCTTGAAATTTAGCTCCATATTTTATGGTCTTCTCTAAAAACGTTACTCCGTCTCCTTCATTATGAAAATACTGTGCTCTGTGTGTATCGCCAAAAGAATCAAATCCTCCTGCAACGGCTAAACTTTCAAATGCTTTTTTATTTGCTGCACGAAGATCTATTCGTTTTGCAAAATCGAATACGGATTTGTAGGGTCCTTCTTCTTTTCTGTTTTCTACGATGGTTTCTACCGCACCACGACCAACACCTTTTACGGCACCCATTCCAAAACGGACAGCACCGGCATCGTTTACGGCAAACTTGTAGTAAGATTCATTTACATCTGGTCCCAAAACATCCAAGCCCATACGTTTACATTCTTCCATGAAGAAGGTAACCTGTTTAATATCGTTCATGTTATTACTCAATACCGCCGCCATATATTCAGCAGGGTAGTGGGCTTTACAATATGCGGTTTGGTATGCGATCCATGCATAGCAAGTAGAGTGAGATTTGTTAAAGGCGTAGGCTGCAAATGCTTCCCAATCCTTCCAAATTTTCTCCAGTTTATCAACTGCATGTCCTTTGGCTGAAGCTTGTTCAATGAACTTTGGCTTCATTTTATCTAGTACGTGCTTCTGCTTTTTACCCATTGCCTTACGCAAGACATCAGCTTCACCTTTTGTAAAGTCCGCCAACTTCTGTGAAAGGAGCATCACTTGCTCTTGGTAAACCGTAATACCATAGGTTTCCGCTAAGTATTCCTCACAGGCATCAAGGTCATATACAATTTCTTCGGTACCGTGTTTACGGGCAATGAAACTTGGTATATACTCCATTGGACCAGGACGGTATAATGCGTTCATAGCAATAAGATCCGCAAAAACGGTAGGTTTTAGCGATCTCATGTGTTTCTGCATCCCGGGAGATTCATATTGGAATACACCAACTGTTTCTCCTCTTTGGAAGAGCTCGTATGTTTTTACATCATCTAACGGAAAATTCTCTGGGTCTAGCTCAACTCCGTGTTTTGCTTTTACAATCTTAACGGTGTCCTTAATCAAGGTCAGCGTTTTCAATCCTAAGAAATCCATCTTCAGCAGTCCGGCATCCTCCACAACGGAGTTGTCAAACTGAGTACAGTACATTTCGGAATCCTTGGCAAGTGCCACGGGTACGAACTTGGTAATGTCATCTGGGGTAATAATAACCCCACAGGCATGAATACCGGTATTACGAACCGAACCTTCTAAAATGTACGCCTGATTTAAGGTTTCTGATTCAGGACCATCACCCTCGGAAATTGCTAAAAGTTCATTTATCTTTTCTAAATCTTCTGATCTAAATTTCGATCTCAAGACTTTTTCATCGACCCCAATAATCTTTTTTAACTTAGACATATCGGGTATCAACTTTGCCATGCGGTCTGAATCTTGCAGAGGCAAATCCAGGGCACGTGCCGTATCTCTAATAGCAGATTTAGCAGCCATGGTACCATAAGTGATAATCTGTGCCACTTGGTTAGCCCCGTACTTGTCGATTACATAGTCCATTACACGACCACGCCCTTCATCATCAAAATCAATATCAATATCGGGCATACTTACACGATCCGGATTTAGGAAACGCTCAAAAAGTAGGTCGTACTTAATAGGGTCTAGATTCGTAATCCATAAACAGTAAGCAACGGCAGATCCTGCGGCAGATCCACGACCGGGACCTACGGATACATCCATAGTTCTTGCTGCCCTAATAAAATCCTCCACAATCAAGAAGTAACCAGGGTAGCCCGTTTTTTCAATTACTTTAAGCTCAAAATCTAATCGCTCGTCAATGGCAGGTGTAATTTCACCATATCTTTTCTTTGCGCCTTCATAGGTAATGTGGCGTAGAAATTTATTTTCTCCTCGTTTGCCACCATCCAGCTTGTCTTCCTCGAACTGAAATTCTTCAGGAATATCGAACGCAGGTAACAGTACGTCACGAGCTAAAGTAAAGGTCTCTACCTTGTCAACGATTTCTTGAATATTGATGATAGCTTCAGGGATATCCTTAAAAAGCTCCTTCATCTCATCAGATGACTTAAAGTAGTATTCTTGGTTTGGTAAACCGTAACGATATCCACGACCACGACCAATTGGGGTAGCTTGTTTTTCACCATCCTTAACACATAAAAGAATGTCATGCGCATGTGCATTTTCCTTTTCTACGTAGTAGGTGTTATTGGTGGCTACTAGCTTTACATTGTGTTTTTTGGCAAACTGAATCAAGACTTGATTAACACGATCTTCATCTTCTTGACCGTGGCGCATGATTTCTATATACAGATCATCGCCAAAAGTCTCTTTCCACCAGATTAATGCTTCCTCGGCTTGTTTTTCACCAACGTTCAATACTTTACTAGGAACCTCGCCATACAAGTTTCCTGTCAGCACCATGACATCTTCTTTGTACTGCTCAATTACTTTTTTATCGATACGAGGCACATAGTATTTACCCGAAACAAAGGCAATTGATGACATCTTGGCTAAATTCAAATAGCCCTTCTTGCTCTTGGCGAGCATTACTATTTGGTAGCCGTTGTCTTTTTGTGATTTGTTGGTATGATCTTCACAAACCTGAAATTCGCAGCCTATTATAGGAGTTATTTCTTGTTCAGGTTCCGGTAGTTCGGTTAAAGGCTCTTGACCTTCTTCTAAAGTGCCGTTTTGTGTGGCTTCATATCTTTTCTGATTTGCTTCATTTCTAGAAACAACACCTTTGTTATGATTTAACACTCCGTTTACGAAATGAAATGCACCCATCATATTCGCATGGTCCGTCATGGCCACCGCAGGCATTTTGGCTTTTGCTGCAGCTTTTACCAAATCAGGAACGCTTATGGTAGATTGTAATATGGAGAATTGTGTGTGATTATGTAAATGTGAAAAACTTGCGTTCCCTAAGGTAGCCAGGTTTTCTTCTATCTCTTCTTGAGAAACTCCGCCAGTATCTTTTGCCCAAAGTGCATCGGCAATTTTTTTCGATGCTTTTTTAAGGTTGATGTGTTTAAGACCGATAAGTTCAATTTCCTGCGGATTAGCCTCAGAGAAATTCTTGAAATAATCGGGTTGAACATCTAACTGTTCTTTTGTATACTGTTGCTTACGGATAAGTTCAAGAAAACAACGTGTAGTTGCCTCAACATCGGCAGTTGCATTATGCGCTTCGCCAAAAGGCTCCCCAAATAAATATTGGTGCAATTCTGTTAATGTTGGTAACTTGAATTTACCACCTCTACCACCGGGAATCTGGCATAATTGTGCCGTGTGCTCTGTACAGGTATCTAAAACAGGAAGTTCTTGTAACGGATTTTCAACACCCAAACGGTGGAATTCCGCGCCCATAATATTTAAATCGAAACCTACATTCTGCCCAACAATGAATTTTGTTTTAGACATGGCAATGTTGAATTTCTCCAAAACCTCTGCAAGGGAAATACCTTTTTGCTCGGCAAGCTCAGTAGAAATACCGTGAATTTGCTCGGCGTCATAAGGAATGTTGAACCCCTCTGGGCGAACTAAATAATCTTCATGCTCAATGCATTTTCCCATATCGTCATGCAGCTGCCATGCAATCTGTATACAACGTGGCCAGTTGTCTGTGTCTGTAATAGGTGCGTTCCAGTTTTTTGGAAGACCGGTAGTTTCGGTATCAAATATGAGGTACATAGCGAATTTTCTGTGTGTTCAAAAGCGGTCAGTTACGTGACCTAAAAATTGCCTATAAAATTACTAAAAAGTGCTTGTTAGAAAAAGCGGAGTTGCTAAGAGTTATTAACGAGTGGTTTTTATGAGTAATAAATGAATAGTATAGTTAGATTTGTGCTTGCTGATTAATAGCCGGAAGGCTAGTGTATATGGTGTTTACTGTTAGATAGTTGTATTTTTGAATCTTCTGTTTTGTATTTTTGAAAAAGCCAATTGAAATAACTTAAATTCATTGTTGCCAATTCAGCATTTTAAATTATATTTGCACCCGCTTTCAGATTAGCTTTGCTGGCTGATGGCGAACGAGTTAAAAAACTAGAATTAATAATCAAGGGTCGGGCACCCTACAAATTAATGTGATATGCCAGTAAAAATTAGATTACAAAGACACGGTAAAAAAGGAAAACCATTCTATTGGGTAGTTGCTGCAGATGCAAGAGCTAAAAGAGATGGTAAATTCTTAGAGAAATTAGGTATCTACAATCCTAATACTAACCCTGCAACAATTGAACTTGATATTGATAGTTCTGTAAAGTGGTTACAAAACGGTGCACAACCAACTGATACTGCTAAAGCTATTCTTTCTTATAGAGGTGTTCTTTTAAAGCATCACTTATTAGGTGGTGTTCGTAAAGGTGCATTGACCGAAGAGCAAGCTGAAGAAAAATTCAATGCTTGGGTTACTGAAAAAGAAGCTGCTATTGCTGATAAAGTTGGTGGTATTGATAAAGTTAAAGCTGATGCTAGAGCTGCTGCCTTAAAAGCGGAAAAAGAAGTAAACGATAAGCGTGCTGCTGATGCTGCCGCTGCTGCTTTACCAGAAGTTGCTGAAGGTGAAGACGCTGAAGCTGAAGTAGAAGCTGTTGAAGCTGCTGGTGAGCCAGAACAAGCTGTTGAAACTCCAGAAGCTCCTGCTGCTGAAGAAGATAAAGCATAATTTTTAAGAAACGATGCGAAAGGAAGATTGTTTCTACCTAGGTAATATCGTTTCAAAATATAGTTTCAAAGGTGAGGTGCTAGTAAAACTAGATACCGATGACCCCGAGATATACGAAAAAATGGAATCAGTATTTGTTTCTTTAGGAAACAATCTGGTTCCATTTTTTATTAAAAGATGCCGACTTCATAAATCTAACTTACTTCGTATAGATTTTGAAGAGGTGAAATCAGAATCTGATGCGGACCGCATTATGAAATCTGGACTATACTTACCACTTACCATGTTGCCCAAACTAACGGGTAACAAGTTTTATTATCATGAAATCATCGGTTTTACTATGATAGATTCTGTTCACGGTGATATAGGTATAATACAAAGCGTTAACGATACTACAGCACAAGCTTTGTTTGAAGTGGAGAAAGACGGAACTCAATTATTAATACCTGTAAGTGACGATATCATTACTAAAGTAGACCGCGAGAACAAGAGTATTTTTGTCACTACACCTGAAGGTTTGGTTGATCTGTATTTGTCCTAGTTTTTATTTGCTTTTTTCAGGTACTATTTAGGAGAGTAAATACTAAAAGATAAAACCAATAAAGATTACTATTAACAGTAAATAATATTAGAAATAGTATTAATTTTTCATCATGGATATTAGATTGATGAAGTTTTTACGAAAGCCTAATTTTTTTGGTGCAAATGATATTAAACCATGGCATCATTTTTTATTCTGGTCTGTATATTTCGTCTTTAATACTTTTCGTTGGTCATTTATACATGACAATTTTCTATTGTCACTACACACCAACATGATTGGGTTTCCAATACATATGTTTTTGGCGTATTTAAATGCTTATTATTTAATGCCAAAGTTCATTTATAATAAAAAGTATATCCAATACACGCTTTTTATAATAGCAGCATTAATACTAATGCTATTGGTGAAATTTAATCTTACTTATTATTTGGTAAGTAAAGATGTAATGCCAGAAAGTTCAGAAATTATTGATAGGTTAACTATTGGTTTTGCTGTACAAAGTATGATTGGTGAAGTGTATGTAATATCATTTTTTACGGCTATAAAATTAACCGTAGATTGGATTAGGGAAAGTAGTAAACTTCATGATTTAGAAAAGCGTCAACTTAAAACGGAACTTCGTTTTTTAAGGTCTCAGGTCTCACCACATTTTTTCTTTAATACCTTAAATAATATATACTCTTTAACCTTAGAAAAATCTGATCAGGCACCAGAAGTAATTTTAAAATTATCTGAACTGATGCGATACTTGCTGTATGCCACTAAAAAACAGCGTCAAGATTTAACAAGTGAAATTAATTGTATTAGAAATTACATAGATTTGGAACGTATTCGGTTCGATGATTCTTTGAAGATTGATATGAATATTTCTGGCGATCTTACGAATTGTAAGATTCCGCCAATGCTTTTGATTCCTCTTATTGAAAATTGCTTTAAACATGGGGCAAATAAGAATATTGGGGAAATGAAGATTAAAATAGATGTCAACGTAGAGGACGGATTTATGGGTTTTAAAGTGTCAAATTCCATTCCGCTCGTAAATACAGAATATACATATCCTGTAAAACGCGGTGGTATAGGACTCTCTAATGTAAAAAAACGTTTAGAGTTGGGGTATGATAAAAATGATTACGATTTAAAGATATTTGAGGAGGATAAAATGTTCAATGTTGTTTTAAAGCTTAAGGTAGTATGATTTTGAAAGTGATAGTAGTAGATGATGAGCCGTTGGCAGTAAATGTGCTTAAAAACTATATAGAAAGAGTTAAGGAATTGAAATTAGAAGGTACCTTTTCTAACGCGTTAGATGCATCGACTTTTTTAAGAGATAACCAAGTAGATATTATGTTCTTGGACATTAATATGCCTTTTCTTGATGGATTGGAATTTTTGAGTACCCTACATAAAAAGCCGTTTGTCATTATGACCACGGCACATGAAGAGCATGCATTAAAGAGTTTTGAGCTTGAGGCGATAGATTATTTGGTTAAGCCTATTTCATTACCACGTTTTTTTAAATCTGTAGATCGTGTAATAGGGCTAAAGAAAGGTTTTGGTAATGGCTCTTTGGAAAAGGACGAGAAGCCATCTATTTTTGTGAAGGTCGATAAAAAGAAACTTCAGAAAATATATCTTGAGGAGATAATGGTTATAGAAAGCCTTAAGGATTATATCAGGATTATTACCCCTACTGCTAAATATATCATTCATAGTACACTGAGTAGTTTTACAGATGAACTCCCTGGAGATAATTTTATCAGAATACATCGATCTTTCACGATTGCAGTAGATAAGGTAAATGTAGTTGAAGGAAATAGTGTTGAAATTGGCGGTATTAGATATACCATTGGCAGAAGCTACCTTGCAGATGCAAAAAGCAGAATATTAAATAACTTAACAGATTAGAAAATATACATTGAGCGAACTATTTAAATTTAAACAGTTTAGTATTAATCAAGACCGTTGTGCCATGAAAATTGGTACGGACGGTGTATTGCTGGGTGCTTGGGCTACATTAGATAATAATCCAGAATCTATTCTTGATATTGGTGCCGGTACAGGAGTTATTGCATTGATGTTGGCACAAAGAAGCAACGCTGAGGTAATTGACGCCTTAGAAATAGATGCGGATGCCTATGAGCAGTGTGTGGAGAATTTTGAATTATCCCCATGGGGAGATCGGTTATACTGCTATCATGCCGGTCTGGATGAGTTTGTTGATGAAATTGAAGATCAGTATGAGTTGATAGTGTGTAATCCGCCATTTTATTCAGAAAATGTTGCATCAGGAAATGTACAACGAGATCAGGCACGGCAAAATGAGTTTCTTCCTTTTGATGAACTCATAACGGCAGTTTCAAAGTTGTTGTCTGACAATGGCGTGTTCACCACAATTATACCTTTTAAGGAAAAAGATACTTTTGTGAAAAGAGCTGAAGGTGAAGGTTTATTTCTGAATGAGTGTTTACATGTGAGAGGAAACCCAACCGCAGAAATAAAACGTGTGTTATTGACGTTCTCTAGAGTAGCGAAAGAATCCAATACCACAGAATTGATCATCGAAACTGATAGGCATGTATATACTGCTGAGTATGTGGACTTGACTAAAGAGTTTTATTTAAAAATGTAACTTTAGTGTAGTAAAATGTTATATTTCTTTAATTATCTTTGATAAAAGCATTGTTATGAGACCAGATTTATTTGAAGCACCAGACTATTATAATTTAGACGATTTACTTTCTGAAGAACATTTGCTAGTTCGGGATGCTGCACGCCAATGGGTAAAGAGAGATGTATCTCCAATCATTGAAGAATATGCCCAAAAGGCAGAATTTCCAAAGCAGATAATAAAAGGTCTTGCGGAGATTGGAGCTTTTGGACCGTACATTCCTGAAGAATATGGTGGTGCAGGCTTAGATCAAATAAGTTACGGACTCATTATGCAAGAAATTGAAAGGGGAGATAGTGGAGTGCGTTCTACGGCATCTGTGCAATCTTCTTTGGTAATGTACCCAATTTATACTTACGGTACTGAGGAGCAACGCAAAAAATACCTGCCAAAATTAGCTTCTGGTGAATGGATGGGTTCCTTTGGGTTAACAGAGCCTAACCACGGTTCTAATCCTAGCGGTATGGAAACCAAGTACAAAGATATGGGTGATCATTATTTGTTGAACGGTGCCAAACTTTGGATTTCGAATTCACCTTTTTGCGATATAGCGGTAGTATGGGCAAAGAATGAAGAAGGTCGTATTCACGGTTTAATCGTGGAACGTGGAATGGAAGGTTTTACCACACCAGAAACACATAATAAATGGTCTTTAAGAGCTTCGGCTACGGGAGAATTGATATTTGATAATGTAAAAGTTCCAAAGGAAAATTTGTTACCGAATAAGTCTGGATTGGGAGCTCCATTAGGTTGTTTGGATTCCGCGAGATTTGGAATTGCATGGGGTGCGATTGGTGCTGCTATGGATTGCTATGATACGGCTTTGAGATATGCAAAAGAGCGCATTCAATTTGGTAAGCCTATTGCAGCAACACAATTGCAGCAAAAGAAATTAGCGGAAATGATTACCGAGATTACCAAGGCGCAATTATTAGCGTTTCGTTTAGGACAATTAAAAAATCAAGGTAAAGCTACTTCTGCACAAATTTCCATGGCAAAAAGAAACAATGTGGAGATGGCTATTAAAATAGCTCGTGAAGCAAGACAAGTTTTAGGTGGTATGGGCATTACAGGTGAGTATAGCATTATGCGCCATATGATGAATTTAGAGAGTGTAATCACTTATGAGGGTACACATGATATTCACTTATTAATTACAGGTGCGGATATTACGGGTATGCCTGCTTTTCAATAAAGTAACATTTTACTATAGTAGCCTTAACATAGCATAAAAAATGACAATCTATCTTTGCATTGCGCAAGTAAGATGTGTGTATGTTTATTTTGGATAAAAGCTTAAGCCGGTGGGAGCATCGGCTTTTTTTGTGCCTTTATTTTAGTTAGAAAGGAATTGAGAGAACCATTTTCCAGAAGATTTTATTGTTCTTTTTAGTGTTTTAAAATCAATATATACCAACCCAAATCTTGGATGGTAACCTTCTGCCCATTCAAAATTATCTGTAAATGTCCACACGAAATATCCGTGAATATTTAAACCTGCTTGTTTTGCCTTTAAAACTTGAGTTAAATAGCGTTGTAGAAAGTCGGTCCGTTTCGTATCGGTAATGTTGTCACCATCTATCTTATCTTTAAAAGCGGCTCCATTCTCGGTGATAATTATTTTTTTTATTTGTGGGTAGTTGCTGAACTTTTCAATCATATTGTAAATACTAGGCGGGTAAACTTCCCAGTCCATCAATGTAGTAGCAACATTTCTTTTGCTGGCTTTTACAATCTTGGCTCTTATGTAGGGTACTAAAAGGCTGTATTTTACTTTTTCACGTGTATAGTTCTGAATTCCTATAAAATCAAAATCGAACTTACAATCATCCATATCCGTAGATTTAATATAGGGCTGTAGTTTTTTTAGTACGGGAGCTTCTTTTGTGGGGTAACCTAAACCAAGTGTTGGCTCAATGAATAAACGATTGAGTAAGGCGTCAACTTTAATAGCGGTTTTTCTATCTCTTTTATTCTGTCTATAGGGTGTAATCTGTGAACATGAAAATGTAGTGCCTATGTTGGCATTTGGTATCAGTCTACGAAGAATTCTACCACCTGCTGCCTGACAAAGAACTGCATGATGAGCGGCAGGTAAAAAGTTTTTCAATCCTTTTTTACCTGGCGCATGCACACCTAAAAAATATCCGGCACCAGTAAAAACCATAGGTTCGTTCATTACCATCCAATTTTTCACCCGGTCACCAAAAGCATTAGCGCATACTTGAGTGAACTCTGAAAACCATGTAACGATTTGTCTATTGGTCCATCCTCCTTTTTCTTCTAGGGTTTGAGGTAGATCCCAATGGTATAAAGTAATCCAAGGGGTAATATTTTGCTCCAAACAAAAATTTATGACATCATTATAAAATTGTATACCAGCTTCATTTATAGTACCTGTACCGTTAGGTAAAATCCTTGGCCATGAGATTGAAAAACGATAGTTATCAATATTCATGGATTTCATTAACAAAATATCTTCCTTGTACTTATGGTAGAAGTCACAAGAAACATTTGCATTTTCTCCGTTAAGAATCACTTTTGGTGTGGCGGTAAACTTGTCCCAAATAGAAGATCCTTTACCATGCAAATTGTGTGCACCTTCAATTTGATATGCTGCCGTAGATACTCCCCATGTAAAATCCTCACCAAAATCTGATGCGTTCAAAATGGTTTCTTTATGTTCTTTCAATGATATAGGATGCTTTTAGGGAATTACTCGATAGTCGAGATTTAATAGTTCCGATGCTCGTGTCTAAATTATAGTTACACTTTCAATTCAATGCCCGGCAAACTTGCTTCGTGGTTGTTTACTAGAGATTCTTCTAAAAGCTTAGAAACGATTTTATCTGTAATATCTGGGTAATTAACAGGTACTATTGTATCGGTTTCTAGCCAGTGTCTTACTTTGTCTAGATGCTTTTTTTTGAGCGATTTTATAACCGGAACGCCCATTTCTGCCAATGCCGTAGCATTGCATTGCTGTTCATACTGCCCTTTCATAGGTATTACGAGCAATTTCTTTTGCATGTAAAGACTTTCTGCAGGGGCTTCAAAACCAGCTCCACATAAAACACCTTTACTAGAGGCCATGCTTTTTACAAAAGCTTCATTGGTAATGGGTTTTATATGAATGTTTTTATTGAAATATTCATAGGTGTTGTGCTTGGAAAAAACTTCCCATTTTGCGCTCTTCATTTTGCTTAAAAAATTCAGTAATTTCTCATCACTAAATGAAGGTAGGTATACCGTGTAATGTTCCCCTTTTGTAATTGTTGCAGAACGAATGTCATCTCTGATTATGGGTGTGTAAATATTTTCTTCATAAGACTTAAAATGTAAGCCGTATTGTTTACTGGTAGGGGCGTAGTTGTTTAAAATCCATTTGCCCATTCTATCTTTTTTCTTTGGTTTTGGTGCTAGGTCAGATAAAACCGCGGCTTGGTGGCTAAAGCTATAACAGGGTTTGTTTTTTAACTTGCATGCCCATGCCGTCACTGGCTCAAAATCATTTATGATCAGGTCGTAATCTTCTACAGGAATACTCTTAATTTCTTTCTGCAAGCGCATAGAATTCGCCCTATAGTAAGTTTTCCAGACATCTACGCCTCCTTTTTTACCAAAAATGAAACTAAGCCCTTTTAACTGATATCTAACAGGGTAGGGTAGCTTGATATCCGCTTGTATGCCGCTAACCAAAATGTCTAACGAGATATTGTGTTTTAAAAGCGCTGGTATTACGTCTCGCGCTCTACTTAAATGTCCGTTTCCGGTACCCTGAATTGCATATAGTACTCTCATTTACTCTGCTGTGTCATTCCACTAATTCTAAACTCTTCTAGCAAACTTTGAAAAAGCTCTGCCTTTTCTAATACAAATGTTTCCTCCTTAATATCCTCTTTATGGTCTATGGTAAGCAGGTCTTCTAGATATGAATAGAGTTTCCACTTTCCATTATGGTATTCTAGTGCAGTTAAGTTTTCTATCCAATCTCCAGAATTAAGGTAGGTTACCTCACCTTTTTCTGTTTTTATATTACGAATTTCCGGTTGGTGAATATGACCGCAAATCACGTAGTCATATCCGTTCTCTATGGCAATATCCGCTGCTATCTGTTCAAAGTCATTAATGAACTTGACGGCAGATTTTACGCCGTTCTTAATTTTTTTGGACATAGAGATAGGTCCCTTGCCCATTTTCTTGCTAATGAAGTTTATAGCTCTATTCAATAGAATCAAGAAATCATAGCCTTTAGCACCAAGCTTGGCGACCCATTTAGAATGCTGCATGGTTACATCGAACACATCGCCATGAAAAATCCATGCTTTTTTATCTTCAAGCGGAATCACCATTTTGTTTACAATACTTAAAGAACCCATTCTATTTCCAGAAAACTTACGCAAAAGCTCATCATGGTTGCCTGTTACGTAATGAACTGGTATACCTTTCGCTACCCATTCTAATAAAA
The DNA here is from genome assembly GCF_056839145.1 of Maribacter sp. UH1. Taxonomy (NCBI): domain Bacteria; kingdom Pseudomonadati; phylum Bacteroidota; class Flavobacteriia; order Flavobacteriales; family Flavobacteriaceae; genus Maribacter; species Maribacter sp. UH1. The sequence goes on from NZ_CM166387.1 coordinate 2,527,474, forward strand.
GCTTGATCACCTTCATATGGGATTTGGGCCAGTAGCGCTTACTAAATTGCCAGATATCTACAATATCACCATTGAGAATTACTTCTTTTGGCTTAATTGATTTCATATATTTTAAAAGTTCTTTGGCGTGGCAGCCATATGTTCCTAAGTGAACATCAGATATGACCACAATATCAACTGGTCTTTTTTTCATAAAATGGTTGGAGGTTTTTGAACTGAAACTTTTAAGAAAGTAAAGGGGGGCAGATTGACCTCCAACTTGGCATTAAATGCAAGAAGGGTATGTAAGAAAACGGTCAATTCAATAGATTTCATGTACTGAAACATATGACCGTAAAGTTTCAAAAAATAATAGAATAGATAGGTTACTGCTAACTTATTTTTGAGTTACCAGATTGTTATGTAATTGAATTTCAGTAGTGTGTTGGTTAACTATTTCTTTACCAATCTCACTTTAACCGATTTGCTTATAGGTGTTTTGCTACGGTCTGCGAAATGGTTATACGGCACTAAGACATTGGTTTCAGGAAAGTAAGATGCTAAATTACCTGACGGTATATTATATGGCACAACCTTGAAATTATGTGCGGTTCTAATAATTTCATCATAAGTGCTGGTAATATCTACAACATCTAGTTTGTTAAGCCCCACAGCTTTCATGTCATCAATATTCATGAAAATGATTCGTCGTGCATTATACACGCCTCTGTAACGATCATCTAAACCATAAATAGTGGTGTTGAACTGATCGTGAGAACGAATGGTCATTAACATGTACTCGTCTTTTTCCAATTTATGTTCTGGTAATTTATTTATGGTAAACTGAGCCTTTCCATTGGGTAACATGCTAAAGTCTAGCTCACGTACATTATTTGGTAAGTAGTAACCAGCACCAACAGAACGTTCTTCTGTTTTGTTGAAACCTTTAGCTACTTGGTCTATTTGGGTTCTTATAAGTTCATAATCTGTGCCTAAGGCTTTCCAGTTCATAGAATGACCTTCTCCAAAATAAGCATGCCCCATATTGGCAATAATCTCGGGCTCACTCATTATGGTGTCAGAGGCGGGTTTCAGAATTCCTTTAGAGCGTTTTACGCGACCCATACTATTTTCAACAGTAAAATGACGTGGTTTACCATCTTTCATGTCTTTCTCTGATCTACCAATAGTAGGTAGAATAAGAGCTGTTTTACCGGTAATTAAATGTGTTCTGTTCAGTTTTGTACTGATCTGTACGGTAAGGTCACAGTTTTGAATACCCTTTGCAGTATACTCGGTATCTGATGCTGCCATTAAAAAGTTACCGCCTAAGCACATAAATAATTTTGCCTTGCCTTCATACATAGCTTTTAGGGTGCCTACAACATCAACACCTTCGTGATCTGGAGGTGTAAAACCTAAGTGTTCCTTGATACGTTCGTTCATTGCCTTATCAACAAAATGCTGAATACCAACGCTGCGGTCTCCTTGTACGTTACTGTGCCCACGAACAGGGCAGGTACCGGTATTTGGTTTGCCTATCGCTCCCTTAAGTAAAAGAAGATTAATGAACTCTCTAATATTTTCTACACCATTTTTATGTTGGGTCAGTCCCATTGCCCAACACACTATAATTTTAGATTTGTTAGCTAGTAATGCTACGGTTTCATCTATTTTTTCTTCAGAAACGCCTGTTTGTGCCAGTAGTTCTTCTGAGTTGTAATTTTTTAAATCGGAAATTAAAGACTCATATCCATCGGTATATTTTTCAATAAATGCATGGTCAAAGACATCATTTGATTTTTCTTCTAACGCAACTAGTTTTTTTAATATCAATTTCACCAAAGGGATGTCTTGGTTAATGTTGATAGGTAAGTGAATGTCTGCCATGTCTTCACCACCACCTATCCATCCACCAACATGCTGTGGATTTTTAAAATTTACGAGACCAGATTCTTCAAGTGGATTAATGCTAATCACCTTACCGCCGTTCTGCTTGCATTTTTCTAAAGCAGATAACATTCTTGGATGGTTAGTACCGGGGTTTTGACCGGCAATCAAAATAACCTCGGCTTCGTAAAGGTCTTCCAAAGTAGTTGACCCTTTTCCTATCCCTAAAGTTTCGCCCAATGCAACACCGCTACTTTCATGGCACATATTAGAGCAGTCTGGTAAATTGTTGGTGCCTAGTGCACGTGCAAACATTCCGTATATAAAAGCTGCTTCATTACTTGATCTACCAGAGGTATAGAAAATAGCCTCATCTGGATTGTTCAATTTTTTTAATTCAGATGCTATTAAATCAAAAGCTGCTTGCCAAGAAATGGGTTCGTAATGAACACTACCTGGTTTTAAAACCATAGGTTCTACCAAACGACCAAATTTATTTAATTCGTAATCGGTTAGTTTAGATAATTCTTCAACTGAATTTTTTTGAAAGAAACTTGCGCCAATTTTTTCTGTAGTAGCTTCATCACCTAAGGCTTTTGCTCCGTTTTCGCAATATTCTGCAACAGGAGATGGATGTTCTGGATCTGGCCATGCACAACTAGGGCAATCAAAACCATCTTTTTGGTTCATGCTTAATAATGTACGCATGGATCGTAGAACGCCCATTTCTTTAAAAGTATGCTTTAAAGCTTCACGAACACCCAAATACCCTGCAGCATGGGTTATGGGTTCTTTTATTTCAATATCAAGAAATTCTTCAGATCCTCTAAAAGAGACGTTACGTTCGTTTTTTGCATTCATACTCTAAACTTAGTAAATGTAGAAGTAACAACAGTAACGAATGCAGCTAAAACTGCCTTAAATAGTGTTAATTATAATAGACTTAACTCAACTTTGGGTTCGGGTAATTGTCAGACTGATCTTCTATAGTATTATCCAAACATGTAAAATCTTTTTCTAATAATAGATAAAGATTATTTCCTGAAGTTGTTTTCATAGTATGGTCATAAGTAATAATATCGTTACTAAACCATATCTTACCATCTGTTTGCGGCATTTCTAAAACTACCGTATTGTTTTCAAAACTAACTTGAAGGTGGTCAATATCTTTTTTTAATACCACGCCGTAATTGAATTGTGCAGGACCAAAATTAGTTTTGTCAAATATTTCTCCTTCTTGAGATAGCGATTTTACTTCTGTTTGGGTTAGTCTAAACCGAACGGAATCACCTTTTATTCTAATTTTCATAGCTATAAATTGAGTTCACAACAAAAATAGACCATCTGACAACAAAATATAAGGGGTTGACATCAATTTGTTTTTAATACTTAACCTTACCTGTACATTTACAGTGTTATTAAAAACGAATTAAAATTTTTTCATTTTCATATAGTGTTCTCGTAAAAGAGTCCGGTCTGTTAAGATCGGACTCTTTTTAGTTTAGGTCATTTTTGAACATAAAAAAACCCATTAAACAATTATCTAATGGGTTCTGCTATACGTTATGAAAATTTATTTCCAAATAGGAGCAGGGTATTTACCTGAATCCGATTTTTCTTTTAAGCTGTTCATTGCTTTTTCTTTATCACTTGCATAAGTTACACCAAACCAATCTCCACCAGAAGGAATACATTTCACTTCAATTTCATTTGCTTGTAACATTTCCTGTATCATTAGAGGAATGTAAAGCTCGCTATTTGCTATGCGGTCTTCGTCTTTCAAGAATATTCTAAATTCAGATTCGATCTTATCAAAGATAGATGGTCTACAAACCCAAAAATTCATACTAGCTTGTTCGTCACCGGTAAATTCTAGATTGGTATCTTCATCTACAATGCTATTTTCTTTTTGTACAAGTTTAAGTCGCTCTTGTACAGAAACCAGATTGTCGCCATTTACTTCACAAACACCTCTAGAAACTGAGCCATGTTCAGACAAAGTATCTTTTAGCGTATAACCTAAAAGTGCATATGCGCTATCATCGGTTTTCATAAAATCAGCTGCTTTTTTATAAGCAGATTGTCCATAAAAATCATCGGCATTAATTACAACAAATGGTCCATCGATCACTTTTCTTGCTGTCCAAACTGCATGAGCGGTACCCCAAGGTTTCTTGCGTTCACCAGTGAAAGTAACCCCATCAGGTAAATCAGTAAGTTCTTGTGCAAGAACATTTAGTTTTATATTGCTTGGTATTCTTTTAGAAAGGTGCTCCTCTAAAAAAGAAACGTTCTCTTTTTTTGTGATAACTACAATTTGTTCAAAATTATTCTGAATGGCATCGTAAATGGCAAACTCCATTAAAAACTCACCATTAGGTCCTAAATCATCAAACTGTTTTAGCTTTCCATATCTACTACCGCTACCGGCAGCCATTAAAAGTAATGTCATAATTTTCTGTATTTACCGGGCAAAAATAGCGAATGTGATTAAAATTCGTACAAAATATTGATTGTAACATCTATAAACTTGATGATTAGTTAATATGGATCGGTAACTTTTTATAAATTCAAAGTTCATAAACTACGTGACTAAATGGCAACTAGAAGAAATTTTATAAGAAGTACATCATTGGCAGGTATGGGACTATTTGCAGTACCAGGTTTTGCACATAATAGTTTTAGCGCTGCAGATAAATTGAATGTTGGTTTAATTGGTGTAGGTTTGAGAGGAACCAACCATTTGCAGAATTTATTGCTTAGAAAAGATGTAAATGTCACTGCAATTTGTGATGTGGACGATGAGAGAATAAAAATTGCCAATAAACATATAGCTGATGCAAAAGGCAAGCATCCAAAAGTATTTGGTGCAAATGAATATGATTATAAGAACCTATTGGCTTTACAAGAGGTTGACGCCGTAATTATTGCTACACCTTGGTTATGGCACACACGCATGACGGTAGATGCTATGGAAGCCGGTAAATATGCAGGAGTGGAAGTTTCTGCCTCTAATACGCTAGAAGAGTGTTGGGATTTGGTAAATACCCATGAGCGCACAGGCACCCACATGATGATTTTAGAAAATGTGAATTACCGTAGAGATGTGTTAGCGGTGTTGAATATGGTGAAACAAAACGTATTTGGTGAAATGGTGCATTACAGATGTGGCTATCAGCACGATTTACGTCATGTAAAATTCAATGATGGTAAAACAGCTTATGGTAAGGGTGTTGAATTTGGTGAAAAAGGAATATCGGAATCTAAATGGCGTACCGAGCATTCCGTAAAAAGAAATGCAGATGTATACCCAACTCATGGTTTGGGTCCTGTAGCCGTAATGGCAGATGTTAATCGTGGTAATCGGTTTATATCAATGACCTCGCATGCATCTAAAGGTATTGGGCTACACAATTATATTGTAAAAGAAGGAGGGGAAGAACACCCTAATGCAAAAGTAAAGTTTAAGCAAGGCGATGTAATTACTTCAACCATTAATACCGCAAATGGAGAAACCATTATCATTACCCATGATTGTAATCTACCTAGACCTTATTCTTTAGGATTTCGTGCGCAAGGTGCAAACGGACTCTGGGAAGTTGATGGTAGCAGAATTTATGTGGAAGGGAAATCTGAACCACATCAATGGGATGATGCGCAACCTTGGTTAGAAACATATGACCACCCGCTTTGGAAAAAATATGGGGAATATGCATTAAATGCAGGGCATGGCGGAATGGATTTTTTTGTATTGAACTCCTTCGTAGAATCTGCTAAGCAGAATATTGCTCCACCTTTAGATGCTTATGATGCTGCGGCATGGAGTGCGGTAACACCGCTTTCAGAAGTTTCGATTGCCAATAACGGTGAGCCTCAAGATTTTCCAGATTTTACTCGAGGCCTTTGGATGAAAAGGAAACCTTACGAATGGATGAAGGAATCTTATTAAAGATAACTTTAACTAGCTTTCGCTTCATTCAGGTTTTTTTTGTCTTCGTGGTTAAAATTGTTATTCGCAATAGTTATTTGTGGGTCGTTATCATTTACTTTTTGACGGCTATTGGAACTTATCGCTTTTAGAATATCCTGAGCAAAAGTAATTGCAAGAATAACAGTACCAATTCCAATTAATGTCAATGGATTGATGAAGTAATCACTAAAAGAGAAGATACCAATAATCAATAAAGTAGAAAAGGGTAACGAACAAGCCAAAATATTTAAACCAAAGTTTACATCAAAAGTTGGCTTTGGGTGCTTGTCCTTATCTTCCATAGATTGTATGGCACTCATATGGGCAAATGGCCAAAAACTACAAGCACTTTGTGGAAATACCACCAATAGTAAAATCATGGCAGGTGTTAATGACGGTAAAATAAAAGCAAAAACTCCGCTAAGTAAAAATGCTAGACCACTTCTACGTAATAGCATGGATAAGATTAGTTTAAACTCCCCCGAATTTATTCTAACTGCCATACCAATAAATAGCAGAACTAAAGGGGTCATTAAGCCTTTTATACTTAACGCAGTGTTTTGAAAAAAAGTAGGAAGAGAAGAAAGGTTCAATCCAAAACCTAGCATAACCAAACCTACTACAATAACCATGTTTATAGGTTCATTGATCAATGATACCATTAGACCTTTTAGTTTGCTTTTAGATGATTCTTTTTTCTCTGTAATTGAGTTCTTGCGATACCAATGCATGGCTAACATATACAGTAGTATCAAAACGAATATTTTATTTCCAATATCTGCAAGTGCGGCTAATGCTAAGGTATCGTCACCTAAGTAAGCTACAATAAATGGAAAACAAGAAAGACCAGGCGCAGTAGATGGCAATAGCATCATCAAGGTCCGTTTTTTACTATTCTCTTCGTTAGGTAATGAAGCTGCTAAAAAATATTTACTAGCGAGTAACATTAACAAATTGAAGGTCAAGGCCATTAATGGGTAGGCCAATAAAGTTCCGTTAAGCTCTATTTTTAGAAGTGCAACAAAGATTGTTGCAGGTAGAGCAACACTTAATATTAAGACTTTAACTCCTTTTAAATCTTGCTTGGCTACCTTTTTCTGTAGAAGTACACCAAGACCTATAATAAGTATTAATTCGAGGGTTTTTTGTAGTGCAAAATTCATTTTCGAGTGTTTTTGTTTGAGTAGATAGATGAATTATGAATAGTCCGTAGGAGTTGAATTTAGATTTTTGTTGTCAAGGCAATTATCCGCACATTCAACTCCTGGACTAATTCAAACTTAAACTAGCACTTTTTCAAGGGCAGTTGTAAACAGCTTCATTTCATCCATAGTACCCATACTTACACGGCACCAGTTTTTTCCGTAGATTTCAAAAGCTCTAACACCAACACCTTCGGCGGTCATTTTTTCTAAGAAAGGTTTACCGTCCATTTCTATTGGAAATATGATAAAACTTGTAGAAGAAGGCACATATTCGAACCCTAATCTGTCAAGATTTTCATAGACATATTCCCTACATTCTTTATTCAATTTTCTAGATTTATCCTTGAAAGCAATATCTTCCATACTTGCCATTGCAGCATATACAGACGGTAAGGATATACCCATACCACCACGTGTAATTTTTTGTATGATGTTTAAAGTTTCCGGTTGCGCAACTACGTAACCAACACGTAAACCTGCCATACCCTGTATTTTAGAGAATGTACGCGCAATGATTACATTTTTACCTTCGTTGATCAATGATACCATACTCTTTTTAGCAGCATCGTCTAAAAAACCTAAATATGCCTCATCAACAAAAATCGGAGTCTTTTCAGATACGCGAGAACAGAAATCTATCAGCTCTGCATGGTCTGTCATACTACCCGTTGGGTTATTTGGGTTACAGATGTATACCAATTTTGTGTCATCATCAACAGCAGCTTCCATTGCCGCTAGATCGTGAGACCAGTCTTTCTTTAATGGAATTGGTTTCCAAGTAGCACCTGTAGCCTGAGCTACTTTAATCAACGACATGTATGCAGGGTCTGCAGAAACAATGTTTCCTCCATTTTGAAAAAATACCATGGCTGTTTTTTCCAATAGATCAGAAGATCCAGGTCCCATCATAATATTCTCTTGCTTTACACCCTCTTCTACAGCGATCTTATCCATAAGTTGATACAACTCTTTCCAAGCATATCTGTTACCTTTTGGTGCATATTCCTGCATAGCGGAAACAGCCATTGGTGAAGGTCCGTAAGGATTTTCGTTTGCATTTAATTTTGCTGCAAGCGCTAAAGGTTCTGTTGGTGCATATGGTAAATACTCTTTAAAAAACGGAGTGTACGGTATGTTTCCTTTTGCATCTAATGCAATAGGTTGTGATGGGAAAGCCCCATAGGTCAAATAAGGTGCTGCCATTACACCTGCTGCTGTGAGAACGCCTTTTTTAAGCCAATCTCTTCTGTTTACATTTGTTTTCATACTGTGCTATATTTAAGTTAAAAAATTTCTAGTTTGAATCTACCGGCGTAGCATTGGCACCTATATTTCCTTCGGCAACAACAGTGTCATCGACTGTGCTCAATGCAATGCTTACATGTGCGTCTAGTGTTTCTAAACTGTCGTAGAACGATGTGTCCGTAATGAGAAAGAACTTGTTTTCAGTAAGTTCTCCAGTAGTTCCGTCTACATCATCTAACGTTGTTAAAACCGAAGTACCAACGCCAACAGCTCCATCAATAATCACTGCTGGGTGAAAGGTGTCCTCTATGGTATTGTACATTGATATCTGTACCAATGTTTGCTCTAAATCGGTCTTCCAGAATACGATTCTTCCAAAAACATTGGATCCCATTGGGTCTGTAGAATCTATGGTATAGGCTGTAAACGTATCTAAGGTGCCACCGCCTTCGGCTGCCTCTTGAGCTGAATCTAGCCGTTCTAAATCGCACGACCCGAATGTTATTAAGATTACAGTTAATACACTTAACTTTTTTATATATGTCTTTATCATTTTCTTAATTTTTAATATTAAACATCAATTAGAAGCTTAGTGTAGCCCTTACTGAATAAAAAGCCCCTAGAGATCCTTGTTGTGCATTACCGTATAGGTAAAAACCTCTTTCTTCTGATCGATATAAATCGGGATAATTATTGAAAATATTTTGTCCTGTAAGGGTAAAGGCTAAGTTCTCAGAAGCCTTATATGTAATCCCTAAATCAGAGGTAACCTGAGCCGAAAATGTTTGATCAGAATAACCTTGTTCTCCAACATTTGGAAAGTTAGCATCGGTCAAGGTGCCAATTCCATCATCTATTCTAGCGATTTCCCCAAAATAGTTACCTCTTAGCATTCCGGACCATTTTCCTATGCTATAGGTTGCAGAAGCAATAAATTGTGTATTTGGAACACCTTGCTCATACGCACCTATTACGGCACGGTCAATATAAAGGTCTTCAAGTTCTTGATCGGTCAAAACCGTATTCAAGTCAGGAACGTTTGCACCTTCAAAAGTTCTGTCTGATAGTAATCCGGATACGTTTAGATTCAACATTCCTTCACCAACTCTTTCACTATAGTTAGCTACAATTTCAATACCTTTTGTGCTGATATCACCACCGTTAATTCTAAAACTTGCCAAACCAGCACCTATAAGTGGTTCTAAAGCTGGTGCGTCATCTGCGCTAAAGTTACCAGTACTGAACAAGCGGTCTTTAATATCTATTTGAAAGGCATCAATACTAAGGTCTAACTTATTAAAAAGTTTTGCGGTAATTCCTAAACCAATGTTAGTAGATCTTTCTTCCTGTAACTGTTGAATACCTATAGTTTTTGCGACTTGACTGCTATTTGGGTACAGTGTTCCGTCAAACGGTTCTAGATCAACAAAAAAGGTAAACGTATGTGAGTAATTCAATTCTTGTAATGATGGTGCTCTAAAGCCATTACTGATTGATCCTCTAACTGATAAATTATCTGTAATAGAATAACGAGTAGCAAATTTTCCGGTAAAAACTCCGCCAAAATCGGTGTATTGTTCTGTACGTAACGCACCACTTACAAACCATTTGTCTGTAACATCTAATTCAAGGTCTAGATAAAGTCCTGTAACCGAACGAAACTCATTTGCCTCGTTCTCAGGTGCAAAACCTCTAAAACATTGACAATTTGGACTGTATTGAAGTACAGGATAGGAGCTAACACCACCATAAGGTAGTACAAGAGCATCTCCATTGCCATCAACAATTGGACTGCCGTCCAAACCTTCTAAAGGAAAACCATCTGGTCCAATAAGTTGTTGGTTGTCTTCTGTTGCAGTAATAACACCTGCATCGCCTGCAGCATAACTTTCTTCTTGTCCTCTTTCTATAATATAGTTCTCAATTCTAAATTCTCCTCCAATAGCTATGTTAAGGCCAGATAAGAAATCTGGATAGTATCTAGAAAGGTCAAAGTTGGTTGTGTTCTGTGTAAATTTGTGCGTACCCAAATCCATTTCTGTTGGTGAAGCGGATTGTAAACTGGCGTTAAACGTATTAAATTGTCCAAGTCTTTGAGTGTTAGTGCCAAAGGTGTTGCTGAAATCAAAATCCCATTCACCTACTTTTCCTTTAATACCACCTGTAAAAGCCAAATTGGTTTGATCATTGGTCATTTGTGGTCTAAAACCGTTAGGATACAGGTCATAATTGAAACGATCGGTTTGTGCTGATCTTCGATAAAAACATCCAAATAGCTGACCGGATTTATACCCAAAATCACCAAAGGAATAAAAACTGCTTTCAGACGATTCAGAAAGTGGTATTTCTAGATCATAAGAAACTACGCCCAATACACTTGGTGATAAACCTGCAAAGGTTGATATGTCTCTTGCGGTAAGGCCACGTGCAGCAAGTAGTCCTGCATCTGTCTGTAATTCTGCGGCAAGTGCAGCATCTCCAGCTGTTTGTGCTGCCAATAATTCAGGATTGGTTATTATAGGGTTACCCTGTGCATCAGTTCTTTCATTATTTAGATAAGAGTCTCCATAAGGTGTAGCGCCGCTAATATTTGGGCGAATTGCTGCTTCATTTTGACGATAGGTTCCTGCAACGTTAAGATATCCTCCGTTTTCAAAAGAGGTTCCGTAATTGATTCCAAGTTGATGTGTTATACCATCTGCTCCGTCTGTATCGTTAAGCAAATCTTGGTCAGATTGGCTAATATTGGAATCACTGATATCTGGATTGGAATTGGTATAAAACCCGGCAGTGTAGTTTGCAGTGAATTTGTCCGTGCCTTTTCTGGTAACTATATTGATTACCCCTGCAATAGCGTCAGAACCATATTGTGCTGAGGCACCGTCCCGTAAAACTTCCACACGCTCTATAGCATCTAAGGAAATGAAATCCATATCAACTGAATTTGCAGATCCACCTGTTGCCGAACTTATTAATTGTGCTCCACTATGGCGTCTTTTGCCATTAACTAGAACCAATAACTGATTGGGGCCTAAACCTCTTAAAGAAGGAGGTGTAACCGAAGCACTAAGGTCACCCCCCTGCGATCTAACAGCCGTAAACGATGGTGCGGAAGCAACAAGTAATTGACCAACATCCAATTGTGGCATGTTAATGGCCTGTTTACTTACGCTTATAACATCTACAGGAGATGCGGTCTGTAATTTTGTTCTTGCTTGTCCTCTTGAACCTACTACTACAGTTTCTGTCAATTGTTGTGCGGATTCTTCAAGAATAGCATTAATCGTTGTTTTACTATTTACGGGTATTTCTAGTTTGGCATAACCTATAAAAGAATATACAAGTATGGCATCACTTGATGCCGTAATGGAGTAAAGTCCATCAAAATCTGTAATGACACCTTTAGTGGTTCCTTTGACCATAACGTTAACGCCGGGCAAGGGTCCTTGTGTGTCAGACACTTTACCGTTAATTGTAATTTCCTGTGCTTGTGCTACGAATAGTGTACATAGTAACAAGAAGGATAATGTTAGAATTTTCTTCATAATCATGTGAGTTTAGTTGTTGCTCAATAGTATGCCTACCTAAAAAGCGTTTCTGTGGTTAGCAGAAATACTACTGGGGGAATACCTTATGCGTAAAAGAAAAGTTCCGGATACTTTACAGGTCATAAAATCATGTTATTAAGTGATAGTATGACTTAGACAATATTATAAATTGTTCTAGGGATAACAAAACACGTATTTTTTTAAATACCTGCTATTTAAAGTGTTATGAAGTTTTATTTTAAATTATTGATAGTTTTTTAAGTAAAAACTATCAATAATTTAGATTATTAGATTTTTGAAAATCAAAATCTAACAATTTGATATTACCGCCTAAAAAAGTGCTTTTTATGTAATTAATAATTTCAGAAGGAGAAAATAAATAATAACGCATTAATTGGCTATTTTATTGTCATATTAAAACTAAATATTAGATAAGTATAAATTAAATTTGTTAAAAAGGGTTAAATACCTACAATTGTTCAATAAATATTCAGCTTTTATTGAAATAGCCATTTAAACCAACAGGACATATGAGGAACAAATTAGACCAAGTTGATTTTAGTATTTTAAACATTTTAGCAGAAAACGCGCAGACCCCCTATACAGATGTAGCCAAGAAATTAATTGTTTCTCCTGGTACGGTACATATGCGAATGCGTAAAATGAGAGAAATGGGTTTGATTACTGGAGCTACCCTTAGTCTAGACTATGCTAAGATGGGATGGAAGATGACTATTTTCTTAGGTATTTTTTTAAGTGAAATCAGCTTGTTTAAAAAGGTAATGGCACGGTTGAATGAAATTGAGGAAGTGGTTAAAATACACCACGTAACCGGAAAATACGATGTCTTTATAAAGATGCATGCAAGAGATAGCTTTCACTACAAGCAGGTATATCAAGATGAAATTCTAAGTATTTCAGGTATACGTGGTATAGAATCATTTATTTCTATAGAAGAGAATTTAGAACGCCATATTCAATTCGTAGAAGTTGAGGAAGATTAATTACAGTAGTTTCATTTCTTTTGGATTCCAATTAACAGGTTGTTTTGTAGAATAGCTTTCGTTTGCCAAAAGTGCTGCGCCTGCAGCTCTTAGTCCAAATCTAGGATCTTGAATTACTTTTCCGTTTTTTCTAATGCTGGTGAAAAAATTATAGAAATGATCATAATGAGCTCCTTTATAATCTCTTGGTGCTTTCCAGGTTGTTGTGCCGGTCGCCAAGCTACCAGCTCTAGTATTTAATTTTTTAGCTGCATACTCATCTCTAATTTTAGCTTGCATATCTTCTGTAAATGATATCATGGAATATCCACTAGGCTCCATGCCCAATTTAGAACGATTTACGGTAACTGAATTCTGACCAATTTCCATCTCGCCCTCGGTGCCAATTAATTTAAATCCGCCTCCACCGCCACTACCTGCAATGAAGTTAATGCGAAATGCAGCATTAAAAGGAGCATGGGTTTCGGTCTTTGGGTAATCGTACAGCGTTATAGAAACATCTGGGACATCTCTTCCGTCTTTCCAATAGCGAAGACCTCCGGTTGCCAAAGCTCTGTTAGGACCGTCTGAACTAATGACGTAATTTAAAGTGGAAAATGCATGAACAAATAGATCACCAGCCACACCAGTACCATAATCTTGATAATTTCTCCATCTAAAAAAACGGTTGTTATCATAAGCTACTTTTGGAGCGCTGCCCAAAAATGTATCGAAATCAACTGTTTCGTTGTCCGCATCTGTGGGAATAGGATATTGCCAAGCCCCTTCAGATGAATAACGGTCATTATACATATCCAGCATTACTATATCGCCAATGGCACCATCTTCATAAAGTTCCTTTGCTTTTTCATTACCAAGCGATGCCATACCTTGGCTACCTATTTGGCAGATTTTACCAGAACTCTTTTGTGCCTTTATAATCTCTTGCCCTTCATTAAAATTCTGTACCATTGGCTTTTCGCAATACACGTGTTTACCTGCTTTTAATGCTGCTACGGTGATAGTTTGGTGCCAATGATCGGGAGTTGCAATTATTACGGCATCAATATCTTTTCTATTTAAAATTTCGCGGTAGTCTCTTGTTACAAAAATAGCGTCGCCCCAAAGTTCTTTTGCACGATCTAGCCTGCCAGTGTATAAATCACATGCGGCTATGAGTTTTACACCTGCTACTTGCAACGCGGCCTGGGTATCATAAATGCCTTGTATGCCCGTGCCGATCAAGGCTATGTTAATTTGGTCATTTATGCTATAATTTTGAAAAGAATAATTTCTTTTTAAGAGCTGAGGTTCATTTTTTGATGCTGCAAGTAGAAATGGAGTTGTGCTTAAGGCAGCAGAGGTTATTGAAGCTTGTTTTATAAACGACCTTCTAGAATTCTTTTTTGTCATGATGGATAAGTGTTGAAATTAGTTGTTGTTGTAAGCTATTAAAAATACCGATTAATTATGGTCTAAGGTCTATGGTGTCATATCCTAATCTTGGATTTTTCATTTCCTTAAGCCCAACGCTAGGTGTTTTACGGTCATTCACCTGTATAATTGACCAATTGACAACATTTATGAAATAAATGGCATTATTTTTTTCAAGAACACCGTAATTTTGCAGTCCCTTAAAAAAGACAATTGTTGAAAGATATACTTATAGCAGCACTTTGGAGCATCTCGCCATTAGGAGAGGCTAAGGTAGGTATACCCTATGGTCTGCTACAAGGGGCTAACATTTACGTGGTATTCGTAGTTTGTTTTTTAGCAAATGTGATGGTATTTCCTATCATGATGTTTTTTTTAAATACAGTGAATAGGTATCTATTGAGATGGCATTTCTATAAAAAAAATGCATTATTTGTAGCAAGAAGGGCAAAAACTGGATCTGGTGATCAAATTAAGAAGTATGGTTTTTTTGGACTTATATTTTTCGTAATGTTGCCTGTGCCAGGTACTGGTGTTTATGCCGGTAGTATTGCTAGCTACCTATTTAAAATTGAAAGAAAGAAAGCCTTTTTGGCGAATACGATAGGTATATTTTTATCTTCTTTGATAGTTTGGGCAACTACTTTGTTGACCATGAAGGGAATGGCATAATATGTAATTTCCAAGATTTTTTATCCATTTTTTTTGTGAATAACTATACCCAATTTTAATTTCATTAACTGACTTGTCCTTTTAAATTTGTAGCTTTTTTTGAGCTATGGATACCCTTAAAATTGGAGACAAATTATATAATGTTGAACAGAACGGATTCAGCGATTTTGCACGTTATTCTTTTTCTGAAGTAGTACGACTTACCGAAACCTTAGCGGTTTTAAAGAATGGGGTAAGACTTATTAACAGACCTAAACAGTCCTATATTATGGAAGATGTTGGCTATTCTGTTAATAGGAATAAGGGCTCGCATTGGCATATTGTTTCTTTAAAAGCAATTAGAAATGCCCAGATAGAAAATGAAAAAATACGGATTCATGATTGGTTTGAAGAGAAGCAATTCACTTTAAAAGAGAAGCAATATATCTATAAATTGTTCAAAGCTGATGAGGGGCAATAATATTTAAAAGTAGTATAGTTATTACAAGAAATGAACAGACCGTTTTTTAATTAAAAAACTCTTATTACCTTTACGGCGTTGTGTTGTGTCTCAAAGCAATTTGAGGCAATTGTGTTTATCGAATTTAATCGATAGAACCCAATGAAAGGCTTTCCATTAAGGGAGGCTTTTTTTGTTTTAACCCTATAGTTTATGTATCACGTAATGCAATAATGAGGCGGCTAATTTTGCCGTTTGATCGTCAATGTCATACTTAGGGTTTAATTCTACCACATCTAAACCCACTAATTTCCCGGACTCTATAATAAGTTTTAAACTTTCAATTACAATGTCTGGAGAAAAACCCATGGGTGAAGGTGCGCTTACACCTGGTGCAAAAGCTGAAGAAAACCCATCTAAGTCTATTGTAGTGTATACATAATCCACATCCTCAAGAAATTGAATAATCCTTAATTGTACATGTTCAAGGTAGTTCATGTTAAAGTACTCCTGAAAGAGGTAGTTGACTTGGTGCAACTCTGCGAATTCAAATAAATCTTTGGTATTGGCATCTTTACGTATGCCTAAAGGCATGTATTTGATAGACTGACCATTTTTATTATGGTCTAAGGCAATTTGGTAAAATGGGGTGCCAGAATTATTGCCATTTGTATTTGACCTTAAATCAAAATGAGCATCAAAATTTATAATTCCTATTTTTTCTTCGGGTTTTATATGTTGTAGTAACCCATTATAATGAGCATAAGATAAATCATGACTACCTCCAATAAGTATTGGGGTTGTTCTATTTTTTATTAAAAAGCTTACTGCATTGGCACATTCTTTCTGTAGTTCTTCTAAGTTTTGATGTTTACATTCTAAATTTCCAAAATCTATTAGCTGTGTATCTTTTTCTAAATGATTAGGCATTTTACCTAATTGCTTTCGAATAGCATCAGGACCCAAGGCTGAACCAACTCTTCCCAGGTTGCGTCTAACTCCTTCATCGCTATTATAGCCTAATAATGCAATAGTCTTATTAGTGGTAGCTGAGTAAGATTCGTTTAGGTTAGAAAATGATACTTTTTCGTGCAGATAAAGTTGTTGTTCAGAGCTTCGTCCAAACCAATTATCGGTATTCGCTAACTTATAAGTAGACATATCATTCTTTTTTTGGAATCATGAATCTTGAACTTCCTGATAATCTGAGGGAATTAAAATTCTAAAAAGTGTTTTAGCTAAACGAAAAAGTAATACTAATCTTACTTTTTACTATGTTAAATGTGAAGATTTAGTTTAATGTTGCCTTAATCTTTAAAATAAATCTTCTAGAAGCTTGTCTGCCACCAAGGTAGGGAAGGTTATTTTTAGAGTTTTTGTTCGTTCCATTTCTCGTTTCAGAGCAAACATAGCCTCTTTGTTTCTTGCCCAGCTACGTCTAGCTATTCCGTTGTTTACATCGTAGAATAGCATGTTTTTCAATTTACGTGCGGCATCTTTAGATCCATCTAACACCATACCGAAACCACCATTGGTGACTTCTCCCCAACCAACGCCGCCGCCATTGTGTATAGATACCCAAGTTGCTCCTCTAAAACTATCTCCAATAACATTATGTATTGCCATGTCTGCTGTAAATTTACTACCGTCGTAAATATTGCTTGTTTCTCTGTACGGTGAATCTGTACCACTAACATCATGGTGGTCCCGACCTAAAATTACAGGAGCACTTAATTCTCCATTTTCAATTGCTTCGTTAAAAGCCAAGGCTATTTTTGCCCTTCCTTCAGCATCTGCATATAAGATTCGTGCTTTAGAACCAACAACTAGCTTGTTTTGCTCAGCTTCGGCTATCCATTTAATATTGTCTGATAGTTGCTGTTGAATTTCTGCAGGAGCATCCTTTTTAATTTCCTTTAGTACACGTAGTGCAATGGCATCGGTTTTTTGTAGATCTTTTATTTTTCCAGAAGAGCATACCCAGCGAAATGGTCCGAAACCATAGTCGAAACACATGGGACCTAAAATGTCTTGCACATACGACGGATACTTAAAGTCTATTTCGTTTGCTGCCATTACATCTGCCCCAGCTCTTGAGGCTTCCAATAAAAAGGCGTTGCCATAATCAAAGAAATAGGTGCCTCTTGCCGTATGCTGATTGATGGCATCTGCATGTCGGCGTAGCGAATCCTGCACTTTTATTTTAAATGCGTCAGGATCTTGATTCATCATCTCATTAGATTCTTGAAAAGTTAACCCTACAGGATAATAACCACCTGCCCACGGATTATGCAAAGAAGTTTGGTCTGAACCAAGGTGAATAAACAGATTTTCCTTGTAAAATTCTTCCCAAACTGTAACTACATTTCCAATAAACGCCAGAGAAACGACTTCATTCTTAGATTTAGCTTCCTTTGTTCTAGCAATTAAAATAACAATATCATCGATAACCTCATCTACCCAGCCTTGCTCATACCTCTTTTTTGCGGCAAGGGGATTCACTTCTGCGCAAATAGTAATGCATCCGGCTATGTTACCAGCTTTTGGTTGTGCACCGCTCATTCCGCCTAATCCTGCAGTTAAGAATATTTTTCCATTGGGATTTTCATCCGACTTCAACACCTTTCTAAAAGCATTCATAACGGTGATCGCTGTACCGTGAACAATACCTTGCGGACCTATATACATATACGAACCCGCTGTCATTTGACCATATTGAGTGACACCTAGTGCATTGTATTTTTCCCAATCATCTTGTTTGGAGTAATTCGGAATCATCATTCCGTTTGTGACCACAACTCTTGGTGCTTCTTTGGATGATGGGAATAATCCCATTGGGTGACCGGAATAAATATGTAAAGTCTGCTCATTGGTCATTTCTGACAAGTATTGCATAGTTAATAAATACTGAGCCCAATTCTGGAATACAGCACCGTTACCTCCATAGGTTATGAGTTCTTGCGGATGCTGTGCTACTGCCGGGTCCAAATTATTTTGAATCATGAGCATGATGGCTGCAGCGTGACTAGTCTGTGCCGGATATGCTGAAATAGCACGGGCATGCATATCATAAGATGGTTGAAAGCGATACATGTAAATTCTACCATATGTCTGTAACTCTTCAGCAAATTCAGGAGCCAATAGCGCATGCCAGTCCGCCTTGAAATAACGCAGTGCATTTCTAATTGCCAATTGCTTCTCTTCTTTAGAAAGTATCTGCCTTCTATTTGGCGCATGACTAACCGCTGAAGAACGCTCCTTTTTTGGAGGTAATTCAGTAGGTATCCCCATCTGTATTTGAGCTTTAAAATCCATCATTAATTTTTAAATATATTTATCTGGTTTTGGTTAGAGGTTTATTTTCTAACAACCAACAACCAACAACTATTTATGTCTATCAAAAACCAACTCACCATTTTTCCAAATCATACACGGTTTTAGATTTCCTTGATTGTACAGAATATCTTGATAATTATCTGAATGAAAAACGGCTAAATCCGCTAGTAGTCCCGCTTCCAATTTTCCTCTGTCTTCTAGTTTCAATGCTGCTGCAGCTCTAAAGGTGATTCCTGCCAAGACCTCGGCATTCGTTAATTTTTGAAATGTTCCCATAATACTGGCTTGGGTCAGTAAATCGCCCATTGGTGCGGATCCTGGATTATGATCACTGGCGATGGCAAGTGCTGCTCCCGCATCTAACAGTCTACGTGCGGGAGTAAAATTACATCCTAATCCTATGGAAGCTCCCGGAAGTGCTACGGCAATGGTATCGCTGTTTGCTAAAAGTGCTATTTCTGTATCTGTACTAGCTTCAAGATGGTCTGCGCTAATGGCTTTATGGTTCACGGCAACTTTGCTTCCGCTTGTTGAGAACTGGTCCGCATGTACGGTAATGTCAAAATCCAGGTCGTCCGCTTTCGAGAAATACGCTTGAATATCATCAGCAGAAAAAGCGCTTTGTTCTATAAAAGCATCCATTCTATGGGTTAGATTTTCCTCTTTAAGAACAGGGAAAAGCTCCTCAGAAATCATTTTTAAATATTCCTTCTCTGAGCCATTAAAATCTTTGGGTAACATATGCGCTGCAAGGCATGTACCTATCAATTCTGGTAATGCCTTTTCATTAGCTTCTCTAATTGCGCGAAGCATTTTCAATTCGTCATCTATTGTTAATCCGTAGCCACTTTTAACCTCTAGTGTTGTGGTGCCGTTTTTTAAATGGCGATTGGCTCTTTTTATGGTGTTTTTGGTCAATTCTTCAGTACTCGCCTTTCGGGTTTCGGTAACGGTGTCCCAAATACCACCACCGGCTTTTGCAATTTCTAAGTATGTTTTACCTGCATTTCGCATGGCGTAATCTTTTGCACGCGAGCCACCAAAACAGATATGGGTATGGGCATCTACAAAGCCAGGGAGACAAACATGATTTCCTTTTAATAATTGGATGTCCGCTGCTGGATATTTCGATTTTAAGTCTTCAAAATTCCCTGTGGCAAGTATTAGGTTATTTTCTATCACAATTCCGCCATCAGCGATCACTTCAAGCTCATGGTCGGCAATTGCACCTTTTAATGCCATGCCGGTCATAGGAATGATTTGTTTAAACGGACCTATAAGTGTTCTTTTTGTCATTAGATTAGTAGTTTTCGAACTCTTCTGAGTGTTTTGTCTTTAAAGATATGTTATGTTCTGCTTGTACACGGTCTATAACTTTAAGTATGGTCTGATCTTTTATCATAGCAATACCTTTTTCAATATCGTCTGCAAATACGCGGTCTTTACTTGCAAAAGCTACTTGCTCGCGAACCGCATTATGTACCTCGTCTAAATAAATGCCCGATTTCAAAGGCTTTCTAAATTCAAAAGCTTGAGCAGCGGTCAGTAATTCAATTGCCAATATCTTTTCAACATTACCAATAACATGCAAAGCCTTTCTACCACCAATAGAGCCCATGCTCACATGGTCTTCTTGACCTAATGAAGTAGGAATACTATCTGCGCTTGATGGAAAGCAAAGTCCCTTATTTTCACTTGCCAATGCTGCGGTAGTGTATTGTAAAATCATGTAACCAGAATTGATGCCGGTGTCGTTCATGAGCAATTTGGGTACACCGGGACTATTACCTTCTAAGGAAAGATAAATACGTCTGTCTGAAATATTACCGATTTCCGATGCAGCTAAACAGGCATAATCCAAGGCCATTGCTAATGGCTGACCGTGAAAATTACCACCACTTATAGTCAATTCTTCATCTATAATTACAGGATTGTCGGTGACCGAATTCAACTCTACTTCCAATAATTCTTTTAAATGTAACCATGCTGTTCTTGAAGCACCATGCACCTGTGGAATACAGCGGATGGAGTAGGGGTCTTGGACTTTCTCACAATCTACATGGGCTTCCATGATTTCTGAACCTTTTAATAATTTCTTTACTCGTTTGGCCACATGCACATTCCCTTTAAATGGACGCAGTGCATGAAGCTCGTTATAGAATGGTTTTACAGAACCCTGTAAACCTTCTATCATCATGGCGCCAATAACATCTGCCTGAGCTAAAATAGAATGTAATTGGGCTACTACTTTTACGGCATGTGCCGCTATAAATTGTGTGCCATTTATCAATGCCAGTCCTTCTTTTGGTCCCAATTCAATTGCCTCCAGTCCTGTTTTTTTGAAAAGGGCTTCGGTCGTAATGGTTTCATCTTTGTATTCTACCTTACCTAAACCAATAAGTGGTAAGAATAGGTGGGATAATGGCGCTAAATCTCCTGATGCACCAACAGAACCTTGCGATGGCACTATAGGAATGGCATCATTTTCTATATGCCAAATAATACGTTTCAGTGTTTGTAATGCTATCCCAGAATATCCTTTTGCCAACGATTGTGCTTTAAGAATCAGCATTAATTTTGCAATGTCTTTTGCTATAGAGTCACCAACACCTACACTGTGACTCTGAAGTATATTGCTCTGTAAAATATTAGTTTCTGACTTTGATATTTTGGTGGTACATAATGGTCCAAAACCTGTATTAATGCCATAAACAGGATGACCTTTATCTACAATGTTCTGTACAATTTTCCAGCTTTTAGTTATTTTATCTTCTGTAGGTTTAGACAGTATGGGGCTAATTTTACCATGAACAATTTGCATTGCTTTACCGGCTGTTAGCCAATCTTCGCCCAATTTAAATGTCTGTTTGCTCATAGCTATCTGTCTTGAATGTTCTAATTAAAATTAATGACTATTTTTGATACTTGGTAATATCATTTTTATCATTAATTAATAACTATGAGTAATCAGATAGAATTGCGTCACC
Source organism: Maribacter sp. UH1 (assembly GCF_056839145.1). NCBI lineage: Bacteria > Pseudomonadati > Bacteroidota > Flavobacteriia > Flavobacteriales > Flavobacteriaceae > Maribacter > Maribacter sp. UH1. The sequence goes on from NZ_CM166387.1 coordinate 2,549,162, forward strand.
TGACCTATTTCCTAGCTGTAGCGCAAGAATTACACTTTAGAAAGGCTGCAGAAAAATTATTCATTTCGCAACCGGGACTTAGTAGGCAGGTGAAGCAGATGGAAGAGATATTAGAGACCCAATTATTCGAAAGAAATAAGAAAAAAGTGGCATTAACACCCGCTGGTCACTACTTAAAAAAGGAGGTTGAATATATTTTCAACCATCTAGAAAAAGTAGAACGTCAATTGAAGTTGGTTGGCGATGGTAATAGTGGCGAACTGCGTATTGGTTTTTTAGGTTCTGCGATGCAACAGATAATACCCGAATTATTACTTGGATTAAAGGAAAACTACCCAAAAGTGAAAACATCTTTAGAAGAACTCTCTAATGTTTCCCAAGTAGATGCTGTTTTAAAAGATAAATTGGATATAGGTTTTGTGCGGGTTTCAAGGGTACCAAGTACCTTGGAAATGAAAACAGTATTTACGGACACTTTTTCGCTAGTGTTGCCAGAAAGATACCCCATGCTTACTAGGGAATTTGATGGAATGCAACGATTTGCCAATGAAGATTTCATTCTGTTTAGTCAGGCTTATAGTCCGTTGTATTATGACACTATCATGAGTATTTGTAAAGATGCTGGTTTTGCACCTAAAGTTTCTCACAAATCGGTTCATGCGCATACTATTTTTAAGCTGGTAGAAAATCACATGGGTATTGCCATTGTACCTACTTCTTTGCAAAACGGATTTCAAATGAGGGTGAAATTTGTGGAGTTAAATGATATTCCCCAACGAGCAGAACTATCGGTTATTTGGAAAAAGGAACATACCAACCCTGTTCTTAAGAATTGTATGGAGTTACTTTTAAAAGATAAGTTTTAATACTTATGTAACATAGAATGAGGTTTTCAAATCTTAATTTTACTTTGGTTACAAAAGGGAGAAAATAGAAAATAGAGAATAGAAAAGAGAAATTAGGCGTGCTGCGCTTAGCGTAATGCGCACCGCGAATAAACGAAAATATGATATTTGATATAATAAAGAAGAGACGATCGGTATTTCCGGTACAGTATAATGATACACCAATAGCGAAGGCAGATATAGAAAAGGTCTTAGAAGCGGCAAACTGGGCTCCAAACCATAGGTGTACAGAACCATGGCGATTTAAAGTAATTCAAGGTGAGGTACAGGCCAGACTTGGTGCGTTTTTGGCAAAGAAGTATGAGGAGCTTGATCCTAAGCCAAAAGCAATGAAGATTAAAAAGTTGCAGGAAAACCCTAAAATGGCCGGAGCTATTGTAGCAATTTGTATGCAAAGAGATATAAATGAATCAGTACCTGAATGGGAAGAAGTGGCGGCGGTTGCTATGGCAGTACAGAACATGTGGTTGCAATGTACAGAAATGGGCATTGGATCCTATTGGTCTTCACCGGGACTCATAAAACACATGGGTGAGTTTTTAAGTTTAGCCGAAGGTGAAAAATGCCTAGGATTTTTCTACATGGGTAATTTCGATGGCGAATTGACCGATGGTAAACGCGAGCCTATTGAAAGTAAAACAGAATGGATAACGGAGTAATATCTCCTTTAATTAAAAAATGGAAATAGGGTGTTACTATGCTCCCAAGCTTTTGAAACGAAGAGTCCTAAATAAACAATGGCGACCATAAATTTCAAAAAAGTACCCGTTAAAAATCCTAAAAAAGATCCAAAAGCCGCTTTAGTAGCGGTTTTTTTGTCCGCTTTATTCAGTAGTTCTCCTACTAAAGCACCAACAAAAGGCCATATAATAATTCCGAAGGGTCCTAGAACTGGGAATATTAAAGCAACCAATAATCCTACCGTGGTTCCTATAACTCCCGCTTTCGTACCTCCAAACTTCTTTGTTCCTATTGCTGGTATTACGTAATCTAATCCGAAAACGACTAAGGCTATAGCTAGTGTAATACCTAAAAACGTCCAATTCATGGTAATTGCGCTTGTAGAGTAAAGTAGCAGCAAACCCACCCAACTGATTGGTGGTCCTGGTAAAACGGGTAAAAAGCTTCCTAAAATGCCTACAAGCATTAAAAGAAATCCTAGTACTAATAAAAATATATCCATTGTAAATAGTAAGTGTTGCTTATAAGACTAATATAGGTTGCATTTGTTACATGAACACCTATCAAAAGTAATTTTTTCAACTATAAAATTAGTTTAAACTAAATATTTAGTTATATTTGAGCATAGAACTAAAAGATTAGTTGAATGAAGCAGTTGACAAAAGCAGAGGAAGAAGTAATGATTGTGTTATGGGAATTACAGAAATGTAACGTAGCATCGATCATTGAAAAATTACCTGAACCAAAACCGGCATATAATACCGTTTCTACAATTGTTAGAATTTTAGAAAGCAAGGGTTTTGTTGATCATGAACAAGTAGGTAAAGGATATTTGTATTTCCCTTTGGTGAAGAAATCAGATTACAGTAATCAGTCCATCAACAAATTGGTAGACGGCTATTTTCAAGGTTCATTTAAAAGTATGGTGTCGTTTTTCATGAAGAAAAATGATATGAGCCTTTCTGAATTAGAGTCGGTATTGAATGAAATTAAAAAGGAGAAACCATGATACAATACATTTTGGAGTGCATCGCCTTTCAGCTTCTTTTCTTGGTTATTTATGACTTTTTTCTAAAGAAAGAGACATTTTTTCAATGGAATAGGCTGTATTTAATCGGAACCTTTGTTTTGTCTTTGATATTACCTTGGGTGAAAATTGAAGCTTTTAAGCAGCAAGTACCGCAGACATTTGCCCAATACCCAGAATATTTATGGGAATTACAAAATGAAGCGGTTGTGGTTCAAGTTCAGGAATCAGCCAGCTGGAATCTTACTTGGCAAGAAGGTGTTTTTTATGGCGGAATGCTTTTGGCATCGTTGTTTTTTATACTAAAAATTAGACAATTATATCTGTTGAGAAAGAGTGGAGAGAAAGTTCAGTATCCGTTTTTTACGCAAATTGTTATTGCCAATAGTAGCATAGCTTTCTCATTCTTTAAGTCCATTTTTATTGGTGACCGTGTATTACGCATGAAACATGATACCATAATCGCCCATGAATTGGTGCATATAAAACAAAGGCATACGTACGACTTGTTGTTCTTTGAACTGATGCGAATTATAGGTTGGTTTAATCCGCTAGTATACGTGTATCAAAATCGCATTTCAGAATTACATGAATTTATTGCCGATGCTCAAGTATCAAAAGAGCATAAATCAGATCATTATGAGCAGTTGTTAGCTCAGGTTTTTCAAACCGAACATATATCATTTATTAATCAATTTTTTACAAAATCATTAATCAAAAAACGAATAGTCATGTTACAAAAATCAAAATCGAAAAAAATCTGGCAGTTGAAGTATTTGCTCCTTGTGCCAATGATATTTGGAATGTTGTTGTATACAAGTTGTAAAATGAATAAGACCACAACTGATAGTCAAGTAATCAATGAAAATGATGAGCTTTTAATTTCAGAAGTAAAGACTAAAATTAAAGAGGATAATTTGGATATGAATTATTTATATAATTCTGGTTTAGCGGAAAAATATAAAGATATAAATCAAGAAATTACCAAACATGAATTTTTTCTATATAAAGTCTTACAAAATGAAGTCATGGAGAAGGTATTTAAAGGTTATATTAAAGAAAACCCGGGTGAAAACATTGAGTTAGCAACGTTACAGTCACCTTCTGCTGATGGATATAATAGTTTTATAGGTCAAAGAAAAGCTTATAAATTAATAGATAATGACCTAAAATCATCGGTTAAAGCATTCGGAAAGGATATTACTTTTTATGATAACAGTTTAGGGGCATATCCATCAGATTTTCTAAAATATAAAGTAAATAATACATCGAAGCTTAGTTCAAATGAATTACAAAAATTCAATGAATTGTTAGTTAGTTTAGAAAATGAACCTGATTATTTAACGAATATTATTCTTTCTGATGACACAAATGTTTTTTTAATAAAGACCGATATCAAAGATTTAAGGGGTAGTATTGAGTCTCGAAGTGTTGAGATTGTAAGCGAAGAAGAATTTGAAGATATGGATAATGTCAATGTTGCTTTTGCAATAGTAGAGGAAGTTCCGATTTTTCCTGGATGTGAAGACGCAGCTGATAAACGCGCTTGTTTTAATGAAAAAATGCAGCAACATATTGGGAGACATTTTAATTATCCAAAAGCAGCTAGAGATGCGAATATAGAGGGGCGAGTAAGTACGATGTTCATTATTTCCTCTGAGGGAACAATTGAAAATATTAAAATGCGCGGTCCAGATAAGTTATTGGAAGATGAGGTAGAACGCATTATTACGAGGTTACCAAAGATGACTCCAGGAAAGCAATCGGGTAAGGCTGTGAACGTACCTTTTTCTATTCCTATTCAGTTTAAGTTGGATGACGGTGATGATTCTGATGTTGAAGAAGAACGATACTTAAATGAAGGGTATATACCTTTTGCCGTAGTTGACGAGGTTCCAATTTTCCCAGGTTGTGAAGACGCAGCTGATAAACGCGCTTGTTTTAATGAAAAAATGCAGCAACATATTGGTAAATATTTTAATTATCCAAAAGCAGCTAGAGATGCGAATATAGAGGGGCGAGTAAATACTATGTTCATCATTTCTTCAGAAGGCACTATTGAAAATATTAAAATGCGTGGTCCAGATAAGTTGTTAGAAGATGAGGTAGAACGCATTATTACGAGGTTACCAGAAATGACACCTGGAAAGCAATCGGGTAAGGCTGTGAACGTACCTTTTTCGATTCCGGTTCAATTTCAATTACAAGAGGATGATACTGCGAATATGGTTTCTGAAATTTCAGATGATATGGAAATGGAGCCTTTGTACTATGTTAATGATAGAAAAATCACTAAACTAGAAATGGAAGCTATTGATCCAAATACTATAGAAAGTATTTTTATTTTAAAAGATGAAAAAGCCATAGAAAAATATGGTGAAGAAGGTAAAAATGGAGTTGTTGAAATTAAAATTAAAAAGTAATAAGTGAAGCATCTTTTTATATTTACACTGCTATTATTACAGATTAAAGTCGAGGCTCAAACCCCGGCTTTAGCTATTGCTGATAGCTTATATATTTTAGGGAATTATTCAAAGGCGATTAATGAATATTCCAAAGTTGGCGGACTTTCTGCTGCGCTTCAGATAGCAAGAAGTTACAATGCCGTTGGCAATTATGAGAAAGCTATTACACAGTATCAATATGTGGTTGAGGAAGATGTTGAAAATCAACTCGCACAATTTGAACTTGGAAAATTATTGCTGAAAGTAAATAGGTTTGAAGGCGCAAAATCTGTGTTTACAAATTTGTCCAATCTCAATACAACTAATCCGGAATTTCAATTTTATTTGGGGGAAGTCAATCGTCATTTAGATGCTACAGACGCAAGTTTAAAACAATATAAAAAAGCAATTGATTTAGATAGTACGCATCTTAGAAGTCTGTTTCAGCTTGCAAAACATTATACTATTAAGCAAGAGCGCGATAATGCTTTAAAGTACATTTTACAGGGTTTGGATTATTATGAGAATGATGTCTCTCTCATTAATTTACATGCATTGGTACTATTTAATGATTCTCAATTCGAGAAAGCAATTCCTTTATTCGAACGGCTTTTAGAATTAGGAGAAGATAAAGATTACGTCTATGAAAAACTAGGCATTTCCTACAGGCGAAATTGGGAGTTTAAAAAGGCTAAAGAAGCTTATGCCATTTTATTGAAGAGAGATGATACCAATTCACAGACGTATTTTGAGTTAGCCAGCGTTTATCAGAAAGAAAATAAATTAGACAGCGCAAAAATTTTCATTGAGAAAGCCATGGCAGTTCAAAAACCCATTTTTGCGAACGGTTATAGTCAATTGGCATATATAGCCCGTGAACAAAAAGATTTTAAAAAAGCATTCAAATTCTTCAAAATGGCTCATCAAGAAGATACATTTGATGCACGTATATATTATAATATAGCCACAACGTACGATCAGTTTGGTACTGACTTGAAGAAGAAATTAGGCTATTATGAGAATTTTTTAAATGATTACCCGAATGAGCATCCGTATTATTATGAAACCACTAAAAAACGTATTTCTGAATTAAAGGAAGAAATCCATTTTACCAAAGATTAAACTCCTCAAAAAAATCGTAATTTCACCAGTAGAACAGGTGAAATGAAACGAGTTATCTATTTTCTTGTGTTAATTTTAATAAGTTCTTGTTCGTTCTTTGAGTCCAAACAAAAAAGAACGCAAGAGCTTATAGATGAGGAGTTGCGCCATATAGATTGGAACAGTGTAGATTCTTATCCGTTTTTCTATACTTGCGATGAAGCGGTTACCAAAGAACAGCAAAAGATTTGCTTTGAAGAAACCTTAATCTCCCATTTTCAAGAAACCTTGAATGATTTTGAATTCACTTTGACCGATAAGGAAAGTGAAACCGTTGAAGTTATTTTTGTAATTGATACCTTAGGTAAAATACGAGTTAATAATATTTATAAAAATGAACTAGTATTAAACCAAATGCCAGAATTTGATGGCGTTATTACGCAAAGCTTAAAGAATCTTCCTAAACTTGCACCCGCTTTAAAAAGAGGAATTCCGGTGAATACCAAATATCGAATTCCGGTTCAATTAAACACAAACTAAGCATTTTGGCGAACGAGAAAATAATTTTGGGTATTGACCCAGGTACGACTATTATGGGTTTCGGACTCATAAAAGTGGTAGGTAAAAAAATGGAGTTTATTCAAATGAACGAATTGCTTCTTCAAAAATATAACGACCCATACACCAAATTAAAACTCATTTTTGAGCGTACTATCGAATTGATAGATACCTATCACCCAGATGAGATTGCAATAGAAGCTCCTTTCTTTGGTAAGAACGTACAATCGATGCTAAAGTTGGGTCGTGCACAAGGGGTTGCCATGGCAGCGGGACTATCACGTCAAATACCGATTACCGAATACTTGCCCAAAAAAATTAAAATGGCGGTTACCGGAAATGGTAATGCTAGTAAAGAGCAAGTCGCTAGAATGTTACAAAGCGTATTGGGACTAAAAACACTTCCAAAAAACCTAGATAGCACTGACGGACTTGCTGCTGCCGTTTGTCATTTTTATAATCAAGGGAGAGTTGATGTGGTCGGTAAAAGCTATTCTGGCTGGGGCGCTTTTGTTAAGCAGAATGAGAAACGAGTTAAAAAATAGTTTTCAGTGGGCAGTACCAGTATTCAGTAACAGTTATTAGTAGCAGTAACCAGTAAAAATAATATATGCAGTTTCAAGATTTGTTGGCTTACAAAAAGTCTTTTGCACTTGCAATGAAGATATTTCATACTTCAAAATCCTTTCCTAAAGAAGAGAAATATTCTTTGACTGACCAAATTAGACGTTCGTCTAGAAGTGTGAGCGCTAATATTGCAGAAGCCTATCGTAAAAGAAGTTATCCTAAGCACTTTATAAGTAAGTTGACTGATAGCGATGCTGAAAATTCAGAAACTCAGACTTGGCTAGAGTTTGCATTACAATGTGAATATATTGACCAAATAACATTTAATGATTTTATAAAAGATAGTGAAGAAGTTGGTAAGCTTTTAAACTATATGATTAATAACCCAAGTAAATTTGGTTCAAACTAAGAACTGTAAATTGAAAACTGAAAACTGGTACTGCCCACTGATAACTGGTGCTGCCCACTGATAACTGGTGCTGCCTACTGAATACTGGTACTGCCCACTGATAACTGGTGCTGCCTACTGAATACTGGTACTGCCCACTGAAAACTGAAACTATGTCCGGAATCTACATCCACATTCCATTTTGTAAACAAGCGTGTCACTATTGTGATTTCCATTTTTCTACCACTATGGGAAAGAAAGAAGCGATGGTGAAAGCATTGTGTAAAGAACTGGAGCTGCGTAAGAACGAGTTTTCTGAAGAACAGGTTGCAACCATCTATTTTGGCGGTGGTACGCCTTCTGTTTTAGAAACTAAGGAAATTGAGCAGTTGATAGAAGCGGTTCGTGAACATTATAATGTTGTAGACAATCCGGAGATTACCTTAGAGGCGAATCCTGATGATTTATCCGAAGAGAAAATACTACAACTGGCAGTCAGTCCTATAAATCGTTTAAGTATAGGCATTCAATCGTTTTTTGAGGAAGATTTAAAATTGATGAACAGGGCACATAATGCTTTGGAAGCTGAAAAGTGTTTACAATTGGCAAGTCAGCATTTTGATAATATTTCGATTGATCTTATTTATGGAATGCCGAATATGACTTTAGAACGCTGGAAACAGAATATAGATAAAGCACTTAGTTATAGTATTACGCATATCTCTAGTTATGCTCTTACGGTAGAGCCTAAAACGGCACTTGCGAAGTTTGTGGAGGATGGGTTGATTACGCCTACATCTGACGAAGAGACACAAGAGCATTTTAACCTGCTGAATGATACTTTGCTTGCGGAAGGATTCGATTGTTACGAGATTTCCAATTTTGGGAAACCAGGATATTACTCTAAGAATAACTCTGCCTACTGGCAGCAGAAAAAATATATAGGTATTGGTCCGTCTGCACATTCTTTTGATGGTGTGCGTAGAGGATGGAACATCAATAACAACCCAAAGTATATAAAATCCATAGAGCAGAATATATTACCTATGGAGGAGGAAGTACTTTCTTCGACCGATAAATACAACGAGTATGTTATGACAGGCTTGCGGACTATCTGGGGGGTTTCTCTTACTAGAATATCAACTGAATTCGGACCTAAATACAAAGAGTACATCCTAATGCAAGCCGATAAGTTTCTAAAAGAGCATTTGCTTTTCGTTGATGGTGACATTCTGAAGACCACTAAAAAAGGGATGTTTCTAGCAGACGGCATTGCGGCAGATTTGTTTATGTTGAATTTGAAATAGATGAAAGAAGCTTGTTATGAGCAATCTAAAAATTCGTAATTTTCTAACTATTAAAAGAAAAGCCTTAACCATACGTCTGCACATAAATTTACAAATTGTAAAATGAAGACTACCATAACCCATAATGCTAAAGAGTATCAAATAGACTTGTCTAAACCCCTAGATATTTCCATACCTATTACTAATAAAAAAGATAACGTAAACGCTTGGTATGTTGATGCTCCAACAATAGAGCCCCATAGAGAAACTAATTTTACAGGAAGTATTGCGGCAGGTTCTAGTACTAATTTTTATGATATATCTTTCAATCCGCATTCCCATGGTACGCATACGGAGTGTGTTGGTCATATTTCTGCAGAGCATCAATCTATAAATCAGCATTTAAAACAGTTTTTCTTTTTGGCTGAGGTGATTACGATTACACCATCTGAAGAAAAAGGAGATTTGGTCATCACAAAAAATCAAATTGAAAATGCACTTAGCAATAATACCCCAAAGGCATTAGTGATAAGAACGCTTCCTAATCTGGCATCAAAACGAAATAGGCATTATTCCCATACCAACCCGCCATACATATTAGAAGATGCCATGGTCTTTATTAGAGAATTGGGAGTGGAGCATTTGTTGATAGACCTACCATCTGTAGACAAGGAAAAAGATGATGGCAAGCTTCTAGCGCACAAGGCATTTTGGAACTTCAATTCAGAGGTGAGATTAAACGCTACCATTACGGAGTTTATTTACGTTCCAGATTCAATTGCTGATGGTTCGTACTTTGTAAACTTGCAGGTGGCACCTTTTGAGAATGACGCTAGCCCAAGCAGACCAGTGCTTTATAAAATAGAATAATTATGAGAAATCTACTGAAATTAGAGGAACTCGCCTTAATGGTGCTCGGTATTTTTATGTTCGGCTTGTTAGGTTACCAATGGTGGTGGTTGCCAGTTTTGATACTTACGCCAGATATTTCAATGTTGGGTTATTTACTAGGTTCCAAAATAGGTGCTGTGTGTTATAATACCTTTCACCATAGGGGATTCGCCGTACTATTATACTTTGTAGGTATTTATTTTATGTTACCCATAATACAATTAATAGGTACAATTCTTTTTATACATACCGCCATGGACCGTATCTTTGGATACGGACTCAAATATGATAAAGGGTTTAAGTTTACGCATTTAGGCGAAATAGGAAATAACAATGGATAATATATTTGATACGATTCTCGGTCTGGTTTTAGGGGCTATTGGCATGTATTGGCTTTTTAATTTTTTTAAAGGCAAGAAAAGTAAAGAGATTACAACACACCAATCTACCGTGTTGTTAGAGAAGATGAAAAGTGTTTGCAAATTGATATCTGTAGAAGGTGAATTTGCAGAAATCTACCAGTATGAAAATGTAAAAGATTTCATGAGTTTGGTGAGTAGTAAAAAGAAGGCTTTGGTAGTTATAAAAGCTAAAGCACATATTGGCTATGATCTAAGTAAACTTTTAATGCATGCCGATGAGAAAAAGAAAAAAATAGTTCTTGATAATTTTCCGCAACCGGAAGTGCTAAGTATTGAACCAGAACTGGAGTTTTATGATATTAAAAGTGGATTTTTTAACTTTTTTGCTCCAGATGATTTAACCAAATTAAATGCGGAAGCCAAAGCACATATAAAGGAAAAGATTCCTGAAAGCGGACTAATGGATAACGCAAGAAAAGAAGCCTTGCAGACAGTTTTGATAATGGAAAAAATTGTAGAGACCATAGGTTGGACATTAGATTATTCCGCACTTAAAATTTCGCAGAAACAAATAGAATTACTCGAAGAAAAACAATAAACAACTAAGATTTAATTATGAAAAACGTAATTTGTATCCTTGCAATAACACTAATGACCTCTGTAACTTTTGGTCAAAATGATGATAAAATGACTGAATTCGACGCTAATTTTTCCCATACTGTATTTTTTTGGTTGAAAAACCCTGATAATCAAGCAGACCGAACTGCTTTTGAAACTTCTTTACGTAAGTTTTTAGATAACTCGGCATATGCTAAAACACAATTTATTGGCAAGCCGCCAAAAGCGAGTAGAGATGTGGTAGATGGTTCATTTACGTATTCTTTAATCGTAAGTTTTGATTCTGCTGAATCTCAGCAAGCATACCAAGATGAGGCACCGCACAAGGTGTTTATTGCCGAATCTGAGAAGTTGTGGTCTAAGGTCATCGTTTACGATTCTACAGGTATTTAAAAAGTACCATAATTTTAAGGTCAGGTACTGTTTATTGTATTTGACCTTAAGTTAATTTATGTTCTAATACCTCAATAGCATGAATGTTGAAGAATACCGAGATTATTGTATTTTAAAGAAAGGAGTAACAGAATCTTTTCCTTTTGATGAGACGACGCTGGTATTCAAAGTTATGGGTAAAATGTTCGCCCTTTGTGGCTTGGATAATGTTCCGCTTCGCGTTAATTTAAAATGCGACCCAGAAAGAGCTATAGCACTTCGTGAAGAGCATGATGGCATTATTGAAGGTTGGCACATGAGTAAAAAGCATTGGAACACTGTTTACTTAGATAAAATATCCAAAGTCCTTACAAAAGAACTTATTGATCATTCATACAATTTGGTGGTTTCTAAATTGACTAAGAAAGTGAAGGCGGAGTTGGAGGCGTTGTGATTTGTTTGATTTAGCAAGGAATAACAAATTAATATGATAGTTTTTTTTGAAAAGATAGTTAATGAATATAGGTCAACCTTTTTTGCACTTATTTTTTTATGTTCTTTTCAATTTATTTTTTCTCAATCTATAATTTCTGGTAAAATTATTGACGAAGATGGTAACCCATTACCTTTTGTTCATGTTCGTATCCTAAATTCAAACATTGGTACTATATCTAACGATGTTGGGCTTTTTAAACTAGTTTCAGATTCAAAAAGCATAAATTTTAACTTAGTTATTTCTACAATTGGCTACAGAACAAAAACTGTAATTTTAAGAGAAGGTTATCAAGTAATTTCATTGGATAAAGATATTACTGAATTAAATGAGGTTGTTTTATATGCCAAAGATTTTGGTAAAGAATTAATACAAAACGTCATTGCATCTATTCCTGATAACTACCCGGTTAAAAATGAGAGGCATAAAGGTTTTTATAGAGAAACAACTACTTGGAATAAAGAAGAAAATCCAATTTATATTTCAGAAGCAGTTATAGAGGCTAATAAAAAAGCATACACAAAAGCAATTAAGTCTGGTGATGTCAAACTAGTTGAGTTACGTAAATACGAAAGTGAGCAACTAGATTCCCTTACTACAAAAATTAAAGCAGGAAGTCACCATATACATAGATTTGATTTGGTGGCAAGAAGAGATTATTTTTTAAATAATATTAATGCTTATAGGTATAAAATAGCAGATACTTTACGGCAATACGATCAAGATATTTACAAGGTTTATTTTGAAAATAAAAATAAAGTGTCTGGATATGTTTATGTGATGGATTCCACTTTTGCGATAATAAAAGCAGAAGTTAAAGTAAAAGCCTTCTTTGAATTATCTGGACCCAATCGTCAATTTTTAAATTATACTATAGCTTATGAACAGGGGGATGATAATATATGGAGATTTAAAAATTCTCAATATGAAACCGCCTTTAAGAAAAGAGGGAAATTGCTCAACTTAGTTAGTAATTATGTAACAACAGAAGTTCATGGTAATATGCCTGATATTCTATATTTAGAAAAATTACAGTTTGATGATATTCTTTTAGATGAGAACAATGATTATAACCCTGATTTTTGGAATAGCTATAACATTATTTCCCCTGATGCTGTATCCGAGAGTTTGTTTAAATCCATTGATTACTCCGAAAAAGAAAATTCAAAAACTCAATCTAATAAATTGTTAAACATTTTAAGTAAACTCACCTATGAAATGAGTTTCAACTGGACACCTTTAAGTATTAATTCATATTCGTTAGATTTTGCTAATGAGGCTTTGGAGATTAAACGAGATGGTGTGCCTTCAGAAGATAATACGTTTGGTTTCACTTCCTCTCTATTCTTTTCGATTACACCTAATTTTTTAATTGGGTATTCTAACGTTAGTAAATTTTCAAGTATTGGCATTAACTCACATGACTTAGTACTTGCTAAAAATTTTAATTTAAATCCTACCGGAAGGCCAATCTATATATCTCCTCGGGTAAGTTTAGGCTATCTAGAATTAGCTTATGAAATTGGAGGTTATTCTGTAAAAGAAGGTTTTAAAATTGAAAATAAATCTTTTGATAGCGAAAACGTAAGTGCAGTAATGTCTCAAAGAGGAATGAGAATAAAACCTAGTATATTTTTAAAACTGGAAAAGAGTAGAAGATTAAGTTTTTTATTGTCCGTAGGATATAATTTTCCACTAAATAATACAGAAGGAATTATTCTTCAGGAACAAGATGGTTTTTTTCTTTTTCGTAAAAAAGCTTTTATCAAGAACGGAAAACAAAACCTTTTAATTGATACAAATCAAAATGACCTATTGAGAAATAGCTTCACTATAAATACAGGTATTTCTTTAAAATTTTAATATTTGAAAAAAGCATTTTCCCATTCCCTCACTCAAAGCCACCATTCCCTCATTCTAACTTTTCTTTAGCGGTCAATTTTCAGTACTTAATAGTGCTTAAAACCACTATTCATGAAAAACCACAGATCACCCCAAGAAGTAAATGCCGGGTCAATGGCTGACATCGCTTTTTTATTACTCATCTTTTTCTTAGTTACCACTACTATAGAAAATGATATGGGACTAAACCGTATTATGCCTCCTGATGATAATAATGCTATTGTAGATATCAAAGAGAGAAACCTTTTTGAAATCAGCATAAATGACGCTGATTTAATAATGGCAGAAGGAGATATTTTAGACCCTAACAATCTTAAGGAGAAAGTAATCACTTTTATTGATAACGGAGGATTACCATTAGAAGCAGAGGGATACTGCGATTATTGTAAAGGAGATAGATCAGCAAATTCCTCTGAGAATCCTGATAAAGCCATCATTTCTTTAAAGGCACAGCGTAATAGTAGTTATCCGGTTTATGTAACTGTGCAAAATGAAGTGATTGCAGCTTATAATGATTTACGAGATAGAGAGAGCTTACGATTGTTCAATACTCCTTATAAAACCATTTATTCCGATTATTACAATGAAGAAATTAACGAGGATGAAAAGAAAGTTTTAAAAGAACGATTAGAAATCATAAGAGCACTTTATCCACAGAAAATTTTAGAACTAGAAACCTTAAATAACTAAAGCCATGATAAAATTCAACAAATATAGATCTAGTAAAAGCTTGCCGCCTGTATCAACTGCATCATTACCAGATATCGTTTTTATACTTCTCTTTTTCTTTATGACAGTTACTGTTATGAAAAATCAGAACTTATTAGTTGAGAACACCTTGCCGACGGCAACTGAGACCGAGAAGTTAGATAAGAAAGACCGAGTTATAGAAATTTATGTAGGCAAGCCTACTAACGACAGTAATACAAATTTGGGAGATGAGCCCAGAATTCAAATGTATAATAAATTTATTACCGTAGATGAAGTCGGAGATTATGCATTGCAAGCCTTGTCGTCAATGCCAGAGCATTTAAAAAGTGTTGCAACAGTATCTATTAAAGCAGATATTGGAGTGAAAATGGGTGTTATAGAAGACCTTAAAAGTGAACTTCGTATGGTGAATTTGTTGAAAATAAACTATACCACTTATGAAGGTACTGCTGTAGATAACTTATAGAATGAAATGAATGTTTTAAATCTACTTTACATTTATAGAAACCACTTTCTAAGGTTATCTTTGCCTTTTCTATAATAGGTTGATATTCATGAATAATTTAGAAGAATTTTACACCCAACGCGTACAAAAGTTTGAGGATCTTATTGAAGCTTTAAATAAGAAACTATTTTTATTTAGCACGTTACGATTACTGATATTTTTAGGTACAATAGCTGCACTTTATTTCGCTTCGGTAAATGCCAAATATGTGGTTGCCGTTTTATTTGTTGGTATACCATTGTTCTTGTTTTTAGTAAGTAAGTACACAAATCTAAAACTTCAAAAAGCTAAAATTGAAGAGTTGAGAAATCTCAATCAAGTAGAGTTACAAGTGCTAAAAAGAGATTTTTCTAAATTACCTAACGGAAAAGAATTTGCCGATGACATTCATTTTTTCAGCCAAGATATAGACTTGTTTGGTGAAGGTTCTTTTTATCAAATTTCAAATAGGACAAAACTTGCCGAGGGTAGCCTTTTATTAGCCGATATTTATAAGGAGAATTCGATTAACGACATTGCCGAAAAGCAAGAAGCAATTACTGAAATTGGTAAAAAAGTTGATTGGCGACAAGAGTTTTCTGCGATGGCGGCATTAACGAAAACGGAAACTTCTACACATACTATTGCCAAATGGTTAAAGAATTACGAGTCTTTTGTACCAAAGGCAATGAAATTTATTCCGCTAGTATTTTCAATTATTTCAGTGGCTATTTTTATTGCATACTTTTTGGATTACCTACCGGAATCTGTATTGATTTCATGGTTGGTTCTAGGTATAATCATCGTTGGTCTATTTACAAAAAAGGTAACCAATTTAGGACAGAGTGCTACCAAAATGAAATCTACTTTTGATCAGTACAATCAACTATTGGCAATGATAGAAAAGACTGATTTTACATCAGATCTATTGAAAAAACAAAAGGAAAATATTTTAAGCAATGGTGAACATAATTCTAAAGTTCTAAAGAAATTCGCATCACTTTTAAGCAACCTGGATCGTAATAATAATCTACTTTATTTAATATTTGCAAACGGATTTTTCCTTCGCTCATTAACTGATTGTCTTGCTATTGAGAAATGGATTGAGGCGCATGGTAAAAGTGTTGAGGTTTGGTTCAATACCATCGCGTTTTTTGATGCCTATAGTAGTTTAGGGAACTTCGCTTTTAACCATCCAAATTTTACGTATCCTACGATAACCAATGACGGAGTGGTATTAAAGTCTAAAAATGCTGGTCACCCGTTGTTAGATCCAGCGAAAAGTGTATTAAATGATATTACTATTGATGGCGGACAGTTCTTTATTATTACTGGTGCAAATATGGCTGGTAAGAGTACATTCTTACGAACTGTTTCATTACAGATTATGATGGCTAATGTTGGGTTGCCAGTTTGTGCTGAATCTGTAAGTTATTCTCCAATTAAACTGATTACGAGTATGCGTACTACGGATTCATTGACAGATGATGAGTCTTACTTCTTTTCAGAATTAAAGCGCCTTAGATACATTGTAGATGAAATTCAGACTGATCGCTATTTCATTGTTTTAGATGAAATTTTAAAGGGAACTAATAGTACTGATAAGGCATTGGGTTCGCGAAAGTTTGTAGAACGATTAGTAAAGAGTAAATCTACTGGTATTATTGCTACGCATGATCTTAGTCTTTGCGAAGTCGCAAATGAATATGATGCGGTTAAGAACCATTATTTTGACGCAGAAATCATAGATAACGAATTGCATTTTGATTACACGTTTAAAGACGGTATTTGTCAAAATATGAACGCTTCTTTTTTGTTAAAGAAGATGGGGATTATAGAATAAATCTTTTTTATTCATAGATTTAATATTGTAATCATTTTCCGTCTTTTTTATGCATAGAATTTCGCTTTTATTCCTTTTTCTTTTTTCAAATATTCTTTTAGCTCAAAATGAAATTGGTAACAATTTGGTCAAGGATAAATTCCTTAAATATTTTGAATTACCAAGAGAGTCTGTATTTCTGCACACTAACAAGACAACATACATAGCCAATGAAGAAGTATGGTTAAAGGGTTATGTTTACGATAGGCATAACAATAAACCCTTTAGTCAGACTAGAACGGTTCATGTAGGCTTGTATAATGCTGACGGAAAGAAATTTAACAACTATCATTTTAAAGCAGGTGATGGTTATTTTAAAGGTAGTATTGTCGTAGATTCAATGCTTGCTAGTGGTGAGTATTATCTTCGTACAAGTACAAATTGGATGAAGAATTTTAAAGAAGATGATTCTTTTGTTCAGAAAATCACCATTTTAAATGAAAAACCGATTGAAAAGGCTAAATCTATTAAAGATTATGATATCCAGTTTCTGCCTGAAGGCGGTAACTTCGTTGAAGACGCGCCTGGTGTTATGGGAGTTAAAGTTACTGATGCTAACGGATATGGTGTTAGAATTGTAGAAGGGTCTGTATTTGATAGCGATAATACTCAGGTAGCCAGATTCTATACATCAATTTTTGGTTTAGGAAAATTTAATTTTAATCCTAAGGCGGGTGTTGAGTATGTTGCTAAAATTGAGTTTGACGATGGTAGTGTGGAAACCACTACGCTTCAAAAACCTTCTAAAGTCGGCATCTCTTTTAGTGTAAAGAATGTTGATGATGACCGGTTCATTATTAGTTTAACTACAAACGAGGCGACAAAGGAAATTATTAAAGAAAAACAGTTTTTTTTGCTGGTACATAAAGATGGTCACGCAAATAGAATACCCATTACCTTCCCCAAGAATAAACTATTTGTATCAAAAGTTTTAAATAAAGAGGTGCTTAATAAAGGGTTGAATATCTTGACGTTATTTAATCCAGATGGTAAGCCAATTGCAGAACGATTGGTTTTTAATCATGCAGATCTTTTAGACACTAAGTTGAAGGTAAGCAAAATAACTACAGAGGGCGATTCTTTAAATATTCAAGTCAAACTTCTCGATAACGGTAATGTGCAACAAAATTTAAGTGTCTCTGTTTTACCTGGCAATACAATTTCTTACAATCAAAAAAACTCTATTTATAGTGCT
Organism: Maribacter sp. UH1; assembly: GCF_056839145.1. NCBI lineage: Bacteria > Pseudomonadati > Bacteroidota > Flavobacteriia > Flavobacteriales > Flavobacteriaceae > Maribacter > Maribacter sp. UH1. The sequence goes on from NZ_CM166387.1 coordinate 2,567,029, forward strand.
TTATATTTAAAACCTTATGTAAAAGGATTTATTGAAAATCCAAAATATTATTTTAAGGATGTTACCCCTAAGAAAGAGAATGATCTAGACCTTTTATTGATGACCCAAGGTTGGTCTAGATATGATTGGACCGATGTGTTTAAAGGACCTCCTGGTCAGTTTTATGAATTTGAAAAGGGAATAGATTTAGAAGGAACTATTTATAATAAAGGAGTTACATCAGAAGAAAAGCTTTTAGTTAGTTTTCCTGATGGTCGTAGTAGATATTTAGACATTTTAGACAATAGATTTTTGATTCAGAAAAATTTCCCTGTAAAAGGTGAAACTTTGGATTTTACGTTAATTGTAAATAATGGAAAATTGGCAAAACCAAATATAGGTTTGAATATGAAGTTAGGGGCAATCCCCGATGAAATTGATACTATTTGGAAAGAAAAAGTAGAATTTGAAGATGAAAATAGTTCTAAAATAGATAATGCGCCAGATTTAATTTCTTCTGATAATACCATAAGTCTAAATGAGGTTACGGTTGTTGAAGATAAGATCAAATCTACTGTAGAAAGTAACGTGTTTATTCCTAAATATTTAAAAGGAAAAATGACAGAGGTTACTGAAGATATAGAATTTAGTTTTCCGCTAATAACCGACATTATAGCGTCTAGGGGTTATTACGTTAGAGAAGAGTTAAGTTTTGGTAGTACAGATCGGCTAATTATTAGAGCAAGAACTGTACAATCTTTTCTTTCAGGTAATGCATTGCCTGTTCCTGTTATTTATTTAAATGGTGCAAGATTAAGTACACTTGATATTTTATATAGAATGCCAACTAGTGAGGTGGAAAGTTTTTTAATAGATAAAACAGGCGCAGGTGAAGGAGCAAGAGGCGCCGGTGGTGTAATTCGTATTTATACCAGAAGATTGCCAAGGGATTATAATGGTCAGTATGGTAAAGATGAGAATGTTTTTAAGTACGAACTTAAAGAAGGATTTGAGCCTGTTAAGAAATTCTATACCCCTAAATACACTTCATACCTTTCTAATGAATTTGAGAATTTTGGTACTATACATTGGGTTCCAGAATTAAAGACTGATGAAAATGGTATTGCTACCTTCAAAATACTAAATACCTTACAGAATAATATCAATTTTTATATTGAAGGCATGGGGTCTGATGGTAGTTTGATTTCTGCTGAACAAAATCTTATAATTGATTGATTTTTAATATTTTTAAAACAATATAACAACACCTGTTAACTCTCCCTTTGGGGGCTAGGGGGCTCGGCATCATATGGATTCATTAACACAAATAGTACTTGGGGCAGCGGTCGGCGAGGCGGTTCTTGGTAAGAAAGTGGGTAATAAGGCTATGCTTTACGGTGCTATTGCTGGTACAATACCCGATTTAGATGTGATTACCCGTTATTTTCTAGATACTGTTACTGCTACCGAATGGCATAGGGGAGTTAGTCATTCTATTTTCTTTTCAGTAGTATGTGCACCCCTTTTTGGTTGGCTGGTCTGGAAAATAAACAAGAAAGAATCTGCTACTTGGAAAGATTGGTCTTGGTTAATGTTCTGGGGTCTCTTTACGCATCCGTTATTAGATGCATTTACTACTTGGGGAACACAATTATTTTGGCCATTTAAAACAAGATTAGCGTTTCAAAGTGTATTTGTGATAGATCCATTGTATACTGTTCCGTTTATCATTTTTTTGATATTAGCCATGTTTCAAAAACGGACGTCTATAAAACGCAAGAGGTATGTAAAACTTGGACTACTAGTTAGTACATCATATTTAGTATTAACACTACTTTTAAAAGGAATTGCTTTTCAGAAATTTGAAAATGCGCTTGAGGAACAAGGTATTTCTTATAATGATATGAATACCCGCCCTGCACCATTGAATACGGTACTTTGGATGGCAAATATAGATACTGAAGATGCTTATTTAATGGGAGATTATTCTTTCTTTGATACGCAGCCTATCTCGTTTACATCGTATCCTAAAAATCATGAATTACTGGGTAAATGGTCTAGTAACGATAAAATAGAGCGACTTATAAAAATAACCGAAGGCTGGTATACGATTACCGAAAATGACGGACAGCTGTATTTTAATGACCTAAGATTTGGACTCATTAGTTTAGACGAAAATGAAAATCAATTTGCATTCAGTTATAAACTAGTACCTAATGGTGATGATTTAATTGTGGAAGAAAGACCAAAGTTTAAAAGAGACGCCAAACGTTTAATGGCTGCGCTGTGGCAACGTATGTGGGGCAATTAGTTTCTTAAAATGGATAGCCTATAGCAAAATTTAAGGTCATATTATTATCTGCATTACCAAAGAAAGGTACATTCCAACGTTCGTTTTCATCTAAATAGGGTATACGCAGTGGGGAAGCCAAATCTAAGCGAATTACAAAACTTTGTATATCTAAACGAACACCAAAACCTACACCTGCTGCTACTTCGCTTAACCAGTCTTTTTCAAATTTACCATCAGTAAAAAGTGAAACAGATGAAGTACTGGTAGACTCATCTTCTATTAGACTAGAATAATCGCCCGTTAGCCATACATTACCTGCATCCACAAAAAACGCACCTTTTAAATATGAGAAAAGTGGAAAACGATACTCTACATTGGCTTCTAGTTTTAAATTACCAGATTGGTCGTAATAATCGGTAGTATCATCATCGGTGTCCGGTAAAAAATTACCAGGACCTATGGATCTGATATCAAAAGCACGCACACTATATGGACCGCCAGAGTAAAATTGTTTAACGAAAGGTAAAGTGGTGCTATTTCCATACGGTACACCCCAGCCTGCATATAAACGAGACACTAACGTACGTTCTTTTTGCCAGCGTAAATAGAGTCGTAAATCGGCATCTACTTTTGCATATTGTGCATATTCAGATCCAAAAATTGTACTTGAGCCTCCGCTAAACAAACTCAATGCATTTCCTGCTAAGTCAAAATTCGTAGAAAAGTAAATTGGTTTTTCTTTGCTAAGATTAGATACTTCGTCATACGTAAAACTATACAGTAAGCCAGCTATAAAACGCTGTTCAAAACTTTGACTTAAATATTCGTTGTCATCTAGAATAGCCTGAAACTCATCGGTTACATTAGATAGTCTAGAATAGTTAATACTGATAGGGTCTAAGGTGTGATATACGTACTGATTTTCTTTCCAGGTATACCCAAAACTACTGTTTACAGAACTTAGGGTGAATAGGTCGCTACGCTGCAGAAAATCAATACCTAGAGATATTTTGGTTTTGGGCACGGCATATTTGAATCTACTAGGCGAAAATGGTATTGATCTTGGTATGATCAAATCGGCACTTAAACCACCGGCAATACTGCTAAGGTTAGAATCGCTGTTAGACAATTGTAACTCATAAGAAAAATCTGCCGAAACACTAAAAGTTTCACCACCATTAAAAACATTTCTGTTGGTATGGCTCAATAAGATTCCCGGACCCGTGTAACCGTTAGATCTAGAAACCGCCTGTAGTTCTGCCCTAATGGATCGTTTTGTTAATGGGGCTAAATAGATATCTGCTGCTAAGGTTCCGCCATTACCGTCGGTTGCAGTAGTGTCCAATTCGGTGTATTGTATGTTTACGTACTTGTAGCTGCCCAATGCAGATAATCTGCTGCTTGTTTGTTTAGACGTGTTCGCATCGTATAGGTCACCTTCATTAAAAAGCAAGTATGACTCTAAGAGCTCAGGTTTGAAATATAATTCGTTCTGTATAAAATCTATACTATCTACTTGGGTGACGTTTTCTTTGGTGAATGGCAACGTATCTCCTTCTATTGAGTAGTTAGGATAAACGGTAATAGAGTCTATTTTATAGGGAATAGAAGCACGACTAGGAACATCTTTTTTGAGTCTTAAGAACAAATCAAATTTTCGATTTTTGTATTGATTGGTGTCCGCTTCAAAAATTAAAAGATCTTCTTGACTATTGTAAAACCCCTTTTGTTTTAAAGCATTATTCAAACGTGCTCTTTCCGCTTTTAATAGATCTAAATCAAAACGGTCTCCTTTCTTTAAAGCGGTTTCAGGAAGTATTTTTTCTATTTCCTTATACATTGGTAAGGTGTCAGATTCTAGATTGTAATTCTCTAATACGTAAGGAGCAGGTAACTTGGCGGAATAATTGACCGAGGCAAATTTTTCATCTATGACAGTTTCAGATTCAGACTGACTGTAGAAAAATCCGTTATTATCCAATCTGTTCAGTATCAATTCTTCTACACGTTCAGGGTTTACATCTGAAAAATAAACGGGTTCTTCTCCAAAAGATTTGTTTAGAAATTTATATAAGAATCCTGGTTTTTCTCGCTGCGCCTTATAATGAAAAAATAAGGCAGGTTTCATTCCTAAAAATTTGGTATTAGGGTTTGGTTCAATAAGATCAAGTAATTCTGACTTTATTTCTTTACCATCTTGGAGTTCACTTTCAGAATTTATGTCAAGAGTAGCACCAGTATACAATTGTTCTCCTTCAGGTATATATTTTTCTATACCACATGAATAGGCAAACAATAGTACTAAACAGAGTATAGTACGATATGTGAATTTTTTATTTTTCAATTGTATCTTCTTTCTTATCGTTCTTTTTTGAAGATTTTTTCTCTGAATCTTCCTTTTTTATCGGACTAAATAATTGACTGAACTTATTGAACTCGCGATTAAAGATAAACGCGACTCCGGTAATTATCAATTGACCATCAATGATATTTTGATACTCTTGTTTTCTGTATCCTTTAAGTCGGTACGTACCTTCTTCGCTCAACAGGTATTCTAACGTCACATTGCCTATTAAAGGGGTTTCGGTATCACTAGAATAGGCGCTACCTTCAACATCTACAGCACTACCAGCAGTAACTATTAGCCTGTCATTAAATAGTTTCTTACTTGCGCTTATATTTAACTGTGTTCTACTTTCAGCAGTGCCACTTTCATAGTCTTCAAAGCTATCCAAATCAAAACCTAGCTCAAAACCGGTATTACCCAATAGTTTGTTTGAAATAGAGGAGAGTTCATTTGAAAGGACCTTGTTGACATTGTTTTTGGCAATTGAAATAGCACCGCCGCTACTGCCATCACTACCCGTGGTTGGGTAAAAACGATTTAATGCCAATAATGAAAAAACTTGCTTATTCAACTCAGACTCTTGTTCGTTAAGTTGTTGTACACGACTATAAACTGCACCACCAAAATTACCTTGTTCACTCTCAGGCATATCTAAAGCAAATGATAATTCTGGTTGGGTTAGCTGTCCGTCGATATTCAGGTAAACCAAAAAGTCTGTTGCTTGCTGGTAAGTGCCAGATACACTACTGTCTGTACCATAACTTATAGATGACATTAGCGAAGATGCCGAAGTTTCAATTTCGTAAATAGCGGTAACATCCATTTTAGCATCATAAGGGTCTCCGCTCCAAACAATACTACTTCCTTCCTGTAGTTTAAACTCGCGACTAACTAAATTGTATAAGCTTGTTCTGTAAAAACCGGAATTTAATTCTAGCCTACCCGATAAACGTATATCTTGGTTGGGGTCTATATTAAGATTCAATGTTGCATTGCCAGATGCCTGTAGTTTGTCATCTGTTTTCTCATCAAGAACAACGGTAAACTTTGCTTCATTAGCTACTTCTAAAATCGTATTGATATCCATGCCTGCAAAAAAAGCATCTGATTTTTCGCCATCGTTACGTGTAAGTATGGCGTCTGGGTTTTCCCTATTTACAAAAATGACCACGCCATCTCGCTCTTGAATATCTAATTGGTCTTGCGGCACTACATAGGTGATATCCGTTATATCACGCACACGTAATTTTCCATCTATAACAGGTAGTTCTAGATTTCCTTTAACGGTTAAATCTGCCAAAATACTAGCAATACCATAAACAAGTTCGTCATCTCCTTTTTTAGAATCCAATACCCTGAATTGGTCTGTTTTAACCGAGAGATCAAAATCAGGATTTGTAAAACTCTTAGTAGTTATGGAACCATCTACGGTTAACATACCTTGGTTAATATCATTAATAGCAAAGGAGTTGAATGTAATTTCATCTTGATCAATATCTATATACTCGTCATTAATGGCAAAAGATGATTTGTACGCTGCTAAGGTTAAACTAAAATCATTGAAATTAATTCTGCCAGAATATTTTGGTTCGGCAAGTGAGCCATTTACAAGAAGACTACCATCTAAATACCCCTTACCGTCCGTTAATTGATTGTTTGATAAACCTTGAATAATACTAGCTTCTAATTTTTGAATATCGAGCTCCATGTTCAAGTCTGCTGTATTTTCTTTCGCGGTATAGTCTCCGGTCAATGTTAGATTGGCTCCACCATCTTTTAATGCCAAATCAAAATCATATTCAGATAATGATTTAGAAGACGCATCTAACGTTAATGTTCCTAACGGGTTCTCCATGACCTGAAAATCCTTAATATCAATATCTGCTACTAAACCGGAAGCGGCATACGGATTAAGAATTACAAAATCACCGGCGACCTTACCTTTTGCTAAAGCTTCATCAGGATTAAAAAAGCTTAGGAATGTTTGAAGTTGAAAATTCTCGAATAAAATGCCAATATGTTCGGTACTCATTTTTGGAAACTTATTTGAAATTTCCATCTTCTGAGAATTTCTACTCAAGATTACGTTGTCAAAGTATGAATAAGATTGCGCTATGACTATGTTGTTGTCTTCAGGTATTTCCCATTGTTTTTTATTTAAGATTAAATCATTTGGGCTAATGTGAAGTTTTAAAGTGTCTTTTTGAAATGCCAAACCAGATGAAATATGCATTACTTGTACAGAGTCATTTTTTGATGTAAAGTCAAGTAACAGTTCTTTGTTTTTAAGGCTGCCTTCCAAATAAGTTTGTTTTAGATGGATGGGTTCATAGATTAAATCTGCCAAACCAGCAGAGAATTTAAGGTCTACAGAATCTCCCTTTACAAAAGCATTTAAACTGTCAACAGAGCTACCTGCATATGCAATGTGAGGTACTTTTATTTCGGCAGATATCTTTCGCTTTTTAGAATTGAAACTAGCATCTATATTAACGGAGTCTAAGTCTTCAACTCCATTAAAAAACACCTTAGATAAAACGGGAGTAGGTATAATGGCAAGTGCCAATTTCGCATCAATATCGTCCTCAGCTTCAAATGTTGTGTCATCAGTAGAGAAGTATTGCTCTATTTGTTTTTTAAGTGCAGTAGTAATACGATTTGGTGATGCATTTGATGCTAATTGCCCATTTAAGAAATTACTTTTAACCGATACATCTGTAATAGAATCTTCAATATGAGCTTTTAGGGCGATAGCAGCTACTTGATATTGCTCATTGTCGGCAATGGTAACACCGTCTTCTATAGTTGTGTTTATTGTAAAATTGGATGGTGTGCCGGTATAATTTCCGTTAAGATTTGCCGCTATTTTTATATTGTTTTTTGTGAGACCTAGTTGTTGTAAATCGGCGCCAATAATATTTGAAGTAAAAATAATATCATTTTCTTGAGAAGAAAGTGCCATAGTTGAATTGACTTTCATGTTCAAGTTTGGGTCATCTATATTAGCGGTTATAGTACCGTTACCATTTTTTAGATTTCCGGTAATTTCTATGTCATTATAATTGTATCCGTCATATTGAAATTGTGTAATAGTGCCATCAATAGTACTGTCAAAATCATTAAGTTGAGAACCCGCACCTGTACCTTCAATTTTAAGTGATAATTTACCTAATTGGTCGTTTTGTAATAGCTTTCCTAATTGTAGACTATCAACAGAAATTTGACCATTGAACTTCATGATGTCATCAAAATCAACAAGTGCATTTACATTGGCGTTTCCTTCGGGTATTTTGATTTGTAAATCAGGATTTACCCAAGTGGTTCCACCAGATAAACTTCCTTCTGCGAGGATAGATTCTGGAATAGCTATCCCTAATTCTTTGGACGATATTATTTTATTGATTGCGAATTTAGTACTTGTAAAGCTAATACCGTTCAAGTCGTACCTAAGTGAATCTATAGCAGTGAGATTGCTGATGCTACCTTCTGCAGTTAGTTTAGTATCTTTTCCCCATAATAGTTCTGTATTAAAATCATTCACTTTTTCAAGACTACCTACGGCTTTTAGATTACCGGTAATAGGTTGTGCGGACAAGGAATCTAAATATTGATTTTGGGCTAGTTCCGGTTGTAGTTGAAGTACATCGTCAAGCTCTAAATTAAGAGCTGAAATAGTAGCGGACAAGGTACTTTTCTTAGGATTTTTCAATGCGCCTTTTAAGGAACTAAACTGTACATTAAAATCTGCCTTTACTGAACTCTGATTCATTTGAAAAACGACATCTGAAAGTGATGCTTCGGTATTGGTCAGACCTGCATTAAATACCAATTGATTTAATTCGATGCCACTAGATTCTGAAAAAGAAAATTTAGAAACGTTCAGATTAAATTTCTCGGGTTGGTATTTTAAATCTTCAGCTAGCAGTTGCAACTTTTCAATTTTAAAGGCATTGGGGTTAAAGCTTTCAGTGTTATGTTGGTTACCATTTAATGAATAGCTAAATGTATTTTTTGCAATTTCAATATCGTTGGCAACAATGATAAATTCTGGCCATTCAAATTCAGCTGTATTAGTGGTAGTAATTTCAGTTTCTTCACTACTTATTTGAAGGTCTATTTGGGAATTTTGAAAAACAAAGTCATCTGTTTCGTATCTATTCTTAGAAACATCCGCTAGTATATCTGTGAGTTCAATAGTACCTAATTGTAATTTAGTTCGTAGACCATCAGGCTGACTGTCGTAGTTGATATGAATATTATTCACATTAAAATCTTCAACTTCAATATATGGTAACGCTGTACTAGTGGTGTCTTCGGTTATGGGAAATACATGAGATTGTACGTATTTAAACTCGGTATCGCTCAACTCAAAATCATCCAAAGAAAATTTCATGGCGTCTAAGTCAAATTTAGATACATCTATACCTAATTTACCAAGTACTAGGTTAATGTCCGTTCCAAGATAGGCATCTGTATAGGTCAATTTCCAATCAGCTACATCTAAATTACCCACGTTAATATTCATTGGTTCGCTGGTTGTTGTAGTATCCGTTGGTGTGGTCAGAGCATCTATTAAAAATGTAAAATTAAATTCATCAGGGCTGCTTCCTCGACTAATATTAGCAACTACTCCATTTGAAGCTACGTCATCAATGGAAAGTTCATTTTTAAAAACTATGGGGTAGATAGGGATATCTGCTTGCAGTGATTTTGAGTAGAATAACGTATCACCCTTTTTATCTTCCAGAAATATATTCTCTATTAGAATGTCTCCTGAGAAGGTAAGATATAGATTGTCAACTTCTACTTTAGTATTTGTTTTGTCAGATATGTAATTAGTGACTTTTGAAACAATGAAGTTTTGCGCCCAAGGAGTTCTAATGACCAACACCAAAACAAAAAATAGCAATAACACCCCCAGAATAACTTTTCCGAAGCGTTTTAAATACTTTTTAATTTTCTGATTTTTTTCGACCATATGGTGAACACTATAGGATTGAATACTAACATTCAATTTTCAACAGTGACGTTACCATCCCAGTTGCGCCATAAAACCTGTAGCAATTATAATTAGTAAAACTATTATGATCATTAGGTTGTAAAACCTTCTTTTCTTTTTCTTGGTTTCTTTAAGTGATGCCATAAAAACACAAAGTTAAACCTACCAATATATAAATTTAGCTTATTTGCTGCGAAGATTGTCGGTAAACAACATAATCTGTGTATGTGTTTGGTTCTAAAACTAAAATTTAAAATAAAAAAACAGCTCGTCTATACATTTTGTCATTCGGTCTATACTTATCCTCTCTTAGTCAATTGAGCCAGATTAAAGCGATCATAACCTTATACCTTTGAAGTGTAATTAAAGATTAACAAGTAATATCATTAACTCTGAATCTTATGAAAACTGTTAAAAATTCAAATAGATGTTTAGGTTATTTTGAATCAGCGAACCAAGATGAGATTTTTGAAATAGACAATTTTAATATTACAAATTCAGAATTGATACTAGAAGCTATGGCAAAATAATAGTTGTTCAGGTAGTTCCCCCAAATCACCAAAAAGCCAATAGAAATATTGGCTTTTTTTATTTTAATCCTTTGGTCTGAATTTTATGAAAACTATCGGCTTGTAGGCGAAGTAGTTCTTCTGCTTTTTTCTTTTTATAGCCGTACAATTCCTCTTCTCCCTTCAAATCTTCATATATTTTCTGATTAATTTCTCCGTCAGTTGAAGCTATAAGTTGACGTTGCGCCAATTTTTGCTCTACCCAAGTAGAAAGTACACTTTCTTCCTCTTCTAATTTAATATCATATTCTCCTTTAGGGGCAAGTAATTTGGCTATTAAAGGCGATGTTTCAATAGCCAAGAACAATAGAAATATAAAGAAAGAAGGTAACCAAGGTAATTCATCTAATGCGGTAATTCTTGCCATTAATCCGTCAAAACCATCTATAATGGGTTGTGAATTTTTAACTACTTCTGCATATTCCGTATCTAATGCTGCTATTTGAGATTCTATCGCCGATACTTTTTCATTATTAGTAGTTTTTAGTGCCTGTAATTCTGCAAGGGCTGCATCATGCTTATCTCGTTTTTCAGCATAAACGGGACCTTTACCTAGCAGTTTGGTTCCTGCAGTACCTTCGGCTTCATTGATATAAATATCATACAGTGCATTCGTCTCTGTTTCTTTTATTGAAACTTCATTTTTTAATGCAGCTATTTCTTGATTCAATTGCTCAACCCTTGGCGTATATTGCAACGCAAGTTGGTCTTTATTGGCAAGTGTAAGTTCATTTTTTTGCTCTAATAGTACCTGATTTATTTCTTTCTCGAAAATTTTCATTTCCAAGGGTTTTGAAATTACTATGGCAATTATGACTGCGAGAATGATACGCGGAGTAGCCTGTAAAAATTCTTGACCAAAATTGTTTCTCTTTTTAATGGTAGCAACTATAAAACGGTCTAAATTGAATATTAATAGTCCCCAAATGAAACCGAAGAATACTGCGGTATACACATTGTCGAAAACCGTGAATAATGCATAGCTACTAGCAATAAAAGCCATTACAGCTGTGAAAAATACAGTAGCGCCAATACCTGCATATTTGTTTTGTTCACCTTTAGAGCAGGTTTTTAAAAGATCGGCATCTGCCCCTGAGCAGAGAATAAAGAAGTCTTGTATCATGATTAATGATTTGTTTTTTGACCATCCATACGGCTGGCAAGTTGATGATGATGTATACTGGGTGAACGTAACTATTTCACTTTTGGTACTGAAAAAGCCCTCGAAAAGAGGGCTTTAACATATGTTTGACGTTGTGGTTATCTTATTGTTACAGGTTCTTTGGTAATTAGTACTTCTGCTTTGCCATGTTTCTCTCTAGATTCTATGTTTAACTCTTTGTTTTTCTTTAGTAGGTCAATGGCTTTGTCAGACGAAACCTTTTTGCCTTCATAGAAGAATGTTGCTCCTTTTTTTGCCATATCAATGGCATAATCTAATGGAGATGGTGGAGTAGGAGGTGAAGGGGCAACCGGACCGCTAGTTTTAGAATGAAAAGTTTGGGTGTTTGAAGGAATTCCGTTTATAGCCTTTGCATCGAGGTTTAAATGATCATATCGATCTTGATTTTTAATTATTTCTTTTAGTTGGTTACTAGCATAGTTAGTCGTGTTCAGTGTTTTTGGTGCATGGGGTGAGCGGGGCGGTGCAGGGAAATTTAATGATGATTCTATAAGTGTTTCTGGTTCTTTTGGAGCTGGTGGAGGCGGAATATTACTTTTTTCTCCTTTTGCCACTTTAGGTGCCTTTGGAGCAGGTGGTGGTTCTGGGAACTCAGGGAATGTTTCTGCATTCACTTTTTGTTTCTCAGACATTAATCCGTAGATATATTTTAGTTGATCAACATCAGATTTTAGAATGCGTATGTTGCCGCCTTCGGATATCATAGTGTTATAACTTTTTGCCAACTTATTGTAGGTGGATATTTGCTCTTTTGTAGCACCATCTTGATTTTGCTTAGGCAAATACTTGGGGAAGGGTTGAGCCTCCTCTCTTTGAGCTGGATTCATATTTCTATAAAGAGATTCCAATATTTTCAAATCATTAAGTGGAATTTCTCTCGTTGCAATGGGAATAGCGTTGTATTTTTTAGCAAGGTTATTATATGTGGAAAAAGCTCTCTTGTTTAGGCTGGTATGGATATCACCCGAAGTGGTATATATAGCAAACTGAGCACTGTCAAAGCTTTCTAATGGAGACATTGCTTTTATACTGTTTCTATTAATATAACCGTTTAATTTGTAAGCAGGTAAATTCTCTTTATCATTAATAGATATTATATCGTTTGTAGAATTTAGTTTAATCCATGACGTAACGTCTACTAAATAATGTGATTCATTAACCTTTATAATACAATTAGTATTACCATTTTTTGCATCCTCTAACTTTGAATTCAAAAACCGTTCGCTTTCAATTATAGATTTGTTTTTTAAAACAGATGCATAATCTAAGTTACCGTTCCTCGTAAAAAGTTTAGAGAACTCAGTTGTATCTCCATTATTTTTTTGAAGACCGAAGAAGAAGGAGCTAGTAATTTCATTTTGAAGATTTCCCCAATGCTCATTCTGTAATAATGATTTATAGCCATCTTTTCTGACCGTTAGGTTAAAATTTAATTCACCTTGTGAGTCATTATTTAATTCAAACGAATAATAACCTTTAATGTCTGTTTTGGTGAGAACAGTTCCGTTATGGTCCTTAATTTCTGCATTTACTAAAGGTTCTAAAGTTTCAGAATCTACTACTAAACCAGCAAGTTTTATTACTCTGTTGGATTTTTTGATTGATTGCTGGTTCTCTTGTTTGGTATAATAATTTCCTCTAGAGTCAACTAATTGATTATTCTCAATTTTAAACGACCAATCTTCATAGCCATAGGTGAAATAATAACTGTTGCCACGTTTCTTAGGGTAATAACGAACGGCTTTTTTATTACCCTCTATAAAATCAAAAACCATATAAATATCGTATTCGGAAACAATTATTTCAATGTTATTTTCCTCATTACGCCATGAGCCATTTAATTGATTTTTTAAGCTTTTTTCTTTGCGGATAAATCTTTCTCCGTTAATTTTAATGGTTTCTTCTTTTGCGTTTATTTCAATTAATATCTTTTCTTCATTAGGCTTGGAATAATAGTAAAATTGACCTTTTTGTTTTTCAATTTTTAAGATATGACCTTGGTTATTACCCCATAGTAAATTTTCATTTTCTTTTGTAATTGTTAATTTTTCTAATTCATTTTCTTTATTTAGCCAATCTCCATTAATGGAGTTACTATCGGGTTTACTTATGAATTTTTCTTTTCTTTCTGCAAAACCATAAAGCATTAAAGCCAATACAGGTAGCAACAATAGACTTCGAATTGCAATTCCTTTTTTTGATGTTTGTTTTTTCATGATGATGAATCGTTTTTTGATTGATGAATAATTTATGGCATTTGCAATACCAACTGATTGATGGGTGTTAAAGCTGTCGTTTGATAAGTACGACAGTAATGTATTTTGATAGTTTAAGTGGTCTTCTTGACCATTTAGTACAGCACTATCTGCTAAGAATTCATGGTTTAGTTTTATTGTTTTTTTGTAAACGTAAATCAATGGATTAAACCAGAGTACCACTTGCAATACCTCTAGAAAAAGAACATCCAAACTATGCCTTTGTATAGCATGGGTTTCTTCATGTAGCAGCACAGAATTAGGTATGCTTTTAGTCTCAAATTTTTGTTTGTTCAGAAATATGTACTTTAAAAAAGTGTGTGGTGGCAGTTGTTCTTTTAATAGGATTCTATAGATAGTACTATGTTTCGTTTTTGGATTGTTACGAATACGTTTCCATATTTTAAGTAGATTAAACATAAAGCGAAATGCGAATCCTGCAACTCCTAATCCGTAGATAGTCCATAGTATTAAAGACCAATTCATGGGCGATTTTTCAATAGTCTGAACTACTGGTGGTATGTTCTGGGGTTCATTTATGGATATAATTTGAGTGACTGCCGTGGTGGGTTCTACTTCAACATATTCTGTAAATACAATTTGTGGTATTATAAAAGACGCGATGACTGCAGTTAATAGAAAGAATCTTTTAAATTGATGCATACTTTCATTCTCCAAAAGGAGTTTGTAGAAAAGCAAAAAGATGCCCATGCATGCGGCGGATTTTAAAAGATAGATTTCCATAATTACTTCTTTTCTATTTCAACATCTATTAGTTTTTTAAGTTCTTCCAATTCAGCTTTACTTAAATTGGTTTCTTGAGTGAAAAATGATGCGAACTGACTGGCACTATCATTGAAAAAGTTTTTAATGAGTCCGTTAACGTGTTTAGAGAAGTAATCTTTCTTTTTTACCAGCGGATAGTATTCTCTACTTCTACCAAAGCTTTTATAGTCAATAAACTTCTTGTCGGTCATTCTTTTTAAAAGTGTGGCAACAGTTGTTGTAGCGGGTTTTGGCTCTGGATAAGCATCGAGTAGATCTTTCATGAACGCCTTTTTGTGCTTCCATAGAATATTCATTAATTCTTCTTCCGATTTGGATAACTGCATTTTCTACAAGTTTAGAGTATGTTCTACAAACATAGAACATATATTTTGATTCTACAAATGTAGAGTAAGTTTTGTTTTTTTTTGCCTTAGGGATAGTAATGAAAAGCCCGCATTTGCTTTTTAGCAAAGCGTACTTGTAATGTATAGCCCGACCCCAATTCTTTGGGGAAAGGTCCAATTGACCAATTTAAAAGATGTAAATTCGTATTATAAAAATAATGAATAATGAGTGTATTAGCAGATTTGGAAGCGCGTAGTGGCTCCACTTGCGAATTATGTACGGGAACCAATAATTTAGAGGTTTTTGAAGTAGAACCGGTTTCTATTAGTGGAGTCGATTCAAGTATTTTGGCTTGCGAAACATGCCGTACCCAAATAGATGATCCAGAACAGATGGATGCAAACCATTGGCGTTGTTTGAACGACAGTATGTGGAGTGAATATGACTCAGTGAAAGTTGTAGCTTGGCGAATGCTTTCTAGATTAAAATCTGAAGGCTGGCCTAAAGATTTGCTGGATATGATGTATTTGGAACCAGAGGTTTTAGATTGGGCAAAAGCTACTGGCGAAGGATTAGCAGAAAGCGAGAAAATAATTCACCGAGATGTAAATGGGGTAATTCTTGAAAATGGCGATAGTGTGGTTTTGGTTAAAGACTTAAAAATAAAAGGTTCTAGCCAAGTAGCCAAGCAAGGTACCGCGGTTCGTAGAATTTCTTTAGATCGTGAAAATGCAGAATACATTGAAGGTAAGGTAGGACCAACCATGACGGTTATCATTACCAAATATGTAAAAAAGATTTAAGCCAAGAAGCTTATTTTTTTGTTACTTCGGTATAACCTAACATTTCTGGTTCTTCTTTTTTAACATTATAGCAAAGGGAAGCTCTGTTTAATCCATAGGTTTTACCATTTATAATTTCATTGTTAATCTGTAGTTTACCTGAGGTTCTCCATGCTTTTTGCTTTCCTTCTCGTTTTCCGTTTATATAATTGAATACGTAGAAGGGAGAGCCATCTGCATACCACTTCTTCTGTGTACCTTCCATTTTACCATTATAGTACCAGTTGTCAGCTTTTAGATTGCCGTTTTTCCAATATATATAGTGTCTACCTGTAACGCGGTTTTGCTTGTATTGTTTGGTTTCAAAAAGTGCTCCTGTATCGTAATAGCTGCTATAAGAGCCATGACGTTTGCCTTTATAAACAGAGGTGTAAGCTATCATGTTAACTTGCGTATGAGTCTTTTTTAAGATGCCAGAATATTTTTTGCCCTTATAATAGAAAAGACCATTTTTAATAGCGTAATCAGGATCGGTGCTATTTATAGTATCGTTTGGTACACCTGAAAGGTCTATAGCTATAGCTACACTTTGTGTTTGTAATGCAAATTTGTTAATAGTTCTATTATCATTGTCTTTGGTAGATTGTTTACATGAAGTAAAACTGCAAAGCATGCCTAAGATTATAACAATACAACAAAGGTATTTTATTGTCAAAGTATTCATAGTTTACTTAGGATCTTTTAAAGCTAATAATGATGGTTTGAATCATAAATAAAAATATGAAAAAGATAGCTGGGATTTTTTAATTATCACAGCTAACTTTAGTTTGTTATGATGGTATTCTAATTACCTGACGAAGGTCCGGGAGTACCATGATAAGCACCTGCCTTCATTAAGTACCAACCTGTGTTAAGATAATTTTCACTACTACAATGGTAATGATATATACCTTCGGTGAAATCTGCTGTTGCGGCAATGTGTCCCCCATTTTCATCCAAATCATCAGGGTAGGTACCGTCTGCCTCTTGACGTCCATAAATAGGGAATCCATCTCTTAAAAATCCTATTAAATTAGAATCATTTACAGTAGGGTATGTACTACCATCGTCTTCGGCATAAATACTTAATTGCGATGCTGTATGGTAATGATAATCTGAATTAGGACCTGGGTGTGCGCCTGCTGAATCAAAAGTACTCATGGCAACAACACCAAGTACATCTCTACCTTCGGAATCATTATAAATAGGAACTCCGTTTAAAGCTAAACCTATTAACCCAAGATCGGTTTGTTCTTTGTTTTCGGCTTCTGAAGGATTAGTAGGGATTTCCATACTATAATCAAAAGCTATCATTTCCATATTCATGTTATTTTGATAGGTTATTAACGTATTACCTTCACTATCGGTACTGATTAATCTACTTAATTCTTCTGCATCATCGTCATAGGCATCGGTATCATCAATAATATAAGTAGGGAAAGATTCGTACAATTCATGCTCCATACCTTCAATATCCCAATATGGTGTTTTGTGATCAGGAAGGCCTGTACTGGTTATAATAATAGTTTCGCCCTCAACGTTAACCGTGACACCATTTTCTGAGTCGAAAACATTCTGGACTACAGAGGAAATATCAACTGAGCCATTTTCAGATGTGGTAGTAGTGGTTGTTGTAGTCTCGTCATCTGTACTATCAGAATTACTACAGCTTGCGAAATAAAACGGTAATAGAATTAAAAAATACTTTATCATTATCTTGATTTTAAATAAGTTAAGATGATTTATTTATTAAAAATAAGATAGATAACAATTGGTGTTTTATGAATTCTGTGAATAGTAGTTATATTTAAGTGAAACTGTACTCTGAGTCTTTTTATATTTATTTAAAGTTTGAGGTATTGGTTTATTTAAAATTTCACTACTTATTATATATACAGAGAAGCGACTTATAGCTTTGGCATACCAAAGCTATAAGTCGCTTCTTTTTTCTGAAAGACTGAAACTAATGGGTGACTACTTCTTGTTCATCTCAGTAAAATACTCATAGAAATAAGGAATGGTTTCAATTCCTTTAAAGTAGTTCCATACTCCAAAATGTTCGTTAGGGGAGTGTATGGCATCACTATCTAAACCAAAGCCCATAAGTATGGTCTTGCTTTTTAGTTCTTGCTCAAAAAGGGAAACTATAGGAATACTACCACCACTACGTTGCGGTATCGGTTTTTTGCCGAATGTAGTTTCATATGCTTTTGAGGCAGCTTGGTATGCAGTAGTATCGATAGGGGTTACATAACCTTGTCCGCCATGGTGAGGTTTTACAACTACCTTCACGCCTTTTGGGGCAATAGCTTCGAAATGTGTTTTAAACAAGTCGGTAATTTCTTTCCAATCTTGATTAGGAACTAATCGCATAGATATTTTGGCGTATGCCTTACTTGCTATGACCGTTTTTGCACCCTCTCCAGTATATCCACCCCAAATGCCATTAACATCTAATGTGGGTCTAATAGAATTACGTTCGTTGGTAGAATATCCTTTTTCTCCGTAAACAGATTCAATATCTAAAGCCTCTTGGTATTTTTCAATACTAAAAGGTGCTTTTGCCATTTCTGCACGTTCACCAGCAGAAAGTTCTTCTACTTTGTCATAAAAACCGGGTATTGTTATATGATTATTTTCATCGTGTAGACTAGCAATCATTTTGGTTAAAATATTGATAGGGTTGGCAACCGCACCGCCATATAAGCCAGAATGTAAATCACGATTAGGACCAGTAACTTCTACTTCAACATAACTAAGTCCGCGTAAACCTGTAGTTATAGACGGCACATCATTGGCAATCATACCTGTATCAGATATTAAAATAACATCGTTAGCCAGTTTTTCTTTATTCTGGGCTACGTAAATGCTTAAGTTATTACTGCCAACTTCCTCTTCACCTTCAATCATGAATTTTACATTACATGGTAGCTGGTCGGTTTTCACCATAAGTTCCAATGCTTTTACATGCATATACATTTGCCCTTTGTCGTCACACGCACCACGGGCAAAAATGGCTCCTTCTGGGTGTAAGTCCGTTTTTTTAATTACCGGCTCATAAGGTGGCGAAGTCCATAATTCCAATGGTTCTGCCGGTTGTACATCATAATGACCGTATACTAGAACCGTTGGTAGTTCTTTATTAATGATTTTTTCGCCATAAACTATAGGGTAACCGGCTGTTTCATGAATTTCAACAACATCACAACCTGCATCCTCTAATCTGGACTTTACCATTTCTGCAGCATTTAAAACATCTTGAGAAAAGGCAGGGTCTGCGCTAACAGACGGTATTTTAAGTAGTTCTATGATTTCATTTAAAAATCTGTCCTTATTTTCCGCTATATAATTCTTTACGTTTATCATGTGCTTTTTTATGTAACTTTCGATAAAAGTACAAAAAGCGTAATTTTTAAATAGCTAAAATTTAGAGAATTGATTTTTTGCATTATATTTGCACCCCGATAATCATATATCGTGATTTTGGAAAGTATGCAGGCGTGGTGGAATTGGTAGACACGCTAGACTTAGGAATTAGACAAGTAAAAGTCTAAAAAGATTTTAAAATGCAGGTGTGGTGGAATTGGTAGACACGCCAGACTTAGGATCTGGTGCCGCGAGGTGTGAGAGTTCGAGTCTCTCCACCTGTACTAAAAGCTCTCAAGAAATTGGGAGCTTTTTTCATTTAAAAATAGCCTTCTTTTTTACTCAGGTACAACATAGGTACAACATTTGTAAATTTTCATACTTCAATTTTATTAACTCTTTATTGATATTATTTTCTTTCAATAAGAATTAAACAATTCCGATTTTAATATTTTCTTGGTTAAATGTAGTAATGCATTTAGCTCCACTCCCTTCCATTTTAAACTTCACCTAGTTTTTTAATTCACTTACCGAGTCTCCATCATCACCTTTTTTTGACAGCAAAACAACAACATTCAGTTTTGAACTACGGCATAAACCAGGCTCATACCTCGCTCTTTTTTATACGTCTTATCAAATCTGAATATTGAATCACACGGGGCATCAAAAAAAGGTAACAACGAAGGCTCTATGGGAAGTAAATCAAAATATCGAAGTATGAAATCATCTCAAAATATCCAAAAAGGAAGTGGAACTAAAATTAACAAAACCAGCAATGCTGGAAAAAGGAAAACACTCTGGATATAATAAGTAAATCACTTTTAAATAAATATAAATCTTTAAATCTATAATTATGAGTACAATTAAAAATCATGTGCAGTTAATTGGAAATGTTGGACAAGAACCAACGGTTACAAACCTCGAAAGTGGAAAAAAAGTAGCCCGTTTTTCTTTGGCTACCAATGAGAATTACAAGGACAGTAAAGGCGAAAAACAAACAGATACGAATTGGCATACGGTTGTTGCTTGGGGTAAGACTGCTGAAATCATCGAAAAATTTGTAAACAAGGGAAAGGAGGTCGGAATTGCTGGAAAACTAAAGACCAGAACTTACGAAACCGAAGATGGAAACCAACGCTATGTTACGGAAATCGAAGTAAACGAAATATTGCTTTTAGGAAGTAAGTAAATCAAAAAAGAAAGAGGGCATCTCTCGCAAAAGTTCTGCCCTCTTTTTCATTATTAATCCCTTAAGAAATAAACAATGAAAGACAAAGTTAACGAAATTCGAATTAGTTACAAAGAGCGAGTACCAGCACCTTTTTGGCAACAAATAAGCTCTTCCCAAGACGCTAGCGAATTAGTATACCAACATTGGAATAAAAATACCATAGAACTACACGAATCCTTTAAAGTGGTGTTATTAAATAATAGCAATAAAGTAAAAGGTATTTATCAATTGTCAGAAGGTGGAATTACAGGAACGCTTATTGATTTACGCATATTATTTGCCGTAGTATTAAAAACGCTATCTGTAGGTATTATTTTAACACATAATCATCCTAGCGGAAAAGTACTTCCTAGTGAAGCAGATAAAAGAATTACGGAGAAAATAAAAAAGGCAGCGGCTCTTTTTGATGTCAAAGTATTAGACCATTTGATTATTACTCCAAATGGGGAATACTACAGTTTTGCAGATAATTCCATATTATAATTTTTAGACTATGATATACTTAAATTATAACAACCTCGATGAAGAAACCCAGCAACATTTGCTATCCGTTTCTAAAGAAGAAATAGAAAGTAAATTTGGTAGGGATTTAAAAATATATGCTAAGGAAAACCATATGGAGTATGAAACTATTCTATATGAGGAAGCCGTCAAAAATTTATATGCATATTCCTATGTTTTCAACATTTGAACCAGTAGAAGTAAGTGTTAAGGCCTTTGATTTTCAAGGGTCTTTTTTTATTGAAAAATATAGGCGGATATTTCCTAACCTGAAGTTCTGTTTTAAGCAAAATCCTATAATCATACATAATGGTTTAAAAACGGGGTATTAGAGACTAATGCACGTTTCAATTTCTTAATTCAAATAGATAGATTTATAAGGCAATATTTTTAGAAAAAAGGCAACCGATTTTTTAATCTGGTTGTTCGGAATTTTTGTTCGCTTGGGGCGAACGAAAAGGAGAAGCAAGAGGGTAACACGCGCTGCGATGTTCCGATAAGCCTCTTGTTTTTAAATAACAGAAAATCAGTTATTTAAAAATAAAATCAAGATGAGAAATGAAAATTAAGATTGGTTTTTAGAGTAAAAAGGAATTCAGCCTAGGAAAAACAGAGAATTTTTAGAGTAAAAATGGATAACGGATACGAAAAAGAACAGTTTACTACCATTAGTTTTAAAGACTCCGTTGCTAAAAAATTCAGAATTTTTAGCAAGAAAATGGGAGCGTCCAATTCTATGACTTTATTGATGATGCTAGACTTTTTTGAAACCAATAATCTGTCTCCAAAAGAATCTATTGGTCCAACTGTTCATACACTTGAAAACTTGATAAAAAAAAGAGTAAGTGCCGTTATTGCCATTTTAAGAGATATGGAAAAGAGTCAAACGAAACCTACCGTTGCAATGATGCAGTCACTTTTTGAGGAAGTAACACCAGAACCTAAAAGCAAACCGCTTTTAGTGGAGAAGAAGAGTATTAAAAAAGAAGAGAAAATTCGTTTTCGTGAAAAATAAAATTACAGAATTATTTCATATGTATATTACCATTACACCACAGATAGTAGGAGGCGCTTATTCACAAAGTGTTGCCGATTTTGTGACGTATTTAGAAAAGGAAAATCAAGGTTTGGAACAACAAGATATGGAACACTTTTTCAATCAATATGGAGATAAAATAAACACCAAAGATGTAATAAAGGAGATTGATGGAAATGGAGCGAAACTAAAAAAGACAGAACCAAAATTTTATTCCATAACAGTAAGTCCAAGTACATATGAATTAAAGCAATTACAAAATAGCAGTAAAGATTTAAAAGCATATACTCGTGAAGTAATGAAAAATTATGTTACGTCTTTCAATAGAGAAATCAATGGCAAGCCGATTACTATTAATGATATAAAATACTTTGCCAAAATAGAACATCAACGAAGTTATAAAGGAACAGATAAGCAGGTAAAAGAGAACCAATCTTTTGCCACAAAAATACTTCAGAACAAACAAAAAATTCGAAAGATAGAACGTGGAGAATTATCAGGAAATATTGGAATGTTAAAGCAAAAGATAAATCAATTAGAAAAAGAAGCTCCACATCAACAAAATGGAAAACGGATTATTCAAGGCTTGCAAAAAGATGGCAACCAAAGCCATATTCATATTATAGTGAGCCGAAAAGATGCTTCTAATTCGGTGAGTTTGTCACCAGGAAGTAAATACAAAGCTTCGGATGTGGTGATGAACGGTAAAAAAGTAAAACGTGGTTTTGATAGAGATCAATTTTTTGCAAATGCAGAAAAAACCTTTGATAAACAATTTGGCTACAAACGAAACTATGCGGAAACCTATCAAGCAAAAAAGGATTTTGTTAAGAATCCGAAGCTATATTTTTCTGTATTAATGGGTTTACCAAAAAATGAAAAAGCTATTGCTTTTAAAATGTTAGGAAAGTCTGGTCTTCCAATGATGAATATCCCAACAAACAAAGTGCAATTGGCAATAAAAGCCATTAAACAATTGAAACACGGTGTTGATATAGCTATTAAATCAAGTTCTATAGGGATATGAATTTGTCTATGCCATATATCATACTCTATATTATGGTTCCTGCGCTAATTTTAATTATTGTTCTGTATGTATTCTTTCATAAGGAAGGAAATAAAACTTTGGATAAAAAATATCAAATCCAATTTAAAGTCAAATCTGGTAGATTTAAAATTGACAACATCAAACGTGGAGCTTCCGTAATCGGTTCTGCGGGAAGTGGAAAAACAGAAAGTGTCGTCTTCAATTTTTTGCGACATTTTAGCAAACATGCTTTTAGTGGTGTCATTCATGATTATAAAAACTTTGAATTGACCGAAATGGCGTATCCTCTTTTTAAGGCAGCTGAAATTCCTTTTTATATTATTTCTTTTGACTCAATTTATGACCGAGTAAATCCTATTGCACCTCGATATATGGAAAACGAGGAGAGTGTCAATGAAGTTTCAAGGGTGTTGATTGAAAATTTGTTGGAACAAAAAGAATCTGGTAGTTCAGGTACAACCCGGTTTTTTAATGATGCCGCAGAAGGTTTAATTGGTGGGCTAATTTGGAAGCTAAAAACGGCTTATCCGCAGTTCTGCACATTACCTCATTTAATAGCTATTTACCAACTTTTAGATACAGATAGCCTTATTGTGTTTTTAGAAAGTAATACGACTTCTAGAGCTATGGCAGATGCTTTTATAAGCGGAAAAGATTCTGATAGGCAAACCGCAGGAGTAAAAAGCACTTTAGCCAATGCTTTAAAAAAAATAAGTACACAACGTATTTTTATGACTTTATCCGCAGATGAAGTCCCATTAGATATTAATAACACAGAAAAATCAGGTGTGATATCTGTCGTAAATAACCCAAAATATGAAACGGCTTATTCCCCAATTATAGCAACTATTATCCACACCATTACAAAACAAATGAGTGTGAGAAATGCCAATCCTTCTTTTTTAATGATGGAAGAAGCACCTACCATTCGTTTACTGAATATGCATCGCATTCCTGCTACTTTAAGGAGTTATAATATTGCAACGATTTATGTAATGCAAGACAAAATTCAAAATGATATGATGTATGGTGATAAAGCAAGTAAAGCCATTCTAAGTAATTTATCATATCAGTTTTTTGGCAAAGTGAACGACCCTGATACCGCAAAGTATTATGAACGCTTTTTTGAAATTGTAAAAATGAAAACCACTAGTGTTAATAAGGGTTTTAATCTCAACTTTGATACTAGGGTAACTAAAGGAGAAAAAGAGGTTTCAAAACAAAGAGCAGATGTTTTTTTTAGATTAAAGCAAGGGGAGTTTATCACTTTTGCGGACGGTAAGGATAGAAAAGTTAGATTTGAATTACAAGATTTTGTAAAAGAACTACCAAATAAAAAAATCCATTATTCCAAAAATGTGTTACAATTAAATTATGAGAAAACTTATAAAGAAGTAAGGTCAATTTTTTCAAAATAATATTTTAGTATTTTGATTAAAAATAAGACTACAATAAAAACAATAAGATTAAATGATAAAGAAAGGACAAAACTCTTCTGAAATTTTAAAAGAAAAATTGGTTCAGCACATATATGGAAAAGGAAATAACAATGTTGTATTAAACCGGAATGATTATTTAATAAGAGAAGGGATTATTGAAAACAACATGTATATAGTTGAAAAAGGTAGCTTAAGAGTTTTTGTACGGCACGAGTCTGAAGAAATTACATTAAGACTTGGGTATAAGGGGTCTTGGATGACTTCTTTTCCCTCTTTTTTAAACAGTCAGCCATCCTTATTTAATATTCAAGCAATAAAGGAATGTACGTTATTTAAAATAAGTAAAAAAGATTTTTATTTATTCATTGAGTCCACAAATGAGAACCAGAAACTTTGGACAAAAATGCTTGAAGAATTTGCAGTGCAACAATTAGAAAGAGAATTAGATATTTCTATTCGAACACCTTTAGAAAGATATAATAGATTGTTGAAAAGAAGCCCTTGGGTCTTTCAAGAGATTCCTAATAAATATTTAGCATCTTATTTACGAATGAGACCTGAAACATTAAGCAGGTTAAAAAAACGTTGATTTCAGTCAATGTTTTATGTGGCTAAATATTTGACTTTTGATTTCTTAAATTTTAAAAATTAAATTGATGAAATCAGAACAAAACTATTCAACTGATAATACAACCATAACTAATCATAATTTTCAAAGCTTTATTGTTAAAATAGATAAAGAAGTAGCTTTCGTTACTTTCAATCATGGAGGGACCAATATTTTAGATTTAACTTCTGTTACTGAGCTTGTAGATTTAGCAAATATGCTGGAGGTAAATGAATCAATAAAAGTAATTGTTTTTCAAAGTGCTAACCCAGATTATTTTCTTTCTCACGCCGATTTTAAATTACTTCAAGATTTTAGAGATCAAGGCGCTTATGATAGTGATGAAATGCCATTGTATTCTGCCTTATTAGAAAAATTTAGGAAAATGCCTAAAGCCACCATAGCAAAAATACAAGGTAGAGCTAGAGGAGGTGGAGCAGAGTTTGTTATGGCAATGGATATGAGTTTTGGAGCAGAAAACTCTGCATTGCTTTCGCAAATGGAAATTATTATGGGCATTTTACCTGGTGGTGGAGCAGCTCAATATTTAGCAAGGAAAGTAGGAAGGTCTAGGGCAATGGAAATATGCTTGGGAGGAGGAGATTTTACCGCATTAGAAGCCGAAAAATACGGTTATATCAATAGAGCTTTACCAGACAATGAAATTGATTCTTTTGTAGCTGAACTTGCCTATAGAATAGCTGGCTACCCATTACAAGCTATTGCTCTTAATAAAGCTACGGTCAATTTATTTGAAAGCGATAGGGAACAAGAATTTATAACATCAAATGGATGGTTTTCTAAACTTGTTAAATCGTCAGAATTTGATGAAAGAGTAAATAAATTCTTCGCTC
Organism: Maribacter sp. UH1; assembly: GCF_056839145.1. NCBI lineage: Bacteria > Pseudomonadati > Bacteroidota > Flavobacteriia > Flavobacteriales > Flavobacteriaceae > Maribacter > Maribacter sp. UH1. Next base: position 2,592,670 of record NZ_CM166387.1, read on the forward strand.
AAGGTGGACAAACTAGGATGGGTGAATTGGAGAATTGGAAGGAATGGGCGGACAAACTAAAATAGCTATCCCTAATAGCAGATAATAGTACAGCAGATAAAAGTGTAACTACCTTTTATTTTTCTTAATCTACATTATTTTTTGTTTGTTAACAAAGTTCAACCTTATGCCGATATTATGATACGCCCTTTTTGTCAAGGAAAAAGGCTTGATATCATTTAAATTAATAAAATATGTCAATAATAGATTTTATAATAGGACTTACTCTAATTAATACAATACCTCATTTTGTACTTGGAATATGGAAAGGTAGGATGTTTAGTGGATTTGGTTTTGGAAACAAGCAAAACACTGCATACGGATTACTCAATTTTGCTATTTCAGTTGGTTTATTTGTATATAAATATGGAATAGACGAAATATTGAGTAATGGTATTTATGCTGGTGCTGTTTTTGTAATAATATCATATCTAGTTTTGGGAAAAATTTGTTACAAGTATTTCCATGAAAAGCATTTAGAAAAATAATATAACAATCATTAGGTTCTATTTCTAAATCTCTAGGGAGGTGGTTATATATATACTATGTGCAAGTTGAAAAAACCATTAGACAAGAAAAAGAAATGAGTTATAATAAAAATTTCTTCGGAGAAATTGACAACGTTATCTTAAAAGAATACGATGTGAATTATACTCTTAAGTATGAAAAAGAGGTTGAGTTTTTAAAAAGAATACTTGGAGAAAACAGAGCTGAATTCTTTCACGTGGGAAGTACGGCAATTCCTGATATTGTTTCCAAACCGATAATTGATATAGCTATCGGACTTGAACAGTTTCCTTTAAATACAAGGGTAACAGAGCTGATTTTAAATTTAGGATACAAATATTGGGAAAACAACCCGAACAAAAATCATCAATTCTTCTTTAAAAATCTGCCAAGAACTCATCATTTACATTTTTACCCAATGGGATATAAAAAACTATCCGACCAAATCATATTTCGAGACAAATTAATTGTGGACAAGGAATTGAAAAATCAATACGAAAAGTTAAAAATAGATTTAGCTAAAAAATACAAAACTGATCGAGAAACATATACAGATAAAAAAGCTGATTTTGTTAAAATGGTTCTCGACAAATCCAGCATATAATACAATATATAAGCTATAGTTTCGTCAGTCCTCACTTAGAAAAATCGCAGAATTTTCCAAAGTCGGTTTCAATCAGTAAAGAACTGTGCCGAGACACGTGACAGCTAATATACCAAACAAACATTATGAATCAAACAATACCCTATTTAAAAAGTTCTTTCACAGTTGACGATATTATAGGATATAGATTTATGTCTATACCATATGGAAAACCTAAATTATTTCCTCACATATATTTTGTTGATGGATTAATGATTGATACAGGGCAAAGAAGAATGCAAGAAGAAATTTTTAAAGCAGTTAAGAATTTGAAAGTTGAGCAAATTTATATCACACATTTTCATGAAGACCATACAGGTAATATAGATAAACTCGAAAGTCATTATAATTGTCCAGTCTATGCATCAGAATTGTGTTGCGAAATAATGAAAGCACCACCAACGTTAGGTCTTAGTCGAAAATTATTAATGGGAGGTCGCCCAGCTAATTCAAATTTAATAGCTATATCAGATAAAATAGCCACTAATAAATTTGAGTTTGAAATAATTTCTGTTCCTGGTCATTCGTCTGATATGATGGCGTTATATGAGCCAAATCAGAAATGGTTATTCTCTGCAGATTTATTAATACTCATATTGGATATTTTTTAAAGGAGGAAAGTATAAGCGAACAAATCAGTTCGATTAAAAAAGTCTTGAAATTAGATTTCGACGTTTTATTATGTAGTCACAACCCACAGTTAGTAAATGGTAGACAAAAGTTAGAACAAAAACTCTTTTATTTACTAAATTTTGAATTACAAGTGTCTGAACTATATGTAAATAAATTCACGCCAAAACAGATTTTTAAAAAGCTTAAATTAAAAGAGTTTTATGGAGTCAAATTTTTATCTAACGGAGAACTATCCAAGTTAAATATGATAAAATCTGTAATCAGAGATATAGAAAGAAAAAAGACATTTTCAAAAAAACTTAATACAATGAATCAAGCTTAGTATTTAATAAATGAAAAAAAGAATCAATATATTATTAGTATTAATTATTTTGACCTCCAGTGTTTTAGAAGTAAGCTCTCAAAACACAAATGAAAAAATAATAAACGGAACATATGAAATAAATGCTTTACCTATAGTCTCAGGTAATACACTTACTCTATATTATAAACAACAATCTTCATTGTTAGATTTTGGAAAAAAAGTAGAATGGGATTATAAAAGAAGTAAGAGTTTTTTAATAGAAGATGATTTTGATGAAATAGATATCATTAGAGATATTATTGCCATTCGACATCAAAATACAGTTAAATTTTATGATAGTAATGATAATTGGAAGCACTTAAATAATGTCGATTTTAAGGTTCCATTCAACTGTGATGAAATAATAGCTTTTAAAGAATACTTAGGAGTTAGAGACGGGAATGATGTAAAATTTTACAAATTTTCATTTTCAGACCAAAGATGGAATTATAATAAAGATTTAGATTTTAGAATACCCTCTGGATTCGATGAAATTTATCCAATTATAAAAGCAATCGCTGTACGAAAAGATAATGTTATTAAATGTTATAATAGTAATAAAAATTGGGAACTTGATAATGATATGGGTGAATTTACAATTCCTCTGGACTATGATTATATAATGGTTTCTAGTTATAATATTGCAATTCAAAAAGACAATATCATTAAATTTTATAATGGATTGAAAAAGTTTACATATTCAGAGGGAGAAGATTTTATCATTCAGGATGATTAAACTCTGTACATAAAAACGCGCATTCTAGTTAAATTATAAGGTCATTTGAAGCTTTTATGGTTTAAAATTCAGGATGATGAGCTATTAGTTCTGATTAGGAGTAATATTTTCAAAAAATAACAATCTTAATCTACATTATTTTTCTTAATCTAAAAAATAGTGAAGTTTGTCCATGAAAAAAACAAATCTAGGTTTTGCTATAATCGCAATTTTATTTAGCAACCTTATCCAAGGACAAATAACTCAATTAGAGCTTTTTTCAGGAAATAACAAAACGGATTTTTCCTCATTCTCATTAAAACCTCTTAATGATAAAAAGACATTGTCCTTTTCAACATTAGCTTTCTTTCAAAAGTATCATCATAAGGAAGAATCTATTTTTGATGAAGTTGGTGTACAAGGCACACTTTATTGGAATTTCAGTAAAACTATTTCAGTAGGGCCATCGCTGTACTATAATAGTGTAACAGGATTAACACAAAGAATTTCCTTTTTGATGTCGAAAAAGGGGGAACACTTTGTTTTCAATATAATACCTACCGTTCTTTATTCTGAGAAAACAAAAAGTGTAAATGGAGAACTGTTTGTTTATGCTGAATATTCTAAACCATTAAAAAAACAATGGAGTTTAATAGTTTACGCCCAACTATTAAATAGTTGGGATAAATTTTCAATCCATGCAAGAAGTTTTCAGCAATTAAGAGTGGGTGTGTCACATAAAAACAATCAATTTGGTCTGGCAGTAGATTTTGATGAATATGGAAAGAAACCTATTAACCAAGGTTCATTTGGCCTATTTATTAGAAAAGTGTTTTTAAAAAAGGAAGGGTAGTTATTCTTAATGTACATTATTTTTTATGAAGTTAAATCAAATCATTTTTGCGAATCAATAATCAACTTAAAGTAAATTATGAAAAACTTAATATTTAAAACAAATGATGATTGGGTAGGTTTAATTGCTCGTGTAACACTTGGTATAGTTTTGTTTCCACATGGAGCACAAAAAATGTTAGGAATGTTCGGAGGGCAAGGTTTTAGTGCAACAATGGATACCTTTACAAAGCACATGGAACTACCATGGATTGTTGCCTTTTTGACAATATGTTTGGAGTTTTTTGGTTCAATTGCTTTGCTTATTGGTTTGGCTAGCAGAATATGGGCAATGTCTTTTATATTTCTTTTTTTAGGTATAATTTTTACCGTTCATATTGACCATGGTTTTTTTATGAATTGGCTTGGGAATCAAGAGGGAGAAGGATATGAATACGCATTGCTTGTAATAGGAATTGCGCTTGCTATATTAGTTAACGGAAGTGGTAAAAAGTCGTTAGATAGAATAATTATAGCATAATAATTATATTCAGAATTAATGAACTAATATTATGCAACAAATAAAATGGTTTGAAAGAAAATTTGATTTTTCTTATCAGCAAAATATTTTTCCATCAATCATTGAACGACTTGAGGGCACAATGATACGATTAGAAGAAAAGTTAAAGTTAATTCAACCCGAACTTCTAGAAATTAAACCAGAAAATAAATGGTCTATAAAAGAAAATGTAGGGCACTTAATTGATTTAGAACCTTTATGGTTTGGTCGATTGAGCGATATACTAAAACATAGTGAGTTTTTAAGACCTACCGATTTAGATAATAAAAAGACCGATTTAGCTTTACATAATAAAACAGACATTAATAGTTTGCTTATCCAGTTTCAAGATTTAAGAAACGTCCTGTTAAATAAGTTAGTTAAGTTAACAGAAGAGGAAGTATATAAAACGGCTTTACATCCCAGACTAAAAACACCAATGAGAACTATGGATTTATTTTTGTTTGTAGCAGAACATGATGACCATCATTTGGCCAGAATAAGTGAAATAATTACAGCTTTTAGTAATAAATAGTTTAATAGGTTTTCGGTTTAGTAATTATTATCTATAATAGACCAGTCTATTATAAATAATAATTACTACTTTTGTCAAGTAACAAATTGCACTTACCACAGCCCCAAATTTTTTAGATATGAAGTTCTTTAACCACTATCCAATTCCTAAATGGAAGATTCTAATTGCTTTGATATTAATTCTTGTAGGATTAAATCAAGTAAATAGCCAAAATGCTTGGTCTTATACAGGAATTCCATATACGGATTGGGATTATGACCCTTTTGCAATTGAATTAGAAACACCATCTGAATGGCCAAGCACAGCAAAACAAGACTATTATTATGTAGCTCCAAACCATCCAAATGCAACAGATGTCATTGAACAAGGAGAGCTTACAAGTGAATATGGACGATTTGGTTATCCTAATAGACCAAGAGCTACGATTCCTAGCCAAGGTTGGATTAATGATTTATTTACCCCTGGAACTATAATCTGGTTGAAGGGAGGTACATATACTTCTAGTAATTTTTACAGTACATGGTCTCCCCAATTTCAAGGAACTTCAAGTCAACCCATATGGTTATACGGAGACCCTGATGATAAACCTGTATTCTCAGGGGTATTTCTAGGAATGTTCAATAGTCGTCACGTCATCCTGGATAATTTACAATGGATTGATGACAATCAACAAAATGGAGTTCTAAGCCTTACCAGAGATAGAGCTTATCCAACACATCACGTAACATTACGAAATCTGAGATTTGAAAATCTTGATTATGTGGCAGGTGGAGGAGCCATTGTAAGTATAACATCTAATACAATAGAAAATGCTGAATTACACGATATTGTTGCATATAGAAATATATTCAAGAATTGTGGTGGTGGTTTTGATTGGATATCAAGAGATAATGACCATCATGCATATAAAGTAAATGGAAATATTGGGGGCAATGAAACGTATAGAATATGGATAATAAATAATAATGCAATCAAAGGGGATGATCCAGACCCCGTAGATGGATTGTTTAAAAGTTTGTCGGGTAATCTAGTTCAAGTTGGAGATCAGATAGCATCTTCTGGTGGGAATCATCACGTTTTTGTTGCAGGAAATTATCAAGAATTTGCTCGTCAAGCTTTGGGATGGACAAAGCGAGCTACAGATGTTCTTTTTTCAGGTAACTACTGTACAGATACGTATGCATTAGCAGGTGGAAACGGTCAATGTTACGGGCATTCATACGATTTGGGGGATTATAACTGGTGGATAAATAATGTAGGAACCAAATCCTCATCTGGTTGGATGCATACAGCAAACGACCCAATGACCGGGCCATTATTCATTATAGGAAATTTATTTTATGATAATAAGAATGGAGAAAGTAATGATAGCTGGAGATTATGTTCTGGTGTGACTTTATTTAGTCAATGGGGAGAACATTACTTTGTAAATAATGTTTTTGATAATAACTGTCATGGAATTTGGGCAAAGACGAACCGTCATGATAACCAAGCAAAGCTTCATATATATAATAATATATTCTCTAATATTTCAGCAAATATCGATGGGACTTCTAAATCAATTACGTTGGACACGTCAAACGGACTAGCGGTATTTGTAGAAAATAATTTATTTGATAATTATAGTGGAGAGGTTTCAGTAAACAATAATACGTATCAAACCCTAGCGAACCTTAATGCCCAAGATTGGACAGTAAATAATCTTTCTGGAGACCCTTTGTATGAAGATGTTGCGAATAACGAGTATAATATAAATGTAAACTCGCCTGCAATAGATTCTGGTACGCAGAACTATGCTAGTGGCATGCAAGATGTATACCAGCAGTATCTAGATCGTTATACAAATGATGAATTTTATCCAGGAGATCCTTCTGATTATTGGCCTAAAGACTATTTAAATACTAATAGAGTATTTAATGGAACAATTGATATAGGTGCTTATGAGTTTAATGATGGTAGTCTTGGAGTTATAGACATAGATGGAGAAGAAACACCTAATATAACCATAACACCTAACCCTACTAAAGATAATATTACAATTACATTAACTAATAATGAAAAGATAATTAACATAGCAATATTTACTTTATCAGGACAGAGAATAGGTTTTGATTATAATAACACTAATGAAATTAATGTTTCAGCATTAGCATCAGGAGTTTATGTCATCATGATTACATCTGAAAAAGGAAAGGAATTCTCGAAGAGAATTGTTAAAAATTAATCTTTAAAAGAGTTTAAGAAAATGGATAAGATATTAATTCCTTAATTAGCAATGTTAGATTTTTATTCAAATAAGATTAAACCTGCAGATTTTGGCAGCAGGTTTTTAGCAATATGTATTGATGCTTTTATTATAAGTATTATATCAGGTATGGTATTAGTTAATTCAATAGACTCATTGCTAGGTACAGGTTTGTTATTATGGAAGGTAAATGACCGAACAATGTTATTTGGATTATTATTCTATGTTATCGGCTTTCCTGTAGTTATAATATTGTATCAATCTTTTTTTGAAGCTTCTAAATTTCAAGGCACACTAGGTAAGCGAGTGATGAAGATTAAAGTAATAGATTATAGAGGAGGGAGAGCCTCATTTTTTTCCTGTTTTATCCGAAATTTGTCTAAGATAATATCGAGTGTATTAATGATAGGGTATTTAGTAGCTTTATTTACCGAAAACAAGCAAACGTTACATGATATCATTTCTGATACGTATGTTGTAGAAAATGAATAATGTAAAAAAAAGATGAAAATATTATTTTTATAAAATCACTTTTCATACTTTTGTAGACGACTGGTCTATTAATTGAATTATGAAAAGAGAAACAGTAGATAATATTTTAGCGATTGGAACCGATTTAGTTTTGAAAAAGGGGTACAATAACCTTGGCATTTTAGAAGTTTTAGAAACGGCTAATATTCCTAAAGGCTCTTTCTATTATTATTTTAAAAATAAGGAGGATTTTGGTTTACAGTTAATAAATTATTACTCTGAGCATTCTTTGAAAATTTTAAACAGTTACTTAGGAGATGAAAGTAAAAACCCTAAAGAAAGGTTGTTGCTTTTCTTTAATGATATGAAAAATGTTTATTCCGACAAAGGTTTTAAAGAAGGCTGTTTGTTAGGTAATTGTAGTTTAGAATTATCGGATATTTCTGAAACATTTAGCAACACTATAGCCTTAGAGTTAGATAGGTGGCAATCTTGCTTTGAAGAATGTATAGCAGAAGGTCAAGAAATAGGAGTAATTAAAAGAAACAAATCAGTTTCTGATACAGCAAGTTTTTTACTCTCAAGTTGGGAGGGTGCCATTTTAAGAATGAAATCATCGAAGAATAATGATTCTATTGATGTGTTTATCCAATTTATAGAAGAATTTATACTTTAATTCTTTTTTTTTGAATATAAGTAATAGACTGGTCTAATATTAATATAATAAATAATTTAAAAATGAAAAACGTAGTAATTACAGGTACTAGTAGTGGGTTTGGATACTTATCTACTTTGACTTTAGCTCGAAAAGGCTTTAAAGTATGGGCAACAATGAGGAATGCCGAAACAAAAAACGCTTTAAAAAAGGAAGAATTACTAAACCTAGCAAAAGCAGAAGGTTTAAATATTTCAGTAGTTGAGATGGATGTGACTAGCGATGATTCTGTTACATCAGCAATTCAGACAATTATTAATGAGGATGGTAAAGTAGACCATTTGGTCAATAACGCTGGCTATATGTTTGTCGGTATAACAGAAGCTTATAGTATGCAACAAGCAAAGGATCAATTTGAGACCAATTTTTTTGGTGTAATGCGTACAATAAAGGCAGTAGCTCCACATATGCGTAAGGAAAAGGAAGGAGTAATCATCAATGTTACTTCACTAGCTGGTAGACTAACATTTCCTTACTTCGGCATATACTGTGCAAGTAAGCACGCAGTTGAAACCTATTCACAGGCTTTGCGTTATGAGTTGGCTCCATTCGGAATTGAAGTAAGCATTGTTGAGCCTGGGCCATTTGGAACTAACTTATTGTTTACAGGACCTAAAGAGGCAGATCAAGAGGTTTTTAATGCGTATGGCGATTATAAAGATGTACCACATGCAATGTTGAAAAATTTTGAAGGTTTTTACGCTACAGATGACGCTAAAGACCCGCAATTAGTTGCAGATGATATTGCTTCTTTAATTGAGGCAGAACGTGGGTCTCGAGTTGAGCGAGTTGTGTCGGGAATAGATTACGGTTTGATAGAGTTAAATGAAAAGGTGGCACCTATTCAAACAGCTTTAGTTAAAGATGCTCTACAAATGGAACATCTTTTACAAGTTTCCAAATAGTGTTTTTTAGTTTAAATTAATAAGAGGCAGAAGACAATATAAACTTCTGTCTCTTATCAAAAAAAAAAGTTTAATGCAAAAAATAAATAACTTGACGGTAGGCCTACTGCTTTTTATAATGTTACCATTACAATTGGTAATTGCACAAACAATTTCTAATACTGATGATGGTTTTAATTTTTTTAAAGGGAAGTATTTAATTAGTGTCTCAGATGCCGATATGTTGGCCTCTGCCTATACAGATGGTAAGCTAGGTTCTAGAGAAGGAACAGATGTAATGTCAATAATAGATTTAAATAATAATCCAATTAAAAAAAATGTGATAGAAGTACCAGCGAGCAACTCGGTTGGTGGCCCACCGGCAGTTTTAGCAGTTGATGCATTGGGTGAATATGCCTATATAATTGAAACATTCACTCCTAGACCCAAGACTAATAATCAAGAGCATACATTCAATGATTTACTTTTAGGTGAGTTGTTGACAGTATATGACATAAAAGATAAGAAAGCCCCAAAACTTGTTGGGAAACATAAAATTAATAAGAGGCCTGTTTCTATTAATATTAGCCCTGATGGGATTAGACTTTTAATAAGTTATTATACTACGTTAGAAGATGAAAATCATCTAGGGGTTTATAACCTAGAGAATGGAAAAATTGTAGATGTTTATTATCCAAAATTACCAAGTTGGACTTCAAAAGATAAGCTAATTTATGCTTCATGGCATCCTAACGGAAAAACCATTTCAGTAATTAATAACGCCAAAGCGGAAGTTTCGTTTTTCAATATTGATACTGCAAAAAAAACAATGACTAAATGGGGAAATACGGTTTCCGTGGGTAAATTTCCAATGATTGGAAGGTTCTCTAAAAATGGAGAACACTTTTTGGTCAATAATACATTTTGGGGAACTGATGTTCAAGGAACCTGGAATTCGGCACCAAAAGGAACTATAGGAAATATCAGTTTGAATGTAGATGTAGAAAAAGGGAATGTGAGACATGAACTTTCATCTCAAGTAATGGTAGGGGTAAGTCCAGAAGGTTTTACAGTTTCACCCAAAGGAGATTTTGTGATTTCGGCTAACATGGAAAGAAGTTGGTTGCCTTATAACGATGCCAGACAAAGTTGGTTTAGTTCCTTATCCTTGATAAAAAGAAATCCAAAAACAGGAGCAATGAATGTAATACATACGCTCCCATATGAAGGTATTCTGCCAGAATCTCTAGTGTTTGATGAAACAGGTAAAAACATAGCGGTAACTACATACGACCATTTTGATGATACTATAAAAGGAGGGGCAATAGACTTTTTTAAAATTGTAGCAGACCCTTTAAATTCAGAACCAGAAATGCTCATGCAAACACGTTATAGTGTTCCTGTAACCCGAGGTCCGCACACAATGGTTTTAATAAAATAATAACATAAAAAGTAAAATGAAAATACAAAATTCAAATATTTTAATAACTGGAGGAAGTCTAGGTATTGGAAAAGAAACAGCCAGAATATTAGTTGAACAAGGCGCAACAGTAGTAATAACAGGTAGAAATAAAGAGAGATTAGAGAAAACGGCAATCGAAATAGGAGCTATTCCAGTAGTTTTTGATGTTTCAGAGCTAGTTAACTTAAAAGAAAAAGTAGCGGAATGTTTAACAATTCTCGATGGTAAAATAGATGTATTAATTAATAATGCAGGTATTGGTGTTTTTCCAAAGTTAGGAGAGATTACTGTTGAAGATTTTCAGAAAGTATATGCAACTAATGTGTTCGGTTTAGCATTGTTGACACAAGAGATTTCTAGAATATTTATCAAACAAAACCATGGAAATATTATAAATATAGGTTCTACTGCAAGTCAAAAAGGATTTGTTGGTGGTACCGTATATGCCTCTTCAAAGTTTGCATTAAGAGGAATGACACAATCATGGCAAGCAGAATTAAGAAAACATAATATTCGTGTAACCCTAATAAACCCAAGTGAGGTAACTACTGCATTTGCAAATGACGCAAGGGAAGAGCGTGCAGATGTGGATAATAAACTATCTGCGATAGAAATAGCAGATACAATTGTATCAACCTTATCAATCAATTCAAAAGGTTTCGTGCCAGAAGTTACTGTTTGGGCAACCAATCCATTTTAAGTAAAACTCATATGATTATCTCCCACAAAACATTAGACTTATACGATAAAATGTTGTTTGAAAAGGCAGTTATTAAGCCACCTTTTAACAAGCCGAACCTAATGCCAAATGAAGCTTGTTTTTTATATATAATGGAAGGGGAATATGATTCTATTTCTGAGGTTGAAAAATTAAGAATTAAAGCCGAAGAATCTGTGCTGATGAAATGTGGAAATTTTGTTTCTAAAATGCTACCAGAGAAAAAGGATGGAACGTACCAGGCAATAGCGGTTCATTTTTATCCGGAGATTTTAAAAAAGGCGTACGGTAATTCACTCCCTGCCTTTTTAAAAAAACACACGCAAAAAGAGCCATCTAATATGGTCAAGTTTGAGGCATTAACATTAATTAAAAAGTATATAGAAGGAATACTTTTCTATTTTGAGAATCCGAATTTGGTAAATGAAGATATATTAATTTTAAAGCTTAAGGAGATTATACTTTTACTGTTACACACAGGTAATTCTCAAAAAATAAAAGGCATACTATCCAACCTGTTTACTGAAAATTCGTTTGACTTTAAAGAAGTAATAGAAGCACACGTTTTTTCTTCCATAGGAATTTCTGAGTTAGCCTTACTAACCAATAATAGTGTATCCACATTCAAAAGAAAGTTTAAAAAGGAATATAATGATACGCCAAATAATTATATAAGAACAAGACGTTTAAATAAAGCAGCAAACTTACTCTCCATATCAGAATTAAGCATTTCTAGTGTAGCATTTGATTGTGGTTTTAATGACTTGGCTCACTTTTCAAAATCATTTAAGGAAAGGTTTAAAGTATCCCCATCAGTTTATAAAGTGACCCAAAAGCACAAATCATTGAACTAATACCCAAAGTAATTCCGCCTATTCTGGAACATCTTTGCAGTATTAATCTTAAATAAAACAAAAGATGAAAAATTTTTCAGAAAAAATTATACTTGATATGGATGTAACACCAGAGCAAGTATGGGAAGTAATCGGCAAAGTCGGTGGCGTTAATCAGTGGTTTAGTTCTCTTATTAAAACGTGTAAAGTAGAAAACGGAAAACGTTTTTGTGAAACTCATGACGGCTCCAAGTTAAACGAGGATATTATAAAAGTAGATGGAGATACTAGAACATTTGTTTATGGGATACCATCGCAAGAAATGCTACCTGTAGAAAATATTGTAGGAACAATGCAAGTAAACGAAGGTGCTAAAAATAAAGCTTCAGTTGAGTGGTCGGCAACATTTGATTCTACAGAAGAAAACGCTCCTATCGCCCAAGAAGCATTTAGGAATTTATGGACAATGGGGTTGAAAGATATGGAAACCTTTATTACTAACTCTTAAAATTATAATTATGAAAAATGGTATAAAAATAGTTTTTGGATTAAGTGTTTTTTTCTTGTCATTATCCTGTAACAATACTAAAACAAAAAACAAGACACTAGCGTCAAATAATGAAACAAAGAAAATAGAACCAAAGATGGAAAGTAAAAAAAATGAGGAAATAGTTAATGTTGCTTTAATGTACCTAAAAGAAGGTGAAGAAGAACGATTTGAAGAATATAAAAGAAAAGGAGGAGCTATACTTGAGCAATATGGAGGTAAAATAGAACGTGTGATTAAACCAACAATGTTGGCGCAAGGAGATATTGAAATGCCAGACGAAATTCATTTTGCTACATATCCAAATTTAGAAGCTTTTAATAATTTTAATAAAGATGAAGAATTTATCAAGATTAGAGATGAATATGCTATGCCTGCACTAAGAAATATAGCTGTGTTTACAAGTAAGAATACAGATTTTAAGTTTAAAAAAGAAGAAGGAGGTAAAGACAAAACATATGGTGTCGCATTGGTGTATTTTAATGAAGGGAAGAAATACGAAAAACAATTTGCGGAATATCACGATGAAGTTTGTGAAATTATGCCAGAATTTGGAACTCACTTTGAACGTTTTATAGCGCCTTTCCAATCAAAAGGAGAAGTGGAAATGCCAAATGAAATTCACAGATTTTATTTTGATTCTATGGAAGGATTAGAACAAATGGGTACAGATGAAAGAATGAAAGCATTATTTCCTAAAAGAGATGCATCACTTAAAAACTTACTATTCTTTATAGGGAATGCTACGCTGTAGTTAAAAGAATTGTATTTATAATCTTAATGATAAAATATAAGTCATTGCTACAAGAAAAGTATTCTTAAGGCAATGGCTTATTTGGGTTTAATAATTTTTAATATGAAAAAATATTTTGATTCAGAGTTTGTTACATTCTTACAAGAATTACCAGCGAATAATAATAAAGAATGGTTTCATGAAAACAAAGAGCGTTATAAAAAAGATGTAGAAAAACCTTTTAAAGAATTCATTTTTGATTTTATAAACGAACTTCAGCCGTATATACCAAATTTGAATATAGAAGAGAAAGAATGTGTTTTTCGAATTTATAAAGATGTTCGATTTAGTAAAGATAAAACCCCTTATAAGAATCATGTGTCTGCAATGATTAGTAGTGGTGGCAGAAAAGATAAAACGACACCTGGAGCTTATATACAGTTTTCAGGAGAAGATATTAGACTGTATAGTGGGTGTTTTGACCTTTCCTCTAGCGAAAAAGAAAAAATAAGGAATTATATCCTAAGTAATAGCAATGAGTTCGATGTATTAATAAGTGATTCCTCTTTTCAGAAAGTATTTACAGAGATAAGAGGAGAGAAACATAAAAGAATACCCGAAAAATATGTGAACTTGGCAGTTAAACAACCTTTGCTGTTTAATAAATCATTCTATTATTTTAAAAAATACAAGCCAGAATTCGCTTTGGATAAACAACTGATGGGTCAGTTGTTACAGGATTATAAAACAGCAATTGGAATAAATCAATTCTTTAGACAAGCCTTAGATTCTTAATTTTTTTTGATGGAGGAATACCTAGATATATTAAATGAATTGGATAGTAACCTTGAAAAGTTGGAATCAAGTTCTAGTGATATACTCTATAAATCAGAAAAAGCTATAAAAATCACTAAGAATACTTTGGAACAGTTTAGAGGTTTGGTTATAAATAAAGGGTTTAAAAACATGATTGAAGAAATTACGTTTTTTAAAACGTTAAAGCCCCAACTTTACAGTAAACTTATCTATTATGTAAAGTTGTTTAATATAGAAAGTAAACGACCAAGAAGTAGCAATAAATCACAAGTAAAATACCTCAATAAACATATAGACAAACTTCAGGTCTATTTTAATGATAATTTGGAGTTCTATCATTACCATAGAAGATGTGCAACCACATTAGATGAACAATACTTTATGAGGGGTAGAGAAGATATTCGTTTACATCCAGATACTTTTCATTTTTTTACAGACAAGCAGTTCTCAACAAGTCATGATTCTACTGTTGCAACAATAATGGCATACGATATGATTATTATTCATCTAAAAAAGGAGATAGATAAACTAGAAATGACAAATAGTATGGAATTCACAAATTCTGCAACCCCAATGTCTTCATCAAAATTATTTTGGACAGGAAACAAGACAGATTTAATAGAACTTATTTACGCTTTAGATAGCTGTGGTGCAATAAATAGCGGGACAGCTGACATTAAAGAAATGGCAGCAGTTTGTGAGCAAATATTCAATATAGATTTAGGAAACTATTATCACACATTTATTGAAATTAGGGCAAGGAAATCTAGTAAAACGAAGTTCATTGATAAGTTGAAAAAAACATTGATTGAACGTTTTAATCGATTGGATGAATAAAAACCATAGTTGTACCCAAGGTGGGTAAACTAAAAATAAAATGTATTCATTTTTTTTGTTGTCAATTTGTAGTCAGTATTTAATTTCTGCGAAACAATTTAAGTTATTGTAACTCGTTAAAAATGAGTGAAAAAACTACCCAACTTGGGTTTGACTATTGAATATTATAGGTTAAAACTTACCAAATTTGTAGGACGAAAGTCAAATCAATTCAAAGCCGTCATTTAAAAACTAAAATCATTGGCGGCTTTGTTTTCTAAAATCATTTCTACAAATATGGGAGCAACAATTATTACAACAGAAGACCTTCGAGAGTTTAAAATGGAACTACTCGATGACATTAAACAATTACTTACCAATCAATCTGGACATACTTCCAAGAAATGGCTTAAATCACCAGAAGTCAGAAACCTTTTAGGTATTTCCCCAGGCACATTACAAAACTTGCGTATTAATGGCACTTTGCCTTATACTAAAGTTGGTGGTGTATTATATTATGATTATCAAGAAATCATGCAAGTGCTAGAAAAGAACAGGATTCACAATAGGTATTAAGCTATTTTGGAAGATGTAAATTATAGGATCGAGTGTAAAGAAACAGTCCTGTGGATTGTTTTAACGAAGGAGCCGGCTGGCGCATTGGCATTGTATTTCTAACAGATTATGGAAGATGTAAACTATATAAAGCACCTCAATGGTGTGTTTGTGCAATTCTCTAAAGACACGCGCTTAAATCCAACACATATAAGTTTATATGTAGCCCTGTTTCAGCTTTGGAATAACAGCTTTTTTAAAGGTGAATTCTATATCAATCGTGTGGAAGTTATGGATTACTCTAAAATTGGCTCTAAGTCTACCTACCATCGTTGCATTAAGGAATTAAGTCATTGGAAATACTTGCTATATACACCATCCCATAATCCATTTAAGGGAAGTAGAATTAAGATGTTCGATTTTGGGACAAGTACTGAACAAGCTCTGTACCCAAGTCGTACCAATATTGAGACAAGTACTGGACAAGCATTGGTACGTATAAACAAACATATACAAACTATAGAAAACAGTAAAAACTTAAACAAACGGCAAAATTTTAAAAATTTAAATTCTCAGAACTCCGAAACTGAAAACGAACAAAACCCAGCCGTCCCATATCAGGACAACTTAAAAACTAGTTCAAATAAAAATTATGATGAGCCTTTATGAATAGCACTAAACCACATATCATCATTGAAGGCAGCATGCAATACCAATTGGGAGAACTTAAAGGCAATCAGATTATCTATGATTTTGATAAAATGCTGATGTATCTCAATGCAAAAGGAAAGCTCTTGTTCGGTTCTAAATTCAAAATATTTGATGAAGACCGAGACATACTTTTTAAACTCTGCAGCTACTTCATCAAGGATGCAGCCAATTGCCAAAAATTGAATATTGATATCAACAAAGGGATTCTACTTACTGGTCCTGTTGGTTGTGGAAAAACAAGTTTGATGAAATTGCTGCGACATATGGTGCCACACCAAAAACCGTATAAAATTATCCCTACCCGAAACATTGCATTTGGTTTCAACCACATTGGCTATAAAACCATTGAGGATTATGGCGATGGTCAATACTTCTGTTTTGATGATTTAGGAGTAGAGCCTATTGGGCGGCACTATGGGAAGGACTGTAATGTTATGGGGGAAATTCTTTTGTCTCGATATGAGTTATTTGTTGAACACAAAATAAAAACGCATTGTACAACTAACTTGAATGCTAAAGAGTTAGAGGAACGGTATGGTAATCGGGTACGTAGTAGAATGCGGCAGCTTTTTAATTTAGTGGCTTTTGATAAGGAAAGTAAAGACAAGAGAGTATAATCTTATAAGGTTGGTAATCGTTTGTGGAAATCCGTAAGAAATTATGTTAAATTTTTAATATATTTATAGGCGATAAAGCCAGATATAGATTTTTGTAAAGCTAATGGATATTCATTGGCTTTTTTATTTAAAAAATATTGATTATCAATTTTATAAAGAAATGCTTATTAAAAAATGCCATATCCAGGAGGTAGTGCAATGCAATCTGGAGCGGCCTATCAAAATTGGTATTTAGCACTTCTTATTTCGTATGCATATCTAGAACCCGATTTTATTATTTATCCAGAGGCATTGAGGTCTAAAACAGTTATTGTTGATGATATTAATGTAAAATCAAGATTTGGTAAAACAGTTTATAGTGCTAAGTTTAGGTCAAGTTCGAAAAGGTTACATTGGGACCAATCTAACCTTAATTCACAAGGGATTTTTAAAGAATTTAAAAATCAACACTCAGCAGACCCCAGTTGTAAAATGGTTCTAGTCTCTGAGAGTAATTGCTATTTGTTTTCAGAGGTATTTATGCGAGCTAGAAATGCAGAATTACCAAATCAAATATATGATGTCTTACAATCTAATTTTGCTATAGAACAATGGGAAGAAGCTAAACAATATTTAGATTATAATGATTTTCAATTAATCGAATTTGCTAAGAAAGTTGAAATGAGATGTTTACCTCTTGTTGAGATACAGAATCTTTTGAAGCATAGGTTTGTATCTGTAGGGCATCATAATGCAGTCAAAAACTTATTTTTCAATAAGGCTTGTGAATGCTCAAGCAATAAGAC
Organism: Maribacter sp. UH1; assembly: GCF_056839145.1. Taxonomy (NCBI): domain Bacteria; kingdom Pseudomonadati; phylum Bacteroidota; class Flavobacteriia; order Flavobacteriales; family Flavobacteriaceae; genus Maribacter; species Maribacter sp. UH1. Next base: position 2,610,383 of record NZ_CM166387.1, read on the forward strand.
AAAAATTGATAAAAAGGCAATTATTAATTGGTTTTACGAGGAGATGATTGAATTTAATAATTAAAAAAATGAAACCAGAAGCTTATAGTAACAAACCACTAAATTTCAACTCCTTAAGCAGTAGAGAGTTTGAAGAGGTCGTATACCATTATTTTAATGACCAGTTAAAAAAAGGGTTTTATGAAGGTGTATATGATAAAGTTGAGCTCTCATCTGGTGTGGCAGAAAAAGGAGCTGATGTTATGTTGTTTTACAAGGGTAAGATTGAAGGTGTTGTTCAATGTAAAAAGTATAGTAAAAATATAGATAGCAAAACTGTTTTATCAGAAATTATAAAGTTTCTCTTGCATCATCTAAATGAATTAGATACTAATAAAGGTTCATCATCATCTTTGATAAATGATATTGAATCATTTACATATTACATAGCAGTCTCAAAAGATTTTACTCAAAACACAAAACTTCTACTAGCCGATTTTAATAATAAATGGCAATCAACAGATATTAGGCCGCTTATTGAAAATGAATTAAAATATGTGAAACTTGATAAATTAAAAATAGAACAGGTACACCCTAAAGTAGAAGGTTTGTTAAATCAATTAAATGTTTTATCACTTAAAGCTATTGATTTAGACCTAATAATACGGTCAAATGTAGATATAATTAATAGATATTTTTATGTTATTCAATTTTCAACTGATACTTATAATCATAAAAGTGAAAATAGTAATAATATATTATTATCAAACGCAGAATTAAAAACGAAAGCGAAAGAAATTTCTAGGGATATTAATCGAGTTAAAACATATTTTGGGAACAATGAAGATTTAGCTATTATAAGACCAGAAACACAGGAAATATATAATTGGATAAACAAGAAACTTAAAGATAATGAGACTAATATAGCAATAGTTGCTGGTAATGCAGGTATGGGTAAATCTGTTGTTATTTCTCAATTATATAATAGATTAGATAAAGAAAGAATACCAGTAGTTTCGCTAAAAGCAGATAGATTAACATATAATACTTCAAAAGAGTTAGAAGATGCATATGATTTAGGTATAGGTTTCAAAACCTTTTTAAATCAATTAATAGATAATGAGCAATATGGTGTTTTACTAATTGACCAAATAGATGCGCTCTCTCAAGCATTATCTTCAGATTTAAAACCGTTGAAGTTTTACGATAACTTAATTCAGAAGTTTATAGGTAATCCTAGGGTTAAGATTATTGTGTCAACTCGTATATATGATTTAAACTATGACCCTATAATATCAAATTATAAAGGTAAGCGAAACTTTATTATTAGACCATTAGATAAGTATACACTTAATAATATAATAGATAAATCAGGGATTCAAGATTATAATAAGTTTAGTGATTCTTTTATTGATTTAATATCGGTTCCTCTTCACCTTGATGTATTTCTAAAAGTATATACATCAGATTTACATACCGATGAAATTAAAAGTTTGCAAGATTTGTATTCAGTATTATGGCGCGATAAAATTATCGGAAATAGAAGTTTTAACACAGTAAAGGTTGATTATTCTAAAGTATCGAATTTGGTGTTTGAACTAGCTTCAAAGATGTATGAAATTCAGCAAATCAATATAGACCAAAGGTTATTTGAAGATAAGTTCTCTGAAGAAATTATCTATTTAAGAACCGAAGGAATTATAAACACTACAGATAAAATTGAATTCTTTCATCAGTCATTTTTTGATTACGCTTTTGCCAGAAATTTCACCAACGAAAATAAAAATCTAACAAAGGATGTTTTAGCTCGTCATCAAGGATTATTTATACGTTCAAAAATTAAGCAAATACTTAATTACAGAAGAAGTGTGGATGAACCTACTTATTGTAAAGATATCAAGGAATTAATTCTACACGAAGATATTAGATTTCATATTAAATTATTAGTCCTTCAGCAAATAGCATTTCAGCAACAACCACTTGTTTCAGAACAAGATATAGTAAATTTAATTGTTCTACCAAACACTAGTTTGAGTGATACATTTTTATCTCTTTTTATGGGAGAGGGTTGGTTATACTTTTTTATAGAAGAAGATATTTTTCGGAAAGAATTACAAAAGGATACTGATGTCATTAACCGTAAGATTATTAATGTTTTTAGACGCTTTATTTTTATCGACAACGGCAAACCTTTACTTGAATATTATCAATCTTTAAAAGATTCTGCTTCTAAAGATGAGTTGATAATTGATTATTTATGGAATGTTAATGAGCTCAATAATTCTCTAGCTATTGAACTAATTGAAACTGTTCTAAAGCGCAAGCCTACTTATACAAAAGAGTATTGGTATTATAGAATTTTAGAAAACACTATTACTAATTTTCCTAAGTGGGTAAAAAAACAAATACTATCCAATTTAGATATTAAAAAAGGTACAGATATCAATGATGAAAGTAACTATTTTTATTCAAGAAATCATAATAGTCAAGTTTACGATACTTTATGGGAAAAACACCCTGACATTGCTTATGAGACGGTAAAAGCTATTATCAAGGAAATAATAGATAAAAGATGTTATGATAGTAAAGGAGATATTAAATCAGATACAGCTTACTTATTATATGATAGAAAAAATAATGACCTATATAAACATCACGGTCAGCTAGACAAACTTCAAAATTATTTAGAAGATAAATACAAAATTAGCCCCGACTTTGTAAAAACGGAAGTTAAGGAATATCTAAAGTCTAATTACATAACTGAAATTATAATAGGTTTTAGTGTAATTTTTAAATACACTAAAGAATTCAAAGAAGAAGCTTACAACTTCTTTTTAAACTATGATAAGTTGTCCGAAGTATATAGCATAAATCAATATTTAAACTATATAGTTTTAGAAGTTTTTGGAAGGCTATATTTATTATTAGATTGGAATGAGAAAGAAACTTTAAACAAAGATGTAATCTCAAATTTTCACAAGTCTTATGAATTAAGGGTTTTTAAAAACGAAGACGGAGTAGTTAGAAGAAATAAATTTTATGGTATTGGTAAATATGAACTACTTACCTCCATAGTCAATGCGGGAAGTGATTTAAATGAGTCTTTGTATAAAGAGTATCAAGAATTAAAACGAAAATTTGGTAGTATTGAAAATAAAGAACCAGAAGGCGTTATCGTGCACGTAAACAGAGACCCATTAAATGCTCAATATGATAAGTTTACTTTAGATAATTGGAAACAAAGTTTCAAAACATATACTATCAAGAATAAAAAATTTGATAGTTGGAATCAACCTACAGAATATGAACACGGTAGAAGATTTGTTGATGTCGTATCTCAAAATCCATCTAAATTCATAAACTTTATTGAAGAAATCATTGAAGATTTAGATGTTTCTAATACGTATGTTGTGAAAGCGTTAGAAGGTTTAAAAGAAGGAAAATTACAAACAGAAAAACTAATAGAATTATTCTGCAAAACAATTATAACTAGAACATTCGAAAAAGAAAACACTTTATATCTTATATGGCTCACAAGATATTTTTCAGAGAATGAAAAAACTGATGATAAAGTTTTTAGTTACCTAGAACAAAACCTTTTAACAGGAGATGAAGGAAGGGATAATTTAAAAGATAGTTTGTCTACAGGTATCAATTCAGTTCGTGGTGCAGCAGCTAGTGCTTTAGTAGATTATTCTTTTTCAAAAGAAAGCTTTGATTTTATTTGTAGTTCTTTAAAAACTTTAGCTAATAATTCTAAGCCATCTACTAGAGCAGCAGCTCTATATAAAATGCAATATCTATTACAACACGGTAAGGACCAAGTGATGGAATTATTTTTAGAGCTAGCAAATGATTTTCATCCAGACATCTTAAAGGTATCTATTAATCCTCTACAATATCTCATCAATCATAATTTTGAAGGATTAATTCCATTTTTTCAAAATGCTATTAAAGTACAAGAGTCTAGTACGGAAATTGGAAAGCTTATTACAATAGCTTATTGTAGAAGTTACAAAGGTTCAAAACCTCTAGTAGAAGAATTTTTAAAGCTTAATAAACCAAATACAGTTATTAGGACAGCATTTGAATTCGTAGAAAACGAAACTAAAATTGAAGAAGCATTATCTCTAATTGAAAGATTCTATGATAATGAGGATAAAGAAATAGGGGAAATTTACAATCGAGCATTTTTTCATATAAAACCGAGCTTATTTTCTCAGCTTAAAGATTTTCTTTATCAATACGTTAATTCAAAAGTTGGCAAATATAGAGAACACCCTTTTTATGACTTTTTATTAAAGTCTTGTAATAAACATCCTAAGGATTGTATAGCTCTTGCCAGTAAATTCAATAATCATAATTCACCTGATATTACAGAACGAATGTTGAGAAATGAGCCTTTACAGGTTATAATAAGTGCATATAATGCAATGAGAGAATACTATAAAACTAATGAAACTTTAGAAAGCGCTATGGATGTATTTGATGACATACTTCAAAATAAAGATTATAGAGATTCATCGGCTTATCAAATAATTAAAGATATAGACGCTTATTAAGAAATAACAAGAATTGCTTTTGACTTTTACTATTGTCATAATTCTGGATATAACTCTTGAAACAATTCATCAAACGAGTAATAGGTTTCAACCTCTTTTGAATAATATTGTTGCAGTTTTTTTTGGAAAGAACCCTTCTTATCAATTTGTATGAGTTTATCAAATAACCCATATTTTTTAAAAATACTCTCAATATATTCCCAATATTCTGGATAGTGTTGAATAGCATTATTTGCAAACATTAGCCAACTTTCTTGTGAGTACTTGTAACCTATAATCTTGTTTTGAATACAACTTTCAATTATGCAAAGTGCCATTTGATTTCTATATTCGAAAAGTGAGTAGTAAAGCCTTTTTTGACTAATCTTATTTGCCAGATTACATATTGTTATAATTCTTTGAGTTGTGAGATTTTCGCTCAAACCGTAATGTTGTTCAATTATGGTTTCGTCATTTTTAGAGAATTCGAAACCACATTCAAACAACAGTTTGATAAATTCATATTTTTCGTAGATATCTTCGTTTTTAAATATATAATAGAGAAAGTTATTACCCTCTTTATCTTTTCTGTTGATATCTACTTCAATTTGATGAGATGCTAGAATGAATACTAAAAAATCATAATCATAATTTTCAGCCTCTTGAAACCATCTAAAAACACGTTGATTATTGTTTAAATCTAATCTATTGTTAAGTGCAATAATCTCACTCTCTTCAAAGTATCTCAAATCTGATTGAAGGCTTGTGAAATTTGATATAATTCCATTTTTTTCCTCAGCAATTTTCTCTAAAAAATTATGAATTTTATAAGCTATTCTTTCTTGCTCTTTCTTCACCTCCCTTTCTTGTCTTTTCTTCTTAATAATGAGCTCATACTTCTTTTGAATAGCTAAAACTTCTATTTTTTCTTTTAAAAAATTATGAAAATAGACCTCACAATGCTCTTCATCAAATGACAGCTTATTTAGGGCTATATCGACTTCTTGCCATTCATCATAAAATTCATTTGTAGAAGGGGAAAGCCTGGTTTGTTTAAACCTACAATTAAGTTTAAATTCTTCGATGGAATCGTCAAACCTGAAGTAATTTTGATGCTGTGATAAGTATTTTATGTCTTTCTCTGTTTGGGAGTTCCCAAGAACATCGAAATTATCAAGTATCCATATAAGATATATGCCTTGACTTTTATAAAAATCATACCTACTTAGAAGGTATCGTTGTGATAAATCGGATAATTGAATTTCGAAAACTAATTCTTTATCTTCATATTTACAATAGACGTCTGGCTTTCTCTTTTCTCCTTTATTATTAAAAATAAATTTATCATCAATATGAACTTCTTGTATGTCAGCGGTTTCATTCAGGAATTTACCAATCCTATTTTTTAGAAAAATATGCCTTTCAGATTCTTTACTTTTTAATGTATTGATAAAAAATTCTTTCTCCTTTGGGGTTAGTTTTTCATCTTTTAAAAAACAATATTCAGAATTTGGGAAATGTTTGAAATAAACTCTATCATATTTACTGGAGGAAACTGTTAGTTCTTTATCACATTCTAAACAATATGGGACGAATTCTTCTCTATTATATTCTGTCCTATAATTAAATCCAATTTCCCTGTTATTGAAGACTTCATCTGCATCAATAATTTCACCTGTTTCCTTATTAAAGGCATATTTTATGGTTCTTTCAAAGCTCACTATAGTTCTTCTATCTTTTCTTTATTTGTGCTATTGTCATTCTCAATCTTTCCAATAAATCATCATACGTGATAATGTCAATTACATTCTTGTACTGTCTTTTAACAACTTCAAAATCAATTTTCTGCTCAGGAGATAAATCATTTTCCCTTCCCATTATAATTAGTCCTTTAGGGTTTGTGATTTTAATCTCAAGACCTTCAGGCAATTCTTTTATTAGCTTTTCTTGAAGCTTTTTCTCTCCTTTTTCTCCCCATCTGTTCAAGTAGTATATGTACTTTTCTAACTGCATAACAGTTCCGGAGAGCTCTCTTTTTGGGATATAATTATTTCTATAGTAACTGTGAGACATTATAATATCATTTGAAGGTTTTTTTACCTCTATGATATCTATATGACCATTACTATCTACTAATAAGAAATCCAAAAACCTGTTTTTGAAATCAGCTTTTATATGAGTGCTCTTGAAAGCTCTAATATACTTTGGGTAAAGAAGTAAAATTATTTCAAGGATTTCATCTTGCCATTGGTCCTCATTGTAAGAACCAACATTATTCAACATATCTTCTAATTTCTCAAGAATAGTAGTATGTTTTTCTAATTCATATTCCTGAAAAACTTTAGATAATTGTTTCCCTTTTTTACTTATTTTTTTATTAAGGTACCGATTAAACTTTGTTCCAATATCTGGTACATTTTCAAAATAATTTCTAAGTATTGTAGAAACTCTAGCTTCTGCATACAATCTCTTCTCGTAGGAGTTAGGGAAATCTTTTACAATCTGTATAAAAGCCTCATATGGTATTGCATTGTGATTGTTTCCTCCTATATAAATATCTTGATGAGCTAAATTTTCAATTTGTTTAAATATGGAATATTTGGTGTCCGCCAAAAAATATTTTAACTCCAAATCAATATCTTCATGAAAATAAATATCTATGCTTTCTACTAAAACATTTTTTATGACCTTGAAGTAATCCTCATCCTTTTTTGCGAATACAAATGATATGGGTGGGATTTCATCATCAAAAATGTCTTCTTCATTATATTCATTTGTTGACTCTTCAAAAACATCTTTGCTTTCAAAGTGAAATATTGATTTTATCGTGACATTTCCATCAACTTTTAAATCTTCTCTAACCCAATCTACATTGGCATAGTCTGAGCTATAAGTGAAAGTAATTTTTGCTTCTATTTTTTCAAAACTTATCATGCTTCTTTTTCAATGTCAATATTTCTTTTGATATCATTAATAATAATAGTTGATAATCCTAACTGGTCAAAATCTTGTTTTTTCAACCAATCTAGACATTCGTTTTTGGACATTTTAGACTCTGGAATAAACTCTGATAACTCTATTACGGTATTTCTGGATAACCCTATAGATAGCATTGAAAGATGAGTTTTTTGAGATACACCAAACTCTAACCATAAGTTTAATTCAGGAATGTTGGATTCTAGGTCATGCATTCCGTTGAGTTCTAAAAAATATCTTAATATATCTATATAGCAGCCAGAGTCTTTAGCAAATCTAAATCTAACAAAGCTTTCTACGTTGCTCATGACTTCTCTAATAACAATTGGTAAAGTTTTGTTCTTTTTATTGTTTTTTTGATATGATTTATAGCTGCTGGCAATTAAAAGAGAGAGTGGTCTACCACGCATCCAATTCACAAGTAAAATAGCTCTTGAGAAATTTAGCATTGGTGGATAATTTGAAATTGTTTTCCCCATTCTACCGACTAATTTTGTATACTCATTAACTGCGTTTTCATCTTCTGGATATACAGGTATCAACTCATCAATCCTATCAATGTTTTCATTAAAATAATCATATAACTTTTGTTGAGCAATCGGAGAAATTCCTGGATTTCTTTTTATTATATAATTTGGAATTAATATTGTTGGTTTTATTTTTAAAAACAGATTTTGCAACTCTTCATGAAAAGAAGTTTTTAATTTAAAATCATTATTTAAAAATTTGATGTAATAATAACCAAAAGCAAATTCTAAATCTTGTCGTCCTTCTGCAATGTCTCTTGGAGTGTCATTTTCTATATAATCTATTAATTCTTGATAGTTCTTTTCAATATCATCTATAGCTCGTTTTATTAATTGCTTAGATTTGTTGGGGTTTGGTTTAATATCCCATTTTTGGGGATTTACACATATTATATTACCACTAAATTCTTGTCCCCATCTACCTGCTCTTCCAGCAAGATTCCAAAAATCATTCTGATTTAATGGTTTATTTTTTCCTCTACTTGGTTTTCTGATAAAAATAGACTTTGATGGTAAGTTTATGCCCTCTAATAGAGTAGATGTACATATTAAATATTTAATATGCCCTTCTTTAAACAGTTTTTCAACTTCTTGCCTAATCAATAGGGGCATGTTTCCATAATGAAAAGCAATACCCTTATCAAGTACTTTTACTAAAGTGTAATCTTTATGGATAGTCTTCTTTATTATTTTTTGAAGTTCGGTTATATAATTGTTTTTTTCAACATCATCCAATAAACCATAAAGCACCAATGCCTTTTTTTCTGATTCAGCAGCGCCATTAGAATAAATAATATTCCCACTTTGATTTCCCGAAATAGCATGACTCAAAAAAGTAATTATTTTTGTCGTATTTGTAGATGGTCTATCTTTTAAAACAATTTGTCCTAATAATATATTCTTATCTATTAAGCATAAATTCAAATTCCATTTATCGGATTTTCTTGGAAACTGTGTAGCATATATTAAATTTTGATTTACTGAAACAAATTGAGTATTAACCTTTTCCTTTTTAATCTTATTATCAACATTTTCAAGTAAAATTTCAGGATTTGATGTAAATGGGCTCGAAAAATAGACTTTAACTTTTTCATTGTTCTTTACTACTTCTTCAATTTTTTGTTGCAATAAAATTCCCCTGTTACCATCTTCAATTTTATGAGCTTCATCAATAATTAATAAATCAATTTTAATTTCGTTATCTATTAAAAACCAATGAAGCCTTTCTTGGGTAAACACAAAAACGTTTGAAGTGTTTTGCTCAATCTCATTTTGTGGAACAGTAGAGATATTGACGTTTTTGATATCATAGTCTTTAACTAAATTTCTTAAATCAAACTCTACTTGACTAATTAAAGCTCTTGTAGGTACAATATATACTATGTTTTGTTTTTTATTAATTAACTCTTCCACCAATATTGTGCATAGAATAAAGGATTTGCCAGCTGATGTAGGAGCAGAAATACTTATTGTATCCGAGCTTTCGTAGACATTGTGTACCTTTTTTTGAAACTTGTTCAGGTGAATTAATTTATCATTTACAAAAACTGAATTTTCAATTTGAGTTCTTGTTGACTGTATCTTAAACCCTAAGGGGAAGTGCTCTCTATAATTATTATCAATAAAACCTCTTTTAATTGCCAAATCAATTGCTGGTTTATTTGTTAAGTTGGATAGAATAATTGCAGACGCGCTTTTTTGGATATTAGTTGTTATTTCTTGTGAGATACAAGTTTGACAAATTCTTAATGCCGCATCTAAGTAAGTAGTATTATCTGAGTAGCTGAAAACAGAAGCTATTCCTAACATATTATTCCAATCAATTCTTTCTAATAGAAATTCCTTGTTTTCATTCCATATTAGATTTGGTATTGTTTCACAAACAGATAAAGCTATTAACGCATCATATTGTCTTTTAAAGCTATTTAAAGCATAGATTTTATCTGAAATCATGCTTTTAATGTATTTAAATAATACTTCCTGAAATCTTCTACAGAAGGGAACGGCATAAGAAAAACGTGAATTTCCTTTTTATCTAAACCAGAGTACTTTTTAATTTGTGTGGATATATTTATATAATGTTTTTCTAATTCTCTTAAGAGTTCTTTTTTTACTTCATCCATTGTTTTAGTATCATCTTCATACTTGTCAGAATCATAACCTATAAAGCAGATACCCTTGTATGTTAGTTTATTGGATAAATCATTATCCTTATCAAAATATGCAACTATTAAATTTTCAAAATCTTCATTGTTTATATTTTGATTAATATTATCAGTTATTAAAATTAAATCTCTCTCTTGAGTAGATTTGTAACTATAGGGGTCCAACAGATAACTGTTTAAACTTTTGAAACACTCAAGAAAAGCTTGAGATATATTTTTATACATTTTGGATTCACCCCAATATAAATTTAAACTTTTAGTTGAATCATCGTACTTGACATGAATTCCATCAGAACCCTGATAATGTAATTCCCCGGAAGTTTTTAATGACATTTTACTAATTAATTGAGGAATTTTTAATATTTCAATAGCGAGTATGTATAAAAGTAGTTCACCGCCCTCGCCAGTTTTATTTAGACTTGTAAATAATTCAACAGCTTGTTTTTTAAGTTTAACTATTTTAGAAGTAGAGCCAGTATCAGCAAGATACTTTTTGGCATCATCAATCTTTTTTTTAGGTATTGCGTAGTCTACTATTTTTTCATCTATAAAGTCTATTAAATCTTCGACTCTTAAATTTCCATTATTATCTCTTTTAACAGAATAACAATAACATTTTGCTTGGGTTTCTAAAACATTAACCTCAAAGGAAACTTTGTCAATTCTTGCAAATATTTCTCCTTTTGTTTCAATTAATAAGCTATCTATGGCCTTTTCTATTCTATTCATTTTTAATTCTTTTTAGCACAGACTCTATTACTTCCATTGCTATGGTTTCACCTTTTATTTCTTCATATATTTTTTCTGAGTACCATGAGATTAAAAGATTATCAAAATCGATTTCCAATGTTCTAGATAATTTTTTTAATTGTTCCTTGGTTGGCCTTCTATCATTGTTTTCAATCTTACTTATAAGGGCGGTATCTACTTCAATTTTTGAGGCAACTTCTCTTAGTAATAAACCTTTCTTTTCCCGTCTTGCTTTTAATAGTTTTGATAACCTCTCCATTTGTCAATATTTTTCTTGTCATAATTTGTCTAATTTACAAATAAAAAAATTAATAATGAGATTCTTACAATTTCTGAAGCCATGAAAACACCTCATGAAATGTTTTAATTAGTAACTCCTTTAAATTCCTAACCACCTCAACAAAAAACTCCTTCATAATCCCGTGTTTAAGAAATTAGTAACTCCAATCAAAACAGCCAATGCCATAGACCTAATATTTCTAGGTTTCAAAAAATAATCTGCTTCATCGGTATTGGTTACAAATCCCAATTCTACAATAACCGCTGGACAAAATATTACGGTTTTACGTAACACTCGAAAATTAGCAAACTTCACACCTCGTTCTTTAAACCCTAGTTTTTGAGTACTTTCATTCAGTACTGATAAACCAAGTACTATAGATTCTTCGATATTTAAATTATCAGAATTATGTACATACACTTCTATTCCCTTAGAATAAGTTTGAGATGCATTGCAATGCAAAGACACAAACACATCCGCTTTCAAACGTTTAGCCAATCGAGTTCTATCTGATAAAGAAATTAAGGTGTCTTTATACCGAGTTAGATAAATGTCAAACTCACTATTCAAAATCGTTTTATTCAGGCTTAAAATTTCCTTGGCAACATTAAAAACCACATCTTTTTCTTGAATATTATTTACACCAATTGCACCAGTATCTTTTCCGCCATGTCCAGGGTCAATTACAACTACTTTTTTCTGACCAAAAATGAAGCACATTTTCAGTAGTAAAATCACAAAACTGACGTTTTGGAGCATCTTTTTGAATTTTATTTTCATAATCGAGTGGATTTTTTCTATCAATTTTCATAAGATTTAAACCCCTTTGTTTTCAATTGAAATCAAACGAATTCAAATAATATTATTTACATAAAATATTGATAATCAGTTATTTGAATTCAAATATAATGTATTTTTCATACTATAAAAATGAAGCAAAATTTAAACCATTTTAGCATGAAAAAATCACTCTTTTTAACCGCCTTGTTACTTTTTATTTCAAACACCTTATTTGCACAAATTGGAGGTATTGAAGATTCTGTAAATGATGTTTCTGATACCATAAGAACCATTTTCCCAATCATATTGGGTGTCATCTTTCTAATAGGTTTCCTATTCAATGCAGGTCATTTCTTTGGTGAAAATGCAGACCTCAAAAAAGGAATTACCAGAGTATTGGTATTTGTACTTATCGCTGGAGCTGTGGTTGGCATCTTTACCTACCTAATCGGTATCGTAGTGTAAGTCGCTAAGCGACATTAAGTATGAATGGATTATGAAAAAATACGAGGTCTATAAAAATATTAGAAAGCGAGCGGTGATTATGGGCTTACCTATTTCACTGTTCGCGCTAATGATGACATCCGTTATTGGTTCATTATTACTCATCATTTTTTCTTTTAGTTTTTTTGTAATCATCTGCGTATTTGTCGTCAATGCAACTTTATATGTAGCATTAACACACCTCACTAAAAATCCAGCACTCTTACACTTAAAAAAAGTGTTTCCACAAACCATCAGTAACAAAAAGGTAACTCCATTATATTATGAATAAGATTAATCTGTCCGCATATCATCCTATTTTAGATATCAAAGACCATACTATTTTTGCCAATAATGGGAATGTAGTATTGGGTTATAAAGTTGATTTTCCCGAAATATATTCCTTATCGGAAAACGACTTTGAAGATATGCATGGGGCTTGGTTTCAAGTCTTTAAATCGTTACCCGTAAGCACGGTTATTCATAAGCAGGATATTTATCAAAAGACGGCTTATGATGCGAAGACTATTCCAAATGATAGTTTCCTGGAAAAGGCTACTAATACCTATTTTAAAGGAAGAGAATATATTGAACACACCTCTTATCTGTTCTTTACACTACCTATCAGTAAGGCTTTGAATGCTTCCAAGTTCACGAATCCTTTCCGCAAAGTTCAAAAGGGTATTCATAAGAAAATAGACCACAATGTAACCGAATTTATCGCTTCGGTAAACGATGCTGTTTCCTTTATCAATAATAGTCGAAAGGTGTTATTGAGACCATTAAATCAGAATGAGATTCTTGAACTGACCAATACCTACTTCAATGGATTCAATGAAGGCTTTGATACGGATATCCAATTGAAAAAATCAAATGTTGAAATCGGAGAAAACTATTTTGATGTCTTGGCTGTAAATAACGAGCTCTGTTTTGGCGATGTGGTACAGAGCAGTAAAACCAATGATAAATTTACTTCAGATGATTTCGTATTTCATCAAGGGTTTATTGACGGATTGGGATTAAATCTCAATGAAAACCATATCGTCAATCAAATTATCTATTTAGATGATAAGCAAAAATGGCGTAAGCTACTCGATAAGAAAATTGAAGAACTCAATAAGAGTTCCAATTTCGGAACACAAAATAAAGTCATCTTAAAAAAGATTGAAGACATCGTTGCTAAAATCAATGAAGATGATTCCTCTAGAATCATTCGAGGGCATTTGAATGTTATTTTTTGGTGTCCAGAAGCCGGACATTTAAGTAATATAGCTTCAAAGATAAAAACCGAATTCAAGGAACTGGATATAGTTCCATATTACCCAAAAGGAGAAGAACGAAAGCACTATTTCCTGAATTCCTATTGTTGTTTTACATCCAATTTTTCTAATGAAGATTTGTATGTAACCGATTTAAAACACGCCTTATGTTTGTACATCAATAACAGTAATTATAAGTCAGATGCAACAGGAATCATCTTTAATGACAGGCAACATAACATTCCAGTTTTAAAGGATGTTTGGGATGAGCGAAAGAAACGTATCAAAGCTAGAAATTTCGCCATTTTTGCACCTACTGGTGAAGGCAAATCCTTTTTAGCAAACAATATACTTCGGCAATATTTCGAGGCCGGCGTCCGGCTGGTGATTATTGATTTGGGTGGCTCGTATTCTAAGTTCGCAAAATTGTATCCGGATAAGCATATTATTCTTCGCTACGAACAAGGAAAGAATCTTGGTATCAATCCTTTTTATATTTCCCGAGAAAGTGACCTTACACCAGAACGGTTAGAAGATTTAGGCATTTTCCTATTGGAGCTGATGGCTTCAGGAGAAGTAGCTACCAAAGCCGAGGAAGTCGCTATCAAGAAAGTGTTATTACATTACTATAAAAATATCCGAAAAGGACATTCTTTGGCTTCATTATATCAATTTATCGATGATAAAAAAGATACACTCATATCTGAACTTAAAATTCAGGAAGACTACTTCAATATCTATAACTTTTTACACATCCTATCAGAATATGTAGACGATGGTTTGTATAGTTTCCTATTCAACGTAAGTGAAGACCAAACCTACAAGATTGAAGACAAACGATTGATTGTTTTTGAACTCGATGAAGTCAAGGACAACAAGGAAATCCTTTCAGTAATGTTGAAGCTGATTAAATCGGCAATACAACGCACTATCTGGAGAAACAGAGCCGAAAAAGGCATCATTCTGTTTGATGAGTTTGCAAAACAACTCAAATTCGCAAACGTGCTAGAAAGTGTAGAATTCTACTATCAAGCCATTAGAAAACAGAACGGAGCTATTGGTATTATACTTCAGTCCATAAATCAGTTGCCTAATAATTCAACATCGGCAAGTATTCTGGAAAACACCCAAGTCGTGTATAGTCTTAATAACGAAAAAGGATACGAAGAACTTCAAAAACGATTGAATCTTTCTAGCCATGATTTAAACCAATTAAAATCCATTAGAAACAATCTAACTGGAGCAAGAAAGTATACCGAAATGTTTATCAAGATTGGAAAGGAAAGTAACATTTTCCGATTAGAAGTTCCAAAGGAGGTCTACGCAGCATATCTCACAGACGGTCAAGAAAGCGACCGCATAATGCGGATTTATGAAAAAACAAATGATATGGAAGAAGCTATAAATACATTCATAAAACAACAGCCATAGGCTGATTTAATATTAATCTTTAAAATAAATACTCATGAATAAAAAAATCAAAATCTTAGGGATAGCGTTAACCTTTGCCCTTTTAATGCCAGCAGGCGCTGCCTGCCAAGGAATGCCGGTGTATGATAACACCAACTTTATCAGTTTTGCAAAATCTTTGATTGAATCTGCAAAACAGACCTCACAGTTATTAAAATCAGTTGAATTTTTAAAAAAACAGAAAGAGAATATCGAGAAGGTAAACAATGTCATAAAACAATTAAAGGCGGTGCGTGAATTAGCAAAGAACAATCAAAAGCTATTTGATATTGTACAAGATGATTTACGAGAGATTCTCAATTCACCTTACATCAAGCCAGATGAAGTTAATCGGGTTTCGGAATCCTTTAATTCTATTATTGAAAGTTCTTTAGAAGGTTTGGAATTTATCGACCAGGTACTTTCTAGTGATAATCTAAAAATGACAGATGCTGAACGTGCCGAAGTCCTAAAAGCAAAAGAACTAGAATCCAAAGAAATGGTAGCAGAAATTGAAGCTAAAACTAGACGTTACAGAGAGATTATTGCCTTTAGAAGAATGCAGGATAAAATCAACAACAGAGAAACCAATTACTAATGGCAGGCTTTTTTTTAGGCATAGGGTTAGAATATATTGATGCTGTTTTTACCACCATCAAGAACAGCGATTTTTCTCAGTACACCATTACTGGAATGAAAACGCTAGCCATTCTGTTCTTTCTTATTAATATCCTAAAAAAATACAATGAAGGTGTTGCCAATAATGAAGGATATACTTGGGGACTAACACCTTCAGAATTAGCAAAGAATTTTGCAGTCATTATTCTAGTCATTTTTTCCACACAGGTATTGGGTGTTTTTGATAGCGTTTTAGTCGCTATTGAAACTCAATATCGAGACACGGCTCCTGCGCTCCTTCCGTTACAAATGCAAGATATCGATTTGGAACAGGATGTGGGCGCACTGGAAGCCGCCAAAAAAGCATTGGCTATGTTATACGAAGCTTTGGTTACACCTTTATACGGACTCAAAGTATTGTCCTTTATTATTGGGAAGTTCCTCTGGTTGCTAGATTTATTCATCTACCCTTTGTTTCTAGCAGAACGCTATTTCTTATTAGGAATCATGCAGGCTTTTTTCCCTTTGGTAATCAGTCTAGCCGTATTCGAAAAGTTCAGAACACTAGCCTACAACTTCTTTAAACTCTATGCAGGAGTTTATATGCTAGTGCCTGCCTTTTTTCTAGTGAATGTATTTGTAAACAATCTCTATACAGAAATCAATACTAATTTCTGGTCCGATTTATTCGGAACAGATTGGGGAAGTGACTTTTTTGCACCCTTACTAGAATTTGGCTCAATAGGATTCATCGTCTTACTCAAATTCAAGCTTTATCGTAGAGCTACATCTTTTGTATTTAAACTCTTTAGCGCCTAATCCATTATGAAAACACCTTATAAAAATATTTACAACATACTGAAGCTAAATCGTTTCATTGTATTAGCAGTCATCACCGCAGCTGCTCTTACTTGTATCATTTCTGTGGTACTCGTTGTAAAACTCCATAAAGAAACGGTTAATAATGCCTTTGTGGTCAATACCGATGGTCATGTAATTCCGTTAAAACTGGTTTCTCAAAAGGAAAATTTAGAAGTAGAAATACTGGCATATTTAGAGCTTTTTCATACCTATTTCTATAACATAGATGCCAGTAATTACGAAAAGAATCTAGAGAAAGCTTTATGGTTAGGCAATAGTTCCGTGGATGCTTTGTACAGACAGAAAAAAGCAGATGGAGTTTACAATCGTTTATTGCAATATTCATTGGTTCAAAAGGTGCTTAAGATTGAATCTAGAATCGATATACAACAAGAACCGTATCGCTTTGAAACTACAACCGTTTTTGAAATTAATAGAGGTTCAATAACAGACACTTATGAATTAAACACTACAGGAAACCTTATCCATGTAGACAGAAACTTCCCAAAAAACACCCACGGATTGTTGATGACCAACTTTTTTGAAAACACCCTTAAAAAAATAGAAAATTATGAAGCCCATAATGGGCATTAAAATAACAAGATTATGAAAATAGAGAAGAATAAAATTGTCTTTGCAGCAGTCCTAATATGTGTGGTGCTTTTTATTGGGTCGTACTCAGTAATCATGCTTGGCGAAGACGAAGAACCGACCATTGAAAGTAACCAAATTCCTGTTCCTGAATTGGAAGGCAACCAGAAAGAATACGAATCTAAATTAGAGGCTATAGACGACCTAAAAGAAGTAAGACAGACAAATGCACCAAGCATCTACGATGAGCGCTTATTGGATTCGACAGGTGTTTATGACCCTGATTTATTAGATAAACAAAAGATGCGTATTGTGGATAGTATCTATAATGAAGGACGCATTAGTTATTCCGATAGAAGTTTTAGAAAATCAGATACTGAAATTCAACTTGGAACAATTCAAAAAGAATCTACATCTCAAATTGAGGAAGAAAATACTCTTACATCAAAAGAATTAGCCTTAGAACATCAACTGTTTTTTGCTTCCAATCCGTTAGAAAACGAAAAATTAAACTCTCTAAATACAGATGCCATGATTTATGTTCGAGTTGATGGCACACAAACGGTACGAAACGATTTCCGTTTACAAATGCGTTTGACTAAAGGCGCACTAATCAACGATGTTTCAGTTCCGAAAAATGCACTCATATATGGTTTTGTGAGTTTTAAGCCCAATCGAACCATCATTAATATTGAAAGTATAAACCATCAACCAGTAAGTCTAAAAGCTTTTGACCTTCAGGATGGCAACGCAGGTATTTATGTAGAAAATAGTTTTAGAGCTGAAGCCAGACAAGAAGTTGTGGGAGATATTGTGGATGACATCAATATAGTGGGAGTTCCACAAGTAAGCGGTATTAAGCAGATATTTCAACGCAATAATCGAACTGTAAAAGTTACCGTAACCGATAATTACAAACTCATTTTAAAACCAACACTATGAAAACCTATATCATCCTTGTAATAACAATTTGTTTGAACTACTTAGCAGCACAACAGTCATTAGACACTATTTATGCTAATGACAAAAAAAATGTTGCGTTGTTTTTTCCTGACCCAATTCGCCAGGGCATAACAGGTGCTGGTAATTTTGTGTTTACTTATAACCGAGAAAAAGAGCAATACTTTGGATTGCTACAAGCAACTCCAGGAACAGAAAGTAATTTATTGACAGTAACTAAAAATGGTCAAGTCTATTCCTATATTTTGAAGTATAAAGAACAGCTTTCTCAACTCAATTATTTTATCAATCCAAAAGAGAGTATTGGAAACGAACTACCAGAAAGGATAAAAGAAAAGCCTATTACTCAACTGCAAAGTCCATACGCAAACAGAATCGCTTATTTCCAAAAATTCAGTACATATTTACTAAAATCAAAATATGAATCCATTGCAACTAACCGGGAAAAGGGTATCAAATTGCAATTGCAGAAAATGGTTTATAATGCTTCTGAGGTTTACTTGGTTCTTGAAATCAAAAACAATTCGGAAATCAATTTCGAGATTGACTATCTCAATATTTATCGAACAAATGGAAATAAAAAGCGCAAGGCCTCTTTTCAAAGATTAGAACAGAAAGCAATTCATCAATATCAATTACCCAATGAAGTCAAAACAGGAGAAAGAAAACGATTTGTTTATGTGCTTCCAAAATTTGTTCTTGGGGATAATGAGAGGTTACACATTCAATTAAAAGAGTTAAATGGGAGTAGGAAAGTTATTTTGAAAAACTAAAAATGCTTATATTTTTTTAAATTTGTTTAAAAAAAACATAAGCATTGAACATAGAAAATTACTCGAAATATGATTTTATATTGAAAAATATAAATCAACATATTGAATTAAATCAATCCGAGATTGATTTTTTTTGCTCAATTTTAGAGTTTAGAAAATATAAGAAGAAGGAACTTATTTTATCACCAAATAAAATAGCTGATTACGAAATCTTCATCAATAGCGGGTATGTGAAATGTTATACTATTGATGATAAAGGAGGTGAGCACATTTCATTATTTGCTATAGAAGGCTGGTGGACAGGAGATTTATACAGTTTTATTACAAGCAAGCCTACTATTTTTTTTATTGAAGCTTTAGAGGATAGTGAGATTATTTTTCTTTCTAAAGAACAAAAGGAGTTACTTTATAAAAAAGTACCAAAGTTTGAACGTTTTTTTAGGATACTGTATCAAAATTCACTTGCAAGTCATATAAGAAGGGTTAATCAAGACATTTCTCTCACTGCAAAAGAGAAGTATTTAAACTTTAAAGAAAATTACTCTGCAATAGAACAAAGAGTCTCTCAAAAACACTTAGCATCATACCTTGGAATAACTCCTGAATTTTTAAGCCTATTAAAAAAAAGATTATCACATAAGTAGTTTCTTAATCTACATTATTTTTTTGTTTTACATATAAAGTAACCTTTGTTTCAATTATATTATTGCAGTATAAAGAAAGTGGTAGTACTTGGAATTAGTAATAATTGAATCAAGATGAGA
Source organism: Maribacter sp. UH1 (assembly GCF_056839145.1). Classification (NCBI taxonomy): domain Bacteria; kingdom Pseudomonadati; phylum Bacteroidota; class Flavobacteriia; order Flavobacteriales; family Flavobacteriaceae; genus Maribacter; species Maribacter sp. UH1. Next base: position 2,630,139 of record NZ_CM166387.1, read on the forward strand.
ACAAGGCATTTTATAAAAATATTAGCAAGTATTAGTTTTATGATAGTACTGCCCTTGAGTTGCAGTAACTCAAGTGACAATAGTAATGAGGAGGGTTTTCCTGAGAAAATAAATGAAGGTTTAGTTGGAAAATTATTTCTTGGCGGAATTGGGGAAGGTTGGATAATGAATTTAACTACAGGAGAATATAGTAGAATACCAGGAGTAGATTGGGAAAACAAAAATAAAAACTTTCATAGCATGGCAAATTTTAGCGCCTATCCCATTGAATATTCTAATGATGAATTTTTGTTAAAAATAAGTCATTGTAAACGTTCTAATAATCCAGATTATCCCAGTTACTTTAGGGATTGCCTCGGTATTTATAATGATAAAGGAAACTTAATCGAAAGTAATACTATTTTTGAAGACATTTGGGCAGAACCTAAGCTATCAAGGGATGGTCAAAAAATTGCTTTTTTCTATGACAACGAGGTAGACGGGATAGCCCCCGCCTTAATAGTAACAACAAGAGAATTTGAACCAATTTCCGGATTGCAAATAGAAGGATATAATGTCGCATCATCCTTAAGCTGGTTACCTAATAATAGCATTGTTTATGATAGGCAACAAGGCATATATCTTACCAATGTAGATTTTTCTTCCTCTCAACCTATAATTGTTTTTAATGAAGAACAAGGGCAACCCAAACAGGTAACAGTTAGTGCAGACGGTAACAAGATAGCTTTTGTTTTGCAAACTGATGCTACATTTAGAACACGTACTGCAACACTCTGGGTGGCTAACATTGATGGCACTGGATTAAAACAGTTAGTACATGTATCCAATGGACAAAGACCAAGTTTTGAAAACCCTACGTGGTCTCCTGATGGGAAACACATATTATTCACCCATGGACATATTGCCGCAGCAACCAACATCGATTTGGGACTTAAAGGAGGCGCATATGTAATTTCATCTGAAAGCGATAATATTTTGTTAACTGACGATAATCCAGATATTGTACATATTCAATCTCATTTTGGAATGAAACAAAATCGTACAAATACCAAATTAACAACAGATTTCTCTGTAAAAGGAGGAACTATGGCTTGGTTGCCAAATTAAATGGTAGTGTTGGTTATGGATTTTATAGAGGTAAATTGATTTTTAAAATATGGTTTTTATTAAAAAAAAAGGACATTGATGATTTCTTAATCTACATTATTTTTTTCTCTGGCGTATAAACGAACCTTTGCTGTAATCATAAATAATAACTTAATATGAAGAAGATAATAGCATTTGGAGCTAGTAATAGTAAAAGCTCAATTAATAAAACATTGGTTACGTATACAGTAAATAAAATTGAAAATGTAGAAATTATTGTTCTAGATTTAAACGATTTTAATGCACCTCTTTATGGGATTGATTTTGAAAACGAACATGGAATTCCAGAGAATATATTAAAATTTAATAATCATTTAGATTCTGCAAATGGATTAATAATTTCGTTGGCAGAACATAACGGGTCTTACGCTTCTGTATTCAAAAACATATTAGATTGGTTATCGAGAATTGACCAAAAAGTTTGGAAAAATAAACCCATGCTTTTAATGTCAACATCTCCAGGGGCAAGAGGAGGAAAAACAGTCTTAGAAACTGCTAAAACATATTTTCCTTACTTAGGGGGGAATATCGTTTCTGATTTTTCCTTACCTTCTTTCTATGATAATTTCATAGAAAATGAAATCTCTAATGAAATATTGAAAACAGACTTAAACGATAAGGTTAATGATTTTCAGAAGTTACTTTAAATAGATTGTAACTAATTTAATGGGGAGTTGGAGCGCTTTAGTTTAACTAAAAATAGAACCCTTAAATTTTTTATGAAATCTAAATTTAAAAGTTAAGTACAGTCTCTAAAGCTTCATCGGCTTCTTTATGAATAAAATTAGCTTGATAATTTAAAGTAGTCTTTAAGTCACTATGTCGATACAGTTTTTGTAACATTAATGGATGTATAGAGTCGCCAGCAATGTTTCCGAAGCTGTGTCTTGCAATATGCATAGTAACTTTTTTCTTAATACCTGCTTTTTTTGTAATTGATTTAAGACAATCATTAAATTTTTTGTTGGCTGTTTTTAATTTATTAAATACATCTTTTGGATTCTTTAAATCGGCTTTTTTGAGCTCCGGAAAAATGAAATCATCATCACTTCTTTTGTCTGTTTTATAACTTTCTAAGATGGTTAGTATTTTATCTGAAATTTTTAAAGATAGAAGCTTAGAGTTTTTACTCATTCTATAATGAAATCTGTTATCGTAAACGTCTGACCATCGCGTTCTTAAAACATCAGAAACTCTCATGCCAGCAAAATTGAAACTAAATATCCATACGTTTCTTGTATGAGCTTCTCTATAAGTTAAATTTTCTAGTGATTCGATATTCTTGACCTCTGAAATGGTCAGTCCAACTTTGGTTGTTTCAGGAAATCTGATTCTTACCTTATCGGATCCAAAAGGATATAATTCTTTGTCTACAATTCTTTGTTTTATAGCTCGATTATAAAGTAAACGTATAAGAACAAGAATATTCATGATTGAGGTGTTAGACAAAGAATGTTTTGACTTTAAATTAACCATAAGCTTTTTCAAAAAGCGTTCATCGATTTCTTGAAATGTTAGTTGTCTGGATTTATGGAATTTTAATATAAAACCTATCCAAGCTTTATCAGACGATAAGCGATTTAGTTTATTGGCTAATCTCAAATCATCTAAATGTTCTTGTGCGAGTTCAAAAAATGTTGAGTTTCCACTTGAATTATATAACTCTTTTTTGATTTGATTGGCCGAAGCATCTTTCTTTTCGGATTGCAAAATAATTAGGGCCTTATTTGCTTCAGAAAGTTCTTGAGATAATAAACTGTTTAGACTGTCTGAATTCAGATGAGATTTTCTTACTCGTATGTTTTTGCTGTCCCAATCCTCAATATCAATGTAATGGCCAATATATTGATATGTTGAACGACGATTTTTTGTTATTCGGATTGCGAGTGGATATAAACCTTCTTTGTTAGGTTTTTTTCGAAGAACTATTTTGGCATTTGATGACATAATTAACCTGTTTTGTATACGAAAGCCAAATCAGGTACAACATAGGTACAACATTCTATTGAGAATATTTTTTACCAATAAAACACTTTTAAAGATACGAATTTATTAGGTTTTCTAGGTACAACATAGGTACAACAAATATTGAAATCAACTGATATTAAATGACTTTAAAGAAAATGAAAGAACATGTAAATTATTGATAATGAGACAATTTGTGTTCTTTTGGTCAAATATACGCTAGACTTAGGATCTAGTGCCTTGCGGTGTGAGAGTTCGAGTCTCTCCGCCTGTACAACGAGAAGCCTTTCAGGAAACTGAGAGGCTTTTTTTATGGAAAAAAATTATTGGAGATTCTATTCGGAGAGATGAGAAGTTTATCCTGATCGCAGCCGAAGGGAGTCTCTCCGCCTGTACAACGAGAAGCCTCTTGAGAAATCAAGGGGCTTTTTTTATGCGCTAGAATTAAATACTGAATATCTACAAGAGTAAAATGAATATTATTCAAGACGTATTAAACATTGTTTTTGTAATACTCAGAATAATAAGAAATAAATAACCTTAGTTGCCAGATAAAATATTTTAGACTTATAAAATATAAATCTGTTAAATCCTCAATTGGTATTTAACTCTTCAATTTAATATATGATTGGCTTTTGCGAGACTTTAAGTTAGATTTTTATATTCTTTATTTTAATTTTTCGCAATAAATGGACAGTTTAGTTGTGATATTATAATTTTAAGCAGGATACGGCAGGATACTTATAAATATTCAAACTGATAATTTAGAAACTTGAATTGATGATTCAATCAATAATGTTCAACCAAACTCAAGATTCTTATGAAAAACACGATAGGGTTTTTTAGCCACTTTTTTAAAGCAAAGACTAGTCTTAGTGCTAGTGTCTTAATTTTTTGTACACTAATGCTTAGTGATTTTTCATATGCTGCAAATAAAGGAGATGAAATAGAAAACACACTAAGCATAAAATTGCAACAGCAAATTAAAGGAACTATACTGGATGAAAATGGATCACCTCTTCCAGGCGCGTCTGTAGTTGTAAAAGGAACTTCAATTGGTACACAGACAGATTTTGATGGAAATTTTATAATTGAAGCTGCATCTTCAGATACTCTTGTTATTAGTTATATTGGATATTTAAAGCAAGAAGTAGCGGTAGAAACGCAAACAACTATTACTGTTCAAATGAATGTTGACAGTAATGTTTTAGATGAGGTAGTTGTGGTAGGTTACGGTACACAGAATAAATATATGGTTACTGGTGCTATATCAACGGTAAGTTCAGAAGATTTAGTGAAACTGCCGACCACTAATGCAGTAGAGGCGTTACAGGGTAAAGCATCTGGTTTAACTATTATTAATGGTGGAACACCAGGTTCAGAACCAACGGTTCGTATTAGGGGTATTGGTACTTTAGGTAATAATAATCCTGTGTATGTTGTTGATGATATTGTAGTAACCGATATATCTAGCTTAAGTGCAAATGATATTGAATCTATAAGTGTTCTGAAAGATGCATCTACAACCGCTGTTTATGGTTCTTTAGGTGCAAACGGAGTTATTGTGATTAAAACGAAAACTGGTAAAGCTGGAGAAGTAGCTTATAATTTCAATACTTATTTAAGTACTCAGTTTAAACCAAAATCACTTGACGTGTTATCTACAAGTCAATATTTATCATATGCAACAGATATGATATTAAACGCTGATTCTAATGCGACAGTACCAAGTCAGTTTACCGATGGTAGTTTAACAGGAAATAATTATAATTATCAAGATGAGATTTTTCAAACTGGATCTATTCAGAATTATGAATTTAGTGCTGCCGGAGGTAACGATGTTGCAAAATTCCGTCTTTCAGCTGGATATCAATCTCAAGAAGGAATTTTACTTAATACAGATTTAGATAGGTATACCCTAAGACTTAACAGTAGTTTTGATAAAGGCATATTTTCATTTGGCGAATCTTTAGGTATTACATATGCTGAGCAAAACCCACTTATACTGGCGTTTAGTGTTTCACCTATTGAGAATGCCATTAATATGGCGCCATATTTACCGTTTACTAATTCAGAGTATATAGGTGGGTATAGTGAGTTGACTGCAGAAGATATTAATACCACACGTAACCCACTTAGAACATTAAATAGAGAAGAACAGCTAAATAAAAACATAAGTATTTTAGGTAACGTTTATGCAAAAGCCAGATTAGCTCCTGGATTGGAGTATAAAATAAACGGAGGTATGAATTTTTACGATAATTCATTCAAGAAAACAGAACTTCCTTACGGTATTTCTGGTGGGCTTTTTAATCAGCTAATTACACGTTATACGTATTTTGATACAAGGGTGAAAACAGTAACGCTTCAAAATAGCCTTCAATATAAAACTACTTTTAATGACAAGCATAATGTAGAATTTTTGGGTTTATCTGAACGTCAAAAAAGAAAAACCACCACCTTAAGCGGTGTAGGTACAACCGATCTTGGTATTTCAGATATTGGCGCGGCATTATCCGGCGGAGCTGCAACAGTGGAGTATAATAAAATTGGATACTTAGGTAGATTAAATTATAACTACGATAACAAATATATTTTAGCGGCCTCAATAAGACGAGATGGTTCTTCTAGATTTGGAGCAAATAAAAGATGGGGAAATTTCCCTTCGGTAGCTGGTGGTTGGGTAGTTAGCAATGAAAATTTCATAAATGATACTTCAGTATTAAACTACTTAAAATTTAGAGCTAGCTGGGGTCTTGCAGGTAATGATAATAGTGCAGGTGATTATAGTTATGAATCTAGTTTACTTGCAAATTTTTTCTACGGTGACGATGCTGCTTTGGCAATTAGTTCTCTTCAGAATCCTGATTTACAATGGGAACAGACAGAAACTACAAATATTGGTGTAGATTTTGGTTTCTTCAAAAACAAAGTGACTTTTAGCGCAGAGTATTATAATAATACAAGCGATGATTTAATAGTTGCATTGCCGGCAGCAGCTTCTGTTGGGGTGCCAAATAGTACACCTACTAATATTGGTGGTATGACTACAAAAGGTTTCGAATTTAACTTAGGAATTAGCGAAGCGGAAAAAAAGTTTAAATGGTCTGCAAATTTAAATCTAAGTACAACTGAAAACGAGATTACAAATTTAGCTCCAAACGTAGAGCAAATTTTTAATGGTGATAAGCCCAATGTTTTAGCGAACGGGTCAATTTCTAGAATAGCAGTAGGGGAGTCGTTATGGCATTTCTATGGTTATGAAACTGATGGTATTTTTCAAAATGATGCTGAGATTGCTTCAGCGGCAACACAAAGTGGTGCGGCACCTGGTGATATTCGTTTTAAAGATAATAACGGAGACGGCGAAATTAATAGTGATGATAGGGTGGTTATAGGAAATCCTTTTCCAGATATCTCTTATGGTCTTTCATTAGACGGTAGATATAATAATTTTGACATCGCTGTTTTATTATCAGGTGTTGCGGGTAATGAAATATTCAACGCTACTAGATATTACTTAGACGGTGCATCGCAATTAACAAATACAAGTACAGCGGTATTAGATAGATGGACGACTACGAACCCTTCTACTACACAGCCAAGAGCAGTTTTAAATGACCCTAATCAAAATTCTAGAGTTTCAGATAGATACGTTGAAGATGGGTCATATTTAAGATTGAGAAATATATCAATTGGTTATAGTTTGCCTAGTGCAACTTTAGAAAGAATGATTGACGGTACATTCTCTAAGCTAAGAATATATATAAGTGCTCAGAACTTATTAACTATTACAGATTACTCTGGTTTTGACCCTGAAGTAGGTCCTTCATTGAATATAGGTTCTACCAGTGGTGATGGCAATAGTGAACTTGGTATAGATCGTGGACAATATCCTCAGTCCAAGTCCTTTGTATTTGGTTTACAAATGTCATTCTAATCTTAAACATAAAATATTATGAAAAAATATATCGCTACAATTATCACTTTTAGTCTTTTGTTGAACGCATGTAAGACAGATGATCTAGAACTATCTAACGGTTCTGGAGTATCTGCTGAAACATTCCCGCAAACACTGGCTGAGCTACAACAGACAATGAATGGCGTTTATTCGCCTTTACAATCTCAAGGACTATACGGTAGATACTTATTCTATATGTATGATTATATGGGTGATGATTGCCAAACCCAACGAGGAACTCCAGATTTATTAGAGTTCATAAACTACACTTTTACCTCTAGTAACAATGATATTTATTTATACTGGAAGAATGCCTATAATGGAATATCAAGAGCTAACTTTATTTTAGATAAAGAAGCTAATATTAATGAGCTTGAAGAAAGTGTTGCTTCACAAGAAGTAAAAGATAGATATATTGGTCAGGCAAAATTCTTAAGAGCATATTACTATTTTCTTTTAGTAGAAAGATTTGGTGATATTCCACTTTACACTACAACAAATGTAAGTCCTAACGGATTGGCGAAATCAGCAAAAGAAGAAGTTTATGATTTAATCATAAGTGATTTGACCGATGCTACAACTAAACTACGTTTAAAATCTAGCGAAGAAGTAGGTAGGGTAACCCAAGGTAGTGCAAATGCACTATTGGGTAAATTATATCTGTATCAGCAAGAATTTGCACTTGCAAAAGTTGCTTTTGACAAGGTTATAAATTCTGGGGAGTATAGTCTAATGGCTAATTACTACGATAATTTTAATGTTGAGACAGAAAATAACGCAGAATCTGTTTTTGAAATTCAATTTACTTTTGACGGTGGTAATGCTTGGGCATACGCTGATTGGGGAGGTCAAGATAATGGTCATTCTGAAACTACATTTAGGTCTGCTGAATATGGTGCTTTTGGTGGTTTTCATAATAATGATCCTTCTCAAGAATTATTGGATGAATATGAAGACGGCGATTTAAGATTTAGTGATAATTTTTACGTTGAAGGCGATGTTTATGGTATTGGTGGTGCAAATATCGTTACGGCTGACCAAGTAGGTTCAGTAAGTGCTTTATGGAGAAAATATACCAAAACTTATGGTCAAGATAATTCTAACTATAACGGTTTATCAGATATTAATCATCGTGCTATTAGATATGCAGATGTATTGCTGATGGCAGCAGAAGTAGAAAATGAATTAAATAATAGTCAAGTAGCTATAGATTACCTTAACGAAGTACGTGATAGGGTAAATATGCCTAATTATGGAACTGATGAAATGAATGCTACATTTCCTGTTACAACCAAAGCAGAAATCTTTAATGCCGTTGTTCATGAAAGAAGAGTTGAGCTTGCAGGCGAACAATCTAGATTTCCTGACTTAATGAGGTGGGGATTAATAGAAACCGTATTGGGTAGTAAATTTAATGCGAGTAAGAATTACTTACTTCCAATTCCTCAAGGGGAGTTCGATACAAATTTAATGTTAGACGCTTCGGCTGATCAAAACCCTGGTTATTAAGTAGGTTAGTTTTCTTTTGTGTAAAAACTGACCTTTATAAAAGGTCAGTTTTTTATTTCAAGTAGTTTGACTTTTATTTTCTTTATTTAAATTTCATAAGATGAGATATACCCTAAAAACACCGCATTTTCTTATCATCCTATTTTGTTCCATTTTTATCTTTGATTCATGTACTACCAAAGAAGAATATAAAGGAGGTTCAAGTGACCAACAGATGTTTGTAAAGAAAGATGCATCTTATTCTGGTATTGATTTTAATAATAGCCTTCTAGAAACAGAAGAGTTCAATTATTTTAATTTCCAATATATTTATATGGGTGGTGGTGTTTCTGTAGGTGATTTTAATAATGATGATCTAGATGATATTTACTTTACCGGTAATATGGTTGATAACAAGCTATATATCAATGATGGTGAATTAAAATTTACAGATGTAACTACTACATCAAATACGACCACGTCAAACCTTTGGTCAACTGGTAGTACAACGGTTGATATCAATAATGATGGGCTGTTAGATATTTATGTTAGTGTAGGTGGCAGAGATAATTTATTTTCTAATAAATTATTTGTAAACCAAGGTACTAATAAAAATGGTATACCCATTTTCTTAGAAGATGCTGAAAGTTATGGTATTGCAGATAAGGGTAGAACTCAACAAAGTATTTTTTTTGATTATGATAATGACGGCGATTTAGATTTATATGTAATCAACTATCCAACTACAGATTTTAAAACACCAGTTAGCATTTATGCGTTATTATTGAACAATGCACAGCATCAATCTTCAAGTCATTTTTATGAAAATAATGGTGATAATACTTTTAGCGATATCACTAAAGAAAGCGGTCTATTATCGTTTGGTCTAAGCATAGGGGTAAGTGTGTCTGATGTTAATAATGATGGTTTTAAAGATATTTATGTGTCTAATGATTTTGCTAGTCCAGATTTCTTTTATCTGAATAATGGAGATGGCACTTTTTCTGAAAAGAGTAAAGAAGTAACACAACAGACTTCGTACTATGGTATGGGTACGGATATTGCAGATTTCAACAATGATGGTTTGTTCGATATTATACAGTTAGATATGGCGCCTACTACGCACAAACGATCAAAAGAAAATATGGCAAGTATGTTGCCAGAAAAATTTGATGAAATTATAGGTCTAGGTTTACATCATCAATACATGTATAATAGTCTACAGCTTAATAGAGGCTTAGATCAAGAAGGTCTACCTGTATACAGCAATATTGCAGCATTTTCAGGTGTAAAATCTACAGATTGGAGTTGGGCTGGTTTGTTTGCAGATTTTGATAATGATGGACAGAAAGATTTGTTTATATCAAATGGTACAAGGCGCGATATCAACAATAATGATTTTTTTAATCAATTTAAAAAGTCTCTTTATTTCGAAAAAACTATTGAGCATAAAAAAGATGATTTTAAGATATTAGAAAAAATGCCTTCAGAACCCTTAGCCAATTTTCTTTTTCATAATAATGGGGATCTAACATTTACCAACAAGAGTAAAGAATGGGGACTGGGTGATAAAGCTTTTTCTAATGGTGCTGCATATGCCGATTTCGATAATGATGGCGATTTAGATTTAGTTGTTAATAATATTGATGCTACCGCAGATTTATATGAAAACACACTTGAGAAATCTAAGAGCGGTAATTTTTTAAAAATAAAATTCGAAGGAACTCAGCAAAACCCTATGGGTGTTGGAAATATTGTTACTATTTATAACGACGGAAATTTACAAGTATCAGAATTAATGTTGACTAGAGGGTATCAATCTTCAGTTGCTCCTAATATTCATTTTGGTGTTGGTGAAACTAAAACCATTGATTCATTGATAGTAAAGTGGGTTGATGGTACTACACATAAATTAACTGATGTATCAGCTAATCAAACATTGATCTTAGGCTTTAAGCAATCTATAAAAGAAGATAACAGAATTAGCTCTAAAGAGAATACAACCATTTTTAATAGCGGTGATAGAAGTTCAGAAATTAATTATACACATGTTGAGAATAATTATTTCGATTTCACAAAAGAGCCTTTATTGCCTCATAGAATGTCGCAATTCGGACCAGGATTAGTGGTAGGCGATATAAACGGTGATGGTCTCGATGACTTTTGGGTTGGTGGAGCGCTGAATAGAGCTGGCGCCCTTTATATTCAAAATAAAGAGGGGAGTTTTGAAAAATCCAATAATGAACTTTTTCAAAGTGAAAGTAGATATGAGGATATTGACGGAATCTTCTTTGATGCCAATAATGATGGTTTACAAGATTTGTACGTTGTTAGTGGAGGAAATGAATTTGAAGCTAATTCAAAGAATTACGAAGACAGGTTATATATAAACATTGGTGATGGCTTATTTAAGAGAGATGATTTAGCATTGCCTAAAGCTTATGAAAGTGGGGGTAAAGTGCTACCTATTGATTTTGATAACGATGGTGATTTAGATTTATTTGTAGGTTCTAGATTAGTGCCGCAAAATTACCCTACCCCAGCAACCAGCCATTTATTAGAGAATATTAGTAACGAGCAAGGTGTGAAATTCAAAGATGTGACTAGCATATCTTCCCCATTTACAGATTTAGGGTTGGTCACTGATGCAATTAGTATAGATTTCGATAATGATAATGATGAAGATTTAATTGTTGTTGGAGAATGGATGCCAATTACATTTTTAGAAAATGATAATAAATCATTTAAAAATGTAACTGATAAAAATTATTTAGAGCATACCACGGGTTGGTGGTATAGTATTGCCAAAGCTGATTTAGACAAAGACGGTGATCAAGATTTTGTAGTGGGTAATTTAGGATTAAACTATAAATACAAAGCAAAACCAGATAAAACTTTTGATGTTTTTGCAAACGATTTTGATAATAATAATCAATTAGATATCGTATTAAGCTACTATGAAGGTAAAAGACAATTACCACTTAGAGGAAGAGAATGTTCTTCTCAGCAAATACCAGGCATTGCAAAGAAGTTTGATAATTATGAAAAATATGCAGATGCAGATTTGGTCGATATTTATACAGAAGATAAGTTAGAAGATGGTTTGCACTATAAAGCAGAAAGTTTTGCCTCTGTATATATCGAAAATAAGGGAGACGGCTCTTTTAAAAGTAAGAAACTACCTAGCGAAGCACAGTTTTCTTCAATCAATGCCATACTGGTAAATGATTTTAACCATGATGGGAATAATGAGGTTCTAGTAGCTGGTAATCTTTTTGCTTCTGAAGCAGAAACACCTCGTAATGATGCTTCTATTGGTTTGTTAATAGAGAATAACGAAAATGGTCTACAACCTATATCATTAAAGAAATCTGGGTTTTTAGCAAAGAAGGACGTTAAAAAAATGAAAGAAATTACTATCGCTGGTCAACAGTGTATACTAATAGCGAATAATAATGATGCTTTACAAATAGTAGAGGTGAACTTAGATTAGTTTACCTTTTGCCATTTTATCAATGCTTCTAAAAAGTAATAATCGGCATAGTTCAAAGGTTCGTCATTTTCTTCTCCAGTATGAATATTACCTACAGAATGTTTTAATAGGAAACCTTGGTTGCTACCTAAATTTGCCAGATAATCATTAGACGAAAGTCGTCGTATTATCTTTTCGGCATATACGATCATAGCTTCTTTCTCCTCTGGTACGTAATTCTGTAATGACAATAGTGCAGAGGCGGTTACCGCTGCCGCAGATGCATCATGTGGTTCGTTTGGTATACCTGGAGCGTCATAATCCCAATAAGGAATTAAATCGTTTGGAATCTTCTCATTCTCCATGATATAGTATGCAATGTTTTTTGCTTGATTTAAGAATACTTGGTCTTTCGTGTTTTCATAAGTTTCAGTAAAACCATAAAGACCCCAGGCTTGGCCTCTGGCCCATGATGATGAATCTGAGTATCCTTGAGCAGTTTGCTTGCTTCTTACATTACCGGTTTTATTATTGTAGTCAATTACATGAAAGCTACTGTAATCTTCTCTAAAATGATTGTTCAGAGTTGTTAGCGCATGATTTGATGCTATTTTATAAAATGTAGAATCATTTGTAAATTCAAAAGCTTTGTACAGCAATTCTAAATTCATCATATTGTCTATGATTACTGGTGTATTCCACCCTTTCTCTGAAATCCATCCCATATCTGGTGTCGTATCCCAAGATTGTATTATTCTACTATTTGGTCTATATCTAGTAATTAAAGATGTTGCACCTTTTATAATTACGTTCTTGTAGAGGGTGTCATTCGTTAATAAATAACCATTGCCATAGCTACAGTCAAGCATAAACCCAACGTCATGTGAATTTGTAATGTACTTCACAGAGTCTAATGCAGCAGTAAATTTTATGGCATTAGCTTTCCATTCATCTTTCTTGTTGTGTTTATAAATGTACCAAAGAGAACCAGGAAAAAATCCACTTGTCCAATCTTGATAGGGAACTAATCGTACGCTATTATCTTTGGTTACACCTCTAGGTTGAAGTAATGGTTTTTCGTTAGAGATGTTATTGATAAGTAGGTCGTATTGTTTCTCTGAAAATAGAAAAACTCGATCAATTAACTCTTGTTTAGTTTCAACTTTATTCTCTGTAGCAATTAAAGTTGATGCCTCTCTTTTATATTTTTTACATCCAAAGAGGCAGGCTATTAGTACTACTATAATTGCAAATTTATCTTTCATCATCTTTTGATTTTGCTAGCGATAATATTAGATATCAATCTTTGTTTTCATTCATATAGTACTTCTGTAATGTGTAAAATGCTTTTTTACGCATTCCTTGTTCAGATATAAGTCCTTTTCTGTTGAAGTCTTCTTGAATGCGTTTAAGAGGTCGTCGTGAGGATCTAAAGTCCATCAATATCCATGGAGATACCCCTGCCAAGAAATCGATGTTTTTCATCATTTCTATGTTATTCTCGTAAACGTTAGCTTGATATTCTTCTGTCCATCTTTCATCAGATGCTCCATGAAGTCCATATAACGCTCCTGCACCAACTTCACTCATAATCATTGGTTTATCAAATTTACTGCTCCATTTTACTTCTGCACACGATTCTGGTGTCGCATAATACCATCCACAATAATTATTGATACCAATGACATCTACTAGGTTGCCTAAAGCGTCTTCAATATGTTTTCCATCATTACCTTCTGCTTGTGTATCTAACGCAGCTGTAATTAGGCGAGTAGGATCTAAAGATCTGGCTCGTTTAATAAGATTATCTAAAAATTGTAATCGGTCTTCTCCTTCCGGAGTTTCATTTGCAACCGACCATAAAATTACACCAGCTCTGTTTTTGTCTCTTGCTATCATTTCAGATAATTGGTTTTCCGCATTTTTATAGGTGTTCTTATTTTCAAAAGCAACTGTCCAATATACCGGAATTTCTGACCACACCATTAATCCCATTTTTTCGGCTTCACGAACCATTTGTTCATTATGTGGGTAATGAGCTAAACGTATAAAATTGCAACCCAATTCTTTTGCCCAACCTAAAAGGGTTTTACTTTCCTCTAATGTTGTTACTCTACCGGTTTTAAATGGTGCTTCTTCATGTATACTTATTCCCTTTAAAAATATCTTTTCTCCATTTAGCAGAATGTCACTTCCATCGGTTGAAATGGTTCTAAACCCTATTTCATCTGTAAGTGTTTCAGATTTGGTTGTCATTGAAATCTTATACAATTTTGGGTTTGTAGGGGACCATAATTGGGGCTTAGCTTTAAAATTGAATTTACCTACACCATTGTTTATTTTGATTTCTACTTTTTTTGATAATTCTGGTATTTCTAAAATAACCTTGTTGTTTTCTGATCCATTTTTAACATTAACCCATCCAGAAATTTCGTTTTTATTACCTGTAGATAGTTGAACCGAGTAATCACTAATAAATGTTTTCGGTGTTTTTACTAAATAAACAGATCTTGTAATACCACCATAATTCCACCAATCTTGGTTGACTGTAGGTACATTTTCACGTTCTCTTCTGTTATCAACCTTAACTACAACAAAGTTATTACCATCTTTAACCTTGTCTGTTATATTGAATTGAAAAGGTGTATAACCGCCTTCGTGCGTGCCAACCAATTCTCCGTTTAAATAAACTATAGCCTTGTAATTTACGGCACCAAAATAAAGGAATAGATTTTCTTGCTCATCCTTAATGTATTCAAAGTCTTTCTTGTACCAAATGGTGCCTTCGTAATAATACAGTTTGTCTTTCTGAGTATTCCAGTCTCCTGGTACAATAAGTTGATCGCTAGTATCAAAATTATATTCCACAAGGTCAGATGGTTTTTTCATTTTCTTGTTAAGAAAATAGCCATCTGGTTTAGGTTCTAATCTATGACTGTAATACCCGTTTTCTAATGGGTCAACTATAATATCCCATAAACCGTTTAATGATATTTTCTCTCTTTCCTCTGTATTTTGAAATAGGTTAATATCAGAGTTTTCTTGGCATAGACCAGTTATAGATACTAATAATAATAGTATAAGTGTATATAGTTTTTTCATGTGTAAACGTTTAATTGATGATATATAATTATGTAATCCTGTTGTTGTGATAAATGTTGTCCTAGAAATTAATTTCTGTACTTCCGGCGTTTAATTCTAGTTGGTTTTTACCATATATAAATATTCCAGAGGTGCCTTTAGGTAATGAAACGAAGCCTTTTAGCCGGTCTTTAGCATCTTTTTTAATAACTACTTGTATTTCTCCATTAGGGTGAGGCATTTTAGCACTAATTTCATTTAACCCTCCAAAATTTGGTGCTATAGCTATTTTCTTAAAATTAGATTCGACGGGATAAATACCTGCTATAATTTTAAGAAAGTGATAATTTGGTGATGCTGACCATGCATGGCATTCTGATCTTGGTTCTATGTCCTTTTCTGCAAATGTGGTTAACCCTTGGTCTAATTGATTCGTCCAGCTATCTAGCATGTTTTGGTACTTATTACCTAAACCCGATTTATGTAAAGCTTCAAATAAATAGTATTTATAGTATATTGTAGTTTGTATCAAACTTTTGTCATCAAGAATTTTTTGCATTAATGCTTTCTGATTTTCTTTGGGTATGGCATCTGTTAGAATAGCCATTATGTTGGTATGTTGTGAAAACTGGGTCTTATTCGGTGTTTCTGCAAGCATTCTTTTTTCTTTTACAAAGCAATTTCTTAGAACACTATCACTTATTCTTTTTGCTAAATCAAGGTATTTTATAGCCTCTTCTTGATAGCCTAAATCACCAAAAATTTGAGCTGCATCTTGTAGTGTTTTTACAAATTGTAATGCTACTGATGCAGAATACCCATCATCTGCACCAGGAGGTATTCCGTTTTTGTAACCCTTTGCCCAATCGGTGAAATTCCACCATTCCATATTTGCAGGCATGTCGTTATCGTCTACTTTATCTATCCACCAGTCAATTACAGTTTTCATACCAGGTATAAATTTTTTAACGAATTCATCATCGTTTTTATACATATGGTAATCATGTAACATATTAATCCACAGTAAAGAATATGTAGGTATTATTTGAACAATATAAGAGGGGTATCTACTTTGTGTAAGTCCGTTCGGTAATCTAGAATTATCGAACATTTCTATAGCTTTACGCATTAACCTGTCATCACCATCAACACTTATAGATACCTTGGCTTCTATTCTAGTATCACCAATATACTGTAGTTGTTCGTAATATGGGTCAATAAAACTTTCGGTAGATGAGTTTCTAAGAGTGCGCCAAGAGGCATCCCAAATTTGGGTAAGTACTTCATTATCTGTTTTAAATTGTGCATTTTCTTTAAAAGGGTAAGCCGTAAATATGTTGTAAAAGTCATTAATTAATAAGGCTTCATCTTTAGTTTCTATATCCAATTGTACAAATCGAAACGTTTTTTGTCCAAAAGGTTTGAAAGTTTGATCTTCTCCACCATCTGGTTCTATGATATCATAGTAACCTAAAATTTGTTTGCCTTCTATTTCATTTCTATTGCCTTTTTTCCAATTTGTATCATACAAAGCTTCTGCATATGTTATTTTAATTTGACTGTCTTTTCCTTTAGAATATTTAATTTCTGGGTGACCAATTGTATGGTGAGACATGTCTAGTAAAACGCTGAGTTTTTTATTAGGAGGTATTATTAATTTATTTTTTCCTTTTATGAAATCTGTATTAGCTTTTAAACCTTCGGTCCTGGCGATTTTATCGAAACGTTGTTGAGTTTCTTCTAAAAAAGGAATTTTTCTAGGTACTAAGTACCATGTACTGCCATATAGAAAACCACGACCAACGGCAAACTCAACCGTACCCAATTTTGGATTTAGCCATTTTGTATCATCGTAGTCTGTATTTTGCCAGCCCCATTGGTGTTTTTTGGAAATTAGTTTTTCACCTGGTCCTGCAGCATAGTAACCTCGTAAAGAATCGCTGACAAATGGTATGCTTTTAAAACCTTCATCATTAATCACTTTCCATTCAGAATCTCTACCTGTATTAATATTTACAGTATTTTTTTTATCACCTTGTAATATAAATGCAGTTTGGAAAGTCATAGAAGAAGCTTTTCTATATTCTCCAAAATTGACCACTTCAGCAGAGACTATATTACTCCCGATCTTGAGGTAATTTGCAATATCAATGGTTTCGTATCTATAATTATCAATGTTAGATGAAGAAGGTCCAGAAAGTAAATATTTGCCATTTACATATAAACGATAGCGATTATCTGCTGAAAGGTGTATTATGAATTTTTCTGGTTTCGACTCCAATTCAAAGGTTCTTCGAAATAAGAATTTTCTAGCATCTAACGTTGATTCTTTTGGGTGTGTAATCCATTGAGAAGTCCATGCATGTTTAAGCTGCGTAAACTCTTTGCCTTCGTGGTTTATAGTTACGGTAGATTCTTGCGAGGTAGCAAGGTTGAATATTGACAAAAAGAATAAAAAGATAAGGCAGCGTGTACTTTTGTTCATGATATTGAATAGGTTTTGATGTAGTCGTAATTGTTTTTAAAGATATATTGGATGAGCATAAGTGTTGAATTTGAGATGAGCGAAACATTATTAGAAGTGAATTCGTTCTAATAAAGTAGAGATGATAATACGGCTACATCTAATTGAAAATCTAAATTCTCTAATTCATATTTAGATGCTTATAAATAAATTTCTTTGTGTTTTCGACCGCGGTTTTTGATTCTGGAATTAAGTAATAACCTTGCCAAACATGCCACATACCTTCGTATAAATCTAGCTTTGTTTCTATACCGTGGTTATCTAAGATTCGATACATTCTTATAGCATCACTTAACAATATTTCTTTACTACCAACCTGTATTAACGTAGGTGGAAATTTTTTAGAAAAATCACCGTAAACAGGAGAAACATATGGGTTTTTAAACTCGGTATCAGGGGCATATGCTAATGCTGCGTTTTCTAAGAGATTTGAATATTTTAAACTTGAGTCGTTATCTGCTAACGTAAAATGACTGTCGCCTACTTTTGCAACATCTAGCCATGGTGACCATAAAACCAATGAAGAGGGTAAGGGTAAATTTGAATCTCTCATTTTTAATATACTACCAGCAGCCAATCCGCCACCTGCAGAGTCACCGTAGAAAGCAATATTTTCAGCATCATACTGCTTTAAGAGTGCTTGGTAAAACTGAATAACCTCATTCGTAATTGCTTCAAATTTAGCTTGTGGGGCTAGCGTGTAATCTATAGCTATAATTCTTAACCCTGATATATCTGCCAGCGGAAGCATAGATGCCAATGTTGCATCGGCACTTAATGAAACATAACCGCCGCCATGCACATAGACTATTACTTTGTTGTTTTTCTTATGCCCTTTTGGCTTTATATCTATTGCCCTAATACCACCAATGGTTATGGTGTCAATTGATGATTTATAAAACAGTTTAATCGGCTCTATGGCTTTTAATACTCTACTTTCTAAATTGTTTTGGTAATCTGTCCACTCTTTTATAGGTGCATCTGGATTTGGTAAACGGGCATTGTTTTTTGCAAACCTTCCTCTTTTTTTAAGAATTTCTTTTGCTTCTTTAGAAATGGTAGAGGGTACGTAATATTCGTCTTTAAGAGTAGTTAGCTCAAAACGCATTTGATTACTGTTTTTGGGAATGGTATGATCAACTTTTCCTTCTAATATAATTTGGCCGTTATCGGGTATAGCTTTTACTAATGCATATTTGTTGCCATTGTATTGTATAATTTCACTTTCTATTTCGTTTCCGTCTTGGATTGTAGATAGAGACACCCAATTATTGGCTAAACGAACTTTTACAGTTAATGGATAGTCGTAAATATTATCTCTCATTTCATCCTTTAATGTAATATGAATTTTAGTCGCGGAAACAGAATCTACATTGATAGAGTGAGTTGCATATTCTTGAGCATATTTTGCAATATCAGGAAAAGTGCCAATCCATAATTTATCTTCTTTTTCTTTGAGATATTTAAGAAAATCTATGGTTTTGTTTTGTGATTCTAAGGTAGATACTTCATGAAAATGAGTGCTTCCCCAACCTCTATAATAGTTTTTACCTTCTAATGTTGATGTCTTGTCTAAGAGCGGTAATATGTAATGATTACGAGTACTGTCGTTTTTATAAATATGAGGATTGGAAATACTTCTTACCTGTTTAAAATCTATTTGATTTGCAGTGTTCAATCTGCCAATAACTCCTCTACTAGCTATAAAGTGTTTACTAGCCTCATTTTCATTTCCTTCGCCCCATGGATATGCATATGTTAAGCATTTTAGATTTTTAATATGCTTTTCAATTTTAGATTTTGTTCTATTTAATCTGCGGTTGTATTCTTTTAAAGAAGGAAAATTGATGCCTTTGGTTTTATCTTCATACCAATTTCTATCATCATGACCTTGTATGGCATTTCCTTTTTTTGCAAGTTCATTGAATAATGACCAATTCTTTACATTGTATTTTTCTTCAGCCTCTGTTATTACAAACCATGTAAAATTAAAAGAAAATCGTTTCTGTTGTTCAATCCAAAAAGGAATATCCTGTTCATAGTTATCGTCAATGGTAATGCTAAATGCACTTAATTTATCATCGTTCCAAAGAGAAACGGATGCATCGCCAATATTTTGTGCCCAAATTTTATCGGTTAGATCGAACCTAGATGTAGTTGCATCTTCCAGAATAAAATTAGCTTGCCCATAAGTTGTTATTACAAGTAATAAAAAGACAAATAGCGATGCTATATTTTTGATTTTCATTTCTACTCTAAGTATTTAATTCAATGTTGAAATTATAGGCTGTTTCCTATTCCAATCAATAGTGTGGATAAAATGATTACAGAGAGACCGAGCCATAATGTACGCATGGTTTTTTTAGAGACACCTTCCCATTCTTTAAAATAAATTCCCCAAAGTGTGCTAAAAATAATAATGAAGGCCATGTGTAAAGACCAGCTGGCAAATTCATATTCTTTACCTAGAAAAGTAGTACCCATACCGTAAAAGAAAAACTGAAAATACCAGGTTATACCACCGGCTATAGCTAGCATATAGTTTTTGGGTTTGTTAGGTATTTTTTCATCTGTAAGTTGACCAAATGTTTTGTTCCTAATGCCTAAAACAACTGTCCAAATGATATTGGTTAATAATCCACCCCAAAGGATCCAAACAATAACAGGATTGTTTTGAAATATATTCTGGACTCCGACTTTTAAAGCCTCATCTGCAATTGGTTTGCCGGCGGCGAGTCCAAAAGCAAAACAAGCGCTCAGAATACCTGAGATGATAGCTATCACAATACCTTTAGAAAGGTTGAATTCTGCAATAGCAGCTTGTTGTTGTTCTACGTTTAAATTTTTCTCTTTTAAAATTCCGGCTTTTCCCGCAATTGCAATTCCGAAAAGTGTTACTAATACTCCTATCAATACCATAATACCACCGGGTGTTTCTAATAACTGAAAAAATGTACCAGAATAAATTGGTGGTATTAATGTGCCAAATGCTGCGGTAAAGCCTAAGACAACGGCCATACCTAAGCCTATGCCTAAATAACGCATAGATAAACCAAAGGTTAAAGCTCCAATACCCCAAAGAACTCCAAAAATGAAGGTGTAAAGTTTGGTTTCAAAATCTGCAGCAAACAAAACGTCAAATAAATTCGGGACAGTAAACCAAGCCATTAGTATTGGCGCTATTAGCCATGCGGCAATACCTAATACAAACCAAGAAGTTTCCCAACTCCACTTTTTTATTAATTTAAAAGGAATGTAAAAACTACCTGCGGCAAAACCACCAATTGCATGTAAAATTATACCTAGTAATGCGCCCATAGTTTTTTAATTTTTATGCCGCTTCATAATTTTTGTTCAAAACTGTCTTGGCTTTTTGTAATTCTTCTTTTGTAAAAGAATCAGCTTTTGAAGCAGATACGGCACCTTCAAGTTCATGAATGTTTTTTGCGCCAGATAAAGTAGTGGTTACACCATTTTGGTCTAAAACCCATCGTAGTGCAGCCTCTGGCATATTATGAATGTCGTTTTTAATTAAGAATTTAAAAGCTTCTACTTGGTCAATTCTTTCAGCAAGTTGCTCACGAGAATAACGAGCATTTAAAGTACCTTCTTTAAAAATGGTGTCTTTTTTAAATGCTCCCGATAAAAACCCATTAGCAAGACATTCTCTTGCGAACACGCCAATATTAGATTCGTGTAATTCATTAATTAGCTTTTGTGATTCTCTGTTCATTAAGCTAAGTACAACTTGTACAACATCTATTTTATTTTCATTCGCCCATTGTCTAGCCATATTTTCTGTTTGGTCGAACATTGAAACTGAATGTCCCATAAAGCGAACTTTGCCTTGCTTTTTTACATGTTCAACACCTTCCCAAACATCATCATTTATTTCATCGGAAGAGAAAGGAGAATGAAAAAAAAGTACATCTATATGATCGGTCTGTAAACGTTTTAAACTTTCATCAACAGAATCTATAATTCGTGATTTGTAAAACTGTGAAGCACCATTTTTAATACAAGGATTTCTTCCAAATTTTGATGATATGAAAACTTTATTCCTTTTGCCTTTCAAGGCTTTTCCTAATACAATTTCAGCAACACCATCTTGCTTGTCTGTTCCATATTGTGGTGCTGTATCAAATAAGTTAATACCCATGTCTATACCTGCATGAATTGTCGCGATACCATCTTTTTCGGCAACGCCACCGTAAACATTGTTTCCGAAAGCCCAGGTACCTAAACCTATCTCACTTACATTTAATTCTGTACGACCTAATATTCTTTTTTTCATTTTAAAAATATGTTTGCTTTAAGGCTTCAATTTTTTTTGATGCGTTCAAAACAAAGGTTTTTGCTATTTGCTCACCAAGTTTTTTGTTAGCTAATCTTGGATCTTTACCAGATACAGCATCTTGCTCTAACGTTACCTCTCTTTCTTTTGGCAGATTATCAAGAGCTACTGTTTGCGGTTCGAAATACAATTGTAAAGATGTCTCGCCTAAAGCTGAATGATTTGCTTCTAATAACTCATTAGGCAAAATATCAAATTCTGCCAATGCCCAGATATAGCAGCCTGTTTGCTTCTTATTATACTCTTTGGCTACATCTTTTAAAATATCTAGATGAGGTTGACCGGCATGACCAGATAATAACACCACTATTTTGAATTCTTGAGAGATTAATTGTTCTAAATATTCTTCGCAAATAGAGCGTACTAAATGTTCAGAAAACTCTATGGAATGTTTAGGGAAATTAACACCTGGATATGATTTTATTAAATTGGCAGCCAAACTTATTGGCGGAAAAACTAAACCGCCAGAATCCTTTGCCAAATCAACACATAAATGATATGCTTTCTGTGTGTCCAACCCTGTCGGGTTATGATTACCATGATATTCTATTGCCCCCCAAGGTATATACGCAATCGGAGTTTTTTTGAATATGGCTTCTATTTGTATAGGAAGCATTCTATCAAAATGCCCCCAATTAGCATCGTCCATTTTTAATCCCAGTTTTTATGATAAATTAATGGATTTTGATCTTCATTATCTAGAACATCCCCAATTTTTAATGACTTGAAATAGTCATCTGGTAATACATTTTGTTTTCCATTAAAGACAGCGCCATCTGGCATATATGCACACGTCATTGCTTTTCTTGTTCTTGGCGTCATGTTCACACCTGCGGCATGTATTGTTAATCCGTTATGAAAAGTGCAACTACCAGCTTTTATTACCGCAGGTTGCGGGTCTTTTGAGCCATATTTTGGGTACGAATTAAAAATATCTCCCATATTAGAACCAATACCTGGTTCTACAAGCTCGGTATCTTTATTGGAGCCAGGCATAAAATATAAACACCCATTTTGTAATGTTACATCTTCTAAAGCTACCCATATACTTAATGCTTCTCTATCATTAAACGACCAGAACGGAGTATCTAAATGCCAAGAAGTAGGGTTGCCCCAAGGTTGTTTTACTAGAGATTGGTCATGCCAAATACGAATACCATCTGCTTGCGAAAGATCTGCTGCCATCTTACCTAGTCGCTTGTCGAGCATCAAATTTTTCACGCCTTCATCTGTCATCCATAAGTTGATGATTTGGTCAAAAACTTTACCAAAGTATTCTGCATCTTTATTGATTCCGTCAGAATCACCAGTTTTTACTTCTGAGTGAGGAAATTTTCGACCCTGTCTTTTTTCAATGGCTAAATCAATGGTGTCTTTCCATAATTTTACTTCATCTTCATTTAAAAAGTCATCAACGATTAAAAATCCGTTTGTGCGATAACTTGAAATTTCTTCTGCCGTTAAATTATGTCTCATAACTCGATAATTTAGAATTTTGAATATTGGTTCTATTTTGTTAAACAATACTAGAATAAATTAGTATTTGCTTCATCCTGTGCTATCCTGTAATATTTTAAACAATTTATATTACATAGAGTTGCGATCAATCAAGTTAAATGGGTTTTTAATTTTACTCACTTTAGATTCTAAAATTAACTGAGCAGCTGTTTTTCCCATATTTTCAAAATCCGTAGATATTACGGTTATCCCTAAAAGCTCTTTTAAAGGGGTGTCGTTATATGAGATAATACCAATATCTTCTCCTATAGACATATGGTCTTCTCGAATTTGATGAACCAAATTCACTAAATCCGATTCTTCAATTGTAATATAGAGATCCCCCTTCTTTAAAATCATATCATCATAAATCTCATTTAGTATTTCAAAATCAAGATTATTTTCTGCGCAGAATTTTCTAAACCCAAATACAATACGCTTTGGATAGGGGTATTCTATTTTTTCAGGATAAACCAATAGAAGTTTTTTATACTTTATAATTTTATCGATACCATCATTTAGCGCATTGTAAATGTCATTTTCAAAATCTTGATATACCTCAGAATAATCACCCTTTAACTCAATCTTATTATTATCCATTATAATAAGTTTCTTCTTAGGAATATCATTCAATTTGTTGATAATGGATTCAGAAAAACTTTTATGTTTCAGTTGTTCAGATTTAAAATGTGGCATTACTAGATAATAATCATATGCACTCTGACTTTTGTCTAATAGGTTCAAGAATAAAGATTCATTGCAGTGGTAAATAAACAAATCTGTATGAACATCGCTGCCTAAGGAGTTTATAAATGAATTGTAAATTTTCATTTTATAAGTGCTCATTTTGTTTGTAAGAAATAGCACATTGATTTTTGAGATTAATTGTGTTCTTGATACAAAGTAACCCTTACCTCTTACAGAGGTTATAATTTTTCTTTCTTTTAAAATTTTGTATGCTTTTTCGACAGTGTCTCGCGATAATAAGAATTCTTCACTAAACATATTTATAGATGGTAGCTGTTCGTCTATAACTATAGATCCAGTAGCAATACCATCAATTATTGAATCAACAATTTGTCTATATTTAGGTTTTCTTGACTTTCTGTCGATTACTATTTTTCTAAATGTTATCATGAAAATGGGGTTGTCGATTTATTGTTTACAGAGGGTTATTTAGTTGATAGCATTACTAACTAAAGCTATTATTCATTTAAAATACGCAATGATTTTGCTTAAACAAGGGTAAAATAAATATTTAAAACGAGAGTGCTAATTTACAGTATAGTACAGGATGCTATATTGGTTACTAACTTTTAGCTTAGCTAGCTAATCTAACGATAATACTAATTATTTAAGTAAAGTTCATGAGTCATATATCTGAGAATTTAAAGTATGTTGATTATTTATGGGATCATAAAAAAGCCGCTGAATATGGTAATGACCAAGTTGCCTTATTCCTTTACCGTTCAAATATTTTAGGTGCAGATTTAAGAATAACAAACTACGGTGGTGGAAATACAAGTTGTAAAACCATTGAAAAAGATCCGTTGACAAATGAAGAAGCTGAAGTAATGTGGATTAAAGGTTCTGGTGGCGATATCGGCACCTTAACTAAAGCAGGTATAGCAGGTCTTTATACGGAGAGACTACGAAATTTAAAAAATGTTTATGGTGGCCTAGAAGATGAAGATCGTATGGTTGGTCTATTCAATCATTGTATTTATGATCTAGAAAGTAAAGCACCATCTATTGATACGCCTTTGCATGGCTTATTACCATTTAAACATATAGACCACTTACATCCAGATGCTTTGATTGCCGTTGCTGCAGCAAAGGATAGTGAAAAGGTGACCAGGGAAATATGGGGAGATACCATGGGGTGGGTACCTTGGCAAAGACCTGGATTTGATTTAGGGCTTCAACTAGAAAAATGTCTTAACGACAACCCCGGAATTCGAGGGATCGTATTAGGTAGTCACGGACTTTTTACTTGGGGCGATACTTCTTATGAATGTTATATAAATAGTCTTGAAGTTATTGAAATGGCTTCTGAATACATAGAGAAAAAGATTGCCGATAACGGTAGCGTATTTGGTGGTCAAAAGATAAAAAGCCTTGCTAAAGAAGATCGATTAGAAAAAGCAGCGCAATTAATGCCTATGCTTAGGGGGCTTTGCTCTTCAGAAAATAGAATGATTGGCCATTTTAATGATAGTGATGTTGTTTTGGAATTTATTAATAGTAATGATTTAGAACGTTTGGCACCTATGGGTACTTCATGTCCTGATCATTTTCTTAGAACTAAAATACAGCCGTTAGTATTGAATTTAGATCCTAATGAAGATTTTTCAAATACAGCACAAGTATTCTCGAAATTGCATCCGGCATTTGAGCAGTATAGAAAAGAATACAATTCTTATTATGACAATCATAAGCGCGAAAATAGCCCTGCTGTTAGAGATGCAAATCCGGTTATAATTATCTATCCTGGTGTTGGTATGTTCAGTTTTGCTAAAAATAAACAGACTACCCGTGTTGCTAATGAGTTTTATGTAAACGCTATTAATGTAATGCGCGGAGCAGAGGCACTTACGGCGTATACTTCCTTACCGCGACAAGAAGCTTTTGATATTGAATATTGGTTATTAGAAGAAGCAAAACTACAGCGTATGCCAAAAGAACAGCCTTTATCACGTAAAGTAGCTTTGGTTACTGGTGCAGGTGGCGGTATTGGTAAAGCTATTGCCGATAAATTAACTCAAGAAGGCGCTAACGTTGTATTGACTGATATTGCGGAAGATAGACTGAAGGAAGGCGTTGCAACTTATGCTAAAGATGTAGCAAGCTATGCGGTTTGTGATGTAACAGAAAGTGAATCTATAACTGAAGCTTATAAAAAGGCATGTTTAGAATTTGGTGGTGTAGATATTGTTGTTCATAGTGCAGGTCTTGCTATTTCAAAACCTTTAGAAGAAACTACAGATAAAGATTGGGATATATTACAAAACGTACTGGTAAAAGGTCAGTTCGAACTTGCAAAAAAAGCTGTAAGTATTATGCGAAAACAAAGCTTAGGTGGTGATTTTGTTAGTATTGCCAGTAAAAACGGTCTGGTTTCAGGTCCAAATAATGTTGCTTATGGAACAGCAAAAGCTGCTCAGCAACATATGGCAAGATTGTTGGCAGCTGAATTAGGTGGTGATAAAATACGTGTTAATACTGTAAATCCTGACGGTGTTATCGTAGGTAGTAAGATATGGGAAGGCGATTGGGCAGAAGGTAGAGCGAAAGCTTACGGAATTACCGTAGATGAGCTACCTGCACATTACGCTAAAAGAAACCTTTTAAATGAAATTATTTACCCTAAAGATATTGCAAATGGTGTGTTTGCATGCGTAGGTATTTTAAATAAAACTACCGGAAATATTATTAATGTAGATGGTGGTATGAGTAATGCCTTTGTAAGATAATTTAGTTTGTTCTTACTTCCATGGGTCATTAGGGTTAATTCGCTCATGGAAGTATTTTTCCAAAATTAAGAAGTTTATGAGAATAGATAAAAATCAACTTGATGATGTAAATAGAAAAGACATCATTGAGCATAATGAGCATTTCGATTTTTTAGCTAATAAATTGGCTAAAAAAGGTACCAATGTTGATGACATAATTAAAAAAATTGAACACTTTCAGATAGCCATACCAAGCTGGGCATTAGGTGCTGGTGGTACTCGTTTTGGAAGATTTGGATATCAAGGCGAACCTTCTAGTTTAGAGTTGAAAATTGATGATGTTGGTATTATTCATTCTCTTACGCAAAGTGCGGGTGCAATATCATTACATATTCCATGGGATGTTCCACAAGATTATAATGCAATAAAAGATTTGGCTAAATCTCACGACATCATATTTGATGCGGTCAATTCCAATACCTTTCAAGACCAAAGAGATTCAAAAAAAAGTTATAAGTTCGGGTCACTAAGTAACACAAGCAAAGCTGCACGTGAACAGGCAATAGCACACAATATTGAAGTTATAAAAATCGGCGACAAATTAGGTTCAAAAAGTTTAACCGTTTGGTTGGCAGATGGAGCTAATTTTCCTGGTCAGAATAATTTTCAATCTGCACTTCAAAATACTGAAGATAGTTTAAAGGATATTTACAAAACACTACCTGATGATTGGAAAATGTTTATTGAATACAAACCTTACGAGCCTAATTTTTATAGTACGGTAATTCAAGATTGGGGTACCTCATTTATGCTTGCAAATGCCTGTGGAGAAAAAGCATATACTCTAGTTGATTTAGGTCATCATTTACCGAATACCAATATTGAGCAAATAGTTTCTACCTTAATGTTAAAAGGAAAATTAGGTGGGTTTCATTTTAATGATAGTAAGTATGGCGATGATGATCTTACGGTTGGTAGTATTAAGCCTTATTCCTTATTTTTAATTTTTAATGCCTTAGTTTACGGGATGGAGAATAATCCTCAAAACCCATACCCTGCATGGATGATAGATGCTAGTCATAATATTAAAGATCCTTTAGAAGATTTAATTCAGTCTTTAGAAGCCATAAAAGAAGCATACGCAAAAGCCCTGCTTGTAGACCAAGAACTTTTAACGACCGCACAAATGAATCATGATGTTGTAAAATGTCAAGAGATACTTCAAGCTGCCTACCGCACAGATGTGCGACCATTACTTGAGAAGGCAAGGCTAAATAATGAAGGTGCGTTAGACCCTTTAAAAGCTTATAGGTCATTGCAAGTAAGAGAAAATTTAATAAAAGAAAGAGGAGTTAATTCAGTAGCGTCAGGTCTATAATCATATTGCAATGAAGATAAAGGTAACGGCTGTATTCGATATTGGAAAAACGAACAAAAAGTTTTTTCTATTCGACGAATCTTTTAGAGAGATTCATCGCGAGTATATTCGTTTTGATGAAATTGAAGACGAAGACGGTTACCCTACCGAAAACCTAGAAGCTTTGAAAAATTGGGCTGTAGCCATTTTTGATAAAATGCTAGACTCAAAAGAATATGATATACAAGCTTTAAACTTTTCTTGTTATGGGGCTAGTTTGGTGCATATTGATGAAAAGGGTAAGCCACTTACGCATCTTTACAATTATATGAAACCTTTAAAGGATGAGGTTTTAGATTCTTTTTATGAAACTCACGGTGCAGAAACCGAAATTACCAGAGTAACCGGGTCACCAAAATTAGGCATGTTAAATGCTGGAATACAGTTATATTGGCTAAAGTTAGCCCAACCAGGGGTCTTTGAGAAAATTCAATATTCGTTACATCTACCACAATATTTAAGCTATTTATTTACAGGTATTCCGGTAAGTGAATTTACAAGTATTGGTTGTCATACCATGCTATGGGATTTTGAAAAGAAAGACTATCACGATTGGGTGAATAAAGAAGGAATTGATAAGAAATTGCCTCCTATACAATCTTCGTGTAAAACAACATTGGTTAATTATAAAGGACATCAAATTAATATAGGTTGTGGTATTCATGATAGTTCATCGGCGCTAGTACCATATAGTCGTAGTATTCTCAAACCATTTTTATTGGTTTCTACGGGTACATGGAGTATTTCTATCAACCCTTTTAATGACGGGATGTTGAGTTTAAATGATATTGAAAATAGTTCGCTTTTTAACATGAGAGTAGACGGAAGTGCTGTAAAAGTTTCACGATTATTTTTGGGTAACGAGTACAAGGTCCAAGTCAAAGTATTATCCGATTATTACAATGTGCCTTATGACTGTCATAAAAAAGTAAAATTCAATCAAGATATCTTTTTAGAAATCAACAGAAATTTTACTCACATGTTCAAGTGGTCTACCATGTATTCAGAACATATGCCTAATGAAACCATAATGGTATACGATAGTTATGAATATGCTTATCATCAATTGCTTTTAGAATTAGTTTTACTTCAAGAGAAGAGTATTAAAGCTGCTATTGGAAAATCTAAAATCAAAAAACTTTATATTGACGGTGGTTTTAGTGATAATGAAGTGTACATACAAATGCTTTCACAATTTATGAACACGATGAAGCTTAGAACTGCAAATTCTTCGCTTGGTTCTGCTCTAGGTGCTGCAATCGTTATTTCAGACAAGATATTAGAGTCTAAATTTCTTAAAAATAATTACGCTGTTAAAAAACACGTGCCACTCATTTTAAAATAAAATTAGTTATGGCTATGAATTTCAACTCAGACTATCCGTCAGTAGACGATTTGCGGTCTAAAGCAAAATCAAGAATTCCAAAGTTCGCTTTTGAATATTTAGATGGTGGCTGTAATGAAGATGTAAGTCTTACTAGGAACACATCTGATATTCGGAAGGTTCAGCTACAACCACGGTATCTTAGGAATAATGGTACCTCTAGTTTAAAGACAAAAATAATGGGGATGGAGTTCGATGCTCCTTTTGGCATAGCCCCTGTCGGACTTCAAGGTCTCATGTGGCCAAATACACCGGCTATTCTTGCAAAAGCAGCACATAATCATAATATTCCGTTTATACTTAGTACTGTTACCACTATGGATATTGAAAAAGCTAGCGAGCTCACAAAGGGTAATGCTTGGTTTCAATTGTATAACCCCGTTGACGACGCCATAAGAGATGATATTATCAATCGTGCCGAAGCTGCAGGTTGCCCTGTTCTTGTTTTATTATGTGACGTTCCTACGTTTGGGTACCGCCCGCGCGATTTTAGAAACGGATTGGCATTACCACCAAAAATGACTGTCGCTAATATTCTTCAAATTTTAGGAAAACCAAATTGGGCATATAACACCTTAAAATATGGTCAACCTACTTTTGAGACATTGAAACCATATACGCCAGAAGGGCTAGATTTAAAGGAACTAGGTGCATTTATGGATAAAACTTTTTCAGGTAGATTGAATGAAGAGAAAATCAAACCAATCAGAGATAAATGGAAAGGAAAACTAGTTTTAAAAGGAGTTGCTTCTGAACAAGATACTCAAGATGCTATACGCATGGGTTTTGATGGTATTATCGTTTCTAACCATGGAGGTAGACAGTTAGATGCAGCTCAATCGACGATAAATTCGCTTCAAGAAATCACAACTAAATATAGCGGTCAAATTGAGATTATGATGGACAGTGGCTTGCGCTCAGGTCCTGATATTGCGCGTGCAATAGCTAGTGGTGCTAAATTCACCTTTATGGGTCGTTCTTTCGTTTATGGAACTGGCGCGCTAGGTGATAAAGGCGGTGATCATACTATCGGGATGCTAAAAACACAGTTTAAACAGGTTATGGATCAGTTATGTTGTGAACGTGTTAAAGATTTACCCAAACATCTTATATAAATTGCAATTATTTTTCTGTTCTCAATAATTTGCAATAGAGAAGCCTCTTGAGAAATCAAGGGGCTTTTTTATGGATGAATTTTTTCTAATAAGCTCTTTAGAACTTCCCTTTTAAAAGAGATTTGTAAGTTTTAACCTTTATTTACTTCTAATACTTTAGGTTAGATTAACAGTATAGAAAAGTCAAATATGGGGTTCGAAAAAGTATCGTTTACAAATTCTGAAGGAAAACAATTAGCGGCTAGGTTAGAAGTGCCTAACAATCAAGTGGCTCATAGTTATGCAATTTTTGCCCATTGTTTTACGTGTAACAAGAATTTTTCTGCCGTTCGTAATATATCAAGAGCTTTAGTAAATAAAGGAATTGCCGTACTTCGTTTCGATTTTACAGGTCTAGGTGATAGTGAGGGTAGTTTTGAGGACACCAATTTTTCATCGAACGTTTCTGATCTTATTCACGCGGCTAAATTTTTAGAAGAAAATTATAAAGCTCCTTCTCTTTTAATTGGACACTCGCTTGGTGGTGCGGCTGTAATTTTTGCTGCTTCTCAAATTGCATCTGTTGTCGCTGTTTCAACTATTGGGGCTCCTTCTTCACCAGCTCATGTAAAACATTTGTTCAAGTCTAATGTGGAAGAAATAAATGCGATAGGAAAAGCAAAAGTAAATATTGGTGGTAGGGACTTCACTATTAAAAAAGATTTTATTGATGATATTGAGTCAAAACCTATGAAAGAGGTTTTAAAGAACTTGAGAAAACCATATTTGGTCATTCATTCGCCACAAGATACTATTGTGGGTATTGAAAATGCAAAAGAATTGTATAAATACGCGCATCATCCTAAGAGCTTTATTTCTATAGATAAGGCTGATCATCTTTTGACGGATAATGAAGATTCTACTTATGTAGGTAATGTTATTGCCGGTTGGGCAGAGCGTTATTTGGATATTCCTAAGAGAGCACCTTTAAAGACAGCTCATCAAGTAGCGGTGAGTATAGGTAATGAAGGTTTTACCTCTGAAATAGTTTCTGGTAATCATTTGTTGATTGCAGATGAACCTACTGATTTTGGTGGAAACGATTTTGGTCCTTCTCCATATGATTATGTTTCATCGGGATTAGGAGCTTGTACCGCGATGACATTGAGAATGTACGCCACTAGAAAGAAATGGGATTTACAAAGAGTAATAGTACATGTTGATTATGGCAAAGAGCATGCCCCAGATTCTGAAAACACGGCATCGATTAAGAAAATAGATACCTTTAAAAGAAAAATAGAACTGTTCGGTAATCTAGATGAAAAACAACGTCAGCGGTTATTGGAGATTGCTAATAAATGTCCCGTACATAAAACTTTAACAACAGGTTCTACAGTATTAACGGAATTAAAATAGAATTAAATATTTAAGATATGATACAAGCAATTTGGAATAACGAAGTAATAGCAGAAAGTGATGCTACAGTAGTGATCGAAGGAAATCATTATTTTCCTCCAACAGCAATAAAACAAGAATTTTTCAAAGGTACCGAGACCCATACAAACTGCCCTTGGAAGGGTGTGGCGTCGTATTATGATATTGAAGTGAATGGAGATGTTAATAAAGATGCTGCATGGTATTATCCTGAAGTTTCAGAATTAGCCAAAGGAATTAAGGGTTATGTGGCTTTTTGGAAAGGCGTAGAAGTAAAATAGTTTATATTAAAAAAGGTCAGCTTTCGGCTGACCTTTAAATTTTTCACTTGAATGATTTTTGCATTTATGCAGTAGCATTTTGTGGTGCCCAATGACTACATGACATACCTGGTGCTGCCTTTTGCGGATTAGCACAATCACTAGATTCAAACTTTACACAGGTTACACAATTGGTGTCATCTTTTAAAGTGGCTTTCATTTCAAAACTATCACACGTATAACTATTCCCTACTTTTACGCCGTGCACTTTACAAGTATTGCCTTCAACTAAATTATCACAATTAACACAGCTATTTCCAAATCTTATCGACATAATCTTCTGTTTTAAATTCATATTAAAATTAGACCCTTCACCTTTTAGAAGCAATTTAAATAACTGTTTTTCAGTTGTATGTATTTAGATTATTTAAAAATAATACTTTATTGAAAGCAACATAAGCGGTATTTCAGGTGTTTTTAACCGAAAATGAAATTACTATTTCAATCAAGATTAAGACCTAGGTAAATATAAAATGACTATAAATGTTAGATTTTAAATATCATTTTGAATGAATGTAATTTAGACTTTTTCAATACTTAGTTTTATGAATGAAAAAAATCTAGCAAGTCATATTTTTATGTCTTTTTTAATTCAACATACAACGGTATTCAGTTCTTCTCTCGTTTTAAATGCATTATATTTAAATGCCACTAACTTTGATTTTTCTAAAAATAATCATGAAGCCGTATTATTACATTTTTCTTTTGTATTCTTTATTTGTTTCTGCTCAAGAAATATCTCCTATTCAAAATTATACTCCTATTGAATATAATGCCGGTAATCAAAATTGGAATTTAAGCCAGTCAGAAGATCAAACTATATATGTTGCAAATAATAGTGGCTTGTTAGCGTTTAATGGCACTACTTGGCAATTACATCAGGCTCCTTTTGGTACTCCTGTTAAATCTGTAAAATCCATTGGAAGCAAAATTTACACTGGAGGTTACATGGAATTCGGCTTTTGGGAAAAGGATGATTTAGGGGTTTTAAATTATAGTTCGTTATCCTCTGAATTAAATGAGCCATTAATTGACGATGAAGACTTTTGGAATATTACTCAGTTTAAAGATTGGGTTTTGTTTCAATCTTTAGATAGGATTTATATATATAATTCTAAAACAGGCTATTTTGAAATATTAAATGCAAAAAACACAAGAGCAAAAATTTTTGAAGTTGGGGGAAAGGTCTATTTTCAAATAAAAGATAAAGGTTTTTTTACATTAGAAAATGGCAAACCACTCTTGGTTTCCGATGATTTTATCTTTAAAAATAATAATATTGTTGGTGCATTTCCATTTGGAGATAATATGTTAGTTATTACTGAGAATGGAGCGTTTTTATACCTGAAAGATGGTCATCTTGAAAAATGGGAGATTAAATCAGAGATAGATTTGTCATCAGTGAAAGTTTACAGTTCTCTGATTTTAAATGATGGGACTTTTGTTTTGGGAACTATTTCAAAAGGTATTTATCATTTAGATAAGGACGGAAAAATAGTTGAACATATAAATCAAGAAAAAGGGCTTAATAATAATACGGTCCTTTCCTTATTTCAAGATGATGATCATAACTTATGGCTGGGTCTGGATAATGGGTTAAGTGTGTTAAATCTAGATTCTCCGTTTAAAGAGTATATAGATCATTTAGGGGCTCTAGGAGTGGTTTATACTGCAAAGAAAATGAATAATGTTTTGTATTTAGGTACAAATCAAGGACTGTTTTATAAAAGAGACGAGGAGGAAGACTTTAAACTAGTTAAAGGTACGGAAGGTCAGGTATGGATTTTAAAAGAAATTAACAGTACTTTGTTTTGTGGGCATCACAAAGGTACTTACGTTGTTGAAAATGATACCGCTACCCTTATTTCAGATTATCCAGGTACTTGGGATATTCAACCTATAAAAACAAATTCAGAGTTACTAATTCAAGGTAATTACAAAGGGTTGAGTATTCTTGAATTTAAAAACGGAGTATGGAAATACAGAAATAATATAAAGGGATTTGATAGTTCAAGCAGATTTTTTGAGTTTGTGGATAATCATCGAATATTAGTTAACCACGATTATAAAGGTGTTTTTGACATAAAGGTAGATGTAACATATACATCAGCTTTAGATGTCAAGCAAATTGAATCGAAAGGTAACGGGTCAAGCTTGTTGAGATATAACAACGATATAGTATATTCTACTATAAATGGTGTTTTCAAATTTAGGGCTAAGGAGAATAACTTTGTTTTAGATACATTGTTGACTAGTAAATTTTTCACTAAAAATGAAAGTATTCTTGGGGTGCTAAAATCTACTAATGATTTTGAGAGGTTATGGGGTTTCACAGATGATAATATTATTAGTGTTTCTACAGGGCATTTAAGTGAAGAACCAGAAACTATTAAAATATCTATCCCCAATTTTTTTAGAAGAAGTATGGGAGTTCTTGGTTTTGAATCTGTAGTTCATTTAGAAAATGAATTGTATTTAATTGGAATTTCTAACGGTTACGTCACTTTAAATCTTAGTAATGTTAAAAAGCGAGATTATAATATCAATCTTAACAGTGTTTCACGTAAGTCTTATGATGTTCCAAGCGTTCCTGTCGCCTTTAAAGACAATGACAAGTATTCATATGATCAAAATAGTTTAAGCTTCAATTATAACATTAAATCATATGATAAATTCACTGAGGTTTGTTACCAGTATAGATTAGACGGTTTATACAATGATTGGAGTAATTGGGATACTGGGTCAGAAGTTTCTTTTAATAATTTACCTTATGGTTCCTATGAATTTGAGGTTAGAGGAAAAGTAGGTAATGAATTAACCAAAAATACATCTTCATATAGGTTTGTTATAGAAAGACCATGGTACATCTCTTACTGGGCGCTGTTGGGTTATATAATATTAGGTGCTTTCCTAGCTGTTTTAATTCATAAGATGTACAAGGATTATTACAAGAAACAGCAAAGGAACCTTGTCAAGGAGAATAATAAGAGGTTGAAACGTAAAAAGCTGAAAAATCAAAGAAAGATAGTTCAAATAAAAAATGAACAGCTGCAAGAACTTGTAGAAAGTAAAAATAGAGAACTAGCTATTTCTACGATGAGTATTATAAAAAAGAATGAGTTTTTGAATACTATCAAAGAAAAGTTGAAAGATAGTAGTGATATTCCACTGATAAAATCAGTAATTAAAACTATAGATAGTAATATTAACAATGCAGATGACTGGAATTTTTTTGAAAGTGCATTTAATAATGCAGATAAAGATTTTCTGAAAAAGGTGAAAGAAAAGCATTCTGAGTTATCTGCTAATGATTTAAAATTATGTGCATATTTGAGATTAAATCTGTCTTCTAAAGAAATTGCACCTCTTTTAAATATATCGGTCAGAAGTGTTGAAGTGAAACGATATCGCCTGCGTAAAAAAATGAATCTTCCGCACGAAACTGGATTAACAGACTATATCATTAATTTGTAATCTCCACTACAATATCCAAAAGCACCACAACATTACCACAACAATAGATGTTTTTATGTATTTGTAGTGTATGTTTTGTTTCTGATTTTAAGTTGATAATTCACGGCTTTGTTTATCATAATCTCTTTTTTAAACCATTTATTTTGTATTGTATGTTTTTTGTAGTGGTAAAAATTTATAATTTGATAATTGCATATTGTAAATTGCATAAGCGATTATCTTAGTTTTAACACTACATAGTTAGTTGGTGTTATGTTTAGATAAATTGTAAAACAAATAATTAACTCAAAAAATTAACTATGAAAAAATTAAAGTACATCATGGTGTCGGTATTTGCAGTAATGATGAGCTGCGATGGTGATGACATTGATATTCCAGAATCGGTTACGCCTTCTAATCTTACGGTTAGTGCTCAGAACATGGGCGAAGGTGTATTCGACTTTACAGCATCAGCAACAAATGCTAATTATTATCATTATGATTTTGGTGATGGCACAAGTGCTTTGGAAACTTCTGGAGCAACTTCAAAAACCTATGAAGAAATAGGTGATAATACATATACTGTAACTATTACTGCGGGTTCAACTGAAGGTAATAAGATATCTGAGACTTTAGAGGTTTCCGTTTCATTAGCTTTTACCGATACTGAAACGGTAACATTTTTAACTAACGATAGCTCAAAAACTTGGTTTTTAGCGGCATCTCAACAGGGTCACTTAGGACTTGGACCTGCTAGAGAAGGTATTGATGGCGATTGGTGGTATCCTAAATGGTATTCCGCTGCTGCATTTGAAAAATGTGGAACGGAAGATTCTGATTGTCTTTGTGATGATGAACTTACATTTTCAGTAAATGCGACTGGCGGTTTAGTTTACAGTTTGGATAATAAAGGTCAAACATATTTTAATGTAGGTCATAAAGCTGTTGTTGGCGGAGGTGAGGATATTGATTTTTGTTATGATTTTGATACTTCAGGTGAAAAAGCAGTTCAGCTTTCTGAAGTAGAAGGAAATGTTCCCGAGGGTGAGACAACTGGAATACAAATGACATTTTCTGATGGAGGTTTCATGGGGTACTATGTAGGTTCTTCTGTATATGAAATACTATCTATAAGCGAGGATTTCTTATATGTAAGAACATATGATACGGAGAATGCTGATTTAGCGTGGTATCATAAATTTACTTCTGATGTTGCTGTTGATGGTGGAGACGAAAGTCTTGAAACCATTTATACCAATTTAGTTTGGTCAGATGAATTTGATGTTGATGGTGCACCAAATGCTGCCAATTGGGGTTATGACCTTGGCGCAGGTGGCTGGGGTAATGGTGAGGCTCAAACATATACAGATGCAGCTGAAAACGTTAAAGTTGAAGACGGTGTTTTAAAAATTACCGCTATAGCTGGTGAGGGAGAAGCAGCTGTTCACTATTTTGATGAAATGACATTAGTCGATGGAAGTGGTGCTACGCAAACTTTACAAGATTTTGAAGGTGCAGCCCCTGTTTTTACTGGTTTTGGTGGTGTTGGTACTGCAGTAATTGCAAATCCGGATCCTACGGGAGAGAATACTAGTGCTAATGTGGCAGAATCTACTAAAGCTTTAGGTGCTGAGACATGGGCAGGTTCTTTCTTTGATTTGTCTGCACCGGTTGATCTTGTTGCATATCCTAGTATTAGTTTAAAAACATGGTCGCCTGCAGCTGGAGCCAATATAATTTTGAAACTTGAGAATCAGGCTAATGCTGATGAGAATGTTGAGGTAAGTGTTAATTCAACTGTTGCTGATGCTTGGGAAACACTAACATTTGATTTCACTGGTGTTCCTGTTGGTACTTATGACCGAGTTGTGTTGTTTTTTGATTTTGGTGTTTCTCCTTCTGGCGGAATTACTTCAGGTCGTATTAAATCTGAAAACTTATTCGAGTTTACTTACGGTAGAGTTGAGATAAGAGCTAAACTTCCATCAACTGGTGGTACTTGGCCTGCATTATGGGCTTTAGGTGCTAATTTTGATGAAGTTGGTTGGCCTACGGCTGGAGAGATAGATATTATGGAACATGTTGGTAATAATAACAATACTATTAGTAGTGCATTACATTATCCTGGTAATTCTGCAGGTAATGCCGTAGTAGGATCTACGCCAGTGGAAAATGCAACTTCTGAGTTTCATAATTATACTGTAGAGTGGACACCTGATAGTATTAAGTTTGTTGTAGATGATCAGTTAGTACATAACAGTTTTGTGAACAATGCTACAACACCATTCAATGCTGATTTCTTTTTAATAATGAATGTCGCTATGGGCGGTACACTAGGTGGTACTATCGATGCGGCTTTTACAGAAGATACTATGGAAGTAGATTATGTAAGAGTTTATCAATAATAACATTTGGTTTATATAAAGGGCTGTTGATTTCTAAATCAACAGCCCTTTTGTTTTTCTTTAATAATTTTAGAAGAATTATAAGATTAAATATTACATGAATTGATCATATAAAAAATGCCCCTTGAATAAGGGGCATTTTTTTTAAAGTAATTTTTTCTCAATAAGGATTTGGTATTAAAAGATTAGACAATCCCCAAAAGGGCTAAAAAAGCTCCTACCACAACTACAGCTAAAAATGCATGCATTGCAATAACAAGCACGGAGAGATAAGTTTCTACTCCGGTTTTAAATGATAAATTGTTCATAACATTACCTACTTTAAAGTTACACTACTAAAGTTAGTTGAATTAAGCAACAATTCCATAGAAAAAGTTGTAAAACTCTCTTAAATAGATGTAAAATCCTAAATTTTTGTGGTATATGTTTTTTAAAATACGCATTTCAGCCTAGAAAATGGTATCTCGTCGATAACTGAATTACAGCACTTTAGAATTTTATATCACAATTTTTAGCTTTCGTAAGTATTATTATGATGAAATCTATTTAATAAGATTCAACCAATCTGCTATGCCTGCCAAGGGTACAGATAAAAGTATTATTACCAAGCAGGTAACCATTAATTTAAGAAATCCATTGAGTATTTTAACTCCTGAGGTTAGTTCTTGTTCCATAATCATTATTCTATTGTTCTGCTTTCAATATGGTAGATCTAGCCTAAAGTGCTGTTAAATAGAGGGGTAAAATCGATTAACGTATAGAAAGTATCTGTGTAAAGTATGTTTTCTATACAATAACTATCAGTTATGAAATTGGTTTATTAAATAATACAGAAGGTGGTTAATTGAATATAATTCAATTATTTGATGTTAAAACTGCATTTAATTTAGAAACAATACGTTCGGTGGCACCAGCTTTTTCTTTGATGTAGCCTGTGTTTATAAGACCGATTTTTGAGCTGTAGTCAATACTTTCAAAGCACATATCTGCATGCTCTTGGAATTCATTTTTATTCTTTATAGAAATGACACCTCCTAGTTGTACCAATTCTTCTGCCTCGGCAAATCCATTATACTGTGGACCTATAATAACCGGGATACCGAAGACGGCTGGTTCTAATGTATTGTGCAATCCTGTAGCAAAACCGCCACCTACATATGCGATGTCGGCATAGCTATATACTTTGGTCAAAATACCTATGGTGTCAATGACAAGTACGTCATATTCAGCTAAAGTTGCGTTTTCCATTTCTGTATAACGTATTACTCTTTTGTCAATAGCTGCTATTATCTCTTCAATATGATTATCCTTAATGGCGTGCGGAGCTATAACAAATTTTATTGGCTGAACATTTTTATTGATATAGTCTATAATGATTTTTTCGTCCTCTGTCCATGTGCTTCCTGCAACAAAGCAGTACTTATCATTTTTAAAGCGGGTCATGAAATCTAATTTGTTGTCACGCTCTACTATTTCACTTACTCTATCAAAACGAGTATCTCCGGCAATGGTTACATTAGTATAGTTAACGGAATTTAATAATGATTTTGATTTTTCGTTTTGCACAAAAAAGTGCGAGAAGTTATTTAATGCGTTGCGCATAAAACCACCATACCACTTAAAATAAATTTGATTTTCTTTAAATAATGCTGAAATTAAATAGGTGGGAGTATCAGCTTTTTTTAAGGCATTTAAGTAATTGGGCCATATTTCATATTTAATGAAAATGGCGATATCTGGGTGTGCGGCTGTGAAAAAGGAATTTACTTTCCGCTTCGTATCCATAGGTAGGTAGCAAATAACATCAGCTATTTTGCTATTCTTTTTTACTTCGTATCCTGAAGGAGAAAAAAAAGTAAGTACTATTTTATGTGTAGGATGATGAATTTTTAATTGTTCAATAACAGGCAAACCTTGTTCATATTCGCCTAAAGATGCTGCATGAATCCAAATAACGCTGTCGCCTTTTGAGATAGATTGCTTAATAAGCGAAATAGTTTCTTTTCTGCCCTTTACAAATAGCGATAGTTTTGAATTCACCAATGCTAATACCTTTAAAATGGCAGATGCGCTTATGACAAGAAGATTATAGAGAAAGTTCAAACAGATGCTTTTAGGCTAAATTACGTTTCTTCCATAAAATTAGTGTCGTCTGTTTCGTATTTTTGTACGACTTCATGTAATTACAACAGATGAAAAAGATACAAATGGTAGACCTAGGTGGTCAATACCAAGAAATTAAAGATCAAGTAAATACTTCTATAACTCAAATTTTAGAAACGTCGGCATTTATAAACGGACCAGAGGTTCATGCTTTTCAAAAGGAGCTAGAAGACTATCTTCAGGTTAAGCATGTAATACCATGTGCCAATGGTACCGATGCTTTGCAGATTGCAATGATGGGTTTAGGCTTGAAGCCTGGCGACGAGGTTATTACGGCAGATTTTACTTTTGCCGCTACAGTAGAGGTTATTGCATTGTTACAACTTACTCCGGTTTTGGTAGATGTTTATCCAGATACGTTCAATATCAATATAGAAGCTATAGAAAAAGCAATAACGCCAAAAACGAAAGCTATTGTTCCCGTTCATCTTTTTGGTCAATGTGCTAATATGGATGCTATACTTGCATTGGCGAAAAAACATGATTTGTTCGTTATTGAAGATAATGCCCAGGCAATTGGGGCTAAATACCTTTCAAAAGATGGTACAAAGCATATGGCTGGTAGTATGGGTAATGTAGGTGCAACATCTTTCTTTCCTTCTAAAAATTTAGGGTGTTATGGAGATGGTGGAGCAATTTTCACCAATGATGATGAACTAGCTCATACCTTAAGAGGTATTGTTAATCATGGTATGTACGAACGTTACCACCATGATGTAGTTGGTGTTAATTCAAGATTAGATTCTATACAAGCCGCAGTGTTGAGAGCTAAATTACCTAAGCTAGATGGTTATTGCTATGCAAGAAGAAATGCCGCTCGTGCGTATTCAAAAGCATTTGAGGGTCAAGAACATATCATTACTCCAGTAACGGTAAATAATTGTGAGGGTATTTGCGATGTGTGCGATTGTCATGTTTTTCATCAATATACTTTGAGAATTACAAATGGTAAAAGAGATGAGCTAGCACAATTTCTGGCTGAAAATAAAGTTCCTTTTGGTGTCTACTACCCAATACCGTTACATAAGCAGAAAGCTTATCTAGATGATCGATATAAGGAAGAAGATTTTCCTGTAACCAATCAATTGGTGACAGAAGTACTGTCTTTGCCTATGCACACAGAATTAGATGAAGAACAGATTAACTACATAACTGAGTTAATTATCGGATTTGTAAACGGGTAGTGGTGTAGTTTTTTAAATTTGATAACAATCAAACAGCATTGTAAATGAAAGTATTAGTAACAGGCGGATTAGGTTTTATCGGTTCTCACACAGTAGTGGAGCTTCAAAACAAAGGCTTTGAAGTGGTCATTATAGATGATTGCTCTAACTCTGATGAAAATGTACTTGATGGTATTAAAGCTATTACAGGTAAAAAGCCGCTTTATGAAAAGTTAGATTTAAAAGAAAAACATAAAGTTGAAGACTTTTTTCAACGATATCAGGATGTTGCTGGCGTTATCCATTTTGCTGCCTCTAAAGCAGTAGGCGAAAGTGTAGAGAAACCATTGTTGTATTATGAAAACAATATTGGTACGTTAGTTTACATATTAAAAGAACTTTGTAAAAAGAATAAGGCTAGTTTTATTTTTAGCTCTTCTTGTACGGTATATGGTCAGGCAGATAAAATGCCGATTACAGAAGACGCACCGGTTAAGGTTGCAGAATCGCCATACGGTAATACCAAGCAAATGGGCGAAGAAATAATAGCAGATACCTGTAAAGTTACTCCAAGTTTAAATGCTATTGCCTTGCGTTATTTTAATCCAATGGGTGCACACCCAAGTGGAGAAATAGGGGAGTTGCCAAAAGGAGTGCCTCAGAATTTGGTGCCTTTTATTACGCAAACTGGTATTGGATTAAGGGATCAGTTATCTGTTTTTGGAGATGATTACCCTACACCAGATGGTACATGTATAAGAGATTATATTTATGTGGTGGATTTGGCTAAAGCGCATGTGGTTGCTTTGGAGCGTTTGTTGAACGGGAAAAACGAATCTAATTTTGAAGTTTTTAATGTAGGTACCGGAACTGGTAGCTCGGTATTAGAGGCTATAAAAAGTTTTGAAAAAGTATCTGGCAGAAAATTAAATTATAAAATAGTTGACAGAAGACCAGGTGATATTACCACTGCTTATGCAGATACCACTAAAGCAAATAAAGTATTGGGCTGGAAAGCGGAGTATACTTTAGAAGAGGCCATGAATTATGCATGGATCTGGGAACAGAAAATACGTGACTGATTTTTTCAGGTGTAACCATATAAATAAGGGGAAATATAGCTATATTTCCCCTTATTTAATTTAAAGACCACCTCTTATGAAAAAATCATTATTTCTTCTTATGCTTCTGTCTTTTACAGTAGCTACAGCGCAAGACACATACCTTCAATGCGGTAAAATTGTAGATGTTGAATCGGGTAAGGTGTTGTCTGAGAAAACAATTGTTATTTCGGGTAACAAGATTACAGAAATCAAAAATGGTTATGTAGTTGGTAACGATCAAGATCAGGTGGTGGATTTAATGTCAAAGACCATATTACCGGGCTTTATAGATATGCATGTGCACA
Source organism: Maribacter sp. UH1 (assembly GCF_056839145.1). Lineage (NCBI taxonomy): Bacteria > Pseudomonadati > Bacteroidota > Flavobacteriia > Flavobacteriales > Flavobacteriaceae > Maribacter > Maribacter sp. UH1. Next base: position 2,673,320 of record NZ_CM166387.1, read on the forward strand.
TTGAAAGCGAATCTAGTCCGTCAAGATATTTAGAGGCTTTTACCATGAATGAAGCTGATGTAGCATTTGAATCTACAGTCTATGCAAAAAGAACATTGATGGCCGGGTTTACAACTGTACGTGATTTAGGTGGGTCAGGTGTAAATATTGCCTTGAAAAATGCAGTTAATAAAGGTACTGTTGTTGGTCCACGTATTTTCACAGCAGGAAAAGCACTTGCTACTACAGGTGGTCATGCAGATCCAACTAACGGTAGAAGTAATGAATTAATGGGTGATCCGGGACCAAAAGAAGGTGTAGTCAATTCACCCGCAGATGGCAGAAAAGCGGTTCGCCAACGTTATAAAGATGGTGCGGATGTCATTAAGATTACTGCTACTGGAGGTGTTTTAAGTGTTGCTAAAAATGGTCAGAACCCTCAGTTTACTATTGAGGAAATAAAAGCAATTACAGAAACGGCTAAAGATTACGGTATGCTTACAGCAGCGCATGCGCATGGTGATGAAGGTATGCAAAGAGCCATTTTAGGAGGAATTAAAACTATTGAGCATGGTACATTGATGTCAGAGGAAACAATGGACTTAATGATTAAGCATGATACGTATATGGTGCCGACCATTTCTGCAGGACAGGAAGCGGCTAGGTTGGCAAAAATACCAAACTACTTGCCACCTGTTGTAGCTAAGAAAGCTTTGGAGATTGGTCCTAAATTGAATGCAACTTTTGCAAAAGCTTATAAAAAGGGGGTGAGTATTGCTTTTGGTACCGATTCTGGAGTGTCGCCTCATGGAGATAATGCTAAAGAATTTATCTACATGAACAAAGCAGGTATGCCTATTATAGAAGCGTTACGTTCAGCTACAATTACAAATGCAATGCTTTTAGGCGAGAAAGAATTAGGACAAATCAAAGAAGGTTATTTAGCCGATATCGTTGCAGTAAATGAAAACCCATTAGATAATGTAGAAACATTAACAGATGTTGTTTTTGTTATGAAAGATGGTGTTGTATATAAGCAATGATTATGGATTATTTTCTATTTCATGAAGTAAGGTATATAGGTGCGAAATGAAGTTAAATGTTGATAATAGCGAGCAATTAATGCAGGTTGCTATTGGTGATTCTCTTTTTGATAAATTGAAGCATCAGGTGGAGAAGGATTTTGTTCTTGCCAATATACCTCTGCAAATAACTGAACCATTAGGTCAATCTGAGTTTATAGCGCTTATTCGTGAGAAAGTGTATTACTTAATGATGGAGCATTTTGCTGAATATTTAAACTTAATGTACATCATAGACATTCCGGAAAGTGCATTTCAGAATATTGAAATCACCGATACAGTTGATGTTGCAGATCAGGTCACATTATTGATTTTAAAGCGGGAGTATAAAAAGGTATGGTATCGTAATCGATATCAATAATGTTACTTTATACCTTTATATAAATACCTTTTTTGTCCATAATATAACCAACTAGCCAGCAGGTAAACATTATCCATAAAGCAAATAATAGCGAACCAAAATAATCGCCAGCTGTGGCTATGAAAATGTTATCTGCTATCCAGTTATAAGCATTTGTGCCATTCATGGATATTGCGGCCAAGCTGATAATGAACAGTTCGGATAATAGGTAAATAAATAGTGTGTTTCTGCCAAATACTTCAAAGAAATACGTCCATTTGCCAGGTTTGGACATATCCAATAGATATATTAAAACGGCTATAATAAATATGTCTATTCCGCTAGTTAGTAATACAAAAGAGCTGGACCAAAGCTTTTTGTTGAACGGAAATATTAAATCCCATGCAAATCCTGCTACAACAAGAAGACCTGCAACCATTATAAGTTTTGCAATGGTTTCAAAATTCTGACCGCTTTTTTGAATGAATTTTCCGGTAAAATATCCTGCAATAACATTTACTATAGCAGGTAAGGTGCTTAATAATCCCTCGGGGTCAAAAGCTACGCCACCATTACCATGATACATATGGTCTGCGCCAATTAAGAATTTGTCAAGTTTTAAAACGGCATTGCCCATTAAAGAGAAGTCTCCAAAAACTAACAATATAATTTGATAACCTATCAATGCTAGGGCACTGAAAATCAATACAGATTTTGTTTTAAAATAATGGAGTAGGATAGAAGCGAATAAATAGCATAGTGCAATTCGTTGTAATACTCCAAATATTCTGGTCTCTGCAATCGGTTTTAAACCACCATCTTCAAAAAATGGAAACCAATACATAAGAAATCCTAATAAAAATATTATAGAAAAGCGTTTTAGAACCTTTTTGAAAAATGTATTACTTCCTTCGTCTTCGTATTTTTTCATACTAAAACTCATCGCATTACCTACCACGAACAAAAATGTAGGAAAGACAAGATCGGTAAGTGTAAATCCGTTCCAAACGGCGTGTTTCAAAATTCCAAAACTCGTGTCACCATTTCCGGGGGAGTTCACTATAATCATGAGCGCAACATCCATCCCCCTAAAAACATCCAATGAAAGATATCGGTTCTTTAATTTATTCATTTTGGTTGGTTTGGTCTTATGAAAGATAACAATTTATTAAAAATAAACACGTACAAATGGCATTAGTGCATTACCGTAAATGCTTTTATTGTCGTCATATAATAGATCATAGCGTATACCAAATGTTACATTTCTGCTGCTGTATCCTGCGCCAATAAAAAATGCCGGTAGCCAATAGTTGTCTTCTATATCTATGGTTGATGTAGCTATAGTTCTATTTATACGTAATTGTTCAAATTCTGCGGAAAGCTGTATTTGCGGAATTGGGTTATAAAGTGAGAGAACACTACCGCCGTAAGCCAATAATTTATCATTGTCAAACTTGGCATAATTGAAACTTAAGCTGGCTCCAGATGCAAATTGATCGTTAAATTGGTAAATAGCACTTGGTGCAATAGATCCATTAAATCCATTATTTGTGAATCCTAACCCAATACTTCCACCAAATCTTACGTTATTCCAGAAATCAGCATTGGTTTTTGAAGATTGAGCAAGAGAGAAAGTGATATTTAATGTTGCTAGCCCTATAAAAATTAATTTTTTTAAGCTCATATGATGATTTTGTTTTAAAGTTTCGTTTTTTTCAATAATACATGGCATTCTATCGTTAGATATTGTAAATGTTGTATTTTTGTTAGAAATTTATTCTAAAGATACAGAAAGTAATTCATGGATAAATATTCCTTTTTAAATACCGTTCATACCTCTTTTTTTTCAGAGTTATACGATAAGTACTTAGTAAATCCAGATAGTGTAGAGCCAAGTTGGAGAGCCTTTTTTCAAGGATTCGATTTTGGAATGGAGAGCTCTTTAGATGAGCTGGAAATCGATGAAAATCGCACTACAGTTGTAGTAAATGGCCATTCTAGTGAAATGCCGGAATCTCTTCAGAAAGAGTTTCAGGTAATTCGATTAATAGATGGTTATAGAAGCAGAGGTCATCTGTTTACTAAAACAAATCCCGTACGTGAGCGAAGACATTACGAACCAACTTTAGATATTGAAAACTTCGGATTAGCTTCGTCTGATCTCGATACTATTTTTAATGCCGGTGACGTAATTGGTATAGGTCCAAATTCTTTAAAAGAGATTGTTAGACATTTACAAAGTATCTATTGCGATGCTATTGGTGTAGAGTATATGTATATACGAAAGCCAGAACGCGTTAAATGGATTCAAGATTGGATAAATGTAAATGACAATCATCCGAATTTTGAGCCAGATCGTAAAAAGCATATTCTTAAGAAGCTTAATCATGCTATTTCTTTCGAAACTTTTTTGCATACTAAATATGTAGGGCAAAAAAGATTTTCTTTAGAAGGAAATGAATCATTGATCCCTGCCTTAGATGTAATTGTAGAACGCGCCGCTGAAATGGGTGTGAAGCAATTTGTTATGGGTATGGCACACCGTGGTAGATTAAATGTACTTACCAATATATTTGGCAAATCTGCTAAGGATATCTTTAGTGAGTTTGACGGTAAAGATTACGAACAAGAGATTTTTGATGGAGACGTTAAGTATCACTTAGGTTGGACGTCTGACAGAAAATCTGATAACGGAAATAAAATTAAGATGAGTATTGCTCCTAATCCATCTCACTTAGAGACGGTAGGTGCAGTTGTTGAAGGTATTGCAAGAGCAAAACAAGATGCAGATTATCAAGATGATATTTCTAAGGTTTTACCTATCGTAGTTCATGGAGATGCTGCAATAGCAGGTCAAGGTTTGGTCTATGAAGTAGTTCAGATGGCTGGTCTTGATGGATATAAGACTGGTGGTACCATACATATAGTTGTAAACAACCAAATTGGGTTTACTACTAATTACCTAGATGCTAGAACATCTACCTATTGTACCGATGTTGCTAAGGTGACATTGAGTCCGGTATTACATGTTAATGCAGATGATGCAGAGGCGGTAGTACACGCATCTCTTTTTGCATTAGAATATAGAATGCGCTTTAAGGGTGATGTATTTATAGATTTGTTAGGATATAGGAAATACGGGCATAATGAAGGTGATGAGCCAAGATTTACACAGCCTAAATTATATAAAGCAATATCTAAACATAAGAATCCAAGAGATATCTATGCGGAAAGACTGATTCAAGAAGGTGTTATTGATGGCACTTATGTAAAGCAATTAGAAAAGCAGTATAAAGATTCTCTAGAAGAAAAATTAGAAGATTCACGTAAAGAAGATAAAACTGTAATTACACCGTTCATGGCAGATGAATGGAAAGGTTTTGAAAATGTGCGTGAGTGGGAAATGATGGATGCGGTGAATACTAAATTCACTAAAACCAAATTGAATAAAATTGCCAAAGTAATTACGGCTTTACCAGAGGGTAAGAAGTTTTTACGTAAAGTTGAGAAATTGGTTAAAGATAGATACAACATGTATTTTGAAGCCGATAATCTTGACTGGGCAATGGGAGAACTTTTAGCATACGGTTCTTTATTAGAAGAAGGTTATGCGGTTCGTATGTCTGGACAAGATGTAGAGCGTGGTACCTTTTCTCACCGTCATGCGGTAATGAAAGTTGAAGAAAGTGAAGAAGAGGTTATTTTATTAAATCACCTTTCTGAAAAGCAAGCTAAATTTCAAATATACAATTCACTATTGTCAGAATATGGTGTGGTAGGTTTTGACTATGGTTACGCTATGGCCAGTCCTAATACATTAACTATTTGGGAAGCACAATTTGGAGATTTCAGTAATGGAGCCCAAATTATGATTGACCAGTATATTTCTGCGGCAGAAGATAAGTGGAAGCTTCAAAACGGTTTGGTAATGTTATTACCACACGGTTATGAGGGACAAGGTGCTGAGCACTCTTCTGCTAGAATGGAGCGTTACTTACAATTGTGTGCTAAGGATAATATGTATATAGCAGATGTGACTACACCAGCGCAGATGTTCCATATTCTTCGTAGACAAATGAAGTCTAATTTTAGAAAGCCATTGATCATATTTACTCCTAAGAGTTTGTTGAGACATCCAAGGGCTGTATCTAAAATTGCGGACTTAACCGGTGGTGGTTTCCAAGAAGTAATAGATGATGAAACTGCAGATGCTAAAAAAGTAAAAAGTTTAGTATTCTGTACAGGTAAGTTCTATTATGATTTGCTAGCTGCTAAAGAAGCGGACAATAGAGATGATGTTGCTTTGGTAAGGGTGGAACAGTTGTTTCCTATACCGGAAAAACAAATGAAAGCGGCTATTGCAAAGTATAAAAATGCAGATGACGTGGTGTGGGCTCAAGAAGAACCTAGAAACATGGGTGCATGGAGCCATTTATTAACGCATTTTGACGAGGCTAGAAATTTCAGAGTAGTGTCTAGACGTTTTTATGCGGCACCTGCAGCAGGTAGTTCTGTACGTTCAAAAGCACGTCACCAACAAGTTATAGATTACGTCTTTGACAAGACAAAGGACAATATGTCCAAACCTAAAAAATAATATAACATATCAAATTATAGAAAGAATGATTCTAGAAATGAAAGTCCCTTCGCCGGGAGAGTCTATCACAGAGGTAGAGATAGCGGAATGGTTAGTTGAAGATGGGGATTATGTAGAAAAAGATCAAGCAATTGCAGAAGTGGATTCAGATAAGGCTACTTTAGAATTGCCAGCAGAAGTAAGTGGTACAATTACATTGAAAGCAGAAGAAGGTGATGCTGTTGCCGTAGGTGCTGTCGTTTGCTTAATAGATACGAGTGCAGCGAAACCAGAAGGTGCTGCAGATGCATCTAGTACACCGAAAGAAGAGAAAAAAGAAGCGCCTAAAACTGAAAAAGCTCCTCAGCCAGCTAAGGCTAAGGAAACTTATGCTTCGGGTGTACCTTCACCGGCTGCAAAGAAAATACTTGACGAAAAAGGAGTGGATAGTACATCTGTTTCCGGTTCAGGTCGTGATGGAAGAATTACTAAAGAAGATGCTGTAAATGCAGTACCTTCAATGGGTACACCTACAGGTGGTAACCGTGGTGAGACGCGATCTAAACTTTCTATGTTAAGAAGAAAAGTTGCAGAGAGATTGGTTTCTGCAAAGAATGAAACAGCTATGCTGACCACTTTCAACGAAGTGGATATGAGTGCTATTTTTGAGCTTAGAAAAAAGTATAAAGAAGATTTTAAAAGTAAACATGGTGTGGGGTTAGGGTTTATGTCCTTCTTCACAAAAGCTGTGGTTAGAGCTTTGGAAATGTATCCTGCCGTTAATTCTATGATTGATGGTAAAGAAATGGTTTCTTATGATTTCTGTGATATAAGTATAGCAGTTTCGGGACCAAAAGGATTAATGGTTCCTGTAATAAGAAATGCTGAAAACTTAACATTTAGAGGTGTTGAGGCAGAAGTAAAAAGGTTGGCATTAAGAGCACGTGATGGAGCAATTACTGTTGATGAAATGACGGGTGGTACATTTACTATTACTAATGGTGGTGTATTCGGTTCTATGTTGTCTACGCCAATTATCAACCCGCCACAAAGTGCTATTTTAGGTATGCATAATATTGTAGAGAGACCAATCGCTAGAGATGGAGCTATTGCAATTGCACCTGTAATGTATGTTGCGGTTTCTTATGACCACAGAATTATTGATGGTAAAGAATCTGTAGGTTTCTTAGTTGCAATTAAAGAAGCTTTAGAAAATCCAGAAGAATTATTGATGGATAATAATGTAAAAAAAGCTTTAGAAATGTAAATATTCTAAAGCTAGTAAGATATAGAAAAAGCGTTGAGGTAAACTCAGCGCTTTTTCTTTTTTAGATAAATACACTTTTTGTTGTAGTCTATAATTGCTTTCGACTTTTTTAGAATGTCGGCTCCAATAATTCCATCAACAGGTTCCGCATTGTGGGCAGTCAGTGCTTCGTTAACGTGCTTAAGGTCGAAAAGTACGATCTCTAGTTTTTTATACTTCCAAGAGTTGATGTCAATTGTATTCTCTTTAGAAACTAAGGTTTCCATATTAGTGGCACCTGCCCCTGCAGCTTTAATTATAGATTCTTCAGAAATTAATTTAAAATGTTCCATACGATTCATTCCAATACAGGTGTTGGATGCTCCGGTATCTAAAATAAACCGTCCTTCAACAGCGTTTATTTCTGCATTAATTTCAAAATGATCTGTAGCGGTCAAAACTAAGGGTATGCGTACGTAATTTTTATCCTTCAAAAAGTTTTTGAGGGTAGTCATAATTCATTTTTTTCAAAGATAAGCCTATTTTTGCGGCATGATAATAACAGATACGCATACACATTTATATAGCGAAGCTTTTGATGAAGATAGAAATGAAGCCGTGCAGAAAGCAATTGATTTAGGAGTGAAGCGATTTTTTATTCCTGCAATAGATTCTACCTATACAGAAAGTATGTTGGCTTTAGAGAAAGAATTTCCGGGTCATATGTTCTTAATGGCAGGTTTGCATCCTACGCATGTGAAAGAAAATTTTGAGGAAGAGTTGTCTCATGTAGAAGAAATGTTGGGTAAACATACTTACTATGCAATAGGTGAAATTGGAATAGACCTATATTGGGAAAAGAAGTATTTGAAAGAACAGCAAATAGCTTTTAGAAAGCAAATACAGCTAGCCAAAAAGCATAAATTGCCTATTGTTATACATTGTCGCGATGCCTTTGATGAGGTATTTGAGATATTAGAAGAGGAAAAAGGTGATGATTTAAGAGGAATATTTCATTGTTTTACGGGAACATATGAACATGCGGAAAAGGCTATATCATATAATATGAAGTTGGGTATTGGTGGAGTGGTTACTTTTAAGAATGGTAAAATAGATACTTTTTTAAATAAAATAGATTTAAAGCATATTGTACTTGAAACTGATTCGCCTTACTTAGCGCCTACACCTTATAGAGGTAAAAGAAATGAAAGTGCCTACATTATTAATGTACTTGAGAAATTAGCGGATATTCACGGTGTTCCAAATGAAGAGGTAGCTTTATTGACAACAGGGAACTCTAAGGTTGTTTTTGGTATTTAGTAATTAAAATAAGAAATGGGTTTGGGTGTAGATAAAAGAAATATATTATTGATTTATACGGGAGGTACTATAGGTATGATGAAAGATTATACTTCTGGAGCCTTAAAAGCTTTTGATTTTTCGCAGTTGCTTAAGAATATACCTGAGCTTAATCAATTAGATTGTACCATATCTAGTTTTTCTTTTGAGCATCCAATAGATTCTTCTAATATGAACCCTGCTCATTGGGTGGCAATTGCAGATATTATTTCTGGCAAATATCAAGATTATGATGGTTTTGTGTTGCTTCATGGTAGTGATACTATGAGTTACACGGCATCGGCACTGAGTTTTTTGCTAGAGAATCTTTCAAAACCTGTAATATTGACAGGATCTCAATTGCCTATTGGTGATTTAAGAACCGATGCTAAAGAGAATTTAATAACGGCTATACAAATTGCTGCTTTATATAAAAAGGGTAAGCCTGTTATTCAAGAAGTCGGACTTTATTTTGAGTATAAATTGTATCGTGGTAATAGAACTACGAAGATAAATGCAGAACAATTTCAAGCTTTTGCGTCGTTAAATTATCCGCATTTAATTGAATCTGGTGTGCATTTGACCGTTTTTAATGAGTATTTATTGCCTCAAAAAAAGAAATTAACGTTAAAATCTCATAGAAATATGGATGATAATGTGGCGATTTTAAAAATTTTTCCGGGAATTAACAAAAATGTTATTGATGCAATTTTGCAAGCTGAAAATTTAAAAGCACTGGTTTTGGAGACGTATGGTTCTGGAAATGCGCCTATGGAAGAATGGTTTTTAGAGAAATTAAATAATGCAATAAATAAAGGTATTCATATAATTAATGTTACACAGTGTTCTGGTGGCGCTGTAATGATGGGGCATTATGAAACTAGTTCTAGGCTAAAAAAAATGCAAGTTATTAATGGTAAGGATATTACAACTGAGGCTGCCATTACAAAGGCAATGTACTTACTTGGTAGTGGTATCTCTAATGAGTTGTTTAAAACTGTTTTTGAAACTTCCCTGCGTGGAGAGATGCTATAAATTTAACAGTGCTTTAATTTCTTAAACCAATATTTTTTTTGTTATTTGCCCACCCTTAAAAAAGGTATCTTAGAGAGGTGGCCGAGTGGTCGAAGGCGCACGCCTGGAAAGTGTGTATGCCCCAAAAGGGTATCGAGGGTTCGAATCCCTTCCTCTCTGCAAGTAAATTTTACTTTTTTTATATTGTTTTTTTTTTATCTTTAACCCTATTAACTAACTAATTTAAGTTTGAAAAAATGAAAAAATTATTCCCAAGCCTAGCAGTCGCTGGGGCATTTGTAGCAGGTACAAATATTGTAAGTGCAAAAGTAGCAGCAGTAGCTTTGCTAGTTCAAGAAGGAGGAGCTGAAGCTGAAAAAGGCTTTACTCAAGTTTTAAAAGAAATGTTTATTACAGGTGGTGCCGGTTTCATGGGTATCGTTCTTTTATGTTTGATCCTTGGTTTGGCAGTTGCTATTGAAAGAATTATTTATTTGAACATGGCTAGTACAAATTCTGCCAAGTTGAAACAACAAGTTGAAGACGCATTGGCATCTGGTGGTGTTGAGGCTGCAAAAGAGGTTTGTAGAAATACAAAAGGACCTGTTGCTTCTATCTACTATCAAGGTTTAGATAGAGCTGGTGAGAGCATTGAGTCTGCTGAAAAAGCGGTTGTTTCTTACGGTGGTGTTCAAATGGGGCAATTAGAGAAAAACGTTTCTTGGTTGTCTTTATTTATCGCAATTGCACCAATGCTTGGTTTCATGGGTACGGTAATCGGTATGATTCAAGCCTTCCAAAAGATTGCAGCTGTTGGTAACTTAAGTGCATCTCTTATTGCAGGTGATATTCAAGTTGCATTATTAACAACGGTATTCGGTCTTATTACGGCAATTATCCTTCAAATTTTCTATAACTACATTATCGCTAAAATTGATAGCATCGTTAATGATATGGAAGACTCTTCGATTACTTTAATCGATATGTTGGTAGATCACAAAAAATAAGTATCACTTTTAATACCTAAAAATTATGCAAAAAATTATTAAAATAGCATTAATTGCTATAGGTGTATTAAGTGCTATACTATGGTATTTATTACCAAGTTCAGATATGCCGGCAGCTGAAGCTGCTCAGAGTGGAGCTATGAATACTATGTTTATTATAACTTATCTATTATTAGGTATTGCTGTTGTAGTAAGTTTAGTTTTTACTCTAAAAAACTTATTTTCAAATCCACAAGGTCTTAAGAAAACTTTGTTCGTTGTAGGTGGTTTTTTATTAGTAGTTGGAGTTTCTTATGTATTAGCTAGCGGAACGGATGTAGATCCTGAGTTTGCTGCTATGTCAGATGAAGGTACTATAAAGAATATTGGAATGGGTTTAAACGTGTTTTTTATCCTTACTATAATCGCTGTATTATCTTTGGTTATACCGTCAGTTAAAAACATGTTTAGTAAATAATAAAATAAGAAAACTATGGCTAGAAGAGCAGGAGCACCAGAAGTTAGTGCGGGTTCAATGGCAGACATAGCTTTCCTTTTACTTATCTTTTTCTTGGTAACTACTACTATTGAGACAGATGCGGGATTGGATCGTATGTTACCGCCAATGGAGCCACCTACGGAAGCGCCACCAATTATTAAGCAAAAGAACATTTTTACGGTAAACATTAACCGAAATGGTCAGTTGTTGGTGGAAGATGAGATTCTTTCAATAGATAAATTGCGTGAAAGAGCAGTAGCGTTTTTAGATAACGGTGGAGCACCATCAGGAAGTCCTGATTATTGTAGCTACTGTAAAGGAAAACGTAATGCTGAATCTTCGGATAACCCGACAAAAGCAATTATCTCTTTAAAGAATGATCGTGAAACTAAGTATAGTACTTACATTACAGTTCAGAATGAATTGGTAGGTGCATACAACGATCTTAGAAATAGAGAAGCTAAACGTTTATTCGGCAAGGATTATGTTGAAATGGAAGCGGAGTATTTAAATCCTGAAACTGAAGATTCTGTTAAAGAAGAATTGAAGGAAAAGGTACAAAGAATACAAGGTTTGTTTCCTCAGAAATTATCTGAAGCTGAAACTTCAAGCGAATAATTAATAAATAAAAAGTAACACTATGTCAAAATTTGCAAAGAAAAAAGATGGAGAGGTACCAGCGGTATCAACAGCTTCCCTTCCTGACATTGTATTTATGCTTTTGTTTTTCTTTATGACGGTAACCGTTATGAAGGATAGTTCCTTGAAAGTTGATAACGTACTTCCGAACGCTAGTGAAGTAAAGAAATTGGAAAAGAAAGATCGTGTAATCTATATTTATGTTGGTAAGCCAACAAAAGAATACGAGAAGACATTTGGTACTGAACCAAAGATTCAATTAAACGATAAATTTGCTAGTCCTTCAGAAGTTGGTGATTATATTTTAATGGAAAGAGCTAAAAAGCCTCAGGAAATTCAAAATGTATTGACCACGGCACTTAAGGTTGATAAGAACGCTAATATGGGGTTAATTTCCGATATTAAACAAGAGTTAAGAAAGGTTAACGCTTTAAAGGTAAATTATACTACCTATGAAGGTGACGCTTTCAATAATCTACAATAGTTAGTTAAGTAGAATATTACATTTTTAAAACGCTTCAAATTTATTTGAGGCGTTTTTTATTTCATTAAATTTAGTTCATGCGCTTTGTCCTATTATTTTGTTTGGTCACGTTTTATTCCAATGCTCAGTTAGTAACTGATAGTGTGGAGGAAGAACGTTATTTTGAAGATCAGTTTTACATAGGATTATCCTACAATTTTATTTTAAATCATCCTGAGGGTTCTAATCAACGTAACCTATCTTATGGTCTACAAGCAGGTGTGATTAAAGATTTGCCTTTAAATCGTGCAGGAACTAAAGCTATAGGTATAGGAGCAGGCTTGGCATTGAACAGTTATTACTCAAATCTTGTGGCGGATATTTCTGATGATGAGATATCTTATAGTATCAATGACGATATTACCAGGAGTAAGCTAGAAACGCACCTATTAGAGTTTCCGTTAGAGTTTAGATGGCGGAATTCTACAGCAGAGGAATATAAGTTTTGGCGTATATATGGTGGTATTAAGGCTGCATATGTGCTAGGTGCTCGATCAAAGTATGATTTAGATGATATTAGTGAGGGTTTCAAGAATACCGATCTGACAAAATTTCAATACGGACTGACTTTAAGTTTTGGGTATAATACCTTTAATGTAAATGCTTATTATTCTTTAACCGAATTGTTTGATGGTAATGCTTCTGTAAATGGTGAGGTATTGCAGTATCGTCCACTTAGAATCGGACTGATTTTTTATATTCTATAACCAAAACCTTACGGTTAACAATTGTGATAATAGCCCTATAAACAGACCAACTATCACTTCAATACTTGTGTGAGCTTTTAGATAAAGTCTGGCGGTTATAATACTTCCCGTAAACAGAATAAATAAACTTATTGCTATTATTAAGTTGATTTCAAAGTGTATACTTAGATTGATCAAATACATTAAAAGACCACTTACGCCAACGGTATGTAAACTGGTTTTAAAATTAAATAGTAGTAATAATATACAGGCAACAGTGGCTCCTAATAAACCCGTAAAATAAAAGTATAACTCACTCACGTAATTGTTTGGAATGACCTTGTAGAGGATTAAAAGAAGAATTGAGGCATGAATATAAAGGGGGTATTTTCTTTCTTGTATAGTGTTTAGGGATACTGATTGGACTAGACCCAAATTTTTCAATATTAAAAATGTAATTATGGGTATAATAACTGTCAATATAAAAATAGGTAGAATGCTAGCACTCTGTATTTCTAAAGGTGTGTATTTTGGAGTTATAAGAAAATAGGCAACAGTACCACCTATGGGAATGAAGAGGGGATGTAATATGTATGAGATTAAGTTAGAGAAAACCTTCATTAGATTTCTTTTCTCATGCGTGCTACCGGAATACTTAGTTGTTCTCTATATTTGGCAACCGTTCTTCTTGCAATCGGATATCCTTTTTCCTTTAGAATTGCTGCAAGTTTGTCATCTGTTAATGGCTTTTTCTTAGGCTCATTTTGGATAACTGTTTCTAAAATTTTCTTTATCTCTTTAGTAGAAACATCTTCACCTTGTTCATTTTTCATTGACTCGGAAAAGTACTCTTTAATAAGTTTAGTGCCATAAGGGGTGTCAACATATTTGCTATTTGCTACCCTTGAAACGGTAGAAACGTCCATTCCAATTTCATCTGCAATATCTTTTAAGATCATGGGTCTTAAATTACGTTCATCTCCTGTTAGGAAATACTCTTTCTGATATTGCATGATAGAGTTCATGGTAATAAACAATGTCTGTTGACGTTGTCTAATAGCGTCTATAAACCATTTGGCAGCATCTAATTTCTGCTTAATGAACATTACTGTGTCTTTCTGGGATTTGGACTTCTCCTTGGCTTCTTTATAACCTTTAAGCATATTGCTATACTCTCTAGATACATGTAATTCTGGTGCATTTCTACCATTGAGGGTAAGTTCTAATTCACCTTCTGTAATTCTTATTGCAAAATCAGGTACAACGTGCTCTACAATTCTGTTGTTTCCAGAATAGGAACCACCTGGCTTAGGATTTAATTTTTCAATTTCTCCGATTGCCTCTTTTAGCTCAGCTTCGGTTATATTATGTTTTTGAATTAATTTTTGATAATGTTTTTTGGTAAAGTGCTCAAATGATTTTCTAAGAATATCCGTAGCAAGCTCAATACTTGGTGTAATTTCTTTACGTTCCAGTTGTATGATCAAACATTCTTCTAATGACCTTGCACCAACACCTGGCGGGTCTAGCTCTTGAACTATGCCCAGTATTTTAGTTATGGTTTCTTCGTCTGTGTATACATTTTGCGTAAAAGCCAAATCGTCCATAATGTCGGCTATTGGTCTGCGTATGTATCCACTTTCATCTACACTACCTACTAAAAACTCGGCAATGTTCCATTCATCATCTGTTAGATAAACGGTATTTAGCTGATTTAATAAATGTTGGTTGAATGAAATACCTGCTGCATAAGGAACACTTTTTTCCTCATCGTCAGAACTGTAGTTATTTGCTTTGGTACGATAATCAGGAATTTCATCATCACTCAGATAATCATCTATATTGATGTCTTCTGTGTTGATGGTTTCATTGTCCGATGCATCATCATAAACATCATCATAATCATCGGTAGTGCTTTCAACATCTTCTTTACCGGTTTCTAAAGCAGGATTCTCCTCTAATTCTTGTTTAAGGCGTTGTTCAAAAGCCTGCGTAGGCAATTGTATCAGCTTCATCAATTGAATTTGCTGGGGAGATAACTTTTGGGAAAGTTTAAAAGATAAATGTTGTTTTAGCATTACTTTATTCTAGTACTTGTAAAAGTAATTAAATCCGCTTAGAATTCAGCATTCTGCGGTGTTCTAGGAAACGGTATTACATCTCTAATATTGCCCATACCTGTAGCGAAAAGAACTAATCGTTCAAAACCAAGTCCAAATCCACTATGCTCTGCAGTTCCAAATTTTCTCAAATCTAAATACCACCAAAGTTCTTTTTCGTCAATGCCCAGTTCCTTAACCTTCTCCTTTAATACATCTAAACGCTCTTCTCTTTGAGATCCACCAACTATTTCGCCAATACCAGGGAAAAGAATATCCATGGCTCTTACGGTTTTTCCGTCATCATTTAAACGCATGTAAAAAGCTTTGATTTTTGCAGGATAATCAAACAATATTACCGGACATTTAAAATGTTTTTCTACTAAATAACGTTCATGTTCACTTTGTAGATCGGCACCCCATTCTTCTATTATATATGAGAATTTTTTCTTTTTATTGGGCTTGCAATTTTTAAGAATATCTATAGCTTCAGTGTAACTAACTCTTTTGAAGTTGTTATCTGCTACGAACTTTAATTTTTCAATTAAAGGCATTTCACTACGCTGAGCTTGCGGCTTGCTTTTTTCTTCGTCTAACAATCTCTTTTCTAAGAACTCTAAATCTTCTTGACAATGTTCTAAAGTATAAGAAATAACATTCTTAATAAAGTCCTCCGCCAGATCCATATTAGCATCTAAATCAAAAAAGGCCATTTCTGGTTCTATCATCCAAAATTCAGCTAAATGCCTTGATGTATTAGAATTTTCAGCTCTAAATGTTGGTCCAAATGTATATACTTTTCCTAAAGCCATAGCGTAAGCTTCAGCTTCTAGTTGACCAGATACCGTTAAGTTGGTTTCTTTTCCAAAAAAGTCTTCTTTATAATTAACTTCGCCGTCTTCCGTTAACGGTGGGTTTTTTTCATCAAGTGTGGTTACTCTGAACATTTCACCTGCACCTTCTGCATCTGATCCCGTAATAATAGGAGCATGAAAATAGTTGAAACCATTTTCTCTAAAGTAGTTGTGTATAGCAAAAGATAAGGTAGATCTAACACGCATAATTGCTGCAAATGTGTTAGTACGTATTCTTAAATGGGCTTTTTCTCTAAGAAATTCTAAAGAGTGTTTTTTAGGTTGGATAGGATATTCTTCTGGGTCAGCTACACCCAATACCTCTAAAGCGCTAACCTGAATCTCTACAGATTGTCCGCGACCTTGACTTTCAACAAGAGTCCCCGTTACTTTTAATGCAGCACCAGTATTTACTTTTTTTAATAGCTCTTCATCAAAATTTTCAAAATCAACAACACACTGAATGGTGCCCAAGGTAGAGCCATCGTTCAATGCTATAAATCTATTACTTCTAAAGGTTCTTACCCAACCTTTAATTGTTACTTCTTGTAGTAAGTTCTTACTTGCTAGTAATTCTTTTATTGTTGCTAAACGCATGATCTTGAATTGAAAATTATAGTCCCAAAGATAGGATTTTGTTAAAAAATAGAGAGCTTAAAAAGCGATATATACAAGGTTTAAATAATTTTATTGGTTATTATTTTCATCTTGTGGTAAAATATCTATTTGTGGTTTTTTAAGTGTTTGTTTGTTAGCGATACTTTTTTCCAGTGACAAGAGTAGTGATGGCAATAAAATTAAATTGGCCAACATGGCTAATAACAATGTTGCCGAAACTAACGAACCTAGTGCTACTGTGCCACCGAAATTAGATATTACAAAGACAGAGAAACCGAAAAATAATACAATTGAAGTGTAGAACATACTAACCCCTGTTTCCCTTAATGCGTTATAAACCGATTTTTCGATGCGCCAATTGTTAGCCGTGAGTTCTTGTCTATACTTTGCGAGAAAGTGTATGGTGTCATCTACCGATATACCAAAGGCAATACTAAATACCAAAATGGTAGATGGTTTTATTGGAACGCCAACAAAGCCCATGATACCAGCGGTTATCACCAGTGGCAATAAGTTAGGAATCAATGAAATAACGATCATTCTGAATGATCTAAACAAGTAAGCCATAAATAGGGCAATTAGCCCAATTGCCAAAGCAAGTGACATGATAAGGTTTTTTACCAAGTACTTAGTTCCTTTTAAGAACAATAATGCACTACCCGTCATGTAAACATTATATCGCTCAGATGGGAATATCTTTGTAATGTTCTCTAATAAACGCTCTTCTATTTCCTCCATACGGCTTGTATTGACATCGCGCATGAAAGTCGTCATTCTGGCTGTTTGTCCCGTACTGTCTACAAAGGCTTTTAATAAATCGCCATTATCACCAGATTTACGGGCAACATCCATAATGAACGTATTTTCTTGACTGGTAGGTAATTGATAATATTTTGGAATACCATTATAGAAAGCTTGTTTAGAGTACTTTACCAAATTCACGACAGAAACAGGTGTAGAGAGTTCTGGAATTTCTTCAATAACCTCCCCAAGTTGGTTCATGCGCTTAAGAGTAACAGGTTTTAAAACGCCTTTAGGAGTTTTAGTGTCTACTACTATTTCTACAGGCATAATACCTTTGAACTCTTTTTCAAAAAAACGAATGTCATGAAAGAATTCAGCATTCTTGGGCATGTCTTCAATAGGGCTTCCTGATATTCTTATTTGATAAATTCCTATAATACTTATTACCAATAACGATATAGAAACTATATACACCGTAATTCTTCTATGTCTTACAATACGTTCCATCCACTGAACAAAGGCATCAATCCATTTTTTATTTAAATGTTTTAAATGCTTTGTTTTTGGAAGCGGCATAAAGCTATAAATAATGGGTATAATCAATAGCGATAAAACAAATATGCCTATGATATTAATAGAGGCAACTATACCGAATTCTTTTAATAAGGTACTGTCTGTTACAATGAAAGTAGCAAAGCCTGATGCGGTCGTAATGTTGGTCATCAAGGTAGCATTTCCAATCTTAGAAATAACTCGTTGTAGTGACAATGCTTGATTACCGTGTTTCTTGACTTCTTGCTGGTATTTATTGATCAAAAAGATACAATTAGGTATACCTATAACAATAATTAATGGTGGAATAAGTGCGGTAAGAACGGTTATTTCATATTGCAATAATCCAAGTAAACCAAAAGCCCACATTACACCAATAATCACCACACACATAGAAATGAACGTAGCTCTGATACTTCTGAAGAAAAAGAAGAAAATTAACGAGGTAACACCAAGTGCCGCCAAAATAAATTTACCAATTTCATCAATGATATTTTGGGAGTTCATTGTTCTCACATAGGGCATACCTGATATGTGAACGTCCAAATTGGTCTCTTCTTCAAATTTTTTGACTAAAGTGTTTATGTCCTGTAAAATGAAGTCTTTTCTAACCGAGGTATTTACAATATCCTTATCTAGATTAACAATGGTTCTTATTGTCTTGCTGTCCTTATTGTACAGTAGGTTGTCGTAAAATGGTATATCATTAAAAAGATGATCGGTAATGCTATCTATTTCTTTTTTAGATTTTAGTTCGCCATTTATTAAAGGGCGCATTACAAATTCTTGCTTCTCTTTGTCTTTTATAAGCTCCTTTAAATTGTCTGTTGAAACAACAAATTCTACCTCAGGGAAAGCGGCAAGTTGTTTGCTAAGTTTGTTCCAACGGTTAAAATTGGCTGGTGTAAACAAGGCACTATCGCGTATGGCGAAAACAACCGCATTACCCTCTTCTCCAAATTTGCTTAGAAAATCTTGATATTGAACATTTACCGGGTGATCATCTGGCAGTAGATTCGTTTGCGAGCTAGAGAATCGCATGTATTGCCATTGCCAACCCATAAAAACGGTAAAACCGGCAATCAAGAGTAAAATCAGGATTCTGTTTCGTAGAATTATGTTTGCCGTTTTAGGCCAAAATCCTTTCGTAAGTTTAGCTACCATAACTGTTTTTGCAGGTCGCAAAGGTAACTATTAGCTACATCTGTTCCTAAATTGAAAAGTTTAAATTTTTTACAAAAAAAATAAAGCTACCTAAACTAGGTAGCTTTAAATTATAATTATAAATTTCTTGGTTATACTTTCATAATCTCAGCTTCTTTCTTAACTAAGAAGTCTTCGATTTTCTTTGTGAAAGCATCAGTTAAATCTTGAACATCCGCAGTGGCATTTTTTTGAAAATCTTCAGAAATATCTAAATCCTTTATTTCTTTGTTTGCATCTTGCCTTGCGCTTCGTACACCTACTTTTGCATGTTCGGCTTCTGCCTTGGCTTGCTTGGTAAGTTGTATTCTTCGTTCTTCTGTTAATGGCGGAACGTTGATGATAATCATGTCGCCATTGTTCATAGGGTTAAAACCTAGGTTGGCGTTCATAATTGCTTTTTCAATTTCTTGAAGCATATTCTTTTCCCATGGTTGAACAGAAATGGTTCTACCATCTGGGGTGTTTACATTGGCTACCTGAGCTAACGGAGTTTGTGATCCGTAATAATCAACCATTACCGATGATAACATTGTTGGGCTGGCTTTCCCAGCTCTTATCTTCAAAAATTCTCTTTCTAGGTGAGCTATGGCGGCATTCATGCCTTCCTTTGTAGCGTCTAATATAAATTGTACTTCTTCGTTCATATAATAATTATATTACTATCGCAATAACATAAACTATACCGAAAATTATAGGTTGACCGTTGTACCAATAGTTTGGCCGTCAACAATTTTAAGTAAGTTTCCTTTTTTGTTCATATCAAAAACTACAATTGGTAGTTCATTCTCTTGACTTAGTGTGAAGGCTGTAGTATCCATCACCTTTAGTCCTTTTGTAAGTACCTCTGAAAAAGAGATGTTATCAAATTTCGTCGCACTTTTATCCTTTTCTGGATCGGCAGTGTAAATACCATCTACACGGGTTCCCTTTAAAATTACATCGGCTTCTATTTCAATAGCCCTTAGTACAGCTGCAGAATCCGTGGTAAAATATGGGTTACCTGTTCCTCCGCCAAAGATAACAACTCTTCCTTTTTCTAAATGCCTCATGGCACGTCTTCTAATGAAAGGCTCGGCAACTTCATTGATTTTAATGGCACTTTGTAATCTAGTTTGTATGCCGTTCATTTCTAATGCACTTTGTAATGCTAAGCCATTGATTACGGTAGCCAACATTCCCATGTGATCACCTTGTACTCTGTCCATTCCTGTTGCGGCACCTGCTAAGCCACGAAAAATATTACCGCCACCAATAACTATGGCAACTTCAATACCTTTTTCAACTACTTCTTTAATTTCTTCCGCATATTCATTTAGACGATTAGAGTCTATTCCGTATTGCTTTTCGCCCATTAAGGCTTCACCGCTTAGTTTTAGAAGAATTCTTTTGTAGTGCATCTTAATTTTTTATTTGCCATCAAAAATAATGAAAATATTTGATGGGTGTAGTCAATATTTGGTTGAAGCAAAACATAAATCGTTGAGATGTTGTCTTTACATATTATCTATCTTTGATATCATTGATTTTAAATATTCACATATGAAGTTTTTTATGAAGAAAAATGTATTAATTATTGCCACTGCTTTACTATTAAACGCTTGCGGGGCAGGTAAGGCTCTTTTGTCTGTCGAGAATAGTCCCGTGGTCACCTCTATTGATTTGGTAAATGTTGTTGATGATAAAGTTCAGGTAGGTATCAACCCTGGAGCGTTTACAACTTCAACGGTCATATTTAGAATACCTAAGACTGTGCCTGGAACATATAGTTCCGATAATTACGGTAAGTATATTGAAGATTTTGAAGCGCTGGATTATAAAGGGAATGTTCTGCCTAGCACTAAACTAGATGAAAACTCTTGGAGTATTTCAAATGCTGCTCAGTTAGATAAAGTTCAATATTGGGTAAATGATACTTATGATACGGAGGATGAAGTAGATGATGCTGTTTTCTCACCGGCAGGTACCAATATCTCAAAGGATAGCAATTTTATGCTTAATCTTCATGGATTTGTAGGTTATTTTGATGGGTTCAAAGAAATACCTTATGCTATTCAGATTAAAAAGCCAACAGATTTAGTAGGTACTACTACGCTTGCTAGAGAAGTAAATAATAAGCCAGATCCTTTGTGGGATGCTTTTAAGGCAAATCGTTATTTTGAAGTAATTGATAACCCAATAATGTATGCAAAACCAAATACAGAGTCTTTTGAAATAAATGGTATTACGGTAACCTTAAGTCTTTTTTCGCCTAATAACGTTTACAAGGCGTCTGATTTAAAAGATAGAATGGTGGCTATGATGGGTGCTCAAAAGAAATTTTTAGGAGATGTTGATAGTACAAAGGAATATAACATCTTATTATATATGTCTGATAATACTGTGCCAGATGCTCATGGGTTTGGAGCACTAGAACATCATACCTCTACTGTGGTTGTGTTACCAGAAGCTATGGATATTGGACGTTTAGAACAGGCTATGGTAGATGTGGTTTCTCATGAGTTTTTTCATATAGTTACACCGTTGTCCGTTCACTCTAAAGAGATTCAGTATTTTGATTTTAACGACCCAAAAATGTCTGAACATTTATGGATGTATGAGGGCACTACAGAGTACTTTGCTAATTTATTTCAAATTCAGCAAGGTCTTATTACTGAAGATGATTTTTACGAACGTATGTTGGCTAAAATCACTAATTCTAAATTTTATGATGATAGTATGTCTTTTACTGTTATGAGTAAAAATATATTGGAACAGCCTTATGAACCTAATTATGCCAACGTATATGAGAAAGGAGCTTTAATAAATATGTGTCTAGATATTATATTGAGAGAGAAGAGTGGAGGGGAGAAGAGTATGCTTTGGTTAATGAAAGAGTTATCTAAAAAATATGGTACAGACGTTCCTTTTGAAGATGAAGCTTTGTTTGGGGAAATTGTTTCCATTACATATCCTGAAGTTGATATTTTCTTTAAGCAGCATGTAATTGGTACAACACCTATAGAGTATGATGTGTATTTTGCTAAGGTTGGTTTAGTGACAAAGAATGTTGAGGAGCCTACCGGTTACTTTTTTGATGGTCAAGTGCCTTATATGGATGTTGATGTTAAAAATGACAGCGTAGTATTTATTCGTAAGAATATAGCTTTGAATACTTTCTTTGATGATTTAAAATTGAAGGGTGGCGATATTTTTAGGGTTATCAATGGTCAAGATATTAATTTAGAAACCCTACGCCCGATAATAGGTGAAAGCTTTGGTTGGACACCAGAAACCGTAGTAAGCATGACTGTAGAAAGAGACGGGGAAATGATATCTGTAGAAGGACCAGTAGGGCAACCTTTAAAGAAGGTCAGGAAAATTGTTCCGTTAGAAGAGGTAACTGAAGAAACCGTTAAGTTGCGAAATGCGTGGTTGAAGAATTAGGAGATAAGTAAAATATTGAAAATAAAAAAACCGTCTACTTTTTACAGTAAGACGGTTTTTTATTGAGTTAGTTGTATTGTAATTAACCTACGGTTACACGTTTAAAACCTAAAACAGAAACATCACCATGAGACTCAACATATTTAGCTACGTTGATTTTCTCATCCTTAATGAAGTTTTGGTCTAATAAACACTGTTCTTGGTCCAAAGTAGTATTATCAGATACAAATCTTTCCATTTTTCCTGGTAGAATTTTATCCCAAATTTTCTCTGGTTTACCTTCAGCTTGTAATTGCGCTTTAGCATCTTCTTCTGCTTTAGCCATAACTTCAGGAGTTAACTGCGACATAGAAATATACTGAGGTACATTTTTAAGTGTTTTACCTAAACGACCTAGTTCTTCGTTGTCTTTTTCAATAACAGCTATTCTAGCCTCTGTTTCAGCAGCTACGAATGTAGGGTCAAAATCTTTATAAGATAATGTAGTTGCACCCATAGAAGCAACTTGCATAGAAACGTCTTTAGCCAATACATCAGCAGTCTCAACCTTAGCGGATAGACCAACTAAAGCAGCGATCTTGTTGATGTGAACGTAAGAACCAACATATGGTGCTTCTAATTTTTCAAAAGCCGTGATTTCTAATTTTTCACCAATAACACCAGTTTGCTCAACTAATTTGTCAGCAACTGTCATACCTCCAAAATCAGCAGCTAAAAGCTCTTCTTTAGAGTTACAGCTAAGTGCTATTTCAGCTAATTGGTTGGCAAGAGAAATAAAGTTCTCGTTTTTACCAACGAAATCAGTTTCACAACCAAGTACTATAGCAACACCAACAGTTTGGTCAGAATTTAACTTAGCAATCGCAGCACCTTCAGATGAATCTCTGTCTGCTCTTTTTGCTGCTACTTTTTGCCCTTTTTTACGAAGCACTTCAATGGCTTTGTCAAAATCACCTTCGGCCTCGACCAAAGCGTTTTTACAATCCATCATTCCAGCGCCAGTCGCCTTTCTTAATTTATTTACTTCTGCGGCGGTAATTTTTGCCATTTTATTTTCTTTTAGGATACCCGTTTTAAAGGGTTGTTCTTAGATTTATTTATATCAAAAATAGAAAAACTTATTCTACACCACCTTTAGTGTTGTCTTGCCATTCTTTAAGTTCGTCCCATTTACCATCAGCAGCCATTTTAGCTTGCTTTGGCCAAGAGGTAGGATCTAAATGAGCCATTCTAGAACTTGCTTCTGTTAAGATTTCTTTGATCTTTTCAGCTTCACCTTTAGAAAGGTCTGCGAATGTAGCGATACCTGCAGCAACTAATGCTTCAGCAGCTTTTGGTCCAATACCTTCAACTTTTGTTAAATCATCAGCCTTCACATCTTTAGCTACTGCTTCTTTTGTAGCCTCAACATTTACCTCAACGTCTGGTACGTTAGCAACCACTGGTGCAGGTTTAGTATCAACCTTGGCTGGAGTTGGAGCTGGCTTTTCAGCTGCTACTTTTTTCTTAGGAGCTTTTTCTTTTTTCTCTTCTGAGTTACCTTTTTCAGCCTTACGTTCTGCAAGACCTTCAGCTACTGCGTTGGTAACTTCTGTCATAATGATGTCAATAGACTTTGATGCATCATCGTTAGAAGGTATAAGGTAATCTACATCTCTAGGGTCACAGTTGGTATCTACCATTGCGAAAATAGGAATGTTCAATTTTTGAGCTTCTTTTACTGCAATGTGTTCTCTCATTGTATCAACAATGAACAAAGCACCTGGTAAACGAGTCATTTCAGAAATAGAACCTAAGTTCTTTTCTAATTTTGCACGTAAACGATCAACTTGCAATCTTTCTTTCTTAGATAATGTAAGGAAAGTACCATCTTTCTTCATACGATCAATAGAAGCCATTTTCTTAACAGCTTTACGGATAGTAACAAAGTTGGTCAGCATACCACCTGGCCATCTTTCTGTGATGTAAGGCATGTTTACTGCTGCTGCTTTTTCAGCAACGATATCTTTTGCTTGTTTTTTGGTAGCTACGAAAAGTATTTTTCTACCTGATGCTGCAATCTTGCTAAGAGCCTCATTGGTCTCGTCTAATTTTGCAACTGTTTTGTAAAGGTTGATTACGTGAATACCATTACGCTCCATGTAGATGTAAGGAGCCATGTTAGGATTCCACTTTCTTGTTAGGTGACCAAAATGTACACCTGCTTCTAATAATTGTTTTACTTCGACTCTCGCCATTTTAAATTTAGTTTACGTTCTTATGAATTAGCAATGATAAAGTGGTATTTCGATTTGCAACCGAAAAGCCTTCATCATTTAGATGCTAAACTAATCTTACCTTTAATATTAAGTGATTAAAGGATTTTTAATTGTCCTAAAAGGACTTTCAATGAACTTGTTAATAATCTGGATTTTCCAGTATGATAAAATATAAAAATAGGCACCCAAAAAGGGTGCCTGGTAATCTTGTAATTCCGAATTAACGTTTCGAGAATTGGAATTTTTTACGTGCTTTCTTCTGACCGAATTTCTTACGTTCAACCATTCTTGGGTCTCTAGTTAATAGACCTTCTGGTTTTAATACTGTTCTGTTCTCAGCATCAATCTCACACATTGCTCTAGATAAAGCAAGACGAATAGCTTCTGCTTGACCGGTGATACCACCACCGTAAACATTTACTTTTACATCATAAGTATCTAAGCTTTCAGTTAATGTGAAAGGTTGTTTTACTTTGTATTGAAGTGTTGCAGTTGGGAAGTATACGCTTAAATCTTTGTTGTTAATAGTGATATCACCATTACCATCAGAAAGATATACTCTAGCTACAGCGGTCTTTCTACGACCAATTTTATGAATTACTTCCATCTTATTTAATGTCTTTTAAATTAACAACAGTTGGCTTTTGAGCTTCTTGACCGTGCTCTGTACCTGCGTAAACTTTAAGGTTTCTAAAAAGTTCTGCACCTAATCTGTTCTTAGGTAACATTCCTTTTATTGCTTTTTCAAGTATACCTTCTGGATTTTTATCCAATAATTGTTTTACACTAGTAGTACGTTGACCACCTGGGTAGCCAGTGTATCTCATATATGATTTATCAGACCACTTGTTTCCTGTAAGAACAATTTTCTCTGCGTTGATAATAACAACATTATCACCACAATCAACATGAGGGGTGAAACTTGGCTTGTGCTTTCCTCTTAACAAATAGGCGACTTTTGAAGCCATGCGTCCTAATGTTTCTCCTTCGGCATCTACCAATAACCACTCTTTGTTTACAGTTGTTCTGTTGGCCGAAACGGTCTTATAACTTAATGTATCCACTACTGCTATTTTTAACTATTATTTTAATCAATCCCTAGAAAGGGGCTGCAAATCTACAATTATTAACTTGAATTGCAAATACTTGTTTCTTATTTTTTTACATTTTTTAAATAAATGTAATATCTAACTACTTTGTCTGTATTGAGATACTGTTAAACTTATAGGTTTTATTACTGTTTCTGTAACAATTACAATTCTTTTGTGTCTCTTCATTATCACATCAATCAACCAAAGAACGCACAGTTATGAATAAATGTTTATCCCTAAGTATCTTATTTCTACTATTTCTAACGACAGTAGTAGCTCAAAAAGATGTTGCAAAGGTACAAAGGGAATATATTACCAAGCAACTTACGGTAGGAGAAGAAATTACAATTGACGGAAAATTGTCTGATAAGGCTTGGGATACTGTATCTTGGGATGACGATTTTACTGTTTTTGATCCTAATAATGGAGAAAAACCAAGTCAATCCACAAAATTTAAGATTACCTACGATGCCAAATTTCTTTATGTTGGCATCCGTTGTTATGATAGTATTCCTTCTAAAATAGAAAAAAGACTTGCTAGGCGAGATAATTTTTCTGGTGATTGGATCGAGATTAATATAGATAGTTATAACGATAAAAGAACCGGTTTCTCTTTCAATATTTCTGCCGCAGGCGTAAAGGGGGATGAGTTTATATCTCAAAATGGAGATTTTTGGGATGCTAGCTGGAATCCAATTTGGTATACTGCTTCCCAAATTGATGTGGATGGATGGACTGCGGAAATGAAAATACCTTTCAGTCAATTAAAATTTGGAGAACAAAAAGAACAGATTTGGGGTTTACAATTGAACAGAAGATTTTTTAGGGCAGAGGAACGTTCTCTTTGGCAACCTGTTTCGTTAGATGCCCCGGGCTGGGTAAGTGAGTTTGGTGTACTTAGGGGGCTTATTGATATTCAACCACAAAAGCAATTAGAAATTCAACCTTTTTTGGTAAATCAATATGATTCATATCCTTCGCAAGATGGTGATCCATTTCGTGATGGTAATGATTACAGGTTAAATGCTGGGTTAGATGCTAAAATTGGTTTGACAAATGATTTGACCTTAGACTTGACCGTAAATCCGGATTTTGGTCAAGTAGATGCTGATCCGGGAGCTATTGCTTTAGACGGATTTCAAATCTTTTTTGAAGAGCGACGACCTTTTTTTATCGAGAACAAGAATATTTTCGATTATGAGTTTGCCGATGATAATGACAATATTTTTTATAGTAGAAGAATAGGAAGAAGTCCGCAGGGTTTTGCAACGACAACACCAGATGAATTCATTGATCAGCCAACAAATAGTACAATTTTGGGTGCTGCTAAGTTCTCTGGTAAGACCAAAAACGGGTGGTCATTGGGTCTTTTAGAAAGTGTTACCGGTAAAATGTATGCAGAGATTGAAGATGTTGTAGGTAATAAACGTTCAGAACTTGTAGAACCACTAACCAATTATCTGGTAGGTAGGGTGCAAAAAGATTTTAATGAGCGTAATTCTTTTATTGGTGGAATTTTTACTGCTACGAATAGAAATATACCAGATAATCTAGATTTTTTAAGAAGTGGTGCATACACCGGTGGTTTTGATTTTAAACACAATTGGAAGGATAGAAATTATTATGTGGAAGGCAACATTGTTGGTAGTCATGTTACAGGAAGTGAAGATGCCATTGCAAGAACGCAAACTAGTATAACGCACCTTTTTCAAAGAGTTGATGCAGACCATGTTTCTGTAGATCCTAATAGAACCTCGCTTACAGGTACTGGTGGTAAAATAGAGGTAGGTAAAGCAGGTGGCGGTAATTGGAGATATGACGGTGGCATCATTTGGCGATCACCAGAATTGGAACTTAATGACATTGGATTTCTAAGACAAGCAGATGAAATTAAACAAACTGCATCTGTTAGTAGGTTGTTTATTAAACCCACTAATTTCTATAGAAGGGCAAATATGGAATTAAGTCAGTATTCAACCTACGATTTTGAGGGTAATTATAATAGAATTCAATATCAGTTTGAGGGATTTATAAATTATAAAAATAATTGGTGGACAGAAGTTGGGGCGGCGCATAAACCCCGTATATTTTCTAATACCGTATTACGTGGCGGACCACGTTGGCGTTGGTCAGATGAAAATTTTGCATATCTATTTTTCGGTTCTGATAGTAGAAAGAAACTAAGTTTTACCTTGGGTTATGTAAATAGTCAGGCAGCCGAAAAAAACTTTTCGTTAGCGCGTTATGTGTTTAGATTATATTATCAACCTTTTGATGCTTTTAACCTGTCTATCTCTTCTGAATTTGAAGAGAATCCTAATAAAACGCAATATGTTACCGAAACCAATTTTAATGGAGATGCTAGATATATTACCGGTAATATTGATCAAAAAACGTTTAGTACTTCCATCCGTTTTAATTATAGCATAAATCCTAATCTATCTATTCAGTATTATGGCGAGCCATTTATATCTAGAGGAACGTATACCAATTTCAATTACGTGAATAATCCTATTGCAGAAAGTCTCAATGAGCGAGTAACTTTATTTTCTGAAAATCAAATTTCGCAATCTAATAACACTGGTAATTATTTGATTGATGAGAATTTTGACGGAATTACAGATTATCAGATTGAGAATCCAGATTTTTCATATGTCCAGTTTCGATCGAATTTAGTATTGAGATGGGAATATGTGCCTGGGTCGGAAATTTTTTTGGTCTGGTCACAAGGGGTTGTAGGGGCAGGGAATCCTGGTGAAACT
Organism: Maribacter sp. UH1; assembly: GCF_056839145.1. Lineage (NCBI taxonomy): Bacteria > Pseudomonadati > Bacteroidota > Flavobacteriia > Flavobacteriales > Flavobacteriaceae > Maribacter > Maribacter sp. UH1. The sequence goes on from NZ_CM166387.1 coordinate 2,701,835, forward strand.
TTGGGTAGGAATTTAGATCGTCAAATACTAGGGCAGAAAAAAGATAATACCATTTTGTTAAAGGCAACGTATAGATTTATACTCTAAGTCCCCGTCCTTATTAGGCAGCTGTTTGTTTGGATATGAAATAATAAGTTGATTTTTTCGTTTTTATGCTTGTACAACCAAAAAAAACTAAAAAGATGTATAAGCATATTTTACTAATTGCAGGAGTAGTATTAACATTGGTATCCTGTAGTTCTGACAAAGATGAGACCCAAAATGAAGCAGAACTGAATAGTGCGGCTATTGTTGGCACTTGGGATGCTACAGAACTTGAAATTGACAATGAAACGGCAAGTGACGATGTTAAATTTGGAAAACAGATTCTAGATTTTCTTACAGAAGAAAATTGCTTCATTATTACTTTGCAGTTTAATGAAGACTTAACGGCTAGCGCTTCTAATTCCGCAAATTATATTGAAGTTAACGCAACTGCTACAGGTTTAGATATTCCTTGCCCAACAGAATCTGATGTCAATGAAAGTACTTATACTTTTGACGGAGAAACTGTAACTACCATAGATGAAAATGGTGAGGAAGTGGCAATAGGTGTTACTATTGAAGGTAATGTAATGACATTAGATGCCAGCGATCTTGATATTCCTAACTTTTCAGAAGACGGGCAATTGATTTTCGTGAAGCGATAAACTATATTCAATTATAGTAATAAATGACCCTTGCACTTCTTGTGAGGGTTTTTTATTGCTTGTAAAATTTAGTTTTTACGTTTTGATGTTCAGATTGTATGGTAATCATGTACAAACCTTTTTCAAGATTGAAAACAGGAATATTCAAGGAATTTCTTTTAATATCCCATTGGTGAAAGATAATTTGGGTTCCGTAACTATCTCTGATGCTTATAGCCGCATTCGAATCATTTTTGAGTCCTAAGACATTAATGACATTCGTTGCAGGGTTAGGAAAGACTTTTATGTCTTGCGCAGCTAGTTTACCTGCTCCAAGGCTTATAAATAATACTATGATTAGAAGTCTTTTCATGAAAAATAGCGTACCTCATTGTAGAAGTACGCTATATGCTAACGTTTTGAAAATACATTTTCGTCTTCCTTTAAAGAAACTTTAACTTTCTAAAATGTGAAATAGGTTTCGCTAGTAGATGTATTGTTGTTGCTGTCTTTAGAAACTACACGGGCAATATATTGCTCTCCGGCTGTAATATTGTAGTTGGTGCTTTCGTTAGTTGTATTCTCAAGAATCAATTCTAAGTTACCTGAGGTGCCAATGTAAGCATCGTAGGTTGATAGGTCGTCATCTAGGTCTTCACCTGTCCAAGATACGCTTACTGAACCGTCACCATTATCCGAAACACTAATTTCTGCTGGGAAAGGAGCGAAATTTTCAGTGCTGGTACCTTCGGAATAGAAATTCCATGAGTCGCTCGCCAGTGTTTTTGAACCCAAAATTGCAGTTACACCCCATGAAAATTGTGTGCCTTTAGGTAGTCCTACAGTAAGTGATGTTGTGGTTACAGTTCTTGTGTCGGTAGAATTAGTTTCTTGATTAGTAATTTCAAGTTCATAGGAAGTTGCATTGGCTGAGGCAGACCATTTAAGCTCTATGCTCACGCCGTCTGTACCATTATCTTCTCCTTCTGTACATATTAAATTGTTTTCAGGAAATATAAGATTAAATGCACCCAGTTCTTTTTCTGTTTCCCCTGGCTGATTGTTGTTGCTGTCATCGCTTCCACCGCATGACGCAACTAGTAATCCTACTAAAATTAATTTTATAGCTAACTTCATTTTTTTACAAATTTTAAGTTGATTTCTTTATCTCCATCTATAATTGTTAACATATAGACGCCAGGAGAAAGATTCGAAATATTCATTTCTAATGTGCCGTTACTTATCTGTTTGCGCTCTTGTAGAGTTGTTACTCCGCTTATGTTTGATAAGATAACTTGAGCATTAGTCATAATGTCCAGACCTTCAACTCGTAACATATCAGTCACTGGGTTTGGAGTTAAAATAGCATTACTGATAACCACCTTATCATTAAAAACACCTTGGCAAATTTTATCGGTTTCTATCGTAATGATATTTGAGCCTTTATCTATTGGAAATGATAATTGCTGATTATCAATATTATCAACTTCAAAGGAATATACTTTCTCATTAACTAAAACTTGGTAATTCTTGCTTCCAGAAACCACAACACTTGCTTTTTTAGCGGTGTAGTCTATAACGGTTTTACCAGAAATAAATTCTTCGGGGGTTTCAATTGTTACTGAGTAGCATTGCTCATAACTTGGATACTCAGGTATGGTTACACATACCGAATACGAACCAGAAGAAAGATCAGATCTTACTAGACCATTTGTAACGTTAATATTATCAAAAGTATTGTCCAATAAGAGTCCTGTAATTTGAACTGTGTAGTTGTAATCTTCATTAAAGGAAACAGAGATTTCACCATTTGCAGTATCTGGACAACTGGTGCTTGTTGCTTTTACTTGAATGCCGTCATTTGAAATATCTGGGAGCGTATTTTCGACAATAGTACACCCGCTCGAATCTACAGTCTCACCCGCAGGGGTGTTAGGGCAATCGTCAATAGCATCTGTAACCCCGTCATTGTCAGAATCTGATACTGTGGTCACTGCACAGCCATTCTCATCAACTGTATCTCCTGTTGGAGTATTCGGGCAATCGTCATCGGCATCTGCTACACCATCGTTGTCTGAATCTGCTACTGTGGTCACTGTACAGCCATTTTCATCAACTGTATCTCCTGTTGGAGTATTCGGACAATCGTCATTAGCATCTGTTACACCGTCATTGTCAGAATCTGTTACTGTGGTCACTGTACAGCCATTTTCATCAACTGTTGAATTTGCTGGTGTATTAGGGCAATTGTCTATATCATTGTTAACACCGTCATTGTCATCATCCAGTTGGCTTTGTGAGCAACCATTAGTATCAACGGTTTCTCCTGCTGGAGTGTTAGGGCAGTTGTCATCAGTATTACTAATTCCATCATTATCATCATCTCCAACAGTATTTACATTTGCTCTAATTACGGTATTGTCTAATAATATGCGTTCTTGTGGTTGATTAGAGTTGACTCTAATATTTAAATCTACGATTTCAGTTTTAAGAGGTGTATAGGTTGTGGAAAAGGTATTCCAGCCAGAACCGGTTGGGCTTATAATGAAATTTTCAAGTGTTTCCCCAAACGCGCCTACTTGATTTCTTAGCTCTAATTCTACAGTATCAAAAGAACCCTCTACAACTTTATAGTCTATTGAAATAATATATTCTACTCCTTTGTAGATTTGAATATCATTTTGAAAAATTGTATTTGATGAAGTATCTCCTGTGGTTAGCTCAACACTATATTGCAGATTATCACTAATGTCTGTATTTTTTTCCCAGCTGCCTAATTGGAACCATATTCCCCATTTCGCTAGATTAGCGCCTCCTCCAAAAGACCAATCTTCAAAACTGGGGTCTTCTAATAAATTTGAACTATCTATAGTAACTTCACAGCCAACATTGTCAACTGCTAGTGCATTTGGTGAAGTATTCGGGCATTGATCATTACTATCTAATACCCCATCGTTGTCAGCATCAGGCAATGAATCGCCTAAAATTCTATAATTATCAATTCTGATTATGTTGGTGGGTGCCGACTGTGCGCGAAAAGATAGTTCTGCAACATAGTCTGTTTCATTAGCACTTGTGTCAAATTCAAATGTGAATGTGTGCCAATTGCCATCATCAATAAATGTAGTGCTTTGAGCTTCATGTTGCACTATTCCGTAAGAAGCTTGTTTGAGCACATATAATAATCCTCTTATATTCGTTCCTTCTACCACTTTGTAGTCAAATGAGAGTGTGTATGTAGAATTTGTTTGTAGTGTTGCTACATTAACATCACGAGTTGTTAAACCCGTTTGTTGAAATGAAGCCGAAGCGTCATTAAGTTCAATTTCTAATGAAAAATCACCATGAGTAGCATCTGTTGATTTAATTAGAGCGTCTGGTCTTTGTACCGTCCAGCTATCTGGTGATTCTGGGTTTCCTGACCAATTTTCAAAATTGGAATTCGCTAAAAAATTTGTCTGTGAAAACCCTGAAATTGAAGACAAAAAGAAAACTGCTAATAGCAGCCTAGTGTAGTTTTTAATCATAGTAAAATATGGTTAGCAAAACACTAATATAAATATTAGCGTTTTGTTAACAGAATATTTTCGTCGAAATACTACAATTTTTTCTTACAAAGGGTGGTTCTTCTATTATAAATATTAGCATCAATGCGCTACCAACCAATTCTCACCCAAGCCAACTTCTACATCTAAAGGAACTGCTATTTTGTACGCATTTTCCATTTCAGATTTAATGAGTGTTTGTAATTCTTCCAATTCTGGTTTGTAAATATCGAACACTAATTCATCATGTACTTGTAAAAGCATTTTAGACTTATAATTGCCTTTTTCTAGTTTGTTGTGAATATTGATCATGGCAATCTTTATGATATCTGCAGCACTGCCTTGAATAGGTGCGTTTACGGCATTTCGCTCTGCAGCACCACGAACTATGGCATTACTACCATTAATATCTTTTAAATAGCGTCTTCTGCCCAACACAGTTGAAACATAACCATTGTCACGTGCAAAATCTACTTGCTCGCTCATGTAATTTCGCAACTTTGGGTAGGTCTTGTAGTACGTGTCTATTAATTCTTTTGCTTCTTTTCTTGATAAGTCCGTTTGGTTGCTTAGTCCGAATGCAGAAACACCATAGATGATTCCGAAGTTAACTGTTTTCGCATTGCTACGCTGTTCTCTAGTCACTTCTTCCAAAGGCACATTAAATACTTTTGAAGCCGTAGAGGCGTGAATATCTTCACCATTCTTAAAAGCTTCTATCATGGTAGTTTCTTCACTTAACGCAGCAATAATACGTAGCTCTATTTGAGAGTAATCGGCTGCTAATAAAGTATAATTCTCATCTCTTGGTACAAACGCTTTTCTTACTTGTCTACCGCGTTCTGTTCTAATTGGTATGTTCTGTAAATTTGGATTATTACTGCTTAAACGACCTGTTGCCGCAACGGTCTGCATATAGTCTGTATGGACTCTACCAGTAGATGGTTCTACTTGTTCTGGAAGTGCATCTACATACGTGCTTTTCAATTTAGCAAGACCTCTATAATCCAATACATTCTGAATAATTTCATGGTCTTTTGCCAAATTAGACAATACATCTTCTGCGGTAGAATACTGACCTGTTTTGGTCTTTTTAGGCTTGTCGACTAGTTTTAGTTTGTCAAATAGAATTTCGCCTAGTTGTTTGGGTGAGCCAATATTGAATTCTTCATCGGCAACTTCGTAAATTTTCTTTTCTAGATTGCTGATGTCATTGTTCAAGTCTTCTGAAAGTGAATTCAAGAATTTTTCATCTAAATTGATGCCTTCTAATTCCATGTCTGCCAAAACGCGTAATAACGGAATCTCAATGTCTTGAAATAACTTTTCTGTATTGGCTTCCTTTAATTCTGGTCTAAAATGTTGTGCAAGTTGATAAGTGATATCTGCATCTTCAACAGCGTATTCCGTTTGTTTTTCTAGTGGAACATCGCGCATGCTCAATTGATTTTTCCCTTTTTTACCAATTAGTTCTGTGATGGAAACCGGGGTGTAATTTAAATACGTCTCTGCCAGTACATCCATATTATGGCGCATATCCGGATTAATTAGATAATGTGCCAACATAGTATCGAACAGAGGTCCTTTTACATCTATATTATATTTATCTAAAACCTTAATGTCATACTTAAGATTCTGACCTATTTTTTCGATTGTTTCAGCTTCAAAGAATGGGCGTAGCTCTTCTAAAAGTGCCTGTACTTCTACTTTATTATCCGTAAAGGGGATGTAATATCCTTTTGTTGCTTCCCAAGAAAAAGCAATACCAACTAATTCTGCTGTTAATGGATTTAAACCTGTGGTTTCCGTATCAAAACAAACCGAAGTTTGCTGCATTAAGTTTTTTAGAAATAACTTCATCGCCATACCTGGGGCAACACTTTGGTAAGAATGCGCAACATCTGCAATGGTCTTTCTACTTGAAAAATCTTTTACAGTTGCGCCAGAATCTGCAGGACTTCCAAATAGCGAGAACTGTCCTGATCCAGCATCTTGTATCTCTTTTTTAGCGACTGGTTTGTTTGTAACTTCTGTGTTCGCCTCTTCGGCTTCCGCAGAAAATAATTTTATAAACTGATCTTTTAATCTTCTAAACTCAAGCTCTTCGAAAATTTTCTGAACTTCTTCGGCATTTGGTTCAGACATCTCATAATCACTAGCGTTAAAAGTGACATCGACATCTAAGCAAATAGTAGCTAATTTTTTAGAAAGTAAACCAAGTTCACCATTGGCTTCTACTTTCTCTTTCATTTTACCTTTAAGCTTATCGGTATTAGCCAAAAGCCCTTCCATTGAATCAAACTGCTCTATAAATTTCTTGGCAGTTTTATCGCCAACACCTGGTAAGCCAGGTATGTTGTCACTGGCGTCACCCATCATACCTAAATAATCAATAACCTGTTCTGGTCTTTGAACTCCAAAACGTTTTTGAATTTCTGGAATACCCCAAATTTCTATGCCGTTACCCATTCTAGCAGGGCGGTACATAAATATGTTTTCAGATACCAGTTGTCCAAAATCTTTATCTGGCGTTACCATAAAAACTTTGTAATCTTCTTTTTCTGCTTGCTTTGCCAACGTTCCAATAATGTCATCTGCTTCCCATCCTTCTTTTACTACTACAGGAATCTGCATTGCATTCAAGATATCTTGTATATAAGGCACAGCAATACGGATAGCATCGGGAGTTTCTGATCTGTTTGCTTTATACTCGGGGAACAACTCTGTACGCTCCGCACTTCCACCTTTATCAAAACAAACGGCCAAATGATCTGGCTTTTCACGACGAATAACATCGAATAAAGAATTCATGAATCCCATAATGGCAGAAGTATCCATGCCTTGTGAGTTGATTCTTGGGTTTTTTATAAGTGCGTAGTAACCACGAAAAATTAGTGCGTATGCATCTAGCAAAAAGAGTCTTTTTTGATCTGCCATTTTTGAGTATTGATTGTAAAACGTTAAAAGTACAAATTGATAGGGAAACATTAAGGGAGATTGCCCTATTGCTTATGTGTTTTATTATTCAATTGTTATTTTCAGGTGATTCGTAATCGCCATAAATTCTAAAATATTTATAAACGTAATAATCAATGTTTTCATTCTCATCATTTTCAAATTCCTTATACCTTATTTCGAGATTGCCTCTATCTATCAGGTTTACTTCAAAAAGTTCCATAATCAATTCAGAATTGTCAGAAGTATTTGTGAGTTTAAAAATAACCTTGTTGCCTGGCATTACTTTCCATTCTCCATTATCGCTAGTTGTTAAGTCAAGTGCACACATATCGTTTCCGCCTGCATGATTTTCGGTTTCAACATAATCTTCAAAGTAAAGACTACCATCTTCAAAAAGAATAAATTCTGTTTGTTGTTCGCATATTCCTGTAGATAAATTATCTGCTGAAGAGCCATCTTTGAAAAAAACAATTCTTTTAGTTCCAACCCATTTACCAGCAATCAGTTCTTTAAAGGTATATTCCTCGTCTATAGTACAGCCGGAGAATATAATTAACATGCCGGCTAGATATAAGATTGTTTTCATTTATGGTATATTAAAATCGTTTGCGGAATAATAATCAGCTTCTTTTTCCTGAAGTATGTCGTAATAATCGACACCGAATAAATACTGTACATTATATAAGCCTACTTTTAAAGGGGCATTCAAGTCTGTATAAAAGACTTTATTGTAGTGTTTGAAAAAATTACTGTTTTCTTCTAATCTTTCAATAGGTTCTTTAAGATAGGCATTGATAAAAAATGCACTGGTATATTGATAAACATGAATAATTTCATGTGCAATAACCGCTTCTATATCAATATTAATATTGCGTTTAAATTGAATTGTATTGTATAAAGCCGCTCCATCTGGTTCAATATCTCTTGTTTTAGGTAATTTTTTGTTTTTGAAAATAAAATGACCAGAGTATAATGTTCTTTTAAAATCAAATTTTGAGGTTGCAAATCCATATGCATTACCGTAAAGTGCAAAGGGTAAAATTCGATAGCGAAGTTTTTTCTTACGTTTAAAATCATATTCCAGATAATTAAAGCCGAAATCCATGTGCCATCGTTCCCAAAAGTTTCGGTTAGCGGCGGCGTTATATATAATGGAGTTGCCTGCAGAATTCAAAATTTTAGAGGGCCATAAGTAAGCATAGTTATCAGTTCTATGAAATTGCCTTACCAACCTTTTGCTTTCAAAGGTTAAATAACCTCCTAAAGCACCTTGATACATACCTTTGAGAAAAACCTTGGAACCCTTTTCATTAGGTTTCTTATTAATCAATGCTCCAACGCCGCCTATGATAGCTTTGGATCCTACATTGTAGAAAGCTGCTTGTGAATCGTTTCTTTGTGGATGTAAATATCCTGAAATCAATAAAATTAGAATTATCCTCATGGTTGGTTTTGAGGAAAATTAGAAATCAAAAACTACGCCATTTGTAAGATTTTTCAGAAATAATCTTATTTCTTTAAATAACTATCTGAAGGATTGTTTACATGACCTTCTTTGGAATAAGTTCTATAACTGAATCCTGGGTGAATACAGTAACCACCGGTTTCTCCTTTTTTATTAATAGCGATAAACCCAATTTGAAAATCTTGTTTGTCCTTGTTTTTAGCGATAATGCGTTTTACACCTTCTTCGCATTCCTCTTGTGGCGATTTGCCTTGTCGCATTAATTCTACGATTAGAAAACTACCAACCGTTCTTACAACTTCTTCACCAACACCAGTTGCCGTAGCGCCACCAACTTCATTGTCAACAAAAAGTCCGGCGCCTATAATAGGCGAGTCACCAACCCTGCCTGCCATTTTATATGCCATGCCACTTGTGGTACATGCACCGGCAATATCGCCATCGGCATCAATTGCTAACATACCAATGGTATCATGATTTTCTATATTTATGATAGGTTTGTATTGTGATGTTTTTTTCCATTCTTCCCAAGCTTGTTTTGATTCTTCGGTTAGCAAATCTGTTTTCTCAAAACCTTGTTCGTAAGCAAACTGTTCGGCTCCTTTGCCGGCTAGCATTACATGCGGCGTCTCTTCCATTACTTTTCTTGCTACTGATATGGGGTTTGTAATATTCTGCATTGCTAAAACAGCACCACAATTGCCATCTTTGTCCATAATACAGGCGTCTAATGTAACATTGCCATCTCTATCGGGCCTGCCGCCATTTCCTACAGTACTATTGCTTAAATCATTTTCTTCTACCATGACCCCTTGGTGAACGGCATCTAATGCATTGCCTCCTTTTTCTAAAACCTCCCATGCTTTGGCTGTTGCATTGCCAAAATTCCATGTGCAGATTGCAATAGGTAGAACAGGTACTACTTCTGCCTCTTTAACTACAGGTATTTCTTTGTATGTGGCTAATACGGGTGCCGATACTATTCCTGCAGCCACAGTAGTAGAATTTCTTAGAAACTTTCTTCTTTTCATGGGATGGGTTCTTTACTTTTAGTGACCTTAAATATAGGAATATGATAGTAGAAGTTTGTGCTAATTCATTGGAATCTGCTTTAGTTGCCGAACGTGCCGGAGCAGACCGAATTGAGTTGTGTTCAGAATTAGCGGTGGGCGGATTAACACCTTCTTACGGTTTGTTAAAAGCGGTAAAGGAACAAGTTTCTATTCCTGTGCATGTTCTGATCCGTCCACGTAGTGGAGATTTTACCTATTCAGCTAATGAATTGAATATGATGATGACCGATATTGAATTATGTGTTGAATTAGGTTTTGACGGAATTGTATCGGGAGTGCTCTTAAATGATTTTTCGTTGGATGTCGCACAAACTCAAAAATTGAAATCAGCAGCAGGTAATTTGAAATTCACCTTTCATAGGGCATTTGATTGGGTGAAAAATCCGTTGGAAGCATTAGAACAACTTGATGCTATGCAAATTGATTATGTACTTTCATCAGGTCAACAAAAGTCGGCACCATTGGGTATCGACTTATTGTCGGAATTAAAAAAGAAAAGTAAGACCATACAGATTATTCCTGGGTCTGGTGTAAATGCTGGTAATATTGATGTTTTTAAGAGCAATGGCTTTAATGCGGTTCATTTGTCGGGTACGGCTATGATTCAAACACTGGCTAAGGAACCCGCTATAACTATGAATTCAGAGCGCTTTTTAAGTGATGATTATATAGCAATTACGCAATTGGAAAATATTAAAGCGGTAGTTAACAAGGTTAAATAAAATGCAAATGAGCTTATATACCGCTGTGATACAGATATCTTTGTAAAAATTTTAGTCATGATTCGTTGGTTTGTTTTTGTCTTAGCTTATGTTGCTTTAAGTTTTTATGTGCTTCAGGCATTAAAAACCATAACTAAACAACCGTGGTGGTCATGGATTTATATTGCAATATCATTAGCGGTCATGTTAAATTTTATCTACCAATTTTCTATAGGTGAAGAGACAGGTCGTGTTTTAAGTATACCTAAAAGTTATGCTTTTGGTTTTTTGTTGACCATGTTAACGTTCAATATCATCACTATCTTATTCTTGTTTTCTGAAGATATATATCGTTTTATAGCAGGTGCATATCAAAAAATTTATGGTGAGGAAAAGCAATTCGGACTTCCGGCACGTAGACGTTTTCTTAGTTTACTAGCACTGGGAGTAGCTGCCGTACCATTTGGGGCGCTGCTATATGGTATGTACAAAGGGAAGTACAATTTTAAGGTGTTAAAATACGATTTGGAATTCGAAGATCTTCCCGATAGTTTTGACGGGTACCAGATTACCCAAATTTCAGATATACATAGTGGTAGTTTCGATGATAGAAAAAAGATTGAATACGCTGTAAACCTTATTAATCAGCAGAAAAGCGATGTACTCTTGTTTACGGGTGATATGGTTAATAATATGACTTCTGAAATGGAGCCGTGGGCAGATCTTTTTAGTACCCTTGATGCAAAAGATGGTAAGTTTTCAGTTTTAGGTAATCATGATTACGGTGATTATATTCCTTGGGATACCGAAGAGCTGAAACAACAGAATTTAGAAGACCTAAAAACATTGCAAAAAGAAATGGGTTTTGATCTTTTGCTTAACGAGCATAGATATTTACAAAAAGGGGATGATAAGATTGCTTTGGTGGGTGTAGAGAATTGGGGAAAAGGCGGATTCAAAAAAGCCGGGGACCTTAAAAAGGCTGCCTCACAGATAAATGCCGACGATTTTAAAATATTAATGAGTCACGATCCATCACACTGGGAAATGGAAGTAATTAAAGATGCTTACCATTACCACTTGACATTGAGCGGACACACTCACGGAATGCAATTTGGTATTGAAATACCCGGATGGATCAAGTGGAGTCCTGTAAAATGGAGATACCCTTATTGGGCGGGTATTTACAAAGAAATGGGGCAATTCATTAATGTAAATAGAGGTTTTGGCTTTTTAGGTTATCCTGGTAGGGTAGGTATATGGCCAGAAATTACCGTGATAACTTTGAAGAAAAAGGCATTAACATGATTTTAACCCTATTACAGTACTACTATTAGGATGCTAAGAGTAGTATTTTAACAATTTTTATTACATTTGGCTAACAAAGAAAAGCATTTTATATGTCCAAATTTGGTGAATTAATAGATTTAAAGGTACCTGTTCTTCTTGATTTTTATGCAGAGTGGAATGAGCAGTCAACTGCAATGCATCCTGTATTAAGGGATGTAGCCGCTGCTTTAGGTAGCAGAGGTAAGGTTATAAAGATAGATGTAGATAAGAACAAAGAGCTTTCTCAGGCTTTACGTGTTAAGGGTCTACCTACGCTTATGATTTATAAGAAAGGTGAAATGGTATGGCGACAAAGTGGCGAACAAGATGCTACTACGTTAATGGGTATTCTTAAAGAATACGTTTAAAATTTAATATTGTTTAAAACTAAAAAAAGCTTTGAGTGTAAACTCAAAGCTTTTTTTTATGCGCTATTTTGACAGAATATCTATTCTACAATTTCTGTTTTAGTATTGTCAGGTAAAATGGTGTCAGAAACTGGCATGGTATCCATCATATCTGGATTGGTCTGCTGCATTTCTTCACGCATGTCTATATCGTCCTCGTCTTTATAGAAGTGTTGGAACTTATCTATATACTCATTGAATATTAAGGTTTCTTTTTCAGCAACATCCTCGCTATCATTAGTTATGATCATATCTATATTACGTCTATATGCCTCCATATCTGCAATGATGTCATCAATATTGCTGTATTGCTCGTCTAAACTTGTAGAAGCGTAATACTCTAATCTTTCTTGGTATTTGCCTTTCAACTTTTCAAAGAGAGCACGTGCTTTCTGGTTTTCTCCAACTTTATAATAGCCGTCTACAAAAGGTTCCACTAAAGTGTAGTATCCAAATTTATCTACAGGCATGTTGGTCAATGAAATCTCAATGATATCTTTAGCCTTGTCCATTTTGTTCTCCTTGATCAAAGTTTCCGTTAAACGAGCTAAATTACCTCTAAAAGATACGCTCTGAATACGGGTTTGTGTATCGTGGTAAATGTCGCCACCTGCATTACCCCAATCCCATCCGGTAACGATATCATACATTAATTCGGTATCAATTCGTCCTAATTCAAATGCGTTAGGTCTTTCTGTACGAATAGGTACGAGCTTATATGCTAAACCATCTAGTTGAAGATAATCTTTCATCCATAAGTACTCAGCATCGTCAAAACTACCTCCAGAAAAGTATAAAGGACGTTTCCAATCATTGTTGGCTAAGATATCAAGCATCATCATGCTCTTCTTTGTAATAGCACCTGGTAAGTCAATATCAATGTACTCAACAATAAGGTCTGCGTCTTTTTCTTTGACCAAGCCGCTGTTTAATACATTTTGTTTGTTTACAGGAACCCTAATCTTATTAGTAGGATAGTAGACCATGTTTTGAGTTTCTTCAGGATACTGACTTAAATCTGCACCATTTTGCTCAAATAAATACTTAAGCTTTGTTCTAGGTTTATCACTGTCGATCCAATTGATGAAGTCCTTAATTGGCCATCTATTCTCTGTAATACCTTGGTGGTATAGCACATCTCTTGATCCCCATCTGTATTTTTCATGTGTAATCTGAGAAGGTATAGGTGCACTTTCATAAGCGGCAGCCTTCATTTGATCCACATACCAATCTGTTTCAAAAAGACTGGTGCAAACTATACGAACGTCTGTTCTGTAATGTTCAATCTCTTGTGCGTACCAAATTGGGAAGGTGTCATTATCACCAATGGTGAATAAAATAGCTCCCGCATCTTCCTGGCAAGAATCTAAATATGCTTTTGCAGACGAATTTGCCGTGAATTTGCCAGATCTATCATGGTCATCCCAATTTTGTACCGCCATTACCGTTGGTACGGCAAGTAATGTTACAACAACTACTGCAGGGGCTAATATTTTAGGAGTGATCCATTCTTTAAAACTATCATATAATCCGTAAACCCCTAAACCGATCCAAAGAGCAAATACATAGAATGAACCTACAAGTGAATAATCTCGTTCACGAGGTTGAAAAATACCTGGGTTTGTATAAAACTGTATAGCTAGTCCGGTAAACAGAAAGAACATCAATAATACCCAAAATTGCTTTTTGTCTTTTGAGAGTTGAAAAACTATACCAATGATTCCCAAAATTAATGGTAAAAAGAAATAGGTGTTTCTACCTGGATTATTTTGGATATCGCTTGGTAAGTTGTCTTGACTGCCTAATCTCATGCTATCAATAGCATTAATACCACTTAACCAGTTTCCGTTGTCATTATAGCGACCCTGAACATCATTCTGTTTTCCGACGAAGTTCCACATAAAATAACGCAGATACATGTAGTTGAATTGAAATTCGAACATGTATTCAATATTATCCCATAATGTTGGCGGCTGTACTTCTATATATTCATCAAAACGTTTTAAGAAGCTGATATACTGGTCGGCGCCAATTTCGCCATTTGCAAAACCAATTTTAACTTGTTCTGCAGCTTGTCTTAATTCTTGGTTTGGTTGTGTAATCCTAAAATCTAAGGCTCCAAAATAACGCATGTAGTTTTCGGCATTTTGCGAACTCCACATTCTAGGTAACAAACCTTGGTGTTTAGGGTTGGGACCTTGAATGGCATCTTTGTATTTATTTACAATAATGTATTTCCCTAATGTGTAATCTTTCTCATATTTAGGTTTACCATCTTGATCTTCGCCTGCTGGTGCAAACATATCTGAATAATAGGTACCGTAAACGGGACTATCAACACCTGGGTATTGCTCTCTATTGTAATATGCTAAAAGTGCTCTTGCATCTTCTGGGTTGTTCTCATTGATAACAACTTTGGCATTTGCTCTAATAGGCAACATTAACCAGGAAGAAAAACCTAGAAATAAAAACATCATACACAGAACAATGGTATTGCCTGTCTTATAATTGTTTTTACGAGTATAGTTTAAGCCGAAGTAAAAAGCAGCTATAAATAAAAGACCGATAATAATAGAACCTGAATTAAATGGTAGACCTATACTGTTAATAAAGAATACCTCTCCCCAACCAAAAAGTTGAAGTACATAGGTTAGTGAAAATTTATATACTAACATTAAGATCGCTATAACAATAATGTTAGCTAATAAAAAGTTCTTTACTGTGGTCTCTTTGTAGGTTTTAAAATAATAAAGTAAACCAATTGATGGTATTGCCAAGAAGCCCATAAACTGAACTCCAAAAGTTAACCCGACAACAAAGGATATTAATACAAGCCACTTGTTTCCACGAGGGTCATCAAGATTATCTGTCCATTTTAATCCTAGCCACAACAATAAGGCCATGATAAAACTTGCCATAGAATATACTTCTGTTTCTACGGCATTGAACCAAAAACTATCTGAATATGTAAATGCCAATGAACCTACTAAGGCACTACCAAATACTGCAATTGCTTTGCTATTGGTGAAAGGACCATCGTTATCTATTAATTTTCTGGTGATATTGGTAATTGTCCAGAACATGAATAAAATGGTAAATGCACTTGATACGCCGGAAACCAGGTTTACCATCATAGCAACTTGACTTGGTTCTAAAGCGAACATTGCAAAAAATGCGCCTATCATTTGTAGTAAAGGTGCTCCTGGTGGGTGACCCACTTGAAGCTTGGCTGCTGTTGCTATATACTCTCCCGCATCCCAAAAACTATTGGTGGGTTCAACGGTAATGTAGTATGTAATAAGGGCTATAAAAAATACGGACCATCCTAATATAGTGTCCCACTTGTGGTAGTTCTTTGAAAACATGAAGCTTGGGTTAAACCTAAGTGGCGAATTTACTAATTAATATAGAAAGGAATGAACTATTTTTATAAACCTTTAACATGGGTAAAGTATATTTTTTTCATTTTTACTTAAAAAAATGTTTGGTGAAACAAAACTTTGTTTTAAATTTGCAGCCTCTTAAAAAGGTATTGGCCCATGGTGTAATGGTAACACTTCGGTTTTTGGTACCGTCATTCAAGGTTCGAGTCCTTGTGGGCCAACTAAGAGAACAAGGTAAATCCTGATATCAATTGATATCAGGATTTTTTGTTTTTATGATTTATATCATTTTATTTTAATTTCAACTGTAAGACCTTCGCTGTATATACATGTTTAATTGCTGAATGTGAAGAAATGGTTAACTGTGTGTCAGTATTTTTGTACATTTAAACCGATAACGTTACAAATACATCGGAAAAGAAACCATTTCGACAATGTTATTATATACTTTGGTACCCTAAAGAACTTAACCCTATGAAACTCTCTCCAAAAGTTTTAAAGATTTTATTGATTGTTGTTTTACTTGGATTTGGAATTGGATTCTACTTGCAAGATGTGAAACATGAAGAAAGTACTGCCCATGCTTGGAAAGCGAATCGTTATAATTTAGATCGCTTCAACAAAATCATGGAGTACAATAATAAAATGAACTCTTCTAACTGGAGAGTGCTTAAAGATAGTATTGATCAACAGCTAGATACACTAATGATACTTCGTTTTCGTAAAGAAGTAGATAGTTTAGAGGATTCTGAGCCACAAGCATATAGTGATCAAGTTGAGGTACATGCATCTTTCATGCCTCAATAGTTTAATCAAACTTCCTAATTTTATAGATTTCTTTTTAGTGCGAGGTCTCCGGGTCAATTTGTTCTGGAGTGTCATCTTCTATCTCTAAAAGTTCTTCGTCTTCTGATTGTTTAATTGCGTCTTCGGCTAAATTTCTTTCGGTTATTTCTTCGTCAATTTCATCTAGCATGGTACCCATTTTTCGTTTATCACGTATCATAGCCCATGTCATTACTAAGCTAGTAGCTATTATTACGAATAAAAGTATGCCAGATTCAAAACCTTCAATTTGTGCTTCCATAGGTATAGCATAGAAAAGAAGTACGGTAATTAACCCCCTTGGAGCAATGAATAACTGCGGTAACATATCTTTACCAACGAAAACTATAAGTATCAAAAACCGTATGGCATAAATAGATGCTATTATCAATAAACTGACTATAGCAACATTAATGCTCAGTAATGATGAAAGTACTATGGTGATACCAAATATTACAAAGAAGAAAGTTCTGACTACAAATGCAGTTTCTAGGGTGACGATGTGCAACTCATGATAAATTTGTTGCATTCTTTCCTTTTCAAGAAAGATTTTGGTCTTACCTGGGAAAAATAAATTGACATTTTTTACAATTAAACCAAATACAAGAATGATAATTAAAGATGATAAGTGCATTTTCTTTCCTATGGCATAAAGAAGTAACAGAACAGAAATCAATAAAAATAGTTTTGCTTGGCTTTTTATGCGTTGAAAGACTAATATAATTGCATAGCTAGCAACCAATGCTATTACTATTGTTACGGCGAAATTTATACTGAAACCAACAACTCCCGAGTCTTCAGCGGGGTTTAGTTTTCCTGTTAGAAAGTAGAACATCATAATACCCATGATATCAGAAAAAGTACTCTCATAAATATGGAATTCTTTTTTAGCTTCACTTAGTCCGCCAACGCTTGGTATAATTATAGCGCTAGAAAGAATAGACAACGGTGTGGCATATAACCATGCAGATTGCATAGTCATATTAGGGATAAATTGATATAGAATTAAAGCGGCAACATATGCGGAGCCTACCAAACCAATTAATGCAATGGCCATTGATTTAAGAATGGGCCATAATTTTTCTTTTTTTAATTCTAGTTCTAAAGCAGCTTCTAAAACAATCATTATAAGGCCAACAGTACCTAAAATTTCTAAAGAACCTTTAAAGTCTGGAATCTCTGGTATAAAGAATTCTAATCCTATTTTAATAAGAATCCCCAGAACAATGAGCATAAGAACTGCTGGTATATTCGTTTTTTTAGAAATGCCGTTAAAAAAGAATGATAAAACTACAATTAAAGAAGCCCCTATGATAAGGTTATAAGATGAAAGAATTTCCATTAAGTATTATTTTGGTTGGTGTTTCGCTAAAAATAAGATAATTTCTAAAAGATCATATTTTTTGAGGTATTAATTATTTATTTAGATTGTTTTCATAGTGAATGAATTAGGTGTGAATAGTCTATTGTAGGAAATTAAATTTATTGTATATTTGCAAAGCTGAAAGGATATAAAAGTATTCATGAGGGGACAATTAGTCCCCTCTTTTATTACTTATTATTTATGCTAAAGGAAAAAGTAAAAGAATTATTGGAACAAGGTCTTCAAGAAGATCCCTCCCTATTTTTAATCGATTTCACTATGGGTGCTGATAATAGCATTCATGTTGTAATAGACGGTGACCATGGGGTTACGGTTAGCGATTGTATTAAAATAAGCAGGGCTATTGAAAATAATATAGATCGTGATGAACACGATTTTTCCCTTGAAGTTGCCTCTGCTGGTGCAGCGGCTCCGTTGGTTATGCCGCGTCAATATGTAAAAAATGTTGGTAGAAAACTTGAAGTTCGTACAAATGACGATAAGTTTGAAGGAAATTTAACCGCTGTGAACGATGATTCTATTGTTCTGGAATGGAAAGCTAGGGAGCCTAAGCCTGTAGGTAAGGGAAAGGTGACCGTTCAGAAAAAAGAAGAAGTAAATTTTTCAGATATTATTAAAGCAAAAGTTGTATTAAAATTTTAATTGTAATTACCAATGGAAAATATTGCGTTAATTGAATCTTTCTCAGAGTTTAAGGACGATAAGTTCATAGACAGGGTAACATTGATGGCCATTTTGGAAGATGTTTTTAGAAATGCGCTTAAAAAGAAGTTTGGTTCAGATGATAACTTTGATATCATTATCAACCCAGATAAAGGTGATTTAGAAATTTGGAGAAACCGTATCGTTGTTAACGATGGTGAGGTTGAAGAACCAAATGAGGAAATTTCATTGTCTGCAGCTCGTAAAATTGAGCCAGATTTTGAGGTTGGTGAAGATGTGTCTGAAGAAGTTAAGTTGATAGATTTAGGAAGAAGGGCAATTTTGGCATTACGTCAAAATCTTATTTCTAAAATTCATGAGCATGATAATACAACTATTTATAAGCACTTTAAAGATTTAGAGGGCGAAATCTATACGGCAGAGGTTCATCACATTCGTCATAAAGCAATTATTTTGTTAGATGATGAGGGTAATGAGATTATTTTGCCAAAAGATAGACAAATACCTTCTGATTTCTTCCGCAAGGGCGATAATGTAAGAGGTGTTATTGAAAGTGTAGAATTAAAAGGTGCAAAACCTACTATTATAATGTCTAGAAGTTCACCTAAATTCTTGGAGCAATTATTTTTCCAAGAAATACCAGAGGTGTTCGACGGATTGATTACTGTGAAAAAAGCGGTTAGAATACCAGGGGAAAAAGCGAAAGTGGCTGTTGACTCTTATGATGATCGTATTGATCCTGTTGGTGCCTGTGTAGGTATGAAGGGGTCTAGAATTCATGGAATTGTTCGTGAGTTGGGTAATGAAAACATTGATGTTATCAATTGGACAGCCAACCCACAATTGTTGGTGACAAGAGCATTGAGTCCGGCTAGAGTTTCTTCTGTTAAGTTGAACGATGAGAAGATGACGGCTCAAGTTTACCTGAAGCCAGAAGAGGTTTCTAAGGCAATTGGTAGAGGTGGTCACAACATTAGATTAGCTGGTCAATTAACTGGTTATGAGATAGATGTATTCCGTGAAGGGGTTGAGGAAGATGTTGAATTAACAGAGTTCTCTGATGAAATCGATGCTTGGATTATTGAAGAATTCAAGAAGATCGGTTTTGATACAGCACGTAGCGTCTTGGAGCAAGATGTTAACGATTTAGTGAAACGTACAGATTTAGAAGAGGAAACAATTTTAGAAGTTGTGCGTATCCTAAAAGAAGAATTAGAAGATTAGCTATATATTAGCACTTAAATAAAAGAACGGGAATCAGTATTTATGGCAGACAATGCAAAAATAAGGCTTAATAAAGTTCTTCGTGAACTTAATATTTCCTTGGATAGGGCAGTGGACTTTCTTAACGGAAAAGGACATGATGTGGAAGCGAGGCCTACCACAAAAATTTCCGATGATGTTTATCAAGTTTTGCTTGACGAGTTCCAGACGGATAAAAGCAAAAAGGTAGCTTCAAAAGAGGTTGGTGAGGAAAAGCGTAAGGAGAAGGAGGCAATTCGAGTTCGATTAGAAAAAGAGCAAGAAGATCGTCGCTTGGCCCGTGAGCGAAGAAACGCTGAATCTGAAGAGAATGCTTTAGTGGGTAAAGTTGAGCTTGCCGGACCTAAAATGGTTGGTAAGATAGATCTTAACCCAAAGAAAAAAGTTGAAGAGGAGCCTGTAAAGGAAACTCCAAAAGCTGAGGAAAAGGCAGCTCCCAGGGTTGAAGAAAAAGCTGTGCCTAAGGTTGAGGTGAAAGAAACTAGAAAGGTTGTATTACAAGGACCTAAAATAGTTTCCCAGCCTGAGAAAAAATCAGAGGTTAAGAAAGAGGAGCCTAAAGTAGAAGCTCCAAAGGCGGCGGCGCCAAAAGCTGAAGAGACTCCAAAATCAGAAGTAAAAAAGGAATCTGCGAAAGTAGAGCCAACTGCTGATGCCGCTCCGGAACCTGAAGCTCCTAAGACTATAGAGACACAGTATCAGAAATTGTCTGGTCCTAAAATTGCTGGAGAGAAAATTGATCTTAGCAAATTTGAGAAGCCTAAGAAAAAGAAAGAAGATAAAAAACCTGCTGCAGGTGCAGACCGTAAAAAGAGACGTAGAAGAATTGTTACTAAGAATCCTTCTGGTCCAGGTCAAAATAGAAACACTGGTAACTCAGGTGATAGAAATAAAGGTAGAGGAAGATTTGCGCCAGTTGCAAAAGTAGAGCCTACTGAAGAAGATGTTCAAAAGCAAGTACGTGAAACCCTAGAAAAACTTCAAGGTAAATCTAAGAAGGGTAAAGGGGCGAAGTATAGAAGAAGTAAAAGAGATCAGCATCGCGAGCAGACTGAAAAAGATTTAGAACAACAGGAATTAGAGAACAAGGTACTTAAGGTAACCGAGTTCGTTACTGCAACCGAGGTTGCTACTATGATGGGTGTTTCTACAACTGAGATTATTTCTGCTTGTATGTCTTTGGGTATAATGGTAACTATGAATCAGCGTTTAGATGCTGAAACGTTATCTATTGTAGCTGAAGAATTTGGTTATGAAGTTGATTTCGTTACTGCAGATATTGAAGAAAGTATCGTAGAGGAGGAAGATGCTCCTGAAGATTTAAAACATAGAGCTCCTATTGTAACCGTAATGGGTCACGTAGATCACGGTAAAACTTCTTTATTGGATTACATCCGTAAAGAAAATGTAATTGCCGGTGAAAGTGGTGGTATTACACAGCATATTGGTGCATATGGGGTAACACTTGAGAATGGAGAGCGAATTGCTTTCTTGGATACACCGGGTCACGAAGCGTTTACCGCGATGCGTGCAAGGGGTGCTCAGGTTACCGATATCGCAATTATTGTAATTGCGGCAGATGATGACATTATGCCACAGACGAAGGAAGCAATTAGCCATGCACAAGCTGCAGGTGTGCCAATCGTTTTTGCAATAAACAAAGTTGATAAGTCTACATCTAACCCTGATAAGATAAAAGAAGGTTTAGCACAGATGAATTTATTAGTAGAAGATTGGGGTGGTAAAATACAATCTCATGATATCTCTGCCAAAACTGGTTTAGGTGTTAAAGAATTATTGGAGAAGGTTTTACTTGAAGCTGAATTGTTAGAGTTGAAAGCTAATCCAGATAAGCATGCTACCGGTACTGTGGTAGAAGCTTTCTTAGATAAAGGAAAAGGTTATGTATCTACTGTTTTAGTTCAGTCGGGTACACTTAAGATAGGTGATTATGTATTGGCTGGAACCACTAGTGGTAAAATCAAGGCAATGCAAGATGAGAGAGGGAACAATGTAAAAGAAGTTGGGCCGTCTACTCCAATATCTATTTTAGGACTTGATGGTGCTTCACAAGCAGGTGATAAGTTTTATGTATTGGAAGATGAGCGTGAGGCAAAACAAATAGCTTCAAGAAGATCTCAGCTACAACGTGAACAGTCTGTAAGAACACAGCGTCATATAACTCTTGATGAAATTGGACGTAGAATTGCATTAGGTGATTTCAAAGAGCTTAATATTATCCTTAAAGGTGATGTTGATGGTTCTGTTGAAGCACTTACAGATTCTTTCCAAAAACTATCTACAGATGAAATTCAAGTAAATATTATTCATAAAGCAGTTGGTCCTATTACAGAATCAGATGTGTTATTGGCTTCTGCATCAGATGCGGTAATTATCGGATTTAATGTAAGACCTATGGGTAATGCTAAAGCTATTGCTGAGAAAGAAGAAATTGATATCCGTATGTATTCTATTATATATGCTGCGATCAACGATCTTAAAGATGCAATGGAAGGTATGTTGTCCCCAGAAATGAAAGAAGAGATTTCTGGTACTGCTGAAATTAGAGAAACATTCAAGATTTCTAAAATTGGTACTATTGCAGGTTGTATGGTAACGAGCGGTAAAATCTTTAGAAACTCTAATATTAGATTAATACGAGATGGCGTAGTTATTTATACCGGTACATTATCTTCATTAAAACGATTTAAAGATGATGTTAGAGAGGTGGCTAAAGGTTATGACTGTGGACTTCAAATTAAGAACTATAATGATATCAATGAAGGTGATATCGTTGAAGCGTTCCAAGAGGTTGCGGTGAAGAAAAAGTTAAAATCTAAGTAGTATTTTCATAAAAGAGTTTCTAAATCTCTTTAAAAATAAAGCAAAAAAAATCGACCTATTTGGTCGATTTTTTTGGTTTTAATAACATTGCATCGGGATATTTTATTCTTACCTCGTTAAACTTTCTTTCGGCGTCTAACCTAGAAGTGAATCTTCCAACTCTTACACGATATGTTGGAGAATCAAAATCAATTTTAGAAGCAAGTTCAGGAAAATCTTCTTCTACGTTTGCTTTTATTTTTTGTGCTTTTGCATAGTTGCCAAAGCCAACTTGTATTCTGTAGTATTCGTTGTTGCTTAAAGATGATTTGTAAATCTCTAGCAATTGATCAATCTTTGGGTCTTGCTGTATGTCTACATTTGCACTTTGGGCATAGCTAAAGTGACTAAAACAAGCAAAAACTAGGAGGGTACTAAGAATTTTCATAACCTATTTTCAATTTTATTTTCATTCAGGGCAAAAGTAATTTATTAAGGGTCAAACAAATAAATCTTGATCTATTTAGAATATTTCTAAATTGTAAATTATAGATACATTAACATTTTGCAAATAAAGTCTATGTCGTATTTTTGTCTTCGATTTAGGCATTTGGTGGATTGTAATTGGTTTCATCTATGACCAAAATCATGCCAAGATTCCGATAGAAATATTCGATATATGAAAAAGGTTCCAAACCGAAATCAGTTTTCTAAAATTTTAGGATTATCCCTAATTGTATTTTTGCTTTTTGTAAGCCCGTTAACAGCGCAAGATGAAGCTGCTGCAGATGCAACAGCTACTGAGGCTGCTGCTGGTGCAGGAGATGCTAAAAATGGTAAGTCACTGTTCAATCAGAACTGTGCTGCTTGTCATGCATTGAATCGTAAGATGACCGGTCCTGCATTGGAGAATGTGGAAGCTAGATTGAGTGAAGAAGAAGGCTTAGACAGAGAATGGTTGTATGCTTGGATTAAGAATAGTCCAGGTGTTATTAAATCAGGAGATGCTTATGCTAACAAATTGTACGCTGAGTACAATCAAGCGGCGATGACTGCTTTCCCAACATTATCTAATACTGATATTGATGATATTTTAGCATATACTGCTGCCGCTCCGGCTGCCGCACCTGCAGCTGCTGCGGGGGGTGCTGAAGTTGCTGCTGGTGGGTCTGGTGATTCTTCAGGTGTTTCTAATGAAATTATATTAGGAGCCTTGGTGCTTGTGTTCGGTTTGTTGGTGGTTATGTTGTTGTTGGTGAACAAGACGCTTCAACGTATAGCTCAGGCAAATGGTGTTGTTCTTGAAAAAGAGAATGCACAGAAAAGAACACCGATTTGGAAAGCGTTTGCTCAAAATCAATTTTTGGTTTTGGTTACTGCAATATTTTTATTGTTGGGTAGTGCTTACTTTGCATACGGATGGATGATGCAAGTTGGTGTTGATCAAGGTTATGCGCCTATTCAGCCAATTCACTATTCGCACAAAATTCATGCTGGTGATAATAAGATAGAGTGTAAATATTGTCATTCTTCTGCTAGAGTCTCTAAGCATTCTGGTATTCCTTCGTTAAATGTATGTATGAATTGTCATAAATCTGTTTATGAGTACACTGGAAATCCAGAAGGTCCTTCTCAGGAAGATTTGGAAAACGGGTATACAAACGAATTCTACACTGGTGAGATAAAGAAATTATACAAAGCAGTTGGTTGGGATGAAGAAAATCAAAAATACACTGGTGAGAGTCAGCCTGTAGAATGGGTTAGAATTCATAACCTGCCAGATTTCGCATATTTCAATCACTCACAGCATGTTTCTGTTGCTGGGGTTGAGTGTCAAACTTGTCACGGTCCGGTAGAGGAAATGGAAATTATGTATCAGTATTCTCCATTAACAATGGGTTGGTGTATAGATTGTCATAGAGAGACCAATGTTAAGGTTGAGGGTAATGAGTATTACGAGAAAATTCATGCTGAGCTTTCAAAGAAATACGGTGTAGATAATTTAACAGCTGCTCAATTGGGTGGACTGGAATGTGGTAAATGTCACTATTAATAATAATTTAAAGAAGCTAATTACAGATAATACGTATGGCATCAAACAAAAAATATTGGAAGAACGAGGCGGAGTTAAATCCTAACGATTCCATTGTTGAGGCGCTAAAGCAGAACGAATTTGTAGAGCAGATTCCTGTGGATGATTTCTTGGGTGACAAGGAAACTTTGTCTTCTACAAATACAAATCGTAGAGATTTCTTGAAGTATGTTGGGTTTAGTACTGCAGCTGCTTCTTTGGCAGCATGTGAAGGACCGGTTGTAAAATCTATTCCTTATGTTGTATTGCCGGAAAATATAGTTCCTGGTGTTGCTAACTATTATGCGACAACAATTGCTAACGGTTTTGATTTTGCTAGCATATTAATTAAGACCCGTGAGGGTCGTCCTATCAAGGTTGAGAATAATACTTTGGCTAAAATTGGTGGTTCTGCCAATGCTAGAGTGCAGGGTTCTGTTCTTTCATTGTACGACAGTACAAGATTACAGGGACCAATGGCAAATGGTGAGCCTGTTGATTGGGATGTTTTGAAGGCAACGGTAAAAGCTAAAATGGGTGGACTTAAAGGTTCAGCTAAAAAAATAGCTATACTTACGCAGACATATGCAAGTCCGTCAACTGACCGTTTAATGTCTGATTTAGTAGCTGCGAACGAGAATGTTGTTCATGTTACTTATGATGCTATTTCTGAGGATGCGGCTTTGACTGCATTTGAAAATAAATATGGTGAGCGTGCTTTAGCTGATTATGATTTTGAAAAAGCGGGACTGATTGTTTCTTTCGGTGCTGATTTTATTGCTGATTGGCAAGGTGGGGGTTATGATGCTGGTTATTCTAGAGGTCGTGTACCTAAGAATGGTAAAATGTCAAGACACGTGCAGTTAGAGGCTAATATGTCATTAACTGGTGCTAACGCAGATAAGCGTGTGGCTATGAAGCCAAGTGCGCAAAAAGTGGTTTTAGCTAAATTATACGGAAAATTAAATGGTACTTCTGTTGGTGGTAACACTTCAGAGTATGATGCATTGGTTGATTCCATTGCTACTGAAATAAAGAAGGCGGGTTCTAATGCAGTTGTTGTAACTGGTTTGGACGATGTTAATGCGCAAGCGGTTGTTTTGGCAATTAATGAAATGCTATCAAGTAAAGCTTATGATGCTGCGGCGCCTAAGTATATTAGAAAAGGTAGTGTAAAAGCGGTGAATGCTCTTATAGCCGATATGAAGGCTGGTAGAGTTGGTGCTTTGTTAATGGACGGTGTAAATCCTGTTTATTCTTTGCCTAATGCTGCAGATTTTAAAGAAGGTTTGGAAAAGGTTGATCTTTCGGTTGCTTTCTCTACTAACTGGAATGAAACTACTGAGGCTGTGCAATATGTAGGTGCTACAAATCACTACTTAGAGTCTTGGGGGGATATTCAGATCAAAAAGGGGCATTACAGTTTAATGCAGCCTACTATTAAAGAATTGTTTGATACAAAGCAGTTTCAGACTGTAGTTTTAGAGCTACTTGGAAGCGAGCAAACGTATTATGATTATATAAAAGAAACTTGGTCTTCATCTGTGCTTAATGGTGCAAGTTGGAATCAAGCATTGCAAGATGGTGTTTTCAGTGCCGAAACAATGGTGGTAAACGCTGAGGGTGCTGCACTAAATATTGTGGCAACAGAAGATGCAACTGAGGTTGTAACCAATACTTCTTTAGCTTCTGCTGTGCGTACTTTGGCAAATACCACTAGTGATGGAATGGAACTTACTTTGTATTCTAAAGTAGGTATGGGTGATGGTCAGCAAGCAAGTAATCCTTGGTTGCAAGAGTTTCCTGATCCAATTACTAGAGTATCTTGGGATAACTATGTGACTATTTCTAAAGCAGATGCTGCTGAATTAGGTGTAGAGAACGTTAATGTAGCCAATGGCGGTATGGACGGTAGCTATGTAAAGCTTACCGTTAATGGTGTTAGTTTGGAGCAAGTCCCTGTAGTTGTTCAGCCTGGGCAAGCTAAGGGTACAGTAGGTCTTTCTTTTGGTTACGGTAAGAAAGTAGGCTTGAAAGAAGATATGCAGACAGGGGTTAATGCCTTTGAATTGTACGAAGGTTTTAATGCCAATCAATCTGTAAGTGTGGAAAAAGTAGCAGGTAACCATGAGTTTGCTTGTATTCAATTGCATAAAACCCTTATGGGTAGAGGTGATATCATAAAGGAAACAACTTTAGAGATATTCAATACTAAAAATCATTCTGAGTGGAATGAGGTTCCTATGGTTTCTTTAGATCACCAAGAAGTTCCTGCAACTTCTGTTGATTTATGGGATAGCTTTGATCGTACCATTGGGCATCATTTCAATATGTCAATCGACTTGAATGCTTGTACCGGTTGTGGTTCTTGTGTTATCGCTTGTCATGCTGAGAATAATGTACCAGTAGTTGGTAAAGCCGAAGTAAGAAAATCAAGAGATATGCACTGGTTGCGTATCGATAGATATTATTCTTCAGAAGAAACTTTTGAAGGTGATAACGCTAAGAAAGATGGTTTTGAAGGATTGTCTGGCGATAATGGTTCATTAGGTGGTTTTGGAGAGTTAGAAGATCCTTCTGCGAATCCGCAAGTTGCCTTTCAGCCTGTAATGTGTCAGCACTGTAACCATGCGCCTTGTGAAACTGTTTGTCCAGTAGCGGCAACTTCACATGGTAGACAAGGTCAAAATCAAATGGCTTATAACAGATGTGTTGGTACAAGATATTGTGCAAACAACTGTCCATATAAAGTGCGTAGATTCAACTGGTTCTTGTATAACAACAATGACGAGTTCGATTTCCATATGAATAACGATTTGGGTAAAATGGTATTGAACCCAGATGTAAACGTTCGTTCTAGAGGTGTTATTGAGAAGTGTTCTATGTGTATTCAAAAAACACAAAAGACTATTCTTGATGCTAAAAGAGACGGTCGTGTTATTGAAGATGGCGAGTTCCAAACAGCTTGTTCTTCTGCATGTAGTAACGGTGCCATTGTATTTGGTGATGTTAATGATGAGAAGAGTAAGGTATCAGAATTAAAAGCGAGTGACCGTATGTACCATTTATTGGAGCATGTAGGTACTCAACCAAATGTTTTCTACCACGTTAAGGTTAGAAACACCAACGAAGCATAAACAATAGTAGAAAGTAATTATAACAAAAGTCTATGGCGTCGCATTACGAAGCACCTATACGTAAACCCCTAGTAATTGGAGACAAAGGCTACCACGATGTAACTGTGGATATTGCCGCTCCAGTAGAAGGTAGAGCTAATAAGCACTGGTGGATAGTATTTTCCATTGCTCTAGTAGCATTTCTTTGGGGAGTAGGTTGTATTATTTATACGGTCTCAACCGGTATCGGTACTTGGGGTCTTAACAAAACTGTAAACTGGGCTTGGGATATTACCAACTTCGTTTGGTGGGTAGGTATCGGTCATGCCGGTACACTGATCTCGGCAGTATTATTGTTATTCCGTCAAAAATGGAGAATGGCAATTAACCGTTCTGCAGAGGCAATGACAATTTTCTCTGTAGTTCAAGCAGGTTTGTTTCCTATTATTCACATGGGTCGTCCATGGTTGGCATATTGGGTATTACCAATTCCAAACCAGTTTGGTTCATTGTGGGTTAACTTTAACTCTCCACTTCTTTGGGATGTATTTGCAATATCAACATACTTATCAGTTTCTTTAGTATTCTGGTGGACAGGTTTACTTCCTGATTTTGCTATGATTCGTGATAGAGCTGTATTGCCTTTCCAAAAGAAAATATATAGTTTATTAAGTTTTGGTTGGAGTGGTCGTGCTAAAGATTGGCAACGATTTGAAGAAGTTTCATTGGTACTTGCAGGTCTTGCAACACCTTTGGTATTATCTGTACACACCATTGTATCTTTTGACTTTGCTACATCGGTTATACCGGGTTGGCATACAACAATCTTTCCACCATATTTCGTTGCTGGGGCAATCTTCTCTGGTTTCGCTATGGTAAATACGTTATTGATTATAATGAGGAAAGTGTGTCATTTGGAAAATTACATTACTATTCAGCATATTGAATTGATGAATATCGTAATCATGTTAACAGGTTCTATTGTAGGTTGTGCCTACATTACAGAGTTGTTTATGGCATGGTATTCAGGTGTAGAATATGAGCAGTACGCTTTCTTGAACAGAGCAACCGGTCCTTACTGGTGGGCATACTGGTCAATGATGACTTGTAATGTATTCTCTCCACAGTTTATGTGGTTCAAAAAATTAAGAACTAGTATCATGTTCTCTTTCTTCATCTCTATAGTGGTAAACATAGGTATGTGGTTTGAAAGATTCGTGATTATCGTAACTTCTTTGCATAGAGATTATCTTCCATCATCTTGGACAATGTTTTCACCAACATTTGTTGATATAGGTATCTTTGTTGGTACAATTGGTTTCTTCTTTGTTTTGTTCTTGTTGTATTCTAGAACGTTCCCTGTAATTGCGCAGGCAGAGGTTAAATCTATATTGAAAGCTTCAGGAGAGAAATATAAAGTGTTGAGAGATGCTGGAAAGCCACTTTATGAAATTAAAGAAACTAAAGTAGAGGTTAAAGAACCGATTACCGATGATGTTTTGATGGGTGAAGTTGTTCCTACGGTAGGTGATAAAGTAGGTGTTTCTGATCTGTTAAGTGCTGTTGGTACTTTTGATGCCACTACACAAGAGGCTGATGACCTAAAGAAGGTTAAAGGTATTGGTCCACAAATGGAAGCTACTTTAAATGAAATAGGAATTTACACATTTGCTCAGGTTGCTAGAATGACAGAGGGTGAATATAATTTGTTAGATTCTATTACAGGTTCTTTTCCAGGTAGAGCACAACGTGACGACTGGGCGGGACAAGCAGCAATTTTATTAAATAACAAAAGATAAATATGGCATCTAAAGTTATACACGCTTTTTACGATGATGATGATGTGCTAATGCTTGCCGTTAAAAAGGTGAAAGCAGCAAAGCTTCATATAGAAGAGGTATATTGTCCTTTTCCTGTTCACGGGTTAGATAAAGCTATGGGCTTAGCTCCAACTAGATTGGCTATAACAGCTTTCCTATATGGTTTGGTTGGTCTTACAGTGGCAACACTTATGATGAACTATATCATGATTGAAGATTGGCCACAGGATATTGGTGGTAAGCCAAGTTTTAGTTATTTAGAGAACCTACCGGCTTTCGTTCCAATTATGTTCGAGTTAACGGTTTTCTTTGCGGCTCACTTAATGGTTATCACTTTCTATTTGAGAAGTAGATTATGGCCTTTTAAAGAAGCTGAAAATCCTGATGTAAGAACTACGGATGATCATTTTTTAATGGAGATTGAAATCCACGACAACGAGCAAGAATTAAGAGATTTATTAATGAATACTGGTGCAGTAGAAATTAATATTTCAGAAAAAAACAGTCATTAAATATGAACAGTTTTAAGAAAATAGCAATAATATTCGGTTTGGCTATCATGGCAACATCTTGTCAAGATGATAGTGTTCCTAATTATCAGTACATGCCAAATATGTATGAGGCTGTAGGTTATGAAACATACCAAGAGGTAGATTTTTTGCCAAATGAATCAGAGGCTATGTTGCCACCTGCAAATACAATTAATAGAGGTTGGTTGCCTTATGAGTTTGAAAATTCTCCTGAAGGTAAAGAGCTTGCAAGATTACAATCTAGTCCACTGGATTCAATGAATGTTGAAACTAATTTAGCTAAAGGTGGTCAATTGTATACTATTTATTGTGCCATTTGCCATGGAGATAAAGGTGATGGTAAGGGAACTCTTGTGAAAAGAGAAAAGATACTAGGTGTGCCTAGTTATGCTGACCCAGTAAGAAACTTGACAGTAGGATCTACATATTATACAATTCATTACGGATTGAATTCAATGGGATCTTATGCATCTCAAATGAATACTGAAGAGATGTGGCAAGTATCTGAATATGTTATGACACTGAAACAAGATTTAACCAAATAATAGGTAAACAATACTATGTATACGTTTTCAAATAGACTCAAAATAGCTTCCATCGTTCTAATGATAGTAGGTGCATTAGGAATCATTGGTGGATTTGTTATGGCTCCTGGAACTATAGCAGAGGCAAAAGAAATGGTAGCAAGTCATGACGGAGGTCATGGTGATGCCCATGCAGCTGAAGCTGAACATGCAACTAAAGAAAGTGATCACGCTGTTGCCGAATCTCATGGTGAAGAACATGATTCTTCTCATGATCAGCATTTATTAGATCAATTAAAGAATAGACCTTGGGCGGCATTGTATGTTGCGGCATTCTTCTTTTTTATGATATCCTTAGGTGTGTTAGCGTTCTACGCTATACAACGTGCTGCACAGGCAGGTTGGTCACCGTTATTGTTTAGAGTTATGGAAGGTATTACCGCTTACTTGGTTCCTGGTGGAATCATTGTATTCGTAATATTACTTCTTTCAGTACTCCACATGAATCATTTATTTATTTGGATGGATGAAACTGTAGTTGCTCACGATGCATTACTTCAAGGTAAGTCTGGATATTTAAACCCTACTTTCTTTTTGATAAGAGCGGCAATATTCTTAGCTGGTTGGATTGGGTACAGAGAATATTCTAGAAAATTATCAATAGCTCAAGATGAGTCTGATGATAATTCTAACTTTAAATTGAACTTTAGAATTTCGGCTGGTTTCTTAGTGTTTTATTTGATTTCAGAATCTATTATGTCTTGGGATTGGATAATGAGTGTTGAGCCACACTGGTTTAGTACACTATTCGGTTGGTACATATTTGCTAGTATGTTCGTATCAGGTATTACAGTAATCGCTATGGTTACCGTTTATTTAAAATCTAAAGGTCATTTACCAGATGTTAACGATAGTCATATACATGATTTAGCAAAATTCATGTTCGGTATCAGTATCTTCTGGACCTATTTATGGTTCTCTCAATTCATGCTTATCTGGTATTCTAACATACCTGAAGAAGTAACGTATTACGTAACTAGAATTGCAGACTATAGATTACCATTCTTTGGTATGGTAGCTATGAACTTCTTGTTTCCTGTTCTTTTGTTGATGAATAGTGATTATAAGAGAATTAACTGGTTTGTAATTTTAACAGGTATTGTAATACTTGGAGGTCACTATATGGATATCTTTAACGCTATTATGCCTTCTACTGTTGGTAAGAATTGGTATATAGGTATTCCTGAAATTGGTTCTGTATTGTTTTTTGCAGGCTTGTTTATATTCTGGATTTTTAGAGCGCTATCAACTCAGCCTCTTCAACCAAAAAGAAATCCTTTTATTGAAGAAAGTAGACACTTTCATTACTAGTAATTAAGTAAAGTATAACATTTATATATACAATGACGACATTATTAACTTTAGCTGTACTTGTTCTTGTAGCCATTGCCATTTGGCAGTTGACTAAAATATTTGAATTATCTCAGCTTAAAACTGAACAGCACCAGATTGCAACGGATAGCGATAATAAGAATAACGGTTATATGTTATTTGGATTTTTGGTATTCATTTACGGAATTACCATATTCAGTTTTTGGAAATATGGTAAGTTCTTATTGCCTGAAGCAGGATCTGCTCACGGTGAGGAGTATGATAGCTTAATGTTGGTATCTTTTATTATCATCTTTATAGTACAGACTCTTACTCAGGCTTTATTACATTATTTTGGATATAAATACGCTGGTAAAAAGGGACAAAAGGCTTTGTTTTATGCAGATAATGATCGTTTAGAGTTTATCTGGACAATTATTCCTGTAATCGTATTGGCAGGTCTTATTCTATGGGGATTATACACATGGACAACCATTATGGATGTTAATGATGAGGATGATCCTTTAATTGTAGAGCTTTATGCACAACAATTTAATTGGACCGCTAGATATGGTGGTGGAGATAATGTATTAGGTGGTGCTAATGTTAGAATGATAGATATCGATAAAGCGAATGTATTAGGTTTGGATGAAGCTGATACCTATGCTCATGATGATATTATTGTAAAAGAATTGCATTTACCGGTAGGTAGAAAAGTTAATTTTAAAATGCGTTCTCAAGATGTATTGCACTCAGCTTATATGCCACACTTTAGAGCACAGATGAACTGTGTACCTGGTATGATCACTGAGTTTTCATTTACTCCTATTTATACCACAGAAGAGATGAGAACTAACCCAGATGTAATGGATAAGGTGAAAAGAACCAATAAAATTAGAGCAGAGAAAGCTGTAAGTACGGGTGAGGCTATTGATCCTTGGGAGTTTGATTATATTCTTCTTTGTAATAAGATTTGTGGTAAGTCTCATTATAACATGCAAATGAAGATTATTGTTGAGACTGAGGAGGAATACAATGAATGGATGAAGAGTCAATCCACTTTCGCTGAAACGGTTATGAAAGATGATACTAACCCTGCTTTTAATACGGTTAGTGCAGTTTCAGTAGCGGAGTAATTTTTACTCTCAGATTAATATAGCTATAATTAGAAAATTAATATAAATAAGATTACGATTATGTCAGCAACAGCACATGCACATGTAGATGATCACGCACATGACGATCATGGACATCATCATAAAGAAACTTTTGTAACAAAGTATATCTTTAGTCAAGACCATAAAATGATTGGTAAACAATACCTTATTTTGGGGGTATTTGTTATGGGTTTTATTGGTATTGCAATGTCATTATTGTTTAGAATGCAATTGGCTTGGCCAGGAGAGTCTTTTCCAATTTTTGAAGCTCTTTTAGGTAAGTGGGCACCAGGTGGTGTTATGGATGCCGATGTTTATTTAGCGTTGGTTACCATGCACGGTACCATTATGGTATTCTTTGTACTTACCGCTGGTTTAAGTGGTACGTTTAGTAATTTATTGATTCCATTACAGATAGGTGCAAGAGATATGGCATCTGGTTTCTTGAACATGGTTTCTTTTTGGTTGTTTGCTATTGCTTCAGGTATAATGATTGTTTCATTATTTGTTGAAGCAGGACCAGCAGCAGCAGGTTGGACAATTTATCCACCATTAAGTGCTTTGCCAATGGCTCAGCCTGGTTCAGGTATGGGTATGACATTATGGTTGAGCTCAAT
Organism: Maribacter sp. UH1; assembly: GCF_056839145.1. Taxonomy (NCBI): domain Bacteria; kingdom Pseudomonadati; phylum Bacteroidota; class Flavobacteriia; order Flavobacteriales; family Flavobacteriaceae; genus Maribacter; species Maribacter sp. UH1. The sequence continues at coordinate 2,735,528 of NZ_CM166387.1, forward strand.
GGCAATATTTATTGCTTCGTCTCTTTTGGGATCATTAAACTATATTGTAACTGTGATTAACTTAAGAACCAAAGGGATGTCAATGACAAGATTGCCTTTGACGATTTGGGCTTTCTTTGTAACAGCTATAATTGGTGTTATTTCATTCCCTGTATTATTATCTGCAGCTTTATTATTAATAATGGATAGAAGTTTTGGTACTTCTTTCTTCTTGTCGGATATCTTTATTCAAGGTGAAGTTTTACATTACCAAGGTGGTTCTCCAGTATTATATGAGCACCTATTCTGGTTCTTAGGTCACCCTGAGGTATATATTGTATTATTACCTGCATTAGGTATTACTTCTGAAGTAATGTCTACAAATGCTCGTAAGCCTATTTTTGGATATCGTGCAATGATTGCTTCTATTTTAGCAATCGCATTTTTATCGACAATCGTTTGGGGTCACCATATGTTTATTTCTGGTATGAATCCATTTTTAGGATCTGTATTTACATTTACAACCTTATTGATTGCAATACCATCAGCGGTAAAAGCATTTAATTATATAACTACACTTTGGAAAGGTAACCTACAATTGAATCCGGCTATGCTATTCTCAATTGGTTTGGTGTCAACATTTATTACTGGTGGTTTAACTGGTATAGTTTTAGGTGATAGTACATTAGATATTAACGTTCATGATACTTACTTTGTGGTTGCTCACTTCCACTTGGTAATGGGTATATCTGCATTGTACGGATTGTTCGCAGGTGTTTACCACTGGTTCCCTAAAATGTACGGAGGTAGATTAATGAATAAGAACTTAGGTTATGTTCACTTTTGGGTTACTGCAATTTGTGCTTATGGAGTATTCTTTCCAATGCACTTTGTAGGTATGGCTGGTGTTCCAAGAAGATACTATGAAAATACAGCTTTCCCAATGTTTGATGAGTTAACAGATATTCAAGTATTAATGACTGTTTTTGCTATTATAGCGGCTGCGGCACAGCTAGTATTTGTTGCTAACTTCTTCTATAGTATATTCTACGGTAAGGTTGGACCTAAGAATCCATGGAAGTCAAATACCTTGGAATGGACTGCTGAACAAGAGCATATTCACGGAAACTGGGCTGGTCCTATTCCTGAAGTTCATAGATGGGCTTATGACTATAGTAAAGTCTATGAGAATGGTGAGTATATTATTACAGGTCAAGATTATGTGCCTCAACATATTCCTTTACAGGAGAATGAAGAGGAAATGAATCATTAGAAAATATTATTTTTATATAGAGCCCAACTAGTAATAGTTGGGCTTTTTTTTGGTAATAATCCTAAGATATTACTAAGTTGTTCTAATTTTACTTAAAATTGGATATCTTCAATTATTAAACATAAGTAAACACTATGAAAAAGTTCGCCCTATTGATTATTCTATTGGTTATCTCTGCTAACGGTTATTCGCAACGTAAACCCAAGATAAAAGGGAATAAAAATGTTATTGAAGTACGCGAGGATCTAGAGCCTTTTAATGCTATTGAATTGGTTGATGATCTAGACATCGTTATTCAAAAAGCAACTACAGAAGGTTATGCTTTGGAGTTAGATGATAATTTGGTAGATGTACTAAAATTTAAAGTGGACAATGGTACACTAAAGATATCTTCGTTCTATAATATTACGGGAAAGAAGAAATTGGAGATTACCATTTTCTTTCAAGAGCTGAATAGTATTAGAATGATGAATGGTAAAATTAGCATGAAGGATGTTATTTCTACCGATAGGTTAAGGGTGGAAACTTTTGGTACATCTAGACTGGAGTTAAATGCCACTGCTGATATTATGGATATTAACATGGAAGAAATTAGTTCTGGAGATTTTAACTTAGCGAGCGACTCATTAAATCTTACATTAAAAGATAGAATAGATGTGAAATTATATACCACTGGTGCTAGTAATAATATTTATATGTATAAAAATGCCTCTGCTAAAGTTGAGGGTACAACAGATTTTTTAATGGCTAAGTTGTATGGTAACACATCTCTAAAAGCATCTGATCTTCAAGCTAACTATGTTCTTGTAGTTGCCGAAGATTCACCAGATATAGAAGTTAGGGCGTTGAACACATTACAGCTTAGTTCTAAAGGTGGTACTAGAACCAAGCTATATGGTGAACCGGAAATAACTATTCTTGATTTTTTAGATACATCAAGATTAGAGAAAGAGCGTAATTAGTTAGCTATTGGCGCGGTCATTAAGTGATCCGGTATTCCAAAACCATCTACAAGGCTATTAAGATGCGGTCTCAGTTCTGTACACAGGCGTTCAACTCTTTGGCGTATAGCTTTGGACTTAGTTCCGCTAATGTAGCCTTGCTCTAAATACCATGATGCATCTTTTCTTATTTCATGCAGAGCATATAAGGTACCTAGTTTTTCAAATAGCGCTTTATACTCGGGGTCGGTCATTGTGTTGTTGTGTGCTATAAATGATTTGTACGCTAGTTCGGCACTATATGCCTTACCAAGTGTCATTAAGTGTGTTTGTACCTTTAAGAAGGCTTGATATGACGGAATTCCTTTCTTAATATAACCTCTAATACGCATTGCAATAGTATAGGTTAATCTTCTTGTTCTATGTTCTAAAGCGTGTACATGAAAATTAGGATTGTATAAATGGTCTTTATCTGTCTTGTTCGTATACAACGGGTTTATGGTGGACAGTTTATCACTTAGCTGAGAGCTTAATAATTTCAAGACAGTTGAAAAGCCTGCGCTGTTGAACTCCGCTTTAAAATCTGAAAGAACACCCTTAGCGGCTAGTTGTAATAATACATTATTATCGCCTTCAAAAGTTGTGAATATATCAACATCACCTTTTAGGTCTGCAATTCTATTCTCTAAAAGATAACCCTTGCCGCCACAAGCTTCTCTACATTCCTGAATGGCATCGTTGGCGTACCAAGTAATAATGGATTTAAGTCCTGCTACCTGCGTTTCAACTTGTCTTTTGTCTGGTTGAGATTCATCGCAATAGAGCACCATCATTTTGTCTAACGTTATGTGATATACATATGCGCTGGCTACTAAGGGAGTCAAGCGTAGTTGGTGAGATGGGTAATCCATCAAAAGGTCTTCTTGTATTTTAACGCTATCATTAAATTGTCTTCTTTTTAAAGCATGCTTAATGGCAACTGTCAATGCGAATTTAGCTCCGCCTAAACCTGCCCTGGCAACGCATATTCTACCTCCTACCAGAGTACCCAACATGGTGAAAAAGCGTTTGTTCGGATTCTTTATTTCTGAATAATAATCTCCATTACCTAATATAGTACCGTACTTGTTCAATAGATTCTCTTTTGGCACCTCAACTTGGTTAAACCAAATTTTGCCGTTATCAACCCCGTTAAGTCCCAGTTTGTAACCGTTGTCTTCAACCATTATACCTGGTAGTAACTCATGTGCTTCATTCCTAAGAGGAACTAGAATAGCATGTACTCCTTCATTTTTTCCGTTTATAATAAGTTGAGCAAAAACAGATGCCATTTTAGAATGTATGGCATTCCCTATATATTCTTTATTATCGTTTTTACCTGGGGTATGTATGACAATGGTTTCGGAATCTTTGTTATAAGTGGCTGTTGTTTTAATTCCGCGAACGTTAGATCCGTGTCCGGTTTCTGTCATGGCAAAACAGCCTAATAATTCAGCCTTACCTGTATCGTTTAAATACTTATCATGGTGTTTCTTGGTGCCCAATTTCTGAATACTGCCACCGAATAACCCAAATTGTACCCCAAATTTTATGGATAGACTTCCGTCTGCCCACATCATATTCTCAAAAATGTAAGCGTAGCCTTCCATATCATTGGTACCACCATATGCTTCGGGATATGCCATTGCGCCGTAACCCTTATCCGCCAAAAACTCAACTTGTTTTAGAACATGATTTCGAAACTCTTCTTTGTTACGTCTTACTTCCCAAGAGAAAATTGGATCACTAAGTACGGCTCTAAAAGAATCTATTGCCTTTGCATGATTTCCTTTTAAAATTGTGTCTATGGTTTTTGCCGAATATTGAGAGGATTTTTTTTCTAAGTCAATATGTACGTCAAATAAATGATTGTAATGATTGGGTTGAATGCCCAAATTAATTTCTATAGTTTTTATTTGATCGTTATACGATATGTCATTGTGGTAGTGTGATGTTACTTTTTGACTGAAAGCCGTTAATGGATACGTTTCGTGCTCCACTAACTTTACACCACTATTTATAATCAATTGTTTCCAAGACTTGAATAACTCGTTTTTTGGCGGATTTTTGACATTCATCCACGCTTTAAGTTGTTTTTTGTCATCTGAGGATAAGGTAACATCATTTGATATGGCGTTTTCAACAACGTTTATTTCTGATGCCGACAAGAGGTCGTCTGACCAGATAATATAAAAGACCGGAATATATTGTAATACTTGTGCTGTGTAATTTTCTTTTGTCATGCCATGAAATTACAATTTTTAGTTAGATTTCTTACAGGTATTTAACGGTCATTTGGGTATTTTGATAAATTGAATTAGCTATGGGTTTAAGTTAAAAGTTATCTGGTGTTTGTCTATCTTTGTTAGTGTATGAACGAGTATTTAGACCCATCTGCTGATGGTTTCTCTAATGAGGAACTTGATATTGAAAGAGCATTAAGACCTGTAAATTTTGACGATTTTGCCGGTCAAGATCAGGTGCTTGAAAACCTTAAGGTTTTTGTGGAAGCCGCAAATAGAAGAGGAGAAGCATTGGATCATACCTTGTTTCATGGTCCTCCGGGTTTGGGTAAAACTACTTTGGCTAATATTTTAGCGAATGAATTGGGGGTGTCAATTAAAATAACATCTGGTCCTGTATTGGATAAACCAGGAGATTTAGCAGGGTTATTGACTAATTTAGATGAGCGTGATGTGTTGTTTATTGATGAGATTCATAGATTAAGCCCTATTGTGGAAGAGTATTTGTACTCTGCAATGGAGGATTATAAAATAGATATTATGTTGGAATCTGGACCAAATGCCAGGTCTGTACAGATAAATTTAAATCCGTTTACATTAATTGGTGCAACCACACGGTCTGGATTATTGACTGCGCCTATGCGTGCGCGTTTTGGTATTCAAAGTAGATTGCAATATTATTCTACAGAACTACTTTCTACTATTGTAGAGCGTAGTGCAGAAATTTTGCGCGTACCTATTTCTCAAGATGCCGCTATAGAAATTGCCGGTAGAAGCAGAGGTACACCTAGAATCTGTAATGCCTTACTTAGAAGGGTGCGTGATTTTGCGGAGATTAAAGGGAATGGCTCTATTGATATGGAAATTTCAAAGTTTAGCTTAAAGGCATTGAATGTAGATGCCCATGGTCTTGATGAAATGGATAACAAAATACTAACAACTATAATTGATAAATTCAAAGGCGGTCCTGTTGGTATTACCACTTTGGCAACTGCGGTTTCTGAGAGTGCAGAAACGATAGAAGAGGTGTATGAGCCGTTTTTAATTCAACAAGGTTTTATTATGAGAACTCCTCGTGGTCGTGAAGTAACCGAATTGGCGTATAAACACCTTGGAAGAATAAAAGGAGGAATTCAACCTGGTTTGTTTTGAGTATCGATATAAAACATAAATGGACAAATAGTATTAAAACCGAAGCCAAACGCCTCGGTTTTTTATCATGCGGTGTATCCAAAGCTGATTTTCTAGAAGAGGAAGCTCCTAGATTAGAGCAGTGGCTCAATAATAATATGAACGGCGAAATGAGCTATATGGCTAATTATTTCGATAAAAGATTAGATCCAAGAAAATTGGTTGAAGGTTCAAAATCCGTTATTTCCCTTCTTTTAAATTACTATCCGGAAGAAACCCAGCGAGAAGATTCTTATAAGATTTCTAAATACGCATATGGCCACGATTACCATCATGTGATAAAAACAAAACTTAGGCAGCTACAGGAATTCATATCTGAAGAAATAGGTGAAGTTAATGGGCGAGCTTTTGTAGATTCTGCTCCGGTACTTGATAAAGCTTGGGCAGCAAAAAGTGGGTTAGGGTGGATAGGTAAGCATAGTAATCTGCTTACACAAAAGGTTGGTTCGTTCTATTTTATAGCAGAGTTGATTGTTGATTTAGAATTGGAATACGATCATGCGGTGACAGATCATTGCGGTACTTGTACTGCTTGTATAGATGCCTGCCCAACACAAGCCATTGTAGATCCTTATGTAGTTGATGGTAGTAAATGTATCTCTTATTTTACTATAGAATTAAAAAATGAACTCCCTAACGAAATGAAGGGCTCATTTGATGATTGGATGTTCGGCTGCGATGTTTGTCAAGATGTTTGTCCGTGGAACCGATTTTCCAAACCTCATAATGAACCTTTGTTCAATCCTAATCCAGAATTGCTGAGTATGACCAAAAAAGATTGGGAAGAAATCACCGAGGATGTGTTTAGAAAGGTGTTTCAAAAATCTGCATTGAAGCGAACAAAGTATGGTGGACTCACCAGAAACATCAATTTTTTGAAATAATATTTTATTTTCAAACGTTTTCGTTAGCTTTTTTCTTTGCTGATGACATAGAGGAGACTTAATTATATTATATTGCTAGTCATGTAAAATTATGTTTTTCTAATAAAACACATGATTTTTGTAAGAATGTAATAAAATTTACCACCGAATCAATAACATTTTTTTTAGATGAAAATCAAAAAACCGAGTCTTAGTTTTTGGCAGATATTTAATATGAATGTTGGATTTTTAGGAATCCAGTATAGTTTTGGGTTGCAGCAAACGGCTATTAATCCTATTTTCTTATACTTAGGTGCACCAGAAGATATGCTGCCCATTTTAAATATTGCGGGTCCGGTAACAGGGTTAATTGTGCAACCTATTATTGGAGCAATGTCAGATAAAACTTGGTCTGAACGTTGGGGTAGAAGAAAGCCTTATTTCTTGATTGGGGCAATTTTGGGTAGTTTATGTTTATTCGCTTTTCCAACGAGTCCCGTTTTATGGTTTGCGGTTGGTTTACTTTGGATTTTAGATGTGGGTAACAATATGGCAATGGAGCCTTATAGAGCATTTGTTGGCGATAAACTCCCTGAGAAACAATTGAGTTTGGGGTACCAAATGCAAAGTTTGTTTGTGGGTGCAGGTATTCTCTTGGCTAATGGATCTATTGTACTATTCCAATATTTATTTGGAGGTGAATCTGTGGAAGTTGCGGGAACGATACCTACTTGGTTGTACTACTCCTTTTATATTGGTGCAATTCTTTCTATCACCACTATCCTTTATTCAGTTTTAAAAACTCCCGAAATTCCGCCTTCATCAGAAGAGTTGACTGCAATTAATCATGCAAAAGCTAAACCGTTGACCGAACGAATTGCTTTGCCTTTTAGAGAAATTGGAGAATCTATAAAGAAAATGCCCAAATTTATGTGGAGAGTTGGTGCAGTGTATTTGTTTCAATGGTATGCTTTATTTATTTACTGGCAGTATACAACGCCATTATTTAAATTGACAATGGGTTACACTACAGGAGAAGCAGCTTCACAATCTGCACAAATGAGTTTGACCTATAATATAGTAACCATGGTCGTTGCTTTGGCTTTGGTGCCGCTTACATTAAAATATGGTGGTAAAAAAATATATGCATTAAGCTTGTTCGGTACTGCTATTTCTTTATTTGCGATTCCGTATATCACAGATCCTATTATGGTGCTGGCTCCAATGGTATTGTTCGGTATTGGTTGGGCGGCAATGATGGGTATTCCTTATACCATGGTGTCAAAAGTGGTTCCGCAAGAAAGACGTGGTGTTTATATGGGTATTTTAAATATGATGATTGTAATTCCTATGGGAATAGAGACGCTTACTTTTGGACCTATTTATAAATATTTACTTGGAAATAATGCGATTAATGCCATGTTGTTTGCAGGTGCATTCTTTGCAATATCGGGGTTTTTGGCATTGCGACTTAATGTGTCTAGTAAAGAAAAGGCAGCTAATTTGTAATTTGAAATTTTACTTTAGGTCTATCATAACAGAACTATTTATTTTGTTCATATAAATACAGGTCTGCTTAACGCTTTCTTACAGAATACCTTTAAATTTGTTTTTTTTAAAATAGAAGAGTATGAGCAATGAAAAGCTAAGAAGAGAGGCACTTATTTATCATGCAAAACCACAACCTGGTAAGATAAAAATAGTTCCTACTAAACCATATAGTACACAACGTGATCTTGCTCTGGCGTACTCGCCCGGTGTTGCAGAGCCATGTTTAGAAATAGCAAAGGATAAGGACAACGCCTATAAATATACTTCTAAAGGTAATTTAGTAGCCATTATATCTAACGGTACCGCTGTTTTGGGTTTAGGAAATATTGGTCCTGAGGCTTCAAAACCGGTAATGGAAGGTAAAGGTCTTCTTTTTAAGATTTTTGCGGATATTGATGGTATTGATATTGAAGTGGATACTGAAGATGTAGATAAGTTCATTGAGACCGTTAAAATGATTGCTCCAACTTTTGGTGGAATTAACCTAGAGGATATCAAAGCGCCTGAAGCTTTTGAGATTGAACGTAGATTAAAAGAGGAATTGGATATTCCTGTAATGCATGATGACCAACACGGTACGGCTATTATTTCTGCTGCTGCTTTATTGAATGCCTTAGAGCTTTCTAAAAAGAAAATGGAAGATGTACGCATCGTTATTAGTGGTGCAGGTGCTGCCGCTGTTTCGTGTACTAAATTGTACAAGGCATTTGGTGCCAAAGCAGAAAATATAGTAATGCTTGACAGTAAAGGTGTTATTAGAAAAGATGCCGATAATTTATCTCCAGCAAAGAAGGAATTTGCAACCGATAGAAAAATAGATACCCTAGATGAAGCTATGGTAGATGCCGATGTATTTGTAGGTCTTTCCATAGCGAATGTTGTAAGTCCGGCGATGTTGGAATCTATGGCAGAGAACCCTATAGTGTTTGCCATGGCAAATCCAGATCCAGAGATTGCTTATGATTTGGCAGTTGCTACACGTAAGGATGTTATAATGGCAACAGGAAGATCAGATCATCCTAACCAAGTGAATAATGTACTTGGTTTTCCATTTATATTTAGAGGTGCATTAGATGTGAGGGCTACGGCGATTAATGAAGCTATGAAAATGGCTGCAGTAAAAGCTTTGGCAGATTTAACAAGACAACCGGTACCTGAGCAAGTGAATATTGCTTATGGTGAAACTAGACTAACATTTGGTAAGGAGTATATTATTCCAAAACCTTTTGATCAACGATTAATATATGAAATACCACCTGCTGTAGCTAAAGCTGCTATGGAAAGTGGTGTTGCCAAAGCTCCTATAGACGATTGGGATAAATATAGAGAGGAGTTAATGCTTCGTTCTGGGAATGATAATAAAGTTGTTCGTCAACTTCATGGTAGGGCTCGTAGCAATGCCAAGAAAATTGTATTTGCAGAAGCTGATCATTTAGATGTTTTAAAAGCGGCGCAGATAGTGCATGAAGAGGGTATAGCAATTCCTATTCTTTTAGGTAGAAAAGATATTATTCTTGAATTAAAGAAAGAGTTGGAGTTTGATGCTGATCTTGCTATTATTGATCCTATGTCAGAGGAGTTTGACGAGCGCCATGTTCGTTATGCTACTAAATACTGGGAAAGCCGTAAGAGAAGCGGGGTGACTTTTTACAGTGCGAAAATAAAAATGCGCGAGCGTAATTATTTCGGTTCCATGATGGTGATGGAGGGTGATGCGGATGGTATGATTTCTGGTTACTCAAGGGCATACCCTACGGTTGTAAAACCAATTTTAGAAGTTGTTGGTAGAGCAAGTCAGGTTAAGAAAGTGGCTACGGTGAACATTATGATTACGGATAGAGGGCCGTTATTTTTGGCCGATACTTCAATCAATATAGAACCAAATGCCGAAGAACTGGCAGATATAGCACAAATGACCGCAAATGTTGCTTCAAATTTCGGATTCAATCCCGTGTTGGCAATGCTGAGTTATGCAAACTTTGGTTCTTCAACACATCCTAACGCGAAAAAGGTTAGAGAGGCAGTTCAAATTCTTCATGAAACAAAGCCAGATTTGGTGGTTGACGGTGAAATACAAACAGATTTTGCTTTAAACAGAGAGCTTCACGAGAGTAAGTTTCCTTTTTCTAAGCTAGCTGGTAGAAAGGTGAACACCTTAATATTTCCTAATTTAGAATCCGCAAACATTACCTATAAGTTGTTGAAAGAATTGAATAGTGCAGATTCTATCGGTCCAATCATGGTAGGTTTAAGAAAAGCCGTTCATATTATGCAATTAGGAGCTAGTGTTGATGAAATAGTAAATATGGCTGCAGTTGCTGTAATTGATGCTCAAGAGCGTGAAAAACGCAAGAAAGCGAAAGGTTCAAAATAAATTATAATTAAAGAATAACTCAAATAGGGAAATTGGTAGACATACTTCTTTCCCTTTTTAATTTTAGAAAAATCATGATACATCACTTAAGAGGAAAACTAGTAGAGAAGAACCCAACTCATGTTATTATCGAATGTGGTGGTGTTGGCTATTTTGTAAATATTTCTTTAAATACTTTTTCTAAGTTGCCGGAGCAAGAAAATATCTCTGTTTTTACGCACCTTCAGGTGAAAGAAGATTCTCACACACTGTTCGGGTTTGTTGAAAAATCAGAGCGTGAGATATTCCGATTATTATTGTCCGTTTCGGGCATAGGATCAAGTATAGCAAGAACCATGCTTTCTTCTATGTCTCCGTCTCAAGTTAGAGATGCTATTGCTAACGGTGATGTTGCATCAATACAAGCTGTAAAAGGTATAGGGGCGAAAACCGCACAACGCGTAATTTTGGATCTTAGAGATAAGGTCTTAAAAGTTTACGATATAGACGAACTTTCACTAAGTACAAACAATACAAATAAAGATGAAGCGTTATCTGCTTTAGAAGTTCTGGGCTTCGCACGTAAACAATCAGAGAGGGTTGTCGATAAAGTGCTTGGTCAAGATGCTTCGCTAAGTGTCGAGGATATAATAAAACTCGCGCTCAAAAATTTGTAATAAGTTTGAAAAACGGGGTAACTAAATTTCTTAAAATTTCTTTTAAGGGCATCTTTGCATTCTTTATGTTTTTAGCTTCTATAACGACTGTTATGGCGCAAGAAACAGAAGAACAGGAAATTGATTCGGTAAAGACAGGATATGATCTGGGTAGAATTCTAATTGAGAATCCAGAAAGTATCGTGTCAAAATATATTTATGACCCTGAACTTGATCGTTATATCTATAATGAGAGTGTGGGTGATTTTAATATTGGTTATCCTATAATTCTTACACCAGATCAATATTTTAAATTGATTAGGGAAGAAGGAATTAAATCTTACTTCAAGGAAAAATCCGATGCTTACTCAGGTAAAAAAGAAGGTAGTGAAGAAGCTCGTAAAAACTTACTTCCTAATTTTTATGTAAATAATGATTTCTTTTCTACCATTTTTGGTGGTAATACTATTGAGATTATTCCACAAGGATCTGTGGCAATGGATTTGGGTGTTATCTGGCAGAAAAATGATAACCCTTCTTTATCGCCAAGAAACAGAACAAACCTTTCTTTCGATTTTGATCAACGTATAAGTCTAAGTATGTTGGGTCAAATTGGTGAGCGTTTACAAGTGACCGCAAATTACGATACAGAAGCAACATTCGATTTTCAGAACATTGTTAAGTTAGATTACACACCAACAGAAGATGACATAATTCAGTCTATAGAAGTTGGTAACGTAAATATGCCACTTAATAGTTCTTTAATTTCTGGTGCACAGAGTTTATTTGGTGTAAAAACGAAGTTACAATTTGGTAAAACTTCGGTTACCGCGGTTTTTTCTGAGCAACGTTCGCAAAATAATACGGTAGTAGCACAAGGTGGTGGTACATTAAATGATTTCTCTCTAACGGCTTTGGACTATGATGAAAACAGACACTTTTTCTTAGCGCAATACTTTAGAGATAATTACGATGAAGCACTTTCTTCTTATCCTTATATACAAAGTCAAGTTCAGATTACGCGTATAGAGGTTTGGATTACGAACAGAACGCAGCAGACATTAAATGTGCGTAATGTAGTGGCTATTCAAGATTTAGGAGAATCAGATATTACAAAGACTAGAGTAGGTCAAAATAATGGTAGCGGTAGTGGTTTCTTTAATGGTCCTGCAGATTTAAGACCTAGAAACAACGCAAATGATTATGACCCGGCTTTAATACTTACTAATAGTGGTGCTTTAAATGATAATATTAGAGAAATTGCAACCGTAGAGAGTGGTTTTAATGCTGGTAGTTTTACCGGTGGATATTCTCCTAACCAAGGTTTTGATTATGCGTATTTAGAGAATGCAAGAAAATTGGAACAGGGTAGAGATTTCGATTTCAATACGCAATTAGGGTATATATCTTTAAACCAACGTTTAAGTAATGACGAGGTTTTAGGTGTTGCTTACCAATATACATTTCAAGGCCAAGTATACCAAGTAGGTGAATTTGCAAATGGTGGTATAGAGGCAACTACGGTTACTCAAGATGTTAGTACCGTTATAGAAAACAATACTCTAATACTTAAACTTCTTAAAAGTAATATTACCAATATCACTGATCCTATATGGGATTTAATGATGAAGAATATCTACGCTACTGGTGCCTATAGCTTAAGTCAAGAAGATTTTAAGATGAATATTTTATATTCTGATCCTACGGCAAGAAATTATATTACACCAATAGAAGAAGGTCCCGGTTCTGGTTGGCCAGAAGGATTAGAAGAGACTATTCTTTTAAATGTTTTTAATCTAGATAGGTTAAATGTGTATAATGATATTCAACCCGGTGGTGATGGTTTCTTTGATTTCATTAGTGGGCAAACCATAGATGTCCAGAATGGTCGTATCATCTTTACCACAGTAGAACCTTTTGGGGAGTCTTTGTACGAGAAACTACAAAATGGTAACAGCGGTCAATATGATGTTACTTCTGGGTATAATGCCAACCAAGAGCAGTATGTATTTAGAGATATGTATGCTTTAACAAAAACGGCAGCCCTACAAGATCCAGAAAAAAATAAGTTCTTATTAAAAGGTTCGTACAAATCAGAGGGTAGTAACGGTATTTCTATAGGAGCATTTAATGTACCCCAAGGTTCTGTAACGGTAACGGCTAATGGTAGAACATTACAAGAGGGTATAGATTATACGGTAAATTATCAGTCTGGTACGGTACAAATTTTAGATCCTAGTTTAGAGGCTTCAAATGTGCCTATCAATATATCGGTAGAGAATAATGCGGTATTCGGTCAACAAACACGTCGTTTTACAGGGGTGAATGTAGAGCATCAATTCAATGAAAAATTTGTTTTGGGCGGTACATTGTTAAATATGAACGAAAGACCTTTGACCCAAAAATCTACATATGGTGTAGAGTCTGTTAATAATACTATTTTCGGTTTAAATACTAACTTTTCTACAGAGGTGCCTTTCTTGACACGTATGGTGAATAAGTTACCAAATATTGATACAGATGTACCTTCTAATATTTCGGTAAGAGCAGAAATGGCGGCATTAATTCCCAGTTCACCCAAAAATGCTGATTTTGAAGGAGAGACTACTACTTACTTAGATGATTTTGAAGGAGCGCAGGCGTTAATAGATATTAGAGCATCCCTTGGATGGTCTCTTGCGAGTATGCCTTTGGAATATGGTAACGGGGACCAACCTTTTGGTAGTTCTCCAGAAGATGCAAATAACCTGTTAAACGGTTATGGTAGGGCAAAGTTATCTTGGTATACTATTGATCCAATTTTCTTTACTACGCAAAGACCAGATGAGATCAGCGATGATGATATTTCTACCAATGCTACTCGTAGAGTGTATATTGATGAGGTTTTTCCAGAGACAGATGTTGCCCAAGGTCAAACCCAAGTACAGTCTACTTTAGATATGGTGTACTATCCAAATACTAAAGGACCATATAACAATAATCCGGATTTTGACACTGAAGCTCCAACTGAAAAGTGGGGTGGTATGATGCGTTCTTTGAGCAGTACGGATTTTGAACAGAGTAACGTTGAATTCGTTCAATTTTGGGTAATGGACCCTTATGTTGACGGTATTGCAAATGGAGCGGGTGAATTAGTGCTTAACCTAGGTAATATTTCTGAAGATATTCTGCGTGACGGTAAAAAGCAATATGAAAACGGATTACCGGGGGTTGATAGTAATGATTTTGTTTCGCCTACCTCTTGGGGTGAAGTACCGGCAACACAATCTTTGGTGTATGCTTTTGATGCAGATGAAAATAACAGAGGTTTACAGGATATTGGTTTTGACGGTTTAGATGATGTACGTGAAGCGGATGTGTATACTAATAACGGTGGTGATGACCCGGCATTAGATAATTACGGATATTATTTAAATAGAGATGGTAGTATTTTAGATAGGTATTTAGATTTTAATAACCCGCAAGGGAATTCGCCTGTAACGGTAACGAATACGGATAGGGGTTCTACAACATTACCGGATGTAGAAGATGTAGATAGGGATTTAACCATGAATACGGTAAATAGTTACTATGAGTACCGTATTGCTATAAAGCCGAATACTACTATTAATGATGAATATGTAACCGATATTATTGAAGGCACCGCAACTGGTGATGTTAGAATACCGAATGGTGATGATGTTAACTACCGCTGGATTCAATATAAAATTCCATTAAGCGACTTTACAGATGCTATTGGTGGTATTACAGATTTTAGATCTATTAGTTTTATGCGTATGTATATGACAGGTTTCAATAGCCCTACTATATTACGTTTTGCAACTTTGGATTTAGTTAGAGGAGATTGGCGTACGTATACAAATACTTTACAAGACACAAATATTGACAGTGATCCTTCTGATGATGGTACTACCTTAGATGTAAATACTGTTAATATAGAAGAAAATAGTAGTAGAACACCAATACCATATGTGTTGCCTCCTGGTGTTGTTAGAGAGCAGTTAAACAATAACAATACTATTATTAGGCAGAACGAGCAATCACTTTCGTTGACGGTATCTAATCTAGAGTCTGAAGATTCTAGAGGGGTATTCAAAAATTTGAATGTTGATATTCGTCAATATGAGAAATTGAAAATGTTCATACATGCCGAAAAAATTATAGATAGTGACTATGCTGATACCTCTACACCTTTAGTTGGTTTCTTGCGTATGGGTACAGATTTTACTCAAAATTACTATCAAATAGAATTGCCGTTAGAGTTCACACCTTTTACTGCAGTTGCAGATGATGAAATATGGCCAGAGAATAATGAGATGAATATTTTGCTTAGTGATTTAACGAAGGTGAAATCGCAATGGATAGCAGATGGTGATCTAACTGATGTTCGTTTCTTTGAAATTGAAAATGACGAAGTGATTCCTGTTGGTGAGTTTGATGTTCGTACTCCTGGTAGAATCCGAATCGGTATAAAAGGTAATCCGTCTTTAGGTAGTATACGTACCATGATGGTGGGTGTTAAAAACCAAGATATCTTACCGGCAAGAGGTGAAGTTTGGTTCAATGAACTTCGTCTTGCAGGATTGGATAATAATGGCGGTTGGGCTGCAATTGCCGCAGTAGATGGTAATATTGCAGATTTTGCCAATTTTAGTGCAACAGGTAGTAAGAGTACTTCTGGTTTTGGATCAATAGATCAAATGCCAAATGAACGTGCACGTGAAGATGCGGTTTCTTATGATGTAGTTACCAATGTTAACGTTGGGCAATTACTTCCTAAAAAGTGGGGAATTCAATTACCGTTCAATTACGGAATTTCAGAGCAATTAATTACTCCGGAGTTTGATCCTGTATATGATGATTTAAAATTAGAAGATAGAATTGCGGCTGAAGATACCCAAGAAGGTAAGGATGAGGTGTTGGAGCAAGCTGAAGATTATACGAAGCGTACTAGCATCAATTTAATTGGTGTTCGTAAAGATCGTGGAGAAGAAGCAGATGCCGATTTCTACGATATAGAGAACTTTACATTTAATTATAGTTACAACGAAACTGATCATAGAGATTTTGAAATTGCGGAATTAAAGGAGCAAAATGTAAATACTGGTTTTGTGTATAATCATAGTTTTGAACCCGTAGAGGTTGCTCCGTTTGCTAAAAAAGATTCGCTTTTTACAGGTAAGTACTGGCAATGGTTAAAAGATTTGAATCTGAATTTGTTGCCTTCCAACATTGGGGTTACATCTAATATTAATAGGCAGTTTAACGCTCAACGTTTTAGAGATGTGTATACTGATGGTGAAGA
Source organism: Maribacter sp. UH1 (assembly GCF_056839145.1). Taxonomy (NCBI): domain Bacteria; kingdom Pseudomonadati; phylum Bacteroidota; class Flavobacteriia; order Flavobacteriales; family Flavobacteriaceae; genus Maribacter; species Maribacter sp. UH1. Next base: position 2,751,922 of record NZ_CM166387.1, read on the forward strand.
CAGAATAGAATTACCAGAGCTTCAACAACGTAATTATTTATTTAATTGGCAGTATGCGATTAACTATAATTTGACAAAATCGTTGCGATTAAATTTAACAGGTTCCAATAATAATATTGTTAGAAATTATTTAAATGAGGATGAGCCTGTAGAATCAATAGATAGGATTAGAAATGAATTAGGTTTATGGGACGGCTTTTTTGATGTAGGTGAACCAAACAGGCATTCTCAACAAATGCAGCTGAATTATGAAGTTCCTTTTTCTAAAATACCTGCGTTAGACTTTATAAGTACTCAATATTCATATACTAGTAATTTTGATTGGCAAAGGGGAGGTGATGCACTTTTTGAAGTAGCAGGAGAATATATTAACACGGTGCAAAATGCAAATACGCATACGTTGACATCGTCTTTGACCATGCAGAAGTTCTATGATTTGATCGGACTTAAAAAACGTGAGGCTCCTAGAGCATCTACCACCGGACCAATACGAAGAGATAAATCTGGTGCATTATCCGAAGATCAAGAAAAGATTAAAGGTAAGACAAGTGATTTGTTCAATACCGTTGTGGATATTGTTACCATGGTAAAACGAGTGAATTTCAACTATAGTGAAAACAATGGTACAGTGCTTCCGGGTTATACACAATCTGTTGGTTTCGTAGGTACTACCAAACCAACTATTGGTTTCCTATTTGGTAGTCAGTCAGATGTGCGTTATGAAGCCGCTAGAAATGGTTGGTTAACAGGCTTTCAGGAATTTAACGAGCAATTCATCCAAAGAACAAATAAACAGTTGAATATTACCGCCACGGCTCAGCCAACAAAAGATATAACTATTGACTTGGTGGCAGACAGGCAATATTCAGATAGTTATCAGGAGAATTTTAATGTTGTAGATCAAGAATATAACCTTCAGTTGGGTAACAACTATGGTAGTTTTAGTATTTCTACTATGATGATCGGTACTGCATTTGGAAAGAGTGATGAATTTGATTCAAGTACTTTTCAGCAGTTTAAGGATAACAGAATTACCATAGCGAATAGATTGATTTCTGATAGATCACAACCGGTAGGTGATTTGGATGAAGATGGTTTTCCTCAGTTATACGGTAAAACTCAACAAGATGTATTGTTGCCGGCGTTTTTTGCTGCATATACGGGACAAGATGCTGAACGTGTAAACTTAGATACGTTTAGAGATATTCCAATACCAAATTGGAGTATTAAATATACAGGGCTTATGAAGAGCAAATGGTTTAAAAAGAAATTTAAGCGTTTTTCTTTGAGTCATGGGTATCGTGCATCATATAGTATAAACTCGTACCAAACGAATTTAGAGAAGGTACAGTTAATTAGCGATGGCCAAGATGCTATTAATGCAGAAAACCTTGATATATTGCCAGATTTGATTTTAAATAATGTGGTACTTACAGATCAATTTAACCCGTTAATTCGAGTAGATTTTGAAATGAAAAATTCTGTTAGTGTATTGGCAGAAGTAAGAACAGATAGAGCATTGTCATTAAGTTTCGATAATGATTTAATGACCGAGATCAATGGTAAGGAATATACGGTTGGTTTAGGATATCGTTTTAAAGATGTGAAATTTGTAACCAATATAGGTGGAAACAAAACAAGGTTAAAGGGCGATTTAAATTTAAAAGCTGATTTAACTTTACGTGATAACATTACTATTATTAGAAATTTAGATATCAATAATAATCAAATAACCTCAGGTCAAAATCTAATGTCATTGAAATTTACGGCAGATTATGCCTTAAGTAAGAACTTAAATGCATTGTTCTTTTACGATCATTCGTTCTCTCAATTTGCTGTCTCAACCGCTTTTCCGCAAACAACCATTAACACCGGATTTACAATTCGTTACAATTTTGGTAATTAATAGGGCGGTATAATAAAGGTTAAGCTTAAGAATTAGCTGCACTTTTGATCAAATCATAACATTTGTAATTATTTTGATAACCTAAGTTGAAAACTTTACATTTGCCGAAGTAAAAAAATAATAAACGATTATAATGAATATACCAGCTGAATTAAAATATACGAAAGATCACGAGTGGGTAAAGATAGAAGGTGATGTTGCCATTGTAGGTATTACAGATTTCGCTCAAGGTGAATTAGGTGATATTGTTTATGTTGAAGTAGACACTCTTGATGAGACTTTAGATCGCGAAGCAATCTTTGGTACGGTTGAAGCTGTAAAAACTGTTTCTGATTTATTTTCTCCTTTATCTGGTGAAATTGTAGAATTCAACGAAGCGTTAGAAGATGAGCCGGAAAAAGTAAATTCTGATCCTTACGGTGATGGTTGGATGGTGAAAATTAAGTTTAGCGATGCTAGCCAATTGGAAGATTTGTTGAGCGATGCTGCATATAAAGAGATAATAGGTGGTTAAAAACACTATTTATAAAGTACTTTTCATAAGCTGGATGATGTTTGTAACATTTTCCAGCTTATTTTCTTTTTCAGGAATTGGTACCTCAAGGTTCAATATTCCGCATATGGATAAGGCCGTTCATTTTACGTTCTATTCCGTTATGGTGGTGTTGGGTTATTTGGCAATACCTAAAAGTAAAGAACAAGTTATAGGCAAGTCTAAGTTATTGTGGTACATTGTTTTATTCGCTGTGCTGTACGGCATAATTATTGAAGTAATACAGCATGTAGCTACTGCTGATAGACACGGAGATCCGCTAGATGCACTTGCAAATTCTACTGGAGCTATTGTAGGAATGTTAGCCGTAAGATTTCTGTTTTTTCGGGTGCCCTCGTTAAAATGAAAATTTTAGTTGCATATTTATGGATTAATTAGTTAAATTAGCAATCACTAAATTGAAAATATATGGAACCTAAAAAGAATCCAAAAGCGGATTTAACAAAGAACAGCAGTCTTTATTTCGTTATCGGTTTGTTTGCAGTAATGCTATTTACTTATGTAGCATTTGAGTGGAAAACGTATGATGAGGTGAATGATTATGATATTTCTATGAATGTGGATGATCTTTTAGATGAAGAAGTTCCAATGACAGAACAGATCAAGACTCCACCACCGCCACCGCCACCAGCTGCACCGGAAATTATTGAAGTTGTAGAAGATGAAGAAGAGGTTGAGGAAACTGTAATCGAGTCTACTGAAACTAGTCAAGAAGAAGAAATCGTTGAGGTTGAAGATGTTGTTGTTGATGAAATCGAAGAAGACGTTGATGTACCTTTCGCAGTTATTGAAGATGTGCCTGTTTTCCCAGGTTGTGAAAATGAAAGCGATAAAAGAGCTTGTTTCAACAAAATGATTCAAAAGCATATTGGTAAAAACTTCCGTTACCCGGAAATTGCTCAAGAAATGGGTGTTCAAGGTAGGGTTAGTGTAATGTTCGTAATTCAGAAAGATGGTAGTATCGGTAACGTTAGAATGCGTGGTCCAGATAAAAACCTAGAAAAAGAAGCTGCGAGAATTATCGGTAAATTACCGAAAATGACTCCTGGTAAGCAAAGAGGTAGAGCAGTACGTGTTCCTTTTAGTATTCCAATTAACTTTAAATTACAATAGTATTTATTTACTGTTTTAATCATAAAAAAAATCCCGAGCTAATTGCTCGGGATTTTTTTTTACGTTTACTTTTTCTAAAAAATCTATTTTTTTAAACTGGTATAGAAAATAGTTCTCATTCGTTCCGGACTTATAAATCCAGTTCCAAAGTCATCATCGTATTTAGAAGAGATAGATGAATTTTTTTCTACTTGTTCTAGAGTGTCTCCAGATCCTATAGCTTTAAGAATATTCTCTTTAATAGTTTCTATCATATCAAGGTAATCAATAAGTTTTTGTTTGTTAGAAGGTCTTCCGTGGCCTGGTATAATTATAGTATTGTCATCAATGACCATTATCGCTTTTTCTATAGCGGATATATAACCTTCAACACTACCGCCATTCTTTAAGTCCATATAAGGATAACGCTCAGAAAAATAGGTATCACCCATGTGTAGTACATTGTTTTTCATAAAATAAATCATGGCATCGCTATCTGTATGGGCATTGTGTACATGAAAAGCCATTATGGTTTCATCGTTTTCAAACAATTGTAATTCTTCTGAAAAAGTAATTTCGGGTAAAATATCTTTACCCAATTCAGGTTTCTCTTCTAGCTTTTTCTCAAGACTCGTTCTAACATTATTTTGAGCTATTAGGATGGTCGATTCGGAATTGAATTCTGCATTACCACCAGTGTGATCGCCATGCATGTGTGTATTTATTAAATACTTTAACGGTTTGTCCGTAATACTAGATACAGCCAGTTTAATTTTTGGGCTTAAGCGTGCAAATTGATCATCTATCATAAAAGAATTGGTTGCATTGACATATAGACCAATATTTCCTCCTTGTCCAGTAAGCATATATACTTCACTAGTTAGCGTGTCAACCTTGATAATAACTTCTTTCTCCTGGCTCCGGCAAATGGAGTGAATTAGAAATAGTAAAATAAGTAAGTTTAAATGTTTCATTTTTAAGTGTTAAAGTGTTAACTCGTTAGCTTTCAAATATACTAGAAATAAAGGTTTAAGGTTGCAGAAATATAGTAGGGGCGTTATCTTTGCAGACCTATTAAAAAATATGAAAATGGCAGTTGGTTCGGAAAAAGAAAGTGCTTTTGCATTGCTTTTTGCCGATTTTAAGGAGATTACCAAAGCTAGATTAGCTGTTAGTGTCGTTTTTTCTTCTATTGCAGGTTACTTTCTTGGTGCGTACGAGATACAATGGGTGCAAGTGTTATTATTGGCATTTGGGGGTTATTGTATGGTGGGTGCCAGTAATGCTTACAATCAAGTTATTGAGAAAGATTTGGACGTTTTAATGAAGCGTACTAAGAATAGGCCTATTCCTGCCGGTCGTATGACGGTAAATACAGCTATGAGCCTTGCTATTGTGTTAACATTGCTTGGTGTATTGTCTTTGTATCTTTTAAACCCTAAAACGGCAATGTTTGGGGCAATTTCCATATTTCTATATACCAGTGTTTATACTCCTTTAAAAACAATTACGCCGCTTGCTGTATTTGTAGGCGCAATACCTGGAGCAATCCCCTTTATGCTGGGTTGGGTAGCCGCTACAGATGATTTTGGAATAGAACCGGGTACTTTATTTATGATTCAGTTTTTCTGGCAGTTTCCACATTTTTGGGCATTAGGGTGGATGTTGGATGATGATTATAGAAGTGGTGGGTTTAAAATGCTACCAACAGGAAAGAAAGATGCGGCAACAGTGCTACAAATAATAATGTATACCATTTGGATGATGGCAGTTTCTATTATTCCGGTATTTGGAATTACGGGTAGATTGCAATTATCTGTTGTATCAGCCGTAATTATCTTTTTAATGGGAGCGGTAATGTTAGGATTCGCTTTTCAGTTGTATAGAAAGAGAGATAATGTTTCCGCAAGAAAATTAATGTTGGCAAGTGTTAGTTACATAACACTGATGCAAATAGTATATGTAATAGATAAATTTTTAGCTTAATTATGGATTTAACACAAGGAACGGAGGTAGAGAAAAATGCTAGAGCCAAAAAGATGATGCTATGGTTTGGGATCATTAGTTTGTTAATGGGTTTTGCAGGGTGGACAAGTGCTTATATTGTAAGTAGTTCTAGAGAAGATTGGTCTAGTGATGTAGCGTTGCCAGATTCTTTTCTGTATAGTACCATTGTCATCATTATAAGTAGTATTAGTTATATGCTGGCAAAAAATGCTATAAAAGATGGAGAAAATGCTAGCAGTACTAAATGGTTATGGATTACGTTAGGTTTAGGAGTTCTATTTATCTTTCTACAATTTTCTGGTTTTTCTCAGATGGTTGCAGAAGGGTATTACTTTACTGGACCTACAAGTAGCATTAAAGTATCATACATTTTTTTAATAGCAATGGTGCATGTGGTGCACGTTGTGGCAGGTATGATTTCTTTATTGGTGGTCTTGTACAATCAAAACAAAGGAAAATATAGTAAAGAGAACTATTTAGGTGTTACCTTAGGGGCAACATTTTGGCATTTCTTAGATTTATTATGGGTCTATTTGGTGTTATTTATGTTCTTTGTAAAATAAAAAAACGAATCAAAGTTAGTTTTGGGTCAAATTGCGTTTTTAAATAGTTCAAAAAAATGTAAATTTGCTAAAGTTTTATTAAAACGATAAATAGTATATGAATTCTACGGTGACTACGGGAACGGAAACAAGCGTATGGGGTGGTGGCAATCAGCCTTTAGGAGCAAGCTATGGAAAAATGATGATGTGGTTTTTCCTTGTATCGGATGCGTTAACTTTCTCTGGATTTTTAGCAGCATACGGCTTTTCAAGATTTAAATTTATTGAAACATGGCCAATAGCGGACGAGGTGTTTACACACGTTCCTTTATTTCATGGTAATTATCCCATGATATATGTTGCCTTTATGACCTTTATTCTTATTATGTCATCTGTTACAATGGTATTGGCAGTAGACGCCGGTCATAAAATGAAAAAGAACGCAGTGACATGGTATATGTTCGCTACGGTAATCGGTGGTATAATATTCGTAGGTTCTCAAGCATGGGAATGGGGTACCTTTATTAAAGGTGACTTTGGTGCTTTAGAAACTAAAGGTGGTAGAATTCTACAATTTGTAAAAGCTGATACTGGTGAAAGAGCATCGTTATCTGATTTCGCTGCTTCTATACCTGGAGATAGAATTGTGCATGAAAGAAAAAACGGAATTTGGTTTTTCCAAGAACCGGCGTTGACCAGCGTTTCTTTAGAAGAAGTGGTTGCAGGTTTTAAAGCTGATTCTAATATTTTGATTAGAACGGAAGTAATTAATGAAGAAGGGGAAAAGACACTACTAGATAGAAAAGCTTCATTAGCTAAATTGGCAGAAGCAACGCAAGTTGTAGAAGGTGCTAATTTGATTCATAATGAATATGGAAGTAGACTTTTTGCTGACTTCTTTTTCTTTATCACAGGTTTTCACGGTTTCCACGTATTCTCAGGTGTTGTAATAAACATTATCATTTTCTTTAATGTTATTCTAGGTACTTACGAGAAAAGAGGGCATTATGAAATGGTAGAGAAAGTTGGTTTATACTGGCACTTTGTAGATTTAGTTTGGGTATTCGTATTTACATTCTTCTACCTAGTATAATCCTTATAGAAATAAACAGCATTACTGTATAAAGAATTTTAGATTAAAGTAAAATGGCAGACGGACATAAATTAGAAATTTTTAGAGGACTTGTAAAGTTCAAATCTAACACACAGAAAATCTGGGGAGTATTAGCTTTTTTAACCTTAATTACTGCTGTTGAAGTAGTATTGGGTATTATTAAGCCAGCATCTTTGACTGATACTTATGTATTGGGAATGAAGTTGATTAACTGGATCTTCATTATTTTGACCTTAGTTAAAGCATATTATATTGCATGGGACTTTATGCACTTGCGTGATGAGAAGTCTGCATTGAGAAGAGCTATAGTTTGGACACCAATATTCTTGGTTATTTATTTGACATTTATACTTCTAGTAGAAGCTGATTATATCTATAATGTATATAAAGATGGCTTTGTAAGCTGGAACTTCTAAGTTATAATTAACAGTATTAAAAGACGGTTTTATAGCCGTCTTTTTTATTTTTGTATAGTTTGTAATTTAACGACTATAACTGTTGAAACTTCTTAAGAGGTTTCAATAAACGGTCTTCCTTATTTATGAAAAAGACTTTTGTTCTTGTTGTCTTGTTTGTGCTACCAATAGTGGCCTATTTATTCTTTGCTTCTGGGGTTACCAATTTTGGTAAATTATCTCAGCTAACTAAAAATGTAGAGGAACTTCATTTCTCCGATCAAACCCAATTTAAAGATAAAATTACAGTATTGGGCTTTTTGGGTTCTGATGTAGAAGGTAGAAAGGGAAATGCCTTTAACTTGAATCAAAAAATATACAAGCGCTTTTACGAGTTTACGGACTTTCAATTTGTAATGGTGGTAGCTGATGATACTAATGATGAAGTTGATGCGCTAAAAAAAGAGTTGGCAACTTTAGCTGATAATGACAAATGGAAATTTGTATACGCCAGTGATGAAGAAATCAAGAATCTTTTTAATAGCCTTAAGACGGATATTGAATTGGATGCCAAAAACAGTACTCCGTATGTATTTATTATTGACAAGGATTTAACTTTAAGAGGTAGGTCTGATGATGAAGATGATGGCACCAAATACGGTTTCAATTCTACATTGGTTTCAGATTTGAATAATAAGATGGTAGATGATGTGAAAATCATTTTGGCGGAATACCGTCTTGCCTTAAAGAAGAATAATGCAGAACGATAAGTAATGAATAAAAAATATACATACGTTTGGGTTTCGTTAATTGTTCTGATTTTTGGAATTATTGTAATACCAAGAATAGTTGATAGATTATCTTCTGGTTCTGTCGTTGAAAATGACCGTCTAAATTCAGATAATAAAGATACTAGTGAAGAAAAGTTAGGTTATATCTTGTTAGATGGTAAAAGACGTAGAGTGCCTTCTTTTGAATTTATAAATCAAGACAGTGTTCTAGTTTCAGATAAAGATTATCTGGGTAAAGTGTATGTGGTAGATTTCTTTTTTACTAGATGCCCAAGTATTTGCCCTGTAATGACAACTAACCTAGTAGATGTTCAAGATCATTTTAAGGATGCTAACGACTTTGCTGTAGCGTCTTTTAGCATTACTCCGGATTTTGATACACCACAGGTTTTAAGAGCTTATGTGGAGAAGTATGGTATTAATGGTGCAAATTGGAATCTAATGACGGGTGATCATGATGGTATTTATCAATTGGCAAACTCTGGATTTAATATTTTTGCTGCCGAAATGCCTGATGTTCCAGGAGGCTTTGAGCACTCGGGTCTCTTTGCTTTAGTAGATAAAGACGGGTTTTTAAGATCACGAATAGATGAGTTTGGTAACCCTATAGTTTACTATAGAGGTGCTATTTTAGAAGAAAGAGGAGTTAACGATCAAGGCGAAACCGAAGAAATCGGTATTCTTAAAGTTGATATCCAAAAATTGTTAGAAGAATAAGAATATGCAGGGGAGCGTTGAGAACGAGAAAAAGTTTAATAGGTTAATAGCGATTGTTTCAGTAGTTATACCAATAGTGGTAGCTATTCTTTTCGGTGTCAAATTGCCTAATGTTGAACCGCTTTCTTTTTTGCCTCCTATCTATGCTACTATTAATGGACTAACTGCTGTTTTATTGTTGGTTGCAGTATGGGCTATTAAAAATGGAAATGAAAATTTGCATAAAAATTTAATGACTATCAATATTGTATTGTCTTTATTGTTTTTAGTTATGTATATAGCATATCATATGACATCTGATTCTACCAGTTATGGTGGCGAAGGTGCAATTAAATATGTGTATTATTTTATATTGATTACCCACATTGTACTGTCTATTGCTTTAATACCATTGGTTTTAAGAACATATGCCAAGGCATATTTAAAAAAATTTGAAGAGCACAGGGCATTGGCAAAATATACATTTCCGGTTTGGTTGTATGTTGCTGTTACCGGTGTAGTAGTTTATTTAATGATATCTCCTTACTATGCGTACTAAACAAATCTTCTTATTGGTAGTGGTAACGCTTTTGTTGATTCCTATAGATGCCGAGGCGCAATGTGCTATGTGTAGAGCGGTTTTAGAAAGTGAATCTTCTGGTAAAGCAGCTGAAGGTATAAATAACGGTATTGTTTATCTAATGGCTGTACCGTATGTTTTAGTGGCTGGTCTTTTCTATTTTATCTACAGAAAAATGAGGTCTTAAGCCTTTTTTATATTTTTTTACACAAAAAGTGTAACAATCTTCCATTTGGTTAGTCTTATGATTGTGTGATAGTTGTATCACGCTCATCAATCAATCAAACTAATCAATCCATCTTATGTTCGACTTAGAACGTTGGCAAGAAATTTTCGATACTATTCGCAAGAATAAGTTACGCACTTTTCTCACAGGACTTTCCGTTGCTTCAGGAATATTCATTCTAGTTATTTTATTGGGTTTTGGTCAAGGCATGCAAAATGGTATAGCCAAAGAATTTGAACAAGATGCTGCTACAAGTGTTTGGGTCTGGCCAGGAGTAACCACTATTGGTTATAAGGGTATGAACCCTGGTAGACCGATACAGTTCCGAAACGAGAACTATGACATGGCAGGTGCTTTGTTTGATGACCAAATTGAGAATAAATCGCCAAGGTTATTTGTAAGAGATGTTTTTGTAAACTATGGTAGCGAGTCTTTAGCTTATAATGTACAGGGTGTTTCTGATCAATTTCAATTTATCGAAAATGAGTATATGACCTTAGGTAGATTCCTTAATCAACAAGATGGAGTTTCTAAGGCTAAAGTTGCCATCATCAGTAATAAGATTAATCGAGAAGTATTTTCAGAATTAGAAAGCCCTATAGGAGCGTTTTTAGACCTTTCAGGTATCCCGTTTAAAATTGTTGGGGTATACGGTGATATTGGGGGTGAACGAGAAGAAGACCGTATTTATATTCCTGTAAGTACCGCGCAACAGGTCTTTAATGGAGCAGATCGTTTAAATAACCTTTCCTATACTTTGCCTCCGGTAGATGATTTCGAAACTGCCGTTGCACAATCCATCAAATTTAAAAACGAATTAAAATCGTATTTACAAAAAGCACATACCGTCGCTCCAGAAGATACAAGCGCAATACAAGTATATAACCCTATGGAAGAGGCTAAGCGCTTTTATGCATTAATGGGTGGTATTAAATTCTTCTTTTGGTTTGTAGGTGTGTGTACTATCATCGCTGGTATTGTAGGTGTTAGTAATATCATGTTGATTGTAGTTAAAGAGCGTACAAGAGAAATTGGAATTCGAAAAGCTCTTGGTGCCAAGCCATGGTCAATTGTTGGGATGATTTTGCACGAAGCAATTTTTATTACTGCAATTGCAGGTTTTACGGGGCTTATTTTAAGCATGGGTCTCTTGGAAATTGTGGGGCCGCATATAGAGGTAGATTATGTACTAAATCCCTCAGTGAACTTCAATGTTGCCTTAACCACTGTATTTGTACTAATTTTTGCAGGAGCGATAGCGGGATTTTTCCCTGCATGGAGAGCAGCTAAAATTCATGTTATAGAAGCATTGAGAGATGAGTAGTTCAAAAATGAAAAGTTTAAATAATTAAGATGTAACCATGTTCAATAGAGACCGGTGGAAAGAGATCTTAGAGGTATTGTCTAGCAATGTGTTTAGAACATTGGCTACTTCTTTTGGCGTGGGTTGGGGTATATTCATTTTGATTATACTACTTGCTGCAGGCAAAGGATTAGAAAATGGTATTCGTGCCGATTTTGGCGATATAGCTACCAATACAATGTTCATGTGGTCTCGTAATACCACCATGTCATATAAAGGACTGCCAAAAGGAAGACGCTTTAGTTTTAAAATTGAAGATGTACAGGCTATAAATGATAATGTTCCCAACTTAAGGTTTATTTCTCCCCGTAACCAATTAGGCGGTTTTGGCAGTGGTAATAATGTAGTGCGAGGTTTGAAAACAGGTGCATTCAATGTCTATGGTGACTATCCTGAAATAATAAGGCAAGAACCTATGACCATAACATCTGGTAGGTTTGTGAACCACAACGATATTCAAGATAAACGGAAGGTGGCCGTCATTGGTGTTGGTGTAAGAAATGAACTTTATGACCAAGGTGAAACAGTATTGGGGACGTATATTAAAATTCAAGGAGTCAATTTCATGGTAGTGGGTACCTATCAAAAGAAAGATGATGGCGGTGGTGAAGAAGGTCAGAAAGAAATTTATGTTCCTTTCACGGCATTCTCGCAAGCTTTTAATATGGGCAATGATGTTGGGTGGATGGCTATTACCGCTCATGACGGTAGTTCCATATCTAATTTGAAAGAGAAGATAGTAGGTGTGGTCAAAGAGAAAAGAAAAATTCACCCAGATGATAAACGTGCCGTCGGGTATTTTGACTTGTATGAACAGTTCAATAGAGTAGAAAGTTTGTTCGGCGCATTACGCTGGGTAGCTTACTTTGTAGGGGTATTGGTTCTATTATCCGGAATTATTGGGGTAAGTAATATTATGCTCATTGTAATTAAAGAACGAACCAAAGAAATTGGGATTCGTAGGGCTCTGGGCGAAGCTCCTTGGTCTATTAAAAAACAAATTTTAATGGAGTCTATTTTCCTAACGATCATATCTGGTATGATCGGTATCGTTTTCGGTGCTGCATTTATATATGGCGTTAATGCGGTTCTTGATTCCGTAGGTCCGGTAGATATGTTTGTGAACCCAAGTGTAAGTTTAGGTGTGGTGGTCAGTGCACTGGTCATTTTAATATTTTCCGGATTATTAGCCGGTTTCATACCTGCACAAAGTGCTATTAAAATAAGGCCAATTGAAGCTTTGAGAACAGAATAAAATTATCATCAAAATATAACCAATCAAAAAATGAAAAAGTCAACAACAATTGTAATCCTGCTAATTATCGTACTAGCCTTTGGTGGCTCTATGTTCTATTTGTATTCTAAAAATGCAGAAGATCCCGTAGTGTATCAAACAGAAGAACCTTCTAAGCAGACCATAATAAAAAAGACAATGGCTACGGGTAGTATTCTTCCGTTAGAAGAAGTGCTTATTAAGCCGAATATATCAGGTGTAATAGAGAAGATTTTCGTTGAGGGTGGCGATTATGTAAAATCTGGCGATTTATTATGTACCATTAAAGTAGTGCCAAATTTAAGTTCATTGAACGATGCTAGAAACAATATCAATGAAGCTAAAATCAATTTAGATGATCAATTAAGAAACCTTGATCGTCAAAAAGGATTGTTTGCCAAAGGGGTGATTTCTAAGGTAGACTTAGAGCGTGCTCAGTTGAGTTATGACCAGTCTAAGCAATCTTACGCAGCCGCCAATAAAAGGTATGACATTGTAAAAACGGGTACAACTTCTGGTTTTGGGAATGCTGCAAATACACAAATAAGGGCAACTGTTAGTGGTATGGTACTAGAAGTGCCTGTAGAAGTAGGTAACCAAGTAATTGAAAGTAATAACTTTAATGAAGGTACTACCATAGCAGCTATTGCAGATGTGGACAAAATGATTTTTGAAGGTAAGGTAGATGAATCTGAGGTGGGGAAAATTAAGGAGAACCTTCCGTTAGAAATTACCGTTGGTGCCATAGAAGATAAAGTATTCGATGCCGTATTGGATTATATAGCTCCGAAAGGAAATGAAGAGAATGGCGCTATTCAATTCGAAATAAAAGGTACACTTAAAAAACAAGATTCCGTATTCATTAGAGCAGGCTTAAGTGCTAATGCCTCTATTATTTTAGCGCGTGCTGATAGCGTTTTAGCAGTAAAAGAAGCTTTGGTTCAGTTTGATGATAAAACAAAAAAACCTTTCGTGGAAATCGCTACGGGCGATCAAGAATTTGAAAGAAGAGATATTGAGTTGGGTATTAGTGATGGTATTCATGTACAGATCAATTCTGGTATAGAAGAAGGAGAAAAAATAAAGGTTTGGAACGAGGTAGTGCCAGATGAGCTCGCTGAAAACTAAAATTCAAAAAAAATAATTCAATTGATGTAACAAATATTACACAACATAGTCTAATGAATAGACAGTGTAAAATTGTTCAAAACAACAACCAACATGATTCAAATTAAAGATCTTCACAAGTCCTATAAAATGGGCAAGAATTCACTTCACGTTCTTAAAGGAATAAATTTTAATGTTGAAGAAGGTGAGCTAGTAGCTATCATGGGTTCTTCTGGTTCTGGTAAATCTACCTTATTGAATATATTAGGAATGTTGGATAGCTCTGATTCCGGAGAATATATATTAGATAATGTTCCTATAAAGGATTTAAACGAAACTAAAGCTGCTAGATATAGAAACAAGTTTTTAGGTTTTGTTTTTCAATCGTTCAATCTTATCAATTATAAGAGCGCAGCAGAGAACGTAGCCTTACCGTTATACTATCAAAAAGTACCAAGAAAAGAACGTCAAGAAAAAGCTTTAAAATATTTGGAACAAGTTGGTCTTAAAGAATGGGCCGGTCATTTACCTAGTGAACTTTCTGGTGGTCAAAAACAACGTGTTGCAATTGCAAGAGCTTTAGCTGCTGAACCTAAGGTATTGCTTGCCGATGAGCCTACAGGAGCATTGGATAGTAAAACATCTTACGAGGTGATGGACTTGATACAGAAAATTAACGATGCTGGGAATACCATATTAATCGTTACTCATGAGCCAGATATTGCAGATATGTGTAAGCGTATAGTGCATTTGAAGGATGGGGTTATCATAGAGGACAAGAAAATAGAACAAGTAAGAGCCGAGCAATATGTTTGATAGAGACATTTGGCAAGAAATATACCATAGTATAAGCAACAATAAGCTTAGAACTTTCCTTACCGGGTTTTCGGTAGGTTGGGGTATTTTCATTTTGGTATTGCTTTTGGCATCTGTAAAGGGAATGCAAAACGGATTCACGCTTCAATTTAGTGATGACGCTACCAACTCCATTTTTGTTAGAACAGGTACAACTTCTCTGGCTTATGGCGGATTTGAAGCTGGGCGCAGAATTCAAATGACAAACGACGATGTTGAATACATTAAAAGAAGTTTTCCTAATGATGTGGAATATATAAGTCCTAGGGTTTATCAAAATACATCGGCACGTTATAAGAGCGAAACGGGTAGTTACAATATACAGGCTGTTCATCCGGATCACCAGGCTATTGAAAAGACCATTGTAAATAAGGGTAGGTTCATCAATACCAACGATTTAATGAATGCTTCTAAAGTTGCTGTTATCGGCAGAAAAGTAGAGGAAGATTTATTCAAGAACGAAGATGCTATTGGCAAGTTCGTTGAGTTTAACGGGCTACCTTTTAGGGTCATTGGAACGTTTACCGATGATGGTGATGATAATGCAGAGCGAAACATTTACGCACCTACCACTACCTATCAAAAAATGTATGGTCAAACGGATCATATTGACCAGATTGCTTTAACCTATAATCCTAATTACGATTTAACCGAAGCACTTGCTTTTTCAGATAGATTAGAAAATGTTTTTAGAAGACGTTTTAAAATTGCTCCCAAGGATCAATCGGGAATTAGAATCTTTAACTACGCTGAGGTTTTTGAAGACATCAGCAACTTTACAGGTGGTTTGGATATTGCGGTAATTATAGTGGGACTGCTAATATTACTATCTGGTATTGTAGGTATCGGTAATATTATGGTGTTTATCATTAAAGAGCGTACAAAAGAAATTGGTGTACGTAAAGCCTTGGGTGCTGAGCCGTGGTCAATCATAAAATTAGTGTTGTTCGAATCTGTTTTTATAACGGCCTTATCCGGATTTATAGGATTAGGAATTGCAACGGGATTATTGGCGGCCATTGGTCCAAGTATTAAAACAGGTGCATTTGCCAATCCGTCCGTCAGTATGTCAATGGTTGTGACCGCAACTATAATATTGATTGTTGCAGGAGTTTTAGCAGGATTGATTCCTGCAATGAAAGCGGCAAGAGTAAAACCAATTGTAGCATTAAGCGATAAATAATATGTGGATATTTGATAGAGATTTATGGTCAGAGATTTTTGCCACATTAGGTAAGAACTTGTTTCGCACATTCTTAACCATGTTAGGGGTTATTATCGCTATGATAATTCTTGTATTGCTTTTAGGTGGTGCAAACGGAATGAGCAATGGTTTTCAAAAAATATTTGCAGGTACCGCATCTAACAGTCTATTTGTTTGGAGTCAAAGTACATCAGAGCCTTATAAAGGATTTGAAAGAGGACGTAGAATTCAATTTAAATTGGAAGATGCTACCATTTTAAAAGAACAGATTCCAGAAATAGAAGTTCTTGCTCCAAGAATAGAACTTGGTAGTCATAGGGGCGTGGTTACTGTATATAGAAATGGTTTGACTAGTGGTTCGGCAGTTTATGGTGATTATCCTAATGTGGATGAAATCATGAAGAAGAAGCTAGTAGAAGGTAGATTTCTGAATGAAAATGACATGACCGAGTCTAAAAAGGTGTGTGTTATTGGAGAAGAAACGTATAAACTTCTATTTGAAAAAGGCGAAAATGCTATAGGGGAAGATGTTCGTATTAACGGAGTGTTCTTTAATATCGTAGGTATTTATAAGCCAAATCAAAACATAAATATTGACGGAGAGAATTCAGTGTATATACCGTTTTCAACATTCCAAAAAGCATTTGGTTCTGGAGATAGAATGGGATGGATGGCAATCTCGGTCCAGTCAGATACCAAAGTACCTGTAGTGGAAAGTCAGATAAAACGTTTGTTGAAGAATAAATATGATATCAACCCAACAGACGAACGCGCCATTGGTAGTTTCGACATGTCTGAAGTGTTTAACAATGTATCGGCATTTACAGGGGTTTTACAAGGCGTCTCTTTCTTCGTAGGAATTTTGACCTTACTGGCAGGTGTCATTGCAATTAGTAATATTCTTTTAATTACCGTAAAAGAGCGTACAAAAGAAATAGGTATTAGACGCGCCTTGGGTGCAACCCCTAAAGTAGTGAAAAGACAAATTGTACTGGAGTCTATAGTAATTACGGTATTTGCGGGTTTTGTCGGTTTTGCAATCGCAATAGGGTTTCTAGCGATTGCGAATAATATGATAGGCGAGAATAGTGATGTACCCTTTTATAACCTTATGATCAGCATACCACAATTTTTAGGTTCCTTTATTTTAATGGTAGGTCTTAGTGTTTTAATAGGGTTGATACCTGCGAATAGAGCCATTAGAATAAAACCAATAGACGCCTTAAGAGAAGAGTAACAGACCAAACAACAAAAGAATAAATAACAATCAAATAGTTGAGCATGAACAAGTATGTAAAGTACGTATTAATAGGATTAGTAGTTTTTGGAATACTGGCTGCAGTAGTCTATTTCATGAAAAAGAACAGCACTCCTTTAAAAACATATGAAACGGAGACCGTTGAAAAAAGAGATATTACCAACAAGGTTGTTGTTACCGGTAAGGTAATACCACAAGATGAAATTGAGATCAAACCTCAAATTTCTGGTATCATTCAAAAAGTATATTTAGAAGAAGGTGTTCAAGTTAAAGCGGGTGATCTAATTGCTACGATAAAAGTAGTACCTAATGAACAGTCTTTAAATCAAGCTCGTGGTAGAGTAAACAATGCCAAAATTTCTTTAAGTAATACAAAGATCGAATACGACCGGAATAAAACGCTATTTGATAAAGGGGTGATTTCTAGTCAAGATTTCAATGCGTTACAATTACGTTTTGATCAGGCTACGCAAGAATTGCAAAATGCTCAGGCAGACTATCAGATAATTAGAGTAGGTTCGGCAGGTGGCTCATCTAGTGCAAATACCAATATTAGGGCTACGGTAACTGGTACTTTATTAGAAATCCCAGTAGAGGTAGGTGATCAGGTTATTGAAAGTAATAATTTCAATGACGGTACTACGATTGCATTTATTGCAGATATGTCTAAAATGATTTTTGAAGGTGAAGTTGATGAAGCTGAAGTGGGGAAACTTAAAGTAGGAATGCCATTAGAAATTAGCATGGGTGCCTTACAAGATGAAAAATTCAATGCCAAATTAAAGTTCATTGCTCCTAAAGGAGTGGAAGAAGAAGGTGCCGTTCAGTTTAAGATAGAAGGTGATTTGGTAGTGTCTGATAGTACAAATATTAGAGCTGGTTATAGCGCAAACGCAGCAATTGTCTTAGAAGAAAAGAAAGATGTGCTTTCTATTAAAGAAGCATTGTTGCAGTTTGATAAAGAAACCAATAAGCCATACGTTGAGGTAGAGACAGGTGATAATGAATTTGAAAAAAGAGAACTTGAGCTTGGTGTAAGTGATGGTATCGACGTAGAAATTGTTTCTGGTATCGATGAAGATTCTAAAATAAAAATTTGGAACAAGTTAGAAGCTAAGAGTGAAGACAATGGTCCGAACGAGGATTAAAAATAATCAATCAAATCAAAAAACGAATCGAGCAACCTATGTATAGGTTGGTTTAAAAAAGAATAAAATGAAAGTAAAAATCACGGGATTACTACTATTATGTTCTGTTGTAATGGGTATGGCGCAGCAAAAGAAATGGACTTTAGAAGAGTGTGTCTACTATGCTGTAGAAAACAATCTAACGGTGGAGCAATATGAATTAGATTTAGAGAACGCTAAAATTGATCAATCTGACGCTCTTGGCGCATTATTGCCAAATTTAAATGGAACTTTGCAGGCCTCTGCAAATACAGGTCTTGCTTTAGATCCAACTACCAATAATTTGGTATCTGCTACTATTTTTTCAGCGCAAGGCGATTTAACTTCATCGGTTACTTTGTTTGATGGTCTCAGAAATTATAATCGTATCGAAAGGGCAAAATTGAGTGGTATAGCAAATCAATATCGTTTGGATGATATAAAAGATGATATCAGGTTAAATGTTGCTAATGCTTATTTGCAAGTCTTATCTAATAAGGAATCATTAAAAGTGTTTAAAGCTCAATTAGCAGTTACTGAACAAGACCTGAATAGAACCAAAGAATTGGTTGAGTCTGGTGTTGTTGCTCGTGGCGATTTGTTAGAGTTGGAAGCGACTGCGGCAGGTCAAGAACAACAAATTATAAATTCTCGTAGTTTGATTTTAATTTCAAGAATAAATCTAGCGCAGATGCTTGGGATAACTGATTACGAAAACTTTGATATTGCAGAAGAAGAGTTCGATATTCCACCATCTGATATATTGGACAACTCTGCGAAAGTGATTTTTGAAAAAGCATTGACGTTTAGAAATGATATTAAGTTCGCTTTATCTGGTGTAGAATTAGCGGAAAAAGATTTGGAGATTGCAAAAGGCGCTAAATACCCTAGCGTTGGTGCATTTATCAATTATAATACAAGATATTCTGATCAAAATAACGATCCTTTTACAGGTGAGGCAATTCCTTTTAAAGATCAACTATATATCAATGATGGTATTTCTTATGGTGCTCAAATGAGTATTCCTATTTTTAATGGTTGGAGTGTTAGAAACAATATAAAGAGATCCCAGATTAGTGTGGATATATCTAGAGTTGAACTTGAAAGAACAAGACTACAGTTGGAGACAGATGTGAACCAGGCATATGTAGATGTTACTAGCTTTTACAAGGCTTATGAAGCTGCTCAGAAAACTTTGGAAGCTAGAAGTCTTGCATATCAATACTCTAAAGAACGTTTTGATGTTGGGCTTATGAATTCGTTCGATTTTAGTCAGGCACAGTCTAGAGTAGATAATGCAGAAGCAGATGTTATTAGAACAAAATACGATTACATATTCAGATTAAAAATATTAGAATTCTATTTTGGTATTCCTATTTCGTTAGAATAGAATAAACAAAACTATAATTGATGAGCCTGTAACATTTTAATGTATACAGGCTTTTTCATTTTATAGTATGTAATACCTTTGCAGTATGGGCATACTATTAAATCTAGAAACTTCATCAACGAATTGTTCGGTCTGTGTTGCTAAAGACGGCGAGATTCTTGCAATTAGGGAATTGAATTCTGCAAACTATTCACATGCAGAGAAACTACATATTTTTATTGAAGAGGTAATGCAGGAAGCTTCTTTGAAAATGGAAGATTTAGAAGCTGTGGCGGTCAGTAAAGGTCCGGGTTCTTATACAGGACTCCGAATTGGAGTTTCAGCGGCAAAAGGGCTTAGTTATGCTTTAGGTATTCCGTTAATATCTGTTTCTACTTTGAAAAGTATGGCATCACAAGTAAATATTGAGAACGATGAGGTTCTGATTCCTGTTTTAGATGCAAGACGTATGGAGGTGTATTCTTCGGTTTTTGATGAGAATGGTAAGGAAATAAGAGAAACCAAAGCTGAAATAATAGATGAAAATTCTTTTAAAGAATATATCAATGCAAAACATATTCACTTTTTAGGTAGTGGAGCAGAGAAGATAAAAGAATTGTTTCCATTAGAATCTATAACCTACCATTGTGAAGTAGTGCCTTCTGCTAAAGAAATAGCTTCTATTTCATCGGAAAAGTTTAATGCTTCTGATTTTGAAGATGTAGCCTATTTTGAGCCTTATTATCTAAAAGACTTTGTGCTCCAAACCAAGAAAGCAAAATCGTAAAAGTTTAAATAATAAAAAAGCCCTTGAGTAATCAAGGGCTTTTTAAATTTGTATCTGTTAATCCGTTTTCATTTGAGTAACTACGCGTTGTGGGAACGGAATTTCAATTCCGGCAGCATCAAAACGGTATTTTATTTCTTCCATCACATAAAAATGCGCTGCCCAAAAATCACCATTATTAGCCCAAAATCGTAATGTGAGATTAACCGAACTATCTCCTAACTCACCTACATAAACTTCAGGTGCGGGTGTCTTATGAATTGTTTCCCGTTCATTACATATGGCTAAAAGAATTTCTTTGGCTTCTTTAATGTTAGAAGTATACCCAATACCTACATCAATTTTGTCTCTTCTAGTGTCTTGCGCGTTATAGTTTGTAATAGTGTTATTAGATAGTTGTCCATTTGGTATAATCGCAATTTGGTTTCCAAATGTGCTCACTTTGGTAGTAAAGATCGAAATCTCTTTTACGGTACCATCCACACCCTGAGCAGATATAAAATCTCCTATTTTAAAGGGTTTAAATAATAAGATAAGAACGCCCCCGGCAAAATTAGCTAAGGAGCCTTGTAACGCTAAACCAATAGCCAAACCTGCAGAAGCTAAAATGGCAACTAAAGAACTTGTTTGAACCCCTAATTGGGTAATGACCAATATGAAGAGTATTATTTTTAAAGCAATACTGATAAAGCTTTGTAAGAATGTTTCTAACGCTAAATCGTAATCTTTATTTGCGAAAAATTTACGGATCATTTTATTTATGAAACGTATGACATAGGTGCCGGCAATTAATAGAAAAATCGCCCATAATATACTAGGTAGTACATCCCAAAGCCAAGCTATAGCATTATCTGCATGTTCTTGCAGATTCATTATTTTATCTAACATAATTTGTTTTTTTTAAAACAAGCAACTTAGCTAATTGTAATTACCCTGTAAAAAGTAAGAGGCTAAACAATTGTTAATTGATAGGAGAGACAAGATCTAAAGCTTTGCTTGGTTCTTCTACGGGCATTTGACAGCTACCGTGATTACAAACGTAGATTAGCGTTTTGTTCATTACATACCTATTCATTAATAGAGGTAAGTTGCTAGTTTTAGTATTTGATGCAGCAAATATAGCGTTTGGCATATAGTTCTTCATGAGGCTTGCGCATATGAGTTCAAAGTTTTCACCGATAACGACCAATTCATAGAAATTCTCACTAATTAGCTGTGCCAAATGAAGCCAATTGGCATGATTTTGTGGATTTTCAGTGATAGCAATTTTCATGCTTTTCATGATTTGATGTAAACGACCATCAAAATTATCTTCAGGAAAATATTTAGAGAGTTTATGTAAATTATGAGCCATCATAGAGTTGGAAGACGGAATTACGTTATCTGATACTTCTAAGGTCTTCCTAATAAGATTGTCGTTATTATTAGATGTGAAAAAGAATAAACCAGTTTCAGAATCTGAGAAATTTTCAATGACATATTTTGTTAATTCAAAACTATGATTAAGCCATTTCTCATCAAATGAAACTTCATACAGTCCAATGAATGCATCTATTATAGAAGCGTAATCTTCTAGGAAACCATGAATAGTACTTTTTCCATTTTTGAAGTTACGGTATAAACCACCATCTTCTGTGGTCATATGTTCTAAAATAAAACTAGCATTGTTAATAGCAAGGTTCAAATATTTTTCATGTTCTAAATATCTGTAGGCATCTGTGAGTCCTTTCAATGTCAAGCCATTCCAAGAAGTTAGGATTTTATCATCTAATCTTGGTTTATTTCTCTTGGCCCTCTCCACTTTCAATAAAGACAGGCATTTAGATATGATTTGTTGCAACTCTACTTTTGTAATAGAATGATTCATTGCAATAGCCAATGCTTCTGAATCTCTAATAAGTACGTAGTTTTCATCTTCCCAATATCCATAAGAATTAATGCTGAAGTATTCACTGAAAATAGGGTAATCGTCTTTTAAAAGTTTTTTGAGTTGTTCTTCCTGCCAAACATAAAATGCACCCTCTACTAATTTGTTATCACTAGTCAAGCTATCAGCATCTAAAGAAGAGTAAAACCCATTGCTTTTGTCTAACAGTTCTTCTTCTAGAAAAGTGATACTCTTTTCAACGACATTTTTATAGAGCTCGTTATTGGTCTTAGCATATGCATTTGCGTAAAGACTAATCAATAAACCATTGTCATATAACATTTTTTCGAAATGGGGAACATGCCATTTCGTGTCTACTGAATATCTAGAGAACCCACCACCCACATGGTCAAATATGCCGCCCCAGGCCATTCTTGTTAAAGTGGTGTTTACATATTCATCTACTGCATTATCCTGTTTTGCATGAGAATAGTATTGTAAAAAATTAAGGTTGGTAGGCATCATAAATTTAGGTGCCCGTTTGTACCCTCCTAAGAAAGTGTCAAAGTATTTTGACCAATCTGCAACCATTACGTCAATTTCCGAATCTTGAATTAAACCTTGGTTTTCACCTGTTGTTACGGCATTTATCTCTTTAAGTCCGGTTGCCATGTTTTCGGCATATCCAATAATTTTATTAGGGTCATCAACATAGAGCTGTTGAAGTTGATTCAATACTTGTATCCATTCTTGTTTTTTAACGAAGGTTGCGCCCCAGAAAGGTCTACCGTCTGGCAAGGCAAGAATATTTAAAGGCCAGCCTCCACTACCGGTCATCATTTGTAGGGCATCCATATAAATGTGGTCAATATCCGGTCTTTCTTCCCTGTCCACTTTAATGTTAATAAAGTGAGCGTTCATTGTTTCGGCTACTTCTTCATCTTCAAAACACTCATGTTCCATAACATGGCACCAGTGGCAAGCTGCGTAACCGATACTAATAAGAATTAGCTTATTTTCTTTTTTAGCCTTTAGCAAAGCTTCATCGTTCCAAGCTTCCCAATTAACCGGGTTATGTGCGTGCTGTAGTAAATACGGACTACTTTCTTTAATTAGATTGTTTGTATGCTTTTGTGGGGTTGGCATGATATGTATTTTATTTTTAAAGCAAAAAAAAGCGCCTTTTGGCGCTTTTAATGCTGTTGAATGATTGTTATTTCACTTCGAAAGTGATTTTCACGTTCACTCTATAATTTTTGATTTTACCGTCTTCAACAGTAGCACTTTGCTCGTTGATGTAAACCGACTTAATATTCTTTACTGATTTTGATGCTTCAGAAACTGCTTTTTTCGCTGCGTCTTCCCATCCGTTATCAGAATTTGCTAATATTTCAATTACTTTTAAAACTGCCATAATTATTGTTTTTAGATTTTCTACAAGTTACAAAAACTAATAGCAATGTTTAATTCGATTCATTTAATAATTAACCGTTTAGCGCAACCACTTCATTCACCTTATCGCCCATCATATTCTTTAACATGGTTTCAATACCATTTTTAAGGGTAAAGGTTGAAGAAGGACATCCGCTGCAAGCACCTTGTAAAATTACATTTACAGTTTTGCTGTCAATATCATATGATTTAAACATAATGTTACCACCGTCACTAGCAACAGCAGGTTTTACATACTCTTCTAAAATATCAACGATCTCTTGAGATGTTTCGTCAAGTTCTATAGTGTTTTCAGCAGATATTGTTTCTGATACCTGTGCTTCTTCATCAATTGCTTTTGCATTATCCGCAACAATCTCTTTGCCGTCAGCAATGAAATTTCTAATTACTTCACGTAATTCTATAGTAATGTCATCCCATTCTGCAACTTCAAATTTAGATACAGAGACGTAATTCTCGTCAATGAAAACTTGTTTAACAAACGGGAACTGAAATAGCTCCATAGCCAATTTAGAATCTCTAGCTTCATCAATATTTTTGAATTCGAATGCAGAAGCCACTATTTTTTTGCTTGCTACAAATTTCATAGTAGAAGGGTTAGGTGTAACCTCGGCATAAACTGTTACCGGAACTGGTTTATCCATATCTTCTTCTATCACAATAGGCTCTCCGGCATTTAAATACTCAACCAACTGCTGGGCAACTTCATCCTTTACATCTTCCCATTGAACAATGTCATAACGTTCCAAACCAATGAAATCACCAGAAATATATACAGTTTTAATAAATGGCAAATGAAATAATTGCTGTGCTAGAGGAGAGTTTTTAGCATCGTCAATATTCTTGAATTCGTAATTTTTTCGTTGGACTAAAATATGATTAGTCTCGAACTTTAATATATTTGGGTTATTGGTCTTAACTACCGTAATCGAATACTCTTTCATTTCTCAAAAATTTTAAGCAAAAATACAAAGGAATTCTTAGTTTGTACCTACATAATAATGTTCAGGTTAACCCGTTATTAACTTTATATTAGTGAAACTAAACTTTAGTTTTAAAGCCCCAATATGAAATACCACGTACTGCTATTGTTTACCGTGCTTATGATTGGATTGAAATCTAACGCGCAAGAAGGTATACCTGTATATTTTGATTATTTATCTGACAACTATTATTTAGTATTTCCTTCAATGGCCGGTATTGGTGAGGGAGGCAAGATTAGAGCTACCGCTAGAAAGCAATGGTTTGATGTTGATGATGCACCAAGTTTACAGACAATAAATGCACATTTTCGATTGGGAGATTCTCCTAGTGGTATTGGAGCAATCATATTTAATGATGCTAACGGTTACCATTCTCAAACAGGATTGAAACTAACATATGCTCACCATTTAAGAATGGGGGGAGATGATGTAAGACAGTTGAATCAATTATCTTTTGGTTTAAGCGCAACCATATTGCAAAGTAGTTTAGATGAGACCGAGTTTAGGTCAGCTACGCCAGACCCCGCAGTTTCTGGAATAAAATTAAGTTCTTCTTACTCCAATATTGATATAGGTGTCTCATATAATTATGAAGAGTTTTATACTCATTTTGCAGTAACCAATGCATTGACAGGAAGTAAAAGAAACTTGTATTACAGAGATAGAAATGACGACCCAGAGGAATTGGTTATTGATAATATTAGAAGATTTTTAGTATCCGCAGGTTATGTTTTTGGTAGAAGTGAATGGCAATTTGAGCCTTCTATACTTTTTCAACTGACTGAATTTACAAAGGAAAAAAGTATGGATATCAATGCTAAGGTATACAAGGATGTAGATTTTGGGCGTATTTGGGGCGGACTATCATATAGAAGAAGTTTTGATGGAGCACAGTTTCAAGACGGCACTTCTTTTGGAGAACAACGCTTACAGTTGGTAACCCCAATAGTTGGAGCTAACTTCAAAAACTTTATGGTTTCATATAACTATTCATACCAAATGAACGATTACCGTTTTGATAACGGAGGTTTTCATCAAATTACTTTAGGGTATGATTTTGGACAAACAGAACGTAAGTACGATTGTTACTGTCCTGCAGCAAATTAAAAAGGCCTGCTCGTAATTGAGCAGACCTGAAATTCTATTATTCCCAACTGTAGTTTTTTGTTTTGGCTTGTTTTTTTATTGCTTTAATCATAGCATTTTCAAGCTCTCCTGAATTTTCATCTTTTTGATGTTCAGAAATATAAGCTAATCTTTTTGTGTTGTATTCTTGTATCTCTTTTTGAATTTCCTCTCTTTCATTCTTTTTTGATTCGACGTAGGTTCTTATTTCTTTCTCATTTTTACCTTGTAGTTCTTCTGGTAATTCATCATTTTCTACTGAGCTTATTTCAAATTCGGCATCATCGTAAGCATCGACCAAATCCCACTTTTTATTATTATAAAGTCTTGAACTTTTGCTGACCGCTCTTTTCACAGCAACTGCTTCTTCCATCTCTAATGCATTACTGTCTTGAACTTCTTGTGCGATAATTTTTGATTTACCCATCGACCCATAAGAAATGTACGTGGTATTTAATTTTGAATTTAGTTTTATGATGATATCGTCATAAGGAGTGGTAATATGTACAACTTCTTTGTTGTGGTTAATAGCCATATATTCTCCACCTGTTAATGAAGCACCATTTTTCCAATCGGTATTTATTCCTAAATCATAATTTCCACAGAAGATGGTATTTACTACTACATCTTTTTCATTGGCATTAGCTAATGCAGTTCTGTAGTTGTATCTACCTTGCGTAAAGGGTTCGTTACCGGCAATGAAAATCATTCGCAGTAAATCTGGGTTCTTATTCCATGGTAATTGGTGTAAAGAGGTCTGTAATACCTTTCCGCAATACTCTTCGCCGCCATTGGTAGTCAAAGAAAATAACTTTTCTGAAATTTCGTCTAAATCACTGCTAAATCCTAATACTTGCTGAATATACCCTTCGTTTGCAGAAAGGTTGTCATTACCATATTGGTATAGTGCAATTTGTAAATTTGGTCTGCTGTCATTATCGCATTTTGCATAACTGAACTCATTTACAATATCCCAAAGCTGAGATTTTGCTTGGTTTATTAGTCCGTCCATACTATTGCTAGTATCTAATAACAAAGCTATCTGAACGGTATTCGTTTCTTTAGGTTCAATAGTTTCAGAAGCTTGAGCAATTAATTCAATGGGCTTTTTCTTATCAGTAGTATTACATGCAAATACTGTAGTTAAAGTAAGAAGTGCTATGCCGAATGATCCAAGTTGTTTAATTGTTTTCATCATTTTTTGTTTTAAATTCAATGCTAAACTAAAATCAAAGTATTTCTCTGAATAACGATAATGAGCGAACTGTCCGTTTCACTTAGTAAAGTGTTGTGCTTAGTTTGTTAACCATTGAAATGATTCCTTAATATTAGGTGTTTTGAGTATTTCGTATTTTTAAGTGCCACAATAATCAGCTAAGTTTACCGTAGTAATAGCAGATGAAAAATTATAGTATATATATCGTAATATATTTTCTTTTGGGATGGAGTACGCTTTATTCCCAGGGGCAAAATGATGCATTACGATTTACTTTAGAGGGTAGGGTAGAAGTTAGAAATACTGGAAAACCAATATCTGGTGTTTCCGTTTATAATAATTTGGGAGACTTTGTAATTACTAATGCATTAGGAGAATTTAAAATTAGAACTAGAATTGGTGATCAGTTAGTCATAGAGCATGATGATATTGAAACTTTACGGTACGATGTACAGAAGAATGATGATGTTTTAATCTTAGTAGAGGATTTTGAATCTTCACCAATTAGTAGTCGTTCAAAATCATTACCAGATATATCTGTCAAGCATCAGCAGTTATTAGATTCAGCGGAAGAGTATAAAGCCCAGGATATTGAAAGAAGTATAGATTTGGTTGCGCAATCTATATCAATTTTAGGTAAGCGAGGACGAAAGAAAGAACTGGCAAGGTCGCTTTCTAAACTTGGCGAGATCTATCAATATCATAAGCAATTGGATTTAGCTATTGATAATTATGAAGATGCTTTAGAAAATAATAAGACGATTTCAACTTCTTTGCTTTTGGCTAGGGCGTATAACTTAACCAACAGATTTGATGAAAGCTTAGAGCTATTGAATCCGCTATTGGAGATTAAGTCCATGCCATCGCGCCAAAGTGTACAGCTATATGAACTGTTAGGTGATGCAAAAAAAGGAAATGGTAGAACTCAAGAAGCTCTGGACTTGTATAATAGAGGGTTGTTAATTGCCGATAAAAATCAGATTACATCAAAGATGATCGATTTAAATTCTAAAATAGCAGATACATACTCCTTGGGAAACCAAAACATGGAGGCTGAGGCTTATTATGATAGTTCATTGGAATTAGCAACTCAATCAGCACCAAAAAGAGCATTACAAGAAAAAGAAAAGGTAGCAGATTTCTACAATACAAAAAGTAGGTTCAATGAAGAGATAAATATGCGTAAAAGTAGTCTTCAAGAATTAAAGAAATTGAATTCGCCCAACGCAGGTGTTAAGAAATTAGAATTAGGTGATACCATAACATCACAGCGTATAAACTATAAAATTGCAAACGCATATATCTCTCAAGACAGGTACAATGAGGCTATACCTTTTTTAGAGAAAAGTATTGTTGAGGCAGATTCAGATGATGATTTATTGGTTCAAAAAGATGCTACGCGAAAGTTGTCTGAAGTGTACAAAGTAAAAGGCGATTTCACCAAGGCATTAGACACCTACCAAAGTTATGTGGCTTTAGTAGATTCGCTATATGTTCGTAAAGAACAAGAAATTTCTAGAGCAACCAGATTTAATCGTGAAATTGCAAATGCGGAAAACCGACTTACAGGTTTAGAGCAAGAAAGAGAATTATCGCAAAGCAAGTATGATTTAGCACTTACGGAGCAGGAGTTGGTGAAAGAGAGTAATAAGCGGCAGCAATTGGTGATTTATTCCCTCATATTCGGGCTCCTATTAACCTTACTGGCAGCTTTTTTCTTTTACCGTAGCAATCAACAACAAAAACTGGCAAATAATTTATTGGCGTTGAAATCGTTGAGGTCGCAGATGAATCCGCACTTTATTTTCAATGCGTTGAATTCGGTAAATAATTTCATTTCTAAAAGTGATGAACGTAGCGCTAATAGATACCTAAGCGATTTTTCAAAGTTGATGCGCTCTGTTCTTGAAAATTCTGAAGAAGATTTTATTCCCTTAGAAAAAGAATTGCAACAGCTAGAACTTTATATAAAACTAGAACATTCTAGATTCGAAGATAAGTTTGATTATCAAATAACTATTGATGAGAATGTACAGGTTTCTAAATTTCAAATACCGCCAATGTTATTGCAACCATATATAGAAAATGCTATTTGGCACGGGTTACGATATAGGGATGAAAAGGGGGAGCTGTTGGTCACTATAAAAGAGAATACTGCAGATTCAATTATTATTTCTATTACGGATAATGGTATTGGAAGAAAGAAATCTGCCGAGATTAAAACCCAAAATCAACGAAAACAAAAGTCTAAAGGAATGGGCATCATTAAAAAACGTGTAGCTATTTTAAACGATATGTATACGGATAAAGTAGATATCAAAATTTCAGATTTACAGTCAGATGGTTCAGGAACTAAAGTCCTGTTCATTTTAAAAAGAGAAAAATGAGTTTAAACGCAATTTTAGTAGAAGATGAGGCAAATAGTAGAGAGATATTAAGAAATTATATTGCTAAGTATTGTCCAAGTGTAAATTTGTTAGGTGAGGCTTCATCAATTAAAGAAGCCTTGGTCTTAATTGGTGAAAACGAATTAGATTTAGTGTTTTTAGATGTAGAGATGCCTTTTGGTAATGCGTTCGATTTGCTGGATCAATTACCTAACAGAACCTTTGAAACCGTTTTTGTTACAGCTTATGATCATTATGCAAAAGATGCTTTAAACAATCATGCCGCTTATTATTTGACGAAACCTATCAATATAGATGAGTTGGTAAATGCGGTGGAGTATGTAGAAGGTGTTCGTGAGAAAGAAGCTAGTTTAGAGGGAGAGGTGTTAAGTACAAAATCTAACGGAGTTGAAGGGAAGTTGACATTGCCACAGCAAGACGGATTTCAAGTTTTGAATATTGCCGAAATACTATATTGCAAGGCCGATGATAATTATACCGAAATCTACTTGTTAAATAAGAAAATTCTGGTCAGCAAAACATTAAAGTATTTTGAAGATGCTTTAACCGACTATCCGTTTGCACGAGTACATAAATCTTTTTTGGTAAACGTAAATGAGGTAGTTAAGTACAGAAAAGGTAAAGGTGGTAGTGTAGTAATGTCTAACGGGAAAGAAGTGATGGTTTCCGCATCAAAGAAAAAAGATTTTCTATCCTATTTTAATTAAAAGAATTACAATGATAAAAGCAGTTAGAGGTAAAGAACCTGTTATTGGTGATGATTGTTTTATTGCAGAAAACGCAACAATTGTTGGTGAAGTAAGCATGGGTAAGCAATGTAGTGTCTGGTTCAATGCAGTATTACGTGGCGATGTTCATTTTATAAAAATGGGCGATAAGGTAAATGTACAGGACGGAGCCGTAATACATTGTACATATTTAAAATCTCCTACCACAATTGGCAATAATGTTTCTATTGGGCATAATGCTCTTGTGCATGGTTGTACTATACATGATAATGTGTTGGTAGGTATGGGCAGTATTATTATGGATGATTGTGTAGTAGAAAGTAATAGTATTATTGCTGCTGGTGCCGTTCTCACCAAAGGGACACATGTGCCATCTGGGAGTATTTTTGCTGGTATGCCTGCTAAAAAAATTAAGGATATCAGTCCTGAACTAAGTTCTGGGGAAATCAATAGAATTGCATTAGCTTACACTATGTATTCCGGTTGGTTTAAGGAGTAAAGGTTGACTCAAAAAAACCAATTGCTTGTTACAATCTATCTAAAATACGTACTTTTGAGCCACCAAAACTAAAAGTTATGAACGCGTATGTTTTTCCTGGGCAAGGTGCTCAATTTGTTGGAATGGGATTAGATTTATATGAAAAATATCCTATTGCAAAAGAGTTATTTCTTAAGGCAAACGATATATTGGGCTTTGAGATTACTGAGGTAATGTTTAGAGGTACTGCCGAAGGTTTAAAAGAGACCAAGGTTACCCAGCCTGCTATTTTCCTACATTCTGTTATTCTAAGTAAAGTAATGGGTGATGCATTTAAACCAGATATGGTTGCGGGTCATTCATTAGGAGAGTTTTCTGCTCTTGTTGCAAATAACACTCTTAGTTTTGAAGACGGATTAAAATTAGTGTCGCAACGTGCTTTGGCAATGCAGAAGGCCTGTGAACTTAAACCATCGACAATGGCTGCCGTTTTAGGTTTGGAAGACGCTGTGGTAGAAAAAGTATGTGCAGAAATTTCAGGAATTGTGGTTGCTGCAAATTATAACTGTCCTGGTCAATTGGTAATTTCCGGTGAAATATCGGCAGTAGAAGAAGCGTGTGAAAAATTAAAAGAAGCAGGAGCAAGACGTGCTTTGATGCTTCCTGTTGGTGGTGCTTTCCACTCACCATTAATGGAACCTGCTAGAGAGGAATTAGCTGCTGCAATAGCAAATACTACCTTCTCTACGCCTAGTTGTCCTATCTATCAAAATGTACCAACAACTGCAGTGAATAGTGCAGATGAAATCAAAAAGAATCTAATGCTGCAATTGACAGCTCCTGTAAAATGGACTCAGAGTGTACAGCAAATGGTAAAAGATGGTGCTACAATTTTCACCGAAATAGGTCCTGGTAAAGTATTACAAGGGTTAGTAAGAAAAATTGAGCCCTCGGTCAATACGCAAGCTCCAGAGCTAACAGACTAACCATTGTTTCCGCAATATTGCCATTTAACCTATAAATCCTTTTTTCAACTGTTTGTGAGGGGTTTACCTTGATTTTTTTGTAATATTGGGACCCTCATTTTTGGTTATGGATTTAGAACATCCTCCAGTCTTATTGTTGGGAATGATAAAGAATGCTATGAAAATATGTTTATATAATTATTTTTTGACTCCTCATATTAGTAGGAGTCTAAAGAAATTTCTTTTTATTTTTGGATTCCTTTTTTTAGGTGCTTTTTCTCAAAGTGCTTATGCTCAGTCTGTAAATATTACTAAAATCAGAGATGCTGAAGAAGGTGGATTGACAGGTAGATTTAGAATTGACGTATTAGGATTTGGCCCAAATACCATAACTGTAAAATATAATGTGCTGGTTTCTAGCACTGCTACAGAAGGTGATGATTATATTGCTTTGCCTGGTGAAATAGATGTTACCTATACTTTGTTTGGTTCTGGAAGTGAGGTAATAAATTTAATTGCTGTTGATGATGATTTAGTAGAAGGTGATGAGACCGTTACTATTGAATTGATAGAGAATGATGATGAAGTTTATACTGTTGGAGCGAATAGTGAGGTGGATATCAACATTGAGGATAATGATTTTGGTGAAGTAACATTAGGCGTTATACGGGATGAAACTACTGAAGGCGCAACCACTAATGCTACTTATGGTCTGTTTAGAATTTTTATAGATGAGCCTAATAACACCGGAAGTCCTTTAACAGTTGCCTATAATTTAATTGGCGGGACGGCTACAGAAGGTGATGATTATGTTATAGCGAGTACTGCGGTTATTGCAAATGGTGCATCATTTACAAATTTGTTAGTCAACCCGGAAGATGATGATTTGGTTGAAGTTGATGAAACAGTTGTTATGACAATTACTGCAATAGATAGCGATTCATATACAATTGGCACTCCTGACACTGAGACTGTTACGATCATAGATAACGATATTTTTGAAGCTTCTATTGAATCTACAACTGCGACAGCCGGAGAAAGCCCTTTAACTGAAGGTATTTTTACCGTTGATGTAGATAAGATAAATGCGACCGGTGCACCTATTGAAATTGAATATATTGTTAGTGGTACAGCAGATGAGGGAGATGATTTTACAACTCTTTCAGGCTCGGTTACCATTGAAGACGGAGAAAGTACAGGTGCAATTACGCTTACACCAATTAATGATACCGATATTGAGACTAACGAAACGGTAGTATTGACTTTGGTAAATGGTCCTGATTATACGGTTGGCGGTCCAGATAGTGCTACTGTGATAATCGTAAGCGATGATAATAATGTAGCTCAAATTACAGCCTCAGATGGCACGGCTGCAGAAAGTAATGGTGCTGTTTCTTCAGGAGAATTTACGGTTAGCTTAAGTGCTCCAAATAATACAGGAGGTCCAATTATAGTTAATTATGCAATAAGTGGTACTGCTGATAATGAAACGGATTTTGATGAAATAAATGAAAACGCTGTAACTATTTTAGATGGTGAACAAGATGCTGTGATAGAAATTTTACCTGTAAATGATGTAATTCAGGAAGGAACAGAAACCGTTATAATTACATTGGCTGCTGGTACAGGTTATGTATTAGGTTCTGTACCTACACGAACGGCAACCGTTCAAATAAACGATAACGATCAAGCCACATTAACAATTTCAGACGTACCATTAAATGAAGATGATGCAGCTGGTGAAATGGTTTTTAATGTAGAATTGGATTTGGAAGTTGTCGGTGGTACCACGGTAACTTATGCCTTTTCGGATGATACGGCTACAGAGGGTGAAGATTATACAGGAATTAGTGGTTCGCTAATTTTTGATGGTGATGCGGGTGAGATTCAAGAAATTACCGTACCCGTTACTAATGATGCTATTTTAGAAAATACGGAAACATTTACGGTTCAATTAGGTATACCTACTAATAATGTACAGCGTGCTAGCGGTGGCACGGCAACGGGAACAATTCAAGATGATGATAATTGTGTTGCGGCTCCAACATTAGATACTACGGTTTCAAATATCTATTGTGTAGAAGAGGCTGGAGATGATTTTTCTGCCAACTTATTTGATTTTACAAATAGTTCGGCTCCTGCAGGTACGGTTTTGACTTGGAGTAGAGTTTCCAATCCTTTAAATACAAATTCTCACTTGACGGCTGCAGAAGCCCAAGATGTAGATTTACCAGCGTCTTATTATGGTTTTTTCTATGATGAAGCCAATGATTGTGCAAGTGGTACCATAGAAGTGCAAATAGTTAGAAATGTGTTGCCGCAATTAACTGTTATTAATGATAATGAACGTTGTGGTCCTGGTACTTTATTATTAAGTGTTGAACCAACTGATGGCGCTTCTGTTAATTGGTATGATTCTTTGGATGCAGTTACGCCAATTGCAATGGGCGAAACATTTACAACTCCTTCTTTAAACGCTACCGCGACATACTATGTAGAAGCAACCGAAAATGAATGTACAACAGATAGACAACCTGTTATTGCTAGAATAGGTTCTCAAGCTAGCACTGGCACGGCAACAAACGGTTCTATCTGTAATGTGGCTGCGAACGGACTTA
Organism: Maribacter sp. UH1; assembly: GCF_056839145.1. Classification (NCBI taxonomy): domain Bacteria; kingdom Pseudomonadati; phylum Bacteroidota; class Flavobacteriia; order Flavobacteriales; family Flavobacteriaceae; genus Maribacter; species Maribacter sp. UH1. The sequence goes on from NZ_CM166387.1 coordinate 2,786,046, forward strand.
CAGCGATAGATTTAGATACGAGACTATCTGGTGCAGATCCCGGAGTGTGGATTTTTGTTTCAGGTCCTGAAACCAGTGTTGATATCAGTTCCACTAATGTGGTGGAATTTGAAGGTGCAACTTCTGGTGCTTATGTATTTGGCTATACAACAACAAATTCTACGGCACCATGTGAAAACCCTACCGTAGAAGTAATTATTAATGTGAGTGACTGTGAAACCGATGATGATGAAGACGGTCTTTTAGGTGGTCAAGAAGTAGTTCTTGGTACAGATTCTAATGATGCTGATACTGATGGCGATGGAATAAATGATGGTGATGAAGTTGGTGATGATATAGATAATCCTTTAGATGAAGATGGTGACGGAATTATCGATGCATTAGATTCTAATACTGCAGATGCTGATAATGATGGAGTAAACGATCAACAAGATCCTGCTAATAATAATCCGTGTTTGCCCAATCGTTTTAATGGGAATTGTGATACCGATGGTGACGGAATTTCAGATTTAGACGAACAAACAAATGGTTCTGATCCAGATGATCCTTGTGATCCAGTGGCTACACCTAATTGCGATGATCCTATTGATTTAGAAGTATTGAAGTCTGTTGATAATATGGATGCTTTAATTGGTGATACCATTATTTTCAAAATTTTAATCACCAATTTATCTGACAGAACTGCAAGAGCTATTGTGGTTGGTGATCTTTTAGAATTAGGTTTTGATTTTGTTGCTGCAGATGCTCCTGAAGCTACTGATTATGATGAGGTATCTGGTAACTGGACTATTTCGGAACTTGCAGCGGGGATTTCTTTGGAACTATCTATTACAGTAGTGGTGGCTGAGCAAGGACCTTATACGAACACTGCCGTTCTACTAGAATCTATTCCTTCAGATAATAATCCTGAAAATGATGAAGCTACTGTAGAATTGAGTACAGAGGCTCCAGAAGGGGTTGACCTTAGAATAGAAAAAGAAGCGCGCCCGGATAAAGCATTGGTAGGAGATGAGGTAGAATTCATTATTCGTGTTACCAATATTTCCGAATCTGATGTGGTGACGGATATAATTGTGAATGATTTGATTTTAATTGAAAACGGATTTGAATTTGTTTCTGCGGAGTCAGACTTCAACGGTACCTATGATGAAGCTTCTGGTAATTGGAATATTCCTACTCTAAATAGGGAAGATACCGCTACATTGATAATAAGGGCAAGAGTTCCTGCTGTTGGTACTTATACGAATACGGCAAATATAGTAAGGTCAACTCCAAGAGATGGTAATACTGAAAACAACGAAGCAACTGTAGAAGTTGAAGTGATTCAGAAAAGTCCAGCTAATCCAGGATTCCTTTTTAATCAATTCTCGCCAAACGGTAATAATCAGAATGAAGTTCTTCGTATTAATAGAACTATGACTGATACAGAAACTGGTGTACAGGTAGATGTGAATTTGCAGTACAAAATTAAAATTTACGATCGTTATGGGAATCTGGTTTTTGAAACTGAAAAAGTAAATGATGGTGATGTTTGGGACGGTACTTATGAAGGTAAAGAATCGCCAAAGGGAACTTATTTTTATATCATGAATTATAGTGTTAATAATCAACCTGCAGTTTTGGATAAAGGTTGGATACAGCTTATTAGATAAAATAAATTATGGATTATAACTTTAATAAATCAAGTTATACTATTGCTTTGGTACTATTTTCTCTGTTAGGCTTTAACGCATTTGCACAGAAAGAACCGCAGTACACGCAGTACATGTACAATATCGGTAGTTTTAACCCGGCTTATGTTGGTACAGTAGAGAAACCAGAGTTTTCTGGATTGTACAGAGCCCAATGGATAGATATTCCCGGTGCCCCTAGAACATTTCGTTTTGGTGCCAATCTACCTTTTAAAAATGAAAAAGTAGGTTTGGGTATCAACATCGTAAATGACGAACTAGGGCCTACTACACAGACTTACGCTGATATTTCTTACTCATACCAAATAATGGTCACCGACGAAACGAAATTGTCTTTTGGTATTGATGCCGGTGGTTCGTTCTTAAATGTTGATTTTTCTAAAGGTACTTTTGAGAATCCTGGCGAAAATCTTAGTGATGAAATGATCACTAAGTTTTACCCAACGGTTGGTGCCGGTGCATTCCTTTACTCAGAAGATTGGTATTTAGGTGCTTCGGTTCCTAATTTTTTGACAGAAGGTATTTATAATGATGAGATAGCATCCATAGTAGAAGATAAGATTCAATTTAACTTTATAGGAGGTTACGTTTTTGAACTTTCGGATAATTTGAAATTCAAACCTGCCTTTTTAGTAAATACTATTTCTGGTTCGCCGGTAAATGTGAACTTATCTAGTAATTTCTTGATTTCTGATGTTGTTACTGCAGGTGTTTCTTATCGCTTAGATAATGCATTTAGCGGTTTAGCGGGTTTTCAGATTTCAAACACCTTGTTTGCGGGGTATTCATATGATTATAATACGAACTTACTTGGAGACTTCAATAACGGATCTCATGAAATCATACTTAAATTCTATTTAGGTAGAAAAGGTCCTTCGAAATCTAAAGGTAGTAGTGATAAGAATGCAAAAGGTAAACCTAAACAAGTAGATTCGCCTAGATTCTTTTAAAGTGAACGATAATGAAATTTAAATTAATCATAGTATTGCTAGTTTTTGTACCATTCTTAGGTACGGCTCAAGACAAGAAGTCTAAAGCCGATAACCTTTTTTATGGTTATCAATATGAAAAAGCCATTGCAGCATATAAGAGTGAAATGCAAAAAGATTCATTGACCAATCATCAATTGCTGAACCTTGCAGATTCTTATTTTAGTACAGGTAGTTATGATAGCGCATCTGAGCTTTATTTAAAGGTCAATAAGAATGATACCATTATGTCTGTCAATAGGTTTAATAAAATGTTGCAGAGCCTTTCTAAAAACTCTGAGAGGGATAGGGTAAAAATGTTCTTAAAGTCAAAAGCCGACAAATTATCTCCTGAACTTTTGGAGAATGCGGAGTTTAATTACAGTTTGTTAGAAATTCCTTCAAATACAGATAACAGCGTAATACGTGATTTAGGTGTCAATAGCGCTCAGGGAGATTTTTCACCTGCGTTTTATAAGAACGGAATATTGTTTAGTAGTAGTAGAGGACGAAACAGTAAAAATGTATACGAGCCTACAGGTGAATCTTATTTAGATATCTATTTTGCAAGACTAAGTTCAAATAACAACTTGGTAGATGTGGAAACTTTTAAGGAAATTCCTGCGACGGACTTTCATAAATCTACACCATATTATTCTGAAAAACTAGAAACGTTTTTTTACATCCTTTCCAATGAAGAAGATGGTGAGCTTAGATATGATGAAAATGGTAAAAATGCATTGGCAATAGGCACACTTACAAAAAATAACAGGTTTAGGTTTATCTTAAAAGATTTAAGCACATCATTTTACTATCCTTTCTTTGATGATGCTACAGAGCGTTTATATTTCGCTGCAAATTTTGATGATAGTTATGGTGGTACGGATTTATATTATGTATACACTAATAACGGACAGATAATGTCTGCGCCTATTAATTTAGGACCTAGAATTAACTCACCAGGAAACGAGATTGCTCCGTACGTTTTTGACGGAAGTCTGTATTTTTCTTCGGATATTTTCTATGGGCTTGGTGGAATGGATATATATAAATCTAATATGTTGCCTAATGATGCTTACACCATACCGGTAAACCTTGGTGAAGGAATTAATTCAAAAGCAGATGATTTCGGATTTATTATTCAAAATGTTGAAAACACAGGATTGTCAGGTTTTTTTGCATCAAATAGAACCGGAAGCAAAGGCGGAGACGACCTTTATGGTTTTCAGCTAAAAAATGCACCAGGATTAAAAACATTTGCTTTAGGTGGAAAAGTGGTTAACCTTAGAAATAAGGTTGGTTTAAAAGGAGCTCAAGTGAGACTATTGAATCAACAAGGAGATGTTTTGAAAGAAGTTATTGCAGGTAATGACGGTAGCTTTAGAGTAGAAGTTCCATGGATGTCTCAAGTGACTATACAAGCGATGAGTGATGGGTATTCTATTTTCTCAACTACATACTCTGAAGAAGGGATGGAGGAAATACAAAACACGTCCTATAACATGGGGCTTGCAAGAATGGAAGACTTGGTAACTCAACGAGAAGATAAAACGGTAATAAAACTTAATAAGTTCTATTTCGATAAAGGAAAATCCGTTATTAACGCCCAAGTTGAAACTGAATTGAATAAAGTGGTAGATGCTGTTGTACGTTTTCCGCAGATGAGGTTAAGAATACAATCCTATACAGATACAAGAGGTAGTACGTCGTCTAACAAAAGGTTATCACAGGCAAGAGCTGACGTAATTAAGAATTATCTTTTAAGTAATGGGTTAAATTCAAGTAATATTATTGAAGCAACCGGTTATGGTGAAGAAAATATTGTAAATAATTGTGTTAATGGTGCTTACTGTTTAGATTTTCTTCATAAACAGAATGAACGTACCTTGTTCGTTGTTGAATAAAACGAGTTTTGTTTCTATGCTATTAGATAATAATGATATAGAAATAGTATAGCGCGAAACATGACAAGAATAAAATTCCAGCATAGGTAAGGATTCTCAATTTCTTACCTGGTTGAAATTTAGGTTCTAATTCGGTACTGGTCACATTCTTTAAATTCATGTATCCGATAACAGGTGCAACAACAAAAGAAACAAATGTTGCTAGAGCTACCAGATTACCCATATTGGCACTAAATGCTGCTATCACAACAAAATTGATCAGGGTCAAAATCAATACCCCAACTGCGAAAGCTGCTTTGGTAGTGTACCAATTACTTTTTGGTTTCAATAAAGAAATAATATCTAAACTTACTCTAGCTAAAGCATCATGTGCCGTCATACAAGTGCTGAACATAGTGGCGAATGCAGAAATGGCAATAAATAGATATGCCCATGACCCTATGTGTTGGGTAAACAAGCGTACTACTTGATCGGCAAAATTCACGGCATTATTGCTAAGCTGTATGTTGGTGCCGTATAAGGTGTACCATCCTATAATCATAAAGAAAATAGCTAGTACAGCAGTAATGGTATATCCGATATTAAATTCTTGTAATGATTCTTTTAAGCTAGGCTTGTCTTGAGTTTTCCATTTTTCTATACTCCATAAACTGATCCAGCTAGATGCTTCTACACTAGTAGGCATCCATCCTATTAATCCTATTAAAAATAATATGCCTACTTCATTGAAAATGGGTAGTGGTTTAAAGTCCGGAACATGGCTAACCGGTCCTTTTGCTACAACTAAAATTGTTGTAACCAGTAAAGCAACAAACAGTACGCTAACAACGAATTTTAAGCTAATTTCCAAAAGCTTGTATTTTCCAAAAATTAGTAGTGCGCTTATAATTAAAAATAGACTTAAGGCGACCATTGCTATAGAGCTATGACCAATATCGAACAAATTAATAAAGAGACCTGCTGTAACCGTATACAAAGCTGCTAAGATGGTGAAAGTGGTTACAAAGGTAATTATGGCATAAAACCAGAGATAGCCTTTACCGCGGTTTAAATAGCCTTCTATTAAGGTTTTGTTCGTGACGTTTGTATAACGAACACCAAATTCAAAAAAAGGGTATTTTAAAACGTTTGCTAAAATGATGGGGATAACCATTAGCCAACCATATTGCGCTCCTGCTTTAGTGGATAGTACAAGATGAGATGTGCCTATCGCCATACTGGCGAACAAAAGTCCGGGTCCTAAATTTTTTAGAATTGTTTTAAAATGGAGCATTATAATCCGGTTTGGTTGGTGCTGTTAAATGTAATCTATTTAATGCTACTTATTTTATCTCAATTGTGGTGCCGTAAAATTTAGGCTGTGTATTAAGAATCATGTCTATAAATACTTTTACACGGGCAAGGTATTCTCTTATTTGAACTTTTAGACCTTGGCTTGTAGAAACGTCTTTTGCATTAAACCCTATAGCATTTAATCCTTTTTGTTTGGCAATATATATAGCTCTTTCATTATGGAACTTTTGCGAGATTACGGTAACATTGTCTAAGCCGAATATAAACTTTGCCCTAAACATGGAATCTAGGGTTCTGAAACCTGCATAGTCCAAGAATATAACTTTTTCTGGTATACCTGCTTTTACCAAATCCTTTTTAAAGGTATCTGGTTCGTTATAATAGATGCTGCCATTGTCCCCGCTAACCAATATAAATTTAATCTTACCGGCATTGTAAAGTGCTTTGGTTGCATTTATTCGGTAGGTGTAGTATGGGTTGGGAGAACCGTCTGTTAATCTGTTAGAGGTCCCTAATACAAGACCGACACGATTACTTGGAATTGAGGATATATCTGAATAAGTTTTTTCTTCTGCAGTGCTAGAAATAATACTATTGCAGACAAATATCATTAGAATTAATGCTAATAGTAATAAGCCAGATATTTTTAATATTTTTTTCAGCATGCACTTATAATGAAAACTAAAGTTAATGAATAACTGAAGACTTCGATTTGAAATGTATATAAAATAAAAAACCCCTGAAATCAGATGATTTCAGGGGTTTGTGGTACTCGAGGCGGGACTTGAACCCGCACGCCCCAAAGAGCACAGGATTTTAAGTCCGGCGTGTCTACCAATTCCACCACTCGAGCATACTTAGCATTGAAAAAAATGTTGACCGGCAACATTTTCTGAGCGAAAAACGGGATTCGAACCCGCGACCTCCACCTTGGCAAGGTGATGCTCTACCCCTGAGCTACTTTCGCAAATTTTAAAGAACGTGCATCTCTTAAAAGATGCGGGTGCAAATTTAATACAATTCTGTAAAAACCAAAGTAAAAATGCGCAAAAGAATTAAAAAATTTACGAAGTAGCTTTTTTGTCCTTGGTTAACAGCCTTTTAATCTCATTTAATTTCATCAAAGCTTCTACCGGAGTTAGCGTATCTATGTCTAAATGTGTGATTTCTTCCTTAATTTCTTCCAATAATGGGTCGTCTAGGTTAAAAAAGCTGAGTTGCATTTCGTCAGAATCACTTTTAAGTTTATCACCTACATCTTCACTAACATGTTTATTTTCCAACTTTTTCAAAATCTTGTTTGCCTTTTGAATTACTTGTTGGGGCATACCCGCCATTTTAGCCACATGTATACCAAAACTGTGTTCACTACCACCAGGAACTAATTTTCTTAGGAATAAAACGGTATCTTTTAATTCTTTAATAGCTACATTATAGTTTTTGATGCGATTAAATGTGTTGGTCATTTCATTGAGCTCATGATAATGTGTGGCAAACATGGTTTTTGCTCTTGCCGGGTGTTCGTGAAGATACTCTGAAATTGCCCATGCAATGGAAATACCATCATAGGTACTTGTACCTCTACCGATTTCATCTAAGAGCACCAGACTGCGTTCAGATAGGTTGTTAAGAATAGATGCTGTTTCATTCATTTCTACCATAAAAGTAGATTCTCCCATTGAAATATTATCACTTGCGCCTACACGTGTAAATATTTTATCTACAACACCAATTTTAGCCGTTTCAGCGGGCACAAAACTACCCATTTGCGCTAGTAAAACAATTAATGCGGTTTGTCTTAACAATGCAGATTTACCACTCATATTAGGACCGGTAATCATTATAAATTGTTGATTGGAACGGTCTAACTGTAAGTCGTTGGCAATATATTGCTCACCTAATGGTAATTGTTTTTCTATAACGGGGTGTCTTCCATCTGTTATTTCCAAATCTGTGGAATCGTTTAGAGACGGACAATTGTATGCGTTTTCTTTTGCCAATTGAGCAAAACCGCAAAGGCAATCTAGCTGAGCTATTAAGTATGCGTTATTTTGAACCGGGGCAATGTATTCTTGCATCCATACCACCAGTTGTGAAAATAGTTGTTGCTCCAAGGTTGAGATACGGTCCTCCGCACCTAGAATTTTTGCTTCATATTCTTTAAGCTCATCGGTAATGTAACGCTCGGCATTGACCAAGGTTTGTTTACGGGTCCAGGTTTCTGGAACTTTGTCTTTATGGGTGTTTCTAACTTCTATATAATAGCCAAATACATTATTAGATGCTATTTTTAGGGAGGTAATACCTGTTGCGGCAGTTTCCCTTTCTAACATATTGTTCAGGTAATTTTTACCCGATGTCGCCAAGCCTCTTAATTCGTCTAGCTCTTCTGAAAAACCTTCTGCAATGGTGCTACCTTTTAAAATGTTAACGGGTGCCTCTTCGCTAAGCATCTCTTTTATTTTGGCTCGTAATAAATCGCACGACTGTATTTGGTCTCCCGTTAAGGCCAACGATTCGTTTTTAGAAGAGGTGGCTAATTGCTTAATAGGAATTAAAGCTTCTAAAGAATTTTTTAATTGAACTACTTCTTTCGGGTTGACTTTGCCTGTAGCAACTTTAGAAACCAATCGTTCTAAATCGCCCATTTGTTTAATATGATGTTGAAATTTTTCTAGTATAACTTCTTCATCATATAGAAAGGAAACAATCTGTTGCCTCCTTTTAATTTTTTCTAAATTTTTAAGGGGTAAGGCAAGCCATCTTTTGATCATACGCCCACCCATGGGTGAGATGGTTTTGTCAATAACATCTAAAAGTGTTACTGCATTGACATTGGTGGAATGGTAAAGTTCCAAGTTTTTAATGGTGAATCTATCCATCCATATATAATCATCTTCCGCAATACGTTGCAGTTTAGATATATGCTGCAATTGGCGATGTTGGGTTTCACCTAAGTAATGTAAAACTACCCCAGATGCTATGATGCCACAGGTTAAATGGTCAACACCAAAACCTTTCAGGGTGTTGGTGTTAAAATGTGATGTAAGAGTTTCTAAAGCATAATCTTCTTGAAAGACCCAATCCTCTAGATAAAATAGATGATGATTTTTACCGAAGACCTCTAAGAATTCTTTTTTATGCGCTTTGGATATTAATACTTCATTAGGTGAGAAATTCTGAAGTAATTTATCAATCTGTTCTTCACTACCTTCTGAGGTTAAAAATTCACCTGTAGAAATATCTACGAACGAAATTCCGATTTTCTTTCTTCCAAAGTGAACGGCACAAAGAAAATTATTTGTTTTAGAGTTTAAGATGTCATCGTTCATTGCCACTCCTGGGGTAACCAATTCGGTAACACCTCTTTTGACAATGGTTTTGGTCTGCTTAGGGTCCTCTAACTGATCACAAATAGCAACTCGCTGACCTGCTTTTACCAATTTTGGTAAATAGGTATTTAAAGAATGATGCGGAAAACCAGCTAACTCGGTTCTTTCGCCACCATTATTTCTGTTGGTTAAAATAATACCTAATATGCGTGAAGCCTTTACTGCATCTTCACCAAAAGTTTCATAGAAATCACCTACTCGAAACAGTAATAATGCATCAGGATACTTGGTCTTGATGGTGTTATATTGCTTCATTAAAGGAGTTACCTTTTTTGTCTTGCTTTTATCCGCCACTTTATCTTTATCTCATTAATTTTGCTCCTTCACGAAAGTATAATTTAATCTCTGGAAATTAAATCATTGTTGATATTTCAGGATAAGTTTATAACCTTTTCAAACTAATGAAAATTGAATTGTAAAGTATGAGAAAATTAAGAAATGAGGAGTTGGATAGAATTGATGTGGAAGGGTATAAGCTTGCCGGAAAATCTCCTATAATAATTGTTCTTGATAATATAAGGAGTTTAAATAATATTGGTTCTGTTTTTAGAACCGCCGACGCTTTTTTGGTCGAAAAAATATACTTGTGCGGAATTACCGCTACGCCACCTCATAAAGATATTCATAAAACCGCTTTAGGAGCAACGGATAGTGTTGACTGGGAACATGTGGCAGATACTGTTGAATTGGTAACTAGGCTTAAAGAAGATGGATGTCATATTATTTCTGTTGAACAGGCGGAAAATGCAACGCAGCTAAATGACTATGCGCCAGCAAAAGATAAAAAGCAAGTGCTTATTTTTGGAAATGAGGTTAAGGGTGTTGCTCAGAACGTAGTTTCTGCTAGTGATGAGGTTTTGGAAATTCCGCAATTCGGCACCAAACATTCTTTGAATATCTCAGTGAGTGTTGGTGTTGTAGTTTGGGATTGTTGGAGTAAGTTAAACGCATAAAAAAACCTGGTCGTAGACCAGGTTTTTTAGTATAGTTTGAGTTAGTTAGTTGCACGTATGCCTTCACAAGAAAAGATTTTCTTTCCATTTACGCAAGAAATAATCTAATTTATAATTGTTATAAGTTGGCTAAGGCAAAGTTTTCTATCTTGGTTAAAATGGCTTCATAATCTTTTGAGTGTCTTACGAAATCTAGCTCGCTAACATCTATAATCAATTGATTTTCTTTAGGGTATGTCTTTAGGAAGTCGAAATAACCCCGGTTAATTTTTTCTAGATAGGTAAGCTCTATATTTTGTTCGTAATCTCTGCCACGTTGCCTTATTTGTTGTAGTAATCTTTCTGTGGTTTGGTACAGATAAACGTAGACTTTTGGCTTTTTAACTTCCTTATACATGAAATTGAATACCTTTCTGTATAAATCAAATTCGTTTTGTTGTAGTGTAACCTTGGCAAAAATCAGCGATTTAAAAATATCATAATCGCTTACCATAAAACTTTTAAATAAATCTAATTGATTGGTGTCTTCTGTAAATTGTTGATATCGATCTGCTAAAAACGACATTTCTAACGGAAAGGCATATCTGGCCTGGTCTTCATAAAAATTAGGTAAAAACGGATTTTCGGCAAATCGTTCTAAAATCAATTTTGCATTGAAATCTTCTGAAATCTTAGTGGCCAATGTTGTTTTGCCTGCACCAATATTACCTTCTATAGCAACATATTGTAGGCTAGCAAAAAATGTATGTCTACTTTTAAAAAGTCTTTTTATTTGTTTGGTTATAGTGCTCTTGTCTTTACATTCTTGCAGTAAATTTCTAGTGTCTTTGTTGAATATGGGGTGATAGAATTGCGGAGTAATATCTGCAAGAGGTTTTAGAATAAACTTTCTATCTTGCATTTTAGGGTGTGGAACCGTTAAGTTCTCTGTTTTGATAATATCTTTTTCATAATAGATAATGTCAATGTCTAAAGTTCTACTTTGGTAATTGTCACTTTCGTTTCTTTCTCTTCCAAAATGAGTCTCTATAGCTAATAGCTTTTCCAATAAATCTTCTGGAGCAAGTAATGTCTGCAATTCTAAACAGGCATTCAAGAAATCTTCCCCTTCAAAACCCCATGACGGAGTTTCATAGACAGCGGAAACTTGCCTGATTTCACCGGCTATTTTTCCAATTTCGAAAATGGCTTTTTGTAATAACAATTGACGATTGCCTAAATTACTGCCTATAGATAAGAATGCTGTTTTGTATACTCCCATAATATTAGGGCAAAATAACTAAAACATATCCACATTAGTTATCTTTGTTTACTATTATAATAAAGATTTAAATGAATTTTTTAAGAAATTTTCTTGCTTCCATTTTAGGTTCCTTGTTTGCATTTGGGATCATGTTTGTCATGTTTTTAATTTTTGTAAGCCTTGTCAGTAGTGGTGAAGACACTGTTGCTGTTGAGGATAACTCTGTACTGGAATTACAATTGCAAAGACAGATTTCAGATTATACGGGTAGTAATGAGTTGGATCCATTTGCAGGTATTTTTGAGGAGTCGCAAGGGTTAGATGAAATAATACAGGCTATTGAAGTAGCAAAAAATGATGATCGTATTAAAGGTATCAGTATCAATAATAATTTCATTATTGCTGGTTTAGCTCAAACGCAAGCTATTAGAAAATCATTGGAGGATTTTAAGGCTGAGGGAAAATTCATATACGCGTATGCAGACTTTTTTATGCAGCGCGATTATTATTTGGCCAGTGTTGCCGATTCAATTTTTATTAATCCAGTAGGGGTTTTAGATTTTAAAGGTTTGTCAACAGAGGTGCTTTATTACAAAGAGCTTCAAGAGAAATCTGGAATTAAGATGGAGGTTATACGTCATGGTAAGTATAAAAGTGCCGTTGAACCATATCTTGAGAATAACATGAGTGAAGCCAACAGAAGCCAATTGACTTCATTGCTTCAATCTCTTTGGAATTCTATGATTGTAGATATTTCAAAAACACGTTCTATTTCTGAGTCTGATTTAAATATCATAGCGGATACCTTAGGCGGCAGAAATCCGGAATATGCCAAGCGTTCAGGTTTAATTGATGATGTGGTTTTTTATGATGAGTATGAGGGTAAAATTGCAAGTGTGCTTAAGATCAAGAAAGATGAAGACATCAATTATACCAAGTTAGATGACTATGTAAAGTATTCGAATAAAAAGAAATTGAAATCTGGTGATGATAAAATCGCAATTGTATTTGCACAAGGTGAAATTTTATATGGTGAAGGTGGTCCAAATATAATAGGTCAAGGGATTATAAATGAAGCATTGATTAAAGCTCGTGAAGACGAAGATGTAAAGGCAATTGTATTGCGGGTAAACTCTCCAGGTGGTAGTGCTTTAACTTCAGATATTATTTGGAGAGAGGTTGCGCTTGCCAGGAAAGTGAAACCTGTAATAGTATCTATGGGTAACGTTGCCGCATCTGGTGGTTATTATATTGCTGCCGGTGCAGACAAGATTTTTGCAGAGCCAACGACAATAACGGGATCAATAGGTGTATTTGGTACAGTGCCTAATATGACCGAGTTGGCAGATAATGTTGGTATTAATGCTGAACAGGTAGGTACCAATAAAAATGCTGTAGATTATTCGCTTTTTGAGCCAATGCAAGAAAGCTTTAAAAATCAAATTCAAGAAAGTATAGAGGAAACTTACCAAACATTTCTAGGAAGAGTGTCAGAAGGTAGAAATATGACAATGGCACAAGTGGATAGTGTTGCCCAAGGTAGGGTTTGGAGTGGTACTGAAGCATTAGAGGTTGGTCTGGTTGATGAACTAGGTAATTTAGATGATGCAATCAATGCTGCCGCAGAGATGGCTGAATTGAGTGCTTACGGTATTAAGAAATTCCCTAAGTACAAAAGTGGATTTGAACGCTTTATGGAAGATTTAGAAGGAGCTAGTCTACAAATAAAAGAGAACGTGTTAAAAGATGAAATAGGTGATGAGGCATATAAAGTGTTGAAAGAGCTGCAGTCTTTTAAAGAGCAAAAAGGGATACAGGCTAGAATGCCGTTTGCATTAGATATTAAATAATATATGACCTTAAAAGATAGAAAATTAGCACAGCGTATTTATCTGTATTTAGGGGCTTTGTTTATCACTTCTCTAGTGGTTTCAAACCTTATATTTCAAAAGTTTTTTTATTGGAATCCCTTCGGGGATTTCACTGTTTATGGGGTTTCTCTTTTTGAGGTTTCCGTGGGTATTTTACCTTATCCCATAACCTTTTTAATTACAGATCTAATATCAGAGATATATGGAAGAAAAATGGCTAACCAGATTGTCACCGCTGGTATATTCGCTTCCTTCTTTTCTATGGGTATTATTTTATTGGCAGAAGTAGCACCTGCAATTCCTTCTTCACCCATAAATGATGAAACTTTTACTCAAGTTTTTGCGCTTTCGCCTATTGCGGTCTTGGCTTCAATGATAGCTTATTTATTAGCGCAATACGTTGATGTGGCTATATATCATTTCTGGAAAAGATTGACCAAAGGGAAATATTTATGGATTCGTAACAATTTTTCAACATTCCTCTCACAATTTCTTGATACGTTTACCGTTGTGGGGTTGTTATGTGTCTTCAAAGTGCTGCCGTGGGATCTTTTTTTCGGTCTTGTAGTAAGCGGGTTTATTTTTAAGATTTTTATAGCATTTCTAGACACCCCTTTTCTCTATTTCTTCGTATATATTATGAGAAAGCGTTTTAATCTAGAGCCAAATGAAGAATTGGATTTAGATATTTAGAATAAGAACATCAAAGAAAAACAGTATAACAGTATACTATGGGTAAGAAAATTTTAAAAATTGTTGGAGTATTATTAGTGTTGATTATTGCAGTGTTAATTGCAGCACCCTTCTTCTTAGAAGCTAAAATAGGAGAAATCATAAAAAACAATGTTAATCAGAATGTAAATGCCACATTAGATTTTTCTGAAGCAAATTTAAGTTTGGTCAGTAGTTTTCCTAATGCGGAAGTAGATTTTAAAAATGTTGTATTATTAAATAAAGCTCCTTTTGAAGGTGATACATTGTTTAAGGCTGAAAATTTGGACTTAACCATGGGTATCATGCAATTGTTTAAAAGCGAGGGAGACGCCATAGCAATAAATAATATCAATTTAGACGGTGCATTCATTAATGTAGTCGTAGATAAAGAGGAGAACGCTAACTATGACATAGCTTTGCCGTCTGATGCTTCTGCTACGGTAGAAGAGGAGGCTGGTACTACAGATGGTTTTAATCTAGATTTACAGTCGTATGAAATTACGAATACACGAATATATTATACTGATAATTCAACGGGTATTGCTTTTAAATTAGATGATTTTCAACATACAGGAACTGGCGATTTGTCTTTAGCTACTTCTGAGTTAGATACACATACCGATGCTTTTATTTCATTGGAAATGGATAGTGTGAACTATTTAAACAAGAATAAAATTAAGTTAGATGCCCTTATTGGTATTGATTTAAATGAGAATAAATATTCCTTTTTAAAAAACGAGGCATTACTAAATCAGTTGCCTTTGGTTTTTGATGGTTTTATTAAATTAAATGAAACCAATCAAGAAGTAGATTTAACCTTTAAAACGCCTTCTTCAGATTTCAAAAACTTCTTAGGCGTTATTCCAGAAGTGTATTCTAAGAATATAGAGGATGTTACTACTACTGGTAATTTTGCCGTTAATGGTAATTTTAAAGGTGTTGTAGATGAAACACATATCCCAACTTTTCATATAGCGTTAAAATCTGATAATGCATCGTTTAAGTATCCAGATTTACCAAAAGCGGTAAGTAATGTCTATTTTGATATTCAGTTAGATAATAAAACCGGTATTGCGGAAGATACTTATGTGAACATCAATAAGGCTTCATTTAAGATAGATGAAGATAAGTTCAATCTTACTTCCAATATTACGGAGTTAATGGGTAATACTAAGGTTAAAGCACATATGGACGGTGATATGAACTTAGCAAATATCTCTAAAGCTTATCCGGTACCAGAAGAATACAATTTAAAAGGGATGTTGAAAGCGGATATTACTACTGCTTTTGATATGCAATCCGTAGAAAATGAGCAGTATGAAAAAACAAATACTACTGGAGATTTAAGTTTATCGGATTTTGAATATAACTCAGAAGAGCTTGCTAATCCTGTTAAGTTTAAAGCGGCGAGATTAACTTTTAATCCTAAAACAGTTACTTTGAATAATCTGAACGGTACCACGGGTACTACAGATTTTGATGCTACTGGGACAATCAACAACCTGTTAGGATTTATGTTTAACGATGAAAAGGTGGAGGGTAACTTCAATTTAAAATCAAACTCTTTTGCTTTAAGTGATTTTATGGTTGCTGAAACGGAAACTACATCAACTACTGGTGAGGCTAGTACAACAGGAGAAGGGACCGTTCAAGAAGAGAAGATAAAGATACCTTCTTTCTTAGATGCCACTATAAATGCAGATGCAAAGAAGGTAATTTATGATGATATTGTTTTAAGTGATGTTAAAGGGGTTTTAAAGATTAAAGATGAAACTGCCACACTTAGTAATATGACGGCAGGTATGTTTGGTGGTAAAATTGCTTTTAATGGTGATGTGTCCACAAAAAATGAAACTCCGACTTTTAACATGAAGTTAGATTTAAATCAGTTGGGTATTCAAGAAACTTTTGCTTCGGTGGATTTGTTTCAAACAATTGCACCTATCGCTAAAATGTTGAATGGAAAATTAACCTCGGATATTTCTCTGTCAGGTAATTTAACAGATGATTTAATGCCTAATTTATTATCATTAAGCGGAAATTTATTTGCTGACTTAATGACCGAGGATATAAATACGGAAGAAGCACCAGTGTTAAATTCATTAGTTTCTAATTTGAATTTTATCGATTTGCAACAGCTCAACTTTAAAGATTTAAAAACATCGTTAACTTTTAATGACGGTATTGTTGTTGTAAAACCCTTCACATTAAATTATAAGGATATTGCCATTAATGTTGACGGTAGCCACTCATTTGATCAAAAACTGGATTATAAAGCCACGTTACAAGTGCCTGCAAAGTATTTAGGGTCTGATATTACTAATTTAATTGCAAAAATTGACGATCCTTCTTTAGCTGATTTAACCATACCGGTAGTTGCTAATATTGGCGGTCTTTATAATAGCCCTAAGGTATCTACGGATATGACCACTGGTGTAAAGCAATTAACCACTAAGTTGATAGAAGTAGAAAAGCAAAAATTAATAGCTAAGGGTACAGATAAGGCGAAAGACTTAATAGGTGGTTTAATTAGTGGAAATAAAACTACGACAGATTCTACTAGTCAAAAAACTACTGATACTAAAACAGCTGCTAAAGACATTTTAGGGGGTATATTATCTTCCAAGAAAGATTCTGTATCAACAACATCTGTAGAGAAAGATTCTACTCCTGTTAAAACCGAAGAGGTTGTAAAGGAAAAGGCAAAAGATATCTTAGGCGGCTTATTCGGTAAAAAGAAAAATGATAGTACTAACTAATCGTTAAACCTACATAAAAACCTTCGCTACCTCTTACGTTGAAAACGGTATTGTCTTCAAAAATCAGGTATTGACCTTTAATGCCTTTTAATTTACCTTCAAAAGTTGGCGTTTTAGTAAGGTTTAGGCTTTTAACTTTAGTTGGGTATTGTAGTACCGGAAATTCTAATTCTGTTTCTGCATTAGAATCTAAAAAATAGGGTAGTGCCTCTTCTGGTATATATTGCTTTAGTTTATCTCGCCATTCTTGAAGACTTTCATCGACAACGGTATTTGTGAGCATAGTACGCCAGTTGGTTTTATCACCAACATGATCTTTTAGGGCAACTTCGGTAACGCCGGCTAAATATCTGTTCGGCACCTCTACAATCTCTATAGCTTCATGAGCTCCTTGGTCAATCCAGCGTGTTGGTATTTGCCCTTTTCTGGTAACTCCCACTTTTACATTACTAGAATTGGCCAGGTAAACAATGTGAGGTTGTAGTTGCACTTTCTTTTCATAAGCCAAATCTCTGTCTTCTTGATCTAAATGTGCTTTACTTAGCTCGGGTCTCATAATCCAATCTCCCGCAGATGGTATTTCAAAAAAACATGTTCGGCAAAATCCTTGTCTGTAAATAGGTCGGTCATTACCGCAATTTAAACATTGATGTTTAATGAATTCTATTTTCAAAGTTTTGTCCAGAACTTGATTTACATTTAGAAAATCAGATTCAAATAACATATAATATTGAATAGGACTTCCTATTTCTGTCTGCATTTTTCTAAGTACTCCCTCGTATTGCATTTAAATTTGGCTTATTGAATTATCAATTTGAAAATGATAGTGAGATACGCTATTTTTAACAATACAAAGATACCTATAAATGCCAATTACCCTATTTAATTCAATCGCCTCTTGGTTACTAAAAAAACGATATCATCAGATAGAACTTTTTTTAAAGTATCCTGATGAGGTTCAAGAAGAGGTTTTATTGCAATTGCTTGAATTTGCAGAGGATACAGAGTTTGGTAGAACTTATGATTTTGAGTCTATTGAGTCTTATAAAGTGTTTAAGGAAAGATTGCCTATAGTATCTTATGAAGAAGTTCAACCTATTATTGAACGCACCAGAAGAGGAGAGCAGAATCTATTCTGGCCTACCAAAGTAAAGCTGTTTGCTAAAAGTAGTGGAACTACAGATGCCAAGAGTAAATTTATACCTGTTAGTGGAGAGGCATTGGAAGATTGTCATTATAAATCAAGTAAAGATTTGTTATGTCTTTATTTGAACAATAATGAAAATTCTCAACTTTTTACTGGTAAGAGCTTACGCTTGGGTGGTAGTAAAGAGCTTTACGAGGATAATGGGTCCCTGTTTGGCGACCTATCGGCTATTTTGATAGACAATATGCCATTATGGGCAGAGTACAGTAGCACGCCCAGTAATAAGGTTTCTTTAATGAGCGAGTGGGAGAGTAAGCTTATGGCCATTATTCATGAAAGTGTGCAAGAGAATGTAACCAGTTTGGCAGGTGTACCTTCTTGGATGCTGGTTTTAATGAATAAAGTACTTGAAGAAACTGGTAAAGAAAATCTTTTTCAAGTTTGGGAAAATCTTGAAGTCTACTTTCATGGAGGTGTAAACTTTAACCCTTATAAAGAGCAGTATAAAAAAATATTACCGAAGAGTGATTTTAGATACTATGAAATCTATAATGCTTCTGAAGGGTTTTTTGCTATTCAAGATAGAAATGGTGCCGATGATCTGTTGTTGATGTTAGACTATGGAATTTTCTATGAGTTTATTCCAATGGATGTTTATGGTTCTTTTGAGGAAGAAGCAATACCCTTATGGGAAATTGAATTAAGCAAGAACTATGCTATAGTAATTACTACCAATTCAGGATTATGGCGATATAAAATAGGGGATACCGTACGTTTTACTTCTAAAAGCCCTTATAGAATTAAAGTTACTGGTCGTACCAAACACCATATTAATGTTTTTGGTGAAGAGTTAATAATAGAGAATGCAGAGGAGGCATTGAAAATCGCTTGCGCAAAAACCGAGGCTGAAATAATGGACTACACGGCCGGACCTGTTTTTATGGTTGGTAAGGAAAAAGGAGCGCACGAGTGGATTATGGAATTTAGAACTTTGCCAAGGGATTTTGATGCTTTTGTAGAGATATTTGATAATGCCCTAAAATCTCTTAATTCTGATTACGAAGCAAAAAGGCTTAATAATATTACCTTGAATATGCCAATAGTACATAGCGCACGTAAAAACCTATTCTATGATTGGTTAAAGAAAAATGACAAGCTTGGTGGTCAACATAAAATTCCAAGACTTTCTAACAAAAGGGATTATTTAGAAGAACTTTTACTAATGAATAAGTAATGTGCTCCATACACACTAGATTTTAACCTAATCACAACAATCTTTTATATTTTTTCAATGCTTGCCATACATTTGTTTTCATAAATGTAGCTTTTGTATTACATGTTTATTCTAGTCGATTTACTTTGAAGTAATGTCCGATAAAATGGACTACATCGATAATTTTAAACGCGTAAACAATTAAATAGGTGTAAGTGGAGTTATTATTCCAACTTGCTAGAGTAAAACTTAACCAATACTATAAATACTATTATTATGGCAGAGAAATTAGTAATTGTTTCCGATATGTGGGGCGCTAAGAAAGGACTATGGATTACTTCATACTTAGGGTATCTTCAACAATATTTTGATATTACTTTTTATGATAGTCAACAACTTGCCAATCTAGATATTCTAATACAAACTGAAGAAAATGTACATAATGCCTTTTTAGAAGGTGGTATAGACACTGCAGTATCTCATATACTAAAAAAAGAAACTGAGCCTTGTTATTATCTTGCGTTTAGTACAGGTGCCTCAATTATTTGGGAAGCTGCTAAAAAAGGTTTGCCGGTAAAATCATTATATGGTGTTTCTCCTACGAGAATTCGTAAAAAGAACGATAGACCCAATGTTCCATTTCAATTAGTATACGGAGCTAACGATGAGTTTAGACCAAGTGAGGAATGGGCAGATAAATTAGGTGTGGAAATGGAAGTTTTACCTAACTATGGCCATACATTATATACAGATGAGAAAATTATTCAAAAAGTATGTATGGACTTATTACAAGAAGTTACACAAATTACACCACAGGTAAAGAAAGTGGTTTGAAAATAAGATAATAGTAAAGCATAAAAAAAGCGAAGATTTAAATCTTCGCTTTTTTTTATATCCTTTAATCAAATGTAACTTTATGAAACTGCTTTCAGCTTTTTAATGGTATCATGAGATAACATTTCTTCTGCGTAAGGTTTTGTTACTTTAAAATCAGTATCACCTGAACTTGGCATTTCAAACATGGCATCTGTGAAGATCGCTTCACAAAGAGATCTTAAACCTCTTGCTCCAAGTTTATATTCAATTGCCTTTTCTACAATATAGTCTAAAGCCTGGTCTGTAATGCTGAATTTAATATCATCCATAGCAAACAGCTTTTCATATTGTTTAATAATTGCATTCTTAGGTTCGGTCAAGATAGCTCTTAATGTCTTCTTGTCTAACGGGTTCATATGTGTTAGTACAGGAAGTCTACCAATAATCTCAGGTATAAGTCCAAAATCTTTTAAATCTTTTGGTATGATGTATTGTAATAAATTACTATCATCTAAAAAGCTATCAGATTTAGAAGCGCTATAACCTACCGCTTGCATATTTAAACGCTTGGTTATTGCACGCTCAATACCGTCAAAAGCTCCACCGGCAATAAATAAGATGTTTTCTGTATTTACTTCAATGAATTTTTGGTCCGGGTGCTTTCTTCCTCCTTTAGGTGGTACGTTTACTGATGTACCCTCTAATAATTTTAAAAGCCCTTGTTGGACTCCTTCTCCAGATACATCTCTTGTAATAGATGGGTTATCGCTCTTGCGAGCAATCTTATCTATTTCATCAATAAAAACGATACCTCTTTCTGCTTTCTCAAGATTGTAATCTGCCGCTTGTAAAAGGCGGGTTAAAATACTTTCTACATCTTCACCAACATAACCAGCTTCTGTCAATACAGTTGCATCAACAATCGCCAATGGTACATTAAGTAACTTGGCAATGGTTTTGGCCATTAAGGTCTTACCTGTACCGGTTTGGCCAACCATGATAATATTACTTTTCTGGATTTCTATATCATCTTCTTGTGAAGATGGTTGTAGTAATCTTTTGTAGTGATTGTAAACTGCAACAGACATTACCTTTTTGGTACGCTCTTGTCCAATAATAAAAGTGTCTAAAAATTCCTTGATTTCTTGAGGCTTTTTTAGAACAAGTTCAGAAGAAAGATCATTGGTCTTTGTCTGTTTTGACTCTTCGGCAACAATGCCGTGAGCTTGTTCAATACAACGGTCGCAAATATGTGCGTCGAGACCGGCGATCAACAAATTTGTTTCAGGCTTTTTTCTACCGCAAAATGAACATTCTAAATTTTCCTTTGCCATTATCTATCTTCTCTATTCTATTCCTTAACGATCAAAAATCGTTTTTGGTTTAAAAATCATTAATTTATTTGATTCAATTGGTCGAAATTATTTCTTCTCCCTTACCAATATTTCATCAATCATACCGTATTTAAGAGCTTCATCAGCTTTCATCCAGTAATCACGGTCACTATCATCACGTACTTTTTCAATATCTGTGCCCGAGTGTTCAGCAATGATTTGATATAGTTCATCTTTCAATTTCAATATCTCTCTAGCGGTAATTTCAATATCACTAGCTTGACCTTGTGCACCTCCAAGTGGTTGGTGAATCATAACACGAGAGTGCTGTAAACCACTACGTTTTCCTTTTTCACCTGCACATAATAGAACAGCGCCCATTGAAGCCGCCATACCTGTACAGATAGTGGCAACATCAGGAGTGATAAACTGCATAGTATCATAAATACCTAAACCGGCATATACGCTACCACCTGGTGAGTTAATGTAAATTTGGATATCTTTCTTAGCGTCAACACTTGCTAAAAACAATAGTTGTGCTTGTATAATATTAGCTACTTGGTCGTTAATACCAGTACCCATAAAAATAATGCGATCCATCATTAAACGCGAATAAACATCCATTGCAACAATGTTCATAGAACGCTCTTCTATAATGTTTGGCGTCATGTTCGTTGGGTACATGCTGCTCATGATAGAATCGTAATATGTGCTACTAATACCTTGGTCGTTTATAGCGAAATTCTTGAATTCTTTTCCGTAATCCATAAATTGTATGTCTATATTTTAGAGTAAAAAAAGGTGCCGAAAATTTCATTTCCGGCACCGTAAAGATACTTAATTTATTGTTTGGAATTTATCCATAAACTTCTTTCACGAAATTTTCATAGGTAACTTCCTTTGTCTTAAGATTCGCTTTTTCTTTGTAAAGATTCAATAGTTTCTGACTCATCAATTGTTCTGATAGTCTTTTTACTTCATCTTGGTTGCCAAGAACTCTTGCAGCAATAGAATCTAATTCTTCTTCTTTAGGATCTAATTGACCAAATTGTGCCATTTGAGAACGAATAAATCCTTTAGAGAATTCTTTCAATTCATCAAACTGAACTTGTAGTTCATTATCCTTTATTATTTTACCTTCAATAAGTTGGTAACGTAAGCCTTTTTCAGATTTAGCATATTCTTCAACAGCTTGTTCCTCAGATAATGGCTCTTCACCAGTCATTTGAATCCATTTTGTCAAGAAACCAGTTGGTAATTCAAATTTTGTATTGTCAATAAAATATTCGGTAACATCGTTCAATAACTTTTGATCCGATTGTTGCTCAAATTGTTTTTCAGAATCCTCTTTGATGCGCTCTTTTAATTCCTTTTCGGTCTTAACGCTATCTGGGCCAAAAAGTTTATCAAATAATTCTTGATTTAATTCAGCAGCTTCTCTTTCGTTAATTTCAGAAATGGTGAAAGTAACTTCAGTATCCAATGCCTCAGCTTTCTGTTTATCAATGCCTAAAGCGCTTGATAACATATGATTTTCATTGAAAAGACCCTTTGTTTTCAATGTAACAACATCGCCAACTTTTTTGCCTTTTAAAGCGTCTAAAGCTTTTTTGCTCTTCAACTTGTCAGTCTCAATCAATGTTTTGTTGTCGATTTCTTTTGCTTCATTAGCGAAAGTTCCACTTACTTCATCATTCTTGCTAACAACATCTTTGCTTACAAGTTTACCGTATTGTTTTTGAATACGTTCAACTTGCTCGTCGATCATTTTCTTGTCGGCAACAATTTTATATTGAGTGATCGCTTTTTTGGTTTTCAAAGAAACTTCAAAATCAGGAGCTAATCCTAATTCAAATTCAAAAGCCAATTCATCTTGGTCCCAATCAAAATTGTCTTGTTGTTTTGGTAAAGGGTTACCTAAAACGTCTAACTTTTCTTCTGTTAGGTATTTGTTAAGATTGTCTTGCAACAATTTATTTACTTCATCTACCAATACGGCTTTACCATACTGCTTTTTAATAAGACCCATAGGAACTTGGCCTTTTCTAAAACCAGGAATATTAGCTTGCTTCTTATAATCCTTTAAAATGGTGTCAACCTTATCTTGGTAATCTTCTTTTGTGATAGCAACTTTAACTACTGCATTTAAATCGTCTATCTGCTCTTTCGTAATATTCATTCCTTAATATCTATTTGCATGTGTAAAATGGGATGCAAAAATACTACATTTTGCAAAGTCAACCAATTTTTTAAAGTATTGAATTTCAAATCACAAGCAACTATGACTTGTCATCTTTTAACAGTGTAAAAAAGATTGATTGTAAAAATGATAGCAATAGACTAAAAATCAATGCCCACCAAATATTTCCAACCGCAAATCCGTCAATAAGTTTATCCGCCAATAAAATAATTATTGCATTAATGATCAACAGGAAAAGACCAAAGGTGATTACGGTTACCGGTAGCGTTAAAATCACTAAAATAGGTTTCACTAGTAGGTTTAAAATGCTTAAAACCACTGCTACGATTACTGCGGTAATAAAACTGTCTACTGATACATTGGGTAGTACATTGGCTAGAATTACAACGGCAACTGCACTTAATAGAATTCTTAAAATTAGTTTCATGGCTTATGGTATTATAGGATTATAGTTTATTCTTGATTTAAAAAGGTAATTGATTTTTCAAAGAACTGTTTTGGGTTTTCTGCATGTAACCAGTGTCCTGCATTGTCAATTGTTTCAACTGTAGCCTTAGGGAAATGACGGTGTATGATATCAAAATCATTGTTGGTTACATATTCAGATTTATCGCCTCTTAGAAATAGGGTTTGACCATTAAAACTGTCTGAACTATTGATGTTGTCACCAATTTCTTCCATCTTATTGCTCAATACTTCTAAATTGAATTTAAAGCAAAGTTTTTTGTCATCGTTTCTTTGCAGGTTTTTCAATAAAAATTGTCTTATGCCTGGATTAGATAGATGTTGCTTTAATTGTTCGTCGGCATCTTTTCTAGACTTTAAATTGGT
This sequence comes from Maribacter sp. UH1, assembly GCF_056839145.1. Classification (NCBI taxonomy): domain Bacteria; kingdom Pseudomonadati; phylum Bacteroidota; class Flavobacteriia; order Flavobacteriales; family Flavobacteriaceae; genus Maribacter; species Maribacter sp. UH1. The sequence continues at coordinate 2,810,375 of NZ_CM166387.1, forward strand.
GGTGTCAATGGCATTTAGACCATCAATGATTTCTTGGTGATGCGGTGGGTAATATTTTGGGGCTATGTCCGCTATAATTAATTTATTGACCCGTTCAGGGTAAGTGCATGCGAATTGCATGGCGGTTTTGCCTCCCATGGAATGACCTATTAATGCAGTATTCTCAATATCGTGTGCATCTAAATAATTTAGAAAATCATTAGCAAGTATGTCATAGTTGAAATCTGGCGAATGAAAACTTTTACCATGATTTCTTTGGTCGATGAGGTGAACACAGAATCCGTTTTCTGCATATTGTGCACCTAGCGTTTTCCAATTGTCAAGCATGCCCAGAAATCCGTGTAGGATACATAAAGGCTTGCCTTCTCCTAAAATTACCGAATGTAATAGCTGTTTCATTTTAATCTATGTAAATACATGTTTACCACATTGTCCAGCCCTAAGTATAATGCTTCACTAATAAGCGCATGACCAATAGATACTTCTAGTAAGTTAGGGATATTTTTGGCGAAATATTCAATGTTGTCCAAACTTAGATCATGACCGGCATTAATTCCAATTCCTAATTCGTTGGCACGTTTGGCAGCTTCAATGAATGGTCTTATAGCTTCTTCTTTATTTTTTTCGTAGTCCGTAGCGTAACTTTCAGTGTATAATTCTATTCTATCTGTACCAACCGCTTTTGCACCCTCGATCATTTTTGGATTGGGGTCAACAAATATTGAAGTACGGATGCCGGCTTCTTTGAAGGTTTTGATGACATCGGTTAAGAATTCTTTGTGCTTTATAGTATCCCAGCCTGCGTTTGATGTGATGGCATCTACAGCATCTGGTACCAGTGTAACTTGTTCTGGTTTCACTTCTAGAACCAATTCAATAAATTTTGGAACCGGATTACCTTCAATATTAAATTCTGTAGTTACCGTGTTTTTTAAATCTCTAGCATCCTGATATCTAATATGACGTTCATCTGGTCTAGGGTGAATAGTGATTCCTTGCGCTCCAAAACTTTCTAAATCTTTAGAAACCTTAAGCAAATCTGGAACATTGCCGCCACGGGCATTTCTAAGAGTTGCAATTTTGTTTACGTTAACGCTAAGTTTTGTCATTATGTCTTATTTACCTTTTAGGAGCATCAAAAATACAAATAAGGCACGCCTTTTGATATTATTAATTGTTATTTTGCGTTATATAAAGGTCTATGAATATTCAAGAACATATCATTACGAGCTTACCGGTATTCGATATCAATGATACTGCTGAAAAAGTATTAGCGTTTTTTCATGATACCACCTATTCCCATATCGCTATTTTGGAGGATGGAAGGTTTTTAGGACTTTTCTCTGAAATAGATGCTGACGGATTGCTACCGGAGTCTAAAATTGAGGAGTTTAGATATCAACTTCAAAGTTTTTTTGCTCGTAGAGATACCAATTGGCTAGATGTGTTGGAAGTTTTTGCTAGAAATGAAGCCAATTTAATTCCGGTTCTTAATGAAAAAGAAGAAGTTACGGGTTACTATTGTTTAACCGATGTTGTTGCGGAATTTATTGACACGCCGTTTTTTACCGACCCAGGTAGTATTTTGGTCGTAGCAAAAGGTGTTAAGGATTATTCATTTAGTGAGATTGCGCAGATAGTGGAAAGTAACAATGCCAAACTTTTTGGTGGTTTTATTACCGATACCCAAAATGATGTTATTCAAGTAACCTTAAAAATTACAGCAAATAACTATAATAAGGTAGTGCAGACTTTTAGACGTTACAATTACCATATTATATTTGGTAACAGCGATGACCAATTTTTAGAAGACCTAAAAAACAGATCAGATTATTTAGATAAATATCTTAATGTATAATATGAAAGTAGCTGTTTACGGTCAAACTTATCAAGATAATGCCATTGAATACCTCATTGAACTGTTAGATGAGTTGCAAACGGTATCTGCAGAAGTTCATATTGAAAAAGATTTTTACGAATTGTATAAATCCAAAGGTAATAGCCAAACCTTTTCCGTTTTTACAATGGAAGAAGGGTTAAACGCTTCTTTTGATATGTTCGTTAGTTTTGGTGGTGATGGTACCATATTAAGGGCAACAACTTTTGTGAAAGACCTTGGTATTCCTATTGTGGGTGTTAATACAGGTAGGTTAGGGTTTCTTTCAACCTTTAAAAAAGAAGATGTTAGAAAAGTAGTTCAAGAATTCAAGCAAGGTGCATACAACGTTGTTGAACGTAGTTTGGTACAATTGAATACGGAAAAATTGGATTCCGAGTTTGGAGACTTAAATTTTGCATTGAATGAAATTACCGTAAGTAGAAAAGAAACTACCTCTATGATTACGGTAGAAACATATTTAAATGACGAATACTTAACGTCATATTGGGCAGACGGATTAATAATATCTACCCCAACTGGGTCAACCGGGTATTCCTTAAGTTGTGGAGGTCCTGTAATTGTGCCTACTGCTAAATCATTGGTCCTGACCCCAATTGCTCCGCATAACTTAAATGCGAGACCACTGGTTATATCTGATGATACTGTAATTCGTTTGAAAGTGTCTGGTAGAGAAGAAAACCACTTGGTTTCTTTAGATTCTAGAATTGCATCATTGGAAAATGGAGAGGAGATAACTATAAGTAAGGCTCCTTATACCATTAAAATGATAGAATATACTTCAGAAAGTTTTTTAAAGACCTTAAGAAATAAGCTTCTTTGGGGTGAGGATAGGCGAAATTGAGCCAACATTTAAACAATAATTGTCCTTAATCACTGTTTATCTTTTGAGAACATTAAAATTATTGCATTTTCAGTTTTACATATGATATCCGCAATAATTGTAAAATCTATTTTATGCGTTACATAACGTTATTAGTATTACTTTTTTCACTGTCGGGTTTGCAAGCGCAGACTTATGAGGTGGGTATTTTTGCCGGTGGTGCCAATACAATTAGTGATGTTGGTAGAACAGATTATCTGTTGCCTTCCAATATTGCCTTTGGTGGTTTGTTTAAGTGGAACATTAGTAAAAGATATGCATGGCGGGGTAGTTTAACTTATGGTAAGTTTACCGCAGATGATAATAAATCTAGTTCTACGGCAAGGCAGCAGAGAGGTTATGTTATAGATAATTCAATCTTTGAAGGTTCTGTGGGCTTGGAATTTAATTTTGTGGAATATAATTTACATAAACTTGGTCCGGCATTTACGCCCTATTTATATACAGGTCTCACCTATTTTAGGTATGATTATCAGTATTTTAATGGTGGTGTTCTACAAGATATAAATCAAAAAGAAGGAAGTTTTGCAGTGCCAATGACTGTTGGTTTTAAGTATCGTATCAATCAGTTTCTTATTTTTGGGGGCGAAATAGGGGCTAGGTATACTTTTACGGATAACTTAGATGGTAGTAATCCTGAAGGTTCTAACTTTGAAGAGTTCCAATTTGGTAATATTTTTAGCGATGACTGGTATGTATTTTCCGGTCTAACCTTAACGTACACTTTTGGAAGAAAGCCTTGTATGGATTGTTTTGAGTAAATTTTAAGATGAGTGATATAAACGATATTGATAAACTGAATGTTCCAAAGCACCTTGCTATTATTATGGACGGTAATGGTAGGTGGGCTAAAGAACGCGGTAAACTAAGAGTTTTTGGTCACGAACACGGTGTAAAAACTGTCAGAATTGTTGTTGAGCAATGTGTTCAATTGAAAGTTGAATACTTAACATTATATACTTTTTCTACAGAAAATTGGAATAGACCTAAGATAGAAGTGCAGACACTTATGCGCTTATTAGTGTCTTCTTTAAAGAAAGAACTTAAAACTTTTAACAAAAATAACGTACGCCTAAATACTATTGGTAACATAGATGCGCTTCCTGCTAAGGCATATAAAGAGTTGGTCGAAGTAATGGATCAAACAAAGCAAAACACAGGCATGACGTTAACTTTGGCTTTGAGCTATGGTGCTCGTGAAGAGTTGCAATCTATGGTGAAAGAGATAAGTACCAAAGTTAAAAATAATATAATTTCAATTGAAAACATTGACCAAGAAATTATAAATAGCCATCTTTACACGCATGATTTGCCAGACGTAGACTTGCTAATCCGTACTAGTGGAGAACATCGGATCAGCAATTTTTTATTATGGCAAATAGCATATGCAGAGTTATATTTTATTGATGTATATTGGCCTGATTTTAGAGAGCATCACTTAGTTGAGGCCATAAAAAACTACCAGAACAGAGAACGAAGATTTGGAAAAACAAGCGAACAACTCACTTAAAGATATGACCAGGTTCATATCATTGAACCACTTTTTAACTACCCTTTTATTTTTGACCACCTTTATTGCCGCCGCACAGGATGCTTCCTATGAGGACGGCAAAAGCTATATTTTAGGAGGTTTAGACGTTACCGGACTGCAAAGTTATAATGAGCAAACGGTGAAAACTTATACTGGGTTAAGAGTAGGTCAGCCTATTACATTGCCAGGAGAACAAATTAGCGAAGTCATAAAAAAATTATGGGGTCTGGAGCTTTTTAGTGAAATTGACATCTTTATTACTAATATAGAGGAGAACACCGTCTTCTTGGAATTGAACATAATTGAACGTCCAACATTGACTAATGTTAAGTTTTATGGTGTTAAAAAAGGTAAAGTTGAAAGCCTTATTAAGGATACTGACCTTAAAAAAGGAAAGAAAATTACTGAAAGTTTAATTTCCAATTCTAAAAACTATATCACCAATAAGTACAAAAAGCAAGGCTATTTAAATGCCGATGTTAATATTGCTACTTCTAAAGATACTACTGATACCAATACACAGTATATGGTAGTAAACGTTAATAAAGGAGATAAAGTTAAGATTCGTGATATCATATTTGAAGGTAATGACCAATTGTCTGACAAGAAATTACGTAAAGCTTTAAAAAATACTAAGAAGAAAAAATTTGGTCGTTTCTGGAAAAAATCAAAATATATTCAAGAAGACTATGAAGAAGATCTTGGTCTACTTGTAGATAAATTTGCTGAGAATGGATATCGTGATGCCCGTGTTTTGTCAGATTCTATTATTAAGGTCGATGAAAATAACATTGATTTAAAGATAAAGGTAGAAGAGGGAGATAAGTACTATTTTGGAAATATCGACTTTGTTGGTAATACAGTATATACGGACCGTCAATTAAATCGAGTTTTAGGCATTCAAAAAGGCGATACTTATAATGGTGTATTATTACGTGAAAGAATTGCGGATAATTCTAAACCAGACCCAAGTGACGTAACTAGTTTGTATCAAAACAATGGGTACTTGTTTTCTACTATTAATCCGGTAGAAATGTCTGCTGCTAACGATACTATAGATTTTGAAATAAGAATTATAGAAGGTAAGGAGACTTTCCTAGATCACGTTACAGTTTCAGGAAACGATAAAACTAATGATCATGTAATCTATCGTGAATTACGCACAAGACCTGGTCAAAAATACAATAAGGCAGATATTATTAGAACTATTCGTGAATTAGGTCAACTTGGCTTTTTTGATGCGGAGCAGATTACACCAGATGTTTTGAATGCCAACCCAAATGAAGGTACGGTAGATTTGGCATGGAACCTTGTTGAATCTGGTTCTAGCCAAATTGAATTACAAGGTGGTTATGGAGGTGGTGGTTTCATTGGTACTTTAGGACTATCGTTTAGTAACTTCTCTATTCAGAATTTATTTAATGGTGAAAAGTACAAGCCGGTACCAATGGGTGATGGACAAACTTTTGCACTTCGTTTACAGGCAAGTCAAACATACAGGGTTTATAGCTTAAACTTTGCTGAACCATGGTTAGGTGGTAAAAAGCCGGTACGTTTTAATCTAAGTATGTCTAGAACGCAACAGTTCGCAGCTTCTTATGATAGTAGTGGAGATATCGATATTGATAAAGATCAACAATTCTCTATAACGGGAATAACTGCTGGTTTGGCAAAGCGTGTACAATGGCCGGATGATTTCTTCACCATTTCACACTCGCTAAGTTACCAGTTATATGATTTTAGAAATTACAACATAGGTCTATTTAATTTTGGTGATGGTAAGGCTAACTCATTGGCTTACACTTTTGGTATCTCCAGAAGTTCACAGGGACCAAGTAGAATATTCCCTACGTCAGGATCAACATTTGAAATGTCCGCAAAATTCACTCCTCCTTGGTCATTATTTAGTGATAAAGATTATAGGTCTTTGCAAGATCGTTCTGATGAGATTGAAGATATAGCATCGGTAAATAGAACAGCTGCTGAACAAGCAGAACTAGAAGAAATTGATCAAGAACGTTTTAGATGGTTAGAGTATTATAAGGTGAAGTTTAAAGGTGATTGGTATACTACTCTTGTTGATAAACTAGTACTTCGTAGTAATGCTGAATTTGGCTTTTTAGGGAACTATAATAGTGCCGTTGGTGATGTGCCTTTTGAAAGATTTTACGTAGGTGGTGATGGTTTAGGTAATTTTACGCTTGATGGTAGAGATGTAGTTCAGCTAAGAGGTTATGATGAACAAGCTATTACTCCTTATTCTGATGATGGGTCTGTAGATGGGGCATTGATTTATAATAAATTCTCATTAGAGTTAAGATATCCATTAACATTGAAGCCTTCTGCATCTATATACGGACTTGCATTTTTAGAAGGAGGTAATTCTTTCAACAATTTTCAGAACTTTAATCCGTTTGAATTAAAACGATCGGCCGGTGTGGGGCTGCGTATCTTTATGCCAGCATTTGGTTTGTTGGGTATTGATTTTGGTTATGGGTTCGATGAAGATCTAAATCCAGCGTCTGCAGGTCAAGGGCCAAGCGGATGGCAAACTCACTTCATTATTGGTCAACAGTTTTAATTTTCATTGAATTATTATATTCGTGCTTTATGCTAATCCTTTAATTTTAAAAGATTTAGTAATTTTGGCACGATATTTTCTATAGGATTAAACGACATTAACAATGAGTACAAAGACAAGAGTTCTATTAGTAGTTTCGGTCATCTTTATGACTATACAGGGTTTTGCCCAAAGAGGAGTAAGAATGGCTTATGTAGATATGGAGTACATACTGCAGAATGTTGATGAGTATAGAGAAGCGACCGAGCAGTTAGAAACTAAAGTACAGCGTTGGAAGATTGAAGTTGAGCAGAAGCAAAGTGTTGTGGAGCAGATGAAGAAAGATTTAATGGCAGAGAAAGTGCTGTTAACTCCAGAGCTTATTGAAGAACGTGAAGAGGAAATTCAAATTTTGGAACGTGAAATGATCGAGTACCAACAAGATCGTTTTGGACCACAAGGAGATTTAGTATTGCAAAAAAGAAGGTTGATACAGCCTATACAAGATCAAGTGTTCAATGAAGTACAGAAAATTGGTACAAATAAAAAGTATGATTTTATTTTTGATAAATCTGCGGATGTTGTAATGTTGTATTCCGAAAAAAGGCACGATATCAGTGATTTGGTACTGAGAGGCATTGCTAGAACAAGAAAAATTAGCAAACCAACGAAAAAATCAGATGATCTTAGTAGATTAGATGATTTTGAAGGAGAAGAGGAAGAGGAAGTAAGTGAGGCATTGCAAGAACGCTTGGATAAAGCAACACAAGCAGCCGAAACAAGAGAGAAAAGTGCAGCAGATGCGAAAGCGGAGCAATTAAAATTACGAGAAGAAAGAAAGAAAGCGTACGAAGAAAGAAGAAAGAAGTTGTTAGAAGAACGCGAGGCCAAAAGGCAAGAAAAGTTGAAAGAAAGAAGTGACAATAAAGAAGAAGAAAATAGCGATACCGAAAAAGATGATAACGGTACTATTTAAATAGGTTTAACGACCGTACATTAACACTCAAAATTGAATTAAAATTACACTCATGAAACAAGTAAAACAAATTGTGGTAGCCTTATTGTTGTTCGTAGCAACGACAAGTTTTGTAAATGCCCAAAGTAAAGTAGCTCATATAGATGTTACTCAATTATTATCTGCAATGCCAGAAATGAAAGCTGCAGAAGCAGAGCTTAAGAAATTACAAGAAACTTACAATGCAGATATTGAAGGTTCAATGACAGAATTGCGTAACAAGTACACGCAATACCAAAACGAAGCTGCTGCGAAGTCTAAAGAAGAAAATGAAAAAAGAGCGGTAGAATTACAAGGTTACGAAAAGAATATTGGTGAAGCTCAACAAAGAGCTCAACAAGAATTCCAAAAGAAACAAGCTGAATTATTTGCTCCTATATCTGAAAAAGCAAAAGCGGCAATAGAACAAGTTGCAGCTGCACAGGGCTTTGATTATGTTATTGATGCGCAAGCAGGTGGTGGTTTAATCGTTGCAAAGGGTAAAGACCTTTTAGCTGATGTTAAAAAACAATTAGGTTTCTAATTAGAAACTCATAAAATTTAAAAAAGCCATCTAAACAGATGGCTTTTTTTATGCTTTGATTTTTCTCTTTATATTCGTCCATCTTAGTTTTCGAATAAATTCTCCTTCCTTTTCGCTAACCAAATATGGCGTACTATTTTGCTTCGCTTGCAGGTATCCGAGCATGTTGTTGTAAAATGACTTTACCGATTTATTTTTCAAGGCCATTTTTAAAGAGGCGATACAGGTGATTATGAATCCATAGCGCATGGTATACATTGCCTTACCTTGTAATCTTTTTGCTTTGGCGTTATATGCTTTTCCGGTGGGTCTTAAATGCTTTACCTTAAGTTGGGAGTCGGTAAGTATAGAAAACCCGTAAAACCTTGCTAAGAGCTCATCTACTGTATCCCATCCCATTGCGTTTTTCAATCCATCTATCGCCTTAAAACAAGCTTTAGAATAGGCTTTGATTGCGCCTCTAACATGATCTTTATCCATTGGGTGATTTAAAACCCATTTACCTGTGCTATTTTGCTCATAAATAAAGCCACCCGCAATACCCGAATTTTTATTTGTTTTAAAATGTGCGCTTATCACTTCAAAGTAATTAGAGGGTAAAATTACATCGGCATCTAATTTTACAATGAAATCGTAATTGTTATCTAATAAACTAAGTCCCTTATTGAAAGCGTTTATTACTTTGCTACCAGGCATGTGTTGTGTAGAAGAAGTAGAATTAAGTTTTTTAAACAAGGTGTTCTCAGAGCAATATTGGTCTATTATGGATTCTGTATTGTCGGTAGAGTTGTCATTGACTAAAATGACTTCTTTGGGTAAAAGCGTCTGCTGTAAAATTGAGTCTAGTGTGCTTTTTAAAAAAGCTTCTTCGTTGTGTATAGGAATAACTATGTAGTAATCCATATTTGATATAGTCTCTTATTTTCTGGTAGCGTAAACAATATAGTACCTAGGTGTAAATAATCTTAGAAAAGGTCTAAAGCCAAGCTTTTTTACAGGATTGGTCCATTTCATTGAATCTTGTATTTCCCAACCGGCTTTTTCCAATAACCAATCAAATTGCCAATCCTCAAACTCATGATAATGTCTGTCCCATTTATCCGTTTCACTTCTATATGCGGGTGAAAACCATAGTTTCAATGGAATACTTGCTACAAGTTTTTTAGATTTAGAATTGGATAAGAGGTGTAGCGGCGCTAACAAATGCTCAAATATTTCAAATGCTGTCATTACCTCTGCATCTGTATTGGTTACGGAACTAAAGTCAATATCTAAATCCTCTCCGCTAGTATTGGTTACTTGGTAACCGTCTTGTTGCATTATTTTAGTAAACGGATTCTCTACCCCTAAATCTAGTATAGACTCATTGGTGTTGATGTGTTTACGTAAAAAATGTAATGTATGCTTGTAGCGTTTGTTCGGAAAAGTGTTCTCGTACATGTTTAGATTCTGTATACCATTGCATTGACGTTCATTCCGGCGCCAACACTAGCAAAGATAACAACATCTCCCTTTTTAATTTCCTGATTTTCTAATTTACCTTCTTTCACGAGGTCAAATAGGGTAGGTATGGTAGCAACAGAGCTGTTGCCCAACTTAGAAATACTCATTGGCATAACACCTTCTGGCATTTCTTTGCCATATATTTTGTAGAAGCGTTTAACTATGGCTTCATCCATTTTTTCGTTTGCTTGGTGAATAAAAATCTTCTTTACCTCTTCAATTTTAATACCGCTGTTATCTAGGCATGATGCCATAGCGGATGGTACATTGGTAACGGCAAATTCATAAATTTTTCTTCCTAGCATTTTTATGTAGTATGCCTTTTTTTCGTCGTCTTTATTATAAGTTTCACCAAAGAAAAGAAAGTTGGCTTCGTCATTTGCAAAGGTTGCCGACTCATGAGCAATAATTTCTCCGCCATCATCTGATCTTTCTACGATAGTAGCACCGGCACCATCTGAATAAATCATAGAATCACGGTCATAATCATCTACAATTCTTGATAATGTCTCAGCACCTATGACCAAGCACTTATTGGCAATACCACTTTTTATAAACGCATTGGCTTGAATCATACCTTCTAACCAACCTGGACAACCAAATATTAAGTCATAAGCAACACATTTAGGATTTTTTATCTGTAATTGATGTTTCACCCTGGTAGCTAAACTTGGTAACGTATCTCCTTGTATATAGCCGTCTTTAAGGTCTCCAAAATTGTGGGCAACGATAATATAGTCTAGCGATTCTTTATCTAATTTGGCATTTTCTATAGCCTTTTCTGCGGCAAAAAAAGCTAGGTTAGATGTAGTATATTCTTTGGGGGCATATCGCCTTTCTTCAATACCTGTTATGGCTTTGAACTTCTCTATAATAACCTCATTATTATGTTTGAAGGAAGTGCCGTCTAAATTTAAAAAATTATGGTTATTAAAATCTGTATTAGAAATTTTTAAATCAGGAATATAACTTCCTGTTCCCGTAATTGAAATGCTCATTTTTAAATTTTGAATTGTAACCGAAATTTAATCAAATTGTAAAAAATATTATATGCATGCATAATAAATTTTACGATGGTCAAGCTATTTTATTTTAAATGCGGAGTATAAAAAAAGCCTTTTCAAAATGGTGAAAAGGCTTTGTATTATGGGTTTGTAGCTATTATTCAGTTTCCATATACGCTTCTATAGGTGCGCAAGTACAAATTAAATTACGGTCTCCATATGCATCGTCAACTCTACGTACAGATGGCCAAAATTTATTATCGGCAATGTAGGGTAGAGGAAAAGTTGCTTTTTGTCGGGAATAAGGAAATTGCCAATCATCTGTGGTGGCCATTTCTAAAGTGTGCGGTGCATTTTTAAGTACATTATTTGGCTCGTCAATATTTGATTCGTCAATTTCTGCACGAATAGATGACATGGCATCACAAAAGCGGTCTAATTCAGCTAAATTTTCACTTTCGGTAGGTTCTATCATCACCGTTCCTGCTACAGGAAAAGATACTGTCGGAGCATGAAATCCGTAGTCCATCAATCGCTTTGCAATATCGGTGACCTCAATACCATTTTTCTTGAAAGGTCTACAATCCAATATCATTTCATGAGCTGCTCTCCCTTTTTCACCTGTGTATAAAACATCAAACTTACCTTCAAGTTTATGCTTAATATAGTTGGCGTTAAGAATTGCAATTTTTGTAGATTGAGTTAGACCTTGCTCTCCTAACATTTTAATATATCCGTAAGAGATAAGGCAAACCAATGAGCTTCCCCAAGGTGCTGCGGAAATAGCCGTAATTGCATCTTCACCACCAGTAGTTATTACAGGATTACTTGGTAAAAATGGTACTAATTGTGGAGCAACACATATTGGACCAACACCAGGACCACCACCACCATGTGGTATGGCAAAAGTCTTGTGAAGGTTCAGGTGACAAACATCTGCACCAATAGTTGCTGGGTTTGTTAAACCAACTTGTGCATTCATGTTGGCACCATCCATATAAACTTGTCCGCCGTGGTCATGAATTAATTTTGTAATCTGCTTTATAGAAGATTCAAATACACCATGCGTAGAAGGGTAGGTTACCATCAAGGCAGCTAATTTGTCTGAGTGTAATTTTGCTTTCTCTTCTAGGTCGGCAACATCGATATTTCCTTTTTCATCCGTTTTGGTTACCACAACTTTCATACCTGCCATTACCGCAGAAGCCGGGTTGGTACCATGTGCAGATGAAGGAATCAAGCAAATATTTCTTTCAGATTCTCCTCTAGATTCGTGATAAGCTCTAATAACCATCAATCCTGCATATTCTCCTTGTGCGCCAGAGTTTGGCTGTAATGATGTATCTGCAAAACCTGTAATAACTGAAAGATCTTTTGCAAGTTCTCTTAAAATGGTTTGGTATCCTTCCGCTTGGTCTACCGGTACAAATGGGTGAATATTGCCCCAGTTAGATGAACTTAAAGGTAGCATTTCACTAGCTGCGTTTAACTTCATGGTACAGCTTCCTAAAGAAATCATGCTATGGTTAAGGGCTAAATCTTTACGTTCTAGTTTTTTAATGTAACGCATTAATTCAGTCTCTGAGTGATAAGAATTAAACACCTTGTTCTCCATGAAAGAACTACTGCGTTGAATGTTATTTGGTATTGAAGTTGAGTCCAATAAGCTTGTGACTTCTGGTGCTGACTTGCCAAGAGCCTCCGCGAAAATAGATACAATCTGATTAAGGTCTTTTAAAGAAGTAGCTTCATTGACTGCAATGGAAATAGTATCATTATCTACATAGTAGAAGTTTACTTCATTAGCTTCGGCTATTGTGCGTATTTTTTTAGCATCTGCCTTTACCGTTATGGTATCAAAATAAGCAGAGTTTATTTGATAAATACCCAAGTTTTCTAAAGCATCTACCAAAGTAACTGCAGTAGCATGAATTTTTGAGGCTATATATTTAAGTCCTTTTGGACCGTGGTATACACCGTACATACCCGCCATTACAGCAAGCAAAACCTGTGCGGTACAAATGTTGGAAGTTGCTTTGTCTCTCTTTATATGCTGTTCTCTGGTTTGCAAAGCCATTCTTAAAGCTGGCTTACCATCAGTATCTTTAGTTACACCGATTATTCTCCCTGGAATATTTCTTTTGAATTCTTCCTTAGTGGCAAAGAATGCCGCGTGAGGACCACCATAACCAAGTGGAATTCCAAATCGTTGCGTGGTACCTACAACTACGTCTACGCCAAAATCTCCTGGAGGGGTCAATAACACTAAGCTCATGATATCTGCAGCTACGGCTACTTTTATATCATTTTCTTTTGCTTTGGCTACAAAACCAGCATAATCATACACTTGTCCATATTTACCAGGGTACTGTAATAATGCACCATAAAAATCAGAACTGAAGTCGAACACTTCATGATTACCTATAACCAATTCAATGCCTAATGGAATGGAACGTGTTTTTAAAAGTGATAATGTTTGTGGTAATATTTCCTCAGAAACAAAGAATTTAACAATGGCATTCTTTTTCTGTTCACGACTTCTAACATCAAAAAGCATGGTCATGGCTTCTGCGGCGGCTGTACTTTCATCAAGTAGAGAGGCGTTGGCCAATTTCATACCTGTTAGATCCGATACAATGGTTTGGAAGTTTAATAATGCTTCTAATCTACCTTGGGCAATTTCTGCTTGGTACGGAGTATATGCCGTATACCATCCCGGATTTTCTAGTATATTTCTTTTGATTACTGACGGAATCAAACTTTCATGATACCCTAAGCCAATATAGGTTCTAAAAACTTTATTTTTTTTAGACAATGCCTCTGTGTGTGCAAGAAACTTATGCTCACTCATTGGGGAATCTAATTTTAGGGGCTCTTTTAAACGAATATGTTCCGGTATGGTCTCGAAAATAAGCTGTTCAAGATTTTCAACACCAACAGTGTTGAACATGGTATTTAAATCTTCTTCCCTAATGCCGATATGGCGCAAAGCAAACACGTCAGTCTTCATAGATACTATTGTTATATATGTTGCAAAATTACCACTTTTATGTGTTTAAATTAGTGTTGTAAGATGCCCATATCCTGAAAGTTTTTAACCAAAACAAAAGGTTATAAACACTTTAACTACTTTTGTTTAATGACCATTATCAAAAAGATTTTTGATTTTTACCTTGATGCTAGTATTCATGTCGCTTTGGCAATATTTAGCTTGGTTCATGTTACGGCTTTAACATTAAACATAAGTGTACCTTTAGAACTCTATTTCTTTATTTTTTTTGGTTCTATTAGCTGTTATAATTTTGTAAAATTTGGAGTAGAAGCAGAGAAGTATATTCTTGTAGCCAATACATATCAAAAAAACATTCAGTTTTTTAGTTTAGGTTGTTTATTGGTTGCAGGCTATCAATTGTTTTTTCTATCGGAAAGGGTATTTGTAGGGTTATTTATTTTAGCAGGAATTACAGGGCTTTATGCTTTGCCCGTATTGCCCAAGAATAAAAATTTCAGAAGTTTCAGCGGATTAAAAATTTTAATTGTTGCTGCTGTTTGGGCCGGTGCTACAGTGGTATTACCAGCTATTTCTGTTTTAGATGAAATTTCTTGGAATGTAAAAATAGAGACCGTGCAGCGATTTCTGTTTGTGTTGATATTACTAGTACCTTTTGAAATCAGGGATTTAAAATATGATAGTGCAGCACTTAAAACATTGCCACAAAGGGTTGGTGTAAAAACAACAAAGATGATTGGTTATGGCTGGACAATTCTTTTTTATGCAGCTACATTTCTAAAAACAGATTTGGATATTGTCCATGTAGCCGTTAAAACAATACTTTTCATTGTATTAATGCTTACACTATATAATACTAAATTATGCCAAAATAAGTACTTTTCGTCTTTTTGGGTAGAAGCAATACCATTGTTTTGGTGGTTGCTTTTTATAATAAGTACAAAGTATATTATTTAGCTTTGTTGAAATTTTCGTTCATTTTTCTCTTTTCTTCATCTGTCAAAAAATTTATGCTTGCCTTATTGCAAAGAGATGTCAACTTTGCATTATTTTTACTATGTTTTGCACAAGTTTTACAAATAAATGTATGAAGCTTTAATTTTATTTTATCTAAAACAGAAGCCTCGTCATACTGAGCTTTATTGCAAATAACTGCTGCCTTTTCACATGAAATCATCATAACTAAAACCAATTTTGATTTAAACAACCCATTAAGCCAGTTCTGGCTCTATGTATCATTACCCACAAGTTAGACGCATTAATACCTAAAGCATTACAAATATCTTCAGTTTCCATTCCTTTTATAGTTTTCATGGTAAAAACTTGAGCTTGTTTTTTTGGTAATTTAGAGATACAGTTTTGAATGGCAAGTCCTAATTCTTCATTTTCAAGCGAATCGTTTTCAAAATTACTGTTAGGATCTGCTATACGCTCTTCTATCCAATCGCCTTCTGCATCTGTTTGGGAGCTGTAAGTCATGCGTACCTCTGCTTTTCCCTTTTTTGAGTTTATTTTGCGATAGTGGTCAATGACCTTGCGTTTTAAAATAGCGATTAACCAAGTACGCTCTGCTGCATCACCTTTAAAGTTTTTTGCAGATTTTAGACCTGCAATAAAGGTGTCTTGAACAAGGTCTTTTGCGATTTCCGCATCACTTACTCTTGTTACGGCATAATTGAACAGGTAATCTGCATAGAGATTTACCCACTTATCTGGATTAAGGTTGTTTGTTTCCATTTTTTATTCTGCGCTTCAAAAGTAATTGAATTTTGTCTATTATGTTTATTTTTGATTATAAACACTAAACTATGAAGATTTTGTTGCTTTTTATACTACTGCTATGTACCCAATTTGCAATAGGGCAAATAGAGTCAAAGCCTATATCAGAGTTTAATGGCTATGACGAAACTATAGAAATATTATTAGATGTTAGAACACCGGCAGAATTCAATGCAGGTTATATATCCGGTGCCGTAAATATAGATTGGCTTTCAGAAGAATTTAACCAAAAAATACAGCATTTAGATAAAAACAAAAAAATCTTTGTGTATTGTAAAAAAGGCGGTAGAAGTTTAAAATCTCAAGAGAGATTGGCAGATCTTGGTTTTAAAAATGTGGTTAACTTAGAAGGTGGTTACGATGCTTTTTCTAAGAAATAACAAATAATAAATACGTATTTAAGTAGCTAGCTCTTAAGTTTTATATTTCTGCTAAAATTTTAGTCAATTGATTATCTCTTATCGGTTTAACAATATAATCCGATACTTCCTTTATCATTTTTGTTTTTTCAAAATCTACTAAGTCTACAGAAGATGACAATATATAAAATGTTATTTTCTTTGAGATTTTAGGCATTAATTTTAGATATTCATCCATAAATCTATATCCGTCCATAACCGGCATATTCACATCTAAAAAAACAATGTCAGGTAATTTGTTATGGTCATCAATATTCATGTTGAAAAAGCTCATTGCTTCTGCGCCATCTGTAAATGGAATAATCTTATCTACGGTTTTGTGAGCTTCTAAAGTATGGAATATAGTGTACTGAAAGACTTCATCATCATCAATTACACAAACTTTAATACTATTGTCCATTTTAGTTAGTTTAAAGTGATATAAAATGTTGTTCCATTGTTTACTTCACTATCTACTGAGATAGAACCACCCATTGATGATATTTGTGCCTTTGTTAAAAATAGCCCAAGACCACGAGCTTCCGGATGTTTATGGAAAACTTTGTTGAGACCAAATATTTTATTTCCGTGCATTTTCATATCTATTCCTAATCCATTGTCCCTGAACTCTAAAAGCACTCTGCCATTTACAATTTCTGATGATATAAAAATTTCAGGTATTCTATCTGGTGATCTGTATTTTAATGAATTACTAACTAAATTAAGAAAAATACTTTCTAAATAGATAGGATTGTATTTTACATTTTTAGCTTTTGTGAAATCACAGGTGATAAGTCCTTCTGTTTTTATTAATTCTGCAGCCAAAATTTGTTTAGTTTTATGTAAAGCATGTTCAAAAGAAAGTTCTTCTTTAATGGCTGCAGCGTTATGTTTAATTGTTATCGTCTCTATTAGGGCATTGAGAGTATCTGATAAGTGTTCCACAACAATTTCGAACTTCTTAAAAATTTCTAGTTTTTTATTTTCATCATCGGTTTTGTTGTATAGGCTTAAAAGGGCATTTAAATTACTTACTGGGGATCGTAGATTATGTGAAGTTATATGATTGAATTCGGCAAGTTGTTTGTTTTTTGAAGTTAGCGTAATTGTTGATTTTTCTAAATTTCTATTAGTGTCCAGTATTTTTTGTTGAGCTTCTATTTGTTCTGTAATATCCTGGCTTGATCCAATTAATTCAATAACATTGCCTTCAGTATCTAAAATAACCTCGCCTATTATTTTTATTGTTTTAATGGAATTGTCATTCTTTAAAATTCTATGATGAAAGGTATTGAACTTTTTTGTTTCAATAATTTTCTGATTGATATCAATTACTTTTTCGCGATCGGCAGGGTGAACTCTGTTTATATATGTATTGAAATTAAGTTTCGTCTTTTGGTCAAAATCTAAAATTTTCAATAAATTTTCCGATTTCTCCATAACATCATTGACAATATTCCATTTCCAATAACCAATGCTAGAGAGCTGTTCGGCAAAATTTAACAGTTGATTTTTTTCTAAGATGTCTTTTTCTATTTTTAAACGTTCTGTAATATCTTGAGCTGTACCGGCTATTTCTATAACTTCCCCAATATGGTTTTTCGTAATTCCAGCTATGGACTCTATAGAGAGAATAGTACCATTATTGAGAATTATTCTAAAAAATATGGACTTAATATTCTCATCTCCTTCAACACATTTTTTAACTTGGTTCTTTACACTTTCTAAGTCATCTGGGTGAATTTTAGAGTAAAAGATATTCATACTCATTGGAGAGTTCACTTCTAAGTCATACATTTTATATAGGTTGTCTGACCATTTTAGTTTATTTGTTTGTACGTTGTAATGCCAAGATCCCATAAGGGCTATTTCTTCTGCATATGAGAGTAATTGGTTTTTTTCTTTAATTTTTTCTTCGGCTTTTACTTTTGCAGTAACATCTTGTGTTGAGCCAATTAATTCTACTATACTTCTATTTTCATCTTCAATAATTTCAGCCAATAACTCTAATGACCTTATGCAACCGTCATTTTTTATAATACGAAATGCTAGTGTTTTATCACTTTTATGGGTATCTAAAATATTTTTTATTTGATAGTTTATATTGTCAACATCGTCAGGGTGTATTTTAGATAAAAACAACTCAATAGTAATAGGAGTATGTAATTCAATCCCATATATCTTATAAAGATTATCTGACCAGGTGGAAAGCCCGGTAACAGGATTCCATTTCCAAGATCCCATCATCGCCATTTCTTCGGATACTGAAAGTAAGTGGTTTTTTTCTTGGAGTAATTGTTCTGTTTTTACAATATCAGTAATGTCTTGTGTAGTGCCTAATAATTCTATATTTCCGTTTTCGTCTTTAGAAATTTCACGTCTAACTTCTAAGGTTTTAATTTCATTAGTGTTTACTATAATTCGATATGTAGACCTTGGTTCGTCTATGCCATTTAATAAGTTTTTAATCACTTTTTTTACCTTTTCCTTATCTGTTGGGTATATCATAGATATGGCTCTGTCTATGTTTACCTCAGAGCCTAGTTCAAATCCATAAATTTTATAAAGGCTATCAGACCATTTAAAAATGTTTTTACTTGGTTTCCATACCCACATTCCTAACATGGCCATTTGTTCCGCAAGGTTTAATTGACGGTTTATTTCAAGTAATTTTAGTTCCTTTTTTTTATTTTCTGTAATATCTTGGCAAGTACCAGACATTTCAACAACCTCCCCTTTACTGTTTCTTACAATTTTACCAATGGATTTTATTATCTTAATTGTGCCGTCATCTAATTGAATTTTATACGTGGAACTAGGAAAATCACCATTTTGCATTGCATTAGAGAGCTTAGTGGTAATTGTTTGGCGGTCGTCTTCGTGAATATAATTTATGTAGGTCTCAAAAGTTAGTGGTTTGTTTTTGTCATGACCGTATATGGCGTGTAAATTGTCTGACCAAAAAACTTCATTGGTTGCTGTATTCCAATGCCAATAACCAATCATTGCCATTTTTTCGGCACTGTTTAATTGATGGTTTTTTTGAGCCAGTTCCAACTCTTTTGTTTGGTTTTCGGTAATGTCCAAACAGGTGCCTAAAAGTTCTTGTAGACCATCCTCATTATTATACGTGACCTTTCCAATAATTTGGATGATTTTTATGACATTATTGTCCGTAATAATTCTGTGTGTAAAATTGTAGGGCTTGTGATCGTTTCTAGATCGATCTATTTTTAATTTTGTGACCTCCCTGTCTTCTGGGTGAATTTTTTGAAAGTAAGTGTCAAAAGTTATCTTTTTGTCTTTTGGGTGGTCAAAAATGATATAAACGTTATCCGACCAAAACACTTCGTCTGTGGTAGGTTTGTACCTCCAATACCCCATGGTGGTTAAATGTTCCGCAAAATTTAAAAGTTGATTTTTCTTCGTTAATTCTATTTCAATATCCAGTTTTCTAGTAATATCTTGTGTCGTACCTATTAACTCAATAACGTTACCGTTTAAATCTGTTATGGCATCGGAGACGACTCTTACCATTTTAGTAGTATTGTTTTCTAATAAAACGCGATGTGTAAAAGTGTGAGATTTCTTTTCTCTCTTTATTTCTTCAAGTTTTTCATTTACGAGCTTAATATCGTCTGGATGGATGACTTTTTTGAATTTTTCAAAATTCATTGGAACACCTACCTCCAGGTCGAAAATGGTATAAAGATTGTCTGACCATTTGAATTTTCCACTCGCTAGTGAAAATTGCCATGAACCTGCTTGATTTATACTTTCAGATAATTCTAATTGTTGTTTTTTTTCAAAGAGCTCCTGTTCTTTTGCTACTTGTTCTGTAATATCTTGGCAAGTTCCCATTAATGAAACAATATCATCTTCATCATTAATAATAACCTTGCCCGAAGATCTTAGGGTTTTAATAGTGCCGTTGGATAATTGAATACGGTAAATGGATTCTGGAAATATTTTATCTTTTAATGCACGTTCAAATTTTGCGGCAATTTTTTCTTTATCCTCTTGGTGAACATAATTTAAATAAACTTCAAAAGAGATAGGACTGTTTGGATCATGATCAAAAATGCTATAGAAATTATCGGACCATATTAATTTGTCGGTAATAATATTCCATTTCCATGATCCGGAGTTCGCCAAAATTTCGGCGGTATTTAATTGCTCTAGGTGTTGTACTGTTTCAACCTTTGAATTGTTAAATTGCGAAACATCTATAGTGGTGCCATGTAGGCTAGTGCAACATTCATTTTTTAAAACAGGTTGCACTGTAGTTCTTACTATACGTTTTTCACCTTTTTGGGTTAGTATGTCGTATGTTAGCTCAAATGAAATACCTTCTTTTATTGCTTTTTTATGAGCTTTAGTAATTAAATCTTTCTGTTTTAGGTTGTCGCAATTGCCATATAAATCTTCTGTTCGAGGTGTGAAATTCAAAGGTGCTTGGTGAATTTCTTTTAAGTCATTATTCCAGTAAATATGGTTGGATTTGATGTCTAGTTGAAATATACCAATACATGGAACCTTATTGCTTGTTACTAATAGTTGATCATGATGTAAAAGAGTATTCCCTTTTTCCATAGTCAAATGTGTTTAATGATTGACGCCAAAGGCAGAAAGAATAAACTACTAGTTGTAATGGTTTGTGCTGTAGTTATATTACTACAATATAATTAATAAATATTTGATTAGCAGAAGGTTTGTGAGTTAAATGAATTCTCAAGTCAGTTATTGCAACGTTTATGCATTAAATCAACGTTGTACGTCAATGGACAATTCGAAGATGTAACCTGGGGTTTGTTGATGATTAGATTTTTA
Organism: Maribacter sp. UH1; assembly: GCF_056839145.1. NCBI lineage: Bacteria > Pseudomonadati > Bacteroidota > Flavobacteriia > Flavobacteriales > Flavobacteriaceae > Maribacter > Maribacter sp. UH1. The sequence goes on from NZ_CM166387.1 coordinate 2,831,308, forward strand.
TCCGTTCTCCATTTGTTTTCTGCCATCTAATTTTCAGTGCTTTAAGAATTTGTTTATGAAAATGGTCTTGATTGGTTACATCTATTACATGTAGTGCCTAATCATTTATATAGAGGCGAGTTAAAATTAATTTAAGAAAGATGATGAGCAGCCGTATAGAGATTAAAATTGTTATTTGCCACTTTATTTCTAAAAGGAATAAGTCCTGATAGTACGGTAATGGGGGTAGAGTTATAATATTATAATAAGTAAGTAATTTCTTGAGCTTTGTACTAAATTAACCTGATATTGATTCTGAATCATATTCATAAATCAATATCAGGTTGTTTTTAATATTTATGTAGAGTTACTAGGTTTTTTTTGAAATTGAATTAGTTCAATAATCCTGCTCTTTCCAATAAAGCCTCTACTTTAGGTTCTGCTCCTCTAAATCTTTTATAAAGTGTCATAGGGTTTTCAGTACCCCCTTGTGAAAGAACATTGTCTTTAAACTTGGTTGCTACTTCTTTGTTAAAGATTCCTTTTTCTTTAAAATAAGCAAATGCATCTGCATCCAACACTTCTGCCCATTTGTAGCTATAATAACCAGATGAATACCCTCCTTGAAAAATATGGGAGAATGCTGTGCTCATACATGTATCTGGCGTTTCTGGGTAAAGACTGGTGTCTTTAAAAGCTTCATCTTCATGTGCTTTTACATTGGTAATGCCTGTTGGGTCTATACCGTGCCAAGACATATCTAAAAGTCCAAAACTTAGTTGACGTAGCGTTTGCATACCTTCTTGAAAAGTGGCAGACTCCTTTATTTTTTCAACCAGTTCCATTGGTATGGTTTCTCCGGTTTCGTAATGCTTTGCAAATAACTCTAATGCTTCTTTTTCATAACACCAGTTTTCTAAAACTTGACTAGGCAGTTCTACAAAATCCCAAAATACAGAGGTACCAGATAGGCTAGGGTAGGTAGTGTTTGCCAGCATACCATGTAAACCGTGTCCAAATTCATGGAATAGGGTTGTAACCTCATTAAAAGTCAATAATGAAGGTTTGCTCTTTGTTGACGGAGTAAAGTTGCACACGTTAGATATATGCGGACGCACATTTTCGCCATTTTTTTTCCATTGCGACTTGTATGAAGTCATCCACGCACCACCACGCTTGCCTGCTCTTGGGTGAAAATCGGCATAGAATAATGAAATAAAGTTTTTATCAGCATCATAAACTTTATAGGTTTTTACCTCGTCATGATATTTTTCAATGTCATGAACCTCTTCAAAATTTAAGTCGAATAAGTTTTCTGCTACTTTAAAAACTCCATTGATTACATTTTCAAGCTTGAAATATGGCTTCAGTTTCTCATCATCTAAATTAAATAACTCTTGCTTTAATTTTTCAGAATAGTAACTACTGTCCCATTTTTCTAAACGGTCAATATTATCTAGTTTTTTAGCGAAATCTTCTAATTGTTTAAACTCACGTTCTGCAGCCGGCTTCGCTTTTTCAAGTAACTCGTTTAAGAATGAATGTACTTTTTCAGGTGTTTCTGCCATTCGCTCTTCTAATACAAAATCGGCATGTGTTTTATAGCCTAGTAAGTTGGCTCTCTCAAAACGTAATTTCGCTATTTCTAGCACATTTTCTTGATTGTCCAATTCATCGTTGTGGAAAGCCTTGCTGCCAAATGCCAACGAAAGTTTCTTGCGAAGTTCTCTGTTTTTCGCATATTTTATAAAAGGTATATAGCTTGGGTAATCTAATGTGATCATCCAGCCATCTTCCTTGCCTTTTGAAATCGCTAATTGTGCGGCAGCTTCTTTTTCACCTTCTGGCAAACCTTCTAGGTCGGCTTCATTCGTAAGGTGTAGCTGAAATTTATTGGTTTCGGCAAGTACGTTTTCGCCAAATGTTAGTTTTAGCTTTGCCAGTTTAGCATCGATCTCACGTAAACGTGTCTTTTTATCTTCGGATAAATTAGCTCCGTTTCTGCTAAAGCTCTTATATTTCTTATCTAAAAGGGTGTTTTGCTCTACGGTAAGGTCTAAATCATCCTTTTGATCATAAACTGCTTTTACCCTTTTGAACAAATCTTCATTTAAGGTAATGTCATTACCGAATTCTGAAAGTAATGGAGAAATTTCTTGTGCAATTTTCTGAATTTCCTCGTTGGTTTCGGCAGAATTCAAGTTGAAAAACACACTTGAAATTCGGTCTAATTGCTGACCTGAAAATTCCAATGCTTCTATCGTGTTTTCAAAAGTTGGTGCTTCCGTATTATTGGTAATTGCATCTATTTCCGCTCTTGCATCTTCTATAGATTGTAAAAAAGCGGGTTTAAAATGCTCGTTTTTTATTTGTAAAAATGGAGCAGTATCAAAAGGGGATAATAATGGATTCATATTTCTAGTATTGAGAAATTAGATTTGAGAATTGAAATTTCTTGTAGATGACTATTTGCCGTTTACAGCTTTAGCGCCATCGATAACTTTTTGCTTTAGACCTTCTTTATACAAAATCACCTTGTCTAAAACACATTTATCTGAGCTACCTATAATTTGAGCAGCTAAAATCCCTGCATTTTTTGCACCGTTCAATGCTACAGTTGCTACTGGTACACCACCTGGCATTTGAAGAATAGAAAGTACAGAATCCCATCCATCTATAGAGTTGCTACTTTTTACCGGAACTCCAATAACAGGTAACGGAGACATGGATGCTACCATACCAGGTAAATGCGCTGCACCACCAGCACCGGCTATAATAACCGAATATCCGTTGGTATGTGCGTTTTTACTGAAATCGAACAATTTTTCAGGTGTTCTATGGGCAGATACAATGTCTACATCTACTTCTATATCAAAACCTTTTAAAATATCTATGGCGTCTTGCATTACGGGCATATCACTTGTACTGCCCATTACTACGGCTACTTTACTCATGTTTTTTATTTTGAAATCACTTGTATTGTTTCTTTTACTTTTTCGGCAATTGCTCTCGCTTTTGCCAAATCATTATTTACGATGGTTACATGTCCCATTTTACGAAATGGTCTTGTTTGTGCTTTACCATATATATGTGGAGTAACACCTTCCATCCCTAAAATTTCCTCGATGTTTTTGTAAACCACATTTCCCGTATGGTTTTCCGCTCCTACCAAATTCACCATTACACCTGCTACTTTACTATCGGTTATTCCTAATGGTAGCCCTAGAATACTACGTATGTGTTGTTCAAACTGGTTGGTGTAACTGGCTTCAATACTATAGTGCCCGCTATTATGTGGTCTTGGTGCTACTTCATTAACCAATATCTGGTCATCTTCGGTTTGGAACATTTCAACCGCTAACAATCCTGTAAGTCCTATTTTATCCGCTACTTTTAATGCGAGCGCTCTTGCTTTTTCAGCCACTTTTTCATCTATACGGGCAGGACAAATCACGTATTCCACTTGGTTGGCTTCTGGATGAAATTCCATCTCTACAACTGGGTAGGTCTTAATTTCTCCTTCCGCATTTCTAGAAACAATTACCGCTAATTCGTTTTTAAACGGTATCATAGTTTCTGCTATGCACTCTCCAGTAGGTAATCCTTCTAAATCGGCTAAACTACGAACGACTTTTACACCTTGTCCGTCATATCCAAATTGCGCAACCTTCCATACAAAAGGAAACTGCAATGCTTCATTTTCAATACTATCTTCAATTTCACTTAGGTAAGCAAATCGCTGAAAATCTGCAGTAGGTATTTCATTGTCTACATAAAATAATTTCTGCTTGGCTTTATTTTGAATAATGCGTAACGCCTTTGGTTGCGGATATACTTTAACGCCTTCATCCTCTAATTTCTCTAAAGCATCCAAATTTACATTTTCAATTTCAATGGTTAACACATCTACATCTTTGCCAAAATTGTAAACCGTATCAAAATCCAACAGACTGCCTTGAACAAATTCGTTACATGACATTCTACTTGGCGCTTCAGCAGAACCATCTAATACTTTGGTGTAAATATCCCATTTTCGGGTTTCGTATAACATCATTTTACCTAGTTGACCACCACCTAAAATGCCTAATTTAAATTCTGAAGAAAAATAATCCATATAATTGTTGCTTTTGGCAGTTGAAAAAACGCCTTAAGTACTACAAAAATACGGTTAAATCTTAGAAACCAATTCCTTTCTAATTAAAAACACAAGGCAATACCTTATCTTTGCTGACCTTGATAATTTATGAAAATTGATACAAATTCACGACAAGTTTTTTAAACCTTATCTCAGCGAATCTGAAATTTTGCAGGCGGTAAAAACGGTTGCCGATAAAATTGCTGTAGATTATAAAGATGAAACACCCATTTTTGTTGGCGTGTTAAACGGATCTTTTATGTTCGTTTCAGATTTAATGAAAGCTTACCAGCACCCATGCGAAGTTTCTTTTGTAAGATTGAGTTCTTACCAAGGCTTAACATCTACGGGTATTGTAGAGACTTTATTAGATGTACCAGAGAATATAGAAGGGCGCAGTGTCATTATATTGGAAGATATTATTGATACCGGGCGTACCTTGCAGAAATTAGTGCATTTGTTTTCCAAGACCAAGGTCAAAGAATTTAAAATAGCCAGTCTTTTTTATAAACCAGATGTGTACAAAGGCGAATATGCCATTGACTATTTTGGTTTGGCCATACCAGATAATTTTATTGTAGGTTACGGTCTAGATTATAAAGAACAAGGAAGAAATTTAAAAGAAGTATACCAATTAAACCAGAAACATATGATTAATCTTGTACTCTTTGGTAAGCCAGGAGCCGGCAAGGGCACACAAGCACAATTCTTAAAAGAGAAATATAATTTAAAACATATTTCTACGGGAGATGTTTTTAGATTCAATATCAAAAACGGAACGGAGTTAGGTACTTTGGCTAAGTCATATATTGATAAAGGAGAGCTAGTGCCAGATGAGGTGACTATTAAAATGTTGCAAGAAGAAGTGGAGAAGAATGCTGATGCAGACGGATTCATTTTTGACGGTTTCCCTAGAACCGCTGCACAAGCCGAAGCTTTAGATAATTTTCTAGAATCTAAAGATATGGGCATAAATGCTACTATTGCGTTAGAGGCAAATGATGAAATTTTAATTGAACGTCTTTTAGAGAGAGGTAAGGTTAGCGGTAGAACAGATGACCAAGATGTAGCCAAGATTAGAAATCGTTTTGACGAGTACAATGCAAAAACTACTCCTGTAAAAGAATTTTATGAGGCACAGGGTAAGTTCCATAGTGTAAACGGTATAGGTACCATTTCCGAAATTACGGAACGCCTTACAGAAGTAATAGAAGGCTTAAAATAATATAGAAATTCTCGCATTGAAGATATTGATGGGGATTTTGAATTGAAAGAATAACAATGACCGAAGGTAATTTTGTAGACTACGTAAAAGTGGGTTTGACTTCTGGTAAGGGAGGCAAGGGATCTGTGCATTTGCACCGTGAAAAATTTATTACCAAAGGTGGTCCTGATGGTGGTGATGGTGGTCGTGGCGGACATATAATTGTTAGAGGTAACGAAAACCTTTGGACCTTGATCAATTTTAAATACACCAAACATTTTAAAGCAGGTCATGGCGCACACGGTAGTAAAAGCCGTAGTACTGGTGCTGATGGTGAAGATGTATATTTAGATGTGCCATTAGGTACGGTAGTTAAAGACTTTGAAACCAAAGAAGTGCTTTTTGAAATAACCGAGCATGGTGAAGAGAGAATTCTTCTAAAAGGTGGTATGGGTGGTCGTGGTAACTGGCACTTTAGAACGTCTACAAACCAAACGCCTAGATATGCACAACCCGGTATGGACGGTCTAGAAGGGGAGTTTCTTTTAGAGCTTAAAGTATTGGCAGATGTTGGTCTAGTTGGTTTTCCAAATGCTGGCAAGTCTACTTTGTTATCAGTTATAACATCAGCAAAGCCAAAAATTGCCGATTACGAGTTTACCACATTAAAACCTAATTTAGGTATTGTGGAATATCGAGATTTTAAGAGTTTCGTAATGGCAGATATTCCTGGTATAATTGAAGGTGCTGCAGAAGGCAAAGGTTTAGGACACTACTTTTTAAGACATATAGAGCGTAATGCCAATTTGCTGTTCTTAATACCTGCGGATAGTAAGGATATCAGCAAGGAGTATGAGATTTTATTGGATGAGCTACGTCGTTATAACCCAGAGTTGTTAGACAAAGAACGTCTTATCTGTATCTCTAAAAGCGATATGCTTGATGAGGAGTTGATGGATGAAATGAGAGAGGAACTGAATAAAGAATTAAACGGAATGCCTTTCATGTTTATATCATCTGTTGCGCAAATGGGCATTGTAGAATTGAAAGATAAGCTTTGGGCAATGCTTAACGCGTAATACGTTTATGTGATGAAACAGTATCTGAAGAATATTGTTGAAATTAATGATAATAGGAAAAGTAGAACCTTTGCCTATTTCATACAAGCATTGATTTTTTTATCTATTATATCCTTTTCTTATGAAACTGTACCCGATTTGGAACCGGATACTCGTAAAGTTTTAAGAATAATCGAGGTCTTTTCTGTAGTTGTATTTTCAATAGAATATGTACTTAGAATTTATGTGGCTGATAATAAGTTCAAGTTTATTTTCAGCTTTTATGGAATTGTAGATTTTTTAGCTATTCTCCCTTTTTATTTAGCCTTGGGTATAGATTTGCGATCGTTAAGAGCACTTAGGTTTTTGAGATTGTTCCGTATTTTAAAGCTTATGCGATATAATAGGGCTATTAATCACTTTACAAAGGCTATATCGTTAGCAAAAGAGGAAATTCTACTTTTCTTAATAGTAACATTGATTTTGATTTACTTTTCTGCTGTAGGTATTTACTATTTTGAAAATGAAGTGCAGCCAGAAAATTTTTCTTCTATTTTTGATAGTCTTTGGTGGGCTATTATAACTTTAACTACAGTGGGTTATGGTGATGTTTATCCTATAACGGTAGGTGGTAAGGTATTTACTTTTTTTATTCTCATGATCGGTCTGGGTATTGTAGCTATTCCTACAGGAATTATTTCTTCTGCCTTAACAAAATCTGTAGATAAAAACGAAGAGGTATAACGGTTTTAGAATTGAGTAATGGAAATATTAGGTTCTATGGAAGCTTATTTAGTCGAATATGGCGGTAAAATCATATAATACTCTTTTAATTTCTTTAATTTTAAGAAAATACATTGTCATGAGAATTTTCCTTTTTAGTGTTGTATTAATCATTTTAACTTCTTGCGGAGCTGCAAAAGTAAATTATGATTATGATGATCAAACCGATTTTACAGCCTATTCTACCTATAACTATTTTGGAGATATGGAAACTGGTCTAAGTGAATTAGACGAGAAAAGGTTGATGGATGCCTTAGATGCTACTTTGGGTGAAAAAGGATTCATGTTCGCAGAAGAGCCAGACATGTTTATAAATATTAAAAGTTCAGTATTTAAATCACAGTCCGGTAATAATGTAGGTGTAGGGCTTGGTGGTGGTAACAGAGGTATTGGTGGCGGAGTGTCAATAGGTATTCCCGTTGGAGGACCAAAAATGACAAGAGAGCTTCAAATAGATTTTGTAGATTCTAACAAAGACATGCTTATTTGGCAAGCCATTAGCGAAAGTCCATTTCGTGAAGGAGATACACCACAAGAAAAATCAGAAAAGATTCAAGCTGTGGTTGATAAGATCTTTAGTAAGTATCCACCACAATGATACTATTTTACCTTAATTACGTAAGTAGCAATTAGTTGATTTTCGACTGAAATATGAACGTCATAAAGTCCTTTCTTATCAAATTTTTGTTCTAGATGAACTTCATTTTCTTCTCTATTGATAATCGTATAACCTTTCTTTTGACTACCTCCTTTATTCAATAAAAGTTGAATGTCTTCATTAAATTCTTTTGGCACTTGTAATGTAAAAGTTACAGATGCGCCTTTTTTAATGTTGTTATGCATTACTGCCGGTGCTATAGGAATTAGCGGTGCTAAAAACGCTTCTTTGTAAATAACGGGTCCTGCAACGTAGTCTTTGAATGCATCCGTTTTCAAATCTTGATTTTCATCGCTGTTGATCGGGAAATGATTTTTTACAAATAATTTTGGGTCAGCTAAAAAATAGCCGTCAAAATAGTCTTGCTGAAAAAACGGAGTGCCATTAACAACTATAGTTTCCCCGGCAGACCAAGTAGCATCGCACAGATACCACTTATCATTTATCTGAACCCTATTCCAAGAATGATTGGGTGCGCTATCCTCTTTTAAAAGTAAGTTAGGTGTACGTCCGTAGCCATCGATAATATCACAATTAAATCCTGCCAAATTTGCCATTTCTTTTACCAGATACGCATAACCCGTACAGGCAGTTTTTCGGTCTTCTAATAAACTTTTAAAGACTTTAGGTGTAATGCTTGTATTCCAATCTAAAAAGGCTTCTCGGTCTTTAGCAAGTCTTTTTCTCTTTGAGCTTATTTTAAGATAAGAAGAATAATCATTGGCAATGTTAGAACTGACCCAGGTGTATATTGCCCTAAATTTTTCAACATCGGTTTTTAATGATGCCGTTAAATTATGGGTTAGTACCGGTAGGTTTTTAAGGTTCTCATCCTTATAATAATGAGCAATGCTGTCCGCTTTTGTAAAATCAATTTCTTGAAAATCTGCGCGTTGAGCAAAGCTCGTTATTGAAAATAAGAGCATAAATAGTAGAACAAGGTTTCTCATTATTTAAAAATATCCCCGATCTTCTGAAAAATATTTCTTTTGCTCGTATAAGCTCCACCAATTACAACCTCGCCCATCAGCTCAACATCGTAGGTGTCGAATGTAATATTGATATCTATATCAGCACTACCGTTTGCTGCAACTTTGTACATTTTGGTTTCATATCCTATAAAACTAAGTACTAGAATGTCATTCTCTTCTAGTTGTTGAGGAAATTCAAATTTACCATCAAAATCTGTTTGTGTACCTACTGTAGTTCCTTTCAAAACTACGTTGACGCCTGGTAATGGTTCATTTGCTTCATCGACAATGGTACCTGTTACGATGTGTTTTTCTTGTACAATTTCAACATATGAAATATCGCCTATAATATCTGTTGAAACTACTTCAATAGGTGGTTCAATACTTGCAGTTTCTTGACCTTTAACTTCAGTAGCGCATAGGGCTAGTAGAGAAAAACTCATCACTGCAATTCCTTTATGTAACATAGAATTATTCATAGTCTGTAAAGAGTTGGTTTCATATGTTTTTAATTGCGATGCCTTGAACATTCCGCAAACTTTCTTATTGCCTTGGCTCAAATAATTTATAAGTTCGTTATCAGAAAAATTGGTGAAATCAATAACCTCTTTTTCACAGCTTTGGCAAAAACCTCCTTTTTCGGTTTTACTAAAATTACTGAATTTTTCTTTGCAAGGTTCTTTTACGTCAATTGTTAATGTGCTTTTCATATTATTTTGGTTTTATATCTATACCCCTAAAGTAAAATGGAACGGGGTCTTTTAAAATAGATAATGAGTGAAGCGGCACTTTCAATGAGTTAACATGGTATTCTTAAGTTTATTAATCGGTTTTAAAGGAGTAAACAACTCTATTTCAAATGTTAATGTTCTAAATTGATAGTGAAATAAACCTGCTTAAAATAAAATCCTGTTATTTTTGTAACAAAACTTAAAACGAGCGTCATATAGTCTGACACGTTAAAAACTAACTCACACAAAATGAAAAAGATTTATTTTCTAGCTGCCGGACTGGTAGCCTTAGCTTCTTGTAAAGAGGAAGCGAAACCTACTGCGGAAGTAGAAACAATACCTGGTATTGTTCTTACGAACATGGATACTACTCAAAACCCAAAGTCAGATTTTTATAATTATGTGAACGGAAACTGGATGAAGTTTACCGAAATTCCTGATGATAGAACTAGCTGGGGTGGTTTCAGTGTACTTCGTAAATCTACTGACGACGATGTTTTAAAAATATTAGCTACTGCAAAAGAAAGTGGTAACTATGCTGCAGATACCGATCAGGCAAAGGCTTTGGCAATTTTTGATACTAAGTTAGATACTGCTGCTAGAAACAAAGCGGGTATTACTCCGTTGAATTCGGCATTTGAAGCAATTGCTTCGGTAAAGAATTTAAAAGATTTGCAAACTGTTTTGGCAACCAATGCTGCTGTATCTTCTCCTTTCTTAAATATTGGCGCTGGTGCAGATTTAAATAACAGTAGTATGAACGCTGTGTATTTAGGTGCAAACGGATTAGGTTTACCTGATCGTGATTTCTATTTAGAAGAAGATGAGAAGTCTGTTGAAATACGTGAAGAGTACAAAAAACACGTATCTACAATGTTGCAGAAATTAGGTGATTCTGAAGCTGATGCAACTAAAGCTGCCGATAAAATTCTAGCTCTAGAAACGCAATTGGCAGAACCACGTTTAAACAAGGTTGAACGTAGAGATGCTAGAAATTACAATAACCCAAGAACAATTGCTGAGGTAGATAAAATGATGTCTACAATTGACATGAAAAAACTTATCTCTGATTTGGGGATCAATAAAAAGTTTGATACTCTTTTGGTTACTCAATTAAGATATACCGAAGCGTTGGACAAGTTCTTAAAAACAACACCGATTGAAGATATCAAAACATTGGTAAGATGGGATACCTTTAATAGTGCTGCTGGAAAATTAACGACTGATATTGAAACCGCAGATTGGGAATTTTATAGCAAATACTTGAGAGGTGCAAAAGAACAACGTGCTGCAGACGAGCGTGCATTGGCAACGGTAAACGGTACAGTTGGTGAAGCATTAGGTCAGTTGTATGTTGATGCTAAGTTTCCACCAGAAGCTAAGGCTAAAGCTGAATTAATGATTGCGAATGTAATCGATGCTTTTAAAGAACGTATTTCTGTTTTGGATTGGATGAGCGATTCCACAAAAACCAAAGCAATTGAAAAGTTAGATAAATTCACTGTTAAGATTGCTTACCCAGATAAGTGGGAAGATTATTCTACTATGGAAGTTTCTGCAGACAAGTCTTACTTTGAAAATATGACTGCTGTTAACAAATGGGGAGAGTTAAAGAATTACTCTGAAATTGGTGAGCCTGTTGATAAAACGGAGTGGGGAATGTCTCCACAGACCGTAAATGCATATTTTAATCCGTTGAACAATGAGATTGTTTTTCCTGCTGCAATCTTACAACCTCCTTTCTATAACTATACTGCTGATGAAGCTGTAAATTATGGTGGAATTGGTGCTGTAATAGGTCATGAAATATCTCATGCTTTTGATGATAGCGGTTCTCGTTTCGATGCTGATGGAAACCTTAAAAACTGGTGGACAGATGCTGATTTAGCTGCTTTTACTGAAAGAGCTGATGCTTTAGCGGTACAGTATGATAGCGTGATGGTATTGCCAGAAGTTTATGTAAACGGTAAATTTACTTTAGGTGAGAATATAGGTGACTTAGGCGGATTGTTAGGTGCTTATGATGGACTTCAGAAATACTACGCTGAAAACGGTCGTCCTGAAGATATTGATGGTTTTACTGCTGAGCAACGTTTCTTTATGTCTTGGGCTACAGTTTGGAGAACAAAGAGTAGAGATGAGGCTTTAAGAACTCAGATCAAAACAGATCCACACTCTCCAGGTATGGTAAGAGCAACACAACCTTTGTTGAATATTCAAGAATTTTACGATGCCTTTGATATTAAAGAAGGTGATGCTATGTATTTAGCTCCTGAAAAGAGAGTTAGTATTTGGTAGATTATTTTTTAGTAAAAGACGAAAAGGGCGCTACATTGTAGTGCCCTTTTTTTTGTGCTATTTCGTCCTTGCGAGGAACATTTTTCGCGACGTGGCAATCTGTTTGTTATTAGTTATGGGTGAGTTTTAGTCAGCCCATAAACAGATTACTTCACTACGTTCGTAATGACATTAATTCCCCACCGAAACACGAACTCCTTCACTATGGCTACTAAATTCTGGTGCATACATACTTTGTATGGTAGTAATGCCATTACTGAAATCTCCAGCGTTATTTACACGTACATCATATTCAAATACATAAACTCCTTTTGGTAAATAGTCAAAGAAGAAATTGGTGCTAGCATCTTTAGTGCTTTCATAATACCCTAAGCCGTCTTGCCACTTGTATCTTGAAATTACGTTTACAGGTTCAAAACCGGCAGCACGCATATCTTTCATGTGTATGAATTCCATATCTCGGTCGGATCTTAGCTCAATTCTTATCTTAACCAAGTCGCCCACTTTTAAATTGGTATTATCGGTCACTTCAGAAATCACTTCGCCAGAATCCGTATTCTTTTTCAAAAAGATTTTTTTCTTCAATTTCAGCGGAGTCTCGGCACTTGTAATTTTATCCAAATCTTCAAAATACTGCCAGTACAATGCTCCCCAAGCAATACCGTTGCCTTTTTTACTGATTTGTACTTCACCCATTTTTGGTTGAATTTCAGCAGTATTCCAAGAAGTTTTAAAGTAACCGGTACCTGCTTCGACTTTTACATCTTCTAAGGTAGAAGGATCAATCTTTTCACCGCCAATTAAAACTTCAACTGCGTCTGTAACTGATAACCACTCGCTACCTTGTAATAATAAAGCGTAGACAGCTTCGGTTGTTGCTTTAGTAGTGCTCCATTGATTGGTCTGCTTATTTTTAAGTAACCAAATTTTAAGATTATCCACCGTCTCAATATCCGCAGGGCGGATTTCAGAAAATGCTTCAATTAGCAAAGCTTGTGTTTCAATTGGTGCTTGATACCAAAACCATGAGCTGGTATTACTTTTCCAGTACATGCCCAGTTCATCGCTGGTAATGCTATTTTCTTCTAAAGCGTGTAGAATTTTGGCAGATGTTTTTACATCGTCTTTTCGGTGTAAAACCAAGGCTAACATTCCTTGTGCATATAAACCTCTTTTTTTCCAATATTTCTGTGCCTGTTTTATATAATAGGTAGTGATATCATCTACTTTTTTAGAGGTTTTAATTTCTGGAAAAAAACTGCGCATATATAAATAATGTACCTGGTTTGCACTTAAATGATCATCGTTAATATTTGATGTGTATTTCTTCATTTGCTCGTACTCTTTCACAAACTCAGCATCTAAATATGAAATTGCTTCTTCAATCATATCTGATTGAGAGTTGAACGAAGTTGACGAATTTTGGTTGTTAAGCGTAGCTGAAGTGATCAAATGATTCAAATGCCCCATTCCCGAAATAATATGCTGGGTAATGTATCTATTATCTGGACCACCATTGAACCACGACCAAGCTCCACTTGAATTCTGATTTTGAGCCAGCTTATTTAATGCTGATTGTTGCTCGTTTTTCATCTTATTCAAATTGAATAATAATCCGATTCTTTTCTTTTGTTCGGTTTCAGATTGTGCATCGCGTAACCATGGTGTTTCTTGAATTAATAACGATTTTAATTCCTCGTTCTTTTCAAGGTTGCTTAATAACGCATCTGAATTTGCCCATTGATCAAACACTTCGCGAATTCTAGGGTTACTGTTCGCAATATGACTAGCCAAGGTGTTTGCGAAATACCTTGAGAATGTCTGCTCGTTACAATCGTACGGGTACTCCATTAAGTAGGGTAATGCCTGTACTGCATACCAAGCTGGGTTAGATGTCATTTCTAAGGTCAGCTTATGGTGCTTCAGTGTTGTTGATGAGGTGTTCCTTAACTTGTCTAGGGTAAAGGTCTTGGTCTGATTGCTACGAATCCACATAGGTAATGTTTCCGTTACCAAAGTTCTGTTTGATAATACAGGCAACATGTTTTGTTCGCCATCAGAGAAATCACCTGCTTTTGCTATGATTTTATATTGAACGGATTGCAACCCTTCAGGAATATTCAATTTCCATGATACTTGGGTATTTCCCATAGCATCAACTTCAAAAGGTGATGTATCTAGTGCATTGGAAGCAGCTAATAATTCTTTTGAAATATCTGTGCCGTTTACCGCATCTGTCAACTCTATTTTAGCCTGACCGGAAAGTAGCTTTTCAGCAAGGTTAGAAATTTTAGTGCTAATTATAATCTCATCACCCTCACGTAAAAACCGTGGTGCATTTGGGATTACCATCAATTCTTTTTGGGTTACCGTAGATAGGTTGGTTATCGTGCTTTCCAAATTTTTGGTATGTGCCAAAAGTTGCAAATTCCAACGCGTCAATGCTTCGGGAGTAGTGAAATTGAAACTTACATTTCCTTCTTTATCGGTCTGTAATTTTGGAAAGAAAAAAGCGGTTTCCTGTAGATTTTTACGAATACTAACAGAATCAAAATCTTCATTATCTGTCTCTGGTTCTAGTTCTGTTGGTTCTATACTTTCAACAGCACTTGATAATTCATTTTCTTTTCTGACAGTACCATAGCCAACGGTAACAACCTCATCTAATGCAGCATCGTCTGCCATCATAGATTTTCTTAAGGGTGCGGAACTATAATTAATAGAAGGCCTTTCGTAAAAATTACCTAAATTAAAATTCAGACCAAATGATTCAAAAGCATCGAAGCTAAGTCTTGGGTAGTTAAAGTTGGTATGGTGAGAAAATGTCTGAAAGCCTATGGTTGAAAAACTATTGTACGCACCAGTTCTTCTTCGAGAATAATAATGAGGCTGGTTTATAGGGTAAAAGTTCCACGAATGAGCTCTAAATTGATCTAGAGAAGCATCATACATGCTTGCTAATAGTTCTGCGCTGACTTTTTCACCTTTAGGACCTTTGACTTTGAAAGACCAAGTTTCATCAACACCAGGAGCTATTTTGTCTCTAAAGCTCATAGTTTCTATTTGTAGATCACTAGAAGGGTAGGGAACAAGCACGTTCACTGTATTTTCATCAAAATGATTTGCAAATGCATAGCTGTAGGTGATGGCAAAGCCACCCAAATCATCTTTGGTAACAGGTATTGTTATTGATTTAGAATTGTCGTTTAGCGCCAGTACCTTTTCTTCAAAAATCTTCTGGTCTTTTTCAACAATTACTGTGATGTTCAGATTTTTTGCGCTAGAAAAAAAGGTGATTTGTGCATTGTCACCAATTGCATACTGTTCCTTATCCGTTTTTACATAAAGTAATTGGTTATCGGCTAGGGTTTCCTCATCTCCCGTAATTGAAAAAACGGCAATATCTTTTACTGCTTGTCCAAATTTATCTTTAGAGAAGAGTTCCATTCTATATTTTCCAGAATCCCAATTTTTGATTTTACCAAAACTGATTTCATTAGCATTTTTAGTGTCAAATTTAGATTGCCAAACCATTTTGCCTTTCTGCCAATAAGAAGAATTGTCTTCATTCTTAAAAGCTTCATACGGATATAACTTTTTAAATTCTTCTTTTGAAAAACCGGAATAATCAGGTGCTGGCCAAGGTCTTGGTCTAAGCACATGATCGGGTGCCTGAAGTTTGTATAATTTTACTTCACCCGTGGCAAAAACAGATTGTCCGTTTAAATTTTTGCTGGTAATGTTAAAGCTTGCGTTTTTCTGGGTCTTGTCTACAGCATCGGGTACTAGCAATCTTACGTCCAATGCGTGATAACCAACGTTGACAGTGGTTGTAGTACTGCGTGTTTCTCCATTGATATCGGTTACATCTGCCGTAACTTCATAATTAAAAGTGGGTAGGTTTTCTTTTTCAACACTATTGTCAGGATTAGCCTTAAAGGTGATTTTATAGTTTCCTGCTGCATCCGTAATAGTTTCTCCCTGTACAATTTCTTGAGAAGAGCCATTAAAATGAGGTCTGAACCAATAATACCATCTTGGTAAATTCACCACTCTTTTTACACGGTAAACTACTTTTGCATCTGAGATGGAACTGCCTGCATAGGCTGTTGCTTTACCGGTTACGGTGATACTATCGTTTACTTTAAAGGTGTCTGTAACAGGTTCAAAATTAGTTTCGAATTTAGGTCGTTTATACTCTTCAACTGAAATAATTGCGTATCCATTTAAGTTCAGGTCGTCCGATTTGGCACGAATAGAAAATTGCCCTGTGAGTCCGGAGTTTGGTAACATAAATTCACCCGAAACTGAACCATATTCATTAGATGTCAATGATAGTGTTTTAATTTCTTGTCCGTTTACATCGCTTAGTGTAACATCAATATTTGTTTTTTCCAATACTTTAGATATGCCTTTATTTTGACTAATGGCAATACCCTTAAAATAAACAGGTTGCCCTGGTCTGTAGATACTTCGGTCTATAAAAAGAAAGCATGAATAGTTGATTTGGTCATTGTTTTGAGCATAATTTCGGTTAACGTAGTATTCGCCAAAATGGGCTTTGTCACTTTTAGTCTTAACCGTAATGTTAATATTGTTCCAGTTTTCTTTACTTTTTTGAATGGTTATAAAACCTGTTTTATCTGTAGTGTAAGTTGCTCGTTTTAGTGCGTCTTTATAGTTTTTTCTATAACTTAAAATAACCTCTGCACCAGTAATTGGTTTACCGCTGTTTCGGTCTATGATCTGGTATTGTTGCTGTGTGTTGGTTTGAGATTCAATAACGGCCATATCTGTTGCTTGAATGGTTGTATAACTGAATACATCAATTTTGTCATCATTAGATTCAGCGGTTAAAATATAACTTCCGTTCTCTAGTGCCGGCACTATAATTTCTGTGCTGTGCGATTGATAATCATTCTCGGTCTTTAACTGTGCAGACCACGTTTTAGCAATAGGAAGATTTTCAATAAACGATTTCTTTTTACTGTCTGGGTAAGTTTCTTCTAGTTTTGATAGTTGATTTTGAGTGATTTTATATGCATGTAGATGCAAACTTTCAACGTTCTTGTATTGAACCAAAAGTTTACTGATCGTATTTTTGGGAATGTACTTTTCAGTAGTTAACTGCACGCTGTGGTCTTGAATCTTTGCTTTCAAAACCTCGCTTTTTTGTGCACCTAAACTATTAGGAAATCTTGCTATTACATCATCTAAAAGTGCAATGGCATCTTTCAATTTCCATTGATATGCCGCGTCGCCTAAAGAAGTATAATTGTGTGCTACTTGCTGGTGTTGTAGTGCAATTTCAAATGTGTATAAACCGGATAATGGACTGTGCTTTATGTTTTCAGATGAATTTTTAAGTACTTCTAAGTATAGATCGTCCTTATTGTCAAATGTCGCGTTTTCATGAATAAAGCGTAATCGCTCTATATCTACCAATACCAACGGGCTCATATCTGGGTTGCCAAAATGAAATGCTACGAGTTGTTGGTATATTTCAAGTGCCCTAGATTGTAAAGACAGATTTTTACTATCATCAAAAGTCAGAAAACTAGCAGTGTATGCTTCGCATAGAATAGCTTCGTTGTCAATCTCAAAAGAATCTGCGGGTTTGTTAATGCTATTTTCGCTGGTCGTGTAAAATTCTAAAGCGGTATGTGCAAGAACGTCAAATAACGTAGGTCTATACTTTCTGTTTTCTTCATTCTTTTCTAGAATTGTATCAAAATCTGAAATAGGAAGTTGTTGTGTAATGCCCGCGTTTTCTAAGGAGGCGGTAAAATGATGATCTATTTCTTTAAATATGGTATCTAAATCCCAAGTTCTAAAATCTAACGAATCAACCTTAACGGCTGTCTTGGTTCTATTGTTGAATCGATACCTGTTTTGCTGGTAGTATTGCCAGTATAAATTTGCTAAATGACTATGGAGAATGTTTTTTGTGGCACCATCTGCAGTTGCTATTTCAGATTTGAAATCATTAACGATCTTTAATTTAGAATCTTCCTCAAGTCTGTTGATGAAGCCAGATTTATAAAGAAGAGCCTTTATAGTCTGTACCCCATTATTTTCATTTTTCGCCTTTTTAAATATGGCTTCTGTTTGCTTTAATGCAGATTTAGAAAGGTTCCCATCTTCAAAATTCTCAACCTGTTTCCAAAGTTGATCGTAAGAATTGTTCTGTTGGGCGCTACCAAATTGTACGGACATAAATAGGATTAGAATTAAATATAGCTTTTTCATCATAGTAAAATTACAATACAAAACTGTGCCAAGGTAATTTTATATACAATGAAAAATGAGTGAAACATACTTTTAGGTTAGGCTTATAGGTTTGTTTCACTTTAATCGTATCATTTTTGTTGGGTATTACTTTTTTAAATTATGGAAGGTTCATATTGCTGTTATTAAAGTATTTACAAATCTGTATCTTTTATTTAACATCTTTATAATAATTATTTACAATGCAGTTAACCCCAACTTTACATTGATCTTCTTGTTTTGATATTTAAAACCAAACTGTATTAAAATGAAAAATGTATTACGACCTTTTTGTGTAGCAATTCTTGGAATTTCTATTTTATGTACCTCATGTGCCGATGATGGTATAGATGGAATGGACGGTGTTGATGGAGTGGACGGTGTAGATGGCGCCGATGGTGCTGACGGGGCTGACGGAGCCGATGGTATGGATGCCGAATTTCCAATAACCATCGATCAACTTAGTTTCTCTAAAATAGGAACGTTTACCAATGGTAATGACGAAGCTTTTGCAGAAATATCTGCTTTTGATGCCGTTACCAACAAATTATTCATAGTGAATCCGGAAGAGGATGAAATTTCGGTATTAGATTTGACAGATGCTACAAACCCTGTAAAAGGTGCTTCTATCGCTTTAACAGGTAGTCCTAATTCTGTAGCTGTTCACAATGGTATTTTGGCAATTGCCGTTGAAAATAGCGATAAACAATTAGAGGGTACTGTTGATACCTATGACACTGACTCGCAAGTTTTAATCAAATCATATGTAGCAGGTGCGTTACCTGATATGGTTGCTTTTTCTCCTGATGGGGAATATATCGTTGCTGCTAATGAAGGTGAGCCAAACGATGATTATACGGTTGATCCAGAAGGTTCAATAACGGTTATAGAAGTAGCTACGGAAACTGCAACGCAAATTTCTTTTGCCGGACAGATGGATCCTGGTAACGGATTTAGAGTATTTGGTAATGATGGTGCTTCTTCATTTGTACAAGATGTGGAGCCGGAGTATGTTACTATTTCTGATGATTCTAGCACTGCATATATTGGTTTGCAAGAGAATAACGGAATGGCAATAGTTGACCTTACCTCTAAGACCATCACCGGTTTGGTAGGTTTAGGAACAAAGAATCACAACGTTTCCGGTAATGAGTTAGACGCCTCCAATAGAGACGGTATTGCTGGAAATTTGGCAAACTGGAATGTTTTAGGTTTTTATATGCCCGATGCAATAGACTATTTCACAGCTAATGGAAACGGTTTTATCGTTTCTGCCAATGAAGGTGATTCAAGAGACTATGACGGTTATTCTGAAGAAGTGCGTGTAAAGGATTTGGATTTAGATCCTGCTTTTTATCCTGATTTTGAAGTAGTGCAAGCAGATGAAAATTTAGGTCGATTAAAAACGACAACTGCAAACGGAGACGAAGATAATGACGGATTATATGAGCAAATCTATTCGTACGGTGCGCGCTCTTTTTCTATTTGGGATACTAACGGACAATTGGTGTTTGATAGCGGTTCTGAGATAGCACGAAGAACATTAGCTTTGGCACCGTCTATATTCAACCAAGATGAAGGCGAAGTAGATGGCAGGTCAGATGATAAAGGTGCCGAGCCAGAATCTGTAAAAACCTTAAAAGTAGGAGAAGAAACGTTGTTGTTCGTTGGTTTGGAAAGAACTAGTGGAATTTTAGCTTACAATGTAACCAACCCATATAACCCTGTTTTTGTTACCTGGATCTATGATGCCGAAGATATTTCACCAGAAGGGTTAATTGTTGTGGATAAGGATGATAGTCCTACAGGAAATTATTTAATGATCGCAACTCATGAAGTATCTAGTACTATTGCTATTTATGAGATGAAATAACCGTAGCTACAAATAGTTAGTAGTAAAAATCAAAAAACGCCAAATAGTATTTATTTGGCGTTTTTTCTTTTGATGCTAAAACCTAGTGTTTTGGCTTTTATACTGGTAGTATATCAATCTATTGATTAGTCATCGGTAAACTATAATAGCTGAAACAATTCTTCAAATACCCTTTAAACCGATAATTTAAAACTGTTTAAAGCAAAGATTAATTACCAAGTATAGTATTGATCATAAATATGAAATTTCTTTCTTATTCTTTTTATATGCATCACTCAGGTATATAATTATTATGGAAGCTCTATATAATACTTTTCAGTCAACGCTTCGTTTTGCCAAAAGGCAAGCTCAAAGGTCCAGTATGGGTTGTCTTCATATAGCAGATGGTAATCGCCCCAAGTATACTGAAATGGATAGCTTCTTTGTTTCTCTTCGCTATATATATTACCGAAAAGATATATGGTAGATGAACCGCTTACCCAATTGGAGTGTATTTCAATTTTATCTAAGACTACTTCTGTACCTGTAGGGATTTCTGCAATTGTCTCTAAATCAGAGTCCATACCAAAGCTATTGCCATCTTCTAAGTGATAGCTATAGTCTTCATATTTGGGCATATCATAATTTAAAATTAGTGTAGGTCTTTTCGTAGTTAATTTTTGATTTATGATTTCTGTAAACGGTTTTTCGCTAGATACATCTCTATATTTAGGTCTGGTAAGTATATAGAACAATATCGCAACGGTACCTATGACCAGCACTAAGAATATTCCGCAACCAATTGCTATTTTTTTCATTTCCTATTTAGATATGTAACAGCTGTTTAATTTAATGTTTTAGTTTTGGCAATTATAGATATTTCTAGTGATAATGTTGCTAGAGTAATGGGTTTATCTTTTAATGCCTATTATCACATAAAATTCCAATAGGTAATTCATTATTATCTAAAAACTGAATTTGAGAACAACCAAAAGACTCCCACATAAACCCAAATACAACAGGCGGTTTGTTCTTAAATAAATTGCCGATATATTGATAGTTTTCTGGGCGTTCTGACACTGCATCTTCTAGATTTAGGTCAGCCTTACCGCTTGATTCCCCTTCTTCTTGATAAATTTCAAAAGATTCTTTTGTCTGTGTATTTATAATAATTAAATCAGACCAATTTGAATATTCTGTATTTGCCTTTACAAATGCACTTATGTTTTTATAACTTGATGTGTAGGGTTTAAAAATAGAATCGTTCACCAAATCTTCTGAGATTATTTGTTTCTTTAGGTTACTATCAATTTGCTGTTGATTCATTTTTTTGAAAATTAAGGGTTGTAATCCTTTTTCAACAAAAGGATTTTCTTTCCCAATTACAGCAAAACCGCTATAATCAGCCCTACCTAAATTAAAACCAATTTGATAGTCATAACTATAATAATCTTCTGTTTTGTACTCATCTATTATGCTAGAATAAGGGTTAATACAAGCCATTAATGGTATGTTTTTAACAGGGAGTCTTTTAACTAAAGTTGATGCTAAGTCGTAAATGAACAATGTATCGCTGTTAGCATAATTCATTCTTTTAAAGAATTCTGTACGTTGTTTTTTACTAAAGTGTATCGTGTCTTTTCGTAAATCATTTTCATCAATGAAATTTTCGGGCATGTAAAAACTCTCAGATACATTAACAAATGCTAGTCTTATATCTATTTCTTTAGAGGGCTGAAGTATTCCTCTATAATAGGGTTCAGCATAGTATAATTTAGTTCTTGATCTCCTTGGCTCGTGTTCAGATAAATAATAATCAAAAACATAAACGGTATCATTTAAATGTTTTACGGCGACCCATGTGCCTTCAACTTCTTGATAATTGTCTGTAATAGTTTCTGTTTGCTGTGTGCTAAAAAGGTATTCTACTTTATCTCTCCACTCAAATTTTCCTACTACTTTACCTTTAGGTTTATCTCTATAATTTAAGCCAGACTCTGCAATAATGTATTGCTGTTTCTCTTTAGTTTGAGTAGGAGCTGTTATTGACTCCTTTACAATATCAACTTCTTTAATAGGATTCTTTAATACAACTTGGTTTTGAGTATTGCTTGTATTTTGGTCTTTGGCATTTTCTTTACAACCAAATGTTATGCACAGTGTATATAGTACTATTAATTGTAAATAGTTTTTCATTTTTTTAAATGACAGTTATGAGGGGAGTATTAACAACGTTGTTTATTCAATTAAAGTGAGTTTGTTTAAGTAATTAATTATATTTTATACCTAGCGATTGCATAGTCGCCTTAATTTTTAAAGTAGTTTAAGAGTCATTTACTTATTTTAATTTTCGATTATTTTAAAGCGTAATAGCAGCTTTGGCTATAAAGATGGCGAAGGTTTTTATCATTAATCCACTCATATTTTGATATGATGAATTTCGTAAATGAATAAAATTCCACAAAACTAATTTCCTTTTCACCTATTACCGGATTATTACTCACGTAATCATGAGCACATTTATTTACTTTTTTGCAAAGCTTATTGCAGAAATCTAATTCTGATGTAGTTAACTCGAGATTATCATTTTGTAAGCTTTCTTGAATGTCAGCTAGCCAATTTTTTCCGAATTCCATTGAGAAACTCAGTCCGCTATTTAATGTTCTCTTAGATAATTCCATTAATAGAATTTTTCAATGATGGCAATATGCATTTTTTCAAAGTAGAATAAGCGAGTAAAATATCTTATTTTTTGATCAATATTTTTCTTAACATCAAAAGTATTTATGCTTTCATCTATATTATGAGGTTGCTTTTTCTGTGAAATAGTCATTTGATATAATTTTTAATGGGCTACAAAATGCTTTTATCAGAAGTAGTGTTTATAAAACTTATTTCCACTTTTCTATTAATGCTAATACACCTTTTTTAATACCGAGATAAAATTTCTCATTTTTAAATTCGGGTATTATTATACTATCAATTACATTTTTACATATTTCATCGGTTAAAACTACTTCGGTACCGTAACCGGTTGAAATGCCTATTTGCCTGCAAGGTTTACAAAGTACTATTGTTAATCCGTTATTTTTTTCGGCAGTTCCTACTCCCCAAGTTTGACCTATATCTGTTGCGTATCTTTGAATGTTCTCATAAGGTCTTATGCTGTCAACAGTCACTACCACAATTTGTCTGGTTGTTTCAATATCGTAATCATAAAGTATTTTTGATAATTCAGCACGTTGAGGTTCTGTAAAAACTTCACCGTAATCATTTATAATTCCAATTGGTTTTGGAATAGAATTTTTTTCCGTGTCCGAAAAATCAATTTCAGTTGTTAGTTTTTCAGTTTCCGTTTCTTGAGCAATTTCTTTACAGGAAAGAAAATTTAAAGTCAAGAAAAGGATTAATATTTTAGTTCCGATTTTCATTTTTCGTATTGTTGGCAACGGCTGAGCTAAGCGTAGTGCGGTAGTAAGGAAACTTTTCGTTTCCGTCTGCGCACGAAGCTAAAGCTTATTGTTTAGTTTTATTTTTTCTTGTCCAAAGCTAATTCTATAAGATTTAGCGACCTTATAAATATACACAGACCTTTCGTTTAGCAGAAAACCCGTATTAGGTATAGCCCTTGTTGGGCTTTCGTTATTTCTTTCTCCAAATTATGTATTCAATTGTCCATCCTTCAACATCTTTTTCCGTTATTATCAAGTCCTCTATATTTTGGATGTCCGCTGGTATTTCTAAATCTCCGTTTATTTCATAAGAAATATTTGAATTTTCGTAATAGTAGTAGACGTGTTGATGGTAAGGGTCAAAATTAATTTCCCCATCACCTCTGTTTTCTTTCAGTTTTTCAATTGTACTGCCAACATTTAGTCCATATTGGTCAGTTACTGTTGATTCGTGAACAATAATACTATTAAGAATTAACTCATTTTCTGAATCGAAATTGAAATAAACAAGAGGAGTGTCAAGCTTTAAAATATCAATGTACATAAAGTCAGGTCCATCTTGTTGTCCGATATTAGCTTCAACCCAATATGGTTTGTAATAATTCCGAAGTGGTAAAAGCATATTCTCTTCAGGAAACGGAAGAGCAAAACTGTCAATCGAGTTTTCTTTTAATTCTATTTGACGGTAATTTTGCTGTTTAACAGTCTCCTTAGAAATATCTGTCGAAATTGGTTCTACCTTTTTAGATTCAATAGATTTATTTTTATCTGATTTTTGTTCAGAACAACTTGTCAGAATTCCGATAATTACTGTTACGTATAATATTATTTTCATTTGTTATCTAATGAAGCCCAACGGCTCGGCTATGGTTAGTACGGGATTAAAAAGCGATTAATTTCCGATTAAGCACTTAGCCAAAACTTTTTATTTTGTTTTATCTTTTTCATTTTAAAGCCAAATCAAAAGATTTGGCGGACTGTTAAAAGCTCTAAAATTTGGGTTAAGCACCAAAACCCGAATTAATTATAGCCATTGTTAGCAATAGTTTTTAGTTGTAGAAGCATAAATCAACAATTGGTAATCTACTTTTTAAACTTGTTTGTAAATCCTCTATTGTTCCCCATCCATCATTTATTTTTTCTTTGATTCCAGGTGCAATAATAAATTTATCTTCACATAATTTCATTAAATCAATATTTGCTTTATCTGATTGCATAATAATTAAATTCTCGTTGCCGTCAGCCCAAATTGGTTCCGCCTGATATGTGCTTTTCCAATATTCGTAAATAGCACTTATGTCAGATTTGTCATCTTTCCAATATTCAAGTTGATTTATGAAATTTATCTGTTTTGAGATAGGATAAAGTTTAATTATCTGTTTTTTAATGTCCTCAATTTTTTCATTACCTGAATATTGGTTATAATCGAATTTCGAATAACGTTTAGATGGAATGTTTAAGGACATTTCAATAGTACAGCCTTTTTTCTTCAGTTCATTTTTTAAAAAATAATAACTCTTTGCATTATCATTAATTACAATAAATTGAATCCCATCCATTTCCTCGTCAGATAAAACCTCAGAAACAATCATACCTTTAAATAATTGAATAAAATGATTTTTTTGAATACCCAATTTGTCTATTAAATTCGACTCATATGAATTAGACAATTCGTCTCTAAATTCAAATTTTTCTATTGTTTTTTTTTTCTTGTTAAACCACTTCATTTTTTTATTTCGACTAACGTCAAATTTAGTTATTGATAATCAGTTAATTATTATTTTCCTTTTTCAGCATCTTTTTTCTCGTTAGCTCGAGGAATTAATCGGATTCTGTATTGGGAATTATTGCTAACGTCTCGGCTAAGATTAGTGCGGTTGTAAGGAAACTTTTCGTTTCCGTCTGCGCACGAAGCTAAAGCTTATTGTTTAGTTTTATTTTTTCTTGTCCAAAGCTAAATCCATAAGATTTAGCGACATTATAAATATACACAGACCTTTCGGTTTTAGCCTAAAGTCCACATTACGTTTAGGTATTGTTAGGCGCAGTTTTTTTTCTTTTCCATGTAATTACAGCTGTTATAATTAGCAAAATTATCATGAGAAACATAAGTTCATATGCGGTTTTAGCATGATTTTTAAGTCCATTTAATTGTTCCCATTGTTCTGGGTCGGCTGTTAGTGGTGGATAAATGGTAAATCCGTATTCTGTTTTTTCAGAGGTGGGAGTAAAATATTTTTCAAGTCCATTCGCTACTTTTGCAATTCCATAAATTCCGATAACGGATATGGACAGAATTATTAAAGTCAATTGGTTTTTAAGTCCATTGTATTCTTTGGATATTAAAAATCTGATGAAATAGATAATCCCGCCTATTATACCCAATAGCGAAATGAAAATCCATAAAATCCAGAGTAATCCTGAGTGTTGGAATCCTAGAGTCCAATTATAGTTTTGAAATTGGGACAAGATGATAAAAGTGAGCACTAAAGCACATACCCCAATAAATAGAATCCACTTAATTTCCGATTTCCATTTCGTGCTCATTTGAAATTGTGCCTAACGCTTGAGCTAAACGTAGTGCGGTTTTAGAGATGCGATTCCCTTAGCGCCATACCCCGTAGCTAAAGCTTATTGTTTAGTTTTATTTTTTCTTGTCCAAAGCTAAATCCATAAGATTTAGCGACATTATAAATATACACAGACCTTTCGGTTTTGCCCTAAACTTCGCATTACGTTTAGGTTTTGTTACCACACGTTTTTTGCGCTCTCTTGGCACTTTCGAATGTGCAATTTTGGCAAGTCCATCTGCGTAACGATTGCGTCTGAGTAAAGTCCATTCCGTCAACTAGCTAAAAAGTCCATTCGCTTAACAATTACTTTTGAGTAAAACCAGAATTATTTTAACTTAAAATCTTTTAGCCAATATTGAAAGCCCAAAGCTCGGGCATCATTTCCGCTAGCTATTTTTTTTATAATTTTCAATGCGTTTTGCCCACTACTTCTATCATATTCTAATTTTTCGAGCAAATGAACGGCAGCCCAAATATTGGTTCTGTTTTCTTTTTCAATTAATAGTTCAGAAAATCTTGCGATTTCGTTTGAGTCGTTATTTTTCGAAATCATTTGGACAATTTTATACATTCTTCCAACCGCTTTATTACACTTTTGGACAGAAGTTTTATCCGAATAGTCATGCTCTGATTCAGAATAGATTTTTGTTTGCTCTTTATAATCTTCTATTAAATCTTCAATATTCATAGGTGTACCAAAATGTGTGGTAACGTCTGAGCTAAGCGTAGTGCGGAGATAAGGAAACCTTTCGTTTCCGTCTGCGCACGAAGCTAAAGCTTATTGTTTAGTTTTATTTTTTCTTTTCCAAAGCTAAATCCATAAGATTTAGCGACTTTATAAATATATACAGACCTTTCGGTTTTGCCTTAAAGTCCGCATTACGTTTAGGCTGTGTTAGCCAGCGTTTTTATCCGCAATATTTTTACAATCTGCTTTATTCTTTCTTTTTTCAAATTCCGACCAGAATTGTTCAATTGGCTCAAAGTTTAAACTATTATCGATTCCAATTAATGTGTCCATACCCTCAAAGCTATACTTTCCTGAGCCTACGAAATAATGAAATTCCGTTTTACTCCTCCCGATATATTTTAAAGTACCCTTAATAGAGTCCCGCATATGTCCAAATTGCTCAAAATAAAGCGTGTCATTTTTTATTTTAATTTTTTGCCATTCCGACAAATCTTGTCCATTTGTGTCCCAAGCGATACGTATCGAATCATTTTTAATATAAACTTCAGAATAATACCCATTTTCACACAGATGATAATTTCCATCAGTTTTAGATTCATTTCGACACCCAAAAGAAATTAGTAGAAATAAAATCAATATGTATTTAATATTTCGAAGGTTCATTAAAATAATGGCTAACGTTTAAGCTAAGATTAGTTGCGTTGTGAAATCCGACAGGATTTCCCATCGCGAACTAAAATAGCAAAATTGCTCTAGATTTTCCATCGGAAAATCCGGAGCAATTAATTTTAGGTATTGTTAGCAAAATGTGGCGACACGCACGAGTAAGCACGAACGATTACATTATCCTAAATCCCCTGCCTGAGTAGAGTCCATTTGCGTAACGATTGGGTAGGAGTGAGGTCCATTTGAGCAAACAAGCTAAAAAATCCAATTGCGTAAAGTTGCTCAAGCCCTTTGTATAATAATTGACACGGTTTATTCAAAATCTACCCATATGGTCAATAGTAGAATTATTATGAAAATCACAACTATATATTTTGAAAAAGAGCCTTTCTCTTTCGAGAAAAACCATGAAGATTTTTTCGCTAACCATGGATTAACTTTTTCAAGTCTATTAATAAAGCGCTTATCATTTATCTCTCCTAATTTCAGCAAAATAGGAACGCCTATTATAAATGCGATAGAAACAATTATTTTCGTCTTGAACTCCAATTAATTTTCGTTTTGAGCCATTTTTGCTAACGGTTGGGCTAAGCGTAGTGCGGAGGCAAGGAAACTTTTCGTTTCCGTCTGCCGACGTAGCTAAAGCTTATTGTTTTGCTTTTTCTTTTCTTGTTCCAAAGCTAAATCCATAAGATTTAGCGACATTATAAATATACACTGACCTTTCGATTTAGCCCTAAAGTCCGCATTACGTTTAGGCATTGTTGTGCAACGTTTTTATTTTTTCGTAAAGCTTATTTTCCAATTCAACTGATTTTTTTAAATCCACACTTTCAATTCCGTAAATCCATCCATTTTGGTATTCAGTCCAATTAGTTTTGTCCGACGCTATTTTCAGTCCAATTTTGGTCTCTATAGACTCAATTTTCTTAAATTCAGGATTAGTCATTTTAAGAACTTTTACATAATTATCCGAAATCAGTTCACAGAGTATTTTCCCGCAAACAAATTCAGTTCCATTTTGAGTGTCCAATTCAGTGTAATACTTCTTCACAGCATTATTCAATTCGTAGACTCCTTGAATATCGTCATTTATCGAGTCAATTAATATGAATTTTATATGGTCAAATATTTTCGAATTCATTTTTTGGCTGTGATTTGGCAAATGTTGCACAACGGTTCGGCTATGATTAGTTGCGGAAATGTCCACAGGATGTTTCCAGCGTGCTAGCTAAGGTACTTAAAATTGCGAAAGATTTTCCGTGAGGAAAATTGGCAGCAATTAATTATAGGTATTGTTACCTGCTGTTATTTTTTAGCATTCTTCTGAAATTTCGTTGTTGAGTTCTAAATTCCCTACTATTTTTCCTTTCGACTTTTCTTTTCTCCTTGTCCGAAAGTTTCAGATAAGCCAACCAATCTTTGTATTTAGTTTGGAAATTATTGAGTCCATCTCTATTAATTGCATACAAGTAATATTCAATCCAATTCGGATTGTTTTCACAATAAGTAAGAAGACAATTTTGTATTCCAGTTATACGCATATAAGGCATTCTGTCAATTCCGTCCGCCATGATTATTGCCAATTCTCCTTTCGATAAATTTCGTGCCTGACATTCAGAAAAGACTTTTGTTTCGGTCGAATCGGTAAAAAAGTCCGAGAGAATGGGTAAAGAACTTTCTCCATAAGAGATTATTTTTTCCGCCTGAACAGTTTTTACGATTCCCTTAGAATTTTCCGTTTCCGCAATCTTTTGCAGAAGCGAATCTATCTCCATTTCCGTTTGTGAAAAGACAAAATTTTGACTAAAAACTAAAAAGGGCAATATGAAATAAAGCTTTTTCATATTAGCAGGTAACGTTGTTGTATATGGTTTGTTGCGTGGTTTAGCACGTAATTTAGTAAATAAAAACCGAATAGAAAATCCGCGAGGATTTTCGTAAGTAGGCTAGAACTAGCAATAAATTATATACGGTGTTGTAAGTAGTTTTTTATTCAGTTTATAATGTATTTGTTATTTCCTTTTCGTAAAATTTTCCTCTATCGTCAGTCGCAATAACTTTTGGTCTTTTTCCATTTTCCCAAATTAGTTCAAATGATTTTAGAGAGTCAAATTCCACATTTTGTGATTTGAAATGCTCATTTATGTTATCATACCAATACCCAATTGATTTAGTAATTCGGTCAGAAATCATTGTCTTTGGTTGGAATTCTTTAGTTTTCCAATCAATTTTTATGTCATAATTCTTTCCACTTATTTTATTCAATTCATCAATTACGAAATCAGAATCAACATAATTTTCATAGCTTAAAAAACTATGTCCAAAATTGTGAATTGCTGAAGGAATATTTTTGTATTTCACACCTCTGATTTTTCCACTATTAAATCTACGAATTCAGCGTTTCTCAATAAATCTAGAATAAAATCAAAATCATCTTTCCCGAATACTTTTTCCAGTTTTTCAGTTCCGATTATTTCTATTATACAATCTCCTGGAAAACCTGGTCCTTCTGCTGTTATAGCGTCATTAAAAGCATCAAGATTTTTTCCAAAATGTTTTACCGATTCAGAGTCTATTTCCGCAACGTATTTATTCCAAAAATCTTGTTTAGATTCACAAAATTCTCCGTTTATAAATATTTTTCTCTTGTGTCTCGTTTTTCCATTTTCGTCTGTTACAATACTTACAAAAGTATCTTTTCCATAAGCCATTTTATCAAAGACTTTAGAATAGCCAAGATTCAACCATCTTTTATAAATCAATTTTCCATTGAAATATAAGTAAAGTTCATTGTCATTCTTTATTTCCTTTCGTATTATCACGGTTTGTTTAAATTACTTACAACAATTGGATAAACGTATCTAGGTACGTTTATTTCTTATTTACCCGTAATTTAATCAAATCTTCTAAAGTATCAATGAATACGGTTGCTTAGTGGTGTTTATCCGTATAATATACGTTTGTAAACGTTTAAATTATGTTGTTGGCGTAAAAATTATTTTAACTAAAGCGACTTCAATAGTCCGCCATCAATTGGCATATTTATACCCGTAATATAAGCGGCATTATCAGATGCTAAAAATGCAGCTAAATAACCATACTCTTTTGGGTCGCCAATTCGCTGCACCGCTACTCTAGATTCCATTTCTTTTCTTACCTGGCTTTGTTCAATACCTAATTGTTCCGCTTTTTTGGCATTAAGTTGCGCAATACGGTCGGTATCAAAATAACCGGTGAGAACGTTATTTACCGTAATATTATGTTTGCCAACATCTGTAGCTAATGATTTGGCCCAAGTGACCACGGCAGCTCTAATAGAGTTAGATAGTGCCAAGTATGATAATGGTTCTTTTACAGAGACCGAAGCTACATTAATAATACGTCCCCAATTATTTTCTGTCATTGACTGCAAAGCCAATTCTGTCGTATAGACTACGGTTTTGAACAAGAGGTCAAAAGCTACTTGGTAATCATCTACTTTTTTTTCTAAAGCGCTGCCTGCAGCCGGACCTTGGGTATTGTTAACCAATATATCTGCCGTGTTGTTTTCAAAGTAGGTGCTTATTACTTGTTTGTAATCTTTGAAATTATTGAAATCTACGGCTAGGTATTGGTGTTGCTGACCTTGGTCTGTAGGTAAGTCATTTACTATATGGTGTAATTTTTCTTCGCTATGAGACATCAAGGTTACACTGGCACCACTTTCTGCTAATTGTTGTGCTATTGCTTTACCAATACCACCGCTACTACCACCAACTAATGCTTTTCTATTTTTTAAAGATATATTCATTTCTTATGTTTTAAGATGGGATAAATGAGCGTAACCGTTGTTAACAACCATCCTTTATCTGTATTCTTCTCTTGTAGGGCTAAAAACATCTAATAATTTACATGGGGTCAAGGCAATGCCACTATGCTTTTTATGAGGGGCAATGACCACAATGTCGCCCGGGTAGTATATTTGGGTGTCGCCATCTAGTGTGAATTGAAATTCACCTTCCATTACGTGCATGATCTGCTCGTTCATATGAGCATGTTCAGGCACTTCAGCTCCTTTTTCAACATCCCAAAATGCCATACTCATGTTTTCAGAATGTACCAATTTGCCATGTAAACCAGGCATAATCTCTTTTGACGGAATTGTAGAAAGGTTATAGTTCATTATTCTTTAGTTTAAGAACTAAAGATACTAGAATCTGTCGCAATTTTATAATAGATGTTCGTCTAGAAATGTTGTTTTCGGTTAGTAGCCGTATTTCCAATCAAGTACTACAAATTCGCAGCGTCTGTTCCACTCATGATCTTCTTCAGAACAGGCTTCTTCAGTTGCACAAACTACAATAGGTTTTGATTCTCCGTATCCTTTTGAAACCACTCTGCCAGATTCAATTCCGTTTTTAACCAAGAAATCTTTGGCAGAATCGGCACGTTTTTGAGATAGGTCTTTGTTATAGCTTTTATTGCCACGAATATCTGTATGGGTGCCAATTTCAATGACCATACCTGGGTTTTTCTTCATGATATCGATAACGGTCTGTAAACGTTCGCGAGACTCTCTTCTTAGATACCATAAACTATAATCGAAATGTATTTCTTCGGTCTGTATAACGGTACGGTCGCTCTCTTTTACTAAAGCTTCTTCTGTAGCTATGGCATCGGCTATTTTCTTTGCCAGTGCCTTCTCCGTTTTTGCTTTCTCGGCAATGCGCTGTTGCGTTAAACGTTCAGCTTCTTCAATACGTTGTTTTTCTGCTAATAGATCGGCTTTTTTATCTGCCTCTAACTTTTTAGCAGCCATTTGTTCGGTGCGTAGTTTTTCAGCTTCTTGCTTTTCTTGTAATGCCAGTGCTGCTGTTTTTTGTTTTTCTAGGATGGAATATAAGCTCATGGAAGCATCATGTTCGGCATTTCTTTCTTTTGTACTGTGGATGTTCTTGGCATTACCCTCATATCCGTTTTTTTCTGCTTTTACTTCGTAGGATGCTTCACAGACAATATTAAAATCAAACGCACCATTTTCTTTGGTAATGCATGTGGCTATGACCTCGTTTTCTGCATTTATTAAAGTTACCGTTGCATTGGCTAACGGTAGGGTAGTGGTACGATCCGTAATAATACCGGCAATAAATTGTTCACAATCTTCAATTGATAATTCTTTGGTTACGCTAAAACTGTAGATGTCATCGCTACCCTTACCAGATGGTCTGTTCGATGCAAAATAACCCGATGCATTATCAGTATTCAATACATACGAGAAATCATCATAACCACTGTTTACTGGTAACCCTAAATTATCCGGATGCTGAAATGTTCCATTCTCGTTTTTAGAAACAAAGACATCTAAAAGTCCGAAACCTGGGTGACCGTTCGATGAAAAGTAAAGTGAATTATCTGAAGCTATAAATGGGAATTGCTCCTTCTTTTCCGTATTGATCTCACTGCCTAAATTAATGGGATTGCTAAATGTATTATCGGTTTGCAGGCTTGTTTCATAAATATCGAAAGAACCGAATCCGCCTGGTCTATCCGAAGAAAAATATAATTTTGTACCATCTACATTTAAAGCTGGGTGCTCATTAGAATAATCGTCACTGTTGAACGAAAGTTCGGTTATATTCTTCCATTCCCCATCAACTAAATTAGCGCTGTATATTTTTAAATTGGATACCTTTTTGTCATCGGTTTTACGCTTACCATGGTTATAGTTGTTACGGGTAAAATACATCGTGTTTCCGTCGGGTGAAACCGTAAAAGAACCTTCGTGTAATTTTGTATTAATAGTATTTGATAAGCTTGTACTAATACTATCGCCCAGTTGTTCTTGATCTTTTGGGTGTGTATAAATATCAAGATACTGCTGATTGTTCCACCGGTATGTTTTTGAAGCTGATTTTTTATGTGCTGCGGTGTACCAAATAGCATCACCTACCTGCATTGCCCCAAATTCCGATGTGGTCGTATTTAGATTACTGTTTGCAATAGCGAAACGATTACCGATCGCTTTTACATTTTCTAGGTATGTATTTTCTTCTTTTAGTTGCTGTAACTTTTCCGTACTACCTTTTTTGGTGTAATAATCAAAAAATACTTGTGCGGCTTCGTCATATTCGCCAATAGCTTTTAAAGATTGGTTCAGCTTAAAATAATACTGCTCATCTACCGTATCTCCATAATTGGAAATAAGATAACGATACCAACGTGCCGATGCATTTAAATCAAAAGTGTGGTAGTAACTATCTGCCAAATTTTTCACGACCAGACTGCTTTTGTTGCTAGGCAATGCCGCTTCGTATAAGGCAATGGCATCTGCATAGTATTTCTTTTCAAATAGGTCGTTGGCACGTTTTAAATCTTGTGACCATGACGCTTGAAATATTCCTAGAAATAGGATGATATAAATATGTAAGTTTTTCATTTTAGTAGAATCTAGGAGATTTATCATAGCCTTTTTTAAGTCCCCAAAGGTCTAGGTTGAACAGCACAAAAATTTCGTGTGATCCATTATTGAATGCGCCTAAATTAGACAAGGTGTAATCATAAGCATAGCCTATTCTAACAGAAGGTATGACCGCAATATTGAACATGGCGTTGACAGAGTCATCTAATCTGTACGAGACACCCCCTTCAAAACGATTATTGAACAGTGCGTTGAAAGATACATCTGCCGTAATAGGTGCGCCCGATACTATTTTGGTCAATACAGATGGCTTTAGTTTTAATTTTGGATTGATGTCAAATACATAACCTGCCATACCAAAAAGGTGAATGGCTTCTGAGCCAATGCGGTTAAGCCCATCTCTATTTTCTAAATGTTTGGAAGTCAATAAATTTGGAATAGACAGACCTGCGTAAAACTTATCTCTGTTATAGAATGCACCTATACCCACATTTGGGAAGGTGTTGTTCATATTTTCACTAAAGGCAGGATCATCTTGAACCTCTGGTAGCCTGAATCCGTTAAAATTAGTTTCGAAAGTAGTGATACCTCCTTTTAATCCTAAGCTTAAATTACTTTGCTCATCTAGCTTAAGGATATAAGCAAAATCAACATAGATATTATTTTCTTTCAATGAACCGTCGCCAATATCATCTGATATAATAGATGCGCCCATTTCAATTTTTTCAGATAACGGAGTGTGGGCGAAAAAGGTCAGCGTTTTTGGTGCGCCAATAGCATTTTCCCATTGGGTTCTGTATAGCGTACCAAAATTGAGCATGCCTGGTTCATTGGTCGTGTAAGCAGGGTTGACCACATTCATGTTATACATATATTGCGTGTACTGCGGGTCTTGTTGTGCCTGCATTTTTAAAAGGAACAAAAGCATAAGGATGCAAATACCCCAAGGTGTGTTTGTTAATTTCTTGTGCATGGGTTATCTGTTTAAGTATAAGCGACCTTGAATAGGTTCTGAATTGCCTTTGTTATAATTGATGATATAGAAATAGACTCCGTTGGGTGCTGTTGAAGAACCGTTCCTTCCATCCCACGCTGGGTTGGTTATATCACCTTTGAATAAGGTGGTTCCATATCTGTTTAAAATTTCTAAAGTGAAATTGGGGAATATCATTTCTATATTAGGAATGAAAAAAGTGTCGTTTCTGCCATCGGCATTCGGTGAAAATCCGTCTGGTATAAAAAAGTCATAATTTTCGGGATCGCAATCACTGAAATCTATAGTAATAGGAACACGTGTTGCAGAAGAACATCCGGTAACGGAATTATAATTCTCGGCGTAATACGTAGTATCTGGTACTAAAGGAATATCATCTGTTAGTGCTGTACCGCCAGTTTCGGTTATAAACCATAATACTTCATTTTCTGTTTCGTTTTCTAAGGCTCTTAATGCTATAACAGTAGGGTCATCTAAACCACAAATAGATAATATATCTGAAGAAATAGCTGTTGGTGCCACGGTAATTACGGTCGGGGTAATTTCTAATCGTTCTGTGCTCGTGCAACCACCGCTATTGGTAGAAGCAAAATATGTTTGCCCATCAACAAGAAGCGTGGCATTGTCTAATGCAGTACCGCCTGAGAGAGCGTCAAACCAAGTAACTGAGGTTCCAGAAACGACCGTTAATTCGATATTTGCCAGAGTCGGATTCGTTTCTGCGCAAAACAAAGGGTTACTAACTGTGGTAGTTGGCGCATCAGGATTGCTGAAATTAACAGTTATCTGAACCCGTTCAGTGCCTTCGCAATTGGTAAGTGGATCGCTATTGGTTACAAAATAATCTTCACCATCAATAAGTTCAGTAGAGATAGGTAGAATATTGGTATCCGTATCCGTATTGTAAAATAAGATATCGCCAGCTGCGGTAACATTAATATCCATTAATGTTGGGGTTCCATCAAAATCACTCAGACAAAAAGTCTGACTAGCATCGGCTGTTGGGGCTTCCGGCATTCCGCCTCTTGAGAAATTTTCACTCTCTTCAAACTCAAAATCTAATCGGCATGGTGTGGTATCATCCTGTATGCTACGTACATTGGCTGTATAATTACCAATAGGTAATGCATCTACATCTATTTGGTATGCTGCAGTACCACCGGTAAAATTAATGGTATTGGTCGTCAACACCGTATTAGAACCTAACTCAGTAACATCATAAGTAATGGTGTAGGTCCCATCTGGTAGAATTGGCGCATCAACAAGTACATCTATTTGTGTGGCATCGCAATTATTATCTATGATCAAATCTAGTTGAATAGCATCTGGTAACGGAGTTACCGTAATGGTATCCGTAATTGGACAACTAGTGGCGTAGATATCGCTTATTGTAGGTCTAATTCCATAATCTCCACCTTCCGTAAAATTACTTCCGGGAACAATGAACGTAGCTGCACCATCAGTAAACTCAAGTTCAAACGCATCTGAAGTTATGGTAGCTCCATCCGGATTAGTAATCGTATATGCTGTAGTAAAGTTTCCATTAGCTAAATTACCATTGGTGTCAAGAATTTCAATTACCTGAATGGTATTGTCATTATCAACACAGATATCTTCTGCGCTAACAGATGAGCTTGTAACCAAGAACGTAGTTGGTGGCACAACAACTCTATCACAAACAGCTCGTTGGGGAGTAACACTGGTTATGCCAATAATTTCAAGAGTTACTTCTTGATTTAAGGGTACTAAAGAAGGATCGACAATAAAATCTCCATTTCCGTTAGCTAATGTTGCGGGTGAATCGCCAATGGAACCATCTATGGTATACTGAATTAAAAAATCACCATTGTGCAATAGCGTATCATCGTAAACTAGATCAACAACATAGTCTTCGCCAGCACATATATCATCTGCGGTAATAGTACCGTGTAGCACAGGTAAAATACTAATGCTTATTTCGGTCTCTCTTTTTTCGCACACTGGGTGACTAGGGAAAACGGTATAAATAAACGTGAAATCTGCATAACCAAAATTGTCATACATTTCTTGAATGTTAATGACTGAATCGTTGAGGTCACTTAATTGATTTGTGCCATTTTCTGTCCAAGTTCCATTAGGATCTTCACCTACCAATTGGTCGCTGAGATTAAATGCGGTGTAGGCAGATAAATCATCATCTGCACAAAATGTAAGACCAAAAGCATCACCAGCATTAGGTGGTGGGTGCACTTCTAAAATTACTGTTGAAGTTCTTTCTAAGCAACTATCAACATCTGGTACGGTATACGTAAAATTATATATTCCGGGTCCTGCCATTTGGGCATTGAAGATATTATCTTCTAACTGACCTGTAAATGTACTAAGGTCTTCTTCCCAAAGACCATTGAAATCTTGAACTTTTCCGTCTACATTACTTCCTAAAAATCCGTGTAAGTTTACACTAGGGTCATCACCACAGGCATTGGCGCTACCATCAATATTATCTTCACCAGGGTAACCACCTAAAGTTATGGTTACGGTAGCAGTTTCATTACAATCTGTATTGGTATATACAAAGGAGTGCGTTCCATAGTTATTAATACGCCATAAATCAACGATTCCCGTACTTTGGTTTAAAGCATAGAAATTTTCTGGATTTGTGGTTGACCATGTTCCGCCAGCGGTAGGTGAGCCACCTAGTCTTGGAAATAAGGCAAAGTTACGGTTGGTGTCATCTGCATCTTTTTCACAGACTACAACACTAGCATCATTTCCTGCGCATTGTGCTTTGACCAAGTTTGAGAAACCAAGCGTAAAAAACACAATGGCTAAGAACCTAATTTTTAATTTATTCATTAATAGGGGGTTGGTTGTTGAATACCTTAATAGATGTTAAAGGTATTTCCGGTTGTATTTGTAGGAAATTATATGTTGTGAAAACATCATAATGTAGGGTGAATACTACTAAACATGATAGAAAGTGTTAAAAATTAACGTATTTCGTCGATGATAATGCCATTTTTTAAGGGATTTGCTAAGCTCTAGTTTTGTTGGAATTGGAAAATAGTAAATGCACAATACGTATCTTTGCCACCTAAAATTTAGTAATGCGAATACATTTTATTGCAATAGGAGGAAGTGCCATGCACAATTTAGCGTTGGCTCTAGAACATAAAGGATATGTTATTACAGGTAGTGACGACGTTATTTTTGAACCTTCTAAATCTAGATTAGCGGCAAAAGGTTTGTTGCCCAGTGAATTTGGCTGGTTTCCTGAAAAAGTAACAAGTGATGTAGATGCTATTGTATTGGGTATGCATGCCAAAGCAGATAACCCAGAATTGCTAAAAGCCCAAGAATTAGAAATCACTATTTACTCTTACCCAGAATTTTTATACGAGCAATCTAAAAATAAAACACGAGTAGTTATTGGCGGTAGTCATGGTAAAACAACCATTACCTCAATGATACTCCATGTACTTAACTTTAATGATATTGAGGTAGATTATATGGTCGGTGCACAATTAGATGGTTTTGATAGAATGGTGCATTTAACAGAGGATAATGATTTTATAGTGCTAGAAGGCGATGAATATTTGTCTTCACCAATAGACCGCAGACCTAAATTTCATTTATACCAACCTAATATTGCTTTGTTAAGTGGTATTGCTTGGGATCATATTAATGTATTTCCCACTTTTGAAAATTACGTAGAGCAGTTTAAAATATTTGTTGATAGTATTGTTAACGGTGGTTCTATTACATATAACATAGAAGACGAAACAGTAACAGAGATTGTTGAAGCTTCTGAAAATGCCATTAGAAAATTACCGTATACCACACCTGAATATAGTGTAGAAGAAGGGGAAACGCTGTTGGAAACTAATGAGGGACCAATGCCCATTGAGGTTTTTGGGAAACATAACCTAAGCAATTTGGCAGGAGCAAAGTGGATTTGCCAAAATATGGGAGTTGACGAGGATGATTTTTATGAGGCTATTGCCACATTCAAAGGGGCATCTAAACGATTGGAAAAAATAGCGGAAGGTAATTCAAGTATTGCCTATAAGGATTTTGCACACTCTCCAAGTAAAGTTGCAGCTACTACAAAAGCGGTAAAAGAGCAATATCCTAATAGAAAACTGATAGCTTGTTTAGAGTTGCACACGTACAGCAGTTTTAATCCGGAGTTTTTAAAGGAATATAAAGGTGCTTTGGATGCTGCAGATGAAGCGGTAATTTTCTTCTTACCGGAATCTGTAGCTATTAAGAAGTTAGAAGCGGTAACCCCCGAACAAATTTCAGAAGCTTTTCAAAGAGACGATTTAAACATATTTACCGATGCTGCCTCTTTTCATGATTACTTAGAAAGTCAGCCGTACGATAACACCACATTGTTACTTATGAGCTCAGGTAATTATGGCGGATTCGATTTGAAGAGATTTCAAGAGTTGATGGGTTAAGGCGGAAGTTTGAAGTCTGAAGTCTGAAGTCTGAAGTAAAGAGTATAAAGTACTAAGTGTAAAGTTGGAATAGAGAAAATAGATAATAGAGTAAAGAAATTAAGTACAAAGTATCAAGTCCTTTTTGAACTTGAACTTAATTCTTGAATTTGAACTTGACTTTTGAATTTGAATTTGTTTTTTCCAACAACCAACAACCAACAACTAAACGCCGAATTGCTTCAAATGATGATCTAAATGTTTGTATTGCATTTGACCCCATTGCTCTTTTGTAAACGTGCCAAATGCAGGGTGTGGGTACCACTCTTTACGTTCACGTACCGCATAAAAATCGTTCACTAAAGTCTTTAGTATTTGATGTTCAGCAGCAAAGTCTTTGGCTTCCTTTGTTTTTAGTTGAGGTGCCGTTGGTAAATTCTTTCTCCACGGCTTATCATTATACAAAGACTTTTTAAAGAACGTTTTTACGAACCAATTGCCTTTAGAAGTATTGGGTGTATTCTTAATAGCTAATTTTAATGGGTACTGGCAATGCCAACACATTTGTCCAACGGTCATTTTGCCCCAACCTTTCTCAGAGGTTTCTGAGAGTTGATTTATTCTACCCTTAATTTCTTGGTATGCCTCTTCGTTCAAAATCGATTTCATGGTTGGTTTTTTTAATTGATGCATAAATTTACCATAAAATAATTTGTTCTGTATCTTTAGCCAATGCACGATAAACCAACTTCTTTATCTATTAAAAATTGGTCAGATGATGATAAGCCAAGAGAAAAACTAGTTCAGAAGGGTCGTTCGGTATTGTCTGATGCTGAATTGATTGCCATTTTAATAGGTTCTGGCAGTAGATCAGAAAGTGCAGTTGAGCTATCTAAACGTATTTTGGCATCCGTAGATAATAACTTAAATGAATTAGGTAGGCTTTCCATTAAGCAATTAATGAACTTTAAAGGTATTGGAGAAGCAAAAGCGGTAAGCATAGCGGCTGCATTAGAAGTAGGTAGAAGACGTAGGGGAGAAGATGCCGCCAAAATAGAGAAAATAGGAAGTAGTAAGGATGTATACGAGATTTTACAACCGCTGTTGGGCGATTTAGAACATGAAGAATTTTGGATTCTCTTTCTTAACAACTCCAACAAAGTATTACATAAGGCACAATTAAGCAAAGGTGGTATTACCGGTACTTTGGTAGATGTGCGGATTGTTATGAAACAAGCTTTAGAGCTTGGATCGGTTGCCATTATTCTTGCCCACAATCACCCTTCAGGTACCTTAAGACCCAGTGCTGCCGATAAACAGATTACCCAGAAGTTAAAAATTGCCAGTGAAACTTTAGATATTAAAGTGTTGGATCATTTGATCATTACCCAAAAAAGTTACTATAGCTTTGCAGATGAAAATATTCTATAAATGTTATTGATTTATACACATAAAATCACTCCGCGTCTTACCTATATCATGAGGCATATCTTCGTGAATATATTGGGTATTGAGCTAGATTTTACTACAAAGGTAGAAGAGTTTATAAAACATACGGGACCAAAGATCACCTATACAAAACAACCCCTGCAGAACGAATTTTTTATTCGTAGCAATGATTTGTTGTTTGAACAGGGAATTAATGATATTCAGTTGAATATAGGGGATTATGATGGTACGCCTTGCTTTTTTCAGGCAGGGGAAAGAAGCACGTTACCTTTTGATATTTTTGCCGCTAGTTTTTTTATGCTCTCTAGATATGAAGAGTATTTACCTCATGTAAAGGATATACATGGAAGGTTTTCTCCTAAAGACAGTATCGCTTTTCAAAACGGATTCCTTAAAAAACCTGTTGTTGATATTTGGGCTTTCAAACTGTTAAATGCACTGAAAGAACGTTTTGCGGATTTGGAATATAAAAACAAAACGTATGACTTTATCTCTGTTATAGATGTCGCCACTTCTCATTGCTATGCCAACCGTGGTCTCATGCGTGGTGTTATAGGAATGCTGATGGACTTAGGTACCTTCAAGCTTAAAAGAGTGGTAGAACGTATTGCTGTAGGATTAAATAGGCAAAAAGATCCTTATGATAATTACAATGAGCTCATCGGTTTGCACAAAAAGTATAAAATAAAATGCAATTTCTTTTTTCAGTTTGCGGATTATTCGAAGTACGATAAAAACGTTTCAACAAATAGTATAAAATTTAAGTCGCTCATTAAACATGTGGCAGATTATATGCCGGTTTCATTGGCGGCTAGTTATAGTTCATTTTCCGATCTTGAACTTTTAAAAAAGGAAAAGGCAAATTTGGAAGAGGTCATCAATAGACCTGTTAACAATTGTAAAATGCGATATAATAGGGTAGATGTACCGCAAACTTATAGGAATTTGATAGCAGCGGAATTTACGAACGACTTTACTATGGGGTATACCTTTGAGCTTGGTTTTAGAGCAGGTACTTGTACTCCGTTTCAATTTTACGATATTCCGTTAGAGGTAAAGCAGCCTATAAAAGTGCATCCGTTCGCTATTCATGATATTTCTTTATCTAAGATTAAGAAGGATGAAGAGATTTATCGTCAAATAGAATTGTTGACGAATGAGGTAAAAAAAGTTAATGGTACACTGATAGCTATGTTTTCTAATGAAGTTTTAGGAAACAAGGAAGATAGAGATTGGATGACCGTTTATTCTGAGGTAATAAAACAACAGCATGTTTGAAGGTAAAGTAACAGATATTTTTTTCGATTTAGATCATACCCTGTGGGATTTTGATCAGAACTCGGCACTTACATTTAGGAAAATATTCAACGAGCAAAAGGTAGAAGTTGAATTAGAAGCTTTTCTAGAGGTGTATGTACCTGCAAATTTGAAGTTCTGGAGATTGTTTAGAGATGATAAAATAACAAAATCAGAATTGCGGTATCAACGTTTAAAATCGGTTTTTGATACTATGGGTTATCCGGCTACAGATGATCTTATCCATATGTTATCCGAAGAATACATAAACCATTTATCTTCATTTAATACTCTTTTTCCTAATGCGATAGAGGTGTTGGAGTATTTAAAGCGGAAGTATAAACTACACATTATAACCAACGGTTTTCAAGAAGTTCAAGAAAAGAAGCTTAGAAACGCTGGTATTCATGGTTATTTTGATCAGATTATAGACTCTGAAATGGCAGGAGCTAAAAAGCCTAACCCGGTTATCTTTAATTTGGCTTTAGATAAAGCTGGTGTCTTGCCAGAACAATCATTGATGATTGGTGATAGCTTAGAGGCAGATATTATGGGCGCTAAATCATTAGGGTTCTATACCCTACACTTTAACGCTCATAAAGAAGAAAGTCACAATATTGCTCCTATTATTTACGATTTGCAAGAAATAAAATCCCTTTTGTAGAGTTACTATTACTATAGACGCTTGTCTATAAGTATAAAACTTGTTTGAGGTGATGAAAATGGTACGTATTCTAACATTGATAATGGTAGGTCTGCTGCTGGTTACGTCTTGTTCTGAAGAGCAAGATTTTGATCAGTTAGACGATTTAACCATTACCCCAGATTATGAAACCAGTATTTTCTACGTAAAAGCCCAAGAGACCTTGATCAATAGAGTGGAAGGTCTAGATTTTTTTACTCAGGATTTTAATTTTGATGCTTTTGAAGAGCCATTTTTTGCTGAAAGAGTGCTAGCTGGAGTGCTTGCTTATGAGTTAGAGAATACTACCAGTAAACCTATAGAAATTAGACTAGAGTTTTTAGATGAAGCCGAAAATGTATTGGATACCGAAGTTTTTAGTATGGATGCGGCACCAACGGCAATTCTGCAAAGAGATGTGGCATATGGGGCAACCGGTAAAAGTTTAGATATTATAAAAGCTACTTCAGAAATAAGATTGACCGCTATTAATTTAGGTGATAATACTAGCGAGTCCACTTTACAAGATCCCGCAATCGTGCTTCGTTCTAGTGCACAATTTACTTTAGATATACGATGAGATTATGCCAATGCTTTTTTATAGCTGGCGTTTTGCTTACTTTGAGTTTAAAAGCTCAGAATAAGCAAATTCTGTATGATTTTAATGAAATACCACAATCACTATCTGTAAACCCCGGTGTAGAATCTGATTTTAAATGGTATGCAGGTGTGCCTATGTTATCTGGTATTTCTGGGTATGGTGGTTCTAATGCTATATCCATCAATGATATTTTTGCCAATGATGGCATAGATATCAATATAAAATTCAAGGAGCGGGCTTTAGATGTACTTACTCCAAAAGATGAGTTAAGTACCACGATACAAATGGAATATTTGAGTGGCGGATTCAGAAGTGAGAATCCGAATATATTTTACTCGTTTGGTGGATATCTTGAGTTTGACAATATAGGCTACTGGCCTCAAGATTATGCTTATCTGTTATTTGACGGTAATGCTGATCAGTTGGGTAGAAGATATGATTTGGGAGATTTAAAGGTTCGTGGTTCTTTAGTCAATGTTTTTCATTTTGGCATCAATAAAAGAATAGATCGTAATTTAACCTTAGGTGCAAGGGGAAAATTATACTCGGCTATTGCGGACTATAGTTCTTCAACAAATAATGGACATTTAAGTAATGTAGAGGGGCAGAACAATTTAATTGCCACGAATTTAAATGCAGATTTGCTGCTGCGTACATCTGGACTACGAAGTTTAAGAGATGCAAATAACGATGATGCCCTTGGAAATGAAATTATAAGTAGAGCCCTTTTTGGTGGGGATCTGGGTTTAGGTGTAGACTTGGGGTTTACATATCATTTATCTGAGCGAACAACGGTTACCGGCAGTTTATTGGACGTAGGATTTATTTATCATTCTGGAGACTCTAAAAGTTATAGTTTAAAAGGAAATACATCTGTAGAAGGTATAGAAATAGATGTACTTGAAAATTTTGCAAGTTTAGATAGAGATTTTTGGCAAGAATTGGTAGATGAAATTGAGGAAGTAGTGCCTTTTGAAACTGACACTAAAAGCTATGTTTCGTTTAGACCCACAAAATTATATGCATCTATTAGAAATGATTTTGGAGAACCTGTGGGTAATGGTGGTTCGCAAAATTGTGATTGTACAGCTGGCTCTTCTGGTGGTGGAGAGTTGCGCACTAAATACAGAAATTCATTTGGTGGACAATTATATATGATCAATAGACCTAGAGGTCCACAAATGGCATTAACAGGTTTTTATACCCGTAGAATAGGTAATGCTTTGGCATTTAAAGGAACTT
Organism: Maribacter sp. UH1; assembly: GCF_056839145.1. Classification (NCBI taxonomy): domain Bacteria; kingdom Pseudomonadati; phylum Bacteroidota; class Flavobacteriia; order Flavobacteriales; family Flavobacteriaceae; genus Maribacter; species Maribacter sp. UH1. The sequence continues at coordinate 2,875,711 of NZ_CM166387.1, forward strand.
ATACTGTAGATAAATTTAGTAAAACCAATATAGGATTGGGAATGAATTTACAAGCCGGACCAGTTAATTTTTATGTTATGGGAGATAACCTGCTATCTTATAATAATATAGCCGCAACCAATTACGCATCGTTTCAACTTGGGTTGAATATTATATCATGGGGTCGTAAATAGTAGCACATCTTCTACGCTTCTTTTATTTTTTTGGCATGCTTTTTTCATATATTACGATGAATTTAAAATTATGTCGTTTTGAAAACAGTTATCGCAATACTATTCACATTTATAGGACTTTCTTCGTATGCCCAAGAGAACTTAGATGATTACAAGTACATCATTGTTCCAAAGAAGTTTGATGCCTTTAAGAATATGAATGAACATCAAACAAGTACGTTGATAAAATTTCTATTTACAGGTAAAGGATTTACTACGGTATATGACGATCAATTGCCCGATGATTTAAAATTTAATAGATGTTTGGGTGTTGTTGCAGATTTACAAGATGATAGTAGTATGTTTTCTACCAAGACCATCATTAATTTAATAGACTGTAATGACAAGATTGTTTTTAGTACCATGCAGGGTATAAGTAAGATAAAGCAGTATAAAGAGGCATATAATGAAGCAATTAGAGAATCTATGCGTTCTTTTAATGGTATCAACTATACTTATATTGATAAAAAAGAAAAAGAGGAGCCGGTGACCGTTAGTTTTAAAAATGACGTTAAAAAATTAGATGAGTCTAAAGCTGCTAAGATTTTAGAAGGAGAAAAAACAAAAGAAAAGGAGAAAGTTACCAAAAGTACGGCGGTGATTTCTGAGGAAACCGAGAAAACGCAATACTATAAAGATCAAACTCCCGTAGCATCCAATATTAAGAAAGCAGAGCCAAAAACATCTGTTTTAAAAAATATAGAAGTCAAAAAGACAGCTGTAAAAGATATTTGGTATGCACAGGCTACAGAAACCGGTTACCAATTGGTAGATAGTTCTCCAAAGGTAAGAATGAACTTAATGAAGAGCTCTGCAGACAATGTTTTTATGGCAAAGACAGATACTAAGAACGGTATGGTATACCAAAAGGACGGAAATTGGATTTTTGAATACTATGAGAACGATAAATTGGTTCAAGAAGAATTGAATATCAAATTCTAAAAGTCATATTTCGTTTTCCATCTATTCTTTATAAAATCGCTAAGCGCTTTTTCTCTGGCATTGTTACCAGGTTTATAGAAGGTAGTTCCAGTTATTTCATCAGGTAGAAACTCAGCATCCACAAAGTTATTTTGGTAATCATGGGCATATTTATACTCTTGCCCGTAGCCCAAGTCTTTCATTAATTTGGTAGGTGCATTTCTTAATGGAAGTGGAACGGTCAAATTTCCTGTTTGTTTCACTGCCTGTTGTGCTTTTCCTATCGCCATATAACTTGCATTGCTCTTTGCTGAGGTTGCCAAGTAAATTGCACATTGACTTAATACAATTCGTGCTTCTGGATAACCAATGGAAGTCACTGCCTGAAAAGTTGTATTTGCCATTACCAAAGCGGTAGGGTTTGCCAAACCAATATCTTCAGAGGCAGATATAAGCATTCTACGTGCAATAAATTTTACGTCTTCACCACCTTCTATCATTCTCGCTAACCAATACACCGCGCCGTTGGGGTCACTACCACGAATAGATTTTATAAAGGCCGATACAATATCGTAATGCTGTTCCCCCGTTTTGTCATAAAGAACCGTGTTTTTTTGAACTTTAGACAGTACCAATTCATCCGTAATGACAATGGTGTCACTTTCTTCAGAATTAACGACCAATTCAAAAACGTTCAACAATTTTCTACCATCACCTCCAGATATACGTAATAAGGCTTCCGTTTCTTTTAATTCTATTTTTTTTGATTTTAGCAATGCGTCTTTTTCCATTGCCCTTTTGATCAAATTTTCTAAATCCGTTTTTCCAAAGGCATTTAAAATATAGACCTGACAACGAGAGAGTAGTGCTGGTATTACCTCAAAACTTGGATTTTCAGTAGTAGCCCCAATTAAAGTTACCCAACCTTTTTCAACCGCTGCCAAGAGCGAATCTTGTTGAGATTTGCTAAAACGATGTATCTCATCTATGAATAGAATAGGGTTTTTAGCGGTGAACAATCCGCCGGCTTGTTTAGCCTTGTCAATGACCTCGCGAATATCTTTAACACCACTATTTATGGCACTTAAAACATAAAAAGGTCTTTTACTTTGTTCTGCTATAATATTTGCTAAAGTTGTCTTTCCTGTTCCTGGAGGTCCCCAAAGAATTAATGAAGGAATAATACCTTTCTTTATTTGATTCGTTAGCGAGCCCTTTTCACCTACTAAATGATGCTGACTAATATATTCGTCTAATGTTTTTGGACGTACGCGTTCTGCTAAAGGTTCGTTCATAGTACAAAAATATAATATTCTTAAATGAGAAGAGAAAAGTATGTTGCCAATTGATTGTTAAGTAAGGATTGAAGTGACAATATGACCAATTTGCAAACGTTGGTAGTATAATTGTAAGCTATAAATTAAAACAAGCTCATGTCAGAAATGGGACATTTTAAGTTTTCTAATAAAGTGCTGGCTATTCCGCTATTTGCTATGATAGTCATCTGGTGCGTGTATTGGGTAGAATTGATTTTGGGCGTGAACTTTAATGAAATGGGGGTAATGCCAAGAACACTATTGGGATTACGCGGAGTAGTTTTTAGTCCATTTATTCATGGTTCTTTGGAGCATCTTTATAACAATACAATTCCTTTAGCCATTTTACTTACTGCGCTTTGGTATTTTTATAAAGATGTTGCTTGGAAAGTAGTTGTCTATGGCATTATTTTATCCGGTTTAATAACTTGGTTAATAGGTAGAACATCCTATCATATAGGTGCAAGCGGACTTATTTATGTGCTGGCTAGTTTTATTTTTTTCAAAGGAATATTTAGTTCTCACTTTAGACTGGTAGCACTTTCTTTAATTGTTGTTTTTATATATGGGAGTATGCTTTGGTATATATTTCCGGTTAAGGAAGGAATGTCTTGGGAAGGACATTTAGCCGGTTTTCTCACGGGATTGTTTCTTGCAAAAATGGTGAAAGCACGCATTCCACCAACCAAAAAGTATGAATGGGAGAAGGAAGATTTTAAAGAAGAAGATGATTTGTTTTTACAGCATTTTGATGAAAACGGAAACTTCAGGGAGTTACCCATAGAAGAGGAATTCGAGGAAGAAGAAAGTTTTAAATATAACTACATCTTCAAGAAAAGCTCTAAAAGTGATTCAGATAGGTAAATTATAGTTACAAACGTTGGCGAACCGCTTCGTATAAGAAAACGGCACATGCAACAGAAACATTTAACGATTCAATCTCACCTAATAATGGAAGTTTAGCTCTATAATCAGAAGCTTTTAAAATAGAAGGCGTAATACCACGATCTTCAGCACCCATAACAATGGCTATAGAATCTGTAAAAGGAACATCATAAACAGAATCATCTGTTTTTTCGGTAGCCGATACTATTTTAATATCTGATGCCTGTAAATAGAAAACAGCATCTTTTAAGTGATCTACTTTTGCTATTGGCACTCTATATGCAGCACCGGCAGAGGTTTTAATGGTATCTGCGGTTACAGGAGCGGCACCTTTCTTTTGAACAATGATTCCGTCAACTCCGGTACATTCTGCAGTTCTAATGATTGCTCCAAAATTACGTACATCAGATAGCTGGTCCAATAATAAAAATAAAGCGGGACCTTCTTTCTCGTTCGCCTTTTCCACTAAATCTTCAAGAGTATGAAATCCGATAGGGGAGATGTTGGCAACTGCACCTTGGTGATTGTTTTTTGTAAGTCTGTTCAATTTTTCAATAGGCACATAGACCATATTGATTTCATTACGACGCAATAAACCCTCAAGTTCTTTCATAAGGTCTCCTTTAAGACCTTTTTGAAGAAATACCTTGTCTATCTCTTCATTTGAATTAACAGCTTCTATAATGGCTCTTAAGCCATAAATTTGAGTGGTTTTTTGCATGAGGCAAAGGTAAATAAAAACCGCCCAACTATTGTTGGGCGGTTTTAAATATTAGAGATAAATGTTTTAGCTATTTAAATAGTCAAATACTTTAATTAAATCTGATTCGTCTTTAATGTTTAGATTGTTTTCTTTTAAGAAAAGTTTGAGTTCTTCTCTTTTAGATTCATCTACTAACTTAATTAGTTTTTTGTTCTTTAGCGGAACCTGATCAATTCTATTTACACCATTTTTTTGGAAATAGAATTCTGTAAATTTTGTAAACCTACTTGGTACAGCTGCTACAAATGAATTTTGTGCTGGTTGCCCTTCTGTAAACTTAACAAGTGTTCTTTCGTATAAATCATACTTGCTACCTTTTTGAATAAGAGATAAATACCCATTAAGAGTAGCGTTTTTCTCTGTCACAAAAGTTTTAAAACTTAGAGGTTTAGCATTAATAAGAAGGCTAATCTCTTTATCTTTTACTAAAGCTTGGTACGCTTCTTCCTCAGAAGCTGTTTTTTTAATTTCAATCTCCTCGTTCAAAGCATTGTATCTATAATAAATATTGCCAACAACTTCGTCATTGTATTTTAAGATTGTTGGGGCAAAAGTATTGGAAGTGTATGGGGAACCTTGAAATTTGTCTAGATCTATTTCTCGTCTTTTTTGATAAGCCTCGTTTACAGGACCTAGGAAGTTTGCTATTGCAGCACCTGCTGCTGCATTTTGACTAGCTCCTCCCATATTTGTTGGTACTTGCCCAGAATATTGAGCTTGTAAAGTTGTACTTGCTATTGCGGTAATAGCTAACATTAAGATTTTTTTCATGGTGTGGTTGTTTAAGATGCTTAATTTAAATATAATTTTTAAACCTCTTATATTCAGGATGTTTAATTTTTTGTTAATTCGAAAGTTCTTAGTTTCTCGTTATTATAACCAGTGACTAACAAAGTCTGGTCATTAAATTTTATTGATTCCATACTTTTAACATTTCCACGTAGATAAAGACCTGTTTTCTCCATGGTAGATGGTATGTAGCCATCTTTACCATTAGAAATTAAAGCCAGTCCAGAAATAGCGTCTAACCGTGGTGTTTCAACTTCTGTTTCATATATATTTCCTGAAACTACGCAATCTTCAAATCCGTCATTATTTAAATCAAACAATGATATGGCTAAAGTTGGAAATAATTGAGACTCATTGGGTAGGTTGATTTTTTCAAATTTATTATTCCCTTTATTTAAAAGTAGTATAGAATTAAATTCTGTTGCTTCGTTTGTATATGCTTCCTTTAATTTCTCACCATAAATATCTTCCATGGTTGCTTGAGCAAAATCATTATAAGTAGAAAACTTATCCTTAATAAATGGCATTTGTTGGGAAGAACATTCTCTTCCTCTTACAGGCACATATGTTTCATGATATTTTTTGCTTAATACCACATCGTTTACACCATCATTATCAAAATCATTGGCGAAAATTTTGAAAGGTTTTTCTTCACTAGCGGTAAATTTGATGTTTCTACCAACATTACCCACTATGTAATCCTTATTGCCGTCATTATTTATATCCGTTTCTTTTATTTTGAACCACCAGCCTTTGGTATGTAAGGATGTGTCACTAGTGGTTAGGCGTTCAAATTTTCCATTTTTATTTTCAAACATACCAATAGGGGTCCATTCACCTACGGCAATAAAATCTTGCCAACCATCATTATTAAAATCCGTGGTAATAATACTGTTGATTAATCCAAAATCTTCTAGCCCAGGAACAATAGCTTTAGTTACATTCTTTAATACTCCGTTATCATTTTCATAGAGAATAGATGCACTGTGCAATGGGTAATTGTGTGGTATAATTCTATTACCAACTAAAACATCATTATCACCATCTTTATCAAAATCTATGATGGTAACAGATTTACCGCTTTTGGGAAGGGATTGCAATATTGGGGTATCTAATTTTTGAAAATTACCATTGCCATCATTTAGGTACAATCTATCTGCATAGTAAGATGAGCTTTCTCCGTATTCATTTCCTCCACTTACAACATAAAGGTCTAGGTCATTATCATTGTCAAAATCAAAGAATACTGATTCAGCATCCTCTTTACCTTTATCTAGCTGAAAAGATTTTGGAGTTTTTTTGATGAAGCCATTTTGAGTCTGCAGATAAATTGATCCTGACTGTCCTGATCCACCACCTACATACAGATCTTCTTTTCCGTCACTATTAACATCTCCTTTGGTCATAAACGGTCCGGTATTAGATTGTTTGTAGGGTAGTAAAATTTCTTGTGCAAAGTCATCATAACTTGTTTCTTTGTGTCTGAAATCTAATTTAAATTCTTTGTCGTTTTTTGCAATAAAAAAGGAGTTTTTATCAAAAGATGGTTTGCTGGAAATAGATTTCGCATCAGTTTCTGAAAAAGTTAGTATTGAATTTGGTTTAACATTAAATTGGTAGGCTATTTTTCCACTTGGCCATTCAATTTTAACAGTGTCTATGTTCGTTGATTTTCCGATGCCAAAATGTGCAGAATTTTCTTGAGAAGACATGTAACCCCTTACCCTTTTTATTTCTTCAAATTGATTTTTGTTGTCATGTGAGATGGTAACCTTGGCAAATGACTCTTTATTTTGATCATTGGTCTTTATTTTTAAAAAGTTTCCTAAATCATTTTCAACTGTGTTGTTTTTATATAGTAGAGCTGTCTGATCAATATTGTTTATAATCAAATCTAAATCGCCATCATTGTCAAAATCTGCTTGTGCCGCCCCATTACTAAATGTTAGTTCTTCTAAGCCCCAATTCCTGCTAATTTCTTTAAAGTCTAAATTGCCGTAATTCTTGTATATAAGATTACTAAGACTTTCAGAAGGCATTTCGTCATACAATTGTTGTTTTATGCTATTTGGGATATTGCCTTTGTATTTAACCTTGTTTTTGTATACTTTATTTTGAAAATCATTATCTAATGCATATTTACGGTATCCATTAGTAATGAAAACATCTTTTAATCCATCGTTGTCATAATCTGACATTAATACGGACCAGCTCCAATCAGAGCTTGCCATTGATGTAAGTTGAGAGATATTGGAGTAGTGATTCTTTCCTAAATTCAATTGAAGTGAATTGAACATGTATTGGTATTGAAAACCAGCAGTATTAGTGAGGTAATTAAATTTCTCTGTACTCATTGAAGCCATAAGTGTTTTGGCTCTAAAATGGTCGCTAGAAGCCATGTCTAAAACAAATATGTCTTGTAATTTATCATTGTTTATATCAGCAATATCCAAGCCCATGCCATAAAATGAAATATGTTGGGTCAGTTCTTTTACCGAGTTTTTGAAACCACCATTCTTGGTATTTAGGTATAGCGCGTCAGGTAAGTAATAGTCGCTAGAAATATAGATATCTAAATACCCATCGTTATTGATATCAGAAACACATAAACCCAAGCCAAATATTGGATTTTCTAATCCTACTTCTTTGGTGATATCTATAAATTTTCCATCTATATTTTCGTAAAAGTGACTACTGTTAAAGTATTTGGTTTCCGTTGAACTATTAACAGTTTTAAGAAGAGAAATGGGGTCTAGACCATATAATTCATTTTCGTTCATTACAATGCAATCAAGATCGCCATCTTTATCGAAATCAAAAAATGCAGTTTGAGTGGAGATGCCCGGATCGTCAATTCCATATTCTTTCGCCTTTTCTGTAAAGGTATTGTCATGATTATTAATGTATAAAAGGTTGTTTCTGTTACTCCTATTATTAGGACCTCCTTGTGAAACATAAATATCATGCCAACCATCGTTATTGATATCTACAAAGGTTACACCGTTACACCATTTTTTGTTGATGTTAATACCAGCCGTTGTAGAAATATCTTCAAATATAAAATTGCCTTTGTTTAGATATAGTTTGTTGTCTACTTGATTACCAGAAAAGAAAATATCTAATAGTCCATCGTTATTTATGTCTTCAACACCAACGCCTGCGCCATTATAAAAATAATCGAAGTTGAAAACATTGTCGTAGGTTTCCATGTTTTCCTTAAGATCATTGCTAAATGTTATTTGACTTTGTTCACTTGGGATACTATTAAAAATTTTTTGATTTTTTGATTTGTTATGTGCTACATTCTTGATTGGTTCTTTTTTCTGGTCAGAACATGAAAGAGCTAGCAATGCTGATGTAATCAAATAACTAGTAATCAGTTTTTTTTCTTTTGTAATCTGTAATAGATGTAGCATGCGGGGGTTATTAAAAGTTGTAAAAAAAAATAGCTGCCCTAAATTAATAAGGCAGCCATTATATAAATTATAAATTACTTAGACTACCCACCACAGATATTCAAAGTTTGAATACCAACAGTTGGACTTGGTCCGTCTGAAAGTGCTAGTTCTCCAGTAGGAGCTTCTATTTCATAAGTAATTTCACTATCCCAATCACCAGATGAGAAGGCTAATGTAAATTCAGCAGTTCCTTCAGGAACAGTAAATGTTTCTGTTCCAGCAGCACCGCTTGCTAATGTGTAAGAAGTTTCTACACCATCTATTACAACATCAATAGATGCGCCGTTCCAACCGTCACCATAGCTATCTTCCAAAGTAATAGTATATTCACCGGCAACTGGTGCAGGTGGTATACATTTTATAATTGGATTGTAGAAGTAAGGAGCATTAAAGAAAGATCCTGTAATAGTACCTGTACTATCATCATTAGTAAAAGTTCTACCGTCTGTTAGCGTTAAAATTAAACGAAACTGAACAGCGTCACCACCATCAAAATCACCTTCTACCAAACCTAATAATGATAAAGCGTTAGCAAGAGTAGTTTCGTAACTAGCTCGTGGTAAACCAAATTCACCATCGGTAAAATCAGCAGGTAAAAAAGTTTCAATTAAAATTTCATCTACTGTAGAATCTCCATTTGCTTCAGTGTTATCTTCGAAGCTAATGTATAAATCAACTTTTTCTAACAAATCACCATCTTCGTAATCTTGTTCTTCAAAAGTAAAACCGAAAGTTGTAGAGGTATCAAAACGATCTAAAATACCGCCTGATTCAATTGTTCTTAAAACAGCACCTCTTGTAGTTTCTGCAAATACTTCATCAATAACTTTACCACCGTCATCATCACAAGATGTTATTAGTAGCGAGGAAACACCTATAATAGCGCCTAATATTTTATTGTTTATTTTCATTTTCTTAATTTTTAGTTAGCAGATGGGAAAGCTGGTCCAGCTGGATTGGTATCCCAAAATACTTGAGTTGATAAATCAGATTTCTGCGAAACATTTGAGTTCGTTATAACCTCTGTTTGAGGATATAAAAATGATCTTGGAAAAGAACCTGGGTTTAGTTCCCAGTTAGGAGCTAATGTTGTAGGGAAACCTGTTCTTCTGTAATAATTGAATGCTTCAACTCCACCACCGTAAAGAGCGATCCAGTATTGTTCAGCCAAAATATTTGTTTGGTCATCCCCTGAAGCAGCTAAATAATCAGTAACAATACCATCAATGTAAGTTGTAACATCTGTTTCTGAAGGTGCTACAGATAAATCTGCGCCAGAATCTAAAGAACCAAAACTTTGAACCTTTGCAATTGACTTTGTCATAGCAGATTCTAAGAATGTTGCTTTTACAGCAGCAGAAGTTGCCATTTCAGCTTGCCAAAAATCAACGTAAGAAGCAAGTATAATTGGCTCAATACCTCCGCCTCCGCCACCTAGGCCAAGACCAACAACATCAAAGCTACTATCATCAAAACGACCACCTGCAGGATAAACACCTACAGCAGTTCTTTGGAAACCATCTGGTGGTGTTCCTTCATTATTACCGTGAGATCTACCCCAGTAGCCATTAGGTACAGAACAATAAATATAACCAGCATAATGAGCAGGAGGTATTGCTAATGAACAAGCAAGTAACTCTTCATTTGCAGGTTCACCTGCAGCACCTGGTGTTGCACTTTCTTGACGGTAGAAGTAGTATCTGATTCTAGGGTCGTTTTTAACCAACATATTATTCATTAACCAGTTGTTCTGGTAAATGTTTGCACCACTAGTTGTATAATCATCCTGATAATCTGGGTGACGTGTATCTGGTTGTAATTCTCTAGTACCGTACTGCCATTGAAAGTCATCTCCGTTTTCAGAAATATAGTCACCACCAGCAATAATTGAATTAAATGTGCTCATGTCACCAGTAGTAACAGCAGCTTTTAATCTGATAGTATTAATAAGTTTAATCCAATTTTCAGTGTCCCCACCGTAGAAGAAATCTTCACCTCCTTGTGTAGCAGGATCAGCTGCAAATAACGCTTCTGCTTCAGTCAATAAGGCTAATGCACCGGCATAAACATCTTGACCTTCATCCAATAATGGTGCAGGAAATTCAACAGGATTACCAGCTTCACTTAAAGTAGCTTTTCCTAAATAGTCAACCAATAATAAAAGCATGTGCGCTTTTAAAGTTTGACCAACCGCAATGTGGAAAGAATAATCAGTGTCACTTCCAGCATCTATGGTTTTTAAGTTTTCTACATTAGGGAAAATACCTAAATCTACATCAGATGTAAATACATCATTATTACCATCTGTACTACTATAAAGACGTTCCCAAATATCATCAAAAGTATTACCTGGGTATGTGTTGAAATAGTTACGACCAAGCATATAATCGATTCTAGTTAGTTCTGAACCAATATCATTTATGGTATACATATTTGCTACATATGCAAGTTGAATTGAATTCAACAATAAATTTGGATCTGCTTGATCAGCAGCAAGATCGTTAGGGCTAGTCCTAAGATCTAGATCTGTTGTTTCACAAGAGTTTAATAGCACTCCTGCGGTAAAAACAACGGTTATATATTTAATTATTTTTTTCATAATATTTCTATTAATTAAGATTAGCAATTTTTAAAAGGTTGCTTTGATACTAACTCCATACCTTCTTGAACTTGGACCGTTAATAAAGTCAAAACCTTGAGAGTTACCTACACCTGCACCTTGAATATTAGGGTCAAAATTAGCACCCTCTGGTGTATTGTAAGCATCATACCATAGGTTGAAACCTTGTGCTGTAATTGTTAATGATCCAAAAGGAGTTCTTTCTAACGATTTTGCAGGGAAAGTGTATCCTAATGAAAGTTCTTGTAAACGAACCACAGATGCATCATAAACCTTCAATTCAGTTGGGCCAAATAAGATATTGTTGAAGTAATAAGTAGAGTTGTTGATCTGCTTATTGTTCACTTCACCAGTACTTTGAGAAACACCAGGTAAAATATAAGTGTTTTCTCTATCTAAGGTTTCAGTAATTAAACCTCTACCTAATAATGTACCAATAGTGTTAGAAACTATGTCACCACCTTTAGTATGACTAATCTGAAAACCTAAATTCCAGTTCTTATAAGAAAGAGAGTTTATGATGTTCATGATATAATCAGGATTTGGATTACCAATAACTGGAACGTTACCATCTGCATCTACTTCAGTAGTTACATAATCACCACCATCATCAATTAAGAAGTTGCCATCAGCATCTCTTGCGATTGCATCACCAACAATAACACCTAATTGCTCACCTTTAATTGCGGCATTACCACCAACTGATAAAGTTGAACTACCAGCATAAATAATGATATCTTGCTCTTGCTCTGTTACAATAAATTTGTTTTTAGTGAAGTTAGCTCTAGTATTCCAGTTAAAACCACTAGGCTCTGCACTTCTAATCCAGTCAACACCTAAATCAATTTCAATACCATCACCTTCAATCTTACCAACGTTACTTTGTGTGAATGTAAAACCTGTTGATGGAGAAAGAGGTTCTCTTACAATAAGATCTTTAGTTGTTCTGTCAAAATATGTAAAATCTAAGGATACTCTGTTGCTAAAGAATTTAGATTCAAAACCAACTTCAAATTCAGAAAGAAGCTCTGGCTTCAAATCAGGATTTGCTTTAAAAGCAGCAACTTGGTTTGTTGTCACTTCAGCACCTTCACCATAAACTTGTGTATTTTGCTCAACAACACTTACTGTAGGGTATGCTGTAGGAAATGTTGCAGATTGACCTAAACCAGCTCTTAATTTCAAGAAATTAAGTCCTTTTTCTGATTTAATACCAGGCCAAGCAGCCGTTGGCAAGAATGATGCACTTGCACTTGGGTATGTTTGACTATTATTTTCAGTAGTAAGGTTAGAAACCCAGTCAGTTCTAGTTGAAGCTGTAAAGAACAACATATTGTCGTAATCTAAGGTAACTTGCCCTAAAAGACCTGCAATATTTCTTCTTTCAGTATATTGAATAGGAGACTGGTTAGAGTAGTTAAAATGTCTTTGTATATCATATACAATCTGTCCTGTACTGGCAACACCAGATTGATCAAAAGTAGTTGATCTAGTAGTACCACCAACGTTAAATGACAATCCTAATTTTTCTGATAAATCATAATTACCGTTTAAGGCTAAGTAGTGATCCCAAATTGTATTGTTGTTATCATATGTATTTAAGAAACCAAAAATGGCATCTGTAAAGTTTACACCACCTTTGTTAGAATATTGTTCATTTCTTTCATTATAATAATCTAAACCTGCTCTGTACGTCATGTTAAGATTATCGTTAATGTCATATTGTACAGAAGCATTCCAGAAAACACGTGTAGTTAATTGAGAATATTTTACATTGTTCTCAGTCCATCGTGGGTTGATAATGTCATTACCATTTCTATAGTATACACTAGATCCATCAATTGGGTTTTCGTAAGGTAAACCTAATAAATCAACACTTCGTGGTGTAAAATAAATATTACCAAAGATAGATAGACCAGTAGTACCATTACCTTCACTTGCTGCAATAGGAGGTGAGCTGTAATCGGTTCTTGTATAGTTCATAGCTCCAGATACAGTAAATCTATTTGATAGTTTAGATCTACCACCTATAGATACGTTAGCTCTTGTTAAGCCATTTCCAGGTACGAAAGATTCATCATCTAAGTAACCAAAGTTAGCATTGAAGGTAGTGTTTCCATCTTCAGAAGCACCATTAATATTAACAGACGTAGAGCTTACAGATCCAGGCTTGAAGTAATCCTCAACAGAATCATAAGGTTTCCAATCGTATCTTGTACCTTGTAATTCAGGAAATGCTTCTCTAGTAGAAGCGACTGCTGTACTACTATAAGGATGCTCTAAAGTACCGTTTTCATCAATAGCTGCTTGTCTTCCCCATCCAGAAAGGCCGCTTTCTTCAAAGCTAGGACCCCAGTTACTAAAGAACCAACCAAATGCTTGATCAAAACCATTACCGTATTCATCTTGGTAATCTGGTAAAGAAGCAAATTCGTTAACAAAGTAAGATTGGTTAACGGTAATTTCAGTTTTCTTCTTACCACCAACAGCAGAACCTGCTTTAGTAGTAATTAGAATCACACCATTTTTACCTTGAGAACCATAAAGTGTTGCAGCTGCAAGACCTTTTAATACCTCAATTTTTGCGATGTTGTTTGGATCCAAATCTAAAAATCTAGAAGAACCAGTGTTACCTGTTAAGAAGTTAGAACCACCACCGTTAGTATCTTGTGCATTAGTATCACTACTAAAAGGAACACCATCAACAACAAAAAGAGCTTGGTTACTCCCACTAAAGGAACTTAAACCCCTTACTACAACGTTAGTTGCAGATCCAGACATACCACCAGCCGATGTTATCTGTACACCAGATGCTTTACCTGATAATACACGGGCAACATCACCTTCAGCACGAGATTCTAAATCTTCTTCGTCTACAGATGAAACTGCAAAACCTAAAGCTTTTTTCTCACGCTTAATACCTTGAGCGGTAACAACCACTTCTTCAAGGGCTTGAGCATCTTCTTCCATCTGTACATTTACTGAGCTACCGGCTCCAACCGATTTTCTCACAGCTTTTTGACCGATGTAAGTAAATAATAATGTTTCGCCTTGAGAGGCCATAATAGAGTAGTTACCATCAAAATCAGTTTGTGTACCAGTAGTGGTACCTTCAACTACAATGTTAACCCCGGGCAAAGGTAGCCCTCCCTGATCAGTAACCGTACCGGAAACTGTTTTTTGCTGTGCAAAAGAAATATGCACAACTAACGCTAAAAGTAGCGTTAACAATCCATTTAGTTTTGTTCTCATTTTTAAATTATTTGAATTAGCTAGCGACAAACTTCACAATAATGTGTTAATAATGCAAGATAATTTTAATAAAACTTTAAGAACCTGTGGTAAAATTAGGAGTTACAGATTAAACACGATCCAGATTTAAAGTTATATAATTCAACATGGTTTTTTTTGTCATATTCGCAATTCTTCAAAAAAATACAGAAAAACTTGCATTTTATTCAGATCGAAAATTGTATGAGATTTGGTGATTAATTCTCAAGAATTAAGAACATATTAACTATGGTTTATTTGGTGTGAAAATGAGGTAATCAAAAAAAAATAAAAATAAATTGAACTTGGTTTGAATTTTACTGAAATATTACTACATTTGCCGACCCTTAAAGTAGGGGTAATTTTTATATATTATTTAATAGTATGCCAACAATATCACAATTAGTACGAATAGGAAGAGAGACGATTACTAAGAAGAGTAAATCGGCTGCTTTGGATTCGTGTCCTCAAAGAAGGGGTGTTTGTACACGTGTTTATACTACCACGCCTAAGAAACCAAATTCAGCTATGAGAAAAGTAGCAAGGGTAAGGTTGACTAATGGTAAGGAAGTGAATGCTTACATTCCAGGAGAGGGTCACAATCTTCAAGAGCACTCGATAGTATTAGTAAGAGGCGGAAGAGTTAAAGATTTACCAGGAGTTAGGTATCATATTGTACGTGGTGCATTGGACACAGCAGGTGTGGCCGGTAGAACACAGCGTAGATCTAAATATGGTGCAAAACGCCCTAAGAAGTAATTAAACTTGTTTAAAAGGAAGTAATGAGAAAAAGACAGGCAAAGAAAAGACCACTTTTACCAGATCCAAGATTTAATGATCAGTTGGTGACACGTTTCGTCAATATGATGATGTGGGATGGTAAAAAATCAGTTGCTTTTGGTGTTTTTTACGATGCAATTGATATCGTAGATGCAAAGAAGACTGATGAAGAGAAGACAGCTTTAGAACTTTGGAAAGATGCATTAAGTAATGTGATGCCGCACGTAGAAGTTAGAAGTAGAAGAGTTGGTGGTGCAACATTTCAAATTCCAATGCAGATTAGACCGGACCGTAAAATATCAACAGCTATGAAGTGGTTGATTAGTTATGCAAGAAAGCGTAACGAAAAAGGTATGGCCCAAAAATTGGCTGGAGAGATTTTAGCTGCTGCAAAAGAAGAAGGTGCAGCTGTTAAGAAAAGAGTCGATACGCACAAGATGGCTGAGGCAAACAAAGCATTTTCGCACTTTAGATTCTAAATAGACATGGCAAGAGATTTAAAATTTACAAGAAATATAGGTATTGCAGCACATATTGATGCTGGAAAAACTACTACTACAGAGCGTATACTTTTTTATACGGGTGTTAGTCATAAGATAGGTGAGGTTCATGATGGTGCCGCTACTATGGACTGGATGGAGCAGGAGCAAGAAAGAGGTATTACAATTACTTCTGCTGCTACTACATGTACATGGAAATTTCCTTTGGAAAATGCAAAAGAATTGCCTGATACAAAGGATTATCACTTTAATATAATAGATACTCCAGGTCACGTTGATTTTACCGTAGAGGTGAATCGTTCTTTACGTGTTTTGGATGGTTTGGTCTTTTTGTTTAGTGCTGTTGATGGTGTTGAGCCTCAATCAGAAACTAACTGGAGATTGGCTGATAATTATAAAGTTCCAAGAATAGGTTTTGTGAACAAAATGGACCGTCAAGGTTCTAATTTCCTTATGGTTTGTAAGCAAGTTAAGGAAATGTTAGGTTCTAATGCTGTGCCAATTGTACTTCCTATCGGTGATGAAGCTGATTTTAGAGGTATTGTTGATTTGGCTAAGAACAGGGCTATTGTTTGGCATGATGAAGGATTCGGTTCTACATTTGATGTAATTGATATTCCTGAAGAAATGAAAGCTGAAGTTAAGGAGTATAGAGCTGCTTTAATTGAAGCTGTTGCAGAATATGATGAGGAGTTGATGGAGAAATTCTTCGAAGACGAGGATTCTATTACTGAAGAAGAAGTACACGCTGCTTTAAGGGCTGCGGTTATGGATCGTGCAATAATTCCTATGATTTGTGGATCTTCATTTAAGAATAAAGGTGTTCAATTTTTATTGGATGCTGTTTGTAGATATTTACCTTCTCCTGTAGATAAGGATGATATCGAAGGAACAAATCCTGATACAGGTGCTGTTGAAAAACGTAAGCCTAATGTAAAAGAGCCGTTCTCGGCTTTAGCATTTAAGATTGCTACCGATCCTTTCGTGGGTAGATTGGCATTCTTTAGAACATATTCTGGTCGTTTAGATGCTGGATCTTATATATTGAACAATCGTTCAGGTAAAAAAGAACGTATTTCTCGTATTTATCAAATGCATTCCAATAAGCAAAATGCTATCGATTTTATCGAAGCAGGTGATATTGGTGCGGCTGTAGGTTTTAAAGACATTAAGACTGGTGATACCATGTCTGATGAAAAGCACCCAATTGTTTTGGAAAGCATGGACTTCCCGGAACCAGTAATTGGTATTGCTGTAGAGCCTAAAACGAAAGCGGATGTTGATAAGTTAGGTATGGCTTTAGCTAAATTAGCTGAGGAGGATCCTACTTTCCAAGTAAAAACTGATGAAGCTTCTGGACAGACAATTATATCTGGTATGGGTGAGCTTCACTTAGATATTATTGTTGATCGTTTAAGAAGAGAATTTAAGGTTGAAGTTAGTCAAGGTGAACCTCAAGTAGAATACAAAGAGGCGTTAACTAAAACGGCTGGACACAGAGAAACTTATAAGAAGCAATCTGGTGGTCGTGGTAAGTTTGGTGATATTGTATTTGAAATGGGTCCTGCTGATGAGGATTTCGAAGGAGAAGGACTTCAGTTTGTTGATGAAATTAAAGGTGGTCGTATTCCAAAAGAATTTATTCCATCTGTAGAGAAAGGTTTTAAAGTTGCAATGCAAAACGGACCTTTAGCTGGATATGAAATGGATTCTATGAAAGTTGTTCTTAAGGATGGATCTTTCCACCCTGTGGATTCTGATGCACTTTCTTTCGAATTAGCTGCAAAAATGGGTTACAAAGCTGCTGGTAAAGCTGCTGGTGCCGTTGTTATGGAGCCAATCATGAAGTTAGAAGTTATTACTCCTGAAGAAAACATGGGTGATATCGTTGGAGATTTAAATAGACGTAGAGGTACTATTGGTGATATGAGCGATAGAGCTGGAGCAAAAGTTGTTAAGGGTACAGTGCCATTATCTGAAATGTTTGGATATGTTACTTCTCTTAGAACATTATCTTCAGGTCGTGCAACTTCAACAATGGAATTTTCACACTATGCAGAAACTCCTTCTAATATTTCAGAAGAAGTTATCAAAGCAGCAAAAGGTATAACAGCATAAATTTAGGACATGAGTCAGAAAATTAGAATAAAACTTAAATCTTACGATCACAATTTGGTGGATAAGTCTGCTGAGAAGATTGTAAAAACGGTAAAGACTACCGGTGCTGTTGTAACAGGGCCAATTCCTTTACCAACACATAAAAAGATATTTACAGTATTGCGTTCACCGCACGTAAATAAAAAATCTAGAGAGCAGTTCCAATTAAGTTCTTATAAGAGATTATTGGATATCTATAGCTCTTCATCTAAAACTATTGATGCACTTATGAAGTTAGAGCTTCCAAGTGGTGTAGAAGTAGAGATTAAGGTGTAATTCACAATCTAATCCTTAATATGGGTTAGATAACATGTCCTAAGCTGCGTGCGAGGGAAAAACGGAAAAAATAATTTAGGGTTAAATTATTTTGACCCTATTTTTTTGAATAGAATTTAATAAGTAATAATTAATATAAATAAGTATGTCTGGGTTAATAGGAAAGAAAGTAGGCATGACCAGTATTTTTGACGAGAATGGAAAAAACATTCCATGTACCGTTATACAGGCTGGACCATGTGTAGTTACCCAAGTCAGAACCGAAGAGGTCGACGGGTATAGTGCCCTTCAACTTGGTTTCGATGACAAGGCAGAAAGTCGTGCTATTAAGGCTGAATTAGGCCATTTTAAAAAAGCAGGTGCTTCTCCTAAGAAAAAAGTCGTTGAGTTTCGAGATTTTGAAGGTGAATTTAAGTTAGGTGACACTGTTGGTGTTGATGTTTTTGCTGAGGGACAATTCGTGGATGTTATTGGTACATCTAAGGGTAAAGGTTTTCAGGGTGTTGTAAAACGTCACGGATTCGGCGGAGTTGGTCAAGCAACTCATGGTCAGCATAACAGACTTAGAGCTCCTGGTTCTATTGGTGCTGCATCATATCCTGCAAGAGTATTTAAAGGTATGAAAATGGCCGGTAGAATGGGTACTGATCGTGTAACGGTACAGAACCTTAGAGTTTTAAAAGTAGTTCCAGAAAAGAATCTTTTAGTAGTAAAAGGTTGTGTTCCGGGCCATAAGAATGCTTATGTAACCATACAAAGGTAGAGTAATGAAGATAGCAGTTTTAGATATTAAAGGAAAAGACACAGGTAGAAAGGCAAACCTTTCTGATGATGTTTTCGCTATAGAGCCTAATGATCATGCAGTTTACCTAGATGTAAAGCAGTATTTGGCTCACCAGAGACAAGGTACGCACAAAGCAAAGGAAAGAGCTGAGATTGCTGGTAGTACTAGAAAAATTAAGAAACAAAAAGGTACTGGTACTGCGAGAGCAGGTAGTATTAAATCTCCAGTCTTTAGAGGTGGTGGTAGAATATTTGGTCCTAGACCTAGAGATTATAGTCAAAAGTTAAATAAAAACTTAAAGCGTTTGGCAAGAAAATCTGCATTGACTTTAAAGTCTAAAGAGAATGCAATTTTAGTAGTTGAAGACTTTGATTTTGACACTCCAAAAACTAAAGATTTTGTTCAGGTTTTAAAGACTTTAGGTCTTGAGAATAAAAAGTCTTTAATAGTGTTGGGTGATTCAAATAAAGGTGTATATTTGTCTTCGCGTAATTTTAAAGGCTCAGAAGTTATAACTAACTCAGAATTAAGTACTTACAAAATTCTTCATGCTAATAGTGTGGTGTTGTTAGAAAGCTCTTTAGAAGGAATTGAATCGAATTTAAATAAACAATAATATCATGAGTGTGTTGATAAAACCAATTATAACGGAAAAGATGACTGCTGATAGCGAGTTGAATAACCGTTATGGATTCGTAGTTGACCCTAAGGCTAACAAGTTGCAGATTAAAGATGCGGTTGAAGCTACTTATGGTGTTTCTGTGAAGAAGGTTCGTACAATGAATTACGGTCCTTCAAGAAAATCCAGATATACAAAAACTGGTGTACAGCATGGAAAAACAAATGCTATTAAAAAAGCGATTGTTGATGTTGTAGAAGGTGATATTATCGATTTTTACAGTAATCTATAAAGACAAGAAATGTCAGTTAGAAAATTAAAACCAATCACTCCAGGACAGCGTTTTAGAGTAGTAAATGGATTTGACGCCATTACTGCTGATAAGCCGGAGAAAAGCTTGCTTGCTCCGTTAAAAAAGTCGGGAGGTAGAAACAGTCAAGGAAAGATGACCATACGCCAAAAAGGTGGAGGTCATAAAAGAAGGTATCGTGTAATAGATTTTAAGAGAGACAAACAAGATGTGTCTGCTACTGTTAAGACTATTGAGTACGATCCTAATAGAACTGCATTTATTGCTCTTTTGGAGTATGCAGATGGTGAGAAGCGTTATGTAATCGCTCAGAATGGTTTACAGGTTGATCAGCAGGTTTCTGCTGGTGCTACGGTAGCTCCTGAGATTGGTAATGCTTTGCCGTTAAGCGAAATTCCATTAGGTACTATAATTTCATGTATTGAGTTAAGACCTGGTCAAGGAGCTGTTATGGCTCGTAGTGCTGGTACATTTGCTCAACTTATGGCGAAGGACGGTAAATTTGTTACTGTTAAGATGCCATCTGGTGAAACTAGATTAATTCTTTCTGGTTGTATGGCAACTATTGGTGCTATATCTAACTCGGATCATCAATTATTGGTATCAGGTAAAGCTGGTAGAAGTAGATGGTTGGGTAGAAGACCTAGAACTAGACCGGTAGCTATGAACCCTGTCGATCACCCAATGGGTGGTGGTGAAGGTAGAGCTTCAGGTGGTCATCCAAGATCGAGAAACGGAGTACCTGCTAAAGGATTCAGAACTCGTTCTAAGACCAAGAGCACCAACAAGTATATAATAGAACGTAGAAAGAAATAAAAAAGTAGAAAGAAATGGCACGTTCACTAAAAAAAGGACCTTACGTTCACTATAGTTTGGAGAAAAAAATCCAACAAAGTGTATCATCCGGTAAAAAATCGGTTATCAAAACTTGGTCTAGAGCATCTATGATTACTCCTGATTTTGTTGGGATGACAATAGCGGTTCATAACGGAAAACAATTTGTACCTGTTTTTGTAACAGAAAACATGGTAGGACATAAACTTGGGGAATTTTCACCAACTAGATCTTTTAGAGGTCATGCGGGTGCGAAAAACAAAGGAAAAAAGTAAGCTATGGGAGTTCGTAAAAAACAGATGGCCGAAAGAATAAAGGCTGAGAAGAAGATGGTAGCTTTCGCTAAGTTGAATAACTGTCCTACTTCACCTAGAAAAATGCGTTTAGTTGCAGATTTAATTCGCGGTGTAAAGGTAGAGCAAGCATTAGCTATATTAAGGTTTAATCCTAAAGAAGCTTCTAGAAAGTTAGAGAAATTATTACTTTCAGCTTTGGCTAATTGGCAAGCAAAAAATGAAGATGCAAATTTAGAAGATGCTGATTTAATTGTTGCTGAGATTAGAGTAGATAGTGGTGCAATGTTGAAAAGATTGCGTCCTGCTCCACAAGGTAGAGCACATAGAATTAGAAAACGTTCAAACCATGTTACATTGGTTTTGGGTTCAAAAAACATAACAGAAAACTAGGATGGGACAGAAAACAAATCCAATAGGAAATCGTCTAGGAATCATAAGAGGTTGGGAGTCTAACTGGTATGGTGGAAACGATTACGGAGATAAATTGGCTGAGGATGATAAAATACGTAAGTATATTCATGCCAGACTTTCTAAAGCTAGTGTTTCAAGAGTTATAATTGAACGTACTCTTAAATTAATCACGGTTACTGTTACCACTGCTAGACCTGGTATCATTATCGGTAAAGGTGGTCAGGAAGTTGATAAATTAAAAGAGGAGTTGAAAAAGATCACCAATAAGGAGGTTCAAATCAACATTTTTGAAATAAAAAGACCTGAGCTTGATGCTAATTTAGTAGCTGCAAGTGTTGCTCGTCAAATAGAAAGTAGAATTTCTTTTAGAAGAGCAATAAAAATGGCAATCGCTGCAGCAATGCGTATGAATGCCGAAGGAATAAAGATTCAAATCTCTGGTAGATTGAATGGTGCTGAAATGGCACGTTCCGAATCTTATAAGGATGGTAGAATTCCATTATCTACTTTTAGAGCAGATATTGATTATGCTTTACAAGAAGCTCAAACTACATATGGTAAACTTGGTATTAAAGTTTGGATTATGAAAGGTGAGGTTTATGGTAAAAGAGAATTATCTCCATTAGTAGGGATGAAAAAAGATTCTTCCAAAGGTGGTAAGCAAGAAGGTGGAAGAAAACAACGTCGTAGAAAGTAATTTTTTAAAGAACTAAAGTAATGTTACAACCGAAAAGAACAAAGTTCCGTAAGATGCAGAAAGGCCGTATGAAAGGTCTTGCTGGAAGAGGACACCAACTTTCAAATGGTATGTTCGGTATAAAGAATGTTGATGATGCTGCATTTTTGACTTCACGCCAGATAGAAGCTGCTCGTATTGCTGCTACTAGATTTATGAAGAGAGAAGGTCAATTGTGGATTAAAATATTTCCAGACAAGCCGATTACCAAAAAGCCATTAGAAGTACGTATGGGTAAAGGTAAAGGTGCGCCAGAATATTTTGTAGCCGTGGTTAAGCCAGGTAGAATTATGTTCGAAGTAGCCGGAGTTCCTATGGAAGTAGCAAAAGAAGCTTTAAGATTAGCGGCTCAGAAACTTCCTGTAAAAACAAAATTCATTGTAGCTCGTGATTACGAGGCTGGAAATTAAACGTAAGTAATAATGAAAAAACAAGAGATTAAAGAAATGTCTGTGGAAGGACTTACGGAGAAATTGGCCGAGTACAAGAAGCAGCATGCAGATTTGAAAATGGCACATTTTGTAACTCCGTTAGAAAATCCGCTTCAGATTAGAAAAGTAAGGAGAACGGTAGCAAGATTAGCTACTGAATTAACTAATAGGGAGAACCAATAACTGGTGGGCTTTATGGAGAAAAGAAATTTAAGAAAAGAAAGAGTAGGAGTTGTTACTAGTAATAAAATGGAGAAATCTATTGTTATTGCTGAAGTAAAGAGGGTAAAACATCCTATGTACGGTAAATTCGTTTTGAAGACAAAGAAATATGTTGCACATGACGAAAAGAACGATTGTAACATTGGTGATACTGTAAAGATCATGGAAACAAGACCTATGAGTAAAACCAAATGTTGGAGATTAGTAGAAATCTTAGAAAGAGCTAAATAAGTTATGTTACAGCAAGAATCTAGACTAAAAGTAGCGGATAACACAGGGGCAAAGGAAGTTTTAACTATCCGTGTTCTTGGTGGTACCAAAAGAAGATATGCTTCAATAGGTGACAAAATTGTTGTTACTGTTAAAGAGGCAACTCCAAACGGAGGTATCAAGAAAGGTGCGGTTTCAACTGCTGTTGTAGTTCGTACAAAGAAAGAGGTTAGAAGACCTGATGGGTCTTATATCAGATTTGATGATAACGCTTGTGTGTTATTGAATCCTGCCGGAGAAATGAGAGGAACTCGTGTTTTTGGACCTGTAGCAAGAGAGCTTAGGGATAAGCAGTTCATGAAGATTGTATCATTGGCCCCAGAGGTATTATAATATAACGGACAAGATGAAAAAGTTAAAAATCAAAACAGGAGATACGGTAAGAATTACTGCTGGTGACCATAAAGGTACCGAAGGTAAAGTTATGCGTGTAAATCTTGAGAAAAATAAAGCCATCGTTGAAGGTGCCAATATGGTATCTAAACATGAGAAGCCTAGTGCTAAAAACCCTCAAGGTGGTATTGTAAAAAAAGAAGCTTTAATCCATATTTCTAATTTAGCGTTGATCGACAGTAAAACTGGCGATGTAACAAGAGTAGGTTACGAGATTAAGGATGGTAAAAAAGTTAGGGTTTCCAAAAAATCCAATGAAGTAATTTAGTTATGGCATACGTTGCAAGATTAAAGAAAGAGTATAAGGAGCGAATAGTAGCTGCCCTTACCGAAGAGTTTGGTTACAGTAATGTAATGCAGGTTCCTAAGTTAGAGAAGATAGTAATGAGTAGAGGTGTAGGAGCTGCTGTTGCTGATAAGAAACTTATTGACCATGCAATAGATGAGATGACTATGATAACGGGTCAAAAAGCCGTTGCTACTATGTCTAAGAAAGATGTTGCTGCCTTTAAATTAAGGAAAGGTATGCCAATTGGTGCTAAAGTTACCTTAAGAGGTGAGCGTATGTACGAATTTTTAGACCGTTTGGTTACTTCTGCGTTACCACGTGTAAGAGATTTTCAAGGTATTAAAGCTACTGGTTTTGATGGTCGTGGAAATTATAACCTGGGTGTAACGGAGCAAATTATATTTCCTGAAGTTAATATTGATAAAATCAATAGAATTAACGGTATGGATATTACATTTGTAACTTCTGCGGATACAGACAAAGAAGCGAAATCATTATTAACAGAATTAGGTTTACCTTTTAAAAAGAATTAGTATGGCTAAGGAATCAATGAAAGCCCGTGAGAGAAAAAGGGAAAAAACTGTAGCAGTGTATGCTGAGAAACGTAAAGCTTTAAAAGAAGCTGGTGATTACGAAGCGCTACAAAGATTACCTAAAAATGCATCTCCGGTACGTTTACACAATAGATGTAAGTTAACTGGAAGACCTAAAGGTTACATGAGAACTTTTGGTATTTCAAGGGTAAAATTCAGAGAGATGGCTAACGCTGGTTTAATACCAGGTGTTAAGAAAGCTAGCTGGTAAGTAAAGAATTATTAATGGATTCAGGTTTGGCTTAAGTGCTGAAAACCGTTTCCGAATTATATACATATGGTAACAGATACTATTGCAGATTACCTAACGAGAGTTAGAAACGCGAGTAGAGCGGGACATAGGGTTGTTGAAATCCCTGCGTCGAATCTAAAGAAAGAAATTACTAAAATATTATTCGACCAAGGATATATTTTGAGTTACAAGTTCGAAGAGAGCAAAGTTCAAGGTTCTATAAAAATAGCTTTGAAGTATGATAAGCTTACAAAAGAACCTGTTATCAAGAAAATACAGCGTATAAGTAAGCCTGGTCTTAGAAAATATGCAGGTAACGAAGATTTACCTCGTGTATTGAATGGTTTGGGTATTGCAATCGTTTCTACATCTCATGGTGTAATGACTAGCAAGCAGGCTAAGGCAGAGAAAGTTGGTGGTGAAGTTTTATGCTACGTTTATTAATTGATAAAAGATTTAGAAAATGTCTAGAATAGGTAATAATCCAGTCGCAATTCCTGAAGGGGTTACAGTTGAAATCAACGACAATATCATTTCTGTTAAAGGAAAGTTAGGTGAGTTGACTCAAGAGTTCTCAGGAGTATCGGTTAAAGTAGAAGACGGACAGGCTTTCGTTACAAGGCCATCTGATTCTAAGGACCATAAAGCAAAGCACGGTTTATATAGATCACTTATCACCAATATGGTAGAAGGTGTATCTAAAGGATGGACCAAAGAATTAGAATTAGTAGGTGTAGGTTATAGAGCAAGTAATCAAGGTCAAAAACTTGATTTGGCTTTAGGTTTTTCTCATAATATTGTTTTTGATCTTGCCCCAGAGGTAAAGGTTGAGACTATATCTGAAAAAGGTAAAAACCCTATTGTAAAGCTTACTTCTCATGACAAGCAATTAGTTGGTCATATAGCAGCAAAGATTAGATCTTTCCGTAGTCCGGAGCCGTACAAAGGGAAAGGAATTAAGTTTGTAGGTGAAATATTAAGAAGAAAAGCTGGTAAATCAGCTTAATAAAGGATATTATGGGATTATCAAAAACACAAAGAAAATTAAGAATCCGACGTAGAATACGTAAGGTTTCTTCTGGAACTGCAGCTAAACCAAGATTATCTGTATTTAGAAGTAACAGCGAAATTTACGCTCAAGTTATAGACGACGTTAAAGGAGTCACTTTAGTATCCGCTTCTTCAAGAGATAAGGATATTGCAAAAGTAAAAGGAAATAAAACCGAGATTGCTGCTTTGGTTGGTAAAACAATCGCTGAGAAATCTGTTAAAGCTGGCTTAGATAAAGTTGCTTTTGATAGAGGAGGTAATTTGTATCATGGAAGAGTAAAATCTTTAGCTGATGGTGCAAGAGAAGCAGGACTAAAATTCTAATATACTAGTATGTTCCAAAAATATAAAAACGTAGAGACTGTTAAACCAGGTGGTTTAGATTTAAAAGATAAATTAGTTGGTATTCAACGTGTAACTAAGGTAACAAAAGGTGGTAGAGCATTTGGTTTTTCTGCAATTGTTGTTGTAGGTGATGAGAATGGTGTTGTAGGTCACGGTTTAGGTAAGTCAAAAGAAGTTGCTACTGCAATTGCAAAGGCAATTGAAGATGGCAAGAAGAATTTAGTTCGTATTCCTTTAAATAAAGGAACTTTACCTCACGAGCAAAAAGGTAAATTTGGTGGTGCAAGAGTTTATATTCAGCCTGCATCTCATGGTACTGGGGTTATTGCTGGTGGTGCTGTAAGATCAGTATTAGAATCTGTAGGTGTACATGATGTATTATCTAAATCTCAGGGTTCATCCAATCCACATAACGTTGTAAAGGCTACATTTGATGCCTTATTACAACTTAGAGATGCAAAAACTATTGCTACACAAAGAGGTGTTTCTTTAGAAAAAGTGTTTAAAGGTTAAGAGGAAAATTATGGCAAAGATTAAAGTTACACAGTTAAAAAGTGGAATTAAGAAACCTCAAAATCAAAAAAGGACTTTAGAGGCTCTTGGTTTAAAAAGAATTGGTCAGGTTGTAGAACATGATGATACACCTAACATTCTTGGTATGATAAATAAAGTTAAACATTTAGTTTCCACTGAGGAAGCTTAAATTTAGAATAAAATGGGTTTACATAATTTACAGCCTGCAGAAGGTTCAGTGAATAGAGACGGAAAACGCCTTGGAAGAGGTCAGGGTTCTGGAAAAGGAGGAACAGCTGCAAGAGGTCATAAAGGAGCAAAATCAAGATCTGGTTATTCTAAGAAAATTGGTTTTGAAGGTGGTCAAATGCCTTTGCAACGTCGTGTACCTAAGTTCGGTTTTACGAATATCAATCGTAAGAGCTACCAAGGTATCAATTTAGAAAAGTTGCAAGAGCTTGTTGATAACAAAGTTATAACCAATGAAGTTTCTTTAGATCTTTTGATTGAGAATGGTTTAGTTGGTAAGAACGATTTAGTGAAAATTTTAGGAAATGGTGAATTAAAAGCATCTCTTAAAATTTCAGTACATAAATTTACAGCATCTGCCAAAGCAGCTATTGAAGCGGCAGGTGGTGAAGCAATAAGTTTGTAAGCATAAACGAGAGCATGAAGAATTTTATTGATACAATATCCAATATTTGGAAGATAGAAGAGCTAAGAAATAGAATTCTTATAACGTTAGGTCTTTTATTGGTTTACCGTTTTGGTTGTCAAATTGTACTTCCAGGTATAGATTCAACACAATTAGGTGGTTTAACGGATAGTACTGATCAAGGTATTTTTGGTCTTTTAAATGCATTTACAGGAGGAGCGTTTGCTAATGCTTCTGTTTTTGCATTAGGTATCATGCCTTATATCTCTGCATCTATTGTAGTTCAATTAATGGGTATTGCAATTCCTTATCTTCAGAAATTACAAAAAGAAGGAGAAAGTGGTCGTAAGACTATTAATCAAATTACTAGATGGTTGACTATCGGTATTTGTATTGTTCAAGCTCCTGCATATTTGTATGGTCTTGAGGCTTTCGGTGTAAGGGATAGTGCTTTCTTATTAGGGAAAGGATTAGATTTTATGGTTCCAGCTGTTATTATATTGGTAACAGGTACTGTGTTTGCAATGTGGTTAGGTGAGAAAATTACTGATAAAGGTATTGGTAATGGTATTTCACTTTTGATTATGATAGGTATAATCGCTACAATGCCTCAGTCGTTCGTTCAAGAATTTATATCAAGAACTACTAATAATAATGGTGGACTAATGTTCATATTAATTGAAGTAATTGTTTGGTTCCTAGTAATCTTGGCTTGTATTCTGTTAGTAATGGCTACAAGACAAATTCCTGTGCAATATGCAAGAAGAACCGCTTCTGGTGGATATGAGAAAAACATCATGGGTTCTAGACAGTATATACCATTAAAGTTAAACGCTTCAGGAGTAATGCCAATAATCTTTGCTCAGGCAATAATGTTTGTACCGGGTATGATAGGTGGAGCTTTTGATGATACTTCATTTGGACAATGGATGCAAGTACAGTTTAGCGATATTTTTGGTTGGGCTTATAATTTGCTTTTTGCAATATTGATTATAATCTTCACATATTTTTATACTGCAATTACGGTTCCTACCAATAAGATGGCAGATGACCTTAAAAGGAGTGGTGGTTTTATCCCTGGAATTCGTCCAGGAAAAGAAACTGGAGATTATTTAGATAAGATTATGTCATTAATAACGTTACCTGGATCTATTTTCTTAGCTTTGCTGGCTATTTTACCGGCGATAGTGGTAAAGTTGATGGATGTTCAAGCTGGATGGGCGTTATTTTACGGTGGTACTTCACTTTTAATTATGGTGGGTGTTGCTATAGATACGGTACAACAGGTTAATTCGTATTTGTTGAATAGACATTATGACGGCTTAATGAAAACTGGTAAAAATAGAAAAGTAGCATAATTTATGGCTAAGCAGGCAGCAATAGAACAAGATGGATCTATCATTGAAGCATTATCAAATGCAATGTTTCGTGTAGAATTGGAGAATGGACATGTGGTAACAGCGCATATATCAGGTAAGATGCGTATGCACTATATAAAACTATTACCTGGAGATAAGGTTAAATTGGAGATGAGTCCATATGACCTTACTAAAGCAAGAATTACATATAGATACTAAGATACAAGATGAAAGTAAGAGCATCAGTTAAGAAGAGAAGTGCCGACTGCAAGATTGTTCGCAGAAAAGGCAGGTTGTACGTAATCAACAAAAAGAATCCTAGATTTAAACAAAGACAAGGGTAATTATGGCAAGAATCGCAGGTATAGATATACCAAAACAAAAGAGAGGCGTTATCGCCTTAACCTATATTTTCGGAATTGGAAGAAGTAGGTCACAAGAAATATTGAGTAAAGCCCAAGTTAGCGAAGATACTAAGGTTTCTGATTGGAATGATGATGAAATAGGTCGTATCAGGGAAGCTGTTTCTGAATTTACCATTGAAGGTGAGTTACGTTCAGAGACTCAGTTGAACATTAAGCGTTTAATGGATATTGGCTGTTATAGAGGTATTCGTCACAGGTCAGGTTTGCCTTTAAGAGGTCAACGTACTAAAAACAACTCTAGAACTAGAAAAGGAAAGCGTAAAACAGTTGCTAACAAGAAGAAAGCAACTAAATAATAATTAGGTATGGCAAAGGCAAATACTAAAGTTACCAAGAAACGTAAAGTTATAGTTGATTCTGTAGGTGAGGCGCACATAAGTGCATCTTTCAACAACATCATTATCTCTTTGACAAATAAAAAGGGAGATGTTATTTCTTGGTCATCTGCCGGTAAATTAGGTTTTAGAGGGTCTAAGAAAAATACACCTTATGCTGCACAAGTTGCTGCAGAAGATTGTTCTAAAGTTGCTCATGAAGCAGGTTTAAGAAAAGTTAAGGTATATGTAAAAGGTCCAGGTAATGGTAGAGAATCTGCAATCAGATCTTTACATAATGCTGGTATCGAAGTAACTGAGATTATCGATGTTACTCCAATGCCTCACAACGGATGTAGACCTCCTAAGAGAAGAAGAGTTTAATTAATTACTATTATATTTCACCGAAAGTGTAGTTACGATTATCGAAGGATAAGCCTTAATTCATAATCTCACTTTCAAATTAAAAGAAAATGGCAAGATATACAGGACCAAAATCAAAAATCGCACGTAAATTCGGCGAAGCAATTTTCGGAGATGATAAATCTTTCGAAAAAAAGAATTACCCTCCAGGACAACACGGAAACAACAGAAGAAGAGGCAAGAAGTCTGAGTACTCTGTTCAGTTGATGGAGAAGCAAAAAGCTAAATATACTTACGGTATTTTAGAAAAGCAATTTAGAAACTTATTCCAAACTGCAAAGAGAAAAGAAGGTGTTGCTGGTGAGATTTTACTTCAATTATGTGAGTCTCGTTTAGATAACGTAGTTTTTAGAATGGGTATATCTCCAACTAGAAGTGGTGCAAGACAATTAGTTTCTCATAGACATATTACAGTTAATGGAGAGTTGGTTAATATACCATCTTACTCATTAAAAGCAGGTGATGTTGTTGGTGTTAGAGAAAAATCTAAATCATTACAAAGTATACAAGATTCATTAGCTGCTAGTAGTGCAGTATATGAGTGGATTTCTTGGAACAGTGAGAAGAAGGAAGGTACTTATGTTAGTATTCCAGAAAGATTACAGATTCCAGAAAATATCAAAGAACAATTAATCGTGGAGTTATACTCTAAATAAACAATACCGATCCAATTATGGCATTATTTAATTTTCAGAAACCCGATAAAGTAATAATGATCGATTCCTCTGATTTCGAAGGGAAGTTCGAATTTCGCCCTTTGGAACCTGGTTATGGATTAACTGTTGGGAATGCATTAAGACGAGTATTGCTTTCTTCTTTAGAGGGTCATGCAATTACTTCGGTTAGGATTGATAAGGTAGAGCATGAGTTTTCTACCATACCTGGCGTTGTTGAAGATGTAACAGAGATTATATTAAACTTGAAACAAGTTCGTTTCAAGAAGCAAATAGAAGATTCTGAAGCTGAAGTTGTTTCAATTTCTGTAAGTGGTAAGAATCAATTAACTGCTGGTGATTTTCAAAAGTTTATTTCTGGATATCAAGTTTTAAATCCAGATTTAGTTCTTTGTAATATGGATGCTAAAGTTAGTATCAATATGGAGATAACTATTGAAAAAGGTAGAGGTTATGTTCCTGCAGAGGAAAATAAGAAATCTGGTGCACCATTAGGTACAATAGCTGTTGATTCTATTTTTACGCCAATTAAGAATGTAAAATATAGTATTGAAAACTTTCGTGTAGAGCAAAAAACCGATTATGAAAAATTGGTTTTTGAAATATCTTCAGATGGGTCAATTCATCCAAAAGATGCTTTAACTGAAGCAGCAAAAGTTCTTATACATCACTTCATGTTATTCTCTGATGAGCGTATTACATTAGAAGCTGATGAGATTGCTCAGACTGAGACTTATGATGAAGAGTCTTTACACATGAGACAATTGTTGAAAACTAAATTAGTGGATATGGACCTTTCTGTTCGTGCTCTAAATTGTTTAAAAGCTGCTGAAGTAGATACTTTAGGAGATTTAGTTTCCTTCAATAAGAATGATTTAATGAAGTTTAGAAACTTCGGTAAGAAATCTTTAACTGAACTTGAAGAACTTGTTATTAATAAGGGATTAAGTTTTGGTATGGATTTATCAAAATACAAATTAGATAAAGATTAAATAATCATATTTTGCTCCTCGTTCTGTCGAGTTTGGTAGCAAGATGATAAAATTAAAACATGAGACACGGTAAAAAAATTAACCACTTAGGTAGAAAGACTGCTCATAGAAAAGCAATGTTAGCAAACATGGCTTGTTCTTTGATCGAGCACAAAAGAATCAACACTACAGTTGCTAAAGCTAAAGCTTTAAAGCAGTTTATTGAGCCTTTGATTACAAAATCAAAAGCGGAAAATAATGTTAGTGCTGAGAAAGGTACTCATAATAGACGTATTGTTTTTAAGAACCTACGTGATAAGTATGCTGTAACAGAATTGTTCAGTGTAGTATCTGAAAAGGTTGCTGATAGACCAGGTGGTTATACTAGAATTATCAAATTAGGTAATCGTTTAGGTGATAACGCTGATATGGCAATGATAGAATTAGTTGATTTCAACGAATTGTATAATGCTGGTAAGCCTAAGAAGAAATCTACTAGAAGAAGTAGAAGATCAGGTGGTAGTGATGCTGCTGCGGTTTCTGCAGAGAAAGAAACTAAAGTTGAAGAAGCTCAAACAGAAACAGAAGCTAAGACAGATGATTCTAAGGAATAAAATTGTCGATAAATATTAATAATGAAAAAGGATAAGCTTTCTAGCTTATCCTTTTTTTATGTTTTTTTGTGAACGAATAAATTATAAGACTAAAATGAAATATCAGGCAAAGAGAAAAGCTATTATATTACTTGCAGATGGTACTATCTTTTATGGAAAATCTGTTGGCGATAAAGAAGGTACTGCCTTTGGAGAAGTGTGCTTTAATACGGGAATGACAGGTTATCAGGAGATTTTTACTGATCCTTCTTATTTTGGGCAAATTATGGTAACTACTAATGCACATATTGGTAATTATGGAGTAAATAAAGATGAAGTTGAATCTGAGTCTATTAAGATATCTGGATTAGTTTGTAGAAATTTTAGCTATGAATATTCTAGACCTTTGGCAGATGATAGTTTACAAGGTTTTTTAGATAAAAATGAATTATTTGCAATATCTGATGTAGATACACGTGCCTTAGTTAGTTATATTAGAGATAATGGAGCAATGAATGCTGTAATTTCTACGGATATAGAGAACATAGAAGACTTAAAAAAACAGTTAAGTGAAGTGCCTAGTATGGAAGGACTAGAGTTGGCTTCTAAAGTTTCTACGAAAGAGCCCTATTTTGTAGGTGATGAAAATGCTACTTTCAAAATTGCCGCACTTGATATAGGTATTAAAAAGAATATTTTAAGAAATCTAGTTAAGCGTGGAGCTTATGTAAAAGTGTTTCCTTTTAACAGTAGTTTTGAAGAAATGTCTTCTTGGAATCCTGATGCATTTTTTATCTCTAATGGTCCTGGTGATCCAGAGCCTTTGGTTGATGCCATAACTGCAGTTAAAAAAATGATACAAACAGATAAGCCTCTTTTCGGTATTTGTTTGGGTCATCAAGTTTTAGCTTTGGCAAACGGAGTTTCAACTTATAAAATGCATAATGGACATAGGGGTATTAATCATCCAATACTAAATTTGATTACAGGTAAAGGAGAGATTACTTCTCAAAACCACGGCTTTGCAATTAATAGGGAAGAAACAGAGGCTAATGAGAATTTAGAAATTACGCATACACATCTTAATGATAAGACGGTTGCTGGTATTCGTATGAAAAATAAGGATGTATTCTCTGTTCAATATCACCCAGAAGCAAGTCCAGGTCCCCATGATGCTGATTACCTTTTTGATGATTTTTTCAAATTAATTGAGAAAAGTTCAAAACATAACGAAATAGTTTAAATTAACATTAATTAATTGGGAAATGTTGGGTTTAAACAAACCCAGTGATTTCCCTGTTTTGTATCTTTACTTCTTACAAACAACAAATAAAAAGATTAAAATGAGTATTATATTAAATGTTCACGCAAGGCAGATTTTAGATTCTAGAGGTAATCCAACTGTTGAAGTAGATGTAGTTACGGAAAATGGTGTAATGGGTAGAGCTGCGGTTCCTTCTGGAGCTTCTACTGGTGAGCATGAAGCTGTTGAATTACGTGATGGTGGTAAATCTTTCATGGGTAAAGGTGTAAGTAAAGCTGTTAATAACGTAAACAGTATTATAGCGGAAGAGATTTTAGGAATGAGTGTGTTTGA
Organism: Maribacter sp. UH1; assembly: GCF_056839145.1. Classification (NCBI taxonomy): domain Bacteria; kingdom Pseudomonadati; phylum Bacteroidota; class Flavobacteriia; order Flavobacteriales; family Flavobacteriaceae; genus Maribacter; species Maribacter sp. UH1. Next base: position 2,908,996 of record NZ_CM166387.1, read on the forward strand.
TCAAAATCTTTTAGATCAAACTATGATAGATTTAGATGGAACACCAAATAAATCTAAATTAGGAGCTAACGCAATTTTAGGTGTTTCATTAGCTGCTGCGAAAGCTGCTGCAAATGAATTAGGTCTTTCTCTTTTTAGATACATTGGTGGTGTTAGCGCTAATACGTTGCCTGTACCAATGATGAACATTATAAATGGTGGTTCTCACTCAGATGCGCCTATCGCGTTTCAAGAGTTCATGGTAATGCCGGTTAAAGCAAAAAGCTTTACACATGCAATGCAAATGGGAACAGAGATTTTTCACAACCTTAAGAAGGTATTGCACGATCGTGGTCTTAGTACTGCAGTAGGTGATGAAGGTGGATTTGCGCCAAACCTTGCAGGTGGTACTGAAGATGCTTTGGATACGATAGCAAAAGCAGTGAAGAATGCAGGTTACAACTTAGGTGACGATGTAATGATTGCTTTAGATTGTGCTGCAGCAGAATTCTTTGTTGATGGAAAATATGACTACACTAAATTTGAAGGAGAATCGGGTGTAATTAGAACATCTGAAGAGCAAGCCCAATACTTAGCGGATTTAAGTGCTAAATATCCTATAATCTCTATTGAAGATGGTATGGATGAAAATGATTGGGATGGTTGGAAATCTTTGACCGATAAAATTGGTGATAAGGTTCAGTTAGTAGGTGATGATTTATTCGTTACTAATGTTGAACGTCTATCTACAGGTATTGAAAAAGGTATTGCTAATTCAATATTGATTAAAGTAAACCAAATTGGAACTTTAACGGAAACTATTGCTGCTGTAAATATGGCTAAAAACGCTGGTTATACTTCAGTAATGTCTCACCGTTCTGGAGAAACAGAAGATAATACAATTGCTGATTTGGCTGTTGCATTAAATACAGGTCAAATAAAAACTGGTTCAGCTTCAAGATCGGATCGTATGGCTAAGTACAACCAATTACTTCGTATAGAAGAAGAATTAGGAAGTACAGCTTACTACCCACAAGAAAAGGCTTTCAAATTAGATTAATTTCTAAGTGTAATATATAATTAAGCCTTTCTTTCGAGAAAGGCTTTTTTTTTTGGCGTACTTCAAAACTTTAACTACCTTTTGAGAATAAATCAATAATAACCCCTCTTTGTTAGCGTATGAATAATTTTCTTTTTGTTTCCGCAGAGAATGATGCCATTCCTGATTGTAAAGCTGGTGGAATGGGTGATGTTGTAAGAGACGTCCCTAGAGAAATATCCAAGCGGGAAGATAAAGTTCATGTAGTTGTACCCTCATACTCTAGATTACATATAAACGGAATTTTTAAGACAAAGCTTGAGTTTAGTCTTAGGGGTATGCCATATACAGCAGAATTGTATGAGGTTATTCCAAAGAGAGTAGATAAGAACATTACACATTATGTTATACATCATCCTGAAATTGTAGAAGGCGGTATAGCTCATATTTATCACGACGATCCAACGGAGCCATTTTTTAATGATTTTATAAAGTTTGTCATATTTTGCACAGCTACTGCAGAAGCAATTAAAATAGGAGCTTTTGGTGATTTAGATATTGTACACATGCATGATTGGCATTCTGCTGCACTTTTGTTTATAAAAACATATCATCCAAATTATCAAGATTTAAAAAAGATGAGATATGTGTATACCATACATAATTTGGCAATACAGGGTATTCGTCCTTTTTATAATAATTATGCTTCCGTGAATAATTGGTTTCCAGAAGTACAGTTAGATCATGCTGCATTAATGGATTCTAGATATCAAGATTGTATCAATCTAATGGCGGTAGGTATACGCTTAGCTGATGCGGTACATACGGTTTCGCCATCTTATAAAGAAGATGTGCTATTACCAAGTAGGAGACCGGAATTTATTGGAGGTGAAAGTCTGGAGAACGATTTATTGAAAGCAGATAATGAAGGTCGTCTTTTTGGTATTCTAAATGCTAGTAATTATGGTAATATAAGAGTAGCGGAAAAAGGATTTTTATATAGAAATACGGTTAAAGCTATATTTAGATGGCTTCAAGAAAATTCAAAGAAATATAAAGCTGATTTTCTAGCTCATACAGGTGAGAAGATTATGCAGTTTGTAGGTAATAGACCTAAATTTATAGTTTCTAGCGTAGCTAGATTAACAGAACAGAAATTCTATTTTTTAAAACGATCTCCTGAAGCTTTTGAAAAAATGCTTGCCAGGTTAAATGAGATAGACGGTATATTTATTCTATTGGGGACCGGTGATCCAGATTATGAAGAATTCTTTCGTCATATGAGCTACCATCATAAAAATTTTGTGTTTACTAACGGGCAATCTGAAGATTTGATAGATTCTATGTATTTAGAAACAGATTTGTATTTCATGCCTAGTTTATTTGAGCCTTGTGGTATAAGTCAAATGTTGGCTATGAGAAATGGTAACCCTTGTTTGGTGCATCATACTGGCGGATTAAAAGATACCGTGGACCATTTAAAAACAGGTTTTGCTTTTGGTGGTGAAACTTATGATGAGCAAATAGAGAATATGGTTAAGGTTTTTGATGAGGCATTGACTCTTTGGGAAGAAGATAAAGATGCTTGGAAAAAGATAAAAGCGAATGCAAAAAAAGCTCGATTTACTTGGGAAAAATCTTTAGATGCATATTACGAGTCGCTATATCTGTTGTAATGAAAGCTATTCATAGTACTTATTGTTAATTTTACCCAAAACAGATTTTTGAAATTGGTAGACCAATCCTGTTTTGTTAACTTTACGAGAAGTATTTAAAACGTAAAAATAAAAATGTCAGACAAAGCTATTTTAGAATATAATGGTGAAAAATACGAGTTTCCTGTAATTAAGGGAACCGAAGATGAACTTGCAATCGATATCAAATCATTGCGTTCTGCAACCAAAGGAATTATAACTATTGATCCAGGTTTTAAAAATACAGGATCTTGTGAAAGTGCAATTACTTTTTTAGATGGCGAAAAAGGTATTTTACGTTACAGAGGTTACTCAATTGAAGAATTAGCAGAGAAAGCCGATTTCTTAGAAGTAGCTTATGCATTGATTTTTGGAGACTTGCCAAATGAAGAAGAGTTGGCTAAGTTTCATAAGGATATTAAAGATGAGTCTCATGTAGATGAAGAGATGAAAAAGATATTGGATGGTTTTCCAAAATCTGCTCATCCAATGGGTGTTTTGTCATCATTGACAAGTGCATTAATTGCATTTAACCCTTCTACTGTAGATGTAAGTTCTGATGATGATATGTACCATGCTATTGTACGTATTCTTGCAAAATTCCCTGTTCTTGTAGCTTGGACTTTGCGTAAAAAGAAAGGTCTTCCGTTAGATTACGGTGATGATAATTTAGGTTATGTAGAGAACATTCATAAAATGATGTTCAAACGTCCTAATCAAGATTATAAAAAGAACAAAGTAGTAATAGAGGCATTGGATAAGTTGTTGATATTACATGCGGATCACGAGCAAAACTGTTCTACGAGTACCGTACGTATAGTAGGTTCTTCCCATGCTGGTTTGTTTGCATCTTTATCTGCAGGTATTTCTGCGCTTTGGGGACCATTACATGGTGGTGCCAACCAAGCAGTATTGGAAATGCTTGAGGCTATAGAAGCTGATGGTGGTGATACCAAAAAATATATGGCTAAGGCTAAAGATAAATCAGACCCTTTTAGATTAATGGGCTTTGGGCACAGAGTTTATAAAAACTTTGATCCACGTGCTAAGATTATAAAAGTTGCGGCTGATGAAGTACTGGCAGATTTAGGTATAGATGACCCTATATTGGATATAGCAAAAGGTTTGGAGAAAGAAGCATTAGAAGATCAGTACTTTGTAGATAGAAAATTATACCCTAATGTAGATTTTTACTCAGGTATTATTTATAGAGCTTTAGGTATTCCAACAGAAATGTTTACAGTAATGTTCGCCTTAGGTAGATTACCAGGGTGGATTGCACAGTGGAGAGAAATGAGATTGAATGGTGAACCAATTGGTAGACCTAGACAGGTTTATGTTGGTGAAAATTTAAGATCTTTTGTCGAACTGGACAAGAGGTAGATTGCTACCGTTAATAAAAAAACAAAAAGCTCTTTTAATTGTAAAGGAGCTTTTTTTTTGTGCCAAATTTTAATTCAGATTTAAATAAATACATATGCTACAGTTAAATGTTAATGATGAAATTTCCCCTTTAAAGGCAGTTGTTCTAGGTATAGCCAAAAGTTCTGGACCAACTCCTACTTTAGAAGAAGCTTACGATCCAAAATCAAAAGAACATATTAAAGCTGGTACGTACCCAACTGAATCTGATATGATTGCGGAAATGGAAGCATTTAGAGAAGTGTTCGAGAAATATGATGTTAAGGTTTTTAGACCTGAAATTCTTGAAGATTGTAATCAGATTTTTACTAGAGATATCGCATTTGTTATTGAAGATAAATTGATCAAAGCCAATATATTACCTGACCGTGAGCAAGAGGTTGAAGCAATTTTACATGTGCTTGACAAGATTGATGATGACAACATTTTAACTCCGCCTGAAAATGTTCATGTTGAAGGTGGTGATGTCATGCCTTGGAACGATTATATTTTTGTAGGTACCTATACGGCATCTGATTATGCTGCGTACATAACTGCTAGAACAAATAAAGCTGCCGTTGAATATTTGACCAAACAATTTCCGCATAAAACAATTAAGTCTTTTGAATTGCGCAAGTCTAACACCATTGCTCAAGAAAACGCATTGCATTTAGATTGCTGTTTTCAACCTTTAGGGAAAGGAAAAGCTATTATTCATAAAAATGGATTTTTAGTTGAAGAGGAGTACCAATGGTTGGTAGATTTTTTTGGAAAGGAAAATGTCTTTGAAATTGATGCTAAAGAAATGTATCATATGTACAGTAACGTATTTTCCATTTCACCAGATGTGGTTGTTTCAGAAAAAAGATTTACACGTTTAAATAATTGGTTACGGGAACAAGGTTTTACGGTAGAGGAAATTCCGTATGCTGAAATATCAAAGCAAGAAGGGTTATTGCGTTGTAGTACATTACCCTTGATCAGAGCATAATTTATAAATCAACAAACAACAATTTAATAAGTACCCCTATGCAAATAACAAATACAATACTAATGATTCGCCCGGTGTCGTTCAGAATGAATGAGCAGACCGCTGTCAATAACTACTTTATGGAAGATATTGATATGAAGAATCAAGAAATAAATCAGAAAGCTCAAGAGGAGTTCGATGCATTTGTTTCCGTATTAAAAAATAAGGGAGTAAATGTTATCGTTGTGCAGGATACCAAAGAACCTGATACTCCAGATAGCGTTTTTCCAAATAATTGGATTTCTTTTCATGCCAACGGTACAGTAGGTGTTTATCCTATGTTTGCAGAGAATAGAAGAAATGAACGTAGAGATGATATTTTTGAGATTTTAGAACAGAACGGTTTTAAAATCAATGATGTCGTCGATTATACTTCTGCTGAAGAAGAAGAATTGTTTCTAGAGGGTACCGGTAGTATATTAATAGATAGAGTAAACAATAAGGCATATTGTGCATTATCTGAACGTGCAGATGAAGAGTTGTTTATTGAGTTTTGTGAAGATTTCGATTTCTTTCCGGTCATATTTACGGCTAATCAATCTGTTGATGGTAAGCGATTACCTATTTATCATACCAATGTAATGATGGCTCTGGCTGAAAATTTCGTCATTATCTGTACAGATTCCATTGATGATAAGAAAGAAAGAAAAAATGTATTGCAGCACCTTAAAAAAGATGGAAAGGAAGTCATAGTTATTACCGAGCAACAGATGCATCAATTTGCGGGTAATATGCTACAGGTTTTGGGTAGTGATGATAAGCGATATATGGTCATGAGTTCTGCGGCTTACCATAGTTTAACACCAAAACAAGTTGCTCAAATTGAAAATTACTGTGCTATTTTACATAGCTCTCTTCATACTATTGAAACATGTGGTGGCGGTAGTGCTCGCTGTATGATGGCAGAAGTTTTTCTTCCAAAGAACTAAATAAAATATTTACCCTGTTGAAATTATATATTTTAATGGGGTAACTTTTTTGTGAAGTATTCGCTATCTTCAAAGAGGTTAGATGTTTTTTACATTTTAATAATCACTATGAAAATAAAGCCAATTTATATTTTTCTAGCATTAACTGTCGTGGGTTTGTTGTTTGCATTGGCAAATACTCCCAAAATTTCAGCTTATGAAATGGTAGAAGAGCAATCTCAAAGTTCTAATAATGATTATAATATGATGATGGATGTACTTACCCATCAGCGTTGTATGAATTGTCATCCTAGTGATAACATTCCTAAGCAAGGCGATGATAGTCATCCGCATTATTTTGGTATGGCAAGGGGAAAAGATGACCATGGCTTTGAGGCTACTAATTGTAATACCTGTCATCAATCTGAAAATAATTTAAATTCTGGAGTTCCTGGTGCACCACATTGGGCATTAGCGCCAGCTTCAATGGCGTGGGAAGGATTAACAAGAGAAGAAATCGCAGAACGTTTATTGGATAAAAACACCAATGGAAACAGAAGTCATGAGGAACTTGTTAAACATATGACCGAAGATGATTTAGTGCTTTGGGCATGGGAACCAGGTATTCATGCAAATGGAGAACAAAGAACTTTGCCTCCGGTTTCTAAAGAAGATTTTAAAAAAGCTGTTGAAAACTGGTTTGCTAACGGGGCGGTAATTCCTTCTAAATAATAAAATTTTATGAAAATTTCCTTAACTGTTAACGGTGAATTAAAAACTGTTGATATAGCAGATGAAAATACGCCTTTACTTTGGGTAGTTAGAGATACGCTAGACTTAAAAGGCACGAAATTTGGCTGTGGAAAAGCGGCTTGTGGAGCATGTACCTTACATGTAGATGGTGAAGCGGTGCGCTCATGTTCCTATCCTGTAAAATTTGCAGAAGGTAGAGAAGTTACTACTATTGAAGGGTTGGGAGACAGAGAAAACCTTCATCCTGTTCAACAAGCTTGGATTGAAGAAATTGTGCCGCAATGTGGCTATTGCCAGCCAGGTTTTATTATGGCAACGGCTGCCCTTTTAAATAAGGTGCCTAAGCCTACAGATGAAGATATAGATAAGAATATTATAAATGTTTGTCGTTGCGGAACGTACTACCGCATGAGAAAGGCAATACATAAAGCGGCTAATTTGCAGTTTGAAAAAGAAAATAAGGAATCTAAAGAATTGTAATCCATGGCTGATAAAGAAAAAGGTTCAAAGAAAGTATCTAGACGTAAGTTTCTAGTAAAGGGTGGATTAGGTACTATTGGTGTGGTTGCAGTTGGTGCATATATTTTCAGAAATCCCATCCGTAGAGAGCTGCTAGGATTTGCAAATTCTCTTGAAGCGCCATATACCGATAATACGGATAAACCTATGGTGTGGTTTGAAGTGACCAATAACAATGAGATACTATTGCATTCTCCTAAAATGGAAATGGGGCAAGGAACATTTACCGGAATAGCCCAAATGGCCGCTGATGAACTTTCTGTTTCTATGAGCCAGATAAAAGTTGTTCATGCTGCTTCATCTACCGGTAATGTGGATAGTTTTGCTACAGGTGGTAGTACTTCGATTTCTGGACTATGGAAACCCTTAAGGGAACTTGCTGCAATGCTCAGGGTTATGCTTATTAAAGAAGCTGCCCGTAAAATGAATGTTGGTTTTGATGAACTTAATGTTGAGGACGGTGTCATATCCGGTAACGGAAAAACACTGACTTTTGCGCAGGCAGCTGAAGGAGTTGAAAATTGGGAAGTGCCAGATGTTCCTTCGTTAAAAAATGCTAAAGACTATAAATATATAGGCAAACCTATTGCTAGGGTAGATTTGGATGCGAAAGTATACGGAGATCCAATTTTTGGTATGGATGCAGAAATGCCCGATATGCTTTATGGCGCAGTGGTTAGACCATCTAAAATTGGGTCAACTTTTGTAAGCGCAGATACTTCTGCTGCAGAAAATATGCCTGGGGTGGTGAAGATAATTGTTGAAGATGATTTTGTAGGTGTAGTCGCAAATTCTATGATAGAGGCCGAGCACGCTAAAGATGCCATTAATGTAACTTGGGATAGTTATGAAAATTTAGATACTGCTGCTATCACTAATATGATGACGGTAGGTAACGGTAACTTTACTACAATACAGAAAAACGGTGATGCTTTTGACGAAGATGATGAATTTGAAACACTAGAATTTAGAAGCCCTATTGGAGCACATGCCCAAATTGAACCTAATGGTGTTGTTGCTTTTGTTGAAAGTGACAGTGCTACCATTAAAATTTCAACGCAAGTTGTAAGCATTACTAGAAAAGAGGTTGCAAAACGCTTGGGCTTAGATACCGACAAGGTAAATATCGTACCTACTTATTTAGGTGGCGGATTTGGTAGAAGGTTACATACACCGCATGCAGTGCAAGCTGCGGTAATGTCTAAAGCTGTGGGTAAACCGGTAAAATACTTTTTTAGTAGAAAGGAAGAATTTCAGCATGACATGTTTCGCCCGCCAACACATCATATTATTAAAGGTAAATTAAATAGTGAAGGATATTTAGATACGCTGGAGCATGAATTTGTGAGCGGCGATGTGGCTACGGATTCTGCCTTGATACCTAATGCACTTACTAACTTTTTAGGTGCAGATGTTGGAGCTATTCGTGGTGGATTCATTCAGTATACGGCTATTCCTAATTTTAAAACGGTGTATTGGCATGTAGTGTTGCCATTTGCAACCAGTTGGTGGCGTAGTTTGGGCTTGTTAGCTAATACGTTTGCCATGGAAAGTTTTATAGATGAAATGGCGTTAAAGGCCAATAAGAATGCGGTAGACTTTAGACTGCATCAAATAGGTGAAGAGCCAATAGATAACCGTTTAAAAAATGTGATTAAGGCTGCAGCCGAAAAAGCAAATTATAACGAAGAAGTTGTTAATGGTCGTGCAATGGGATTCGCCGCTTCCATAGATGCGAATACACCTTGTGCTCAAGTAGCTGAGGTTTCTATTGTTGACAATGAAATTAAAGTGCATAAGGTAACCGTGGCTATGGATCCTGGTTTAGCAGTAAATCCTGATCAGATACGTGCCCAATGTGAAGGTTGTGTTATCATGGGAATGAGTGCTGTGCTTTACGAGCAAATGTTTGTGGAGGATGGGGAATTAACTCCTACGATTTACGGGCCTTATCAAATGGCTTTGATGAAGAATGCACCTAAAGAAATTGATGTGGTATTGCTGCAAGGTAAAGATACTCCCGGTGCTGTAGGGGAGCCACCATTAGGACCTATTGGTGCCGCCATTGCTAATGCGGTAAGGCGTTTAACGGGGCAGCGTTTAACAGAGCTGCCTTTGAAATTATCGCAGTAGGTCTAATGTAAGGGTGTTATATTACTTAGCATTTTTTTGATTGGCAATATTCTTGATCATGCCGCCAAAAATGAAATAGTGAAAGGGAACTATGCTGTACCAATATAAACGTCCTCGTAAACCACGCGGTCTAAATGTTGCGGTTTGGTGTAGCACATTGTTCTCATCTATTTTAAACTCTAACCAAGCTTCACCTGGCAGCTTCATTTCAGCAAATAATAATAATCTTTTTGCTTTTTTATCGGCTAATAACACCCGCCAAAAATCTAATGAATCACCTGCAAATATTTTATGGGCATGGGTTCTTCCTCGTCTTAAACCAACACCACCAGAAAGCTTATCTAAAAACCCCCTTATTTTCCAAAGCCAGTTTCCGTAATACCATCCGGTTTCCCCGCCAATACTCCAAATTCGTTCCAATACTACTTCTGGGTTAGATATTTTTAGTTGTTTGTAATCTCTTAGCACTCCATATTTTGGTACCTGAATATGTTTTTCAAGATTATCAACAAACCTACCGCTAATCATACTATCCTTCCAGCTACTAATCACTAAATTCTGCTCTATTTTTTTAAAGGCTAAATCAATAGCTTCTTTGTAGGTGTGGGGAGTAATACCTAGAATATCCTGTAGTCGAGTGTCTTTTGCTACGACTTCGATTTTCATGCTGTCTACTAGGTTCAATGCTAGTTTATATGACGTTGAGGTTACAAAATATAACCAATACGAAGAGAGTTTTGGAGTCATAACGGGTACGGTCCAAATCCAGTTTTTAAAGCCTCTGACTTCGGCATATTTATGCAACATTTCTTTATATGTGAGTACATTGGGTCCGGCAATGTCGAAGGAGTCGTTATATGTTTTTTCATTTCCCAGAACTCCTGTTAGAAATGCAATGACATCACGTATGGCAATGGGTTGCGTTTTTGTCAATACCCATTTAGGGGTGATCATTACCGGAAGTTTTTCACATAAATCGCGAATGATTTCAAAAGAGGAACTTCCTGACCCTACTATAATACCTGCTCTTAGTACTGTTAATTTAAAATTACCTTGATATAAAATGTCTTCTACGTTTTTTCTAGATTGTAGATGTTTAGAAAGATTATTATCATTTACGATTCCGCTTAAATAAATAACTTGTTGAATTTGAGTTTCAGCAACATACTTGTTGAAGTTTTCGGCAGTTTTAGCCTCCATTTCGTCAAAATCTTGTGTTGATGAGCTCATGGAGTGAATTAGAAAATAAGCGGCATCTATATCTTTTGGAACTACATTTTCTTTGGGTTCTTCTAAAAAATCAATTTCAATGACTTCTATTCGTTGCCTGGTTTCTTTATCTACAGAAAGTCTGGTTTCATCACGTACCGCACAAACTATTTCATGCCCCATTTCTAATAGTTGCGGTAAAATACGCATCCCTATATAACCATTGGCTCCTGTAAGTAGTATTTTCATTATTTGGGTATTTTGAACATTTTAAAAATGTAATAGAGGGGTAGCAGGGTTACGATAACTACAATAATTATGGATAGACTTGGTATTTTAAAACCTAAGTTAATTTCATGAGCTTGTAAAATAGTTTCTATAATTGTTGGTGTGGCTATAATCGATATGAACAAGTTCATGTATATCAGCATTTGTAATGACATTTTATAAATGGCTGTAGCATTTTCTTCTGTGACTTTAACCGGATGATTCATATTCCATGACTTCACTTTTTTGATAATTATCGCCAATAGGGCATAGGTTAATCCCATTATAATAGGAAGCGTCCAAATTGAATCTTTATCTCCATAACCATCAACCTCTCCTTTATAATTAAAATGTGCAGGAATTCTATCTGGCAGATCAGTATAAAAAATGCCGATAATGATAAAATTCATCACTATCATGATCCACCCAATAGCAATTTGCCTTTGCTGATTTTTAGTAGGATTTATATCTATTTTGGGTAAATCTGCGAACATATTATAAATCTTCAATTGAGGTAGGTGCATTATCTGCTTTGTAGCCTAGTATTTTTTTAAAGAACTTCTGTACGGCCTTTGTGTCAGATTCCACTTTAATAAAATAATTGTCGCGGTAAATCGAATAAACAGATGCTTCGCCTTTATACATCGTTAGTTTGTAATAAGGTATGATCAATGCGTAAGATTCTAATAACGATCTAAACCCAACTATAATTCCCTTGGGTCTCATTTCAATATTACAGGTATCCCTATTGTTGTCTAAAATTAACAAGTTTCTTATCTCAACGCTTGTTTCTGTAATAATCAATTTTGGAGAGCCAATACCGCCCATTGCCCAACGTTGTTTTAAGGTAAATGGCTTACCGACCGCATCATCTATTTTTCTAGTAGCCTCTTTATTGTTGTAAGATACATTTACAAGCATACGAATTCAATTACGTTGTTTTTATTAAAGTTAGCGAAAAGCCAAATGAATACAGCATCTGTTTACCCTAAAAGCCTAAAAAATGATTAGTTTTGCAGCCTTAATTAAACGTTTTGGTGAATATTCAAGAGGTACTATCAGATAAAGTAAAAGAAGCGGTAAAATCTATTTTTGACAAAGAATTACCAAATGTAGAATTTCAACCTACCCGTAAAGATTTTGAGGGCGATATCACTATTGTGGTTTTCCCTATGTTGCGCGTGGTAAAGGGTAATCCGGTTCAAATTGGTGAGCAAATTGGGGCTTATTTAGAAGAACATGTAGATGCCGTTGCAGGCTTTAATGTGATTAAAGGATTTTTAAATATTGTTATCAATGATGGTTTCTATTTAGATTTTTTCAATTCAATTTCTTCAGTGGAGAATTTCGGATTTGTAAAAGAGTCTGATGATGCCGTAATGGTAGAATATTCTTCTCCTAATACCAATAAACCATTACACTTAGGTCATATTCGTAATAATTTATTAGGATATTCCGTTGCTGAAATTTTAAAGGCATCTGGTAAAAAAGTGTACAAGACCCAGATTATTAATGATCGAGGAATTCATATTTGCAAGAGTATGGTAGCTTGGCAGAAATTTGGAAACGGAGAGACACCAGAATCTACAGGGTTAAAAGGCGATAAGTTAGTTGGTAATTATTACGTTGCTTTTGATAAAGCGTATAAAGAACAAATAGCAGCATTAGTAGCTGAAGGTACCGATCAGAAAATTGCAGAAAAAGAAGCACCACTTTTATTGGAAGCCCAAGAAATGCTTTTAAAATGGGAAGCTGGTGATGAAGAGACCGTAGCACTTTGGAAAACCATGAACGGTTGGGTGTATAAAGGTTTTGACGTTACCTATAAGAATTTAGGTGTTGATTTTGATAACCTTTATTATGAAAGTGATACCTATCTTTTAGGTAAAGATGTTGTTGCAGAGGGATTGAAAAAAGGAGTTTTCTTTAAAAAGGAAGACGGTAGTGTTTGGATTGACTTGACCGAAGACGGATTAGATGAGAAAATTGTGCTTCGTTCAGATGGGACAGCGGTTTATATGACCCAAGATATTGGTACTGCTATACAACGTGTAAAAGATCATCCAGATGTAAGCGGTATGGTTTATACTGTTGGGAACGAGCAAGATTATCACTTTAAGGTATTGTTCTTAATACTACAAAAACTAGGATTCTCTTGGTCGAATAAATTACACCACCTGAGTTATGGTATGGTCGATTTGCCTAGTGGAAAAATGAAAAGTAGGGAAGGTACCGTGGTAGACGCCGATGATCTTATGGCTGATATGACACAAACTGCTGCAAATATTTCAGAGGAGTTAGGTAAGCTTGACGATTATAATGAAGAAGAAAAGCAATCACTTTATAAAATGATCGGTTTAGGAGCTTTAAAATATTACATATTAAAAGTAGATCCTAAAAAGCGAATTTTGTTCGACCCAGAAGAGTCGGTAGATTTTCAAGGGAACACTGGTCCGTTTATTCAATATACTTACGCACGTATTCAGTCTATATTAAGAAAGGCAGAAAGCATGGGTATCGATATTTCTAAAGATGCCAAGGTTACGGAACTTCATAGCAAAGAAAAGGAGTTGATCAAACAACTTCAACTATTTCCAGATACTATACAATTAGCTGCAGATAATTACAGTCCGGCTTTGATTGCCAATTATACGTATGACTTGGTTAAAGAGTTTAATTCGTTTTATCAGCAGGTATCTATTTTAGGTGAAGTAGACGATGAGAAGAAAATTTTACGTGTACAATTGTCTAAGAAGGTTGCTGAGGTAATACAAGATGCATTCAAATTATTGGGTGTAGAGGTACCTGAGCGTATGTAGTTCAATTAAAGACCAATTATATTTTCCATATTTAATTTTCTCGAACAAAAAGCGTAAATTAAGCATGCAAAAATTTAGGTGAACTTGTTTTCAACGAAACAGGTAAGAGTACAATCGGCAATACCGAATATGAAATCACCTTTTTTGCCCCACAAGCAGCAATAGAGCATCTTTTTTTTAAATCGATGCTCTTTTGTTTTGTTATTTTGTGGTACTTGCTACGGAATTAGCATTGATATTATTAAATTTGTAGCCCCTTAAAAAAGAAAAGAATGTTCGATAATTTAAGCGATAAGCTAGACAAGGCATTACATGTACTAAAAGGACATGGTCAGATTACAGAAATTAATGTTGCAGAGACTACCAAAGAAGTACGCCGAGCCTTATTGGATGCGGATGTTAACTTTAAAATAGCCAAAGAATTTACCAATAGGGTAAAAGAAAAGGCGTTGGGGCAAGATGTATTGACCACCTTACAACCTGGTCAGCTAATGGTCAAGATTGTAAAAGATGAACTTACCCAATTAATGGGTGGTGAGTCAGAAGGTATTAATCTTTCCGGGAATCCATCGGTTATTTTAATGTCTGGTTTGCAGGGATCTGGTAAAACTACCTTTTCTGGTAAACTTGCTAATTTCCTAAAAACAAAAAAATCTAAAAAGCCATTATTGGTCGCTTGTGATGTATATCGTCCGGCGGCAATTGATCAGTTACATGTAGTAGGTGAACAAATTGGTGTTGAGGTATTTTCAGATAGGGAAAATACCGATCCGGTAGCTATCTCAAAAGCAGGTATAGCTCATGCAAAGGCTAATGGACATAACGTGGTCATTATAGATACCGCTGGTCGTTTGGCAGTTGATGAGGCTATGATGAATGAAATATCAAATATTCATAAAGCTATACAACCTCAAGAGACCTTGTTCGTTGTTGATTCTATGACCGGTCAAGATGCTGTGAATACGGCAAAAGCCTTCAACGATATCTTGAATTTTGATGGTGTTATCTTAACCAAGTTAGATGGTGATACCCGTGGTGGTGCCGCTATTTCTATTAAGTCTGTGGTAGATAAGCCAATTAAGTTCATTGGTACCGGTGAGAAGATGGAAGCTATTGATGTTTTCTATCCATCACGTATGGCAGACCGTATCTTGGGTATGGGTGATGTGATATCACTTGTAGAAAGGGCTCAAGAACAGTTTGATGAAGAGGAGGCTAGAAAGATCCAAAAGAAGATTGCCAAGAATAAATTCGGATTCGATGATTTTCTGAGCCAAATTCAGCAAATCAAGAAGATGGGTAATATGAAAGACCTTATGGGGATGATTCCTGGAGCGGGAAAAGCCTTAAAAGGTTTGGATATTGATGATGATGCTTTCAAGCATATTGAAGCTATTATATATTCTATGACTCCAGAAGAACGTTCTACACCATCTAAATTAAATGCAAGTAGAAAAAAACGTATTGCAAAAGGTTCTGGTAGAGAAGTTCAAGAAATCAATCAGTTGTTGAAGCAGTTTGATCAAATGAGCAAGATGATGAAAATGATGCAAGGCGGTGGCGGTAAGAAGATGATGCAGATGATGGGCGCCATGAAAGGAATGAAATAAATACCGAAATACACAACCTAACAACACAACTTAAAGAGAAGCGGATATGGAATTATTGGATGGTAAAAAAGTATCCAACGAAATTAAAGAGGAAATCAAGGCTGAGGTAGCCAAGATGAAAGAACGAGGTGAAAAAGTACCACATTTAGCAGCAATTATCGTTGGTAGTGATGGGGCTAGTTTAACCTACGTAGGTAGTAAAGTTCGTTCTTGCGAGCGTATTGGTTTTGAATCTACCTTAATACAAATGCCAAGTACTACTTCTGAGCAAGAATTATTGAACAAGATCAAAGAATTGAACGTTGATGATGATATTGATGGTTTTATTGTTCAATTACCCTTACCTGAGCAGATAGATACCCAAAAGGTAATTATGGCCGTAGATCCGGATAAGGATGTAGACGGATTCCACCCTACAAACTTTGGTAAAATGGCTTTGGACATGAGTACGTTCATACCTGCTACTCCGTTCGGTATTCTTGAATTATTGGAACGCTACAAAGTAGATACAAAAGGTAAGCATACCGTAGTTATTGGTCGTAGCCATATTGTAGGTAGACCAATGAGTATTTTAATGGGTAGAAAAGGATGGCCAGGTAACTCTACCGTAACCCTTACTCATAGTCATACAAAAAACATTACACAGATTATCTCACAGGCAGATATTGTAATTTCAGCATTAGGAGTTCCTAAATTCTTAAAGGCGGAAATGGTAAAAGACGATGCCGTTGTAATTGATGTGGGTATTACTAGAGTACCAGATGAGACCAAAGAAAAAGGATACTACATTACGGGTGATGTTGACTTTGAAAATATCAGTAAAAAAGCATCATACATTACTCCCGTTCCTGGAGGGGTTGGTCCTATGACCATTGCAATGCTATTGAAAAATACATTGTTGGCTCGTGAGAGACATAGAAGTAGAAACTAATTTCTATAGAAATTTATAAATGAGCCTTGCAATAGTATTGTGAGGCTTTTTTTATGCCGGTAATTTCTTGATAGTTATTCCGGTTTCGGTAGTATCATTTGGTACTAGAATGTCTATGTCATTACTGTCATCATAATCACAACTTGCCAGTACGGTTATTGAAATTCCTATGAATAAAGTGTATAGTAATTTTTTCATAATAAAGGATTTATCCTGTCAAATAAATGGGACATGTATATAAAACGGTGAAATGTTAGTCTTGGTATTTGATGTGAATTGAGAATGCTGTACCTTTTGTGAAACATTTATCCTTATGAGAAAAATTCTTTTGATACTAGTGGTCGTTGCTTTTGTAATAGGATGTACGGAACCTCCTAAATTAGAGCATAAATTTTCAATAAAGGTTAGTTATTCAGCTGAGTTAGATTCCTTGGCTAAAGATGGTCGTTTGCTGCTTATGCTTTCTACAGATGATAGTAATGAGCCTCGGTTTCAGATTAATGACGGACTCAATACGCAACTGATATTTGGAGTGAATGTGGAGAACTGGGCTAAGGATTCAGTCATAACTTTTGATGAGACAGTTTTTGGTTATCCGTACGAGAGCTTAAAAGATGTTCCGCCGGGGGAGTATAATGTACAAGCACTTTTGAATGTTTATGAAACTTTTAATTTGTCTACCGGTCATAAAGTAAAGCTACCTATGGATAATGGCGAGGGACAGCAATGGAATAAATCACCAGGCAATTTATATAGCAAACCATTTAAAATAAGAGTTGCCGGCAACGGATTTGAAAATGTATCGGTGGATTTAGATCAGGTAATTGCGCCAATTGAAGAACCAGAAGATACTAAGTGGATTAAGCATGTAAAAGTGAAGTCAGAAAAGCTTTCTGAGTTTTGGGGACGTGATATTTTCTTAGGAGCGCATGTATTGCTGCCAAAAGGATTTGAAGAACATCCGGAAGCTAAGTATCCGCTGATGGTTTTTCACGGTCATTTTCCTTCAGATTTTGGCGGATTCAGAACTACGCCTCCAGATCCTAATATGAAACCAGAGTATTCTGAAAGATTTAGTTTAGAAGGCTATAATATTATACAACAACAAGAAGCTTACGATTTTTATAAGCGTTGGAATGAGCCAGATTTTCCAAGATTCATAGTGCTGCAGATTCAACATCCAACCCCATATTATGATGATTCTTATGCGGTGAATTCTGCAAGTCAAGGTCCATATGGCGATGCTATTACCTATGAATTGATTCCTGAAATAGAAAAACAATTCAGAGGAATGGGAGAGGGGTGGTCTCGTTTTCTTTATGGCGGTTCAACTGGTGGTTGGGAAGCTTTGGCTGTTCAGGTAAAATACCCAGATGAGTACAATGGTTGCTTTGCGGCATGCCCAGACCCCATAGATTTTAGAGCATATACTTTAACGAATATATATGAAGATGAAAATGCCTACTTCTATAAGAGCGCACATAAAACATTAGAAGTGCCATCGCATCGTAATTACCTAGGTCAAATTCAATCTACCCTGAAACAAGGAAATCATTTGGAATTGGTATTGGGAGATAAGTCTAGATCAGGACAACAATGGGATATTTGGGAAGCTACTTATTCGCCACAAGCCGAAGATGGGTACCCAGAGAGGATTTGGGATAAAAAGACAGGTGATATTGACCAGGAGGTGGCTGAATACTGGAAAGAGAATTTCGATTTAAGATATATTCTAGAACGCGACTGGGATAAGTTAGGTGATCATCTAAAAGGTAAAATTCATATCTATTGTGGAGATATGGATAACTACTACCTTAATAATGCAGTTTACCTAATGGAAGATTTCTTGGAGAATACTACAGATCCTTATTATGAAGGTGAGGTGAAATATGGAGATAGGGACGAACATTGTTGGAACGGCGATCCAGACCAACCAAATGCAATTACTCGCTTAAGATATAATACCATGTATGTACCAAAGATTATGGAACGTATAGAAAAAAGTGCACCCAAAGGGGCAGATTTAACAAGTTGGAGGTATAAGTAGGAGTAGTGGTTTTAAAAATATCAATGTCACTTCGAGTGAATTTTGAGGCACGAAAAATTAGTATCGAGAAACATCTTAGTATGCAATGATGCTTGTTGATTTTTAAAATATGTATAATAATTTTAGAATAAAGATTTAATGAAATACAGAAGATTTGGTCGTACAGATTGGCAAGTAAGTGAAGTTGGATATGGAATGTGGGGAATGGCTGGTTGGACGGCAAGTGACGATGTCCAATCTGCAAAATCGTTGGACTTGGCAGTCGAAAACGGAGTTAATTTTTTTGATACCGCTTGGGGTTACGGAGAAGGTCATAGTGAGGAGTTGCTTGGAGAGTTGGTAAAAAGACATCCTTCTAAGAAAATATATACAGCAAGTAAAATTCCACCAAAAAACTTCCAATGGCCAGCAAAACCTGAATATGCTTTTGAGGATTCTTATCCTACAGAACATATTATGGAATACACCCATAAGACTTTAAAGAATTTAGGGCTGGAGCAAATTGATCTTATGCAATTTCATACCTGGGATGATGTTTGGAGCGGCAGAGAAGAATGGCAACGTGCTATTGAAGATTTAAAGACTTCAGGTAAAGTAGCTGCAATGGGTATTAGTATGAATCGTTGGGAGCCAGAAAATGGAATAAAAGCTCTAAAAACAGGACTGCTAGATGCTGTACAAGTCATTTACAACATATTCGATCAGGCGCCAATAGATACCTTGTTTCCGCTCTGTAAAGAGCTAGATATTGCAACTATAGCACGTGTACCTTTTGATGAGGGTACATTGACCGGTACAATGACGAAAGAAACTACGTTCCCTGAAGGCGATTGGCGTGGGACTTATTTTGTGCCAGAGAATCTAATTTCATCGGTAGAGCATGCAGATGCTTTACGTCCTTTGATACCTGAAGGTATGACTATGGCGGAAATGGCACTTCGTTTTATACTAATGAACGATAATGTGGGTACTACCATACCGGGTATGCGTAAGCAACGTAATGTATTGGCAAATACCGCTACAAGTGATGGTCATTTATTATCTAATGAACTGTATGAAGAATTAAAAAAGCACCGTTGGGATAGAGTACCGACTTCTTGGTCGCAGTAATTGTAGTTTAAATAGAAATTAACTTAGTTAAAAACCATCAGTATACATTTTTGTTGATGGTTTTTACATTTAAAGTGTAGAGCCTAATCACTTCGCAAACAACTGTCCCATATCTTTAAAAGCTTTGAATTCTAAAGCATTATCTGCCGGGTCATAGAAAAACATGGTAGCTTGTTCGCCAACTTTACCTTCAAAACGCACATAAGGCTCAATGACAAATTTCACGCCTTTGGATTTTAATTCTTCTGAAAAACTTTGAAAGGTATCCCAAGGTAAAACTACTCCGTAATGTGGCACTGGTACATCATGACCATCAACGGGGTTGTGGTGTACACTTTCTGATTCAGATTTAGGTTTGTAATGGATCACTAATTGATGACCGAATAAATTGAAATCAACCCAATGGTCGCTACTACGACCTTCTTCGCAATTCAAGATATCTCTATAAAAAGTTCTGCATTCCTCTAAGTTATGAACGGGAATGGCAATGTGGAAAGGTGTTACGTTTTGCATAATCAGTTATTTCTTAAGGCTGAAATTAACTCTTTTTTGCTCATTTTGGAACGTCCGTCAATACCAATTTCTTTCGCTTGGTCATAAAGCTCTTTTTTAGTTCTTTCTTCATAAGTGGAAGCTTTACCACCTTTCTTTCCGGCATCCTTAGTATTTGCAATACGTGCAGCTTTTTCTTTACTGTAACCTTTGTCTACTAATGCTTCGTACTGTTCCTCATTTTTTATTTGAGGTATGTTGTTTGACTTTGCCATTTTTGTTTTAAAATTAAATAAAAAGTGACTTTTGGGTGTGCTATATACAATCAGAAATTATCCTTCTAAGAAAGAAACAATCTTTTCGTTTACTCCATCTTGGTGCATAGAATGCCCTAAGCCTTCCGTACTTACCAATTCACTTCCTTTCCAATGCTTATGAACATCTACGGAGGCGTGATACGGAGCGATCATATCTAACTTGTCATGAAAGAGTAGCCCTTTTTTGGAGTTATTTTCTACAAATTTGGAACTTGAAAATTCTTCTACCGTAAATTGGAATTTGTTGTAAACTAAGTCTTTTAATGCTTTTAAAACCTTATCGTTGAAGCCTAACAGCTTTTTGTAATGCGCTAGTATCTCATGAAATTCTGAGGGAGAACCAATGGTAACTATTTTTTCAATGGTTTTGTTAGGGTGTAAAGACTCATTGTATAAAACGGTCATGCCACCCATGGAATGCCCAATAACAGTAGTTGGTCTGTATTTGGTTAATACTTGTTGCACGGTATCGGCATATAGCGGTACATGAAGGTTGCCACCTGAGGAATACCCGTGTGCAGGGGCATCAAATGCTATAATATTATAATCTGCATTTTGTAATTTTTCTATGAGTTTATGCCAACGCCAGGTATTGCTTTCCCAGCCATGTACAAGTAATACGGTATCTTTTTTTCCGGGCCAGTTGTATATTTGAATATCATTTTTATCCATTGATAACACCTCAAATTTGGCATTATCCAAAAACGTTTTTTGGTTAGGTAGTACACGACCTTTTCTAACCTTTATAAATACTAGAAAAGCTTTTTTTGCAGCTTTCTTAGGCGAAAACCATACAAGAAAATTAAGATAGTACCCAACTAACTTAGGGATGAGTTTTTGAAGAAATACAGGCACTTGCTAAAATTTAAAATGTAAAAAGAAAATATTCTTCAGATAATTCACCTGAAATGTTAAAGAGAAATCAATCCCAACCTACCATCATGTATTTCACTTTTGCTGCATCTGGTATTTGAACTTCTTCAATATTGCTATTGGCATTATACCTTAGACTTTCTGGCAATTCTTTTTTGTCTATGGTAAAATAGAGGTCGCTGTCCTTTAGTAACACCACTACGTTGTTAATGGATGTAATGATTTTTTTAATGGGATAGTTTTCTCTTATCTCCTTAAATGTGCTCAGTTTTGAAATACCCTTGTCCGTCTTAAATCTTTCATCATTGATTAATACATTCTGTATGGTGGCAATGCTATCGTTATTAGGGGTAAGGGTTAATAGTAAAGCGCCGGCACCTCTTTCAAAGATTCTAATTTTACTGGCTCCACTACCAATTTTAAGTTTCACGGTATCTTGAACCACAGAATCTTTTTCAAAAATCAATTCTACATCTCGGGCTAAACTTTCTTTGGATAATTTGCCCACCTTATCACCGGAAATTACAAAATCCGTATTTGTTTCACCCGCACAATTAATAAGAAGTGCGCAACATAAAATCAATAAAAGGGTATATTTTAATCTCATATCTTATCTCATCACTTTTTTCAACACTCCAAGTACGCCTCTAATAAAAGTAGCACTCGTTAATACTTTTATTACCGGATTTTGCCTTGTGCTAGTTCTACTTGATGTTTTTCTAGCAGCCGGTTTATTCTTTTCTTTTTCCGCTAACTTTTCTGCTTTTTCAATCTTTTCGTTCAAGATTTCATAAGCACTTTCTCTATCGATGATCTCACCATATTTTTTAACCAATGAAGAACTATCAATAACTTCTGCCAATTCTTTTTTGGTCAACACATCCATACGGCTCATAGGTGCTCGCAACAAGGTCGCCGCAAGTGGTGTTGGTCTACCTTTTTCATCTAGGGCAGAAATTAAAGCTTCACCAATACCTAAAGATGTAAGTACCTCTTTGGTGTCATAATACGCTGACTCCGGATAGTTTTCTGCGGTCAATTTGATCGCTTTTCTATCTCTAGCGGTAAATGCCCTTAACGCATGTTGTACTTTTAAACCTAACTGAGATAGTACATCGTTTGGTACATCTGTAGGGTTTTGGGTTACAAAATACAAACCAATACCTTTTGAACGTATCAGTTTAACAATACTTTCTATTTGATCCAACAATGCTTTTGAAGCTTCTTTGAAGATAAGATGCGCCTCATCTATAAAAAGAATCAATTCTGGTTTGTCACTATCTCCCTGCTCTGGGAAGGTATCGTATATTTCTGCTAGAAGACTCAACATAAATGTCGAGAACAACTTTGGTCTGTCTTGAATATCGGTCAATCTTAAAATATTGATATACCCTTTGCCTTCTTCGTTAATACGGGTTAGGTCGTTTACATCAAAAGATTTTTCTCCAAAGAACAGCTCGGCACCTTGCTGTTCCAACTCAATAATTTTTCTAAGTATGGCACCGGTAGAGCTTGTTGAGATCCTACCATATTCTTTGGTGAAATCCGCTTTCCCTGCTCCGGTAGCGTATTGTAATACTTTCTTGAAATCTTTTAAATCTAGCAATGGCATTTTTTGGTCATCGCAGTATTTGAATACTACAGAGACAATACCGGATTGCGTGTCAGAAAGATCAAGAATACGTGATAATAAAACAGGGCCGAATTCAGAAACCGTAGCTCTCAATTTTACTCCGTCTTGCTCAGATAAAGAAAGTATTTCTACGGGGAAACTACTTGCTTCAAAAGGGAAGCCTATTTTAGCATGGCGTTCATCAATTTTTGCGTGACCGGGACTAGGTTGTGCCAATCCACTTAAATCCCCTTTTAAATCCATCAACATTACAGGAATACCCTTGTCGGATAAATTTTCTGCTAAAACCTGTAGCGTCTTTGTTTTACCAGTACCCGTAGCACCTGCAATAAGCCCGTGTCTATTTAATGTTTTCAACGGAATTTTTACAAAAGCATCTTTAACAGCTTCGCCGTTAAGCATTGCTGCACCCATATTTATGTAGTCTCCTTTTGTGGAATATCCTTTTTCTATATGGTCAAAAAAATCTTCGGTACCGGCCATTATTTATATTTTCGATAAAAATAGGGCATTTTTCAGCAAACCAAAAGACTACAGCAGCCTTAAATATCACGACTTTTTAACATTTAATGTGCGAACAGTACGTGCCTGAGTACAGAATTTACAGATGTGTGCTTCTAATAGAATTTGTCAACTAAAACGTATCTTTGCCGAATGAAAAATGAGGAGGTACTTGAAAAAGTGAATAAAGGGGTGTATTTACCATTAATGGAAGAATTTTACACTATACAGGGTGAAGGCTTTCATAAAGGAACTGCAGCTTACTTTATTCGTGTTGGTGGGTGTGATGTTGGTTGCCATTGGTGCGATGTAAAAGAGAGCTGGAATGCAGAAACGCATCCGCCTACTGCCATCGAACAAATTGTTGATAATGCAGCAAAGTATTCTGATACTATTGTTATTACCGGTGGGGAACCTTTAATGTGGGATATGAACCCGATCACAAAAGCATTAAAGGATAAAGGTCTAAAAACCCATATAGAAACTTCTGGAGCCTACACGCTTTCTGGCGAATGGGATTGGATCTGTCTATCGCCAAAGAAAAATAAATTACCTGAAGGTCGTATTTACGACGAAGCTCATGAACTTAAAGTTATTGTGTATAATAAGCATGATTTGATTTTTGCCGAAGAGCAAGCGGCGAAAACCAATGCGAATTGCATTTTATACCTACAGCCAGAGTGGAGTGTTAGGGATAAGGTTGTACCAATGATCGTTGATTATGTAATGAACAATCCAAAATGGAAAGTGTCATTGCAAACGCATAAGTATTTGAATATACCTTAAAATATTCTATACCGAATTAACGTCCTCCGTTAGCCTGAATATCCAATAAACATTCTGCATCTAACGGTACTGTATTCGTAGTTTTAGCGGTATGCTGTTGTAGTAGGCTTAAAACAGTTGTGCCGGATAACCTACAACCAGATTTTACACCGTCTTCATATTGCGCAAGAGTACTTGGTTGTAAAGATTTGCCTGATGATCCACCAAATTGTAATTCTGCGCGCATTAGGCAAACAGCTTGATTGCAATGGTTATCAGGAACTAGCTGACCGTCTTCATTTTCAGATTCAGACTCGTGGTCATTTACCATATCAGTACCTAAATTGACTAAGCCGAATAGGTGACCGAATTCATGGTTTAAGGTTGTGGTTTCTACATCTGCTTCACTAATAGAAGAACTTAAACTTGCTAAATCTCTTACGGTAGCTTCATGTATAACCATAGAAGTATTGCGGTAAACAGCACCTAAGGTTACAAGACCGCCTTCTAAATCATCACCTTCTGCCGGTGCATCTGCAAAGTAAATATAGATAGCCAATGTGCTTCCGGTATTAAAGGCTGTTCTATTAGAGGTTTCTAAATCTGCAATTTCTTGTAAAGTAAGTTCGTCTTCTGACGGACTAGATAATTCGTTATATACAATCTCTATATCTTCTTTGAATGTATGTTCTTGTAAATATTCCGTAAAATCTGCCATAGCAGCTTCAGTTGGTTTAAAACCAGTAACGTATGCTATTTCAATTAAAAGTTTGTCATAGGTGTCGTTAGAAAGAATATCTTTTGCAGAATCTCCTGTTGCCAGTAAGTTAGCAGCCTTGTCAACTTTAGCTTCTGAGCTATCATCATCAGAAGAATTTTTAGAGCATGAAACGGCAAATGCTACAATAAAAATGAGCAGTAAACTTTTGAACTTATTCATAAAATCGTTTTGTACAAATAGGATAACGAAAAAAATGGGTCGCTATTACTTCATATGTGTCAATCTTGCTAAATAGTCGTAATGTTCGCCTTCCATTACAAGTTCACATGTTAAATTACTATAATTTGCCGCTCTTTGTAGAGTATTGTAGTCTACATATAACCATGGGAAAGATTCACTTTTCTCTTTTTTATATTCCATTTCAAAGCTTACTTCGCCGTAGTAATTAACGTTATCGGGAATCCAGTAGCCACCATCTTCATCATCTTCGAACATGTAAATAATGTCGCTGGAATCTAGTAGAATTTGTCCGCCGTCTTTTAAAAGCGATTTCAATTTAGTAAAGAAAGGTTCCAATCCGTCTAGCGTGCCTGCCAAACCGATGCCGTTCATTAAGATTAGAATGGTATCGAATTGTTCTCCTTCATATTTTAGGATCTCGGAGTGTGTAGTGTTTTTTAATCCGCGAAGTGTACTGACTTCAATTGCGCCTTTAGATGCATCTAGCCCAATGACCTGAAAACCTTTTTCTTGTAAATACAGTCCATGGCTACCGGCACCACAACCAACATCTAGCACTTTGCCTTTGCATAATTGTAAAGCCTTTTGCTCTAGCTCTGGCATTTCTTTAAAACCCCTGAACATATAGGGTAACGGTAAAACATCATCTTCAAGCAGAGATGAATATGTGGTAATATCTTCGGTATAGTTACCGTTCTGATAATCTAAAAGTGCCGTTCCTAAAATGTCCTTGTTCAAAATTCTTATATTTCTAGTTACAAAAGTCTCAATTTTTGGTGCTACTTCGCTAGTTTTGGAGAATTAATTTCGAACATGGAAGAGGTTTTACGTGAACTGCCGCAAAAGGCAAAAGAAAAATATACCGAGAATAAAAAGTTCTTTGTCAAGCTACGGAAGAAGCCGCCAAAGAATCTGGACTATATCATGCAAGAACTTCATGAGGCGGAATTTGAACGAACCGATTGTCTTATCTGTGCCAATTGTTGTAAAACCACGGGACCTTTATTTACAAATGCAGATGTGGAACGTATATCTAAGTCGTTTAGAATGAAACCACAGAAATTCATTGAAACTTACTTACGCATTGATGAAGAGAACGATTATGTTTTGCAGCAAACGCCCTGTACTTTTCTAGGAGCCGATAATTACTGTTCTATTTATGACGTTCGCCCAAAAGCATGTCGCGAGTTTCCGCATACCGATAGAAAGAAGTTTCAGCAAATAAGTAACCTTACCCTTAAAAACGTAGCTATTTGCCCTGCTGCTTTTAATATTGTGGAAGAAATGAAGAAGTTGATAAAGTAAATAGGGAAATAAAAAGACATTTATATTGCAAACCCAAAATAATAATCCAAGAGTACAATGTTACAAATGCATGCGGCCATCGAGCACCTGTATTTGTAAACACATTAGTACTATTAAGACTAAAACACGTTGTATTATACTCATGCATCCAAAAGAGTATAAGAAAGAAAAGAATGGAACAGGGTGCATGACGAATCTTCAGCTTGAAAATTCAGAAATTATAGTTGGTGTCGATTTTAGTAATAATGAGCGTGTAAATGAAATATTGACGGCTGAGAAAAACTCTTTCTTACTCTACCCAGGTAAAAGAAGTTTTAATCTTTCTAAAAGAAATGCTTCTGATATAAAATCTTTTATGGAGAATGGTGCCAATTTCTTCATTCTAGATGGTACCTGGCCTTGCGCCCGTAAAATGATCAAGCTAAGTACGAATTTGCAAAAGTTGAATAGAGTAAGTTTTGATAATAGCATAGCATCTAAATTTATTATCAAGCAGCAACCCAAAGCACTTTGTCTTAGTACTATCGAGTCGGTATATACAGTCTTAAATTTATTGAATATGGGTGGGGTAGAGCAATGCGATACTACAGACTTTCTACTTCCTTTTGAAAAGATGATCGAACATCAACTCGACTATATGCTAAATCCAAACAATAAAACCTATAGCTCAACTGCAAACATAGAAATTGGTCCTAAGACTATGTATAAGAAGAATAAAGAGAGAAATGTTGTTTTTGAGTTGGAATAGATTGGCTTTTTGGGCTTTTAATTTAGTTTGATAAAACATTAATTATAATTACTGTTGGGAATTTTTCAGCATTATTAGTAACATAGAGTTAAAATATTATTATTATTATTAGTTAATTTGAAAATTAACTAGATTGGGAGAAGTAGGCTTGTACAAACCTTTATATACTTATTGATTCTTGAACATACTAAAGAGTTTTTTTGGATTCGGAAATCATAAAAGAGATTTTGTTTTAGATGAATTTAAAATTCAAATTGAAAAACAAGGCTTCAAAATTGATTCTATAGACGATAATGAACTTATTTATATTTCTAAGGGAGATATTACTTTAAAAATAAGTTTGGATAACATCAAGTTAATTTATAAAGAGGAGAAGGATAAAGCAGTTATTGAAAACTTTGTTAAAACAATTCTTGGTTATAATTTGGAAATACCGAGTGATTGGAATGAGGTTAAAGACCATATTTATGTTTCACTATTTACTTCGGATTACGATTACAAAGATTTTATAAACTTTGTCTTGACTAAAAGAGCTAATAGAATATTTACTTACAGGGCAAATGACATGTTTATTTGGGCAAAAAAAGAGGACTTGAAAAAATGGAATATTTCTGAGAATATTTTAATCAAACAAGCTCAGCAAAATGGAGATAGAATACTATCAGGAACTAAAATAGTATATGATACTATAAAGGGTAGAAAATTAGGAATGCTAGAATCGCCTGAAAATACTAATTTGAAAGCTGCACTTTTGTTGGCTCCTTCAATGAAAGAGAGGATTCTAAAAGACTTTAGCTTTCCATATTATGCTGTAATTCCCGTGCGAAATTTTTGCTATCTATTTTCAGAAAATGATTTTGAATTCTTCTCTCAACGCATAGGTCAAGTAGTAATAGATGAATATGAACAATCGGCTTATCCATTAACACCTGAGCTTTTAAAATTTTCTGAATCTGGTATTGAAACTGTTGGTATATATGGTGAACGGTAGATAATGTATGAAGTGTTAAAATGATTGCATGAATCTTAAATTTCTTAAATCAATA
The DNA here is from genome assembly GCF_056839145.1 of Maribacter sp. UH1. Lineage (NCBI taxonomy): Bacteria > Pseudomonadati > Bacteroidota > Flavobacteriia > Flavobacteriales > Flavobacteriaceae > Maribacter > Maribacter sp. UH1. Next base: position 2,937,086 of record NZ_CM166387.1, read on the forward strand.
TTCCTTTCCATTTTAATAGGATTATATATTGCATTCCATCTGACTTTGTTTTCAGGAATGAATCCATTTTTAGACACTATTTTATTTGTAATTGTTGTTATGCTATTAGTATGGAATTTAGTTTTGATTTTTAAAGAACAGGACAAGCCACTTAAGTTTATTCAATTATCAATTTTTGTTCTTGTAATATTAATAGCGTTCTATTCAGCAAAGATTGAGTTAGAATCTTTAAAGGAAGAAAATCCAAGAATGTATTATAAACAGGAGCAACATTGAAGTAAGAGGAATCAAATGCCAGATTAATATCCTACTATCTCATAGTAACTGATAACCTTCCCGTAATTTGAGAGTTTTAGGACTTATTTAATACATAAATTTTAAGTTAGGTGTTTTTGAAATTTAATTGTTTTCAGATTAAAATCGATAAAAGTTTATTATATTGAGTGTTTGTTTGCGAATTTGTCAGAATTTACATATTTAATTGTTGATACTTTAATTTTGTATTGAAGTCCTGTGTCGCATTTTTATAACTTAAAGTACATATTTAATTCATGGAACAACTTATAGCATATTTCGAATCAATCCCTGCAGCGCATAGGTCACTTATTTTAGTTGGTGGGATTACTTTTTTTTGGATACTAGAAGGTATTGTGCCCTTATTTAATGGAAGCTATAACAAATGGAAGCATTCGCTGCCTAACTTCTTTTTTACACTTACTACAATAGTTATCAATTTTCCACTAGCATTTTTATTATTAAAAACTTCTGATTGGGCAGTTGCCAATGATTTCGGAATTATTAATTGGTTACCAGAAATGCCTTTGTGGGCGTATGTATTTTTAGGTGTTGCTTTGTTGGATTTAATAGGAGCCTATTTGGCTCATCTGGTGGAGCACCGTGTAAAACCTTTGTGGATGGTTCATTTGGTACACCATACGGATCATAATGTAGATACGACTACTGCGAATAGACACCACCCTTTAGAAAGTTTAATTCGATATATTTTTACTTTGGTGGGGGTTTTTGTAGTTGGTGCTCCTGTAGGTATAATTATGTTGTACCAAAGTCTTTCGGTAGTATTGTCTCAATTTAATCATGCCAACATTAAATTGCCAAAGAGTGTAGACAAAGCTTTAAGTTGGGTGCTGATTTCACCAGATATGCATAAAGTGCACCATCACTATGTATTGCCATATACAGATAGTAATTACGGAAACATATTTTCTTGGTGGGATCGTTTATTCGGCACCTACATGCATTTAGATAGAGAGAAAATCGTTTATGGTGTGGACACTTTCCCAGATGAGGTTGCAAATGGACAAATTAGCTCGTTGTTGAAATATCCTTTTGTGGGCTATAGAAAACCAACAACCGATGGTAGTGACCTTACAGAAATTGTAAGTGAACAGCCTTTAGTAAAGTAGATACTTTGCTCTTATCTTTTTAAACTTTATAATGTCATCTTGCCAAGTCACTTTTATTTCGGCATTGGTTGCACCGGCTTCAATTTGTTTTTGAAGTCTATCGTTACCAGCGTGTTTGGTGAATCCGCTAGTTAGAAAGAATTTACTTTTATCTACGCAATTGGTATAGGCATCAATAATATAATCCATAGTAACCTCGTTCATACGCTCAGCTTTAGATAAGTCTTTACCGTAGCATAATTTTCCATCTTCCTTTGGATATTTAGAACCGAAATTTGGCTTTGGAGTATAGGTGAAATTATACATTTTTGAATCTAAAAATGAAGCTCCGTAGCGTTGAAACTGAAACTCCGTTCCACGACCGGCATTAATATTAGTGCCTTCAAACATTCCTAAACTAGGGTATAGCGTAATAGAAGTGTCATTTGGTAAATTAGGAGAAGGCCTAATTGGTAAGCTATAGAAACTTTCATGTGTCCAGTTTTCTAAAGGTATCACAGTTAAGTCCGCTTTCTTATCACCTTCTAACCAATTTTCTTCATTAATCATGTTTGCATATTCACCAATAGTCATTCCGTATATTAACGGAATTTCCGTCATCCCAAGAAAAGAGGTATTTGCAGCTTCCATGGTTGGTCCGTCTACATAATGTCCATTCGGGTTAGGGCGGTCCAAAACTAGAACAGGAATTCCTTTTTCCGCACAAGCTTCCATCACCAATTGCATGGTAGATATATAGGTATAAAAGCGAACGCCTACATCTTGTATATCGAATACAACTAAATCTAAACCTTCTAATTGCTCTTGACTTGGTTTTCTGTTTTTACCATGTAATGATATTAAATCCAGTCCTGTTTTAATGTCCTTACTATTGTTCACGTGCTCACCTGCATCAAAATTCCCTCTAAATCCGTGTTCTGGGGCAAATACGTGTTTAATATCTACATTTAAAGAAAGAAGACTATCTACCAAATGTGTATGTCCATCTGGTTTGAAAATAACACTGGTCTGGTTAGCTACAACAGCTATTTTTTTTCCTTTTAAAAGGGGAATATATGCCTCTGTACGATTAGCCGCGACTACAATTTCTTTTGCTTCTTGTTCTATTTGAGGTTCATCGGTTGCTGATGTGGTAATGGCTTGTTCTTTGGTTTCGTTTCCGCAGGTAGCCAATACCAAAAACCATAATAAAACTGTACTTTTGAAATTGGATAAAAATAACATCATTTGAATCTAGAATATTTTATCGCCAAACGGCTTATAAAGGGTAAGGAGCATAAAATTAGCATATCTGCACCAATAATAAAAATAGCCATTGCAGCAATTGCAATAGGGGTTATCATGATGTTGGTAGCCATTGCTACAGGAGGCGGTTTAAAAGAGAAAATACGTGAAAAAGTAACTGCTTTTAACGGTCACGTTCAAATCTATAATTACGACAATAATAATTCGGAAGTTTCTGTCGTGCCGGTGAGTACGGAGCAAGAGTTTTATCCGGACTTCAATATGGTAGATGGTATTGTGCATATACAAGCTGTGGCAACTAAGGCTGGTATTATCCGTACTGAAGAAACCTTTGAAGGTATTATTGCCAAGGGTGTGGGCAAAGAATATAATTGGGAGCCGTTTGATGAATTTTTAATTGATGGCGTTTTACCTGATTATTCAGGGGAGTTGAATTCTGATGTGCTTATTTCGAGAATAATGGCAAATCGGTTGAACTTAAAAGTGGGGGATTCTTTCTTTACCTTTTTCTTGCGGGATGATGCAGCCGATAAAATACCTAACCAAAGAAAGTTTACCATTACCGGAATCTATGATAGCGGATTTGAAGAAATTGACGGACTCTATATTTTTACAGACATACGCCATATACAGCGCATGAATAAATGGAAAGATACCGAAGTGGGTAATTTTGAAATCTTCCTAAATAGTTTTGATGAAATTGATCAAAAAGCGAATGAAATCTATGGTGAAACAGTAGCCAGTTTAGATACCAAAACCATAAAAGACAAGTACTATAAAATCTTTGAATGGATAGGCTTGTTCGATTTTAATATTGCACTCATAATTGGTATCATGATCATTGTTGGTGGTATAAATATGATTACCGCATTATTGGTTTTAATATTAGAACGGACTCCAATGATCGGTATTCTAAAGGCGTTGGGCAGTAACAATTGGAGTATTAGAAAGGTGTTTTTGTACAATGCAGCCTACCTTATTGCAGTTGGGTTGTTCTGGGGTAATCTTATTGGTCTGGGTGTTATTTTTATACAAGATAAGTTTCGTGTATTCAAATTTCCTAACCCGAAAGAATACTACATTGAGTACATACCTGTAAGTATAGATTTGTGGACTATTCTTCTTTTAAATGCGGGAGTGTTGCTTCTTTGTTTATTGATGCTTTTGATCCCATCATACATTATTACTAGAATTACACCAGTGAAAGCTATTCGATTCGAGTAATTTTTTCAATAGCTTATTTCGTAATTAATCTTCGATTAGACCCCTTTTTGGTAAATTTGATGTAAAACAGTCCACATGCATCATAAATTACTATGTACTCTAATTGCTGTGTTTTTATTGACAGGTGTCAATGCACAGAAACTTTCAAAAAACGAGAAGAAGGTTGTTAAATCTATCGAGCAAAATAATGCCGAGGCAATTTCATTTTTAGAAAAAGTCGTAAACATCAATAGCGGTACCTTAAATCTTAAAGGTGTTGAGATGGTAGGACAAGAATTTGCTACTGCGTTCACAGATATAGGTTTTGAAAGTACTTGGATACCTATGCCCGAAGAAATGAATAGGGCAGGTCATTTATTTGCAGAAATTAAAGGCACCAAAGGCAAGAAGTTATTACTAATTGGTCATCTTGATACGGTTTTTGAGGAAGATAGTCCGTTTCAAACTTTTGAAATGGTGAACGATTCTATCGCACATGCACCAGGTGGTAATGATATGAAGGGTGGCGATGTTATAGTGCTGTATGCGCTAAAAGCATTACAACAAAACGGATTGCTAAATGATGCTCAAATTATTGTTGCCTTTACGGGTGATGAAGAAAGCACAGGTAGTCCGTTAGAAAAAAGTAGACATGACTTAATTGAAGCTGCCAAAAGAAGTGACATAGGTTTAGGTTTTGAAAACTCTACCGGGTTCAATTATGCAACTGTTGCAAGAAGAGGTTCTTCAGGGTGGAAAGTTGAAGTAGAGGGCAAGAGAGCGCACTCATCTGGTATCTTTAGTGAAGACACAGGTGCAGGAGCCATTTTTGAAATGTCTAGAATCTTGAACGGATTTTATACAGATGTAAAGGGCGAAGATTTATTGACTTTTAATCCGGGTACTTTAGTTGGTGGTACTTTTGTGGAATTCGATGAAATGACCAGTAAGGGAACTGTTTTTGGCAAGACTAATGTAGTGGCGCAAAAAGCAGAAGTCCGTGGAGGATTACGTTTTATATCCGAAGAACAAAAAGAACGCGCTCGAGAAAACATGCGGGCCATAGTGGCAAATAACTTACCACATACATCTGCAACAGTAACTTTCAAAGATAGTTACCCTGCCATGCAACCAACAGAAGGTAATAAGGCGTTACTGACAAAACTGAACAAGGTGAGTTTAGATTTAAAACAAGGTGAGGTTTTGGCATACGACCCGGGTAAAAGAGGCGCGGCAGATACTTCTTTTGTGGCGGAGTATGTAGATTGCTTAGACGGATTGGGTACTATGGGTAATGCAGCTCACACTCCCGAAGAAACAGTGAATTTGAATACTATTGAAGCATTAACGAAAAGAACAGCATTATTAATTTATAGATTGATAAATGAGTAATATAACAACATTAAAAGTAGGTGAACAACAGGTGACAATTGAAGCGGGAGAATTGGTAGGCTACCAAGTTTCTGGTTATGAATTTATGCACCAAAAGGGAAGCCCTGGGTGGCGCAGTGTAGATACTGAAATGTTTCCGTTGATCGGACCAACAAATGAGGCGGATTTTAAAGTAAAAACCCCTAAAGGTTTCGCTACTCAAGATCAGCACGGTCTGCTACGTGAAATGAAATATAAGTTAATGGAAAGCTCAGCAAGTAAAGCTGTATTTTCTAAAAAATATACAGCAAATACAGCCGTTTTAAATTCAAAGTATCCTAAAAAATCTACCGTAGAGAAGCTGAGCTGGCCTTACGATTTTGAGTTTATAAAGTCCTTTGAATTAATAGACAACTCGTTGGTGGTTACGTTTTCAATTTCTGGTGAAGAGGGCATGCCTTTTATGCTAGGGTATCACCCTGCATTTATGTTGCATAGCAATAATGCTATTATTTCCGCCGGCGAACAAAACATTACCATACCAGAGGTGATGGAAGTTGGTAGTAGAGCATTACAAGTGCCAAATACAGATGTTATTACTTTGCAAGATGAGAAATCGCTACAAATAACATCCGAAGGTTTTAGTCATTTTATGCTTTGGACGGAGGTACCGAATATGGTCTGTATAGAGCCCATAACATTCTATCCGTATGCTGTGGAACAAGATGATTTAGCTGAAGGCTTTATGGTATTAAAGGATGAGCCTGCAATTTTTGCTGTAGCGTTAAAACCGGTATAGTTTAGAATTCATCACTAAAGGGTAGTGTATGTGTTATGATGTAAAAACCAGCTTAGAGGCGCAATTAAAAAGGGCAAAGAGAAGTCAAGATTTAAAGGCGATTGAAGAAATCGTTGAAAAATTGGGGCCGTTGACAGATTTACCGCTTCACCATGCATCGGGTTTTTCGCATCCTGAGGTTTTAATTTATACAAACGAAGATCCGTTTTACCCTATGGTAGCTACTTGGGGTCTTATTCCGCATTGGGTAAATAGTGTTGAACAACAAAAGAAAATTTGGAACAGTACCTTGAACGCTCGGGTCGAAACCATTTTTGACAAACCTTCTTTTAGAGATGCTGCCAATGAAAAGCGCTGTGTATTTTATGTCGATGGATTTTACGAGCATCACCATTTTAATAATAATACCTATCCGTTTTTCATTCACCGAAAAAATAATGAACCATTAGCATTGGCTGCTTTGTGGTCTGAATGGATACATCCTGAGCATGGTGGTATCATCAATTCATTCTCAATTGTAACCACAAAAGGTAATGGTATGATGGCTAAAATTCATAACAATCCAAAACTGAAAGAGCCAAGAATGCCTTTAATGCTTTCTGAAGATTTGGAAGAGGAGTGGCTAACTTCATCCGCAGATTTTCAAAAGGAATTAAAAGGGCTGCTAAGCTCTAATAACAATATATTATTGCAAGCGCATACCGTAGGCAAACTTCGTGGTAAAAGCTATAAAGGAAATATAGAATCAGTTACGCAAGAAGTAGTATACAATGAGCTTGAACCGGAAGAACTTGATTTCTAGGTTATGGCATATAGTGAGTATTTGGCAGATAGGGTAAGACCAAGGTTAAAAGGAAAAGGCTTGATTGAAGAGAAGAAAATGATGGGCGGTCTCACATTCATGGTCAATGGTAAAATGTGTTTGGGCATCATGTTCGATAAGAAAACCGAAGAAGATAAATTAATGGTCAGGGTGGGTAAATTGAATTATGAAGAACTACTAAATAAACCTGGTAGCAGACCAATGGACTTTACGGGCAAACCCTTGCGCGGTTTTCTATTCGTTGGTCCAGATGGATTTGATGCTGAAGATGATCTTGATTTTTGGGTAGATAAAGCTTTGGAATTTAATAGGCTTTTGAATGCCTAATGTTATCGTTTTAATTTCGCATTAGTGCCCTCTGAATTGATTAAATTTACAAAGTGAAAAACATTTTCCCTTTTTTGGAATGGGTTTCAACCTATAAAAAAGCTTACTTCATAAAAGATTTGTTGGCTGGTCTTACCGTGGGTATCGTATTGGTACCACAAGGTATGGCGTATGCAATGATCGCTGGTCTTCCACCGGTTCATGGGCTGTATGCCTCTCTGTTGCCTATACTTACATATGCCTTATTGGGTACCTCAAGAAAAATAGCCGTTGGTCCTGTTGCTATGGATTCACTTTTGGTAGCTGTAGGATTAGGAACTTTGGCAATTACAGGTGTAGAAAACTATATTACAATGGTTGTTTTGCTCACCTTAATGGTTGGTGCAATTCAGTTTATTCTAGGGGTGCTTCGTATGGGTTTTCTAGTTAATTTTCTTTCCAAACCTGTTATTAGTGGCTTTACCTCTGCTGCAGCAATAATAATAGTGCTTAGTCAGCTGAAGCATTTATTAGGTATTTCCGTGGCAGGAAGTAATAAAATCTATGAGACCATATTTAATATCTTTTATAAACTAGGCGAAATCAATTGGGTAGATTTTAGTATTGGTTTGGTCGGTATTGTTCTTCTTTTAGGTTTTAAAAAGTGGAATAAAAATATACCGGGAATTTTAATAATAGTGGTGTTAGGTATATTGGCTGTTTATCTATTTCAATTAGATATTTACGGTATAAAGCTGGTTGGTGAAGTTACTAGTGGATTTCCATCCTTTGTTATGCCTTCATTTGATGTTGTAGACATGGAAAAATTAGCGCCTATTGCCATTGCTTTGGCATTAGTTGGTTATTTAGAAGCAATTTCTATTGGTAAAGCTATAGAAGATAAAACAGGTGAAGATACCATAGATGCAAATCAAGAATTAATTGCTATTGGTTCATCAAATATTGTGGGTTCTTTTTTTCAAGGTTATCCGGTAACGGCAAGCTTTTCTAGATCGGCAATTAGTTATGAAGCTGGTACTAAAACCAACTTGTCCGCAATTTTCAGTGTTGTTCTGGTGGTATTGACATTATTGTTCTTAACTCCTTTGTTTCAATATTTACCCAATGCTATTTTGGCGAGTATCATTATGGTATCCGTAGTAAAACTTATAGATATTGCCTACTTTAAACATTTATGGCTCAACCGTAAAGATGAGTTTTTTGTTATGTTGATTACATTTCTGATTACGCTGTTTGTAGGTATTACGCAAGGAATTTTAATTGGGGTTTTATGTTCTTTATTGTTGATGGTGTATAGAACATCTAAACCGCACTTTGTGGAGATTGGTAACATAGGTAACTCAGACTATTACAAAAATGTGATTCGTTTTGCAGATGAGGTGGTAGTGCGTAATGATCTTTTAATAGTTCGATTTGATTCGCAATTGTACTTTGGTAATTCAGCATATTTTAAAAAGCAGTTATTAAAGCATATCAAAGCAAAGGGACCTCAGTTAAAAGGTATTATTTTGAATGCTGAATCCATTAATTATATAGATGCTACTGCAGCGGATATGCTATCAAAGCTCATACACGATATACGTGAAAGAGGACTTCAATTTTTTATTGCAGGAGCAATAGGACCCACACGAGATATCATTTTTAATACGGGTATAATCAAAGAATTGCAGCGAGAGTTTTTATTCGTAAAAACGAAAGAAGCCGTTGATTTCTTTGACGACCCAAATGAAATTTCATTATTGGCTGCAAAAGTAGCTTATGAAAATAGTAGAATGGCTAGAGCAAAAAGAAGCCTAAATTAAATAAATCTCGTACCTTAAAGGTGAAGAGATATTTTAAAAATAAAAAAGTGTAGAATGAATATAGAACAGATATATACTGGTTGTTTGGCTCAAGGAGCATATTATATTGAGAGTGATGGTGAAGTAGTTATTATTGATCCATTGCGTGAGGTGAGTCCGTATGTGAAAAGAGCCGAAAATGACAATGCAAAAATCAAGTATATTTTTGAAACACATTTCCATGCAGATTTTGTTAGCGGTCATGTAACCTTATCAAAGGAAACTGGTGCGCCTATAATTTACGGTCCTACCGCAAACCCTTCTTTTGATGCTATAATTGCCGAAGACGGACAAGAATTTAAATTGGGTAAGATTACGTTCAAGGTGTTGCATACACCTGGGCATACTATGGAGAGTACGACCTATTTATTGCGAGATGAAAATGGTAAAGACCATGCGATCTTTTCTGGAGACACCTTGTTTTTGGGCGATGTAGGTAGACCAGATCTAGCACAGAAATCTGCAGACATGACGCAAGAGCAATTAGCAGGTACGTTGTTTGATAGTTTACGAACTAAAATTATGCCGTTGGCAGATGATGTTATTGTATATCCTGCGCACGGAGCAGGTTCTGCATGTGGTAAGAATATGATGAAGGAAACTGTGGATACCTTGGGCAATCAGAAGAATATGAATTACGCGCTTAGGGCAGATATGACCAAAGAAGAATTTGTAAAAGAAGTAACCGATGGTCTGTTACCACCGCCTAAATATTTTCCTTTGAACGTAAAGATGAATAAGGAAGGTTATGAGGATATTGGTGATGTGCTTGATCGTGGTAATGTTGAGTTGTCACCCAATGAGTTTGAAAAAGCAGCGAACGATACGGAAGCTTTGGTGTTGGATGTAAGACATCAAGACGAATTTATAAAAGGTCATATACCAAGATCCATATTTATCGGTCTTAATGGTGATTTTGCTCCGTGGGTGGGTGATTTAATTGCCGATACCAAACAACCTTTGTTATTGGTGATTCCTGAAGGAAAGGAAGAAGAAGCAATCACCAGATTATCGCGTGTAGGTTTCGATTCAGCTATTGGATATTTAAAAGGAGGAATTCAAGCTTGGAAAGCGGCAGGTAAGGAAATAGACCAAATAACCTCAATTACTTCATCAGAAGCCAAAGACCTGATCGATAAAGGAAATGTCGGTATTTTTGATGTTCGTAAAGATGGGGAATACATAAGTGAGCATTTGGTAGGGGCTGTTCATACACCGTTGAGTGAACTGAACAAGCATTTATCTGAATTTCCTGATAAGGGAGAATTCTTGGTACATTGTGCCGGCGGATACCGTTCTGTAATAGCATCGTCTATTTTAAAAAGTAGGGGAATTCACAATCTAATTGATGTGAAAGGTGGATATGGTGCACTTAAAAATGAAGATTTAGAAAAGACGGATTACGTTTGTCCTACAACCTTATAATCACTTCAGGTTAGAATGCAAATACAGCTGTGGGATGATTTCGTACATAGCTTTCAACAATACGCTGGGTCTCCAGCGTATTTTTTTGTGGTGTAATGAACATTTCAAGGTCTTCAATTTGTTCTATAGCTACATCGTTAGGGGCAAATCCGTAACCAGCATAATTATTCTCTCTTATGACCACAAATCCGTTTTCATCCAATGTTCTTCCATTGGTTTTTATGACCAGCGTGGAAGCAACGTCTTTTATACTTTGTAAAGCCTCTTGAACGCGTTGGTTGTATTCTTCTACCATTTCTAAGTCAGAACAAATACCTATGCACTGCTTTATTTTATAGTGCGAGCAAACTGCCACATTTTCTTGTAAATGGCAATACTTTGGGCAAAGCTCAAAAGTGCTGCATAGCGTTTCTAAATACTGTCTGGCCTCGGTCGGACTATAACAAATAGCAACCGGATTAGGAGTCATCTTTATTTTATTGAACGCAAGATGTATAATGCCGTTACGGTCTTCATAAGTGAAAATGCCGTATTGTTGAATAGATCTTTTTTGAGCACTGTTATATTTAGGGTAGTGGTGTTTAATTTCAGCTGATTCTTTCAATAAAGCAATAAGCTCATTACCAGTTTCCATAAAATCTAACGAAGCAGTTTCTGCACAAAGGGTGATTTCTTTTGTTTTTTTATCGTAGAAATGTCCAAGAACTCTTTTTTTTATGTTCTTGGCTTTACCCACGTAAATAATTTTTCCCTTTTGGTCCTTAAAGTAATATATACCTGCGGTTGTTGGTAGCTTTAGATACTCTTCTTTTGGTAACCCAGGAGGTAAAGTAGCCTCTTGAGATTTTGAATTCAAGAATTGTTTAAAAACCGTGTCTGCATTTTCCGTCCTCAATAATTTATGAAACAATAAGACTGTGGCGTGTGCATCACCTCTGGCGCGGTGCCTATCAGTTAGGGGTATTCCTAATGCTGCTGTTAATTTTCCTAAACTGTAAGAGTTATAGCCCGGTAATAATTTTCTGGATAAACGAACCGTACATAATTTCTTTCTAGAGAAGTCATGTCCTAAAAGTTTAAACTCGTTTTTGATGACATTGTAGTCAAAATTGACGCTGTGGGCTACAAAAATCGTGTCTTTGGTAATTTCTACAATCTGCGGAATTATTTCTTCTAACAATGGAGCATTGCGTACCATGTCATTGTCAATACCTGTAAGTCCGGTAATAAAAGCAGGTATTTCACATTCCGGATTTACTAAAGAGGTAAACTCATCTATAACTTCATGTCCGTCATATTTAAATACGGAGATTTCGGTAATGCGATTGCCTTTAATACCGTTTCCGGTAGTTTCTATGTCAATTATCGTGTACAAAAAGAGGAGAATGATTTAATACTGCAAAGTTAGTAGAAAATGCAATAATATAGGTGTACCCTCTTAGGGTTTAAGATAACCTTTAAATGTTAATAGGTTATTTAATTATGTAAGTTGAAAGGTTATAGAAAAAGATAGGTGTACCCTTACTGTGAAATAGTAATAAAAACAAGAGAATTGCTTTTTAAATATGAGTGTAGTTAGATTTATCTAACTGTCTATGTGGTAAAATAAAGATTTATCGGTTAGCTAAAACCAAATAAAATCTATAATTAGTCTAGTGTAATTAATTGCTAACGGCAACAATCTTATCACTGCTCGTTACTTCAAAATTATTATTATCTGAAGTATTTTTTGTAATTACTTTTTCAGCGTTTTCTCTTACTACATATTCTGAAACAAGATCATAGTCCTTCCCGCAAGAAGATAAACTTAATAGAAAAACAACAGCTGCTAAAGGGACGAAAAAGGTTTTGGTAGGGTATAATTTCATGTAGTTGGTGGTAAAAATTATCTCGCTATTTTATTAGCGCATTTCGAAAATATTTAAACTTTATTCATTAACGACGAAAAGTTGGTTTTATTCGATGAAATGCACACAAATGTTATTAACACCCCTTGTTAATAACAACTATCGGTATATTTATTAGTGTATTAACTTATATGTTATGTAAGAATAAGTGATATTTTAACAAAAAACATAAAAACCAAGCCCTTCATTTTCGTTGCTTCTCTAGTTCCCCCGATTTTGATAGGCAATTTCCATGAAGGGCTTGGTCTAAAAAATATTCAATGTCTTTAAAACGTCGGTAGTTTTTTGATGACTTCTTTTATGATGAAGTTTAATAATGTGTAATAGTTCAGATTCGGTTAGTTCATAGTTTGTCTTCATCGTTTTAATTTTTTGCTCTCCTATAAGTGCTAAAATTTGAAGTTCCTCTTTTTGTCTCTGCATTTTTTTCCAGTTTAGATCCGCCCTCTTGTGGGGAGGACGGATTTTTACAACTAACAACTAACTCAATTAACTGTTCCAAATACTGGTATAAAACTATGGGAAGTCAACTTTCTGAACAATACCCACTAAAGGGGATATTCTAAATAATTATACTAAGTATTTGAATTTCTATAAAAGTTGAATTCTAATTAACTTTTTTTCCAGCAGGTTTAAAAAATACAAAGAATTTAAACTTACCTTGATGTTTAGATAAACTTGACCTTAATAAATGAATGCATCTTTGCATTGAGTTTAGAATAAGTTTGAGTTAGTTGAATAACCGGTACATCCTCATAGTGTATCGGTTTTTTGTTAGACTCAAAATTCTAGGTATACTAAAGTGAAAAATTCGTGTAGATTAAAGTTGAACTTTAATTTCATTGATTTTAAAAACCTGGGTTCTAAGAAGATTTTGAAAAATACGAACTATTCTTTCTTGGTTTTCTTCAGGAATACGACCGCCAATAATCCAGTTTTTTTTAACGTACTTGGTGCTTTCCAAATTAAACTCTGACTTTAACAGTTGTAAAGCTTCCTCGCGAGTTTCGTCGTTCATTTTACTGAACATTTGTCTTATATTTTCGGTCATTGGTGGTTATGGTAGTTTTCAAAAATAAATAAAAAAGTCTTTCAGCTTGCCAAAAAAATAAAATAGATATGAGCATTTTCATAACATCTTAATGTTTACTTGACCTTAACTTAAAATAATAATGAAATTTTGACCTCACTTTTGCAATCTGTTAAATTTTATGGAGGTATAACTACCCCCTTAAACTTATTGACCAAACTTCCATACTTATACAATAGACATATGAAATTTCTAAAATTACCAATAGCCTGCTTGCTGTTTATAAACATGTTTGTAGCTGTTGCCCAAGATTATAAAGTTCATTCCCATAACGATTATAAGCAGAATATTCCCTTTTGGAAAGCTTTTGGTGCAGAGGTGCAGTCAATTGAAGTAGATGTTTTTTATAAGAACGGAAAGTTAATGGTTGCCCATGAACAAGGTGAAATAGAAGAAAATAAAACATTAGAGAGGCTCTATTTAAATCCGTTGCAAGAAGCTTTAGATTTAAATTTGTCAGCCAATAGATCTTTGCAATTATTGATTGATGTAAAGACCGATGCTTATAAAACTTTAGATGCTATTGTAGCTAGTCTAAGAAAGTATCCTTCGATAATCAGCAATAAGGATGTAAAAATTGTCATCTCTGGTAACCGCCCGGCATTAGAAGAATATGTAGATTATCCAAATTATATTTATTTCGACTATCAAAGTGTGCAACCGGTAACCGATACAGAAGTACTTGATAAAATTGCCTTGGTAAGTGTTAGTTTTAAGAACTATTCTGAATGGAACGGTAAAGGCAGGCTTACCTCTCAAGATTATAATAAGGTAACAGAGGTCATAGCACAGGCACATCAATTAAAGAAACCTTTTCGTTTTTGGGCTACACCAGACTCTAAATCCGCCTGGAAAGCTTTTGTAAACATGGGTGTCGATTTTATTAATACCGATATGCCCAATGAATGTGTAAGCTATATTTCTTCACTGAATGAAAGGGTAGTGCAGAATTCTATTTTTTCTGAGGCCTATTACCCAACTTTTGAGTCGGATAAAGCACAGCGCTCACCAAAAAATATCATTTTATTGATTGGTGATGGTAACGGGTTAACACAAATATCGGCTACTATTTTAGCAAATAATGGCGATTTGTCATTAACGCAATTAAAAAGTATTGGGTTGATTAAAACCCAATCTGCAGATGATTTTACCACAGATTCTGCCGGTGCGGGTACTGCCATTGCTACTGGTCGAAAAACGAATAATAGAGCAATAGGGACCAATGTAAGTGGTGAAGCTATTCCTAATCTAACCGAAATTTTATCCAAAAAAGGCTTCAATACAGGTGTCATTACTACTGATGAAATTATTGGTGCAACTCCTTCTTCGTTTTTTGCACACCGTACTGATCGGGGTATGGCCGATGAGATAGCATCAGACTTGTACACTTCTCAATTAAAACTGTTCATTTCACAACCAACCTCAGCAGTTAAAGAAATTGAAAATACAGAGTTTGTTATGAAAACAGACCTAAATACTATTGGGACGAGTACAGATGAAAAGGTTGGGGCATGGTTCAATGCTACTAATGAAAAGCCTTTAGCTGTTTATGTTGAAAAACTTGCATTAGCAACTAAAAATGGATTGTCTTTTTTGAATAATAAGAAGAAACCTTTTTTCTTGATGTCAGAAGGCGCTAAAATAGATAGCTATGGGCATGCCAATGATATTAATGGTGTTATTACCGAAAGTATCTCTTTTGACAAGGCCATTTCCGAAGCTTTACAATTTGCCGATACAGATAAAAATACCTTGGTGGTCATAACCGCAGATCACGAAACGGGCGGGTTGACCATACCGCAAGGTAATATTGCTAAACATGAAATTGAGGCAGACTTTACTACTCATGACCATACTGGCGTTATGGTTCCTGTTTTTGCATACGGTCCAATGTCACAAGAATTTCAAGGGGTGTACGAGAATAATGAAATTTTCGCGAAGCTATTAAGCGTATTGGATATAACTACAAGGAAGTAGTTTTTAGCAACTATCTAAAGGTCTTGCTATAGAGATCATTTTACCTAATGTTTACAATGTTATAATATCACTTCAATTAATTTAAGGGAGATTTGTGAACTATGAAAAAGAAGGGTATGGATACTATTGAAATTGAAGATTTGGTTTTGCGTGTTAAGAAATCAGATCAAAAAGCATTCAATACATTGTTCAACGAATTATGGGAACCTATGTATTCTTATGCCTGTTCTATTCTTATGAACGATAGCCTCGCTCAAGATATTGCTCAAGATATTTGGGTAGATTTTTGGCAACGAAGGCATGATTTAGAAGTAAATCATATGAAGTCTTACTTATATAAGGCGATTCGTTATAAGTGTTACAATCATTTAAGAGACCAGAAATTCAACAAGATTCAAATAGAAATGGCAGGTTCGATTTCTGTAGCATCAGAAGTGGATCAAAATGATGATGTAATAGAACTATCTACAAGAATAAATAGTGTTATCTCTCATCTTCCTAAAAGATGCCAGGTGATATTTAGGCTCAGTCGTGTCAACAATATTGACAATAAGGAGATTGCCAGTCAATTAGATATTTCCCAACGCTCTGTTGAGAATCAAATTTCTTATGCTTTACGACAATTACGTAAAGAACTTGCAGTGGCAAAAACGTTGTTTTCCTTTCTTTAGTTTCCTTTTCATTATCTAAAAGTTAAGTGAACGGTTGTTTTGTTAAGTAACCATTAAGCCTGCTTTTTTGAGTGTGCGTACCCCGTCGGTTTCGGTACTTATCATTGTAACGATAGTATAATGACCGAAAAAGAAGTAAAAATACTCATGACCAAGTTCCTTAATGGTACCATTACAGCCAATGAGGAAAAGCTATTAGAAAAGTTCGATGCTTCTTTAATTATTAAAAATGAAGATCGTGTTTTTAAAAGTGATGACCATAAAAAACAACTGGGTAAAAAACTGTTGCATAGAATAGACAGTAAGCAAAATAAGAAGTCGAAAAAATCGTGGCTAAAAGTAGCCGCAGCAATTGCAGTTATTATCAACCTTGGGGTTGTAGCCTATTTTGGTTTGAATGCGGGTAATAAAATTCCTGAAACCGTTTCACAAATAGTTGAAACTACAGATTGGGGTAAACGAAAAGATTTTGTGCTATCTGACGGAACTGAGATAAAATTGAATGCGGGAAGCACCATTTCATTTCCAGAAAAATTTATTGGTAATACAAGGGAGGTAACATTGATAGGAGAAGCTTTTTTTAATGTAGCCAAGAATCCTGATAAGCCTTTCATTATTAAATCCGGAGATGTGTGTACAACTGTACTCGGTACATCATTCAATATTAATGCCTACCCAAAAAGTGATGATATTTCAGTGACCGTGGCTACGGGAAAAGTGCAAATAGGTGCTAAAAACAGTTTAGTATACCTCTTGCCAAATGAGCAGGGAGTGTTCCATAAAAAATTAGATAGTATATCAAAGAAAGATGTTGATATCACAGGGTTGCTCAACTGGCAAATAGGAATCTTGAAGTTCGATGATATTACATTAAAAGAGGCATTGGTCCATTTAGAAAAGTGGTACGGAGTCACTTTTGTAATCAGTAATGAACAACGTTTAGAATGTCATATTTCGGCATCCTTTGATAATGAAACCTTATCCAATGTTTTGGAAAGTATTAGCTATGTGAAAAATGGATTGTCATTTCAGCCTTTGAAGAATAACCAGATTCTGATTAAGGGAAACTGTATAGATAAAAACTAATTAACCAAAAACAACCTATGATGTAGAAACAAAAAAAGAGACAGCCTGTAACACTTTGGCGAGCTAAAACAGACTGTCATTTATTCAACAATTATTATTGATAACAACCATTAAACATTATGTGAAATTATGAATTTGCTAACTATTAAACAATTTATCAAGTTGACATTCAATACGTTTTGTCTCCTTATAATCATGGCGATGCTGAATCCCATACTTGCAGCTGACCTTAGGGGCCAAAAATTAGAAAATTATAAAGTGGATATTGCCGTAAAAGGCGCATCGGTTTTGGATATTTTAGATGATATCGAAAATCAGACGAATTTTAAATTTGTCTATGACCGCAAAGTGGGTAAGTTGAAAAACACCTATAATATTGCGCATGACGGCGTGTCTTTAAGGTCGGTGTTAGAACTAATGGCAAAAGATGCTAACCTTACGTTCAGAAGAATTAACAAAACCATCTCGATAACTGTAAAACCTAAGGTCTACAAAAGAGTGGTAGAAGTTGAGTTTCTCACTGTAAATGGTACGGTAACAGATCAAGGCGGTGTTCCTTTGGTAGGTGCAACTGTACTTGAAAAGGGAACTTTGAACGGAGTTACCACAGATTTTGATGGTAACTTCACCATAGACGTTAAGAGCGATGCTGTATTAGAAGTATCGTATTTGGGCTTTACAACTCAAGAAATAGCGCTACAGGGACAAACTACGTTGACCGTTCAGTTAGCGGAAGATGCTACCCAGCTAGATGATGTTGTTGTAGTTGGTTACGGTACTCAAAAACGATCGGATGTTACCGGTTCTATTGCATCGGTAAAGAGCGAAAACTTTAATAAAGGGGTAGTTGCCAATCCTGGTCAGTTATTACAAGGTAAGGTTGCCGGTGTTAACATTACTTCGGTAAGTGGTGAGCCTGGTGCCTCCCAAAATATCGTTATTCGTGGTATCGGTAGTTTTAGATCAGGTACTTCACCTTTGTTCGTTATTGATGGTTTTGTCATTGATAATACTTCTACGGGTGTAGCTTCCAATCCTTTAAATTTCATCAATCCTCAAGATATTGAGTCTATGGATGTATTGAAAGATGCTTCTGCCGCTGCCATATATGGGGCACGTGCTGCAAACGGGGTAATTGTGATCACGACCAAAAAAGGAAAAACCGGTAAAACGGAAATGAATGTTTCGGTCTCAACTGCTTTTGCAACATTGGCAAATAAAATTGATGTTTTTTCTGCGGATGAGTTTAGAACGCAGGTGCCAGCTGTTGGTGGTACTTTGGTTGATGGAGGTGCAAATACCAATTGGCAAGATGAGCTTACACAAACAGGAATATCTAAAAATGTAAACTTTTCTATGAGCGGTGGTGCTTCAGATAAATTCAACTATTATGCTTCGGTAGGGGTTGATGATCAGGAGGGTACGTTTGCAAATAGTTCTTTAAAAAGATACTCTGGTCGTTTAAACTTAAATCAAAAAGCATTGGATGGTAAGTTGAACGTAGATTTTAATCTTTCCGCTACCAGAACATTGAACAATAGACCAGATGCTAGCGCTACGGTTACAGATATGTTAGAGTTGAATCCTACCGTTCCTTTATACACGAATGGAGAACCAACGATATTGGATGATAACAGATTAAACCCGTTGATACGAAACGAAATTTATGCAGACGAGTCTAACAGCAATCGTATTCTAGCCAATATTTCCCCATCTGTAGAATTTGTAAAGGGGCTAACATATAAACTGAGCTTGGGTGTAGATTATTCTTCTACGAATAGAGATCAGCAACGTGCTCCTTATGCTTTGTTAGAAGATTTAAATCAAGGGTATTTAAATACATGGATTACTACTAACCAAAATACACAGGTAGATAATACCTTGACCTATACATTTGAAAAAGGTGATCATGGGGCAACGATTTTAGTAGGTCATTCGTACCAAGAAGTGTTATTTCAACAAAAGAGATTCGAGCTACAAAGTTTTGCCGACAATGACATTGATCCAAGATATCAAGATCAGATCAGTAGTCAAGAATTTCCTACTAGTTTATTTTCTACTGCAGAGAAGAATGAGTTACAGTCTTTCTTTGGTAGGGTAAATTATGACTATCAAGATAAATATTTATTGACTGCCACTATGCGTGCAGATGGTTCTTCAAAATTTGGAGAGAACAATAAGTACGGATATTTTCCTTCTGTTGCCTTAGGTTGGAATATTAGTAAAGAGAATTTCTTGGCGGAAAGTACAGTTGTCAACAACTTAAAGTTACGAGCTAGCTGGGGGCAAACGGGTAGTCAAGAAGGTATAGATAATAAAGTTTCCTTGGCGAGTTATATTGATAGTAAAAGTGATAATGACACTTACCCTTTAGATGATAGTGCTACTACTTTAGATGGTTACCCTTTTGGTACGGTACCAGCGAGAACTGCCAATCCCAATTTAAAATGGGAGGTAGCTACACAAACCAATATAGGTCTTGATTATGGTTTCTTGAACAATAAGATTACAGGTACAATAGATTACTTTAATAAGGTAACTACAGATGTAGTTTTGTTCGCCAATAGAGTAGATCCAATTCAGCCAACCGAGAAAATATGGACCAATCTTGAAGATTTGGAAATACATAACTCAGGTCTGGAATTTGCATTGGATTTTAGAACAATGATCGGTGAAGATTTCTCATTAAATGTTGGTGGTAATGCTACTTTCATAAACAATGAGGTAACAGATTCTCCTTTTGCCATTATTACCACTGGTGCTGCGCAAGGTGGTGGTCAAACGGGTGCTACGATCAATGGTTATTTAAATAATGAAGCTATCGGTACTTTTTACATGAAAGAGTTTATTGGTATTGGTGATGATGGTTTAAATCAATTTAGAGATGTTAATGGCGATGGTGAAATTTTAGATGATGACCGTATTGCCTCGGGTAGTGCTTTGCCAGATTTTACCTATGCGTTCTATTTGAATTTCGATTATAAGAATTTTGATCTAGGTTTTAACTTCAATGGGGTTTCCGGTAATAAAATTTATAACCATACCGCAATGTCCTCTTTCTCAAAAGGGCAATTGAGCAGAAACTTGAATACAACAGATTTTGCTATTCAATTTCCAAACGAAGATGTAAGCAATTCCAATGAGGTTTCAACGAGATATTTGGAAGACGGTGCTTACTTAAAATTGAATAATGCTACGTTGGGGTACAATCTTTTGGCAAGTAAAATAGGCTTGGGCGATTATGTGAACGATATACGTTTTACACTTACAGGTCAGAATTTATTCATCATTACAGATTATACGGGCTACAGCCCAGAGGTAAATACAGGTAATGCAATAGATGGTATTCAAACTTTTGGTATTGACCGGTATACTTACCCTAATTCAAGAACCATCTTGTTCGGTTTAAATGTATCCTTTTAACATAATAAAACTATCAAAATGAAAAATAAACTAATTATATCGTCATTGTTTCTTGTCGCATTGTTGACATGGAGCTGTACGGATCTAGAAGAAGAATTATTAGATGAATCATTGACCGGTGCCCAGGCAGAAGTTATCAGCGGAGCTATTGCGCCTGCTTACGGCTATATTTCTTGGACTTGGAGGCATGTCAATTATTATGGTCTGCAGCTTATACCCTCAGATGAGGCAATACTACCATATAGAGGAGGAACAGATTGGTTTGATGGTGGTAAGTTCTTGGCGGCACATAGCCATAATTTTACCCCTACAAATGATTTGGTTGCCAGTGGTTGGAATGAGCTTACTACCAATATTTCCAGAACCTTGGCAGCAATTGAAGTACTGACTCCGTTAGCGGATGAAGGAGATGCAGAAGCTGCAGGGGCTTTGTATGAAATGAAAGCGTTAAGGGCTTATTTGAACATGTTGTTGTTAGACAGTTGGGGTATCGTGCTTAAAAAAGAATCATCTGAAGAACTTTCTGAGGTATTGAGAACCCAAGATGCCATTGATTATATAGAAAGTGAATTGTTGTCTGTTGTTGATGTAATCAATGATGATAAAGGACCTGGTAGAATGACACGTTCTGCCGTTTACGGATTCTTAGCAAGATTAAATCTAAATGCTGCTGTATACCGTGATCCTTACGGTACGCCTAATTTTACGCAAGCCGATATGGATGCAGTAATAACATATACCAGCAATATCATAGACTCTGGAAGTTTTTCGTTATCGCCAGAGTATTTTGAACTGTTCAATGATGAAAATCATTCAAATCCTGAGTTGATATTTGCTTTAGATCAACGTGGGGTATTGACAAGGGAGCATAGCCGTTGGGCATATTGGTCTATTGCTGGATCAATGTTTCCTAGACCGGAATGGCCTAGTGCCGATGGTACTGACGGACCTGCGATTACTTCAGATTTTTATCAAACATGGGCAGATGCCTATGGCGATGTAGATCCTGCAGAAGCAGATGCTCGTTTCTACCAAAGAAATACATTGGTGCCAGATGTACAATTGGCAGATTTGGAAGGTCGTGAAAAACTGTTGGAGACAGAGACCGAAGATAGCTTTTACTGTGTGCAAGATGTTGCTTTTGAAATGGACAGAGGTATTCTTCGCGGTATACAGTGGGGACCAAGAAAAGGTGATAACGGTCAGTTTCTTACCTGTGAAGACGGTACGGTTAAAATATTACCTGTAAGACAGGTAAAAGGAAACGGTCCTACACGAGATATTGGGTATGTAGATCACACTTTAGAAATTGATTTCACTAATGAGGGGTCATTGCATAATACAGGATATAGAGTTTCTAAATATCAATTTAGCCGTACCTCACCAAACGGTAATGGTAATAGTAGTGTTGATTTGGTGTTGATGAGATTAGCTGAGGTATACTTAATGAGAGCGGAAGCTAAATTAAGAAATGGCGATACCGCTGGAGCTTTGGCAGATGTGAATATAGTAAGAACATCTAGAACGGCACGCCCAGAACAAACGCCCGCTCCTTTATCTTCTATAGATGCGGATGACTTATTTCGTGAGCGTGGTTTTGAACTGTATTGGGAAGGGTTTAGACGAGGAGATCAAATACGTTTTGGAAAGTATGAAGATAGCTGGACAGAAAAAACGGATACAGATGTAAATCATAGATTATTTCCTATACCACAAAGTGCCGTTGATGGTGCTTCTGGTATAGATGGTTTCTTGGATCAGAACCAAGGGTACTAAAAAGAAAACATGATTATTTAGATACGGCAAGAACTCATGTTCTTGCCGTTTTTATTTCCTATATAATTGTTTTCGCAATTTAATTTCAAAGTATGAAGCGTTTTATATCCTTTTTATTTGTTCTAATGATGCATTTGGTATGCAGTTCTCAAACTATAAAGAGTGAAGTTCAAATTGCCTTCATGGCCGATGTTCATTTCGCAGATGTATATCCTGAATTGAAAGATTTAAGTATTGATGTATATACCGATACCGTGAATGGTAAAAATGTACTCATACGTTCCATGGAATCGCAATTGCATTCTACCCGATTGTTCAATGAAAATTATTTCGCTTTTCAAGCTGCATTAGATGATGCTGTGGAAAGAAGAATTAAAATCATTGCAATGCCTGGTGATTTTAGTGATGACGGTCAGCCAATGCATATTAAGGGGTTAAGAAAAATAATGAACCATTATGTTGACAAGTACAACGTGTCTTTTTTTATGGTAAATGGTAATCATGACCCTACTAGACCTTATGGTAAACAAGGCGGTGAGCGCGATTTTCTAGCTAACGATGGTCGACTACAACCTATTATGAGTACCGACGGGTTATATACATCAAGCTCTAATGGGGTAAAGCCTACAGTTATTTCTAAAGAAATTTCAGAATGGGGCTATAAAGAGATTTTAGAAGAGTTGGAAGACTATGGCTTTTTTCCACAAAAACATTACACGTATTGGGAAACACCTTTTTCTGCGTACACCTATGAACAATATACGTATGAAAAAGCAGTAATGGTATCTAAATTGGGTCAGAGAATTGTAATGAAGAATGAACCCTTAAAAACAATACCAGACGTAAGCTATTTAGTAGAACCGGTCGAAGGTATTTGGCTTTTGGCAATAGATGCAAATGTGTATACACCAAAATCAAGCGGTGACGGATTTAACGGTTCTGGAATAGGATATAATGAGGTATTGAAACATAAAAGATATTTACTGAAATGGACTGAAAAAGTGGTTAAAAATGCGAATCGTTTAGGTAAGACCTTAATTGCATTTAGTCATTACCCTATGGTCGATTTCAATGACGGGGCAACCGATGAAATGAAACAGTTATTCGGTGCCAAAAGTTTTCAAGCACATCGTGTACCCAATCAGGTGGTAGGTGTAATTTTTGCCGATATGGGATTGAAAGTGCACGTAGGTGGGCATATGCATTTAAACGATACAGGTGTCATAACTACCCCAAAAGGCAATACATTAACGAATATTCAGACGCCTTCATTGGCTGCTTATGCGCCTGGCTATAAAATTATTACAGTAGGGAATTCAGATAGTTTAGAAGTGGAAACGATTGTGTTGGATTCGGTGACTTCTTTTAATTCTTTTTTTAAGAACTATAAAGTGGAGTATAATTTTTTAGCGGATAATTTTCCTGGTAGATTATGGGATGATACCATTTTAACATCTACCAATTACAGAGAATTCACCAATACACATTTGCAGGAATTAATACGTTGGCGATTATTACCCTCAGATTGGCCAGAACATATTAGAGAGTTGTTAATTGGTAAAACCGGATGGCAATTAGTAAAGCAAGTATATACCGAGCAACTATCTGAAAGGGAAATAGTAATAAAACTGAATGATAAGGATCTTGCTATAACTGATTTTGAAAATTGGACTGGGGAAGATTTGATCCTAGATTTTTATCGTTTTAGAAATGCCGATAAAATAGCTTTGAAAGATATTGACGCTACAAGATTGAAAGCATATCACTTCTTGTTTAATGCATTGCTTTCACAACCCAACCATGAAACAGTAGTTCCTCTGCAACAATTTGCACGAATTTTTCAAAAACAGATGAATGGGGAAGAGTCTGAGAACTTCAAAATCGATTTAAACTAGTTGAATACATTTCAACAATCTCCTCAATAAATCAGAGGTTTAACTTATTCTACCACTTTTTATAACCATCTAATAACATTAAAAAAGTTACTAATAGTAAATAAATATTGATTTTTGAAGTAAATATTTACTATTAGTAAACAAATGTTGCGTGTTTAAAATTTCTAAAATAAATATGAACGTACTTCTGAACGGAGCTTTTGCTTCATTCGGACTCTACTTTTGTATGTACGCTTTTAGAAAGCCTTTCTCGGTAGCAACATTCGATGGTCAACTTTTATTCGGTATCGATTATAAGATACTTCTCATTCTGGCTCAGGTAGTGGGGTATATGCTTTCAAAATTTATTGGTATTCGGGTAGTTTCAAGTTTAAAGGCACAGCATAGAGTAGCCTACCTTACGGGTATGATATTATTTGCAGAGCTGACACTTGTTTTATTCGGACTATTGCCAAAACCTTATAATTTTATCCTTTTTTTCTTCAACGGACTCTCTTTAGGGATGATTTGGGGAATTACCTTTTCTTATTTAGAAGGTAGAAAAATGACCGAAATTTTAAGTATTATTCTATGCTCAAGTTTTATAGTTTCTAGCGGGGCAGTGAAATCCGTCGGGTTATGGTTAATGACCACATACAGCATTTCAGAGTTTTGGATTCCGGCTGTAACCGGTGCAATCTTTTTACTTCCGTTTTTTATATGCCTGTCTTTTTTAAAGAAATTACCACCGCCAACGACCGAAGATATTAGTCTTAGGAAAAAGAGAAAACCAATGTGTGCGGCAGACCGCAAGCAAGTGTTCAAAAGATTTTCTTTTCCTATTATAATTTTGGTGGTCTTTTATACCGCGCTTACGGCATTGCGAGATTTTAGGGATAATTTTTCTAGGGAATTATGGGACAGTGTAGGCTATGCCGGTGATGCTTCTATCTATACCTTGGCAGAACTTCCCATTGCATTTTTAGTCTTGCTGGTACTGGGGTTGTTTGGTTTGGTGAAAAATAATTTTAAGGCATTTATGGGCTTCCATTTCTTGTTGATATTGGCAAGTATACTTGTGGGTGTTTCTACCTTTTTATTTCAGCACGGAGCTATGTCTCCCGTATATTGGATGGTACTCATAGGTTTTGGGCTGTATGCCTGTTATGTTCCTTTCAACTGTATATTTTTCGATAGAATGATAGCAACATTTAAGATTAAAGGAAACGCTGGCTACCTTATTTATATTGCTGATTCTTTCGGCTATTTGGGTAGTATGGCTGTGTTGCTCTATAAAAACTTTGGACAACCCAACAGTTCATGGCTTCAGTTTTTTGTAAATGCTACCTACTGTATTGCATTTTTGGGCGTTGGTGTTTCCGTAGTGTCAATGTTCTATTTTCAAAAGAAATACAAGCAAGATAATTCTAGTTTCCATTTTAAAATACCTATGGTTAATGGCAGATATTGAGTATGATTTAGTTGTAGTTGGTGGTGGTGTATTGGGTACTTTTCATGCCTATCACGCTATGAAAAAAGGATTAAAAGTGGCTTTGCTCGAAAAAGATGCCATGCCCAAAGGGGCAACCGTTCGAAATTTTGGGCAGGTAGTGCCATCTGGCATGAATACCAAATGGCAGCAGTACGGGCGTAAAAGTTTAAAGATTTATAAGAAGATTCACGCCAAATTCGATATTTCGGTACGTCAAGAAGGTTCTATTTATTTGGCTTCTAACGATGAGGAAGTTCAGCTTTTAGAAGAGTTAAAGGAAATTAATCGTGCCAATGATTACACCTCTATACTATTTACAAAGACGGAATGTCTTAGAAAATATCCCGGTCTAAACGAACAATATGTAAAAGCGGGCTTATTTTTTCCGGAGGAAATTACCGTAGAACCCCGTACCATGATCGGTCGTGTACATAAATATTTAAAGAAAAAGGGTGTCAGTATTTTTTACAAAGCCAAAGTCATTGAATGCAACACTCTAAATAACGAGGTAAGTACACAATTGGCCAATGGTAGAATGCTGTTGTCTTCTAAGGTGATTGTCTGTAATGGCAGTGATTTTAAAACTTTGTATCCAGAGATGTTCGCTACCAGCGATTTAGAAATTTCTAAGTTGCAAATGATGAAGACGAAATCACAGGGTGATTATAAAATTAGTGGTTCTATTTTAACGGGACTGTCCATTAGAAGATATGAGGCTTTTGCAGAATGTCCGTCATATTTAAAAATCAAATCCAAAGAACCATTGGATAGCTTAGAAAAAAAATGGGGTATACACATTTTGTTTAAACAAGCTATGGATGGCGGTGTAATTCTGGGGGATTCTCACGAATATGCCGATGCGGATGATATGGATAACCTTGGGTTTGACCTTAATATGGAGATTGATAATCTAATGCTGTCAAAAGCTAAAGAAATTTTCAGCTTACCTACTTATGAAATAGAACAACGCTGGTTTGGTATGTATTCTCAATGTAAAAACGCCGATATTTATGAGCGTACCATTGATAGAAATATACATATCATAACCGGTATTGGCGGTAAGGGAATGACGGGCAGTGCCGGTTTTTCAAAACATAACATTCAACAAATTTTTAATATTTAGCATGCATACAATTAAATTGGCCGTATTTGATATGGCAGGTACCGTTGTTAATGAAGACAATGTAGTGTACAAAACATTACAAAAAGCTATTAATGAAAGAGGTTTTCAAGTGACTTTGGATTTTGTTTTGGAACATGGTGCCGGTAAAGAAAAACACCAAGCTATAAAAGATATTATTACTGCAGATATAGGTAATGTAGATGCCACTATGCCCGCATCTATATTTGAAGATTTTAAAAAGCTGTTGGTTGATGCGTATAACAACCTGAACGTAACTAGTTATGAGGGAGTTGAGGAAATGTTGTATGCTTTAAAAGCTAACGGAATTAAAGTCGCTCTAAATACAGGTTATGATACCAATACCGCACAGTTATTATTAAATAAAATGAACTGGACTATTGGAAAAGAATACGATGTTTTAGTAACTGCAGATGACGTAGTTCTTGGTAGGCCTAATCCAGATATGATCGTTGAGGCCATGATGAAACTTAACGTGCAACAAGAAGAGTTAGTGTTAAAAGCAGGTGATTCCATTATTGATATAGAAGAAGGTAAAAATGCCAATTGCGGTGTAATTATTGGTGTAACGACAGGTGCGCATACGCGTGAACAATTGTTGAGCGCAAAGCCTACCTATGTTTTAGATAGTTTGACCGAATTAAAACAGTTGTTATTGCCATCATAAAGAATAAAATGAAAATCAAAAAAAGCCACTGATTGTGGCTTTTTTTATTTGAATTCTGTTGTTAGCTATATAAAAAAATAGAGCACTAACATGGTTGCCGTGCTATTACTTCTATTCTCGGGTACATGGGCAATTCTACCATCAAAAAAAATAGAATCTCCTTCTTTTATAAGTACTTCTTCTTCGTCTATAATGTAGTAACATTCTCCCGAGAGCATGTATTTGAATTCATAGGCATCGGTTTTCACCTTGTCTCTTTTAGAATTTGGATGCACGTGTAGCAATACGGCTTCAAACCCCAGGCTGTTCAGTTGTTTTCCGAAAATAAAGGAATACGAAAATCCTATGGCATCGTCTTCTTTTTCAATAAAAGTATTGTCCTCTTTTCGGGAAACAATAAAATTGGCACCGTTAGATTGTGGTAGCCCGCTAAAAAAATCGGTCACCTCTATATCCAAAGAGCTTATAATTTTTAAAAGCACGGGTAAAGATGGTATGGTTCTTCCGTTTTCAATTCTAGAAATGAGTCCGGCAGTGACCCCTGCACGCATGGCAATTTCACTAATAGTCAAATTTCCATTTTTGCGAATTTCCTTTATTCGTTTTCCTATTCCAATAAGGTAATCATCCATTGATAAGTGTTCTCCTACAAACATAATGAAAAATAAAATGTATTGGTTTTTGGTGGGTAGTATGGCTGTTATCACCCATGATAAAGGGGCTTAACATAAAACTTACATTTTGCATATTTGTAAATAATGTTTAACTAACCTTCAGGTAACCTTAGCCTCGCAATGGTTGCAATTGCTTAATATGTATAACGCAATACATTGAGTTTTCATTTAGATATTTGCTGAACTAACAAACCAAAGTTTACAAATACGAACAAAATGAAAAAAACATTATTAATTACAATGCTTGTTTTCTTAGCAAGTTTTGTAGCACATGCCCAAACTGTATTTACGGGTACTGTGTTAGATGAAAACCAAGTTCCTTTACCTGGTGCAACCGTGGTAGTGAAAGGAACAACGAACGGAGTTGCTACAGATTTTGATGGTAACTTCAATATTGAACTAAACAGTTCAGATGACATTTTAGTGGTATCTTATATCGGGTACATTAAGCAGGAGTTTGAAACTGCGAACAAGCTTACGGGTACTATATCCCTACAGCCAGATTCACAGCAATTAGATGAGGTTGTGGTAACGGCATTAGGTATTGAAAGGGAAAAGAAGTCTTTAGGGTATGCTTCGCAAGAACTGGATAACGATGAAGTTGTTCAGGCAAGAGAACCGAACCTTTTGAACAGTATGTCAGGTAAAGTTGCCGGTTTGCAAATTACCAACAGCCCTACAGGTTTGGGTGGTTCTGCCCGAGTTTCTATACGTGGCGATGCTTCTTTGAACATTAATGGTAACTCGCCATTATTTATTGTAGATGGTACACCTATTAGTAATGAAATTGTAGGGTCTAGCGGATCGGGTACGCAAAGTGTAGATTATGGTAATGGTGCTGCAGAAATCAATCCGCAGGATATTGAATCGATCAACGTATTAAAAGGTCCGGCTGCAGCAGCACTTTACGGGTCAAGAGCTGCGAATGGTGCAATTATTATTACGACCAAGAAAGGAACATCTCAAAGCAGTAAATTGGGGGTATCCTTTAATACCGGTATTACCATTGAAAATGTATTGATGTTGCCAGATTGGCAAAATGAATATGGTCAAGGTAACAATCAACAGTTCTCTTTTGTTGACGGTAGCGGTTCTGGTATTGCAGATGGTGTTGATGAAAGTTGGGGACCTCGTTTAGATACCGGACTTATGATTGCACAATTTGATTCACCAAGAACAGACGGTACTCGTGGTGGTGACACTTTTGTAAGTGATGCCGATATAATTCCAACGCCGTGGGTATCTCAACCGGATAATACTAGAGATTTCTTTGAAACGGGAATCACAAAGACCAACAGCATCGCTATTTCTAAAAGTGGCGAAATGGGGAACATGCGTTTGTCTTTTCAGAATTTAGATCAGGAAGGTACATTACCGAATACGGATTTAAAGAGAAATACTTTAAGCTTTTCTGGTACCATGAACGTATCGGATAAGGTTAAGGTAAATGCCAATATGAATTATGTAAAAACTGATAGTGATAACAGACCTGCGGTTGGTTATGGTACGGAAAGTATTATGTACTTGTTTATATGGTACGGTCGTCAATTGAATACCAATAATTTAAGAGATTACTGGCAGCCAGGTTTAGAGGGTACGCAGCAGTTCAACTACAACTACAACTACCACGATAACCCTTACTTTACCATGTATGAGAATACAAATGCGCAAGACAAGGATCGTATGTTCGGTAATGTGAGCCTTACTTATGACATCAGCGAAAACTGGAAATTATTATTACGTAGTGGTCGCGATTTCTATAGAGATTTTAGAGTTCGTAAAAGAGCGTTTAGTACACAGCGTTTCCCATTTGGTACATACCAAGAGGATAATATTTTCTTCGAAGAAAGTAACTCAGATTTCTTATTGAGTTATGATAAGGATTTTGGTGAAAAGTTTAATTTAAATGTTTCTGCAGGTGGAAACCAATTGCGCCAAAAGCAAGATTTCACTAAAAGTGTTGCACCACAATTAATTAATCCTGGGGTGTACTCTTTTAACAATAGTAGACAGGCGGTACAGGTAAGTTCTAACAATAGCGAAAAACGCATTAACAGTTTATATGGGTATGCGCGTTTTAGTTATGACAATGTATTGTTCATGGATATTACAGGTAGAAATGACTGGTCTAGTACTTTGCCAGAGGGGAATAACTCTTATTTCTACCCATCGGTGACATTAAGTGGTATTGCCAGTGATATGTTCAATATGCCAGACTGGGTAACGTTTGCGAAAGTAAGGGCTGCTTATGCTGAAGTGGGTAATGATACCGATGCATATAGATTACGTAGCTTTTATCAAAATGAGACTGCTTTTGATAGTTCTACACCTATATTGACGGAATCATCGTTGATACCGAATGCAGATTTAAAACCAGAGATTACAGGTTCTTACGAATTCGGTTTAGATCTACGTTTCTTGCAAAGCAGAATCAATTTAGATCTTACGTATTATGACAGTTCTACTAAGAATCAGATTATCAACATTAGTACAGATATCGCTAGTGGTTACAGTAGTCAATTGATCAATGCCGGTGAGGTTCGTAACTACGGTTTTGAAGCTATTGCGAACTTTGTTCCGGTACTTACAGATAACTTTAAGTGGAGCTCTACCTTCAATTTTGCGAGCAATAAAAGTGAAGTGACCGATTTAGGTGATGATATTCAATTTACGTTGACCGAAGCGAACGGGGCATTTATTCAAGCTCGTGAAGGTGGTTCTATCAGTGCGATATACGGTAGAGGTTTTCAAAGGGTAGAAGATGAGAACAGTGAGTACTTTGGTCAAATGATCATCAATAATCAAGGTATTCCTGAGCGTACCGATGATTTGGTATACCAGGGTGATTATGCGCCAGATTTCACACTGGGAATGCAGAATACATTCAAGTATAAGAATATTGACCTAGGATTTTTGATCGATACCAGACAAGGTGGTATCGTAGTTTCTAGAACAAAAACCATTGGTAGTACTTCTGGTCAATTGCAAGAAACATTGGAAGGTAGAGAAACAGGTATCGTTGCAGAAGGTGTAGTTAATACTGGTACAGCCGAGAGTCCTAATTATGTGCCAAATACCGTAAATGTAGATGCTAGAACATATAACAATAGATACTATGAAAGGGATAATGTTGAAGCGGCAAAGTATGATGCTTCTTACACTAAACTTCGTGAGGTTTCTTTAGGGTATTCTTTCCCACAGAAAATGATCAACCAATTGCCTATTACCAATGCAAGAATTTCTGTAACGGGTAGAAATTTGATTTTATGGACAGATAACCCTCATTTTGACCCTGAAACTGTTGGGGTGTCGGGTGGTACGCTACAACCGGGTATTGAGAATATGTCTTACCCAAGCTCACGTTCGTTTACCTTCAATTTACAGGTTAATTTCTAAGAGTAGAAGAAACTATTAAATAAAGAAATCATGAAAAAAACACTATTATTTATATGTTCTCTGGTACTGGCAATTAGCTGTACCGAAGATTTTGAAACGATTAATATTAATCCTAATTACCCTGCTTCTGCAGAGCCAGGTCTATTATTGCCAGGTGTACAAAGAGAGATGGCCTATAACTGGGGTGGTCAAGGTTGGGAAGAAGGTTTTACCGTAGTACAATATGGCGCAAGACTGCAGTTTACTAGTGGTGATACCTATAACTGGTCTCCTTCCGGTGATCCTTATGATAACGCTTATGCATCTTTAAGGGATGTGGAAAATATTATTAGGGATACCGAAGCTAACGAAGATGCCCAGAATTATTACGGTGTTGCCTTGGTGATGAAATCTTGGATCTATTCTTATGTTACCGATGCTTACGGAGATGTGCCTTACTCAGAAGCTACCATGGGTATTGAGAATGGTAATGTTACTCCTGCTTTTGATGCTCAAAGTGCTATATATGCCGGTATTTTGGAAGATTTGGAAACAGCGAATACGGTTTTAACAGATGCCGATAATATTTCTGGAGATATTTTTTACGATGGCGATATTGAAAAATGGAGAAAATTTGCCAATTCGTTAAGATTGCGTTTGTTAATGAGAATCAGTGATGTGGATAATGCAACCGCAGTTGCTGGTATGACTCAAATTACGAGTAACCCAACTGCATACCCTATTTTTGAGAGTAATGAGGACATGACTTTCGTGGCATGGAATTCTGATAACCCACAGCCAAAATATGACACACGTAGTGGTAGTTTTGATGAGGTTCGTTTAAGCCAAACCTTAGAAACTCGCTTAAAGGATTTGAACGATAACAGATTGTATGTTTTCGCGCAGCCTACTACAGCTTCTGAGAAGGGAATTTTCTCTGAAGATTTTGATGATTACGTTGGTATGCCTAACGGATTGGATGATGAGGCTGCATTAGGCTATAGTCCGTCTGGAAACCCAGATGAGTCCGGATCTAATTTCATTTCCAGGTTGGGTATTTTGTTAGGCTGTAGAGCATGTAACCCAGAAGAAGCTTCTGCTACCGCTTCACAGACCATCATTATGAGCTATTCTGAATTACAGTTTATTTTGGCGGAAGCGGCAGAAAGAGGATTTATTTCTTCTGGTAATGCGGCAACGTATTATGAAAACGGAATTAGAGCTTCTTTTGAGTACTACACAGAAAGAGTTGCCGCTGGCGGATGGTCAGATATTGCCAATGCCATGCAGGCTACAGATTTAGATGGGTATGTAGCTCAGGTTGATGTTGCACTTACTGGTGCAACGGATGATAACTTGGCTAAAATTGCACTTCAAAAATGGATTTCTCTTTTCTATACCGGTTTTGAAGGCTGGTCCGATTGGAGAAGAACGGGAATGCCAGAGGTTATTCCTGGTCCTGATGCCGTGAACGATGGTATGGTACCGGTTCGTTTTCAATATCCTAATTCTGTAAAATCTACGAACAGCGAAAACTACAATGCGGCTGTACAAAGTATGGGTGCAGATGATATTAATACCAAACTTTGGTGGGATGTTGATTAAGCATAGGGTTAAAAAATACACTTCAATTATTGCACTGACCATAGGGATGACCTCCCTATGGTCTTGTGATTATGACAAGTTGGATAATATGGGTGCGGAAAATACCCACGTTGTGGTCATCGGTTTTGATGGATTGAGTCCCGACGGACTCCAGAATGCACATACGCCCACTTTTGACAAATTGATCAGCGAAGGTGCTTCAACAATGCATGCAAGGGCAGTTTTGCCTACAAGTTCCAGTACTAATTGGGCTTCTATGATTATGGGAGCAGGACCAGAGCAACACGGTATTACTTCCAATTCATGGGAGAAGGATAATTTAGTTTTACCGGCAGTTACGCAGAGCGAACCGTTTTTATTTCCTAGTATTTTTCATTTGATACGTGAACAACGAAAATCGGAGAAAATCGGAGCCATTTATCATTGGGGCGGTTTTGGTCGTTTATTTGAAAAAAGTGCCGTTGATTTTGACGAAAATCCGGCTACGGAAGAAGAGACTGCCGTAAATGCCAGTAGTTATATTAAAGTAGAACAACCGTTATTTACGTTTATTCATTTTGACCATATTGACCACGCAGGTCATGAGTTTGGGCATGGTACAAAGGAGTATTATGCATCTGTTGAAAAGGGAGATTCATTATTGGCTGAGATTATGAAAGCCATAGCGGAATCTGATATGGCAGATAATACCATGGTCATTATTAGTTCCGATCACGGGGGTACAGGAAAAGGTCACGGTGGTGAATCTATGGATGAAATAGAAATACCATTTATTCTTTGGGGAAAGGGTATTAAAAAGGACTACCAAATTAAATACCCGGTATATCAATATGATAATGCAGCAACCGTTGCTCATGCCTTGAATATAAAAACACCGCGTGCTTGGATTGGAAGACCTGTACATGAGGCATTTGAGGGTGAAACAATAGAAGATGATTATCCTGTTTTGGTACAATTGAAGAAACCGGAATTGTCTAATCCGGCAAAAGGCTATGCTGCTGAAGGCGGACTGTTCAATGATTCTGCTGAGCTCATTTTAAAGAATCCGAATACCAAGGGTGAAATAAAGTACACATTAGATGGTAGTATGCCAAAACCTGATGCTGATACCTTCAAGGCAACAAAGTTGCTTAAAGAAAATACAGTGGTAAAAAGCGCTGTTTTTGTAGATGGAAAATTAAGTAGTGCGGTAAGTGAAGCCTATTTCAGAATAAAACCAAATACACTTCAAGCACCTATTTCTTATGAGGTTTTTCATTTGAATAACCTGTCGTTTATTCCATCCATCGGCAATAGAAAGCCAGATGCCACAGGTGCCGTATTCGAGTTTTCATCGGAAGAAGTGCGTCAACATATTCAATCGAATACATTGTTCCGCTTTAAAAGTATACTTAAAATACCTACGAATGACAACTATAATTTTGCCATAAGATCAGATGATGGTAGTCAGTTATTTATTGATGGTGATTTGGTGGTGGATAACGATGGTGACCACGGCGTAAGAATAAAAAACGGAAGCATTGAACTTGAAAAAGGGAAGCATACCGTTGAGGTACTTTGGTTTAATGGTGGAGGTGATGGTTGGTTAGATGTGTATGTGAAAAGTAATGAAATGCCCAATCAGATTTTGTCGACCAATCTTTTAAGAAAGAATTAGAAGCATACAACATTCTACCCTTATGAAGCAAGAACAAGATAAACTACAGAACAAGCGTACCGAAGGCGATATAAATAATACCAAGGCAAGAAATGAGTGGATTGAAGGTATCACTGATCTTAAGACCTTAAAATTATTGGAAAAAGATGCGCGTTACTTTTTTCATCAAGCATTATCTACTCCGTGCTTAGACGTGCTCGGTAATTGTAACGGTGCACATATAGAAAATATATCTGGCAAGCGCTATCTTGATTTTCATGGTAACAATGTGCATCAATTAGGATTTTCGCATCCTAAATTGGTAAAGCGTTTAACCGAGCAATTGCAAGGCTTGTCTTTTTCTACCCGAAGATATACGAATGAGCCTGCTATAAAATTTGCAGAGAAGCTTACCTCCTTACTTCCTTCAGATTTAAATCGGGTATTAATGACCCCAAATGGTAGTTCGGCAATCGGTATTGCACTAAAACTTGCACGAGCGATTACGGGCAAGTTTAAAGTGGTCTCTTTCTGGGATTCTTTTCATGGCGCATCTTTAGATGCAATCAGTGTTGGTGGCGAAGCGGTTTTTAGGGAGTATATGGGCCCCATGATGCCGGGTGTGGAACGTATTCCGCCACCGGTAACCTATCGCGGAATTTTTGAAGGTAATGAAGCAAAGTGCTTGGAGCATTTAGAATATGTTTTCGCCAAAGAAGGTGATATTGGTGCCTTTGTTGCCGAAACCTTAAGAAATACCGATGTACAACTACCATCTCTAGGGTTTTGGAAAGAGACACGTGCCCTTTGCGATAAATATGGGGTGGTACTTATTTTAGATGAAATTCCCATCGCATTAGGTAGAACAGGTAAAATGTTCGCTTTTGAACATTATGACATTGAACCCGATATTCTTTGCTTGGGAAAAGGATTGGGAGGCGGAATTTTTCCTCAGGCATGTATCGTTACCAGAGATAGGTATAACACATTCCCAGATATTTCATTGGGTCATTATACCCATGAGAAAAGTCCGTTAGGTGCCATGGCAGCTTTAACTACCTTAGAAATTATAAAAGATGAAAAAATCTTGCATAAGGTTGCCGGTGACTCGCTGAACATGTGTACATCAATGACCATTTTAAAAGAAAAGTACGAACTCATCGGTGATATACGTGGTCGCGGCTTACTGTGGGGTGTTGAGTTAGTTACCGATAGGGATACAAAAGAAAAGGCGGTGCAGCAAGCAGAACAGGTAATGTACGAATGTCTTAAAAACGGATTGAGTTTTAAGGTGTCTGCCGGCAACGTGCTACAGTTGGCACCAGCTTTGACCATCTCAAGAAAAGAGCTAAAAGAAGCCTTAATAATTTTAGAAAATGCACTGGAAAGTGCGAGTAATTAGATACGTATGAAAACAATAAAATTTAATGTGTTGGTTGTCCTTTTATGGGGAACTGTTCTGAATGCCCAAGAAAAGGCAGCTTTTGTGGTTCAGCCTTATTTACAAGATGCAAACCCTACCGAAATTACCGTTAAGTGGGAAACATCGTTAGGTGAAGAGAGTGTTGTAGAATATGGTACTTCACCAAAATTGGAAAAAAAGACAAACGGAAATGCTTATGATATTAACTTCAGTGCTTCTCGTATTCATGAAGTACATCTAACTGGACTCAAAAGGTTTACTACGTATTATTATAGAGTACAGACCGGTAAGCTGGTATCCGATATTTATCAGTTTAAAACTCCTCCATTTGCTAGTGATAACGAATCGTTCAACTTTTTAGCGATGAGCGATATGCAAATAGATCATCAGAATCCAGATAAGTTCAATGAAATTGTAAATGAAGGAGTGCTTCCTTTTTTAAAATCGGAATATGGTAATGACGTGCCAGATGATTTGGCAATGGTATTGATTCCTGGAGATTTGGTAGAGAACGGAGCAAAATATGAGCAATGGCAGAATGACTTCTTTGATCCCGCGCAAAATCTATTTGCTGAAGTACCCGTGTATCCTGTATTGGGAAATCATGAACGAAACTCCAACTATTATTTCAAGTATTTCAGTCTACCTAAGAACGGTACGCCTGCATATGCAGAACATTGGTGGTATAAAGATTATGGCAATACGAGAATCATCGGGCTGAATTCTAATGACGGTTATCGTGATAGTAGAGAACAATTTGCATGGTTAAAATCATTGCTTGAAGAGACGGCTAAGAATGAGGAAATCGATTTTGTTTTCGCGCAATTGCATCATCCGCATAAATCAGAATTATGGATTCCCGGTGAAGAGGAATCTTCTGGCAAAGTGGTGAAGATGTTAGAAGAATTCACTACAAAATCCGGTAAACCTAGTTTGCATTTTTTTGGTCATACGCATGGCTATTCAAGAGGACAGTCTAAAGATCATAAACATCTTTGGATCAACGTAGCCTCGGCAGGAGGTGCAATAGATAACTGGGGTGAATTTGAAGGTAGGGATTATGATGAGTTTAGCGTTACCCAAGATGAGTATGGTTTTGTTATGGTTGAGGTAGACGCCAATAAGAACAACCCTAAGTTTACGATCAAAAGAATAAGCCGTGGTAACGAACACAAGTTCAGGGAAAATGAAAAGACCGATGAAATCGTCATCTACGCAAATGCACATAAACCCAATACTCCAGAAGCTATTGCATTTAAAGGTAATGTGGAGTACACTGGAGGAATGTTAAAGGCGCAACCTTTTAATAGTACATTAAAAGATGCCTACCATGCGGCTTCGCACTGGCAAATAGCCACCACCGAAGATTTCAGTGATTTAGTATTGGATAGTTGGAAGCAATCTGAAAACTGGTATTACGGGAAGAACAGGCAAAAAAATGATAACTTAACCGATGAGCCTACCAAAAGGCTAAAACCAAATACCAATTATTATTGGCGTGTACGTTACCGAGACCAGCATTTAAATTGGAGCGATTGGTCAAAAACGAAGTCGTTTAAAACAAATAACTAATTGATTATGAAAGTACTATTAAGAATGTTTTTGGTGACAATGCTATTAGTGACCACACAGATAAACGCCCGAAATGATAAAGACCCCAATGTGTTTTTAATTACGTTGGATGGAGTGCGTTGGCAAGATGTATTCACAGGTATGGATACTGACCTGTTGAATAGTGAATTTACACAAAATAAAGATTTGCTGACCCAAAAATTTGTGGGTAAATCAACTGAAGAAAATAGGGAAATGGTCATGCCTTTTTTTTGGAATACCATTGCTAAAGAAGGACAATTGTATGGTAATAGAAATAAAGGGAGCAAGGTAGATTTAACCAATAAAATGCTGTTTTCCTACCCGGGGTATAGTGAGATTTTAACGGGTAAGGCAGATGACGCACATGTTGATAGTAACGATAAAAATTATAATAAGAACGTAACGGTTTTAGAATTGGCAAACAGCCAAGATGAATATAAGGACAAAGTGGCGGCCTTCGCTAGTTGGGATGTTTTTCCGTTCATCATAAATGATAAAAGAAGTGGGGTACCGGTTAATGCCGGTTATATGGATGCTGTTGGAGAATTGAATGAAAAAGAGAAATTTTTGAATGAAATACAGCGTCAGGCACCGATTGTTTGGGAAAGTGTACGGTTAGATGTTTTTACACATCACTTTGCGAAGGAGTATGTTACAAAGAATCATCCGAAACTAGTATATATTTCCTATGGTGAAACGGATGATTTTGCACATGGAGGTCAGTTTGATTTTTATATGAAATCATTGCACAATACCGATGCTTTAATAGCAGATTTGTGGGATTATGTACAAAATGATGCATTTTACAAAGACAATACCTATTTCATAATCACTACAGATCATGGTAGGGGAGATGGTGTTCAAGAAGATTCTAAATGGACAAGTCATGGTACAGATGTAAAAGGAGCCGAGCACACTTGGATCGCTATTTTGGGACCAAATGTAAATCCTGTTGGTGAAGTGGGCAATGGTCAACTATTCGCAGATCAGATAGCACCAACGTTAGCTAAAATTTTAAGCTTAAAATCGGATGATAAGTCAATGTCGGCAAAGCCCATAAACTTAAAATAACATTGACAATTTCTTTAAATAAAAAATAGTATTAATCGCTATTTTTACGGCGAGTTTAGAATAATTTAGAGTTGTTAAAAAGCCAATGCCAATTAATTTTGATGTTGGTTTTTTTGTAACTAATTAAAAATTAAAAGGGCTGTTATTTTTTAAATAACAGCCCTTTTAATAATTAAGAGATAAAACTTTTAATTCATGTTAAATTCAACGTTGACCGTTAGTTGTTCTTGGTAGTCTGCATAAAAACTTGTCCAAT
Source organism: Maribacter sp. UH1 (assembly GCF_056839145.1). Classification (NCBI taxonomy): domain Bacteria; kingdom Pseudomonadati; phylum Bacteroidota; class Flavobacteriia; order Flavobacteriales; family Flavobacteriaceae; genus Maribacter; species Maribacter sp. UH1. Next base: position 2,976,281 of record NZ_CM166387.1, read on the forward strand.
CATCATTATAATTAGAACTACTGCCAATAGCTTTTATATCGCATAAACGGGTGTTTATGGTTTTACATAGCTCAGTAGCATACGTTTGTGTATTTTCCAATTCAGCATTTAGTGCCATTTTATTATTCACTGACGATACTATTTGTTTTACTTAAAATTGTAGTTGAACGCCTAATAAAATAGTTTTTAATAATTTCATGGCTAAACCTTTAGAGTTGGTCTCATAGAATAAAATAATACCATCTCGTTGATATCCTAAAGAAAAATCTGAACAATTTTTTTTGATTCTTTATAGGAATACGACCGCCAATAATCCAATTTTTTTGGCGTATTTGGTGCTTTTTAGAGTGAACTCAGATATTAGAAGTTGTAGCGCTTCTTCACGAGTTTCGTCGTTCATTTTACTAAACATTTATCTTATATTTTCGGTTAATGTTGGTTTTTGGTAGAAGTTAAAATAAATAAAAAAGTGTTTTATCAAAGTAATTACGATAATTAGATTGGTGCTAGTTAAAAATATAATTATATGGTTTTAACTAATATTTAGATTTTAAGGGGTACGTAACCCAATAGCTATACTGGTTAAAGCCTATTCTTAATACTCTTATTTTAATTTTAAAAATTTCTTTGATATATTATTTGTAAGTATTATCTTGTTAATATTATGTTAGGAGTTTATTGAATTAATGAAAATCCCCTTTTATGAAATTAGACACAGTTTGTATTATAGATGACGACCCAATTTGTGTTTATGGAACAAAAATTCTTTTGAATCATAACAATTTCGTGAGCGCTAATATTTTAATTTATGAAGATGGTTATGAAGCTTTGAACAGTTTAACCTCTTTGTTAAAAAGTGGACAGCAACTGCCTGATATTATTTTACTGGATTTAAATATGCCTGTAATGAACGGTTGGGAGTTTTTAGATAAATTTCAAGAATTAGATTTTCAGAAAAAACCTCAGGTTTTTATAGTTAGTTCTCATTTTGATCAAGCGGAGATTGAAAAAGGTAGAAGTTATGATATGGTTCGCGATTTTATTTCTAAACCTTTAATAGCCAAAAATCTTACAGATATTATTTCTATGAGTAAGTCGGTAATTTAATGCAGAAGATTTAGGTACTTATGGAGTCGTAGACGACCAATCATTATTGAAAGTAATTTTAGACCTTTGTAGAAAAGTTAAAGCATTTTCAAAGCCCTGCGAATTCAAATAAGTATAACGAAAAAAACCACCCAAAAGGTGGTTTTTATTTGTGGAGCCGGAGGCTATTCCCCTTTATAGTTTTAGATAATCAGTTTTAATGTGTATGTTTCTAAAAAACAGATGTTTATGTCTGTTTTTTATGTCTGTTTATAACTTTTTTCAATAAATAGATATAACATTTTTGTCAACGATTTTATCAACGCATCTATAAACTGCATTTTTTTAAAAATTATGAAACATTCTTTTTATCTCAGAAATTCCAAATCAGAAACTGAAACGCTAATTCTTTTTTCTTGCTATTTCAATCAAGAAAAAAAGAAATTTGTCTACTCTACTCAAAAGTCTATTCTTCCACATCATTGGGATTTTCAAAATAAGTGTCCCCATAGAAAGGGGCGTAATATATCTAAAGATGTTAGCAAAATTTTAAAGCGATTACGAAAGTTTGAAGATGAGTTTGAAATGATTACTTCTCAATGGGAAAGGAGCGAAGAGTCATTTGATAGTTTAATGCTCAAGGAGCATTTTGATAAAGTCTTTGAGAGAGTAAGTAAGGCGAGTTCTTTCTTTGAAGTCTACGATAAGTTTACTGAGGAAAAAATCAAATTGAAGGAATGGAAAAAGTCTACTGTTAAACGGTATACTAATATTAAAAATATATTGACTGAATTTGAAGAAGTAAATAATTATAAGCTAACCTTCGGAAAAATCAATAAGAAGTTCTTTACTGAATTTACTGATTTCTGCTATGAGTACAAGAACCACTATACGAATACTTTTAGTCGAAATGTTGGACTTTTCAAAACATTTATGATATGGTCACTAAAAAATGGGTATGCCTATAATGATTCTTTTAAGAGCTTTAAAAAACCACAACGGGTTTTAACCAGGGAAGAAGTACTTAGTTTAAATCAGATACTTGAAATAAGTAATACGACTTTTGAAACAGAACATTTAGAGAAAGTCAAAGATGTTTTTGTTTTTCAATGTCTTACCGGTATGAGATACGGGGAACTCAAGTTTATTAACATAAGATTAATTACACCAACTAATTGCATATTACTCAAAGAAGAAAAAAATAGTAATAAAGTCCACAGACTAGTACCGATGAGTGAGTTGGCTTTATCAATTCTAAAAAAATACGATTATCAATTACCTTTAATATCCAATCAAAAACAAAATGCTGCAGTTAAAGAAGTTGTAGCTAAAATAGGTCTGTCTCATGATGTTGAATATTCTAGAACAAAAGGAGTAATTCAAGAAACATTTATCAAACCTTTTTATAAAAGGATTGGTACACATACAGCAAGAAGAAGTTTTATTACCATAATGCGAAATAATGGAGTTGCCGATAAAACTACTATGAGTATAACTGGACACACCGATATCAAATCATTTAATCAATATCATCAGGTGGATAATACAGCTCGAATAAATGCTGTTAATTCGGTTTTTGATAATTTTTAATATTTTCCAATACAAATAAATCCTCTTTTTTAAAGTATGCTTAATAAATAATTACTATGATAAATAGATTTCTAAGAATAAATTAAGTAACTCATTGAATAAGCCCAAGAAAGAAAAACCCAATTGCTCAACCAATAGTAGTTCTAATTAATTTATAACTCTAAAATTATTTTATTAAAATTTTAATAGTATTAATTGTTTCCGGGTTCTTCTTCTCCAGTATATATGCTAGTTATTCTACCATTATGAATTTGTATTTTAACAGGGTTTTCATTTTGTAGGATTGTTAATATATTCCAATACTTATATATGTGCTCTGGAGGGAAATGAATAATTGGTTTTGAAGTAATGCCTCCTATTGAAAATCTAATCGTTGCTGTATTATTTTCAGGTAAATACTGAGTTGAGTAGCTTTTTACAATCATTTTATTGAAATTTAAGATCTAATGTTTTTTCTATGTCTAATGAGTCTAATACTAATGATGTTTCGGCAAATCCTACTTCAATATCAATATCCCAAAGTCTATAACCTATTAATCTTGGTTCTGAAAAGGAAAGTGAATATTGACCGTTAAATTCTTTTTTAAGTTGATATCCAATTTTCATGTCATCCATTAAGTTTAAATCTATTTTAATTTCTTTGCCATTTCTATTGTAAAACTTTACTTCAATAGCTCCTACACCTAGAACTCTTTCTATTAAATAATTCTTTTTTTGTAAGGCTCTTTTTTTACAAAGCTTGTCCATTGTTTGCAATTGCCTCTCAACGGATATACGGGTACTTCGAACTTCATAAACATCTGTAAACTTAACCATAACAGAGTCTACTCTTCCATCTTTGAATGCTCCAGAAAGATTTACATTATCTCCAAAAATCTTTCCTGTATTAAATTCTACATCATTCTCTTTTGATAAACGATATTCATAATTAGGTAGTGTACCTTTTAAAGTATCGATGGTCAAAGAACTTAATTCAAAACATTCGTTCGGAGCTGCTATTACTGCTTCAGCTTTTCTTTTAAATCGTACTATAGTGCCAACTCCATCACCATCTCTCGGTATATTAAAAGGAACATATTTATATAATTTAACGAATGAATCTAATTCTTTTGATTTTCTAATTTTTTTTCGTTGGTCAAAAGAACTTAGCCCAATGATTATAATTGATAATCCTACTATGGAAATTACAATTCTACTTTCGATTAAAACTTTTAATAATTTTCTCATAATCTTTATATAATTGGTTAATATGTACTTCATTAATATTTTTGGATATAAATTCTTCACGTTCCTTAAGTGCTAAATAGTTTTCACTTCCATGACTTAAAGAAGTACCTTTATATAAGTATTTATATATGTGGTCAACATCTCCTCCGAAAAGAAAACTCAATAATCGTTGTTCATTCATTTCTTGATATTTTTCTTTGTTTCCATAAATACAATTCCACATCTGTCCCTTGTCGTAATTAAGATGACGGTACAGAAACTGAAAGACAACGGCACCCATTAAATCTGCTTTCATTTCATGTTTAAGAGAAACTTTACAATTTGTTATTACATGATACATTTCATGGGTTAGGCTAAAAATAAAAAATCTATAAAATTCGGAAAAAGTAAAATATGCAATTCGATTCATTATTAGAGCTTCTTTTTTTAGTTGCTTATTTTCCTTGTTAGCTACGTTATTAGTAAAGTCTTCTGACCACAATTTTAGAAAGTATAATGAATCTAAAACTTCAGCATTTGGTATATCGATTTCTTCATATTCATTTATCATTACCATTGCTCTATTTAAAGATTTTAAAAATAGTTTAGAAACTAATGTGATGTCAACCTTGGTTGCATTTTTACTACACCTAGTCTTTGGGGATAAATTTTTATCGTTAAATTTTTCCATTTTTTCATAAACTATATTTAATGAAATTTTCTTTTCAATAAATAATATATCCGATAAATCTCTCACGATTATATTTAATAAACTTTGAACGTAAATTAAATCCTCATTCGAAAATTCTTTTTTTAATTCGACTTGAGAATTATTAATAATAAATAACCGTTTCGCTAGTTGTGCACTTGGATAAACGGAACGCAGACTATCAATCGTTTTACGAAATGTTAAATCTTTCATAACCCAGGTTGAGCATCCATAACTGCTAACGCCGTTAATATCTAGACTATAATCCTTTTGCGCTATTGAAATTGACGTAATGAATATTATGCCAAGAATCGACATAAGGTTTTTTATTTTATACATATTTAAATTGATTATTAAAATGTATTTAAAGGAATATTTTAAATAAAATTTAAGAGGGAAGTATGTTAAAGATAGTATTTATTCATTAAATCATTGATTTAAAGTTATTTATATCGTTATAATATTGTTCGTAATTTTTTTTTAGATGAGAGAAAATTAAAAAGAGTTTATTTTAAGAAATGGTATAATCAATTAATATCGGATGTATTAATATAGGAAAAAAAATTTTTAAGAGTTTTTTTTTCTGAGGAAATGCAAGAGTTATCTCTTGAGATTTTCATTGATAGGATAAATATAATTAATAAATAAAAGACTTATATTTAATAAGTGATATATTAATAAACGGATTGTTATGGAAAGAATAATACAAAAGTTAGATAGTTTTGAAACAAACCTAATCACTAAATTTAAAATCCTTCAATGGGTGGTAAGTGCAGCTTTGGCATTGGTATTAGTTTTCCTAATTATACTTGCATATAAAGGTTAAGATATATTTAATTCACTACCGGTATTAAGAAAAAATACCATGCTCAATTCTACCCAATTCGTCCTTAACTAGTTGATTCCCCTCTTCAGTTTCTAATAGAGATTTTGGAGTTTTATTTCCTAGGGCTTTACTTTCGGAATTAAGCCATTTTTGAAAGTTTGATTTATCTCCGAAAACTTTTTCTCCATAACTCATTAACTTACTAATTTCGTTTCTTTTATCCATTATAGAAGTTATTATTTGAGTATTTCAATGAAGATGATCAAGCCATGATTCAATTTTGTAATCAAGAAAATCTACCAAATTTAATTTATTTAAGTTGATTTTCTGATCATATAATAGTCTTGGACTTGGAAAATAACACGTTGTATTTATACAATACTTCTTAAATGCATCTTGGTATATAAATGACGTTACAAATACAAACTTTTTGTTTTCCAATTTGTACAGACCTTCTTTTCTTAATTTTTCTTATTGTGGTTTGTTTAATGAAAAGATAAATGAGATTTATAATGAAATAGTGAATCCATTATATTCAAATACTTCTTCATTTACAACTTTGGTAGTTGTAGAAGATTTGACACGGTCGTCAAAACAAACATTACAATAGCTATTTGACTTATATGCCAAACTACTAACATTCATTTTACGATTACAATATTTACAACTATGCTTACTCATAAATTATCCGCTAATTTAAGAATTTCTTTTCTAAGAGTTTTATCTGTTACTTTTTCTTTGATTTTTCGGGTTATTTCTTGGACGTTTTTTCTTGGTACTAAACGAAACTTTTTAGAATCAACATTGTATTCATAATTAATAAAACATTCTACACCATCTTTTTGAAATACGATTGAAGTAGCATTTAATTGTTCAGTATATGCCACTACACCTGATGGAAATATTAATTGATTTAAATCACTTTGTACCTCATAGAAATTATTGTAGCGGTCTTTAACTTTTTGTGCAACACACTTACTTATTATATCAATAATTTTAACAGGAATATAATTATAATAATTATCACCATTAGAATAAAGACCATTATTCACATCTTGCTTATATCTTTTTAAATTTAAGCCAAACTCATTTATATCTTCTTTAGTACCTGTAGCAGATTCACCGAATAAACCTTTTAATATTTCAACATCAATTTTGTATTCATCCTCTAAGTATGCTCTATAAGTATCATAGCAGCACATACTATAAAGTAGAATCCCAAATTGATAAATATCGGCAGTTTTATCTACAATTTTTTCTTTCTGAAATTCATCTGGTATTAAAGCTGGATATAAACTTTTAGCATCTTTTGATAAACCTTTTACCAAAAAACGTGATTGCCCAAAATCACCTACAACCAACTTGCCATCATCGCCTATAAATATATTCGACGCTTTTAAATCTAAATGTAAAATATCTAAAGAATGAAGATGAATTAAACTTTGAATTATATCGTGAGCATACCTGATTATAGTGTCTAATGGAAATGTAAAACCAGTTTTATATTGGTTTCGAAGAACGTCACTTAGCGTACCATTTCGCATAAATTTTGTAACTATTCTTGGAATAATTTTTTTAGCGTCTCCTGTATCACAAAAACCTACAAAATAAATAGGTAATATTCGTGGATGCTCTGAGCGAGATAGTTTTAATGCTTCGTGAAAAAAAGCTTCCATATCTTCTTCTTTGACATTATCTTTGACATTAATATCTTTAACTGCGACTTCTCTTTCAAGACGCTTGTCAATTGCTAGATAGGTTGAGCTAAAAAAGCCTTGCTCATCAAAATCTCTTATTTTTTCAATTTCTACTGTGGTTAATATCATTTTGCTAAAAAGTTTCTATAGCCAAGTACTGCCAATAATGATTCTTTGATTGGAGCTTTATCAGCAACTGTATATTCTGTGTCTAATTCAATTCCAAATATTGGTTCGATTTCTTCTAATGTCATTTCATAAATCGCATCTTGTTGCAGCAATGCAATGATTGACGTTTTTACCAAATGTCTATTTCTAATACCATTGCTTCCTGCTAATGAAAGCATAACTCCTTCAAGATACAATTTAAAAAAGTCTGATTTTTTTGGTCTACCTCTAAATGAATCATTTTCAGTCTTTTTTACCACTATTGCATCAATATCATAAAGATTGATTAATGATAAAACATTATCCTTATGCCAATTTAAAATTTCTCCTATGTTATCCTTAAAAGAGAATACGGAAGGGCTTCTAAATACGTTTGTAATAATGTCATTGTCTTTTGTAAGTATTACTACAGCTAATTTCCCATAACCTTTAGTTACAGAACAATGCAACCCTAATATATTTGACATTTATTTAATTTTAATTAATTATCCATCCCATTGATAAAAGTTTCTACAAACATCACAACTTTATTCAATATTCTATCTCCAATTGATTTGCGTTTTAAAACATTTGGTTTAGTTCCTTCGATTAAATCTAATAACTCATCACGTAACGGTTCTCTTTCTGCATAAAGATAATCTTCAATAAGTTTTTGTGTTTTTTCGGATGATAAATTCTCTTCCTTTATGAAGACTTCAAATGCTTTTTGCTGTTCTTCTGACCAGAACTTTTCAAACTCCTGTGGTATAGCTTCAGTATCAACTATTTCAGGTAAATTGTCTTCAATGAATTTTTCTATTAACTCTCGCTTGCTTCTTAAATTAGCCTCTCCTGTTAATAAATCTACCACTTCTTTTTTCTTTGCCTCTTGGTCTTCCTTCTTAACATCTTTCAAGGATGCTAATAGTTTTAAAATATAGGTAACATTGATTTCGTCTCTATGAATTAATTCTAATTCAAAATCTACATCATCAAGTATAGATACTTTTTCTTTTGTATTATCGTGCTTAGTTTTCTGCCATAAATCTAAATATTTACTTCTGAAATCATTAAACAATTGTTCTGCCATTGCTAAATCTTCCCAATCGAAATTAGCAAATGTTGTCATTGTATTTTTCAAGCGCATTAACTCACGAAAAGCCTTTATAAATTCTAATTCATCCTCTTCACTTACTAATTGATTTACACTATTGACAGTTGGTGTAATCTTTAATAAATCAATAAATGCTTCATTAAATTTTTGAGTGTATTCTTCATAAGGTTTCATTATAATAACATCTATCGCCTCTTTATTGCTAAAAAGCGTTATTGCTTGATCCGTAACCTTTTTAAGGTTACGAAAGACTACAATGTTGCCTTGTGACTTTTGCTCGTTTATAATTCTATTAGTTCTTGAATATGCTTGTATCAATCCGTGATACTTTAGATTTTTATCTACGTATAAAGTATTTAGAGATGGACTGTCAAAACCTGTAAGAAACATGTTTACTACTAATAATATATCAATTTTACGTTCTTTGACCTTTTTCGATATATCGTTGTAATAATTATAGAATGACTGACTGTCTTTAGTTGAAAAATTAGAACCGAACATCTGATTGTAATGCCCAATATAACTTTCTAATTTATCTCTTTTGTGTAGGTTAAAAGAATATTCTGCACCAGGTTCAGCAGCCATAGCTACTTCTTCTGGAATATATCCATTTGCATCCGCATCTTCTTCGTTTGCTACATAGCTAAATATGGTTGCTATTTTTAAATTATGTTCTCCAGCTTCTTTTTTACGCTGAAGAATATCATAATAATCAACTAACATATCTGTACTACCTACACAAAACATTCCTGTGAACTCTTGGTTATGTGTTTTTCGGTTGTGATTCGCTATAATATAATCTGCTATTTTTTCCAAACGCTTTGGTGATTCCATTAACTCCTTACGGTCAATGTCTTCTACCTCAATATCTATCTCTGTTGCAGATTCTTTTTTCTTGTATTTACCTACGTATTCTACCGCAAATTTTAATACGTTTTCATCTTTAATTGCATCTGTAATCACGTATTTATGTAAACACTCCCCAAATAATTCTTTAGTAGTACGTTTACCTAATTCGTTTTTAACTGCGTTGTCTGCAAATATTGGTGTACCGGTAAATCCAAACATTTGAAAGTTATTGAAAAACGCTTTTATACGATTGTGCGTTTCTCCAAATTGGCTACGATGACATTCATCGAAAATAAAGACGATACGCTCATTTTTCATTTTCTCCATCTTCGCTAAATAGTTCTTTTTGCTAATGGCTGTATTTAATTTTTGAATCGTAGTTACAATTATTTTAGTATCGTCACTAAATTGTTTTACTAACGCTTTTGTATTGTCTGTTCCGTCTATACTGCCCTTAGCGAAGCTATTAAACTCCTTGGTGGTTTGGTAATCCAAATCTTTTCTATCTACAACAAATACCACCTTTTTAACTTGTGGCATTTTCATGATTATTTGACTTGCCTTAAATGAAGTCAATGTTTTACCAGAACCTGTAGTATGCCATATATAACCGTTATGATTGCTATTTTTAACCTTATCAATAATACTTTCTACTGCAAAGTATTGATATGGTCTAAGTACCATTAATATTTTATGTGTCTCGTTAAGTACTATGTATTTGCATATCAGTTTAGAGATATGACATGGGTCTAAAAACTCACTTGTAAAGCCATTTAAAATATTGGTTAAACGCTTGTTTTCATTATTAGTCCAATAGAAGGTTTGCTTGAAAGATTGGTGCCTGTTATTTGCATAGTATTTGGTATTAACACCGTTACTAATCACAAATATTTGTACGTATTGAAATAATGCAGATTTAGCACCAAACGAGTGTCTTTGATATCGGTTAATTTGATTAAAGGCTTCTTTCATTTCTAAGCCCCTACGCTTTAATTCTATTTGAACCAATGGTAATCCATTAACTAATAAAGTAACGTCATAACGATTCTTATAACTGCCCTCTATCGTTACTTGATTGGTTACTTGATATTGATTTTGGCACCAATGCTCGGTATTTAGAAACTCGAAATATAAATTATCGCCATTATCACGAACAATATGTTGCTTTTCTCTTAGCGTTTTTGCTTTCTCAAATACAGAACCTTTACTTAGAGTATTTAGTACACGCTCAAACTCTTTGGCAGTAAACGAAATGTTATTGTGCTTTTCTAATTGCGTTTTTAAATTTGCTAATAAAGCAGATTCATCTGGAATACTAACTTTAGCATAACCTTGATTGGATAACTGTTCTATTAACTGATTTTCTAATATTTGTTCTGGTTGAGTGCTCATTAATTCTATATACTTATCATTTCGATATGTTCTAAAATATCTCTTTTAAACTTGGACATCGGTTGAGATTCATCTCCAATTTCAGAGTAAACAGAACCATATGCATAATAGTAGGCTTCTTCTTTTGTTAGTTTTAACTCTGGATATCTTGCTATTAAATCATCAATATAAGATTCTGTAAAAGCCTCCCTCAGGGCTAGTAGTTGGTTTAATTCTTCTGTATGAATAGAGTACTGTTCATTCAATCTAAAAACTCTAATATTTCCTTTTATTTTTTCAACCTTAATTTGATTATCACTGAAAATAAAATCCATTTCAGGTTTCCCCTTACCAATCAAATCTTTATAAGTTTTAGGTTTATGTATCAGTTTGGCATCATTACCAAAACCCTCAATATAAGGATGTATGTTTTTTTCTAAAGAGGTTTCTATTCTGCCTTTTGCATTTCTATTGCAAGTAACACAACTCGGTATTAAATTATAAAAGGTAAGCCTTAAATAAGGGTATTTGTATTTCGGTAAAAAGTGGTCGATGTCGGCTCTAACAAATTTTGCCCTATCATTTCCAATTGTTGTTATATAATTTCTATTACAATAAGGACAAGTATTTATGCCTAAAGCTTCAGTAAAACTATATGCTTCTTTCGCACTAAGACTCTCGTAATCGAAAATTTCATTAATTACAGTTTTGAATTTTGAAAATTTTTTAGGCTTATCGTTGATATACTCTTTTTGAAATAATTTTTTAAATTCCCACTCATGAGCTGATAAAATAGTTTTCAAATCTGAAGAAATAATTTCTTTTATATTAGCTGTAAGGTATGTTGCTAGCTGATGATTAGATGCAGTCTTGAAAGTATTTAAATACTCAGAGTTGTTATTGATTTTATTTTTTACCTTCTCTTCAATGCCATAATAGAAATTAGCAGAAATGGTTTTTAAATCTCTGCTTTTATTAAGAGTTAAATTAATCATCGGTTTAATTTTTTTAATTCTAATTCAATTTTTGCCAATTGCGCTTTCAAAAAAGCTTTGCGGGAAGTAGTATCTTCCTCAAAACATTGATGATAAATACTTAGAAGTTTATTTCTTACTATTTTATCACCAATTATATTTATAATCAAGAAATATTTTTTTTCAATAAATATGTTTTTATGCGCTATAAGCTTTTCTTCATTTTTGCCAGATACTTTTAATGTGTAAATTAAATTCAATTCACTTAAAATTTCATTTATAATTTCTTCAGAATATTTACCGATATTGGATTCAAGATAGAATGTATCCTGCAGTAGTTCGTAAATGTTTGCAGCAAACGTTTTATTGATAACTGGAATGCTTCTTCCTTGTTTTAAATGTAATTGATTGGAATGTGGAATATCTGATAGTATAAATGGTGAGTGTGTTACATAAACTATATGTATATTCCTTATCAACTCTAGTTTGATTTGGTCCAATTCCTTTAAAAAATAGCTAATTATATTTCTTTGATATTCAGGGTGAAAATATAATTCTATCTCATCAAAAAATATTAATATATTTTGATATTTAATACTAATGTTTTCTGTCGAATTCTTGTATGATTCTAAATTGTTTAAGTGATAAATACTTGATTGTACGGACTGGATTAATTGTAATTGCCCTGAACTTAAAAGGTTTATATCATACGAATTTTCAATGTTTTTTTCAGAAACATTTATAGTTATATTAAATAGACTTGGGGGTAATAACTCGATTATATTATCAGATAAACTTAAAAGACGATTAGCAAAATCATTAAAAGGTATTTTGTAAACTTTTCCGGTGACATTTGTTTCAAACCAACTAGCATGCTTATTGCCTTTAATTTGAAAAGTTTTTAAAGGGTTATATAAAATATAATTTAATGCTTGTTTTAATTTTAAAGTAATATGGGTGTCGTCATTGCTCAGAGCTTTCAAAAAATCTAAAAAAATAGATTTTTTGAAATTTGTCTCAAAAGTTGTGGGTCTGGCATTTTGCCCAAAATCTAAATATTTCCAATATTTATTGTAGTTAAAAGCAATCCTATATAATTTTTTTACAATATATAGTTCTACTTCTTCTAGATATTCAATGCGAAGGTCAGGCTGTGCTTTTTTATTTAATATTATTTGTATTGCTAGTTTTATTATATCTTTTTTGGTGTAAATACTTTTAAAATTATCAATTAATTCTTGTATACTTCTTGTTTTTGGTGTCTGTGAAATACCATTCCAAGATTGTGTTTCAATTTCCAAATAATCAATTTTAGCAGTATCAATTCTAAAAATCAATTCTTTTATTTTTATTGAATCTATTATTTCAATATCCTTTTTTGAAAATTTATACTTAAAGATTGAATTTGATAATAAACGATATTTAAAAAGATAATTTTCTCTGTTTATATTAAAATTACCTCTTTCACGCATTGGGTTTATTACCAATGGAGTCTGGTATGAATCATTTTTGTGGAACAAGTGATTAATCCAATTTCCAATTTGCAAGGAATTTAAGCCATAAATAGAATAGTTTACCGAAATCGCGTAAAATAGCTTACTTAATTCATTAATGCCAAAATGACTTGGCTTGTTATATTTAAAAGTATTATTATATTTTTTAGATTTAAATAGAACACAAGCTTGGAATTTGTCATCATAATGAAATTTTATCTTATATGATGTCTCCTTGTCAATTAAAAAATATAATTCGCATTTTAAATAGTTTTGTGAAAGTTCGACAAGGTTTTTGTCTGAATCATATAAAACCTTCAATTGAACTGATAAGTTGTGAATTGCTAAATATAAAATTTCTATTAAAGAGCTTTTACCACTTCCATTTTTACCTACAATCGCAGAGACTTCAACTGAAGTATTTGTGTTGATTTTCAACTTGTATAAGCTAGGAATACGATTTTGGACATGATGGGTAAGTAATTTTGAATCATCACTGAGTTGGTAGTCTTTAAAAAATAGAAATGTATTATTTGGTTTTAGATTCCTTAAATAATCATATCTTTCTTTAGTTACCCAATCTTTTGTATTAATAATACTGGATTCTTCTTTTGTTAAGGCACTACCTGTTTTGATTGCAATTAATTTAAAGTCACTCATATTTTTAATCTAACTTAACAGGATTAACTTCTGTTTATTAATACTACTAAATACTAAAAATGTTAAAAACCTGTTTATAAATAAAAGAATATTATATATTCGCACCGAGTTCATTCCTCATTTGAGAAAAGGAAATCGAGAAACGCAAGCCATAGATGCTATGCGTTTTTTGCTTTTATAACAATTCTGACAATCTTCTTTTATACTTTTTTTCAAACTTATTACGCTTTGCATCTTTACCTCTTACGTAGTAAGCAGAGAGTAAATAATATTCATCTTTATTTCGTAAAGGCTCTAAAACAATAACATACTTTTCATCTTTGTCATATACGTAAGTTCTGTTACCATCAGGTTCTTTAACAGAATACACTAACATATTATCTTTCTTTTTTTCCTCTATATGATATTTTACCCAATGTAATCTTTGAGAACGATGCATATCATACTCTCTTGCTCTTGTTTTTTTATCAACCATTACCCTTGTTAAGTGAGTAAATAACGTATCCATTGTTATTTGCCCATCTTTTGGTGTTGGTGTTATTTGTTTGCTTCTAAACTTAAAATTAGTGTTGTTAGTAATGTCTCTATCAAAAACACCTTTTAAAGACGTATTTCTATTATGTGGCGACATTCCTGTAATATCTAGTAAGTCGTTATATCTTTTTAGCTGATTAAATGGCATACTCTTATCTCAATTCAATAAAAAATAGGTTCATTTTTTTTGAGTAATTGGTTTTCCTCAAATCTTCATTGCAATGTTGCTGAATCTTCTTAATAATTTGAACTTTTGCAATGTTCTGTTTCTGTTCATCATTATGTAAATAAGAAATTGCTCCCATTAAAAAATCTGCCATTTGCATAATTATACTTTCGTTTGAACGTATGTTTTGCACATTTCTAAACACACCAAATTTGGTATTTAAAATATCTTTTAACTTGTTTACTTTATAGGCACTTAATGTATCTTTAATATCTAAATACACATTGTAATTATATAAACTACTCAAATTATGATTTAACAAATAGTAATACATTTTATAATAAAAATCGTCATAATCTTGATTAAAGGCTTCGTTATTAATTTTAGATTTTTCTATACCTACTGTTCTAAATTGTAAATCGGTAGCAAAAAAATAATCTACTAAATCTATATAAAAGCGTAGTTTAGACTTTGATACTTTAGACCATTTGATTTCTGCATAAAAATTATGTTTCTTTTTAAGATCGTTAATGTTTTCGGTATGTAATTTTACTTGATTGTATGCAGAGCTTACCGAACCCAAAAACATAAACTTTTTATGGTCGTTTTCTATATGGCAACTTTCATCGCAGTATATATTAAATGTTTTACTCATACTTTTATTTTTACACAAACATTTGTTGTAACAAGCCTTTTTTATAGCTTTTTGTTTGTTCTAATTTTGTATTAACTAAAGCTATGTTTTTATCTATTGCAGATAAGAAGTTAGCGATTTTGATTTGTTCTTTCAAAGAAGGAATTTTTAAATCAATTTCAAAAAAATCATTAACACCAATATTTAATAAGCCGTGATTTCTTGCACCTTCTTGTGCTACTTTTTCTATTTCTCTATTTTGTAAACCTGCTTCAAAATATTGCTCCATAAAATCAAGAGAAACTTTTTTGTTAAATCTAAAACAGATATATAAAGTTGAAACAACACCTAAATCATATTTGTCTAAACGTTTAATTGCACCCATTGGGTAACCTTTAGAATAGCTTTTGTTGTAGGCAAAGTCATTTTTTTCTAATAAATAATAACCTGTTAAGTTTTTTGCTGAAACAGATTTATTAAAATATTCTAACTGACTTACTAAACCTAATTGTGCAGAAATAGTCAATACATTTTGATTGTCTACTTTGTTTTTTGTTTTAATTCTTTCGGCGATGTCTATTAATTGAATTTTTTTCCATTTATCAAAAACAATCCCATCTTCATCATTAAACTTTAATTCTTGATTAAAGATTTTTTGCATCACGCCTTTTTTATATTGCTCAAAAAGTATTTTCTTTTTTTCTAAGTTTTGTATTTGGGTGTCTATAGAAGTCAAGAAATTAGCAATTTTTTTTTGCTCTACGACTTTAGGTATTTCGAATTTTAACTCTTTCATAATACCTATACTCAAACCATCCATAATGCCGCCAACCGATAACCTTTTTACTTGCTTCAGCATTTTATCAGAACCAAATAATTGTGAAATAAATTCTGGGGTTATAATTTTGTTATTTAATTGAAGCCTTATCATATGCGAATCCATAATACCTCTTTTAATTCCATTTGGAACTACCGTGCATTTTCCAATAGTTCCCATCGTTGATACGACAAAATCATCAGTGTGAATTTCATTTGTTTTTAATCTATTAAAATGTTTCTCAGTAATATATCTATCTCCAAATTCAAAATTTTCAATAAAAATGTTTTCTTGTCCATAAACTTTATAGCCTTCCTCTACGAATGTTTCCTTTTTTAATTGACTTCCAAATGGACCAATTTTCATAGCTCCTTTGTGATTTTTAATTAACTCAGTTACTAACATTACTGACCAATCCCCTTCAAATTCAGAAAACCTTAATTCTGGCTCTAATTCTTTTTCCTTCTGCATTTTAAAACGGTGTTTTGATGTTTAGCTCTTTACAGAAAGAAGAAATTAGTCTTTCGTTTTCTTGTAAGTCAGTATCTATGGTTTGAATTGTAGTTGCAACGGTATCAATATCAATGAGTTCTTCCTCTTCGAAAGTATCTACATAACGAGGTATATTTAGATTATAATCATTTTTTAACACTTCACTTAAAGGAGCAACATACGAATATTTGTCTTCAGTTTTGCGTTCTCGATAAGTGCTTACAATTTTTTTTATATCCGTTTCACTCAATATGTTTTGAGTTTTTACTTTCTCAAAATGGGCGCTAGCATCAATAAACAAAATATCGTTAGGATTTTCTCTACACTTTTTAAATAATAAAATACAAGTAGGAATGCCTGTACCATAAAATATATTAGCTGGTAGACCAATAACTGCATCTAAATAGTTTTTTTCTTCTATTAAATATTGGCGTATGTGTTTCTCTGCACCACCTCTAAACAGAGCTCCATGTGGCAGAACTACTGCCATTTGTCCGTTATCGGCTAAATGATGAACCATATGCTGTACAAAGGCAAAATCTGCTTTACTACTTGGTGCTAACTTACCATATTGGCTAAATCTATCATCACTCATAAGGAGTTGGTTAGCGCTCCACTTTGCAGAAAATGGTGGGTTGGCTACAATAGCTTCAAAACGTTGTTCAAGGTGTTGCGGGTGTTCTAAAGTGTCTTCTTGTTTAATATCAAACTTACGATAATGCACACCGTGTAATATCATATTCATACGTGCTAAGTTGTAAGTAGTACGGTTTAACTCTTGTCCGTAAAAGTTATTTACTTCTTCTACTTCTTTAGCTACACGTAAAAGCAACGAGCCACTACCACAGGTTGGGTCATATACAGATTTAAGCTTGGTTTTACCTGTTGTTACCAACTTTGCTAACACAATACTTACTTCTTGTGGCGTGTAAAATTCTCCTGCTTTTTTACCTGCTCCACTTGCAAATTTCCCTATTAGGTATTCGTAAGCATCACCCAATACATCTAACTCTGTATTTTCTAATTTAAAATCTATTTTATCTAAGTGCGCTAATACTTTAGCGATAATCTCATTACGAGCTTTTGGGCTTTTACCTAACTTGGTAGAGTTTAAATCCATATCCTCGAAAAGGTCTTCAAAATCTTCTTCACTATCCGTACCCATTGTACTGTTTTGGATATTGTTTAAGATTTTTTGTAAGTCTTCTAATATGAAATTGTCTTTTGTATTGTAAGTTTCTGTTGTGTCTTCTGCTACTGTATTACTTTCTTTTTCATCTTCATTGTGATTACCACGTTTAGAAATAGCAGAAAATAATTCTGATGGTTTTAAGAAGTACCCTAATTTCTCTAAAGATTCTTCTTTTATAGCTTCTATGTATTCTTGTCCGTTTTCTATGTTTTCGTCTATTTCAGAAAATAAAAATGTATCGCCACCCTCTTTAAGAATTTTATTGGCATATATTTCCATTTTTTCGGCTAAGTACTTATAGAAAATAAAGCCTAATATGTAATCACGGAACTCGTCTGCATTCATTTTACCACGTAGGGTATTAGCAATATTCCAGAGTTGTTGTTCTAATTGTTTTTTATGGTCTTCTGACATTGGTCTTTTAATATTTTTAAGTCAAAGTAGTAAGTCTAAAAGCTGATTTTATTATAGATTTCAAACACTCTTTGCAAATTATAACTTTTCTAATATTACAATTACTGTTTCCCGTAAAGAGAGACTATTTTTTTAGTACTCCTTAGAGAAACCCAATTTAGACAAACAACTTTGTTTTTAAATATATAATTATATAAATCTATAATTATAGCAGAATTTTATCTTGGAGTAAGAATCAAACCCCAAATCTTACCAAAACTAATACTATGAAGTGCGAAGGTTTTTATTTCAATAATGATTAATTTAGGACAGGTAAAATTTAAACATTAAGTATCTATGGAAAATTCAACTACAATTAAGAAACTAGAAAGTAAATTGAATCTTGTTATTTCGGGAGTAGTATTATTTGGAACAATAGCTTCTGTAATGTTAACAGCTTTTCTATTTAAATAGTCAACTGTTCTAATTTTTCAGGATTACCTAAAAGCAAAATGAAGAAACTCTTTTTAGACGATGTCAGAAGTATAGAAATGGTTTATGATAAATCAATGGAATCGGAATTTGATATTGTTCGTACCTATTCTGCTTTTGTTGATTATATAAAAACTAAAGGACTTCCTACTTACATAAGCTTTGATAATGACCTTGGTCTTGGAGAAGACGGGAAAGTAGCACCTGATGGATTGGCTGCTGCTAAATGGTTGGTTTATGAATCAGGATTAAATATAAGGAATTTGGAATTTAAAGTACATTCTGCAAACCCAGTTGCTGCAGAACAAATAAGAGGACTTTTAAATAATTATATTAAGCATTTAAAAACGAGCGAATAAATGACTGTGCCCCAAAGCCCGATGTAATTGATTGCTTTGGTAAATATTTATTTAAAAAGTGTCTTTAAAATTTAATCGCGTTTGTGTTTTTTAAAGAATTTATTTGCTTAACCAAGCTAATGTCAAAACAGAGTTGATTAAAAAAATTATTGTTTTTTATATCATATTTTCACGACTTTAACCTCTATATTTTTCTTTTCAGCAAGCGATATCATAGACTTGGTACCTCTGCTTTTACCATCCCAAAAAGAAAGCAAGTGAGTAGCATATTCTGCCATTTGAGCGTTTCTTTTGGGACCCGCAGCTCTTCCATATTTTTTCCAATCTGCAGGAAAAATGATTAGATCTAAATCATTTTCTTTAGCGAATCGCTCACCCATTAAATCGACACCTTTTGCACCGCCAGATACTATTTGAATGGCTTTTTCATTTGCTATTTCAGAAAGAAACAACGAAGCTTGTTGATTCAATAATTCGTAATTATTGAAATCTCTACCGCCTGCTATTATAACTTTATACATATAAAAAATGATTAAGAATTTTATAATTTATTAATATCAATACTACCTGCGTACCTATCTAAAGTATCTCCTGTTTTAAAGTGACCCTTACCTACGATTTTATTTGTTTCAACATCCAGTTCAACTTCGACAAAAAAATCATAAAGAGCGTACAATGAGAATTTTTTTAGATATTCAATATGATGTGTAAGGAAAGTGCCGTTTTGCCAAAGACTGTTCCATTGTTCCTCTTCCGTTAACATCATATACTCATAAAGCCCCATATTTTGAAAATACAGCTTAAATTAGAAAAATGGAAATTTTTAATTCATATTTATATGGTCGTCAAACGTATAAAATATTTCTTCTTATATATACTGTGTATTAAACTAAAAAAGTTAACCACTGCATTGAAAGGGGTTAAGTTTTACAGAGGATTTTTGACTATGTAATTTATTTGGATTGAATTTTAAAATGTATACTCATGAAAAAGAGAAAAATGAAAAGAATACCAGGTGTTGACGAGCATCTACTTATTACATTTTCTCAGAAAGTTTTAAATGCCGACACTTTATATTCTAAGTCTGAACTGTATAGGCGATTACATCACCTATCAACAAAAAACAAAAATCCTGTACGGGATATTGTAAAACTATTAATTGATAAAAAAATAGTTAAAAAACATGTAAACGGAAATGAAATAAAATATAGCTTAATTTTAGAAATAGAAATGACTGAAATTAGAGAGTTGGAATTAAGAAGATTGGAAAAGTTTGCCGAAACATCTTGGTTTACAAAATATATTAAGGATAAATAATCTACTTTATAAATTAAGTTTGTAGGTATTTTGTTATTTCTATTAAATACTTGGAGTAAGCTTTTCTCCCTATCGACATCCTATTTTAAAAATCTCGATTTTCAGGATTATCCAAAAACCTATTCAGTAAATCTCTTATATGCTCCGGTTCTTTATGTATAGGTTTATTTTGAGCAACAATAATATCAGATGTTGGAGTTAATGTAAGCCAGGCATCATCATGATCTCTATCCCAGACCCCGTACAGGCATTTTGTTCCTTTTTCTAAATAAACATCTTCTTTAATAAAGAAGGTGCCGCTAAAACGTGGTGTGTGAATATTTCGGTAAGTTTTATTTTTTTCTAGTAAGAAGCTTAATCGAGACCAGGTATTAGCATTTGTAGGTTTAGTACCCAATGATTCCTGTTTAATTTCACGGACTAATAAATCTTTAAGTTCTTCAGGATAGGAAATCACAACATACTCATCTGCATAATTTTCTTCTATATGTATGATTTCTAGTAATTTAAGTTTGTAAAAATTTAAATAATTTTCGTTGTAATAAGATAAAGAAATTCTATTTGGACAGGTGTTAATAAAATGAATCATAAATCTTGCTTCATCTTCATGTATTCTTGTTTCTTTATATCTTTTAATTGCGGAATTGAATGCTGTTTGCTGTTGGTATTTAATTTCAGCCAACTCATTTTCTTTTCTGCGTATTTCTATTAATCTTTTGTTTTCCTCTTCCTCTTTTAATTTTCGTTTGTCAATGCATTCTTTGCATAAGGGTAAATTTTTAAGGATATTTTTAAAATGTGTTTGCGATGTAACTTCTTGTTTTATGATGTCATTACAAGAACCACAATTACACTCTAATTGCACATTAGAATAATCTTTAATGGTCAGAAACAAATCATGAAGACTAATATATTTCTCGTTGGCCAGTTGCTTAGGTTTGTTTATGAACTCCCCTTTTTTATAGCTCCAATATGAATTAATTAAACTAATTGTTTCATTATCTGGATTGTTCTTGATGATTACCGAGTAATTAATTTCTTGAGTATTGTCCATAAAAAAAGCGTGGAACTGAACCTGAAGGAACCAGAGGTATCGCCAGACACCCAGACCACCAAACAAGAACAGCCCACGCAGAACGTGGGCGTCTTGGCTTTGATATTGGTAGTCTTTAAAACTGGCGATTTTCTAGTCCCAAATCAAAAGCTAAACGCTTTTGTATTTTATAATTCTTTAATGTTCCTTATAAATTTTATTATTTATTTATTGTTCAAATGTACCTAAAAATAGCAGATTTTATATTTTCTTGTCAAAACGAAATCCCAAAGATTTCGCTACATTATAAATATAAACAGACCTTTCGATTTAAGCCTAAAGTCGGCATTACGTTTATGTTTTGTTGGACAAGTATTTTTTATTCATCGTTGGTTGCACATTGATAATAATAATGGTTTGCAAGGGTAAAATATAGTGAGACTAAAAAAACATAGATTAGTCTAAAGTTTTTTGCTTATGTCGTAATTTTTATTGAAAAAGATTTATTTTTTCAAGTATTAATGGTAATTCGAAGAGTATTGCAAGCGAATTATACAAAGAAATAACACCATAAATAAAAACCAGTACAACTAAGAAATCTGTACCACCTCTTTCCCAGTTATCCATTTTTTCATAAAACGATTCATCAATATTTGCATAATCGTCAATTGGGTCATTTTTATCGTATGGCTCAATATTTCTAATTTTAAAATACCATAAAAAACTAATTAAAAGACAAAAACAGCCCGTAAGAAAATAGTCAGAAAACATTTTAAATATTTAAACCAACACGGCAAAATTTTGATAATACTCAAGTTAGCTAAATTTATAATTGATTAATATAAGTAATTATTCTTCTAAATTGATTTATTTTATTTTTGACACTATCAATCAATATAATTAAGGATGCTTTCATTGATTATAGATTTTAAACTTCTATCCTGTTCTAGTGCCATTACTTTCAATTTTCTCAATAGAGCTTTATCAATATAAAATGAAAATTGCTTTTCATTTTTGTCATTAGGTATTTCAGGTACCACCTTTTGAATAGACTTGTCCGGTTTTGAAGCTCGTGCTTGGGCTATTAAATTATTGAGTTCTGTGTTTGACATGGATATAGATTTATATAATTATATATTTCATTATTTATATAAGTGATGTTAAGACCTCTTTCGTTAAACTATCAATTTGCCTTTGCGCATTTCTATCGGCTGTAACACCTTTAAGCAAAGGAGATCTAGTAAATGCTACCAAATCACTTATCATTGTTTGTGCTATTTTTATTTTATGTGAATCAAGGTTTTTCAAGATATCTTCGGTAATTGTTGTATTAGCTTTTATCATGTTCAAGATAATCATGGTTTTGCTCTCCTTCAACTCATCTTTAATCAAACTAATTGTGTTGTCAATAGCTAACAAATCTAAAATTCCGGCTTTTGTCGGTACTAATAGTAAATCTGCAATTTTGATAAGTTCTTTCAGCTTTGATGATAGGTAAGGGGGCGTATCAACGAAAATGAAATCCAAATGGTCATTGGTCGTTAAAATATTTTTATCTGTGGTTATTTCAAACGAATCAACAATTTTTGAAAGCTGTGATAGACTACCTTGAGCATCTATGTCAAGAATAGCAACTTTTGAATGTTCACTAAGATTCTGTGCAAGGTTGAAAGTTAAAGTACTTTTTCCTACTCCACCTTTTTGATGGGTAATTAAGATAATTTTTGCCATAATGTTATTTTAATTTGGTTCCCCATTTTTGATACATTTCTTTAGCTTCCGGATTACTCTCTATAAACTTGTTGAAGTGATTAATCACCTCTTTTTGACCTTTGATATAATATTCCTGATTTCTTTCTTCAACTTGATTTAATTGAAATATTGAGATACCGATGAAGAGAAAACAACTAAGAAGTATTGTGCCAAAAAGAATAAGTAGCCAATTAGGATAGTGATTTGATTTTGTAAGTTTCTTGGTGATTTTGCTTAATTCCTTATTTTGATTTTTAAGAATTAACTCTTGTTCTTTCAGTGGAGCGCTTATGGCGGATTGTATAGTGGTAATATCCGGCTTTATTTTAATCAGTTTTAATTGGACGGATAATTCCTCCATTCTTTGTAATTGGACTTTAAAGTCACTAATTTCTTCAACTAATAATTCTGCTAAATCGTCAATTTTTGCCATAGTTATATTCCTAATTCAATTCCCTTAGTTATTGTTTGTTCTATTGCCTTTTTTGCTAAACCGGTTATCATATTTGTACTCAACTCTAGGGTTTTTCCAGCAATGTTCACAACTTGATCTGAATGTTGAAGTATTTCTCCTTTACTATTGTTTGCAATTTCATTTGCAATCTTACCACCACTCATGGAGCGATGTACTTCACTACCTTTCAGGTTTACGCCCTTATACTCGAACCTAAATCCTTGAAGTGTACCTCCTTTGTTGATGCTCGGTATTACTTTCACTTTATTGTCAACCATTTTTTTGATATAGGCATCAAAAGTTTTAGGTCGCTCCTTCTTTAGAATTTGTACATGAATAGAGCGTATTCCGCTTCTTATCTTCTGTAAGGGTTTTAGTTTTTCTGCTTGTACTTGTTGAACTGTTTTTAAATTCATTTCAATAGCTACTTGTCTAGCGGCTTCATTACTCCGTTTACCTATGAAACTATCTGGATAAGCTTTTCCTTGAAAATTGATTCTATTAACATATAAGTGAATATGTGTATGTGCTTTATCCCTGTGAACAAAGGCAATTGCTTGTTGGTTGGTCAAATTCATGTTTTTCAGAAACTTTCTAGAAATAGCTCCAAGCTCCTTTTTAGAAAGATTTTTTCCATCTTCAATTGTGGGACTTAAAACAAAGCTTAATGTATTTCTATTGCAGTTCTCATTCATACTTTGAATTATTTCAAATTCTTTGGTAAGTTCTTGTGGAGTTTCTCCTGCTAAATATTCTTTTAATACCACAGATGCATCTTTTTCTTGATTCCAACCATACGCCATAGAGGCATTTGTATGTGATATGGATTTACCTTTCCCAATCATTTTTTGAATTTGTTTAGATGTTCTTTAAGCTCTTTAGATAGAGCGTATACTTCATCGCTTAATTGTGGGTTTCTTTTTCGAAACATATTACCTATCAAAGTGAAATTTCTGCTATAGGTTGAAATGGTTTTGAATGCTTCAATTTCCTCTTCGGTCAATCTTGCGGTTATCTCTTTATTGAATGCCGCCCTAAAACAAAATTCGCTCAAGGATAGCCCCGATTTTTTTGCTTTGATTTTCAAAAGTTTTTTCTCGTAAATAGTACATCTGAATTTGGTTATTACTCTCGCTTTTTTTCTCATTTGTTTCTATTTTATTTTGCGACCATCGGGAGAAAAATCAAGATTGTGGGCCCAGCACACACATCTTGAATTCTTACTCAAACTCTATAATTGATTACCTTATTAACTCTAGGTCAAATACTTCAATTAGATTCTGTAGTTGAATGTTTATTTTTAATAATTTATTGAGATTTTCAGATTTTGAATTCTTTATAATTATTCTTTCTTTATTGATTTGTAAAAAATAATCTGCAATATCATAACCCTTAATCTTTTGTTCCTCAGTAGCCTTAATTTCCAATAAATTTGAAGTACTGATATTGTAACCTTTCTTAGATAAATAATCTGATTTTTTCTTCCATTGGTTGTATGGTTTTTCGTTTAAATTTGATGCTCCTAAGTCTGGGTACAGAATAATTTTTCTATCTTTTATTAGCCTTAATTTCTTTTCGTTAAGACCATTCAAGCTTCCTGCTGCCAACCAAATGTATTTGTCAAAAAGGATGCTCATTATACAGGCAGTTTTTTCAGATTCAACTATTGCAATAGCATTACTATTTTCATTAACTAGGTGAAGTCCAAAAAAGCATTGACTTAAGTTGAACTCTCTTATTTTATTATTTTTGATTTGATAGGAATGTATCCAATTAATTATTTTGGAACGCTTACCATTTTTAGAATACACTATCATTTTACCACTACGTATATTTTTAGAATTGTCTATTTGCCAAAATATTGTTGCGTTGTTCCAAAATGTTGCGGTACCTACATTATATAATTTAATTACGTTTTCAACTTTATCCGTTGGGAATATTGATTTTAAATATTCAATGAAATTATTATTAGCATTAGATTTTAAACTTTGATTTAAATCCACCTTGTCGTGAAATGTTGTTTCCTTTTTTTCTTGTTTATAATTGCTAGTTAATAGAGGAGTATATGTAACGCATTCATTTTTGAAATACATTTTTGGACTAAAGTGATAACCGCAATTTATTTCTCTATCACATCTTCCGACTATTTCAGAAATCATTTTAGATTCTAATACATCTAGATAAACAACAAATCGTTTTTTGTTGCATTTTGGACATATGTGCTTACGGCTACTTCTATCTAATATATACCTGTACACTTCACTTATTTCATTTACTTCACAAAGCCCTGATATAGGGGATTTAGAGAATTAATTTGACTTCATTTTATTTTCACTTACTTCACTAACTATCATTTTGGATTTCACTTACTTCATTAATATTTCACAAATAAAATATTGTATTAATCTGTATTTCAATTAATTACTTCTGTTAGTGAAGTAAATGAAGTAAGTGAAGCCTATAGTACTTTTTTATAATTACCTCTGGAAACTCTTTTGAACAACTTTCGATCGTTTAGATAAGTTTTGAATTGTCTGTCACTAATCCTTGGTTTTCCATTTTTATCGATTTTACACGCAATTTTTATACCCTCAGCGGTTGTAAATTCTTTATCTAATTCTGCATAGATATTTCTTTGTAATTCAGTTAAAGATTCTAGGTAATTTGATGCATCAGTTAAAACCCTGACTCTAAGAGCATTTATTTTGTAGTATTCGAATAATTTTATTCCGGCTTTAATAGCGTTTAATTCTATTTGGATTCTATCACCTTCTTTACAAGCATGGCATAAGAGTTGAATTATCAAAGAGAAGCGTAAGACATATTGTTGTAATTTAATTTCTATACTTCTTTCGTAATCAAACAAAAAATCTTCTGGTCTATCGTTTTGCCAGTTGAATAAATACTCTTTGGCATTTTGTTCAATAGGAAGTACTTCTTTTTTGTTATCTAAATCCAATAGGGAAGTAATTATGTTCCTATAATTATCAAGTAATCTTTTATCTACCTTGTTTATATTCCATTTTATAGTTTTTGGTTTGGTAGGATAGACAAATAGGAGGCGATCCATAAATCCGTTTGAATTCCGACCTTCTCTTGCGAATTCTTTTAATACACTTATTTGTGTGCTTCCAATAACCCCTATAAATGGTTCATCAATTCTCATGCTCTTACCAGATGCACGGTCCAATGAAATTGGTGTGCCGCTCCACATGCTTAAATAGGTTTCTGCTTCTCCAGAATTATTATATCTATTAAAATTTTTCAGCCACCCATTTAGCTCATCAACATAGATACATACCCCATTTGGATTATTTTGAAGAATATAGAGAAGAGCTTCTGGTGTAAAATCACTTATTAGAATTTTTTTTAAAAGTGGTTTTTTAACATTGTTATTGTTTTCTTTTGGGGTATTGTCTTTCTCAAAATCATCTAATAATTCTTTATACTCTGTATAATATTCGCTATCTCTTTTATGAATTGGATTAAAACAAAATTTAAGTGCATGACTTTTGGAGTCACCGGGTCTACCTACGATTACCATAAATAAATTGCATTTTTCATTCCATTCTTCCTTTACGGATAATCTGTATTTTAGACCTATAGCTGTTGAAGCTGCCGATAATATTCCGGATCCTAAATAATCTATAGAGAATTGAAATTTATTATTTGCTTCAAGTATAATTTCTTGAATAGCCTTTGGGAAAATATCAAAAGGAAAAATATTCTCACCTTCTTCTGTATTTTTGAGGAAGTCCATTTCTAAATCAGCTAAACTGACACTTCCTAATATTTCATTTGTGGTCATAGTGTACTTAATAAAATCGTATATTTGACCTATACGATTGGAGGTTAAGGCTTCAATTGTAATAAAATATTAAAGCATAAAATGTTAGAGCATTTTATGCTTTTCTTTTATATCGGAACTCTTTCAATGTTTGGTCTTCATTGAAAATTTGATAATGTTGAATCAACTTTTTCTTTGGACCAAAGTCTTCAACCTTTATCCAGCCATATTTGATGTAATTATCTATAGATTGTACAGAGCTTCTGCATAAATCAGCAGCTTCTTGTCTTGTGTAGTATTTTAAAGAGTAATCTTCTTTAGGAGCGTTCTTTATTTCAAGAACTAATTCTGTAAGTTTTGTTAACTTGTTGTGAATGCTTAAAAAGGGGTCCGTGTACGTGCTCATGTATATAGAATGTTATTATTAGATATTTCAAAAATCTAATTTTACTACTAAAACATTCTCTACATTTTCTACATTTTCGGATTGTTTTTGTAGTGTACTAGTAATTCCTTATAAAATTTAGAGTTTCTAAAATGTTCTACTCCGGTATCATTAATATACTTCTGTTTAAATTTAGGATAATTGAAACGCTTTAACCTTTCATTATTATTGAAAATAATTTGATTGAATGGTTTATAGAACATTTGCGGAGTAGTATCAATGAAGTCCCTATTTGTACAAACTTCATAAAGGAAAAAGGAAAGGATTGCAAAACAAATATTTTCTTGACTAAGATTTTTATTCTGATTTGGTCCAATATTAATATTTAAATTTTCAAATTGATTAATATCTTTATTGAAGTGTTTGAAGTTTTGTAACTGTTCGAGAAATTTTTCTAGCAATTCAAGATTCTGTATTTTTAACAAACCTTTCTTATAAGAATTTCTTGTTTTAGACGTTTCCTTTCTAAAATTAGCTGAAGTTATTTTATTTTTCTTTTGAGATATTCTGTTAGCTTCGGAAAATTCAGAATTTATATTTAAGTATTGTTGTTTTCTAGTTGTTTTTTCCGTTTTTGGATGGATAGTTTTATGACCGAAATTTGAATTTCCAATTTTACATATATTCAACCAAAGTAAAACCATAGAGGTGAGTATTATAACAATCATTAAAGTACTTAAAATGTTATGACTTTCGATGTTAAAGCTAAATATTGACCTATAAATATATAAGGGACTTAACAAGAATATAAATGCAAACAATAACTTGATACCGTTATTACGTATTAAACTTATAATTTCAATATAATTTACAGAATGAAATTTATATGGGTTTTTAATAAATGGTTCAACTATGAATTTTGAAAGTCTAACGGAAAATATATAGGAATGTGTAATTGTTAGAAATAAGAGTAAATAGATTAAAACAGATAGATAGTTCATTATTTTAATATTAATTAGTGCTAATAAGCTAAAAATACTAAATTACCATCGTTGTAAGAAACACAACATATCAAAACAGATTGTCAACGATTCTGTCAACGCAAAATAAAAAACCCCGTAAACAAAGGGTTTACAGGGTTTATTAGTGGAGCCGGAGGGATTCGAACCCTCGTCCAAACAAGCAATTAAAATGCTTTCTACATGCTTAGAATCTGATTAATTTTCGATGTGCACCTGACCAGAAACCGCCCAATACACACTTATCTTCTTAAGATTTTGGTGGTGTCGCCAAAGCGAGCGGACACCCTTATGTTGACTTTTCTGGTGCTCCTATAAGAATCGCCATCAACAAGGGCTATTCAGGAACATCTCGCTTCCCTACCTTGTAGGGACGAGGCTAATCTTACTATAATTCAGATTAAGCGGCAAGAGCGTAATTATTTTCGCCAATTAAAAGTGTGAAAAATGAGATTAACGAGCTGTTTCCCAGCGCTCGACATGCTTACATTCCAACTGGTCTCGCTGTCAAAACCGGTCGGCCCCAATATGTAAAAGAACTTTTTATTCTAAATAATAGCTACATCAAATCAATCAACTTTAACTATTAAATAGCGGGCAGCAAAGCTAACAAAACTTTACGATCCCATATAATTTTTATTTTGACCTAAGCCAAGTGTTTCTAATTGCATAATTTAGTGCAATATTTATACCAAACCCATATGAAGTTCGGAATCATAAGAGAACGCAAGAATCCGCCAGATAAGCGTGTAGTATTATCGCCAAAAGCATGTCAAAAAGTCTTAAGTACATATACTAAGGCTGAAATTATTGTAGAACCTTCTTCAATTAGGGCTTATGCAGATGCGGATTATCAAGATTTAGGTATCACGGTTGCAGACAAAATGAATGATTGTGAGGTGCTTTTAGGAGTCAAGGAAGTGCCTATTGATGCGTTAATTCCTAATAAAAAATACTTCTTCTTTTCGCACACCATTAAAAAACAACCTTATAACAGAGACTTGCTTCGTGCTATTTTAGAGAAGAATATAGAAATGTACGATCATGAGGTTATTACCAATAAACAAGAACAACGCGTTGTTGCTTTTGGTAGATATGCGGGTATTGTTGGGGCGTATAACGGATTTCGTGCATACGGACTCAAATACGATGCTTTTCAATTGCCAAAGGCAAATGATTTGCCAGACCAACAAGCTTTAATTGAAGAACTTAAAAAACTAAAATTACCTAATATAAAGGTGCTTCTTACTGGCAGGGGCAGAGTCGGTAATGGTTCTAGAGAGATGTTAGATGGTATGGGTATGCGTAGGGTAAATGTTACCGAGTATTTAGAAAATACTTTTAATGAACCGGTATATTGTCAAATAGATGCTGGTGAATACAATAAACGAAAAGACGGAGTTCGTGGCAATAAAGCCAATTTCTTCGCTCACCCGGAAGAGTATAAATCGAACTTTTTTAGATTTGCCAAGGTGACCGATTTCTATATAGCCGGTCATTTTTATGGTCAAGGTGCTCCTTATTTATTCACTAGGGAAGATGCTAAACATGAAGATTTCAATATAAAGGTTGTTGCCGATATCAGTTGTGATATTGATGGACCCGTTGCTTCTACTATTAAACCTTCTACTATTGCTGATCCTATTTATGGTTATAACCCGGTAACGGAGACCGAGACAGATTTTAAAAATGCTGACGCAATTGCGGTCATGGCGGTAGATAATTTACCGTGCGAATTACCTAGAGATGCCAGTGAAGGTTTTGGTGAAGCTTTTATAAAAAATGTGATTCCTGCTTTTTTCAACGACGATAAAGATGGCGTTCTCGAAAGAGCAAGAATGACCAAAAATGGGAAGCTGACAGAACGTTATGCATATCTACAGGATTATGTAGATGGTAAAGAATAAATAGAGGTCTCACTTTAATTTATAGGTTGTTTTAGTAAAAATCGTTTTTTTGATTTCTAAACTTGTTACAGTTAGTATACCTAGGGTGTATGCCAATAAATCTTGAATGCTAAAATAGTTTCCGAAAATTAAATTTGCCCATTTAGAATGCTCCAACCCAAAGTAGCTTAACATATTGGTGAGTTGTAAAAATTCGATGACAAAAGCAATTAATAAGGTGACAATGCCAATGGCAATATCACTTGCCTTTATGAAGGCTTTGAAAAAGAAAAATAAGAGAATGACTACAAGGTAGTCTCCAAACGTATGTCGAATAAATCCGGATTTAAAAAAAATGGCAATTAAGAATTCGATTCCTAATAGTGCAAGAAAATATATGAAATAGATACGGTTGAATTTGAATTTCATCTGTTTAAATATTATGCGTTTGTTAAAGAGATATAAAGTATACTTACTGGGTAATTCATAATCAGTAAAATAAGCGTCATGGTATGCTCTTGTATAGCCTTAGAATACCTAAGTACATTTACCAAAATTATAATCAATGCTATACAGGTAACGATGATATAGCTCAGATATAGCATAATGCCAACAATGACAGTGAACTCTGTTTTTGTTATTAAGGCAATACACAGCAGTAAAGTTGAGAGAAGAAAATACAATGAAACTACTCTCACAATTCTACGGTTCCATTTATGTTTAAATAAGGCTATCATTTTAAGTTATGTTGAACAAGCTGAACTAATGTATATTCTTGCCACGTTTTTTCTGATTGTTGTGTAATATAATCTTCGTATTTATCTTTAATACTGATATTTAAATCATAGTCTACACTCTTCTCTTTAGCATATTTGTATAGCTGAATACTATTAGTATCTCCCAAATCCAAGAGATAATGAATATCAGGATTTTCAAGTGAACTTAAATTGAAATACGTAATTGTTCTATCCCATGGCACCGCAGCACTTAGCACTAAGAAAGCAAATACAGTTGCAATGTTTGTACGCACTAAATAAATAAAGCTTTTTACTTCCGCCACTTTAATATAAGCTGTAATTAAGCCGGTAAGGGTAAGTAGTAGATATACGAATACACCAATACGCTTGTAGGTAAGACCCAGGGCTTCAACATAGGTGAAGTTCTTGTATGTTGTAAAAACTATTAATATAATGTTTAGCGAGACCCATGCGTATGTAAGTGTTTTTATTTGTGTATTCTCTTTATAGAAGTTGAGGTTTCCTCTAAAGAAATATAGAATTAGTATAATGGCTAGTACTATAGAGAACATTAACGCATACACCCCTTGGTGAACAGATGCCGAATATTGTGCATTAGAAATTTCGGTTTTTTGGAATAGGTAAATTCCATCAGTTACTAAAAAGAATACCAGTAATAAATTAAGGGCGAAAAATATAAAAGAGCCTAAGGTATGCTCACTTTCCAATTGCTTTTTTTTCCCAATGATATCTATTTCGGAGGGAGTCTTCAATTCGTTTTTTTGAGATGCATCCACCGCAATTATTTCTTGTGCATCTAATGGGCGCAAAATGTTAAGAAATATAATGTACCCAAGAAATGTAAAGAATACCCAAGGGATACTTATAAAATCAAAATTGATTTGATTTACAAGGTTCTCAAAAACAGGATTAGCATTTTTGTACAGCGCAGCAAACAAAATGAGTAATGCCCCTGCGAAAAAACTACCTTTTAAACGATTAAATAATTTTGGTGACGTCTCCTTTTTTATATCCTTTTCGTTGACTGAATTTTGTCTTTGAATGAAATTCGAAATACTTGCTATTAGTATGTTCATGAAGCCTAATAGCCATGCGAGGTATAAAGATGTTTGGTTAGAAATAGATTTACCTACATAGACCATTAATGCCATAAAATGAACAAATATGGTAAACCCTGTAGGATTGATCAATACAAAAATCGATGTAAGAATATAAGTGAGGGCATAAACCCATGAAACGTTACGTGTGCCTTTAAGTGTGGAAACAAGTACCACTACCAATATGGAAATTAAAAATAAATTTAGTCCAAAGCTTTTACTGTAGAATAGTAAGCTAAAGGCTAATGCAGATAAGAGTGATTTTATATGAACGTTCATAATATGATGTATTTAAAAGGTTATTAATGATTTAAATTTTTCGATTATTAATAAGAGATAGTAACCAAGAATCAGGTGTACTGTCTTACGGGTTTTTGAGTTTTTAGATAGTTTTAGTATTATGATTTTAATGAATTAAAAAAGTGGACTTTATCCGTTGGATGGGTTGGTTTAGCAGCTTTTGAAAATCTAATTGATGAAAGGGTAATGCAGATTTACCGCACGTGTATTTCGATAAGAAGTACCTCCAATACTCCGGATAC
Organism: Maribacter sp. UH1; assembly: GCF_056839145.1. Lineage (NCBI taxonomy): Bacteria > Pseudomonadati > Bacteroidota > Flavobacteriia > Flavobacteriales > Flavobacteriaceae > Maribacter > Maribacter sp. UH1. The sequence goes on from NZ_CM166387.1 coordinate 3,009,112, forward strand.
AGCATAGAGCCAATACATATGACCGTAAATAAGTAAAGACTTCTTTTCCCATTTCCCATTAAATAAAACTGCATGCTTATTTCTTCAGGAACCGTAATTCCGGTTCCGGTGAGTACATGAAATACATCATGACTCTCTAGTTTTTCTTGTAACTGAAAGCTGTTGGCAACAAGAAATTTGCCCATATGATAGCCTAATGAGTCGCTTGGATATTCTTTTAATTCTTCAGCATTAAATTGCCAAGCTTCATTCTTTTTGAAGTATTGATAGGGTACCACACTCCAATTATATAATTTTTCTAATATGGTTGCTCTCATTTTTTGTTATTTTAAAAGTACTTTGAATTTCAAAGTAAATTGATAAAAAAATATACTACTTACCTATTAGTTTTTCTAAAGCATTAATATGCTTCTTAAACTGCGCTTTACCAAGTGGGGTTGCAGAGTAGCGAGTATTAGGTTTTCTACCTATAAACTGCTTTTCCACTTTTATGTATTCCTCTTTTTCAAGCGCTTTGGTATGACTGGCTAAATTGCCATCTGTAGCACCTAAAAGCTCTTTTAGCATTTTAAAATCAGCATAATCGTTCACCATTAGAATAGACATAATTCCCAGTCTTATTCGGTGGTCAAAAGCTTTGTTTATGTTGTCAATTAAACTCATATATCAATAGCTAGGCTAATCTTAATTTCTGTCGTACTTATAATACATTAATGCCCCATACAAAATGTGGCAAACGCCAAACCCTAAAGCCCAAAAATACAATCCATATCCTATAAATTGCGTACTAACTAGTCCTATTCCTATAAAAACCAAACCCATATATCTAACATCACCCATAGTGTACTTGCTTGCGTTAACACAAGCCAAACCATAAAATATAAGCGTTGCCGGAGCAACTAGACCGGCAATACCTTGTTGCATAAGTACCAAGCAGAAAAGTCCGCCTACTACTAACGGAATAGCAAAATTGAATACTAGTCGCTTACTGGTGCTGTCCCAAATTTTTTCTCCACTTTTTTTAGACTTTTTCAAGGTCATAATAAAACCGGTAATAACAGCTGCCACCAAAACTGCAATAGCAATTAGCGTTAGGTCGCTAACAGTATCTGAACCCCAAAGTGATGAAGACCTACCGGAAAAGTTTTCATAATTAGCTGCTGAAGTATTTTTCAGCTTAACATAAGCAAATCCTGCCCCAATTAATGCATATATACCCGCGAGTACTCCTGAGAGTCCGCTTAATGAAATAAATCGTGAAGAACGATTCATTATATTCTTGATTTCGGTAATATCGTTTAGATACTTATTTGTCTCCATTTTAAAGTACTTTGAAATACAAAGTTAATTTAAAATTTTGATTCTGTCCTAATTTTGACAAGGAAAAATGAATTTACTATGTCGTGACTTGTTTCAATTTTAAGATAAAACCTTATTAAACTATTGAGGTAGAAGAGGAATAATAGTAATGTGCTATGTTATTCTAAATACATAGTGTTTACTACAGAATATCGCCATTTAAAAGATAATAATCCGTCTGCTAATTTTTGGATTTTTTATTCTTTTCATTCACATTTAATTTACCGACAATTAGTAGCCCTACAATACTGAGTACAATCCAAAATGCATCGATGAAAAGTACTTGATCATACCCTTTTGCGTAGCTTACCCAGATCCAATTACCCGTACAGAAACCATTTGCCATTGGTATAGTTAAACCTATTAAACTACCGGAAAGCAAGGTGTATTTGTTGGTCAAATAATTGTCCTTTTTAATAATGAAGAAGATGGTAATCAATAACCAACCAATAAAGTAAAATTTATACAATAAGCTCATCCCCGCAGGGTTAATTACTTGTACCAAAACAAATGAAAGCGCGGTTATTGGGTAAAGGCTTAAGCATATGGCTAAATAATAACGTACTACTGCCTCGTTGAATTTCTTTTTCTTGGGCGGTACGTTCTTTTTGTTACGTGCAGTTAACCAAATGAGTACTCCGCTTAGTATAACAAAGCATCCTATTAAACCAAGTATAAATGATATAATGCGTAATCCGTATCCACCATAATCACCTAAATGAAGCCTATAGAATATACCTTTAACGGTATCTAAATACGATGTTTTTTTAGTTGGGTCTTTAACACTGTGAATGCTATTGTCGGCAGCATTGAATATAGTGTAGCCGTATCCATTAATTTTATCTTTATAGTCTAAATTTCCGCTTACCGATACATGCATACCTGTATCTCCATAATTGAAAATATGAACCTCATTTACTTTAAACCCTTTCCAGTTTTCTTTCACCTGTTGTACCAATGCGTTAATGCTAACCGGACTTTTTAAAGGAGTGTTTTGGAACTCAAATTCTGGATGCGTATATTCCAGATCTTCATATAGCTTGTTATCATCACCATCATATAATGCCAGTGCTGTTGGGGCGATTAAAAGCACTTTTAGCATAAAGAACGTACCGGTTACAGCATAAATAAATTGAAAGGGAAAACCGATAACCCCTAAAGCTGTATGCGCATCTGTCCATACCGTTTTCAATTTTGTCATTGGTCTGAATACATAGAAATTAGAAATAATTTTATCCCAATGAACTACGATACCTGTTATTAAGGCGAAGAGGAAAAAGAAAGCAACGAATCCTGATAAATAATACCCGAAAGGGTGAGGTAGTTGTGCAAAAAAATGTAGTCTGTATAAAAATTCACCTAATGAATATGAGCTTACATAGTCTGTTGTAGTTTTGTCTTTGGTATTCAGATAGTAAAAAGAACGAGCAGCTTTTTCTTTCGAAAGCAGGGTGTCTTTAGATGCGCCTAAATTCACTCCGATGTTCTGCTCGTTGTAATAATGTTTTAATTCAATATCTCTACCGTAAAGGCTTTTTTCGTTAGACATTTCTTGAAATGTCTCATCAAAATTTAGCTGTATTTCTTCTGCTATTTCAACAGTGTGCCCTCGTTCCCAATTTGCGATTTCATCTCTAAAGAATGCAAATGAACCGGTAAAGAAAATTACATAAAGGGCAACACTAATAACAATGCCGCTAACCGTATGTAAATGAAATAAAATATTGTACGTTCTTTTATTCATTATACAAGTGGATTTAATGCTTTACCATAAAATATTACTATTGCCAAAATGATGGATATAAGTATATAGATACCCCAAATTTTCCATCCGCTTTTAGCTAAAAACGCCATAATCATTAACCCTACCCAAAGTATCAACGAACTATAGGTACTTGTAATAATTACGTTCACATGGTCAAACCAACTTGCAATTGCCAAATGGAATAGTATAGATACTATAAAGCCACCTATAATTGCGGCGGTAATTTTTGAAAAGCGTGGCCAAAAAGACGGATTCAGATATTTTGTATTAGCGGGCATATTAAAAAAGTAAAAATTCCATTAGGAATATGAGTACAAAGGTTGGGCTTAGTGTTTTATAGGTAATTAGATGCAAAGGCTGTAATACTATAATGAGGCTTGCAATGGTCATTAAAGTGACCAAAAAAGTAAAAATACCTGAACCCCAACCAAATTGGTGTATGGTTAGGGAGCAGGCTAGAAGTAGCAAGACATAAACTAAAGAATTTGCTACTTTACTATGTTGTTGACACCAGTTTTCGATGTGTAAGTGTATAGCGACTTTTTGCCTCTTGGTAGTCGCATAACACATATAAAAACCGGTAAAGGTTAATAATAGAATTATTGTAAACATCTGTTACATTTAATTGTTAATGCAATACGTAGCACAGTGCCAAACAAATTCATAGTCCTTGCCATTGTAAGTGCCTGGTACTCGTTCTTCATATATAGTTTCCATAGTATATTTGGTGTTCCATGGTAATGAGAAACTTACTTCACCATTTTTATCGGTTTCAAGAGTCTTGCTCCATAGGTCAGAGACATAAATCTTAAACTCGTTTTTTGCGAGGGGTTTTCCTTTAAATAATACTTGCAGTTTAATTTCATCATCTTCGTTTGCCAATTCTTTAATGACTATACCATCTTCATTTAAGGTTTTGGTATCGCTAATTTTATTACCTACCTGAACTTTTGCGGTAGATTGGTAGTGAGTCTTGAAAATTCCGAAATCCCACTCCGTATAATCCAGAACTTCAATGTTGTCATTGTTTAAAGCAACTGTATATGTTCCATTGGTTTTTGGGGTAAAGTGAGCTACATAAAAGTTTTCTTTTGGAGAGGTCTTTAAAGCTGATTTTGTACCATCTGGATGAATAAGCCACAAATTGAACTTTGAAACAGAGGGGTAATTTTCTCCTTTGACTTTTTCAATGACCCCATGTGTATATTCGCCAAAATAGACCCTAACTTCTTGTTCTTTTTCTAATTTTCCTGTACGGTCTGTTTCAAGCCATAGGTAATGGGCGAACATTGGCGATACGGTGAATACCAATAAGGCGAGTGTAATGATTATTCTTTTCATAATTTTTTATTTTAAGGTTACACCCTCAGTAAAACTGAGGGATAACCAATTTGAACTAACTCAACAAAAATTGTTTATAATGCCTTTAGAAATTATAGGTTACTGTTACCCTACCGTTGATACCCGGTTCAGACTGCCAGTATAGGTAAGCGGCATAATTTGATCCGGAATACAGGTATTCATCTAACAGGTTATTAACATTAAGTTGCACTCTCAATTTATCATTGCTCCAAGATAAAGCTCCGTCTAGTCTAAAGTAATCTGGTAATTGAGACTCATTGTCTGCACCCCAAGACCATGTAGATCGGTCTATTTGGTATTGGTAACCCAATGACCCACCAAAACCGTGTAATTTAGAGGTGTCAGCGAATTTATAATTTAACCATCCGTTGGTAATGTGTTTGGCATGACCAGCTACACGTAGACCAATATTTTCTGGGTCGGTATCATCTGTAATTTCTACGTTCGTATTGGCGTAGTTCAGAATCACATTTAACTCTGGTGTAACCTCACCTTGCAAATCAAACTCGATACCTTTTGACTGTATTTCACCTAACTGAATAGAGAAATTAGGATTCTCTGGATCCGTCACCAATACGTTTTGTTTGGTAATCTGGTAGGCGCCCAAAGATGTTCTTAACCTACCATTGAAGAAACTCTTTTTTAAACCCCCTTCAATATCATTTGCGTCTACAGGGTCAAAAGCTTCACCGGTGAAACTAACACCACTTTGCCCAATGAATGAACGATCGTAAAGTCCGTAAGCGGTTAAGGTTGGTAGTATATCTACACTAAGACCAATACGTGGGGTAACTTTTGAATCTGTTTCGTCTTTACCTCTAGTGAACAGGTGAGTGTATCGACCTGCAAGTGTTAAGCGGGCTCTGTCATTGAAAAATCCGATTTCATCTTGTAGGTATACAGAACGGTTAATGCTGCCATAATTGTAAATATCGTCGCGGTATTGTACAGGAACCGACTTGTTAAAAACAGGCAGTTCGGTATTGCCGTAAACGGGGTTGTAAATATTAAAGGGTTGTTCGGTATCGGTAATGGCAAATTGATTAAAATCTGCCCAGTATTCTTTTTGGCTGTAATCAAACCCTCCAAGTAGCTTGTGGGTGATACCACCGGTATTGAATGCTCCGGAAATGTAACTTTGAAAATATTTTCCAACAGATAGTGCATCCCAATTACTAATATACCTTACAGCATCTCCATTTTCTTCTAAGGACCATACCCAAGTAGAATTTCCTACTTGATTATAGCGTAAAGAACCGAACTTTGACTCCCAGCTCCAGTCTTTGTTAAAATCATGTTTTATAGTACCAAAGAAAGTGACTTCTTGAATGTCGGATGCTGGGTAGTTATTATCGGTAAATTTAAAGTCCCTGTCCAAACTACCATAACCATCGTCGTTAGGAGCAAAAACATAAGCGGCACCCATATAGCTTTCTGCCTGCTGTACATTTAATTCTGCTGTTACAGATGTTTTCTGAGATAATTTATAAGTTAGGGCAGGAGCAAAGCCATAGCGTTCTGCATCTTCATTTCCTCTGTGGCTGTCAGATGTTTGGTACATGGCATTGAAACGGTACAATAATTTTCCGTTTTCGGTCGCTTTGCCTCCAAGGTCCAATTTAGCACGGTAATTGTCAAAACTACCCGCCATAAAAGAAACTTGACGTATGGTTTTTTCAGTTGGTTTTTTGGTTACCACATTATAGAATCCGCCAGGTTCACCGGCAGACATCATAAAACCTGCAGGTCCTTTTACAAATTCTATTTGGTCTACAAAAGCCATATCTTCAGATAATGGCCCCCATGAATCTTGCACGTTAAAACCATTTCTAAAGGCAGGTAATCTAAAACCTCTCATATTTACCCTAGCAAAATTACCCCAATGTTCTAGCATCGTTACACCAGACACATTTCTGATTACCCCGTCCATGATACTGGTAGCTTGTTGGTCTTGAAGAAGCTCGCTACTTATGATCTGTATGTTTTGTGGAAGTTTGGCAACCTCTGTTTTAAGCCGTAATGATGAAGAGGGTGTTTTAACGGCATATTTATTATGATGCCCTTTAACAACAACTTCGTTCAATTGTTCGCTTTTTTCTGGTAATGAAACCGTACGTATTTCGGTTATTCTATTCGCAACTACATTCGCTTCAATTTGTTTAGTGTCATGACCCATAATCGAGAATGTTAGGGTATATGAACCGACGGCAAGATTTGTGATTTCAAATTTACCCTTGGCATTGGTAGTGGTGCCTAAACTGGTATGAGATATAGTGATATTTACATTTGGTAATGGTTTTTTATTTTGATCTACTACCAACCCAGACAGGCTTCCAGACTGCGCATACGTACTCATTGAGCAGATTAGTAAGAGTAGTATAGTATAAAGATTCTTCATGTATTGTTTGTTATTTTTAATTAGTCTAAATAAATTTGATGCGAATTTATAACCAAGTCTTGGATAAGAAATGACGTAAAATGGTAAAAAAAAGACGCAATTTTACAGATGTACAGATTGTTGACTTATCTGAGTCGAAAGACAATTTGTACAGTGAAATTGCAGATTGTACCGAGGTAAATAAAGATGATGATATTGACCACAAGGTGTATCGCATAAAGGAACGTTATGGTCAGGGTACTATAGATGAAATTCAATTTGAGGATGTCATCATATCAACATTATTTTTAAGGTTGAAAGCAGATATAGTCTTAAAGCAAAAACTAACGGTAGACTTTGTGCAACTTACTTTTTTGATCGAAGGGGAGCGTATAGTATCCGTTGCCAATTGTGAGGATATTTTTCTTGCGAACGGTGATTCCTATATGGCGAATATTAAGTCGTTTCACGGTACATCTAAGATTACAGGTAATAAAACCTATAAAGAAATTAAAGTAAGGTTGTCTGCCGCATTTTTGTCTAAGCACGGATTTTTTAATGATCTTAAATTGAAGGAGCTTATAGATGATAATTTGGTTGTACCCATTACCAATGAGATGATGGCAATTTTAGAATCGTTTGAAAAATTAAATTTTGAAGGCACAGCTAGACTTATTTTTTTAAAGGCAAAGGTTTTTGAAATGTTGGCTATTCAAGTAACGAACTATAAAAAAGAGCATCATAAAAATACGCCCCAAAATAAACCTAGTATAAAGAAGCTACTGTGCATACAAAAACTAATTAATGAAAATTTAGGAATCAATTATTCAGTTGCTAATCTGGCTAAAGAAGTTGGCATGAATAAAACGGTATTGAATAGGGAGTTTTTAAGGGTATTTGGTCTTACGGTTCATGAATATAGTATTGATAAAAAAATAGAAAAAGCAAAGTATCTATTGTTAAATACAGATATGCCCATTTACGAAATAGCTGAGCTGATCGGCTATAAGAATGCCACTCATTTTTCTGCCGCATTCAAGCGTCAAGAAGGCACTTCACCTAAAAAATTTAAAACTAGCGTTTAATTACTGGTAATACTCGTGTGTTAGTTTATCAATGAAACACCTATACCCAATGTAGTTTGCCTATGGTTATAGTCTATTAGAGTTTCGCCGTAACCATCAAAGAACTGTACATGACCATTAAAGTTTTCAAAAATTGGAAAAGACCAGTTTAATTGTAAACTACCACGGCTTTTGTCTCCTAGGTTTAAAGAGTGTCGGGCAATAGCTCTAAAGCGCTGCCTGCCCCAGTCATAGGTGATGTCGGCTTCGCCACGGCCTATGTAATCAGATATCTTTTCGTTGTCATCAATCTTACTTCCTATACGTATCCATGGTTTTAGCATTACCTGCCAATTGCCTTTTTCAAATCCTGCATGAAAAGCAATACGATTCCAACTTCTAGAAATAGGGTCTGACTGTCCGTTAGATTCATGTATGACTGCGGCTCCAATCATTTTAGCGTCGAAACCTAGTATTTTAAATTGAATGGGGAAGTTGGCAATAATTTCAGGCTGATAATTTAATTCGCGAAAAGGTCTTGAGCGCTCTGTATTATAAATTTGCCAATAGGCGGTCTGTGAATAGCCCATCCATAAATCCATTTTACCATCAAACATACCATGAAAGATTTTTGTTTTTAGGCTAATCTGAAATTTTGACTCTACAGCATTTAAGCTGTTAGGCTCATCTAAAACTTTATCTGAATTTTCTGCTTGTGGAAATTCATTTGGGTTGGTAGAATATTTTGCTGCAGTAATGTAAATAGGTTTATAAGAAGTAAGGATAAATGTACCGCGTTGGTGCTCATCATCTAGCTCCCATAATTCACTTAAGCTTTTACTATTGTTGAAATACCAATTGTGATCATGATCTTCTTGTGAAAAACATTGAGAACCGATACTTATTATAAAAGCAAATATTAAAATTGTTGTTTTATGTAACATCAATAAATTTTAGAGATGGTAAAATTATATATTTGGATGCGTATTAGTAAATGTATTCGTATTTTAAGTTAATACAATCGATTTAATTATGAAACCAGCTGAGAATTATATTTTCAATCAACCAGAACCTTATAAAAGTATTTTAATGCATTTGCAAATGATGATTGAAACAACTTTGCCAGAGGTTGAACTGAAATTTAAATGGAATATACCTTGTTTTTACGTTGGGAAATCGCCCATTTGTTATTTAAATGCATCGCACAAAAAGCAGTTTGTTGACATTGCTTTTTGGAACTCGGCACACTTAACAAAACATTTGAACGTACTAATTGCTGAAAATAGAAAAGTAGTACGTTCCTTGCGTTATACTACCCTTGAAGATATTGATAACGATATTTTAATTGATGTATTAAAAGATGCTTACTCCGTTCGTAAAAATGGGTTTTACAAGCAGAAAGATTTACTTTGATAGTAAGTAACTGTATTAAGTGCGATTTGTTTAATTTAACTTCTTTAGTTTTTGAAGTCTGTTATTTAAATCTGTTGATAATTCTAACTGTAATTCTGAAGTCGGGATAAAAACAGTATCGAGTTTTCCTTCTTTATTTTGGATTATTTTTTTGGAATATTCTATTTCAAAATTCATTTGAGAATGCTGCGGGTTTTTGCTGGAAAATTCAACCTTATAAATTTTCCCTACCGATATACCATCTAGCCAACTTCCAATGGAACTTCCAAAATATTCTATTCCGTTATATTCAAATTTATACTTATAGCTATTTTTACTTGCTTTTTTATAAACAGAGGTTGAATTATATATTTCACCGTAAGATTCCGTGAAGTTTTGTTCAATATCTTTCTCTTCACTAATATTCTTTAAAAGGGCCCATAAGGCAATAGGGATTAGGGCTATCCAATAATAATCCCTAATTACTTGTACAGTTTTTTCGAACGTCCCAAACCAATTCAAACTAGATTAAATTTATGATAATACATATAATTACTATCTAAAACTCATTAACAACTGCTCTCAACGCCACTAAGTCTGTCAATAGTTTTTTCATTAATCCTAAATCCAGCATGTTGGCTCCATCACTTTTTGCATTGGCACAATCAAAATGGGTTTCTATAAAGAGTCCGTCAACACCTGCTGCAACACCTGCGCGTGCCATAGTACCGATCATAGCTGGTCTACCACCTGTTACACCAGAAGTTTGATTAGGCTGTTGTAACGAATGCGTTACATCTAAAACCACAGGTGCATATTGTTTCATAGTGGGTACACCTCTAAAATCTACAATCATATCTTGGTAACCGAACATGGTACCACGATCAGTAATAATAGCTTGCTCATTACCAGTTTCGGTAACTTTATTTACGGCATGCTTCATACTCTCAGGACTCATAAATTGTCCTTTTTTGATGTTGACTGTTTTTCCTGTTTGTGCGGCAGCAACAACTAAATCTGTTTGGCGTGCTAAGAATGCAGGTATCTGTAATACGTCTACATACTCTGCAGCCATGGCAGCATCTTGTTCTGTATGTATATCTGTTACTGTGGGTACTTTAAAAGTTTCAGAAACTTTTCTTAGAATTTTTAATGCCTTTTCATCTCCAATACCTGTAAATGAATCTAACCTACTACGATTTGCCTTCTTGAAACTTCCTTTAAATACATAAGGTATTTTAAGCTCATCAGTAATAGTAATAATATGTTCTGCAATGCGCATCGCCATATCTTCACCTTCAATGGCACATGGTCCTGAAAGTAGAAAGAAGTTATTACTGTCCGTATGTTTTATTTGGGGTATTAGGGATAGGTTCATTCGTCGAATATTTTTAAACAAAGATACTATTTTAAGAAGCTTACTGTTCTATTAAGATAAGATTGTCGAAACCCCAAATCGAAATGAAAATCAAACAGTTTCTTATTTTAATATTGCTGATATGTTTTGCTGGTAACGTTCATGCTCAGTTTGGTAAAAACTGTGAACTTAGGCAGGTGAAGATCAATCTAGTTAATCCCGGTCTTGAATATGAAATGGCTTTGGGTACCAATACTACCCTTGATATAAAGGCGGGAATTCAAGTTGCTTTAGACCCATTATTGCCAGATGTTTATAGTGAATTTGGAATTTTTCCTGCAATAGCTGGTCAATATAGGTACTACTATAATTTTGAAAAACGTCAGCGTAAAAGAAAACAGATCTATGGTAATTCTGCTAATTATGTGGCACCTGCTGTAGCAGTATTCTTTCCGGGTTCACGAACCATTGCCAATGAAAATGTAGAAGGGGCTTTCGGTTATGCCGGTTTGGTGACTGGTATACAACGTAGTTTTGATTCTGGATTCAACTTTTCTGTAGATGTAGGTGCAGCTTATTATGACGGACAATTTGAAGGCGGAATTTATCCAGTAGCTAATTTGAGCATCGGGTTTATCATAAGTGAAAAGCGCTGGTGTGTGGGTCGTTAATTACGTAAGTATTTTCTTAATATTTCATTAAATCTAGTGATTACGTTTTTAGAAACATGTAGTTTTAGTTGCAACATCAATCAAACTACATGAAAAAAATTACGGTAATTCTTCTGTTTTTAACCGTCACGGTAACGCAAGCTCAGATTAGGGATTTTTCTGAAAAAGGTAACGGACTCGTCAATCTAGAACGACATCAATTTACAATTAACTTATTAGGTCCTGGTATTCGATATGAATTAGGTCTTTTTAAAAATGTAAGTGCATCAACTAGCTTTACTCCAGCATTTTCTAGATATCAGGAAGGCTATGCTTTAGGTTATGCGTGGCATACCAGAATTAGATATTACCATAATTTTCAAGAGCGCTTAGATGTAAATAAAAATGTAATTGGTAATTCTGCAAATTATATTGGTCCTGCACGTAGTGTATTTTGGGAACCTGTGCAGTTTGTTGATAATATCTCTGATGGAAATATTGATTATGCCTTTGCTTTCTATGGCGGAGTATATGGTATACAGCGTACAAATAGAAAAGGTTTTAATATAAATGCAGAAGTAGGTTATGGTTATTTTGACTCAAAAACTTTGGATAGTGGACATGGCTTTTTGCTGAATGTTAATTTTGGTTGGGTAGCGACAAAACGAAAATCTAGGAAACCTACATTTGATTAATGTGGTCTGATATTTGATACATACTCCGAATAAATTCTAACCATATACTATCATGAAAAACATCATCTTTTTATCCGTTATTCTTTTGTCCGCTTTCTATGCGAATGCACAATCCGGGAAATTAGTGGAAGACGGACTCTTCAAAATTAACGTACTAGCGCCGGGTGTATCTTATGAAGTAGGGGTCGCAGATAAAACTACCTTGAACTTAGAGGCGTTTTTAGGTTTTGCACTTAATGGAGGTTCAGATAGAGAGACCAGTTTTGGACTTTACCCTGGTCTAGAGGCAGACGTTAGGCAATACGTTAATTTTAATAGAAGATTGCAGAAAGGAAAGAATATATCTGGCAATACGGGTAACTACGTTGCATTTTTAAATCAGCTTCAATTTGGAACGCCAATTATAGGTGATTTGGAATATGCTTCTGACTACTTTTATAACGCGGCGATCGTTTATGGTATGCAGCGTACGTACGAAAAGGGATTTTATTGGGGATTGGCTTTTGGACCAAGTATTTTTGCCGATGAGTTTTATGTAGATGCGGGCATTTTAATAGATATAAGACTAGGTTGGGTGATCGGTGGTAGAAAAAAGTAGTCTAGGCTTATAGAACTCTCTCAAAATCAATAAGATAAAAATAACATAAGTTTAAGTGTGGCTATTATTATTTAAAGTATCTTTGCACGCTTAAATAAGACCTTTTATGTCCACTACTACAAAAAATATTGCGATCATTGCGCACGTTGACCACGGTAAAACGACCTTGGTAGACAAAATAATGTACCACTGTAGCTTGTTTCGTGAAAACGAGAATACAGGTGATTTAATTTTGGATAATAACGACTTGGAAAGAGAACGTGGTATTACCATTACTTCTAAGAACGTTTCCGTTATATATAAGGACACGAAAATAAATATTATCGATACTCCTGGTCACGCCGATTTTGGTGGTGAAGTTGAGCGTGTATTGAATATGGCAGATGGTGTTTTGTTGTTGGTAGATGCTTTCGAGGGTCCTATGCCACAAACACGTTTTGTACTTCAAAAAGCAATCGATCTTGGTTTAAAGCCTTGTTTGGTAATCAATAAAGTAGATAAGGAAAACTGTACTCCAGAAGAAGTACATGAAAAAGTTTTCGATTTGATGTTCGAGCTAGGTGCTGAAGAGTGGCAGTTAGATTTCCCTACGGTTTATGGTTCTGCAAAGAACAACTGGATGAGTACAGATTGGCAGAATGAAACTGAAAACATTGAGCCATTATTGGATATGGTAATTGAGCATATTCCAACTTTTGAACCAAAAGAAGGAAATACTCAAATGTTGATTACCTCTTTAGATTTCTCTTCATTTACTGGTAGAATAGCTATTGGTAGATTACAAAGAGGAACTTTGAAAGAAAATCAGCAAATTTCTTTGGTAAAACGCGATGGTTCTATCGTGAAATCAAAAATCAAGGAATTATATGTTTTTGAAGGTCTTGGTCGTAAGAAAGTTGAAGAAGTTGAAACTGGTGATATTTGTGCATTAGTTGGTGTGGAAGGATTTGAGATTGGTGATACCGTTGCTGATATTGAAAACCCAGAAGCATTGAAAACTATTGCAATTGACGAACCTACAATGAGTATGTTGTTTACCATTAACGATAGTCCTTTCTTTGGTAAAGATGGTAAATTCGTTACTTCTCGTCATATCAACGATAGACTTCAAAAAGAATTGGAAAAGAACTTGGCGTTACGTGTAAACGAAACGGATAGTGCAGATAAATTTTTAGTATTCGGTCGTGGTGTATTACACCTTTCAGTTTTAATTGAAACAATGCGTCGTGAAGGATACGAATTACAAATTGGTCAGCCACAGGTTATCATCAAAGAAATAGATGGTGTTAAATGTGAGCCAGTTGAAGCATTGACAATAGATTTACCGGAAGCTGTTTCTGGTAAAGCTGTTGAGATGGTTTCTATGCGTAAAGGTGAAATGACCAGTATGGAAGCTAAAGGTGAGCGTATGATTTGTGAGTTTATAATCCCTTCTAGAGGTATTATAGGTCTTCGTAACCAATTGTTGACCGCTACTGCTGGTGAGGCTATTATGGCACACCGTTTCTTAGAGTATCAACCAATGAAAGGAGATATTCCACAAAGACAAAATGGTTCTTTAGTTTCTATGGAAACAGGAAAAGCAATTCCTTATTCTATTGATAAATTACAAGATCGTGGTAAGTTCTTTGTTGATCCAGGTGAAGATATTTACGAAGGTCAAGTTATTGGTGAAAACTCTCGTGGAGATGATATGACCGTTAACATTACAAAGACTAAAAAATTATCTAACGTTCGTTCTTCTGGTGCTGATGATAAAGCTAAGATTGTTCCTGCAATTAAGTTTTCTTTGGAAGAAGCATTGGAATATATTCAGAAAGATGAGTACGTTGAGGTTACTCCTAAGTTTTTACGTTTACGTAAAATCTATTTGACGGAGAATGATCGTAAGCGTAATAAAATAGCATAAGTACTAAAGCTCCTTCATTAGGAGCTTTTTTTTTTGCTTTTAGATATAGAAACCACCTAGTTTAGGTGGTTTTTTTGTTTGTAGTGCTCTCAAGTTCATTTGAAAGTAAAATCTTTAAAGTCTTTACTGGGTTGATATAATGTTAATTAGTGCCATCGTACTAAGAAATATGCAAAAAATTATGATAGATTTTCCTACTTTCTTAATAATGCGTTCATCCTGCATTTTTCTTCGTTTCTACATAGAATTTTATCTAATTTAAAGTAGAATTTAATCACAACTCAAACTAACATTATTATGCAACTAAAAGGGAAAAATGTGCTCATTACCGGAGGTACTCGGGGTATTGGAAAATGCATGGTCCAACAGCTCATCAAAGAAGGAGTCACTAATATTGCGATCATTGCACGGGACAAAAAGAATCTAAAAGATTTATCACTTTCATATCCAGAGGTGAATTTTATTCGCATTGCTGGTGATATAGCTAATATTCAGGTTCTACGCGATGCTGCTGCACGTATAGAAGATAAATGGGGTCATTTAGATATATTGATAAATAATGCGGGTATTGTGGCTGCTGGACCTTTAGAAGATATACAAGATGAAGATCTTTATGATCAGGTTGCTGTAAACCTTACTGCTGTAATGTTATTGACCAAGTACTGTATTCCGCTTTTAAAATTTTCTGAAGATGCATATATTTTAAATATCTCATCTGGACTAGGATTAATAGGTATGCCTTTCTATGCGGTCTACGGAAGCACCAAAGCAGCTATACGTCAGTTTTCAGACTCTATGAGAAGGGAATTGGCACCTTTTAAAGTATCGGTTACCTGTGCTTTTCCTACAGCTACGGATACTGAGATGATGCAGAAATTTAAAGGTAGAAAGATGGATGCTCCTGAATATGTTGCAGAGCGGTCACTTGAAGGATTATTTAATAAAGAGATTCAAGTTATTTTTGGAGGTGAAGAACGACTGAAGGAAAATACCTTGAATTTTGAAGCACCTGCTGAATTGGATAAGAAGGTTGCCGAGAATTATGAGGAACGTAAAATGGCCAGTTTAGATCATAAAGCCGTATAATCTATGCTGGGAAATTAATAAACGGCGAACAACTATGAAACTACTTTACAAACTATCACTATTATTAGTACTTACAGTTATTGTATCCTGTAAAGAAACTCCTAAAAAAACAAATGAAACCGCTAAAGAAGTGGTCGCTGAAACCAATGTAATTGCTTACCCTGATTCTTGGGTGTCTTCTAGAGTTTCAAAAGCAAAAGAAAGACTAAATAGCACTGAAGCAGGAAAAGTTATTTGGAATGCTATGGAAGCACATGGCGGATTAGATACTTGGTATGCTAACGGACCAATTACCTTTCGTTTCAATTATCAGCCTTTAGATGGCAAAACTGCTAGAGATAGTTACCAAACAGTAGATACATGGAGCAATAGATCTGTACATACAAGCGCGACGGATAGTTCTGCGAAATTTGGTTGGACAGGTGAACAAGCCTGGGTAAAAGCTAAGGACAGTACAGCATTTGCTTATGATACAAAGTTCTGGGCCTTGACACCATTATGGTTTGTTGGGCATCCTTTTGTGTTAAGTGGGGAAGGGGTTAACTTAGAATTGTTAAAGCCTACAACCTTTAAAGGTCAAGATTACAATGCTGTAAAGGTTACGTTTGCTGCCGGTACCGGTGATGCGCCAGATGACTATTACATTTTGTATGTTAATAAAGAGACGAATAAAATAGCGGTTATGAGATATATTGTTTCTTACCCAGAGTATTTTAAAGATGGCGGTCATGCCCCAGAAAAATTCACTGAATTTGTTGGTGAGCAAACTGTAGATGGTATTACCATGCCAGGCGGATTTAAAACGTACTGGACGGTTAAAGACGATCAACCAGGTGACTACATTACTAAAATTGATTTCACAGATGTGTCTTTTGAATCAGATTTACCAAAAGACTTTTTTGATGTTCCTGAGGAGGCAAAAATTTTAGAGTAATAGCTTTAAAATCTAAATGTCTATTATAGCACAAAAAATGGTGTATCTAAAAAGTACTTTTAGATACACCATTTATATTTTAAATATGGTTTAAGATTTACTCAGCTGCGCAAGCATCATATGCTTGGCTGTATGCTAAAAGACCTTCTTTGGTGTTTTTGTATTCGTTGGCAGTAATTTTAGTTTTGACCGCTTCACATTCGGTACTCAAGGATGCCAGTTTTTTATTGAAGCCAAAAACAAAATCTTTGCTCATTGTAGAGATACCGTCCTCGGTATTGGTATACTTTAAAACATATTCTTTACCCATATGTTCGTACAATGATACCTTGCTTCCTTGATAAATTGCCTTGGCAAATTTTGGTGCGTTCGTTTTATCACTGGCAACTGAAGATGCAAAATTTACCACTTCGTAAATATCACCTGTAGTTAATACAATTTGTTTACTGTCTGTTGCAGCAACTTCGTTTGCTTTGTTATTTTCGTCTAACATTTGTATTGCTGCGCTCGCCTTTGTCAATTCGTCAACAGCTACAGTTGTTTGTATGGTATCGTTTGTAGATGTTATTAAAAATGCAACTGCCTTCTCAGATTCTTCAGCTGGATCGTCTGCATATACAATCTCTACATCTGGCTCGTTAGAAAGGTCTTCGGTAACCACTTCAAAATGCCTAGTGGAGATTTCGTTGATGGTAAAATCTTTAATTAAATCTTCTGCACTTCTGTTCAGTCGCTTTCCATCTTTTTTGTCATATTCGTTTGCGGTAAGCAAATCGGCATATTTCTTTACTTTTTCTGGTAAATCTAAATTCAGATAAATTTTTGCAATGTTATAATAACTGGCATAGCGTACTTTTTTATGTTGCTTGTCATCTTCATTATATCTTGTAACAACATCATTAAAATAATCGATCCATGGTTGTGCTTCTATTAAAAGATCATTAACTGGTTGATCGTACTGCATTTTTGAAAATATTGCTTTTAAAGCTGCAGAAGCTTCTTGATGATTGGCAAATTCTGGATGCTTTTTTGTTGCAATTATCCAAAAATGTTGTGCTTGGTTAGAAGTTACTGGAACATAACCGTAGTTATAATTGATTTTGTTATTTGTTTGGTTGACCATGCTATTGCGATGCTTATTACGATATTTATCTCTAATGTTGTAGCGATTATTATTGTAGAAAGCGCTGGCCTTAGAATACGTCTTATGGCCTGTGCTAGCATAATTGTCGTCTTCAGATAAACTAAAAGAAGAATTTTCTCCAGAGTCGGCATTGCTAATTGAAACGGTTGCTGAAGAAGAATAACTACAAAGTACGTCATACGTATACGTTGTTTTAGTTACATTACCGTCTTTGTCTTTTTCCTCGTGGGTTCTTTTTTTGATATCAACTTCGCCTATTTGTGTTCCATGAAAATTGAATCTAAAATCTAGCGTACCATTTTTTGCTACTCTAGAAAATCCTTCTAAAAAAATATTACGGCTACTAGAGGTAAATGTTCTTTTTGAATCATCTACGATAGGTATTGTAGGGAGGTCTACAAATGAAGTTCTAAAGTATTCGCGATCTAAATTTGCTCTCTGTGCCAAGATTTTGGTGGTGGTAAGGCAACAGATAATTACAAATAAACTAAGTGATTTTTTCATTTTGGTTATTTTGGTTGGTTAGAGGAATATACTAAACAAGAAATACTCCACTTTGGTTTAAAGCGTTATAAAATGGTATTCTATGAAATTATGAATTTTATTTTTGATCGAGTGATTTGTGTAGTGTAGCTACTGCCGCACCAATTATTCCTGCGTGATTTTGAAGCTTTGCTGGTATTACTTTGGTATCGATTTTAATTTTAGATTTAAACTCCTCAAAATCTTTTGAAGCACCGCCACCTAGAATAATCAAGTCTGGTGAAACGATCAATTCCACATACTCTAAAAAAGTATTGAACCTTTTTCCCCATTTTTTATAGGATAGTTTTTCGCGGTCTTTTGCTGATCCGGCTGCCCACTTTTCTATCTTGTCGAATTTTCTGTAAGGTATTTGACCTAGTTCAAAATTTGGTATCAATCTACCATCTAAAAAGGCACCACTGCCTAAGCCGGTACCAATGGTTATCATAACAACAAATCCTTTTTCACCTTTTCCGGTGCCGTAATTCATGGTAGCATACCCAGCTGCATCTGCATCGTTGATAACCGTAAAATCTAGTCCGGTTTTCTTTTCTAACAGTTTTTCGACATTTACACCTAGCCAACTTTTATCCAAGTTTCCGGTGGCTTTACAAACGCCATTCTTGATAATGGTAGGGAAACCACAGCCAACTTTACCCTTGTAGTCAAAATGTGCTACAATTTGGGCAATTACATCGGTCATTGCTTCTGGGGTTCTAGGTATGGGAGTGGGTATTCTAAAACGTTCGGAAATCATTTCTCCGGTTTCAGAATTAACTAACGCTCCTTTAATTCCAGAACCACCTACATCAATACCTAGTAAAGTCATTTTATATTTTGTTATGAATTACAAAGAAACGAAAAAGATTCGGCTCTTTGAAGTGAGATTATTTTTGTCCATTTTCATCCCTTTTTTCGTTCGTTAAAGGCATAAAAAAAGGACCTTTTAAGGTCCTTGATGTTTTTTATATTGGCATGAGCAAGCCGGTAATCGTGCTTACTTGAATTTCTTCATCATCTTCATCCATTTCAGAATCTACTGTAAAAGTTATAGAGAACTGCCTACCAACAAATTTTTGACCATTTAGGTCATATTCCGCTAATACTTCACTGGTTACATTATTGAATTCTGTTTTGTAACCTTCGCCATCGGAAAATACATAAGCGCCATCGATATAGCCCTCGTATGTTCCGTTCATGGTACTCGTTTCCTGTCCAAAAGTAGTTAATGAAGAAACTGCTACGAACAATACAATTAAAAGTGATTTCATTTTTTTCTTGTTAAGTTAATTATCGATTTTTTTGTTCGGTTTTCAGGCTTTTTTATAGCTAGAAAAGTTGATACAAATGAAATCTAATTAGTTGAATAACGATTAATTTTATCATTTTATTATGATAGTTTTTTTAAATCCTAAAGAGCGGTAAGTCAGTTGGTTATTTTAATAACAACAAAACAAAAAATGTATAGATGTAACTATGCTCTATTTAAGATAAACCTGTTAGTAATTTAACGTAGGCTGCTTTTAGGTAAAATATCGGCTTGCTATGGTTTCTAAGATTTAAACTTAGCCTGTAATTCTTCTACAATAGATTCTACATTTTTATTTTTGTCGATTCGGTCTAGAACAACGGCAGAATTTTGACGTTCCTTACAATTCTTAATGGCACAACGCTCACAAGTAACGCCCACTTTTTGAGACTTAAATTTTGGGTCGTTCAAAAATTTAATTTTACGTGCTAGCTGTTTATTCATGAGCAGCCCTATACTAATGCTTCTATACTGATTATCCTTAAAAGGATCTTTAGTTGCAGAAGAGAAAACAATGTAGTTATTGTCCTCACCATCATATTCAGATATTTGGCAATCGAATTCATGGTCTTTCTGGCTCATTTTAATATCGTTTAATACTTTTAACGACACCCACCGACGGCAGTAGTGCTCATTGGTTTCATTTGCTCTGGGCGAATGTTGATGAGATAGGTGCAGCTCTTTTTTAAGATGGTATTTTGTACTGCCTAATCTATGGGTAAAACGGAGAAAGAATAAGTTCTGTATGTTGAAGGAATTGGGTAAAATATTAGTGAGTCGCTGATAAACAGATTCTGGTGAGGCGTTAAAGCCGTTAA
Organism: Maribacter sp. UH1; assembly: GCF_056839145.1. Taxonomy (NCBI): domain Bacteria; kingdom Pseudomonadati; phylum Bacteroidota; class Flavobacteriia; order Flavobacteriales; family Flavobacteriaceae; genus Maribacter; species Maribacter sp. UH1. Next base: position 3,029,456 of record NZ_CM166387.1, read on the forward strand.
TAAGTGCTAAGAATTTGTTAGGGTCAAAAGTTTCTTTTAAAAAAACCGCTTCAATTTTAGGAACAAGAAGAGTTTTAGGTATAACCAGTGCACCGGCAAAATAAGACGCGTAAAAATTATTTAAAACCTGATCAAAATTTTCGAATTTTATCCATGGAAAAGTATATAACCGATCAGTATAGGCTAAAAAGTTATAGGCAATTTCTTTAGCATAAATGAATGCTCTTTGTGGCTCGTTAATATCTGCAGAAAGTAACAGTGTTTTGGTTTCGGGAACAAATAAGGATCTTAAATTTTCTAAGGCTTCGTATTTTTTTATTTCCCCATTATTGATGGTATAGCCATATTCCTCAATTAGTATTTCCTCTAAATCTTTTGAAGAAAGCGTTTTGGATAAATCTATATGATAGGCTTTGGCAAATTTTAAAACTTGCTGTTCAATATCATCAAAATAATTGTTATTTGCCTCTTGGTAAGAACGTAAAGATGCCAAGAAAAAACTTTCTCTACTAAAACTATAGTGCTGTGCTATTTCTATAATGGTGCTTATAAAGGCATTGACCTTTGCAGGTGCCGTAGCAACAATATCTATTAGGTCGCTTTCTTTTATGCCGAACAGCTCTAGCGGAATCTCCTTTAATATCTTGGAGCGAAGCAAATCTCCAATTGGTGCCAAGTTTTTATCAAGCTTTAAAGAGACCATTTGATCATATGGCACATCTAATTTTTCTGATAGTAAAATGATTTTATCTGGCTTCGGATATTTTTTTCCTTTCTCAATTTCGTTTAAATACGATTTAGAAAGTCCGCAAATTTTTGATAAACCAAATAGCGATAAATTTTTATCTGTTCGTATTTGCTTCAGTTTTAAGCCGAAAATGAGTTTAATATATTCTTGTTCCATAATGAGATTTTAAAGATACTACATTTTGCGTATATCGTAAAAAAGTGAATTTTATCATTTTAGCGAACGTTCGCTTGTTTTGTAAAATATTTTATTCTATCATTGTGTCAACAAAAACTTTTAATAATGGAAAACACGATTTTAAAACATCCAAAAATTCAGTTCGCAAATCAGGTACATCATTACTATCCTGAAATTCTAACAGACAGCGCTTTAGAATTCCTAACAGCGCTTCATGAGAACTTTAACGAGAAAAGATTAGAGTTACTTAAAAACCGTGAAGTCCAGCAAGAAGTCTTTGATAGTGGTCAGTTTCCTCATTTTCCTAAAGAGACCAAAACAATACGGGAAGGAGTTTGGACCGCAGGAAACATACCTGAAGATTTGCAGGATAGGAGGGTAGAAATTACCGGACCTGTAGATCGTAAGATGATTATTAATGCTTTAAATTCTGGAGCCAAAACCTTTATGGCAGATTTGGAGGATAGCAATTCGCCAAGTTGGAAAAATAGTATTGAAGGGCAGCAAAATTTAATGGACGCCAATACGAAGACCATTAGTTTAACAGATACTAAAAGAGGGAAATCATACCAATTAAAGGATGAAACCGCAGTGCTTTTGGTAAGACCAAGAGGTTTGCACCTGAATGAAAGACACTTGTTGATCAATGATGAAGAGGCTTCTGGTAGTTTGGTAGATTTTGGACTGTACGTTTTTCATAATACCAAAACTATGATGGCCAACGGTACGGCACCTTATTTCTATCTACCAAAATTAGAGCATTACACAGAAGCACGTTGGTGGAACGAAGTTTTTGAATTTGCCCAAAAGTATTTGAGTGTACCAAAGGGTACTTTTAAAGCAACTGTTTTGGTAGAGACAATAACAGCAAGCTTTCAATTAGACGAAATTATTTTTGAATTGAAAGATCATATCGTTGGGTTGAACTGTGGTCGTTGGGACTATATATTCTCTTATATCAAAAAGTTTAGAAATCACCCTGGGTTCGTGGTACCAAATAGAGATCAGGTGACTATGACCACTCCGTTTATGGATGCCTATGCAAAATTGGTGGTTCAAAGATGCCATAAGCGTGGCATACTTGCTATTGGTGGTATGGCGGCTCAAATTCCGATTAAGAACGATGACAAGGCAAATGCCGAAGCGTTGGAGAAAGTTAGAAAAGATAAAGAACGCGAAGTTCAAAACGGTCATGATGGTACTTGGGTGGCTCACCCAGCTTTGGTAGAAGTTGCTATGGCTGAATTTAATAAACATATGCCTACGCCAAATCAAATGTATGTATTGCGCGAAGATGTAAAGATATCTGAACAAGACCTTGTGGAAATTCCAAGAGGTACCATTACAGAAGCGGGTATTAGAAAAAACATCAATGTAGGTATTCTTTATACCGAAGCATGGTTAAGAGGACATGGTGCGGTGGCATTATATAATTTAATGGAAGATGCCGCTACGGCAGAAATATCTAGAACCCAAGTATGGCAGTGGTTGAAGAATGAAGTTATTCTTGCCGATGGGCGCCAATTGAATAAAGGTCTGTATATGGAAATATTTGATGATGAGGTAGAAAAACTTATTACCGAAGTTGGTGAGGATAATTTGAAGAACACCAAATTTGAACTGGCTATACAACTGTTCGATCAGTTGGTGGTTACAGATAAATTTGAGGAATTCTTAACCTTACCAGCCTATAAATTCATTTAATAAAAACGATCCTGCCATTGCGGCAACAATGTACAGGATCTCATTATCAATAATAAATAACGTATTTCAAAATTATGAAAAATTTAGAACAAAGCAAGTACAGTTCTGCATTGGAGACTGTAAGAAACCTAAAGCAAAAGTACGGGGCAACTTGGAATGATATCAACCCTGAAAATGCTGCTAGAATGGTCACTCAAAATCGTTTTAAAACCGGATTGGATATTGCGAAATATACAGCTGGGATTATGAGAAAGGATATGGCAGATTATGATGCGGATCCGTCTAATTATACTCAATCTCTTGGTTGCTGGCATGGTTTTGTAGCGCAGCAAAAAATGATTGCCGTGAAGAAACACCATAAAACTACCAGTAAAAAATACTTATACCTTTCTGGGTGGATGGTGGCTGCATTACGTTCAGAATTTGGACCCTTACCTGACCAATCTATGCATGAAAAAACGGCGGTTTCTAGTTTAATTGCAGAAATCTATGATTTTTTGCGTCAGGCAGATGCTATTGAATTAAACGATTTGTTCAGAAGATTGGAGAATGGGGAAGATGTGCAACATGAAATCGATAATTATGAAACCCATATTGTACCGATCATTGCTGATATTGATGCCGGTTTTGGTAATGAAGAGGCTACTTATTTATTAGCCAAGAAAATGATCCAAGCTGGTGCATGTGCCATACAGATAGAAAATCAGGTATCAGATGCAAAACAATGCGGTCACCAAGATGGTAAGGTAACCGTACCTCATGAAGATTTTGTTGCTAAGTTAAATGCAGTGCGATATGCTTTTATTGAATTGGGAATTGACGATGGGGTAATTGTTGCAAGAACAGATTCTGAAGGTGCGGGACTTACACAGAAATTGCCGGTAAGTCAAGAGCCGGGTGATTTGGCATCACAATATTTAGCTTTTGTAGAGGCAGAGGAGATTGCGATTTCAGATGCTCGTGAAGATGATGTACTATTAAAAAGGGACGGTAAATTGGTGCGCCCAATTCGCTTGCCTAACGGATTGTATAAATTTAGAAACGGCACCAATATAGATAGGGTAGTTTTGGATTGTATTACAAGTTTGCAAAATGGTGCGGATTTACTTTGGATAGAAACACCAACACCTAATGTAAAGCAAATTACACATATGGTAAATAGAATTAGAGAAGTGATACCTAATGCAAAATTGGTATATAATAATTCACCATCGTTTAACTGGACCTTAAATTTCCGTGGTCAGGCATATGATGAAATGCTTGCCGAAGGTGAGAATATGACGGAGTACGATAGAAATAATTTAATGGACGAAGCATATGATGATTCAGAATTATCATTCCGTGCAGATATGAAAATAAGAAGCTTTCAGGTAGATGGAGCTAGGGATGCCGGTATTTTTCACCATTTAATTACATTACCAACCTATCATACAACTGCGTTGCATATGAGTGATCTTACCAAAGGATATTTTGGTGAAGAAAGTATGTTGGCGTATGTAAAAGAGGTACAAAGACAAGAAATACGTAAAGGTGTGGCTTGTGTAAAACACCAGAGAATGGCGGGGTCTGATCTTGGTGATGATCATAAATCTTTTTTTGCAGGGGATAAGGCTTTAAAAGCAGGTGGCGAGAAGAATACTTCTAACCAGTTCGATGCCGGATCAAAAAGTAGGAAGAGGGTAAAAGAGGTAGAAGTTATGTCTTAATATAATTATGGTTTTGCTTACTTTCCTTAAATGGGTCAACCTACGGGTTGGCTCATTTTTTTTATTCATTACTTCTGTCAATTATTAAATAGAAGTTAAAAGTTTTTATATAACAAAGCACTTGCTTAGTTTTGTGGTGGAATTAGAAATCATGGCACGCAAAAAACAATATAACGAAGCTGAAGTCATAGAAAAGGCAATGCGCCTGTTCTGGCGTAATGGCTATGAGAGCACATCAGTTCGTATGTTGGAGAAAGAAATGGGTATTAACCAGTTTTCCATATATTCTAGTTTTAAAAATAAAGAGGGTGTTTTTTTAGAAAGCATCAAACTTTATAATAATCAAATTAAAACCATTACCAATACCTTGGAAAACTCTAATAATGGAGTAGAAGGTATTAAGGAATATTTTCTTGATTTTCTTGATTTTTCTAGAGAAGGCGCAATTTTTAAAGGATGCCTGGTTACTAATACTGTAAATGAAATTAAAGAAGATTCTAGCCCTGTAATAATGGCGGCGTTAAAACGCTTTTCTTTAAATATTAGAGAATTGTTTGTAAGGAATCTAAAACAAGACGACTTAAGGGATGTAAAAGAAATAGAAGCGCAAGCAGACTATTTAATGAATGCTCTTTTAGGTTTATCTATTTCATCGAAAGTGTTTAAAGAGGAACAGCTAAAAGACATTATTAAGATTACATTTTTACACTTATAACATTTTTTTTGAGCAATAACTAAGCAGTCGCTTAGATTTAACATAATTATAATAATTAATAGAAATAATAAGATTATGACAACTTTAAAAGTACACGACATTGAATCTGCACCAGAAGGTAGCAAAGGATTATTAGAGAACTCTCAAAAATCATTTGGTATGATTCCTGGTTTGCACGGTGTGTTGGCAGCTTCTCCACAAATTTTAGAAGCATACCAGACATTACACAAACTATTTACTGAAACTTCTTTTAACAACGATGAGTTGACAGTAGTATGGCAGACAATCAATGTAGAGCATGCTTGTCATTACTGTGTACCAGCGCACACGGGTATTGCTAAAATGATGAAGGTTGATGATGCTATTACAGAAGCATTACGTAACGAAACTCCTTTGGCAGATGAAAAATTAGAGGCTTTACGTACGTTCACATTAAGTGTTGTTCGTAACAGAGGTAATGTAACGCAAGAAGATCTAGATACTTTTTATGCAGCTGGTTATGGTGAGCAACAAGTATTGGAAATTATCTTAGGCTTATCTCAAAAAGTGATCAGTAACTACACAAACCATATTGCACATACGCCAGTAGACGCACCTTTTCAAGGCTTTGCATGGTCTAAATAATTGAGGTTTCAGTTTTCCCCCGAAACCATATGTTGATTGAGTGATTATTTGTAGCCTTCCGTCTTTAGGCGGAAGGCTATTTTTTTCTCGAACAAATTTATCAAAAACTTAAACTTATATATGAGCACAACAATAGAAAATAAAGTAGCTTTAGTAACTGGTGCCAATAGAGGTATCGGTAAAGCGATAGTGGAGTCATTTATAAATCACGGTGCTAAAAAAGTGTATTTGGCAGTACGTAATACGGATTCTACAAAAGAATTAGAAGAGAAATACGGTGATAAGGTAGTGACGCTGAATGCAGATGTCTCCGACACAAAATCTATTCAAGATTTGGCTAAACAGGCAAACGATGTAGATATCGTTGTTAATAACGCGGGTATAGGTACACCTTATGCCACTGTAGGTGAAGATGTAGAAAAAGATTTCATGCAACAATTACAGGTAAATGCCTTTGGTTTTTTACGTGTAGCCAATGCATTCGCTAAAACATTAGAGGATAAAAAAGGAGCGTTGGTTCAATTAAATTCTGTAGCATCTATTAAAAATTTCCCTCAATTATCTACCTATTCTGCTTCAAAGGCGGCATCCTATTCCTTGACGCAAGGTGTAAGAGCGGATTTAGGAGCAAAAGGAGTTAGCATTTTAAGTGTGCACCCTGGTCCTATAGATACTGATATGGCTGCAAAAGCAGGATTTGAGGGTGCTGCGGCTACCTCAATTGTATCGGAAGGTATTGTAAAATCATTGGCTGCAGGAGATTTTCACTTGTTTCCAGACGATATGGCGAAACAATTTGAAGTAGCTTATCAAGGGTTTGCAGAAAATATAGTTTTAACGGATTAGAACAAACAAGAATTAAAGGGTTCTGCGTAAGTAGGATTGAATTTTATTAAACTAAATACATCGAAATGAAAAAAATAGCAATAAACGGAATGGGGCGTATAGGTCGCGCTTCTTTAAAGGTGATTTTGGATACTCCAGAATTAGAGTTAGTGGCGGTAAACGATATCGTGTCTATAGAGAATATAGCTTATTTACTTAAGTATGATTCAGTTTATGGGATTTATGAAAAAGAGGTTTCTCATGATGATAACAATTTGATCATAGATGGTCAAAAAATTCAATACAACTCACAACGTAATCCTGAAGATTTACCTTGGGCATCACATAAAATTGATGTCGTAATTGAAAGTACTGGTTTCTTTACCAAAAGCGAAGACGCTAAAAAACACATTAAAGCAGGTGCTAAATCTGTTATTATTTCTGCACCAACAAAAAGTGAGGACATACCAACGGTAGTTCATGGTGTAAATACGGAAGCTGGAGAAACTAACATATTTTCATGTGCTAGTTGTACTACCAATAACATAAGTCCTGTTGTTGAGATTTTAAGTCGTAGAATTGGTATTAAGAAAGCTATCATGACTACGGTACACGCCTATACGGCATCTCAAGGTATTGTAGATTCTCCTTCACAGAAAAACTTAAGAATGGGACGTGCCGGTGCGGCGAATATAGTACCAACATCTACTGGTGCAGCAATTGCAACCACTAAAGCTTTGCCAGGTTTAGCCGGTAAATTTGATGGTGTTGCTTTACGTGTTCCTATTCCGGTAGGTTCAATGTCCGATCTAACATTTGTAATGGAACATGATATTACACCAGAAGCTATTAATGCTATTTTTAGGGAAGAAGCGGCTACTAAAAGATATCAGAACGTTCTTGCTACAACAGATCAGCCTTTGGTATCTTCTGATATTGTGAAAAATCCGCATGCATCTACAGTAGATTTAGGTATGACTAGAGTCGTAGATGGCGATTTATTAAAAGTGATGACGTGGTATGATAATGAATGGGGATTCACCAATCAAATGATTCGTCAAATTTTATCAGAAAACTAGAATAAACGAAGTAGCGTTTCTTGATTGAATAGAACCGCTACTTTTTTCAACTTTAAAAACTCAGAAAATGATAAAGGTATCTGTAATGTATCCGAACAGCGAAGGCGTAAAGTTCGATACGGAATATTATAAAAATACACACTTGCCAATGGTTCAAAAACTAGTGGGTAGTGCATTGAAAGGATTGGAATTAGATCTTGGTGTTGGTGGCAGAGCGCCAGGCGAAGCTGCACCCTATGTAGCTATTGCTCATTTAAAGTTTGAGGATGTAGCTTCATTTCAAGCGGCATTTGGTCCTCATGCAGCGACATTTGCGGCAGATGTTAAAAATTATAGCAATGTACAAGGTGAGATTCAGATCAGTGAATTGGTAACATTTTAAGAGATGAAAGAGAAATTAAAAATTGATATCGTTTCTGATGTAGTTTGCCCATGGTGTATTATTGGGTATAAGCGTTTAGAAAAAGCGATTTCAGAACTAGGTATTGAAGATAAGGTAGAAATTGAATGGCAACCATTTGAGCTAAACCCGGGCATGCCACCAGAAGGGCAAGACCTTACGGAACATATTGCCGAAAAGTATGGTTCTACTATAGAACAACAACAAGCATCGCAACAGAACATGACCGATATTGGGGAAGAACTTGGTTTTAAGTTCGACTATTTTGAAGGTATGCGTATGGCGAACACTTTTGATGCTCATTTGTTGTTAGAATATGCTAAGAATTTTGGAAAACAGACCGAATTGAAAATGCAATTGATTACTTCTTTCTTTACCGAAAGAAAAGATGTTTCTGATAGAGCTGTTTTGAAAGAAGCTTTAATAGCGGTCGGTTTAAATGCAGATGAGGCACTTGCTAGGTTAGACAGTGAAGAAGCGAGATTTGAGGTAAGAAACAAACAAGGAGAATGGAAGAATATGGGTGTAAACTCTGTGCCTACTATTGTCTTTAATATGAAAAGTGCAGTAACAGGTGCACAACCCGTTTCTACTTTTAAACAAATACTTGGCGAACTAATTGCCGATTAATTAAAATATAAATTAGTCTATCATGAGCACAACAAATAAAGGGGAGCTAGATGCATTATTAGCGGTAAAACGCCAAGAAGCAGCTGTGAAGTTTACTGATGAGAAAAAGCAAACCTATGCTGAGGGTATTAGTAGTGTTGCGGCATCTGGTGTATTGGAAAATGCATTGAATGTCAATAGTAAAGCACCTAACTTCACCTTGAAAAATGCATCGGGCAAATCGGTTTCTTTGTATGAGGAACTTAAAAACGGACCTGTAGTTGTTACTTGGTATAGAGGTGGCTGGTGTCCGTATTGTAACATCACACTACACTATTTGCAAGAAAAACTACCTGAATTTCAAAAAGCAGGTGCTACTTTGATCGCAATTACACCAGAGTTGCCAGATAACTCACTAAGTACAGCAGAAAAGAATTCTTTAAAGTTTTCTGTTTTGAGCGATGTGGGTAATGTTGTTGGAAAAGAATATGGTGTAGTATATTCCTTGACCGATGAGGTTGCTGCAATGTATGAAGCAGGTTTTGGATTAAGTAAGGTAAATGGAGATGATAGTAATGAATTACCATTGGCTGCAACTTATGTGATCGATACCGATGCCATTATACAATATGCATTTTTAGATGCAGATTATACCGAAAGAGCAGAAGTGTCGGAAATATTAACGGCTTTAGAAAAGTTGAAATAGTATAAGCAACTAGTTAACTACCAATAATTATGAATGCGAACAAAATAATCTATTACGTAGCTACAGGTATTTCTTCCTTGGTCATACTGTTTTCTGCAGGCATGTATTTTTTTAATCATGAATATATTAAAGGAGCCTTTACGAGTTTGGGTTACCCTACATATTTAATTTATCCGTACGCTACTGCAAAGTTGATTGGGTTATTTGCTATATGGAATCCTAAGTTTCGTATTATAAAAGAATGGGCGTATGCCGCATTTTTCTTTGCGGTTACCTTAGCATTTTTTGCTCACATTATGGTAAGTGATGGAGAACAAATGGCAGCTGTAATTGCTTGGGTGGCATTGGTTGTTTCTTATATCTTTAGTAAAAAAATATAAATACAATTAAAAACAACTAGGGTTATGGATAATACTACGAAACATAAAAATTCAAAAACTATCAGGCCTAAAGTGTTGTTCTTTGATGTCAACGAAACGCTTTTAGATCTTACTAAAGTTAAAAAAGAAGTAGGCAAAGCATTAGGCGGAAGAGAAGATTTACTTTCTCTTTGGTTTACAACAATGTTGCAGTATTCATTAGTGACTTCGGCTAGTGGCCAATACAAGCCATTTGGTCAAATTGGTGCTGCCGCATTGCAAATGGTAGCTGCAAATCATAATATAAACCTCGCGGAAGCAGATGCACGCAAAACCATTTCTGAGTCCATGGGTAATTTGCCTGCGCATCTTGAGGTTAAGGAAGCGCTAGTACAATTAAAAAAAGCCGGATACAAATTAGTCGCATTCACCAATTCATCTAAAGACGGATTAAAAAAGCAATTTGAAAATGCCGGATTGACCGAGTATTTTGATGAAATGCTAAGTGTAGAACCAACGGGAAAATTCAAACCCTTTACAGATACGTACGCATGGGGAGCAAAACAAATGGGTTTGGAACTAGAAGAATGTATGCTCATCGCAGCCCATGGCTGGGATGTTGCTGGAGCACTTTGGGCAGGGTGGCGAGCAGCGTTTATAGGTAGACCAGGGCAACAGGAATATCCTCTAGCGCCCAAAACAGAAATAGTAGTGTCTGATTTAAAAAAAGCAGCGGACATTTTAGTTACTTACAAGTAAAAACTCTTGCCATTTCATTTTCAAATTAAAAGCATCTAAGAATATGTATCTTTGCTTTACCATTAACTAAAGAAAGTATTACATGTTTAAAAGAACACTATTTGTTGCCCTAATTGCACTTACCCTAACTTCTTGTTGGAAAGATAAAAGTCCGGAAGACCTTATTCGCTTAAAAGATAAATTCAAGTCTCAAGTAGACGATTTTGAGAATAAGAAAGAGACCGCGAACAAAAATGTAAATAAAGGTCTAGAATCTCTAAACGCTTTAAAAAGCGCTTTGGAAGATACCAAGAATGAAGATAAGGAATTCGCCAAGGTTTATGGAGATTGGGAAAAAGTAGATCGTAGAGTTAATAACTTGAATAAGGAGTACGAAGACTTAAAAGAGAAAGCTTCCAATCTGTTCACGGCAATGGAGACACAGACCAATAGCCTAAGTGATGAAAAGAGTAAAAAAACACTCTTGGGTGCTATAGAAAAGGCACGAACCAAATACAACGCAACATTAGCGAATACTTCTACGGCTATAGAAAAATTAAGGTTGTTGCATGGCGATGCCGTTGAGGTCGTAAAAGCATTAGAAGTGGCTGCAGCCCTTAACTCTTTCGATAATATCAATGATCAAATGAAAAGCATTGAAGGTCGTGTAGACGGTATCATGCAAGAATTGAACGTTGCCGTTGTAGAGAGTAAGAAATTATACGAGAAGAAAATCACCGAATTAGGCGAAGAATAGTTTAGATTTTTAGTTTTTCCTAGAAGAAAGCCAGTATGTGTTCATACTGGCTTTTTTTTGTCATTTACATTCTTTAGAATAGACAATTATTTACGCAACAAATTAGATTCCAGTGCGTTAAATATTTTAAGCCTTTCTAAAGAGTAAATTCCATGATACATAGATTATTTTATATTGGTATTCTATCTATACTTTTAAGCTGTCAATCAGATGATTCCGTCTCGGTTGATACAAATGAGCCAAACCCAACAGAAGCTGCTACTTATTTTCCGCCTATTAATACAAATGACTGGGAAAGTGTATCACCTTCAGAATTGAATTGGAATGTAGATAAACTTGCAGAATTAGAAGATTTTCTTATTGCCGATGATACCAAATCTTTTATGGTGTTGGTCGATGGTAAAATTGTGGTAGAAGAATATTATAACGACCATACGGTTAACGATACTTGGCAGTGGAATAGTGCCGGGAAAACTTTGGTAACGGCTACCACTGGTATTGCGCAACAAAACGGATTAATAGATATAGATGATAAGGTGTCTGATTACATTGGTACCGAGTGGACAAGTGCCGCAATAGAACAAGAAAATTTAATTACCGTAAAGAGCTTGTTGACAATGACCTCTGGTTTAGACGACGAACCTCAATTGGTAATCAAAGCGAATTTGGTTGCGCTTGCCGATGCGGGTACACGCTGGGCTTATGGTAACGTATTTCAACGATTAATGAATGTAGTCGAAGATGCCAGTGAAACTGAATTTGAAACTTATTTTAATACCGAATTAGCTGCTAAAATAGGTATGGATGGATTCTGGAATAACGGATTTATCTATCGCATATATCATAGTAATACAAGAAGTATGGCAAGATTTGGATTACTTGCTTCGCAAAATGGAAATTGGGATGGGGAGCAAATTGTAGATGAAGATTTCTTTTTGGAAAGCACAACAACTTCTCAAGATATAAACCCGGCTTATGGCTATTTATGGTGGTTAAATGGAAAAAGTGACTTCATGTTACCATCTACGCAAACAGAATTTCCGGGATCTCTTATTCCGAATGCACCAACAGATATGATTGCAGCTTTAGGTAAAGATGAACAGCGCATCTACATTGTACCTAGTGAGAATTTGGTAATTATAAGAATGGGTGAGGCTACGGGATCTGAAGAAAATTTTGCATTATCATCTTTTGACAATGTTTTTTGGGAGAAATTTAATGAGGTAATTAATTAGAAAAAAAGTGAACTAAGAGATATTTTTTTGTCTTCTAAAAGACTTTTGAAAATCAACGAATCTTCATTAATAAATTATAGAAAGCCGATATTTTAAATATTGGCTTTTTTTTATGTATAACCTTAAATGAAAGGTAGTTATAGACTAAGTTAATGTGTGTATTTTTTAATTAATTATTGAATTATTTTCAAATAACTATGTAGGTTGACTTTGAATGAAAATTGTATCTTTCTTAGTTATAAGGTCAATTGCACTTATTTGTGTGTAGTGCTTCACTAAAACCAACCAGATCAATGATAAAATTCTTTAGAAAAATCAGACAAAAAATGTTGGCTGAAAATAAATTCAGTAAATATCTGCTTTATGCTGTTGGAGAAATAATACTTGTTGTTATTGGTATATTAATAGCTTTACAGATTAATAATAACAATAATTACAACGAACAAAGAAGTCTAGAGAAAGAGTATTTATTATCCATACAAACAGAATTTAAAAATAATTTGAATATAATAAATGCCTCAATTAAAGAAAATGAGCAACGTATAGAGTCACTTGAATATCTATTGAATTTATTTGATAAAAATGTGCTTGACACAGTCAGTAGTCAGAGAATTTCTCAAAAATTTGCCCCTATTTTCGGTAGTTCAATTAGCTATATACCTGCAACAGGAGTTTTAGAAGACATCATTAGTTCAGGTAAGCTCAATATCCTTTTAAATAAAAATTTAAGACAAAACATAGCCTCTTTTAATAGTTCATTAGATTATTTAGACATTCAGTTAAATGCAATGGATTTCACAGAAGAAAATTTACGTACTATTTTTTATAAAAAAGGAAGTACACGAAAACTTGTGATGGATATTGGATTTATGAATTCCGATTTCAAGTCAATTTCCGAAAAGATAGATAACAAACAATTATTCGAATCAGCTGAATTTGAAAATTATCTTTTGGCCTACTATCTATCGGCTAAAGTAACGAATGGACCAAAGTTATTTGGACGTGTGAAGACTGAAATAGAGACCATTATAAAAGAAATTGAAAAAGAGTTAGAAAAATAAAGATAGCACGCCAAATAACTGAGATAATCAATAATTAAATTCTTCTATAACCTAAGACATTATTATTCTAAGCTCCAAAAATCTAAAATCAGATTCTTTGAGCATTTTTTAAACTAATCAGCCTTGCCGACGTTTTAAATATTGATAATTTTATGAGGGTGATAAAATTTTCGAAATACTTCAGAACGATTTACGTTATTATCAAAAGTGAAATACGCTTTTAATCTTTATTGGTTATTAATTCAATTTATGTAGAATATAGGTATGAGAAGAAATTTGGGCTATTTATTATTACTTCTATTTTGTGCATCATGTGTTTATCAAGATGACAAATTATCAACTAAATATAAAATACAAGATGATCCGCTAAAGATTCTGATCATTAATAATTATAGTGATAGTACCCGAGTATTACTGATGCTCCCTATAACATTGGAAATCAATAACGATAATTTTCAAGCAGTTGAATTTACCAAAATGGCTTATAGTCAATCTGGAGGGAATATATACAGCATGGTTGGACCTAAACTGTATGATTATGTGAATAATGAGCTTGTATATGAGCCTGCAAAAAAAAGAATGATAAGTAGTAAAAGCAGCGAGACTTATAAATTATATATGGCTTATAATGCTACTTTAGATGGGAGGATTAGGAAAAATATATTTATAGATTCTGTCTTTTCTCAAACTATAAAAAATAAAAATGTTTTTAACGTACCAAATACAGAATTAAATCTACGTATGTATAATGAAGAAATTCTTGACAGTTTAAAAGGTTTTATTCATCTCAATTACACAAATCCAAAAAATGATAAATTAGACTGGCTGAACATACCTATACAATTTTAGCATTGCAAGGTAATACGAAGAGTTTAACATGCAATGCACATCATACCCAATCAACATTAGAACAAAACAAAATCATTAAATGAATCACCAAATATTTGAACCACAAGAGAATTTGAAAGAGTGGGTTAAATGCTATTGGAATTTAGAAAGTGATTTTGAAAACACCCCTTTAAAAAATACCATTGTTCCAGATGGTACAATGAAACTCATCTTTCATTATGGAGATACGTATAAGCATCATCCAGATAATAAAGAAAGTATAATTCTTCCAAAATGTTTTTTAATTGGGCAATTGACAAAACCATACGTTGTAGAACCGTTGGGTATTACGGGTTCATTTGTAGTTAGATTTCAGCCTAACGGTTTTTTACCTTTTTCTAGTATTTCAATAAAAGATATTCAAAATACAGCGGTACCCATACAGGAGTTATTTGGAAGGGAAGGAGTGAAAATTAGAAATCAAATTTTAAATGCTAATACTACCTCAGAGAGGATAGCATTAATTGAAACTTTTTTACTTGAAAGATTAAGCGATAAAAATGTAATTGACACTATTGTAAAATCAACGATAGATACTATTATTAAAGCTAACGGACAATTTTCTGTGAATGAACTATCAGTGCAAAATAATATTAATCGTAGACAATTAACACGAAAATTTTCTTCAACGATAGGTCTAAGCCCAAAACAGCTTATAAAAACTGTAAGAATTCAGAATACACTAAAAACACTGCTTACAACAGAAGTTTCTAGCCTTACAGATTTGGCTTATGAGAATGAATACTTTGATCAAGCACATTTTATAAAAGATTTTAAAGAATTTACAGGACTGACTCCAAAAGAATTCTACGGTGACGATTTAAAAATGTCTCTGATTTTTGATAGAGAAGATTAGCTTTGTCCCATTTTTACAATTTTAAAGTTTATACTCATACCATATTTGCATTGCGATAAAGCAATAAAATTATATAGCAAATATTATGAAAAACGTAAATCTTGTAAACTGGTTCGACATCAATGTATCAAACTTAAACAAAGCAAAAGAGTTCTATGAAACTGTTTTTAGTATTAAACTTGTTGATTTTCCTATTGAATTTGGGAAACAAGCTGGTTTCCCCTTTGATTCAAAAGGATTGAATATTACTGGTGCCTTAGTAGAAAAGGAAGATTTTGCGTCTAATGGCAATAACACAATTGTATACTTTGAATCTGAAGATTGTACAACTGAAGAAAACCTGGTTGAAAAGGCTGGTGGAAAAGTTATAAGGTCAAAAATGTCTATTGGAGAATTTGGCTTTATCTCTATTTTATTGGATAGGGACGGAAATACTATAGGGCTTCATTCAAGAAATTAAATTATGTATTTAAATTCTCAAGTCTTCCTGTAATCAACTTAGTAGAAAAACAAGACTATCAAGTTTTCTTCACAGTGTTAAATTGATGAGAAATATTCTTTGCTCACCTTTACTCTTAATAACTTTACGGGCTATACTAAAGAAATTGAAATAATGAAAAGCTTAAAAGAACAAACCGATGCTAAAATTGCTTCTGGCAGATTGGCTAAACCGGAATTCATGAAAGGCGTTGATGAGGTGATTGAGGAAGCAAAAGCTTTTGAAAAAGGAGCAAAAGCAGTAAAGGTTGGGCAAAAAGCTCCAATTTTCAAGCTTCCAAACGCTGAGAATGAATTAATTTCACTAGAAGGTTTACTTGAGAAAGGTGCTGTTGTGGTGACATTTTATCGTGGCGATTGGTGTCCGTATTGCAACTTGCAACTGAGAGCTTTACAAGCAAGATTAAGTGAAATACATGCATTAGGTGCTACGTTGGTTGCTATAAGTCCGCAAGTACCAGACGGGTCATTGACAAAAAGTGAAATCAGTGAGATGGATTTTATCGTTTTGTCCGATCAAAATGCTAAAGTAGCTTCTGAATATGGGGTTGCTTGGGAGGTGCCGGAGTTTTTATTAGATCACATGCGCGTAGATCGTAATTTAGATTTGGAAGCCATTAATAATGGGAATGGAAGTGTACTGCCAATACCCGCAACATTTATTTTAGGAAAGGATGGCGTTGTAAAATGGAGCTATGTAAATGTTGATTACAGAACACGTTCAGAACCTGAAGAGATTATTCAGGCTTTGAAAAATTTGTCTTAAAAAGTAATTTCTACTTATAATTAAAACAGTGAACGGCGAAGAAAAGAAATTTAAAACTAAAACGGGTTTTTGCCATATTTTAACCGATAGTATTATACTAACTAGAGATGGTGTAATTGGAAACATTTCAAAAGTGGTAGTTGGTAAAAGCATAACCCGAGTATTGTTAGTTTATGGGGGTATTTCTGCATTTCTATTTTATTCAGCGTATGATGGTTTTCAAAGAGGAGAAACTTTTAGTACTGTGTTATTCGGATTATTTGGTCTCTATTTAGTTTATGGAATACTAAATAGCTTAAATAATTCAGCAACACCAAGTATTGAAAGGAATAAGATTAAAAGTGTCAAATTTAAAAAAGCAATATTTGGACTAACACGCGCGAGATTTATCTTAGTTTTTGAAGATGAAAATCAAAAAATGAAGAAGCGATTGATCATGCTGCCAGGATCATGGAATAATGGATCGCAAGAGACTGAGAAGGCATTAAAAATAATGAGAGAAGAAAAATTACTGGATTAATAAGTGAGCTAAATTCTTTGTTCGCACAACTAATACAAGTATGAGTACTACTATATATTTTGAGGATTTAAAAAGCGAAATTGAAATTGCTACAAAATTAGCTTTCAAAGAAAACGTTGAGAAATATGGTACAGATATTTGTGCTTTTTCATTGGTTAGTGATGATGGTGCAATGACAGTAGTGCCCTATATAAATACTAATGAGCATCTAGAAAAGATGCAGTCAGAAGATGCCGAGTATAAAGAAACATATGAGTTTGAGCCTGCAGAGTGGTTTGCATCCGGTGGGGCAAATAATGAGTTCAATGATATATGTAAAACGCTTTGCGAAGCAATTAATAATGATGAATTAGATTTTGAATCTTTTAGAAATTCTTTATTTGAAACTTGTACTCAAGTTTTAGAAAAACTTCGATTAGAAAAATTCTTTCAAAAAGAACTAGGTAGAGAGATTTTGTTGATGTTCAGTATTTCTGATACTTCTGAGTCTAATGAGAATTTACTACAATGGATGAAGCGCCTAAATTCAGCTAGCGAGAGCAAACGCTTTGAAAAGTACTTGAGTGATTAGCGAATGATTGTGTTACAAACTAGTCGGATTTTTAAATTTATTTTAAACCCCATATCGTTATCGTACGAGATGGGGTTTATTTTTCTATGTAGAAAAAGAAAATTTAATTATTTTATTTTGATTCTCAATGATACATATGCTAATCGTGTTTTATCCAATAATTTTATTCGGACTTTATAACTAAAAAAGCCAACTTCATATTTGTATACATTTTTCAATATCATCATCTTAAAATAAGGTATATTCATTGCTTGAAATCTTAATGATCGGTAATACCCCCTTTTAACTTGTTACTATAAATGAAAAGTCTTTTTTCTAGTGAGATCATGATGAAATTAAAAGCCCTAATCGGTTCGGTAAAAACCTATATTATTTTACTTGTTTTGGCAATAGCCTTGCTATTGTATACTGTTAGTGTAGGTTACAAGCAAGTTAATAGGCTTCATAAAACTGGTGATTTAGTTTCTCACACACTTGAGGTGCAGCGTACTATTGTAGAGCTTTCTTCTAAATTTTTAGAGGTAGAGGCAATTCAGCTTAAAAAACTTTTTGAGCAACAAGAGACTGATCTTTCATCTATAGTGATAACTGAAATGGGGCAGTCGTTAGATAGGTTAAAAACACTTACCCAAGATAATGAGGCACAGCAAGAACGCGTAAAGGCTTTACAATTGCTGCATGATAGAATTAAGAATGAAATAGATACTACTATTGTTGTAAATAGCTCTGTTGAAGATGACAGCCTTTTTGTAAAAGACAGTGTGGTGATTAATTTTACTGATTTATCGTTTCAAAGTAAGGAACGTATATCTAGAATAGTAACTGAAGCCCAGGTTATAAAAGATAGGATGTTGGCAGAAGAGAACTACTTAATGGTTGCACGAAAAGAGGAATATACTTCGCAATCTTTCTTAACGCCCATGTCATCTTTGTTGGTAGCCCTAACGGCATTGGGTATTTTTTTAATTGGCTTTATCAGTATATACAAACAGAAGGGCGAAATACAAGAAGTAAATAGCCAGGTCTATCTTCAGAATAAAAAATTACAGGAGACAGAAGAGTTTTTAAAAGGTGTATATAAAAGTTCTAACAATGTTATCAGTCATTTTGAGCCTGTTTTGGATACAGATAAAAATATAACCGATTTTCAATTTAGGTACACCTCTAATGCCATTGAAAAAGTAACGGGATCAGAACAAAATGATATTATTGGTGGCTCGCTTTTAGAGATGTATCCTATGGTTCTTGAGAACGGGTTATTTTCATTAATGCAGGAGTGTTATGTTACCGGCAATACCCAAGAACATGAGAGTGTATATACTTTTGAAGGACAAAAAAAATACATCTACAATACCATTGTTAAATCTGCCAACGGTATAACCAATACCGCATGGGACACTACAAAGGTTAAAGAGGCGGAAAAAAACCTTCAGAAATTGAACGAGGATCTTAGCCTTCAGAATACCATTTTTAAGGAGGCTGAAAATGTAGCGGGTGTAGGTAGCTTTATTTGGTATTTAGATGATGGTAGTGCTACTGTCTCTGATAATTTTTACAGGATTTTAGGAGTCGAGCCAAAAAGCTTTGAGGTAACTTTTAACGCTTACAAAGAATTTGTACACCCAGAAGATGTTGCCATTTTTGAATCTTTAAGCACAAATGAGATAGAAAAAGGGGCTTCTACCATTTTTGCATACCGTGTTTTTACCAAGACCAAAGGGGTAAGGCATTTAGATTTAAAAGGAAAGTATGTTGAAATAGATAATAGACCGGTATCTGTAGGTATTGTACAAGATATTACCAGTCGTGTAGAAAAAGACAGAGCACTCATAGATAGTTATGAGAAATTAAAGCTAAGTAATGAAGAGCTGGAATCTTTTAATAGAGTGGCCAGTCATGATTTGCAGGAACCGTTACGGAAAATACAAATGTTCATTTCTAGAATAGAAGACGAGGGCGAAGAAAAAATGTCTGACGGTATTAAAAAGTATTTTACCAAGATCAAATCTGGTACTTTTAGAATGCGAGAATTGATTCAGAATTTACTTTCGTATTCAAGAATCGATAAGATCAATTCAAATTTCGAAAATATTCCTCTTGGTGATATTCTAAGTAAAATTGAGGATGAGCTCTCACAGCTCATTAAAGATACTGACACATCTATTTCTTATGACAATTTGCCTATAATTCAGGGCATACCTTTTAAGATAGAGCAACTATGTACTAATCTTATCAGTAATTCTATAAAGTATTGCAATAAAGATGTAGCTCCTAAAATAGTCATTAGCGCTAAAAAGGTACGTAATTCACAAATCACAGAAAATTTCAGCAAGCTATCAGAATACTATTATAAAATATCATTTGCAGATAACGGTATTGGTTTTGAACCTGAATTTGCAACTAATATTTTTGAGGTATTTCAAAGACTACATTCTAAAACGGAATATTCGGGTACGGGCATCGGACTCTCTATTTGCAAAAAGATAGTAGAAAAACACCATGGGCATATTCATGCCATAGGTAAAAAAGACAAGGGGTCTACATTCGTAATTTATTTACCGGTCAACTAAATTTTTCATTTGTAATATTTGTGATAATGGCGATTTCATAAATCGCTTAGCACTTCTTTCCTGCTTTTTTATATTGGAAAGTTGAATTCATGTGTTTTAGTTGTATGCATGATTCTAAGAAAAAAGGTATTTTTAAAAAACTACTAAGAATTCATATGGCATGGAAAAATTTATACTTCAGACCGATCGATTAGAATTAAGGCTAATTGAAATGGTAGATGTAAAGGATATTCATCGCTTACATTCCATACCGGAAACGGATGAATTCAATACGCTAGGCATTCCAGAAAGTTTAGAGGAAACAAAAAGGATTATAGAACCATGGATCAAAGCGAATAATGCAAGTGAAATACGTAATTATACTTTAGCTATAAAACATAAAGTGAATAATGAGTTTGTTGGTTTATTGGGTTTACGGTTAGGTTCTAAGAAATATAGACGAGCAGAAATATGGTATAAACTACATATTGATTTTTGGAATAAAGGTCTTGCTACTGAAATGGTTAGAGAAATATTGGATTACGGATTTAATGTGCTTAATCTTCATCGTATAGAAGCAGGTTGTGCGGTAGATAATATAGCCTCTGCCAGAGTGCTAGAAAAAGTAGGAATGAAGAAAGAAGGGCTTAGAAGACAAATACTTCCCTTAAAAAAAGGATGGTCAGATAGTTTTGAATATGCTATGTTGGAAAGTGATGAACGTATTTAAAAATAATAGGTAAAGAGGATGGGTGTAGAAAAGAAAATAGGACTCAAAGATGCAATCTCTATAGGTATAGGCGGTATGGTCGGTGGTGGTATTTTTGCCGTTCTTGGTCTTGCGGTTTCTTTGGCAAAAGGAGCAACACCTGTTGCATTTCTTTGGGCAGGTATCATTGCTATGTTAACGGCTTATTCATATGCCAAGCTTTCAAAGAAATATCCTGAAAATGGTGGAACGGTAAAATTTGTACATCAACAATTTGGTAGCGGTATTTTTGCCGGTGGTATCAACAATCTATTATGGGTCAGCTATATTGTTATGCTTGCATTATATGCATCGGCATTTGGGTCGTATGCTAGTGAACTAATCTCGCTTTCAGGGTCAAAAGAAATAGATACACGCATATTTCAGACCGCTATTTTACTGATTGCCTTATTGATCAATTATCTGAGTGTTAAACTGGTTAGTGAAATTGAGTCATTGGCGGTCATTATTAAATTATCCATTTTAATAGCGTTTATAGGTATCGGTTTTTATGGTTTATCCGTCCATCCAGAAAACTTAAAACAATTGTCTCCGAGTAATTGGGAAAGTCCCTTATTAATTCTTTCTGGTGGTATGGTCATTTTTGTTGCTTATGAAGGATTCGAGTTAATTGCTAATTCTATATCGGATCTAAGAGACAGAGAAAAGAATACCGAAAAAGCATATTTTGGCGCCGTAGGCTTCGTAATCTTATTATATATCTTAATTGCAATTGTAACCGTTGGGGCTTTACCGTTTGATCAAATTGCCAATGCCGAAGATTACGTGTTGGCAAAGGCGGCAGAGCCTACGCTTGGACAAATTGGCTTTACAATTATAACCATTACCGCACTGATTTCTACTTTCTCTGCTATTAATGCAACTGTTTTAGGTAGTGGTAGGGTAAATTATGATATTGCTGAAGATGATGAATTACCCAAATATTTTTGCCATATGTTTTGGGGTAAACCTGTTGGATTTTTAATAACTGCAATACTTTCTATTGCCTTGGTCAACTCCTTTAATCTTCAAAGTATATCTACGGCAGGCAGTGCAGGATTCTTATTGATTTTTTGCATTGTAAATTATATAGGATTCAAAAAACATAAGGAACTGGATTCTAAAAGTTATGTGCATTTATTTGCTTGTATACTATGTTTGTTGGCATTCGTTACTTTGATTGTTCAGCAGTTTTCTGATAATAGAGTTGGGGTAATTACTGCTTTGGGTATTATAGCGTTCTGTTTTATTCTTGAGTTAGTTTACAAAAAGACAGAAGCTAAAATAGGCTAGTGTCTAGAAAAAACGGAGTTAAACTTACTTCTTTCGGTTTTTTTTATATGATTTACCACGATAGTCTTTGGTGTTTTAAACTGCTATCATTGGCTTTTAAGATGGTCATTTGAGTTATTATAAAGAGGTGATTTCATAATTAAAATCATAAGATGTTTGACTGCTTTATTCTTCTTTTCATGAAAATGTAATATTATTGCAACTAAGTTGCAATAATTAATGTAAAGCAATCAAAATATAGCTCATTTTAGTTTTTAAATAAAGTGTGCTATTTCTTTTTAATCCATTTTTAATACAAGAATATGCAGGCAATAAATAATTTTGACGTAATCATAATAGGTGGTAGTTACGCTGGTTTAGCAGCGGCAATGTCCTTGGGCAGATCATTAAGAAAAGTATTGATAATTGATAGTGGTAAGCCTTGTAATAGACAAACACCACATTCACATAATTTTCTAACCCAAGACGGTAAGACACCTAGTGAAATTAGTAGTATTGCTAAATCTCAAGTTTTAGAATATAAAACCGTAAACTTTGTAGAAGATGAAGCTATACACGCAATTAATAATGAAACTAGCTTTTCGGTAAGTACAAAATCAGGAATTACATATAGTGCTAAAAAACTCATTTTAGCTACTGGTATTAAAGATATAATGCCCAATATTAAGGGCTTCGCCGCATGTTGGGGTATCTCTGTGGTTCACTGTCCATATTGTCATGGATATGAGATTAGGAATAAGAAAACAGGTATAATCGCCAATGGTGAGCGTGCTTATCATTTGGCATCAATGGTTGGGAACCTTACCAAAAACCTTCATGTTTTAACCAATGAACCCGCTTCTTTTTCTAAAGAAGAATGGAGTAAACTAGAGCATAACCGCATAAGTGTTATTGATAAAAAAATTGTTGAGGTAGAGCACAATGACGGGAACGTTAAAGCAATCATTTTCGATGACGGAAGTAAAGAGGTTATAGATGCTATTTATGCCGCATTGCCTTTTGTTCAACATAGTAATATTTCAAATTTGTTAGACTGCGAATTAAATGAAGAGGGTTTTATTAAGGTAGATGACATGTATAGAACTACTATTGAAAACGTATTTGCTTGTGGTGATAATTGTATAAAAATGAGGTCGTTGGCTAATTCCGTAGCATCGGGTACCATGGTTGGTGCGGTTGTTAATATGGAATTGGTAAAAGAGAATTTTTAATACTTTAGGTGTTAAATGATAATTCTATATTGCAATCATGAACTTAAATCAAATTACTGTTCCCTCTTTAAATGTGGAGAATGCCATAGCTTTCTATGAAAAATTGGGATTACAACTCATTGTAAAATCACTTCCTAACTATGCAAGATTTGAGTGCCCTGATGGAAACTCTACGTTTTCTATTCACTTGGTAGATAAATTACCTCAAGGAACTGGGGTGTATGTCTATTTTGAATGCGATAATCTTGATGAAAAAGTAGAACTGCTTAAAAATAAAGGAGTTAAATTTGACCAAGAGCCCGTTGATGAAAAATGGTTATGGAGAGAAGCTAGATTGAAGGATTTAGATGGTAATCAATTGATTTTGTTTTATGGCGGTAAGAATAGATTGAATCCGCCTTGGCGTTTGGAATAGATTTTTTCTTAGAGTTTAAAATACTTAGTTGTGAGGTTACTATTATAACTGGGTTAATTTTAACAAGTTATCGATTTATATGTCTTATTTGTTGGGATTAGGTAATACTAATCACTTCATCAATACGTTAATCCTTCTTATAGTAGAACAAATACTATTTTTATTATAACGTCTATTAAAAGGACGCAAAATTTATTGAACTTTTTATATTGCCCTTAGGTGGTTGAGGTTGATAAAAATTATTATAACAGAAAAAGACTTTATGGTCCATAAAAATGCTGAGGAAGAAAGATTAGCCGTTGAGGATAATTATAAAAATTGGAAAAGATGGGGTCCTTATTTGGCAGAGCGTCAATGGGGTACGGTAAGGGAAGATTATAGTCCGCAAGGGCATGCTTGGAGTTTTGTTGGTCATGACAAGGCACGTAGTAATGCCTATAGATGGGGAGAAGAAGGTATTGGCGGTTTTTGCGATTCTAGAGAAATTTTGTGTATGGCTCCGGCCTTTTGGAACGGAAAAGATGCAATTTTAAAAGAACGCTTATTCGGTCTTACCAATGATGAGGGTAACCATGGCGAAGATGTAAAGGAGCTTTATTTTCATCAGGTGTCAACGCCTACGCACTCTTACGCTAAGTATTTATACAAATACCCTCATAAAAAGTTTCCATATACAGAACTGGTAAGAAAGAATAAAAGTAGAAGTCGTGAAGAAGCTGAATTTGAGATATTAGATACCAAAGCTTTTGCCAATAATACATATTTCGACTGTTTTATTGAATATGCCAAAGAAGATGTTGGTGATATTTTAATGAAAGTTACGGTAATCAATAGAGGGCCCAGAGCTGCAAATATTCATGTATTACCACATTTATGGTTTCGTAATTTCTGGAAACACAATCAAAGATTTGAAAGACCAGAGATGAAAGCTATTTCAAAGGGTGCTGTACAGTCTCGTAGTACACGAAATGGTCGTTACTATTTTTATCACGAAGAAGGAGATCAACTATTTTGTGAGAACGAAACCAATAACCAACGTATTTACGGTGTTCCTAATGAAGTTGAATATGTAAAAGATGGTATAAACGATCATGTTATAGATGGTCAACCTACGGTTAACCCAGATAAGAAAGGATCAAAATTTGCAGTTTGGCATAAACTCCGTTTAAAATCTGGAGAAGAAAAAACAATTAAGGTACGTCTTAGTAAGAAAAAATTGGATGACCCTTGGAGCAATTATGATGCTATTTTTGAAAAGCGAATTCAAGAGTGTGAAGAATTTTATGGAGATATCTTAAAAAAAGAACTTCCCGTTCAGCAACAAGAGATTGCTAGGAAAGCTTTTTCAGGTTTACTTTGGACAAAGCAGTTCTACTACTATGATGTATATAAATGGTTATTTGGCGGACCTGGTGAAGCCAAGCCATATAGAACAGATTCTAGGAATAAGCATTGGGAACATTTGACCAATAGGCATGTAATTTCAATGCCGGATAAATGGGAATACCCTTGGTATGCCGCTTGGGATCTTGCATTTCATATGGCATCTTTCGTAGAAATAGATCCCTATTTCGCAAAAGAACAATTGCTTTTGGTGCTTAAGGAAAGCTATATGCACCCTAATGGACAAATTCCCGCCTACGAATGGAATTTTAGTGATGTAAACCCTCCTGTGCATTCATGGGCGGTGTGGACCGTTTATGAAAAAGACAAAAAGCGAAACGGTAAAGGAGATTTTAATTTTTTAGAGAAGGCGTATCAAAAGCTATTGGTCAACTTTACATGGTGGGTCAACCAAAAGGATAAAAGCGGAACCAACCTTTTTGAAGGCGGTTTCCTAGGTTTGGATAATATTGGTGTATTCGATAGAAACCACATGCCTGAAGGTATTACACGTATGCAGCAGGCAGATGCTACAAGTTGGATGGCTATGTTTACTTTAAACATGCTGCGTATGTCGCTAGAGATGGCAACCATTAATCCAAACTATGAGGATAGTGTAGCTAAGTTCTTTAGACATTTCTTGAACATTGCATGGGCAATGCACCACATTGGTCAAAAGGATATTTCACTTTGGGATGATGAAGATAATTTCTATTATGATGTGGTAGAAATGTCTAATGGAAATACAGACCGATTAAAAGTAAGATCATTAGTTGGTATCATACCCATGTTCGCTGTTGAAATCATTCATAAAGATTTGTTTGATGAATTAATGAATTTCAAAGTTAGAGCGGCAGAAATTGTACGTACTAGACCAGATTTGGCTTCATTGATTTCAAATATTGAAGAGTTTAATTCCGATGGTAATTACCTCTTTTCAATCATGCGTGGATTTCGATTAGAGAAACTGTTATTCCGTCTACTTGATGAAAAAGAGTTCTTGTCCGATTACGGTATTCGCTCACTTTCAAAATATCATGAAGAACATCCGTATGTTTTTCAACATAACGGGCATCATCACATTTCGTATGAATCTGGGGAAAGTCAATCTAACATGTTTGGAGGTAACTCTAACTGGCGTGGACCAATTTGGCTGCCTTTAAATTATATGATCGTACAATCGCTTCGTAAATATTACTCATACTACGGTAAACAATATGTATATGAATTTCCAACAGGCTCCGGGGTAAAATTAAACTTGAATGAAATTGCAAATGAGATTTCTAAAAGATTGATTAAATTGTTTGAGCCTAATGAAGATGGTAAGTTTGTGTACCATTCAGAAGATGCTAATCATGTATTCACTAAAAATGAGCACTTTAAAAAAGAGCATTTCTTTTATGAATTTTTTGATGGTGATTCCGGTAAAGGGTTAGGTGCATCTCATCAAACAGGGTGGACTGCCTTAATTGCAAATTTAATTATGGAGCTAGAACAAAATAGTTAAACATAAACTCGTATATAAACGAACAAAAAGCGAGGTGTTTTTACACCTCGCTTTTTATTTTAATTCTTGCGTCAGTTCAGATTAACTATTAAATCACAACACTTATTGACTGTTTTATTTATGGTTTTTTAGAATACTAGCTTTCATCTTCTAATTGCTCAATAAGGTTGGCTACTAAAGCGGTCCAACCTGTTTGGTGAGATGCTCCCAAACCGCGACCATTTTCGCCGTGAAAATACTCGTAGAATAAAATCAAGTCCTTAAAATGAGGGTCTTGGTAATATTTTTCGTAGTTCTTATTGATGGCTCTATTGCCCTTTTCATCTTTCTCGAACATGTGGATCAAGCGTTTGCTCAATTCATCACTAACTTGTTTCAGGTTCAACAATTTAGAACTTCCCGTAGGGTATTCAAAAAGAAAATCATTGCCGTCATACCACTGGTACTCACGTAATGCCTGAATGAATAAATAGTTCATTGGCATCCAAATAGGTCCACGCCAATTAGAATTACCACCAAATAAAGAAACGGTAGATTCTGCAGGTTCATAATCAATGGAGTAATCTATACCATCTATATGAATTTGATATGCTTTCTCATGTATTTTAGATAATGATCGAATGCCATATTCACTCAAAAATTCTTTCTCATCTAAGAGTGCAGCAACTAATTTTTGCATTCTGTCTTTTGGTACTAATGATAGAAGTAAATCACCATTTTCTTCATACTGCTGTATCACTTCATATTTTAAATTCTCTGCACGGTACTTTTTAAACCAAAGAACACTTGCCTTAAATTTCGGGAATTTATCCAATACACTTTTCTTGATTGTAAGTACCGCAGCCAATGACAACATACCGGCAATAGATCGCACTTTTATGGTGGTCGATTGTCCGTCAGGTAGTGTTAAGCGGTCATAGAAGAAACCTTCAACATCGTCCCAAGTGTTTGCCTTATCGGTATCCATTTTGTTCAATGCCTCGGCTATGAATATAAAATGGCCGAAATATTTGGTTGCCATATCTTCATACGAATCGTCATGTTCTGCAATACGTAGACTGATTTCTAACATGTTTAGACTGTACATTGCCATCCATGCAGTACCATCTACTTGGTCTAAAGAACCACCACCGGGTACACCATGGCTACGGTCAAATACTCCAATATTATCCAAACCTAAGAATCCGCCCTGAAAAACATTGTTGTCATTTCTATCTAAACGATTCACCCACCAGTTGAAGTTCAAATTCAGTTTATTGAACATTCGTTTTAGGAACTTAATATCCGGTACGCCGGTAATAGATTTATCGGTGCCGTAAATCTGTAAGGTTGCCCATGCCTGTACTGGCGGATTTACATCACTAAAATTCCATTCGTACGCAGGTATTTGCCCGTTAGGTGCCATGTACCATTCTTTGGTGAACAATAGTAGTTGGTCTTTCGCAAATTCTGGATCAATGGAGGCGAACGATGCACAGTGAAATGCAGAATCCCACGCGGCATACCAAGGGTATTCCCAAGCATCTGGCATAGAAAGGATATCATGATTTCGTAAGGTCTTCCATTGGCTGTTTCTGCCATTTTTACGCTCTTGTGATGGGGGTATGGTTTTGTAATCACCTTCTAACCATTTCTCAACTTCGTAGTTATAATATTGCTTCGTCCACAGTAAACCGGCAAAGGCTTGTTTTAAAATCGCCTTTCTGTCTTCGCTTGCCTTTGGGGCTATTTCATCATAGAATTGAGCGCACTCTTTTTGTCTCTTTTTAAATATAGAATCGAAGTCGGCAAAAGGTGCTTCAAGTGTTTCTTCGGTTAAACGAAGTTGAAATGTTTTTGATTCGCCACCATCTAAAATAACTTGATATAGCGGTGCAAATTTTGTTCCTGAATTATTCTTTGTCGCTAACTCAAAGTCATTGTTGCAGACAGCATTATTGAACACATCTTTTTTAAAGGGATGGTCGTTTTTCTCTTTATAAATGGTCTCTTTGTTGGTTTCATTCTCTGTAAAGAATAACTGCGCTGCCTTTTGAAAATAGAGATTATAATTGCCTACATACGAGTGGTCAATGTTTACGTAAGGATTCGATTTTGTTCCTTTTTGAGTGATAACGGGCTTTCTAGACATTTCTTTAAATGTCCAGTGATTACGCATTACCATTTGTGGTAATAAAGTGATAGGTGCCGGTTTTGAATGCCTATTGGTAATGGTAATTTTTATAAGAATATCTGTTTCATCACCTTTTGCATATTCGGTGCTGACATCAAAATAAGTGTTATCATCGAAAATACCGGTATCCAGTAACTCGAATTCAAGCTCTCTACGATTGCGCTTTTGGTTCTCGTCAATCAATTGATTGTACGGGTATGCTTTCTGAGAATACTTGTACAAATACTTCATGTACGAGTGAGAGGGTGTATTCTCTAAATAATAATACAGCTCTTTTACATCTTCCCCATGATTACCCTGCGGTCCTGTTAAACCAAAAAGACGCTCTTTTATAATCGGGTCTTTACCGTTCCATAAACCAATACTAAAACACATATTGCAATAGCGATCACTAATACCAGCTATACCATCTTCTCCCCAACGAAAAGCGCGACTTCTTGCATGGTCATGTGGTAGGTAGTTCCAAGCATCGCCACCAGCACTATAATCTTCACGTACCGTTCCCCACTGGCGTTCACTTAAATAGGGACCCCATTTTAACCAATCTTTTTCTTCGGTATGTTGTTGATCCAAACGTTTTTTTTCAGGGTTTTTCATATGGCAATGTATTGTGTTTAATTAATCTGCAAAGATTTCAAAGTGAGTAACTTGTTCTGGAAAATCGATAAGATATTTTTTGTCTTCTGGATAATATTTTGCTATTTCATAATCTTGACCTGCAAAATTTTTAATGACTTCTAAGTTCTCCCAGACAGTTATGAGTTTAAAGTATGCGTATTGATTGTCAGAGTTTTTTAAGAACATTAATTTAATAAATCCAGAGGTTTTGCTATAATCAGGAATAGCACGATTCTTCATAAAATCTTCATATTCAACAAGATGTTCTATTTTGGTTTTACCTTCCCAAATTCGTGCAATCATGCTTTTGTTGTTTTAATTGTAGTTATCTGTTTCCATTTATCGGATTCGGCAAATTGTTGAATGGTAGTGTTTCGTTTCGCCAATAAATCTGTCATATACTTTTTCAAGAATAAGCTATCTGCAATTTTTCCTAAAAAACCGAATGGTGATTGGTAATCAAAATAATCGATCATCAATGTCCCATTTTTATGATTTTTAAAATGATGCTCGTGTTTAAAGCTTTTGAAAGCACCTTTAACCATTTCATCAGAAAAGAAATTAGGGTATTCGAACTCTGTTATTTTACTCGTTAGAATTTGATAAATACTAAAATGTTTCGCCCGCCAAGTAACCCAATCGTTTAATCCAATTAGACCGCTTGTAATTCCTGCTATAGCTTCTTCGTTGGTATGCTCTGTAGAAATTTTATGAAGATCGATACTCCGCGATAAATCAAAGACAATTTCTTTCTTTGCATTTATCAGAGTTTTGAGTACAATCTTTGGCATATATTTAAGTGTCTAAACCGCCCTTTGAACCACCTCAAATACTTTGTTGGTGTCGCACTTAATTGTTTTAGACGGGAATTTTAGTATTAATGCGTAATCATGGGTTGCCATTAAAATAGTTCTGCCAGATTTATTGATTTCCTGTAATACCTTCATAACCTCTACACTGGTTTGTGGATCAAGGTTTCCGGTAGGCTCATCGGCAATAATCAGTTCTGGATCATTTAATAATGCACGTGCAATGGCAATACGTTGTTGTTCCCCGCCAGAAAGTTCATGCGGAAACTTAAATCCCTTGGTTTTCATACCAACTTTTTCCAGCACGTTAGAAACCCTATCATCCATTTTTGCCTTATCTGTCCATCCGGTTGCCTTTAAAACAAAAAACATATTCTGGTTGATATTTCGGTCTGGAAGAAGTTTAAAATCTTGAAAAACAATACCCAGTTTTCTACGTAAAAACGGAATATCTTTTTCTTTCAATGTTTTAAGGTCAAAGCCAACCACATGACCTTCACCTTTTTGTAAAGGTAAATCGCCATACAGCGTTTTCATGAAGCTACTTTTACCGCTACCGGTCTTACCAATAAGGTATACAAATTCCCCTTTGGCAATTTTTATAGTTACTTCACTCAACACCAAACTCTCTTTTTGAAAAATAGAGGCATCCTTAAGTTCTAAAACAATCTCTTCCATAACGCAAATGTTGTTATAAAAGTAATAAGTTCCATTTGATATTAGAGAACCCTTTTTTAAAATCTTTTTTTTTGAAGGGGTATTGCACATACTTAGGTACAATTTTTGCCGTTATCACATGTGATACTGGTAATTCTAAATAGGTACAGAACACTATGCTTAAAAAAATCACCGCTTTTATTCCATTGGTATTCGGTTTGGTCGCATTGACCAGTGCCCAAGAAACTAAGATTTATACTCATGAGCAAAAGGCTTTTCAAGACGCGCTAGCGCTATACAACAACGAACAATACCAAGCGGCACAGACCATTTTCGAGAAGGTTAAAGTGTCTACAAAAGACGAGGAGACCGCTGCCAATAGTGCATACTACGCAGCTAATGCAGCAGTACGTTTAAACCAGATGGGTGCAGACCGATTGATGGAAGATTTTGTGGAAAAATACCCTACTTCTACCAAACGTAATTCTGCCTTTGCCGATGTGGCAGAGTACTACTTTCAAACAGGTAAATATCCATATGCTTTAAAGTGGTACAACAAAGTAGATCAAAGCTCCCTTTCTCGTGGCGAGATGGATAAGTTCAACTTTAATTACGGCTACTCTTTATTCTCATCACGTAAAACGAAAGAGGCTGAAAAGTATTTAGAAAAAGTTGCCAATTCTCAAGTATACGGATCTCAAGCAAAATATTATTTGGGTTATATATCATATCAAGAAGATGATTATGAAACGGCAAATCAGCGTTTTGATCAAATTACCGATCAAGATGTCTTAGAGGAAAAGCTGAGCTATTATCAGGCGGATATGAATTTTAAGTTGGGTAAGTTTGATGAGGCAATTGCTTTGGCGAAAAAACAACTGCCAAAAGCTGACAGACGAGAAGTATCTGAACTGAACAAGATTATAGGGGAGAGTTATTTCAACTTGAAGCAATATGAAAATGCGATTCCGTATCTAACGGAATACAACGGTAAAGGTGGTAAGTGGAATAATACGGATTATTACTACTTAGGTTACGCTTATTATAAAGGTGGTGACTATGCCAGTGCCATAGCTCAATTCAATAAAATTATAGGAGGTACCAATAGTGTTGCTCAAAATGCATATTACCACTTGGCAGAATGTTATTTGAAGTTGGATAAGAAGCAGGAAGCCCTAAATGCGTTCCGTAATGCTTCTCAAATGGATTATAGTGCCGAGATTCAAAAAGATGCATTTCTTAATTATGCACGTTTAAGTTATGAGGTGGGTAATGCCTATGAACCGGTTCCTCAGGTAATTACAAATTATTTAAAAACATACCCTAAAGATGAGCATCAAGATGAGATGCAGACCTTGTTGGTAGATTCATACATTACTTCAAAGAACTTTGAAGGTGCAATGACGTTGCTAGAGGAGAATAAGAACTATGCCAGTAAAGCTGTCTATCAAAAAGTAGCGTATTACAGAGGTATCGAACTTTTTATGGAAGGCGATTATAATGCTGCAGCTGAAAACTTCAATAAATCTTTAAATAGTGCAGAAGATATGCTCTTTAAGGCAAGAGCAAATTACTGGAAAGCTGAATCTGATTATTTATCTAATAGTTTCAATGAAGCAGTACAGGGCTATACGGCTTTCAAGAATAATCCATCCGCAAAGAATACAGAAATGTATGCCGATGTAGATTACAATTTGGCATATGGCTATTTTAAACAAAAAGATTATTCTGATGCCATTACCTATTTCAATTCGTTTACAGCCAACGGAAATGCAGAAGTGGAAAAATTACATGATGGTTATTTAAGACTGGGTGATAGCTACTACGCTACTAGTAAATACTGGCCAGCTATTGAAACCTATAATAAAGCATTGGCATTAACGGGGCCGGAGAAAGATTATGCTTTTTACCAAAAAGCGATGAGTTACGGTTATGTTGATAAAGGAGATAGCAAAATTGAAAACTTAGAAGAATTCGTAAGCCAATACCCAAGATCTAGTTTTAAAGATGATGCCTTGTTTGAATTAGGAAACACCTATGTGTCTCAAGGTCAAGAGAACAAAGGTCTTGCTGCTTACGATCGTTTGATCAGTGAGTATAGAGGAAGTTCATTGGTGCCACAGGCATTAATGAGACAGGGATTGGTAAATTATAATGCCGCTAGAAACGAAGCTGCCTTGGCAAAGTTTAAAACGGTTGTTCGCGATTTTCCAAAAACACAAGAAGCCATACAGGCTGTTGCAACGGCTAAATTGGTGTATGTGGATATGGGTCGCGTAAACGAATATGCTGAGTGGGTTCGCGGACTAGATTTTGTTGAGGTGACCGATGCGGAATTGGACAACGCCACTTTCGATGCTGCGCAAAAACAGAATTTAGAAGGCAATGTTGATGCAGCCATTAAAGGTTATAAAAATTACATTCAACAGTTCCCAACTGGTTTACATGCCGTAGATGCTAACTTTAGCTTAGCACAGTTGTACTTTGGGAAAGGAGAAAAAGAATCGGCTTTACCGTATTACAAATATGTTGCCGATAGAAGCACGAGCGAATATGCAGAACAGGCGTTGACTCGTGTTTGTGAAGTCTATATTTCTAAAGATGATTATCAAATTGCACTGCCATATTTATTAAAATTAGAAAGCCAGGCAAACATTTCACAGAACAGAACATTTGCTCGCTCTAACTTAATGAAAGGGTATTACAAGCAAAAGAATTATCCGAAGACGATAGCATATGCCGATAAGGTATTAGCAACTTCAAATATCGATAATAGAATTAAGAGTGATGCGCATATTATGATTGCAAGATCTGCCATTGCAACCAATGACGAGGCAAAAGCGGAATCGGCATATGCTGAGGTGTTACAAATAGCATCGGGTGAAACAGCTGCAGAAGCATTGTACTATAACGCCTATTTTGAGCATAAAGATGGGTCATACGAGAACTCTAATATTGCCGTACAAAAACTAGCTAAAGATTATGCAGCTTATAAAGAATGGGGAGGTAAAGGTTTAGTTTTAATGGCTAAAAACTATTATGCTTTAAATGATGCCTACCAAGCAACCTATATTTTAGAAAGCGTCATAACAAACTTTACGCAGTATCCAGAAATTGTCAGTGAAGCAAGAGCAGAGCTTGCTATCATTAAATCGAAAGAGGCGAAAAGTAACTCATCGGTTGATCCTAACTAAAAATTACGTACACCAGTAAAAGAACATCTATGTACAACAAACATATATTTACGCTTATAATTTTAACGCTTGGCTTTCAAATTGTTTTTGCTCAAGAAGAAGAGGAAAAAGATTTGGGTACGGAGACCGTAACGGTGACTAAAGCATATACGCCAACCGTTTCAGATGCTTTTAAGATCAAGTCGGTTCCGAATATGAACGACTCTATCGTGTTACAGAAAAAGCCTATCAATTATAGTATTTTTTCCGTTCCCGTAGCATCTACGTTTACACCTAATAAGGGTACGGCATCTAAAGTTGAAAGATTGCCACCACCGGTACTGTATAATTCGTATGCCTCTTTAGGTGCGGGATTGTATGGTAATGTGTTGGGCGAATTTTATACCAGTAGAACCATTAATAGAGATGAGAATTTCGATATTGGCTTCAATCACTTATCGTCTCGTGGCGGTATTGATGGTGTAGAATTGAGCGATACGTTCTATGATACCAAATTAGACGCATCATACGCAAAGCGTGATCGCGATTTAGATTGGGGTGCAGCAATAGGTTTACAACATCAATTGTACAATTGGTATGGTATTGAGCCAGGAGTATTCAGTGAAACGGTACTAAATAGTATTGATGAACGCCAAAACTATTACATGGGCGAAGCTAGTGGTCATATTAATGTGGAAGACGCTTATTTTAAAAGAGCGGATTTAAAATACCGACGATTTTTTGACGCAGTAAGTTCAGGTGAAAACAGAGCGATATTCAATACTGGATTCGAGTTTCCGGTTAACGAAGAAACTTTAAATGCAAAAGTAAATGTAGATTATGTGGGCGGTACTTTTGAAAATGCGTCTGTAAGAAGTACGACCAATGATAACGGAATCTCTTATAGTAATTTACAAGTAGGTATTAATCCGTCTTTAAAAATGCTACGCGATGATCTTTCGTTGAATTTAGGAGTAAATGTGGTCTATGGAATGGATTTAGAGAATAGCGAAAGTAACTTCTATATTTACCCGGCCGTAACAGCGTCATACAGATTATTAGATGAAACCGTAATCGCTTATGGCGGAGTAACGGGAGAATTAAAGCAGAACTCTTACTATGATTTGGTAGAAGGTAATCCGTTTGTTTCTCCGACCTTGAATATAGCACCTACAGATAGTCAGTATAATGCTTATGTAGGTTTTAAGGGTCAGTTGTTACCTAATTTGAGTTATAATGTAAAAGGGTCGTATTCTGCAGAGAACAACAGACCGCTGTATACATTGAATCCTAGAAACGATTTTAGGTCAGATGATAAAGGGTACTATTATGGTAATTCATTTGATGTGTTTTATGATGACATCAAAACCTTGGGAATTTTTGGAGAGTTGAATGTTGATGTTAACCGTAATTTTACTGCAGGTGTAAATGTAGCCGTGTATGATTATAATACAGAAACCGGTAACCCAGCTTGGAACTTGCCAAATTTACAGGCATCATTGTTTATGGACTACCAAATAGGAGAGAAGTGGTATGCCGGTGCAAATTTATTTTATGTAGGCGAGCGAGATGATTTTTCGTCAACTGCATTAGAAAATGTTCCGTCAAGTGATTTTCCGGCAGCGCTAATAACTTTAGATGGTTATTTTGATGCTAATGCACATGTTGGGTACCGTTATACAGATCAATGGTCGTTCTTTATAAAAGGAGCAAATCTTTCTAATAACGCTTATCAAAGATGGGCTAATTTTCAAGTGCAAGGAATTCAGATTTTGGGAGGAGCAACGTATAAGTTCGATTTCTAGAAAACAATTCATAAAATATTTGAACGCCTAAGAGTCGGTTTTACTGATTCTTGGGCGTTTTTTTATTTTTTCACATTTAAAACCAAACCCTCTTCAAATTACTTCGTAGGTATTCTTGATTCAACTAATAAAATCAATAATATCATATGAAAAAATCTATAATTTATTTAGCAATTTTAGCAAGCGCACTATTTGTGGCTTCATGTAGTGACGATGACGATGCCATGGTAGATGTTACACCAGATGCCACTTGTGAAGACGGAGTAATGAACGGTGATGAGACAGGTGTAGATTGTGGTGGTTCTTTTTGTGAGCCCTGCGGTGAAGGAATGACGGTTTTAGGTCGTAGAACAGACCTTTTCGTAACCAACAACGATAACGGAAATATTTCACGTTACAGCGTAACCGGAGATTCTTTGGTCACATTCATGACAACAACTACTGCTGCTGAAGGTATTTATTTTGATGCTACAACAAATGTAGTTTTCCAAGCATCTAGAAGTGCATTGCAATTAGAAGCTTTTGCAGATGTAAGTACTTTAATGGACGGTGATGCGGTTGCCTCTGCTTATACAAGTGGAGTAGATTTGGAGAGTCCAAGGGAACTAGCGGTTAACGGATCTTCTTTTGTAGTTGCTGATAATGGGGAGAACAAATTTTTCGTTTATGAGAATACAGGAAGCGGATTCACATTAACCAGTACAGTTGAGGTTCCTTTCCCAGTTTGGGGTATCACTTTTAAAGGAGATGATTTATATGCAGTAGTTGATACAACAGGAGATTTAGCCGTGTATTACGATTTTCTTTCTAATGCTACCAATGGAGTTTTGAATCCATCGAAAAGAGTAACAATCGAAGGTATTGTAAGAACACATGGTATTACTTATGATGGTACTGACGATGTAATGGTGTTGACCGATATTGGTGATGCGGCAGATGCAAATACCGATGGTGGTTTTCACGTAATTTCTGATTTTTCTTCAAAGTTCGATGCCTTGTCTGATGGTGAATTACTGCCAATAGGTATGCAAGTGCGTGTAGCAGGTTCTTCAACATTAATGGGTAACCCAATTGATGTTGCGTATGATTCTGAAACCGATGCGGTTTATGTTTCTGAAATTGGAAATGGTAAAGTATTAGGATTTACTTCTATAGGTTCTGGTGGTAATTTAACTCCGTCTTTCAACAAAGACTTAGCAATGGCTTCGTCTATTCAATTTAGTAGTGACGAAACTGATGGAAATACCGGTGATTCTAGTGAAGCTAGAGCAACAAGATTGTATGCTACAAGTACGGCTGACGGAAATGTAAGTGTATATGATGGTTCTGGTATGTTGACAAAAACAGTAGCTACAGGTTCTGATGCTACAGAAGGTATTTATTACAATGCTATGAACGATGCAATTATTCAAGCATCTAGGTCAGGTATGGCGCTAGAGTACTACGGTAGTTTTGCTGCAGTTACAGATTTAGCCAATATCGTGTCTGATTTTTCAGGTAGTGCGGAATTGGCTAGCCCAAGGGAGATTGCCGTTTTCGGTAACAAGGTAGTTGTGTCTAGTAATACAGAGAATAAGTTTTATGTATATGAGTACAACGGTTCTAGCTTTAGTCTATTAAATACTTTCGATGCCGGTTTCGATACTTGGGGGATTACATTTATGGGGAATACCTTGTTGGCCGTTGTAGATGCTACGAGCGATTTGGCAGTGTACGATAATTTCTTGACCGACTTTTCTGTGGATGGCGCAATTATACCTACAAAACGAATTACAGTTGAAGGAATAGTGAGAACCCATGGTATTTATTATAGTGCTGCAGATGATGTTTTGGTAATGACCGATATAGGTGATGCCGCAGATGCAAATACTGATGGTGGTTTTCAAATAACACAAGATTTTTCAACGGTTTTAGCCGGAATAGAAGATGGTGGTTTGTTATCATGGTTAAGTCAGTCTAGAGTTGCTGGTTCTTTGACTGAAATGGGTAACCCAATTGATGTTGCTTATGATCACAAAACAAAAACAGTATTTATAGCAGAAATCGGTAATGGTAAGGTACTAGCCTTTTCAGATGCTTTGAATGCCAGTGGTAACGTTGCGCCAGCGGTTAGTAATGATTTAACTTCTGCTGCATCTATTTATTTATATAACAATTAAGAGTTGAAGTAAGGTTTGGTTTTTGTTGTTAGTAAGGCCCTTCTTTTAATTAAGAAGGGCTTTTTTTATGAGTTAGAATTAGTGAAATCACCATATTTTATCTTTTCTGTATTTTAGGGAATCTATTTAACCCTTATGCTACCTAAAAGAAAGTATTTAGATTTTCTCTTATTGCTTCTGTTATATGTGCCTGTTCTTATGACAGGACAAAATTTGGTGGTGAATCCTAGTTTTGAAATGTATGGAAATTGCCCCGTTACATTGGGTAATCTTGAAAAAGATGTAATAGATTGGAATATGCCCACAATGGGTTCTACCGATTATTTTAACGGTTGCAGTACCGCCATGGGAACCCCGGAAAATTTCAATGGAAAGCAACCCGCTGATTTTGGCGTAGGTTATGTGGGGTTTTACATGTATGCCCCAAATGATTATAGAGAATATATTCAAGCAAAATTAAGCACGACTTTAAAGCAAGGAGAACGCTATACGATTTCTTTTTATGTGAGTTTGGCAGAACGATCAGATTTTGCTGTGAAGGAATTTGGTATCCGGTTTTCGGAATTTTCAGTTGAGGTAGAAACTACCAAAGTGCTATCTGGATTGCATCTATCTAAGGTAAATGGTGAAGTATCCGCAGCATTAGAAATATCCTATTCTAAATATTATTCAGATGAAATCAAATGGGTGAAATTAACTACGGAATTCGAAGCTTCTGGAACCGAGAATTATTTGACTATCGGTAATTTTAAAAACAACAAGCGCACACAGAAATATCAGACCAAAAGAAAAATTAACAAAGGCTCTTATTACTATTTAGATATGGTTTCAGTGTCGAACGTGAAATCAAAATCTCAAAACTCGGGGCGCAATGAACATAGAGAATATGTATTGGATAGCGTGCACGTATTTAAAGATGTATACTTTAATTCTAACAAGTCTAAAATAAGAGGAAATCACCAGCAAGAAATGGAATCGTTGCTTTCTTATTTAAAAGCGAATTTAAATATCAACATCGAAATTTTTGGGCATACCGACGATATTGGATCCGATAATTTCAATAAAAAATTGTCGGTTAGGCGAGCTCATGAAGTAGTTGGTTTTTTAATTGATAACGGGATTCAAAAAAGTAGAATAAAAGCTGAGGGGTTTGGCAGTTTAAAACCCATTTCAACGAACGAAACGGAAGCTGGTAGATTTCTCAACCGGCGTGTGGAGTTTGTTTTGACCAAGCCAGATTAAGTAGTACGTATTTGTTTCGGTATCGTTAATACTTAACTATATGATCAAGGTTGTTCGCTAAATGTCACTTACAATAGCTTATAATCCGTAGTAAAGAAATCATTTTTAACTTTATCGGTCAACATCTTGCTATTCAAGTAGAAATCAAATTACCTTTACATAAAAACAGTACAAATGGATTTGAATTTAGCAGTATTAATAGATGGCGATAATATACCATCTGCCTATGTAAAGGAAATGATGGAGGAGATTGCTAAATATGGTAACCCTACCATTAAACGTATTTATGGTGATTGGACCAACCCACGTTTAGGTAAATGGAAAAATGTCCTTCTTGAAAATGCCATTACACCTATTCAGCAATATGGGTATACACAAGGTAAAAATGCAACCGATTCTGCCATGATTATCGATGCTATGGATGTACTATATTCTGGCAAGGTCAATGGTTTCTGTATTGTTAGTAGTGATAGTGATTTTACTCGCTTGGCCACAAGACTTAGGGAAGCAGGTATGCAGGTTTTTGGTATTGGGGAGCGTAAAACTCCAAATCCGTTTATTGTAGCCTGTGATAAATTTATATACATAGAAATTCTAAAAGGTAGATCAGAAGAAGAAACGACCGATGCTGCAAATAAAACACCTACAGAAAAAAATACGGTAGATAAGATTACGCCAAAGGCATTGCGCTTTATTTCAACGACTATCGATGACGTTGCCGATGATGATGGTTGGGCATTTTTAGGTGATGTTGGTAGCTTGTTACAAAAAAAGCAACCAAATTTCGATTCTCGTAATTACGGATTTCAAAAACTGACTCCGCTTATCAATTCCATTCCTCATTTTGAGATAGAAAGAAGAGAAGATTCTAAGGGGCGTAAGAAACTGATTTACGTAAAAATTAAGGAAAAGGCGAATTCAAAATCAAAGAAGTAATTCCTTTTTTAAATTCAAGAAAATAGAGGTTCATCAATCATAATAGTTTTGTATTTTTCAGTACAAATTCTACTACTATGATTCGTACCCTCTGGCTTTTACTATTCGTTGTCGTTATTTCTTCTTGTAAAGAATCTTCAAAACAAGAACAGCTTACTACAGCAAAACCTATTGCTGAGGTTTTTACTGAGTTTTATGAGTTTAAGAAAAACATAAACCCCATAGAGGCTACCAAAGCTGGCTTTTCAGAATATAATGATACTATAGCCAATTACATTTCAGATGATTACATTCTACATTTAAAAGACCGCTATACCTATTTTTTAGATCAATTAAGTAAGTATGATTCTACCCAAGTAAGTGCTGAAGATTATATGAGCATGCGTGTAATGGAGTGGGATTGTAATGTGAAATTGGAAGGGGTAATGAACCCTATAGTAACGGTTGCATCGCCAATCTATGATTTACCAAGTTTTGAGCTTATGCCCCTTTTTCAGATACAGTCCTTGCATTTATATGTGGCGCAATTAGGCGGTGGTACAAGTGTTCAGCCGTTTAAGAGCATTGAAGATTATAATAATTGGTTAAGTAGGTTAGAAGATTATTTGGTGTTTTTAGATACTTCAATTGAGAAAATGAAAAGAGGTATGGATAAAGGTGTAGTGCTACCCAAAGTACTAACTTTAAAAATGCTACCACAGATTCAATCGTTTATTGATATTCCTTTAGAAGAAAACCTATTCTATAAACCAATAATGAATTTCCCAGACGGACTGTCTGATGTTGATATGGATATTCTTCAGAGTAATTATGAAGATTTCATTCAAGAAAAACTAACACCTAAATATGTAGAATTAAACCGGTTTTTAACGGATGTTTATTTACCTGCTTGTAGAGATACAGACGGATTATCAGATCTACCTAACGGAAAAGAAACATATCAATATTTAATAAAATTACATACGACTACGAACATGACTGCAGATGAAATCCATGAATTAGGATTGTCTGAAGTGGCTCGTATTTCTAAAGAAATGGAAGCTGTAAAGAATGAAATAGGTTTTAAAGGCTATTTAAAATCTTTCTTCAGTTCTCTTAGAAATAGAAAAGAATTAATGCCTTTTTCAGAACCTGAACAGGTAGTTGAAAGTTTTAATGCTATAAATGACCGCATAGCATTGCGTATAGATTCTTTGTTCGCCCTGACACCAAAAGCAGGTTTTAATGTACGTAGAACAGAAGCTTTTAGAGAAGCATCGGCAAGTGCGGAGTATGTGCCGGGTTCAAAAGATGGGTCAAGAGCGGGAATTTTCTATGTTCCAATTCCTGATGTAAAGAGTTATAATAGGGTACATGATGAAGCTTTGTTTTTGCATGAAGCCATACCTGGTCATCACTTTCAGTTAAGTTTACAGCAAGAAAATAATAATCTTCCTGAGTTTTTACATCCTGAGAGTATGGGTGTTTTTGTAGAAGGTTGGGCGCTTTACGCAGAGTCTTTAGGAAAAGAACTGGGTATTTATACAGACCCATATCAATATTTTGGCATGTTAAGTATGGAGATGCATAGAGCGATCAGGTTAGTGGTTGATACTGGTATTCATGCAAAAGGATGGAGTAGAGAAAAAGCGATTCAATATTCATTGGATAATGAGGCGGAGTCTGAAGAAAGTATAATTGCCGAAGTTGAAAGATATATGGCCACCCCTGGGCAAGCGCTTTCATATAAGATTGGTCAGTTAAAAATTAGAGAGCTAAGGATACAGGCTGAAAATATTTTAGGTGATGATTTTAGTATCAGAGCGTTTCATAGCCAAATATTAGACTCAGGTAGTTTACCTTTGGTTTTATTAGAAGAAAAACTAAATGGATGGATTGCGTCTCAAAAACAAACTAAGTAGTAAAAAACCTACAATTAATAAAATATTAATATCTTAGTATCGTTACTAATACATTAAACAATACTTTATAAAATGAACACTAACCATGTTTTATTAAAAGTTGTCTTAATAACTAATGCCTTTTTTTATCCATTGATCAGCGAAAATATAACTATTCAATCGCAAGATTTAGTGTTGCAAGAGCATAGTATTGATGACAGTTCTGTTTTTGGTGTTTGGGAATTTTTAATGCCCGAAGCAGATGAGCCTTATAGAAAAGGTAGACTTTTTATTTCTAAGCCTAATGGCGTTTATACAGTTGTTATCAGTTTAAAAACGGGATCTTTAAATGGTCAGGATATTGAGATTGATAACAATCGTATCAATTTTAATATCAATAAAGATGGTATTGAACGTGTATCTTTTGTGCTAGAGGTAGAAGGTGATAAGATGATTGGTGAATGTTATTCTAAGAGTGGTCAAAGCGAAATTTTAGCAAAGCGCCAATTGCCACAAGAATAAAGATTTAGAATTTTCCGAAAAAATACTTAGTTTTCAATATTATTTAAGATGAGCCCATTGGCTCTGCTTATTTAATTTCACTAACTAACTATTTTTGATTTGAAAAAACTTCTTCCAATTTTACTCGTTTTATTATCAGGTTGCGAACTCATGAAAGAGAAAGTCGACCTAGTTATTGTAAATGCTAAAGTCTATACTGTAGATGATTCTTTTTCTGAAGCACAAGCCTTTGCTGTGCAAGATGGTAAGTTTATTGCCGTTGGTACTACAGATGAAATTCGTGATGTTTATACTTCAGACCAATTAATAGATGCCGATGGTAGAGCTATTACACCAGGTCTAATTGATGCCCATTGCCATTTTTACGGATTAGGACTTACACAGCAAATAGTTGATTTGGTAGGGACTACAAGTTTTGATGAGGTTTTAGAACGAGTCAAAGCTTTTCATGCCGAAAATCCTAAATTATTTCTTCGAGGTAGAGGTTGGGACCAGAATGATTGGGAAGTAAAAGAATTTCCGACAAAAGCACAATTAGATACTATTTTTCCTGATATACCCGTAGCATTGGAGCGTGTAGACGGTCATGCTTATTTGGTGAATCAGAAAGCTTTGGATATGGCAGGTATTGACTGGAGTACCAAGGTTCAAGGTGGTGAAATTGTAAAAAAATGGGAGAATGGCTATTCTGGTATTACCGGGATTTTGGTAGATAACCCAATGACACTTATAGATAGTATAATGCCATCACCAACGCTAGAAGATAAAATTAAGGCGTTGAAAGATGCAGAAAGAATAAGCTTGAACCACGGACTTACAACCGTAAACGATGCGGGATTAGATAGAAGTACAATAGAGCTTATTGATAGCTTGCAGCAGGCAGGAGAATTATCGATCAGAATATATGCCATGGTAAGCAATAACCAAGAAGATGTAGATTATTATATCAATAAAGGTCCTATTAAGACAGATAGATTAAATGTAAGATCTATAAAAGTGTATGGCGATGGAGCTTTGGGTTCTAGAGGTGCCGCTTTAAAAGAAGAATATAGTGACTTACCTAAGCACTTTGGAGCTATGATTACTCCTGTTGCAGATATTGAGGCATTGGCTGAAAAACTGGCAAAT
This sequence comes from Maribacter sp. UH1, assembly GCF_056839145.1. Classification (NCBI taxonomy): domain Bacteria; kingdom Pseudomonadati; phylum Bacteroidota; class Flavobacteriia; order Flavobacteriales; family Flavobacteriaceae; genus Maribacter; species Maribacter sp. UH1. The sequence goes on from NZ_CM166387.1 coordinate 3,073,206, forward strand.
TCAGAATATCAAATGAACACGCATGCTATTGGCGACTCTGCAAATATTGCTGTGTTGAGAGCTTATAAAAATGTACTTCAAGGCAAAGGGGATAGACGATGGAAAATTGAACATGCCCAAGTATTAACAGAAGGAGATTTCGATTACTTTGAAGATGGTATTATTCCGTCAGTTCAACCAACACATGCCACAAGTGATATGTATTGGGCAGAAGATCGTTTAGGGGAGAGGGTTAAAGGTGCCTATGCGTATAAAACATTATTGAACAAAGCAGGTACTATTGCACTAGGAACCGATTTCCCTGTAGAAGATGTAAGTCCGTTTTTGACATTTTATGCTGCAGTAGCAAGACAAGATACTAGCGGATATCCTAAGGGAGGTTTTCAAATGGAAGAAGCGTTATCTAGAGAAGAAACTTTGAAGGGAATGACCATTTGGGCAGCGTACTCTAATTTTGAAGAAGAAGATAAAGGAAGCATTGAGCCTGGTAAGGTAGCGGATTTTGTCATCTATGATAAAGATATGATGACGGTTCCGGTATCTGAAATACCTACTATACGTGCTGAACAGACTTTTGTAAATGGTATAGTTAGATAATAATAAAAAGCAAAAAAAAGCCTCGGTCAATGACCGAGGCTTTTTTAATATATGTTGTTTTTAATTACATAGTAATAGGAACTGCAACTCTTGTTTTGTCCCAACCCATTACCAAGTGTGCACCGTCACCAGCATCTTTAAAAGCTATTGAAAATTCTTCTAAAGAAGCAGCATCAGAACCATTAGGTACGGTTACGCGAGCAACATCTGCAGCTTCATCATAAAAATAAGATCCCCATTGGTTTAAGTTTTTGTTCAAAATAACGGTCCACTCATCTCCACCAGGTATAGTGAATAAAGAGTATGTTCCAGCTTTAACAGCTTTACCGCCAAATGTAACATCTTTGTAGAATGTAATTTCAGGAGCTTCGTTGGCACCTGTTCTCCAAACTTTTCCTGTAGGAGCTAATTCTTCCATAGAACGACCTTTTAATTGTGGTCTTCCGTAAATAATACGTACCGCCTTTTCAGAAACTTTGTAATCTGTAGGGTAGGCAGCCATATCCATTGGACTTTTGTCAATTCCAGAAAATTCTTGTGCAGATACCGTAGAGGTTAAAACTAAGGCAAAAATAAGTGTAGCTAGTGTAAATACTTTTTTCATAATAATTGTTTTGGTTTTCTAGGTCATAAAACTAAGCAGTTCCTTACAGTCCGATTAATAAAAAGAAGTTAAATTTTTTGATAGTTACATTCCAGCATGTTTTAAACGGTATAAATATAGAATACATGTCATATTGAATTAATAAAGTGATTTATAGTTATAATATGTAATCATAATTGTAATATGTGTTTGTTAATTGAAACAATAAATAGATATTTGTGTTCGAAATGATATAATAATTAGATTATGTGTGGAATAGTATGTGCATTTGATGTTAAGGAAAGTACGGAGTTACTTAGGCCTCAACTTTTAGAAATGTCAAAGAAAATAAGACATAGAGGTCCAGATTGGAGTGGTATCTATGCAGATGATAAAGCCATCTTGGCGCACGAGCGTTTGGCTATTGTAGATCCAGCTTCTGGTAAACAACCATTATTGAGTCCAAATGGTAAATTGATATTGGCTGCGAACGGAGAAATATATAATCATAGAGAATTACGTAAGCAATTTGAAGGTACTTATGACTTTCAAACAGAATCTGACTGCGAGGTTATTTTGGCTTTGTATCAGGAAAAGGGAGTTGATTTTATAGATGAATTGAACGGAATATTTGGTTTCACGATTTATGATGCCGAAAAAGATGAATATTTTGTAGCTCGTGATCATATGGGAATTATTCCTTTGTACATGGGTTGGGATAAAAACGGAACGTTCTATGTAGCATCAGAATTAAAAGCACTTGAAGGTACCTGTACCAAAATAGAATTATTTCCTCCAGGGCATTACTTGCATAGTGCTGACGGAGAAATAAAAAGATGGTACTCTAGAGATTGGATGGAGTATGATGCGGTAAAGGAAAACGAAACTAGCATACAAGAAGTTAAGGAAGCTTTAGAAGCGGCGGTTCACAGACAATTAATGTCTGATGTACCTTACGGTGTATTGTTATCAGGTGGTTTAGATTCATCTGTAACTTCTGCGGTTGCGAAGAAATATGCACAGAAACGTATAGAGAGTGGAGATACTACAGATGCTTGGTACCCACAATTACACTCTTTCTCTGTTGGTCTAGAAGGTTCACCAGATTTAGCTGCTGCAAAAAAGGTGGCAGATCATATAGGTACCGTACACCACGAGATCAAGTTTACCATTCAAGAAGGTTTAGATGCTATTAAAGATGTTATCTATAACATAGAAACATATGACATTACTACCATTCGTTCTTCTACACCTATGTATTTAATGGCACGTGTTATTAAGTCTATGGGTATTAAAATGGTATTGTCCGGTGAAGGTGCAGATGAGATATTTGGAGGTTACTTGTACTTTCATAAAGCACCAAACGCACAAGAGTTTCATGAAGAGACCGTACGTAAGTTAGATAAACTACATATGTATGATTGTTTAAGAGCTAACAAGAGTTTGGCTGCTTGGGGAATTGAAGGACGTGTGCCGTTCTTGGATAAAGAATTTATGGATGTTGCTATGCGTATCAACCCGCAAGATAAAATGATCAACGGTGAGCGTATGGAGAAATGGGTTGTGCGTAAGGCTTTTGAAGATATGATACCGGAAAGTGTTGCTTGGAGACAAAAAGAACAATTCAGTGACGGTGTTGGTTACAGTTGGATCGATACCTTAAAAGAATTGGTTGAGAAAGAAATATCAGATGAGCAAATTAAAAATGCAGCATTCCGTTTTCCTATCAATACACCATTGAACAAAGAGGAATATTACTATAGAACTATTTTCGAAGGACATTTTCCTAGTGATGCTGCAGCATTAAGTGTACCGCAAGAAGCAAGTGTAGCTTGTAGTACGGCAACAGCTTTGGAATGGGATGAAGCGTTTAAAAATATGAATGACCCTTCTGGTAGAGCAATAGCTAACGTACATGACGAAGCATATGTTAAGCAATAGGGTTTGAATTAGTCATTATATCTATTGTAAAAACCCCGTCTACTTCTGTAGGCGGGGTTACTTTTTATATTGAATATGAATACAGCTTTTAGATGCTATTGATCATTTCTTTTAATTTCTCTTTGGACTCTCCGGTCTTTTCTTGAATTCTTCCCAATAGCTCATCAGATTTTCCTTCTGCGTAAGTAAGGTCATCATCGGTAAGATCACCGTATTGTTGTTTAAGTTTTCCTTTAGCTATATTCCACTTTCCTTTAAATTGTTCTTCGTTCATAATAGATTATTTTAAGATTATACCTCTAAGTTAGTATCCATATCTAAAGGATATCTTAATATTTTGCGTAAGAAAGCGATAACGCAAATAATCAGTTTTATTCCGTTAATTTCATCGGTGAGATGTTAACATTGTCCAAAAAAAAGGCAGATTTAGCATGTAGCGGATAAGTTGTGTTTTATGGTTAATTAGGCTTCTGTACTTCAATTTAGGGATGATACCTGAAATATGGCGCAATTTGAATATTGATGGCTAATTTTCCACAATTATTGTTGATAACTTGCTTTTGTCCAATCCTTAGAAAGGCTATATTTCATGGGGTATTGCGTATATTTGTAAGATTGCAAAATTTGAAGTAAAACAACCTTAATTTTATGAGCGAAGAAGCAAATAAGAAAAATTATTCGGCAGATAGTATTCAGGCCTTGGAGGGAATGGAGCACGTACGTATGCGTCCATCCATGTATATAGGTGATGTTGGGGTCCGTGGTTTGCACCATTTAGTATATGAAGTAGTAGATAACTCTATTGATGAGGCTATGGGTGGTCATTGTGACAACATTAGCGTAATCATAAACGAAGATAATTCCATAACCACTAAAGATAACGGTAGGGGTATACCTGTTGATCTTCACAAAAAAGAAGGCGTATCTGCATTACAGGTTGTAATGACCAAAATTGGTGCAGGTGGTAAGTTTGATAAAGATTCTTATAAAGTTTCTGGTGGTCTACACGGTGTTGGTGTTTCTTGTGTAAATGCATTGTCCGATCATTTATCGGCAACGGTTTATAGAGATGGTGTTGTTTGGCAACAAGAATACTCTAGGGGTAAGGCTTTGTATCCTGTTAAAAGAATAGGAGAAACTACGGAGAGAGGTACAGAAGTGACTTTTCACCCAGATGATACCATATTCACGCAAACTATAGAATATAGCTACGAAACTTTGGCAAATAGAATGCGTGAGCTTTCTTTCCTGAACAAAGGGGTAACTATCAGTATTACGGATAAGCGTCAAAAAGATGAAAAAGGAGAGTACGTTGGAGAAACGTTCTTTTCTAATGAAGGTCTTAAAGAGTTTGTTAAGTTTTTAGATGGTAACCGTGAGTCTTTGATACAAGGGGTTATTGCTATGGAAGGGGAAAAGAATGATATTCCTGTAGAAGTAGCCATGATATATAACACTAGTTATACAGAGAATCTTCACTCTTACGTAAACAATATTAATACGCACGAAGGTGGTACGCATTTATCTGGATTTAGAAGAGGATTAACTTCTACTCTAAAGAAATATGCAGATGCTTCTGGAATGTTGGATAAATTAAAGTTTGAAATTCAAGGAGATGATTTCCGTGAAGGTCTTACGGCAATTGTATCCGTAAAAGTTTCTGAGCCTCAGTTTGAAGGTCAGACAAAAACAAAATTAGGTAACAGAGAGGTTTCGGCAGCAGTAAGTCAGGCAGTGTCCGAAATGTTGACGGATTATCTTGAAGAGCACCCGGATGATGCTAAAACTATTGTTCAAAAAGTAATTCTTGCAGCGCAAGCTAGACATGCAGCTTCTAAAGCTCGTGAAATGGTACAGCGTAAGAATGTAATGAGCGGTGGTGGTTTACCTGGTAAGCTATCTGATTGTTCTGAGCAAGATCCTGAAAAATGTGAGATATTCCTTGTCGAGGGAGATTCTGCAGGTGGTACTGCAAAAATGGGTCGTGATCGTAACTTTCAAGCGATCTTGCCATTAAGAGGTAAGATTTTGAATGTTGAAAAAGCCATGCAACATAAGGTTTTTGAAAACGAAGAAATTAAAAATATGTATACTGCTTTGGGGGTAACTATTGGTACCGAAGAAGATAGTAAGGCATTGAATCTTGAAAAATTGAGATATCATAAGGTAGTCATCATGTGTGATGCCGATGTCGATGGTAGCCATATTGAAACTTTAATATTAACCTTCTTCTTCCGTTATATGAGAGAGTTGGTAGAGCAGGGGCATATTTATATTGCTACTCCACCTTTATATTTGGTGAAGAAAGGTCAGAAAAAGCAATATGCTTGGAGTGATCAAGAACGTGATGAAATTGCCAATAGTTATAGCGGTGGTGTAAGTATTCAGCGTTACAAAGGTCTTGGTGAAATGAACGCAGAGCAATTGTGGGATACCACAATGAATCCTGAGTTTAGAACATTACGTCAAATACAAATAGATAATGCAACGGAAACAGATCGTGTTTTCTCAATGCTTATGGGTGATGAAGTGCCACCTAGAAGAGAATTTATTGAGAAAAATGCTGTTTATGCAAACATTGACACATAGAAAATACCATTTACACAACAAAAACCTGCGCCTACAGCGCAGGTTTTTTAGTTTTAGATAAAATTAGAAATATGAAAAATCTACTTACTTGCATTTTTGTTGGAACATGCTTAACGGCGACTGCTCAAGCAGATTTCAATAATGTGCTTTCAGCCGGAGTTGAAGATGCGGAAAGGTTTACTACGGATTACATGTCTCCATTATCGGAAAGTGTGGTGTACAGCATGTCAACAGGTTGGTATAATACTGCCGATGCAAAACCCTTAGGCGGATTTGAAATTTCAATTATAGGTAACATTACCGGTTTTAAGAATAAAGAAGATAAAAGGACATTTATTCTAGATCCAACCAATTATCAGAATTTGGATTTTGTGGATAACCCAGGTGTTGCAAGAGAAGTTTCAACTGCATTAGGTGATATTTCTGGAACAGAGGTATTCGTAGAAGGTGAAGTATTAGGGGTAACTGTTCGTGAGACTTTTGAACTACCATCAGGACTAGCAGGAGAAGATATCGATTTTATCCCTTCAGGATATTTGCAAGGAAGTGTAGGGCTGATCAAAGGAACAGAAATAAAGGCAAGATTCCTTCCTAAAATAGAATATGAAGATGCATCTATAGGATTGTTCGGTGTAGGTATTCAACATGACTTCACAAAATTATTACCAGCAGATAAAATTCTACCTGTAGCTATTTCCGCTGTTATAGGATATACAAATATTAGTGGAGATTATGACTTGGCCAATGCCAATTTAGTAGATGGTGAAAATCAGCGAATAGAAGCTGAAATCAGTAGCTGGGCTTTTGGTGCGGTGGTTTCAACAAAATTGCCTATCATTAATTTCTATGGTGGTGTAAATTATATTACCGGTAAATCTGTGACAGATGTACTGGGAACATATAGAGTTACAAGCGGTCCATTTGCATCAGATACATATGAAGACCCTTTTTCAATTACCAAAAAGGTAAATGGTGTAACCGGTACCTTAGGTACTAAACTAAAATTAGGTTTCTTTAGGTTGAATGCAGAATATAATTTAGGAGAGTTTAATACTGCAACGTTTGGTGTTAACTTCGGTTTTAGATAAAGACAAGTTTTAAATTTAAAAAGGTCCGATAGGAATTATCTCTAATTCCGTCGGACCTTTTTTTGTGCTTTAAATAAGCGTAGGTAATACTTGTTAAAAGCTGTTTTTAGAACAACAATGGGTATAAAAAAGACTGCCCAGATCCCTCCGGACAGCCTTTTTCCCATGGCCCTGTTAAAATCGTTTATTCCCTTATTGCCAATGTAGCACCATCTTTCTTTTGAAGATATGAACCTTCATCAGTTGCTTTAATGGTAATTACATTGTTGGGTTTGCCGTCTAGACCTTTATACTCTACAGTATAAATATCGTCTTGTTTGGACCAGTTGAAATCTGTTTTTAGGGTAATTGTAGAACCGTCAATTTCTTGATATCTACCTAAATAGACATCGTTAAAAATCCATTCTTTACGAATTGTTTGTTTTGAGGAACTTTCACTTACAATTAGTTCTGATTGAGACCATAACCCTATAATAGGGTCATTGTTTTCTTCTATCCGAGAACAGTTCGCAAGAAATACTATGGCGCATATCGCCAACAAAGAGAGGAACTTCTTAGTCATAAGTAGGTTAATTTAATTTTGGATTTGGGATCCACAGTAATTAACGTGACTAATTTTGGGATATTACTTTAATTCGATGTACGGTCGCTTTTTGACGATTTCTTCGTTAAAGCGCAAAATTTTTTAACAAAATATGCATTTTGTCGATGCTTTTGAGCCCAATTAAATCAACTGCTCCATAGCATAATTCGTCAATAAATACCTATTTTTGGAACGAAAATTCAATAGACATAAAGTGGACATTCCATTTTATATATAATAATTCATAAAATAGAAATAAATGAAAGTTACAGTTGTAGGTGCTGGTGCGGTAGGTGCTAGTTGTGCAGAGTACATTGCCATTAAAGATTTTGCATCAGAAGTGGTTATTTTGGACATTAAGGAAGGTTATGCTGAAGGTAAAGCGATGGATTTAATGCAAACGGCCTCTTTAAACGCATTTGATACAAAGATAACAGGTAGTACAAATGATTACGCTAAAACAGCAGATAGCGATATTGCAGTAATTACTTCTGGTATTCCAAGAAAGCCAGGTATGACCAGAGAAGAATTGATCGGTATTAATGCTGGTATCGTAAAAACGGTTTCTAGCAGTTTATTGGAGCATTCTCCAAACGTTATCATTATCGTAGTAAGTAACCCTATGGATACTATGACATATTTGGTACACAAAACTACTGGCTTACCTAAAAATAGAATTATAGGTATGGGCGGTGCTTTGGATAGCGCTCGTTTTAAGTATCGTTTAGCAGAGGCTATGGAAGCTCCTATTTCTGATATTGACGGTATGGTAATAGGTGGTCATAGTGATAAAGGTATGGTACCTTTAACTTCTCATGCAACTAGAAACAGTATTCGTGTATCTGAATTTTTATCTGATGAAAGATTAGAGCAAGTTGCTGCCGATACTAAAGTTGGTGGTGCTACTTTAACAGGTTTGTTAGGTACAAGTGCATGGTATGCGCCAGGAGCTGCAGTTTCTGCTTTGGTTCAAGCTATTGCGTGTGATCAAAAGAAAATGTTCCCTTGTTCTACAATGTTGGAAGGAGAATATGGTTTAAACGATATCTGTATAGGTGTACCTGTAATCTTAGGAAAAAACGGTATTGAAAAAATCGTTGACATTCCATTAAGCGATGCTGAAAAAGCGAAAATGCAAGAAAGTGCTGCTGGTGTTACTAAAACCAATGGTCTTTTAGAGTTGTAGTTTATATACTCTTAAACATAAAACAAAGCCTTTATAGTCTAACTATAAGGGCTTTGTTTGTATTAATAGGTAAGCATTGGTATTATATATTGTAAAAAATATACTACCTAGAATAATCTTTCTTTTTATATTTGCCGCATGAATGCAAAATGGTGCGTAAGTACTCTATTTATTATTCTAGCCTTGTTAGGGCTAAGTCAAGAGCAAACTAAAGCTTCTAATCAGCAAATTGTACTACAATTTGCAGATGTAGAATTAGCTTCGGAATCTGCCCATGATGAGATTTTAGCGGTAATTACCAAGAAACTAGAAGTTCTAGGTGTTGATGGTGTTGAAATTATAGAAAATGACGGTGCTCAATTAAGTATTCGTTATTATAGTGATGTTGATGCCCTTAGTGTTAAAGAGTTTCTTTCTGAAGAAAATCACCCGCTAACAACCAATGAAGAAGAATTTCCTTCAGACTACCCAAAAGAACAACTACCTGAAACATATAATTTAGTAGTATCTGATCTGCATCAGCAAGGAGATAGCAGTGTTACTTTGAATGCTACTCTAGTTGCAGTTCAAAAGCAGGATTCTAAAAAAATGACTAACCCGGTATTATTGCCGTTTAGTAGTGCTGTAGAATTAGAGCAAGATGTTCTTGTAGCTACGGCTTATAAGATTAATAGAACTATTGCAATTGCAACAGATAATACTTCACAAATAATTCCAGAAGTAAGGGCAGGACCTTACACATGTGGAAATAGCTAATTTCCGATAACATATACTAGTACTAAAGAGCGTAATAACTTCTACGTAGAAGTTGTTTACCCTTTTTTTAGACATACATATAATCTTAATCAACATAAATTAAATAAACTATTAAAATGCAAAACAAAGGACTTATAAAGCTGTTTGCTTTATTATTTGGGTTAGTTAGTATTTACCAGCTATCCTATACTTTCGTAACCAGTAAAGTAGAAAAAGAAGCGACTACCTTCGCTGCAAGCCGAGTTTCTGAGGCAGAAGATGGCTATGTGGCCAAAAGAGAAGAAGTAGCTGCTAGCTATCTTGACTCTATTGGTAATAACCCTGTGTTTGGGTATACCAATTACAATGAAGCTAAAAAGAAAGAACTTAATAAAGGTCTTGACCTTAAAGGTGGTATCAACGTTACATTACAGATTTCTATTAAGGATATCCTTAAAGGATTAGCTAATAATACAAAGAGCCCGGTATTTAATAAAGCATTAGCAGACGCGGATGCTGCTTCTAGTAATAGTGATGATACGTATATCGATTTGTTTTTTGAAGCTTTCGATAACATCAAAGGTGATACTAAATTAGCTTCGCCTGATATTTTCGCTAACAAAGGTCTTAGTGATGAAATCAACTTTCAAATGTCTGATGATGAGGTTAAGCCAATCATCCGTAGAAAAATAGATGAATCTATCGTTTCTGCTTTTGAAGTATTAAGAGAACGTATCGATGGTTTTGGGGTAACACAGCCAAACATTCAAAGAGAAGGTAATTCTGGTCGTATTTTGGTTGAATTGCCAGGTGCTAGAGATATCGCTCGTGCACAAGATCTTTTATCTAGTACTGCTCAATTAGAGTTTTGGGAAACGTACAAGCAAAGTAATACAAGCTTTAGTACGTTTTTAATTCAGGCGAATGAGAAATTAAAAACGATTGTTGAGGTTAAGCAACCAGAACAAGTTAAAGAAGAGTCTGAATTAGATTCTTTATTATCTGATGTTTCTGCTGATTCTTTAGATTTAGCTACACAGGTAAATCCTTTATACGAATTATTGATTCCTGCTAACCCAGGATCAAATGCAATGTTCCGTGCTGCTATTAAGGATACGGCAACTATTGGTTCTTACTTAAGAATGCCGGAAATAAGAAGATTATTACCTGCTGATATTCAGTTTACAAAATTTGTATGGGAAAGACCATCTACAGAAGAAACTGAAGTTATCGATTTATACGCGTTAAAATCTAATCGCGAAGGAACGCCAAGAATTAGTGGTGATGTTGTAAGTGATGCTAGAGCGGATTTTGATCAGTTCAGTAAGCCTGCTGTTTCTATGACCATGAATACGAAAGGTGCTAAAGAATGGGAAAAATTAACCGGAGATGCTTACACCAATCAGACTGGTATAGCAATTGTTTTAGATAATAAAGTATATACTGCTCCTGGTGTTTCTTCTGGTCCTATTTCTGGTGGTCGTTCAGAAATTACGGGTGACTTTACAGTAAACGAAACTAAAGATATCTCTAACGTACTTAGAGCTGGTAAACTTCCAGCTTCTGCAGAAATCATTCAATCGGAAATTGTTGGTCCTTCATTAGGTCAAGAAGCTATTGATAGTGGTTTCATGTCTTTCTTAATCGCTTTTGTAATCGTTCTTTTATGGATGATCGGTTATTACGGTAAAGCAGGTGTATTTGCTGATATCGCTTTAATGTTGAACATCTTATTGATATTTGGTGTCTTAACTAGCTTAAATGCCGTGTTGACATTACCTGGTATTGCCGGTATTGTTTTAACACTTGGTATGTCTGTAGATGCTAACGTACTGATCTTTGAGCGTATCAAAGAAGAATTGGCAAAAGGTAAGGGTAAGAGCCAAGCTGTAGCTGATGGTTTTGGTAATGCATTGTCTTCTATTTTAGATGCGAACATTACAACCGGTTTAACTGCGGTTATCTTATTTATTTTTGGATCTGGTCCTATTAAAGGTTTCGCAACTACCTTACTTATTGGTATTATAACATCTTTATTTACTGCAATATTCATTACTCGTTTATTAATCGACTGGTATATTAGTGGAAAAGGTAGAAGCTTGGATTTCTCTACTGGCATCACTAAAAACCTTTTCAAAGGAATCAATGTTGATTTCTTGAAGAAAAGAAAAATTGCTTATGTAATATCTGGAATTTTAATTCTAGCAGGACTAGCATCGTTGTTCTTTGGTCCAGGCTTGCAACAGGGTGTAGATTTCGTCGGTGGTCGTTCTTACACGGTTCGTTTTGAGCAACCTGTTAATCCTTCTGAAATATCTTCGGAATTAAACACTGTATTCGGTAGTGGAACTAATGTGAAGACTTATGGTGAATCTAATCAAATAAGGATTACAACGCCTTATAAAGTGGATGTTGAAGGTATCGAAGTAGATAATGAAATTCAAGATAAATTATACACATCGCTTCAAAAGTATTTACCAGATGGTATAACAAAAGATGCTTTTGTACTTGGAGGTATAGATGATGAGACTTTTGGTATTATGAAATCTTCAAAAGTAGGTCCTACTATTGCCGATGATATTAAAAACAATGCTTTCTTGGCAATTCTAGGGTCATTGGCAGTAGTGTTCTTGTATATCTTATTAAGATTTAGAAGATGGCAATTCTCATTGGGTGCTGTTACTGCAGTATTCCATGATGTATTGATTGTACTTGGTGTATTCTCAATATTCGGTAAGCTGATGCCATTTAATATGGAAATCGATCAAGCGTTTATTGCGGCGATACTAACCGTTATTGGTTACTCGTTGAATGATACCGTGGTAGTATTTGACCGTATTCGTGAAACTTTGGCTGAACGTGGCTGGAAAGGTGGTTCTAATATTAACTACGCTATCAATAGTACGTTAAGTAGAACATTGAATACATCATTAACAACATTAGTGGTATTATTGGCAATCTTCATTTTCGGTGGTGAATCGTTAAGAGGATTCATGTTTGCAATGATCGTTGGTGTGCTTGTAGGTACATATTCATCTGTATTTATTGCAACTCCTGTAATGTTTGATGCATTGAGCAAGAAAATTACTTCTGGTGACGCTAAGCCTAGTGCTGAAGTAGAATAAATTTATAACTAACTCAGGTAAAAAGGCCGCTCAGAAATGAGCGGCCTTTTTTTGTTAGGGAAGGTTTCTTTTTATTTTATAATACCAGATGAACCATTTTTACTGGGTATAAGGTCTAAAGTTCGTTTCGGTTTTAGACCTTTTTCTTTTCTATGCGAAACGAAAATAATAGCGGTATCGGTTTCATCGGCAAACTTGTTGACCAAGGCAACCAATAAACTGGCGGACTCATCATCCATATCTGCTGTTGGTTCGTCCAATATTAAAATTGGGGGTCTTTTGACCATGGCTCGCGCAGTCATTACCAAACGTTGTTGCCCAGTAGATAATGTATTGAAATATCGCTTTTTTTGATCTTGTAATTCTAAAAGGGTCAACCATTGATCAATTATTCTTTTTTGTAGCTCTGTAGGTATGGTGTAGAGCCCTATGGAATCCGTTAAACCAGAAATGAGCATATGTTCTATAGAATGCCTGCCATTAAATTTAAGTGTCATTGCGGGTGCGTAATACCCTATTTTCTTTTTAATGTCCCAAACACTTTCTCCACTACCTTTTTTATTTCCGAATAAATATATTTCTTGACCGTATGCTTTTGGATTATCACCAAATATCATGGAAAGCATGGTAGATTTTCCGCTACCGTTCGCACCTGAAAGTTGCCAGAAATCACCCTTCTTTACTGTCCAGTTGATATCGTTCAATATTTGCTTCTCGCCATAAGAGATACTTACATTTTTAAAATCAATCAAAATATTATCTAGGTTGGTAAAAGGTGTGATTGATGCAGGTATATTTATAGCATTGAATGTGTGGCTATTTATATTCTCATCCAATGCCGATTTCTCTAATACTGTAAATTCATTTTTTTTAAGGCTGCCAAAATGATTGATAAAAGAAAGGGTGTCTTCTTTTCTGCTCGCTAATTGAATAAATGCAATTTCTGTTGAATGTTGTTTTAGTATTGATTTTAATTCTTCTTGAAAAGCAATGTCTAAATTATCAAAAGGATTATCAAGAATTATATAATCTGGTTTTTCGTTTAGTAAGTAATATAGTAACGCTCTTTTTTGCTCTCCGCTAGACATAGTTTCTAGCGCTTGATGCTCAGAACTGATAATCTTTTCATCATGTTTATCTTCTTCGTCAATAAGTTTATCTAATGTGAAAGCAGAAAATAACCGGCCGTTTTTAGGTTTGAATTCTTGAAGCGCTACAGGTATGTTACCATGTTGAAAGTCTTTAATGAAGCCTTTCTTGTTAGAATTGTTATCTAAATATATTACCCAATGACTCATTTATGCGTTTATTCTAAAAATATGAACTTTGTTATTTGATAGGAAGTAGTAAAATCTAAAAACATCCCATTTTTTATAGCTGTTTTTTGCGAGGGAATATTATCAACTTGTATGATTGAAATTAAACTTTTGGTCCATCCTTTTTGAAAAGCTATTTCTTTACACTTTTTGGCAGCTTCAAAGGCAAAGCCTTGTCGCCAATATTTTGGGAGAATGGAATAACCTATTTCAAACTCTTTTTTACCATCTACTTCTTGTATAAGTATTCCACAAAGACCTACTAGTGTATTGGTGTCTTTTAAGAATAAAGCGTTCATGCCACCTAAGTTTTCATTATAGCGCTCAAATATTCTGTCAAATTGTTGTTGGCATGCCACAATAGGATCGGTTGGTAAACCTGACCAATATTGGGTACTTAAAGGTTCTTCATGAAAAGGAAGCCAATTTTGAAAATCTGATGGTTGTACTTCTTTAAAAAGTAAGCGTTCAGATTCTTCATTGAATAATACATATTCTGGCATTATTTCGTAATAAAATATTAGAAGCGGTAATTACTTTCTGCTAAAGCTAATGCTGTCACCAATAGATAGCCCTAATTCTTGCGCTAGACCACCGTTAATTTCAAGAACATATTTGATAGGAACCTGTGAAGATAAACCGGTCTCATTAAGTGGCTGGGCATTTTCTTGAAAACTAGCAATTTTTAAATCATCTTTTATATAAATAATATCTAGAGGAAACTCTGTATTCTTCATGTAAAAAGAATGCATTCTTTGGTCAGGGAAAATAAATAGCATACCCTGGTTATCATCCATTCCCTTGCGGTACATAAGTCCCGTTTGGGTTTCGTAATCCGTTTCTGCAAACTCAATATTGAATTTGGTTTTTACGGTATCACTTGCATTTAAAAAAATGGTTATATCTCCTTCATGAGTGAAATCTATACTTTGCGTGGAAATAGTCTTCTTTGGTTCTTCTTTACAAGAAAAAGCTAGTAGTGCAACAACCATTAAAATAACCGAACTTTTATATATCGTTTTCAATACTATGCAGTTTTAGTTTTTTTAAACATGAAGTATAATCCAATTAGAATAAAAGGAATACTCAACCATTGCCCAGTTGAAAGTAAACCTAAAGATTCTTCAAAGCCACCTTGACTTTTCTTTACGAATTCTGCAAAGAAACGAACCGTCCAAAGTAATACAAAGAACAAGCCGAACAAATAACCTGGTTTATTCTTCTTGTCGGTTTTCCAGTATAGGAAATATAAAAGAATGAATATGAACAGGTAGCCTATGCCTTCATACAATTGTGCCGGATGACGGTATGGTATCTCAGCTAAATACTGTGAAAACTGTGGGTTGTTTTCTATTGCTGCATAAGCCGCATTCAATGTTTTTTCTTGTGTAATGCCTAACGCTTTTGAAGGATGTAAGTCGTCTGAATCTCGAATGAATTTTGTGGCGAATATGAAGTTTTCATCTACCACTTTCCCATTGATTTCAGAATTGAAAAAGTTACCTAGACGTACGCAGAAACAACCAATTGCCACTGGTATAGCCATTCTGTCAAATATCCAAAGCATTTTAAATTCCGGGTATTTTCTAGTGTACATATACGTACCGATTATGATACCAATAGTAGCTCCGTGACTGGCTAAACCGGCAAAGCCTGTAAACTCATAACCATCTATTAAGCCAAATAATAAACTGCCTGTATCACTTTCGCGAACAGGAATTAAAATCTCTATAAGATGATTGGAATAGTATGCCCAGTCATAAAAGAATACATGCCCCAATCTTGCACCTAGCATTGTACTTAGAACCGTGTAGATAAATAGCGAATCTAATTGTTCTACGGATTTTTTCTCATTTAGGAATATCTTTTTCATGATAAACCAACCTAATGCAAAGGCGGTAATCCAAAGAAGATTGTAATACTTAATTTGTATGAATCCGATGTTGAAAAGTGTCTCATTCGGATTCCAAGTAATTCCTAAGAAATGCATGTGTTGAATTTTGAAAGGCTAAGATAATAAAATAGAAATCTACCTAGGCTTTAGATTGTGGAAATCGGTTTTGTTCTAGGTTAAAAGAGCGTTAAGTTTATATTGAGAAGAATAAAGAGAATAGAAAAGAGAGTAGAGAAAATAGATGTTAGATTAAAGAAATACTTGGTTATTTGACTATGTCAGAGTCTTGACCTACTGAACTTTTAACTTTAGTTAGCTTTTTTTGACTTGAAATTGGACTTTGTGTTTGAATTTGCGTTTGAAGCTTAATCAAGGAACTGGGTCATATCCTTTTCCGCCCCAAGGGTTACAGCTAAAAATTCGTTTGGTTGCCATCCATCCGCCTTTGAATAAACCATGTTTTTTTAATGCTTCAAGTGTATACTGAGAGCAAGTAGGGGAGTATCTACATGTTGCTGGTGTATATGGGGAAATAGCTACTTGGTAAAACCGGACTAGAAATACCAAGGGAGCAATAAGAATTTTTTTTAATGAGATTTTCACGATGACAAATTGATAATACAAATTTACTACAAATCAACTAACTGTGTAAAATAAGAAGTCCGGATGAGTTGCATCCGGACTTCTGAAAATGAAATGGTTTCGGTTTAGGCGCCTATTCTTATGGGGTCTAGATGTTCAGCTTCTTCTGCAGAGTATAATCTAGATTTGATTAAAAATCGAAGCCCTAACGGAATTTCCAATGAAAAACTAGAACCAATGCCAGGGACAACATCAACCGTTAGTTGCGTGTGTTTCCAATATTCAAACTGATCTCTAGACATATGAAAATCGCAACCTTCTATGGTGCCCAACCAAACATCGTTATCATCAAGCATTAAATCTCCTTTTTCAAAACACATGGGAGATGAACCATCACAACAGCCACCACTTTGGTGAAACATAAGTTCGCCATGCCTTTCTTTTAACTGAGCAATTATTTCAGCCGCTTTTTCGGTTACTAATACTCTTTTTGTTTTCATCATAAATTGGTTTTTAAAAGAAGCCCATTTTTTTCTTATCGTAAGAGATAAGCATGTTTTTGGTCTGACGGTAATGTGCCAACATCATTTTATGGTTCTCTCTACCAATACCTGACTTTTTATACCCACCGAAAGGAGCATGTGCAGGATATAAATGATAGCAGTTGACCCAAACTCTACCGGCTTTTATCGCTCTTGATATTTGATAGGCTTGGTGGGTGTCACGTGTCCAAACGCCTGCACCTAGACCATAAAGAGTATCATTTGCAATTTCTATAGCTTCTGCTTCATCTTTAAAAGTGGTCACACAAAGTACAGGTCCAAAAATCTCTTCTTGGAAAACTCGCATTTTATTATTCCCTTTTAAGATAGTCGGTTCAACATAGTAACCACCTTCTAAACCTTCGTTATACGCTTGAGAACCGCCAGTAAGTACCTCGCAACCTTCTTCTTTACCTATTTCTATATAGCTAAGGATTTTCTCGAACTGATCGTTGGAAGCTTGAGCGCCCATCATTGTGTTTGGGTCTAAAGGATGCCCCATTTTAATGGCTTTGGTACGCTCTATTACTCGTTCTATAAACTTGTCATAAATGCTTTCTTGTACTAACATTCTAGATGGGCATGTGCAAACTTCACCTTGGTTTAAGGCAAACATATTGGCGCCTTCTAAACATTTATCAAAGAATTCATCATCAGCATCCATAATACTTTCAAAAAATACATTTGGAGATTTACCACCTAACTCTAAGGTAACCGGAGTAATATTTTTAGATGCGTATTGCATAATCAATTGCCCTGTGGTAGTTTCACCGGTAAAGGCAATTTTATCAATTCTTGGACTAGAGGCTAATGGTTTACCTGCTTCTGCACCAAATCCGTTTACAATGTTTAATACACCGTCAGGTAAAATACCTTCAATGATTTCCATTAAAATTAAAATTGCAACAGGGGTTTGTTCGGCAGGTTTTAAAACTACACAGTTACCGGCAGCCAATGCTGGAGCCAATTTCCAAGTAGCCATTAATAATGGGAAATTCCATGGTATAATTTGACCGACGACACCTAGTGGTTCTGTAACATTTAGTGCCACCGTATTAGAATCCAATTCACTGACAGACCCTTCTTCTGCTCTAATGACTCCGGCAAAATATCTAAAATGGTCAACTGCCAATGGTAAATCTGCAGCCATAGTTTCACGAATGGCTTTACCGTTGTCCCATGTTTCTGCTCTGGCAAGAACTTCTAAGTTTTGCTCTATTTTATCTGCAATTTTTAGAAGCATATTACTTCTTTCGGTTGCTGATGAAGAGTTCCATGATGGTGCTGCCTCCCAAGCGGCGTCAATTGCCTTTTCAATATCTTCTGCTGTTGATCTTGGTATTTTTGTAAATGACTTTCCATCTACGGGAGAGATGTTGTCAAAATATTCACCCTTACTTGGTGCAACCCATTTGCCGCCAATAAAATTTTCATACTGGTTTTTAAATTTAGGTTTCTGAAGTACATCTTTTTCTACTGCTGCTGTTGTGCTCATAATATATGATTTAAGTTAATAATAGAAGTCTTGTCGTATTCATAGTGCCAATACGATATTCTAAATGTACTTCTCACATATTCAATTCATCTGAAGGATACTACGAATAATGTGAACTATTCTATCAAAAATTCATTTTATGATTTTTTTAAGTATATAATTTTGTAATTTCCTTAAAATTAAATCAAAATTAGTGTGATTCATTTATCAGATAATTTCTTTAATGGAAGGCGTTTAGAGACTTTGGTCGAGAACCAAACCTCTTATACTATGAACAATGCCGCTATGCATGTTTTTGAAACACATGAGCAGGCAGCTAGTGTATTATTGCAATTTGAGCAACCTGTATTAGCTAGTATGATACAGGGAAAGAAAATTATGCACCTAAGAGATTATGAGTCATTTGATTTTTTGCCGGGAGAGTCTTTAGTTTTACCTGCAAATGAAGGAATGTGTATAGATTTCCCCGAAGCTATGGCAAAGAACCCAACTAGATGTTTGGCAATGGCTATTTCAGAAGATAAAATAAACAAGGTATTACAGTTCATGAATGAGAATATGCCCAAGAGTAATAAAGAGGCATGGGGTTTAATGGACTATAATTTTCATTTTGTGAATGATAGGGGAATATTTCAAATTATTCAGCGTCTCTTGTTTTTGTTTTCTGAAGATCATCCATCCAAAGACATATTTGTAGATAACATGTTACGTGAGCTTATCATTAGAATTTTACAGACTAATGAGCGTAAAATATACAGTAACGCAACTTTGTCCATTAAAAAAGAAAGTAGACTTACTGAAGTTATACGCTACATTAGAGATAATGTACACAAGTCTTTAAGTGTAGATGATCTAAGTAGGTTAGCATGTATGAGTCCTTCACATTTTTACAGGACCTTTAAGCTAGAATTAGGTATTTCTCCGGTAGAGTTTATAAATAACGAGCGTATAAAACTAGCTGTGGGTTTATTGCAAGATCCAAAGCGAAGTATTAAAGATGTCTATCTAGATTGCGGATTTGAGAGCAGGTCTTACTTTAACAGGGTCTTTAAAACTAGGCAACACCTAGCGCCTGGTGAATACCAGTCTAAAATTCACAAATCTAAATATTTAGATTAAAGGCTATACGTAGTACCTTCTTTACCGTCTTTTAATTGAATACCTAGTGCCGCCAATTGATCACGTATTTGATCAGATGTAGCAAAATCTTTGTTTTCTCTAGCTGATTTACGCAATTCGATCAATAGTTCTACAACACCACCTAATTTTTCTGTATCGGCATCAGAACTACTTTTGTTTTCTAAACCTAAAACATCAAAAACAAAACCATGTATAGTGCTTTCTAATTCTAGTTTATCTTCTGCGGTAATAGATTCAGTGCCTTCCTTAATAAGATTAATATGTTTAACGGCATCAAATAATTTCGCAATTAGTATAGGTGAATTAAAATCATCGTTCATGGCAGCATAACAAGATGCTTTCCAAGCCGTAATATCAAAATCGGTAGTCTTGCCAGTATTTAATGATTTAAGGGAATTGATAGCTTCCATCAACTTATTGAACCCTTTTTCAGATGCCAATAAGGCATCATTACTCATATCTAAAATGCTGGTATAGTGTGCCTGCATCATAAAGAAACGAACCATTGAAGGCGAGAAAGGCTTACTTAAAATTTCATTTTCACCTGAAAATATTTCTCCTGGTAAAATACTATTACCCGTAGATTTTGCCATTTTTCTACCGTTCAAGGTCAGCATATTGGCATGTAACCAATAGTTTACGGGGCTTTGACCATTGCAAGCTTCTGCTTGTGCAATTTCACATTCGTGGTGTGGAAATTTTAAGTCCATTCCACCTCCATGAATATCAAATGTTTCGCCCAAGTATTTGGTACTCATAGCAGTACATTCTAAATGCCATCCTGGGAAACCGTCGCCCCATGGCGATGGCCAACGCATAATATGCTGTGGTTCTGCTTTTTTCCATAAAGCAAAATCTTGCGGATTATGCTTGTCGTCTTGAGCGGCAAGATCACGGGTATTTGCAATCATGTCTTCAAGCTTACGACCACTAAGTTTACCGTATTCATGTTCTTGGTTAAACTTGGCAACATCAAAATATACAGAGCCATTGGTTTCATAAGCAAATCCTTTTTCAAGAATGTCCTTAATAATTTCAATCTGCTCTATTATATGACCAGTTGCTGTAGGTTCTATACTGGGAGGTAAGAAATTAAATTTCTCTAAAATATTATGGAAATCTACAGTGTAGCGCTGTACTACTTCCATAGGTTCCAACTTTTCTAATCGTGCTTTTTTCGCAATTTTATCTTCTCCATCTTCCGCATCATCTACCAAATGACCTGCATCTGTAATATTACGTACGTATCTAACTTTGTAGCCAAGATGTCTAAAGTATCTAAAAATCATATCAAAAGACATGAAAGTTCGGCAGTTTCCTAAATGTACATTACTGTACACGGTTGGTCCACAAACGTACATGCCTATGTGGCCTTCGTTTATGGGTTTAAAAACTTCTTTTTTTCCGGTTAGGGAATTATATACTTTGATTTCTTGACTTTCGTATAATTGCATGAAGCTATATGCTATTAAAAATGGGTATCTAAATTAAGGTAGTTCAAAAACTCGCGGCGTACTAATTCTTCTTTAAACTTACCACCATATTCTGCAGTTACGGTGCTACTGTCAATATCGCGAATTCCTCTAGAATTTACACAAAGGTGTTTTGCATCTATAACACAAGCAACATCTTCCGTGCCTAAAGCTTTTTGTAATTCTCTTACTATTTGAATATTTAAACGCTCTTGAACTTGAGGGCGTTTTGCGTAGTAATCAACAATACGGTTCATTTTAGAAAGACCTACAACAGTACCGTTAGAAATATAGGCAACATGAGCACGACCTACAATAGGTAACAAATGATGCTCACAAGTGCTGTAAAGGGTAATATTCTTTTCAACCAACATCTCCCCATACTTGTACTTATTATCAAAAGTAGAAGCTTTAGGTTTTTTGGTAGGGTTTAAACCACCGAATATTTCATTTACATACATTTTAGCAACTCTGTTTGGAGTTCCTTTTAAGCTGTCATCGGTTAAATCTAAACCTAATGTAAGCATGATTTCGCGAACATTTTCGCGAATACGTTCAATCTTTTCGGCATCATCCAGGTCAAAGGCGTCTGAACGTAATGGAGTATCTTCTGACGTGGAAATATGATCGTTTCCTAATTCATCAAATTGATCTTCCAGTGTATCCTCAATTTTCATTTTATCAATCTTTTAGAAGCTGCAAAGATATACAATATGTGCCACTTTATAACGAATAACGGGCATTACACAACATTAATTAGCCATAACGTTAAGGTCTAGTTAATTTTATTTTTCCAAATCAGAAGTCCCCTATGACCAAGTATGGCATATCTACTTTGTTAATTTACTTTTTTGGCATGTTCACTTGTTTTGCACAAGTAGCTGCTGACTGCGCTAATGCGGTTCCTATTTGCTATAATACTCCTGTAAATGGTGGTACCAATGGTTACGGTATTGACGATTTTAACGGAGCTACAATTTCTGGATGCATAAATCAGGGTAGTGGTACTATTGAAACAAATTCTGCTTGGTATAAATTTAAAATTGGTGAAATTGGTCAATTAGGTTTTAATATAGGTTTTGATACTACTGAGGATTGGGATTTTGCCTTATACAGAACAAGTGATTGTACAGCCTTAGGAGAACCTGTTCGATGTAACTATTTTGATAATTCTGATGATAGCAGTTATATAGGGGTAGGTGAGGACCCTACGGGTATAGATAATATACAATATGATGATTGGTTAGATGTAGAGCCAGGAGAAGAATACCTGCTCATGATCAATAACTTCAGTAATAATAACTCTGGTTTTTCTATTCAGTTTTCAGGGAATATTTTTGTAGAGTTTCCAAATACGGCACTAGATTGTAATATTATTGACAATTTATTAGGTCCGCCAGTTATTGCTTGCGATAATGAGACTGTGGTTTTAGATGCAACTACTGAAGATGCTAAAACTTATCAATGGGAATTGGATGCTGGAACAGGTTACCAACAGATACCGGGTGAAAGTGACCCAGAACTCTCTATTGCCGTTTCTGGTATGTATCGTGTTATTATAGTGCGAAATTCAGGTAATCCTATAACAAGCGAAACCCAAGTTGCATATGCTCCATCGCCAGAAACATTTTCTTTAGAAGATGAAACGGCATGTTTAGATGGTACAGCTATAGATTTAAATGCAAAGGATGCTGAAGCGTTAGGAGGGCAGAGTTCTATGGAGTTTCGTGTTTCTTATCATGAAAGCTTTGAAGATGCAATTGACGGTGCAAACGCACTTTCAAAAGAATTTATACCAACAGAGGTTTTACAAACTATTTATGTAAGAACGACATCTATAGAAAATTCTATGTGTTTTGATGCTTCTGAAACCTTTAATATTAACGGAATTGAGCTTCCTGTTCTAGATTTTGAAACAGAGGTATTTATTTGTGGCGATGAGCCGATTGTAACTATTGGGCAACGTATACCCGATAGTGATTTTACATATGAATGGAGCTCTGGTCAAACATCATCATTAATTACCGTTGCAGAGCCTGGTGTGTATACGTTATCTGTAACGAACATAGAAGGGTTGATACAATGTATTACCGTGCGTTCTGTTACTGTGGTTTTTTCTAGTCCTCCGGTAATTTCAGATATTACTATAGAATATGAAGATGATGCTTCTAATGTGGTCAATGTTTTCTTGGAAGAAAGCGGCGATTTTGAGTTTCAAGTAGATAATGATGCGCCACAGCGTAGTGGGGTGTTCAATAATTTGTTTCCTGGAGAGCATACCATTACGGTCCGTGATATTAATGGCTGTGGATCTGATATTAGGGATGTTGTAGTAGTTGGTTTTCCAAAGTTCTTTACTCCCAATGGAGATAACGTAAATGATGTTTGGAAAGTTGATGGTCTATCTGCTTTAGATAATCCTGTAATTACTATTTATGATCGTTACGGTAAATTATTGCATCAGATATTTGAAAACTCCAGTGGTTGGAACGGTTCTTTTAATGGTACGTTATTGCCGGAATCTGACTATTGGTTCAAGCTTTCTTACACCAATTCTTTAGGTGAAGATACAGACGCATCTTACATTAATAATCATTTTACTTTAAAGCGCTAAGCCTGGTTTTTAGGCTTGATGAGTGCATTTTATCGATTAAATGCAAGAATATCCGTTGTAAGATACTAAAGCAAGTCATGTGTAGTTATAATATACATCACGTATACTAACTTAGTTACACTTTTATGAGAACTCTTTTTTGTTCTATATGCTGTTTGTTTCTTTTTTGTTGGAATGTAACTGCACAGAATTCAGCCGATTGTAGAACGGCTATTCCTGTTTGTGCCGATCAACCTATTATGGGTCTGGCTGGTGGAACAGGAGATGTAGATGATTTTGATCCAGATGTAATACTACAAACTGGGTGTCTGGAAAAAGGAAGTCTTTCATCAGCAAATATCGAATTTAATACTTCATGGTTTGTATTTAGAGCGGGTACTGGCGGTCAAGTCGGTTTTGACATTGAAGCTTTACCCTCTACTGGATCTACACCAACCGGAGAATGGGATTTTGCGGTTTACGGACCAGATGTTGATTGTGCGGATATTAGTAATGGTACGGCGCAACCAATACGTTGTAATTATGAAGTTAATGATACCAACTTTACCGGATTAGGAGTAAATCCGGAAAGTGGGGAAGAAGGTCGTGCATCTTTAACAGGTAGTCAGAATACATATGATGAGTATTTAGATGTAGTGCCTGGTGAGATTTATTACATATTGATAAATAATTTTGCAGATAATTTTACTGGAGATCCTGAGCCATTTATGTTAACCTTTACGGGTAGCTCAGTAAATGATGATCAAGACACCGCTTTAGATTGTACATTGAGAGATGAGTTCTTAGGCTTAGATATTATAGCTTGTGAAGGTGATGATCCAATTACTATTAGTGCTTTGAATTCACCTGCAGGTGCAGATATTGCCAGTGTAGAATGGACGGTAGATTATGAAGATGACGGTGTGGTTGATGATACGCTTACCGGTACGGGTGATTTTGGTGCTGAGTTGGTAGTTGCCAGTCCTAATTCTGGTCGGTATTTTGCTACAATTACCACAATAACCGGTTCACCGCCAACAGTTGCTGATGAAAGCGGAGTTTTAATTACCTTTTTTGGTACTCCTGTTTTAGATCGAGTAGAAACTTTGGATACTAATCTTTCCATTGATCCCGATCAAAATAACATTGAGTTTTTTGTTGAGGGAGATGGCGATTATGAATATGCCATTAATAATGGGGTATTTCAAGATAATCCTATTTTCATGAATGTGCCACCGGGTGTGAATACAGTTATAATTAACGATAAAAATGGATGTGGAATTACGGATCCAATTGAGTTTTTAGTAGTTGGTTATCCAAAATTTTTCACTCCTAATGGTGATAGTGTTAATGATACATGGAATATTTTAGGTATTGAAACACTAAGTGATCCTGTTGTATTTATTTTTGACAGGTACGGCAAGTTGTTGAAACAATTAGGACCAACGGATACGTGGGACGGTAATTTTAACGGACAGCAAATGCCATCTACAGATTATTGGTTCAGGTTTGAGTATGGAGAAATGGAAGATGATCTATTGGTAGCTAAAACTCGAAAGACACATTTTACATTAAAGAGATAAACAAAAAAAGGGGAGCTTAACGCTCCCCTTTTTTTATGTAATTGCTTTTTGTCTTAAAAGTTAATCGTATAACTTAAGGTAGCATTCATAATTCCTCTATCAATCATTGCGGGTGTGGTAATACCGGCATTAAATAATCTTTCGCTTACATCCTGTTGAGAACGACTTAGGGAAAAGTCTAATTTACTTCCGCCAAAGTTATACCCAATACCACCAGAAATGGCATTTAAATCTCCAATTGTATTTCCATTGGCATACGGACTCTGTTCAAAACGGTATCCTGCTCTTAGGCTTACTTGCTGAATTCTGTACTCACCGCCAAGTCTAAAAGTAGAAACGGCTCCTAAATCACTCGCAATTTCTGAGTTAACTGTTTGGAAGCTTGGGTCATTTGTAGGGCGTAATTCCGATTGTGAGAAATCTTGATATCCATAATCGAAACTTAATAATCCATCTTTTGCAAATATTACAGCTAAACTACCTGTAAGCTTACTAGGTGTTTTAACCGTGTATTCTTCAAAAAGGTTTACAATGGTAAAGTTGATGAAATTAATATCCGCATCTGCTAAATCAGAATTTACACGTTGCGAAGTATTGTCCTCCAAGCGATACCATGTTGGTGATTGGTAGCTACCTCCTAAACGTACATTATCGTTCAATTTGGCAATTGCACCTAAAGTAAATGAGAATCCGTTACCTTCAGTTTCTAAATAATTGTCAAACGTAGTTCGTGTAATTTCAGAATTTGGCTCATAACCATCTTCGGAAAATTGATCATATTGAGTATATAGAACGCTGTGAAAATTTAATGAAGCCCCCAAATAAATGTTCTCTTTGTATTGAGAAGCAACGTTAACGGTAAACTTACTATTATAGCCCGTAGTTCTTCTTAAAAAATCTTGGTCAACAAAGTCATAGAGAGAATTACTGATGTAATTTGTGTTGTTGTTATCTTCAGTCTCTGGGTCGAGAATTCCACCATAGTATCCTAAAAATGTTTGCTGGTCTCTAAAACCTTGAGCTGCACCAATATCTAAATATGCTTCTTCTAAAAATTCGCCATCTTGTAATAAAATAGACCCAAAAGGTGTACCACCCGCATATTCTAGAAAATAAGTATCAATACCTTCTGTTGCACTTCCAGAAACATAGTATTCGTTGTCAAAATTATTGACCAAGTCATAATTAAAAGCCAAGGTAAATTTTTTCCAATCAGAATTAGCATCGGTGTTTTTAAATACAAATGCACCACCTATTTGATTTAGTTCAATGTCGTTATTCTTGGTTATTAAGGCGTCACCAAAGTAACGGGCATCATTATTTGTATGGTAGTTAGATCCTGTGATGGTGAATAGGCTATTATTGAAAACAGCAGAGCCTGCAGGGTTAATGTTTAGTGATGATAAATCCCCGCCTAGGGCACCAAACGCTCCGCCCATAGCTTGAAAGCGAGCGGTTCCTTGAAGGTTTTCTGTGCCGTAACGTAAAGCTTCGTTTATGTTTTGTGCACTACCAACGGCACATGCCATTAGTATTACGAAAGTTAAATATCTCTTCATAACAATATTTCAAGTTTGATAAATGTTTGATTTTTAGTTTCTTCTGCTACTACTGCTTCTAGATGAACCAGAAGACCTAGATGAAGACCCACTGCTAGAACTTCTAGAGCTGCTTCCAGAACTTCTGTAAGAACTACCGCTAGAGCTGCTTCTTCCTGAACTGTAGTTACTACTTCTAGAGCTACTTCCAGAACTACGGTAAGATCTGCTACTTGATCCACTAGAGCTTCTGCCAGAAGAATAACTTCTAGAGCTGCTACCGGAATTTCGGTATGTAGAGGTTCTTGGTACTGCAACCCTGCTACTAGATCTTGCTGTTCTAGAACTAGATGTTCTAGGACTACTACTGTATCTGCTGCTATAATTTCTAGAAGAACTACTGCTATATCTTGGCGTGGCTCTTGTACTTCTACTTGTTCTATAGGCTCTGTTTTGATCTACCCCTACAGTTCTTCTTGCTGTAGAGTTACCTGAATATGTTCTTGAGCTACGTGTATTTGCAGAGCTTCTAGCTGTAGTAGATCTACCGGTCGTAGTTCTGTATCTAGATGAATTACCTCTAGTACTCACATTTGAACGACCTCTTGCCGCTGTTGCGGAAAGTCCGCTATTATTAGATGTTTGTCTGGTGTAATTTCCTCTTCTAGAATTGTTTACTGCGTAACGTCTATTGGAGTATCTATTGTTGCGACTATAGTATCTGTTGCCATAACCGTAACCATATGCATATCCAAAATTATTACCGTAAAAAGGTCTGTTCCATCCAAATCCCCAGTTGTTCCAACCAAATCCGAATCCGCCATAACCCCAGTTGTTCCATCTATTCCATCTGTTCCAACCCCAAGGCTGACCCCATCCGGCACCGTAGAATCCTGCATAGCCAATATTGTTCCAGCCCCATCCATATAGATTGCCGTAACCCCAATTGTTCCAACCGTTATTATGAATATAGATGCTTACATCAGCATTATTGCTACCCCAACTACCATAGCCTTCATAGTCGTTTGCATTAGCGTAATAATCTGTTAATTGGTCATCTTGTATTTCCGCATCTAGATTGTTGCTGGAATAAGAATCCACATCCGTGAATATTTCATCACCTAATATTTCACCGTATTCATCGGCTTTTTCACCAAAATAGTTGGTGTAGGTGTCAGATTCAGGATTACTTTGAGTGTAATTTCTTTGTTCTGGTCTTTTTTCTACAGTGGTTGAGGTATCATCAGAATAAATACCATCATTACCATAGTAAGATGATTGTTGATAAGAACCGCAAGATGCTACAAAAGCAGCTAGGGTCACCAACATTGTAATGTTGCGAAGTTTGTTGTGGGGTAGTGAATATATCATCGGATCAAAATTATATTGTTGAACATATTAAAAATAACTAGTTTTACCCAATTATTACATAGCAATAATCACAAATTTTGTGCCAAAGTCCAGATAATGAGTAAAAAGTTGACGAAGAGAAGCGAAGATTATTCCAAGTGGTATAACGAATTGGTAGTTAAGGCAGATTTAGCCGAAAACTCTGGTGTAAGAGGTTGTATGGTTATAAAACCATATGGTTATGGTATTTGGGAAAAAATGCAAGCTGGTTTAGATAAGATGTTTAAAGAAACTGGTCATGAAAATGCCTATTTTCCTTTGTTTATACCAAAATCCTATTTGAGTAAAGAGGCAAGCCATGTGGAAGGTTTTGCCAAAGAGTGCGCTGTGGTTACACATTACAGATTAAAAAATGCGGAAGATGGAAGCGGAATTATAGTTGATCCAGATGCTAAATTAGAGGAGGAGCTTATTGTAAGACCTACTTCTGAAACCATCATTTGGGATACTTATAAGAAATGGATTCAATCTTATAGGGATTTGCCGCTACTTATTAATCAATGGGCAAATGTTGTTCGTTGGGAAATGCGTACAAGATTATTCTTGAGAACGGCAGAGTTTTTATGGCAAGAAGGTCATACGGCACATGCTACCGAAAAGGAAGCAATTGAAGAGGCGGAACAAATGATGAACGTTTATGCCGATTTTGCAGAAAACCATATGGCAGTACCTGTCATAAAAGGTACTAAAACTGAAAGCGAGCGTTTTGCAGGTGCTATTGAAACCTATTGTATTGAAGCATTAATGCAAGATGGTAAGGCATTGCAAGCTGGTACTTCTCACTTTTTAGGACAGAATTTTGCAAAAGCTTTTGATGTAAAATTTGCAACAAAAGAGGGTAGTAAAGAATATGTTTGGGCAACTTCTTGGGGAGTGTCAACTAGATTGATGGGAGCGTTGATTATGACGCATAGTGATGATAATGGGTTGGTTATTCCTCCAAAATTAGCGCCAATACAAGTTGTGATCGTGCCTATATATAAAGGATTAGATCAGTTGGATAAAATTTCTGAAACGGTTAATCCTTTAGTTAAAGAATTAAGAGCAAAAGGTATTTCTGTAAAATTCGATAATAGAGATACCCATAAGCCAGGTTTTAAATTTAATGAGTACGAATTGCGCGGTGTACCGGTAAGGTTGGCTATTGGTCCTAGAGACCTTGAAAATGGCACATATGAACTGGCAAGAAGAGATACTTTGCAAAAAGAGACTGTTGCGGCGACAGATGTAGTGGCTAAAATTGAATTTTTAATGGAAGATATTCAGAAGAATATGTACCAAAAAGCACTGGATTATAGAACTAATCATATCACTGAGGTAGATTCTTATGATGAATTTAAAAAAGTTTTAAAAGAAAAAGGCGGATTTATTTCTGCACATTGGGACGGTAGTAAAGAAACCGAAGAACAAGTTAAAAACGAGACAAAGGCAACTATACGTTGCATTCCCATAGATGCAAAGGAGGAAGAAGGCACTTGTATGGTGACAGGTAAACCGTCTAATAAAAGGGTGTTATTTGCTAAAGCGTATTAATTTTTTTAAAAAATAATAAAGAGGTGTTGCGATAGTAAAAAATATTTGTATTTTTGCATCCGCAATTGCGCAAAGTATGGTCCGTTCGTCTAGGGGTTAGGACGCCAGGTTTTCATCCTGGTAACAGGGGTTCGATTCCCCTACGGACTACTAATTAAACCGTTGGATGTATTTCCAAGTATTGA
This sequence comes from Maribacter sp. UH1, assembly GCF_056839145.1. Lineage (NCBI taxonomy): Bacteria > Pseudomonadati > Bacteroidota > Flavobacteriia > Flavobacteriales > Flavobacteriaceae > Maribacter > Maribacter sp. UH1. Next base: position 3,102,916 of record NZ_CM166387.1, read on the forward strand.
CATAATGGTCCGTTCGTCTAGGGGTTAGGACGCCAGGTTTTCATCCTGGTAACAGGGGTTCGATTCCCCTACGGACTACAAAATTAAATGGATGTAAATCCAAAAATATTATAACAAAGAATAAAATGGCAAATCACAAGTCGGCATTAAAGAGAATTAGAAGAAACGAAGCAGTTCGTTTACGTAACAGATATCAGCATAAAACTACACGTAATGCTATTAAGAGATTACGTGCAGAAGAATCTAAGAAAGATGCAGAGGCTCTTTTTCCAAGTGTTGTTAGTATGATCGATCGTTTAGCTAAACGTAATATTATACATGATAACAAAGCTGCCAACTTAAAAAGTAAATTGGCAAAGCACGTAGCTGCATTGTAAATTTCCGCTATTATAATATTTTAAGGCCTTCCAATTATGGAAGGCTTTTTTTATTGTGAGAATGTTTATTCCGTTTGTTTTATCGGTAGCCGTAATCGTCTCATGGATATAAAACCGATAATAAAACAGATATATAAGACTGATATACAGGCGTAATGATATTTTGTTATGTTATACATGCTGTATAAATCATAATTGAATGATAAGATATACATGGAGATAGGATAGTACGTGTAAAAAAACAATAGGCCTATACTAATCCAAAATAGAAGATTTCTTCTAGGAACGAATTTTTGCTCTTCTGTAAATATCTTATATAGATAAGTTAAACAAGCAAATATTAATACAATGGCTCCAACTATAATAGCATAGTTTTGGGGTTGGGTATAAAAATCTTGATAAAATAAATTTACTAGACAAGAAATCAAGAAAACAATACTTCCGTATTTAATTATAATCTTATTTATAGGTTTATCGGATAATTGATAAAAAACATAGAAAAAGTATAGGTAAAATACGATGTCAAAAATGTTGAAAATTATAGTATTGTAGTTATAGTATTCTGGTATATAAACCAATTGTATATCATCTATATCTCTTACGATCGCACCTAATATTTCAGACATTAGAACATAGCCTAGAATAATTGGCAAATACTTTAATACAGTGTCATAGTACAGTCTATACTTGATAACGGATAAAACCAGCGCTATAAAATAGAGTAAGATGAAATAATTATCTAAAATATACTGCAGCATAGCTTAATAGTCTATTTTTTTGTTGAGCTCTTATTGATTTTTTGGTGGGGGCACACCGGTGCCTCTATTCAGTGTTAGACTTTCTTTTCCTTGTAATACAGCTGGTGCAACATTAACGTTGTTTAAATTTGGTGCAAATGATGCATATGCTTTGGTGTTTCTTTCTTCAATATTTCCATATCCATCCATGTCTTCAAAACTATTGTTCATAGGTACTGCTTGCTTGCCTTCAGCACCTTGTGAAATGTAAAAGAGAACATCGCGTTTACCATCTTTAAAGGTGGGTGATAACATTAGGCTGTTCTGTCTGGGGTGTTTAATGGGAGTCTCTGAATTAGGAAAAACTTCTTCATCTGGATAATTGGAGTAGTACAGTCTTAATGTAGAGATTTCTACATTTGCATCTGCAGCCTCTTGTTCTATATAAGCTAAGTATTGCTTAATTGTTTTGTAGTCGTAGTAAACAAATCTACCTACATCGAATTCTTTTTTGATGCCCTTTTCCGTATTTATTGAATCTTCGTACTGTTGAATTAAAGGTACTCTTCTTTTTTCGTATGATTCGTACATACTTTTAGCCTCTGATATGTCTATAATTTCATTTGGAGGTTTTACCGTTTTTTTGTCTTCTTGAATAGGGTTCTTTGGTTTTTCATTAGTTTGTTCATTACAACCTAAAGCGGCTAAAATGGTAAATACGCATAAAAATTTACAGATGAGGTTAAATGGTCTTTTCATTTTCTAAAACTTATTTTGATTAATAAAGAAAATTGCTAAAAGACTGGGGAGAGTTCTTTTGTTGAACAATAAAGATATTAAAAATATAATAGAGGCATTGCAAAACACTGTATATCAATACGAAAAGAGTGTAATAGAAAAAATCCCGATTTCTAGAAGAAATCGGGATTTTTTTATAATAGTTAAAAAAGTTTTATTGATTCATTGTCATCAAAAACTCTTCGTTATTCTTAGTTTGTTTAAAACGTTGCTCAATAAACTCCATAGCTTCTACCGGGTTCATATCTGCAAGGTACTTACGCATAATCCACATGCGTTGTAAGGTGTTTTCGTCTAATAACATGTCATCTCTACGTGTACTGGAAGAAGTAAGGTCAATTGCAGGGAAAATTCTTCTGTTAGCAATCTTACGATCTAACTGAAGCTCCATGTTACCTGTACCTTTAAATTCTTCAAAGATAACTTCATCCATTTTAGATCCTGTCTCTGTTAAAGCTGTAGCAATAATAGATAATGATCCGCCACCTTCTATATTACGGGCAGCACCAAAGAATCTTTTTGGCTTGTGTAGAGCATTCGCATCAACACCACCGCTTAATACTTTACCAGATGCTGGTTGAACCGTATTGTATGCTCTTGCTAAACGTGTTATAGAATCTAGAAGAATTACCACATCATGACCACATTCAACTAAACGCTTCGCTTTTTCTAAAACGATGTTTGCTACACGTACATGTTCTGTTGGTTCTTTGTCGAAGGTAGAAGCTACAACTTCACCACGTACATTACGCTGCATATCGGTTACCTCTTCAGGTCGTTCATCAATTAGTAATATAATTTGATATACTTCAGGATGATTTGCCGCTATACCGTTCGCAATATCTTTCAAAAGCATGGTTTTACCAGACTTTGGTTGCGATACGATCATACCTCTTTGTCCTTTACCAATAGGCGAGAACAAATCAATTATACGAGTAGATATGGTGCTTTGGCGTTCTGCCAGATTAAATTTTTCTTGAGGGAATAACGGGGTTAAATGTTCAAATGATACGCGATCACGAACAATCTGAGGGTCTATACCGTTAATTTTATTCACCTTAATAAGAGGAAAATATTTTTCACCTTCTTTTGGTGGTCTTACGTTACCTAATACGGTATCTCCAGTCTTTAAACCGAAAAGACGAATTTGCGATTGAGAAACATAAATATCATCTGGTGATGATAGATAGTTATAATCAGAAGAACGTAAGAATCCGTAGCCGTCTTGCATGATGTCCAATACGCCTTCACTAGCAATAATGGAGTCAAACTCATACTCTGGTTCCTTGTACCTATTTTTTAAATCCTTGTCAAAATTACTTTTGTCGTGATTAGATCTAGGATTAGGTTTTTTATTATGATTGTTATTCTGATTAGAATTCTTTTTATTGGGCTGGTTAGCAGCCTTTGGCCTTGGTCTTGGCCTTTTTTGTTCTACAGGTTCTTTAGAAACACTTTCCGTAGTATTCTCTTTCTTTACCGGAGCAACTTTTTCAGGAGTAGTTTTTTCCTGAGCTGGTTTTGCTGGTGCTTTAACCTCTTTATTCGTGTTTTGAGCAACACGTGGTCTAGGTCTAGGCTTAGGTTTTGGTTTTGTTTCGGCAGGTTTGCTAGCCTCTTCTGTTGCAGCAGGAACTATAGCTGCGGCAACTTTCGGATTCGCTGCTTGTACGTCCAAAATCTGATAAACTAGATCTAGTTTTTTTAAGGTCTTGAATTTAGGAACCTTTAGTCCTTTAGCAATTTCCTGAAGCTCAGGTAGCTTTTTTGATTTTAAATCTGAAATCTCAAACATTAAGTAGTAGAATAAATTATAAGTAGTTTGTATTGTAAGAAGTGACTATTTTATTTGGATAATCTTAAGGAGATAATTTCCTTAGTGGTAGGTGTTATGACGTGATAACGTAGCAATATTACAAATTATTTTGAATAAAAGGGGTATATTTTTTGAAAAGACATGTATTTTTGCATCGTAAACTGGTAATTGATTTATGATTCAAAGAATACAAAGCCTTTATTTGATAGTTGTAGCAATACTTACGGGTGTTCTACCGTTCTTCTTTAACCTATGGATAGATATCGATGGTGTTGAGGTATTTGCAAATAATGAAATGCTTATTTCTATTTCCTTTTACGCAAGTACTGTTCTAGCTGTATGGGCTATAGTACAATTTAAAAATAGAAAATCTCAGTTTGTCATTAACAGGCTGAACATGATATTAAATGTTTTTTTATTAGGATTTTTCGTTTACCGATCACTAAACTTATCCGGAGAGACCTTGGTCTCTGAGAAGGGTATTGGGATGCTGATTCCAGTATTTTCTATCATTTTTTTGGTTCTTGCAAATAGAGCTATAAAGAAGGATGAAGATCTTGTAAAATCTGTTGATCGCTTGCGTTAAGCCTATAATCTTAGTAGTATTAGTGCGTTAAAACCCGGGGTAGTTTCCGGGTTTTTTTATGCCCTGATTTTTCTTGGCAACTAATGTATCTTCTTTAAATATCACAAAACTATTGCAGCTTTTCTTCCTAATGTGATAAACTGTTTACTTTTTCTTGAATTCTTCGTGATACCCCATTTCTATGTTTGTCCCAAGAAACAGCAAGGCTAACGATAGTCGTTAGTTACCTGTTTTAAACTAAACATTTTAAAAATTAAAATTATGAAGAACAGAAAATTTACTCTTGTATTGTTAGCTAGTGTTATGACAACTTTTTTTATCAGTTGTTCAGATGATGATGGTGAAGTAGTAACAGTTACTGAAACGGTAGTTGAAACTGAAACAGTAGAAGTAGATTCGTCATTGCCGGTAGGTGATTTAATGGTGACCTTAAGTGGTAATTTAGTTGCTGAAAGTGGTACGCCTACACAAGGGTTGGTTGAAGTAGGTGTTGATACTGACGATGCAAACTTTGTTCGTTTTGCAGATGACTTTACTACTGAGTTGGGTACGGGTACTGTAGGTATCTTTTTATCTACCTCTGAAGTATTTACCGCTGATCCTGCAAACGGAAATCCAGATTTAATGTTAATTGGTAACGTGGCTGACAATGGTGAAATGTTCATTAAGTTAGATGCTGCCCCAGATGCTAAATATACGCACATTATACTATGGTGTGCTACTGCTAACATACCATTTGGTAATGTTGCTTTAAACTAATATAATGTATTACCGCCTTTGGGAATAGAGACACATGATTCTGTTTTTCTATGTCTCCCAAAGGCTTTTTTATAGGGGTTACTCTATCCCTGTAACTTAATATCACGGAATTATGAAAAATATAAAAAACATCATGGTCATTTGCTGTTGCTTATTTACTTTTTATGCTCAGGCACAAAGTGGATGGACGAGAGAGGCAAAAGGATTTTATGTTCAGGCATCTGCGGCTCATTTCTCTTCTAATAATTACTATACCACAGAAGGTACATTGGCAGATCAAGGAAGTACTTTTAATACTAGTGCGTTATTAATTTATGGTGAATATGGAATATCTGATAGATTTACAGCAATTCTTGATCTACCATTGGTGCGCTTAAACAGTTTTAGCACTACGGAAACTGTAGGCGGAGTAGGCAATATTCAATTGGGTGTAAAATATAAACTTTTAAAAAGCTTCCCATTATCGTTACAAGTGGCTTTAGATATACCTACTAATGATGGTAGTAATTTTGCGCAATCTAAAAATGCTAATGCGTTTGGTCAATTTGATGAAATAAATTTACCTGTTTCTGATGGTGAGTTTAATGTTTGGACCACACTTGCGGCATCTCATGGTTTTGATAACGGCAAAACATATGCTTCCGCTTTCTCGAGTATAAATTTTAGAACAGAAGGTTTTAGCAATCAGTTACAAGCAGGTGTAGAATTGGGGCATTTGTTTTTTGATAAGCTGTATCTCATAGGGAAACTAAAAATTCAAGAACGTTTATCTTCTGAAAATAATGTACAAAGTGGTTCTTTCTTATTTGGTGAGGGTACTACTTTTACAAATTACGGTATTACGTCAATGTATAAGGTGACCGATCATTTTAATGTGGTAGCTCAATATTCTGATTACGCCGGCTTTTTAGTTGAGCGTAAAAATATTTATGATGGCGGCACATTTTCTTTAGGTATTTCGTTTGAGTATTAATTAGCTAGATACAGGGTTTGGTTAAATAACAAAATCCTGTATATTATCTTTTACCCAATTCTATAACCTCTAGGTCTTTAATGTTGTCACCTTCTATTACAAAACGTAACATGGTGCGTACTTGGTGAAAACCATGTTTTCCACATGCTCCAGGATTCATATGTAAAACGCCTAATTTTTTGTCCATCATAACTTTTAAAATATGCGAGTGTCCACAAATAAATAATTTTGGCGGATTTTCCTTAATAATATCTCTTGTTCTAATATTGTATTTAGGTGGGTATCCACCAATATGGGTGATTAAAACATCTACTCCTTCACAGAAAAATCTGTTGTTCTCCGGGAATTCTTTTTGAATGATATGGTCATCAATATTACCATGTACACCTTTTAATGGCTTTAATTTTGCAATGGCATCAGTAACTTCTAAAGAGCCAATATCGCCAGCATGCCATACTTCATCTGCCCATTTAACATGCTTTAAAATAGCATCGTCTATATGTGAATGAGTGTCGGAAAGTAAGAGTATTTTGGTCATATTTATTTTTAATTATGGGGATATAAAGATTTAATTTTACAGGTAATTAATTACTTAGAATTGATATTTTAAAGTTTAGAATTACAGCTTAATCTAATCAATGTTAAAACGTATCCTTTTTAATACCTTTGTGCGATACAAAACTAGCACATCCTTTTGAGATTCTTCATTCAATTTTCATACTTCGGCAAAGCATATCATGGTTGGCAGAATCAGCCCAATGCCATAACCGTACAAGAAGTACTAGAGAATGGTATGTCTAAGCTTTTAAATTCTAAGGTTTCGCTCATGGGTGCCGGTCGTACGGATACGGGTGTTCATGCAAAAGAAATGTATGCTCACTTTGATGTTGATACCTTAGAAAATATTCAAGAATATGTTTTTAGATTAAATTCTTTCTTACCTAATGATATTGCTGTTGATCGCATATTTGAGGTTAAAGAAGATGCACATGCCCGTTTTCATGCCACGGCTAGAACCTATGAATATCATATTGATAAAAAGAAGAATCCGTTTGCTACTGATCTGGCTCATTTTGTAAAGAAAGATTTAGATATTGAACAGATGAATACCGCAGCAGCATTGTTGTTAGGTAAAAAAGATTTTGAATGTTTTTCAAAATCCAATACAGATGTTTTTACTAATATATGTGATTTACGGGAAGCGCATTGGAAGTTGGTAGACGACAAACTTGTTTTTACAATTACTGCAGATAGATTTCTTAGAAACATGGTGAGAGCCATTGTGGGAACCTTAATTAATGTGGGATTAGGTAAATACCCGGCAGACTATGTTAATACCATATTAAAAAGCAAGGATAGAACAAAAGCAGGCGTTTCTGTTCCTGCAAAAGGACTATATTTGACCTCTATTGTTTACCCCAATACTATTTTAAAGAATGGATAAGGATTCTGGCAAAGCATTTGACACTCGTCTTTTTAAACGCTTACTCGCCTTCACAAAACCGTACAAAATCACTTTTTATGGCGTCGCTTTGGCTGCTATATCATTATCCGGTTTTGCCATTCTTACACCTTTGATCGTAAAACAAATCATAGATAAGGCTATTAAGGGCAGTAATGATGAGATGCTTCTTTATTTAACTATTGCCATGTTGGTAGTGTTACTTGGCCAAGTAATATGTCAACTGGCTTTTAACTACTACGCCAATTGGTTGGGAGAATCCGTTATACGAGATGTACGCATCAACTTGTTCAAAAAGATGCTTTCCTTTAAAATGACCTATTTTGATAATTCGTCTTTAGGGGTTTTGGTGACCAGAGCTGTTGCCGATATGCAACGAATTGGTGAAATCTTTAGTCAAGGTTTTTTTGTTATTGTAGCAGACTTATTGAAAATGGTGGTAGCTGCAATGGTAATGCTTTTTATCAACTGGAAGCTTTCCCTTATCGTTTTTGCATTATTACCTATAATCGTCTATGCTACAAGGTGGTTTCAAAAAGCCATGAAAGTTGCTTTTACAGAGGTTAGAGCAGAGGTTTCTAATCTAAATTCTTTTGTTCAGGAACGTATAACGGGTATGAAAATAGTTCAACTATTTACCCGGGAAAAAATTGAGAGCGACAAGTTTAGGGAAATAAATGAAAAGCATAAAAAGGCTTGGTTGAAAACGGTATGGTATAACTCTATTTTCTTTCCTATCGCAGAAATTGTTTCTTCTATTACGGTGGGGTTAATTGTATGGTATGGAGGTTTGCAAAATGTTGCCAATATTTCGACGGATATAGCAGGTACCATTTTCGCATTTATCATGTTAATAGATTTGCTTTTTAGACCGCTTCGTCAAATTGCAGATAAATTCAATACCCTACAAATGGGTATGGTTGCAGCTAATAGAGTGTTTAAGATTTTAGATACCGATAGCCATATACAAGATGTAGGTTCTTATGAAAAGGAAACCGTTAATGGTGATATTAGTTTTGATAATGTACATTTTGGATATTTAGAGGACGAAGAGGTTTTACACGGAATTTCTTTTGATGTAAAAGCAGGGGAGACCGTTGCTATTGTTGGTGCAACAGGTGCAGGAAAAAGTACCATCATTAATTTGTTGAATAGATTTTATGAAATTAATTCCGGCGCTATCTCCGTGGATGATGTGGATATAAAAGATTATGATTTAGCTTCTTTACGTTCACATATTGCCGTAGTGTTGCAAGATGTATTCTTATTTGCCGATACCATCGCCAATAATATTTCTCTTAAAGACCCTAATATCACTGTTGAAGATATTGAGAATGCAGCAAAAGCTATTGGTGTAGATGAGTTTATTTCTAGTCTACCTGGTGGTTATCATTACAATGTAAAAGAAAGAGGTACTATGCTTTCAAGCGGTCAACGACAATTGATTGCTTTTCTTAGAGCATACGTTAGTAACCCTAGTATTTTAATTTTAGACGAGGCGACATCTTCTGTCGATACTTATTCTGAACAGTTAATACAATTAGCTACCGATAAAATTACCCAAGGCAGAACTTCTATTGTAATTGCCCATCGTTTGGCTACGATTAAAAAAGCAGATAAGATTATTGTAATGGATGCCGGTAACATCGTAGAAACCGGTACACATAAACAGTTGCTTAAAAAAGGTGGTTACTATAGTAATCTTTACGAAGCTCAGTTCTTAGCTGAGGAGGTGGCTTAATTATGATGCTATTTTCTGAAAAGTGTCGGTGAAAAGGGCTAAATAGACCATCCCAATTATAAATAGCACAAAACAAATCGCAGCGAATAAAACAAGAAAGAGTAAAAGTTTTAATATGGTCTGCTTAATGGTCAAATTAAAAAGTTTGTAAAATACCCATGTGAAGAAGCCAATTTGAAATACCACATTGACCATGGAAACGTAGTAAAGCAATTTGGAATTCCATAAAACCAACATATAAACGGTGTTGATAATTATGGATAAATGAGAGTAAGCATAGATGTTTATAACAAAATGTTCACTAAGGTTAAATTGTTTTTTATTGATAAATACAAGTCTAGAAATCAATGCTAAAAATGGAAGCATAGCTATGTAAAAGAGACTTTGGTATTTAAATAGGTAGGTATTCCACTTTTTCTGAAAATCTTGTCCAAATTTTTCAGCTTCGGTTAAAGACGAAGAATTTTCATACCTAAAATCAAAATCTAATGCATTAGGGAAGAATTCCGTGTACACATAAACGAATAATCCTCCAAAAGTAATTGCTATTGTAAAATAGCTAATAGGGTTTAAATATTTCCTTCTGACACCATTAATGTAGCCACCAATAACTTCATCTGGTTTTGTGAAAAGGTGTTTGAAAGTTATGAGAAAGGTATTGTCAATATTGAAAAATCGTTCAGTGGCATCATTGATCAGATTCTTCACTGTAAGTCTGTTCCGTATTACCTTAGCACCGCAATCAGGACAATAATTATTATCATTATCTAAGTTGCTTTGGCAGTTCTTACAATTCATTAAACCAAATCTTGTTTAAGCATATTCCCTAATTGTGTAATGGAGTCATACAGCACAAATTCTCCATTCTTAATGTAAGAGATAAGTCCGGTTTCCTCACTAACCACAATGCTTATTGCATCGGTTTTTTCACTGATACCCACAGCTGCTCTATGTCGTAAGCCAAAACGAAGCGGAATATTACGCTCATTGGATACAGGTAAAATTACCCTGGTAGCAACTATGTAATTCCCAACGATAACAGCAGCTCCATCATGTAATGTGCTGTTTTTATAAAAGATACTTTCTAAAATTGGTTGATTGATCTCAATATTCATACGGTCTCCCGTACTCTTAATGAAATCTAGGGAGTTGTTTCTTTCAATAACCAAAATAGCTCCCGTTTTACTGCTCGCCATCTTTTCGCAGGCTTTTAGTATAGCATCTACATCGGTATCGGTAGATAAACCTTCTTGTTTTAAAAATTTAAAATGCTTTACAAAATTTCTTTTATTGGCAAAATTGGTAGAGCCTATCATTAAAAGAAATTTCCTGATCTCTTGCTGAAAAACTATGATGAGTGCAATAAGTCCGACTTGCATAAATGCACCGACCATGCTGCTGATCATTTGCATATCTAATAATTCGGTCAATTTCCAAAAAGCCCAAACTATAACAATCCCAATAAATATATTGATGGCAACAGACCCTCTAACTAGTTTGTAGATGTAGTAAAGAAGTACGGCGACAAAGATGATGTCAAGAACATCCGTAATCTTAAAGTCAAGAAAATTTAAAAAATCCAATCAGTACCGTTTTAGTAAAATTAAGAAATTAGTTGACAAGAAATTCATATAAACTTAGGCATTTAATTGTTCATGAAGTTTTACACATTCCATAGCCTCTTTAACATCATGCGCGCGTAGTATTTTAGCTCCTTTTTGTAGGCAAATCATATGTAGAGCCGTTGATCCGTTTAATGCCTGGTCAGCATTGGTGCCCAATGTTTTGTAAATCATCGATTTTCTACTTATGCCTGCTAATATTGGGTGTTCAATGATATTCATGACTTCCATTTGATTTAAAAGCTTATAGTTTTGTGCTAAGTTCTTTGCAAAACCAAAACCTGGATCTATAATAATATCCTTTATTCCTAATGCTTTTGCTGCAAATAATCTTTTTGAAAAGAAGTACAGGATTTCTTTTAAAATATCTTCGTAATCTGTTTGTTTTTGCATGTTTTGTGGTGTGCCACGCATATGCATCATTATGTAAGGTGCATTCAATTTTGCAACTGTGGATAACATATTCTCATCCTGTAACCCCGCAGAAATATCATTGACAATGGCAGCACCTTTTTCTATGCATGCTTTAGCAACGCTACTTCTAAAAGTGTCAATGGAAAGAATAGTATCAGGGAATTTTTCTAGAATTAAACTGACAATGGGTGTAATTCGCTGTAATTCGGTTGCTTCATCTACCTCTAAAGCTCCGGGTCTAGAACTATAGGCGCCAATATCAATAAAGGTGGCACCTTCATTAAGCATTTTTTCAACCTGATGTAGAATACTAGATTCGTCTTTGTATTTTCCGCCATCAAAAAAAGAATCTGGAGTAACGTTTAAAATGCCCATTACCTTAGGCTGGTCTAGTGATATAAGTTTACCGTTGCAATTTATGGTCATTATTAATTATTATCAGGAAATTGTGGCATTTTCCAAGTTTAAACCATCTATCTTGATGGTTACAATTTTTTAAGCGAAATTTACACAAATTAGATAGAATTACATGCTAGATACGGCAAAGGAATACGATGAGGTCATTCAGGTTTGTTTAAATCTGTACCAAAAAAAAATGTCAGATTATGGTAGTGCTTGGCGCATTTTACGATTACCATCATTAACTGATCAAATTTTTATAAAAGCACAGCGCATACGTAGTCTTCAAGAAAATGACGTACGTAAGGTTGATGAAGGTGAACGATCAGAGTTTATTGGTATCATAAATTATTCTGTAATGGCTTTAATTCAGCTTGAATTAGGTGTTGCCGATCAACCTGATTTAACTACTGAAGAAGCTGTTGAGCTATATGCTAAGCATATTAAAATTACCAAAGAATTGATGCTGAACAAGAACCACGATTATGGTGAAGCTTGGCGAGATATGAGAGTTAGTTCACTTACAGATTTAATTTTACAGAAACTACTTCGTGTAAAACAAATAGAAGATAATAAAGGTAAAACCTTGGTAAGTGAAGGTATAGATGCCAATTATCAAGACATGATCAATTATGCGGTTTTTGCATTAATACATCTGGGTTCAGAATCAGAAAAATAATAATAAGAATGAAGTATTTAGTAGGGGTCGTTAGAATTTTTGTTGGTATACTTTTTATTATAAGCGGATTTATTAAATTGAATGACCCTGTAGGTTTTTCTTTTAAGTTAGAGGAATACTTTAGCCAAGGTGTTTTGGACCTTCCTTTTTTAACTCCGTTCGCATTAGCTATTTCTATACTTGTGGTCATCGTAGAAGTTATGGTAGGTGTAATGCTGATACTTGGGTATAAGCGTAAAATTACCGTATGGACATTGATTGCAATGATCGTGTTCTTTACCTTTTTGACTTTTTATTCCGCGTATTTCAATAAAGTGACCGATTGCGGCTGCTTTGGTGATGCCATAAAACTGACTCCTTGGGAGTCTTTTACAAAAGATGTAGTACTGTTAGTTTTAATATTGATTATTTATGTCGGAAGAAAATACATTACTCCGTTAGTAAATTCAAAAGTGTTGATGACCATATTAACGGTGTCGTTTTTTGCTTGTGTAGGTTATGTATACTATGTATTAAATCATTTGCCAGTAATAGATTTTAGACCTTATGAAATAGGAAAAAATATTGAAGAGGGTATGAGTACGCCAGATGATGCGCCTAAAGCTATTTTTGAATACAGATGGAAGTTCAATGTAAATGGTAAAGAAGAAATTCACATTAGTAATGGAGATTACCCAACAGTAGATGGGGAATTTATTGATGTTGAAACAGAAGAGATACAAGCGGGGTATGAACCACCTGTTCATGATTTTACCATAGAGCAAGAAGGTGAAGATTTTGCAGCTTCATTATTGCAAGAGCCTAAATTGGTTATGGTCATAGCCTACGATTTAAGAAAATCGAACTTAGAAGAGTTCAAGAATATAAAAACAGTAGCCGATAAGGCTATAAAAGCTGGCTATAAAGTAATAGGTATGTCAGCCTCTGGTCCTGACCAAACAAATGCTTTGATTAAAGAGTATAGTTTGGATTTTGATTTTTACTTTACAGATGAAACAACATTGAAAACCATTGTTCGATCTAATCCGGGAGTATTGGTTTTAGAAAAAGGTACCATAAAACAAAAAGTACATTATAACGATCTAGGAGATTTAGTCTTCAATTAAGATATTAAATTGAAATAATATAATTAGAAACAAAAACAACATGAGAGCAAAGATAGTAGCAGGTAACTGGAAGATGAATAAGAATTTGGCTGAGACTGAAACACTTTTAGCAGAGTTATCGGCAAAATTGCCAGATACCAATGCAGAAGTTATGGTAGCACCAACATATGTGAATTTAACAAGTGCAGTTCATGCTTTAGAAAGTTCTAAAATAGAAGTTATAGCCCAGAATATGCATTATGCTGAAAGCGGAGCATTTACAGGAGAAATTTCTGCAGATATGTTATTGAATATTGGTATTGATACTGCTATTATTGGACACTCTGAAAGAAGAGCTTATTTTGGAGAAGACGATGAAATTCTTTCAAAGAAAGTGGTGACTGCCTTGAATAAAGGTATGCGTGTTATGTTTTGCTTTGGAGAGGAATTGGAAGATCGTAAATCTGGAAATCACTTTAATTTAGTTGAGAGTCAGTTAAAGAACGTTCTTTTTGATTTAGAACCATCTGCTTGGTCTAAAATTGTTTTGGCTTACGAGCCGGTATGGGCAATTGGAACAGGTGAAACTGCTTCTCCTGAACAAGCTCAGGAAATGCATGCATTTATTCGTAAAACTATTTCGGAGGCTTTTGATGCTACAATAGCAAACAACGTAACTATTCTATACGGTGGTAGTGTAAAACCAGGTAATGCTGAGGAAATTTTCTCTAAACCAGATGTTGATGGTGGTTTAATTGGTGGTGCATCTTTAGTTGCAGACGATTTTATTGCTATCATAAAAGCTATTTAAGCTAGTATATATAAATGAGCGATACAGTATACATTGAATACCGTTTTACGGTAGAACCAAAAGATCCAGCTTCAGACCTTCTTATTGCGGAATTGGGTGAAGTTGGTTTTGAAAGTTTTGTTGAAGAGGATGATGATGTTCTGGCATACATTCAAAAAACTGATTGGTCTGAGGGTATGTTAAAAGATTTGCCAATTTTGCATAATCATAGATATAAGTTTACTTATGACTATAAAGAAATTGAGCAGGAAAATTGGAACGCCACTTGGGAGCAAAATTTTCAGCCCATCATTGTTGATGATATTTGTATGATAAGGGCTCCTTTTCATGAGGCTATTAGCGTAGAGTATGACATTGTTATAGAACCAAAAATGAGTTTTGGTACGGGTCATCACGAAACAACCCATATGATGCTGCAGCATATTCTGCAGTTAGATGTAAAAGGAAAAACTGTTTTGGATATGGGTAGCGGTACTGGTGTTTTGGCTATTCTTGCCGGTATGCGTGGTGCTACTACAATAGATGCCATTGATATTGATAATTGGTGTTATCTGAATGCAAAAGAGAATGTTGAGCGTAACGGCATGGGCTTTATTTCTGTATATGAAGGCGATGTTGCCTTACTTGAAGGTAAGAAGTACGACTTGATTATTGCAAACATCAATAGAAACATCTTGTTGGCAGATTTACCTAACTATGCAAAATCTTTAAATACAGGGGGTGTTTTATTATTAAGTGGTTTTTATAAAGAGGATTTAGAAATGATTTCGCAAAAATGTACTGATTTGGCGTTAAAATTCGAAAAAAATCTTGAACGTAATAATTGGGTTGCCGCAAAATATGTAAATTAGAAGGTATTAATTGGAATATGATGAGCACAAGAGAAGAAATTTCCGAAGAGTTACTTTTAGAAGAAGAAACGGTTCAACAGAATGAAATCGTACTTTTTAATGATGAGGTCAATACATTTGATCATGTTATAAATACATTAATGTCTGTATGTGAACATTCGCCTGAGCAGGCTGAGCAATGCTCATTAATTGTACATTATAAAGGCAAGTGTACTGTTAAGACTGGCGAGTATGAAGAGCTGAAACCAAAATGTTCTAAATTACTGCAAGCTGGCCTCAGTGCAGAAATTGTGTAAAGTGTAGGTGTATAGATTTTACAAATAGTATTGAAATAAAAAAATCCCTTGAATTTGTTCAAGGGATTTTTTTATTTCAATTAAACTCTTAAAAGAAATTATAACAAGTCTGTATTGTAATAAAAATTATACTAAAGGTACTCCGTTCAATCGTTTTTCAATCTTCTTCTTTTTGACTGTAACTTCTTTCATTACATCCATTAAGTTAGAATCTTTCGTTTCCTTGTATATTTCATTAATACTTAAAATAAGTGCTTTTGCCTCTCTCGACGCTTCTACTCGGTCACTAGTAGACATATTACTCATTTTTCGACCTATAAATTCTTGAGCTTTTTCAAGTAACTCCATTTGCTTCTTTTTTTTCAAAGTTAACATAATATTCAAATTACGCAATTCTTTGTCAATTGTATATAGTTATGAGGGTATTAGATAATAGTATTTATGAACAATTTAACGATAATAGGGTGTTTTGAACTCTTTTTTTAGTTGTTGACAGAGAATTTAGGGGATTTTATTTTTCAAAATCAGAAAATAAACTTTTTCAATAAAAGAATTGTGTATAATTTAAGATTATAAAAAATATCATTAAGAATTAGATAAATATTCTTCTGAAAATTATTTTTTATCACATTTTTAATTGAAATACTTGCTAAATCTGTAATTTGGAATATATTTGTGTAATCGATTGCATAAATATTCAATGTATTTTGTAATGAGTGGTTATTAGCTGAATATAGCTTTAGAATATTTAAATATATATAGCGTCAGTTAATTTCAATTAATCAATTATATCCTACATTTTTCATAAGGATCGATACGTAAATAATCTTGGTATTAAAGAATAGCTAAGAGTTTTAAACCTTACAAATTAAAATTAATGAGTAGTTCCATTATAAAAAATAACACATTTATCACAGAAGATTTTCTTTTAGAGAATGAATTCTCACAGAGATTATTTCATGAATATGCATCACAAATGCCTATTATAGATTACCACTGTCATCTACCACCAGATGAGATTGCGAATAATAGACATTTTGAGAATTTGACAAAAGTTTGGAATGACGGCGACCATTATAAATGGCGTGCCATGAGGACTTTTGGTATTGATGAGAAATACATTACCGGAAACGCTCCAGATAAAGAGAAGTTTCTTGAATGGGGTAAAGCTGTGCCGTATACATTAAGAAATCCGTTATATCATTGGACACATCTAGAACTACAGCGTTATTTTGATATTGACTTGTTGTTGAATGAAGATACCGCAAATGATATTTATGATGAAGCTACGGCAAAACTTCAAACATCAGAGTATAGCTGTCAGGGTCTAATTAACAAAATGAACGTAGAGGTTATTTGCACTACAGAAGATCCTATTGATAGCCTAGATAACCATGTCAAATTAAAGAAGAGTGATTTTAATGTAAAAGTGAGTACTGCTTTTAGACCAGACAAGGCTATTGTCATTTCTAACGATACATATTTAGAATATTTAGAGAAGCTATCCGAAGTTAGTAAAGTAAACATTAACTCATACAAATCATTGTGCGACGCCCTTTTACTCCGTTTAGATTACTTTGAAGAAAATGGATGTACGCTGTCTGATCATGGTTTAAGCTATGTGCCTTTCAGGATGTTTACAGATGCCGAGATTGAAAACATTTTTCAAAAAAGGGTAGAAAATAAACAATTGTCTTTGGAAGAAGACGAAAAATTTCAAACCGCTATATTATTATTCCTGTGTGAGCAATATCATTCTCGCGGATGGATACAGCAATTTCACCTTGGCGCATTACGTAATAATAATGCAAGAATGAACCGTATTCTTGGTCCGGATACTGGCTGGGATTCTATTGGGGATTATTCGCAAGCAAGAACCCTTTCAAGCTTTTTAAATGCTTTGGATTCTAAAGACAAGCTTACCAAAACTATATTATACAATCTAAATCCGGCAGATAATGAAGTCTTAGCCACTATGATTGGTAACTATAATGATGGTAAAATAAAAGGTAAAATGCAATTTGGCTCTGGTTGGTGGTTTATGGATCAGAAAGATGGGATGACCAGACAATTGAATGCATTGTCCAATATGAGTTTAATTAGCTGTTTTATAGGAATGTTGACAGATTCTAGGTCCTTTCTTTCATTCCCTAGGCATGAGTATTTTAGAAGAATAGTTTGTAACCTATTTGGACAAGAAATGCAAAAGGGAGAATTACCCCAAGATTTTGAATTGGTGGGTAAAATAATACAGGATATTAGTTATAACAATGCAAAGGAGTATTTCAAATTTTAATACAAAAGTATCGGTCTATTCTTATCCGTTTAAAACATTTCTATGAAAAGTATAAAAATACTACTGCTCTTTATTCTGATGATACCATTTTTTGGCTGTGAAATTCAAACTGATGTAAAAACATTGCGTTTGGGTCATGGGCTAGATGTTAGCCATTCTGTGCATAAGGCAATGGTTAAAATGAGTGAAGATTTGTTTGAAAGATCTGGTGGTAAATTAAAACTTGAAATTTACCCAAGTCAGCAATTGGGTACAGAAAGAGAATGCCTAGAGTTATTACAAATAGGTAGTTTGGATATGACCAAGGTTTCTGTAGGTGTTTTAGAAAATTTTGCTCCCAAAATGAAGGTGCTGGGACTGCCATTTCTTTTTAGAGATCGTCAACATTCGTTTAATGTTCTTGACGGTCCGGTAGGTGAAATGTTGCTGAATGATGGTGAGAAATACTGGTTAAAAGGTTTAGGGTATTATGATGCAGGTAGTCGAAGTTTTTACACTATGAACAAACCAATTGAAAAACCTGAAGATTTAGTAGGTGAAAAAATACGCGTAATGGAAAGTGCTACGGCCGTAAATATGGTTAAGGCATTAGGTGGTTCCCCAACGCCTATTTCATGGGGCGAGTTATATACATCTTTACAACAAGGAGTGGTAGATGGTGCCGAGAATAATCCACCCAGTTTTTACCTTTCTAGACATTATGAAGTTTGTAAGTACTACTCCTTAGATGAACATACCGTTCTGCCAGATGTTTTATTGATAGGTACATATGCTTATGATAAATTGAATGAACAAGAGAAAAAATGGTTGAATGAATCAGTAAAAGAATCTGTAAAATATCAACGTATTCTTTGGGCTGAGGCCGAGGCGGAAGCTTTGCGCGAAGTTCAAAAAGCAGGTGTTGAAATTACGAGACCAGATAAATCTCTTTTTGCAGAAAAAGTAGCAGGTATTTTTGAAAGCTATAAAGATGATAAAGAAATATACCCGCTTATCAAACAAATTCAAGAAACCAAATAGTTTACTATGCGAAATAAAATAGATTCCGTTTTAGGCAAGGCACTAGTACTTATTATGGCCGTCATGGTCATTAATGTACTTTGGCAAGTTTTTACACGATACGTAACTGGCAACCCTAGTTCATTTACAGATGAGCTAGCACGTTTTTTAATGATTTGGATCGGAGTACTGGGAGCTGCATATGTTTCTGGTAAAAATTTACATGTAGCCATAGATATTCTACCGCTTAGGCAAAGTGAAAAGACACAGAAAAACTTAAAGATAATAGTCACCATATTAATTATACTATTTGTTTTGTTCGCCTTTGTAATAGGTGGGTCCAGATTAGTATATATCTCTTATGTTTTAGGGCAACAATCACCGGCTCTGCAATTACCTCTTGCAGTGGTCTACCTTATAATTCCAATCAGCGGTTTGTTGATTATGTATTACAAAATATCTGACCTCAAAAATATCAATTCATGATGGAGCATTTACCGATTATCGTTTTAGTACTAAGTTTTATATGCTTATTGTCTATTGGTACACCTGTAGCTTGGAGTATAGCAATTTCATCTTTACTGACCATGTTGGTTAGTATACCTGCAATGCCTGCGTTTACAACGGTATCTCAAAGAATGGCTACAGGTCTGGATAGTTTTGCCTTGTTGGCAATTCCATTTTTTGTACTATCGGGCGAGCTCATGAATAAGGGAGGTATAGCCCATAGACTCATTGCATTTGCAAAGACATTGGTAGGTTCCTTTCCTGGCGGCTTGGCATTAATAAACGTCATAGCGGCTATGTTAATGGGTGCAATTGCAGGATCAGCAATGGCATCTGCTTCTGCTATGGGTAGTATTTTAGGTCCTGAGATGGAAAAAGAAGGCTATTCTAAAGAATTTGGGGCAGCGGTCAATATAACTTCCGCAACAACCGGTTTAATTATTCCGCCAAGTAATGTATTAATAGTTTATTCTTTAGCCAGTGGTGGTGCATCTATTGCAGCACTGTTTCTAGCGGGATATATCCCCGGAATAATGACGGGATTATTTCTGATGATCGTAGCAGCTTTCTGGGCAAAAAAGAAGAAATACAAAGTAGGAAAACGAAGTAGTTTAAAAGAAGTAGGGAAAACATTTATAGATGCCTTACCTAGTCTTTTTATGTTGGTTGTGGTTATTGGAGGTATTGTTACAGGAATCTTTACGGCTACAGAAGCATCTGCCATTGCGGTATTGTATAGTCTAATTCTTGGCTTTATTTACAAGGAGATCACCCTGCCAAAATTGCCTCAAATTTTATTGGATTCTTCTGCAACAACGGCAATTGTAATGCTATTGATCGGGTCGTCTATGTGTATGTCTTGGGCATTATCTTATGAAAATATCCCCCAAGATATCAGCTCCGGACTTTTAAGCCTAAGTGATAATAAGATTGTTATTCTTTTGATCATTAACTTATTGTTGTTGTTTGTGGGTATTTTTATGGATATGACCCCTGCTGTATTAATCTTTACTCCCATATTCTTGCCAGTGGTCACCAAATTAGGTTTGGACCCTGTCCACTTCGGGATTATAATGGTATTGAATCTCTGTATTGGGTTATGTACACCACCGGTTGGGTCTGTTTTATTTGTTGGGGTAGGTGTGGCCAAAACCACCATTGAAAAGGTATTTAAACCCTTGTTGCCCTTGTTTATAGCAATGATTATTGCTCTTTTCTTGGTTACTTATATTCCGCAATTAAGCTTATGGCTACCTAGCTTGTTTGATTTGTAAAATATTGCTAAGCTATTAATAAGCATAATTAAAGTACACGGAGGATAAATAAAATCCGAAATTGTAATTTATCAGCTATTTGGTTTTATTGGATGATTTTCTAACAACCAATTTAGCAGGGAGTACTACCTTTTTTTGTGTGTTTATAGATTGCTTATTTTCAATCTGCTCCAAAAATACTTTAGCGGTCATTTTTCCCATTTCCACTGGTGATTGGTCAACGGAGCTGATAGATGGTTCTAAAAACTGAGTAAATGGTTCATTACTAAATCCTACAACACTTACATCTTCTGGTATTCTTATAGATTTGCTCTGTAAATATTTAACCGCACCCAGCAATCCATTATCCGTAGAAGAGAAAATAGCATCTGGTGGTACGGGTAGTTCCATTAGTTTTTTGGCAGCTTCTTTACCTGCCTGCATATCATTTTTTAGCGTTATTACATAATCGCTGTTATACGCAATACCGTGTTTTGAAAGTGCATCCTTGTAACCATTAAATCGGTTATTATATAGTTCTATGTTTTGATCTACGTTAAAATGGGCAATTCTTTGGCAGCCTTGGTTTATAAGATGCTCAGTAGCATTAAATCCACCTTGGTAATCATCAATGGTTACTGTGCTTATGCCATCAAAATTTAAAACACGATCAAAAAATATAAAAGGCGAATTTTTTTTGAAAACCTGATTTAATTGATCTTTGTTCTTATTTGTAAATGAGGTGGAAACTAGAATACCGTCTACCTGTGCATTAATTAAATTTTGAATAATTTTCTTTTCCCGATCACTTTCTTCATGTGTTTGACAGATGATGACATGAAACCCTTTAGGGTAGAGCTCTTCTTCAATGCCTCTAATTACCGATGCAAAAAAGTTTTTATTAATAAATGGTACAACAACACCTACATTATTGCTCCTACCACTTTTGAGAGCAACGGCAAGTCTATTTTGTTTGTAATTTAATTTTTCAGCTGTGGCAAGAACCAAATCGCGAGTTTTTTCGCTTATTTTAGGATTGTTGTTTAAAGCCCTAGAGACAGTAGCTGCGGTTATTTTCAGCTCTTTTGCAATATCGTAAATGGTGGCTTTCTTGCTCATAAAAAAGTGTAGAACGAATTTACGATTATTGAATCATAAATTGTTTCCGAAAGGAGCTTAAAATTAACGGGTAATTAGATTTTAAAACAAAAACCTTCCTCTACCTTTTTTTGGTATTTATCCTCATCGAATTCAAATAGAAAAGCCCCTTTTTTGGATGAGGTCATATCCTTTTCATTCAGTTTATTTAAAAGGTCAAAAGAATTGAATTTGTTTATGAAATTTCTTTTATCTAATTCGGTATCTAAAATAGCTTCGTACATTTTTTGAAGTTGGCGCATTGTAAACTTTTCGGGCAAAAGTTGAAAACCAATGGGCTTATTGGATATTCTGTTGCGTAGTGATGCAAGAGCATCTTTTACCATTTTGTTATGATCAAAAATTAGATCTGGTCTATCTTTAATATCAAACCATTTAATGGGGTTATCTTTTAAAAGATTTTTGCAATGGTGTGCTATATCTATAAGAGCAAAATAGGAAACTGATATTGTTCTTTCTTTTGGGTCACGATCCAATTTAGAATAGGTGTGTACCTGTTCCATATAAATATCATGAAGACCGGTTAAATGATTAAGAATTCTTGAAGCTGCTTTATTTAAATTCTCTTGTTTTTTCAGAAAACCACCAATTAGTGACCACTCACCTTTAGCTGGTTCAAAATCTCTTTTAACAAGTAATATTTTTAATTCTTCTTGATAGAACCCGAATATAATACAATCTACAGCAAGTAAGACTTTGTCCTCTTTGCAATACCTATTCAAAACCATGTTTTAATTTTTGTAGGTCTAAAAATAGCAAGATTCTAAAGACTTGAAATTTTTTTATAATTAATTACAACTAGATTTTTACCCTACAGTGGTCTATTTTTTAGAATGTTATCGTCATTTTTCCATTTTTGTTATGGTGAATTTTATTGTTTAATTACGCTAGGTAAAAATTAGTTATTTGTAGATATATACAGGGGCATGTAGTTTTTATTGTCTCTATTTTCGTGTTAATTTTTTTGTAGAAATTTAGTTCGTGCTCTGATTGTGACAAATTGAATTACAGCGGATAGCATGTGAAAATTTATTTTTTAACACTTTATGTTTATATAATTCTAACACTTAACCTTAGATTGTTGAATTATTTTACAGGTTATAGGAATTTTAAATAATCAATGGTTTATTATTTTTTTGCCAATTGTGTTTTTATAAGTTGTGGGACATTATCTATGAAATATGAAAAATGTAGCAAATGAAGATTTACCAAGATTATTAACTATTGATAGAAGTCACTATGGGTGCTCTTCTTCTAATATAGCTGTAGAGCTATTTAAGCTTAAAAATTTTGGAGGTATTGAAGTATGTATTATTACATATGGCGGCAGAATTACATCTATTGAAACGTTGGACAAAAACGGAGAATTAAATAATGTTGTTCTTTCTCTTGCCAATTTAAAATTATACGAAAATGAAAACCCATTCTTTGGTGCAATAGTTGGTCGTTACGGGAATAGAATTGCCAATGGAAGGTTTGGTTTAGAAGGAGAAGTATATTCATTGGCAAAAAACAACGGAGACAATAGCTTACATGGAGGCTTAATAGGCTTTGATAAAGTGGTTTGGAATGTAGAGGAGGTGATAGAATCAGCCAGCTTTGTTTCTTTAAAATTGTCTTATTTAAGTGCCGATATGGAAGAAGGTTTTCCAGGAAATTTGCAAACTACGGTTACCTACACTTTAAATAGTGATAATAGTTTAGATATTGATTATAAAGCAATAACGGATAAAACTACCGTGGTCAATTTAACAAATCACTCTTATTTTAATTTATCGGGCGACTTTTCAAAATTAATCTTAGATCATGAAGTTCGTATTGATGCCGATAAATTTGTTCCGGTGAATAATTCACT
This sequence comes from Maribacter sp. UH1, assembly GCF_056839145.1. Taxonomy (NCBI): domain Bacteria; kingdom Pseudomonadati; phylum Bacteroidota; class Flavobacteriia; order Flavobacteriales; family Flavobacteriaceae; genus Maribacter; species Maribacter sp. UH1. The sequence continues at coordinate 3,126,390 of NZ_CM166387.1, forward strand.
TATACCAACAGGTGAATTAGCAGCTGTAGAGCATACACCTTTCGATTTTAGAACATTTCGTTTGGTAGATGATGCTATTAAAAACAATCACAAGCAAATTGAAATAGGAGGAGGGTTTGATCATTGTTGGGTTTTAAATAATGTATCAAAGGGCTATCGCTCCGTTGCTAAGGCTTATCATTCTGCATCTGGTAGGGTATTGGAAGTACTAACAGATCAACCGGGTATGCAGTTTTATACCGGTAATTTTTTAGATGGAACATTATCCACACCTAATGGAGAGCCATATAAAAAAAGAAGCGGATTCTGTTTTGAAACACAACATTTTCCTGATTCTCCTAACCAACCTAATTTTCCTAGTACTACTCTTATTCCGGGAGAAACGTATACTACTAGAACAACTTTCAAATTTTCTACTAAGTAATTGAGATGTAAAAGGAGTAATTCTTTTTACCAAGCTTTTCTTCAGTATGTTTAAGTTTTATTAGAAACGTTGTGCTAGTAATTTAGGTTATTGCGATAATTAAAACCCTGATTACGGAATATATTTAGCCATAAAAAAGAAACATTATGCAAAAACCAAATAAAAGATTAGAAGGCCAAACCTGTATTGTTACTGGTTCTAGTGACGGTATTGGCGAAGCGGTTGCGAAGGCAATGGGAATGGAAGGTGCTAATATTGTAGTTAATTATCATAGTAGTAAGGAAGAAGCGGAAGATGTTGCACATTGGATCAGTGAAAATTCTGATTGCGGTAATGCTATAGTTGTAAAATGTGATGTAAGCAAAGAAGATGACGTAAAGGACATGTTTAAAAAAACGGTGGCTAAATTTGGAACGGTAGATGTTTGTGTTGCCAATGCTGGTCTGCAGTTAGATCATCCGCTACATGAAATGCCATTAAAGGATTGGCAAAGAGTGATAGATGTAAACTTGACAGGACAGTTTCTTTGTGCAAAAGAGGCTATTCTTGAATTTAAGAGAAGAGGAATGCGCCCAGAAATATCTAAATCATTAGGCAAACTTATTCATATGAGTTCTGTTCATGAGGTTATTCCATGGGCGGGTCATGCAAACTACGCAGCTTCTAAAGGCGGATTGGTCATGTTAATGCAAACCATTTGTCAAGAATATGGTCCGGATAAAGTAAGATGTAATTCTATTGCTCCTGGCGCTATTAAAACGGATATCAATAAAGATGTTTGGAGTACACAAGAGGGTAGGGACGGTATGTTGAAATTAATACCGTACAAGCAAATAGGAGTGCCAGATGATATTGGTAGTGTAGCCAGTTGGTTAGCTTCAGATGAATCTGAATATATAAATGGAACGACCATTTTCGTAGATGGGGGCATGACGTGTTACCCTGGCTTTACTGCTAATGGTTAAAATACGAAACAAAAAAGCCACCCAATTGGGTGGCTTTTTTTATATTATGTGGTGATGAATTATTTCATCATTGGCTTGTAATCAAATTTTTGTCCGCCAACAGATGCATCTGCCATTAATCCTGCTTTTGGTAAAGCAAATACGGCAACACCATCTCTATACTTAGCATTTACTGCAATTCCTGATTTTAATGCTACGGCAGAAGCTTCTGCAGAGAATTCAAAATCCCCATCTTTAAATTCAGCTAGATCATCCGGAGTTTCAAAAAATATCACTTCTGTAATTGCTTGTCCACCTGCTTGTAAGCCTACACTTAATTTTTTTAAGTCTGCCATACCTACTTTTGTTCCATCTTCATACACCACACCATTACCTGATGCTCCGCCTATGATAAAACCACCTTTACCTACATTCGGAAAGATTACATATCCTGCAGAATTGTTGAAGAATTGGTCTAAGCCAACTTCCATTGTCATTAATTTCTCTTTCGCTTTATCAGCATCATTTATCACTTTTTTATCCTTAGTACTTTGTGCATTTACACCCACAGCTAAAAATAAAAATGCTGCTGCTGTTATTGTTTTTAAAATTTTCATTTGTTCTAATTTTATGTGTTAGTAATTATAATTTCAATACTTCAAAATTAAATAGAATTGAAAGTTTTGATTGTTGTTATCCAAAGTAATTTTGATTCAAAAACGATTTAAACATTTGCAAATCAGTTAATTATAAGTTAATATAATTGAAATTACAGTAAGGTAAATTGTTATGTTGCTAATTTGTAGGAGGTTAGGAAAAAATCCATTTCTTAAAAATTTGTTAATTAATTTAAGATGCTCTATATTCATAGAATATTTAAATGAAGAGCGATGAATAACCAAGAGAACTTTTTTGATTCTAAAATGATAGCTAACCTATTAATAGCATTAGCGCTGCTTTTTTCTACTATTTATTACTTCAACTATTCTGAAGAAATTGAAAGAGAGGTTAATGTGGTTATTGTTAATTCATTGAAAGATGTAAATAATAGCTTGGCTGAGCAAGATACTGCTCGTAGATAATTGAAATTTCTGACCATAACTATAGGCTGTCAATTCATTGTAATTGGCAGCTATTTTTATTTCTGATCTAGTGGGTTTTATTTCTTCCCTATTATTACGTTGGCAATTAATGCGGTAATAATCATAACTATGCCTAATAAGCTCCAAGGAGAATAAATATCTCCAAACCAAAAAATACCTACGGAAATGGTAAATATTACTTCTATGTATTTTAAAGGGGCAACTAAATTAGTCTTGGCAATCTGAAAAGCTTTTGTCATGAATACTTGACCAAAAAAACCGAATAGACCTAAGCTCGATAATAACAACCAATCAATTCCCATAGGGTTTACCCAATCTTTAATACTTAAAATACCTCCTATTATAGTACCTGTGAACATAAAGTAATTTACGATGACTAACGGGTGATCACCGTTTCCTATTTTTCTAATCAGTACATATACTAACCCGCTGAAAACAGATGCTGCCAATACCAATAATAAACCGGTGGTATTTATAGTGTTATCAAAGCCTTTTAATACTAGAACACCGGCAAAGGCAAATAAAAATAAAAACCATTGAATAGGTTTTAATCTTTCTTTAAGCAGAAAAACAGCAAATACAGCCGCATAAATAGGAGCCAGATACCTAAGTGATACAGCTGTGCCCACAGGTAAATATTTTAAGGACATAAAAAACAAACTCATTGCGGTTAAACCTGCAAGAGCTCTAAATATCATAAACTTACGGTTGTTGCCTAATATAGGAATGCCTTTTACTAGTATATATGTTGTTCCTAAAATTAGGGAACCTATGGTTCTGAAGAATACAATTTCAAAGGTGGGAATATGTTCTAGATATTTTATAAACGAATTCATTAAACTAAATGAAAACGTACTAATGATCATAAATAAAATTGCCTTCTTCACAGTCCAAAATTGTCCTTGCAAAGTTAAAGGGGCACTATAGATATCCCCGAGTAAATTTGTGATAATTGTGGGTTATTCTTAAGTTTTATCATTCTGATAATATTAGCTAATAAAAGGTTGTTTTTCAATGGTGTAATTGAAGTATATTCATCATACTAAAAATAAAGAGAGTCATTTTTTGACATTTATGAGACTCAAAAACTAGTTGTACTTCCAAAATACGCTGTCAATCATATTTATGGTTAATAATACCGTATGTAAAAGTTATAATAGAGGTAAGGTTAGAGATAGTTTTTCATAATTCTCTTAACTTGGCATCACAATATAAATTGTCTAATCAAATAGCGAGTTATTATTTTTTAAATTATAATTACAACTAAATAAATACATAATAAATGAACGAATTATTATCCTTGAAAGATAAAAATTATGCCCTTTCTGGCGGAACGGGAACCTTGGGTGGTTCTATTGCCAAATATTTGGTAGAGAATGGTGCTAAAGTTTTATTGTTAGGTAGGTCTGAAGATAAATTAAAGGACAAACAGAAGGAGTTAAATACACTGGTTCCAAAAAGTACATTTATTTTCAAGGTCGATGTAATGGACGAAAATGAGCTTATTGAGTTAAAAAATAAAATTAAAGAAGACTTCGGTCATCTGGACGGACTAGTAAACCTTGCGGGTGGTAATATACCAGGGGCAACCGTAAAACCAGATCAGACTGTTAGAGACATTGCTATGAGCGATACCAGAAAAGTAGTCGATATTAATTTATTTGGTACCGTTATACCTACCATAGTTTTAAGTGAATTAATGGTAGAACAAGGTTATGGTTCTATTGTGAATATTTCTTCAATGGCTGCAAAACAAACCATATCTAGAGTTCTTGGATATTCCATGGCAAAAAGTGCTGTTGATATTTTTACCAAGTGGATGGCAAATGAATTAGCGTCTAAACATGGAGATAAAATTAGGGTTAATGCAGTTGCGCCTGGGTTTTTCATAGGAAATCAAAATAGACGCTTACTTACCAATGAAGACGGTTCATTTACCGAAAGAGGAAATAGTATCATTAAAAATACCCCAATGGGTCGTTTTGGAGATGCGTCAGAATTAAATGGGATGGTACATTATCTGCTTAGTGATGCTTCAAGCTTTGTTACAGGGAGCATTTTTGATGTTGATGGTGGTTTCACATCATTTTCCGGTGTATAATTTGGAAATTTATCTTGATTACAAAAAATAGTTAATATCGATTTGTTTTAACTGTTTTTTGTAATCGATTACCTAACTTTAAAACTGATTTTAGTGGTCGGATTTTACCTAGTTTTTGGTGATTTTTTTCTATCTAAAATATAAAGTTCGCTATTTACATAATTAGTTTTCATGCGTATTATTCATATTGGTTTTCTTATCACTTTCTGTCTTTTAATTTCTTGTCAAACCAGCTTTAAAGAGACTCAAGTTTCTTTAGAACCTTATACTGTTGAAGATGGTTTTAATTTAGAAGTTTTAGCAGCTGAGCCATTGTTAAAGGCTCCCGTTGCTATAGATTTTGATGCAAAGGATAGAATTTGGGTTGCTCAAATGCCCGGTTATATGAATGATTTACAAGGTTCTGGTGAAGAAGATCCAACCGGTAGTATTATAATTCTTGAAGATTTGGATGAAGACGGAATTGCGGATCATTCAAAAATTTTTATGGATAGCTTGGTGATGCCTCGTGCTCTGGCACATGTATATGGTGGTTTACTATATGCTGAGCCTCCGTATTTATGGTTTGTTGATATAGAAGACGATAAACCGGTAAATAAAGTTATGGTCGATTCTATTTATGCGGTTGAAGGAAACCCAGAGCATCAACCAAACGGATTGGAATTGAATATTGATAATTGGATTTACAATGCAAAGTCTAATTTCAGGTATAGAAGAATTGACGGGGTATGGAAAAAGGAACCTACTACCTTTAGAGGGCAATGGGGTATTACCCATGATAATTTTGGTAGGCTTTATTACAATGACAATTCAAGAATTTTGTTGGGAGATTATGTGCTGCCTAATACCGTAATAGAAAATAAGTATTTTACCCCTAACGCAAGTGTTGATAAACTTCTTACCAATGATCAAAGAGTGTATCCGGCTTTTGCAGGGTCTGTAAATAGGGGGTACGCAAAGGGAGTGCTAAATGCGGATAGTATTTTAGTTAATGCTACAGCTGCTTGTAGTCCGCTGGTTTATAGAGGTGGTAAGTTTACCGAGTCATATGACGAAAATGTTTTTGTCTGTATTCCTGAAGGTAATTTAATTAAGCGAGTGCTTTTAAATTTTACTGGAGATTCTACCATTGCACAACAAGCCTGGCAAAAGAAAGAATTTATTACGTCTACAGATGAAGGCTTTAGACCGGTAAGCTTAAAAAATGGACCTGATGGAAATATGTATGTTGTTGATATGCATAGAGGTATGATTGGTCATCATGCTTATATGAGTCCATATTTAAGGGATAATGCGAAAGCAAAGGAATTAGATACTATTGTGAATTTTGGAAGAATCTTAAAAGTATCCCATGAAAATGCTGAGGTGAATGTTACACCAGACTTTAATAGTTTGAACGGTAGTGAATTGGTAAAGTTATTATTGAACGATAATGGTTGGGTTCGCGACCGTGCCCAGCATTATTTAATCTTTAAAAAATTTAATGCTGTAATTGATGAAGTAAAAGAAATTGCATTGAATACTAAAAAGCCATTAAGTCAAATTCATGCATTGTACGTGCTTGAAGGTTGGAAAGCATTGTCATTTGAATTTTTGACAGAGGTTATCATAAGAAGTGATGAAAATGTAGCCTCTCATGCTCTTTTACTTTTAAAAGGATTTGCAACCAAAGAAAATGTAGAAGAAGCTATATCAATATTTAAAACTGTTTTGGAGCGTGATACTATTAGTTTGGATCTTTATTTAGGTAGTTCATTAGGTAGTTGGATCAAGATTGATGAAGATCATTTTTTACCATTAATGATGGAAATTTTAAATAGAAGAGAAAACAATATAACCATCGTAGAGGCTGTAATTTCAGGTTTAGGCGCTGTTGATTCTGATATTTATGCCAATGCTATTGTTATGGATAGCCTAAAACATACCCCTTTTGTAAACAAACTGGCAAGAACTATTTCAGATAAAAAAGTGGATAAGATGAATGCTATTTTTACAACTGAGAAAACTACTGAAGATACACGTACAAGTGGTGCTCGAATGTTTTTTCAGATTTGCGCATCTTGCCATGGTGCCGGTGGTAAGGGAATTGAAGGTTTAGCACCTCCTTTAATGAATTCTGAACATGTTAAAAATACAGAGAGACTAGCCCTTATAATTTTACATGGACTTGAGGGTCCTGTGCATGTAAATGGTGAAGTTTATAATATTAATTTAGCAATGCCTGGTCTTATTAGAAATGAAACTATAACAGATACGGATATAGCCAATATAATATCATACGTAACCAATGCTTTTTCTGATAAACCGAAAAGGTTAAGCACCAATCGTATAAAAGAATTAAGAAGTGTGAAGTCTTCTTCTGGTATGGAATTTACAGAAAAAGAACTTCAAGCACTTGATAATTAATCTAAACTGATTACATACTTTTTCTAATACCTAATTCCAAGCCCCTTAATTCGGCTAAGCCTCTTAGTCTGCCAATACCGGAATACCCAGGGTTGGTTTTCTTTCTCAAGTCATCTAGCATTTTGTGCCCGTGATCAGGGCGCAAAGGCATTCTGGTATCTTTACGACCAGATGCTTTTCTTTTATCCTGCTCTTTGATTAAAGCTTTCATAACACCGTACATGTCTACATCTCCCTCTAAATGGTTGGCTTCATGAAAATTTCCATCAGCATCGCGTTGTGTGCTACGTAAATGGATAAAATGAATGCGATTACCTAAGCGTTCTACCATGCCTGGTAAATCATTATCCGGTCTAACACCAAATGAACCTGTACAGAAAGTTAATCCGTTGTTTGGGCTATCCACTGCTTTATAAAGGTCAACAATATCTTGCTCTGTACTTACAACGCGTGGTAAGCCTAAAATAGGGAAAGGTGGATCATCTGGATGAATACACATACGTATACCTGATTTTTCTGCAACCGGAATAATTTCCGATAAAAACTCGAATAAATGTTCTTTTAGTTCTTTTGGTCCTATAGCATCATAAGTAGCCAAAATAGCATTGAATTCTTCTAACGAATAACCTTCTTCAGCCCCTGGTAACCCTGCAATAATATTGCTTATCAACTTTTTCTTTCCTTCTTCGGTAAGTTGATCAAAATATATTTTAGCGGCAGATTTCTGAGCGTCTGTATATGTGTTTTCTGCACCTGGTCTTTTTAGTAGGTATAATTCAAAGGCTGCAAATGCATCAGCTTCAAATCTAAGAGCTGTAGAACCGTCTTCTATTTCAAAATCTAAATTGGTTCTGGTCCAATCAAGTACCGGCATAAAGTTATAGCAAACCGTATCTATACCGCATTCTCCTAAATTTGTGAGTGTTTGTTTGTAATTTTCATAGTAAGTCTTATAATCACCATTTTGGGTCTTGATCTGTTCGTGGATAGGAACACTTTCTACAACAGACCAAGTTAAACCTGCTGCTTCTATTATATTCTTACGCTCCATAATATCATTTACAGACCACACTACACCATTAGGTATATGATGTAATGCACTTACTACACCTGTTGCACCTGCTTGTTTAATATCTAATAATGATACGGGATCGTTTGGTCCGTACCAACGCCATGTTTGTTCCATTTTTCTTTGTTATAATTTATTAAACTCCACTAAAAGCACTAAAACCTCCATCAATAGGGACAACTACACCTGTTACAAATTTTGATGCTTCAGCACATAAATAATGAATAGTACCATTTAATTCATCTGTTTCACCAAATCTTTTCATGGGAGTATTTTGTATTATAGTATCGCCTCTATCTGTAAAATTACCAGTTTCTTGATCAATTAAAAGATTTCTATTTTGATTTCCTATAAAAAACCCTGGAGCAATTGCATTTACACGTAAACCTTCACCAAATTTAGTTGCTAGTTCTACCGATAACCATTTGGTGAAATTATCTATAGCAGCTTTAGATGCAGAGTAACCAACCACTCTAGTTATTGCACTTTGCGCAGTCATAGAGGAGATGTTTATAATAACACCTTGTTTATTGTTTGCCATTTCTTTACCAAAAACCAATGCTGGTAGAATGCTGCCAAATAGGTTTAAGTCTACCACTTTTTTAAAGTGGTCTATGTTGACATCAAAAATAGTCTGGTCTTCACCAATAGTGGCACCGGGCATATTACCGCCTGCAGCATTTATTAGGATATCAATTTTCCCATATTGAGCCATTATTTTGTCTGAAACGTTTTTTAAGCTTTGCTCATCTAAAGCATTACATACAAAACCAGATACGTTATCTCCTTTCTTTTTAAGTTTTGTTATTGCATTATTGACGATATCTTCTTTGTAATCTAAAATAACTACTGTAGCGCCATTTTGTATTAGATAGTTGGCCATTTCACCACCAAGAATTCCGCCTCCGCCTGTTATTAAAATTACTTTACTGTCAATATTGAATAGATTCATGTTATTAATGTTTTAATTTAATTGTATGATTACCACTTTTTAGATGGATGAGGTTATTTGTTGATTTTAGCTTTTGACCATTAAATTCAATTAGCATAAAATTTGGGGGAACTGTAAATTCTGCTGTCATGTTGTTTGGTATTGTAATGGTATAGTTATGGGCATTATTATCTTTTTTGAAAATTGCTATGATAACTCCATTTTTGGTAGGGACTTGTATTTTAGAAAAAGTTAAGTCAGCCAGTTGTGGCTTTATTTCGGCTACCTTAAAACCCGCTATTTTTGGTTTTATACCCCACATATATCTTGTAGTAATATTTAAGGGTGCGGTGCCCCAGGCATGGTTCCAATCAGAATTCGGTTTGTACTTAACATCCCAAGCTTCTAAAGTCATGGTTGCGCCATTTTGAATCATATTCCACCAACTTCTATCGTTTTCAGTTTCTGTAATTAAGTCTAGTGCATATTGGGCTTCATTACTATTATATAATCCTTCCAGTAAATATTGAGACCCGTATACACTGCATGCCATACCTCTGGTTTTGATAAAATCTGTAACTGATTTTTTATAATTTTGTGGCACAATACCAAATGCTAAGGGCATCATATTGGCATGTAAAGAAGAATGAGTAGAACCTTCTCCATCTATGTAGTACCCTTTTTCTTCATCAAAGAATAAAGTGTTGATAACAGATTTTATAATACCTGCTTTCTTATTAAAAAAATTAACATCTTCTTCTTTACCTAAAAAAGCGGCTATTTCACTCATCAATTTTAGATTATAATAGTAGAAGGAGTTAATCACAGTATTTACTGGTACTATTTCATAACCATCTCTTTCACCTTCTGCAGTGGCAAGTTCCCATCCTGTGTCTTTCTGTGCAGGTGGCCAGTCAATGATGTCTTTTATTTTTGTATCTGATTTTTTAAAGCCTAGTTTTTGAATTAACTCTTTATTCAGGTTAGGTGAAGAAGAACTAATTAGTCCATCCGCACGTTCTAAATCCATTAAGGTTTTTAATTTTAGATTTTCATAATGCTCTTGTAAGGGTTTTAAATCGCCCGTATACATATAATCTGTGTAAAACATGGGTACGGTGTGCAATAACCACTCCGTTGGCCAAGTAGGGTTTTCAATAAAGTATGCATTTGTTCTTCTGGCCATATTGTATAGACTATCTACACTGTAATGGCTTAATTGATTTATGTAGGCGTCTGCTTCATAAGGAATTCTCTCACGATCACCATCAACATATAAACCTGTAAAACTTGTAGCCTTAATCGTATGTTTACAAAGTTGCCATATGGAGTCTAATATTTTATTCGATGATGAAAATGTACTGGCATTGTCATTGAATTTATTGTGCAATGCACTTTGATGTACTGATAATTTTTTAAATGGAATTTTTAAATTTTCTATCTCACAATATCTGAAAGGCATAACCGCACCTATACTATCAGGCAATAAAATAGCAGCTCCGGTTGAATTTCGTTTGTCAGGTGTTAGTTTTAACTTAATTATTTGGTTAGCTGGTAAATTTGCTAAAACTACTTTTTGATATCTAATTGTGGCTTCCGGATTTCTGTCTATTCTATTATCTTTATTTAGTTTTTCACCTAAATGTACAACCAGTGAATCTACTTGCCCTATAGTACTGCTTAACTGGACGGTGCCAAAAAATGCTTTTCCAAAATCTATTAAGTAACTCTCATCATCTAATTTATCGACCTTTGCAGGTTTAATACCTGTTGTTCTCAAGTCAATATCCCCAAGGTTATTTTGAGCTTGAGATATAGATATAGATAGTAATGTAAGACATAAATAAATATGCTTTTTCATAGTGTTTTCGGTAAGTTGGATATGATGATTAGAACCAGATACTATGCTAGTTCAACATAGTATCTAGTCTAATAACTAAATGTAGAAATACGAGTACATAATTTTTCTCCAGCTAAAAAGAATAATTACATTTTAGATTATTTATTTTAAAAGAGAAATTAAACATCTTTAATTTCCCAGCCTGGCTCATAGGATCTAGACCATAATTTCATAGCTTCTCTATTAAATATGCGTCCTGTAGTTTCATCAATTTCAAAAGAGTCATCAATTCTAGAAGCTATATTGGCATAATGTGTTAACATTTGACTAATAGCTCCTTCATCAATAGGGGATGTTAGTTCTGCTTTACCTCTGATAGTATCAAAAAAGTTTACAGTGTGTAACGTAGACATATCACCACCGCCACCAAGAGCGGTACCGGCTTCTTCGCCAGAAGAAAGATTTTCTTTGATAAGCCCACCTTTAAGGTCAAAAAGCTTATATCCACCACGGTCAATGTATACTGTACCTTCAGAACCGTCAATTATAGTACCTCTACCATATTTATTTCCATATTTATGATAACCTGTTCTACTGTTACCATCCCATTTTATGGTCTTGTTGCCTGCAAATTTAAAAGTAGCTTCCATGGTATCATACATTTCCCAACCATCATCTTTATAATGATATTTACCAGCATCAACAGATACATATTCTGGATATGTAACACCTAATGCCCAACGTGCAATATCAAGTTCATGAGTAGCATTATTACCCATCTCGGCCGTACCAAAATCCCAACCGTACCAATGCCAATTATAATCCCAAGTGTTATCTGTGTAGGCTCTTCTTGGTGCAGGACCTTGAAAAAGGTCCCAATCTAAACCTTCTGGCGGATTAGCTTTCGTTTGGTGAGGAACACGACCTCTTGCACTTAAGTAAAAAGCTGTTGCTTTATAGACATCACCAATAATACCGTTGTGAATTTCTTTGATAATTTCTTGTGATTCTGGTGATGAGCGCTGTTGGTTACCCATTTGCACCACTTTGTTGTACTTTTTTTGATAAGCCACCACCAATTCACCTTCTTTAGGGTTATGACTGCAAGGTTTTTCCAAAAAAACATGTTTGCCAGCCTGCATGGCCATACAGGCACCTGGTGTGTGCCAATGATCTGGTGTTGACATGAAAATGGCATCCACGTCTTTATCGTTTAAAATTTTACGAATATCATTTTCTAGTTTTGGCTTATAGTTGATTTTTGAAGCCAAGTTAGCGGCAGCTTTTTCTCGCTGACTTTTCATGACATCGCACAAATATTTTAGCTCAATATTATTTTGCTTATGTGCAATTGCGGGTATATAGGCACCATACCTCCTGCCTAAACCTTGTATTGCTACATTTATTCTATCATTTGCACCTATTATTTTAGAATAGCTCTTTGCAGACATAGCATTTGCAGTAGTACTTGCTATTGTAGCGCCTACTGCACCAAGAGCCGTTTTTTTAATGAAATTTCTTCTGTTTGAACTCATTGTATTTATTCTTTTGTATTACTGATTTCACGAATTTTTACATTTTTGAAGGATACTAGGTCTCCATGATCCTGAAGTAGAATCTGACCTTTGCCCAATTCGCCAAAATTGGGCCACTTAGCGTATTTGCTTTCAGATACAAGTTTTCTAAAGGCATCGCTCTTTCTTTCATACTCAAGAACTTTTGTCCCGTTTAACCAATGCTCAACTTGATTGTCTTTGGAAATAATGTAAGCTGTATTCCATTCTCCAATTGGTTTGATAGGTTTATTAACATCGGCTTTTATTAAGTCATACAAAGAACTAACTGTTCTACTACCATCATGGTTTCCTTTTTTGGCATCGGGATGGAGATTGTCATCCAGTATTTGATATTCCAAACCTATGGAAGATCCTTCGCCCTTGTTAATTTCGGTATCTACATAATATTTAATACCACTGTTGGCTCCTGGTGTTAGTTTGAAATCTACTTTCAGTTCAAAATCTTCATAAAGATCTGTGGTAACAATATCACCACCTGCAGCAGATTCAGCTCCTCCAGAAGAAAGAACGCTTAAAACACCATCTTCAATTTTCCATCCTTGCTCAGGAAATTCTTCTAATTTGGCACCTCGCCAACCATTAGTTGTTTTCCCGTCCCAAAGTAATTTCCATCCATTTTTCTTTTCATCGATGGTCAATTGATTTTTAGTGATAATAGGATCTAAAGGAGAACTTCTTGAATATTTAGAAACACTATCAGTAAGGATTCTTACGTTCTTCCAAATGATATCGGTACCTGCTTTTTGGTCATCATGAATGCTGTGAACTTGTAAGCAGATGAATCCTTCTGATGTTTTGTCATCTATTAAATAGGCAGCAGGTACATCATTTACCCATGTTTTAATAGTGTCTCCAATAGCTTCAATGCGATAATGGTTCCATTCGTTTTGTTTAAAAGCCTTTTGAGCTGCTGGATTATCTGTCATTGGGTTAAGCCAACCACGTCTAGATTCATCATAAATACCACCGCTCCATGCTCTGTCAGAGGGGTCTATCTCAATTTGGTAGCCATGAACTCTTCCGTCTCTATAAGTTGGTATGCTATTACTTCTAATTTGTATACCTGAGTTCATGGAAGAATCTACCTTATAATCTAATTCTAATATGAAGTCGGTATACATTTTATCAGTAGTTAAAAATGTATTGGGTGTATTATGCGTAGTGGTGCCCACTATGGCCTTATCTTTTACGGCATAAGTGGCATCTCCACCTAATTTATGCCATCCGTTTAAGGTTTCTCCGTCAAAAAGACTGACCCATGGGGTATCGTCTTTTGGACTTTCGGTACAACCTATTAATAATAGGATAGCTATTACTGCTAATAATTTAAGGTTTGATAAGAAATTTTTCATCATTGATATATTGGTTTAGAATGGTTTAACAAAGTACTGCGGTTATTGTTTTTATGGATGGACATTTTAATAAAAAGCATGGATTTTTTACTCTAAATGTTAAAGTGTGTTATTCCTTAAAATATAAAAATATGTGATTTTTATTCTTTCGAATATGTGAATTATGTAAAATTTTAATTCAATTTTTGTGTGATTATTAATTTAAAAATAAATGAATTTTTATCCATTGTCCATATTTTCGATGAATATGTCCATTCATTAACAAGGTCTTAACAATACATTAGTAGTCAATTAACTTAACAATAAAAAAATGAAAAAACTTAAACTATTAATGGTATTCCTTTTATTGGGCATGTCATCTGTATTATTGGCGCAGAGTAGCGTTACAGGTACGGTGGCAGATGACCAAGGTATGCCAATTCCAGGAGCATCTGTTGTAGTAAAAGGAACATCAAATGGAACCGTGACCGATTTTGATGGAAATTTTAGTATTTCAGTAGAGGACGGAAATGTACTTAGCATCTCTTATTTAGGTTATAAGTCTGTTGATGTCACGTATTCAGGGCAACCTAATTTATCGGTTACCATGACAGAAGATACTGCGCAACTAGATGAAGTTGTAGTTATTGGTTACGGGTCTGTGAAGAAAAGTGATTTAACAGGTGCTGTTGCCTCTGTGGATAGTAAAACACTTACGGAACAAAGAAAAACGGACTTAGGTCAGGCAATTCAAGGTCGTATTGCGGGTGTGGATGTTAGAACGTTGAACTCTAAACCTGGTGCACCTTTATCTATTAAGATAAGAGGTAATACTGTTATTACCGCGAACCAAGGAGGTGAACGTGACGGTGTTAGTGATAATTTAGAAGACGATCCTTCTAAACCGTTATTTGTTGTAGACGGTATATTTTTTGATGATATAAGTGTTCTTAACCCTGCCGATATTGAGCAGATGGATATCTTGAAAGATGCTTCTGCAACTGCGATCTATGGTTCTAGAGGAGCAAACGGAGTTGTTATAATTACTACTAAAAGTGGTATTGAAGGCAAAACTGTTTTTACCTATGATTCTTCTTTTGGTCTTAGATCGGCAACCAATGTACCAGAACTGTACTCAGGTTCTGAATATGTTGCGTTTGTTGATGATGTACTAAGAGCACGTGAGTGGCAAGGGACAGATAGAACTGTTGCATCTTATAATAATATAGCGGTAGATAGATCTACAGAAATTCAATCATCTAACGAAGAAGCATCTAATGTTGCTAATGGTAGATATACGGATTGGATGGATCTTTTTAGAAAATCTGGATTGCAGACCAGCCATACCGTAGGTATGTCAGGTGGTAGTAATGGTTTAGTGTACAATGGCTCTATTGGTTATTTGCATGATGAAGGGGTAATGGGCATTGAGGAATTTGAAAGGTATAATATTAGCGCTTCGTTATCCAAAAAAGTATCTGATAAAGTTACCGTTGGTATTAAAACATATTTGGCACTATCAGAAAGAGAGCAAGGCAGTAGAGAATTGTTTAGAAGTACATTACGTTTAGCGCCAACTGTAAATCCGTTTGATGAAAATGGTGAGCCTATTCTTTTTCCGGATGATCAAGATTTAAGGTTTGTAAATCCAATTTATGATGCAGAAGGAGCTTGGAGAGTTAACAATAGGTCTTTAGATGTTATTGCAAATGTTTTCTTTAACTATAAGCCAAATGATTGGATCAATTTTAAGACACAATTTTCTCCAAATATTAGTTCTCAACGTTTTGGTGAATACCGTGGTTTATTGACAAAATCATCTAGAAACGATCCATCAAGAATACGTTCTTACTATGAATCTGGTTTTGATACTTCTTACACATGGGATAATATTGTAGATTTTAATTTTGATATTGCGGAAGGGCACAACCTTAAAACAACCTTAATTAATTCTTTATACTACTCAAACCCTGAGGGAAGTAATATTCAGGTTAGGGATTTTGATACGGATGCTTACTTGTTTTTTAATACACAGGCGGGATCAGATGTGCCAAATGATTATGGTAGTTTCTATGAAAAAGAAACATTGGCTTCTTTCGCCGGTCGTTTAAATTATAATATACAAGATAAGTACCTATTTACATTTACTGGTAGGTATGATGGGTCTTCAAAACTATCTGAAGGTAATAAATGGGCATTTTTTCCATCAGCAGCTTTTGCTTGGAAGGCAAGTGAAGAAACCTTTTTAAAGGATGTAGATTGGTTAAGCAACTTAAAATTACGTTTAAGTTATGGGGAGTCAGGTAATGATAAAACGGTAAACCCTTACAGCTCATTAGCATTCCTATCTCAAGAGAGTTATTTATTTGGAGATGAATTTAGCATTGGTAAATCTGTAGCAGGTCTTTCAAATGCAGATTTGACTTGGGAAGTTTCAAAGGAGTATAACTTTGGTCTTGATCTTTCGGTATTTAATAACAGAATTAATTTTGGTTTTGAATATTACAACAAGGAAACAGAAGGTAGTATTCTTGCCCGCCAATTATCTTTTGTAACCGGATTCGGTGATTCTGGAACGATAGGTAATTTTGGATCCGTTAGAAATAAAGGTGTGGAAATTACCTTGAATACGGTAAACGTAAGAACAGATAATTTTTCATGGCGTACCAATTTTAACTTTACTAAGAACGATAATGAGATTATAGAACTTTTTGATGGTATTGAACAAATTTTGGTAGGTACTGATTCTAGATTGAACGGGGTATTACAAGTTGGTGCACCAATCGATGCTACTTTTGATTATGAGGTAGATGGTATTTGGCAAATAGATGAAGCGGCAGAAGCAGAATCTTTTGGTCTATTACCAGGTCAGTATAAGTATGTTGATCAAAATGACGATGGTGTAATTAATCAAGATGATAAAAGAGTACTTGGTTCACAATCTCCAGATTGGATTGCGGGTATGACCAACACTTTTAATTACAAAAATTTTGAAATGAATGTTCAGGTAAACACAAGACAAGGTGTTTTTGGACACTCAGAATTTCATCAAAATTTTGCCACATTTAATGGAGATAAAGCTGTATTCAATAGCTTAAAACAAGATTATTGGACACCAAATAATCCAGATGCCAAGTACCCATCTCCAGAGTATGGAGAATCTGCTTACCCATGGTTTTATGAAGATATGTCTTATGTGAGAATTGGGAATATAGGGTTGGCGTATTCGTTCCCTCAAGAGCTTTTGGATAAATTTAAGATGTCTAATCTACGTCTTTCATTAGATGTACAGAATCCGTTTACATTTACAGATTTTGCGGGTCCAGATCCAGAAACAGGATTACAGAATTCCTATAATATGGGGTATTCGGTTAAAACAGTTTTGTTCGGGTTAAAATTGGCGTATTAACACTAAAAAAAAATAAAGATGAAACTATATAAAAACATAAAGGTTGTTGCAGTGGCACTTACCCTCTCACTAACGTACGCCTGTAACGATTATTTAGAAGAAGATATTTTTTCTGATATTACATCAGAGAATTTTATAGACCAAAATAATGCTGATCAATTAGTTGTTGGGGTATACAGTAGTTTGCGTGATGTGTATCGTGATTATACCTATCAATTCTTTGGTACTGATATTTTTGCAAGTAAAAGTGAGGTCTTTGCCTTTAATGCAACAAATGATTATTTCAACCTTAACTCAGGTGAAGGTTTGTCTGTATGGTCTAATAACTATAATGTTATAAGTAAGGCGAATACCGTAATTAGTAGATATACCGAACAAATTAGTTGGAGTGATGCCAATTTGGGTCAAAGAGATTATGGTATTGCACAAGCACAGGCATTAAGGGCTTTGGCCTTCTTTAATTTGGTTCAACAATATGGTGGTGTTGTAATTGAGTTAGAAGAAGTACAGACCATACGTACAGATTATGCAAGATCTAGCGAAGCAGAAACTTACGCACAGATCATTACGGACTTGGAAGCGGCCATACCAGTTTTGTTAGATGATCCTGGTACAGGAAGGTTCTCTAAAAGAGCGGCACAACATTTATTGGCGCAAGTTTATTTAACAAGAGCATATACCGCTGCAGGTAGTTCTGAGGATTTTAATACTGCTGCTACACTTGCAGAAGAGGCAATTGGTAGTTACGATATACGTAGCCAATCTTTTGGAGAGGTGTTTGATTATGATAACCAAGAAAATGATGAGATCTTGTTTGCCATACAATATGGCACTAGTGGGCTTACAGCGGATAAGAGTAATAACAAGCATTCATTATTTATGAACCAGGTTTTTAACTATCCAGGTGTAAATAGAACAACAACACCTTATGGGGTAAGTGGTTTTAATGCTATGCCTACACCTTTCTTTTATTCTCTGTTCGCAGATAATGATACAAGAGAAGATGCAACTATTCACCGCGCTATTATCGCTGATAGTGATGAGCCAGATGGTCCTGATAATATTGTTGCAGGAGATACTATCGTTTACTATCCAAAAAATGCATTAGATGCTGATGAGCTTGCAGAGCGTTTAGATCGTTATTGGGTATATCAACCAGATCAATATCTTTTTGGTTTGCCAGATGATGTGCCAGGAGTTAACTATTTATACTCGTTGAACATTGAGCGTACTAATTTTCCGATTTTCAAAAAGTTCGATGATCAAGATTTCAATGAAGACACAGATGGTGCCAGAGATACATTTGTTTTTAGGGTAGCTGGTACACATCTGCTTGCTGCAGAAGCTTATTTAGGTGCCAGCAATACAGCGGCAGCTTTATCGCATATCAATATTGTACGTGAAAGGGCTACTGGTGTGGCAAATGAATATACTTCAATTACCATTGATGATATCTTAAACGAAAGAGCTATTGAGCTTGCCGGCGAGGAAAACAGATGGGCGGTACTTAAAAGAACAGGTAAGTTAGAAGAACGTATAGATTTATACAACCCTCAAGTAATAGACCACGGAGCTTTCGATAGTAGTATTCATTTATTAAGACCTATACCTGCTAATGAATTACAATTATCAGATGGTTCTTTAGTTCAAAACCCTGGGTACTAAATAGTATAATAAGCTTTAAATATTTGAGTAGTTAGTTTTAATTGAAGTTGATACAGGCGGGTGATAAACCTGCCTGTATTTAACATCAAGTGCAATAAGTGCAAACTTTTTAAAATGTAGTTCATTTGGTTTATCTGAAATGAACTCAGCTCAATAATTGATTTTATTTCAATGTATAAAGTTGATTTACTGTGGTACAAAACTGTGTCATGCAATATTCAGATTTTATAGCATTAATCTAAAAGTCTTTGCTATCATATTCCAATGGCTAAGAATATCCTAATCATCATAATTTAATTTGTAGACCTGAATAGCTGTCAACCTGTGTTTATAAAAAATGCCCAAAATTTCTAGTAATAGAAAGACCTGAACAAATGATTAAAAAAAATATAATAATACCATTTCTCTTATTACTTATGTTCTGCATGTCTTGTAATAATGATGCAGAACAGCAATCGTCTATTTACTTAATTCAAGGTAAAAATGCTACAGATGTAGAGATTTCTACAATTAAGGACTTAAAAACAGACCTTGAAAAGGTGTTGGAAGAAGAAATCCAGATAGTAAAAGAGGGAACTATAATACCTGAAAATACAGTTGTTTTTGTGTTAGGAACACTAGACTCAAATACGATACTTACAGAATTGGTAACCAAGAATAGCTTGGAATTGTCTAACATAAATCCTGGTCCACGTGGTGGTATTTGGTCTAAGAAATCATATGCCAATAATACAAAGGTTATTGTATTGGCCGGTTCAGATGTTGAAGGGCTACAATATGCGGTTTACGATTACAGCAAAGAAGTTTTAGGAGTTGACCCATTAGAGTATTGGACGGGGAAACTACCGAGCAAAAAGACTTTGGTCGATGTTTTCAATTTTACCCCAAAAACCATTGCACCACCAAAGGTGCCGATCTTGGCTTATTTTGAAAATGATGTCGATGAACTTGCTAATTATAGGGGTAAGCTTTTAGAGTACGATTGGGAAAGTTATACTGAGATGATCAATTCTTTGGTACGCCTACGTTACAACGCCATCCAATTTTTTGATATGCTAGGTAGACCAGAATTTTATGTAAGACCTGAGTATAAAAAATTGAACCCTAATTACCAGATCGATATTGAATATTTGGATAAAATGATCGACTACGCCAAATCAAAAGGAATGAAAATTCAAGTAGATTTTGAGTTAGGTTATCAAATACATCCTATGGATGAGAACAAGGCAGATTGTTGGTCTAAATATAGAGAAGACTGGCTCACGGCTTGGAAATATTATTTAGAAGAAACACCATTAAGTAAGACCGATATTTTTGTTCTCAGACCTAGAAACCAAGTTTGGGATTGGGAATATAAAAGCTCTTGTGGAGAAAGTAAAATTGAAGTTTTCAACGAAGTTTACAAAGAGTTTGGTCTCTTGGTTGATAAATATAACGAAGATGCTATTAAAGTAGCCATTTGTTATAGTGACGGTATGGAGATGTTTAATGAGGGCTTTAACCCTCCAAAAGATTGGACCGTAGTATGGTCTGATCATGGTTTTGGCACTTTTGATCATGAATTAAAAGATACCAAAAGCTATGAATTTGGTACTTACATGCATGCAGGTTATTGGTTGAATCATACCGTACATAATCCATATCCTGAAAAGGTAGAGTCGGTTATGAAAGATATGTTTCAGCAATACGGTGCCGATAAATATTGTCTTGTAAATGGACAAAATTATAGACCATTTCTATTGAATCTAGAGGCATATAGCCAAGTGTGTTATAACCCCAAAGACTTTAATGCTGACAATTTTTATACCACATGGACACAGCGGTATTTTTCTACCGAAGCTGCTAAACATGCTGTGTCATCAATGAAATTATTGCATGAGGCGCAAGAAGGTAGAAAAGGCTATGTAGAACACTTATGGGAAATTAGGGAGGCTGTATCTTATCTTTCTAATGCACCGATAGTGCGGCCAGGTAAATCTCCAATTCCATATGATTATAATCGTGTAATTGGCGATATAGAGAATACCAAAAAAGTAAAAGAAGTTTTAAAGAAATCACTTTCAGAGGCACAATTAGGGTATGATAAAATAAATGGAGACGCTAACTTCTATCAATCATATATTCTACTACCTGCACAGTTATACTCAGATTTAATAGCTTTTGAAACTGAACTTCATAAAATGTCTCTATTGAAGAAACAATATGAGACTACTAAAGATAAAAAGTATCTGAATGAGGCAATTGCATTGTTGCCAACAGCAAAAAGCAAACTTAAAATCGTTTTTGACCGTAGAAGCTCTGGCGATATCGATACCAAATGGAAAAACTGGTACGCTATAGCTAATAGAAGGCAGAATAATGGTTTTCCTACTTATGATATGTTAGCTGCAATAGAGGCTAATCTTACTAAAATGACCCTGTAAATTGAAATTAATGACATTTATTCAAACATATAAAAACAGCATTTCGTTTCTGGCTATTTCGCTTTTGTTTCTAGTTTCTTGTAAAGAGCAGCCTAGCACAACTAAAAAGGTTGTTGTTGAAGGAACTGATTATGCTGCTAAGGTCTATCCATTATTAGATTCAGAGAATTCAAGGTGGTTTTACTTCACTTCTGCTAGTCGTCCGTTTGGTATGGTCAATTTAAGTCCAGACACGCAAATAGGAGGTGCCTGGGGTAGTGGTTACCGATATAAGACAGATACGATTAAAGGTTTTAGTCATATTCATGCTTGGCAAATGTCGGGTATTTCGGTTATGCCAGTGACCATTAATGACACAACTAAAAAAGATATTTTTAATGATTTTTATTCAAAATTTAATCATGAAACAGAAGTAGTGATACCAGGTTATCATAAGGTTGAATTAGAGAGGTATCAAATAAAAGCGCAGCTTACCAGTACTAAAAGAGTAGGTTTTCATCACTATTCTTATCCGGATAACGAAGAGGAGAAAGGACTTCTTTTTAATTTGAATACACTTTTAGGACCAAGTAAAAACATAGATGGATTTTTAGAGCAAATTTCTGAAAATGAACTGTCCGGTTATATAATTATGGAGTCTACACATAGAAGACCCAAACCAATGACCGCTTATTTTAAGGTGGAACTAAACACTGAAATATCTTCGTTAGATAAAGATGAGCGAACGGGTAATTATTTAATTAGTTTAGATCGAAATAAAAACGATGTGCTAATGAAAGTTGGTATTTCTTATACCTCTGTTACCAACGCTTCAATCAATATAGCATCTGAATTACCCGATTGGGACTTTAATGAAACGAGAAGCGATGCAAAGAAAGAGTGGAATAATCTGTTAAGCAGAATAGATGTAAAAGGTGGTTCTGAGCAAGATCAAAGAAGATTTTATACAGACTTATGGCACGCGTTGCAAGGACGTAGAATTATAAGTGATATTAATGGTGCTTATCCTGATAATACAGGAGATAAGTTAAGGGTTGGGCAATTGCCATTAGATGCTAAGGGTGTCCCTAAATTTAATCATTATAACTCAGATTCGTTCTGGGGTGCACAATGGACATTAAATACACTTTGGGGATTGGTGTATCCTGAAATTATGGATGAATTTTCAAATTCCTTACTTCAGTATTATAAAGATGGTGGTTTGGTGCCAAGGGGACCGTCAGGTGGTAATTATACATATGTAATGACAGGGGCAAGCACTACACCTTTTCTGGTATCGGCAATTCAAAAAGGCATTTTAAATGATGATTTAGAAGGTGTTTATAAAGCTTTAAAGAAGAATCATATGCCTAGCGGAATTATGGGGAAATCTGGTTATGAGCACGAAACCAATGTTGGCGGTGGTTTAAAATATTATATAAATCAAGGTTATGTTCCGTACCCTATTCCCGAAGGTAAATTTGGTAGCCATCAAGATGGGGCAAGTTTAACAATGGAATATGCGTATCAAGATTGGACTTTAGCTCAGTTGGCAAAAAGATTGGGGCATACAGACGATTATGATTATTTCATGAAAAGGTCTAAGAATTATAAAAATGTTTTCGATACTCAAATAGGGTGGATGCGACCAAAAGATGTTGATGGTAAATGGAAAAAGGATTATGATCCATACCAAGCAGAAAATGGGTTTATAGAATCTAACGGTGCGCAATCTACATGGTTTGTTCCGCATGATATCAAAGGCTTAGCCAATTTAATGGGAGGTCAAGATGCCGCAATTGAAAAGTTGAATATACAGTTTGAAACTGCTGAAACTTTAGGTTTTACGGCCGGTACCTCGCATTCGGTAGAGTTGCATCCAGAGTATAGCAGAATTCCAATCAATTTTGGTAATCAACCTTCTATACAGACTGCTTTTATTTTTAGTCAATTAAATAGACCAGATTTAACCCAACTGTGGTCAAGAAAAGTGGCAAAAACAGTTTTTGGCGGCTTATCTCCATCCACCGGTTATAACGGTGATGAAGATCAAGGGTTAATGGGCAGTCTTGCTGTACTGATGAAGATCGGTCTTTTTCAAATGAACGGTGGTACAGAGGCTAACCCAGAATACCAAATTGGAAGCCCCATCTTTGACGAAGTTCGTATTAAATTGAATGCTGATTATTATAATGGTGGCATGTTCACCATTAAAGCGAACAATAATAGTGAGGCTAATTTTTATGTATCAGAAGCTGAGTTTAATGGGGCTTTATTAGAAGCTAATAGTTTAAGGCATGAAGATATTGTAAAAAGTGGTGAGCTGAATTTGAATATGGTAGCAAAGCCTATAAACTAGATCAAAATAATCAGAGTGTAACATAGAACTAGATTAATGAAGAGGAGATTTTTGTATTTGATAATTGTTTGCTTATTGCCTGTTTTAAGTCAAAGTCAAGATAAATGGGAGTTTCAAAATCAAAATTTACCTGTAGAAACAAGGGTGAACGATTTAATAAAGAGACTAACAATTGAAGAAAAGATATCTATGATGATATCTACGGCAGAGGCAATTCCAAGATTAGAAGTAGAGAATTATTACCATGGTAATGAAGCCTTGCACGGTGTAGTAAAAGGCGGCCGATTTACTGTTTTTCCACAAGCTGTGGCATTGGCATCAACATGGAATCCAAATTTAATTCATCAAGTTTCAACGGCTATTTCAGATGAAGCTAGAGGTAAATGGAATTTCTATAACCAAGGCAAGGATCAAAAGAATGTGTACAGCGATTTATTGACATTTTGGTCCCCCACAATAAATATGGCTAGAGATCCACGCTGGGGAAGAACACCAGAAACTTATGGTGAAGACCCATATCTAACAAGTAGAATAGGAGTTTCTTTTGTCAAGGGATTACAGGGCGATGATGATACGTATTTAAAGGTAGTATCAACACCAAAACATTTTGTAGCCAATAACCAAGAAGAAAATAGGTTTGCCTACAATGCCAATATTTCAGAAAAATCTTTACGAGAATATTATTTTCCTGCTTATAAAGTAGCGGTGCAAGAAGGAAACGCACAATCTATTATGAGCGCCTATAATGCTTTAAACGGTGTGCCTAGTACAGCAAATAATTGGCTCTTAAATACAGTTCTAAGAGATGAATGGGGTTTTGAGGGTTATGTTGTGAGCGATTGTGGTGCGCCAACTTATATTCAGAAATCGCACAAGTATGTTACGACCAAAGAACAGGCTGCTAAAGTAGCTTTGGAAGGAGGGCTAGATTTGGAATGCGGAGATGATATTTATGCTGATTACTTGCTGCAGGCATATGAAAAAGGGCTGGTTTCTCAAGAAAACATAGATAAGGCAGTGAGAAGGGTTTTAACCGCTCGCTTTAAGTTAGGAATTTTTGATAGTGTTGATAATAACCCTTATACCAAAATTTCTCCTGATGTTATTGGTTCTAAAAAGCATCAAGAACTGGCATTGGAAACTTCAAGACAATCTATGGTTTTGTTGAAGAATCAAAATGACATTTTGCCTTTAAATGTAAATGATATTAAAAAAATTGCGGTTGTCGGTTTTAATGCTAATCAGGTTGTTTTTGGTGACTATAGTGGTCTTCCGGTAATTAAACCCATATCTCCTTTAGAAGGTATAAGAAATAAAGTTGGCGATAATGCTGAGGTTACGTACGTAAAATGGAAAACGGCTGCTAGAAATCTAAATTTAATTGAAGCCGAAAATTTGGTGAATGACCAAACTGGTGAATCTGGTTTGTACGGCGAATATTATGATGATAAATTCTTAGAGGGTACACCACAAACACGTGTAGACAAAGTAGTGAATTTTGACCCGGTTAATAACCCACCAGATCCTTATACCAACTTCCGGCATAAATCTATGCGCTGGTCCGGATATATAACTCCTAACTTCTCAGGAGTGTATAAAATCGGAGTAAATTCTGATGATGGTGTTAGAATGTGGTTGAATGGCGAATTGGTGGTAGATGAATGGCACAATCGTGGTATGACTACCGATCAGGTCGAAATTGATATGAAGGCGGGAGAAAAATACGCCATAAAACTAGAGTACTTTGATAATGGAGGCGACGCTATTTGTCAATTGCTTTGGGAAGTGCCTACAACAACTGACGATTTATATAAAGAAGACAAACAAGTAGCCAAAGAGAGCGATTATGTCATTGCCGTAATGGGTATTAATAAATCTATAGAAAAAGAAGGTCGCGATAGAACTTCATTAGAATTGCCAGAAGATCAGGTTAATTACTTAAAAGAGATTTATGCTGAGAATAAGAATTTAATTGTTGTTTTGGTTGCAGGTAGTTCTTTGGCTATTAATTGGATGGATGAAAATGTCCCTGCAATTGTAGATGCATGGTACCCTGGTGAAGCGGGTGGTACTGCAATTGCAGATGTGTTATTCGGCGATTATAACCCTGCGGGTAGATTACCTTTTACCTTTTATAAGTCGGTTTCAGATTTACCTGATATGGATGATTATGAGGTGTCTAATGGTAGAACGTATATGTATTTTAAAGGAGATGTATTGTATCCCTTTGGTTATGGGTTAAGTTATACCAAGTTTACATATGATAAACTAAAAGTGAAGACTACAAATGATAGTATTTTAATTTCCGCAACAATTAAAAATATTGGAAATTATAATGGCGATGAGGTGGTGCAATTATATTATACCGTAAATAATTCTACTGTAAAAAGACCGATAAAAAAATTGATAGGGTTTGAAAGAACTCAAGTAGCTGTAAGCGAATCTACGACTGTGCAATTTAAAGTGTCTGAAAATGACCTGCAGTATTGGGATGAAAATTCTAAACAATGGACATTTGAAAAGGGAGAGTATCAGTTTATGATAGGGGCGTCTTCTAAAGATATTCGACTTCAAACATCAAAAACCTTATAATAATGAAACAGCTCGCTACTTTATTTATAATGCTTTTAGTTTTTGTATTTGTAGGCTGTAAAAGTAACGAGGTAAAACTAAGCGATATTCAAATAATAGGTAGTCATAATTCATATAAAATAGCTTTAGAGGGGCCTTTGTATGACTATTTGCATACCATTGAGCCAAAGAAAATGCAAAGCTTGCAATACACTCATATTTCTTTAGAGCAACAATTGAATTTAGGTTTACGTAATTTAGAATTAGATGTTTTTTATGACCCAAAAGGTGGGCATTTTTCTAGGCCAAAAGGGTTAGAGATAGTAAAAGCTCTTGGTCAAGAGCCTTTAGCTTATGACGTGGAAGAAAAGCTAAAACAACCCGGACTAAAAATGTTTCATGTTCAAGATATTGACTTTAGAAGTCACTACCTTTTATTTAAAGACGGATTATTGGCGTTGAGAAACTGGTCAGATAATAATTCAAATCACACACCCGTAATCATCCTTGTTAATACTAAAGATCAAAAAGTACCGCAAACAAGAGAGCCATTACTGTTTGATAAGAATGCTTTAGATGCGCTTGACAGCGAAATAAAAAGTGTTTTTTCTGGAAGTAGATTACTCACTCCTGATGATGTTAGGGGGGATTTTAACTCTCTTGAAAAAGCTATTTTGACTAAAGGATGGCCAAGCTTAAACAGCGTAAAAGGAAAGTTTTTATTTGTTCTGGACGAAAAGGAGGAGAGAATTAATAACTACTTATTAGGTCATGAATCGCTAAAAGGGAGAGTACTTTTTGTGAATAGTAAAGAAGGCAATCCAGAAGCGGCATTTAGAATTGTAAACAATCCTATTAAAGAGTTAACGTATATAAAAGAACTGGTTTCTAAAGGATATATGGTTCGTACAAGGGCAGATGCCAGTACTAAAGAAGCAAGAACAAATGATTATGAAAAGTTTGAAAAAGCAAAGGCATCGGGAGCGCAAATAATTTCTACAGATTACTATTTGCCTTCAACATTATTTGATTCTGATTATAAAGTGATTTTTGAAGATGGAACCTATGAAAAAGTTAAGAAAGAATAACCTAATTAAAAATGTAGCTGTATTGCTCTTTTGCTTTCAAGTGTCATTGTTAATAGCACAAAAACAAACAACTTCCAATTTTACAGTTGTTGCAGAGAATACCGTAACATCTATTTTAATAGATAAAAATGATGCAAAAGTAGTCACGATAGCGTCAGATATTTTTGCCAATGATGTTGAAAAAATTACTGGTAAAAAACCTATAATTTCTACTAAAAGTAATCAATCTACACCTACAATTATTGCCGGTACTATTGGTAAAAATAAGTGGATTGATGATATGATTGCTATAGGTAAAATTGATGTTTCTAAGATAGAGAATCAATGGGAACGTTATAGTGTTCAAATAGTTGAAAACCCAACATCAACTATTAAGAAGGCTTTGGTTGTTGTAGGTAGTGATAGAAGAGGTACTGCCTATGGTATACTAGAACTTTCAAGAAAAATAGGTATTTCTCCATGGGAATGGTGGGCAGATGTTACACCAGAAAAAAAAGAGTCACTTTCTCTTACTTTAGAAAAAGAAGTATCAAAATCTCCTTCCGTAAAATATAGAGGAGTTTTTTTAAATGACGAAGATTGGGGATTACAACGTTGGGCAGCTTTAAATTATGAGCCAGAAATTGGTGATATAGGTCCTAAAACATATGCAAAGGTTTTTGAATTGTTATTACGGTTAAGAGCAAATACTATTTGGCCTGCCATGCATTCAAGTACCAAACCTTTTTATTCTTACCCAGAGAACAAATTCGTTGCAGATGATTATGCTATAGTAATCGGTACATCGCATGCCGAGCCTATGCTTAGCAATATAAATACTGAATGGAAACATGACGATATGGGAGAATATCGATATGATACCAATTCAGAAACCATTAAGAGCTTATTTACTAAAAGAGTAAAAGAGACCGCAAAATTGGAAGGTATATATACCACAGGTATGCGTGGTGAGCATGACTCACCAATGATCGTTGGCGAAGATGATACGGATGCACAGGTTAGTTTATTAGAACGTGTTATAACCGATCAGCGTGCCATCTTAAAAAAGGAAACGAAGAAAGAACCAAAGAATATTCCGCAAGCTTTTGTGCCTTATAAAGAGGTGCTGAACTACTACCAAAGCGGACTGAAATTACCTGAAGATATAAGCCTTGTTTGGACCGATGATAATTATGGATATATACGTCAATTAAGCAATCCAAAAGAACAAAAAAGGTCTGGTGGTGCTGGGGTATATTATCACACTTCTTATTGGGGAAGACCACATGATTATCTCTGGTTAAATTCAACCAACCCAGTTTTAATGTGGGAAGAAATGTCAAAAGCATACGAGTTTCAATCTCGTGATATATGGATCTTGAACTGTGGTGATATTAAACCACACGAATATAATATTGAACTGTTTTTAGATATGGCTTGGAATATAGATGACTTTAAAGAAAGTTCGTCGATAAAAAATCATACAAAGAATTGGGCATCGCGCGAATTTGGAGAGGCATCTGCATCTAAAATTACAGATGTTCTATTTGAGAATAACCGACTGGCATATATAAGAAGACCTGAGTTTATGGCATGGAGCCAAGTTGAACCTGTTACAAAAGAAGGGGAAACGGAATTGACCCAGTACCATTATGGTGATGAAGTTTCGGGACGTATAGAAAGCTATCAAAAAATAATTGATGCTACTGAAAATATATATAATGAAATACCAGTATTTAGAAAAGATGCTTTTTATCAATTAGTGTATTACCCAGTAATTGGTGCATCGAAATTAAATCAGAAATGGTTGTATAGTTTTAAGAATAAGTTTGCAGCTAAGCAAGGTAGGCAGAGTGCTAATGCATTTGGAACATTATCAGAAGAAGCCTATGATCGTATTGCCAAAGAAACAGATTACTATAATACAGCGCTTAAAATTGGGAAATGGAACCATATAATGACGATGGCCCCGCGTTTTCTACCGGTTTTTGCGCAACCGGCAACATCAAATGTTACTAATAGTGAAAAAGCTAGTCTTGGTTTAGCTTTAGAAGGCTATCAAATGGAGGTTAACGATAAGGTCATTAATAGCTATGCAGATGTGCTTCCTGTTTTTAATAGCTACACGAACAGTACTTATTTTATTGATCTTTTTGCAAATGGAAAGGGTACAGTTAATTGGGAAGCAAAACCAAAGGCAGATTGGATTCTGCTATCAGAAAGTAAAGGAATCTTAAATACTGATAGTTTAGAAAAACGAATTTGGGTAAGTATCGATTGGAGTAAAATTCCGCAAGGGGAGAATAAAAAAGAAGCTCCTTTAGGGCACGATTTTCAATTGATTCCGCCAAGTTTCAAGGTGAATAGCGCTATCGATTTTAAATCAGAGGGGAAAACTACCACCATTGGGGTATCAGCCTACAATCCTAAATTTGAAGCATTAAATAACTATAATGGTTTTGTAGAAGATAAAGGTTATGTCTCTATAAATGCAGAGAATTATACCCGAAAAAAGGATGGTAAAGAAGCAAATTGGACGTTGTTTGAAGGTATGGGGTATACCAATAAAGTAATTACCGCACTACCTAGAACTGCAACGCCTTTAGTGGACATGGAAGAAATTAAAGCGAATAGTCCGGTTTTAGAATATGATTTTTATACTTTTAATTTTGGTGAAGTTGAGGTGAATTTACAGGCAGTGCCCACTCATGCTCCATATAATGGAATTGGTGTACGTTGTGCAGTTTCTATTGATGATGCTACACCGGTTTTTGTAGATTTTGAAACTGTAGGTCGCAGTGATGAATGGAAAGAGAATGTGCTTAAAAACGCATCGGTAAAATCTGCAAAGCAAATTGTAAATAAAGCAGGGAAACACACATTAAAAATATGGATGGTAGACCCTGGAGTAATGATAGATCAAGTGTTGATAGATTTAGGAGGATGGAAAAAGAGCTATGCGTTTCCGAAAGAAACGGTCAAAAAATAAATCAATTTAGTATAAAACAGCAGTATAGATTTCTATGTGTTGTTCTGCTATGTTTGATGCTTTCTTGTGGCAATAAAAAGGAAAAGGAATTTGTAGAAGTGAAAATTGCGTTCATTGCAGATGCACATTTTCAAGATATTTATGCACATTTTGAAGATGCCGATTACAAAGGAATCAAAAACCCAGAAACGGGCGACTTTGTGAATATTCGAACTATGAATGCGCAATTGCAATCTACCAGAATATTTAATGAAAATTACTTTGCATTTATTGAAGCCTTAGATGATATTGTTGTCAGAGGAATAAAATACGTAGCATTACCCGGTGATTTTAGTGATGACGGTCAACCCGTTCACGTTAAAGGTTTACGGAAGATTTTGAACAAGTACTCTAAAAACCACGGAATCTTATTTTTTGCCACCACAGGTAATCATGATCCTGTTAAACCATTTACACAAGAATCTGGTAAAACAGATTTTCTGGGAGCGGGGGGTAAAGAACAAATTATAACTAGTACTGTTGAAAATATTAAGGATACTGTAGCTGGGCAACTCACTCCAATTATAACGACTGAAATAAAAAAATGGGGTTATAAAGATATTTTAAACGAAATGTCAGCCTTTGGGTTTAATCCGCAAAAAGAATACGTGTATTGGGAAACTCCTTTTTCTAAATACAATTACGAAAACTATTCATTTGAAAAAGCAACAAATGCCTCAGCTTTAGAAAATAGAACCTATAAGATTGATGAGTTTAATAAACATCCAGATGCCAGTTATTTAGTAGAGCTAAAAGGGGGTATTTGGCTTTTGGCAATAGATGCGAATGTTTATATGCCAAATAAAGAACTCTCTGCGATTTCTGAAAACGCCAAAGATTTTTCAGGTGCAAGTATTGGCTATAACAATGTTTTATTACAAAAAAGACATTTAATTACTTGGGTAAAAAAGGTTGCAGAGCAAGCAAAAGAGAAAGACAAGGTGTTGATAGCTTTTAGTCATTACCCAATGATAGATTTTAATGATGATGCTTCAAAAGAAATGAAACATTTTTTTGGAGAAGGTAAAATGCAATTGCATCGAGTACCAAATGAAGAAGTTGCAGAAACATTTGCAAATGCCGGTATACAAATACACTTTGGTGGTCATATGCATATTAATGATACAGGTGTACGAAAAAATAATAATGGCAATACATTATTCAATATACAAACACCGTCGTTAGCTGCTTATGCACCAGCTTATAAGGTGTTGACCATAAAATCTAACACGAAATTTCAAGTAGAAACTGTAGTGTTGAAATCTGTAAAAGGTTTTAATAACTTGTTTCCTTTATATAATAAAGAATATGAATATTTAAAAGAAATAGACGCTTCTACTATTTGGGACAAAGAAATTTTGTCTACCAAGAACTATAAAGAATTTACTGCTTGGCATTTAAAAGAATTGGTGCGATTACGATTTTTGCCAAATGATTTTCCTGTTGATTTCTCTGAAAAATTTTTAAATAAAACAGGGGCAGAATTACTATTATCAACCACAAAGAATAATGATAGTCTTGTGACAGAATTAGTATCTGCTCATCTAAATCTTGAAGATTTTAGAACATGGACAGGGTTTCATATGATTTATGATTTTTATAGATTAAGAAGCGCAGATGAATTGGCATTTGACGACATTGGTGAAATTCGTTTAAAGCAATATGAAATGGTCTGTAGTCAATTAAAAATAATAGATGATTCATATTTAAAAGAATGGGCAGAAATATTTGAAAAAAGTAGGAAGGGAGAACCTTCAAATCATTTTGTAATTGATTTGGAGCTAGGTGAAATAAACAGAAAATCACCTTAATTCTTTTACTTTAAGCTTTTGTACATTTATAGTCAACTTAACTCAACGACTCAAACAACACATGCGAAATCTTTTTGGCATATTTTTTAGTACCATATTTTTTGTAGCTAGCTTAACTGCACAAGACATAAAATTTGAGCATTATAATGATGATAGTGGTTTATCTCATAATGCCGTTAGGCATATAGTACAAGATAAACACGGGTTTTTATGGCTAGGCACCTTCGCCGGTTTAAATAGGTTTGATGGCTATGAATTTAAATCTTATTTAAGTTCAAACGACACAACTAATTTACATAATGATGATATTACTGCGTTAATTTTGGATGAAGATTTAAATAATCTTTGGATAGGTACAAGAGACGGACTTTCATTATACAATACTGATACGCACACTTTCAACACCTATTTGCCAGATGAGAATAATAAACAAAGTCTTCCGGAAGGGGAAATAAGGTCTGTTTTTGTAGATAAGTTTAAGAGAGTTTGGGTAGGTACAAAGAATAGTGGGCTTTATATATTAAACGTAGAAAGCGGCAACTTTAAAAAGGTTGAAATTGAAAATTTCAACTATATAAAAGCTATTGTTGAAGATAAGAATGGTGATTTATGGATTGGTAGTTACGAATCTGGCGGTGTTGCCAAATTAATTCTTGATGCTGAAGGTGAAATCTCCCAAAAACTAATTTATACGCTTTCAATACCTAATTCTACTGAAAAGAATCCGTATTTAAATTTTATCTACGAAGATGCAAAATCCGATATTTTTATAGGTACTAGAGAGGGCTTGTATAAGCTGAACAAAACTTCTAATGAATTTTTAAATCTAGAAATAGAGGATACAGAAATTAAGGATGGTCTAGGGCCTTATTTTCTATCGGTTACCCAAGTAGATGATGGCAAGTATTGGGTTGGTACTTTAGGCGGTCTTTTGGTTTGCAATCAATTAGAAGATATACAAAAGGGTGATTATAAGTGGTATTATTCAGTACTAACAGATGATACCTCTTTAGTAGATAACCAGGTGTCAGCATTGTTCTTTGATTCTTCTGGTGTGTTGTGGATCGGTACTGAAGATGGTTTGGATAAGTACGATCCATTTGAGAATCAATTTAATAGTAATAAGGATATCTCTTTACATATAGATAATCAAGTGCCTAGAATTAGAGGTTTTAGTAAAACCTATGATGATAAAGTTATTGTAGCTACTAGGCACAACGGACTTTTTATATCAAACGAAGATGCTTTTTCACCACTGTATAACAACCAAAAAGATATTGCCAGTATTTATTCTATAGATGGCGTTACATTTTATTGTGGTTTATGGAATGGTAAACTACTGGTGTATAATTATAGGGAAAATTCCTCTAAAGTAATTTCTGTGGGATTTGAACAGTCACCAATTTTTGCTTTTGAAACCTTTTCAGAAAATCAACTTTTAATAGGATCTTTTGGTGAAGGGGTGGTGATTTTAAATACAACAAGCCTTAAGAATGAAACTGAAACAGATCAGTTTTTAAAAGGTTACCAAATAAATGAAATTGTAAAGCAAAATGATTCTAGTATTTGGTTTGCTACAGAGACAGGTTTGGTAAATTATCTTAAGGATAAAAATGTTTTTGAATACTACTCATCTACTTCTACACCAGATATTGGACTACCTCATGATAATGTAAGCGATATCATGTTTGATAATGAGGGGCGTTTATGGGCTGCAACAAGAAAAGGTCTTAGTCTATTTGATTTCGATACTAAAAGGTTTAAACCTCTGCTGGAACCAGCAGAACTTAGTGATAAGTGGATAACAGATATGCTTACCTACACTAATGGTGATATCTGGTTTAATATGAACAGTAACAATGTTGCCAGGTTAAAATCCGACTTAAAAAATCATAATGTTTACGACGTTGAAAGTGGCAATAGATTAGATGTTTTTAGTTCCAGTGGTTTTTACAATTTCAATGATTCAAATATATTTTTAGGGGGTAAAAACGGTATTATATATTTTTCGCCTCACGCCATTAGCGAAAATAAAATTGCTAAAACTCCCATGATTACTGAGTTTAAAATTCAGAATGAGGAAATTGAACCAGGGGTTGAGATTAACGGTCAAATCCCATTAATAAAAGATATAAATGATATTAAGGATATCACTTTAGAATATAAAAACAGAAATTTTTCGCTTCAGTTCTCAGCTCCTTCTTATGTAAAGGAAAAGCTGAATAGATTTGAGTATATGTTAGAGGGTTTTGATGAAGATTGGATTTCAACAACCAGTAATTCACGAACGGTACAGTACACCAATTTATTTCCTGGTGATTATACCTTTAAAATAAAATCAAGTAATAGCGACGGTTTTTGGAGCGATGTAAATGCTTATTATATTACTATAAAACCTCCTTTTTGGTTAACCTATCAAGCATTATTCTTATTTCTTGCCCTTTTAATTTTGATTTTATACTTCATTAGAAAAGAAATGAAGAATAGACTTAGGTTGAAGCAAGAATTGGTTACTGAAAAAGTAAATAGAGAGCGTGATATAAAACTAAATAATGAAAAACTTCGCTTTTTTACCAATATATCACATGAGTTGAGAACGCCTTTGACATTGATCTTGGGACCGGCAAAACAGCTTTTGGAGGAAAGTAATGATAACAGTAGCGATTATCAGAAAAGCAGGTTTAATTTAATTCATCAAAATGCCAGTAGACTTTTAAATTTGGTAAATCAAGTTTTAGATTTTAGGAAGGCACAAACCGGGGAACTTAAGCTAAAGGTGTCCAAAACAGATATCTTATTGTTCACGACCAATACTTTTGATTCCTTCAAGGAGTTTGCCTTTAACAAGCAAATTGATTTAAATATTATCAGTGAAGTAGAAAATTTATTTGGTTGGATAGACCGAGATAAGTTCGATAAGATATTATATAATTTACTGTCTAATGCCATTAAGTTTACCAACAAATATGGTCACGTGGATCTTTTTGTCAAGCTTAAGGAAAATGATAAAAATACGTTGGTTATTGAAGTAAGTGATGATGGTATCGGTATACCCCTTAAAAGTCAAGAAAAGATTTTTACCAGGTTTTATCAAGCTACAAATAGTAAAGAAAACAATACAGGTTCTGGTATTGGTCTGTCACTTGTAAAATCTTTGGTTGAATTACATAAAGGTACTATTGTCGTTATAAGTAAACCTAATGAGGGTAGTACGTTTACAGTTGAAATTCCTATTGACCGAGAAAGCTATACTAAGAAAGAAGTATTTGAATTTATTTCAAATAAAGAGGTAGATGAGCCAGAAATATTTGTTCCTGCAAAAAGAAAGACTACAAATACAGAGATCAAGGATAAAGTTTTGGTCATTGAAGATAATATAGAACTAAGAAAATATCTTATTGACTACTTGTCTGCCTACTATAAGGTTTATGAGGCAGAAAATGGAAAAGAAGGTTTACAACTTTGTAGAAAAATTAAACCCATGTTATGTGTAGCAGATGTTATGATGCCGGTTATGGACGGTTTAGAATTTTGTAATGAATTAAAGAACGACGAATTTATAAGTCATATACCCGTAATTCTTCTCACGGCGCTTTCTGAAAATGAGGACAAGGTTAAAGGATATGATGTTGGTGCAGATTCTTATTTGGTGAAGCCTTTTGACCCTTCGCTATTAAAATCGGTGATCGTAAATACTATTAAAACACGACTAGAACTCAAAGCAAAATTTTCTAATGAGATGGAAAGTGAAGTTGGTCTGCTTACTCATTCGCCGATTGACAAAGAATTAATGGATCAAGTCACCAATATCATAGAAGAGCATATTGATGATGTTGATTTAACTACCAACTACCTTTGCCAGGAATTAGGGATGAGTTCCTCAAAACTATACCGTAAGATAAAAGAGCTAACAGATTTGGCACCAAACGAATTTATTAGAACCATTAGATTAAAGAAATCAGCACAACTGTTGAAGACTAAAAAATACAACGTTTCAGAAGTAACAGATTTAATAGGCTTTAATGATCCATTATATTTTAGCAGATGCTTTAAAAAACAATTTGGCTTTCCACCTAGTAAGTTGCTGAAATAGAAATTTTTATATGTTTGTGTTTTTTTAAATTATCCATATTTATGACAATATTATCCATCTTGTCTTAGCTTAATTGATATAGATTGCATGTAGATATTTTTAGGATATCACATCAACTTACTCAAAAACTAATTACAACTTTATGGAAAATACCTTCAATAAACAGAACAATCCCATGGATAATATTGACGATTGGGAAGATAATTTGTTAGATAGATACCCTAATCCAGAAGAAACAACAAAAGAAAAAGAAGAGTTTAGAAACTACGTAGACTCAGAAAGGTTAGATACGGTCAAAGAATTTTATAAAATAAATCATGAATTTCAAACGTATGACTTTGTAGTTGAAAAGGAAAAGGAATTTCTACAATTCAATAAGAGAGAAATGTCTATTTGGGAAGCCGTTGACTTTCTAAATACGTTGGTAGATGATAGTGATCCAGATATAGATTTAGATCAATTACAGCATTTATTACAGACTTCAGAAGCAATTAGGGCAGATGGGCATCCAGACTGGTTTGTGCTTACTGGTTTTATTCATGACCTAGGTAAAATACTTTGCCTTTTTGGAGAACCTCAATGGGCGGTAGTGGGTGATACTTTCCCTGTTGGATGTGCGTATTCCGATAAGATTGTATATCCAGAATTTTTTAGCGCAAACCCAGATGCTACGAACGAAAAATATAATACAAAATATGGAGTCTACGAACCAAATTGTGGATTGGACAATGTAAAAATGAGTTGGGGGCATGATGAGTATCTATATCAAATCATGAAAGATTATTTGCCAGAACCGGCATTGTACATGATTCGTTATCATTCTTTTTACTCGCAACATAGAGAAAATGATTATGAACATTTAATGACGGCAAAAGATATTAAGATGTTTGAGTGGGTAAAGAAATTTAACCCATATGATCTATATTCAAAAGCGCCTGTTCCACCAGATGCAAAAGAATTACTGCCTTATTACAAAGAGTTGGTGGCAAAGTATTTACCTGAGAAATTAAATTTTTAGTTGTTTTAATTATTTGAGTTTAGTAATGCTCTAGAATATGCTACTAGAGCATTTTTTTTGCCTTCATTTTATTTATTAAACCAACTAACTATATGTATACAGCTATTACATTTATTGCTTTTACCGCTTTTGTGGCAATCTACTCATGGTATAAACTTAGAAAAGAAAAACTAGATTCAAAAGACGGTTATTTTCTTGGAGGCAGAAGTTTAACAGGCGTTGTTATTGCGGGGTCAATGTTGTTAACGAACATTTCTACCGAACATTTAATAGGTATGAACGGCTCGTCTTACAAAAACGGATTTATCATTATTGCCTGGGAAGTTACTTCCGCTTTGGCATTGGTAGTTGCGGCTATCTATTTTGTGCCAAAGTATTTAAAAATGGGTCTGACTACAATACCTGAGTATTTAGAAAAAAGGTTTGACAGTACTACCAGAACATTGGTGGCGTTATTTTTAATGGTATCATTTGTTGTCACATTATTACCAATTGTTCTGTATACCGGAGCCATAAATATTGAGAGTATATTTAATATTTCTGAAGTTCTAGATGTAACCAAAGAAGAAGGACTTTGGGTGACAATAGTTTGTATAGGGGTTTTAGGGTCTATTTATGCCATATTTGGAGGTCTAAAAGCTGTGGCTATTTCAGATACGATTAACGGGTATGGATTATTGATCGGTGGTTTGGCAATTCCTATAATTGCACTGGTAGGTATTGGTGATGGCAATCCTTTAAAAGGTTTGTCTACAGTGTTTAACCATAGTCCAGAAAAATTTAATGTCATTGGAGCTAAGGATTCTGTTTTGCCATTTGAAGTGCTTTTTACGGGTTTGATCATTAATCAATTATATTTCTGGAGTATGAATCAAACCATTATTCAACGAGCACTTGGCGCCAAGAATTTGGTAGAGGCTCAAAAGGGGCTTCTCTTTACGGGAGTTTTAAAAATTTTAGTACCTATAATTATTATACTTCCAGGTGTAATTGCCTTTTATTACTTTGGTGATTCGCTTTATGACAATCAAGACATGATTTATCCTGAGCTTGTTAAAAAGGTGTTGCCAATTGGTTTTGTTGGTGTTTTTGCAGCAATAATTATGGGTGCTGTACTAAGTACGTTTAATAGTGTTTTAAATAGTGCGGCTACTATATTTAGTATAGATGTCTTTAAAAGACATGTTGGTAAAAATGCAAGTGATAAAAAGTTGGTAAGAGTGGGCAAATTGACGTCAACTATACTTGCGGTATTTGCCATTTTGGTAGCGCCAATGGTAGCCAATGCACCAGACGGTCTTTACCAACTTTTACAACAGCTTAATGGTATTTTCTTTATACCCATAGCATCTATAATGCTGGCTGGGTTTTTCTTAAAAAAGATATCGGCTACAGCAGCTAAAATAGCCTTGCTAGTAGGCTTGTTGTTCTATATTTTAACAACATTTATATTTAAAGTAGACATTCATTTTGTGCATATATGGGGAATAGAATTTGTGTTGAACATGTTGGTAATGTTTATAGTTTCTTACTTCTACCCGAACAAGAAAACTATCAAAGAAGAAGTAGATGACTATGTGGAAATGAAAGAATGGAAGTATACAAAGCCAATGGCAATTATATTATGTATAATTACAGTTGTGATATATGTGTTGCTTGGCACTAATTAAAACTGATGTCTATGTTTAAAAATGTAATTAACGGTTAATTTCTTTTATTTCTAGTTTTTATAAAGATGTAAAGAATATATCTTCTAGTATAAATAAAGTTCCCGTAGACTCTCATTCTATACCTGCTATCTTGAGTTTTTGTATTATGAAGTAGATTTATTATCGTATCCAAGAAAAGTGAGCTAAGGATACTAAGAAACTATTTTAAGTAGCTTCTAATGGGGTGTTCTTATATTATGGGTTTTAAAATATACTGTAGCTTTGGTGAAGGGTACAAGTTTACCGCTAGTGAAAAGTATAAAGAAGTATTTATATAAAGCGCCTCTAGATAAGCTCCTTGTTACATTGAAATTGTAGATAGTCTAAGGTATTGGGATTTAATGACCCAGAAATACTAAATGCGCTAAAAGATGTTTCTGCTGTTAGCATTATATCATCTGCATTGGTTGAATTGGATTTTTATCATGAACAAGATTATGTAGTTAGATTATTTAAAGAACAATGCATATATTTTATCGCCTGAAATAAAAGCCACTTTTATTTTAAACATAGTACGGCCAATTGACCAAAAAACGATGAGATGGATGTGTTAATAATTTACGCAGACGTCTATTTTTAGAATTGATGATAAGGTTAGAAAACAGTAAGCATAAAAAAAGCCCCATACGAATATGGAGCTTTCTGTTGTGACCTCGACAGGATTCAAACCTGTAACCTCTTGAGCCGTAATCAATAATACTATCATATTTCTACTACCTCTATTTTATATAAATACTCTGTTATGTAGCTATTTAGCTTATATATTTTGCTGTTAGTTAATATCTGTTATTAGTTTAATATCTATATTTTTCTGCAAATATTCTGCAAGAAACTTATTTGCCGAAATTAGTATGTTATGAGCTATAAGATTTTTGTACTTTCAGATACACGTAAAAAGAAGATGCGGGTATGTACCCAATTAAACTTTGAGGTATGTTAAGAACGAATTAGTTAAATGAAGGTTTACCTCTTAATCTTTTAAATTGTTTAAAAGCCTTCTCCACTTCTGATTTAGATGCTGTTTTGAATTCTGACTCAGTAATTTTGTAGTGTAATTGAACACTGTCTAATTTAATATGCATTTCATTTAATACATCGGCATATTCAGTATTCATGATCAGATTTGTTTTTTCTTTAGAATCCTTTTCTAAATCATATAATTCCCAAGAATCAATATCATCATAAAAATGAATTAGCTTATAGCGTTTTGTTCGTATTCCATAGTGTTTTTTTACCATATGAAAAGCTGGGTAATCATAATAATGGTAGTACACAACATCTCTGAAATCTTCTTCATTTTCGGTACCGTTTAATAATCCCATAAAAGATTCACCTTGCATATCCTTGCTAAGATTGGCTAACCCGGTAAGGGCTAAAAAGGTCGGAGCAAAATCTAAATTTTGGACCATGACATCAACTTTGGTTCCTGGTTTTATGGTACTAGGTAATTGCATTAATAGAGGTGTTTTAAAAGATTCCTCGTACATAAAGCGCTTATCGAACCAACCGTTTTCACCCATCCAGAAACCTTGGTCGGAAGTATAAACGACCAACGTATTTTCATCTAGCCCGCTTTCTTCTAGATAATCTAGAATTTTGCCTACTCCCTCATCTACTGCGGCAATGGTTGCCATATAATCTTGAATGTAACGTTGCCCTTTCCAAATAGCTAAATCCTTTCCGGTTAAATTGGCTTTGTGAAAAGCATTGTTTTTCGCTAAATATGAGGTTTCCCATACCTTACGTTGGTTTGGGGTCATTCTATCAAAATCGGTTGTCCAAGGGTTGTTCAAAAGTTGGGTGCTACCATATGCCGTTGTCATTTTTAGATCATGACCTTCGTACATGTCGTTGAAAATGGTCTGTAATTGTTCTTTAGCAGCCCATTGCTTGTTGAATTTAGGGAAATAACTATCCGGAAGCGGAAACTGCACCGAATCGTAAAGGTTTGTATGTCGTAGTGCTGGCATCCAATTTCTATGTGGTGCTTTATGTTGAACCATTAAAAAGAACGGAAGGGAATCTGTTCGGTTTTGCTGTAACCATTGTAGTGCATCTTCAGTAATAATATCGGTGGCATAACCTTCAATACGGGTGGTATCGCCATTGTCGATAAAATCTGGATTATAATAGTTTCCCTGGTCAACAATGATTTTCCAGTGATCAAACCCTTCAGGATAGCCGTGTAAATGCCATTTGCCAAATACGGCGGTTTCGTAACCAGATTGCTGCAGCATTTTTGGTAGTGTCGGCTGACTGCCATTAAAATGATCTCCGTTTTGCCTAAATCCGTTTATATGACTATGCTTTCCTGTTAAGATAACTGCTCTACTGGGGCCGCAGATGGAATTGGTAACGAAACTATTGTTGAATAGTACACCATTTTTAGCTAGTCTATCAATATTAGGAGTACTCGCTAATTTACTGATCGGATGCCCATAGGCACTAATTGCCTGTATGGCATGATCATCGGCCATAATGAAAACAATATTTGGCTTCTGATCAGTTTTTGTTACAGTTTTTGCTTTTGTATTACAGCTGATATGTGACAATCCAATTACCAGCATGAGTATAACTATGCGCATAGTCAATTTAATTTTTAATTGTAAATAATGGTTAGTTAAGGGATTATTCCAATTCAAATTCGGCAGACATTTCTGCATCTGAATTGCCACCAACGAACACCTTGAATTTTCCTGGCTCCGCTACAAATTTTAATTCGCTGTTGTAGAATTTTAAATCATCTGCAGAAAGGGTTATAGTCACTGTTTTCGTCTCGCCTTTTTTAAGAAATACTTTTTTAAATCCCTTTAGTTGTTTTACGGGTGGGGTAATGCTACGAATCTCATCTTTTAAATATAGTTGTACCACTTCTTCTCCATCGTAGTCTCCCGTATTTTTTACGGTTATGGAGACCTTTATTGATTCCTCTTGATTTATTTTATTCTTATCAACTGTAATCTCACTGAATTCAAAAGAGGTATAGCTCAAACCAAAACCAAAAGGAAATAATGGCGAAATTTCACTATCGAGATAATTAGATTTAAATTTTTCGAATTGATGTGTGGGCGCTGGTCTACCTGTATTTTTCATACTATGATAAATAGGAATCTGACCTACATTTCTAGGCCAATTTGCGGTAAGTTTCCCAGACGGATTGTAATCTCCAAAAAGTACATCTGCAATGGCATTACCGGCTTCAACACCCGGATTCCATACTTGTAGAATACTAACAGGCAAATTAAATTCATCGGAAATGGTCAATGGTCTACCGCTAAATAAAACCAATACTACCGGTTTACCGGTGTCAACTAAAGCATTAATTAATTTTTTCTGACTTTGAGGTATCGATATTTCGGTTCTGCTTGCGGCTTCCCCGGCAAATTCTGAAGCTTCGCCTACAACAGCTACGATTACATCTGCATCTTTACTATTTTTTAAAGCTTCCGATAACATAGCTTCAGGAGTTCTTTTATCGATGTCTACCCTTAAACCGAACACATTGGCACGCTTGGCAAGCTCGGTGTCATTAGTAATATTTGCGCCTTTGGCATAACTGATTTTAACTTTTGGAGCAACATTTTTTAATCCTTCCAATACTGGTATTGATAGTTGCGGGTCGCCCGTAGGAGCCCATGTACCCAACATATTGTTTTTGTCGTTCGCCAATGGTCCCACCAATGCAATTTTAGCATCCTTTTTTAACGGAAGCACATTGTTTTCGTTCTTTAGCAGTACAAAAGATTGCGTTGCAATTTTTCTTGCAGCCGTTCTGTTTTCTGCAGTTAAGATGTCTTTTTTAGGTCTTGAAGTATCCGAATATTTATAGGGATCATCAAACAGTCCCAATTGATGTTTTGCGGTCAAAATTCTTCTACATGCAATAGTAATTGCTTCCTCGGTTACTTTACCTTCTTCAACAGATTTTTTTAACGTGGTCAAAAATCCTTCGCCTACCATATCCATGTCCAATCCTGCATTGAGCGCTTGTGCTGATACTGCTTGCAAATCTCCCAAGCCATGAGCGGTCATTTCATTAACAGAGGTGTAATCGGAAACTACAAATCCTGTAAATCCCCATTGCTTTCTCAATAAATCTGTAATCAGCCATTTGTTTCCTGTAGCCGGTATACCGTCAATATCA
This sequence comes from Maribacter sp. UH1, assembly GCF_056839145.1. Taxonomy (NCBI): domain Bacteria; kingdom Pseudomonadati; phylum Bacteroidota; class Flavobacteriia; order Flavobacteriales; family Flavobacteriaceae; genus Maribacter; species Maribacter sp. UH1. The sequence goes on from NZ_CM166387.1 coordinate 3,169,392, forward strand.
TTAAAAGAGGTCATGGCACTACCAATACCTGCATCAACTGCTGCTTGGTATGGTGGAAGGTACTGATTGTACATTTTTACCTTGCTCATGTCAACCGAATTATAATCACGTCCAGCTTCCACGGCACCATAAAGCGCCAAATGTTTTACCGTAGCCATCATAGTATAGGCATCACTTAAATCTTTTCCTTGATACCCTTTTACCATTGCCGTTGCAATAGCTGAACCTAAGTAAGGATCTTCGCCCGAACCTTCAGAGATTCTTCCCCATCTGGCATCGCGAGATATATCTACCATAGGTGAGAAGTTCCAGTTGATACCATCTGCGGTAGCTTCTTTTGCAGCCATTTTTGCAGCGCTTTCAATCAATTTCATATTCCAACTAGAAGCTACACCCAATGGAATAGGATAGGTGGTTTTATACCCGTGAATAATATCGGAACCTATTAATAAAGGAATTTTTAATCTAGAATTCTTAATGGCGATTTCTTGTGCCTGTCTAACTTTTTCAGGTCCGGATACACCAAATAGTCCGCCTACTTGACCAGCTTTAATTTTTGCTTCTACATTTTCGCTAACAACGGAGCCAGTAGCAATACCACCACCGGGAGTCAGTAAGTTTAACTGCCCTATTTTCTCATCTAAGGTCATTTTGCTCAATAGTGCTTCGACCTCAGGAATTTTTTCTTGTGCAACACTATTAAGGCCTGTTAAAGTCAATAAAAGTAAGGGGAGTATTTTATATATTTTAATCATAGATGTCAGTTTTAGCGGCTTTTACTCTTTATTCAAAGTATTCGAGAAAAGCCATGGTAATAATTCTGGTTCTGCAAATGCAGGGTCCCAACTATTATGGTTTGCAAAATCATATAAGGTAAGCCGGGGGAAAGCTTCCTCATTCAGTAGTGCCGTAACTATTTCCATAGAACGTAATGGATCTACAACATTATCTTTTGCACCGTGAAACGCCCAAACAGGTATTTTTTTCGCGTAGTTAGCTACGTATTTAGGATCACCTGCACCGCAAATTGCAATCGCAGCGGCAAAACGGTCTGGGTTTCTTGCTAATAATTCATAGGTACCCATGCCGCCCATTGAGAGACCCATGGCATAGATTTGATTTTCATTGACGAATTTTTCTTTTTGAAAATCATTCAATAGACGCAACACTAAACCCATTGCTTTGGTAGGGCCTTTTTCAAATTGAAAATCTAACTGTACGGGATAGTTGCTACGATCAACTTCTACCTGTGCCCAATAATCATCTATAGCACATTGTGGCATAATTACGATCGCAGGGTATTTCGTTCTGTTATTCTGATCTAGAAAAAGAGCGCTGCCGTGTGTTAGTTGTTTTTCGTTATCATTACCTCGTTCACCTGCACCATGTAAAAATAGTACTAGCGGATATGTTTTTTTTACATCAAAGTTTTCTGGATATAGAATTCTATATCGCAACGTGTCTTCTGCAACTATCAATTCTTCCTTTTCGAATAGATTTACATCTTGCGCAGAAGTTATAGTGTTGCAAATAACCAATAAAAAGAGAAAAAGAAAGTGTTTATTTTTCATAAGTAAAACCGAGTTTATCAAGACCGCTTTGTACGTCTTCGTTTTGCATAAAAAGATTCCAAAGTAGACCACTTCTGTAATTTTCTATCATTACAATTTCAGGACCTTGATCTATAGCCAAATATGCTTCTGCCACCCAAAAATTGTTCTGCGGACTAAAAGCATCATAAAACCCTGCAGGACCTAATAATTCATCTTTATTCTGATAAAAATAGCGCAATGCTTTTAGCGATTCTTCGGGAGTGTACGGTATAGAACTTATGGCTGCCGTTGGCGAAACCAGACCTATGTCATTGCTTGGGCTATGCGCATTGTAACCTAAAGTACCATCGTTATTTCTAGAGTAGCTTGCCGTTAATCCCCAGCAATTTTCACCATAATCGATGTAGTTTTTAGGGTTCTCAACGCAGTATAAATAGTTGATTTTTGAATGATTTACGGCAGCATCCCAATAATTGACGAATCCGTCACTTAAATTGTTCGGGTTAAGACCTAAAAAAGAATAGTGCGAAAAAAATAAAGGTCCGCCCTTTGGGGAATTTCCTGCATGATCCACCACCAGCGGAATATTATATGCACTTGTGGCGTCTGTTATAGACCCATTTGATGCCCAACCATTGGTATATACCTCTTTCTCAATAGAAAAATCTGGTGAAGCGGCAGCCATTACATAAGTAATCATCACTTCATTATACCCTTTCAATTCTAGATTGATGTCGAAACCATAGTTCGGACTCCAATGCCAATACAGGCTATTTTGGTCTTGCGTATACCAGTTCCATTCAACACCTTTCCATAATGCATCTGCCTTATCGGCTAAAGATTTTTCTGTATCGTCGCCATTTTTAAAATACTCTTTAATGCAGATCAAGCCTTGTGCCAAAAAAGCGGTTTCTACCAAGTCGCCACCATTGTCTTTTTCGCTAAATGGCCTAACGTTGCCGTTAGTGCCATCTAACCAATGAGGCCAAGCACCGTGAAAACGATCTGAAGATTCTAAAAAACTTAAAATCTGATCAATTCGTTCTACGGATTCATTACGTGTAATAAAGCCCCTTTCCACACCAACCAAGAGCGCCATTAAACCAAAACCTGTGCCACCTATACTTACCGTATTTGGATCGTTAGAAGGTTCGTTAGGATGAAAACGTTCACGAGCTGCACCAGAGTTTGCCTCAGCGTAATCCCAAAAATATTTGAAGGTTTCTTGCTGGGTTAAATCCAAAAGTTTTTCGTCTGAAATTTCTGGTACTTCAGGTTCCGATTCTGGTTCGGTAGGAGTTTCCGGAAGTTCAGATTCGCCCGTTGGTGCATCTGGTTCAGAAGATGAACATGACATTAGGGATACCGTTAAGATTCCCAAGAAAACAAGGAGCGTCTTTTGGAGTATTTGCTTTTTGTGCTTATATCGGTTTTTGCCCTTCATTTTGGTGATGCTACTGAAAATTCTAGTTTATCCAATCCTTTAACTACATCTTTATTGGTCATAAAAAGCATCCAAAACAATCCGCTTCTATGGTTTTCAATCATTACGGGAATAGGACCTTGGTCAATAGCTAAATACCTAGGTAATACCCAGTTTTTTTCTAAGCTAAAAGCATCATATGGTCCGTATTTACCAATAAGGGTATCATGATTGATGTACATATTTCTTAAGAAATCCATACTCTCTTTTGGTGCATATGGCATAGAAGAAAGTGCTGCCGTAGGAGAAATAACGCTAATATCCCTATCTGGTCGGTGCCCATCATATCCTTTAATAGAATAACTAGATGTAAGCCCCCAAAGGTCTTTACCATATCCTTTGAATTTCTTAGGATTGTCAACGGCATACTTGTATTGGATCATAGTATGGTTTTGGTTCAGCTCCCAATAATCTGCATACTGATCTTTTAATCCTTTAGGATTTAATCCTGTAAAAGAGTAGTGTGCCCAGAACATCGGGCCAACGGGAGAAGCATCACTTTCATAATGATCCAAAACAGTTGGTAGCCCATAAAAAGTAGTATCTTTTGTAATTGCTCCATCTCTTGCCCAACCTTGATCATAAACTTCTTTGGAAATAGGATGTGTTGGAGAAGCCGCTGCAAGAATGTACATAATCAATGCTTCGTTGTAACCACCAACTGGGAAGTTCATATCCCACTCATATTCTGGAGACCAGTGCCAATACAGTACATTTTCGCCCTTCGTGTACCAATCCCAATCTACTTCTTCCCATAGTTTTTGTATATGTTGTGCTAGGGTTTGCTCTCGATCATTCCCGTCCTTGAAATATTCTTTAACGGTCAATAATCCTTCAATAAGAAATGCGGTTTCTACTAAATCACCGCCATTATCTTTTTTGCTGAATGGCGTCATTTTACCATCAGGAGTTAGCCAATGTGGCCAAGCACCATGAAATCGATCGGCATTGTCAAGAAAATCTACTGCTTTTTCAAGTCGTTCGAGACCCATTTCACGTGTTATGAATTCTCTTTCAATACCTACTAAAATTGCCATAACACCAAAACCTGAACCACCAATAGTGATAATATCTTTGTGGTGAGTTGGGTAAATATCATCTAAATGAATTCTTTCGCGTGCCAGTCCGGAAGTAGGCTCGGCACCTTCCCAGAAATAATTGAATGTTTGTTTTTGAACGGAATCCAACAATTGTTCATCCGTGATTTTAATTCTTTCTACACTCTCGCTTTGGTCTCTAAGTTTGGACTTAGAGGATTGACCATTACAACCCACTAACAAAGTTGCAATGGTCATTGAAATTAAAAATAACCTCATAAAAATCTACTACATTAACTGAATTAAACTAAACTATTATCGTGCCTAAAGACCTGCTTGTCTTATATCTTGAATTTCTTGTTGGCTCAATGCTTTATTGTATAATCTAAGCTCATCTATAAAGCTTAAATCAAAACCGTGACCCCATTCTGTAAATCGTGGTGCACCTGAACCGATGGATAATAAATCACAACCTGTCCAATCTACTCCCGTGAAATCGCCTTGTGATACAACTTCACCATCAAAATAGACTACACATTCAGAGCCAGAGATGGTAAATGCCAAGTGTACCCATTCTGTAGCAGTAGGGTCTAACGCGGCTGCATCGCCACCGTCAAACCAAGATTCACCTTCGCCATTACCCACATTCAATTTGAAAACCTGTCGTGTGGCGTCACCTTCCCTAAAGAATCGGAACCCGTTGGTACGTTTGTTCTGTACATCAGGATATCCTGCATTATCCACATCCTCAGGACCCATAACTAAGATGGAACCTCTTGTTGGGTCTGCATTCAATTTATACCATAGCGTGGCACTGAATTCCTCTGTAGTAAGCGCTCCGGATTCATTCGTTGGAAATGTTAGGTAAGAATCTGCTGCACCGGCATAGGCATTATCACCTTCTACACTTTCACCGGCATAACCTGGTATACCTACAACGGTAGCGTCAATGTCTCTAAAGCGTTCGTTGTAACTACCATCAAACGGCATATAAAACATTTCACCGTCAAAAGTAGGAGGGTAGGAAGAAACGAATTCACCTGAATCGTCAGCCATTATTTGTTGAACTTCTTCTTGAGAAATTGCTCTATTGAAAATACGAAGTTCGTCCATTAAGCTTTCATCTGACAAGTGGCCCCATGCTGTAAAATTAGGCGCGCCCGACATGATGGAAAGTACGTTAACATCTGTCCAGTCAATACCTGCGAAAGCTCCTTCTTTGGCAATTTGTCCGTCTATATACACTACCGCTTCAGAACCAGAAATGGTAAAAGCGAAGTTCACCCATTCTCCAGTAGTAGGGTCTACATCTGCAGCCTCGCCACCATCGAACCAAGTACCATCTGTACCAGTACCCGCGTTCAGCTTAAAGCGTTGCATGCCGTTTGCATTTTCACGGAAAAACCTAAATCCTTTAGAAAGGTCATTGTTTGCGCCGTCAATTAATGGCGGACTCAAGGTCAATACACCGGCACGGTCTGGTGTGTTGTTAATTTTCATCCAGAAAATTGCACTGAACTCGGCATTTTTAAAACGCTCGGAATCTAATGTCAAATACGTATCCGTAGCACCTTGGTAAGAACCATCGCCTGCAATATTATCTTCGCTTATGGACGGACTTCCAAATTCTTCAGCTTCTTCAAAACTGATCAAATCAACATACGCACCATCAAAAGGCATGTATAAAATTTCACCTGGGTATTTAGAAACATAGGCAGGTTCTTTTGTAAAGTTGACCATACCGTTCGTTGTTTTACCATCTAGGTCAGTTGCGGTAACGGTAAGTACATGCTCACCATCTGCAAGTTGGTCGTAAACCAAATCATCTACTACCAATCTTCTGTAATCCAAAAAATCTGCATAGCTTTTGATAGTACTTCCATCTAAAGCAACATTCACCGAAGCCAACTCAATATCATCTTGAGCTTCAAATTTTATGGTAATGGTAGCTAATTCTTCATTCACTTTTACCGCTAAACCTTCTGTAGGTGAAGTTATGGTGATACTAGGAGCCGTTTCATCTGCACCAGGGTCAACCTCGGTAAGTGAGTCGATACCATCTTCGCAGGCAACCAAAAGAAAGGTAGCCAACAAAAAAGTAATTATGTTTTTAAAATGTTTCATTGTAGTTCGTTTTTAGTTAGCTATTTCACCCAATATTGGAAACTCGTCGATCTGATCTTGATGGTAGGTTACAAAAGCCTTGTCTTCGGTAAATGTTCTACCATCAAAACTTAATTCATCGTATCTACCTAACCTAACCATATCAAAAAAGCGTTTACCCCATTCCATTGAAAGCTCGGCATATTTTTCATCTACGATCTGGTCAAGTGTTACTCCGCTTAAAGGCGCCATATTTGCCCTTGAACGTACCAGATTAACCGCCTCATCAGCAGTCATAGTCGAATTATTCGCTCCTTGCACCAATGCTTCGGCGTACATCAACAAAGTTTCTGAGTAACGAAAGACAATATTGTTCTTATTACTACCATATTCGGTACGACCAGGTATTAGTTGATTTGTTGGTAAATAGTGCTTGCCGCTTGAAAATATAGACCGGACGGTAGATGTATTTTCATCACCATCTCTTGTAGTTGGAGAAACAAATGATGGTAGAGTTTCTGCAGTGTAGGTAGTTGTAGCTATTAAGCTGTCAATACCCTTTTGGCTAAAGAAAACAGACGTTTCTAAACGCTCGGTTTCACCTCTGTCAAGCATAAATTCAACATATTTTAAGCTAGGCTCAAAAAATCCCCATCCGTTACTAGAGCCATCAACTTCTGGATTCCATGAGTTGGGACCATAAGGAGCATATAAATGACTAACCCTGTCGCCTTCACCATTTCCGAAATCAGAATATTGAAATTCGAATAAGTTTTCATCGCTAAGTTTACCTGGAGTTTTAAATAGCTCATAATAATCAGGAAACAACGTGAATTTACCCGAAGCAATAATTTCACCTGCAGCGTCTGCAACGGCTTGGTAATTCTCCAGTTCTTGATTAGCTTCTGCCTTTATCATCAAAGCAGTGTATTTAGTTACTCCGCCAGGTAAATCTGTACGTTCGTTTGGTCTTAGATCCAGTAAGAAGGGTATTGCTTCATCCATCTGATCAGAAATGTGTTGCATTACTTCATTTTTACTTGGTACCGATGTTACATCTGCAAAATCGTTAAGATTTGATGAAGTAGGAATAAATACCGAACCATATACCTGTGATAATTGAAAGAGTAGCACAGCTCTCAACACTTTTGCTTCTGCGATATATTGATTGCCCAAGGCGATACCTTCATCATCTGCAAACTCCATATATCTTTCTATCTGTTCCATACCCGTATGGGCACCAATGATATCTCCGTAATACGTTTCCCATAAGGTTCTAGAACCAAAGAAGGAGTTGTCGTATACATAGCGATCTTGATTTTTTAGACCTTGTTGGTCACCCGCAGCATTCACATCATCGCCTCTTGTAGTAACTACTAGTGGCTGTTCCCAACCTCTATCTGCAACGGATTGGTAAACCCCGATTAGTGACAAAATCATATCATCTGTCTGTGAAAAATCTGTTCCTCCGGCAAAATTATTGTTCAGTTCAGGTTGGTCCAGATCGTCTGAACAACCTATAAGTACAGTACCTAGAAAGGCTAAAAGCACTGTTAGTTTGTTAACTTTTATATATTTCATAGCTGTATTTTTAAATTTTAATATTTACACCAAATGTGTACACACCTGGTATTGGATAGGTTTGGGTATCTCTACCATCGGAAACCTCAGGAGTAAAACCGTTGTAGTTGAAGAATGTCAACGGACGTTCTGCAGTGATGTAGAACCTAATATCAGGATTGAATTTTCCGTTTAACTTAGGTAACGTATACCCTAAGGTTACGTTCTGTAGTCTAACAAAATCTCCTTTTTCTACAAAAAAGCTACTTAAAAATTGGTTGCTCCAAGGATTTCTAATTCCCCTTGCCGATGGATAACTATTGGTGCTACCGGCACCGTTCCATCTATTTACTGCAAAATCCCTGTCAATATTGGCATCTGGAGTCTGACGGATAGCAAAACGCTTTTGGTTTGCGATTACATTTCCACCTTGCCCAATTACATTTAGATTAAAATCCCACGCCTTATAATTCATTCCTAGGTTAAACCCGAAAGAATAGGTGGGAAGGTAAGAACCGAGATCCACTCTATCTTGGGCGTCAATAACCATATCCCCATTTTGATCTACAAACTTTAAATCGCCAGGGGCAACGGTCAGTCCGTCTGCAATGGCAGCTTGTGCAGCAGGGTCAGATTGAATTTCTTCATCAGTTTGGTATACTCCGTCAACTTTTAATCCGAAGAACGGACTAATAGTACCACCTACAACCGTACGTTGTGCAGTGTCACCGCCGGAAGTAAGATTTTCCTGCCCTGCTAAATCAAGTACCTCATTATCTAAAGTAGAGAAATTGCCACCTATACTAAAGCTAAAATTATCGGATATTTTCTGATTCCAATTGGCTACAATTTCAAAACCGGAGTTTCTAATAACACCAACATTTTGTCTAGTTTCACCAGGAACCAATAATCTAGATACCGGTATTACTGCGTCACGAGTTTCTCGAACATAGTAGTCAGAATCTATCGTTAATTTATTATCAAATAACCTAGCAGTTAAACCTACGTTGGTTTCTGCGGTTACTTCCCATTTTAGGGCTTCAAAATCACTACTGGTTACAAGACCAGGATAACGAACATCGCCAAATACACCATCAACGGCATCAGATGTAATTCCGCCAGTACTAGAGTCAACGTTGGCGTTACCCAATTCACCCCAGCTAGCTCTTAGCTTTAAAAAGTCTATAACGTTGCTGTTCTCTAAGAAAGATTCTTCAGAAACTACCCAGCCCACACCAACAGTTGGGAAATAACCCCATTTTTCTTGGTATTTACTAGTACCATCAGCTCTAAACGTACCGTAAAGAAGGTATTTACTGTCAAAATTATAAGCAATACGACCAAAATAAGAGAAGAAGTATTGTCTAACACCGTCATCACCAACACCATCTACATCAATTGAATTTGCAAGGTCCAAGAAATAAGATTCATCACCAATTCCTGGTCCGTTAGGAAAATTAAGACCTTTAGCTTCTAATTGTTCATAAGAGCGATCCCTGTATGAAGTACCTACCAATGCTGTTAGATTATGTTTACCATAGCTGTCATCATAGGTTAAGGTGTTGTCCCAAGTTTGCTCAGAAAATGTAGCATTCCTTTTTACCAATTCTGCATTTTCCCTAAAAGCGTTACCGTTTCCAAAAAAGTAAGGTAACCGCACTTCTCTAGTTTCGGTAGTTTCAAAGTTGTGATAAAAAGCAGTTTTCAGAGTCAATTTATCGGGCACCAACTGGTAGTTAAGATCAACTGTAGTCAGCGTATTTCTGATTTTGTCTCTATTTTCTGTGTTTTCCATTACTGGAAATGGATTCTGCGTACCTCTGTAACCTAGATCTTGCGCATTGGCATAAGGTCTTGGATATGCATCTGTTTTTGAAGGGTCAAGAACAGGCATTGTAGGGGTGGCATAATATGCCAATGCAAACGCGGTACTTTCAGGTCGGTATCTTGTTGCATTACTAAAAAGAGTAGAAATACCAATATCTAAACGATCGGTAATATCAACATTAATCTTAGATCGAATGTTGAATCGCTCGTAATCATTTTTCATATTCAAGATACCTTCTTGCTCAAAGTAGTTTAAACCGAGAGAATACGTTACAGATTCTGTACCACCGGCAACACCAATACTATGATTTTGTTGTAATGCATGACGCAAAATAAGATCATACCAATCTGTATTTACATCAGGCACATTAGGGTTGATTCTGCTTCTACCATAACGCTGAATAGCATTTTCTATAGATTGTGCCTCTGCATCAGAACCAGATTCTCTTGCAAGAGTTGCAAACTGTTCTGAATTAGATAGTTTAACAATGTTTTGTGCTATCTGTACACCCTGGTAACCATTATAGGTGATTTCTGGTTTCTGATTTATTTTACCAGATTTAGTTTCTATCAGTACCACACCGTTTGCGGCACGAACACCGTAAATTGCGGAAGCGGACGCATCTTTAAGTACAGAGATAGTTTCAATGTCTTCCGTATTTAAAAAATCGATATCATCGAAGAAAGTACCATCCACTACGTATAGTGGGTTAGAGGCACCGCCCACATAAGAGCCGATACCACGAACACGAATTGTTGGTCCCGTACCCGGAGCACCGCTACTCACTACTTGGAGTCCCGCTACTTTACCTTGTAATGATTGCATGGCGGCACTAGTAGGGGTTCTAGTGATATCCTCAGTTTTAATCGTAGCAATAGACCCAGTAAGATCCGCTTTTTTCTGGGTACCATAACCAACAACTACAACCTCGTCTAAAGCTTGTGAATCTTCAGACAAAGATATATTTATAGTTGTTTGCCCGCTTACAGCGGTTTCTTGAGTAGAGTAACCAATGTAGCTAATTACAAGTGTACCACTGTTGGGTACATCGTTTAATGCATATATACCGTCAAAATCAGTTTGGGTTCCTGTTGTAGTACCTTTTACTATGAGACTAGCGCCTGGTAATGGTTGCCCATTATCATCAGTAACAGTTCCCGAAACCGAAATTCCATTTTGCGCAAAAACCGTCAAATGGCTCAGTAAAATGCAGAATGTTAAAAATTTGATTCCTATTTTCATAATTGTTTAAAAATTGAGTTGTAAAATTATCAAGTTGTTAATTTCAGTAGCAAGTTATCAAAACAACTAGCCCTTATTTTTTATTGAACTACATAAAAAGTACATCAATGACATGTGTAGCGTGAAAACCCTTAAATAAGGGTATTTGCAGTAGTAGATGTGTTAATTTAAAAGTAAAAATTAACGTAATGAAGTAGTAATGATGTAGACAATTAACGCATTCTTAATATGTGTAGTAGTATTAAAAACGGAAAAAGCCTGTTCTATTTAAATTTAATGAGATAGTTTGATAGGTTTTGAGAGCTGTCTATGTTCAATTTTTTACGCAAACGATACCTATGTATTTCAACACCTCTTATTGAAATACCCATTAAAGGAGCAATCTCTTTTGTAGTATGATTCATTTTAAGATAAGCGCATAATCTGAGATCTTTTGGGGTAAGTTTTGGGTATTTCTTTAAAAGATTATCAAAAAAATCTTCATGTAATTCTTTAAAACTTATTTCAAAATGTTTCCAATCTTGATCTTCGTTCATGGAGCTATCCAATTTCTTTGATAGTGATCTAAAACGTTGCTTATTGGAAAATGATTCCTGGTTTAAAGCAATAAGGTCCTTTAGCTCAATTATAAGTTCGTTTTTCTTGGCAACACTCATTGTTGTTCTTGCAAGCTCTGTTTGTTTTCTTTTAATTTCTTTTTCAAGTTTTTCTTTTTCTATTTGAGCCATGCGTTCATCTTGCTCTCGTTGCATCTCTATTTTTAGCAGGTTATGTTTCTTAGCTAATTTCTGTTTGTTGTACCAACGAACGACAAGAATACTAGCAATAAATAATAATAGGTAAGCAAATAAGCTCCAATTTGAAAAATACCACGGACGAAGTATTTTAAAATCAATTATTTTAGGTTCAGATAGCTCATTGCCTATGCTTACGGTATGTATTTTCAACGTGTATGAACCAAATGGTAAATTCTGTAGGGTAATCTCACCATTGTCAAAATAACTTGCCTGCTCAATGGTTCCGGTAAGTTGATAATAATACGTGTATTGTTTAAAGCTACCAGCTGCAACTGCTATTTTTATGTTCTTTGATTTGTTAAAAGGTATTTTGTTGACATCTTGATGTATGGTGTAAGTTTCCTGGTCATCAATAAAGGAACTTAGTCTTGGTGTAGGCAGTTCAAAATTTTTTAATTCTTTTTCAAAGCTATTGAGGTTTAGTTTACCAAATCCGTCGGTAAGAGTAAAATAATAAGTTGAATCATTATAATTAACAATGGTTTCTGTTTCAATGGCCAATCTTTTTCTAAGTTGGGCATCATCTAAAGTAAACTGGTTTTTACCAAGGTCGGTGTGAATTATTTTCTTCTGGTTATCATTGTCAAAAAACCAATAGCTGGTTGAATTGTAATTTACCAAGTCCATATTTTTATAATCTTGAAACTCTTCAAACTGAGAAATAACATTCGATATAGGGTCGTATTTGAACCAATTACCTTCACTTGAAATTATGATTTGATTCTTAATATTGTACAATTTGATATTATAGGTATTAGGAATAACTCCGGTTTCAATTTCACTGAACTTCAGTACTTTGGTGTAAGTGTCGTTCATTGTTATTTTGAAAAGTCCTTTATAGGGGTGAGCGGCCCAAATGGTGTGTGCATTTTCAAAGCACAGTTGTTTTACGGGAAAGTCAATGCCGGTTATGCGGCTAGTTTGCCAATTTCCATTATCGTCTTTTATGAAGTTTGCCAACCCGGTGTATGTACCTTGAATGTAAGATGATTTGGTTTCGGGAACTTTGACTATTTGGTATCCTCCAGAAATATCAGATACCTTGTTGAGTTTACCATTTTTTAAAATGAAGGTGCCGGTATTATGTCCGCAGAAGAGATCGTCGTCAATAACTTCCAAGTCCCAAACATGACCTTGAGATCTAGGTACAAACTGTAATTGGTTATCCCTAAAATAATAAATACCGGTATTACTGCCCAAGTAGAGTTCATCTTTATAATCTACAAGGTCATAAACCGTACCCAAAACACCGGAGTGGTCTGTATAATAGGTAATGGGATTTTTCAACTGAATTTTGTCTATACCGTTATCAAGACCTAGCCATAATTGGTCTTTAAACTGTAGCATTGCCAAAACTGTATTGTTTTGGAGTCCTAGAGCCTTGTTCAAATTTTGAAATGTATTAGACTTGATGTTATAGGTGTAGACTCCGTTTTTTATAGTGCCAAATGCTATGGTGTTATTGTCTAGAGATAACACTTTGTTAAGTTGATGTTCTTTAAGTTCGTTATTAATGGTATCATCTAATAGTTTTATTTGACTGTCTATAAGTAAAAAACAACCGTTTAGTTTTGTGCCAATAATTAAATTATCTCCAAAAGGGACCATATCTACAATAGTCTTCCCTTCTAATATTTCTTGAGAATCTAACGGAGTAAGGGTGTTGTTTTTAATCCAGTATAATCTGCGCTGTTCACCGGCAACAATTATTTGATTCTTGTACTTGGCAATATTAGTAACAACAAAAGGAGCGTCTAAAACAGAGATTTTATTGTTTTTGTAAATGTATACGGTAGAAAAAGATCGGAAAATGATAGCATCATCAAGTTGTATAATTTGCCAAAATTCTTCGTTAGTAAATTCATGGTCCTTAATTAAATTCGTTAAAGATGTATATGTTAAAAAACCGTAGTCGTTCATCTCCCAAAACCCGAATTCTTCATAAGACCCGGTAAATATTTTACCGTTTACATATGCTACCGACCGAATAATAGTTTTGTTGGGTAATTTGTTGAGTGTCCAGGTTTCTCCATTAAAATGTAGCAGTCCGTTGTTATTAGCTACATACAATTCTCCGTTCTCATCAATGGACAAACCCCAATTTTTACTGGCAGCGTTATACTCATAGCTACTGTAATTCTGAATTGGGGGAGACAAGTTTTGACCGATACTCCATATAGGTATAATGTACAAGGCTATGAAAAGAAGTAATCTAAAGTTCATTGATTTAAGGAGGTATTGTAATTATCTATATAAGATAAAGATAGTAGAATCATTAGGTATGTAAACTTATTGTAAGTTAAATCATAGCTATTCGTTATTTACAATTTGCCGCTACTTAAAATAAAAGGTGTTTGGAATTACTTATAGTGATTTAATATTGAAAGTTTTCTTATTTAATTTCACTTATTTAAAATTTAATTCTTGGAGGGTTTTTTTATATTTAAACCGAATTTTCTGCAAACAAAAAACCAGCAATTCCAAAAAGCTTTGGAATGTGCTGGTTTTATTAGTGACCTCGACAGGATTCAAACCTGTAACCTCTTGAGCCGTAATCAAGTGCGCTATTCAGTTGCGCCACGAGGCCATTTTTAATTTTCCCTTAGCGGGGTGCAAATATATTTCTTTTTACTTTTACCACAAAATTAAGAACACAATATTAAATGGATTTTAAAAGCTTTATTAGAGATGTGCCTAATTTTCCTAAAGAAGGAGTAGTATTTAAGGACATAACATTATTACTTCAAAACCCTAAAGCACTCAATAAAACAGCTAATGCATTGTTTGATTTGTTAAATGGTCAAAAGATTGACAAGGTAGTTGGCATGGAAAGCAGAGGTTTTATTTTTGGTCCTATGTTAGCTCATAAGTTAAATGCCGGCTTTGTGCCCGTACGTAAACCTGGTAAGCTACCGTCTAGCACGTTGAGCGAGACTTACGATTTAGAGTATGGTACAGATACCTTGGAAATTCATATTGATGGTATTGAGAAAGGGGATAAAGTCTTAATACATGATGATGTATTAGCAACTGGTGGTACGGCTAAAGCTACGTGTAATTTAATAGAAAGATTGGGAGGAGAAATAGTGCAATGTAATTTTCTAATAGAACTCACTTTTTTAGAAGGTGGTTCTAGAATTGATGACTATGCCGTAAAATCTTTGGTAAAATACTAGTCTAGCGCTTTTTTAGTAATAAAATAACGCCAGCCAATTAAAGCCATTTGTAGCTTGTTAGCTTTAGATAAATCTAATTGTTGTTTACTGTAAGAAGGTAAGATAGCTTTGTTTAGCTTGGCTATTAATTTGTAGAGCTTCTTTTTCAAATTAAAATTTTTATAAAAATACATAAATTACTTAACGCTTGATCAAGTTGTTAAGTAGCTATGTATATATTTTTATAAAGTATTTAGTGATATACTAAGGCTACGATTATACTTAAGATGAAGACAACAAGAACTTTTATTACAGTAATCATATTTTAAGGTTTTAGTGGTGGATTATTTTTAGATTGTTCTCGAAAGATATGATTGTAGTAGTGTTCCCACAAATGAAAATCGTTAAAATAATGATTTTGAATACTAATGTGTAAGAGTAGAAATCAAATAGGTTATAATTAGTAACTTTTAGTCTACGATTGAGTTTTAATATATAATATTATTATTCGTATGTGTATTGAATTGTAATAATTGAAGGTCGTTTTTTAATGATGTTTAGAAAACGTAGAGCTAAAATTTAAAGTTATTACTTAAAAAGTGCCTTTCCGTTCTTCTTTGAGTAAATAAGCTATGCATTATTAGCATATACATTTAATGATTACTTGGTAAAGATTTTAGTTTGTAGATGACATCAATTGTCATGTGTCATCACATATCTTCTAATTATATTTGTCAAAATTCTTTTCATGCAAGATTTCTTATTTATTGTTGGCGGGTTGGTGTTGCTTATCGCAGGTGGAAACTGGCTCTTAAAAGCTGCGGTAGATTTATCGTTGAAACTAAAAATTCCTAAAATCGTAATTGGAATGACGGTGGTGTCTTTTGCTACATCGGCACCAGAGCTTATTGTAAGTATAAACGCCGCTTTAGACGGATTTCCAGATTTGGCTTTCGGTAACGTAGTAGGTTCTAATATTGCTAATCTAGGTTTGGTGCTTGCAATAACTATTTTGCTTAGTCCTATTGATGTTAGTAAAAGTTTCTATACTACGGATTGGCCTGTAATGATGTTGGCTTCTTTACTCTTTTTCTTCTTTATATATTTTGATGGTGTGCTTGTGCAATATGAAGGTATAATCATGGTAGTTTTCCTTTTTCTATTTTTAATATATCTGTTACGTTTTCAAAAACCTGCTGTTATAGATGAAGAAGATGAACCAGATGTTATGATGCCTACTTACAAAACAGCTTTGTTTTTAGGGCTAGGTGGAGGTGCACTTTGGGGAGGTTCTGAACTCTTGATTAGTGGAGCTGTTGGTATGGCGACTATATTTGGTGTTAGTGAGCGTGTAATAGCCATAACTATTGTTTCTGTAGGTACAAGTATTCCAGAATTGGCAGCATCTATTATAGCAGTAATTAAAAAAGAAAAAGCAATCTCCTTAGGGAACTTAATTGGGTCAAATATTTTTAATCTTCTTGCCGTTTTGGGAATTACATCTATAATTACACCAATATCGGTTATGGATGAAGGTCTTTTGACAAATGATATCTTTTGGATGCTAGGTATCTCTTTCCTTATTCTTCCTCTAGTATTTATACCTAAAGGTTTGAGATTAGGGTGGAGAGATGGCATAATTCTTGTAGGAATTTACTTGACTTTTGTCTATGTAACCATCTCTTAAATGAATGTAAGCCAAATAAAAAGAAAGGTTCTTAGTATAATATTGTTGCTGTTTGTAAGCATTCAAGGTGTTAGTTCTCAAGACTTAGAATATTTATATGGCAAAGTGGTTGATGTTGAAACTGGTGAGCCGATTATTTTTGCAAATATTCACTTAAAAAATAGAGAGATGGGTGTCATCTCTAATTTTGATGGAGGTTTTAGAATTCCATTAAACTATAAGCAATTGGGTGATATTTTAGTTTTTTCTTCGATGGGTTATGAAAGTGAAGAACGCATTATCGACGAATTTTTAAAGGATAGTATTGTTCTTGTTAAATTACATCCCGCGACATTTCAATTAACAGAAGTCGATGTTTCTGTATCTAGAAATTCGAAGGCTGAGTTGTCCCCAAAAGAAATCGTGTCAAAGTCCATATCATTAATTACCTCTAATTATCCTATTCAACCTTATTTTCAAATTGGTTATTATCGAGATTATCAAAAAGATAATAATGAATATATAAATCTAAATGAGGCAATAATAGAAGTAATTGATCAAGGTTTTAAGGCTGTAGATTCAACTACTTCGAAGGTTGTTATTTATGACTATTTAAAAAATGATGATTTTAGAAGAGATACTTTTGCTTTAAAACCATATGACTATGATTTAAGGGAAGGTGGTAAAGTAATTGATAAAGCTTACTTGGACAGTTATGGCGGTAATGAATTTGTTATTCTAAGTGTACATAATGCCATAAGAAATTATAAGATCAGTAGCTATTCATTTATTTACACATTAGAGACAGATTTATTAAGTGAACATTCTTTTAAAAAAATAGATGATACTTTTTTAGATGGTATTTATTTATACACTATTGAATTCTCAAAAAAAATATCAAATTATACAGCTATTGGTAAATTGTATATTGATAAAAATAGTTTTTCAATTTATAAATTAGAGTATATTTTGTACGATAATAGTACTAAAAATGCCTTAAATTCTTCTGATAAAAACGGGGTAAAAAAGCAGCCAATTTTTGAAGTCATTACAGAGTACCGAAAAAGTGGCGATAAAATGTATTTGAGCTTTATATCCTTAAATAATCAATTTAGAGTGATGGTGCCACCAAAATTTAAAGTAGAATTTGTGGATTTTATTTTCAATGCAGAAAGAGTAGAAAAGGAAAAAGTGGAATTTAATGGAAATAGTTTTGTTTTGACATTTAATAAAGATCTCAATGGAATTAAAACTTATAATTTTTGGAAAAAGGATATTCTGTTTAAAGGTCAATCAATAAAAATAAATAGTGCCGTCATTATTGGCAATCAAATGATTCTATATCCTGCTTTAAATAAAATTAAATTCAAAAAATTCTTTGAAGAATTTGATGCGGAAAAAGAAAATTTTATGCGTGATTTGGTTGAATTCAATTTACCTGAATTGAGGGATATTGATGATAATAAAGTTGGTTTGTGGACAACTAAATATTATAGCCAATTTAGAGAGTTTTTTATTCAAGACCATAATTTGAATCCTCGTTTTATTGATTCAAAATTATTAATGGATAAAAAGAAACCCATTTTTGAAAATCAATCTATAAGTAGTCCATATGATGGTAAGGATTACTGGATGAACACACCTTTGCAAAACAGCATTAAATATTAAATAAATAAAAAACGCCCTGAACAAGTTCAAGGCGTTTTTAGTATAATCAACAATTAATTTGGTATTAGATTTTTGCAGTTTTAACTGTCTTAATAATTCTAGCTGCAATTTTGTATGGATCACCGTTAGAAGCTGGTCTTCTATCTTCTAACCAACCTTTATATCCTTTTTCAACAGCAATTAATGGAATACGTATTGATGCACCTCTATCTGAAACTCCCCAAGAGAAATCCGTAATAGCTGCAGTTTCGTGTAATCCTGTTAAACGTTGATCGTTAAACTCACCGTAAACAGCAATATGTTCTTTAACAAACGGACGGAAAGATTCACAGATAGCTGCGTAAGTTTCTTTAGATCCACAAGTTCTTAATGTTGTGTTAGAGAAGTTTGCATGCATACCAGATCCATTCCAGTCCATGTCCTTACCTAATGGTTTTGGGTGGTAGTCTATATAGTATCCGTATTTTTCAGTTAATCTATCAAGAAGATATCTTGCAATCCAGATTTCATCACCTGCTTTTTTAGCGCCTTTAGCGAACAGTTGAAATTCCCATTGTCCAGAAGCAACCTCTTGGTTGATCCCTTCAAAGTTTAAACCTGCATCTATACAAAGATCTGCATGTTCTTCAACTAAACCTCTACCATGAGTGTTTTTACCACCTACAGAACAGTAGTACATACCTTGTGGAGCAGGATAACCACCAATAGGGAAGCCTAATGGTAATTGTGTTTTCGTATCCATAATGAAATACTCTTGCTCAAAACCGAACCAGAAATCATTATCCTCATCTTCAATGGTAGCTCTACCGTTAGATACATGCGGAGTTCCGTCAGCGTTCATAACTTCGGTCATTACTAAATAACCGTTAATTCTAGCAGGATCTGGGTATATAGCTACAGGAACTAATAAACAGTCAGATGACCCGCCTTCAGCTTGTTTTGTTGAAGATCCATCAAAAGACCAGTTGCCTAATTCTTCTATTGTACCTTTAAAATCTTCGTGTTCTTCTACTTTAGTTTTACTCCTTAAGTTTTGAGTTGGAAAGTATCCATCTAACCAGATGTATTCTAATTTAATTTTGGCCATAATATGTTCGTTATTTTTTAATAAAAGACAAACAAAAATATGTTTTTTATCAATCTGTATGAATTTTTGAGGGTGTTAATGTGTAAAAATTAAATTTATTGTTGTCTACCCCTATTTTTTATCGGGTATTTTATCATATTTATATTTATTGAACGTAATTTTGTCAAATTAACAATGTATTTACATATGAAGTCATCAAGATTTAATGCTATAACAGAAAGTCAGAAAAGAAATAGTATTGCTATTGAGGAGAAGGGAAGACGTTCTGATTTGTTCGGTGTCAACGTGTTCAATGAAAAAAAAATGTTGCAATACTTGACCAAAGATGCTTTTGAAGGTTTAAAAGGCGCAATGGATTCAGGTTCTAAAATTGATAGGAAAATTGCTGATCAGGTTGCAGAGGCTATCAAAGCATGGGCAATTACCATGGGTGCTACACATTACACCCACTGGTTTCAACCTTTAACAGGTTCAACTGCAGAGAAACATGATGCATTTTTTGATCTTTTGCCTGATGGTACGGCTTTAGAAAAATTTGGTGGCGGACAATTGGTGCAACAAGAACCTGATGCTTCCAGTTTTCCTAGTGGTGGAATTAGAAATACGTTTGAAGCTAGGGGATATACTGCATGGGATCCTTCTTCACCAGCTTTTATTTATGGTACTACTTTATGTATTCCTACAATTTTTGTTTCATATACTGGTGAAGCCTTAGATAATAAAGCTCCTTTGTTAAGAGCTTTAGGCGCTGTTGATGAAGCTGCTACTGCCGTTGCCAAATATTTTGATAAAACGGTAACGAAGGTTAATGCTACTTTGGGTTGGGAACAAGAATATTTTTTAATCGATAAAGCATTGGCTCATTCTAGACCAGATATTATGATGACAGGTCGTACTTTGGTGGGCGAAACTCCAGCTAAAGGACAACAGTTAGACGATCATTATTTTGGCGTTATTCCTAGTCGTGTATTAAGTTTTATGAGCGATTTAGAAAAGGAATGTACCAAATTAGGAATTCCTGTTAAAACGAGACATAATGAAGTAGCTCCTAATCAGTTTGAATTAGCTCCTGTTTTCGAGGAGGCTAATCTTGCTATTGATCATAATCTATTATTGATGGATGTGATGGATAAGATTGCGGACAAGCATCATTTTAAAGTGCTTTTTCACGAAAAACCATTTGCAGGTATAAACGGTTCTGGTAAACATAACAATTGGTCATTGGCAACTGATACAGGAGTTAATTTATTGAGTCCGGGTTCTACGCCAATGAAAAATCTTCAGTTTTTAACCTTCTTTATCAATACTATTAAAGCGGTAGATACGTACGAAGAGCTTTTGCGTTCTTCAATAGCATCTGCAGGTAATGATCATCGTTTAGGGGCAAATGAAGCTCCGCCAGCCATTTTTTCAATTTTTGTTGGTTCGCAATTAAGTAATGTGTTAGATGAACTGGAAGGTGTTTCCAAAGGAAAATTATCTCCTGAAGAAAAAACGGAGCTAAAACTGAACGTGGTAGGTAAGATTCCTGAGATTTTGATGGACAATACCGATCGTAATAGAACATCACCTTTTGCTTTTACCGGTAATAAATTTGAAATGCGGGGCGTTGGTGCAAAAATGAATTGCGCCAAGCCAATGACCGTGTTAAATACTATTGTTGCTAAACAATTAAAGGATTTTAAAAAGGAAGTTGATGTTCTAATCGATAAGAAAAGCTTAAAGAAAGATGAAGCCATTTTTAATGTCTTGCGCGAGTATATAAAAACTTCTAAACGAATTCGTTTTGATGGAGACGGTTACAGTACGGAATGGGAAAATGAAGCCAAAAGAAGAAAATTAAGTAATAATAAAAATACACCAGAGGCATTAGAAGTCTTAACGTCTAAAGATAGCATTGCGTTGTTCGAGTCAATGAATGTGATGAGCCAAGTAGAGGTTAGTGCACGCCAAGAAGTAGATTTAGAGAATTATATCATGCACCTACAAATTGAAGGTAGGGTATATAATGAATTGGTCTATGGTTATATTATGCCGGCAGCTTTAGAATATCAAAACAAACTGATTAAAAATGTATCTGGGCTAAAAGAGATTTATGGTGCAGCTCATAAAAAATTCTCAGAGGGGCAGTTGACTATGATTGAAGATATTGCCGAGCATGTAGTCAGTATTAAAAAGATGGTAGACGCTATGGCAGATGCTCGTAAAAAAGCTAATGCCTTAAAGGATACCAAAAAGAAGGCAGATGCATATTGCCATAATGTAAAACCATATTTTTTGGAAATTAGAACTCATAGCGATAAGTTAGAAAAACTAATGGACAACAAGTTATGGCCATTGACCAAGTACAGAGAATTGCTATTTATTGAGTAGTCTTTTTTAATAATTAAAGAAATTGAGGGAATATTAAGCTGTTCAGCGGTTACAGTTTTAATGATTCCCTTATTTTTGCCACAAATTTAAATTATGTCCACATCAAGCAGTGAAAGATATCAGCAACGCGGTGTGTCTGCATCAAAGGAAGATGTACACAATGCTATTAAAAATATTGACAAGGGTCTTTTTCCAAAGGCGTTTTGTAAAATAGTTCCTGATTACTTGACGGGAGATGAGGAGTATTGTTTGGTAATGCATGCAGATGGTGCAGGTACAAAATCTTCTTTAGCTTATATGTACTGGAAAGAAACGGGAGATATTTCTGTTTGGAAAGGTATTGCGCAAGATGCATTGATTATGAACATAGATGATTTAATTTGTGTTGGGGCAACGGATAATATTATGCTTTCTTCCACTATTGGTAGAAATAAAAATAAGATTCCGGGTGAAGTACTCTCGGCTATTATCAACGGCACCGAAGAATTAATAAATGACTTGGGTGAGTTTGGTATTACCATTCATTCCACTGGTGGTGAAACAGCAGATGTGGGAGATTTGGTTAGGACTATTATTGTAGATTCTACAGTAACGGCTAGGCTAAAACGAAGTGATGTTATCGACAATGCCAATATTAAGGCTGGTGATGTCATTGTTGGTCTAGAATCATTTGGTCAGGCCAATTATGAGAAAGAATATAATGGCGGAATGGGGAGTAACGGATTAACTTCTGCTAGACATGATGTTTTTTCAAATTATTTAGCAGAAAAATTTCCTGAGAGTTTTGATGCTGAAGTGCCTAAGGACCTTGTTTATTCGGGTAATGTAAAATTGACGGATTCCGTTGAGAATTCTCCTGTAGATGCTGGTAAATTGGTGTTGTCACCAACACGTACATATGCGCCTATAGTTAAAAAAATACTTTCTAAATATAGTTCAGAAGACATCCACGGAATGATTCATTGTAGTGGAGGGGCACAAACTAAAATTCTTCATTTTATTGATGAATTGCATGTGGTAAAAGATAATTTATTTGATGTTCCGCCGCTCTTTCAACTGATTCAAGAGCAGTCGGGTACCGATTGGAAAGAGATGTATAAGGTCTTTAATTGTGGACATCGATTAGAGTTTTATCTTCCTGAAGATGTAGCAAATGATATTATTGAAATTTCTAAAAGTTTTGGTGTAAATGCTCAGATTATAGGTAGAGTAGAGGCTTCAAATTCAAAAAAACTTACAATTTCAAGTAACTACGGCACCTTTGTGTATTAGCACATACGAATAGCGTAAAAAAATCGTTCTTTTTTGTATAAACCTATCTTGCTATGGAAAGAAAAAAATTTTTACGAACACTAGGTGCAGGTGCAGCCTTTGCAATAACATTTCCTTGTCTTGGAAGTTGCTCAAAAGATAGCGAGGTAGAAGGTGATATCGTTGCTCAGCCAACAGATATTGATTTTACAATAGACCTTACTTCTGACGAAGCTTCCAATCTCTCGGAAAATGGCGGATTCATTCTTAAAAACCTTGTTGTCGTCGTTAAAAATTTAGAGGGCGAATTTGTTGCTGCTACACAAATTTGTAGCCATGAGCAATATGATCAAGTACGTTTCGTAAATCAAGATGGAGGTATATTTTATTGTGATGTACACGGGTCTAAATTTTCACAGACCGGTACACCTTTAAATGAGATTCCCAACAGCACATCAAAAGCATTAAAAATTTACAATACATCTTTAGAGGGTTCTATATTGCGAGTATTTGAATAATTAATGCGAACAGACCAATAAAACTACACCAACCTAACTTATTATTCTTTATGACCATAATTACCCCCAACTAGAGAAATAAGTGAAAAAGATTTTTGCCTTAATATTATGCCTTATGACCTGCTATATGTACGGTCAAGAGAAACGGTATGTAACGGTCAAAAAATCTTATGAGGTAATGGGCGGTGAATTTGATATTACCGTTATTTCTGAAGATGAAGAATTAGGGTATATTTATATACAAGAGGCATTGGCAGAGGTGCAAAGAATAGAAAAGCTTATTTCTTCTTGGGATGCCGACTCTGAAACAAGTTTAATCAATAAGAACGCTGGCATAAAACCTGTTCCTGTTAGTTGGGAGTTATACAAGCTAATAGAACGGTCTATTTTATTGTCAGAAATAACCAATGGTGCTTTTGATATCACTTATACACCGTTAAATAAGATTTGGAACCTTGACGGTACCATGGAAACCGTGCCTTCCTCAACAGAAGTTAGAGAGGTAAAGAATAAAGTCGGTTATAAAAACATCGTATTAAATAGTAAAGATCAAACTGTATTCTTGAACAAAAGAGGAATGCAAATTTCCTTTGGTGGCATCGGTAAAGGTTTTGCTGCTGACAAGGCAAAGGCGTTGTTGGTTTCTAACGATGTTAAAGCGGGTATCATAAATATAGATGGTGATATTACTACCTGGGGTACAAAAGTAACCGGAGACAAATGGCTCATTGGTGTAGTAAACCCAGATCAAAAGGGTGGTATATCTTCATGGATTCCCATTTTAGAGTCTTCTGTAGCAACCACTGGTGGTGATGGTAATTTTATAATGTCAGGCAATAATAAATACACTCACATTATAGACCCTAGAACGGGGTATCCTGCTACGGGTATCAATAGTGTGTCAGTTTTTGCAAAAAGTGCAGAAACATCAGATGCCCTAGCTACTTCTATATTTGTCATGGGGCTTGATGCAGGGCTTGCTTTGATTAATCAATTGGGCGATACCGAGGTGATCATAGTTGATAGTGCCAATAAAATGCACAAAAGTAACGGGGTCTTACTTAATTAGATTTCAATTTTTAATTCTTACCGTAATAATCCCCTTAGGGTGTCTATTATTTTATTGTAAATTTGCCATACAAGTGAAGTAAGCATATGATAGACAAGTTAAACATAGTAAAACAACGTTTTGATGAGGTTTCAGACCTTATAATTCAGCCGGATATCATATCCGATCAGAGTAAATATGTAAAGCTCACAAAAGAATACAAGGATCTTAAAGATTTAATGGATAAGCGAGAGGAATATCTTGAGCTTACCAATAATATTGCCGAAGCGGAGGAAATTATTGCTGACGGAAGTGATGCGGAAATGCTGGAAATGGCAAAAATGCAAATGGATGAAGCTAAAGCAGGTTTGCCAAAGCTAGAAGAGGATATAAAGTTGATGTTGATCCCTAAAGATCCTGAAGATGCAAAAGATGTAGTTGTTGAAATTAGAGCGGGAACGGGTGGTGATGAAGCAAGTATATTTGCGGGCGATCTCTTTAGAATGTATACCAAGTATTGTGAAGGCAAGGGCTGGAAAACCAACGTGATTGACCTTAGTGAAGGCACTAGTGGTGGTTATAAAGAAATACAATTTGAAGTTTCTGGAGCTAACGTTTATGGTACTTTAAAGTTTGAAGCTGGTGTTCACCGTGTGCAACGTGTGCCACAAACAGAAACCCAAGGTAGAGTACATACTAGTGCAGCTACAGTGATGGTTCTGCCAGAAGCGGAAGATTTTGATGTACAAATAGATCCAAAAGATGTGAGAATAGATTTCTTCTGTTCTTCTGGTCCTGGTGGTCAGTCTGTAAACACAACATATTCTGCTGTTCGTTTAACGCACATACCAACCGGATTGATTGCGCAGTGTCAAGATCAAAAATCACAACATAAAAATAAGGATAAGGCATTTAGGGTACTTCGTTCTAGATTGTATGATTTAGAATTGGCTAAGAAGCAAGAAGAAGATGCCGCTAAACGAAACTCTCAAGTTAGTAGTGGTGACCGTTCTGCAAAGATTAGAACGTATAACTACCCTCAAGGTAGGGTTACCGATCACCGTATTGGTCTTACGTTATATGATTTGTCTAATATTATAGATGGAGATATTCAAAGAATAATAGACGAATTAAGTTTTGTAGAGAATACAGAGAAATTGAGGGAAGCCTCTGAGATATTTTAAGTTATGACCACTCAAGAGTTAGTTGCCCAAATACATAAAAAACAATCTTTTTTATGTATTGGTTTAGATACGGATCTAGAAAAGATTCCTTCATATTTGTTGGAAGATGAAGATCCTATTTTTGCGTTCAACAAAGCCATAATAGATGCAACCCATGATTTGTGCGTAGCTTATAAGCCTAATATTGCTTTTTATGAAGCATACGGAGTTCAAGGCTGGTCGGCATTACGTAAGACTATCAAATACTTAAATGAAAACTATCCTGAAATATTTACCATTGCAGATGCAAAAAGAGGAGATATAGGGAACACTTCTACCAGATATGCCAAGGCATTTTTTGAAGATTTAAATTTTGATTCTATTACTATAGCTCCTTATATGGGGAGAGACTCCGTTGAACCTTTTTTAGCGTTTAAGGATAAGCACACCATTTTACTTGCGTTAACTTCTAATCAAGGTGCTTTTGATTTGCAAACTAAAAAGATAGAGGGTAAAGAACTGTATAAAGAAGTATTGTCGGTATCTACAACATATGAAGGAGCTGAGAACCTTATGTATGTGGTTGGTGCTACTAAAGCTGAATATCTTACCGAAATACGTGAAATTGTACCAAATAGCTTCTTACTAGTGCCTGGAGTAGGGGCACAAGGTGGAAGTCTTGAAGAGGTTTGTAAGTACGGTATGTCTAAAAATGTGGGACTACTTATAAATTCTTCCCGTGGAATAATTTATGCATCTGATCAAGAGAACTTTGCGGATGCTGCTAAAGCCAAGGCAAAAGAGTTACAGCAGGCAATGAAAACGGAACTAGAGAAATTAAACTAAATCTTCTAAAGTTTTTTTAATTCTTTGTGCTTTTAATTCAAAAAATTCTCCCAATTGAGTGTTTGACTGAATGTGTGAAGCTTTTTCTATAAATGTCTGATATTGATACTCTAATAAGCTAATAATATCATTATTTGCTTCCATTGGTGTTACCGATCCTACCTTGCAATACTGCTTGTTCATTATACTATATTTATGTTCTTACAAATATACGTTCAGAATCAAGTTTTGGACGTGGGTATGTTGGGCTGTACATCTAATTAATAGGTAATATGTCTTTTTTTTAACATATATGTGGATGAAAACTTAAAAGGACGTTGATTTTGAGCGAAATTTCATTATCCTAAATGTTATATCAAAAAGAATTAATACATTGTAAATCAACCGTGTCTTAAATAAAAATTTCATTTGCTACATTATATAACGTATCGACATAAAACTGCTATTACGTGGGTTACATTTGTACATGGTGCAGGTGGTAGTTCTTCTATTTGGTATAAACAGATACGAGAGTTTAAAAAACACTTTAATGTACTACTTTTAGATCTAAGAGGTCATGGTAATTCAAAACCTAGTCTTAAGAATGTTTTTGATGAGAAATACACGTTTGATGTCATTACAAATGATATTGTTGAGGTGATTGATCATGAAAAGATTGAGAAATCGCATTTTGTTGGTATTTCCTTAGGAACAATACTCATTAGAAATTTAGCGGAAAACCATCCTGAACGGGTAGAAAGTATGGTAATGGGTGGTGCTATCATGAAATTGAACCTGCGTTCTCAAATATTGATAAAGCTTGGTATCATCTTTAAAAGCGTAATACCATATTTATGGCTCTATAAATTCTTTGCGTTTATTATAATGCCTAATAAGAACCATAGAGAGTCTAGGTTGCTCTTTGTTCGTGAAGCAAAGAAATTGTATCAAAAAGAATTTATTAGATGGTTTAAGCTTACATCAGAGATAAATCCATTACTGCAGTTTTTTAGATCTGCAGATATTAAAATACCTACACTTTATGTTATGGGAGAGGAAGATTATTTGTTTCTGCCAAGCATACGTAAAATAGCAAAATCTCACCAACATTCGCAATTGATAGTAGTTGAAGACTGTGGTCACGTGGTAAATGTTGAACAACCTAATTTTTTTAACGAGAAGGTGGTGGCTTATTTGTTAGGTAAGAATTAATGATAAATTAATTTATAGTAAGTGCCTGCAAATTGCTTTTGGTTTAGTATTAAAACAAAAAAAACCGGTGCTCCCACCGGTTTTTAACTAACTAACTAACTCAAAAAATTGAAAATGAATGCTTTAATATTGTTCTGTTTAATTTTAACGCATAACTTTTTAAGTTATTGTAAGAGCTCTAGAAAATCTACTTTTTATCTTGAAGAGCAAATACTTTTTTCAGTACATCTGTTGTTCTAGATGAATATTTTGTTCTAATTTCTTCTTCTTCTACAGCTATCATTTTATATACTCCTGATAAAGCTTCTTCTGTAACATAGTCTGTTAAATCAGGATTAACATTATTTGTAAGTGGTATAGAATTGTACTTTGTAATAATAGAGCTCCATATTTTATCGGCTCCAACTTTTTTAAATGACTCGCTTATTACAGGGTTAAACTTTGAGTACAACTCTGTATTGGTTTTAGTTTCCAAATAAGTAGTAGCGGCATCATTACTACCTAATAATATGTTCTTAGCGTCTGCAAAAGACATTTCTTTGACGGCATTAACGAAAATAGGTGTTGCTTCGGCAACCGCATCTTCGGCCGCACGATTTAAAACTTTTAGTCCTTCATCTGCTAAGCTACCCAAGCCTATATCACGTAAGGTCTTATCTACCTTTTGTAAATCTTCTGGTAAAAGAATTTTCACCAATTCATTTTTATAGAAACCATCGGTTGCGGTTAATTTACTTACTTGTTTTTCAATACCTAGGTCAAGAGCCTCTTTTAGTCCGTTCGCAATTGTTTCGTTACTTAAAACACCTTCTGTAGATGTTGGTAATTGATTTACTACTTGTTGTAATTCTGCACATGAAACTATAAATAGCACGCAGATGGCTAAGCTTATTTTTTTAATCATCTTTTTAAAATTTATTTAGGGTCTACTGTACTTACGAGAATATTACAGTTTTATTGTTGTACACCATTGTTTTACGTGCAATATGAAGCTTTACGCCCCTGGCAAGCACTATTTTTTCCAAATCTTTACCTTTTGCAATAAAATCTTTAATGGAGTGGGAGTGGGTTACTGTCGTTACATCTTGCTCAATAATAGGTCCTGCATCTAATTCTTCTGTTACGTAATGGCTAGTAGCACCTATAATTTTAACACCTCTCTTAAAAGCTGCATGATAAGGTTTTGCTCCGGCAAACGCAGGTAAGAATGAATGATGAATATTAATAATCTTATTAGGGAATTTATTTATTAGAGTTCCGCTAACTATTTGCATATATCTAGCTAAAACAATGAAGTCAATATTATATTTTTCTAATAGTGCCAATTGTTCTTTTTCCGCTTCAATTCTATTCTCTTTAGTAAAGGGTATGTGGAAGAAAGGAATATTGAATTGATCAGCTATTTCTTTAAGGTCATTGTGGTTGCTTAATATAAAAGGTATCTCAACTGCTAGTTCGCCAGAACGATACCTACTTAATAGGTCATAAAGACAGTGTTTATATTTAGAAACGAAAATGGCCATTTTTGGCAATTTGTCATCTGTATGTAAACTCCACTCCATATTATAAGTAGAAGCTAGCTCTTTTTCAAAAAGAGTTTTGAAATGTTCTAAATCAGGGAAGTCTTGTTCGAATTCTACTACTGTACGCATAAAAAATACGTTGGCGGGTTTATCTACATGCTGGTCAAGATAAACAATGTTCCCTTTGTTTTTGCTAATGAAGCCGGTTACGGTACAAATGATACCTGCTTGATCCGGACAGTGGATTAAAATTGTTGTTTTCAATGGAAGTATAATTATGAGGTCAAAAATAGCTCATAATTCTTAAAACGCTGGCAATAAGCAATAATTTGAAAAGAATTTAAAAAGATTATGAGTGCTCGGATTTCCAAGCCTTATATGATTTTCTAAAGCTTTTTATCTCTTTTCTAAGTAAGTTAATATACTCTGTTTCTTTTACGCCATGTTTCTCAAGACCCATGCAATATGAGTTGATGTTTCTTATGATAATGTTGATGTAAGAAATAGTTTCTAAGCGCTCATTGCTACAATTAGAATATTCTACTTGAGCGATTTTTTGAGGAATTAATATGGAATCCGTTAAGATAGAATTAGCCATAATATCTCTAAGACTAGTTGATTCGCAAAGACGCATTAAGTCTTTGTTGAAAGATACATATGAGGCAATCTCTCTACTCATTGTGCAGAGTTCCAATGCTTTTCTGTAAATAGGTAAATGTTTTAAACTTCGATATGCCATTATGTGGGGTGTAATTAGCGTCTTATAAAATTACGTTAGTTATTTGTAAATTTTCTATTGAATAGAAACGTAATTTGTATTTTTACCTTTGATAATAAATAATTAAACAAAAAAACTTTTGAATCCAAAGATAGACGAGCTTAATTGGAAAATACTGAAACAATTGCAAGATAATGCGAGGGAATCCTTCGCGAATATTGGACGTACTGTTGGGCTAACAGCCCCCGCAGTAGCTGAACGTGTTAAGAAAATGGAGGATCTTGGTATTATTCATGGTTACAAGGCTACCGTGTCTCATGCATTAACAGGGCACCAATTAAAAGCAATAATTACTTTGAGAGCTTTTATGGGAAAGTTGAAGCCCTTTTTAGCAGTAGTTCCTACATTACAAGAGGTCATAAATTGTTATAGAATTACTGGGAATGAAAATATTGTTATGGAGGTAGTATTGAAAGATCAGTTTCATTTAGAGAAGTTTATTGATCAACTAATTCAATATGGTGAAACCAGAACACATATTGTTTTATCGCAAGTAATTTCAAATGCACCTATGCATAAGATTAAATAGAAATTTATAATTGTTTTAACTAGCTTTAAGTATTGTTTGTAAAACGAATTTAAAAGACTGTTGGTTAAAAATTATTTTGGCTAGATTTTTGATGCAAAATAAATGATGAAAAAAATACTACTCCTTGCCTTTGTTTTAATTTCTTCGGCATCCTATTCTCAAGAGCTTAGGCTTTTAAGAGGTGCTATTACGGAAAATCTAATAATAAACGATTCTTTGAATGAAACGTATTCACTTTATTTACCTACTAATTTTGATGTTAGTAGACCATGGCCTGTTGCATTTGTTACAGATTTGGATGGTAAAGGTAAAGCGGCTGTTTCTATGTTAATCAATGCTGCCGAGCAAGAAGGGTATGTGTTGGCTAGTTCAAACAATCTTAGTGACTCCCTTTCGATAGCGGAGAATGTACTGGTTGCAAACAGAATGTTTAACTCCGTTTTTAATACCATACCTACGGCAAAAAACCGTACATATACAGCCGGTTTTGCCAGTGGTGCTATGTTCGCATCAATTTTACCAACGTTTGTAAGAGAGATTAAAGGTGTTATTTCAATTGGTGCCTCTGTAGGGAATGTTGAGATATTGAATGTAAAGCAGCCTTTTCAGTTTATTGGTTTGGTAAATAGGTCAGATTATAATTTTAGGGATATGTATGACACCAAGCAGATACTAAATAAATTAAAATTTCCTAATGAATTGTTAGTGTTTGATGGGGATAGAAATTTGCCGGAGAAAGAAACAATTGCAAAAGCGTTTAGAATGTTGACATTGACCAGCATGGCAAAGGGGTATTTACAGCGAAACGACAGTTTGATCAATGCATCATATAATGAGTTTTTGGTAGATGTT
This sequence comes from Maribacter sp. UH1, assembly GCF_056839145.1. Classification (NCBI taxonomy): domain Bacteria; kingdom Pseudomonadati; phylum Bacteroidota; class Flavobacteriia; order Flavobacteriales; family Flavobacteriaceae; genus Maribacter; species Maribacter sp. UH1. Next base: position 3,200,643 of record NZ_CM166387.1, read on the forward strand.
AATACGAATGTTTCTAAACAGAAACCATTATTGGCAACCTATCAAATGTTAGATATGGAGAAAATTTTCTATCCTTTAATGGAATTGGATTCCTTAAAAGCTTCGCAAAAAGTATTGAGAAGAAGTACTTCTTACAGACAAGCCAATAGAAGTCAGAATAGTTACTTTTTAAAAGAATCGTTTACTAAAGAGGATTATAGTTATTATTTAGAAGAAGATATCATTTCTTACAATTATGCTAATTTAGGTTGGTGGAATTACCAGATGGATGAATTGAATAAATTGGATAAAAGTACTAATCTGTTTGAGCGCCAAATGTCTTCAAGATTAAGGGGATATATCAATGCTTTGGTTTCTGATAATATCGATTTTATAGCTGCAGATGAAAAGGTTGATTGGGAAGCTTTAAATTTATTGAACATGATAAAAACTATAACGGCACCAACGGAACATGAGGGGTATTTAAATGTCATATCCGCTAGTTCTAAGATGGAAGATTATGGTACGGCGCTTTTTTATTTAGAAGAGCTTTTGAAAACAGGGTACTCTGATAAGGAGAAGCTATATTCAATAGAGCATGCATCACTATTTAAAATTATGCCTGAGTTTAATGAGATGATTGAAAAATATCTAAAAGATGCTAGATATGATGTTATTGAACAGTAAGGTGTGGCACCTTTTCTAAATCCCAATCTATGACCAAACCCTTTGCAAGAGATTTGGTAATTTCTTTTCCATAAAGTACTTCGCAAAGATATAAGGCTGCTTCAAAACTTTTTGCTCCGCCTGCAGACGTAATGTATTTTCCATCGTGAACGAATAGGACATTGTCTTTTATATTCAAATCAGGAAACATCTTTCTGTAATTTTCCACATCACTAGGGAAGGTAGTGGAAGCAACTGAATCTAAAATTCCTGTTTTTGCCAAAGGGAAGGCTCCATCGCAATGGCTTGTCATGTAAAGTGCGGTTTTATTAACTTTTTTAATAAAATCTAACATTACCGTGTCTTCCAAATCACTGTCCATTGAATGTTCTGCGCTAGGAACTACTAAAATATCTATTTTGGGTAGCTTGTCTTTTGTATAATCATAATCTGGCAGTATACGAACACCCTCAAAAGTGGTGATCGGTTCTAAAGTATTGGCAACTATAAAAGTGTTCATTGCCTTTATATTCTTTCTATATTTTGTGTGTTGAAAAATATCGAATGGTGCCGTAAATTCAGTGTTAAAAGTACCGTCCATAATTAAAAAAGCAACATTGTAACTTTCAGGATTTAGCTCTGGCATTACTCTTGTCTTTTCTATTTCAACCTCTTTTTCATGTGCTATCTTATTTTCTTGACAGCTAAATAAAGTTAAAAGTAAAAACGGCAAAACATGTTTAAATTTCATATTAAAAAGTATAAGGTTCTAAAGTACGATTATATGTAAAAAAAGGTACAATGAATAAATTGTATTTTTGAAGTGTAAAGGAAGAGATATGAGATTATGTATTGCAGTTTTAGTTTTAGGAATGTTTGTTTCATGCGGACAGGAAAAGAAATATCACGATGTAAAAGATGAAGTAGTTGCTACTGCAACATCAGATAAATTGGCGGATATTTTAATTTTTCAGAAAGAATTAAATGCTGAATTTAAAGACCCTGAAACTTCTCCATTAGCGGATCGCTTTCGTATTGATTTTGAAAGCTTAGATTTTTTTGAGCCAGATACCAGTTATGTCATTGAGGCAGAATTTATAAGAACTCCTGAAGCGTTGCCATTTTCAATGCCTACTACTACAGATAGGGAGTCTACGGAGGTTGTATATGCTATCGCTAAGTTCTCTATTAATGGAAAAGCCCATGAATTGGAAATTTACCAATCTCCAGATTTAATTACTCAAGGAGAATATGAGGATTACCTGTTCTTGCCTTTTACAGATAATACGAATGGTAAGGAAACTTATGGTGGTGGTAGATATTTGGATTTAAGAATTCCTGATGGTAATACAATTATTCTTGATTTTAATAAAGCATACAATCCGTATTGTGCTTATAATAAAAAGTTCAGTTGTCCTCTTGTGCCTGCCGTAAATAATTTAGACACTGAAATTAAAGTAGGGGTAAAGGCATTTGACCACTAAGTTGTAAAAAATAAAAACCTCGGCAGGTATTGCCGAGGTTTTAAAACTTAAACTATAAAATCAACCATTAATTTTATCAACAACTTAGAAAGAGTAAACAGCTGCTACTAAGAAAGAAGATAAGCTTTTAGAAGCTGCTCCGTCTGCGTCGAAGTAAGGCTCAACGTCATCACCCCAAGAATCTAATCTGATTTCAGGCTTGATTGTTAAGTTTTCTACTGAATAACTTCCAGTTAAAGTTAATCCCAATACACTTGGGTTGTCTATACCAGGAGTATCTAAATCAACAGCAAAGTATTCACCTCTTAATCCAATTGAGAAATCATCTGAAGTAGCATATTGAGGGTAAAGCGCTACACCTGAGAAACCTGCACCGTCATTATCAGCATAAGCTGCATTGATTCCTAAGAAGAAATCTTCAGAAAGATCAAAACCACCTGTATAATCTATTTCAAAACCTAATGCTTCACCACCATCGTAGTAGAAGTTAAGGTATTGACCTGAGTACCCTAATTGAGCACCTGCAGAGTAAGCACCAGTTAAGTTATTGTTCGTGTCAGTTACGTTCATAATTGCTAACATTAAACTAAAATCATCTGAAAGTGCAAAATCAGCTTTTAAACCAACGTGCGAGAAAGGTCCGTTAGAAAACAAATATGACGTACTATAGTTAAAGTTACCTACAGGAGATATTACTTCGTATCCTAGGTAAGTATTGAATCTACCCATTGTTAAAGTAGTACCTTCAGATACATTCCAGTAAGCATAAAGTTGGTTTAGGTTATATCCGCCAACAGCTTCATCGCCTCTTGGTCCAAAAACTACATCTGCAACTACACCAGTTTTTTCTCCTTCATAAGTGGCAATAATATTTGCCATACCTAAAGCAAAACCAAGCTCATTTGCAAATGAACTGCCAAATGATTGTGCTGTGGCATCAGATGCACTCAAGTTTGTTTGATAGTAAGCATCTACCGAACCGCTAATGCTTATTTTTTTCTCTTCTTCATCTTCCTGAGCTACTACGCCAGCAGCTGCAAAAAGCATAAGACCTGTTGCAAAAATATTTTTTACGTATTTTGTGTAAATAATCGTTTTCATAAGTTTTGATTTTTATCCCTTTTGGGATGAATTAATTTGAGTAATTTATTGATAGGGTTATGTAACGGAGCGTTCTGCAAAACGCTCCGTATTTTTTTTATTTGTCGCTTGAAATATGCTCAGGGTATGCTTCAAGACCATGCTCTGTAATATCCAATCCTTCGATCTCGTCTTGTTTAGAAACTCTTAAACCTATTGTTTTCTTTAATATAAATAGAACAACAAAGGTTCCAAAAGCAGCCCATAGAATGTAAGCTAAAGAACCGTAAGTCTGAACCCAAAGAAGACTAGCGCCACCTCCGTATAAAAGACCACCGTCTAAAGCGAATACACCTACTAATACAGTACCAATGAAACCACACGTACCATGTACAGATATAGCACCTACTGGATCGTCAATTTTAAACTTTTTGTCCAATATTTCAATAGAAAGTACTACTGCTAGACCACAAATTAGACCTATTGCAATTGCACCCCAGGCATTAACAGCACCACAACCAGCTGTAATACCAACTAAACCTGCTAAAGCACCGTTCAGTGTCATAGAAAGATCTGGCTTTCCGTATTTTATCCATGTTAAGAAAAGAGCTGCTATAGCTCCAATGCCTGCTGCTAAGTTTGTGTTGATAATTACGCTACCTGCCGCAATAGTATCATCACCACCCCAAGCTAATTGAGAACCACCGTTAAAACCGAACCATCCTAACCAAAGGATAAGAACACCTAAAGCGCCATACATCATATTATGACCAGGAATAACTTTTACTTCTCCGTCAACATATTTACCAATTCTTGGACCTACCATAATGGCAGCTACCAAAGCAGCACCACCACCTACGGCGTGTACTACAGAAGAACCTGCGAAATCAATAAAACCAGCAGTGTTTAACCACGCATCATCATCAAATGGCCAGTACCAGCTACCAGATATTGGGTAAATAAATGTTGTTAATACTGCAGATAAAATTAAATAAGTTGAAAATTTAGTACGTTCTGCAACTGCTCCAGATACAATTGTAGCTGCTGTTGCACAGAATACAGTTTGGAAAAATAAATTATACCAATCTGTTGCACTAAAGAAGAAATATCCTTGTTCAGCAGGACTTGATCTAAAAAAGCCACCTAATACTAGGTCACTCCCGTACATGATACCGTACCCTACGGCCCAGAACATGATTGAACCTACGGCAAGGTCCATTAAGTTTTTCATTACTATGTTTCCTGAGTTCTTACTTCTGGTAAAACCGACTTCTACCAAAGTGAACCCTGCTTGCATAAAGAAAACTAAAATAGCGGCAATGGTAATCCATAAGGCTCCCATGTCACCATTTATCGCTTCTATAGCTGCGTTCATTGATTCTTGTGTTGCTTCATTCATAATTGTAATTTTTTGAGTGGTTCTTATAAGGGTTAGTTAATTCCTGCCAAACCTTTTTCTTTGGTTCTAATTCTATAGGCTTCTAATACTTCTGATACAAATACTTTTCCGTCACCAACATTACCTGAATATGCCGATTCTAAAATTGTATCTACTGTTTTCTCTAAAAAGTCATCTGAAACAACTATAGATAAATACCTACGTTGGATATCTGTAGTGCTGTAAGAAATTCCACGATAAACATGCCCTTGTTTTTCATTTCCTACCCCGGTTACATCCCAGTAACTGAAGAAGTTCACCTCTATTTGATGCAATGCCTCTTTGACATCGTCAAATTTTGATTTTCTAATAATTGCCTCGATTTTTTTCATTTGAATAAGTTTTTGATATTGCCAAATATATGTTAAAAACATTCACACCCTAAAAATATTAGGGGATCACTGCTGATTTTTGTCAGTATGATAATTTATACCCCTAAAATTTTAGGGTATTGTTATTATTAGATGTTTATATTGAAGATAACGAGAATGAGGAATAGTGATTTGGGTCTTATCATAGAATAATCGTCAGAAAATTGACTAATTATCTAACGATTGTTTAATAAAACGGCAAATACTTAAAAAAATGTATAAAAATAAAATAGTGAGCAATGAATGTTATTTCTATAACATTTTGCAAATCCATAGCCCAAATGATATAGCAAGTATACCAATAGCTACACTTAAGCCCATATATAGGGATGTTTGAAGTAGTGAGGATTCTTTAAATAAGATATTACTTTCCAATGCAAAGGTTGAAAAGGTAGTGAAGCCACCACAGAAACCGGTAGCCAATAATAATGTCTGATTTTCTGAAATGTAATTGTTCTTGAGGGAGAGTCCTATTAGTATACCTATAAGTAGACAGCCAATGATATTGACCAAAAAGGTACCTAAATAGAAATTTGAATAATAGGCATTCAGGTTTTTAGATATATAGTATCTTAAAATACTACCTAAACCCCCGCCTAAAAAAACCAGTAAAAATTGTTTCATACCTTATAAAGGTAAAAACTAAACTGCTTTCTTGTAGCTTGTAGTAAGTAAATCTAAAGGATAGATTACAGATGTTGGTTGTTTAGCTGATTTTTGAGCTGTAGTTTTCGCTTTTTGAGAAACACTGATCAAACTAACTGCTACCAACGCAATGTTAATACCTACTAATACTAAAAAAATTGTAAGAAATGTCATCATAATTTATTACATCTTATAGATGAATAACGCAAAATTACGGTATTTGGTATATATAACGTCGATATTCGGCGTTTTGTTGTGAAAACGTTAATTTTTGTGGTGTAGGAAAAAAATTAACTATTCTTTTAGGAAAAACTTTATGAATAGCAGTAGAATTATGAATAGTGTAAAGAAAACACCTATCCATTTTACGCCTTTGAAGTTTTTTTTGTGTAACTCAAGGTCTTTTCTGTAAGAAATTACAATTATGATGGCGAAAACCACTGCAAAAGCGATTGCAAAAATGATTTGTCCGGTGCTAAACATATTTTATATTTTTACGCAAAGCTAACCGAAAACAGTATAATAAAGATGAAAAATAAAATCAAAGCAGTAGAAGAGTTTCATAATTCTTTTGGTCTGGGTGTTTCAGAAGATATGATTGCGGATTTAGGAGAAGCAAAGAACACTTTGCGTTTTAATTTAATGGACGAGGAAAATAATGAATATTTAGAAGCTGCTCAGAATAATGACCTTGTTGAAGTTGCTGATGCATTGGGTGATATGTTATACATATTGTGTGGTACTATATTGGAACACGGTATGCAGTATAAGATTGAAGAAGTATTCAATGAAATACAAAGAAGTAATATGAGTAAGTTGGGTGAAGATGGCAAACCTATTTACCGTGAAGATGGAAAAGTGCTTAAGGGACCTAATTATTCTAAGCCCAATATTGGTGCTATTTTAGATAAATAAAAAAAGGGGCGATTCGCCCCCTTTTTTTATTGTTATGATTTGACTTTATAGCGCCATCCGAATTTATCTTCAGATTTGTTGTATTGTATGTCTGTTATGATTTTCTTTAATTGTTGACCAAAACTATTCTCCAATTCTGGTAAATCATAATCAGTATCTCTGTAACCAAAACCTGCAATGGGTGAAATAACCGCTGCCGTACCGGCACCGAACATTTCTTTTAATGACCCGTCTTTTGCGGCCTCAACAACTTCTTTTACCGTTATCTTTCTAACCTCGGTCTTAATGCCTTGATCTTTAGCAATGTCTAAAATACTTTTTCTGGTAATACCATCAAGTATACGATCACTGGTAGGTCCTGTTAATAAGGTGTCGTTTATTCTAATGAATATATTCATTGCACCAGCTTCTTCAATAAATTCATGGTTGGTGTCATCTGTCCAGATTACTTGGTTATATCCTTTTTCAACAGCAAGTTGCGTTGGGTAGAACTGACCTGCATAGTTACCACCAGCTTTAGCATAACCTACGCCGCCGTTTGCCGATCTAGAATATTTTTCCTCTATAAGTACTTTTACCTTGCCAGAAAAATAAGCTCCAGAAGGTGCGCAAGCAATGATGAACTTATATTCGTTGGCTGGCGATGCATGAAAACCGTTACCAGAGGCAAACATAAAAGGTCTGATATATAAAGAACTACCATCTTTAGTAGGTATAAAATCTTTATCTAGATTTAAAAGTGTGGTCAACCCTTCCATAAAGTAATCTTCAGGAATTTGGGGTATACACATTCTTTCTGCAGAAATATTAAAACGTTTATGATTATCTAATGGTCTAAATAGGTAGACATCATCATTTTTGTCCTTATATGCTTTCATACCTTCAAAAATAGATTGTCCGTAATGAAAAATCTTTGAAGAAGGGTCTAATGTAATTGGTTGGTATGGTGTTATTTTAGGAGTTTCCCACGCACCATTTTTATAAGTACAGACTAACATATGGTCTGTGAATACTGAGCCAAAAGCAAGATTGTCAAAATCTACTTGGTCAATTTTTGAAGTTTTTACCTTTTCTACTATGATATCTTTCGTTGCAATACTCATGAAATACGTAACTTTAGTTGATTAAAATTAAACAAATATCCCTACTAGCACTTCTTTTTTAGTTTTAAATTGATGAGTTTTGCAGGTATATCAACATTTTTAGGATTTATGAAAGGATTTAACATATTACTTGTCTTTTTGTTTGGGTTTTTTACATGCCTTGCCCAGCAAGATGCTGAAAAAAATGCATCAGAGTTTTACGGCGAAGAGTTTAAAATCACTTCATTGAGTGACAAAAATGAAGTAATGGCACAATTTGCTTCGTTACCAGTAGCAGATTCTTTGAATATTCAATTCAAGACTAAAGTAAAAGAAGTTTGTAAGGTAAAAGGATGTTGGATGATTGTTGAATTGCCAGAAGGTGAGCAAGCAATGGTAAGATTTAAAGATTATGGATTTTTCATGCCGGCAGATATTCTTGAAAAAGAAGTTGTTTTGAACGGATTGGCATTTGTAGAGGAAATGAGTGTTGATGATCAAAGGCATTATGCTAAAGATGGTGGTAAAACTTCAGAAGAAATTGCAAAAATAACAGCTCCTAAAAGAACGTATAGTTTTGAGGCAACGGGCGTAATAGTTCCTAATTAATTGAAAAGAGAAATTATTACTACAGGAGATGGTTCTAAAACCATCCAAATTATGGACTGGCAAGAGCAGTACCATTCCAAACATGGTGCTATACAAGAAGCTTACCACGTGTTCATAAAATCTGGATTGGATTTATTTAAAGATCAAGAGTTGAACATTCTTGAAATAGGTTTTGGTACCGGTTTAAATGCTTTTATAACCTTAATTGAATGTCAAAAGCGAAATCTTCAAATTAAATATACTGGTGTAGAGGCTTACCCTGTATCGGCAGAAGAACTTGATCAGCTAAATTACTTAGAGGAATTAAATGCTATTTCAAGAAAAGATGATTTTGATTTAATGCACGCTTCTTCATGGGGGCAAGAGATAGAAATAACTTCGAACTTCAAACTAACTAAGCAACAAAAGCTTTTTAAGGAAATAGATGACATTAATACTTATGATCTCGTTTATTTCGATGCTTTTGGTGCCCGTGTACAACCGGAATTATGGACGGTAGAAATTTTTCAAATTATGTTCAATGCTATGAAAAGTGGTGGTACATTAGTTACTTATGCAGCAAAGGGTAGTGTTAGGCGTGCTATGTTAGAGGTCGGTTTTCTTGTTGAAAGATTGCCAGGCCCTCCAGGCAAAAGAGAAATGTTACGAGCAACAAAACAATAATTTTTTGGGTATTAATAAATCTTTAACGCGTTGTACATCAATAGCTATGGCAACAATGTTAAATCGAAATTAAATAGTGTATCTAGATGTATCAAAAATAATACCTTTAGTCCATGAAAGTATTGATAACAGGTGCGACAGGTTTAGTAGGTAGCGAGTTAGTATCTCAATGCCATGATATAGGTTATACCGTTAACTACCTTACTACACGAAAAAATAAAATTGTTTCAAAAGATAACTATCAAGGTTATTTTTGGAACCCTACTAATGGGGAAATAGATGCAAAATGCCTAGATGGTGTTTCGGTCATTATCAATTTAGCTGGTTCAAGTATATCTAAAAGATGGACAAGTAGCTATAAAAAAGAGATAATCAATAGTAGAGTTAATACTTTAGAGCTTCTAAAGAAAACGCTGCAAGAAAATGAAAACCATACGGTAACTTCTCTGGTTTCTGCCTCGGCGATAGGTATTTATCCAGATTCCTTAAGTAATTACTATACCGAGAATGAAGAAAAGGTTGATGATAGCTTTTTGGGAGAGGTAGTTAGTGTTTGGGAAAAGAAAATCAATGAGTTTAAAACAATAGGATTATCAGTTGCTAAAGTACGTATAGGGTTGGTTATGTCAAAAGATGGTGGTGCGTTACCAGAAATGGCAAAACCGGTTAAATATTATGTAGGCGCTGCTTTTGGTTCTGGTGAGCAGTGGCAATCATGGATTCATATATCAGATTTGGCTGGTATATTTTTACATATAACCAAGTATAAATTAAAAGGGACATATAATGGTGTTGCGCCAAATCCTGTAACTAATATGAAGTTGGTAAAAGAGATTGCCAAGGCTTTAGATCAACCTTTGTTTCTACCTAATGTTCCAAAATTTGTAATGTATGGCGTACTTGGTCAAATGGCATATATCTTATTTGCTAGTCAGCGTGTAAGCAGTAAAAAAATAGAAGAAGAAGGTTTTATATTTCAATATGCCAATATTTGTCAAGCACTTGGTGCTATTTATGATACAAATACTGCGTGTGTTGATGCTAAAAATAATACAGCGAAACAATTTGTGTCATAGAAACTTATTCATTTGTCAGATATAATTAAATCCGCTTTTTGGCGGATTTTTTTTTAATCTTTTGTGACATTTTGACATTTTTAAAGAATTGGCAGTACTTTTGCCTGCTTTTAATCAGCGAATTAAATTACAATAAGTTATGAGTGATAAAGAAAACACTTTGGATGAAGAATTCTTGGATGATGCGCTATTAGATGGCGAAGAGCAAGAACAAAAGCTGGAGAGTGAAGAGGAAGAGGAAGAAAAGTCTGTAGAAGAGACACTTAATGAGGAACTGGCGAAAGAGAAAGATAAGTTTTTGAGATTGTTTGCAGAATTTGAGAATTATAAAAGACGTACTTCTAAAGAACGTATGGAGTTGTTCAAAACTGCAGGACAAGAAGTAATAGTTTCATTATTGCCTGTATTGGATGATTTTGACAGAGCAATGAAAGAATTGGCGAAGTCAGATGACAAAGAAGCTTTTAAAGGTGTAGAGCTAATTAACGTTAAGCTTAGAGAAACACTGAAAGGCAAAGGTTTAGAAATGGTAGAGGCGAATGCAGGTGATGTATTCGATGCTGAAATACATGAAGCAATTACTCAAATACCGGCTCCTGATAAAAAGATGAAAGGTAAAATTATCGATGTCATCGAAAAAGGATTTAAGTTGGGCGACCGTATCATTAGGCATCCAAAAGTAGTAGTAGGAAATTAAAAGATTGGAATGAAGGAAGATTATTATGAAGTATTAGGCATCAGTAAGAATGCAACTGCTGCAGAAATAAAGAAAGCATACCGTAAAAAGGCATTGCAATATCACCCAGATAAAAATCCGGGAGATAGTTCTGCCGAAGAGAAGTTTAAAAAATCTGCTGAAGCCTATGAGATTCTTAGCGATGCAGATAAGAAAGCTCGTTACGATCAGTTCGGTCATTCTGCCTTTGAAGGCGGCGGTGGCGGCGGTTTTGGCGGCGGTATGAATATGGATGATATCTTCAGCCAGTTTGGTGATATTTTCGGCGGCGGCTTCGGCGGTGGCGGTTTTGGCGGCTTCGGCGGTGGCGGTGGTCAACGTAGGGTTAAAGGAAGCAATCTTCGTATTAGGGTTTCATTGACCTTAGAAGAGATTGCAAATGGTGTAGAGAAAAAAGTTAAGGTAAAACGAAAAGTTCAGGCAGAAGGCGTTACCTATAAAACATGTTCTACTTGTAATGGTAGAGGGCAGGTGACAAAAATTCAGAACACTATACTTGGTAGAATGCAAACAGCTGCTGTTTGTAGTACTTGTGGTGGTAGTGGTCAAATTTTAGATGGTAAGCCTGGTGATGCGGATGCACAAGGACTTAAGGTTGCAGAAGAGACCGTTTCTATAAATATACCGGCAGGTGTAGAGGAAGGCATGCAGTTGAAAGTGCCTAATAAAGGTAATGATGCTCCAGGAAACGGAGTGCCAGGAGATTTATTGGTTGCTATAGAAACTCAAGAACATAGTACCTTAAAAAGAGAAGGTGATAACCTACACTACGATCTTTATGTTAGTATTTCTGAAGCTGTTTTAGGTACATCTAAGGAAATAGATGCCGTAGGTGGTAAAGTTCGTATTAAGCTAGAAGCTGGTATTCAATCTGGTAAAATACTAAGACTTAGAGGTAAAGGTATTACAAGTTTAAATGGTTATGGTGCTGGTGATATATTGGTGCATGTAAATGTTTGGACACCTAAAGAATTGAATAAAGAACAACGAGAGTTCTTTGAGAAAATGCAGGGCAATGATAATTTTGAGCCTAGACCGGAGAAATCTGACAAGTCATTTTTTGAAAAAGTAAAAGATATGTTCTCATAAGTTCTAAATAACCGGTTTTTAAATAAAAAACGTATATTTGAGATAATATTGGGCAACCAATATTAATTTTCTTTTTCATAGCAATTTTTTTCCCATCCTTGATTTATCAAGGGTGGGTTTTGCTTTTTAAGACAAAATGAATTGCACTACCGGCCCTTATAAAGGAATCATAAAGAGTGTAGCTAGTCCAAACATTTCAATATCTTTGTAGAAATTGAGTACATGAGTCATATTTTGGTAGCTAATGAGGTCACCAAACAGTTTGGAAGCCATACGGCATTGAAGAACGTTTCCCTTGAAATTCCTAAGAATAGTATCTACGGATTACTTGGACCTAACGGGGCCGGTAAAACCACCCTGATACGTATTATAAATCAAATCACTTTTCCAGATAAAGGTGCTGTCTATTTTGATGGTGAATTACTGAAGTCTGAGCATATTGCACAAATTGGTTATTTGCCAGAAGAGCGCGGTCTGTATAAAAGCATGAAAGTTGGTGAACAGGCACTCTACCTAGCACAGCTAAAAGGTTTGTCCAAAGCTGAAGCAAAAAAGAGATTGAAGTATTGGTTCGAAAGATTGGAGATTGGCGATTGGTGGAACAAGAAAATACAAGAGCTTTCTAAAGGTATGGCGCAAAAAATACAATTTGTGGTTACCGTGCTTCACGAACCAAAACTGTTGATTTTTGATGAACCTTTTAGTGGTTTTGATCCTATAAACGCTAACATTATCAAAGAACAGATTTTAAGTCTAAAGGAAAATGGTACTTCCATAATTTTTTCGACACATAGAATGGAGTCTGTTGAGGAACTGTGCGAGTATATAGCATTGATTCATAAATCTGAAAAAATATTGGATGGTAAATTATCCGATATTAAAAAAGCTTACAAGAATAATATTTTTGAAATTGGTTTAGAAACCAGCAATCAAGAAGCGCTGCTACTTGAAATGAAAGATAAGTTTCAGATTATTACTCAAGATTATGATAGTATTGAAAAACAATTGAACCTTAGGGTACAACTACCTTCTAATCAATCAGGTGAAATTTTGTCCTTTCTTGGCTCTAGGGCAAACGTAAACGGATTTATCGAGACCATACCGTCTGCAAATGATATTTTTATCAAGACCATTCAAAATAAAAATATCGACAATGAATAAGTTACCTCTAATTATAAAAAGAGAATACATTGCAAAAGTGCGTAATAAGTCTTTTGTGGTAATGACCTTTTTGAGTCCTATTTTAATGGTTGGTATGATATTGTTAATAGCATATTTAACCCAATTAAATGACACTGAGAAAAAGGTGATCGGTGTATTAAACGAGAGTAGTTATTTTGCCAATGAATTTGTAACCTCGGAGGCTACTTCATATATCAATTTTAAAGATATAACGCTAGAACAGGCAAAAGACTCTACTATGGGTTTAGGCTTTTATGGTCTTATATACCTGCCAAATGAAACTAATTTAGAACAGGTTGCGCAGCGTGCTTTTTTCTATAGCAAAGATGCTCCAAGTGCTACGGTTCTGGATAAGTTAGAAAATTCCATTACGAGTAGACTGCGTCAAGAGCGATTACGAGAACTTGGAGTTTCACCCAAGGAGTATGCAGAGATGGACCGTAGTTATAACATAAATATTGAAACTTTTGATGGACTACAGAACGTTAAAGGAATAAATGAAATCAAAGCGATTATTGGTGGTGCATTTGGCTATTTAATAATGATGTTCATCATTATTTACGGAGGCTTTGTAATGCGTAGCGTTATTGAAGAGAAAACTAGCCGAATTATTGAAGTTATTATTTCATCAGTAAAACCTTTTCATTTAATGATGGGCAAAATTATTGGGACATCTCTTGCGGGTATTACCCAATTTGGAATTTGGATTATTTCTGGAGCCATTTTGTTGTTCATTGGTTTGGCTATTTTTGATATTGACCCGGCAAGTCTCACCAAAGGCGGTGGTGTAGCACCTGGAATGGCAAATACGACTAATGTTGATGTAGATGCCCTTACCCAAAACGTTCAATTATATACACAAGAAATATTTGAGTTACCCATTTTTGCAATGCTTTTCTTTTTCATTGTTTATTTTATGTTGGGTTATTTGATTTATAGTTCTATTTATGCCGCAATTGGTGCGGCGGTGGATAATGAAACGGATACGCAACAATTTATATTTCCGGTAATACTACCGTTAATGTTGGCAATTTACGTGGGGTTCTTTTCTGTATTTAGTAATCCTAATGGACCAATAGCCGTTGCTTTTTCCCTTTTTCCTTTAACATCACCAATTGTAATGTTGATGCGTTTACCTTGGGGTATTGGTGAAGGTGGAGTGCCTGTTTGGCAATTGGTTACATCAATTCTAATATTAATAGGTACTTTTATTGGTATTGTGTGGGTAGCTGCAAAAATATATAGAGTAGGTATTTTAATGTACGGTAAAAAACCTAGCTATAAAGAATTGTATAAGTGGCTTAAATATTCGTCATGATTCAAGAAAGTACAGAGAAAATAAAAGAGATAATTGAGGATGATATTTGGGGGGCTATAAAGAAATTTTTAGACCTAGGTTATCATTTTGGGGAGGGTGAAAAATCTATTCACATAACCATTGGTCTTTTATTATTGCTTACCGTAGCATTTTTACTTACAAGTACTATTTTGCAGGCCATCCGTAGGTTCTTCACTAGAAAAATGGAAGCCGATGATAAGCTGAAGTTTATTAGCATTTTTAAGTTCATAAAGTACTTGGTGTATGTAATAGTTATCCTATTTACCATGAGTGCGGCCGGTATTAATATTACCATTTTAATAACGGCATCTGCGGCACTTTTTGTAGGACTTGGTTTGGCTTTACAAGAGATTTTTCAAGATATCATTGGTGGTATATTTATTATAGTAGATAAATCATTAAGGGTTGGTGATATTATTGAAATAGATAATAAAGTAGGTAAAGTCTTTGAGATCAAACTAAGAACTACAAGGGCAATTACTAGAGATGATAAGGTAATTATAATACCAAATCATAAATTTATTAGTGACATTGTTTATAACTATACACAGAATCATAAAACTACTAGGGAATTGGTTCGCATAGGTGTGGCGTATGGGAGTGATATAGAACTTGTGACTCAAATATTATTAGATATAGTGAAGTCGCAAAGAACTATTTTAAAAAGTCCCAAACCATTTGTAATCTTTGAAGACTTTGGTGATTCTGCCCTCATATTTGCCGTTAATTTTTACATTACCGATAGTTTTACAGACCCACGAGTAAAAAGTGAAGTACGGTATAAAATAGATGCTGAATTTAGAAAGCACAACATCTCCATTCCTTTTCCTCAAAGAGATGTGCATTTGTTTCAACAAGGTCCACTTCTGAACAACAATGTTTCAAATGCAGAGGATAATGAAAAAGCATAATCTTGTTTTTCTGTTCTTAGGTTTACTGCTTTTTACTTTTACCAAAGTTATAGCACAGACGCCAGATGTATTTAGATTAGAATATATGCTGATGCCAGAAAATAGTGGTGATGTTGAAACATCACGTATTAAATTGGTTTTGAACGTGCCCATTGTGGTTCGTGATAAGAAAGATTTTTTAGTTCTTGGGGCAGAGTATAACAGATACAATTTTGAGGTTCCTGACGATTTGTTTCCTAATTCTGGAGACTTAAGCAAATTTCATGTGCTAGATGTGAATTTAGCCTATATGTATAAGTTATCTGAAAGCTGGCGACTAATTGGTGTAGTTACCCCTAGATGGTCTACGAACTTTGTTCAGGAATTAGAAAATGAAGATTTTAATATGAACTATACCTTGGGTGCATATAAAAATGTTAAAGATGTTGATAAGCCGTATATGTTGGTTTTGGGTATTTCTTATAATGGTACTTCTCCAATAGATGCACCGTTGCCCTTTGTATATTTTGAGAAGCGATTTCACCCAAACTGGGCCTATACTTTGGGAGCACCAAAATCTGGTATGAAGTACTTTACCAAGAAAGGGCATTTCTTTCAGACGGAAATATTTTTGGATGGATATTATGTGAATATCCAGAATGATATTTTATTGCCCGGTAATAATTTATCTACCGATGTTTCTTCTACGGCATTATTATTGACATTAGGATATCAATATAAAATAACTAAGGATATGTCCGTTTACTTTATAGGTGGTCGTTCTATTTATCAAAATAGTGCTTTACGAAATGAAGAAAGAGATGATATATTTACTTTAAACGACGCATCGGGTCTATATTTTAGAACAGGAATAAGAATAGGAATTTAAAAAGCAGTTATGTCAAAGATATTAGTAATAGAAGATGAAGCAGCAATTAGAAGGGTATTGGTTAAAATTTTATCCGAAGAAAATGATGCCTACTCCGTAGAAGAAGCCGAAGACGGATTAAAAGGTATTGAGACCATAAAGAACAATGATTATGACTTAGTACTCTGCGATATAAAAATGCCAAAAATGGATGGTGTAGAAGTACTAGAAGCTGCCAGAAAGATTAAACCTGAAATTCCTTTTATCATGATTTCCGGTCATGGAGATTTAGATACTGCCGTAAATACAATGCGTTTAGGTGCTTTTGATTATATCTCTAAGCCACCAGATTTAAATAGATTGCTTACTACCGTTAGAAATGCACTGGATAGAAAAGTTTTGGTTGTAGAGAACAAGAACTTGAAGAAAAAGGTGAGTAAAAATTACGAAATGATCGGTGAGAGTAGCGAAATAGGTACTATCAAAGATATGATCGAGAAAGTGGCACCTACAGATGCCCGTGTTTTAATTACCGGATCTAATGGTACCGGTAAAGAACTTGTTGCACATTGGCTACATGAAAAGAGTGCAAGAAGTTCAGGGTCTTTTATTGAAGTAAACTGTGCTGCAATACCTTCTGAATTAATAGAAAGTGAATTGTTCGGACACGTAAAAGGAGCCTTTACATCTGCAGTTAAAGATAGAGCAGGAAAGTTTGAAGCTGCTAATAAGGGTACTATATTTTTAGATGAAATAGGGGACATGAGCCTTTCTGCACAAGCAAAGGTATTGAGAGCGCTTCAAGAAAGTAAGATTTCTCGTGTTGGTACGGATAAAGATATAAAAGTTGATGTTCGTGTACTTGCAGCTACGAATAAAGATTTAAAGAAAGAGATTGAAGAAGGTAACTTTAGAGAAGATTTATACCACAGACTTGCCGTTATTCTTATTCAAGTACCTAGCTTAAATGATAGAAGAGATGATATTCCATTACTAATTGAGCATTTTTCTAAAAAAATTGCAGCAGAGCAGGGTATGGCGGGTAAAACTTTTTCAGAGAAAGCTATTAAACTATTAAAAGCTTATGATTGGACAGGGAATATTCGTGAATTAAGAAACGTTGTTGAAAGGTTGATTATCCTTGGTGGCCAAGAGGTATCAGAGGATGATGTAAAATTGTTTGCCAGTAAGTAGTCTTAATAGTTACTTTTTAGAAGAACAATTACCAATTTTGTTTAAAGCTTCTTGGGTAATCTCTTTAGTGCGCAGATTGTAATATTTGCTGCCTTCAGAGATATCCGGTTTTAATAATTGAGCTTCACATTCATCAAAAATTCTAGTTGCAAAAGCAGTAGCGTCTTTGCAGTTAACACTTTGAACCACCTTATCTAACGAAATGCGATATTTTTCTAAAGAAGCATCAATAGTTTTAAAAAGGTCTTTTTTCTTGATCGTCTTTTTTGCAGTAGTGTGGGTTGTAGAAGAACTGGTATTTATAGAAAGTGAATCGTTATCATAAGCACTTTCATGTGAATCGTGAGATTCTAATACTAATATGGTATTGTTAGTTAATTCAAAAGATTTATTTAAGTAACTTATAGTACCCTCTAATGTGGTTGATTTGGTGGCAAGTGATAGTACCTCCATGTTTTCCAACATGCTTTCCTTTGCTAATTTACACCCACAAATATTTAACTGGTTTTTAGATTTCTCTAATGCGCTAAGTGCTTTGTAAGCGTAAAAACGAGCTTGATTTATATCTTGGGTAAGTAATGCTGCATTTATTTGAGATTTAGCATAACCCATATTAGAATTGGCATATTCACACTCAACATTCATACCAAATGAGGATAGGGACAGTAGTGCGATTGCACAGAAAAAAAAGATATTTTTCTTCATAAGTAGGTGATTTTAGTGCAAGATTTGGGATCTTACACGGATAAATTTAGATGCTTTACCTTGTTGAAAATATTATTTTCGATACAATACACTTCAATCACGATAAACGGAATTTGTGAGAATTATATTACTTATGTTTTGGTGTTGAATTAGTAATAATTAATATTAAATTTTATATTTCAGAATGGATAAAATAAAAATAGACAATTATAGAACCAATAAAAATTTTAAAATAGCTGATTATGAGACTTTTGAAGATTTTGGGAAGTCTGAGAAGGAGCTTAAAAAAGAATTGTCAAAAATAAGAAGAGATCTTGGCGAATTTCAAGATACTATTTATGCACATGGAAAATATAGTATTCTAGTTTGCCTCCAAGGTATGGACACCGCTGGTAAAGATAGTTTGATTCGTGAGGTATTTAAAGATTTCAATGTCAGTGGTGTGGAAGTACATAGCTTTAAAGTCCCTACCGAACTAGAATTAAGTCATAATTATCTATGGCGACATTATTTGGTATTGCCGGCAAAAGGCAAATTTGGCGTATTCAATAGAACCCATTATGAAAATGTTCTGGTAACTAGGGTACACCCAGAATACATTTTAAATGAACATATACCGGGTGTACACACGGTAGATGATATAGATCAAAAATTTTGGGATAAAAGATTTGAGCAAATAAATGACTTTGAACGACACCTAGCTGAAAATGGAACCTTAATTTTTAAATTCTTTTTAAATCTATCTAAAGAAGAACAACGCCAACGATTATTAAGACGATTAGCTCTTAAAGAGAAGCATTGGAAGTTTTCTCCAGGTGATTTAAAAGAACGTAAGTTGTGGGATACATACCAGAATTGCTATGAAGAAGCTATTTCTAAAACAACACATGATCATGCGCCATGGTTTGCGGTACCTGCAGATAATAAAAAGGCAACACGTATAATAGTAGCATCCATACTATTAGATTCGTTAAAAAAATACAAAGATATTAAGGAGCCTATGTTAAGCGAAAAAATAATGGCTAATTTAGACAGCTATGAAGAACAATTACAGACTGAACAGTAAACTTGCTTTATTATTTGTTATTGCACTCACATATGTGGGTTGGTCTCAACAAACGGATCAAGAACAAATAAAGAAGCTTTATGATACCGCTCTTACCGAAGGCGATGGTTATGATTGGTTAAATTATTTATCTAATCAAATAGGTGGGCGGTTATCTGGATCTATTCAAGCCCAACAAGCTGTAAATTATACAAAGGCGCAATTAGATTCTTTAGGTCTAGATAAAGTTTGGTTACAACCGGTAATGGTTCCTAAGTGGGTTAGGGGTACACCAGAATTTGCTTACTTTGAAACATCGCCAGGTACAACTACTAATTTACCTATTTGTGCAATTGGTGGTTCGGTAGCTACACCGGCAACAGGTGTAAAAGCGAATATTATAGAGGTTCAAGGTATAGAACAGCTAGCAGCGCTTGGCAAAGATAAAATTCAGGGAAAAATAGTGTTTTTCAATAAGCCTATGGATGCTACCCAAATTAACACGTTTACTGCTTATTCTAATTGTGTAGATCAGCGTTATGCAGGTGCTTTAGAGGCATCTGAATTTGGTGCTGTAGGCGTAATTGTTCGTTCAATGAATCTTCGTTTAGATGATTATCCGCATACAGGATCAATGAACTATGGAGAACAAGCGGTATCAGAAAGAATTCCTGCAGCGGCAATTAGTACCAATGCTGCAGAATTATTAAGTACTTCTTTAAAATTGAATCCTGCTATTGAATTTTATTTTAAACAAAACTGTAAACAATTCAATGATGTAGAATCATATAATGTTATTGGGGAAATCAGGGGAACAACTAAACCAGAAGAAGTTATCGTTGTTGGCGGTCATTTAGATTCTTGGGATCTTGGCGATGGTTCTCATGATGATGGTGCTGGTTGTGTTCAAAGTATGGAGGTTTTAAATCTATTTAAGAAAACAGGTTATAAGCCAAAACGCACGGTTAGAGTAGTTCTTTTTATGAATGAAGAAAATGGTTTAAGAGGTGGAAAGAAGTATGCAGAAATAGCTAGTACCAAAAATGAAAAGCACATTTTTGCATTAGAAAGTGATTCTGGCGGGTTTTCTCCACGCGGATTTACTTTTGAAAGTTCTGATAAAGATTTTGAGAAGGTTTTGGAATGGAAAAGTCTTTTTAAACCATACTTAGTACACTATTTTGAAAAAGGTTTTAGTGGTGCGGATATTGGTCCGTTAAAAAATGATGGATTGGTATTGGCAGGTTTACGACCAGATTCTCAACGTTATTTTGATCATCACCATGCAGAGAACGACACCTTTGAGCATGTAAATAAAAGAGAGCTTCAATTAGGAGCTGCATCTATGGCAAGTTTAATATACCTGGTAGATAAATACGGATTTTAATTTCTACTATTTCTACTATTTCTACTATAATAGTAACGGAATCAATTTGTGTTTTTGAAAATCATGAAATGTTCAAATCGTTAAATTTCTTTACCTTTGCCAGATACTAAAAAAATAAAAATGGAAGACGGAATTTACGCCAAGTTCAATACAAATAAAGGCGAAATACTAGTAAAATTAACTCACGATAAAACTCCTGGTACTGTAGGTAACTTTGTAGCTCTTGCAGAGGGTGACAAAGAGAATAGTGCTAAAGGTAAAGGTGAACCTTATTATAATGGTTTAAAATTTCATAGGGTTATTCCAGATTTTATGGTTCAAGGAGGTTGCCCTCAAGGTACCGGAACAGGTGATGCTGGCTATAAATTCGATGATGAATTTCATCCAGAGTTAAAGCATGATACTCCTGGTGTTCTTTCTATGGCAAATGCCGGTCCTGGAACTAATGGAAGCCAATTTTTTATTACTCACGTACCTACACCATGGTTAGATAACAAGCATACTGTTTTTGGTCATGTAGAAGCTGGTCAAGAAGTTGTGGATGCTATAGCGCAAGATGACGTTATTGAATCTATGGAAATTGTTAGAGTTGGTGATGCAGCACAAAATTGGGATGCATTAAAGGCTTTTGAGGATTTCAATGCTTCAGGTGAGGCAAGATTGGCAGCAGAAAAAGCACAGCAAGAAGCTGAACTTGATAAAGTAGCGGCAGGTTTTGATACTACGCCATCAGGACTTCGTTATAAAATGATCCAGAAAGGTGACGGTGCTAAAGCTGTTAAAGGTGAGAAAGTTTCTGTACACTACGAAGGTTCTCTTTTAAATGGTCAAGTATTCGATTCATCTTACAAACGTAACTCTCCTATAGATTTTCAATTAGGAATTGGTCAAGTTATTCCAGGTTGGGATGAAGGTATTTCTTTACTACAAGTTGGTGATAAAGCACGTTTTGTAATCCCTTCTGATCTAGCTTATGGATCTGCAGGTGCAGGTGGCGTGATACCACCAAACGCTACACTGATCTTTGATGTAGAATTAATGAAGGTAGGTTAAGAAACCTAACTGCTTTAAAATAATAATAAACACCTGTATCATTTTGATATGGGTGTTTTTTTTGATGTTTACTTTTTACGAGTTACGAAACTGCCTAAAAGCAAAATAACGTTAACTACCATCAAAACTAAAAATACGGTCAAAAATGTGGTCATAAATACATGGTTAAGGTCGGGGAACCGTTCTTGTTTAATCAATAGATATGTATTTATATAAAAGGTTGCGTTTATGTTGAACATTTTTTTTTAAAAAAAATATAGGCACAAAAAAAACCCGAACCAATTGGTTCGGGTTTTATACTATAAAAAAGTTAAATCTTTACCTAGTCAATTACCTTCACATTAACGGCGTTTAATCCTTTTTTACCTTGTTGTAGTTCAAATTCTACAACATCACCTTCACGAACTTCATCGATTAAGCCAGAAATGTGTACAAAATGATCTTCGTTTGAACCATCTTCAGTGATAAATCCGTAACCTTTAGAATCATTGAAGAATTTTACTGTTCCTTTACTCATAATAGAAAAATTAAATATTAATTAAAGAGCGAAGATAGTTTTTTTTTGTTTAAAAACTTAAAATCTTCTACGTTATCTTATAGTTAACAAATTTATTCTAATGTATTGAGAATGAACTTGTTTTTAAGACTATGCAGTTGGGTCTGGAGTCATTCTTAAATACGGTTTTACCTCTGTAACTCCTTTTGAAAAAATGCCTTTTGCATCATTGGTTGATATAGCCGGACTCACCACTACATCTTTGCCATGCTCCCAATTTGCTGGTGTTGCAACTTTATGATTCGCTGTAAGTTGTAAGGAATCTACTACTCTTAATAGCTCATAAAAGTTTCTTCCGGTAGAAGCTGGGTAAGTCAATGTTAGTTTCACGGTTTTGTCTGGGGCAATAATAAATACAGAACGCACTGTAAGATTATTATCTGCATTTGGGTGAATCATGTCATATAAATCAGAGACTTTTTTATCCTCATCTGCAATAATTGGAAAATTTACCACTGTATTTTGCACTTCGTTGATATCCTTTATCCATTCAGCATGTGAAGCCGCACCATCCACGCTTAATGCTATCATTTTTACATTGCGCTTATCAAACTCATCTTTGAATTTAGCTGCGGTACCTAATTCTGTTGTACATACCGGAGTAAAATCTGCTGGGTGAGAAAATAAAATTCCCCAACTATCACCTAAGTAATCGTAAAAGTTGATGGTCCCCATTGAGCTATCTGCTGTGAAATTAGGTGCTTTGTCACCCAAACGTATTGTTGCCATATTGATATATTTTTGTGTATTTAATTTTATATCCTATAAAATTAGTAGATTAATTAGCTTTGACTAAAGTTTTTGGGTTAAAAGTCTATTAAAATTTTCTACTTTTAGTTTATGGAAGAATTAGAAAAATTACGATATCCGATTGGTCATTTTGAGTGTCCCGAAAATATTTCTGATGAGCATATAAAGCAATGGATAAATGCGTTGGAAACATTACCGCAACGGTTAGTTAATTTGGTCAGTCATTTTTCTGAATCTCAATTAGAAACTCCATACCGTGAGGGTGGTTGGACGGTAAGGCAAGTAATTCATCATATAGCAGATAGTCATCACCATAGTTATACTCGTTTTAAATGGGCTTTGACAGAGAATAGACCGCTCATTAAGGTCTACGAAGAAAAATTGTGGAGTGAACTTATTGATGCCAAGACAGCACCCATAGCTCTTTCACTTTCCTATTTAACGGCTTTGCATGCTAAATTGGTATACATGTGCGAAAGACTAACGCCAGACGATTTAAAGAGAAGTTATATTCATCCGGAGGGCAATGTTAATGTATCTGTAGCAAAAAATATTGGTAAATATGCATGGCATGGAAACCATCATTTTGCACATATTAAAACCTTGGCTGAGCGTAAAGGTTGGTAAGAAATTTATAAGACTTTTTTTAGGAGGTACATAGGTTTTTCGTCTTCAATAACATTGTTGAATGGCACTTGGGTTATGGCTGCTATTTTAAAAGAATGCTTTTGATAAAATGGTAGCGCCATTCCTTTTTGCATAGATTCTAAAAAGATTACTTTTTTATCGTTATTCTTGGCAATTTTTTCAACGAACTTCAAGCTTTTAGCACCTATGCCTTTTCCTGAATATTCGTTGAGTATATAGATTTTGTCAAGGTACAAAGCATCAGCTTTGCTAAACTCTTGCAGTTTTTTGTGTAAGGTGATTTTTAACAAACCTACATATGCGGATTCTAATTTAATTACATATAAAATGGTATCCTGATCTTTTTCTTCCTGTAGTAAAACCTCTTTCGTAAAGCTATTTTCTATATATGTTTTGGTATTGCCATTGGGCCATAAATGTGTGTAATGTTGATTATAGGCTTTCGTGCCTATGTCAATATAGGTGTCGTAAAGTGCTGGTTTCAGTTGTTCAAACTGAATATTATTCTCCATAATTTGTGGTGAGAATTTTATTGATTATTAGATTTCCATTTAATATTACAACCTATGCTAGGCTTTTGATTTGGGTCTATTGCTTCACCTTTTAAAAGATTTTCAATGGCATTTCTAAGGTCTTTGCCGGTTAACGGTAAACCATTTCCTGGTCTAGAATCATCTAACTGACCACGGTAAACTAATTTTAACTCTCCGTCAAAAAGGAAAAAATCCGGTGTGCAGGCGGCATCGTATTTTTTTGCAATAGATTGGTCTTCGTCATAAAGGTATGGAAAAGTATAATTTTCAGCTTTAGCCTTAATCCTCATATAATGTGGACCATCTTCTGGGTAGTTTTCAACATCATTGCTAGAAATAGCTATAAAGTGAATTCCTTTTTTCTGATATTCAATAGCCATTTTAGTGATTTCCGGATTTACATGAATTACAAATGGGCAATGGTTGCAGATAAACATGATCACTGTTCCCCTATGACCGTTTAAAGCATGCAAATTCATGGTTTTTTTACTTACAGTATCTAACAGACTAAATTCTGGAGCTACCGTACCCAATGCTAACATTTTGCTTTCCGTTCTTGCCATATCAACTAATAATTTATGGTACTAAGTTAAGGATTATATTAAGCTTGTCTTTCCTTTATAATATTCAAAAACCTTTAAAAATTTCAAAAATGGAAAATTCATATATTTCTTTATCTAACGCAATTAAAGCATTGCAAGATGAGGGCTACAAGGAAGATTTTAACTTGTGTGATGCTGGTGTAGAAAATAAAAGCAAGAAAAACATACATACTGCAACCGAATTAGAGGTTGTGAAATTTTATCGTTTTGAGGGTATGAGTAACCCAGATGACAATACCATCTTATATGTTATTGAAACTAATACTGGTGAAAAGGGTCTTTTGGTAGATGCGTACGGAATGTATGCGGGCAATGTACCTAAAGATATGATAGAAAAGCTTAAATTGAGCTAATGAAAGATACTATTACTTGGCAAGATTTCAGTAAGATTGATATGAGAGTGGGTACAATAATAGATGTTCTGGATTTTCCGGAGGCTAGAAATCCCTCATATAAATTATATGTAGATTTTGGTGATGAAATAGGGGTTAAAAAAACATCTGCTCGAATAACGGAAAAGTATAAGAAAGAAGACCTTGTAGGACTTCAAGTAACAGCTGTTGTTAATTTTCCTAAAAAGCAAATTGCCAATTTTATGAGTGAATGTCTTATATTGGGAGCTGTAGAAAATAGTTCCGTCGTGCTTCTTCAACCGCAAATGAAAGTGCCAAACGGATTAAAAATCTCCTAGATATTTGACTGATAATATTTTAGATACCATTCATATTAATTTTGATTCGGGTTCTCTTTGGATGATGAACCTTGTTTTAAGTTTGGTCATGTTTGGCGTAGCTTTAGAGATTTCAGTTTCAGATTTTAAACCTTTGTGGCAAAAACCCAAAGCGTTGTTGTTGGGTTTAACTAGTCAGTTTATTTTACTACCGGCTTTGACTTTTTTATTGGTGCTTATAATTGAGCCTTTACCAAGCATAGCCCTTGGTATGTTTATGGTTGCGGCCTGTCCTGGAGGTAACATTTCTAATTTTATATCATACTTATCTAAAGCCAATACGGCATTGTCCGTAAGTCTTACCGCTATTGCTACTATGTTAGCGGTTGTAATGACACCCTTAAATTTTCATTTCTGGTCCATGCGCTATGAGCCTAGTGCAGGTTTAATTCAAGATATTTCAATAGCACCTTTAGAGATGATTAAACTGGTTTTTTTATTACTGGGGCTGCCTTTGATTTTAGGTATGTACGTAAATTATAAGAAACCAAAATTGGCATTGAAAATAGCAAAGAAACTAAAAATAGTATCGTTGGTGTTTTTTATTAGCTTGGTATTTATAGCGCTATTTAATAACCGTGTTATTTTTATGGATTATGTACTTTATGTTTTTTGGATCGTATTAATTCATAATCTAATTGCATTTTCTACGGGATATAGTCTTGGTAGATTATTTAAATTACCGGTAGATAGTCTTAGGTCCATAACTATTGAAACCGGAATACAGAATTCTGGTTTAGGCTTACTTTTAATCTTCACCTTTTTTGATGGATTAGGGGGCATGGCGCTCCTTGCCGCATTTTGGGGAATTTGGCATATAGTGTCCGGATTAATTTTGGCTGCTTTTTGGAATAGAAAACCAGTTACTAAAGAGACTATAGCGTGAGCGGATTATTGTATTCTTTGGTTAAAATTGTTGTAAAAACCGGACTGTACGGTTATCATAAGAAAATTGTCATTTCTGGGTTGGAGAATATTCCTAAAGATAAGCCTGTAATGTTTTTACCAAATCATCAAAGTGCACTTATAGATGTTTTGTTAATTGCAACAGATTGTAATAGAAAACCTTACTTTCTAACGCGATCAGATGTTTTTAAAGGCAATTTTTTAAAACGTATGTTCTCTTATTTTCAAATGCTACCTATTTATAGAATGCGCGATGGTAGAGATACACTTTCTAATAACGATGCTATATTTAATTCATGTGCAGAAATTTTAAATAGGGGAGAAGCTCTACTTTTATTCCCAGAGGCAAATCATAATCTTAAGCGATCAGTTAGAACTTTAAGCAAGGGCTTTACAAGAATTTTGATACGCACTTTTGAATTATACCCAGATTTAGATGTTCAACTAATACCTGTAGGATTAAATTACAAGCATGCCGCTCATTTTCCTGATGAGGTGGCGATACATTATGGAGCCCCAATTTCAGCTAAGAGTTTTTATAATTCAAAAGACCTGAATAAAACAAGTTTTGATATGAAGCGGGAAGTTTCTGAGCGACTGAAGAAATTAACCGTTCATATTCCAAATGATGGAGAGTATGAGATGATTTTAGATCGATTAAACGCCGAGAACGCAGACTTTCTAAATCCTATGTCAACGAATGAAAAAATTGAATCATACACTTATAAAGAGCAGCGATTATCTAATGACACAATACCTAGACAACCAAAGCGAAGTTTATTCAAGTTTTTATTTACTGTGTTAAATTTTCCTGTTGTTCTTATTTGGAGGACATGGTTGAAACCAAAAGTACCTGAAGATGAGTTCATGGGTACCTTTAGATTTGCCTGTGCAATTATAACTTATCCTATTTATATGACTTTGCTTTTTGCTATTCTATCATTTAGTTTATCTGCGTACTTAGCATGTGTAATACTGAGTATGTTGACATTGGTAAATGTTATGTTGGTAAAGTATGGTTTGCGGTAGTTGACTATTCACAAAATAAAAACGGCCCTTAAAAAAGGACCGTTAATTTGTAAAAGAAAGTTTAAATATTAGATATCTTCAAAACTAACATCTGTAAAGCTAGACGTACTTGTAGTTGTATTCTCTACAGGTATTTCAGCTTCAGTCGCAACTTCTTCTTTCTTAAAATCTTTTTGGTGTCTTTCAGAAATTACTTCGGATCCTTTTTCATTAATGATGAAATCCATCATTTCTTCAACATTTTCTTTGAAGGCATCAAAGTCTTCTTTGTATAAATAAATTTTATGCTTCTTATAATGGAAAGAACCATCGTCATGTGTAAATTTCTTACTTTCTGTAATCGTTAAATAATAGTCCCCGGCTTTTGTACTTCTTACATCGAAAAAGTACGTTCTTCTACCTGCGCGTAAAACTTTGGAGTGAATTTCTTCCTGATCTGATAAATCTCTTTCGCTCATTTCTAATGTTTAGTGTCGTTATGCTATCAAAAATGGAAAAAAAAACACTATCCTACAACAATTTTCTAATTTTCTTTCTCTGAAAGCTGTTTGTGATAGAGGTCTTTATAGTAGCCTTCTCGCGTATTTAACTCATCATGTGTACCTTGCTGAATTAGTCTTCCGTCATCTAAAACAAGAATTTTATCTGCATTTTTAGC
The DNA here is from genome assembly GCF_056839145.1 of Maribacter sp. UH1. Classification (NCBI taxonomy): domain Bacteria; kingdom Pseudomonadati; phylum Bacteroidota; class Flavobacteriia; order Flavobacteriales; family Flavobacteriaceae; genus Maribacter; species Maribacter sp. UH1. Next base: position 3,228,551 of record NZ_CM166387.1, read on the forward strand.
GGAAGAAACTCTGTGACTTACAATTAATGTAGTTTTATTCTGAGAGGCTTTTTTAAGATTATTCAATATTTCTTCCTCCGTTTCGGTATCCACAGCAGAAAGACAGTCATCAAATAAATAAATTTGTGGTTTCTTGATTAAAGCTCTTGCAATAGAAACACGTTGCTTTTGTCCCCCACTTAATGTAATACCTCTTTCTCCTAAAACGGTGTCGTATTTTTTAGAAAAACCCATTATGTTTTCATGAACAACGGCATCTTTGGCAATATCTATAATTTCTTGATCCGTGGCATCTTCTTTTCCAAACTTAATGTTATTCTTAATGCTGTCAGAAAATAGAAAGGCATCTTGTGGTACGGCACCAATAGACTCTCTTAAACTGGTTAAATCTATATGTTTTATTGGTTCGTCATCTATTAATATTTCGCCAGATGTAGTATCGTATAATCGTGCCACTAAATCTAAAATAGTTGATTTACCTGATCCAGTTTTACCAATTATCGCTGTTGTTTCCCCCTCGTTTATAGTAAAAGATAAATGCTTAAGCGCGTTGATGTTGGTGTCTTGGTACGTAAAATCAACATCTTTAAATTCAATCTTACCTTTTACATTATGCTGGTGAGTGGGTGTGTTCTTAATTTCTGACTCCTGATTTAAGAACTCATTAATACGTTGTTGACTTGCGGCAGCTCTTTGTACTATAGAAGTAAGCCATCCTACAATAGCAACTGGCCAAGTCAGCATATTTACATATAAAATAAACTCGGCAATTAAACCAACTTCAATTTCACCGGCTAAATATTGTTTTCCGCCAATATAAATAACCAATATATTACTAATACCTATTAATAGTATCATTAATGGAAAAAACCAGGCATTAACTTTTGCCAAGCTTACACTTTTCTCTTTGCCTTCATTAGCAAGTTTTACTAAATCATCGTTGGTCTGTGGCTCTAAAGCATAGGCTTTAATGACAGAAACTCCTGAAAATATTTCTTGCGTAAATGTAGAAAGTGTAGATAAGTATTGTTGTACAATGGTACTTCTCTTATGTATGACCTTACTTATTTGATATATTAAAACCGATAAAAAAGGTAATGGTAATAGTGTATAGGCAGCCAACGTTGGTGCTTTAATAAACATCAACGGTATTAAGCAGGCAAATAATGTTAAAGTCTGCATGCCGTACATAATTGCAGGACCGGCATACATACGTACCTCATTTACATCTTCACTTATTCTATTCATTAAATCTCCTGTTCTATTTTTCTTGTAGAAATTGAGACTAAGTTTTTGATAATGGTCAAATATTTCATTTTTAAGATCGTATTCTATATATCTTGAAATATTGATTATTAATTGGCGCATTAAAAAAGTAAAGAAACCAGATAATATTGCTGCTCCTACTATAATAAGTATATACTCCATCAACAATTCTTGCGCTGTTGATTTTTCTATTTCCGCATTTATATACTGTTCAACTACAGTAATAGAATTATTAACGTAAGAGGGCATAATCAATTGAAATAACCTTGCAACTATGGTTATTATAATCCCGAAAAAAAGCTTAAGCCAGTATTTTTTAAAGTATTTATTTAGATGCTTAAGTTCTTTCATAAGTAGTAGAAAAGCTAATAGTGTAAATTTATGTGGGCAAAGATAGTTTTTTGACCTAAAACGATATGTTATAAATAAGCTAAGATAAATACGATTGCTATTGTGACCCTTTAAATAGATACTTACCTTTGCGGCTTTATTAACTCGATAATCGAGATTTAATGCTCCCAGGGCTTGCCCCTAGGTTATTTACTAATAATTAAACAAGTTCTTTCAAATGCTTACAAGAAGGCACATTAGGGTAAAGGTAATGCAGAGTATTTACGCTCTAATTCAGTCTAAGGACGATTCATTACAGAAACAAGAGAAGTTTTTAAAGGTAAGTATAGAGAATACCTATACGCTGTACCTTTTATGGTTAAGTCTTTTTGTTGAGTTACAAAAAAGAGCAGCAGACCAAATTTCCCTTTCCGCCAATAAATACATTAGCGATAAAAAGACAGCATTTCCTAATCCTAAAAAGTTTATTCAAAACAGATTGTTATTACAAATTGTTGAGAATAAGACCTTAGAAGAAGAGCTTACTCATAGAAAGTTAGATAATTGGTATTTGAACGAGGAGTATGTAAAATTGATCTACAAAGAGATTTTAGAGAGCGATGCCTACCAAGAATACATGTCTACACCTGAAAGTGACTATGCTGCTGATAAAGAATTGGTGATGACCTTGTTCAAGAACATAATAGCACCGAACGAAAAAATCTACGACTACTTTGAAGATGATAAATTAACATGGGTAGACGATATACCTATTGTGAACACTTTTGTTTTAAAGCATTTTAAGAAAGCAAAATTAACGCACCCCGAATCTTACTTTTTACCAAGCTTGTTGAAAGATGATGAGGATATGACATATGCAATGCAATTGTTGACAAGAACCTTATTAAAGAACGATGCGTTAGAAAAAGAGATTGAAGGTAAAACACCAAATTGGGATAAAGATCGTATTGCAGGTATTGATAGTATTCTATTAAAAATGGCTATTTGTGAACTATTACATTTTCCTTCTATTCCAGAAAGGGTAACTATAAATGAATATTTAGAAATTGCCAAGGAATATTCTACTCCTAAAAGTAGCATTTTTATAAACGGAATTCTCGATAAGCTTACTAAAGAATACAAGTCAGAAGGAAAGCTTAACAAAATGGGAAGAGGTCTATTATAAAAATATTTTATAATTTTACAATTAATTGATAAATCTAAATAGTATGAAAAAAATAGTTCTAATCGTTGGTCTAGTATCAATGGTAGCTTTTACTTCTTGTAAAGACAACGCATCAAGTAAAATTAAAACTGATAATGTAGCAGAAGCTGCGGTAAGAGATGAGGCTGCTAAAGCAGTACCTGTAATGTCTTTTGAGAAAGCAGAACATGATTTTGGTACAATTGAGCAAGGTACTCCACAAGAGACCGTATTTACGTTTACCAATACAGGTAACGCTCCATTAATTATTACCGATGCTAAAAGTAGCTGTGGTTGTACAGTTCCTAATCCTCCAAAGGAACCAATTGCACCAGGTGAAACAGGTGAGTTAAAAGTAAACTTCAACGGTGCTGGTCAAAACCAGGTTACTAAAACTATTACGGTTACGGCTAACACTGAAAAAGGTTCTGAGCTTTTAAGAATCAAAGCTTTCGTTAACCCAAAAGGAGCAGCTCCATTAGGACCTGTTAAATAATTATAACTTACAGATATACCAAAAATGGGTGATATAGGGCAGTTTCTTCCAATGATTTTGATTTTTGTGGTCGCATATTTTTTTATGATCAGACCTCAAATGAAAAGACAAAAGGATGAAAAGAAATTTTCAGCAGAATTAAAACGTGGTGATCGTGTTATTACCAAAAGTGGTCTGCACGGAAAAGTAGTAGATTTAAATGATAAGGATACTTCTTGTGTATTGGAAACAATGGCAGGGAAGTTAAAGTTTGATAGATCTGCCATATCCATGGAAATGAGCGCTAAGTTAAACGCTCCAGAAAAGAAATAACTTTTTCTGAATTCATATAAAAAAACACCGATGGAAACATCGGTGTTTTTTTGTTTTTAATTTTAAGATAATAGCTTACTTCTTGTATTGGTCATGTAGTCCTCTACCTGCTAATATTAATGGAATTATCTTTTCTAATCTAGATAGTTTTGTTTTTTCTTGTTTAGCGGTTGCTATATATTCGGCGTAATCTTTTTGTTTGGAATAGGTTAATTTGTTAAAAGCAGTTTTAATGTCTTCGTTGTTTTCTAATGCAATAGATAAATGAACGGGAATTACAATTTTAGTTTTAGGTTTTTTCTCAACCTTTACCTGTAAACCTTTCTTTTGGTATGCTATAGCCTCATTTATATAAGATGTAATGTCTTTTTTATCAATGCCTTCAAGTGAAGTAAATTTCCAATGACGCATTGCCATGGTTTTGCCTTCTTGTGCATTTTCTAAAACCTTTTTAGGATCACTTAAAAAGACGCCGTTAAAAAACCAGATACCAAAGTGATTTTTGAATTTGTTTATAGCGATGACATTTTTATTATTGATCATGTAGGTAGGGAAACTCCATTTGTAGGTTTCCGTCATACCGCAGTCTAAAGCAAGGGCTCTTAATTGGGTTACACCATTTTTAAATTGATGTGCTTCATTATAAAATGAAGCTATTTTCTCTTGCTTTTCCATTTTGTTATTGATTTGCCGTCAATTCACAAATGCGCACAATTACTTCTACCGCTTTCTGCATGCTCTCCACAGGTACATATTCGTATTTTCCATGAAAGTTATGTCCACCGGCAAAAATGTTAGGGCAGGGTAAGCCCATATAGCTTAATTGAGAACCATCCGTACCGCCTCTAATGGGTTTAATGATTGGTTTTATGCCAATATCTTCCATAGCCTTTTTAGCGGTTTCTACAATATGAAAAACAGGTTCTACCTTTTCTTTCATATTAAAATATTGATCATTTAACTCTAGATCGATGCAATTATCATATTCATTATTATACTTCTTAACAATATCTTGAACCAACTCTTTTCGTTTATTAAAATGCTTTAAATCATGATCTCTAATAATGAGTTCTACGGTTGCATTTTCAATTTCTCCATCAAAATGATGCACGTGAAAAAAGCCTTCTCGACCAGTGGTTTCTTCCGGCACTTCATGTTTTGGTAAATCGCTGATAATCTTATTGGCGATTAAAAGGGCATTTACCATTTTACCTTTTGCATAACCTGGGTGTACACTTTTACCTTTTACCTTGATTTTTGCTCCCGCAGCATTGAAGTTTTCATATTCTAGCTCGCCAATTTGGCTTCCGTCCATAGTATATGCCCAAGCAGCACCAAATTTTTCTACATCAAATTTATGTGCGCCACGACCAATCTCCTCATCTGGCGTAAACCCAACTCTAATAGGTCCGTGCTTTATTTTAGGATTGTTGATTAAATATTCCATGGCGGTAACAATTTCTGTAATACCAGCTTTATCATCTGCACCCAAAAGTGTGGTGCCATCTGTAGTAATGATGGTCTGACCAATATACTGTAGTAAATCATCAAAATAGGAAGAAGATAAAATGATGTCTTTCTCTTTGTTCAGAATAATATCCTTACCATCGTAGTTTCTAATAATCTGCGGATTTACGTTCGTACCTGAAAAATCTGGTGACGTATCAAAATGAGAAATAAAACCAATGGTAGGTACTTCATGATCCACATTAGAAGGTAATGTTGCCATGATATATGCATTGTCATCTATAGTAACATCTGTCATGCCTATAGCGCGTAACTCATCAACTAGTTTATTGGCTAAATTCCATTGCTTTTCAGTGCTTGGTGTGGTCTCTGATGATGAATCGCTTTGCGTATCAATAGTAATGTAACTAATGAAACGGTCTATAATATGCTGCATGCTAAATGTGTTTTATCAAAAATAAGCTTATATATTGTAATTTAGTAAGCGTAATATTCTATAAATACAATGATGATGAAATTTAGATATGTGGTAATGATGGCTTTTCTTTTGTTCATTGCAAATGTAAATGCACAGGCAGATTGTATTCTTGGGGTTGGCGTTACTAGCGATTCTATTATATCAGATATCTTTCAGTTGAATGATATGCAAAAAGCAAAATTAAAGAGTTTTAGTGCGGATGTTAAGCTCCAAAATGAAACCTTGAATAATAATTTAGCGGAAGTTAAGAGTAAGCATCCTCAAAGTAACGTTACTGAACTTCGTCAACTGGCCGATAAATATAAAAATGTAATGGACAGTATGGCTAGGGTTCAAGAAATAACGGATAAGAAAATGTTAGCTTTGTTCAATTCAAATCAGTATGAATTATACTTGTCTTTATGTAAAGATGCATCACGGTCAGCATACATTGTAGTACCTGCTGTCTATACAGATAGCATACCTAATGAAAACAGATAAAATATTGCTTAACTTTTTCATTTACAGTTTGTACTTTTGCGGCTTATAAAATATATACATGTACAGGCTTTTTATTAGACCTCTTTTATTTCTTCTCGATCCAGAAAAAGTTCATCACATTAGTTTTTCAAGTATTAAGTTTTTTTCTAAAATAGGCCTGTCAGGACTTATAAAATCTATGTTCGTTGTTGAGGATAAACGTTTAGAACGAGAGCTTTTTGGTTTAAAATTTAAAAACCCCGTTGGTTTGGCCGCCGGTTTTGATAAAAATGCTGTTTTGTATAATGAACTTTCTGATTTCGGGTTTGGATTCGTAGAGATAGGTACATTGACACCTAAGCCTCAGGAGGGGAACCCTAAGAAGAGGTTATTTCGTTTAAAAGAAGATAAGGCTATCATTAACCGAATGGGGTTTAATAATCATGGCGTCTTTGAAGCGGTAGAGAATTTAAAGAAAAATCATAAAGTACTTATAGGTGGTAATATAGGTAAGAACAAAGTGACGCCTAACAATGAAGCCATTAAAGATTACCTCATTTGTTTTGATGCACTATTTGATCATGTAGATTACTTTGTTGTGAATGTAAGTTCGCCAAACACTCCGGGTTTGCGTGAGCTACAGGATAAAGAGCCATTAACGGCATTGTTGAATGAACTTCAACTAGAAAATGCTAAGCAAAGTGAACGTAAAGAAACTATACGTAAACCTATTTTGTTGAAAATAGCACCAGACCTTACTGATAGCCAATTGTTAGATATTATTGATATAGTAAGCGATACTTCTATAGATGGGGTTATTGCGACCAATACAACTATTTCTAGGGAGAATTTGAAATCCCATGCGCTAATAACTGAAGAAGCTGGCGGACTTAGTGGTGCTCCTTTAAAAGATCGAAGTACAGAGGTTATTCGATTTTTAGCTCAAAAGAGTAACAAAGCATTTCCAATAATTGGGGTGGGTGGTATTAATTCTGCTGAAGATGCCATAGAGAAATTAGAAGCTGGGGCAGATTTAATTCAATTATGGACGGGGTTTGTATATGAAGGTCCTGCTTTGGTGAAACAAATTAACAAAGCTCTTTTGGAGAAAACAGCTACTGCATAGCAGAAACTTTTTAATATAGAAAAAGCCCTTGTACAAATTGTGCAAGGGCTTTTTTAATTGTAATCGGTTCTATTTTTTGGTCCAATAATCTACCACGAATACATCTTCTAAATGCGGAGTTAATACAGCTCCAAAAGCTTTGTGGTCTGGGTGCGGTAAATAAATTGCCCGATCTTCTTCGCTTTCAAAAGTGAGAAAAAAGGCATGTGTAAAGCCTTTATCCAAACCTTCCGGACTATTGTTCAGTCCCCATTCATATCCTTTGATTTGCTCAATTTTTGAAGGTAGTGCACTAAAAGCATCTTCAACTTTTTTAATCTGTGCAGGGGTTGTTCCTTCCTTAAACTTAAAAAATACGGTGTGCCTTAATAAGCTATCGCTTTGGATCATTGTTGTTGAGTTCATGTTTTCATTTGTCTTGGCAAAAGCGTTTGAAGCAAATGAAATACTAATTAGTAACAGAAGTAATTTGATTTTCATAGTGTTTGATTTTTAAACAAGATATTAAAAATAGGTGTAATTGGCGGTAATTCGTACTTTTCGGGTAGAACTAATATTTTTAAGTTTGAATTACGAGATTTTATTGGCATTTTCAATGGCGACCTTGGTTCTGGCACTTTCACCCGGTCCTGATAATATATTCGTGCTCATACAAAGCATTAGTAATGGCAAAAAATATGGTTTAGCGGTTGTTGCAGGATTAATGACCGGTTGTTTAGTACATACTACATTATTGGCATTTGGGGTTTCTGCAATTATTAAGAATAACCCTGCCATATTTACTTTTATTAAAATGTTTGGGGCTGCCTATTTATTATATTTAGCTGTAATGGTGTATAGAGGTGATGATACCATTTCTATTGCCGGCGAAACAAAGAACAAAAACAAATTAGGTTCATTATACAAACAAGGTTTTATAATGAATGTGTTGAACCCTAAGGTGACCATATTCTTTCTAGCTTTTTTTCCGGGATTTCTATTTTCAGATTCTTTAAGCAATGTTATTCAATTCTATACCCTAGGCTTTTTATTTATAATGGTTTCTTCACTGGTTTTTGGCGCTATCGCAGTTTTATCTGGTCAAATCTCCAATTTTCTGACAGCTAATAAGAGGACCGGATTTGTTTTAAAGTGGATTCAAGTTATTGTCTTCATCGGAATTGCGATTTATTTACTTATAGGGTAGTTTATTTGAAATATTAATATGAGATACTTGTTTAGAGTTCGTATTTTTACGAAATGTCTAATTCAAAGATCAAAATAGTTGAGTGTCCTAGAGATGCTATGCAAGGCATAAAGCAGTTTATACCTACAGATGAAAAAGTTAGGTATATACAATCTTTGTTAGGCTGCGGATTTGATACTATTGATTTCGGAAGTTTTGTTTCGCCAAAGGCAATACCACAAATGGTAGATACTGCAGAGGTGTTGTCCAAGTTAGATTTGTCTAAAACAAATTCTAAATTACTTTCTATAGTGGCAAACGTGCGTGGTGCACAAAATGCGGTTACACACCCGGAAATTGACTACCTAGGTTTTCCATTTTCTATTTCAGAAAATTTTCAAATGCGAAATACGCATAAGACCATTGCGCAATCCGTAGAAACTTTGCAGGAGATATTTAACTTAGCGGATGCCGCTAATAAAGAGGTAGTAACATATATTTCTATGGGTTTTGGTAACCCATATGGTGATCCTTGGAATGTTGATATTGTAGGGGAGTGGACAGAGAAGCTAGCAAAAATGGGAGCTAAAATATTATCGCTTTCAGATACCGTTGGTTCTTCTGATCCCGAAACTATTTCATACTTGTTCTCGAATCTTATTCCCAAATATCCAAATATTGAATTTGGTGCACACTTGCATACTACGCCTACCAAATGGCATGAGAAAGTGGCTGCTGCCTACGAATCTGGGTGTAGACGTTTTGATGGTGCCATACAAGGTTTTGGTGGTTGCCCAATGGCTAAGGATGATTTAACTGGAAACATGCCCACAGAAAAAATGCTTTCCTATTTTACTTCGGCGAAAGCAGATTCTGGAGTTAACTGGATGACTTTTGAGGCTTCTTATAACAAAGCTACCGAGTTGTTTACTGCCTACCATTAGGTAACTTATTACTTGTCAACCGCATATTATTTAAACGTTAATTTTATTTAGATTTATTATAGATAAGCTTGTTTTGCATGGAAACATGTTATACGTTTGTAATCTTATTTGAAATAAGTCTTAATAAAAAAAAGAAAATGAAAAAGAACCTATTTGTACTATCTTCTATTGCAAGTTTACTATTTATTTCTTGTAGTTCTGATGATGATAGTTTAGAATTGACTACATGTGAAGATGGTGATTGTGATCCTGTTGAAACAACAATTGATAATCCAGATTCGTACGTATTTACTAGAGATAATGAAAGCACGGTTAGTTTTGATGGTCAAACAACTAGATTAAAAATGGGTGCAGAAATTTTAAGCGCATTCACAGATGTAACATCAACATCTGATCAAATTTTAAGTATGTATGCTCATGAAGAAGGAGCCAATGATTTTGAAGAAACAGAATTAAATGCATCTGATAAAAGTGTAAAAAGTAAAACAGCTGCATCGGCAGATTTCTTTTCTACCAATGCCACCGATCAAACATTGATCAGAGCAGATTTTGATGGCTTTATCACAGCACAAGTAAATGAGGTATTCCCAAACTGGGAAGTTGCAGCAGCAGAAGGAACAGCCGGGCAAATAGCTGACGGTTCTTCTACCAGATATATTAATGCTCAAGGTTTAGAATACAACCAAGCATTTAATAAAGGTTTAATTGGGGCGCTTACTCTTGATCAAATAGTCAACAATTATTTAAGTACTTCGGTTTTAGATGAAGGTGATAATAGAGCGGATAATGATGCTAATGTTGTAGCGGAAGGTAAAACCTACACCAATATGGAGCATAAGTGGGATGAAGCTTATGGATATGTTTATGGCTTAAATGCCGATGCTGCAAACCCAAATGATGACTTAGGTGCAGATAGCTTTTTAAATAAATATGTTGGTAGAGTAGAAGGGGATGACGATTTTGCCGGTATTGCCGATGAAATTTTTCAAGCCTTTAAATTGGGTAGAGCTGCCATTGTAGCTAAGCAATATGATGTTAGGGATGCACAGGCAGAAATTATTAGAGAGAAACTTTCTGAAGTTATCGGTATTAGAGCGGTGTACTATTTACAACAAGGTAAAAATAGTTTAAATCAAGAAACACCTGATTATGGTGGTGCTTTTCATGATTTATCAGAGGGTTACGGATTTGTTTACAGTTTACAGTTTACACGAAAAACCAATTCCACAGATCCTTATTTTACCAAAGAAGAAGTTGATGCGTTTTTAGTAGATATAATGGATGACGGAGAAAACGGACTTTGGAATGTAGAAGCAGCTACATTAGATGCTATTTCTACTGACATTTCTGGAAGGTTCAGTTTTACCTTAGAGCAAGCAGCAGAATAATTCGATATAAGGTTAATAAAAAAGCAATTCATTCTAATAAGATTGAATTGCTTTTTTTATTTTTGCATTTAATTAGAATAAATAAAAATAAGCTATGAAAAAGATAATTGGGGCATTTTGTATTATGACCTTAATATGGGCATGTTCTAGTGATAGTGCTACAGATGATGAGGTAATTATACCAGATGACCAAGAAGAGGTTTCTTTTGAGCGTAGTGCCATGTTAATCAATTGGGCAGATAATATAATCATTCCATCATATGAAGCATTTTCTGGTGATTTGGATGCTTTAATAAATGCATTCAACACTTTTAAAGTAGACACTAATGAAGGTAATTTAACAGCATTTCGCTCTGCATGGATAAATGCTTATACTTCTTGGCAGCGTGTTGAAATGTTTGAAATTGGTCCTGCGGAATCAGTAGGTTTTCAACTGAACATGAATATATATCCAACGGATAATAAGAAAATCGATGGGTTTATTGTGGATGGAAGTTATGACTTATCCTTATCCTCTAACAGAAGTGCTAAAGGGTTTCCGGCTTTAGATTACCTGTTAAACGGGTTGGGTGAGAACGATGCTGAAATTTTAGAATTCTACAATGGCGATAATAAAGAAGCATATCTAAAATATACAGAAGATGTTTTGTTGGACATGCAGGTATTAACCGAAACTGTAGTGTCTGATTGGACAAATGGTTACAGAGATACTTTTGTAGCTAATGATGGATCTTCATCTACGGCATCTGTTGATCGTATGGTAAACGATTATATTTTTTATTTCGAAAAATATCTAAGAGCAGGTAAAATGGGAATTCCATTAGGCGTTTTTTCCGGCAGTACTTTGCCAAGAAATGTTGAAGCGTATTTTGATGCAAGTATTTCCAATGATTTATTTCTAGAAGGTTTAGGCGCTGTTCAAGATTTTTTTAATGGCAAGCATTTTAACTCAACTACACAGGGAGAAAGTTTGGCGTCTTATTTAGATGCATTGAATTCGGTAAAAAACGAAGAAGATTTATCTACGTTGATCAACGATCAAATGAATACGGCAAAAAGTATGGTGATGGATCTTTCAGCCTTTAGAGCGGAGATTGAAGATAACAATCCGCCTACCAATATGCTTTTAGCTTATGATGAAGTACAAAAAGCAGTACCCATGCTAAAAGTAGATATGGTTTCAGCTATGAGTATTAGTATTGATTTTGTTGATGCCGACGGTGATTAATGGAATCGGTGATTAATAAATATATAAAAGCTCCCGTAGAGACCGCCCCTTTGGCGGTCTTTCGTATTTTATTTGGTCTAATGATGTTTTTTAGCATTGTTCGGTTTTGGAGCTATGGTTGGATTGATAAACTTTACATTCAGCCAAAATTCTTTTTTTCTTACTATGGGTTTGAGTGGGTAAAGCCATTAGGTGTGTATACTTATCTCATATTTATTATTTGTGGTCTTGCAGCGCTACTGGTGGCTCTTGGGTATCGGTACAAATTAAGTATTGTCATATTCTTTTTGAGTTTTACCTATATAGAATTAATGGATAAGACAACATACCTTAACCATTATTACTTTATTAGCTTACTTAGTTTTTTAATGATATTTCTGCCCGCAAATGCAACCTATTCCTTAGACGCATATCTAAACCCTAAAAAAAGTTTTGAATATGTACCTAGCTGGACGGTGAATAGCATTAAGCTTCTTTTAAGTATTGTATATTTTTATGCTGGACTGGCGAAGTTAAATTCAGATTGGTTGCTAAAGGCCATGCCATTGAAAATTTGGTTGCCTTCAAAATTCGATACTCCGTTTATAGGTGGTTTACTTGGTGAAGAGTGGGTGCAATATGCATTTAGCTGGTCTGGAGCACTATATGATTTAACGATTCCTTTTTTCTTGTTATACAAAAAAACCAGACCGTATGCATTTGTAATGGTCGTAGTTTTTCATGTTTTGACTAGGGTACTTTTTCCTATTGGCATGTTCCCGTATGTAATGATTATTTCTGCTTTGATATTTTTTGATTCAAGCTTTCATGAGAAAATATTAAAATACCTTTCGAAGTTCTTAAAAGTGGATGATACGAAATTTAATAATCAGAAAGTTTATCAAGGTTTTCCGACTATTACATCGAAAGTGAAAATGACCGTTTTAATTGCCTTTTTTGCTATACAACTTATTTTTCCTTTTAGGTATCTTTTGTATCCAGGTGAATTATTCTGGACGGAAGAAGGTTACCGATTTTCTTGGCGCGTAATGCTCATAGAAAAATCTGGTTACGCACAGTTTAAAATTGTAGATGGAGAATCTGGCAGATGGTTTTATGTGGATAATACAGATTTTATCACTCCGTTTCAAGAAAAACAAATGGCATTTCAGCCAGATTTTATATTGGAATATGCTCATTTTTTAAAAAATCATTTTGAAAAAGATGGCCATAAAAATGTTCAGGTATTCGTAGATTGCCAAGTTAGTTTAAATGGTAGGTTAAGTACAACATATATAGACCCTACTATTGATCTTGGAAAACAAAGAGAGTCTTTTTTACATAAGAATTGGATAACACCATTTAAAGATGAGATTAAAGGAATTTAGTTATATACTGTTATTATTAGTATCATTTCCATTATTTGGGCAACTAAGTATTTCAGGACAAGTAACCGATGAAGATGGTGTTCCCGTTTCTGATGCAGAATTGTACATTAAAGAATTGGAGCGTTTAGAAACAACAAATTCAGAAGGTTATTATTCAGTAGAAAGTTTAGCGTCAGGTACGTATACCATTGTTGTATTTGCCTATGAGTTTGAAATTGAAGAACTAGATGTTGTTGTAAATGACAACGTTACTTTTAACGTAACACTGCAGCGTCTAAAAGTCAACAATTTGTCAGAAGTGGTTTTAATTCAGAAAAGAGAAGAGGTTTTTGCTTTAAAACAATTGAAAAAAGTAGAGGGTACTGCGATTTATGCTGGTAAAAAGAGTGAGGTTGTATTACTTGAAGGTATTACTGGTAATTTGGCAGCTAACAACCCAAGACAGATATATAGCCAAGTAGTAGGACTCAATATTTATGATAACGGCGACGCAGGTTTACAATTGAATATTGGTGGTAGAGGTTTGGACCCTAATAGAACGGCGAATTTCAACACCAGACAGAATGGATATGATATAAGCGCAGATGTTTTGGGTTATCCAGAAAGTTATTACACTCCGCCAGCTGAAGCTTTAGAGGAAATTCAAGTAGTTAGAGGTGCAGCTTCATTACAATACGGAACACAATTTGGAGGTTTGGTGAATTTTAAATTCAAACAGCCCAACCCAAATAAGAAAATCGAATGGGTTAGTAGGCAGACAGTGGGGTCTTATGATCTAAAAACCTCGTTTAATAGTCTTAGTGGTACGGTAGGTAAAATAAGTTATTATACATATTTCAATTATAAAGAGGGCAGTGGTTTTAGACCAAATTCTAATTACAACAGTAGAAATTATTTTGCGCACATAGGGTATCAGGTTTCTGATAAAACGAAACTTACGCTAGAGACTACATTTCTTAATTATTTGGCGCAACAGCCAGGTGGTCTTACAGATGCCCAATTTATTGAAGATCCTACTTTTAGCAATAGGGAGCGTAATTGGTTTGATATTGATTGGAAATTGTACTCCTTGCGTTTAGATCATAAATTCTCTTCAAAAATGGATTTTAGTTTGAATCTTTTTGGATTAGATGCTTCTAGAAGTGCACTTGGTTTTCGTACAAATAGGGTGTCGCAGCCAGATGACTTTGAAGAACCACGAGAGTTGTTAATTGATAATTTTCAGAATTGGGGTGCAGAAGCTAGATTGCTTACTAGGTATAAATTGGGTAATACGGAATCGGCTCTTTTATTAGGCTCTAAAATTTATAGAACCGATAATGATCAAAGACAAGGTCCTGGTACAACGGCTTCTAATGCAGATTTTAATTTTGCGGATGATGAATTTCCAAATTACGAGAGACAATCTCAATTTAATTTTCCTAATTCCAATTTGGCATTCTTTGGTGAGAATATATTCAATATAACTCCAAAATTCACCTTAACACCTGGTTTTAGATTAGAGCATATTAAAACAGAAAGTATTGGTAGTTATAAGAATATTGTACTTGATCTGGCGGATAACCCTCTTTTAAATGAAGAGATAGAAGATAATAGAGAGTTTGATCGAACGTTTTTGTTACTTGGTATTGGGGCTAGCTATAAGTTAAATTCCAGTATTGAGTTTTACGGTAATTTTTCTCAGAATTATAGGTCGGTCACTTTTAGTGATATACGAGTGGTGAACCCTTCTTTTCAAGTGGATGAAAATATCTCTGATGAAGATGGCTTTACTGCAGATATTGGATTTCGAGGTAGATATAACAATGTATTGTCTTATGATGTTAGTGCATTTAGCTTATTATATGACAATAGGTTAGGGGAGATATTAAAGAGCGAAACACAGACCAATGCTTTAGGGGAAGAAGTGGAAACGGGAAGTATAGTTCGTTTTAGAGGTAATATTGGTACTGCTTTTATGTATGGTATTGAGAGTTTTGCAAATTGGAGTATCAAGGAAACTTTCCTTTCTGCTAGTGAAAAGTTGAAACTAAATTATTTTGTAAACTTGGCGTTGACCAATTCGGAGTATTTATCTTCAGAAGAAACGAATGTAGAGGGAAATAAGGTAGAATTTATACCTGATGTAAACCTGAAAACCGGACTTAATTTCGGGTACGGCAACTTAATAGGTAGTTTGCAATACACGTATTTGTCAAGTCAATTTACAGATGCGACTAATGCGCCCCAAGATGTAAATGATAATCAACGTGGTATAGAAGGTGAGATACCTGCATATGACATTATGGATTTTTCTTTGGCTTATTCCTATAAAAAATGGAAATTAGAGACTGGTATAAATAATCTTTTGGATAATAGCTATTTTACACGAAGAGCAACTGGGTACCCAGGACCTGGTATTATTCCGTCAGAGCCTAGAACATTTTATACGACTTTACAGTTTAAATTTTAATATGTTATAGGGTAATGTAGAAGTTTAGTTTACCTTAAAGTTGCCTTACTTGGTTTTTAATAAAGCCTTTTTATGTGAAGCTTTTGCTAAGGTTATGTTAATGGTAAATAAGTCAACAATATTCGCTATATTTGCACGCAATTAAATCCTTAATTGCTATGCAAGCCCACCAAAATAAAATTCTAGGAGAAGGTCTAACTTACGATGATGTATTGTTAGTACCTGCTTATTCTGAAGTGCTTCCAAGAGAAGTAAGTATTCAGACAAAATTCACAAGAAATATTACAATCAATGTGCCTATCATATCGGCAGCGATGGATACGGTTACAGAGTCTAGAATGGCAATTGCCATGGCTCAAGAAGGTGGTATAGGTGTTCTGCACAAAAACATGACCATTGAGCAGCAAGCCATGAAGGTGCGAAAGGTAAAAAGGGCTGAAAGCGGAATGATTTTAGATCCGGTTACCCAACCACTTGATTCAAAAGTAAAAGACGCCAAGGCTAATATGAAAGAGTATAGCATTGGTGGTATTCCTATTGTTGACGCCGATGGTAAACTATTAGGTATCGTAACCAATAGAGATTTACGTTTCGAAAAAAATAATGAAAGACCGATATCTGAAGTAATGACTTCTGAAAATTTGGTAACAGCAGCAGAAGGTACTTCCCTTTCAGAAGCTGAAGATATTTTACAACAGCATAAGATTGAAAAACTACCTGTAGTAGATAAAGATTATAAGTTGGTAGGTTTAATTACATTTCGTGATATTACTAAACTTACCCAAAAACCTAGCGCCAACAAAGATCAGTACGGTCGTTTACGTGTAGCAGCGGCATTAGGTGTTACTGCAGATGCGGTAGACAGAGCAGAGGCATTGGTTAATGCCGGTGTGGATGCTGTGGTTATAGATACTGCTCATGGGCATACAAAAGGTGTGGTATCGGTATTACAAGAAGTAAAAAAGAAATTTCCAAACTTAGATGTTATTGTTGGTAACATTGCAACTGGCGAGGCTGCTAAATATTTGGTAGATGCAGGTGCAGATGCAGTTAAAGTTGGTATTGGTCCAGGATCTATCTGTACGACAAGAGTTGTTGCAGGTGTTGGTTTTCCTCAATTTTCTGCTGTTTTAGAGGTAGCAGCGGCTATAAAAGGTTCTGGAGTTCCGGTTATCGCAGATGGTGGTATTCGGTACACGGGTGATATTCCTAAGGCTATTGCTGCAGGTGCAGATACAGTTATGTTAGGATCACTTTTGGCAGGAACCAAGGAATCTCCAGGAGAAACGATTATCTATGAAGGTAGAAAGTTTAAATCTTACCGAGGTATGGGATCTGTAGAGGCAATGAAGCAAGGTAGTAAGGATCGTTACTTTCAAGATGTTGAAGATGATATCAAGAAATTAGTGCCTGAAGGTATTGTAGGTCGTGTGCCTTATAAAGGTGAATTATACGAAAGCATTCACCAGTTTATAGGTGGTTTAAAAGCTGGTATGGGATACTGTGGGGCAAAAGATATTGCTACTTTACAGGACAATGGAAGATTTGTTAAAATTACAGCTAGTGGTATTAATGAAAGTCACCCACATGATGTAACCATTACAAAAGAAAGTCCTAATTATAGTAGATAGAAAAATAGATGTGTATAAAAAAAAGAGGTCTTTTAGACCTCTTTTTTTTATGTCTCAATATTAATCTAATGAGGTGTCTATCTGTTTCTGCAGAAGTTGCACCCTTCTTAAATCATCTGAAGCTTGTAATACTTTTGATTTCAAGGAAGGATTTAAATCGGGATTTTCCTCAAGAAAACGCTGTAATATTTCATATGCCTGTGGAGATGTATAATTACCTATAGTACTACTTAGCCATCTCTTTGGGAAAAAGATATCACCTGTTTTTTGTATTTCATCAACTAAGTCTAGACTTGCCCTTAGATAGTTAATAGATTCTTTTTGATGTAACGGATGATTTAAATTATTCATTGCATTAGCCACCCATGATTCTTTAGCACGGTTTTCTTCAAGTTTTAGCGATTCAAAGAATGTATTTTTAGTATTAATGTCTATTGAAAGAGATGGAAGTAAAAACTGAAATCTATTTAATTTGTCATTGTTGCTTATTGCTTTTTCAGCTATATTAAGGATGCTCTCACTTTCGGGATGTTCGTATAAAGCTAAATCCATCGCCAGTTCCGTAAAATTATCGTCGTTAAGTTTTAGGTTACTGATTACTACATCTTTTTTCCAGATTTTGTATAATCGGTCTAGGGAAATACCTGTATAACCTAATGATACATAGGTATTGTATAAGGTCTTTTTAATATTGGGCGAAAGTTCTTCTTGTAATTTAGCCCATATCTGTTCTGTAATTTCTTTCTGATAAAAAAGGCGTTGTTCAGTAGTAAGATATTTCCAAAAAACTGAAGTGGTATACCTAGAAATGAGATTAATTAATAATTCATTCTTTTCATTAACTAGTCCTTTTGAGTATAGTTTTATTGCTTCATTGGGATCAATACTGCCATTTAGCATATTCTCATACACATTGATGTAGGAGTAACCACGAGCCACTTGGTCATTTATGGAAGGTATAATTTCTATATCTTGTTCTTGAACAGGAAACACTCCGTAGCCTTCTGCATTAGAATTATATAATATTGCGCTCGGTTTATCCATGCCAATAGCTTCATCTAAACTTAATTCGCTACCAACCATGTTGACGGTTATCGTCTTGGTTTTATCAGGATAAAGAAATGATACGTCAAATCTCTGTGGCCACGAATGATTAGATTTATCTTCTGCTTTTTGAAATAGTTTATATGAGGTTATTTTGTTGTCATCACCATATTCAATATCATCACTAAAGATGGGTCTACTAGAACTATTGACCCAAACATTGCTCCACCCGACCATATCTGTAGTAGACTTTTTATCAAGAATATCAATTAGCTCACCCCAAATAGCATTCTTGAATGCAAAGGTTTTAATGTATTCTTGAATACCTGTTTGAAAAGCCTCTTTACCTAAAACGGTTTCTAGTTGACGCATCATTATTGGCGCCTTGTTGTAAATAATACTACCGTAAAGTGAACCTGCGTTGTTGAGGTTTTCTAAGTCTTGGCGAATAGGGTTTGTACCCAATGTTCTGTCTTCACCATAAGCATTGGGGTAGTGGGTGATCATGAAAGCCAATTGATGGTCTATATCTGGGAAAGCGGGATTCATAATTTTATCTGCCATGAAATTGGCAAACACCTCTTTCATCCAAACATCATTAAACCAATTCATAGTTACTAAATCTCCAAACCACATATGAGATGTTTCGTGGGCAATTAGCTTTGCACGACTTAATTTTCTGTTAGCGGTAGCGCTTTCATCTAAAAAGAGAGAACTCTCACGATATTGAATTGCGCCTACATGTTCCATTCCTCCATATTGAAATCCGGGTATTGCAGCGAAATCTATTTTTTGAAAAGGAAAAGGATAAGCGGTATAGTCCTCTAAAAACGATAAGGATTGCTGATGTAAATCAAAAATGGAGTCTAAGCTGTACTTAATTTTAGTAGTATCCGTTTCTCGGTATAATAGGGTCATATCCATATTAGCCGGTTTTTGAGTTACAGATTTAAATTTACCCGCTACAAAAGAAAATAGATAGGTACTCATTTGGTCAGAAGTACTAAAATTATGTTGTGTGTATTCACCTTTCTGAGTTTGCTTTACTTCTTTAGATCCACATAAAACTTTCCAGTCGTTTGGTGCTGTAATATTCAATGTATACATACCTTTTATATTAGGTTGATCAAAACAGGGGAATAGCGTTCTTGCACGATCAGGTACTAATAAAGTATACAAGTAATCTTCATTTCTATTAAGAGAAAGCTCACCAGCATCAAACTCAATTATAACGGTGTTATTTCCTTTAATTAAGTAGTTTTCATGTAAAGCGATATGTTCATTTTCATGAAGAATATCAACTTCAGTTTTGTTAATGGATACCGATTTTATTTTGGAAGTTTCCTCTTTAAAATCTAAGTAGACCGGTTCTTTAAGATGTTCTAAATCAAAATTTAAAACCAGTTGAGAAGGTATAGGAGCTTCTTGTTCTTTAGGGATATTAAAACTTAAGTTATAATGAACATTTGATATTAGAGAAGCTCTTTGGGCTGCCATTGCTTCTGATACTCCAGATTCAACTTGTTTTGAATTGTCATTTTCGTTAGCGCACGATATTAAAATGATGACTAAAAAACTAGCGTAAAATAGGTTCTTCATAAGTTAGAGTTATACGTTGCTGTGAAAGTACTTTAATGGAAATTGCTTTCCAATTTTTCAACAACGTATAACTCTAAAGAAAAGTAAATTTATAAATGAGCCATTGCATATTTGTAATGACTATAGAAGGTAAGTGTAAATTCTTATTTACCAGCTTCACCAGTATAGGCTTTCCAATCTTTTTCTTTGTAAATGTCACTACCAAAATAGCGAGCAATTTCTAAGAATGGCTCTGGCTTTTGATAACCAGGTATTGGAGAAAGCATGTTTAATTCTTCGTCTAAGAAAATAGTAGTTGGGTAGCTTAAACGACCTTGCATTAAAGCAGCTGCAAATTCATGATAACCTTTTCTGCCCGAGGGAACAAATTTATATGTCTTCCCTTTATATTCGATTGGGTCTTTACCTTCACCATCAAACTTTACCATATAATAGTTCTCTGCCATGTATGCAGCTACTTCCGGATTTTGAAAAGTGTCCTTATCCATTTTCTTGCACCATCCACACCAATCTGTGTACACGTCAATAAAGACTTTCTTTGGGTTTGTGTCGGTCGCCGTTAATTCGGCAGCCTCTTCCCAAGAAATCCAATTTACCTCTTGTGCATAACTAGCGGCCGAAATAAAAAGAACGGCTAAGAATAAAAATGATTTGGAAAAAGATAAAGAATACGTTTTCATGAGTTTAATTTGAGTGTATAGTCCAACTATTATACCAAAACTAACGTATTTTTAAATGCTTTATTTCACTTTTGCGGTTTCTTTAACAGCGAATAAATCTTTTACATCTACTTGATTACGAATTAAATCTTCAAAAGTTTCTCTTTCACGTATAAGAATTGCCTTCCCTTTATGCCAAAGAACTTCTGGTGGTCTAAATCTTGAGTTGTAGTTACTTGCCATAGTAAAGCAATATGCACCTGCATTTTTAAAGCAAAGAATATCGCCTTCAGTAATCTCGTTTATTCTTTTATTGCTAGCAAAAGTATCCGTCTCACAGATATACCCTACAACAGAATAATAACGTTCTCTGCCCTTTGGATTAGAAATGTTGTTTATTGTATGTGTAGCACCATAAAGCATTGGTCTAATTAAATGGTTGAAACCTGAATCTACACTTGCAAAAACTGTTGATGTCGTTTGTTTTACCACATTTACTTTTGCAAGAAAAACACCTGCTTCACTCACTAAAAACTTGCCTGGCTCAAAAGCCAATGTCAAATCTTTACCATATTCTTTACAGAACTCATTAAAACGTGTACTTAGTTTTTTTCCTAGTTCTTCAACATTGGTTTCAATATCACCTTCTTTATAAGGTACTTTGAAGCCGCTACCGAAATCTATAAAATCAAGATTTTTGAAATTACGAGCAGTATCAAAAAGAATTTCAGAGGCATATAAGAATACGTCGATATCTAAAATGTCGCTACCTGTATGCATGTGAATACCGTTGATATTCATTTTTGTCAATTCTACAATACGAAGTAAATGAGGAATCTGATGAATACTGATGCCGAATTTAGAATCTATATGACCAACGGATATATTAGAATTTCCACCTGCCATTACATGCGGATTAATACGTATACACACCGGAATATTTGGATGCTTACTACCAAATTGTTCTAATATAGATAGGTTGTCTATGTTAATGCGTACTCCTAATTTGGCGGCTTGCTCAATTTCTTCTAAAGAAACTCCGTTAGGGGTAAAAATGATTGATTCTGGTTTAAAACCAGCTAATAAACCTAGTTGAACTTCTTGTATAGAAACGGTATCCAAACCGCTACCAAGACTATTCATCAATCTTAAAATAGTAATATTAGAAAGTGCCTTGGCTGCATAGTTAAGTTTCAATTTTTTTACAGAACCAAAAGCTTTGGTCAATCTATTGAACTGTGAAACTATTTTTTCCGAGTCATAAACATAGACCGGATCACCATAGGTTTTTGCGATTTGCAATAAATCCTCATTTCTCATGCTATCTATTTTTTAGCAAATTTACTTTTCTAAATGCGTATGTACAAAAATAATAACATAAATACATTTAAAATAACAAATTGTGATATTTGAAACAATCTACTATTTTATTTATTTTGGAGCTAAATAAACCTCTTTGTACTTTTAGCAAATGAGATTACCATTATTTCCGTTACAGTCTATTTTTTTTCCTGGCGAAACCGTGCCATTGCATGTTTTTGAAGATCGCTACAAACAATTAATTCAAGATTGTAGAAATGAAGCCATCACTTTTGGTATACCTGTTTTCATCAATAATAAGATGGAATACGGTGTTGAAGTACAATTGGTAGAAGTAGTAACAACCTATGAAACCGGAGAAATGGATGTGGTTTGTGTAGCCCGGCAAGTATTCAAGTTACTTGCTTTTGATAATGTTATGGATGATAAACTTTACGCAGGTGGTATTGTAAAGTTGTTAGAGTACGATTATGAAGCATCAGAAGAAAAAAAACAGACTATTATTAATGGTATAGAACAGTTATATGCTATTATGGATGTGCCATATACCAAACTCAATGTAAAAGAATTCAATAGTTTTACCCTAGCTCATAAAATAGGATTGTCTTTTGAGCAGGAGTATCAACTTTTACAGATTCCTACAGAAAATGACCGACTTAATTTTATAAGTCTGCATTTAACATCAACTATTACTGTTTTATCTGAAGTGAATAGAACCAAGAAAACGATAGAGCTCAATGGTCATTTTAAGAATTTTGATCCTTTGGATTTTAAAGATTTGGAGATTTAAGTCAATTTTGGACTGAAAAAATGAATCGTATTCTAATAGTTTTGTGTTTTTATATAGATAATTATACTAGTTGTTCTAATTAATCATCAGTATTTTTAAATAATTACTTACTGTTTCCTATTTTTGCTTAACAAATAAAATTCACCATATATATGAACCTTCACGAATATCAAGGAAAAGAGATATTAGCAAGTTTTGGGGTGCGCATCCAAAGAGGAATTGTTGCCCAGAATGCAAAAGAGGCTGTTGAGGCTGCAAAGCAATTAACTGCTGAAACCGGAACGGGATGGCACGTTATTAAAGCGCAAGTACACGCAGGTGGTCGTGGTAAAGGTGGTGGTGTAAAATTAGCCAAAAACCTAAAAGAGGTAGAAGAGATAGCAAACCAGATTATTGGTATGAACTTAATTACACCGCAAACTTCTGCGGAAGGTAAAAAAGTACACCAAGTATTGGTTGCCGAAGATGTTTACTACCCAGGCGAAAGCGAAACTAGTGAATTCTATATGTCTGTTGTATTGAACAGAGCTACTGGTAAGAATATGATTATGTATTCTACAGAAGGTGGTATGGACATTGAAGAAGTTGCAGAAAGCACTCCGCATTTAATCTTTACAGAAGAAATTGATCCAGCTACAGGTTTGTTAGGTTTTCAAGCAAGAAAGATTGCTTTTAACTTAGGACTTTCAGGTACTGCGTTCAAAGAAATGACAAAATTCGTTGCATCATTATATAAAGCATATGTAGAAAGTGATTCTAATATGTTTGAAATTAACCCTGTATTAAAAACATCCGATGATTTGATCATGGCTGTTGATGCTAAGGTTTCAATTGATGATAATGCACTATACCGTAGAAAGCAATATGCTGAAATGCGTGATCTTAGAGAAGAGAACGCTATTGAAGTTGAAGCAAGAGAAGTTGGACTTAACTATGTAGACCTTGACGGTAACGTTGGTTGTATGGTTAACGGTGCAGGTCTTGCTATGGCAACTATGGATTTAATTAAGATGGCAGGTGGTGAACCAGCTAACTTCTTAGATGTGGGTGGTACGGCAGATGCTAAAAGAGTTGAAGAGGCGTTTAGAATTATATTAAAAGATCCTAACGTAAAGGCAATTCTAATCAACATATTCGGTGGTATCGTTCGTTGTGATCGTGTTGCACAAGGTGTTGTTGATGCTTACAAGAATATGGGCGATTCAATGAAAGTGCCGATTATTGTAAGATTACAAGGTACTAACGCTGAACTGGCAAAAGAGATTATTGACAATTCTGGACTTGCAGTACAATCTGCTGTACAGTTCCAAGAAGCTGCAGATAAAGTAAAAGAAGTATTGGCTTAAAACCCCAATTTACTTTTAATATATTTTAAAGACCACTCCAATTGGAGTGGTCTTTTTTTTGGAGCTACACATATCTTGCTATTATTGAATGTGTAGATTATAGTGTTGAAATCTGCATATTTTATTAATATAATATTAAATAGATGTTAAAATTATCATATTGATATTTTAATTGTTTTATTTTGTGGTATACGCAATATATGCGTGTAATTTCGAACCTTTAATATATATAGTATGAAAAAAGTCAAAATTATTTTAATCGCATTTTTAACATTTGGGATTGGAACTGTTACGGCTCATGATAAGGAGTCTAATGAGGATAAAGGAACAAAATGGATAACTGCTCAAATTCATGAAATGTTAGCCGATGAGGATATACCAAATCAGATAAGAGGTGCTAAAGCTGAAATTAAAATCGCCGTTGCGGAAGATGGTATGTACAGGTTATTATCAATTGAATCTAGCAACAGTCATTTAAAAGAATTCTTGAAGAACGGTATAGATTTTAAAAATCTTGAGCCAGGTAATACAGATTTAGTTTACGTTATTCCAATTGAAATAGCCGACTAGAAGAATTACTACTTACCATTTTATAAAGAACGCTTACTTAGCGTTCTTTTTTTTTGTGATTAAATATAAAAATATTTGGGTATTAGGTATTTATTGTGTGTCCTGTTTTAAGTAATCGTAATTATAAAAGAAGCAAATCTATATTTTATGTTATCGAAATGAAATAATAGTTAAGACTATAAAATCATGTTTTTTGCATGACTTGTATTTTTAAATTTGGGGTGTATAATTGAGGAATTGCTATTAAGAAGATGTTAAAATGAGAAAAAATTGTAACAATCTTAATTTGTAGTCGTCTTTTTAGTAATTCATCATCAATCAATTATTAATCATGCTTCAGAAAAACTGAGGTAAAAAACAAAAAGTCATGAGAAAATTAAGTTTAGTAGTCGTAGCTGCAATGCTACTTGCAACAGGTAATGTATTAGCGAACGATGTAAAAGGTGAAAACCCTTCTGCAAATCTTTCAACACAGATTTCCAAAATGTTAACGGAGAATAATTTCTCTGAAGAACATGATGATTTAACAGCCCAGGTTCGATTTACTTTGAATGCAGATGGGGAAATCGTTGTG
The DNA here is from genome assembly GCF_056839145.1 of Maribacter sp. UH1. NCBI lineage: Bacteria > Pseudomonadati > Bacteroidota > Flavobacteriia > Flavobacteriales > Flavobacteriaceae > Maribacter > Maribacter sp. UH1. The sequence continues at coordinate 3,253,766 of NZ_CM166387.1, forward strand.
CTATCTGTGAATTCTGAATTTGATAAAATGGAAAGTTTTGTCAAAGCTAAATTAAACTATAAGAAAGTTAATTTGGCAGATGTAGAGGAAGGTAAAGTGTATACCATTCCTGTACGAATAGAGGCTTAATTGTTTAATTATGCCATAAAAAATCTTAATACACAGAGGTGTATTAAGATTTTTTCTTGTTTTTATACTTTACAGAGCTAATGGAATTATCTACCTTGCTCATTTGCTTTGTTTTAAAGTTTTTTCTTTCATTATTTTTTTGAGCCGGTCTTTTGGTGCTGGTTGACATAGCCAATAGCACTTCTCCAGGTATTTTAGGGGCATCCTTTGTTCCACGCAGATGAAGAACCAATCCATTTAAAAAGTTACGCAACACTTGATCACCACATTCCATATAGTTAGGGTGGTCTTCATTTCTAAAGAATGCACCTAATTCACTTTTAGAAATTTTAAAATCTACAAGCTGTAAAATATCAACGATTTGGTCATCACGGAATTTTAAGGCTACTCTTAGTTTTTTAAATATATCATTATTTGTCATACCACAAATTTAAGGACTGCAAGTTATTATAAAAATATGACCTGTTGGTTAGTGTATGCTATTAATAGACAATGTTCATGCATCGCTATTACTATTTCACTCGCTATAGCTATATAGTAATATTAAATTTCAATTTAGAATTATTTTTCTCAGAAGTATGCTGTAAAATATAATATTTACAGTTTTTCAATGTTATATTTGTAGGAAATAACCTTCAAATTGTAGATTTGCTATAAGGTTTGAAAAATTTTAAATCTATTTTAATTGTGGGTTATACTTGTAATTGGTTGGTTAGTGGCAAATTGTTTAACTGCTATATTCCAATTTTATTTATTAAGGACTAGGGTTGTTTCCAATAAAATACATATTGGTTGTATTTTTTTTTAAATTAAAATATAGAAACCTTTAATTAAAAATTATTCATAATGTCTATCTAATAATTCAAGATTATGGGGGAAGAAAATGTGAAATTAAAAATTATATCTGGCATGATCCAGTCCTCAATGGTCAATAACGGTTTAGATGAAATAGAATATGATTTTATATGCTGTGTTAGTCAACAATTGGGGTTAGATCAAGATGTTGTTGATTCCTATATTGAAGAAGAAGAAATTTTTATTCTTCCTGTTTCCAAGGAAAGTAGGGTCTTAAAGTTCTACAAAACTGCTTTGCGTGATAAAAATCTATGTAAAAGTTATTATAAATGGATAAGAGCATCTTACAGGCAAGGAATATCTTTAGGTTTACCACAAAAGGTGATTAGAAATTTTTTGTATGATATTCATTTTTGTGATGATTTTTCGCAAGGTGAGCACATTATTAAAAGTTATTTTTCAAAGTAATTTTTTAAAAATTCATCAGCTGTCGTCTCTGGATTTTTTTCAATGTAATAAAACAGCTGACTTTTACGTTAAAAATATGTAGCAGCTGAATATCAATTTGTTACGTAAGAATATGCCTACTATTAAAGAAAAATTGAGTATTTTATCAGAAATGATTTCTTTTGCCAAAGTCAATAACGAGGTAAAAGAATCAGAATATGACTTTCTATTTTCGGTTGCCCAGCAATTAGAAGTAAGCAAAAAAACCTTTGATAGTCTATTTACTGCTAATGTTGAGCATGTAATACCCAAATCTCAATCAGAACGACTTTTGCAATTTCATAGATTGGTGTTATTAATGAACGTAGATGATAAACAAGATATAATTGAAGTCAAAAGAATTTACGATATCGGTTTAAAGATGGGTTTGCCACCAGGTGCAATACAACAGGTACTTGCTATAATGCATAAATACCCTAATAAAGTTGTGCCGCCAGAAGTATTAATCTCAATTTTTAAATCACACTACAATTAAGACCAAGAGATAAAATCAGAATTTAATATACTACGATCTCTTTTGTTTTGGATGTTGTTATCAGCATCTGTTTTTAATTCATTGACTTCCGCTTCTATTATTTCAAGTTGATTAGAATTTATTACGTGGTTTGTAAGTGTCTTTAGCATGTGCATAAGTTTTCTCATAACCGTAATATCATGCTTGCAATAAAGTCTGTATGTTGCCATTACATTGAATAACACTTCTGAAAATTTAGAACTTCTAATAAGTACCCAATTTTCTCCATTTCCGTCATCATCGGCAAGGTATTCAAAGTCCGCCTTATGCATTAAATCCATAAAAAGCGAGGTAAGGTAGTCAATAGTGTTTAAAGCCGTTCCAGGGTCGTTTATTCCCGGAGACATAGCTTTCACCCCAATTTCTGAGATTTGTCTAAATCCATAAATGTAATTTTTACCTATTAATTCTTCGTGGCTAAAGAGTAATGTGTTCTTTATCTTATCTTTTAAATCATTATCTAAAGGGTTTTCAGATGTAAAGCCAATGGTTCCATTTAATATGAATTGACCTTTATGAAGTTGAACTACAACTTTTGTTTGGTGATCTTTACATAACTGTATTAAGTCGTCTTCTATAATACCGTGAAAATATCCGGTTTCGGTAATTTCATATGCTTCCCAATGTTCTTGATTAGGAAATTCCAATGATATTTTTTCTTGGTCTTTTACAATTGACTTTATTTCAGATTTTGTTCTGGAATGAATTGCGGTCAATATGTTGCCTACCTGTATAGCTTGTGAGATATGATGAATGAAATATATAAAAGCAGCTAAACAAACTACCACTAGAATGATTCCCAGTAGTACTGAGAAACCTGGCGTTTGATAGTTGTCTTTAGTGGGCTCTATAGAAATAAATATGAAAATATTATATAGAATTGTGCCGATATAGAGACCTAATACAATTTGGTGTTTTTGATCTGATACAATACCTGGTAATACTCTTGGTGAAAAATTACTGGAAGCTTGATTTAATAATACCATTACCATTGAAAAACTAAATACGGTCAATGAAATTAAACCACCTATAAGAGTGCTTAGAATTGTTTTAGCTGTATCCGTATCATCAATAACCAAAGCTGGAGCAACTTCCATGATATGTGCTGAAATATCTTGTTGTTCCAAGTAAATCATGAAACAAGCTGTTAGCAATCCACCCAAGGAGATTATAGTGGGAAAAAAAGCAATTCTAGATTTAATGTGGTCAATAAAATTGGTTAGTCTGTCCATTTTAATAAGTCTGCCATAAATCTAGCGATTGTTAGTTCGGTAAAATGGCTGATATACTAAAATTACATGCTCATATCATATAAAAATGCCATAATGACATATTTATGTTTTAAATTAATGTCAAAATGACATATAAAATGTGTTGGTATATAATTTGTTCTATTCAAATCGACTATTAAAATTAATTTATTTAAAAAGATACGATTATGAGTTTAACTAAGAGAAATGACGTTTTGTTCCCAGCATTAATGAATGAGATATTTAGACCAGACTGGTTTGGTGGTACTGAGAATTCACGTTCATCTGTACCCGCTGTGAACATAAAAGAAAATGAGAAAGATTTTGAATTAGAGCTTTTTGTACCTGGTAGGGTGAAAGATGATTTTAAAATTGAAATTGATGATTCTGTTTTAACAATCTCTGCAGAAATTAAAGAAGAGAGTGAAGAGGTTAAAGAAAACTTTACAAGAAAAGAGTTTAGTATCTCATCATTTAAAAGGGCTTTTACCTTACCTGAAACTGTTGCAACAGATAAAATTGAAGCGACGTACGAAGGTGGAATTTTGAAATTTAATCTTCCTAAAAAAGAAGAGGCTTTGCCAAAGCCAAAAAGAATGATTGAGTTAAAGTAAGTTTTAGTTATTAGGTTTTTTTTAGGTTGGTTTGAGTTGTTTAGTTGAAGTGCTTTGAGAAATCAAAGCACTTTTTTGTTATCTTTTTTATTCGTTTTTCATGTTCATATTTCGTGTTGAAATTGAACTGAATTGCTCATTGATATAATTGTTCCATTAACTCATATGAGGCTTTTTCTAGGGATGAATATTTGCGTTATTTTATCCTTAAATCGGTATTTTTATAATTGAAAATATAGGATTTTAATTTGTAGGATAAAGCTATAAATAACTCCTTTTAATAATTCTTGAAAAGGAGTTTTTCTAGTTCTGTAAATCGATTTTTGAGCTTTAAAACTGAACCCTTATTGTTGGGCTGGAACTGCCAATTTTATTGTTCAAAAATTTAACGTAAATTCGTAATGTACGCTAGTATATTTTTTCTTTTTACAAGCTTTGTTTCTTGCTAAGGAATTTTAGGGATAGAGCAACTATAGTTGTTTTATGATTTAATGAAAAACAGCTAAAAAACACTCTTAAAATCCATTTTAGTTAGAGTAAATAAGATTTAGTCTTGTCTAAAAATTATATCTAATTAATTATAATCCAGTGTTTTATGTGATTTTAAGTAAAGTTTAAATATATCTAAATTCAATTTTTGTAAAATTTCCTACTCTTAGCTTATTCTTGCTCTTGTAATGACTTTATTTCGTCTCGTAATTTCGCTGCTTGCATAAAATCTAATTCTTTTGCAGCTTTTTCCATCGCTTTTCTTTTGTCTTTTATGAGCTTTTCTATTTGTTCTTTTGTAAGGTAATCCATGTCTGGTTCGGCAGCTCTCAACTCCTCTTTTATGAAGTGATATGTGGAGACGGAATTTTTAGAAAGCACACTGTCCAAACTTTTGTTCAAGGCAGTTGGCGTTACGTTATTATCAGTATTATATTGTATCTGTTTTTGCCTTCTGTAATTTGTTTCGTCAATTGTTTTTTGCATGCTTGCAGTTATCTTATCTGCATACATAATTGCAAGTCCATTTAGGTTTCTGGCAGCTCTACCAACGGTCTGTGTTAATGATCTATTACTACGTAAAAAACCTTCTTTGTCGGCATCTAAAATTACCACTAAAGAAACCTCTGGTAAGTCTAATCCTTCACGTAATAAATTCACTCCAATGAGCACATCAAAAATTCCCTTTCGTAAATCTTGCATGATTTCTACACGCTCTAAAGTGTCAACATCACTATGAATATATCTACATCTAATATTAATTCTGTCCATATATTTAGCCAACTCTTCTGCCATCCTTTTTGTCAAAGTGGTCACTAAAGTCCGCTCATCTTTCTCAACACGAATTTGAATTTCTTCTACTAAATCATCAATTTGGTTTAAGCTTGGTCTTACCTCGATTATAGGATCTAAAAGTCCTGTTGGTCTAATTACTTGCTCAACATATACACCTTGACTTAATTGTAATTCATAATCTGCAGGTGTTGCACTTACATATAAAACCTGATTTTGTAATGCTTCAAACTCTTCAAATTTTAATGGTCTATTGTCCATTGCTGCAGGTAAGCGAAAACCATAATCTACCAAATTTACTTTTCTAGAACGGTCACCACCATACATAGCATGCACTTGTGGTATGGTTACGTGACTTTCATCAATCACCATTAAGTAATCATCAGGAAAGTAATCTAATAAACAGAAAGGCCTGGTGCCTGGTTCACGACCGTCTAAATATCTGGAGTAATTTTCAATACCTGAGCAGTACCCAAGCTCACGTATCATTTCTAAATCAAAATTGGTACGTTCTTCTAATCTCTTAGCTTCAAGCGGCTTCGCAATATCTTTGAAGTAGTCTATTTGCTTTACTAAATCATCTTGAATGTTATGTATGGCGTTTTGCAATACATCTTTAGAGGTTACAAACATGTTAGCAGGGTAAATATTCAGATTCTCATATACCTCTATAATGTTGTTGTTAAATGGGTCAAATGCTTCAATTTCCTCTATCTCATCACCAAAGAAGTGAATTCTATAAGCATGGTCCGCATAGCTAGGAAAAACGTCTACTACATCGCCTTTTACTCTGAAATTTCCATTTTTAAAATCTGCCATGGTTCTAGAATATAACGATTGCACCAATTGTTGCATCAGCTTTGTTCTAGCTATAACCTGATCTTTTTTAATGGAGATTACATTTTTTTGAAATTCAATAGGATTACCAATACCATATAGGCAGGATACGGATGCAATAACGATGACATCTCTTCTGCCTGAAAGTAGGGAAGAAGTAGTACTTAGACGTAATTTCTCAATATCTTCATTTATTGAAAGATCTTTTTCAATGTACACTCCGCTTGTTGGTATAAACGCCTCAGGTTGGTAATAGTCGTAGTAGGATACAAAATATTCCACTGCATTATCAGGGAAAAATTGTTTAAACTCTGAATATAACTGGGCTGCCAGGGTTTTGTTGTGCGCCAATAATAGCGTTGGCTTTTGTACTTCTTCGATAACATTGGCTACCGTAAATGTTTTACCAGAACCGGTAACACCTAATAATGTCTGATATTTTTCCTTCTCATTTATACCTTTTACCAATTCTTTAATGGCATTTGGTTGATCCCCAGTGGGTTTGAAGTCTGATACTACTTTAAATTTCATGCTATAAAATTACGAAAGAAGCACGATTTAAATGGACTCGATTAGAAGTTTAGTTGCAACTATCGTTTTAAACTAAAATGTCCTTTAAAAATTTTATTTTCATCTAAGATAGCTTTAAACCAGTATTCAGATTCAGGTAGTTGCTTACCATTTAAATTTCCATTCCAACCATCTGTATTAGGTACTATTTGTGCTAGTAGTGCGCCGAATTTATCAAATATAAAGATTACCGATACATTGCTTTCAACTGTTTCAACTGGTGGAATAAATTGCCAATAGTCATTAATTCCATCTCCATTGGGAGTAAAGAATGACGGGAAACCGTTTACGGTTAAATCTTGCTGAACTAGTTTTTTGGTGATTCCACATCCTCCTTTGTCTCGAACAAATATTGTATGGTTCTCTAATGAGATATTTGTAAAACGATTGGTGTCTTGATAAGGTCCTTCTATATTATCTATCGCGTATTCATAATTACCATTTGTCGTTGTAATAACTTCATAGTTGAGTGAATTGGCACTTAATTGCACTTTTACTTCATCTATTTCCGGTACTTGTGATGTTTTTACTTTAAATATTTTTGAAGAAGCACATTCAAACAATGTTCCGGAATCTTCAATGTTCACATAGGCTTCATAAAGATATTCACCCTCTTCGCTTATGGATACTTCTGCAGAGGTAGAGAGTAAAGTCTCATTTCCTCTTTCATCTAACTGAAACCACCTGTACCCGTCTGCTTCATCTGTTGCGGTTATAATATTAAATTCGTTGTCAATGCAGATAGACACGGAATCAGGGAAGGATAATTCGGGATTTAAAACGAGTAGTTCTCCGCTTTCGGGGTCAAAGTAGGGTCCGCAACCAAGTGCTGTAGAAAAAGTTTCTTGAGTACAACCAATGGCTTCACCTGCTTCGTTAAAAGGGTAAATGGAAATAAAGAATGTGCGGTTGGGTTCAAAATCAATGATTACCGTAGATGTCCTGAAAAAAATGGCGTCATTTAGAATATTGGTTTCAAAAGGTGATGTGCCTATAGATACTCTGTAACCTGTTGCATCTGGTACAGCGTTCCACTCAAGTGTAGGACTCAGTGGTACATTTGTTTCTCCGTCAATAGGAGAAATCATAGTGGTACATGTGGGTAGAACAGCTTCTGGTGAAGTGATAAACATAATAGAGCTACAATCTGATGCCAAGCCAATTCTGTTATATGGAATTAACGTGATATAGATTTCTGTTTCCGCGGGTAAATCTGCAGCTGGATTGTAGTTAAGAGAATTTTCAACATCTGTACTCGTTAAAATTTCACTTCCGTTTAATGTGGTTCCTATTGATAAATAATATCCAGTAGCACCCGGTGCTGCATTCCATGAGATGTTGGTAGTTGTATTAATGTCTATGGCATCATTTGCAGGAAAAGTAGATGGCACACATTCCGGTACTTCACTCAAAGCAGCTGTCGTAAAACTTTGACTATCGCAAACTATATTTGGCTGATTGAAAAAGAATAAGGTTATGGTTATGAATATTTCTGTGCTTTCTGGTAAACCTGTTGGTGGAGTATAACTGGTAGCCGAACCTACATTTCTTTCGTTCAAAATGTCATTGCCTCCAGTGGTGGTTCCTAGAGAAATAATGTAACCGGGAACTCCTGTAACAGCTTCCCAACTAATAGAGGCATTTACGGGAACTAATGTGGTACCATCGGCAGGGCTTATTAATGACGGACATTCTTGTGCCGATATTTTAAAAATACCAAATAACAGGACTATAAAAAATATTGGCGCAGCCAATATTTGGGGTATTCTATAGTCCCATTTCTTTTTCATAGCATATTCGTTAACAATACAATATACTACAAATTGAAAATCTACACTTTTTGAATCTTGTTAAATAGCTTTAACAGCCCTGGTACTTGAGATGAATTAAAGGTCACGTCTTTTAAGAATTGCATAAGAACCATATATGAAGATGGCTATCCAAGCTAGAACAATCACAATTTCATACCAATGAATATAATAGTCCAATGCAAGCTTTTCTCCCATTTGATTGGCTACGGATTGTACGGCACCTAATCTAGAAAATGGTTCTTTGATAAGATTGAACATAGCCTGTAAAGGAAAAAAGCCCATGATGGTATCTGTAGTTTCATTATCAAAAAACTTCCATCTAATAATTCCTCTAAATATACCTTCCAAAACTTGCCATAATATTAGAAATCCAAGTGCAAATGCCGAGCGTTTTACTAAAACACCTAGGAAAAGACAAAAAGAGAAGAAACCAGTTAGTTTTACAAAAAAGGCTAAAAGGAACTCTAAATCTGTAAAAATGATGGATAATTCATTAAAATCAGAGTAAACTAGCCCCAAAATCAAAGAAACTATAAAAACGAATATGGTTGAAACTAGTGAAAAGGTAATCACCGTCAAGAATTTTGAAAGGATGAATTCTTTTTTTGAGAGTCCGTCAATTAAATTCTGTTTTATTGTTTTATTACTGTATTCATTAGACATCATCGAAACAATTACAATGGCTAAGAACAGTTTAAAAAATGCTGTAATAAATGTATTAAAATGCCAGATGTACGGAAAGTTGAAAATGCCTTGATCTGCTAAATGAAACTGTATGGGACCTATATCAAATTTAATGGCCGCTACCAATGCTATAGAGGTTAAAAGCGCGAAGTATGAAATAATCAACACCTTGCTAGCCCTGTTGTTCCAAAGTTTTATGAATTCTATTTGAAGTAATCGTATCATGATGGTAGTGTGTTAGGCGTTAGCGTTTTTAGTTAAGGCAAGAAATTGCTCTTCTAAACTTTCTTTTCGTTTTACTAAATGAGATACGATAATACCTTTGTCAAAAAGTATTTTGTTCAATGATTGTGCATCTAGTTCTGAAGTTAAGATTGCCGTAACCAAACCATTTTCTTGTTTTATACTTCCAAAATGATCATTAGTGCTCAAATATGATGTCAATTTTTCTAAGTCGTCAGATTTTAATTCGAAAAAGCCGAAACTAACTTGTAAACTATCAACTCTACCAGAGTATAATTTTTCTCCTTTTCTTAAGATGACCACATGAGAGCATACTTTTTCAACCTCATCCAATAAATGAGATGCTAAAAGAATTGTTGTTCCTTTAGCGGCAATGGTCTTTATAATTTCCCTGATTTGATGAATTCCTTGGGGATCTAAACCATTTGTCGGTTCATCTAAGATCAAGATTTCGGGATCGTTCAGTAGGGCAGAGGCAATAGCCAAACGCTGTTTCATCCCTAGAGAAAAAGTTCTGAATTTGCTATTTTTTCTATCTAGTAATCCTACTAAATCTAGCTTTTCCTCAATTTTATCTTCAGTAACGTCTTTAATTTTACAAACTAATTTTAAGTTTTGTAAAGCGGTCATGTAGGGATAGAAGTTTGGGCGCTCAATAATTGCACCTACTTTTTTTAAAGCCTCATGTGTTGAGGTATCTCCACCAAACCACGCGAATTCTCCGCTAGTTTTATTGACTACGTTTAATACAATGCCCAGAGTAGTTGATTTGCCGCTACCGTTAGGTCCAAGAATACCGTATACATTGCCTTTCTCTATAGTAAACGATAAATCTTTTACTGCAGTAAGGTGCCCGAATTTTTTGGTAAGATGATTGACTGTTAGAATAGTACTCACGTCAAGTGTTTTTTGATTGGTTACGTATACTTGACGATAAACTAGACGGAATGTTACAAAAGAAATTAATTTGCTGTTGCTCTGAAGGTAATTCTTCTGTTAGTGATGACTGTTGTAGGGGTATTAAAATTCACGGTTATTGTCTCAGATGGGTCATCGGTAGTAATGTTAGTATCGGTTTGATCTTGAGAATTACTAATATTATTGGTGTATGTGGCTGTTGATGTGTTTACATCTGGTAAATTTGCTCGTGTTACTAAGGTCAAGGTTTCTAGATCTCCGCTATCCATACCACCTACGGACCAATCCGGATAAGAAAAACTCCCTTTTGAAACTGAGGATGATATTAATGTAATACCGTCAGGTAAAACATCTGTAATGACAAGATTAGAAACTGAATTTATGCCATAACTTTCTACCGTAATGGTGAAGATTACTGTTTCGCCATCGTTAACCGTATTTTGGTCTGCTACTTTTTTAATTACTACATCTGGATCACAATAGTATGCCGTTAATGGTTGCGAATCATAAGTACAACCACCTTTGGTAACTCGTACATAATAATCGCCTGCTTGGGTTGGTGTGTAAGTAGGACTATTTGCCCCTGCAATTAATAAACCGTTTTCAAACCATTGGTAATCATCAAAATTAGGATCTATAACTTCTACCTCAGCGGTTGGCAGACATCCACCTCCTGTAACTTGAAGGTCAACCTCTGGTACAGTATCAAAACCTGAAAAATAGCCGGCAATACCTCTTGCGCCACTAAATCCTATGAAACCTACGGCTATAGGACCTGTTGATTCTACCGTAACATCTCCTGTTAAATTTGGGACATAGTATGTTTTCCATAAAGTGGTACCTGCTACTGCAGAAGAGGCGGGGAGGGTTACCGGACCGCTGCCATCCTCAACTGTAATATTGGCATCTGGTGTTGAGGTCGAGGCAATTAAAGTTACGCCGCCTGTCATTGTAATCCCGGCTGCATCTTCTATATGTGTAATATTATCTACCGTATCTGGTAACAAACAGTTTACGGGAGCAATAAAGTTTAGCCCTTGTGTATAAATAGCACTTGCACCTGCCATTAATTGATAGGCATACGCATCTTTAGAGGTGGTAACATACATATTTCCGCCAGCTGAAGAAACAGAGTAATTACTCTCAGGTATCTCAAAATAATCACCATCGTTAATGGTTGCTATTGGCGTGGTAGAACCATTCACATAAATTGCTGTTCCGTTTTGTGTACCTATAATAATAGGTATTTCTGTTTCACTTGTACCGTTACCTCTTATAAATACGTATTCTTTACCAAGTTTGTTTTGGGGTACAGGTTGATCAATTGCCGCATCTCTACCTGAGTAACCTACTCTTGCACCTGTATTTAGACCACCATTACTAATAACGATCGGGTTGTTGGAAATGACATCGGCTCCTAACCAACCATCTGCATTGGCAGGCGTTTCAGCAACATATGCTTCAAATACAAAAGATTCATTTGCATCTAAATTTATAGTATAGCTATCGTCTAGAATTCCATCTCGGTCGGCTCCTAATCTAAATTCACAATCTGGGTCATAACCTGAAAGCGTTACCGTAGTACCATCTTCTGTTGCCATTATACCCAATGAATTAGTTAAACTGGTTTGAGTTCCTTTATTTGGTGTTCCTCCCCATTTAAAATGTGTACCCATTGCTTGTCTTCCCTTACTGGTCAAGGAAGTGGCTTGGGATCCAGATCGTCCCCTATAATTAACATAGAATTTTTCTCCCCCTGGAGCTTCTAATCTTAAACCTCCACTGGTAAGAACAATACCGGTATTGGCGTTGTTCATCATGGTTATATTATTGTCGCCATTTGCCAGTGCAATTTCTTGCGGTGTAGTTTTAGAAATAGACGCAGTACTATATAAGGTAGTAGATGTACCTTGGTAAACATTTACCGTAAATGCGGTAGTTTCTGGGGTAGATAAATAAATACTCTGTTGGGTTACAGCCTGATTATTTCCTCCTTGTTTTAATGGTGGTAAATAATGAAGGTCACTCAACTGGGAAAAGCCAGTTATGGAAACCATCACAAATAAAATAAATAAGACTATTTTTTGCTTCATTGTAAGCTTGTAGGGGAATTCTACATATCAAATAAACTTAAATAGTGATAAAACCACAATATTTAGTTGTAAAACCTTAGTTTTAAGTTGTTATCTGTTAAATATAAGAGGTGGCTATATTGCCACCTCTTAATAATTTGTTTATCTATATAAGGTGAAGTTTCCTACAAACTCTCTTGTGTCCGCTGCACCATTCAATTTAATAACATACCAGTAATCTCCGGTTGGTAACTCATTTTCTTGATAGAATCCGTCCCATCCGTCTTCATTATCCTTAAAGGTGTAAACTGAACGTCCATATCTATCATAGATGCTAATGAAAATCTCTGGATAAACTTCTATGTTATCCGGCATCCAAAAATCGTTTTGGCCATCACCATTAGGAGTAAAGAAATTAGGAATTTCAATATCAATGAATTCAATGAACAGGCTAGCTGTTGCTTCGCATCCGTTTTCATCTACTACGGTAATCGCATAAGTGCCCGTTTCGGTAATATAGAATACATTTTCAGAACCTCTATTCTCATCCTCAAAGTAGAAAGTATAGTTTTCTCTGCCTCCAACAACCGTTGCGGTGATCTGATTGATATTACTTTCTTCAACGGTAATTTCAAGAGGATCGAATGCCAATATCTCAACATCGTAGGTGGTTAAACAACCATTTGCATGAGAAATACTGATATAATGCGTACCAGGAGTCAAATCCCTGAAAATTGGTGTTAACTGCATTTCTAAAGGATCTACAGTATCTAATCCAAATAGCACATCATTTTCTATACTTGGGTCATTTAAAATAATATTTACATAGTTGCTAGGTATTGTGCCATTACAGCCATAAACAGGCTCTACGGTTGCTCCTAGATCCACACCGGGATCAATGGTAACTATTATTGTTTCCTCACAACCTTGTGCATCTTCTATGAAGATGATGTAATCACCAGCTGCCAAGTTGGTAAAGTTTAATCTGTCTTGTACAAAATCTGTTTCAGATTCTAAACGAGTGCTATATGGAGCGGTACCACCAATTATGGTTAAATCAATAGTTCCATCTTCTTCACCTACACAAATTTCAGGAGTGCTTTCTGTTGTTATTTCTAATACTTCTGGCTCTACAATGGTAGCTTCAATTAGCTCAAAACAACCATTAGAATCTTGAGCGATAATAATATAATCTCCTGGTGCCAATTCGTCGAACGTATTGTCATCGCTAAAACGATCTAAGTTTGGTGAGATTGCATATTGATATGTACCAGAACCGCCAATCATATTCACGGTAATGCTACCATCTTCCTGCCCATTACAAGTAACATCGTTGATAGTAGTATTGGCCATATCAATAACCAATGCGTCTGGTTCTGTAATATTGATCAATGCAGATGACTCTTCACAATCATCACTTTGAACCCTTACATAATATGATCCAGCCAATAAATCGGTGAATAAACCAGTTGCTTGATTTGGACGAACCTCATTGGTAAAACCTGCATCAGAAAATAATGCATATTGATAATTACCTAATCCACCTTGTGCTTCTGCATTGATAACCCCGCTATCATCACCGTTACAGCTAATGGTAGGGTTGTCGTTATCTAGGGTAACAGTTAAAGGAACAATCGGGTTTATAGTAACGCTATTACTTATAACCGATACACAACCAAAACTATCTTGAATATAGTACTGATATGTATTTGGTTGAACACCTGTGAATAAATGGGTGTTAGGACCATTGGTTTCGTTCATGGCATTGAATGCAGACGTACCATCGATACTCCACATATATGGACCTGTACCACCAGAAGCGGTTAATAAAAGTTGTGCATCATCTAGGCAAGTTGCTCTTTGCTCAGTAACTAATTGTCCTCTAACTTCTACTGGTTCAGCAATTTCAACAATATTAGTTTCATCAGAACAATTTAAGTCATCTAGAACAGTGACACTGTAATAGCCTGATCTTAAATTCATAAATGTTGCTGTAGTCTGAGAACTAGATGTCTGTAATAGGTTAGCTCCAGCTCCGTCACCATCATACGTATTAAGAATGTATCTGTAATTTGTGGATACTGTTCTTGGCGTAAACGCTGCTGTAATTATTCCGTCCGTATCACCTTCACATTCTAAACCTACAACTGTTTGAATATTAGCAGCAATTGGTTCTGGAGGCGTCAACGTAAATGCATTGGTAAAGGTTTCTGTACAACCTAAACTATCGGTTACTTCTACGGTATATTGACCGTCACTTAAACCTGTAAATAAATTACCGCTTACTTGATTTGCCGTATAAGTTGTTGTTGAACTAACATGTGTTAAAACAATATCGAAAGGCGCTTCACCACCATTAGGTGTAATATTTGCAGTACCCATGTCATTATTACAACCTACATCTGTAGTTGCAATGGTCGCTAAAGTTATTGCGGCACTAGGTGATGTTATCGTAAATGATCTTTCTTGTACACATTCCGGAGTTCCAACTTGTGAAGCTCTTAAAATATAGCTACCTGCTGCTACCGGAATAGAAGCTGTTGTTCCAGTTCCTGCAAAAGTAGCGGCATCATCTGTACGTGTAGTAGCTGTTCCGTCGGCATTTACAACTTCCCAGTTAAAATCCCCAGTATATGTAGCATCTGTAAATGTTACCTCAATAGCCCCATCTGTTCCAAAACATACTACATCAGAAAGCTTATTTACCTCAATACTAAAAGTATTAGGGTCTTCTACGATATGAGTTCGTGTTATTTCACAACCTGTAGTTACATTTTTAATACCAATCGTATACGTGCCAATTGCCAAATTCGTGAATACATTATCACCTGTTTGGTATGTTGCAGATGGTAAAATTCTAAACTCGTAGTTAGCAAGATTTGCCGTGGTATTGGTAACTGCACTATTTACATTAATAGTGATGTTTTCACCACTGTTAACACAATCTAATGCTCTGTCGACAGTAATAATTGCGTCAACAAAAGTATCATAAGGGTCTATGGTAACAATGTGTTCTGCAGAACAACCTTCGTCATCATATACACGTACTATAATATCACCACCAGCCACATCTGTATGCGTATAGGTTAATGCACTACTGTTTTGTAATACAGTAGAAGTGGCATCATCAATGAATTCAAAACGATTATATGTACCACTACCCCCGGCAAATGTTGAAGCATCTATGGTAATTGTGGCATTGTCACCGTCATTACCGGTAGCACAACCAAATTGGTCAGGAACGGGAGCAGTAAATGCTACAGCTGCATTTTCATCTACAACCACAGTTTTTACTGTAGGGCAGTTATTTGGTCCTCTAGCGGTAACATCATAAGATCCACCTGGAAGCCCGGTGAAAGATTGGGTCGCCGCATCCCAAGATGCGCTAGCAGGCATTGGGTCTAATACATAGGTCAACGGATTGTTACCGTTATTTACTTGAACCAACTCTATGCTACCGTCATCAGCACCTGAACAACTAACCTCAATAGGAGTTGCCGTGAAATCTGGAAGAATGGCCGCAGGTATGGTTACATCAATAGTTCTAAAACAATTTGGTGATGTAGTACCAATATCATAAACATTAACTGTGTAAATGGTATCTACAGTGTTGTCAGGTACGCTAACTGCTACGTTCATGGCTCCACCAGTAAGTGTCTGTCTTGTTTCAACATCTGCTGATGAGCTGTCAAGAATTTCAAACTCATAATTTCCAGAACCTGAAATACCTTCAATAGCTATTTCAGCCTCAAAACCGGCACCACAACCTAATTGTTTATCTAAGGTAGCCGATGCTTGTAGGGTAGGGTGTACCACTATATTGGTATCTTCTGTGCAACCAGTTTCATCTTTGATATAAATAGTATAATTACCGGCAGCAACAGTATTGTATATACCGCCGTTGTTTTGATACGTACTACCACCATCAATAGAATAAAGAATGGTGCCTGTGCCTGTAGCATCAATTTCAACCGTGGCTGTATTTTCACAATTAGCGATTTCAACATCGACAATTATCGGTGCATCTGTAAAGCTCATTGGAACATCGCCAAGTATGTATGAGCAACCATATTGATCTTCTACAGTTACAGTATATGTGCCAGCTGGTGAACCAGCAGGTATTTCTATAGGGTTATCGCCAGTTGCCGTAATGGTAACAGGACCAGTTACAGTATATTCATAAGTACCGCCTCCTCCTAACGGATTAGTGATTTCTATTAACCCTGGATTCTCACAAGAAATATCTTGAATAGATTGCGGTGTACCAGTGATAATATCCAATTCATCTAGAATTTCGTTTTCACTTGCACTAATACATTGTTCATTATCTGAACTATCTATTTGTCTTACTTCAATATAATACTCGTTTGGTGCTAAACCAGTAATCGTTATAGTATCTGTATAAGGTACAATACCGCTACTATTTGTAATTTCTAATCCACTTGTATCATATAAAAACCATTCCATTTGCGGTTCAACAATACCATCCTCATCTACAATCGAATACGTAATGGCACCATTGTCTGATGAACTACAAGATGGGTTAATATCTGCGGTTATGGTCATAGGTAAATCGCCCGATATTTCATTTACGTTAACCGTACTTTGTCTAATACATGAAGTAGGTGAGTTGCTATCTCTAACATAGAAAACGTAAGTTCTACCTGGTATTAAATTGGTGAATTCATAGATACCATGACCAGCAGTTACCGGGTTTCCACCTAAATCGGTATTTCCTCCTGTATGCCAAGTAGCTGTACTTTCATCAAAGTTTGCCGGATCATTAGAAAATGCATATTCGTAACCAGGTACACCTTCTGCACCTTGTACTTTAACTTTTAGTTCATCACAGTTTTCAACTACGGATGAAGTAGTAATATCTAGGTCATCTAGTGGATATGGTATTATTTCTCTTGGAAAATCTGTTTGACAAATTAAGTTGCCACTACCATCTACAGTTCTTAATGAAGGGTAAACTTCATCTCCTGAATTTAGTCCAGTTCTAAAATTAGGTGTTGTTTGCCATGTGCTACCACCATCTTCACTATATTCAATAGTTCCAACCAAACCTGAAGTAACATTTTCGAAATCGAAACCAAAATCTGAATCAATACCACTACAGTCTTCAACAGATATTAATTTTATATCTGCAGTCAACTCATCTGGTGCTGTAATCGTTTCTGTTTCTGTTTCAGAACAGCCGCCACCATCTGTTACAATAATCTCATATGTGCCCGGTGCAAGATTATAATAGGTTTTAGTACCACCAATGACATTGGTCTGTACTTGATCGGCAATACCATTATTAACATCTACCAATTCATAATCATAAGGTGACAGTCCGTCATCAACGGTTACCACAATAGTACCCCTACCGTCATGACAATCTGGGTCTGTTACCAGTGTAGAGATAGCTAAATCTGGGTTGGCAGCAATTGTTTCAGTTACCATAGTTTGGCAAGCATCGGTACCATTAGCTTTGTCTCTTACGTAAATATCATAATCTCCAATATTAGCTAGTGCAACTGTTGTTGAATTACTAATTGAGAAATCAGCATCAGTTACTGTATTTCCAGTAGGAACAAAGGCATACATGAAATTATTGTCACCACCTGATGCAGTTGCCGTTAAACTACCATCGCCACATAAACTTGCATTTACAGGTACTACGCTTAATGAAATAGTCGGAGCTATTGTTATTGATTGTATCGCTGAAGCACAACCAAACTCATCATTGACCTCAACATCATATGTACCTTCAGATAAATTACTGAATGTATATGTTACGTCTGTAATTGTTGAAGGCGTTTGCCAAGCTCCACCGTTAATTCTAAAAGAGTAATTACCATTACCATCGGTTACTGTTGCTGTAACAGTACCATTATTTTGACCGTCATAACATTGCGTTGCGTTTAAGTCAAAAGCAATTGTATCTGGTTGAATTACGTTTACCGTTGTTGTTGAAATAACTTCACAATTATTTTGATCTCTTACTCGAACATGATAATCGCCTGCAGGTACATTCAAGAATTGTGCTGATGTACTAAAGACTCGTATAACAGTATTATCCGTTAACTCTAATTGATATTCATAACCAGGTGTGCCTTCATCTGCAGATGCTTGCAAAGTAGCACCTGTATTAAAACATGTGAATTCTGCTTTTTGTTCAAGATTTGCAGTTAATGCATTTGGTGATGTCAACGTAACTGAAGTCGCAGAGGTTGCTGTACATGTATTATCGTCTATTTTTTCGACCATAACACTATACGTGCCATCGGCAAGAGTTGTTGGTGTAGTAATCGGAGATGTTGTTTCCGTAACCCAAGTTGCTCCATTATCAATTGAATATTGATAACCTGCGATAGGATCAAAATTAGAAACTTCAAAACGGATACTACCATTGTCACTTCCATTACAAGTTGGGTCAGTACTACTTAAAATAGCTACTTCAAAAGTTTTTCCTGTTTCTACAACAACTGTAATATCTTCTGTTTGCTCACATAGCTCAGGAGTCTGTGAAGCTTGAATATCATCTAATACCAAGAAGTTACCATTGTCACTATTAAGGTTGGTACGTAATACAACACCAACTGCCGTGTTTGCACCTGGGTTAAAAGTAACCGTTCTTAGGTGCCAGTCGTCTGCATTGTTGTTTTGAGGAATAGCTGCTGTTGCCTGACTACTGATTACAGTGCCTGAACCGTCAACTAATTCTACCAATATCTCTGGATCGTTACCTGAAGCATTGTCAATTAATATGTTGTAAGCGTAGAATGATATCGTTATTTCTTGATTTGGTAAAGCTTCTAACCCTGTTCTTGACCATAAAATATTATTATCTCCGGCTGAGGTACTTACCCCAATTGCCATAAACCTACCATCTGTTAATCCAGAATGATCGTTAGGACTTCTCCAAGATGCATTTGGGTTGGTTATTCTGTTCGTTACTGCATATTCTGCATTTACAAGAATCCCTGCAGGACCTAAATTACAATCGGTATCTGTACCATCTTGTGGTTCATAGCAATATCCTGCGCCAATTTCTGCAATCTGCGTAGTTACACCTGCTCCAAAATCTTCAAGGAACAATGTGCTTTGAGAAGCAGCAATTGAACTTGTGTACCCAACTGTTATTGTTTGAGTACCCGATGCGACATTATTGAAAATATTACTATCCAATGGTGTGTTATCCGTACCGTTTAATTTATAGGTATAGGTAAAATCTGTTGTATTAGAAGGAGTAATTGTTACTACGCCGTCCCCATCGCACTCATAAGTAATATCATTAGTAAAAGTAGGGTCTATTGCGGCTGTAGGTACAGTGATTTCTAAAGGTGTCTCACAACCCAAAGCATCTTTTATAGCTAATTGATACGTACCAGGTGTTAAACGTTGTTCATCTACCCCAGAGAAAGTATTACCGCCATCAAAACTATATTGGTAAGGAGCTTGACCGCCACTACCATTTAAAATCTTTACCAAGGCAGTAGGGGTAGTGGCACCAGAAGTATCACATGAGGCATCTTCTATAATAGAAGGAGATGCCGTCAAAAGAAATGGCTGGGTAACTTCATATTCTAAAGTCTCTATACATGCATTACCAGGATCATTATTAGTATCCATAACCGTAATGGTATAGGTGCCAGCAGCTAAATTATTAAAGAAGTTTTCCGTTTGGTACGTTGTACCTCCATCAAGACTGTATTGGTATGGAGCATTACCACCAGATGCAGTTATCGTTAAAACAGCCGTGGCAGAGTCTGCACATATAATATCCGTATTTGTTGCACTTATGGTAATTGATCCTAAATCATCCATAGTTACCATATTGGATAAACCATAACAGCCATTGTCATCTCTTATTACAAATACATAATCACCATCTTCATTAGGAATATATGCAGAAGAAACAGTATCATATCCGAATAAAAATGTTGGATTAGATGTAAAATCCGAATCAGGAATTGTAGTTTCATCGGCATATGGAGCAACACCATCTTTACTGTAGATAGCGTATTCATAACCTGTTGTACCACCAGTAGCCGTTAAATTAATAACACCGGAAGTACAGGTAATATTATCTTGATTTGATGCTGTTAACCTCAATTCAGGAATTTCGTCTACGGTTATAGTTTTTTCATCACTACAACCATCTACAGTAGTCGTTACAATAACATAATCATCTGCTGAAAGACCTGGAAATGTATACGTGTTGTCAGAAGAAAGTAAATTATTGGCTACCAAGGCTCCTTTTCCACCACTACCGTTATCGAAGTAAAGCTCATAGCTATATTCTGGTGAAACGTTCAATGCCTGTATTGAAATTGTTCCTGCATCTGTACAATCAAATGGAGTTGAAGCTATTGTTGTCTCAAAAATTCTTTCTGCAATACCTATTTCTTCGGTTTCAAATACACAACTGTTCTCAATTGGTGCACCTGTTGAAGGATTTAATTGTGTAATTTGTACTATGTAAGTTCCGCTAGTTGCTATAGCAAAATTTGGACCTTGGCCAGCACTAAATGGTACTGCGATTGAATTATTCTCAACATCATATAATTGATAACCGTAACCGCTACCTAAATCTATTACTCTTATAGAACCTTCGGTATCACAAATGATATCAGATGAATCTGGCTCAGGAATGTCCAAGGTATTTTGATATGCATTGAAATAGAATCTACTGAAACATCCGCCTTCATAACCTATAACAACTCTATATTTACCGCTTTCGGTAACTGTAAAATTATCGGTATCTGTTTCCTCGTTCCATGTCCATCCACTAGCTGTATTCGCACAATTATCGCTAACATCTCCACAAGTAGCAACGTTACAACTTGTTTCGTCAAGTTTCTCCCACTTTATGGTTAAAGCATCGGTTATACCTAATTGAATAAATGCACTGTCGGTTTCACCACAAAGAAATATATGTGGCATGTCACTATTATCATTGGAACAAGTAACGGTCTCTCCCTGAATATCATTATCAGGATTACTGTCACTATTCACTTGGTTTAAATAACTAATGATAGGATTGGTCTGTGTTTCACCATAACGCTCAACGGTAATTAGTTCTGTATGGTTTGCACAACCAGATGTTGATGTTTTCTCTACTATATAGTTACCTACTGTAGTTACTGTCAACGTGTTTGACGTACCGTCATCTAAAATTGTATCTCCAGCATCTATAGCACCATTATTATTTGTGTCAATTGCCCAAGTGTAGGTATCAAAACCTATACCGGCAGAAAGTGTACCGCTAGCACCACAAAGTTCTACTGTACGTGCAACGCTACAATTTGCCAATGCATCAGAAACATTGTTGGCTGCTACCTCTAGAGTAGTGGTACAAGCACCTGCAGGGTTACTACCATCTTCATCAGAAAAAGTGTTGGTATTTAAAGTGCCTGAATAAATTGCATATGCATGATTCTCTAATTGAGAAGCACATGCCGCTACAAATTCAGAACAGTCGCCGGCAACGGAAACCGTTATTTTTATCTTATACTCAGGATCATCTATTTCAACCAAAGCATCTGGTATAGTAAATGTTATGGTTCTAGTACTTTCTTCATAACTACTGGTTACCCCCGGGGCATCATCAATATTTATATCATCTAAGGTTACATTGTCCGGTAATACATTTTTGATTGTAAAACCGGTTGCATGATCATCGCCCGTATTCTGAAATCTTAATACATAATTGTACGTATCACCTAAATCAACATCCTCTCCATTAATATCCGTACCACCTAATAATTCAGAGGTGTTACCTAAAACAATTACCGGTGCAAATACTTGAGTATAAGATGCTGCATTTACGGTACCATCAGTTGGGTCAACTGCAGGAACTCCCGTTCCATATTCACCACCATCACCACCATCTGTTGCATCATCTTTATAATATTCGTTGGCATCACTACAACCATTATCATCGCTATCCAAGTCTAAATGATCGGGTAAGCCATCCATATCAGTATCTAGATTTGCACAAAATCCAGAAAAAGATGCTGTATTATAAGATAAAAAGGCAACATCGGCATTTGAACTTAGTTGTAGTCGTAGATAAGAAACGTCAGCTAAATTAGCAGCAGGGATACCAAATTCTGATAATTCTACTGTTGCTAAACGGTAATCTCTTGTGGTATTAGTATAGAAAATGCTTCCGTTTGAGTGGTAAATATCTAATCTGTACCTACCTACAACATCGGCAAGTGCTCCGCCACTATAAGCTTGCACACGTACTGCATTTCCTAGAGGAGCACCTGTGGCATCATAAAGACTTACAACGTGCCCAACACCACTTGGGTCTGCAACTTGGGTCAATAATATATCTGGTATACCATCGCCAACATTGGTAGCTACAATGGGATCTATTTCATAAGTCCATGTATCGCCAATGTTTACAATACCAGAACCAAGGTCCAGTCCATTTTGGCCGTGGGTCAACAATGGATTTAATGCGTCTGTGGTAGGGTCATTTATAATAGTTAATCCTAAAGCATTATCCTCATTCCCATCATTTAAATTAGATTCAAAGGTTGCTTCGCTATAAATATTATTTGAAGGTGTCAAAGCCATCCAGCTAGATTCTGTTGCAGAAATATCCGCAATTCCATCATTATTGGAGTCTATGCCATCAAATAAACCATTCCCGTTAGCGTCATAAAGGTCATCGTCTGCAACCCCAGTTGTAAAAGTTGTTCCACCAGTGGTAAATGCCAACAATTCATGTGATAAGGTTGGTAATACAGGATTTATTGAGCTTGTAGAACTTCTCCAAAAACCTGCGTAATTAGAGAAAATTTCAGTTATCGCAGTACCACCTTGTACAGTGCTTGATGGTGAGGTGAAATTAACATCACTAGATATGATGCACATTTGCTCAACAGCATCATATATACCGTCATTATCATCATCTAAATCAACGCTATCTACAACACCGTCATTGTCAAAATCGTTATGGACTATAATTCGGGCGGAAGGCTCATCTCTTGTAATATTGGCGTCCGTTTGGTCTTGGGTATTCGTAGCTATATTTACTAGATTGAGTAAAGGCAAGATGTCTATTTCGTCTGCGGTTACTTCTAAAGTTAAAAAGGCAACTTCACCGGGTGCTAGTGTGCCAATGTTCCAAACACTACCATTAAATGTTCCTGTTATTGTTGTTGCTTGTACTAATGTAAGTCCTTCAGGAATGTTATCCGTAACCTGTAAATTGGTTATATCGTTGAAGTATAAGTTCTCTGCTCTAATGGTAAAAGTCGCGGTTTCACCTTCGGTTATTTCAGGCTTGTCAACAGTTTTTTTAATTTGAACATCTGGTTCGCAATAGAAAATTTTAATGGTTTGCGAATCATATGTACAAGGTCCTTTTGTACCTCTTACATAATAATCACCCGCAATGGTTGCTGCATAATCATATGAATTAGCACCAGGGATAGCTACACCGTCAAAAAACCATTGGTAGGCATCAAAATTATCATCTGAGGCTTCAAAAATACTTGACCCGGAAAAACATTCTCCTACAGTACCACCATTAATTTGTAGTACAACTTCTGGTACAGTATCAAACCCAGAAAAATATCCTGCAACACCACGAGCACCATTAAACCCGAAAAAACCAATAGCCATTGGTCCGGTTGATGTCACGTTAATATCACCATCTAAATTTGGAATGTAGAAAGTTTTCCAATCATCTGATCCGGCAACCGGATCAGAAGCTGGTTTAGAAACCTCTACACCATTTTCATATACTTTTACATTGGCATCTGGAGTGTTTACAGATGCAATAATCGTTAATCCACCGGTAACATCCGTCCCGGCCATATTTCTAATATCAGGTATATTGTCCATTACATCTGGTAATAAACAGTTTACCGGAGCTACGAAGTTTAGACCTTGAGTGTAATTTGCGGCTGCACCAGCTAAACTTTGATAGGCATAAACATCTTTAGAAGTCTGTACAAACATATTCGCACCTGCTGAATTGCTTGAATAATAGGTGCTCGGTATTTTAAAGTATTCACCATTATCAATGGTAGCAATTGCCGTGGTACTGCCATTTACAAATATTTGAGTATTGTCTGCAGTACCTATTACCAATGGGAATTCTGTAAGTCCACTAGAAGAACCATTACCTCTGATAAATACGTAATCTTTTCCTAATTTATTGATAGGTACTGGCTGGTCTATACCGGCATCTCTATGACTTTGACCATCTTGACTACCAAAGTTCATAGAACCATTACTAATTACTATATCTTTTGTAGAAACAATAGAAGCCCCGATCCAACCATCTTCATGAGCTTGTGTTGGCGATGTACCTATGTAGGTTTCATAAACAAAAGACTCATTAGCATTTAATGTTATGGTATGGGAATTGGCAGTAATACCGGCTCTGTCATTATCTACTCTAAATTCACAACCGGGGTCATATCCAGATAAAACAACTGTTGTGTTGTCTTCGGTTGCCATAATACCCAATGTGTTAGATTTTGAAGAGTGGCTACCTTTGTTTGGCACACCTCCCCATTTGAAATTAGTACCCATTGCTTGTCTACCCTTTGCTGTCAGTGATGCAGCTTGAGAACCAGAGTTACCTCTGTAGTTGACATAAAATTTTTCTCCACCTGCAGAAATGAAACGCAAACCACTATTTGTAAGTACCGTACCAGTGTTTGCATTAGTTACAAGGGTAATATTGTTATCCCCATTTGCCAGGGTCCATAAACCTGGGTTAAGTCTGTCAATGGTAAACGTCTGTACAATTGTGTTAGAAGTACCTTGATACGCGTAAACGTTGAAAGGTGTCGTTTCTGGAGTAGATAAATGAATGGCTTGGTTCTGTATAGCTGCATTATTTTGACCTTGCTTCATTGGTGGTAAATAATGAAGGTCGCTTAATTGTGCAGTTCCTAAAAAGGAGCTTAATGCAATTAGAAAAAACAGTAATAATTTAATGTTCGAGTTAATTTTAGTAATCATCGGTATGGTTTCAAGTAGTACTAAAACAAATAAAGCACCCTTTTAGCTCTTGGCTAAAAAAATGTTGTATACTGGCTATTTATGTTGTTGTAAGCGTTAATTCTATATGCTTGATAAAAATTATTGAAGTGAAATGATTAATTTGTAAGTAAATTTGAAGCATGTCAGAAGAACGATTAATGTCTAAAAAAAAACCTGCTTACCCTGTAAGTGAGGCTTTAGATGGCTATTTGGAAAATTATAGCCGTAAAACAGAAATACCTATATTTTATGATGACCTTCTTCGTTTTGCCGGCTCAGTTGCGGTGTATGATGATAATGATGTAGATACACTTTGGATAAGGGTATTTTACTCTGAATTTGAAAGAATGGAAATAGATGAGAGTTTGAAAAAAGTCTATTCTATTTTACTCTCTGATGGTACAGATAACATTCATAAATATTTAAATGTCGATTCAGTTGATTTTTGCACATTTGGTAATTCAAAACCTTTTCGAATTAAGGTTCGAAATATTTTAAATGACAACTTCACTTATTTCTATATTAAAAAGACCGATGCATCACGTATTTATGGTTTGGAATTAGAGCATATGCTGTCGCCTTATAACTTGACTTTTTTAGTTTATAAGGATACATTAATTGAGGAGCATATAGCCGGTATACCTGGGGATATGTTTATTAAAGATATGCTGCCGAAATGCACGGAGCCTGAAAAGGCACAGTTAGCTAAAGAATTTGTAAAGTTTAATGAACGTTGTATGATTCGTTTATTAGGTGATATGCGTTCATATAACTATGTCATTGTACCCACTCATGATTTTGACCATGTGGTTTATAAGATTCGAGCAATCGATTTTGACCAACAATGTTTTGAAGGTAAACTAAAAGTCTATAGACCTCAGTTTTTTAAAGAAAATTATAAAATGGTAGAGCTGGTGCGTAGTAAATTAACACGAGATTCTGTTGATCAATATAAATTGGAAGAGCGTTCTATGGTCGCTAAACGAATTTTAAGCTCAGGAAATAGAATTAAAAAATTACGAGCTATCTGTAAAATAGATGATATTTCTACACCAGAAAATATAGCAATGCTTAGAGAAGAAATAGAAGTTCTTACTATGGATATGAAATTTCAAACATGCACTAAAATGGGTGAAGTACTAGATTTAGCGTTAGATTTTGTACGTCGTAATTATGAAGATGTTAGTGTGAAACAGATTATAGAACAGGATATTAAAGTAAATAATTAGGGTTCAAATAAAGCCTTTAATTAAAAAGCCGATTATTTTCTTTTGAAAATAATCGGCTTTTAGTTTATTAATAGCCAGTTAATTTATGAAATACTAGCTCTTTTGCTCTTTGTTGAAATACACCAAATAATAATACATTTGTCTTTCTTCATCCCATCCTTTTTCTACAAATTTCTCTGCAGATTCAGGGTTAATGAAATCCATTTTAATTTGAATATTGGTATCCAAATTAATAACGTTCTTTATCTTCTTACGAGCATCAGATACCGCTTTGTTGGCAATATCAAAAGTAGAAACATCTTCAATACTAAACTTAGGTCCTTTCTCTGTCTTGTAGTGCTTAAACTCTGGTATCAACTCCGGATTCTCCATCACCTCATTCAAAAAAGTAGACTCTTCAAAAGCATCATTTTTTGCAAAATGGTTTACTGCACGGTTCATGAATAACACCTCTTGTTGTTTATCTTCTGCTGGTAAAACAACTTCTTTAGCAAAATCTTGACAAAATTTCAAGTAGTTTTTTGTTTTAAAGTTGTCATCTGAAAGTGGTTCAACACCTAAAAAGTTTTCTATCCAATACTTGGTGTCGTACTTATTACTATCTACAGAAAGTACCTTGTAACCTTCTTCTTTTTCTACGTTGAAAATTAAACAACCTTTATCTAATTTATTGATATTGATTCCTTGTTGAATTACAATATCTAAATTACTGTTCTTTTCTTCAAACTGAATAAAATCATGTTTTAACTCGCTTTTAAATATTCCTATAGCGTCTACTTTTTTATTATCTAAAAGTAAACCAGATAGGTAGGCAACATATACTTCACCACTTTTGATATGTGGGTGGTTAGATTGTTCAAATAATAAAGAAGCTACTTTTTTAGAATTCAAATGAGCTTTAGAAGGGTCTTCGAAAACTTCACTTACAATCTTAAACAATTCGTTGAATTCAACGTCAACTTCATTTGTAAGTTTATAGTAGTTTTCTTCTTTTTCCTTAAAAGGTTTAAAGAAGTATTCTTTTAGTAAACCGGTAGTTTCATCATTAAGTCTAAATGGTTCTTCTGAAAGAAAAACCCCTTCATTTTTATTTTTATTACCAACTCTATGTATAGAAATACTTTCAATTTGGGTAGCATATAGGTTAATCATAAAATGTTCTAAATTAAATGGTTAGTAAGCGAAAATATATTATTTGCTAAAATTTAGTTCCAATTTTCATCGAAATCTAAATCGTCGTAATTATCAAAAGTGTCATCAAAATCAAAGGCACTGTTCTCTGCCTCAAAGTTTTTCTCTGGAGGAGTTTCAGGTAGTTCACCAAATGTAAAAAGTACATTAGGGTAAGCACGGCCATCTTCATTTTCTTGAATATCTGCAAGCTCAACAAAAAACGTCCACATGTTCATGAAATCATAAACGTAGATCAATTTTGGGTTGTTTTCTGTCATGATATCCTCTAGAAAGGTCTCGTTCATTAAACGTACATCAGAACCAGATTCGCTCATATCAAAAAGTGCGATCTCCTCGTCTTGTTTCCATTCTTCATCACATGTATAAAAAGACGCCATTTCATTACCTAAAAAACCAAATGCCTGAGTAATTGCATTATGGAACTCTTCTAATGAATTGTGGGACTCAATCTCTAAATCTCTGAAAATATCTTCTTCAGCGTCTAGAATTACACGAATTTTATAAATCATACCTTAATTTTTGCGGGTCGGCAAAGTTACGAAGTTTTGGAGTCTTTTCTAGGCATTAATGCATCTAAAAGTATGTAGAACTGAACACCGAATAGAATGGAAGCCAAGACAAGGTGTAATGGCTGACTAGCAAAAGGAAAATCTAAATAGTTCATAGCTACACCGGTAAATACTACCACTAGTAGTAAAAACAAGACCCAGTAGACTTTAAAGTGACCAAGGTCTAGCTTGGTTATTCTATATGCCAAGAAAGAATTCACTAAAATGATAAGTATAGAAAAAGATCGGTGAATGTAAAATAATAACTCAGGATCTTGTAACCAATTCCCTTTTGCGGCATAACCGTAAATGTCTATTTGTTCATCTACAAATTGGCGTACTTGTGTTCCCATAGCAATTTGTACTAGGGTCATGCCTAGCGCTATGATACTAATATTCAATACCAATTTATCATACTTAATACGCTTGTTTTCTTTATTTGCCAAGTATATAATGTATAATAGTATTGCTACAATTACCAAAGCCATTAACATATGAACCGTAATTTTTGCCGGTTCTAAAACTGAATATACTACGGTTGCTCCAAGCCAAGCTTGAAAAACCATACCTACAACCACTAGCCAAGACAAAACTGGTATGCGCTTTTTCTTTTTCCAGAATTTAATAGACATAATTGCAAGTAGTAGGGTTGCAAGACCTGCTAAGGCACCAAAAAGCCTATTTATATATTCTATCCAAGTGTGCCATGGGTTAAATTCAGCGTAGTCATGTTTTGTGTAAGGCTCCCAATTAGCTTCATTAAAAGAATCTTTTGTAGTAAATGATTCTTTTGAAACCTGTAGCGTTTCCCGATAGATAATTACTTGACCTTTTTCAAATAATCGGTCCGGTTGCCATTGTATTTCGGTTACCTCTGTAGG
Organism: Maribacter sp. UH1; assembly: GCF_056839145.1. Taxonomy (NCBI): domain Bacteria; kingdom Pseudomonadati; phylum Bacteroidota; class Flavobacteriia; order Flavobacteriales; family Flavobacteriaceae; genus Maribacter; species Maribacter sp. UH1. The sequence continues at coordinate 3,282,851 of NZ_CM166387.1, forward strand.
TGGTATATAGTAACCAAAACATTTGGGCCAATCTGGGCAACCCATTCCACTACCGGTCATTCTAACTACGGCACCTGCGACAATCACTAAATAAACTAATACCAAAGATGTTTTGGCAATTTTTCTAAATGTAATATCCATAAATAATATCCATTCTATTTTGTACTCTGTAGACCCAATTCTGCACCCTTAAGATACATAAATTCTTGAGCCGCTTTATATTCATTTGGTATTTCGCCCTCTAAAATGGCTTCTTTGATTGCTTCCTTAATAATACCTATTTCCTTGGAAGGTTTTAGCGCAAAAGTTTCCATTATTTCTTCACCACTAATAGGCGGTTGAAAGTTTCTAACGTGATCACGAGCTTCTACTTCTTCAATTTTTCGGCGAACAACTTTAAAATTTTGGTGGTATTTACGCTGCTTCTTCGGATTTTTGGTAGTGATATCCGCTTCACATAAAGTCATTAAGTCTTCTACATTATCACCGGCATCAAAAACCAATCTACGTACAGCAGAATCCGTAACATAATCTTCAGATAGTATAATTGGTCTTGAACTCATCAATACCATCTTTTGAACGAATTTCATCTTCTCGTTCAATGGCATACGTAAACGTTTGAACAATTTAAAGACCATTTTTGATCCTACAAATTCATGACCATGAAATGTCCATCCAATTTTTTTATGGAACCTTTTGGTAGGTGCTTTACCTATATCATGTAACAAAGCAGCCCAGCGTAACCAAAGGTCATCTGTAGCTTCAGATATATTATCTACTACTTCTAATGTATGCCAAAAGTTATCTTTATGTTTTTGCCCTTCAATTTCTTCTATGCCCTGTAATGCGGTAAGCTCAGGAAGAATAAGTTCAAGTAATTCCGTTTTATGTAGTAATGAAAAACCTAAAGAAGGTTTTTTACACAACATAATTTTATGAAGTTCGTCTAATATTCGTTCATTGGAAACAATTTTTAAACGGTCTTTATTTTCTGTAATGGCCTGTAAAGAGGGTAGTGCTATTTGAAAATCTAATTGTGTAGCAAAACGAATGGCCCTCATCATACGTAAAGGGTCATCTGAATAGGTAATGCCTGGTTCTAGCGGAGTTTTAATAATCTTGCTCTCTAAGTCAGCAATACCTCCAAAAGGGTCAAGAAGGGCTCCGTAATTCGATTTGTTCAAAGAAAGCGCCAAGGCATTTATGGTGAAATCCCTTCTTTTTTGATCATCTTCTAAAGTGCCATCTTCAACAATAGGTTTGCGGCTATCTCTATTGTAACTTTCTTTACGTGCACCAACAAATTCAAGTTCAATACCATCACTTTTGATCATGGCGGTACCAAAATTTTTGAAAACGGAAACTTGTGGTTTACCTTTTAATTTAGAAGCAACTTTTTCGGCAAGTTTAATTCCGCTGCCAATTGCAACCACATCTATATCTTTTGGTATGTTACGTTTTAAGAAATAGTCTCTGACGAAACCACCAATAACATAACAATCTACAGAAAGTTCTTCTGCAGCTTCCGAAATAATTTTGAAAATTGGATTGTTTAAAGCGTCTGTATAGCTCTCTTGCATGTTCTTAATCTCGAATAATCTTCACCGTACCGTCATTAGCTAATCTAATAATTGATGAGGCGGAGCTATTCTGTTTCTCACGATGCAAATTTACCACATAGTCTACACCTTTTAAAATGGCTGAATCTATATTTTGGAAAGATTTTGGAGTACTCTGACCAGAAATGTTGGCAGAAGTAGATACAATTGGCTTTTTTAACTTGCCGATCATGTATTTACAAAACTTATCTGATGCCACTCTAATGGCCAAAGTATTATCTGCTGCTATCAAGTTTTTAGCAACTCCACGGGGATTATCAAAAATAATGGTGGTTGGTTTTGTAGATAGGTCAATAATATCATAGGCAAGGTCAGATACTTTCTCTATATGTTTCTCTAGCATGGCATCATTGGCAACCAAACATATTAAGGCCTTACTATCATTACGTTGTTTTAACTGATATACTTTTTCAACTGCTTTTTCATTGGTAGCATCACAACCAATACCCCAGACCGTATCTGTAGGGTAGAGTATGAGTCCGCCATTTTCTAAAACTTCTATGCATTTGTTGATTTCTTCTGTCATGTCTATTTTACTGATATTATAGAAAAGTATCTGGTTCTATATTGAAATGAGTGGTTATCGCCAACCATTGTGTTTTATTCTTGTCACCACTAATATTTGATTTTTTAAGGGACTGTTTCTGAGAACCTATTATAGGAATTGGTGTTTTCGCCTTTTCCTTTGCCTGTACAGCATTTGTTTCTGCAATAAGTGCCATTGCCTTAAACCATAAGTCATCTGCTTTTGGGGCTAATTCTAAAAATAATTCAGCATTGGAAACTTTTTCTGAAAGTGATTTTGGTGGGTACAAAACCCCCTCTGCACCAATAGGTATAACGGCAGCTTCTTTAAACTTTAAGTTTTTATCATATTTCCAATTCTTATATGATTGTAACTCTCCTATTTTGTTATAGGTGATATACCTTGTCTGGTTTGCTATAATCTTATTGGGGTTGGATTTGTGTTCTTCAAATAATAAGCGAAGCCAGTTGGTTCTGTAAATCATGTCATCATCACATGTAATAATGATATCATTAGGAAAAAGCTCTATACTATGAATAAGCTTTCTATGTGAACAGGTTAAATCTGAATACATGATTTCAAACAAACTACTTTCTAGCTTGGCAAGTTTTTTTGGGATTTCATTTTTTAAAGAATAATGTAACCACAAAACAATTTTCTTTGGTCTAACATCTTGATTTAAAAGGCTTCTAATTGTTAAATGTAATGTGCCTAACCTTGAGGGAATGGATGTTAAAGAGACTATAGCTGGTATTTCTAACTTGGTTTTAGACGCCATGTTCTTTGAAGAAAGAGCTAAAAGTTTAGCCGAATTGTAAATTGATACAGGTATTTCTTTTAACTTCATTTTACAATGCTGTAATTTGTCCTTTATTAAGAGACCGTCTTTTCTGGCTCAAAGATAGATAAGAGTTTTATATTTTTGCAGTAATTTGAAACCTAGCATGGAGATTCCTAAAATAAGTATCGTAGTAAGTACATATAATGCCGAAGAGTGGTTGAAGAAGGTACTTTGGGGCTTTGAGCAGCAAATATTCAAAGACTTTGAGGTTGTCATTGCTGATGATGGATCAAAGTCACCTACAAAAGAATTACTTGCAGAGATGGCAGAGAAGGTTCATTACCCAATTGTACATGTTTGGCAAGAAGATGATGGCTTTCAAAAATCTAGGATATTGAACAAGGCGGTTTCTGCATGTAGGGCTGATTATATTATCATGACAGATGGTGATTGCATACCTCGTGAAGATTTTGTTCAGGTGCATTATATCAACAAAGAGCCAGGTTACTTTATTTCTGGTGGATATTATATGCTGCCAATGAACATATCCAAAATGATTACGTTAGATGATATAGAAAATCAACGTTGTTTTAATATTCAATGGTTAAAGGAAAAAGGAATACCGCAAACCTTTAAGAATAATAAATTAACGGCACGTGGTATAATTTCTAAAGTATTGAATTGGATTACCCCTACCAATGCAAGTTGGAACGGACATAACTCTTCTGGGTGGAAAAAAGATATTGAAAATGTAAACGGGTTTGATGAGCGCATGCAATATGGCGGTCAAGATAGAGAGCTAGGAGAACGTTTGTTCAATTTTGGACTAAAGTCTAAGCAGTTGCGATATAGTGCTGTTTGTGTGCATCTAGATCATAAAAGAGGGTACAAGACACCAGAGTCCATTGCAAAGAATGTGGGAATAAGAAATGCTACTAAAAAGGAAAAAAGTGTGTGGACGCACTATGGCATAACCAAATAATAGGCTAATTCATTTTTTTGTTCCAACCTCTTAAGTTCCTTGTAACGTTCTAAAACGCCCAATGAATTTAAATAGCAAATGGTAAAGCCTTTTTTGCCATCAAGTATACCAAGACGTAAGATGTAGTGGTTAAAAAACTTCCAGCCAGTCTTAACAACCATCATTGCATAACTGAACTTCTTTTCTTTGTAAAATGATTCAATAGCCTTTAAACGGCCATATTTCAACATCTTACCTTTATAGTCTTCATAGTTCTTGTAGCAGTAATGCGTCAATTTTTCTTTTAGAATACCAGATGTACCATCAACATCCAATGTTTCATGAACAATCTTGCAATCGGAAAATACAGCTTTGCTTTTTCTAAAAAGTCGGTAGTTTTTATCAGTTTGCCATCCGCTGAAATTTAATTTTTCATTTTTAAACATAAACTGGCGGTAAAACCAGAATGCAGCTATTTCAGTATCACTGGATACTGTTTTTGTAATTTCTTTTTGTAAAGCGTCAGAAACAATTTCATCGGCATCTAAAAATAAAACCCAGTCGTTTTTAGCTTGTTTTAAGGCAAAAGATTTTTGAGCGGTAAAATTTTCAAACGGATTCTGAATGACTTTTACTTTAGGGTTACCTTTTAAATATTCATAGGTTCCGTCTGTACTAAAAGAATCAACCACAATAATTTCATCGGCAAAAGAAACAGACTCTATACACTTTTCAATGTAGCCAATTTCGTTATACGTAATTACTAATGCGGTAAGTTCTTCTTTTTTGGTAATCATACAATCCAATTTGATAGGTTTGCTCTAATCGGAGCGAACAAAGTTATAACAAAAAAAGAATTAAAAAATTGTGTTAAGAAGTAAATTTCTTACATAATTGAAATCCAGTGTTATAGCATAGTTCAGTCTATAAGAGTGCGTATTTTGGAATGGTTGCGTTTAATTTTATAAAAATTCTTACATTTTATCATAACCGCAAGGAATATAGTGTAGATTGTGAAATAAGCAGTAAAAAACAGGACTGGTTAATGTGTTGACAATGAATAGAGGTTAGAATATTTGTGATTCAATATAAGCTCTTACTTTATCTTTAAAAAGATCTGGGGTGAATTCTTGATATAGTGATTTGACATTTTCTTTCTTTTCTTTTTTATTTTTCTTCTCTAATAATTCAGGTTTGAAATCATTAAGATGAACTGCCCAATTTTTTTGGTCGCTATGATAGGTAAACCAAGCTTCTTTAGATATCCAAGGTGAGAAAATCGCAAAATTTGGAACACCCAAAGCTTTAGACATATTTGAGGCTCCACCTTCATTTCCAAAATATCCATTACACTGTTTTAATAGTGCTAAAAAATCTCTTAGTGAATTACAGAAAATATCCTCATGTATGCATTTTTTAGAATTTTCTGAACAATAACCTAATAGTTCTTGAACACTTGTTTTTTGATCAGGTGTATAATTCAGAAGTACATTTATATTTTTGAGACTTGTAATTTCATCGATTAATTCAGCGAGATATTTTAAAGGATAGCTCTTGTCATCACTACTACCTTTAATACCAACCATAAGTATTGGTTTGGATAAATCTATACCTGACTTTATTAAAATGTCTTTAGCCTTAGTTAATTCTTCTTCTCTTAAAAAGATTTTTGGAGCTAAATTCTCCTGCTTTAATTTGTCGATTAACGGTGTTAATAATAGCAATCTATTTTCAACAGCTAAACCCAATTCAGTAGTAGTAGATTTAGAATAGGTAAATAGGTCTGTATATATGAATTTTGAATACCATTTTTCGTATGAAATTTTAGTTTTTGCTTTAGAAAAATAGCTTATTAAATTGCTTTCGGTTTTACAATATACATCAATTACTGCTGTATATTCTTCCTGTTTAAACTCCTTGAGGAATTTATAGAATTTGCTTTTACTTTTCTTATACTCCTTTTTAAAAAGTATAATTTTATCAATAAAAGGATTGCCATCAACTACAGGCAACGTATGTTCGTAGATTACATAGTGTATAGTGGCATCTGGGAAATGAATTTTTAGATGTTCACAGATTAGCGTACTATTTAGTACATCGCCAATCATTTTCTGCTGAATTACTAAGAATTTATTTCCCGCCACAAATATAATTTTAATTAAAAATGGAAATTAAATATAATTATCCATTAAACTGCAACATCATACTCTCTAAGTGCATCGTTCAATGATGTCTTTTTGTTCGTGCTTTCTTTTCTTTTTCCGATTATTAATGCGCACGGTACTTGAAATTCACCAGCTGGGAATTTTTTAGTGTAACTACCAGGTATTACAACTGAACGTGCGGGTACAACACCTTTTGTTTCAACTGGTGTTTCTCCTGTAACGTCAATAATTTTGGTACTCATTGTTAAAACAACATTAGCACCTAATACAGCTTCTTTTTCAACTCTGACACCTTCAACTACTATACAACGAGAACCAATAAAAGCACCGTCTTCTATTATAACTGGTGAAGCCTGTAATGGTTCTAGAACACCACCAATACCAACACCACCGCTTAAGTGTACGTTTTTACCAATTTGTGCACAGCTACCAACTGTTGCCCAAGTATCTACCATAGTGCCTTCATCAACATATGCACCAATATTTACATAACTTGGCATTAATATAGTACCTGCAGAAATATAGGCACCATGTCTTGCAACTGCATTTGGTACTACCCGAATTCCTTTTTCTTTATACCCTCTTTTCAACGGCATTTTATCGTGGTACTCAAAAATACCAGCTTCTAAGGTTTCCATTTTTTGAATAGGGAAATACATAACTACCGCTTTCTTCACCCATTCATTAATTTGCCATCCGTCTGCTGTTGGTTCTGCACATCTCAACTTTCCTAAATCTAAAAGGTTTACCACCTCTCTAATACTATCTTGGGTAGCAGACTCTTTTAAAAGGTCTCTATTTTCCCATGCTTTTTCTATTTGTGCTCTTAATTCTGTCATTTTCATAAAATTTCCTCAAATATAAGTTGAAGTACAGTAATTACCCGAGCGCAACAGCACATATAACAAATTATCCTTTATTTTTGCCAAAAATTAAGTTTGGGAAAAATTCTTGCAATTGATTATGGAGAAAAGCGTATTGGGCTTGCAGTAACCGATGATATGAAAATGATAGCATTTGGTTTAACTACGGTCAATACTCCAGAAATCTTCACCTATTTATCTGACTATATACCTCGTGAAAATGTGGATGTAATAGTGGTAGGTGAACCCAAGCAAATGGATAATACCGCTTCTGAATCTGAAGTACATATTGCACCATTTTTAGTAAAGTTGGCAGAGACGTTCCCAACAATTCCTATTAAAAGGCATGATGAACGTTTTACATCTAAAATGGCTTTTCAGACTATGTTGGATAGCGGTTTAAAGAAGAAACAAAGAAAGAACAAGGCACTTATTGATGAAATCAGTGCAACTATTATTTTACAAGATTTTTTAAAAACAGTATAAATGATTTTACCCATTATTGCATACGGTGACCCCGTATTAAGGAAAGTAGCGGATGATATCGATAAAGATTATCCAAAGCTGAATGATTTGATTGCTAACATGTGGGAAACCATGTATAATGCTAGTGGGGTAGGTCTTGCTGCTCCACAAATAGGGCTGCCAATTCGTATATTTTTAGTTGATACTACACCTTTTTCAGGTGATGAGGATTTAACTGAAGATGAGCAAAAACAATTAGACGGATTTAAACGAGTTTTTATCAATGCTACCATTGAAGAGGAAACTGGGGATGAATGGGCATTTAATGAGGGTTGCCTTAGTATACCGGATGTTCGGGAAGATGTGAGTAGAAAAGGTACTATAAGAATCACCTATTTAGATGAGAATTTTAAAGAGCAAGAAGAAACTTTTGATGGTCTTTTGGCTCGCGTTATTCAACATGAATACGACCACATAGAAGGTGTGTTGTTTACTGATAAATTATCAGCTTTAAAAAAGAGAATGTTAAAGGGAAGATTAACCAATATATCTAAAGGAAAGATAAACGTAGACTATCGTATGAAATTTCCTGCGATGAAAAAAGGACGTTAAAATGCCTTTATTATTAATAGAAAAGTGTAATATTTGTCCACTGAAAATTTTAAAATAGTTTATGGGGTTAGAGAAAATTTTATCCGTTGCGGGAAAACCAGGTTTGTATAAATTAATTACCCAAACCAGAACAGGTTTTGTAGCGGAGTCTTTGTTAGATGGAAAAAGAATAACAGTAAGTTTACGTAGTAGCGTAAGTGTATTGTCTGAAATAGCTATTTATACTCTTGAGGAAGAAGTACCTTTAAGAGATGTATTCAAAAAAATACAAGAGAAGGAAAATGGTGGTAAAACTTCTATTGGCCATAAAGAAGAAAAAATAAAATTAGAAGAGTATTTCTTTGAAGTACTCCCTAACTATGACGAAGACCGTGTTTATGTTAGTGATATCAAGAAAGTTATTCAATGGTATAACATTCTAACAGAAAATAAGATCACAGATTTTTCCAGTGAAGAGGTTGCAAGCGAAGAAGCTTCTGAAGAGGAATAGTCCAAACTTTTATATTATAAATGTAAAAAGCCCTTTATGGGCTTTTTTTTTGTTCAAATGTTTAAAATCAGTCAAATCTAATTTATCATGTAAGCCGTTCATCTACAGTTTTTTGCTGTTCATCTATACCTTTCCTTTATGCAACTGATATCAATAGAAATAAGATATTAAATACTGCAAATTTGCGGTATAGCTAAATAGCCTAAACAAAATTTGATGAATATGAATACGAATGATTTTGAAATTAATTGTGAATTGAAAAGTGCTTTTTTTGAAAATGCATATTCGCCTTTCGTGATTTTAGATAGAGATATGAATTTTGTTGATGTAAACCAAGCTAGTGTAGATACTATTGGTATTGCAAAAGAAAATTTTATTGGTAAAAATATCCTTGATATATTCCCATATTTAGAGGGTACAGAGCGCTATGAAGATTATAAAAATGTTATAGAAACAGGTGTGGCAATTGGTTTTGACGAATTGTTTTTTAAGGGTGAATTTTCAGAATATACCTTTATGTCAAGGGCATTTAAAATTGGAGATTATTTAGGGATTACAACACTTGATGTAACCAATGTAATTGATACTGTACAAAAGTTAAAAAGTACCAAGACTTCATTAATGGAAGTGAATGAAAATTTGAAAAAGAAAAATCAAGAGTTAGAAGATTTTTCTTACGTAGCTGCGCATGATCTTAGAGCTCCTCTTACTAATTTAAAGAGTCTATTGCGAATGGCTTTAGAATCTAACCTTCCCGATAACGAAGTTATGCCTATCGTTGAAAAAATGAATGTGGTCACCAAAGTAATGTGCGATAAAATTACCGCCTTAAATATGGTAATTGCTACAAAATCCAATTTTGGATCAGCTAAAACATCATTAGAATTTTCAGATGTTATAAGTAAATTAAAAACTAGCTATTCTAAAGAAATTATAAAAGGTAGAACAATTATAAAAGAAGATTACTCAGCATGTCCTTCAATTGATTATAACAAGTTGCAGTTAGAGACTGTTCTTCAGACCCTTATTTCAAATGCTCTCCTTTACAGGCATCCTAAGAGAAAACTAAGTATAAAAATTGAAACAAAAGAAGTCAATGGCAGAGTTAGATTGTCATTCAAAGATAACGGACTAGGATTTGACCAGGATTTTTCTGAGAAAATTTTTGACATATTTAAGCGTCTACATACCCATGTTGATGGTTTGGGTGTCGCGCTATATATCATGAAACTTATTATTAGCGAAAACGGCGGATCAATTGATGTCAAAAGTCAAGTAAATAAAGGAACCGAGTTTATCATATTTTTTTAAAATAAATAATCAAAACCATAATTAAAACCCCCATAAAATGATACGAATATTAATAATTGAAGACGATGAGGTAACAAATTTTATCGCTAAAACAAACCTAGAGAAATTTGGATATAAAAACATTACAATTGCCTTAAACGGTCAACTAGGACTAGATTATTTAAAAACCAATGCTTGTCCAGATATAATTTTACTAGATATCAATATGCCTGTTTTGGACGGATGGGATTTTCTTGATAAGGTAAACGCATTGAATCTATGTTCAGATATTCCTGTTGTTATAACTACATCGTCCTTTAGAGGTGATGATAAATTAAAGGCAGATGGTTATCATAATATTGTTGAGTATTTAGAAAAGCCTATAAATTTTCAACATTTAAATACTGTTTTGGCTAAGTTAAAATCGAAAAAAATTGAGTTGTAAGTAAAAAGCCTTGATTAAAAAAAATCAAGGCTTTTTGTTAGGGTGAATAATTAGTTAGTCTTTTGTTATGGTCTTGTAAGTGTAATCACTTTTCTTCCAATCTATCAATTTAGAAGGGTAATACTTTACATCCATTCTATCAAGGAATGGAGCTTGGTCTGCTAATCTTACTTTGTAATTTTCCCAATCTCTATTTTCTTTAATACTCCAGCTTAATTCAGAATAACCGATAATTCTTGGGAATGCTAGATACTCTAATTCATCTATGTTACTAATGGTTTCAGACCAAAGAGGAGCTTCTATTCCTAAAATATTTTCCATTGGTATACCATATTCTTCAGGAGTCCAAATGTATGCGGTATCTACAGGTATATAAGCTGCCCAGTGAAGTCCAAATTTAGATAAGGTGTCATATTCCATGTCTAGGTATGCTTTTTTAGCCGGAGAGACAATAATTTGCATTCCTTTATCCACTGCTTTTTTTGCATTCTCTTCACTTGCCCACCATTGAGAAATTGAAGTTGAATCTACATTTGCGATTGCAATTTCGTCCCAACCGATCATGCGTTTACCATGCTTCTGAACTATTTTTTCAACTTTATTGATGAAGTAGATGTAGTCTTTCTTTTTAGTAACGTGGCTTTCATCTCCTCCAACATGAAAATAAGGACCGGGAGTTATTGCTGCTATTTCCCTAACAACATCATCAATGAAAGCGTAGGTTGTATCTTTATGAGTATTAAAGGTACTAAAGCCTACATGCGTACCTTCATATGGTTTTAGTTTCTTGCCATTTCCATTTAAAAATGAGTAGGATAGTGATGCCGCATTGGTATGTCCTGGCATATCAAACTCAGGAATAATGGTCATATATCTTTCTGCAGCATATCTTACTATTTCTTTATAATCTTCTTGCGTGTAGAATCCGCCAGATTCACCGCCAACTTCAGTCTTACCTCCAATTTCTGTTAGTTTAGGCCATGATTTAATTTCTATTCTCCAGCCTTGATCATCGGTTAGGTGCAGGTGAAGTACATTAATTTTATAGTAAGCTAAAAGATCAATGTATTTTTTTACGTCATCCACACTAAAAAAGTGCCTGGCAACATCTAACATTGAACCCCTAAATTCAAAATTAGGGCTGTCAATTATCTTGCCAGAGGGCACAGCCCATATTTTCTGGGTTGCCAAGGTGTCGTTGCTTTTTAAAGGAACTAATTGTCTTAATGTTTGTATACCTCTAAAAGCTCCTTCAGCTGTATTGGAGTTAATGATGATGGAATCTTGATTTATGTATAGTTGATATGCTTCAGGTGAGGCTAAATCTGTACTATCGCTTTGATTGATATAAATAACTCGTTCTACGGTATTAGCGCCTTCACTATTCACCGGGATGGTCAGATTTATTTTGTCTTTTAATTTATCGGCTAAAAATGTACCTACTTCTTCAAAACCAGTAGCATTTTTAGAGGTGTAGATAGCTGTAAACTGATCTAAAGCAAAAGCGGAATTAGTAGGAATAGTTTTTAAAGGCTTTGGTATTAGACTGGCTTTAGACAAATCTGTAGTAGGCATTACAATGCGTTCTTTTTTTTCTTCGGTACAAGCTAGGAGTAGTATTGCTAAGCTTGTAAAAAATAGACTTCGAATACAAAAGGTCTTTATCATGTTAATTGCTTAAGGTTGGTTTACTAAATCTTTCATGGCTTCATACCAAATATCGTAACCTTTTTGGTTCATATGAAGTCCGTCTTCAATAAATATATCGGTTTTAAGCTTTTTTTTGTTCAACATAGGTTCCCAAACGTCTACGTAAAATAGGTTAGGGTCGTTTTTGGTAAAACGATCCATTTTTCTATTTAACCTTTTATATTTATTTCTGATTTTCCATCTACTTATACTTGGTTTTGCCGATATTAAAATAACCTGTGTGGATGCATTTTTTGCTTTTATTCGACGGATGATCTCTGTGGTGGTACTAAGAACGTCTGTAGGACTTTTTTTTGCCCATAAGTCATTGTCGCCCTCGTAGATAAATACTTTTTTAGGATTGTAGGATAATATTAATTCATCTATAAAAAACAACAGATCTGATGCTTGCGAACCCCCAAAACCACTATTTACAATTTGATGTTCGGGGAATTCTTCTTGTAATTTTCGCCATAACCGTACACTTGAACTACCGGTGAAAACAATGGTCTCCTTGCTAGAGTCCCAAATACTGTCATATTTAACGGTGATATCTTTTACCTCGTTTGTAAATACATTTTCCGTTTGGGCAAAATTTGATAGCGAAACTATCATTGCTAAAATGGTAAGTATTTCTATTTTTTTCAATCCATTTAAAAGAGGTGATATCTTAAACATATTTAATTATTTTTTAGCCGTTACGGTAAAACCTTCCGTCAACGCCCATTCGTAAAATCTTGCAATCCAATTGTCAGATGGCAGGTTTTGTGCTTTCATTCCAAAACCGTGTCCGCCTTTAGAATACATGTGCATTCCTGTATTCTTCCCATTTGTTAACCAGGCGGAATATAAATCTGTACTTGGCTTAGCCAGTCCTAAAGGATCATCAGATGCGCAAATCACTAACATTGGTGGTGCATCTTGGGGTACAGTATATTCGCCTATTACCGTCATCCAAGGATAAACCGGTACAATAAAGTTTGGTTTATTTGCTTCAGTATAGTTAAATGTTACGCCCATAGTTACCGCACCACCTGCAGAAAAGCCCATAAATCCAATTTTGTTGGGATTTAAATTCATTTTATTGGCATTTGTTCTTACGTAGGTAACGGCGGCTAGACCATCTGCGATGGAAAGTGGTAAAACGGGAGTAACCCTTTCTCCAATCTTCGCTGGGTTATTTACGCTTTCATCGGATATTTCTTCTATACCGTCAATGCCAGTAGGCACTAATCTATATTTTAGTACAAAAGCTGTGATACCTTTTTTGTTTAGCCATTTGGCAACAGCTCTACCTTCACTTTCAATGCTTAAGCCGTAAAGTCCGCCACCTGGTGCTACAATAACACTAGTTCCATTTGGTGTGTCTGCCTCAAAAACTTCTAATCTTGGTACAGCAACATTGGTAATAACTTCATTTTCCCAAATGTCAGAGTAATATTCCCTTTCTGCTGTAGACCATTTTACAGTGGGACTTTCTTCATAAGGCAGGTCTACCGTTTTTTGGGCAAGTACATTCATAGATATAAAAATACAGGTAAGTAGTATAAAATGCTTCATTTTCTTTATTTTATTGCATGGTTTCGATAAACATGTATAATAGTGCAGCCAATACTCCGCCAATGATAGGACCAACAATTGGCACCCATGCATAGCCCCAGTTACTATTACCTTTATTTTTTATAGGAAGAATAGCATGTAATAAACGCGGACCAAAATCACGTGCAGGATTAATAGCGTAACCCGTAGGTCCGCCCAGACCAAAGCCAATTCCCATTACTAATAGTGCAACTGGTAAGGCGTCTAGGGATCCTAATGATACGGCACTGTCGCCCATACTGCCACCGGCAATGTAGAATACGCCAAAAACAAGTGCAAAGGCACCAATAATTTCGGTCATCAAGTTCCAAAACGGACTTTTAATAGCTGGTGAAGTAGAGAAGGTGGCTAAAATAGCATCGGTATCTTCTGTAGCTTCATATTGTTTTTTGTAATTAAGCCATACCAAAAAGTTACCCATCATGGCTCCTAAAATTTGTGCAACTATATAGCCTGGTACTAATGTCCAAGTAAATTTACCAGCCACGGCAAGCGCAACGGTTACGGCTGGGTTCAAATGAGCACCACTGGAATCGGCAGAAATAAATACCCCAATGAACACTGCAATACCCCAGGCGAGAGATATACCCGTCCATCCGGCATCTGCACCTTTTGTTCCCTTTAAAACGATATTGGCAACAATGCCGTTTCCTATTAGAATTAACATTGCAGTTCCAATAAATTCAAAAATATACGTAATCATAATTTGGTTGGATTTTAAGTCGTTTAAGATAATTAAAATCGAGGAATTATAAATATTTAAAAGTCTTTGTTGTGTTATTGATAATATATGGTATGGAATTATATGAATACCAATGGTTCTTTGTTTTGTGTATCTCCCGAATAAAGAATGAAAAGCTAGGTTGATATGCTAAATTGAGTAACACTAAATGACAATTCTTCCAAGTAATTATCTAATATCTGACTCCATGAACGTTCATTTGTATCGTGTAGATTGACCCCATTGCAGTAATGAACAGAATATCTTGATTTACACCTCCAAAAGTAATATTAGCGGTCCAATCTTCATTTATAGGTATATGATGTATCTGTTCTCTTTTGGCATTGAATACGGTTACGCCTTTACCTGTAAGGTAAATGTTACCTTTATTGTCAATGGTCATGCCATCAGAACCCATATTCGTAAACAATTTTCTATTGGTTAAAGAGCCATCCTTTTGAATGGAGTAGGAATAGGTTTTGTTATCTCCAATATCTGCTACGTATAGTGTTTTGCCGTCTGGTGTTCCAATGATGCCATTTGGTTGTTTAAATTCTGATGCAACTACAGCAACCTCTTTGGTATTAGGTGAAATGTAGTAAACATTTTTATCTTCAATTTCTGCTTCGGTTCTAGACCAGTATTCTCTTTGATAGTAAGGATCGGTAAAGTAAATACCCCCTTTTAAATCGACCCAAATGTCATTTGGACCATTTAGTTTTTTACCATCATCATTAGTAATCAGTGTATCTACTTTTCCGTTGGAATCAATTCTCCATAGTTCATTTTTTTCATCGGCGGCAGCCAATAAATTTCCATCCTGATCAAAATAAAGCCCGTTTGCTCTACCAGAGGGTTCCTTGAACACACTTAGAGAGTTGTCAGTAGCGTTCCATTTAATAATTTTATCATTTGGTTGATCCGTAAAATAGACATTGCCTTCCTTGTCAGAAGCAGGACCCTCTGTAAAACTATATTCGTTAGAAACTTGAACTAATATTGCACCATCTTTTATTATAGATGATTGTTGAGCTTTACATGAAAAAATACAGCTTGATAAAATAATTATGATTAAGTGTTTACAGTTGGTTTTCATTATTCTAGCTTATATATTTTTTAAATAACTAAGGTTATGCTGCATGCTTTCAAAAGGAGTATTGGCGTATTCTTCTTGTTCAATGTAAATGTGCTCAACACCTGATAACTCTTTTAATTCAAGCATAAACGGTACATCAAGCACCCCTTTGCCAAATTCCGTACTTATCTTTTCATTCATATTCATATCCTTTAAATGCCATAAGGGAAATCTACCCGGATATTTTTTGAAGTAGTGTAAAGGATCTTTTTCTGCAACTACCACCCAGCCCAAATCTAGCTCCATATGCACCAGATTTTTTTGCGTATTATCCATAAGCACATCATAAAGTACTTCCCCGTTTTCAGATTCAAATTCATATTCATGATTATGATAACCAAATTTTAGACCCCGTCTTTTACAAGCTTCGCCGGCAATATTAAACTGCTCTGCTACTTTTTTGTAATTATCCACTGTTTGCCCTTCAGATGGTAGCGATGAACAAATTAAATATTCTTGACCAGAGGCTACGGCGTCTTCCATGGTTTGTTCAAATTTATCATCTAAATGTACATGCCCACTGGTTAGTGACATACCTAAAGCTTTGCATGTTGTTGCCATTTCTTTAGGAGATAATCCGTAGTAATATCCTTTTGATGAACCAGCGCTTTCTATTTCCTTAAAACCTAAACTTGCAATTTGCTCTAAAGTTTTTTTTGGGTTTGCTAACATGCCATCTCTAAAAGAATAAAGCTGTACACCATAACCTGAGTTCTTAGTTCTAGCTAAACTTATTTGTGGCATGAAAAGCGTGGCGGCACTTACTAATCCCGCGTTTTTTAAAAAATCTCTACGTGTCTTCATTGTTGTTGTGTTGTTAGTTGTTGTATTTGAAAAAGATAATTTAAAATATGATGACTGCCTGAGTACGGCAAATTGTCAAATAATTTATATGTTTTTAAATGTACGAAAACAAAACAGGATTTTTAGCGAGACAATCTATGGTTATGTACTTTTGTGAAAAGCATATTCATGAATAGCAGAAAGGAACAATTAGAGGCAATAGATAGGTTGTTGACCATTATGGACGAGTTGCGAGAGCAGTGCCCGTGGGATAAAAAGCAGACCATGCAATCTTTAAGACATTTAACTATTGAAGAAACCTATGAATTGGGAGATGCTATTTTAGATAACGACCTCAATGAGGTAAAGATGGAGTTGGGAGATGTGCTTTTACATATCATTTTCTATGCTAAAATAGGCTCTGAAACCAATGATTTTGATATTGCCGATGTTGCTAATGCCATTTGTGATAAACTTGTAAATAGGCATCCACATATTTATGGGGATGTTAAGGTAATAGATGCCGAAGACGTAAAACGAAACTGGGAACAGATCAAACTAAAAGAAGGCAAAAAAAGTGTATTAGAGGGAGTGCCTAAAAGTTTGCCTGCTTTGGTAAAGGCTAATAGAATACAAGATAAAGTTTCTGGTGTTGGGTTTGATTGGGAAGAGCCACAACAAGTTTTTGAAAAAGTACAAGAAGAACTTGGTGAGCTGCAAATAGAGGTAGAGGCAGGTAATAAGGAGAAGATTGAGGCCGAGTTTGGCGACGTGCTTTTTTCCATGATCAATTATGCTAGATTTTTAGGGGTAAATCCTGAAAATGCTTTAGAGCGCACCAATAAGAAATTTATAAAACGTTTTCAATACCTTGAAACTAAGGCAAAAGAAAATGGAAAGGAAATGAATGATATGTCATTGGAGGAAATGGATGTGTATTGGAACGAAGCAAAAACTAAAGAGTAATTTTTTATTGTTTTAGTTCTACCTTCATAATTCTGGCCAAATCTCTATGTTTAATAGGTTTTATGAAATAATCAGATATTTCTGGGAATGTTTTTGCCTGATCAACATCCTCTGCATTAATAGAAGATGTTAACATGACGACATTAATCTTTTTATTGATTTTAGGCACTACCGTTTGAAAATCCTTGATAAAATCAAAACCATTTAAAATGGGCATATGAAGATCAAGAAAAATGATGTCAGGTAGTTTATCTAAAGAATTGTAATTGTCTTGTATAAATTTCAATGGTTGAACTGAATCAGGAAATTCGATAACCTTTGTTACCGATAACTGATTGAGATACCTCTTCATTACATATTTAGATATATCGTCATCGTCGATAATCCAAACCAATGGATCTTGGTTCATAATGTTTATAATTAATGGTAATTGGTGTGTTTAATATTTATAACGACTAGCTACCATATATTAGTATTTATTTAAGGTATGGATTAACAGATTAATTGTATAAACTGTTCACTTTACAGTATAAATACCTAAATGTTATGGTGTTAAAAAATTGAAATTCAGTTGGTTAATGTTTTTGTTTTTCTTGAGAACGGTAGTTCTTTCTAAAAAATGAAATTGATTAATTGTACAAAGTGTTATCATTTTTACGCTTTTGTGGATTAAAATTTGAATTTTAAAAACGGATATCCCAAGTTTTACAGAACATAAATCGTTCAATTAACGGTACCTTTGACAAAATTTTTGTTTAGGTTTTGTTTAAAAATTACACTAAAGAATTTCGTTATAATGTTAAGCTCTCCGTTCCTGTTATTTTAGGAATGTTGGGTCATACTTTTGTGCAGTTGGCTGATAATATTATGGTGGGGCAATTAGGCACCGCGGAATTGGCAGCGGTATCATTAGGCAATAGTTTTGTTTTTATAGCTATGTCTTTAGGTATTGGTTTTTCAACTGCAATTACACCTTTAGTTGCTGAAGCGGATGGAGCAGGGAATAAGGAAAATGCAAAAAGTGCATTAAAGCATGGTCTGGTTTTATGTACTGTTCTGGGGTTGACCCTATTTGGACTTATTTTACTGGCAAAGCCAATTATGTATGCCATGAAACAGCCTATAGAAGTTGTAGAATTGGCATTGCCCTATTTAGATCTAGTTGCTTTTTCATTAGTACCGTTAATCATATTTCAAGCATTTAAGCAGTTTTCTGAAGGGTTGTCACAGACCAAATACCCCATGTACGCTACTATTGTAGCTAATGTTATTAATATTATCTTAAACTACCTTTTGATCTTCGGTAATTTTGGGTTTCCAGAAATGGGTATTGTAGGTGCTGCCATTGGTACTTTGGTCTCTAGATTTTTTATGGTAATATACCTTTGGTTCATTTTAAAAACTAAAGAGAAGTTCAAGTATTACGTTACCGGTTTCAATTTTTCGAGAATTGAAAAAGCTGTAATGAAGAAGATTATTGAACTAGGTTTTCCTTCTTCATTACAAATGTTTTTTGAAGTTGGTATTTTTACCTCGGCAGTTTGGTTAAGTGGTGTTTTAGGTAAGAATGCGCAAGCTGCAAACCAAATTGCATTGAATTTAAGTAGTATGACCTTTATGTTCGGTATGGGTCTAGGGGTTACCGCCATGATCAGAGTGGGGAACCAAAAAGGATTGGCTAATTTTAAAGAATTAAGGCGTATAGCGCAATCAATATTTTTCCTGACTTTTTTATTGGAAATAATTTTTGCAGCTTTATTCTTGATAGGTAGACATTGGTTTCCGTCCTTATATTTGGATATTGAAGATGTGGCTAATTTTGCCGATAATACAGAAGTATTGGTTGTTGCAGCAGAATTGTTGTTAGTAGCCGCATTTTTTCAAATTTCTGATGGAGTACAAGTTGTTGTATTAGGTGCTTTACGTGGTTTACAAGATGTTAAAATACCTACTCTTATAACATTTATTTCATATTGGCTTATCGGTTTTCCTGTTAGCTATTATTTATGTCTGCACACAGATTTAAAAAGCACTGGAATATGGATTGGTTTGCTCACAGGGCTAACGGCATCGGCTATTATGTTGTATATTCGATTTAATTATTTAACTAAAAAACTAATTGCCGCATAAGGGTGTTTCTGTCATTGGCGGTAATGAATTTTCAATTTATAGATTATAATTTTTATGGAATTTCCAAAATTTTTATTGGGTGATAATACAGATTATCCTACTGCAATATTTGTAGTGCATACAGAGTTTCCAAGGTTTATTATCAACCTTGAAGATGATGAAGTTGAATGGCTCGAAGAATTTTCCAAGGAAGATGAAAAAGAATTGGAAGAAGAGGCAGAAAACTTAATAAAAGCGGCTACCGCTTTTTATGATCGTGAGGTATCTAGATACGAAGATTAACTATTATGCTTGAAGAGCTATTACAGTTAGATAAAGATTTTTTTTTATATCTCAATGGGCTAGGTACTCCGCAATGGGATAATTTTTTTCAATTCGTATCCAATAAATTTAGTGCCATACCACTGTATCTTTTTTTACTGATACTTTCATTTCAGAAATATGGTACTAAAAAGACATTGACGCTTTTAGTTTCTGTTGCTTTAATGATAACAATAACAGATCAATTGGGAAATTTTTTTAAATATGGTGTTGCAAGGTTAAGGCCTTGCCATGATCCAGAAGTTGAACCTTACATGAGATTGGTGAAAAGTTACTGTGGTGGTAAATTTGGTTACTTTTCTGCGCATGCATCAAATTCCTTTGCGCTGGCTGTATTCTTTGGTAGCATTTTAAAATCTAAAATTAAATATATAGGCTTCTTTTTAGTGCTTTGGGCAGCATTGGTTGCTTATAGTCGGGTTTACATTGGGGTACACTTTCCACTAGATATAATTACCGGTGCGGTTATAGGCTCGTTATTCGGTTGGTTGTTTGTAAAGTTATTTATATTTGCACTTCGCAAATTCTCCCTATGATATCTAATCTAAGGTACTGGTTTTTAATAGCTTTAATTTTTTTGGTATACGTTGCAGGAATGTTTGTGACGTTATTTGAAAATGATTCTGCACAGTTTTCCGTAATGGCCATGAGAATGGTGCAAGAAAATGATTTTTTTAGTCTTTTTAAAGGACCTGAAGAGTATTTGGATAAGCCACATATGCACTACTGGTTGGCAGCCTTATCTTATAAAATATTCGGTATTCATGATTGGTCTTATCGTATTCCCGGAATACTAGCTACATTATTGGCTGCATATAGTTGTTATGGATTGGGAAGTCTGTTATATAACAAACATGTAGGTAAACTTTCTGCATTAATTTTTATGACCGCTCAAACCATTGTATTGGGTGCAATAGACGTTCGTACCGATGCCGTGCTAACGGGTTTCAGCATTTTAGCTATTTGGCAACTTGCAAAGTATATTGAAAAGGGTAGTGTATCGGCAATTGTTAAAGGAGCTTTTGCAGCTGGTATAGCATTTTCTACCAAAGGGCAGATTGCTCTTTTGGTTATAGGTCTGCCTATTTTATGTCATTTATTCTATACAGGAAAATGGAAAGCGTTTTTAAGCTGGAAAGTGCTATTGGCACTTTTGATATTTGCATTGACGATTACTCCTATGTTATATGCCTATTATTTGCAATTTGACTTACATCCAGAAAAGGTAATTCGTGGCAAGGACAATCGTAGTGGTATATTCTTTATTTTTTGGGAGCAAAGTTTTGAACGTTTAAGTGGTGAAGGTATTGGAAAAAATAGTAGCGATTACTTTTTCTTTTTTCATACGTTTCTTTGGGTATTTCTACCATGGACAATATTGGGTATTGCCGCATTTTACACTAAAATACGGGCATTTATTAAACATAAATTTAAAAACATTCAAGGATCGGAATTCTTAACCGTTGGTGGTATAACATTAATATTCATAATCATCAGTTTTGCGCAATTTAAATTACCACATTATCTAAATATTACTATTCCTCTTTTTGCAATTATTACTGCAGCATATGTTTATAATTTATATGCCAACAGTAAGTTGCAAACTGTAAAGAGATTAATGTTTGGGCAATTTTTTGTATTAAGTATTGTATTTATTGCTTCTGCCTTAATTTGCTTTTATGTTTTTAAATTACATAGTGTTTTGGCATACATCTGTTTGGCTGTTGCGGCAATAATGGTGGTATACTATGCTTTAAAGAGGGAAAATGTATATGCAAAACTAATAACGATATCAGTTTGTGCATCCTTACTTTTAAACGCTGTTTTAAATCTCCACTTTTATCCAAATCTGTTAGATTATCAAGGCGGGTCTTCAATGTCTAAAGTTATCGCTGAGAAAGATATTCCGGTAGAGCGTATTTACAAAGTAGGTAGTGATCATACATGGTCTTTAGATTTCTATAATCAATTTCCAGTTCAAATTACTACACCAGAAGTCTTAAAGAACAAAAAAGATGTTTGGGTATATGTGAACGATGATGAGATGGCTATGCTAGAGAAAAAGGGATTTGATTGGGATTCCCAACTTTCCGTAGATCAATTTAGAATTACACGTTTGCAAGGCAAATTTTTAAACCCTAATACCCGAAAGAAGGTGACACGTAAAATGCACCTACTGCATATTTACTAAAAGGGCTATTCTGTGGAGTCAGTAGTTATTTGCGCTAGTTCCAATTTAATAGTCTTAAAGTGGTAAATTACTCCGAATAGAGAAACTAAAGCGGTTATTAAAAAGAAAAGGACACTTACCCCAACCGATACATTTTGGTCTAACCCTAAAAACTGGGCTCCATAAAAAAAGGTTACTTCGCGACTTCCAATTCCTCCTAAAGTTAAGGGAACAACTGCTACAATCGATGAAATTAAAAATATAATAAGGTACGAAACCTGATTAGTTTCAATATTCAACGCTAATAATATAAACCAAATACTTACCAGTTGTGCTAATTGTACCAATGCGGATAGTGCTGTAGTTTTCCAAAAAATAGGAAGTACATAATTAAAGAACTTCTTGTTTAAGAACCAAAAGACGATTACTGACAAGGGTATGGCTGTAATAAACAACCAACGGTATCCATTTAATATTTCTAATTCAATAAAAGCAAGTAGGGTACAAGCGTAAATGAACAATAGTAACAAACCACCTAAACGATCTAGTACGAGAACACTCACCATTCTTTTGGTTTTGACATCAAAGGTTTTCTTTAAAATGTAACCTTTGTAGGCATCGCCACCTATACCACCCGGCAAGAATAGGTTGTAGAACATACCCAATAAATACAACTTAAAATTGCTTTTATGAGTAAGCATAATAGTAAGTTGGTGAAAGTAGAGATTAAGGCGAATTGCCCCAATGAACTTAGATAGTATGAAGAATATGGCTGCTAATATCAAGTAAAACGGATTACTGGTAATCAGTATGTCTTTTATCTCACTTACATTTATTTTTGTAAAAATGAAGTAAATTAAAACTGCACTGATCAGTACTTTTAATCCGGTGGTTACTTTCTTATTTAACTTCGCCACCTACACTTACTTTTTTAATGCGGTAAGGTCTTTTGTTCTGAGACTCATAATAAGTACGTATTAATAATTCCATTACAATACCAATTGTGAATAATTGAATACCTGCAAAAATAAACATCATACCAACCGTTAATAATGGTCTTGTGCCAATATCTTCGCCAAAACCAAACTTCACTATCATTAGGTATATGTTGATAAATATACCTACAAGGATCATTAAAGAGCCAGAAATACCGAATAGGTGAATTGGGCGTTGAAAGTATTTGCGAATAAAGAGTAATAGCATCATATCAGCAACTACTTTAAAGACACGTTCCAATCCGTATTTAGAAACCCCAGCATGGCGTGCATGGTGTTTTACAGGAACTTGCTTTATTTGTCCGCCTTCTAGAAATGCCAAAAGTGTAATGAATCTGTGCATTTCACCATATAAATTCAGGTCTTTGGCAATATCTTTTGTAAAAACCTTTAATGCACACCCATTATCTTTAATATCTAATTTAGTCACGCGGCGTACCAAAAAATTAGCGATTTTAGAAGGTATTTTTTTTACAAGAGAATCTTTTCGCTTTTGACGAATTCCGGTTACAACATCATACTCACCGCTAACGGCATAGGTCAGCATTTGTGGAATATCGGACGGGTCGTTCTGTAAATCGCCATCCATGGTAATAATATACTCTCCTTCAGCATAATCAAGACCTGCTGCCAAGGCTAAACTCTGACCGTAATTTTTCTTCAACTCAATTAGATGGACCTTTTCATCCTTTAGATCTTTAACTACCTTCTTAGTCCTATCCTTAGAAAAATCATCTATATAAATGATTTGATAATCATAGCCTACCAAGCTTTCGTGAATTTTTTGTGTCAAAAGAGTCACATTATCTTCCTCGTTATATAAGGGGACAACGACCGAAAGAAGGGAAGTGGTAACAGGTTGCATTGAGTTGTTTTTTAAATCGCTGCAAAGTTATGTTTTTTATCCTTAAGATAATCTACATGTACAGTAGTATCATCTTAAAGCGTTTACTACTCTTTTAGAGCGTTCAACAGCTTTTCTGCAGCTAAAAAAGGAGAGGTATTACCGCTAATTACTTCCTTTTTTAATTGTGGTAACATTTCTTTAGTTTTTGGATGATGGTAGAATTCAGACAATAGCTCCTGTTCTAAGTATTGAATCAACCAATTTTCATTTTGTTGTTGTCTGTTGGTAGTAAAGAATCCAGATGACTGCATGTTTTTGCAATACTTATCAATCAATTCCCAAACCTCATTTAATCCTCTATTTTCTAAGGCAGAACAGGTTAAAACTTCTGGAGTCCAACCATTTTCTTTGGGTGAAAACATATGCAATGCCCGTGCAAATTCCATTTTGGCAAGCTTTGTACGTTGAATATTATCACCGTCCGCTTTTGTGATAACAATGGCATCTGCCATTTCAATGATACCTCTTTTTATGCCTTGTAATTCATCGCCCGCACCAGCTAATTTTAATAATAGAAAGAAATCTACCATATCGTGAACAGCAGTTTCACTTTGTCCAACCCCAATAGTTTCAATTAAAATACAATTAAAGCCTGCTGCTTCTAAAATAACAATGCTCTCTCTTGTTTTACGGGTTACGCCACCTAGTGAAGAGCCGGATGCTGATGGTCTTATGTATGCATTTGGGTTTTTAACCAATTCTTCCATACGGGTCTTATCGCCCAAAATACTACCTTTTGTTCTACTGCTAGAAGGGTCTACGGTAAGTACGGCAACCTTTTTACCAAGTTTGGTAAGCATACTGCCAAATTGTTCTATAAATGTGCTTTTACCAGCCCCAGGGACTCCTGTAATGCCAATTCTAATAGATTCTTGTTTCTTTGAAATACAACCTGATATGATTTCATTAGCAATAATACGATGCTCTGGTTTTGTACTTTCTACAATGGTAATAGCTTTACTTACTATGGCAACATTATTTGCAAAGATGCCTTCAAGAAATTCTGATGTGGTAAGATTGGCTAAATTCATGTCAAATACTCAAATCAATTTAAGTGATATAAAGATACTATTTGTGGATTGGAACAATAAATTTAGCAGTATTTCAGGCTAAAATTAGCTTTTGGAATCAATATCGAATTTAAAGATAGATATGTTATTGTAGATATCCCCAGGTCTTAAAACACTTTTTGGAAAATCTGGTTGATTGGGAGCATCTGGGTAATTCTGTGCCTCAAAACAAATACTGGGAAAATCCGGTGGTGTGTACACTACCAATGCTGGTTGATTGGTATATACTTTCATGTTAATACCAGATGTCTTTGAGTATAACTCCGCAACTTTTTCATTGCCAATATCCTTAATGTAAATGGTATCGAATCTTTGTAATCCTATTTTTTTAGGCAAAAGAAAATCGAATTCTGTTTTACGAACCGGCATGATATCTCCTGTTGGTAATAAGTTTTCTTTTGTTTCTAATCGGTACGGACAATTTAATTGCAAATCATACTCATCTATATACGGATTGTCATCTAATTTAAAATAGGCATGGTTAGTAAGGTTAATGACCGTACTTCTATCTGTCATTCCCTCATAAATTACCTGCAAAGCGTTGTTCATTAATTTATAAGTAACGCTCACGGTTAAATTCCCTGGGTACCCTTCTTCTAAATGCTTACTGGTATAGCTTAGTTTTACAAAAGGTTTGTCACTATTATCTACTTCATCAATAGTCCAGTATTTTTGATGAAATCCTTCTTTACCACCATGTAAATGCACCCCGTCTTCTTGGTACAAATGATATCTTTCTCGATCTAAAACAAATCCGCCTTCAGATATTCTCCCTGCGTAACGCCCAATACTTGCACCTAAAGCATTGTCATCTAATCTATATCTACTTGGGTGGTTGTACCCAACAACGACATTGGTATATTCACCATCTTCACCTTTTACAAGTAATTTTTGAATGGTAGCGCCATAATCAAGCACCATAAGGGTTAAATAGGCATTGGAAATTGTAACTTGTTTCAAAGGCAAAATTTAATAGTGTAGTGTAAAAATAAAAATTTTTGCAACATTCTAATTTTTATGTCGTCCTTATTATAACAACAAACTAAAACCAATCAATTTAACCGATGTTTCAAAGCAATGTCGTAGAGAAATGTAAAGCAAACGACCGGGCTGCCCAGTTGCAGTTGTATAGGAAGTATTGTGACGGAATGTACATTGTTGCAATGCGATTTGTGAAAAATGCAGATGATGCCGAAGACATTTTACAAGAATCTTTCATAAAGGCATTTGAAAAACTTCATCAATTTAAAGGTGATGTCACTTTTGGAGCTTGGTTAAAAAGAATAGTGGTGAATAAGAGTATCGATTTTCTGAAATCTAAAAAAGATAAAGAGGTTTCTTTAGATGATAGTTATATGCAGGTTGTTGCAGAAAATGATAATTGGAATGTACCGGCAACAATAACAATTGAACAAGTAAGATCTGCTATTAATGAATTACAGGATAAATATAAATACGTGGTACTCATGTTTTTGGTAGAAGGGTATGATCACCAAGAAATTGCTGAGGTATTAGATATTTCTGCATCTGCCTGTAGAACTAGATTGTCTAGAGGAAAAGGACATTTAAAAGAACTATTAAAAGGTAAAAAATATGGAACAGGATCTTAGGGAAATGTTCAAAAAAGATAGGGAAAAGCAAAAGCATACCATTAAAAATGGTCATGAAGAACGTTTTTTAAAAAAACTGGAAGAAGCCATGCCAGTAGAACGTAAACCCGTGAGAGGTTGGTTTAAGATCGCAGCCTCTGTAGCAGTAATCATGTGTTTAGGAATTGGGTTCCTATACTTTACTAATAATGATGATAATACACAAACTGTGGTTGATGCCGATACTATTGAGGAACAGAAATCTGAATTTACTTTCGGTGATCTTTCACCAGATTTAAAAAAGGTAGAGAATTATTATGTTGCCCATATTAATATGGAATTGGCAAAGCTAGAAGTATCACCAGACACCAAAGAGTTGGTAGACAGTTTTATGGAGCAGCTTAATAATTTAAATATAGAATACAAGACGTTGAATACAGAGTTAAAAGAATTAGGACCTAATGATCAAACTATTACGGCACTGATAGAGAATTTACAATTGCGATTACAATTATTACAGAAATTAAAAAGAAAGTTAAACGAATTAAAATTATCAAAAAATGAACAGATCATGGACAACAGTATCTAAGCAACTCATCATTGCATTAGGTCTATTAACTTCTACGTCGTTTTTGGCGCAAGAAGAAAGTAAAACATTTCAAGAACGATTTATTGTGGCAGAAGATGCTGTAGTAAATATCAATACCAGCTATGCCGATATTGAATTTGAAACTTGGGATAAGGATGAGGTGGCCATTTCGGCCACTATCACCCTAGAAGGTGCAACTAAAGAGGAAGCTGAAAACTACTTTAAAAATAGCCCTATTGAAATATTGGGGAATAGTAAGGAAATTAAGATTTCTTCTAAGTCAAAGAATAACGACTTTTTTGCCAGTTTTGATTCAGATCACGTTTTTGATAATGGCGGTATGCACATAGAGGTTCCGGAGATTGCATCATTTGTGGTAACTGTTCCAGAGATAGCTCCCTTTCCAGAAATGCCACCGCTGCCATTAACGGATGCCTTTACATTTGATTATGAGGCATATCAAAAAGATGGTGATGACTACATGAAAAAATGGCAAAAGAATTTTGAAAAGAGTTTTGATAAAAAACATCAAAAGCGATTAGAGGAATGGGCGGAGCGTATGGAAGAAAGGGGTGAAGCAATTGAAGAAAGAATGGAAGCCTATAATGAAAGGCGAGAAATGTTATTGGAAAAACGTCGTGAAAAATTAGAGCAAAGAGAAGAGAAGTTACAAGAGCGACGAGAAAAAATACAAGAAGAAAGAGCCGAGCGTAGCATGATTATTCATTCTAATGCAAATTCACCGAATATATTTTATTACGCTAACGAAGGCGAACAAAAGAATTTTAAGATTAAGAAAACCATTAAAATTAGCTTACCAAAATCCACTAGAATTAAGATGGATGTACGCCATGGCGAGGTTAAATTAGCTGAAAACACCAAAAACTTGAATGCGAACCTTTCGCATTCAAGCCTTTGGGCAGTTACAATTGATGGAGAAGAAACGACTGTTTCTGCAGCATATACACCAGTTAGTGTTCAAAAATGGAACTATGGGCAGTTAAGTACTTCGTACTCGGAAGAAATTTCATTGTCAGAAGTAGTTCAATTACAATTGCAGGCAACATTTTCTGATGTTACTATAGAAAAATTGTTCAACAAAGCATTTATAAAAAATGATTTTGGTGCTGTACACGTTCTTGAATTGGGTAACGATTTTAAAGAGTTGGATGTTAGTGTAAAAAATGGCGAGTTGAATGTTACCGTACCAAAAGTAGCTACCAATATTTATGTAAAAGGCAATTCTTCAACATTAAAGATGCCAGAAGGTTTACAGATGATAGAAACTAAAAATGGAAACACAACTATTTATAAGGGACATCATTTAAATAATAATAGTAATAAATCTATTATAATAACATCAGATTATAGCGAAGTAGTACTGCAGTAGTTATTTTACCAATTGTAGAGTCCCAAAAACATTTGCATCTATCCACCCCATATTTTTATTTTCTCCAGCTACAAATACGGATCCTATAAGATTCTCACGCTCTTCGCTACTATCGTTATCTGCATAAGCTAGGGCAAAACCAATTTTCTTATTTTCTTTAAGCACAACAGGCTTTATGTTAGGCTCATCATTATAGATACCAGGGTAGACCTTTACAAACATTTCCCAATAGGTAGTATTACCCTCTGTTTGGTGTTTAGAAGTTATATGATTATTGTACAAAGTAGGTTTTTCATCAACTCCTAAATCCACAACATTACCATCTAAGGCTACATGGTAGGTAAATGCATTATGATTAAATCTATGCTGACCTCCAGAGTTATCTTCATCTACGTAAACAATAACACAGTCGTCGTTCCACCAAAGTGTTAATGGATCTTCCGTTTTGTCTAAAATGGTATCATC
This sequence comes from Maribacter sp. UH1, assembly GCF_056839145.1. Lineage (NCBI taxonomy): Bacteria > Pseudomonadati > Bacteroidota > Flavobacteriia > Flavobacteriales > Flavobacteriaceae > Maribacter > Maribacter sp. UH1. The sequence continues at coordinate 3,311,587 of NZ_CM166387.1, forward strand.
AACGATTTCCAATAAAATATAGAGTCCGTCTTCGTTCCATGCAATCTTATATCTACCGTTGTAATCGTCATGGTCAAAAGGACCGCCAATCCAATTTTGATCTATGGGTTTCCAATCCAATAAATTCCAATAGTTTTCTATAGCTCTACCATCTAGGGTAGGAGAATCATTAATATAAGAGACCGGCGTTACTTGAGAATTTTTTTTACTATTCCCCTCTTTACAAGACACTAGCCCTAAAAGAAGTAAAAGATAAATAGTCCATTTCATAATAAATAGTTGGTATCTATGATGTAAACACACTATTTTCTTAAATATTGTAAGATTAATAGTACTTCGTTTTAGGGAACAAGATATGATAAAATTAAAACAAGCATGTAATTACTGTATATACCAATAGATTGTGCGGTTTATTAAATTGACCAGTGCATAAAAAAAGCGCCCCTTTTGGGGCGCTTGTTTATAGAAATTTCTTGGGAGATCTTTTAATGGGCACTCTTCTTCAGATAATCTCCAAAGTTTGCTTTAAATCGATTTAATCTCGGTATAGATACATTTCTTATATATGAGTTGTTAGGATTGTTCTTTTCATAATCCTGATGATATGACTCGGCTTTATAAAATACAGTATAAGGTACAACTTCTGTGGTAATTGGATCGTTATCGTACACTTTATTATCTGTAAGTGCCTTCATATAACTTTCAATAATCTGTTTTTGCTCATCGTTCTTATAAAAGGCAATAGAGCGGTATTGCCTACCACGATCTGGACCTTGTCTATTTAATTGTGTAGGGTCATGAGAACCAAAAAATACTTGCACCAATTGAGTAAAAGATATTTCATTGGGATCATAGTAAACTTCTACAGCTTCTGCATGATCTGTTTTTCCATAACCAACTTCTTCATATGTGGGGTTCTTTTGTTCACCACCGGCATATCCAGAGATTACTTCTTTTACTCCTTTCACACTTTCAAAAATAGCCTCAACGCACCAAAAACAGCCACTGGCAAAATATGCAGTTTCATATTTGCTTAGTTGTTGCGGACTCAATTTTAACTCTTCTTCTATTTCTTCATGTTCGGTTTCCATGATTTCCGAGTTTTCGGAAATGGTATTTTTCCTGACTTTAGATTGGCAACTGGTGGCAATCAAGGTAGCACAGGCCAATAAAGTGATTTGTAATAATTTCATAACAATTTTCTTTTAGCAATTTGTAGGTAATTTACAAAGACCTTACGAGGAAAACGGTTAAAAAATGTTAACGCCATTAAAGGAAATTATATTTTTGATAAATGAACACTTTACTTCACGCTCTTGAATCTTACTCGGCAGAAACTATCTGTATTTTAGATACTGCTATTCCTGCAGACGCATACGTGACTCTTGATCTTTCTAAAGAGAACAAAGATTTATTGAATTTAGATATTACGGATTATACTATTTGTCAAAATTATATAGACAATGTACTTACAAGCAAAAAAGGTGTTATTGCCTACGGCGGATATTTAGAACATAGAAACCTATATAGTGATAAAGAAGGTTTTACTTCTAATAGTAAACCTATAAGAAATATTCATTTGGGTTTGGACTTCTGGTGTGCTGCAGGTACAAAGGTATTGGTGCCTATAGATGGAAAAGTTCATAGTTTTAAAAATAATACATCCGTTGGTGATTATGGGCCAACTATTATTCTAGAACATGTTTTAAATGATATTACTTTCTATTCTTTATACGGTCACTTAGCCGTGGATTCTTTATTAGGACTATATATAGGGAAAGACTTTAAAGCTGGAGAAGTACTTGCAACTTTAGGTACTCCCGATATTAATGTGAACTATGCCCCACATCTACATTTTCAAATTATAAAAGATTTAGAAGGTAACGAAGGTGACTACCCGGGTGTATGTGCAGAAGCAAAATTATCTTTTTATAAAGAGAATTGCCCTGATCCTAATGTGTTATTGAAGTTAGATTTAAGTAGGAAGTAGGAAGTATTAAGTATTAAGTATTAAGTCGGAAATATAGAAAATAGAAGATAGAGTATAGAGAATAGACTCTTATGCGGTGTTGTTATTAAAGAGAATTTAGCGAAGCTAAATTTATACTCAACCAACAACCAACTTCTATTTTCTCTATTCTTTACTCTCTTTTCTATTTTTTTAAAAGTCAATTTCTCGGTTAACGACACCTAATATCGATAAGGTGATTTTGGGGCTTGTGTCATTTATCGATGCGATTTTACACTTAAACCGAACTTGTGTCAACTAACGAGAATTAGGGGTTTTTCAGCGATTCATCACCTAGTAAAACAAGGCCTGCGGCGTTCTATTATTGTAACAAACGCAAGTCATGAAAACAATAATAGCAACAATCTTCATCATCTTTTTAAGCTTCACCGCTCAAGCACAGAACTCTACTGAAGAAGTAAAGGTTGAAACTATTGAAATGAGCATTGTTACTGAAACAGCATTTGAAGTAAAAGCAAATACGAATACTGAAGTAGCTAGATTGTACAAATTCAAAAACTCAAGAATTAAAAGAGATTTGAATTTCTTAACGAAAGCGAACAAACCTAAAATGGCTTAGTCTTTTAGTATGAAGTATGAAGTAAAGAGTATTAAGTAAGAAGTACGAAGTAAAAGGTTGAAAGTAATAAGTGGCAAAATAAGTCATAGAGTTTAAATGATGTAAGTTCAATAAAAATTTAGCGAAGCTAAATTTTTATTGTTCCTAACAACTAACAACTAACAACTAACAACTAACAACTAACAACTAACAACTAACAACTAACAACTAACAACTAACAACTAACAACTAACAACTAACAACCAAAGTCAATTCTCATTTTTGAACTCACTTTTTGTAGTCCTATTATAGGATACAAAGTTGTTTTTGTAGGAAAAAGCTTATTAATTCGATGAACTGCACAAATTCGGTGTCTAATGGAAGAAAATTTTGTAGGAAAACGGACTACAAAAATTGGTAGTACATCGAAAAGCAAACTTTTCATCGTAAAAACTGTACCTCTTGTCGAATTTGAAATACGTTTACTTACGAGTAGCTGGTTATCTATAAACCAAATTTACCTACTTTATTATGCGTACAATTATTTTTTTATTCCTTGTTATCTGTTTGGGAACCAAGTCCCAAGCACAATCGAAGTTACCAGACACGAAAGTACAGACCATTGTTATGCCCATGGCAGATGTAACAATTAAGTCTGACGTAAACACTCATGGTTTCCAAACAGCTGCAAGGTTTTACAAAGTCAAAAATGCAAGGATTAAACGTGCCTTACTTTTTAAGGTAAGAGTAAGAACGGTTTCTTTCGCCTAGTTTATATCTTCTACAAGTTTTTCGGTTACCTCCATTCCCCCTTGAGGTAAAACGATAGTTTTTAAAACCTCCCATACATTTTCAGTAACTATTTTCTGTCCTTCTGCAGTTGGGTGAATTCCATCTTCTAAGTTCAATTCAGAGATACCGGCAACACCTTCCAATAAAAAGGGAATCAACGCTATATCATTAGATTTAGCTAATGCAGGGTACATCATCTTAAATTGCGAAGCATAATCTGCACCCATATTTGGTGGTATTTGCATACCTGCCAATATAATTTGCGTTTCAGGATTTTTTTCTTTGACCATATCGATCATCGATTGTAAATTATTCATCGATTCTGTAATGGGTATACCTCGCAATCCGTCGTTCGCACCTAATTCTAAAACAAAAATATCTACTGGCTGATTTAGTACCCAATCCAAACGATTTAATCCTCCAGAGGTGGTTTCTCCGCTCAATCCGGAGTTAATTACTTTATAATCTAGACCTAAAGAATCTAACTTTAATTGTATTCTATTTGGGAACCCTTCCTTGGTATCTAAGCCATACGCAGCGGTAAGACTGTTTCCGTAGAACAAAATCACTTTGTCATCGGCAGAAATTGCTTCTTTTTCCGGGCTACTAACTTCTTCGGTTTGGGTGTCAGTTTGCTTTTTTTCTGGTGTTTCTCCACATCCAACGAACAACAACACCACTAAAAAATAACGAAACTTTAATACTTTCAACATAGTCTTAACTTATTAGATTCCAAATCATTTGTTTATTTTGTTGTCTTGTACCAAAATGATTTATGACAAAGATATTAAACGTACATAATCTAAAGAAAACGTATACCAGCGGATCTAAGAATTTGACAGTTATTGATGATATTTCTTTTTCAATAGAAGAAGGTGACACTTTTGCAATAGTTGGTCCGTCTGGTAGTGGAAAAACCACTCTTTTAGGACTATGCGCCGGATTAGATGAAATAAACGAAGGAACCATAGAATTATGTGGGGAAGATTTAAGTGCTCTAAATGAGGATCAACGTGCACTCTTAAGAAATGAAAAGGTAGGATTCATTTTTCAAGACTTTCAATTGCTACCCACTTTAACGGCTTTAGAAAATGTTAGTGTTCCTTTAGAATTACAAGGAGCTGCCAATGCTTCTAAAGATGCAATGGAACTTTTAAACAAGGTTGGTTTGGGTGATCGTCATGATCATTATCCATCTCAATTATCTGGCGGTGAACAGCAACGAGTTGCTTTGGCAAGGGCATTTTCTAATAAGCCTTCTATACTTTTTGCTGATGAACCTACAGGTAACTTAGATGAAGAAACCGGGGAAAAGGTCATTAAGCTTTTATTTGATTTGAATAAAGAAATGGGAACTACTTTGGTTATTGTCACCCATGATTTAGAGTTGGCCAATTTGAATAAACATGTATTGCGACTTAAAGGTGGTAAAATAGTAATCAACGAAACCACGGCAATATCTTGAGTACAACACTTAGAACATCAAAGGCACCATTCAATTGGTTATTAAAAATGGCTTGGCGCGATGGAAAGGCTAGCGGTAAACGTTTGCTGTTATTCATGGCTTCCATAATTCTTGGTATTGCCGCGGTGGTGTCAATTCAATCTTTCAGTGATAACCTAAAAGATAATATCGGTCTACAGTCTAAAGCACTTATGGGTGCGGATTTTCTTATCGATAGCAATCAGCCGGCAAATGCAAGAGTAACGGAATTGATGGATTCTTTAGGCGGATATAATGCACGAGAAGTCAATTTTGCTTCCATGGCGGCTTTCCCTAAAAGTCTGACAACAAAATTGGTTCAGGTGCGTGCCATTGAGGGCGCTTTTCCTTTTTATGGAGCTTTAGAAACAGAACCGCTCACGGCTGCACAAGAATATTTGGAAAAAGGTGGGGCGCTTGTTGATGCTACTGCAATGTTGCAATACAATTTAAAACCTGGCGATAGTGTAAAACTTGGTAATGTTACTTTCCCTATTGTTGGCTCATTAATTACCGCTCCAGGAAGTACAGGCATTGGTGCTACTGCCGCGCCACCCATTATTGTCCCTTTTCGTTTTATGGAACAAAGCGGACTCTTACAACGTGGTAGTCGTTTAAAGTATAATTATTACTTTAATAGTGATAAAGCAGATTTAGAAGCTTTAAGTAAAGATGTTGATCCGTTATTAGATGCTGAAAATGCAGATATGGATACCCATACAGATACAAGCGAGCGCTTGGGTCGTAGGTATGATAATGTAGGTCGTTTTCTAAACCTAGTGGCATTTATAGCACTCCTCTTAGGGTGCGTTGGTATTGCCAGCTCTGTACATATCTATATAAAAGAGAAATTAAAAGCGGTAGCAGTGCTAAAATGTTTGGGTGCTACAAGAAAACAAACCTTTTTAATATACCTGATTCAAATTGCAGGTATGGGATTATTAGGCGGACTCAAAGGTACTATTATAGGATTGTTGTTGCAACAGACCTTTCCACTTATATTACAAGAGTTTTTACCTTTTCAAGTTGAGATATCTACCTCATTTCAAGCCATATTCGTTGGGTTGTTACTTGGTGTTTGTATGTCCGTATTATTTGCTTTATCTCCATTAATACATACTTGGTTTGTATCTCCGTTACAAGTACTACGTGTACAAGAAGATACTGGTAAGAAAGCTAGACCTTACCAAATTTGGGTAATCGTTGCTGTAGTACTTTTTATATTTTTATTCGCCTTTTGGTTATTGGGTAGATGGGTGTTTGCATTGAGTTTTGTTGCGGGTATATTGGTAACATTTTCAATTTTGGCGGGAGTATCGATTCTATTTATGCGATTGATAAAACGCTACTTTCCTAAATCATGGAGTTTTGCCGCAAGACAAAGTTTGTTGAATTTATACCGACCAAATAATCAGACCGTAGTGTTGATTTTAGCCATAGGTATTGGAACGTTTTTAATTAGTACTTTATACTTTACGAAAGATTTTCTTCTTGCCAAAACCTCTTTTGAAGCAAGTGCAGAAAGTCCGAATTTAATTTTGTTCGATGTACAAACTGATCAGCGTGATGCCGTAGCGAACACCATAACACCCAAGGGGTTTCCTGTAATAGATAATATTCCTATTGTTACCATGCGAATGGAACGTATTAAAGATAGGAATGTAAATGATATACGATTAGATACCACCACCCGAATGAACAAATGGATTTTAAACCATGAGTTTAGAACTACTTATAGGGATTCTATGATTGGTTCGGAGAAATTATTGGAAGGGGAGTGGATACCTTCTGCGGATTCTAATGCAAAGGTAATTCCTATTTCATTGGCAGATAATGTGGCAAATGATGCTTTAGTCACTATTGGTGATACGCTGGTATTTAATGTGCAAGGGAAACTTATGACTACTGTTGTAGGTAATATTCGTCAAGTAGATTGGGCACGTATGCAACTCAATTTCTCTATTGTATTCCCAAAGGGAGTTTTAGAGAATGCGCCACAGTTTCATGTGGTGACTACCAATGCCCCAGATAAAAAATCATCCGCAGGTTTACAGCGAGAATTGGTAAAGAAATTCCCTAATGTTTCTATCATAGATTTAAGACAGGTAGTAACCTTGGTCGAAGATATTTTAGATAAAATTTCATGGGTCATATCTTTTATGGCATTCTTTAGTATTCTTACAGGTATCATTGTATTGATAGGATCTGTTCGTAACAGTAAATACCAACGAATTCGTGAAAGTGTTTTACTAAGAACACTTGGTGCTCAGAGTAAACAAATTTTAAAAATTAATGCTCTGGAATATTTGTTCTTAGGTGTTTTAGGTACTGGAGTAGGAGTAGTACTTTCTTTACTAAGTAGTTTCCTATTGGCTTATTTTGTTTTTGATACTCCGTTTGTTCCATCTTGGGTGCCATTTTTGGTGGTATTACCGGGTATTACATTTCTAGTCTTGGCAATCGGTTTAATGAATAGTAGAGGAGTATTAAATAGTCCGCCACTGCAGGTGTTACGAAAAGAAGGGAATTAATAATATATAATTGTTAGCAGAAATGCGAACAAATACATTTTTACTTTTCTACCTTTAATAGCATGAAAAAGCAACTATTCCTTTTGTTGGTTAATGTTATACTTGTTTGCTCTTGTAGTAAGAATAATGTAAAAGCAGATTTAATAATTACCAATGCTGATATTTGGACGGGAGATACTGATGCTCCAAAAGCCGAGGCTATGGCTATTAGGGCAGATACTATCTTAGCTATTGGCACTTTAGATGATATTCAAAAGTTTAAAGGCCCAGCTACTGAGGTTAAAGATGTACTAGGAAAGTTTATTACACCAGGGTTTATTGATACTCATGTGCACCTGTTAATGGGAGGTAATAGTCTTTTAAGTGTGCAATTAAGAGACGCCAGTACAAAGCAAGAATTTATTGAAAGAATTTCCGCCTTTACTAAAGAAATTGAACCGGGTCAATGGATAGTTGAGGGGAATTGGGATCATACCTTGTGGGGAGGTGAATTACCCAATAAAGATTGGATAGATGAATATACGGGTGATAACCCAGTGGCTATTTATAGAATGGACGGGCATATGATCTTAGCCAATTCTGCAGCTCTCAAAATTGCAGGTATAGATGAAAATAGTCTTGATGTAGAAAATGGAGAAATTGTTAAAAATGCTGATGGAACGCCAACCGGTATTCTTAAAAGTGAAGCCATGTACTTGGTACTTAATAAAATTTCAGAATTAACAAAAGCAGAAAAGGAAAAGGCAATTAGTGCTGCTCAAGATTATTTGGTTTCACAAGGGGTAACTACGATACATGATGTAGATAGTTTGGGCGGTTATGAGATTTTGGAAAAAATGAATTCCAAGAATCAATTCAAGGTAAGAGTATATACTGCCGATCCCTTGAAGTATTGGAAAACAGTAGCTAAAGATCAGAATGACTCCAAATGGTTAAAGAATGGACTTATGAAAGGTTTTGTAGATGGATCTTTAGGTTCGCACACTGCAGCCTTTAAAGAACCGTATTCAGATAAGCCTACCGATAAGGGTTTGTTCATTGTTGATAAGGATAGTTTAAATAATTGGATATTAAACGCCGATAAAAAGCAACTGCAGATTACCGTTCACGCCATAGGTGATTTGGCGAACAGCACCATATTAAATCTTTTTGATAGTGTCGTAGTCAAAAATGGCAAACGGGACAGACGACTAAGAATTGAACATGCACAACACTTGGCTGTTGAAGACATTGAAAGATTTTCTAAACTTGACGTTATTACAAGTATGCAACCTTACCATGCTATTGATGATGGTAGGTGGGCAGAAGAACTTATTGGTCATGACCGTATAAAGACAACGTATGCTTTTAAATCCATTTTAGATGCCAATACCACTTTAGTATTCAGTAGTGATTGGCCTGTGGCGCCAGCTTCCCCTTTGTATGGTATATATGCAGCTGTTACCAGAAGAACTTTAGATGGTGAAAACCCTAATGGTTGGGTGCCTGAACAAAAGATAAATGTTGAGCAAGCATTAATTGCGTATACAAAAGATGCTGCTTACAGCTCTTTTGATGAAAAGGTGAAGGGAACTTTACAAGTAGGCAAGTTGGCGGACTTCGTAATTTTAAATGATGATCTTTTTCAGATTGATCCTAAAGCTATTAAAGATGTAAAAGTTTTGGAGACTTATGTTGGTGGTAAGAGGATGTTCACAGCTAATTTTGATTAAAATAAATGGGATACAAGTTGTGCTGATAAGTCAAGAACTAAAGCCGATGGATTCAAGTATAAAATTCTATTTCCTATGGGTAGGTTGACCAATGTTAATATAGCGTATATGATTTGTATTCGGGTCTAGAAATCGATACAGTTGTGTTCGTATTGTTGGTAGTTGAAAGTCTTCTTCATCATAGACCTCTAATAATAGTGATGCATAATCTGAACGGTTGAATTTTCCTTTTTCTTTAGTAATTTCAGATGCTCGCTGATTAAATAGTATGCTTTTTGGCTGAGCTTCATTTCTATACTGTATTAATGGCACCGTTTTCATAGTTTTGGCGAGTTTATACTTATAGTGCATAGCATTTATCTTTAAAGAATCTCCCAAAGCAAAATCACTTACTATTTCATAGGTACTATCATTACTTATTTCGTTTAATAGGCTGACATAGTTTTTATAAGTACCATCGGCAATTATATTTTTGGAAATCAATTCCTTTTCAAAATCATCTAATATGTTTAAAAGGGCGGTGTGGTATTCAGGATACTCTTTTTCAATGGCGATGTTAATAGCTTCGTCATATGTTTTATTAGTTGCTTGGGCGGCTAATTCATTAAAAAATATAAAAGGTATAAATACGAATAGGTATGTGTGTAATTTCATTAATTAAGGATATACTTTTCTATTTGAAATTTAGTAATTTATATGGTATTAATTTTTATAACTTTATGGCATAGTCATTTTTATAAATCAGGCAATTATGAATATACCAGCAGATTTTTCATTTACATTAGGTTTTTGGCAAACTTTTTTAATTGCAGCGCTGTTTGTTTGGGTGTATTGTTTAGTTGATATAGCGCGTCATGAATTTAAGAATGACGGTAAAATCACATGGTTGCTAATTGTACTATTTCTACCCATTTTAGGTTCGGTTCTTTATTTATCCACAGGAAAAAGTAGACGTATTTTAAAAGTCTAACTTTAAACTCCTTTAATATTTTTAGCTTTCATAGTTACTTTTGACTTAATTACCGATAAATCTCTCACTATACGTAATTTGTCAACTAATCAACATAGCTTTGCACTTGAAATACAAAAGTGATTGTTATGCCGTTGTTTACCGATTTAAAAATATCTAGAAACTTAGAAAAAGCTCTTGATGATTTAGGTTTTGAAAATACTACTCCCATTCAAGAAAAAGCTTTTCCTATAGTAATGAGCGGTAGTGATGTTGTTGGTATTGCACAAACAGGTACGGGTAAAACTTTTGCTTATTTGCTTCCTATTATAAATACACTGAAGTTTTCTAAAGATATTCACCCTAAGGTGATTATTCTAGTACCTACACGAGAGCTTGTGGTACAAGTAGTGGAAGAGGCGGAGAAGTTGGCTAAATATGCAGGTATTCGCATTCTTGGTGTATTTGGCGGTAAGAGTATGTTGCGTCAAAAAGAAGCTTTGGCTTTGGGTACAGATGTTCTGGTAGCAACACCTGCAAGATTGTATGATTTAATTCTTACCAAAGCGGTTCAATTAAAACAAGTGAAGAAGCTGGTAATTGATGAGGTCGATGTTATGCTTGATCTAGGCTTTAGGTTTCAGCTCGTAAATATTTTCGAACTATTACCACAGAAGAGACAGAATATTATGTTTTCTGCCACGATGACCGACGATATTGAATTGTTCATTACCGATTTCTTTACCGGCGTTCAAAAAATTGCCATTGCCGTTAGTGGAACTCCTTTAGAGAATATTACCCAATATGGCTACGCCACACCTAACTTTTATACAAAAGTAAATTTGTTGGTCAACTTGTTACAAGATGAAGAAACCTACCATAAGGTTTTGGTATTTGTTTCAAGTAAGCGAAGTGCCGATTTACTGTTTAAAGAGTTGGCAGAATTTTTCAGTGAAGAAATCTGTATAATACACTCCAACAAAACACAGAATTATAGACTACGTTCCATAAATCAGTTTGACGAGGGTAAGAATCGTATTTTGGTAACTACTGATGTTATGGCACGTGGATTGGATTTACAAGAGATATCCCATGTTATTAATTTTGATACGCCAACATATCCAGAAAACTACATGCACCGAATTGGTAGAACGGGTAGGGCAGAGAAAGAAGGTACTTCAATTTTAATGTATACACCCAAAGAGGAAGAAGCAAAAGACGCTATAGAAGAGTTGATGTCGCATAAGGTAAATCTACAACCTTTGCCTGACGGAGTTGAAATTGCCACTCAACTTACTTTTGATGAGCAACCAAAGCATAGAGAGCGTGAAAATCCGCTTAATATAAATGAAGAGGAACGTGGAGCAAGTTTTCATGAAAAATCCGATAAGAACAAGAAAGAAAATCAAGGTGGTTCTTATAAACGTATTATTAAAAAGAAATACACTAAACCAAAGACCCGTGGAGATAAGAACTACGGTAAACGTGGTAGAAACAAAAAATAGGAATATTTACTTCATTATAATGAATTCTGTTTTCCACTTCTATAGTTGCTTTTAGAGCCCAATTATAGGGGTGTCGTAAATTTCACGTACTCAAAAATATCGATTAAATACACTTCAAATCGGTGTGCTGTTTTTAGACCAAAAACCATTCGTCGACACTTTCTGTCTATTCGTCACAGATTTTTACGCTAGCCGAAAATTATAGCAGTTTAGCGAGGGGAAGAGGCATTATCCTTGACCTGAAACTACTTTTATATTGTTCAATATTACAATATGAAAGCAATATTCACCTTACTGATAGTTATTTTCGCCGGAGCATTAGCATTGGCACAAACTCCCCTGACAGATGATAAAATTAACACTACTGAAGTGGGTGTTGTTTTGGCTGATAGCTCTGACAATACTGGCAACGAAAAAACGATTGAGATCACTGATGAAACGTCAGTAGCGCGTTTGTACAGATACGCAAATGCTAGAATTAACAAAGAATTGGCGTTCGCTACAAAGAAATCATACGGTAAGTTGGCATAATCTTTGCCATATATTAAAAGGTGCAATGAAGCACCTTATAAATTTCAAATTATGATGATACTTTCAATTTTAATACCAGCACTTATTGTTATTGCAACTATTGCTTTTACTTCAAAAAACGAAAAAAAAGTACGTCCAATTAAAGTACCTGTAAACAAGCGTAAATTTTAATTTTTAACGCCAGGCTGCTTAATAGTATAGTTGCTTTTAGCTTTAGCTTCATCTACTTGGCGTTTTACGTCAGCCAGTAGTGCTTTGGAATCATAAATGATTCCATCTTTAACGGTGTATTTTACACCACCAACCCGAACCACCTCATTGTCCTCGGTAAGTTTTATAGCTCCCGTACCATATAATACTTTGAAATTTTGTAGCGGATTTTCCTCAACAATGACAAAGTCTGCCAATTTGCCTATGGTTACCGAACCTAATTTGTCATCCATTCCTAATGCCTCTGCACCTTTTAATGTTGCAGATTGTATAATTTCTAAAGGATGAAACCCAGCTTCTCGCATTAATTCCAGTTCTCTTATATAGGCAAATCCGTATAATTGAAAAATGAATCCGGAATCTGATCCTGTGGTTACTCTACCGCCTCTGTTTTTATATTCATTGATAAAGGTCATCCAAAGTTTATAATTTTTTCTCCACGCAACTTCTTGTTCCGTTCCCCAATCATGCCAGTACGATCCATGAGATACTTTGCTAGGCTGATAAAACTCCCATAAAGATGGTAATGTATAATCTTCATGCCATTCAGCTCGTCTAGCTCGCTGCAAATCTCTACTAGCCTCATAGATATTGAAAGTTGGGTCTAAGGTGAAATCAAGTTCTAATAGTTCATTCATTACATTATTCCAATGCTCAGAATAAGGTTCTGCAGCTTGTTCCCATAATTTACCTGCATTTTCAAAGCGATCTTGTTCGTTTTGGTAATTGTAGTCCAACGGAAAATCTTGTACCGTTCTATCATCGAACAAAGCTTCTGGAAGTCCGTACCAATGCTCCATAGAGGTTAACCCTGCTCTGGCGGAATGTAAAATATTCCAACGAGCAACACTCATTTGTGCATGGTGGCAAGCAGAGCCTAGTCCTAATTTTTTGTTCTCGTCTAATGCCGCTGCCATAATTGCCGGTTCTGCTCCAAAAAACTTGATGCCATCAGCACCTTTTTTAGCATTGGCACGTACCCATTCTCTTGCTTGATCAGGGGTAGATATCGGAATATCATTTAACGGATTAAAAGATTTACTGGTTTGTCCAAAGGCTGTGTAGGATATAATACGCGGAGCTATAATTTCATTTTTTTCACTTTTGCGTTTTAAGTCAAGGGTGACATCAATACCTCTACCAGCAACTTCACGGGCGGTAGTTACACCATGAGCCATCCAAAGTTTAAATACATAATCAGGGTCTGCACCTTGGGCATCACCGCCAATATGTGTGTGCATATCAATAAAACCGGGCATTAAATACATGCCGGTACAATCTAGTTCCTTACCGCCTGTTTTTAATTGCGGTCTTTTAGAATCATCGATTGCTACACCAGGGTAGCCAACAACTTTTACGTCTTTAATAATATTGTTTTCTACCACTATGTCTATAGGACCTTGTGGTGGTGCACCGTTGCCGTTAATAAGCATAACGCCTCTAATGATCAATTGCGAATGTGGACCATCACCTTCTAAGGATTGGGCGTTGACGGAAAGCAAGACAGCGAAGGTTATTGCGGTTGCAAGTAGTAACTTACGGAACATAAAGAGGTTGTTTGAGTTAGTTACCTTAAATATAACTAAAGCCTCAGAAATTATGGGTGACTGTAAACCAAACTTTTAATTAATTAGATACGTTTTAAGTTTGGATCTTAGGAAATTGAGAGTATAAGCAGAAATATTAAAAGCTATTATTGAGATAATTAAATCAGGTTAATTCTTAAACTTCTATAATAATCTCAATAAAATTCAACAGTTCTTTATATTATAAATATAGGAGGGATATTAATCTTAATTCTTATGGTTCTTTAAATGTATGTGAAGATTTGAGCTAAAGCTTATTGCCTACCGGCAGGCAGGTATATACAGAACTTTAAATTTTGCCCTAAAGTCCGCATTAAGTTTAAGTTTTGTTGAAAAAAGTTTTATTGGATTATAAGTTTTCGCTTAAACAAATAGCTCCCTTATTGATTGCCTTTACTTTCCTCTTTGTTTTTCCTTTAGCTTCTAAGTCAACATATCCTTCATTATCGGTTTCAGGAATTCTAATTATCTCAATTTGTGATTCCGCCAATTTGATTATTTCCTCAGGAGTTAGAGTAAAAGTGAAACTATAACTAGTGAAATTTTCCGTAGTTGAAGAAGTGCCACCTGCTCCAAATCTGGGGAATAAAACAGACGCACTTGAAGATGTTACATTTTCAATTTTTGGAGAAGATTTTCTAATTGTTTTTAATTCAAGTTTTGTTCCATTTTCAAGTTTAAACAGTAGTTCTGTTCCTTCCATAAATTCATGATCTCTTTCACCCCAATAACTGAAAATCACCTCAAAGACTATCTTTTCTTCTTTAATCTCAAAATAAACTGACTTTTGATTAAAATTAAATGAAATAACTTGTTCGTTTGTAAATGGGTCAATAGAGTTCTCACATTTTTGAGAAAAGGCTTGTATTGAAAACGTGACAATAAAAATAAAAGTGAAAATGTTTTTAATCATATTTAAATTTTCTAAATGATTTACAACGTTTTAGCTAATCTTTGTAAGCTATTAAGGAAACTTTTCGTTTCTGTCTACGAACGAAGATAAAGCTTATTATCAAGTTTTAATTCTTCTTGTTTAAAGCTAAATCCATTCACGATAGCTACCGAGATTAGAGGCTTTATAAACCTGCCTGCCGGTAGGAAGGTATACACGGATCTTTCGGTTTTACCCTAAGGTCCGTATTACGTTTAGTTAACATACATTTTTATTCCACAACAAATTTTACGTAGTTGCTACGTATGTATTCAATTCTTCGCTTTTCAAGTCCTTCTAGGTCATAAAACTCATCATCGAGAGGATTAAAGTCCGGATTCCTTTTCTTTTGATATTCCTCACTTTGATTTTTAAATACCTCAATCGCCTTTTCACTTACCAACAAATAATTATCTGCCGCAATTCTTCTAAGTCCATTCGCAGCATTATAACCGTATTCAAGCCCATTATTATGAAAAAATTGGTCAAATCCACCGTTGTGAACTTCCGATTCCAAAACCCAAGTCGCTAGTAAATCACTCATTGCAGAATCTGCTTTATCCAAACTTTCTCCAAAAGTTTCCAAATATAATTCCGTTGCTTTATCGTAAACCAAGGAAATTAATTCTTCATCGCTGGAATTTTGTAAATCGGAAATTGAATATTTGACTTTTTGTATCATTTTTTGATTAAATGCAAGGTAACAACGGTATAAGATAACAAATTACTATATCTATCTTATATACGTACCAAAATAAAACAATTCACTATCCTTTATTAGTGATGGTATTATTTATCAAATAAAATTTAGGACTAAGTTCTACCTTTCAAGTATAAGTAGTGAATATAGAATATTGCTTTAAGCAACTGGAGATAGTTGTTGCTTGATTTCTTGGAACTTGATGATGTAGTTAGTTCCTTTTTTAGAATTATCGCGTTCTATTGTTCCGCGTAATTGGCGGGTAAGATTGTGAATCAGTTTTAAACCTAAAGATTTAGTAGTTTTATAATTAATGGTTTCTGGGAAGCCGATTCCATTATCACCAATTTCTAGGATATAACAGTTTTCTTTTTCTGTATCCTGTTGAAGCTTAATACTAATTTCACCTTCGTTATCACTTTCAATGCCATATTTTAAGGCATTGGTCAATGTTTCATTAATTAAAAGTCCTAATGGAATGGCGGTATCTATACCTAATTTTATGTTTGGAATATCAATTTTTAAGTCAACATTATTATCATTTCCTTTTATAGAACGAATTAAATATTCACCTAATTCTAGAACGTAAGATTTGTATTCAATATGGCTAATATCATTACGCATATACAACATTTCATGAACCATAGCCATGGCAATTACCCTATTCTGAGTACCTTTTAAAAGACCTTTCATTGGTCCGGTTTCTATATTTCTAGATTGTAAGCTTAACAAACTGGAAACTGTTTGTAGATTGTTTTTTACTCTATGATGTACTTCTTTTAAAAGATTTTCTTTTTCGTGTACTTGATTTGCCAATGCCTTTTTAGAACTGTACATGGCATTATAGGTTTTTAGAAGTGTTTTTCCTAAGGTGTTTCCTAAAATAAATACAGCGAATAAAACGGAAACCAAACTAAAGACCGAGCTTGATTCTTCTGGAATTAAATTTTCTGTAATGCTTAATTCAGGTATGCTCTGCGTAAAAACCAATAGAATAAGAATAGTTATAATATTAAAATATACCCTACCATATTTAGTACTGTTTACAAACCCACCAAAGGCGATTAACGGAATCATGAATATAAATGGACTATGAATACCACCACTATATACGGTTACTACTACAGCGGTAATTAAACCTATAATAGATGAGAAATTAAATGTTGGTACTATTTTTTTATGAGACCTGAAGTAAAGTAAATTGATAATGTTTAAAATAGCAAAGCCAGTAAGTGCAAAGGGTATAACTTGTGTTATGTTCAAAAAGAAATAGCATAAAGCTCCAAAAAGGATGGAGATGATGCTTGTGGTATAATTTACCCTTAAAAATAGTTTGGTTTTATCCTGTAGACGTTCTTTGTCAATGGTAAATCCGGGCATAGATATTATTTATGTACTAGAAAACATACGAATTACGTAATGTAAATCTAATTATGTTTTTATCATTATACTAGTATTTTCTACTTAAGTATGATAAAAACGTTCATTATTTTTCTGAATTACATATTTTTTTTGCCTAAATAATGGTTAAAAATATGAAATGAACTGTTAATTGGACAATTCAATACATAATCTTGAAAAAAGATTCAATTGCAAATTAGTTGCTATTTCGTTTATATATAGCTTGTTATAAACAGTAAATAAAAAAGGCATCTATTTGGATGCCTTTTTTAAAACTTATAATGTTGTCTATATTAATCTTGAGTCAAAACCCATGATCCATTTTGTAAGAGTGGTTCTGCTTGTTTAAACTTTACCGTTTTACTCTCGCCACTCATTACATTTTTAATGGTAACGCGCTCATTTCTTCCTATTTTTGGTTGTTCCCTTGTAATAGTTTCGGTAACTGCAGGACGTTCAGCCTGATTTTGACTAACTGCTCTACTACGTGCCGCTAATTCATCACTATTAGGAATTTCCTCTTTTGTAGTCTGTAAATTCTCTTTACGTTGAACATTTCTTTCCTCTTGGATAGCACTAGCATTTTCAGAAGGTAATTCTCCTTTGAACAAGAAAGAAACAACATCTTTATTCACTTTCTCTATCATGGATTTAAAAAGTTCAAATGCTTCGAACTTATAAATCAATAAAGGATCCTTTTGTTCGTGAACCGCTAATTGAACCGATTGCTTTAACTCATCCATCTTACGTAAATGTGTTTTCCAAGAATCATCTATAATAGCCAATGAGATGTTCTTTTCAAAATCCGTAATCAATTGCTTACCATTAGTATCGTAAGCCTCTTGAAGGTTGGTTACTACATTCAAACTTTTAATACCATCAGTAAAAGGAACTACAATACGCTCAAAGTTATTGGCATTATCTTCATGTACCTTTTTAATTACTGGGAAAGCTGCAGCGGCATTGCGCTCCATCTTAGCATTATAATGTTCGTATGCTGCCTTATAAATTTTACCTGTAATTTCTTGAGCGGACAATTTGCCAAACTCAGCTTCATCTACCGGTGCCGTAATAGAGAAGTACTTGATCAATTCAAATTCTAAATTCTTATAATCACTAGCAGCTTTATTGCTTTCTACGATAACCTCACAGGTATCATAAACCATATTAGCAATATCTAGCTTTAAACGCTCTCCTTGTAATGCGTGGCGCCTTCTCTTGTAAACAACTTCACGTTGTGCGTTCATAACATCATCATACTCCAATAAACGCTTACGTACACCAAAGTTGTTCTCTTCAACTTTTTTCTGAGCACGCTCAATAGATTTGGTCATCATGCTATGCTGAATAACTTCACCATCTTCCAAGCCCATTTTATCCATCATCTTGGCAACCCTGTCCGATCCAAATAAACGCATTAGGTTATCTTCTAATGAAACATAGAATTGAGAGCTTCCTGGATCTCCTTGACGTCCGGAACGACCACGTAACTGTCTATCTACACGACGAGAATCATGTCTTTCCGTACCAATAATCGCCAGTCCGCCTGCTTTCTTAACAGCGTCAGACAATTTAATATCCGTACCACGACCAGCCATGTTGGTTGCAATAGTTACTACACCGGCATTACCTGCCTCTGCAACTACATCTGCCTCTTTCTTATGAAGTTTAGCGTTCAGTACATTATGTGGTACTTTACGAACACTTAATAATTTAGATAATAATTCTGATATCTCTACAGAAGTTGTACCAATAAGAACAGGTCTGCCTGCGTTACTTATTTTGGTTACTTCTTCAATTATGGCATTGTATTTTTCTCTTTTTGTCTTGTAGATAAGGTCATTTTTATCTTCTCTTGCAATAGGTCTGTTGGTTGGGATTTCCATTACATCTAACTTGTAGATTTCCCAGAATTCACCAGCTTCCGTAACCGCCGTACCTGTCATACCGGCAAGCTTACTATACATTCTAAAGTAGTTCTGTAAAGTAACCGTTGCAAAAGTTTGAGTTAATGCCTCAATTTTCACGTTTTCCTTGGCTTCTATTGCTTGGTGTAATCCGTCAGAATATCTACGACCGTCCATAATACGACCGGTCTGCTCATCAACGATCATTACCTTATTATCCATTACCACATATTCCGTATCCTTTTCAAATAGGGTATAAGCCTTTAACAACTGGCTCATGGTATGTATACGTTCACTCTTAATAGTGAAATCTTTAAAAAGCTCTTCTTTTAATTCTGCCTCTTTTTCAATCTCAAGATTTTGACTTTCAATTTTGGCGATCTCTCCACCAATATCTGGCATCACAAAGAAATCTTTATCCTGCTCACCAGAAATATAATTAACCCCTTTATCGGTCAATTCTATTTGGTTGTTCTTCTCGTCGATTACAAACAATAAATCTTCATCAACAACCGGCATTTCCCTGTTGTTGTCTTGCATGTAATAATTCTCTGTTTTTTGAAGCAATTGCTTAACACCTTCTTCACTCAAGAATTTAATTAATGCCTTGTTCTTTGGTAGACCACGGTAAACTCTTAATAATAAGAATCCGCCTTCTTTAGTGTCACCTTCCGCAATTAATTTTTTAGCCTCTGCCAAAACTCCCGTTAAATGCTGACGTTGCTTTCTAACGATCTCGTCAACCTTTGGTTTTAGTTCATTGAATTCATGACGGTCACCCTCTGGTACCGGACCAGATATAATCAATGGTGTACGGGCATCATCTACCAATACAGAATCAACCTCATCTACCATGGCATAATTATGTGGGCGTTGTACCAAATCTTTTGGTGTGTGCGCCATATTATCCCTTAGGTAATCAAAACCGAATTCATTATTGGTACCGTATGTAATATCCGCATTGTAAGCTGCACGTCTACCATCAGAATTTGGTCTGTGGTAATCAATACAATCTACAGAAAGTCCATGAAATTGGAATATAGGTGCCATCCAAGCACTATCTCTTTTTGCTAAGTAATCATTTACAGTTACCAAATGGGCACCGTTACCACTTAAAGCATTTAAGTATAACGGCAATGTTGCAACTAGGGTTTTACCTTCACCCGTTTGCATCTCTGCAATTTTACCTTGGTGCATGGCAATACCACCAATAAGCTGTACATCATAATGCACCATGTCCCAAGTAACTTCTTTACCGGCAGCATCCCAAGAATTTTTCCAAATTGCATTGGTGCCTTCAAGAGTAACATAGTCTTTAGAACCTGACAAAGTTCTGTCATATTCTGATGCTGTCACCTCTAGGGTTTCGTTATTGGCGAAACGCTTAGCAGTTTCCTTTACTACGGCAAAAGCTTCAGGTAATATCTTATTTAAAGTCTCTTCAGAAATTGTATAAGCTTCTTCTTTTAGCTTATCTATTTCTGTATAAATGTCTTCGTTTTTATCAATGTCTGTAGAGTTCTTTACCTCTTCTTCCAAAGCACTGATGTGATCGGTTTTTTCTTTGATAGATTCTTGAATAGCCTTCTTGAAATCTATTGTTTTCTGTCTAAGTTCGTCATGACTAAGACTTTCTAATTTTGATTCGAACGACTTTATCTGGTCTACTAAAGGCTGTAATTCCTTTACATCTTTTTGTGATTTATCACCAACGAATGCCTTTAGGATGGAATTAATGAAACTCATATATTTTAATCTATTAGAATTGAAGCTTTTCTGACTAATATATTAGCTAGAATAGCTTTCAAAATATTTTATAATCGACAATTGTAATCGATGCTGTTAAAGAGCAAAAGGTATTCCAGTCTTGATTTTTCGACCAAATTACCTAAGAACCTGTCAAAATTACATAAAAAAAAAGCCTCCGAGGAGACTTTTTAGTAGTTATTATGATATCGAATATTAATATTCGTCCTCGTTCCAGAGGTAGTCTTCTTCCGTTGGATAGTCAGGCCAGATCTCTTCGATAGATTCATATATTTCGCCACCTTCTTCTTCCATAGATTGTAAATTTTCTACAACTTCAAGAGGGGCTCCAGTTCTGATGGAGTAATCTATTAACTCATCTTTACTTGCCGGCCAAGGTGCATCACTTAAATAAGATGCTAATTCTAATGTCCAATACATAGTAATTTTTTGATTTTAATTTTTTGCAAAAGTAATTTTTAAATTGAAACAGCAAAATAAATAGTAATAAATTTCAGCTTATCATTATGTTTTTCTGCATTTATTAATTGATAACGAATAAATTACGGATTTATTAGTCCTTTTTTTTAGGAACCCATTTTATTTCATTTGCTTGTAAATCATAGGACAATTTTCGTGCCAATACAAAGAGATAATCTGAAAGTCTATTTATAAAAGATAACACATTTTTATCAAACGGTTCATTTTGGTGCAATAAAGTTGAAATACGCTCAGCCCTTCTGCATACTGTACGGGCAATATGACAGTATGACACGGTTGTATGACCACCAGGTAGAATAAAATGGGTCATTTGCGGTAATTGCGAATCCATTTGGTCAATAGCGTCCTCCAAAAAGTTGATTTCAGTAGTACCTACTTTTGTTATTTTTAAACGCTCCGTACCATTTTTAAGCATTTCTTTTTCTGGATTGGTAGCTAAAATAGCACCAACGGTAAACAAATGTTCTTGTATTGCAATTAGTTGATGCTGGTATATGGGGTCAATATCTTGATCTCTAATGAGTCCGATCCAAGAATTTAGCTCATCCACGGTACCATAACTGTCAATTCGTATATGATGTTTTGGTACACGTGTGCCACCAAATAGTCCGGTAGTTCCGTCATCGCCTGTTTTAGTATATATTTTCATTGAAAGTGAGTGTTAGAAAGAAGTAAAGATTCAACTGTGGTTAACATAAATGTTTAAAATAATAGCTTGACTTTTATTCTTTACCACCTTTATTTTTTCTTTCATAATCACCCATAAACTTTCTTGATTTGCGGTCTTTAGATTTTCCTTTACTGGTAATACGTATGGCTAAGTAGATAGCGAAAACGACACCAAGGGTAATGTATATAGTGTTACTGCTCATTAAGATTTGCTTTAGTCTAAAATTACTGGTTTATATCCGTATTTTAAAATGTTCCTTTGCTTGTTCTCTTCTAAAAAATACGGCGCCACAATAAAACATATCTATTGTGACCTTAACATTATTTTCTGTTTTAAGATTTTTCCAAATTTCTAGATTTTTTTTGTTTTTATGTATTCCGTCTAAAAGAAGCATGCAGTCGTTAGATAGCGTATTTAGATTTATACTTTTTAAATCATTGATGTTTGCAAGAATAATATCTGGATTATTTTCAACGGTAGATATATTAGAACAATGTTGTTTAATGAGTTCTTCGGATGTGTTATAATCACCCACAAGAAAGATAGACTTGTAATTAAAGTAGTCTATACTCTTAATAAAGACTTTTGCGGTAATGGGAAGTTTTAATTCTCTTTTCTTATAAAGACAGTTGGTAATGTATTCATACACAAATGGCGAATGAATTCCGTGCTGATTATTAGACGTAAGAAGAAATTTAATATAGGATATAAAACGAAACACTAGTTACCTTTTCAAATTTTGTCAAAAGTAAAGATTGTCATTGAACTTGAGTTTGATTTTTGAATTTGACTTTGTATTTAAAAAGTAGGTAATGGTAAGAAATGGGGTAGGTAAGATGTGGGGCGAAAAGGAAATTGAATTAATGTATTAAGAAAGTTTAGCGCTGTTTATTTTTGTTGAGAATTTTAAAGCCTTGATTACTCTGTTGTTTTTGTTCTTATATAATCTAGCAACTTCAATAGTGTTTTCAGTTTCAATAGTTGGAACAACCATATCATTACTTTCAATAGTCTGAACCATCTCTACTTGTAAAGTTTCGATCTCTACAGAAACGTTCTCATTGTTAGCTTGTGCCTGAGCGAAGAAACATGTGAAGAAAAGAGCGGTTAAAAGAATAATTGATTTCATAATATTTGTTTTACAATGCTAAAGTACAGGCAAGCCCAAACATATTTTGCCGCTTGTCGTTGGGCGTCATTTAACTATAGACGAATGGTAAATAGGCATCGTTAATTAATTTTATGGAAAATCAGAAGTCAACTGTCCTCTAGGTATTATAGTTCGCTCAGTTACCGTAGGTATTGGTATTGCCTGCTTATGTGTTTACCCTGCAGATATTAGTAGGGGAATGTATGCTGCCAACTTAAACGGTTAGCTTGAACCAGATTTTTGAACTTAAGCTTGGGTTTTAATTTTAGTTTTGAGTTTGAGTTTGAGTTTGAGTTTGAACTTGAACTTGACATTTGTTTTTGTATTTTAAAAAGTAGGTAATGGTAAGAAATGGGTTAGGTAGGATGTGGGGCGAAAAGGAAATTGAATTATTGTATTAAGAAAGTTTAGCGCTGTTCAATTTCGTTGAAAATTTTAAAGCCTTGATTACTGCATTGTTTTTGTTCTTATATAATCTAGCAACTTCAATAGTGTTTTCAGTTTCAATAGTTGGAACAACCATATCATTACTTTCAATAGTCTGAACCATCTCTACTTGTACAGTTTCGATCTCAATAGAAACATTCTCGTTGTTAGCTTGTGCCTGAGCGAAGAAACATGTGAAGAAAAGAGCGGTTAAAAGAATAATTGATTTCATAATATTTGTTTTACAATGCTAAAGTACAGGCAAGCCCAAACATATTTTGCCGCTCGTCGTTGGCCATCATTTAACTATAGACGAATGGTAAATAGGCATCGTTAATTAATTTCATGGAAAATTAGAAGTCAACTGTCCTCTAGATATTATAGTTCGCTCAGTTACCGTAGTTATTGGTACTGCCTGCTTATATGTTTATGCTGCAGATATTAGTAAAGTAATGTATGCTGCCAGGTTAAACGGTTTGCTTGAACCAGATTTTTGAACTTAAGCTTGGGTTTGAATTTGAGTTTTGAATTTGAGTTTGAGTTTGAGTTTGAGTTTGAACTTGAACTTGAACTTGACATTTGTTTTTGTATTTAAAAAGTAGGTAATGGTAAGAAATGGGGTAGGTAAGATTTGGGGCGAAAAGGGAATCGAATTATTGTATTAAGAAAGTTTAGCGCTGTTCATTTTTGTTGAAAATTTTAAAGCCTTGATTACTCTGTTGTTTTTGTTCTTGTACAATCTTGCAACTTCGATAGTGTTTTCAGTTTCAATAGTTGGAACAACAATATCATTACTTTCAATTGTTTCAACCATTTCAACTTGTACAGTTTCAATCTCTACAGAAACGTTCTCATTGTTAGCTTGTGCCTGAGCGAAGAAACATGTGAAGAAAAGAGCGGTTAAAAGAATAATAGATTTCATAATATTTGTTTTACACTGCTAAAGTACAGGCAAGCCCAAACATATTTTGCCGCTCGTCGTTGGGCATCATTTAACTGTAGACGAATGGTAAAAATCATTCGTCTACGGTTTATGTAGTTATAAAATCTATTTGGAATTTAGTGATTATTGAAGTCTAACTTTCCATTAATGCAGAAAGCTCAAACCAACGTTCTGTTTTGGTTTCTATGGCATCGGTAACCTCTTTAAGCTCAATGGATAGGTTCTTGATATCATCGCCACTTAAAGAGCTGTCAGTGAATTTTTCTTGTAATACTACTTTAGATTTTTCCAATTTTTGAATCTCTCTTTCTAACTTCTTATACTCTTGCTGTTCTGCATATGAGATTTTTGGCGAAGCATCCGGTTCTTTCCAACTGGTCTTGGTAGTTGTTTGCGTTTCTTTTTGCTCTCTCTTTTCTAAAATCTGACTGTCTTCATATGCTCTATAATCAGAGTAGTTGCCAGGAAAATCTTCAACAACCGCATCACCTCTAAATACAAATAAGTGATCTACAATCTTATCCATAAAGTAACGGTCGTGAGAAACCACCATTAAACATCCTTGGAAATCCATTAAGAAGCTTTCCAATACATTCAATGTAACAATATCTAAATCGTTGGTAGGTTCATCTAATATTAAGAAATTAGGATTCTGTATCAATATGGTACATAGGTACAACCGTTTACGCTCACCACCACTTAGCTTATCAACAAAATCATACTGTTTTTTTCTGTCAAAAAGAAAACGCTCCAATAACTGCTGTGCAGAAATCTGTCTGCCTTTCATTAGCGGAATGTAATCACCGAACTCACGAATAACATCGATTACCTTCTGACCTTCTTTTATTTCAATACCTTTTTGAGTGTAATACCCAAATTTGATGGTTTCCCCCACAACTACTTTACCGCTGTCCGGTTGGTCGCGTCCACTTAAAATATTTAAGAAGGTAGATTTACCGGTACCGTTCTTGCCGATGATGCCAATACGTTCTCCTTTTTGAAATACATATTCAAACTTGTCAAGAATCGGTTTATTCGGAAAAGATTTTGAAATCTTGTGTAGTTCAAGAATTTTGCTTCCCATACGTT
Organism: Maribacter sp. UH1; assembly: GCF_056839145.1. NCBI lineage: Bacteria > Pseudomonadati > Bacteroidota > Flavobacteriia > Flavobacteriales > Flavobacteriaceae > Maribacter > Maribacter sp. UH1. Next base: position 3,336,917 of record NZ_CM166387.1, read on the forward strand.
CCATGTTCAATTCTAACTGAACTTTGTGGTCTTTTCTACGTTGACTTGCTTTGTCTTTAATTACGGCAAAATCATCTATTCTAGATTTAGACTTAGTGGTACGTGCTTTTGGTTGCCTGCGCATCCAATCCAATTCCTTCTTAAAGAGAAGCTCTGTTTTATGCTGCTCTACCGCCTCTTGCTCTATACGCGCTTCTTTCTTTTCTAAATAGTAACTATAATTCCCTTTATATGGATATAGTTTTCCGTTTTCTAGTTCAATGATTTCATTACAAACACGTTCCAAAAAATAACGGTCGTGTGTTACCATAAACAAGGTCATGTTTTCTTTCGCAAAAAACTCTTCTAACCATTCGATCATTTCTAAATCTAAATGGTTGGTAGGTTCATCTAATACCAAAAGGTCTGGTTTATTTATTAGGGCATTAGCCAATGCCAAACGCTTCTTTTGTCCACCAGATAGTTTGCCGACTTTGGCATTTAAATCATCTAGCTTTAACTTATATAGAATCTGCTTGTATTGTGTTTCAAAATCCCAAGCTTCAAAGCGGTCCATTGCTTCAAATGCTTTTTGGTAGGCATCTGACTCTTCAATATTTAAAAGCGCTTTTTCATAGTTTTTGATAACTTGTAACACCTCGTTGTCAGATGCAAAAATAGTTTCTTCTACAGTTAGGTTTGGGTCCATAACTGGCTCTTGTGCCAAAAAGGAAACCCGTGTAGATTTACGGTAATTTACTTGTCCACTATCTGGTGTGTCTGCACCCGATAGTATATTAAGAATCGATGTTTTTCCTGTACCGTTTTTAGCGATTAAGGCAATTTTTTGGTCTTTGTTGATACCAAAAGATAGGTTGTCAAAAAGAACATGTTCGCCATAGGCTTTCGAAATATTTTCAACGGTAAGTAGATTCATGTAGGGTAACTTAATTTTATTTTTTACTTAGTTGTTTACTCTTAAAATAATAAATGAGGAAAACGTAGCGAATAGCTAATGCTAGTAAAACGATGATTAATAATATGGAAAACACTTGAATTTTAAACATCCACAGTATACAGGTGATACCCAATAATATGGTTAAAAATATGATGTAAGTAATTATCCATGACGGAACCTGTTTTTTGATTACTATAAATGCTATGATAATATTCGGTGCAAATGCCCAAAGGGAATTGAAATTGGCTTTGGTGGCTAAATGATCTGTTGCAAACCACAGGAACAATATAAGTACACCTGCTAGTCCGGTAACAATAAATAACCCGAAGTCTAACCATTTATTTCTGCGGAGATTTTTATAATCCGTATACGTAATGTAACAGACCAAAAGCAATACTATGCTTAGCCAAAATAAAGGTGTTAAAAATAGGGGAGACCTATCTTCTTGTTCTGGAATGTCTAATAATACAGTTTCCTTTTTAACAATAGGTTTGCCATCTAATGTGGTGTGCTTCATTTGCTCATACACATAAATAGGTAAGAACAAATGCTCATAAGGCGTTGCCTCTCTATCAATTACAGAGCCTAAAGCTAAATCAATACCAAAATTGGACCACGAATTCGGATTCAATTTTAGACGAATCAACTCCCTAAATGTTAATTGCTCTTCTAGGTGGTTATAATCGAATTTAAAGGTATTACCCAAAGTTTTTTCAAATACCAGAGGTATTCTAGTGGCACAATTATCGAACAAAAAGTCATACTTATACTTCTTGTTCTCGGGCAGTAAGTTGTGCTCTAAAAAAGTGATAATATTATTGCGCTGTTCTAAATTGACATCTAGCTCTTGTTCCCTTATCCATCGTTTTTCTTGTTGGTAAGAGTATTCAAAATACTTGAACGGAATTCTAGAAATGGTGTATGATAGTTTACCACGTGTAAAGTTCAGATAGAAATTAGGATCTTCAAAATCGTAAGTTCCGTAACCGTATACTTCATCAATACCTAAAGTAGGATCTTGCAGTCTTATAGCGCTATGCCCAAATTTGGCTGCTAAATCTTCACCTGTACCAACGGTCAATAAGCTGATTTTTGATAATGGTGATAGTTGTGCATTTTGAGCAAGACCCAAAAATGCAGTAAAAAAGAGTACTAAAAGAAATGTGATTTTTCTGAACATACCTTTACTAGTTCATAGCAACTGCAAAGATGCAAATAATAACAGACTTGAAGTAGGTTGGATTTTTTAAATTTTTGTGAAAGACTGTGATGACGTAGTTGTAGGGTCTAATAAAACAAAAGCCACCTAAAATAGGTGGCTTTAGAAATATGTGCTAAAAAAATACTACTGAACTTATGAAATGGTTACCACCAAATCATCTTGCTTTACCATACTACCTTCTTTTAAACTAATTGATGCTACTTTACCAGCTTTAAATGCGGTAACCGTAGTTTCCATTTTCATGGCTTCAATAACGAATAATGGGTCGTTCTCTTTTACTTCTTGGCCTTTCTTGACCAAAACTTTGTAAAGGGATCCTTGTAGTGGCGCCCCAATTTGATCATCATTTGCTGGGTCTATTTTTTCGTTTTCTTCAATTTTTAAATTCAAAGAAGTATCTAAAACATCAACGAATCTATTCTCACCGTTTACCTGAAAGAATACGGTTCTCATACCTAATTCATTCGGTATACCTACAGAAAGTAATCTTACGATTACCGTCTTACCCGGTTCTAATTCTATTAAGGTTTCTTCACGAAGTTTCATGCCATAGAAGAAATGCTTTGTTTGTACCAATGCTAGGTTACCGTATAGTTTATAATTTTCATGTGCTTTTTCAAACACTTTTGGGTATAAGGTATACGAAAGAAAATCTTCCATTTCTATAGCACGTGTAAATCCTTTTTGAAACTTCTTTTTAAAGGCTTTAAATTCCTTGTCAAAATCTGTTGGTGCTAGATGAGCATTCGGTCTATTTGTATAAGGCTTCTTGTTTTTTAGAATAATCTTTTGAAGCTTTTTAGGAAATCCGCCAACGGGCTGACCTAAATCTCCCATAAAGAAACTAATTACAGAATCTGGGAACGATATTTCCTCACCACGTGTCATTACGTCTTCTGTAGTAAGTTCGTTCGTAACCAAAAATATAGCCATATCGCCAACAACTTTGGAACTTGGAGTTACCTTGATCAGGTTTCCAAAAAGTTTATTGACATCGGCATACATTTTCTTTACTTCATCAAATCTATCGCCAAGACCTAATGCTGTTGCTTGCGGACGTAAGTTTGAATACTGCCCACCAGGTATTTCATGACCATACACTTCTGCGGTACCAGATTTCAATCCGGATTCAAAGGGGTAGTATAACTCTCTTGTATCTTCCCAATAGTTAGAAAACTGATTCAGCTTCGGCATATCAAACTCATTTGCCCTTGGCTGACCCTTCATCATTTCAACTACCGAATTAAAGTTGGGCTGAGATGTTAAGCCGGATAATCCGCCCAATGCAACATCAACCACATCAACGCCTGCTTCAATTGCTTTTAAGTAGGTAGTTGTTTGTAGTGAAGAAGTATCATGTGTATGTAAATGAATAGGAAGCTTTACCGTGTCTTTTAACGCGGTTACCAATTCCGTAGCAGCATAGGGCTTTAAAAGTCCCGCCATATCTTTTATGGCAATCATATGCGCACCGGCATTTTCTAGGTCTTTTGCAAGCTGCGTGTAATATTTTAAGTTGTATTTGGTTTCGTTTACATCAAGAATATCTCCCGTATAACTCAACGCTGCTTCGGCAATACCGCCAGTTTTATTGCGTACATAGTTAATACTAGGTTCCATAGCTTTCACCCAATTGAGCGAATCAAAAATCCTGAATATATCTACACCGTTTTCCCAAGATTTCTCAACGAATTTTTCAATCAAGTTATCTGGGTATGCTTTGTAACCAACTCCGTTAGAGCCTCTAAGAAGCATTTGAAATAATATATTAGGTACAGCTTTGCGTAGTTCACGTAGCCTAGTCCACGGACTCTCATGTAAGAATCGCATACTCACATCAAAAGTTGCACCGCCCCAAACTTCCATACTAAATGTGTTTGGGTGATTTTTGGCATAACTCTCCGCTACGCGCAACATATCATACGTACGCATTCTTGTTGCCAATAAAGATTGATGGGCATCGCGCATGGTGGTGTCCGTATAATGAATCTTCTTTTCATCCATTAACCAAGCACAAAATTTCTCTGGACCCATTTCGGTCAGCATATCTTTTGTTCCCTTGGGATGTGCTTCTAACGGATTGAATTTTGGAACCTTAGCGTTTCTAAAGACTTTGTTTTCGTCTATATATTTGACATCAGAATTACCATTGACAATTACTTCTGCCAAAAAGTTTACCACCTTAGAGGTTCTATCTTGAGAAAGTTTTATATCAAATAGGGCAGGGGTGTTCTGTATAAAGTTTACGGTAACCTTGCCATCCTTAAAAGTAGGATGCTGAATTACATTCTGTAAGAAATGAATATTGGTTTCAACACCTCTAATTCTAAACTCTTTTAATGCCCGTACCATTTTACGGGTGGCGCCATCTAGTGTTCTACCGTGAGATGATACTTTTACCAACATGGAATCGAAAAACGGACTCACCTGATAACCTTGGTAAATACTACCTGCATCTAAACGAATACCCATACCAGAGGCACTTCTATACGTAGTCACTGTGCCGTAATCTGGGGTAAAATTATTAACCGGGTCTTCAGTAGTTAATCTACATTGAAGGGCAAAGCCATAAGTAGCAATGGTCTCTTGACCATATATTTTTATTTGCTGGCTATCTAATTTGTAATTGCCGGCAACGAATATCTGTGTTTTTACCAGATCAATACCAGTAACCATTTCTGTAACCGTATGTTCAACTTGTATTCTTGGGTTTACTTCAATAAAATATATGTTGTCATCAGGATCTACTAAAAACTCTACCGTACCAATATTGTTATAGTTGACCTCTTTGGCAATGTCAACGGCATATTTGTAAAGATTCTGTTTTACTTCTTCACTAACATTATGCGAAGGTGCAATTTCTACCACTTTTTGATGACGACGCTGAACTGAACAGTCACGTTCATGCAAGTGGCGAATATTTCCGTGGTTATCGGCTACGATCTGTACTTCTATATGTTTAGGGTCTTCTACATATTTTTCAAGAAACATAGTGTCATCGCCAAAAGCGTTTAATGCTTCGTTACGGGCAGAATCGAAATTCATTTCTAGATCTTCATCTTTTCTAATGATTCGCATACCACGGCCACCACCACCGGAGGCAGCTTTTAGCATTATCGGGTATCCTATGGTTGCGGCTTCAGCCAATGCGACTTTTAAAGATGTCAGTTTCTTTTTATTGCTTTCAATAATGGGAACATTACATTTTACAGCAACTTTTTTGGCGGTAATTTTATCCCCAAGAGCATCCATCACTTTTGGATCTGGACCAATAAAAATAATATCATTGGCGGCACATTGTCTTGCAAATTCTGAGTTTTCAGATAAGAAGCCGTATCCTGGGTGAATGGCGTCTACATTTTTAGCCTTTGCCAAAGCTATAATCTGCGGAATGTCCAAATAAGGTTTTAATGGCTGATTGTCTTCACCTATTTGGTAAGATTCATCGGCTTTGTTCCGGTGTTGAGAATAGCGGTCTTCATAAGTATAAATGGCAACTGTTTTAATGTTTAGCTCTGTACAGGCACGTAATACACGAATTGCAATTTCACTTCTGTTGGCTACTAAAACCTTCTTAATTTTCATTTTTTGGCAATGTATTTAATGGTTAGTATTTGTAAATATTTGTTATAAAACTTCAATTTTTCTCTGAAATTGTTACAAAGGCTATAATTTAATTCTAAAATATCAACTAAACAATACTATGCATGCATAATATTTTTCATTTGAGAACTAATTTGTGATATGACCCTTTAAAAGGTAGTTTTTATTTTAATACCATGTGTTTAAGTGATTGTAAATTTGATTGTTGTACTTGCCTAATTTCAATGGGTAACTTCTAAAACGTTACCGAATATGAGTGGTCTAATAGCTTTTTAACTCAGAATACCAATACCACCATATAATTATATTAATTTAGAGCAATAATTGAGATAAGGTTTTCTGCCTTTTTGAGATTGTGATTATAGACCGAAGATTATGAAAAAACATATACCCAATTTTATTACTCTTTTGAACGTGTTCTGTGGCTGCGTGGCTACTATGTTCGCTGTCATGAATAAATTAGAACTTGCAGCTATATTTGTTGCACTAGGTATTTTCTTTGATTTTTTTGACGGATTGGCTGCGCGTGTTTTAGATGTAAAAAGTGAACTGGGCTTACAGTTAGATTCTCTGGCGGATATGATTACGAGCGGACTTGTGCCTGGTGTTGTCATGTTTCAATTACTGGCAATGTCTCAAACTAGCGGATGGGGAGATGGTGCTCACTTTTTTATGGAGGCAGGTAAATTTCAATACATTCATTTGGTACCGTTTTTTGGATTTATAGTGACAATGGCTTCTGGATACCGATTAGCGAAATTTAATATCGATGAAAATCAGACGTCTTCTTTTATAGGTCTACCAACTCCTGCAAATGCACTTTTAATTTTGTCATTACCATTAATTCTTCTGTATCAAAACAATGATTTTTTAAATAGCCTTATACTTAATCAGTGGTTCTTAATCATCTTAACTTTAGTAAGTGCCTATCTGTTAAATGCTAATTTGCCGCTTTTTGCTTTAAAATTCAAGAATACTAGCTTCAAGGATAATGCTATGCGTTATATCTTTTTGATAATTAGCTTAGTGCTTATCGTTACCATGAAGTTCATGGCAATTCCTTTAATTATTCTGTTTTACGTAGTAAGTTCAGCTATACAAGAGAGACTTTAAAAATAGAATTATTTAGGAAGATTGATTATGGAAAATGAAGAATATGAATTTTGGTTAAGCGGACCTATTCAAGGTGTGCCAGATTTGTTGCAACCAGCCGCACATGCTTTATTGCAATCTGAAAGAGAGCTTAAAAAGTATACTCAAGACTTTCCAAAAGAATTGCTTTGGGCTAAAGCTGCAGGTAGAGCTTCTGTTGGGTTTCATATGAATCATATTACAGGTGTTTTGGACAGAATGTTGACATATGCCAAAGGTGAATCGTTATCAGAGGAGCAGTTTCAATTTCTAAAAGCAGAAGGTTCTTTTAATTTAAACACTGAAGTAGCCGATTTGCAAGAGCAGTTTTCAACAAAGGTTGCGGAAGCTTTAGCATATTTTAAAACGTTACCAGAAACTTCATTTACCGAAAAAAGAACGGTGGGTAGAAAGAAATTACCATCTACCGTAATCGGTCTCTTATTTCACGCTGCTGAGCATAGCCAAAGACATATTGGTCAGTTATTGGTAACCGTTAGCGTACTCCAATCAAAGCTTTGATGATTTTTTTACCAAATGAGTGTAAAAAGTAATAATGTCAGTTAGAGTGCTTCATTTTACAATATTTTCATTGAAAATAGAGTGTGTCGAGAACCTTTCTGCCTAAAAGGTTCTCGATTCAATTTATGTTCCTAAAAAGGGAATAAAATCACTGGAACTGACAGTAAAATTAGGTACTCAACAAATTTGGCAATAGCTATTTTATCATTTATTTTAATTAGAATAACTTAACAACATGAATACATCGGTAGTAATTATCGGCGCAGGATTATCGGGTTTGTTAGCTGCGTATCGGTTGCAAGAACTTGGCTTTGATGTCAAAATATTAGAGGCACGAGATAGAATTGGTGGTAGAATACATACCTTACAATCTGGAAATACTAAAGTTGAAATGGGTGCTACTTGGTTCAATCAGGCTCATTACCATTTGGCAGAAGTTATAGACGAATTTAAAGTTCCGTACTTCGAACAATTTATGACCGGTACATCTTATTTTCAAACATTTTCAAATGTACCACCACAAGAAATAGCGGTTCCAAATGATAGTCCGAGTTACCGATTTAAAAACGGAACTATTGATTTACTCAATTCAATAGCTGCTAAACTGAAACCAAATACCATCTTTTTAAGTGAAGAGGTCAATGAAATAAATGTGATTGATAATGAAGTTAAAGTGAAAACAAATTCTCGCACATTAAATGCAAATATTGTTATCACTACATTGCCACCAGCATCATTAATAGATCAAATAACATTTACGCCTCAGTTACCTAATGAATTTGTTTCATTAGCAGAGCAAACTCATACTTGGATGCAAGATTCCATTAAAGTTGCTCTAGCCTATAAAAAGCCGTTTTGGAGAGCGCAAGGTAAATCGGGTACGATATTTAGTAATGTTGGTCCGCTTACCGAGTTTTACGATCAATCTAATCTAGAAAATGAGTCGTACGCCTTAGTCGGTTTTGCTTCTGGTAGCTGTGCTCGTTTTACTAAAGAACAACGAATTGAAAAAATCGAGGCACAATTGAAATTGGTTTTTGGGGATGATGCCCTAAAATATGAATCGTATCATGAAACGGCTTGGTATAATGAAGAGTTTACCAAATCTCATAGGCAAGCAGATAATTTGTTTCCGCATCAAAACGGAGGTCATGTAATGTATCAAGTACCCTTATTTGATAATAAATTGTTTATTTCTGGTGCAGAAACATCAAAACATCACTCTGGTTACATGGAAGGCGCTATTTTTGCAGCTGAATCTGTTGTTGCAAAACTGAAAGGTTTGCATCAAACCCAGTAATCTATACATGTCAATTACCTTATTATCATCCCCATTACAGGGCTTTACCGATTTTAGATTCCGAAATGCATTCCATAAGTATTTTGGAGGTATCGATACTTTTTATGCGCCATACATTCGCTTAAACGGTAAAATGGTGATTAAGAACTCCTATCAGAAAGATTTACAGCCAGAGAATAATACTACCTTAGAAGTAATACCACAGGTAATGACCGGAGATGCCGATGAATTTTTGTTTGTGGTAAAATATATTCAGAGTTTAGGTTACAAGGAATTGAACTGGAATTTAGGTTGCCCTTACCCAATGGTAACCAAACAAGGTATGGGTAGCGGACTCATTTGTAATCCCGAAAAAATAGATCATATTTTAAAACGAGCTCATGAAGAAACCGATGTGGTGGTTTCTATGAAAATGAGAATGGGGTATGAAAATGCAGAAGAGATATTAGATGTTTTTCCTATTCTAGATACCTACCCGTTAAAGAATATTGCTATTCACGCACGTATTGGAAAGCAATTGTATAAGGGTGGAGTAGATCTTGATGCTTTTCAGAAGTGTGTTGATAGCACTAAACATACATTATACTATAACGGCGATATTACTACAGTAGCGAAGTTTCAAGAAATGAAAGAGCGCTTTCCCACAGTTGAAAACTTTATGATGGGTAGAGGTTTAATTGCCGACCCATTTCTGCCAAGTATGATTAAAAACAATACGACGAAATATCCAAAAGACCGTTGGAAGATTTTTTCGGAATTTCACGACACCATCTATCAGCAATATGATGAAGCATTATCAGGGCCAACACCTATAAAAATGAAAATGCGGGGTTTCTGGGAATACTTTGCACTTTCAACTTCCAATCCACATAAGGCATTCAAAAAGATAAAAAAGGCTAATAATCCCAGAGCATATCAGCAGGCCGTGCGCGAGATATTGAATAATGAGTAGAGTAACCATTATCTTTGTTTTGCATTTTTCTTTTTCCCTAATAATAAATAATGAAAAAAATACTAAATCTCTTTTTACTTCTTTTAATGTCGATTTCAAGTTTAGCTCAAGAAAGTATTGTTTTTGAAGCTAAATTTAAGCCTAATAAGATATATAAAAGCCATATTAAATCTTCATCATCTGGTGAAATCGAATTCATTGCCGATAAGGAGATAATTGATCAAATGAAAAGTAGAGGGCTTGAATTGCCAATCGTTACTGAAGAAATTACGGATTTGTCAACAGAGATAACTACATATGATCTTGATGAAAATGGAGAGTTTTTAGCTAAGCTAGAATATGGTAAAATGATTTCTACAAAAACTATAAATGGAAAAACCAGCTCAGAGGAACTTCCATTTTCTGATATGAAAATTTTAGGAAAATATGACGTAGAAAATAAATTTAAGATAGATAGTATACTAGGGGAGAATGTTACGCAGCAGATGAGAGATGTGTTGAAAGTTACATTGGAAAATGTCCAAGCAGCAATAAAATTTCCTGATGAACCAATGATGGTTGGTGATGTATTTAATAGTGAAATTCCAATGGCAATACCTTTGGAAGGAATGAGACCAATTTCAGTTAAAATTGATATGGAATATTTGCTTACGGAAATAAAAGACGGTTTAGCATTTTTTGATATTAATCAATCTTTAAGTTTGGATATGAGTCAAGATCAGTTAAACATGATGGCAAGCGGTGATGGGGTAGGAACATCATCATTTGATATAAAAGAAAATTATATTGTACAATACACATCTGAATTACCAATGGATATGACCATTGAGATTAATGATAATATGACTATGAAGATGAAAATGATTACAAAATCAGATCAAAAAGTAACAATAGAATAATATACGTCAGATGGCAATTTACTATATCATGTGTGGATGAGTATTGTATGTTTAATATAATATTAAGCAATAAAGTTTTAAATAATCCTTGTGAAAGACCTTCTTTTAATAACACCACCTTTTACCCAATTAAATACTCCGTATCCGGCAACGGCTTATATTAAAGGTTTTTTGAATACAAAGAGTATTTCTTCTTTTCAGTCCGATTTAGGGATTGAGGTGATTTTAGAACTCTTTAATAAAGATACATTTCAGCAACTTTTTAACATGGCTTTTTCTTCGGATGCCATAGTGACTGAAAATTGCCAAAGAATTTACGCGCTTCGTAATGATTACTTGAAAACCCTAGATGCTGTCATTCTCTTTTTGCAAGGAAAAAATGACACCTTGGCTAGGCAATTATGTACCGATAATTTTTTGCCACAAGCTTCTCGTTTTGAACAGTTAGATGATTTAGAATGGGCTTTTGGTAATATGGGTATGCAAGATAAAGCCAAACATTTGGCAACCTTATATCTTGAAGATCTTTCAGATTTTATAGTAGAATGTATAGACCCAAATTTCGGATTCAGTAGGTATGCAGAACGTTTAGGACGCAGTGCCAATTCATTCGATGATCTTTATAGTCATCTTAACGAAGAACCCACTTTTATTGATGAGTTAACGCTAGCCATTTTAAAAGAACAGTTAGAAGAGGTTCAACCTAAATTGGTATGTTTTTCGGTTCCTTTTCCGGGTAATTTATATAGTGCTTTTCGTTGTGCCCAATTTATAAAAGCAAATTATCCTGATGTAAAAATTGCTATGGGTGGCGGATTCCCAAATACAGAACTACGTAGCCTTACTGATGTTCGTGTATTTGAGTTTTTTGATTTTATTACATTAGACGATGGAGAGCTTCCTTTAGAATTGGTACATCAATACGTGGTCAATGGGGAAGGAGAATTAAAGCGTGCTTTTCTTTTAGAGGATGGTAAAGTCGTTTATAAAAACGATAGTTTAAGGCAAGATTACAAACAGCAAGATGTTGGTACGCCAGATTATGCCGATCTGCAATTAAGCAATTACATTTCCGTCATTGAAATTGCCAACCCCATGCACAGTTTATGGAGCGATGGTCGTTGGAACAAACTGACCATGGCTCATGGTTGCTATTGGGGTAAATGTACTTTCTGCGATATCTCTTTAGATTATATAAAAATTTACGAACCTGTAGCGGCTAATTTGTTGGTTGACCGTGTAGAAACATTAGTGGAACAAACCGGGGAATCCGGATTTCATTTTGTGGATGAAGCGGCACCACCTTCTTTAATGAAAGCTTTTGCTTTGGAGGTACTTAAAAGAAACCTGACCATTACGTGGTGGACGAATATTCGTTTTGAAAAGAATTTCACTCAAGATTTATGTTATCTCTTGAAAGCATCGGGTTGTATTGCAGTTTCTGGTGGATTGGAAGTGGCATCTGACCGATTGTTAAAACTCATAGATAAAGGTGTAACGGTTGAGCAAGTGGCGCAAGTAACACGCAATTTTACCGAAGCCAACATAATGGTGCATTCCTATTTAATGTACGGCTACCCAACACAGACTATTCAAGAAACGGTTGATAGTTTAGAAATGGTGCGTCAGTTGTTTGAATTGGGTATTATTCAATCTGGTTTTTGGCATCAATTTGCATTGACCGCTCATAGTCCCGTTGGTTTACATCCGGAAGAATACGGAGTTATGCCAGATTTAAAAACCATAAGCTTTGCGAACAACGATATTGACTTTAAAGATAAAACAGGGGTTGACCACAGTAAGTTCAGTTTCGGATTAAAAAAATCGCTTTTCAATTTTATGCATGGTATCGGTTTTGATATGAGTTTGCAAGAATGGTTCGATTTTAAGATTCCACCTTCAGCGATTTCCGCAGACTATATCTATAATTGCCTGCAACAAGAACTTGTTCTGAATACAAAATCTACGGCTAAAATAGCATGGATAGGACCAATGCCTATTGCCAATGAACGTGTGAAGAAGAAAAAAGGCATGACTTGGCAGCAATTAGAATTGGGTTTTCATACAAAGACAGATATGTATGAAATAATAGTAGATAAGGATAAAGGAGAATGGTTGCTTGCTACTCTAGAACAATTGAAACCTGAGAATAAGCCTTTAAGTTATGGTCAGTTGAAAAAAGATTACGAATCTCAATTAGAAGATTTTGAGCTGTTTTGGTATTCTAAGCAAGTAACAGGTTTACGTAATCATGGGCTATTGGTATTATAAAAAAATGTCGTGTTGAACATGCAACACGACATTTAATTTTACTTTAGAATTATTTAGGAATAGCTTAAAGAATATCCTATTTCTGTTGAATAGCTTTCTGATAATAAGGTGTCTACAAAAATCCATTCAGACGTTACATCTGTAGTTGTAAATGTTGTCATCATATATCCTCTTCTTGATGCATCAAAATAATTTAATCCGTCTATTAATGCTACTAATGCTTCTTGGAAACCTGCAACTAATTCAGGTGAAGAATTTGCGCCAAGATATGTTTCAAAGCCTGGTGAGCTAATTGAGGATGTTGCCAATTCTATACCTACTTCCGTTCCATTTTCTGAAGTCAACGTATTTTGCCAAGCATTATGGGTATCGCCGGCAAAAGTTACTATCTTTTTGCCATTCAATGCACTATAAATAATCTCTCTGTCAATTGGGTAGCCGTCCCAAGCATCTAAATTATAAGGTATAACGGTAGTTACTCTCGCAATTTCTTCTGCACTTAAGCTAGGGTCATTATTTAATAATCTTAACTTGATGGTCACAAGTTCTGTTAGAATGGCACCAAAATTTTCAGAACCAAATGCAGTTAATAACTCCACAGGTATGTTCATTTTACCCATGAGTACTTGTTGACCTAAAACCTGCCATTTGGCAGAACTACTATTTAGTTCAGATATAATCCAATCTCTTTGGGTTACTCCTACTATAGAACGGTTTGGGTCTGTCAATGCAGTTTGAAATGCTAGGGCATCAAAGCCTGTTGCTGTATAATAATCGCCAATATTCAATTGCTTATCCCTACCTATTAGACGGGTGTCCATTAAAATAAGGTTAACAAGGTTACCAATATTTACAGAACGGTAAATAATGCTATTGTCATCTGCAGCTATTCTGGAGAAAGGTAAAAACTCGCTATATGCTTGTAAAGCATTTTGCTTTCTGACTTCAAAACTGCCTTCAGTGGCTTCATCATGATTTTCTGCTCCTTCTTTATAGGTGTCATTGGCAATTTCATGATCGTCCCAAACACAAATGAACGGTTTCTTTTGGTGGGCTAATTGTAAAGAAGCATCTGATCTATATTGCTTGTATCTAGTTCTGTAATCATCTAGAGAAATGATTTCTCCCGCAGGTTCATGAAAACGGTTTAAGAAAGCGTTCTCTTCTGTAGAACCGTATCCACCGGCGCCATATTCGTAGAAGTAATCACCTAAGTGCACAATGATATCTGCATCTGAATTTGCCATGGCATCATACACATTAAAAAGACCTGCTTGGTAATTTGAACAAGAGCATACTGCTAATTTAGCTTGAGTGGCATCCGTAGGTAATGTGATGGTTTCACCCACAACGGAAATTGAATTGTCTGTTGTACTAATAAATCTATAATATAGTTTTTGGTCTGGATCTAGCTCTGTTAATTCAATGGCCAGAGTGTTGTCCCTAGAATCTTCAGTTGTTATTTTTCCGGTTCTTAATATGTTATTGAAATTTGATTGCGTAGAAACTTCCCAGATAATTTCAACATTTGCGGAATTAAAACGGCTCCATATAATAACTCCGGAACTACTTGGGTCAAAACTGGCTACTCCATAATTGAAGTTTTGTACCGTTAATTGGGATTCGTCATATTCAACTTGTAAATCATCATCATCGCTACAGCTTATAAAGTTTGGAGCTAAAATTAATCCTCCGGAAGCCATTAAGGTTTTTTGAATAAAATTTCTTCTTGTATTTTTCGTCGTTTTCATCTGGTCATTTAGTTTCCTCAAAATTGTTTTAATTCTGATGAATCAACGTTAGTTGAACTTTATGTTTATGTTATTGAAACTACAGGAGATTACAAGTCTGCTATTTTTCGAGATTTTAAATGAATTGGTTATGTTTGATTATTATACTAGGGAGATGGATGTAAGAATTGTAGAAAGTAAAGAACGAAAATTGATTGGTCTTTCTCAGGAATTGAGTTTGATCGATAATAAAACTTTTGACCTTTGGAAGAATTTCAGAGGGCGAAGTAAGGAAGTGCCTAATAGGTCGTCTGATGATTTTATATCTCTACAAGAATATCCGGTAGATTATTTTAAAGCGTTTTCTCCTGCAAATAGATTTGTAAAATGGGCATGCGTTGAGGTTGAAAATTTAGAGTTCATTCCAGAGGAAATGAATAGTTTAATTTTAGAAACTGGCATGTTTGCGGTGTTCAATTACAAAGGAACTGCACAAAATGCGCAGGCTTTTTTTCAATTGATTTACGGAGAATGGATACCCAATTCTGATTATATATTAGATGACCGTCCTCATTTTGAAGTACTGGGAGCTAAATACAAAAACAATGATCCAAACTCAGAAGAAGAGGTTTGGATTCCGATAAGAGAAAAATGAAAGACCCCGAAAAAACGCCTTGGTATTATCTGTTGTTATTGATTTTAGCAGGGGAGAGCGTCTTTATTTTACCTTTTGTATTACAGCGTGTTTTTAGACCTACCGTTTTAAAAGTGTTTGAACTTGATAATGTTTCGTTGGGTTTGTGTTTTTCCGTGTATGGCTTTGTTGCATTGATTTCTTATTTATTAGGAGGGCCTTTAGCCGATAAATTTCAGCCAAGAAAATTAATAGCCATTGCGCTTTGGATGACCGCTCTTGGCGGATTGGTCTTTGCTACATTCCCAGACTATTTAACCTTGCAAGTACTTTACGGCTTTTGGGGTTTTACTACAATTTTCTTGTTTTGGTCGCCTATGATAAAAGCTACCCGAGTGTGGGGAGGTCAAAGTTCACAAGGCAAAGCTTTTGGTTTTTTAGATGGCGGTAGGGGATTGGTAGGGGCACTATTTGGAACATTGGGAGTGCTTGTTTTTTCTCACTTTATGTCGGCAGATCTAGAAGTTGCCACTTTGGAAGAAAGTAGGTTTGCTTTTCGGTATGTAATATTGACCTCTGCAGCTATAGTATCTATTGTAGGTGTTCTGGTCTGGTTTTTTATGAGATTACCTGAAAGCCTTGAAAACGAGATTGTCGTAGAAAGAATCACCGTTTCTCAAATTAAAGAAGTACTACGTTTACCTTCAGTTTTACTACTAATGATTATAATTCTATGTGCTTACGTAGGTTATAAAATCACCGATATTTTTTCGCTTTATGCGCAAGATGTAATGTTGTACAATGAGGTGGAATCTGCAGAAGTAGGTACCTTTTTATTATTCGCAAGACCGGTAGTGGGTATTTTTATAGGTGTGATAGCAGACCGTTCTAGACCAACTCTATTTCTATTGATAGGTTTTGTTGTTGCACTGTTAGGTTCTTTGTTGTTCGCATCGGGTATGGTTGCCAATGTTTCTTATTTCGTATTCTTGTTCTCTATCATGATTGTGGCATTGGGCGTGTATGCTATTCGTTCTTTATACTTTGCGGTGATGCAAAGCGGAAGAATTCCCTTGGTATTAACTGGAACTGCGGTTGGGTTAATTTCGTTGATAGGGTATACTCCCGATATTTTTGCTGGTCCGGCAATGGGCTATTTGTTAGATGCATCACCTGGCTTAGAAGGGCATCAGCAGGTATTCTGGATGCTAGCCCTGTTTTCATTTATTGGTGGAATAGCAGCATTTAGATATTTTCAACTTTATGGCAAATCAGGATATGACGATTCCAAAAAATCTTAATTTATTATTATCAGGGGTTGTTGTTATTATAGCCGGTGTAGTTTATGGTGGCCATCCAACATATATTATGCCCGAACTTTTGGGTTTTGAAGTGGTTGATTTGGAGCTAAAGAATATGCTACGTGCGGTAATGGGTATTTATATGGGTGTAGGGCTGTTTTGGATATTGGGGTCCTATAAAACGAAACTTTGGTATGCAGCAACCTTATGTAATGTGCTCTTTATGGGCGGAATTTCTTTTGGTAGAATAGTAAGTACTATTTTTGATGGAATTTCATCGTTATTTACACCAGCATTAATTTTAGAATTGATATTCTTTGGCTGGGGATTATATAATCTTAAAAAGTATAAGGAAATAGAGTAGGTATGGTACTCATTAAAAATCCAATTTCTTCTTTCTTAGTTCAAAGTTCTGACCCAGATAAACTTTACGTACCATTTCATCTGCAGCTAATTCTTCTGGTTCTCCTGATTTTAGAATACCACCTTCAAACATTAGGTAAGAACGCTCTGTAATAGCAAGCGTTTCCTGTACGTTGTGGTCTGTAATAAGTATTCCAATGTTTTTGTCTTTTAACTGCGCTACAATACGTTGAATATCCTCTACGGCCACGGGATCTACCCCGGCGAAAGGTTCATCTAGCAAAATAAATTTTGGATCCGTAGCCAAAGCTCTAGCGATTTCTGTTCTTCTTCGCTCACCACCTGATAATAAGTCACCACGACTTTTGCGTATATGACCTAAACCGAACTCCTCTATAAGCGACTCCATTTTCATGTGTTGCTCTTTTTTGCTCAATTTTGTCAATTGAAGTACGCTTAAAATATTCTTTTCAATACTTAGCTTTCTAAAGACAGATGCTTCTTGTGCCAAGTACCCAATACCATTTTGTGCTCTCTTGTACATAGGAAATTTGGTGATTTCCATATCATCTAAATAGATGCTGCCGCCATTGGGTTTTACAAGCCCAACGATCATATAAAAGGAAGTGGTCTTACCGGCACCGTTAGGTCCAAGTAACCCTACAATTTCACCTTGATTAACTTCAAGAGAAATTCCTTTAACCACCCTACGACCTCTGTAGGACTTCATAATATTGTCGGCACGTAACTTCATGTTTTCAAATCTATTGGTTATTGGTCTGTTAGAAAAGTAATTGGCGATTTTTTAACCTTGTTGGTTTTCTAATTCTTCCCAATATTCATAAGCTCTTCTCAAATGTGGAATTACAATGGTACCGCCAACTAAAGTGGCAATACTTAAAGTTTCCATGACCTCTTCTTTAGAAACGCCTTCGTTGTAAGAACTTTCTAAATGGTATTTTACACAATCGTCGCAACGCAATACGGTTGACGCAACAAGACCTAATAATTCTTTGGTTTTAACATCTAAAGCACCTGCAGCAAATGCATTGGTATCTAAATTAAATATACGTTTTACAACTTTATTGTTATCTGCCAGTAACTTATCGTTCATCTTAGAACGGTAGGCATTAAATTCTTCAATTTGGTTTGACATTTCTATTTTTCTTTTTTTCTTTTTCAGCTTTTTTTCTTTCTTTTCTCAATACCATCGCAGATATAAAAATACTTATCTGGTATAGTACAATTACCGGTATGGCAACTATAATCTGACTTGTAACGTCTGGTGGTGTAATTACTGCAGAAAGTATCAAAACAACTACCAAGGCTATTTTTCTGTACTTCTTCATCAGTTCAGGTGTAACTAAACCTACTTTAGTTAAAAAGAAAATGATGATCGGTAGTTCAAATAATATACCACAAGCAAGTACGGATATTTTTAATGTCCCAATATAAGAGTCCAAATCGAACTCGTTTAAAACGGAGTCACTAACAACATAAGACCCTAGGAAGTTAATTGAAAGTGGCGCTACAATGTAGTATCCAAATAAAACTCCTATAAAAAATAAGATAGATGCAATTAATATAAAGCCGCGGGAGTTCTTGCGTTCGTTGGCATGTAGCCCCGGACTAATAAATTTCCACATTTCATATAATATGTAGGGAAATCCAAGAATAACCCCTGCCCAAATGGAAGTCCAAATGTGGGCAGAAAATTGTCCGCCCATTTCTCGACTTTGAATGGTAAACGGAAATTCATCGGCACAGAAAGAGGAATCTATTACCGTAAAAGATTGCACTTGATTCAACCACGTAGCAATATCACAAAAGAAGCGATACGTGGGGAAGTTCATGTTTTTTGGTCCGAATATTATAGTGTCAAAAATGAAACCTTTCATTAAAAAGGCAACACTTCCTATGATAACAACTGCCAATACGGATCTTATTAAATGCCATCTTAGTTCTTCTAAATGATCAAGAAATGACATCTCATTCGGTGGCGTGGTAGTTTTGGAACTCATTATAAAATACCTTCGTTTATTAAATTATGTAAATGGATAACGCCAACATATGTATCTTCATCCATGGCTAACAATTGTGATATTCCCTTTTTTTGCATGTGTTCTAAAGCCTTAATAGCCAAGGTGTTTGCAGGTATGGTCTTAGGGTTTGTAGTCATGATGTCTTCTGCAGTCAAACCTTTAATGTTGTCATGTTTGTTTAGCATGCGTCTAATATCGCCATCGGTTACGATACCAACAACTTTTTTGCCATCAAGTACAGCTGTTACGCCCAACATTTTTTTAGAGATTTCAATAATTACTTTTTTGACCTCTTCATCTTTTTGAACTTGTGGGACTTGATTTTTACTTACCAAGTCTGCAACTCTTAAATATAATCTCTTACCTAAAGATCCACCAGGATGGTATTTTGCAAAATCAGAACTGCTAAATCCTTTAATTTCCAAAAGTACAATTGCAAGTGCATCACCCATAACTAATTGAGCTGTAGTACTTGTTGTAGGAGCTAGTCCGTTAGGGCAAGCTTCCTTGTCCACATGGGTATTTAAAATAAAATCTGCTTGTTTTGCCAAAAAAGAATCGGTGTTCCCCGTCATGGCAATTAGCTTGTTCGTACCTCTTTTTATGAGCGGAACCAACATCTTTATTTCTGGTGTATTTCCACTGTTTGAAATACAGATAACAACGTCATTGTCCTGTACGGTTCCCAGGTCTCCATGAATGGCATCTCCGGCATGCATGAAAATTGCGGGAGTACCTGTAGAATTCAGGGTAGCTACAATTTTGGTGGCAATGATAGCACTCTTACCGATGCCTGAAATTATTACGCGTCCTTTTGCTTCAATAATGCAGTTTACGATGCTAGCAAAATCATCGGTTAAAAGTGAGGAAAGTTGTGCTATAGCATCACGCTCAGTTTCAATGGTTTTTCTTGCTAAGCCAATAATGGTGTCCGTTGCAATCAATCTATTATTCAAATTATGGATTGTATTCCTAAAAGAATGTATTATCTTTAAGATGACAAAATTAAACAAACTTAATTTTAAATGCCGATTATCGCATAATAATTTAGAAACGCCTAGCTAGGCAATTTGTAATTTTGTTCGCTTATAAAATTTTAAAGTAAGTAGTGTCCCCTTAAATGTAAAATGTGACAGACAGTAAAGAATTTGACAATATCGATTTACATTCCTCATTAAAAAAATATTTTGGTTTTTCTCAGTTTAAAGGACTTCAAGAAGAGGTAATTAAAAATGTTTTAAAACAGAATAATACGTTTGTAATCATGCCAACTGGTGGTGGTAAATCTATGTGTTACCAGTTACCTGCCCTTATGCAAGAGGGTACTGCAATTATCGTATCTCCGTTGATCGCTTTAATGAAGAATCAAGTAGATGCCATACGTGGGGTTTCTTCTGAGGTAGGAATAGCCCATGTTTTAAATTCCTCATTGAACAAAGGGGAGATAAAACAGGTGAAAGAAGATATAACAAATGGAGTCACTAAACTACTGTATGTTGCACCAGAATCTTTGACAAAAGAAGAGAATGTAGAATTTCTACGTTCAGTAAAGGTCTCGTTTGTAGCTGTAGATGAAGCGCATTGTATATCTGAATGGGGTCATGATTTTAGACCTGAGTATAGAAATTTGAAATCTATAGTTGCACGATTAGGAGATGATATTCCTATCATCGGACTTACAGCAACGGCAACCCCAAAGGTTCAAGAAGATATAATTAAGAATTTAGGTATAGGTGGGGCAAAGCTTTTTAAAGCTTCTTTTAACCGACCTAATTTATTTTACGAAGTACGTACCAAAACAGAGAATATAGAAGCGGATATTATCCGTTTTGTGAAACAAAATTCTGGTAAATCAGGAATTATATATTGCCTTAGTCGTAAAAAGGTAGAAGAGTTAGCTCAAGTATTGCAGGTAAACGGAGTAAGTGCTGTGCCATACCATGCAGGTTTTGATGCAAAAACAAGATCTAAATATCAAGATATGTTCTTGATGGAAGATGTAGATGTGGTTGTCGCTACCATTGCTTTTGGTATGGGGATAGATAAGCCAGATGTGCGTTTTGTTATTCATCATGATATTCCAAAAAGTATTGAAAGTTACTATCAAGAAACAGGAAGAGCTGGTCGAGATGGCGGAGAAGGGCATTGTTTAGCTTATTATTCTTATAAGGATATTGAAAAGCTAGAGAAGTTTATGTCTGGTAAACCTGTTGCTGAACAAGAAATAGGAAATGCTTTATTGCAAGAGGTGGTGGCCTATGCAGAAACCTCCATGTCTAGACGTAAATTTATACTTCATTATTTTGGAGAGGAATTTGACGACGTTAACGGTGAAGGTGCCGAAATGGATGACAATACCAGAAATCCTAAAGAGAAAGAAGAGGCGAAGGATAATGTTGAGAAGTTGCTTAAGGTAGTAACTGGTACAAGTGAAAAGTTTAAATCTAAAGAGATTGTAAACGCGTTGCGTGGTAAAACAAATGCAATAATATCTTCACATAAGACCAATGAAAAAGAGTTTTTTGGAATTGGTTCTGATAAGGATAAAAGTTATTGGATGGCACTTATTCGCCAGACATTGGTTGCCGGATTATTGAGAAAAGAGATAGAGCAATACGGCGTATTACATGTAACGGATAATGGTAAGGAGTTTTTAACTAAGCCATCATCTTTTATGATGACCAAGGATCACGTTTACAATGCTGAAAATGATAATGCTATTGTTGGTGCCGCTAAATCTGGCGGTATTGCCGATGAAAAATTATTAAAACAATTAAAAGATTTACGAAAAGCACAGGCAAAGAAAATAGGTGTTCCGCCATTTGTAGTTTTTCAAGATCCTTCATTGGAGGATATGGCTTTGAAATATCCTATTTCACATGAAGAAATGTTGAATGTTCATGGAGTAGGAGAAGGTAAGGCTAAGAAATACGGTAAGCCATTTATTGCTTTTATTGCCACTTATGTTGAGGAAAATGAAATCATTAGACCAGATGATCTTGTAGTTAAAAGTACAGGGGCTAATTCTGCCTTGAAGTTATATGTTATACAGAATGTAGATAGAAAATTACCTTTGTCTGATATTGCATCGGCAAAAGGATTGGAAATTCCTGATCTTATTAAAGAAATGGAGCAAATTGTATATAGCGGTACAAAGTTGAACCTGAATTATTGGATCGATGAGATTTTAGATGAGGATCAACAAGAAGAAATACATGAGTACTTCTTAGAGGCGGATAGTGATAACCTTGAAGAAGCTATGACCGAATTTGATGGTGAGTATGAAGAAGAAGAGTTAAGATTGTATCGATTAAAATTTATTAGTGAAGTAGCAAACTAATCTAATTAGCTATAATTTATTTACAAATCCATTACCCAATTTAGATAGGGTAATGGATTTGTTTTTTAATAGCTGTTTCATTAGTGATTCATATTATTTTTTTGGGTGAATTCTAACTATATCTGTTCTATTTTAAACGTAAGAAACGTGATAAATCAAATTTTATCTCATTTATTTATTTTCAAAGTGCTGATATATAGTAAATTATATATTGTTTAATATTTTAAATAAAACTTTAAACAAAATTTAAGACTATTGCTCGTAGTTCCGTTATACTTTTACAGAAATCTAAAAAAAAAGAACTATGAAAATTTTAAAAATTACATTATTAAGTGCAATTACATTGTTTGTTACGAACATTTCTGCCCAGACAGAAACTATTGTAGGTGTTGCAGCAGGAAATGACAATTTTACAACATTGGTAGCTGCAGTAAAAGCGGCTGATTTGGTAGAAACATTAAATAGTGAAGGTCCGTTTACTGTTTTTGCACCTGTAAACACAGCTTTTGAAGCATTGCCAGCAGGAACTGTAGACACATTATTAAAGCCAGAAAGTAAAGACGCATTGACCGGTATTTTAACTTACCATGTAGTAGCTGGTAAGTTCATGGCTGCAGATGTGGTTAAGGCAATCAGTGAAAATGATGGTATGTTTTCAGTTAAAACAGTACAGGGTGGAATGATTACATTATCACTTAGCGATGATAAGGTAATGTTGAAAGATGAAAAAGGGAATATGGCAACCGTAGTTATGGCAGATGTAGCTGCTAGCAACGGAGTAATACACGCTATAGACGCTTTAGTGATGCCTAAATAAGGTATTCAAAAACTATAAATAAAAATCCCTTTGTAATTCTGTTATAGAATAGCAAAGGGATTCTTTTTAAACACTACTTAAATCTTTCTATCTCGCAGCTGTACCGTTGATAGATTTACCTTTTCGTAATTGTCTTTGTATTTTTTTGATGGCAGATTCTATTGATTTTTCCGGTTCAATAATATTGTATTCTCCCCAGAAATCTGGATCAGCAAAACCAATAGCTTCATCACTTAGTATAATGGAAGACTTCATTCTATCTTTATATTTGGGGAAGGCATTGTCGGTATTTTTCTCCCAATCTGTAATGGCCATTTCACAATTCATGCTGTATACCGAGTTGAATAAGCGTTTGTCCCAATCTATTTTAAACTCTAATAGCACATTGCTATACCCATAGTACCATTTTCCATCTTTTTCTCTGTAGTCTACACGGTAAGACACCTCTGTTGGCCATACGTCTGCGTTTTTTGGTTTTCTTCTTACAAACATTTGAGATGCCAATCTTTTATCTGTAATGTTTAGAGAGTAAATGGCGCTTGTTAAAATCTTGTTTTCTGCATCGATATATAATTTACCGTTATATAATGGGTCTATAATTTCAGGCTTTTGCTTGAAATCAATAACATAAATTAGTTGATCATTTACTCGTGTAGAAGTGTCAAATGAGAAATCATAATACGCTAATGTCTTCGGAGTAAAAATGTAGTTAGGGTATTTTACCATGTCTACGAACAACGTATTGAACGGTCCTCCTTGTAGTTTTAAAGCAACAGTATCTAACTTAGTGTAGTCAGTACTTTTTCGTGCCTTATAAAGTTCCAGTGCATCTGTCTTTTTAGATGAATACGGAGTTTTGTAAATATTCACTACCGCTTCGGAAAGACTTACGTTCGTTCTTCTTTTTTTAATAGTTTCTCGGTAAAAGGCGGTCATTACAGTACTTTCATTTAAATAATTGTCCCCTTTTTTGTTCAGTGTCTCCTTTACCAAGGCTTCAGCATCATTTGGGGCATCTATACTTGCCTCTGATAAAGCCATAACAAATTCTGTCATGAAGATTTTGTTCTTCTTTTCCTCTAATTCAGTAATGGCAATTTGTTTCGTTTTATATCCTAAAAAGGCAATAGTTAAGTTGTTCACAGTGTACTCATTTGGAACTTTCAGCGAAAACTGACCTTCAGAGTTGGTGATGGTGGTTACATTGGTGTTGTCAACGGTTAGTGTTGCGAAAATTAATGGTTTCTTACTATCAGCGTCTAAAACTTCACCGGTGTATTCGGTGTAATTAATAGTTTGTGCCCACATGGTATTTGCTCCTATTCCTATTGAAAAAAGAAATACCAATAAATACTTTATGGAATGGTTCTTAAATGAAAATTTGTACTCTTGTAGCATAACGAATCTTTTCTTTATAAGGTAGTGATTAATAACGAATTAAAGGGCTTTTTACTGTTAAATCATTAGTGTTGGATAATATGGCAAAATTACTTTTTGCCGTCAAATGTTTTAGATGAGGTACTTACCAGCCTGTTGATTTCCTTTAATTCTTCTTCGGTAAGATCACGCCATTTTCCAACGGGTACATCTAACTGCACGTTCATAATTCTAATGCGTTTCAACTTCTTTACCCTATAATCTAAATATTCGCACATTCTACGAATTTGTCTGTTTAGACCTTGAGTTAGAATGATCCTGAATTGATACGTACTTACTTCAAAAACTTCACATTCCCTGG
This sequence comes from Maribacter sp. UH1, assembly GCF_056839145.1. Classification (NCBI taxonomy): domain Bacteria; kingdom Pseudomonadati; phylum Bacteroidota; class Flavobacteriia; order Flavobacteriales; family Flavobacteriaceae; genus Maribacter; species Maribacter sp. UH1. Next base: position 3,361,719 of record NZ_CM166387.1, read on the forward strand.
TTACTTGATCAAGAATGGGAATTCCTTTTCTCATCCTATTTAAAAAATCTATTGTAATAGGTTTATCTACCGTTACCAAATACTCTTTCTCATGATTGTTACGTGCGCGTAGAATCTTGTTTACGATATCGCCATCATCGGTTAAAAAAATAAGTCCCTCACTTGGTTTGTCTAATCTCCCAATTGGAAAAATACGCTTTGGGTAGTTAATGTAATCTATAATATTATCCTTTTCTACACCTGTATCTGTAGTACAAACAATACCTATGGGTTTGTTGAATGCCAAATACGTAGATTTTCCCTTAGGTCCTTTAATTAGTTCTCCATCAACTTTAACAACATCACCGGCTGATATTTTAGTTCCCATTTCTGGCACTTCTCCGTTTATGGTTACTCTACCTTGATCAATCAATTTATCTGCAGCCCTACGTGAGCAATAACCAGCTTCGCTAAGGTATTTGTTTATTCTAGTTTTATTGGTGTTGTCTTGCATAATCAGCTTGCTGTTTCTAATGTTGATTTCGATTTACTTCTTGTTGGTAGATCTCTCTTCCTAATTGTGCTAAAAACGGAATTCCGATTTCGTCATACTCATAAGCATCGTCATTGAAGATACCGTCTTTGTTCACTAAAATTGTTGCGGTTAAAAGAAAGTCGATATTCTTTTCTGTGTCTTTAATATATGCGCAATCGGTTAGCGTACCGTAGGCAAATCCTACTTTATTATAAATTTCAATATGCTGGGGAATGTCTTTCTTAGTGTCGCCATAGATGAAAAACTTACAATAGCCATCGTAATATGTGGTTGGGTCATAACCTGCTTTTTGAGGAACGGTATGCATTGCTGTTAATAAATGCTCACGCTGTTCATTACTAAGATCAAATTGTTCTGATGCTTTATACTTTTGAGGAAATACTACCCTTTTTAACAAGTTGTGTTGCGATTGAATAGGGTAATAGTTTTTCAAACTAAAATCGAATGGTTCTTTAATTAACTCTTCATCTTCATAATAACCTACGCCCTTTTCAATATCTAACAGTTCTAACTTTTTAGGTGTTTTGTTGAGTAATGAATTAGTAATGCCCGTTGTTGAATCGTTTAAATAGATAATTAAGGGCTTTGTTCTTAAATCATCTGAATGATAACCTAATCTGTGGCTAAGTCTAACAGGTGATATTTTTTTATTGTTTAAACTCTCATTGATGGCTTCAAATCCTAAGAATTCCACCAATCTATTGTTTGCTAAATTATCGCTAACAGCAAAAATTTTGGATACATCTTTGGCAAACGTACTTTCAATAGTGTCACCTTCTATGTAATACCTGGTATTTATAGTTAAGCTGTCTATATTATTTAACTTTTCTAGAGCTAGTACGGCAGTTGGGAATTTAACTGTGCTTGCAGGATAAAAATACACGCTGTCGTTTACCTGAAAATCATAATCGGTAAAAAAGACGCTATCATTTCTTCTATCAATTTGTGTGTATCTAATTTGAACTTGATAGTTTTCAACACTATCCATCACCCTTTTTATTTTAGGATTGTCAGAAGATAGTGCAACCTCAAGAAAATTTAAATTCCGTTGTTCTTGAGCGCAAGAAGATAAAAGGACACCACATATAAAAAGAAGAAAGTGCTTCATGCTACTATGTTTTATTTATGGAGTGTAGACTTCACCGCGGTGAGGTTTCAATAAGTCTCTGACCGTAATCATTTCCTTTTCTTCCACGACCATAAATGCAATACTGTACATGTCGTTTATTTCCTTAAAACCGGTAATGCTTAACGCTGTTTTTTCTGAAGCTATGAATTCATTTAGGTGCTTAACATGATGTTCTGCCGTTTTTAATGCAGCAGGACCTCTAAAGTCCCATATTAGTTTTATCTGTCGGTTCAAGAATATGTTGTATTAGGTTATAAAATAAATAACAAATTTACCTAAAAAATGGCAGTTTGTGGTTAGTAAGTAATGAGATTACTATGGGGTGAATTACTATTTTTAGTTGATTATTAGCTATTTGTTATATCTTGTGAGACCTAAAAAAATGTGTTAAGTAAATCCTTATGCATTTGCACACGATTTGGTTATTGCTATTTTTGCTCGATGTTTTTTAAGAAATCAATGTTTTTACTACGTAAGGTTTACCCTATTGTGACCATAGGGCTAATTTCTTTTGCTTTCGTTTCTTGTGACGGTCTGTTTAAGAAAGATGAGGAAAAGAAGGTTATTGCTAGGGTAGGTGAGTCTTTTTTATATGAAGATGATCTGGCGCCGTTAATCACAGAGAATATGACAAAAGGGGATAGTGCTTCTTTTGCTGTTAACTATATAAATAATTGGGCTTCTAAGCAGTTGTTACTTTCTAAAGCAAAAATTAATCTATCAGAAGAAAAACTGGCAGAATATAATGCTTTGGTAGATGACTATAGAACTGAACTATACACAAGTGTTTATAAAGAAGCGTTGGTGGCACAGGCTACGGATTCCGTTATTACGGAAGAGCAGTTAAATGCGTTTTACGAAAATGCCAAAGAGAATTTTAAGCTTAAAGAGCGTATTGCTAGAATACGTTTTGTTGCTTTGCCAAAAGGATTTTTAGATCAAGATGAGGTAGGGAAACGGTTAAAAAGATTTAAAATAGACGATGTTAGCTATTTAGATTCTATTGGTGTTCAGTTTACTAAATTGAATTTTAATGATTCTATATGGGTGCGCTATACTAGAATATTCGAAGAAATACCCCCAATTAACCCAGACAATGCCAATAAGTACTTAAAAAATTCACAATTTTTTGAATTAGAGGATTCAATCGGGGTATATTTGGGAAAAATAGAGGAAACTAAAGATGTTAATGACATAGCGCCTTTGTCCTTTATTAAACCTACAATTGAACAAGTTTTATTAAGTCGTAGAAAAATGGACTACCTACGCAAATTAGAAACTGAATTATTAGATGAAGCAATCAAGGATAATGAATTTGAAGTTTTCGAAAATAAAAAATAGTATTTACATAGGAGCGGTTTTACTGTTCTCAGGTATGGCAACAGCGCAAGATTCTATACCGAATGTTTCTGCTGATGAAGCAGAACCAATGGAAGCTATAGCTGAAGCGGCGCCAGTAAAAAAAGACTCCGCAACAAATTTTAAAAGAATTAAACTAGATGGTATAGCCGCAGTTGTTGGTGATTACGTAATCTTAGATTCTGATATTGAAAAAACATTGATCGATCTTAAAAGTCAAGGTGCATCTACAGAAGATATTACACACTGCGGACTTTTAGGTAAGTTAATGGAAGATCGTTTGTATGCTAACCAAGCTGTTCAAGATAGTATCTTGGTTTCAGATGATGAGGTAAATGCAACCGGTGATCGTCAACTGCAGTCTTTAGTACAGCAAATAGGTTCAATGGAAAAGGTGTTGAAGTACTATAAGAAAACTGACGAAGCTAGTTTTAGAGAAGAGCTTTATAAGATTAATAAGTTACGTATGCTTTCTGAGCGTATGCAACAGGATATTATTAAAGAAATTGAAATTACACCAGAAGAGGTTCGTCAGTTCTTTAACAAGATACCAGAAGATGAACGTCCGGTATTTGGTGCTGAGTTAGAAATTGCTCAGATTACCAAAGAACCAGAGCCATCTGATGAAGAAAAGCAGAAGGTAATAGATAAGCTGAATCAGATTAAGGCAGATGTTGATGATAACGGCTCTAGTTTTAGTGTAAAGGCTATTTTATATTCTCAAGATCCAGGCTCTAAGTCTAAAGGTGGTTTTTATAGTATTACGAAAGACACAGGTTTTGATAAGAAGTTTAAAGATGTCGCTTTTAGCTTAAGAGAAGGTGAGGTTTCTGAGCCATTTGAGACTACTTTCGGGTTTCATATTATTTATATCGAGAAAATTAGAGGTCAAGAGCTGGATTTAAGACACATATTGATTCAACCGGAAATCTCTCAAAATGTTCTGGATGAAGCTAAAACGGAGTTGGATAGTATCCGTAAGAAAATTATTGATGGCGAATTTACTTTTGCCGAGGCTGCGTTAAATTTCTCAGATGAGAAAGAAACGAAGTTTGATGGCGGTTTGTTACGTAATCCAATAAACTTCGATTCTAAATTTGAGTTGACTAAAATGGATCCTACGTTGTACAATCAAGTACAGAACTTAAAGGATAATGAAATTACATATCCTGTATTGGAAGAAGATCCAAGAGGTGGAGCTCCAAAATATAAAATTCTTAAGATTACCAATAGATATGATGAGCACGTTGCTGATTTCTCTAAAGATTATACTAAGATTCAAGAATTGGCGCTTACTGAAAAGAAATACAATGCCATTAAAAAATGGATGGACGAGCATATAGAAGATACCTATATTAGTGTTAACGATGAGAACAAAGATTGTGAGTTCGCTAATAACTGGGTAAAAGAATAGATATATGTCAGACGTTGCAGCAATAGAACGCCTAGTAGTAAAACATGCTGAGCTTAAAAAGGAAATAGCCAAAATCATTGTAGGTCAAGATGAGGTTATTGAACAGATTTTGCTTTCTATTTACACAGGTGGTCACTCTTTGCTAATCGGCGTGCCAGGCTTGGCAAAAACTTTAATGGTGAATACCATTGCCCAAGCATTAGGTCTAGACTTTAAAAGAATTCAGTTTACACCAGATTTAATGCCAAGTGATATTCTTGGTAGTGAGGTATTGGATCAGAACAGAAACTTTAAGTTTATAAAAGGTCCTATATTTTCAAATATTATTTTGGCAGATGAAATCAATAGAACTCCGCCTAAAACTCAGGCAGCACTATTAGAGGCTATGCAAGAGCGAGCGGTAACTATTGCCGGTCATCAGCATAAGTTAGATTTGCCATACTTTGTTTTGGCAACGCAAAACCCTATTGAGCAAGAAGGAACCTACCCTTTGCCAGAAGCGCAATTAGACCGTTTTATGTTTGCCATAGAATTAAAATACCCTTCTATAGCCGAAGAAATTCAAGTGGTGAAGAATACTACTGCAGATAGAAAGCAAGTAGTAAATCCGCTATTTAATGCAAAGGATATTATTGCCATTCAAGACTTGGTACGTAGAATACCTGTGGCAGATAATGTTGTGGAGTATGCGGTAAAATTGGTAAATAGTACAAGACCTAACTTAGACTCAGCTTCTGATTACGTAAAACAATATTTAGATTGGGGAGCAGGACCAAGAGCATCTCAAAATCTAATTTTGGGTGCGAAGGCAAATGCCGCTATTCATGGTAAGTTCTCTCCAGATATAGAAGATGTACATGCTGTTGTTAAAGGTATATTACGTCATCGTATCATAAAAAACTACAAAGCGGAGGCAGAAGGTATCAGTGAAGAGGATATTATTGATAGATTACTTTAAAAAACTGCCGTTTTTCTACATTTTTCGAATCAATTAAATAAAATGGTTATCATTATTGTTTGATATCTACGCACTTTCTGCATCTTTTGAGAAAAAGTAGCTAATCATACTTATTTAATTTTAAATGCGTTCTATATTACGTAATTTTACGGAATTGCGTTAACTTAATATTAATTAACAGATGACATTTGACATTGGAAAGTTTAGAGGATTATACATTGTTCTTATTCAATAAAGTATATTCTTAAAATCAATTCAATCTGTTAATTTGTAGTTATAATGATTCTCATTTCATCAACAAGTCTTCAGAACGAAATAGAAATCTAGCTACTTGTCTGCATCAAAATTAACAATACAAATTACTTTTTAATGAGCATTTATAAAGATTACCTTAAGGAGATTGAAGAGCGTAAAAGTCAAGGTCTTCATCCAAAGCCAATTGATGGTGCTGAATTACTTAGCAAAATCATTGAGCAAATTAAAGATGTAGATAATGAGTATAGAGAAGAATCTCTAAACTTTTTTATCTATAATGTTTTACCTGGTACAACTAGTGCTGCAGGGGTAAAAGCTAAATTTTTAAAAGAAATCATTCTTGGTGAGTCGGTCGTAAAAGAAATTACTACTGCTTTTGCTTTTGAGCAATTATCTCATATGAAGGGTGGACCCTCTGTGAAGGTATTGTTAGATATCGCTTTAGGTTCTGATGAAGCTTTGGCAAAACAAGCAGCTGAGGTATTAAAAACTCAGGTATTCCTTTATGAGGCAGATACTTCTCGTTTAGAAGAAGCTCTAAAAAATGGGAATGCCATTGCAAAAGATATTATAGAAAGTTACGCAAAGGCTGAGTTCTTCACTAAGCTTCCAGAAATAGAAGAAGAAATAGAAGTTGTAACATATATTGCAGGTGTTGGTGATATCTCTACGGATTTATTATCGCCAGGCGGTGATGCACACTCAAGATCTGACCGGGAATTACATGGTCAATGTATGTTTGAGCATAACAAGGACATGCAAAATGAATTATTGGCTTTAAAGGAGCAACATCCTGATAAGCGTGTAATGCTGATTGCGGAAAAAGGAACAATGGGCGTTGGTTCTTCTAGGATGTCTGGTGTAAACAACGTAGCATTATGGACAGGTATTTCTTCTAGTCCGTATGTTCCTTTTATTAACATTGCTCCGGTAATTGCCGGTACTAACGGTATCGCTCCAATTTTCTTGACTACAGTGGGTGTAACCGGTGGTATAGGGTTAGACCTTAAAAACTGGGTGAAGCAAAAAGATGAAGCTGGTAATACCATAGTTGATGAAGATGGTGAGCCAATTCTAAAGCAAATGTATTCTGTTGCTACAGGTACGGTGCTTACTATTAATACAAAAGAGAAAAAACTTTATCATGGTAAAGTTGAATTAAAAGATATTTCCGCAGCATTTACTCCACAGAAAATGGAGTTCATGAAAGCGGGTGGTTCTTATGCGGTTGTTTTTGGTAAAAAACTACAAACATTCGCAGCTAAAACTTTAGGTATAGAAGTACCTCAAGTATATGCAACTTCAAAAGAAGTTTCTATAGAAGGACAAGGATTAACAGCTGTAGAGAAAATTTTCAATAGAAATGCTGTAGGTACTTCAGGGGCTACATTGCATGCAGGTTCTTACGTTCGTGCTGAAGTAAACATTGTAGGTTCTCAAGATACTACAGGTTTAATGACTTCTCAAGAATTAGAGATGATGGCTGCAACGGTTATTTCTCCAATTGTTGATGGGGCATACCAATCCGGTTGTCATACAGCTTCGGTTTGGGATGATAAGTCTAAAGCCAATATTCCAAGATTAATGAGCTTTATGAATGATTTCGGTTTAATTACCGGTCGTGATCCAAAAGGAAAGTATTTTCCAATGACGGATGTTATTCATAAAGTATTGAACGATATTACGGTAGGTGATTGGGATATCATTATTGGTGGAGATTCGCACACACGTATGTCTAAAGGTGTTGCTTTTGGTGCTGATTCAGGTACAGTTGCTTTAGCATTGGCTACAGGTGAGGCGTCCATGCCAATTCCGGAATCTGTTAAAGTGACCTTTAAAGGACAGATGAAATCTTACATGGATTTCCGTGATGTGGTACATGCTACACAACAACAAATGTTACAACAGTTTGGAGGCGAAAACGTATTCCAAGGTCGTGTAATAGAGGTTCATATTGGTACGTTAACTTCTGATGAAGCATTTACGTTTACGGATTGGACAGCAGAAATGAAAGCGAAAGCATCTATTTGTATTTCTGAAGACGATACTTTAATAGAGTCATTAGAGATTGCAAAAGGTCGTATCCAAATCATGATCGAAAAGGGTATGGACAATGCAAAGGGTGTACTTCAAGGACTTGTTGATAAAGCAGAAACTAGAATTACGGAACTTAAAACAGGTATTAAGCCATCTTTAAGACCAGATGCAGATGCTAAGTATCATGCAGAAGTAGTTATTGATTTAGATGAAATTGCTGAACCAATGATTGCTGATCCAGATGTAAATAATGAAGATGTTTCTAAGCGTTATACGCATGACAATATTCGTCCATTATCTTACTATGGTGGAACCAAAAAAGTAGATTTAGGTTTTGTGGGGTCATGTATGGTTCACAAAGGTGATATGAAAATATTAGCTCAAATGTTGAAAAATGTTGAAGCGCAAAACGGAAAGGTAGAATTCAAAGCTCCTTTAGTAGTTGCACCTCCAACATACAACATTGTAGATGAGTTAAAAGCTGAAGGAGACTGGGATGTATTAGTAAAGTACTCAGGATTCGAATTTGACGATAGCGCACCTAAAGGATTGGCACGTACCAAATACGAAAACATGCTGTACCTAGAGCGCCCAGGTTGTAACCTATGTATGGGTAACCAAGAAAAGGCAGAACCAGGAGATACGGTAATGGCAACATCTACTCGTTTATTCCAAGGTCGTGTTGTAAAAGATACGGGTGAGAAAAAAGGAGAGTCATTATTATCATCTACTCCGGTTGTAGTATTATCTACGATCTTAGGAAGAACTCCTACAATGGCAGAATATGAAGCAGCTGTTGATGGTATAGTTTTAACGAAGTTTAAACCTTCTACCAAGCAATTGGTTAGATAGTAGATAAATAATTAGTTTACAATAAAAATGCCTGAGTTTAACTCAGGCATTTTTTGTTACTACTAATAAATAGATTTTTATAGTCCGACTTTTTAATAACTATTATTAAACCGATTTTTTCCAATCTAAAATAATCTGTTTTGCGAAATTTTCACATTGATTTAACGTGTCTTTAATGTGATCTAATGTCGTGTCTGGGTTAATTAAGCACATTCTAATGACCACTTGGTTTTGTAAAACTGTAGTTACTAAAAGTGCTTCTTTGGAAGCTACAACTCTTGCTGAAATTTCTTGATTTAGCTTATCTAATTCAACTTCAGATAATTTTAATTCCAATGGGTTGTATCTAAAATTAATAATAGCCAAAGTTGCTAACGAAACAATTTCCCAATTACCACTTTCTCTTAGAAGGTCCTCTGTTTTATCGGCTAAGTCAATATTATAAGAGATTGCTTTTTTAAAAGCGTCTAAACCATACGTTTTAATTGACATGTAAAACTTTAAGGCCCTAAATCTTCTTGTTAATTGAATACCGTAATCGTAAAAATTAATTTCTGATTCGTTGCCTTCTATATCTCTTAAGTATTCTGGTTTTTCGCTAAAGGTGTTACTTAGCCAAGAAGAGTCCTTTACCAATAAACATCCAATTTCATAGGGCTGAAAGAACCATTTATGAGGGTCTACGGTTAAAGAATCCGCACGTTCAATACCTTGTAAAAGCTTACTTCCTTTATCGGATAAAATAGCCGCTCCTCCATATGCACCATCAATATGAAACCAAAGTTTTTCTTTTTCACAAATATCTGCTAAGGTATCTAGAGGGTCTACCGTGCCCGTATTTGTAGTACCTGCAGACGCGATGATACAAAAAGGTTTTTTGCCTTCAATTTTATCCTTTGCAATTTCGTTTTTAAGTTTATTGATGCTTATTTTAAATTCTAGATCGGTAGGAATTATTTTAATTTGTTCTTTTTTAAACCCTAAGACCCTAATTGCTTTAATATTGGAGGAATGGGCTTGGTCAGACAAATAAATAATAGCATTAGAAAAATCATCTCCACATTTTACTCTTCTTGCAGTTACTAAAGCTGTTAAATTAGCCATAGAACCACCGCTTGTAAAAATACCTCCACCTTTTTTAATGGGGAAATTAAACATCTTCAAAAGCCAGTTTAAAGTAACAATTTCTAGCTCTGCCGCAGCAGCAGAAATAATCCATCCGCCAGAAAAAATATTAAAACCTGTTGCTAGGGAATCGGAAATAGCACTAATGAAATTACTTGGTCCTGGTACAAATGAGAAGGATTTTGGATGACCGGATATATTGGAATTCGGTATTACATTATCCATTACAAAGTCTAAAACTTCATCCGCAGGCATACCATGATCAGGAGCTTCTTGTAAAAAAAGAGAATCCATTTCTTTTCTTGTAGCAATGCTTACAGGATTTTTATTTTCAATTTCTGTATAATGCTCAACAATGAAATCCACAACTTTATAACCATAGGATTGCATTTCTTCTTTTGATAAATGAAAAGGTGATGTCATAAAGTTTCAATTTTGGTCAAAATTACATCAAGTTTAAATCATATAAAAGTTTGTTTTATAAGCGTTTTTACAGGTAGGGTCATAGATTTTAGTCAAGTTGAATGTGTCTACAAATAATATGGAACAGAGCTATACAGTATAGTTGAATTTGTATTTCTTTAAATATATTGACCATTATCTAAAATTACCAATGAATAAGAAGCTTAAAGAAAAGTCTGTATAGCTATACAGGCTTTTGTCTCCCCACTTTTTATAATCATTCTTAATTTCATATGCGCTCTTAAAATCATCTTACATTTTGTATCTTGTACAGGTAAGATAGATTAACAATTTTTATAAATAAATTTTATGGCTTTTGACATAGATATGATTAAAAAGGTTTACGCTTCCATGTCGGAACGTGTAGACAAGGCAAGAGAGGTGGTAGGTAAGCCACTTACGCTTTCAGAAAAGATTTTATATTCTCATTTGTGGGATGGTAGCCCGACCGAAGCATTCACCCGAGGAAAGGATTATGTTGATTTTGCTCCGGATCGTATTGCTTGTCAAGATGCTACTGCTCAAATGGCTTTATTGCAATTTATGCAAGCCGGTAAGCCAAAGGTTGCAGTACCAACAACAGTTCATTGTGATCACTTGATCCAAGCTAAAAATGGTGCTACTGCAGATTTAAAATCAGCCAACACGACTAGTGCAGAGGTTTTTGACTTCTTGGAGTCTGTTTCAAATAAATACGGAATTGGTTTTTGGAAGCCTGGTGCAGGTATTATTCACCAAGTAGTATTGGAGAATTATGCTTTCCCGGGTGGGATGATGATCGGTACTGATTCACATACTGTTAATGCAGGTGGGTTAGGTATGGTTGCTATTGGTGTTGGTGGTGCAGATGCTGTTGATGTAATGGCAGGTATGGCTTGGGAGCTTAAGTTTCCAAAATTAATAGGTGTTAAGTTGACCGGTAATATTTCTGGTTGGACAGCACCAAAAGATGTTATATTAAAAGTTGCTGAGATTCTTACCGTAAAAGGTGGAACAGGGGCTATAGTGGAATATTTTGGCGAAGGTGCCAAAAACCTTTCCTGTACAGGTAAAGGAACTATTTGTAACATGGGAGCGGAAATAGGGGCAACCACCTCTACTTTTGGCTATGATGAGTCAATGGAGCGTTATTTAAGAGCTACTGATAGGGCTGATATTGCCGATGCTGCAAATACAGTGAAAGAACATTTAACGGCAGATGCTGAGGTGTACGCAAACCCAGAGCAATATTTTGATGAGGTTATTGAAATAGACCTTTCTAAATTAACACCATTGTTAAATGGTCCTTTTACGCCAGATTTATCTACGAAAGTTGGTAGTGATATGACCGAAAAGGCTACTTCTCATGAATGGCCATTGGCTGTTGAGTGGGGCTTGATAGGTTCTTGTACCAACTCTTCTTATGAAGATTTATCTAGAGCTTCCTCAATTGCTCAACAAGCTATTGATAAAGGAATTAAAATGAAGTCGGAATTAGGAATCAACCCTGGTTCTGAACAAGTAAGATATACAGCTGACCGTGATGGTATTCTTGGAATATTTGAAAAGTTGGATGCTAAGATTTTTACCAACGCATGTGGACCATGTATTGGACAGTGGGCACGTTATAGTGATCCTAAAAATGCACCTAAAAATAGTATTGTTCATTCTTTTAATAGAAACTTTGCTAAGCGTGCTGATGGTAACCCTAACACACATGCTTTTGTAGCTTCTCCAGAAATTACAGCTGCTATTGCTATTGCAGGTAGATTGGATTTTAACCCGATGACGGATAAATTAATCAATGCAAAGGGAGAAGAAGTAATGTTCGATGAGCCTACGGGATGGGAATTGCCTCCTAAAGGTTTTGAAGTTGAGGATGCTGGATACTTAGCTCCAGATGAAGATGGTTCAGGCGTAGAGGTTAAAGTTTCGCCAGATTCTGAAAGATTACAATTGTTAGAGCCTTTTACTCCAATTAAGGACGAAAGTTTAATGGGGGCAAAGCTATTGATAAAAGCATTTGGTAAGTGTACAACAGATCATATATCTATGGCAGGGCCATGGTTGCGTTTCCGTGGGCATTTAGATAACATTTCTAATAACTGTCTAATTGGTGCTGTTAATGCATTTGGCAAAAAGACCAATATGGTCAAGAACCAATTGAACGGAGAGTTTGGTGGAGTACCAGATACTGCAAGGGCATATAAAGCAGCCGGAATAAGAAGTGTTGTTGTTGGTGATCACAATTATGGTGAAGGTTCTTCACGTGAGCATGCTGCAATGGAGCCACGTCATTTAGGTGTTGCTGCAGTAATAGTTAAATCGTTTGCTCGTATTCATGAAACAAACCTTAAAAAGCAAGGTATGCTTGGGTTAACATTCGCTAATGAAAGCGATTATGATCTTATTCAAGAAGACGATACTTTTAATTTTATAGACATAGCAGAATTTGCACCGGATAAGCAGTTGACCGTTGAGGTTGTTCATGCCGATGGTAGCAAAGATGTTATCAAAGTAAACCATACTTACAATGCAGCTCAAATTGGGTGGTATAGAGAAGGTTCTGCTTTAAACGTTATTAAGAGGGAAAATGCCTCATAATTCAACAACTCAAAATTTGTAAGGAAAACTCCTGATATTAATCAGGAGTTTTTTAGTTTTGATGCCTATCTAACTTTTATGAAGAGACAAACGGTTTTTACCTTATTGATCATTGCTTTTGTACTTTCTTTTTTTGTTACCCCTTTAGGTGATTATAGCAAGATTATTCTCAACAGGGTTTTTGCCACTTCCCCAACTATTATACAACCAGAAAACCGAGGTAAGATAACTGACTACGATTGGAAGTTGAAAGATGCAAATTGGAAGTTTTTTAATTTTGACGAAGCCAAAGGGCAGGTTGCCTTTATTACTTTTTGGACATCGTGGCATATGCCCTCTCAAGCGCAATTGAAAGACATACAATATCTTTATGATACTTATGGTGATAAGATGAAGTTCTATGTAATTACCAATGAAGAGAGAGCTCCTGTAGAGCTTTTTATGGAAGAACAGGGATATACTTTTCCTGTAACCTATCAAATTATTGGAGAACCAAGTCCGGTATCATTACTAAAACCACCAGGGTCTTATGTAATTGATAAAAATGGTGCCATTGTAATTCACCAAAATGCCATTGCTGATTGGGATAATGAAAAAGTTGATGAGCTTCTAAATCAACTTATCGCAGAATAAATATTGGTGCTATCTACTTAAAACTTATTTTTTAAAATATTTAAAGGGTACAAAAAGCATCCCAAAACATTCTCCGTCTCCTTTGCCAATATGCTTATGATGCATTTTATGCGCTCTTCTAACCCCTCTGCTATACCAATTATTAGCGTTTCTAAAGAGTTTAAAACGTTGGTGAATGAAGATGTCATGCACTAGAAAATAGGCTATACCATAAGCTAGTATCCCGAATCCTAATGGGTAGCCATACCAAAAATCGGTAGTGCCTGCATAAAACAAAGACATACTAACGATAGCGTAGAAAATAAAAAAGGCATCATTCCTTTCAAACCAAGAATCGTGGTCTTTTTTATGATGATCTTTATGAAGACTCCATAAAAAACCATGCATGACATACTTGTGCGTGAACCACGCCATAAATTCCATGAACAAGAATGTTCCTAGAAAAATCAATATCCAAATCACTATATTCATTATACTAAGTTCATTTTAAATTTAACATAAGAACGAGCCAGTAGTCCAAATTTTTGATAATTTGGAACTCGTATCCGGGCGTTTTTAATTTCCAAAGAGGGTGTGCCTTGTAATTTTTTAAGCAGTTTATAGTAATACTTGTAAGCGGTATAGACTCCAAATTTAGCTTCAGCAGGTAAATCTACGATTCCTTGGTAGCCTAACTTAAAATCTGCTTTAATCTCTTCAACGATTCTTTTTTTAGAGGCTTCGTCCAATTCCTTTAAATTGGTGTTTGGGAAATAAGATCTATTTAGTTCTTCAAAATCGGCTTTTACATCGCGTAAAAAATTCACCTTTTGAAATGCCGAACCCAATGCCATGGCAGATTCTTTCAACTTGTTATATTCTTCAACATCACCTTTTACAAACACCTGTAAACACATTAAACCAACTACATCAGCAGAACCATAAATGTATTCTTTGTATTCAGCATCGGTACGGTAGATGTTCTTAACTAGATCCATTCGCATGCTTTTCATAAATGAATCAACCAAATGTTTAGGAATACTATACGTGTGGAAGGTATGTTGAAATGAATTTAAAATTGGATTAAGACTGATTTTATCTCTTAAAGATGCTTCAAGCTCTTGTTCAAATTTATCAAAAAGTATTTCCTTATCATAGTCATGAAAAGTATCTACAATTTCATCGGCAAAGCGTACAAAACCGTAAATATTATAAATATGAAAACGAATAGATGGGTGAAGCATCTTTGTTGCCAAAGCAAAAGAAGTACTGTATCGTTTGGTAACGACTTTACTGCACTGGTACGAAACTTGATCAAAAGTATCTTTCATATATAACTAGTTGTCCTTAATAATTAATTCTGACACTAATTTTCCAGATATTAAAGCTGGTGGTACTCCGGGGCCAGGTACTGTCAGTTGTCCTGTAAAGTAAAGGTCGGTGACCTTTTTACTTCTTAAATTTGGTCTCAAAAAAGCGGTCTGTGTTAAGGTGTTTGCCATACCATAGGCATTTCCTTTGTATGAATTATAGCGTTCTACAAAATCATTTACACAGAATGTTTCTTTGAATATAATATTATTTCTAATGTCTTGATCGGTTCTTTCTTGAAAACGATCTATTATAATGTCAAAATATTGATTTCTTAGTTCCTCGGTGTCTTCTAACGCTGTTGCAATTGGCACCAGGAAAAAACCTGTTTCACAACCTTCTGGAGCCATGCTCGCATCTGTTATAGAAGGAAAGTTGGCATAGAATAACGGATTTGTAGGCCATTTTGGATTGTCGTAAATTTCCTTAGCATGTAACTCAAAA
This sequence comes from Maribacter sp. UH1, assembly GCF_056839145.1. Lineage (NCBI taxonomy): Bacteria > Pseudomonadati > Bacteroidota > Flavobacteriia > Flavobacteriales > Flavobacteriaceae > Maribacter > Maribacter sp. UH1. Next base: position 3,376,855 of record NZ_CM166387.1, read on the forward strand.
TCCGTATCAAAAAATAGATTATGATGTTCTACATTATTTAATTTTTTATCAAATCCAATATAAAATAAAAGAGAGGAGGGTGCAAAAACCTTTTTCTCCCAATAATTCTGACTGTATTGCTGGTATTTTTCATCCAACAAACTTTCTGAATGCTGATAATCTGCACCGCTTAGAACTTTGTCTGCCTTGTAGGTTTTATCATTACATATTACACCGGAAGCTTTGCCGTTATCAATTATAATTTTACTTATAGGTGAATTTGTATGTATTGTTACACCCAATTCTATTGCTAAGCTTTCCATTGCCTTGATTACCTCATACATACCACCTTTAGGGTGCCATGTACCTAAACCAAAATCTGCAAAATTCATGAAATTATAGAATGACGGTGTATTACTAGGCTTAGCGCCAAGAAACAATACAGGAAATTCTAATGTTGATACCAATTTTGGGTTTTTAAAAGACTTACGTACTTGTGAGCTAATAGTTTTAAAAAATTGGTCGACTTTTAAAATCGTTTCTTTAGTTACCAATTCTAAAGGTGAAAGTCCTGGTCTTAGAACCACCTTATTGATGGCAATGTCATAATTTTCTTGCGCTTTATCAATGAACTTCTTTAACGCTTTTGAGCTACCTGGCTCTATGCGTTCAAATTCCTCGCAAATTTTATCCATGCTATCACCAATGGTAATAACATCATCTGAAAAGAAAATTTTATAGGCCGGACTCAACTTGTCCAATTGATAGTAATCTGATGTTTGTTTATTGAAATCAGCAAAAAACTTGTCAAAAATATCGGGCATCCAATACCAGCTAGGACCCATGTCAAAAGTAAATCCGTCTTTTATAAATTGCGATGCACGACCACCAACGGTATCATTTTTTTCAAATATGGTTACGTCCCACCCAGCTTTTGCCAAGTAACAAGATGCTGATAATGATGAAAAACCAGAACCGATTACAATACAACTTCTATTCATTTATTTCTGTAAGATTATAGGTTGTTAACTAAGCTGTCAATAGAAGTAAAAGTTCTACAGAAGTTGGGTTTTGTATCTTCTTCAATGAAATTTGTCTGTCTACCTAAAATCCAAAAGTTTGGATTGTTATACTTGGAAACTAATTCAGAGAAGTCTTCTAGATACTTGTTAACCTTATCTTTTTCTGGAAAAACTGTAAAATAGGATACAAAATAGATGTCATCAAAATACTTCAGCACATCTTCTAGATTCTCCATAGGTATTGTGGGACCTAAATAGATGCATTTATATCCTTTTAAAATGATTTCGTAGTTAATATATAATAAGCCTATATCGTGAATTTCGTTCTCGGGTAAAAAAGCCACAAATACTTTATCCTTTTTTGTAGGTTCTAAATGTTGAAGCTTTTCGGTGTTTAATAAAATCTTTTGTTTAATTAAACTACTCATAAAATGCTCATGAGCCGGACTAATAGTATCCGTCTGCCATAGCAATCCAAGTTCATTCAATAAAGGAACAAAAGTCTCTTTAAAAATTTCTCTAAATGAATTTTCACTTAATAAGGCATTGTAAGTATTAAAGAACATAGTTTGATCAAAATTGACCATGGCTAGTTTAAAAGCATTAATTGCCTGACTTTTATGACTGTGTTTTGCTACTATTTCGCGAACCACGTACGGAATATCTTTATCAGAAATCTTAGCAATCTTAGAAATTTTATGTCCGTTGTTATAGAGTAGTGTAACATTAAGTAGCTTTTGAAGGCTAGAGAGGCTATACGTTCTAATGTTAGTATCGGTACGTTCAGGAGATAAAAGATTGTATCTTTTTTCCCAAATTCTAATGGTGTGTGCTTTAATTCCAGAGAGGTTTTCAAGGTCTCTAATACTAAATTGCTTTTTTACATTGTTCATACTTTCTGAAAAAGGATTAAACAAATCTACAATTTATTAAAATGCCATGGGGTACTTAGTAGTTAAAATTATCAAAATAAAATTGTGATTTTGATTTTGAGATTATTTGTAATTGAAAAAAGGTATAAGGTTTGAAAAAGATATTTATAAAAAAATCGGATATATAGATTTAAAGCAAAAGGTAATACAGGAATTAATTGCTAATAATTAATCAAATATATTAACGTTAGAGTTATATCCTAAATATAGATTATGCAATATCAAAAGATGCCGGCGAATGATGAATTAATTGAAACAGGTGATTTACGTAGGGTAAAAAGTTTAAAAGGTAACAAGGTTCGTTTTGTTTTACAGAATCGCAAGTTGAAAAGGTTAGCTATAAATACAATTGATTTCAATATGTTACCTCACCTTGAGTTTGATTTAAGCTATAATAAAACACTAAATCATGAAGAATTATTTATTCAGTTATCTAAATTAAAGAACTTAAAAGGTCTTGGATTAATTAAAAATGCAACAAAAGAATTGCCTGAAAGCATTGGAAATCTCAAAGCCCTTGAAATTCTTGACCTAAGGAGCAATGGCTTAAAAATATTGGCACCATCTTTTTCTTCTCTAGATTCATTGACTTTTTTAAATTTAAGGAACAATAATTTAACTACATATCCTGAACAATTAAATGGATTTAAAAATCTTAAGTATTTAAATCTTCGTTTTAATAAACTAAAGAAATTACCGGCTGCTTTTTTTAATTTAAAAAATCTTGAAGAACTTGATCTTTCCTCTTCAGGTTTATCAGTTTTGCCAGTGGAGATTGGGAATTTGACTAATTTAAAGGTGTTGTATCTTGAATCTAATAAATTAAAATCACTACCTAAAGAAATTGCTAATCTAAAAAAACTTGAAACTATACATTTAAAAGGTAACGCTGAACTTGACCTAGAGCAAGTATGTAAAGTATTGGCTGGGTTACCTAGTCTGAAACAATTCAGTTTTAGGCAATGGAAACTTAAAGATTTACCAGAATCATTAGGAGATATGACACAGTTGGAATCTTTAGATTTAGAAGAAAACAACCTAGTTGAACTTCCTGATTCTTTGAAAAAATTGAAAAATTTAAAAGAGATAAAATACCAAGATAATCCGGAATTAAATCTTGAGTCATTAATAAACAATTTAGCAAGTTGGCCACAAATTAAAGAATTTAGGTTTTATAGAATGTCATTGTATAGTGATGAGGAAGCTCGTCAAGATTCACCTAATAATTTAGGATTACTTAAAAATCTTGAATCACTATCATTTAGTTATCTAAGAGGGTTGAAGAATATTTCTGAAACTATAGGAGAATTAAATGACCTTAAAAGTTTAAACATTATAAGTACGGGAGTAATTGAGCTTCCCAAAACCATTGGTAAGTTAGAACAATTGGAATCTCTTGTTATAAGAAATAATCCTGATCTTACCCAAATTCCAGAATCATTATACAACCTAACAGATTTGAAAGAGTTGCATTGGTTAGGTAATGGTTTAGCCCTTAATTTTTTAAAAGTAGTAGCTTTTGAGAAGCTTGAAAAAATTACTGCAGGTACAATATCGAATGCAGATTTTAAACTACTATCACAATTATTAAACTTAAAAGAAATATATTGGCGTGATGAGGAAATAACTAGTTTTCCTGAAGAGTTTTACAACTTAAAACATATTGAATCTATACAATTTTCAGCTTTTCCTAACTTAGATATTAATCAGGAAATTGACAAACTGGCAAAAATGAGTTCCATTAAAAAGCTGGAATTTAATTTCAGGGAACCACGTACTTTAGATTGGTACATAGAAAATCTTCAGCAATTTCCTAATTTGGAATACGCTCAAATTGTAACTCAAGATAAGGTAATTCCGGCTTCAATAGTAAAATTATCATTTATAAAGGAATTGAAAATTGACATCCAGGGTAATACTTATAATGATATAAAAGACATTCAATTACCACTAGAGTATGCAATTCTACCTCAAGGCTGGATAAAGTTTACAAGGCTGTTTAAAGTACTAAAAAGTGCAGAAGAAGCTCTTATTACAATTGATAAACTACAGATCAAGTCTGAGCAAGAAAGAATGATTGCTTTTGCTCTTTTATCTGGTTACTACAAACCACTCTTTAAAATTTTAAAAAACCCTTTTGAAGAAGGTTTTACAGATGGTTCCGTGGTATATGTATCAGGTAAACCTAGTATGGGAACCCTTAAGAATTTAAAGGATATACTAGGTAAAAAAGGCTTCAAAGTTAAAACTAAACCTGTAGATGTTTCTTATGCTCTTATAACCCCAAAAGTAGATTTGAAAGATATTGAGAAGTTATTCAATAAAGGTTTTAACTTCTTTCTTGAAGATCATTTAAAAGAGCAACTTATAGAAGAAGATACGCCTTATTTATTAGAAGAAAGTAGTACGGAGCTTATACAACAGATTACTCGATTGTTAAAAGCCAAAGATGAAGATCAATTAGCTTTAATACTTCCCGTAATTGAGGGTGGAGGTGCTAATAGGTTAATTATAAGCTATCTCGTAGCTATCCATTTGTTTCATACAGATATTGGAATAAGAAAAACTTCTCGTAACCTTTTTAAAAAATATGCTTCTTCAGATTTACAAAATCATATAAAGAATACTTGGAAAGATAGTTATAAGAAAAAAGAACTTGAAAATTTCAAAAAAATATATCATCATGATGAAATTGATCTATGTGCTTTTATTTTAGCCTTTAAAATGATTAGATGGCACCAAGCCAATAAGGAAGGTAGAATTAATGATTATTTTATAAATTCTTTTGGACGTGTATACTTAGAAAAGGTAGGGTTTAACCAAATAACAGAGTCGTTGAACGAATGCGATTTTATTCACACTTTAAGAATAATGCCCTCTGAACCAATACGAGAAGAGTTTCTAAAAAAGAAAATACATAAACTACCACTGCATACACTAAATGTAGAACAATCAATGGATAGTTTTCCTGCCTCGTTTCTAGAAATACCAACATTAGAAAAACTTAGTATTGGTCACTGGCAAGCCTCTGGTGATATGCGAATTCCCGATTTGTCTCAAATAAACAGTTCTGTGAAAGAGCTGATTATTGTCAAACTTAATTTAAAAGATGTAGACAATTTAAAAAGTTTAATAAATATAACTCGTTTACATTTAAACTATACGGGTCTATCCAATATTTCATTTATTGAATCTTACAAGAAATTAGAATTTTTGAATTTAAGTTACAATCAAATTAAAGAGCTACCATCGTTTATTGAAACATTTGAATCATTAGATTTTTTATCGCTTGATCAAAATCCTTTAGAAAATATTACGATTAACTTTAATAAACTTCAGAAGTTACGTTCCCTTAATTTGTCAGATTGTAAATTAAGCGACTTACCAGATACTTTTGAAAATTGTTTGAGACTAGAAGAGATTACTTTAAGAAACAATGAATTAAAAAATTTACCAGTAAGTTTATTCAGTACTAAGGGTTTGTCTTACAGAGGTCGAAGCATAAATGCACAGAACAATCATTTGAGTTCTATTGGGGACGTTGAGAAAGGAAAGAAGCACGGTTTTTTGGGTTCTTTATTTCAATCGAATGAAAAGACAAAACATGATTTAGCATCTGTAATGCTCAATAGAATAAACTTAAATCAAAACGACTTTAAAGAGATTCCTACTCTATTCTTTTCTTTTAAACAGATAAGAGAATTAAATATGCAGGAAAATGCTATTGAAAAATTGCCTGACGAGTTCGAAAAACTAAAGGTTGATGAAATAAGGTTAAGCAAGACGATTATTTCTAAAATACCTATTTCAATATTTAAATCTGAAGCAAGATATATAGGTATATTTAGCGATGCTGACACTATTGAAATACCTGATGAAAGTGATATTCCGTTTCACAATTCCAGAATTTTTGTTGATGGTTCTGAACAAGAAAAAGAGAAAATGACCAACTTTAGAAAAGCGGTAAACGAGAAACAAAATAGATGATTTTATGAGTATTGACAACGGAAGAATACTTGAAGAAGTCACAAGGACAAGCATATCCTTGTTATTAAAAGAGCCTTTTTATTCTCATTTGTTTAGTTGCATGAATAAAGAAGTTGTTGATTCTGATGACGATGTTCAAACAATGGGGGTTGGTATTACGGGAAATGCACACACGTTATATATCAATCCTATATTTTGGGATAATTTCTTAACTGATGAAAAACATAGGTATGGAGTTATTAAGCATGAGGTGTTACATATTATCTTTAAGCACACGTTGGTCAATGTCAAAAACTTTAACAAGCATCTTTTAAATATTGCTATGGACATAGTTGTAAATCAGTTTATAGAAAGAAATCAATTGCCAGATGAATCCATTTTTTTAGAAACGTTTCCTGAGTTGCAACTGGAAAAAGATAGAACACACCACTATTATTATGATAAACTGATCGAGCTTAAAAATGAATTAAATGGCAAGTTTAAAGATTCAGAAGCAGCAAAAAATTATAATAATATACAGGAAACTTCACACGGACTAAATAGACATGACAAATGGGTTGAAATTTATTCGCAAAATAATATAGATAAAAGCTTAACAGAAGCTCAAATAGAAAACCTCATTAATATTGCAAATAAGAAAACTTCGGTTAAGGTTTTTGGAAATTTACCTGCAGGTTTACGATCCTGGCTTGAACAAATACTTATAAAACCAAAACCTTTAGTTGATTGGAGAAGGGTTGTTAAACTTTTTTCTGAAAGTAGTTGTAAAACCAAGATTAGAACAACACTTAAAAGACCTTCTAAAAGGTTTGGCACTGTGCCTGGTATTAAAATTAAAAAGCTTAAAAAGCTATTAATTGCAATTGATACATCAGGGAGTATACATAAAAGTGAGTTAGCTGACTTTTTTAATGAAGTATATCATATTTGGAGACAAGGAGCAGAAATAGAAGTTGTAGAGTGCGACGTTGTGATAAACCGATCTTATGCCTATAAAGGCGTTACACCAACTTTTGTGACAGGCGGTGGAGGCACTGATTTTAATGCTCCTATAGAATATGGAAATAAAACCTTTAAACCAGATGGGTTAATTTATTTCACCGATGGGGTTGCACCAAAACCTAAAACTCATTCGCGCTTCCCTATTTTGTGGGTTATCAGTAAAGAAGGAATTGAAACAGATAGTAACGACTTTAAAAAGTTACCAGGTCGTAAAGCAAAATTATAAGTATAAGCTAATATGGAAAAAAATAATCAATTTAATTACATAACCTATGGGGCTACTGTAAATGCCGATAAAGTAAGGGATTTTTTAAAACATTTGACAGATTGTAGTTTTGACCAAAAAAGTCTAAACAGGCCTACACCAGCTTGTATTTGGGGAATGCATGGTATTGGAAAAACTGAATTGGTAAAAGAATTTGCTTTAGAGAATGGGTTTGAATTTATATATATAGCACCTGCTCAATTCGAAGAGATGGGCGACTTGGTCGGTATGCCGCAGATTAAAGATGTTAATGATAAAAACAGCACCCAATTTGTAGCACCAGACTGGGTTCCTACCAAGAAAGGACCAGGAATTTTACTTATTGACGACATCAATAGAGCTGATGATCGAATATTAAGAGGGATTATGCAATTACTTCAAAATTATGAATTGGTTAGTTGGACCTTGCCAGAAAATTGGATGATAATTTCGACTGCAAACCCAGATGGCGGTGATTATTCTGTTACTACTATGGATGATGCTATGCTTACAAGAATGATTCATGTTTCTATGGAGTTTGATGTGAAAACATGGGCTAGATGGGCAGAGAAAAAAGAAATAGATCCAAGGGGTATCGCCTTTGTTTTAAATTATCCTGAGGTTGTAACCGGTCAAAGAACAACGCCACGTTCTTTAGTTCAGTTTTTTCAGTCCATTAATTCTATATCTGATTTAAAAAAATCTCTTGATTTAGTCAAAATTATTGCAGATGGTTGTCTTGATCAAGAAACTTCTGTGGCTTTCATTAATTTTATTAATATGGATTTGGATAAGCTTGTTGCGCCTGAAGAAATTCTTAATACTATTGATTTTAAACTAATTAACGGAAGATTAAAAGAACTGATAGATGGTAAAACAAAACGATTAGATATATTATCAGTAATTCTCACCCGTTTAACTAACAGTTTGATCTATAATAAAACTGAGCTTAGCAATAAACAGTTTGATAATCTGCATAAATTTATAATGTTAGCATTTATTCCTAACGACCTACGTTTATCTATGGCTCAAGACCTAGTAAACGCAGATAGAAAAGATTTAAAAAGACTTTATGCTATTCCTGAAATAGGTAAACTTATTTTAACAAAAATGTAAATTGCTATGTTTAAAAAACAAACCAATATTTCTGGGAAAGTCGAAACGGAATTAAAAGAATCGATTGATTATTCAGAATTTGTATTTTATAACGAGACACATCTTCAAATTAGAGATTATAAAAAAAAGCTGTCGGTTTTACCTAATGATTTTTTTGAACAATTTTCAGATGCAACAACATTAGATCTTAATGCTATGGCATTAATAGAAATTCCAACTTCTATTCTAGCCTTAAAGAAATTAAAAAGAATATCTTTTTTAGGAGGTAAATACAAGTCATTACCAGATTTGTCTGAACTACATTTATTGGAATCAATTTCCATAGATAGAAATAACCAAATAAATTTAGACAAGGATATTGCTAAGATTAAGCATTTACCAAACCTTCTGCATTTTAAATTAGGTAGTTATAGAGGGAAAAAGTTTCCGAGTGTTCTATCTGAATTAAAGACACTTAAGCATCTTGTCCTTGGTTATGGGCTTGAGAAAAAGAAGGATATGGATGGGTTGGTTAGTGTTGTAAAGAAAATGCCTTGGTTAGAAAGTTTAAATATTGACTTTAATCTAAATCCTGAAGATATACAACCTAATTTTCTTGAACTTGATTTTTTGAATTATTTAAATTTTAGAAGTTATTTTTCTGAAGATAAAACGCCATTATGTCTTGGCTTAACTAGGCATGTTGAATTTAAGGAAAATAAGAGGCTTAATGACTTAGTGACTTCTTTTAGGCATAAGTATATTAATTCTGAATTGTCGAATGACACTAAGCAAATGCTGTTTTGCTTTTATAAAAAGAATTTTATTGAGCTGAAAGATATATTGCCTGATAAATTGGATTCTGCTTTGGAGAGTAACGAAAGAACTGGTATTGTGTTACTTACAAAAGTAAAAGGGTTTACAAAGAAGAAATGGGCAGAGTTACTTAATGATACGTGTTTTTATTTGGCAGACGAAAGTGATAAAGAGAATAAAGTATTTGTGGTAGGTAGTGAAACCGAATATTATGACTTTGAAAAGCTTATTATTAGTAATAAGAAGGTTGTATTTAAAGATTACTTGCAAGATTTAATCGTAAAACTCGAAGATCCATGGTTATTACAGGATGATAATGCAGGACTTAATGATCAGTTATTAAAACTCTTGTCAAGTAATTTAGATGAGAACTACAAAATTGCATTTGAAATTATTGAAGGCGGTGGGGCTAATAAAACGATTCAGTCACTACTTGCCGCAATAATGACTACCCATCCTGACAAAAAGATAGCTAAGAAGGCAACAAAGTTATATGAAAAATATGGTTCACAACTTTTTGTTCAACATGCTAAAGTAGGCGTATCTGGAAGTTTGCGAAAATCGGGTAGCACGCAACATAAATTAGCTCATTTGCTAAAGCACCCAGAAATAGATGAGTTTGTTTTTAGGTTTATGCATCATGCTATAGCAACATCTAATCGAAATATTAAAGATGTTTTACCTAATGTGTTCGAGGTAAAGAAAAACACTATTAAAGTAATTCCAGAAGAGATCAAATATTTTAATCAGATTCAAACACTTCGTTTTTATTCATGTCCTAATTTAGATCTTAATTCTGCTATTCCTCATTTTAAAGAGATGGCATCATTAAAACACTTGGTTTTGAACGGTTCACATTTGACTATACCGAGGTCGGTGGGTGAATTAATTCATTTAGAATCATTGGAGGCTGAGCAAAATGAATTTGAAGATGTATCTGAATTAAAGAAACTGGAAAATCTAAAAACATTGAACGTAGCAGGTTGTAAGCTTGTTGATTTAAGCTGGTTGTCATCTTTGAAAAATTTGAAGTCTTTGAATTTGAGTAGTAATAAAATAACTCAACTCCCAAAAGAGTTAGAAGAATTGAAGCAACTTACTGAAATTCATTTAAAACAAAATAAATTAAGTAAGATGGATGCGGGGTTGCTTAGTTTACCCTATTTGAAACTAATAGATTACTCAAACAACTTAATTAAAGAGATTGATTATAATTTCTTTAAGCATAAACTTGAAGTTCTCTTATTGAGGTCTAATAAAATAGCATCGTTTGATATACAAGAATTTGAAAAACATAATATCACAACTGTGTCATTGAAAAAGCTAAATTTTGCTTCTAATCAAATTGCAGCGTTTAATTTAGGTGATGTTAATTTTTTTCAACTTGGATCTCTCGATATATCTAAAAATAAGATTAAAGAGTTACATTCTTCGGTGTTTTTAAAAACAAGAGTGCATGAATTTTTTGCAAGCAACAATTACATAGAAGATATACCTGATAGTGTTATTAAACGACCTTATTTTACCAAATTTTGGATTCAAAACAACAAAATAAAAGAGTTAAGAGAATCATTTGCCAAAATCCGTATTGATAATGCAGATTTAAGTAACAATGAGATTGAAAAAATGCATTCTGATTTTTTTATTAAAAAAGAAAAAGATTATTCAAGATTATATTGGAAGATAAAAAACAATCCTATTTCTATTGAATTAAAAGGTGCATCAGGTCTGTACGGGAGGTGAAGAAGTACTTTTAGCTAGAATAAAGTTAATAAGAGTTTATTTGATTCAAGAGTAATTTTGACTGTTGATAAAGCTTTGGTTTATTTCATAAAAAAAGGTTAGACCTAAATCTAACCTTTTTGTGCCCACGACTGGAGTCGAACCAGCACGTCCTTACGAACACTACCCCCTCAAGGTAGCATGTCTACCAATTCCACCACGTGGGCATACCTGTAGTAAATTGAATGGCAAATATAGAAACCTATATTTCAATTTAAAATTAATACCGTTATAAATAATGAAGTTATATTAAGATGAAATAGACTGTTGGTATTGCGTAGGTGTAATTCCTTTTATTTTTTTAAACTTCTTATTGAAATTAGAAATGGAGTTGAAACCAGAAAGTTCTGCTACCATATTAACATTCAGCTCTTTATTGGAAATAAATAATTGGCAAGCATGTGCAACACGTAGTTCTATTAGAAATTGAAAAAAGGTCTTGTCTGTTCTTTGTTTAAAAAAACGACAGAAGGCATTTGGTGTCATATATGCCATTTTTGCTATCTCATCTAACGAAATTGGTTGATGGAAGTTTTTGAATACGAAGTCAAAAATGTCCTGTAAGCGCTTACCTTCTGTAGAACTCAACGTTTTAGAGTATATAAACTTACTAAGAGGTTCTATATTTACTTTACTTAGTTCTTCTAAAAGATATAAAAAGGAAACAAAAAGGTTTAGTTTTTGTTGCGACTGTATTTCTAATAATTGATGAGCAATCTGTTTTTTATTTGATGTTACTTTAAATCCTCCGGCGGCATTAGTAAAGAAGTTGCCTAGGTCATTTAAATATGGTAGCTCAAAGAATGATGTGCCAAAGGATTTTTCAGTAAAGAAAACAGTTAACATATGAGCATCTTGCTGCCTTGGTATACTTTTAAAAACATGAGGCATGTTACTGCCAATAACGTAGATATCTCCCATAGAGAATTGATGAATGCTATCGCCTACCAACAACTTTCCGTTACCGCTTATGATGTAGCTTATTTGTATTTCTTCATGTTGATGAAGCTTGTTATAAAAAACAGGTTCCTTATCTACTTGAACTATTAAATGTTCATTTAAGGGCTTTGGTATTTTAAAAGGAAATATTTTCATATGCATCTAATTTATCACTATAAAATAAATATTGAATGAAAAGATGGTAGAATAGTACCATGTATGGATAATATGACAACATATAGTGCAACATGCTATACCTAATTTTGGATATTAAATAAAAGAAAACAAAATGAGTATTTCATGGACAGGCGTTATGCCAGCGGTTACCACAAAATTTACTGATAAAGATGAACTTGATCTAGATATGTTCTCCATAAATATTAAGGCGCAACTAGATGCAGGTGTAAGTGGAATAATTTTGGGCGGAACTCTGGGTGAAGCCAGTACACTTACCTATGATGAGAAGAAAGTTTTAATAAGGGAGACCGTAAATCTTGTAGAAGGTCAAGTGCCCGTAATCATTAACATTGCCGAACAAACAACTAAAGGTGCAATACACGCTGCGGAAGTAGCTAAAGAATGTGGTGCTACAGGTTTAATGATGTTACCGCCAATGCGGTATAAGGCTAATGACCATGAAACAGTGACGTATTTTAAAGAAACTGCCAATAGTACAGATTTGCCGATTATGATTTATAATAACCCTATAGATTATGGTATAATGGTTACTCTTGATATGTTAGAGGAGTTAACGGTTTGCGAGAATATACAGGCGGTAAAAGAATCTACTAGAGATATATCTAATATTACCCGTATTAAAACAAGATTTGGAAATAGACTTAATGTGTTAACAGGTGTTGATACTTTAGGTTTAGAAAGTACACTTATGGGAGCCGATGGTTGGGTTGCCGGCTTGGTATGTGCTTTTCCGGCAGAAACATGTGCAGTTTTTGAACTGGCCAGAGCTGGTAGGATTAAAGAAGCTTTAGAAATTTACCGATGGTTTTTACCATTATTAGAATTGGATATCAGTCCGCAATTGGTGCAGAACATAAAAATGGCAGAGGTTGCAACGGGTATTGGCACTGAAAATGTCCGTGCACCAAGATTACCTTTAGTGGGCGCAGAACGAGAAAGAGTAGCGGCTATTATAAAACAAGGTATGGCAACTAGACCCTCATTGCCAAATTATAAGGAGATCAATTAAGGAAATAGTACTTTTTGATATCTAATTAAGAAATATGCATATGGATAGAAATGTAAGGAAAGAATAGAAATTTGTTTCAGCATCTTTATTTACTTTTGAGTAACACCATAAATACAGAAAATGATAAGCGGTACAAATGCAATAGGGAGCAAATCTTCAAAGAAAGGAAATAAAACTTTTAAGACTTTTGATCCCAAACAAAATAAAGATACAGAGTGGACATTCTACGAAGCATCTGCCAATGAAATTGATGAAGCCGTTGATTTGGCAACAACCGCTTTTAAAGTTTATAAAGATTTTTCAGGAGCTAAAAAGGCAGGGTTTTTAGAAGCGATTGCCGATGAAATTGAAGCAATTGGAGATGACCTAATTCATACCTATTGTAAGGAATCGGGTTTGCCAGAGGGTAGGGCAAGAGGTGAACGTGGACGTACCATGGGGCAACTTCGTGCTTTTGCCAATTTATTAAAAGATGGTTCTTGGGTAGAGGCTGTTATAGAAAAAGCACAGCCTAATAGGGAACCCATGCCAAAATCTGATATTAGAAAAATGCTATTTCCTCTAGGTCCAGTAGTGGTCTTTGGTGCAAGTAATTTTCCATTGGCATTTTCTACAGCTGGGGGAGATACGGCAAGTGCTCTCGCTGCAGGCTGTCCAGTAATTGTAAAAAGTCACCCAATGCACGCTGGTACCGGTGAACTGGTATCTTCTGCTATTATTAAGGCAGCTGAGAAAACGGGTGTGCCAAATGGTGTATTTTCTAATTTGAACAGTAGTGGTATAGAAGTAGGGCAGCAATTGGTGAAACACCCAAAAGTAAAAGCTGTTGGTTTCACTGGAAGTATAAATGGTGGTACGGCATTGTATAGATTGGCAAATGAAAGAGATGAGCCTATTCCCGTATTTGCAGAAATGGGGAGTATAAACCCAGTGGTTGTATTACCGTCAGCTTTAGAAAACGATGGTGATGCTTGGGCAACTAAATATGCTTCTTCAATTACTTTAGGTGCTGGTCAGTTTTGTACCAACCCTGGTTTGGTGTTGGCAGTTAAGGGTGAAAAGTTAGATGGAATTATAAAAACATTATCAGAAGAAATATTAAAACTGGAGCCTACTTGCATGCTGCATCCTAATATATATGCAAAATATAATGAAGGTAAAAAGGAATTGTCAGCACAGAGCGGAGTAACTATTACTGCCGATTACAAGAAGGATACAAATGCGAATACTGCTAAACCTTCTATTTTAAAAGTGAGTGGTGCAGATTTTTTGGCAAATACAAAATTACATAGAGAAGTTTTTGGACCATTTTCCGTAGTAGTTGAATGTGAGAATACGAGTGAATTAGAAGCTATCTTAAATCATCTAGAAGGACAGTTGACAGGAACTATTTTAGGCTCTGAAGAAGATTTAGAGAATAATTCTGGCGTTGTAGATGCTTTACAGAGTAGGGTTGGGCGAATTTTGTTCAATGGTGTACCAACCGGGGTAGAGGTTAATTCTTCTATGGTCCATGGAGGTCCGTTCCCTGCAACTACAGATCCTCGTTTTACATCTGTAGGTACATCGGCTATTAAAAGGTGGGTGCGTCCCGTTTCTTTTCAAGATTGGCCAAATAAATTATTACCATTGGCTCTGCAAAATGAAAACCCTCTTAAAATCACCCGATTGGTAGAAGGGGAATACACTAAAAACTGAAACATATAACACACTCTTGATATGGCCAGTAGCACTTTTGTTTGTATCGATGCTCATACTTGTGGTAATCCTGTTAGGGTTATAAAACAAGGCGGTCCAGATTTAGTTGGTGTTACTATGAGCGAGAAACGTCAGCATTTTCTAAGGGATTATGATTGGATAAGAAAAGGGTTGATGTTTGAGCCACGAGGTCATGATATGATGAGCGGTAGTATTTTTTATCCGCCAAGCGACCCAAATAATGATTTCGGTATTTTGTTTATTGAAACTAGCGGATGCCTGCCCATGTGTGGTCACGGAACTATTGGTGCCATTACCATTGGTATTGAAGAGGGGTTGATACAGCCTAAAACTCCTGGTGAAGTTCGTATGGAAACTCCCGCTGGTTTGGTACATATTACATATCAGAAAACTGGAGAAAAAGTTGATTGGGTAAAATTGACCAATGTAAAATCTTACCTGGCAGCTACCGAACTAACGGTTGACTCTTCTGCGTTGGGTGAATTGGTTTTTGATGTATCCTACGGAGGAAATTTTTATGCCATTGTAGATCCCCAAAAGAATTTTAACGGTATACAAGATTATTCTGCCAATCAACTAATTCAGTTCAGTCAAGAAATTCGCGAAAAAATCAATCTGAAATATCCTGATTTATTTATACATCCAGAAAATGCAACCATTAAAGATGTGAGTCATATTTTGTGGGCTGGCAAAACAATATCTGATAAAGCTACTGCTAGAAATGCTGTGTTCTATGGCGATAAAGCTATTGATCGCTCTCCTTGTGGTACAGGAACATCTGCCCGCATGGCGCAATGGTATGCAAAAGGAAAATTGAAAGTAGGTGATGATTTTATACATGAAAGTTTCATTGGGTCTCAATTTATAGGTCGTGTAGAAAAAGAAACTACTTTAGCGAGTATCTCTGCTGTAGTACCTAGTATTAAAGGGTGGGCAAAAATATATGGTCAGAATACGATTACTATTGATGATGATGATCCGTATGCTCACGGTTTTCAAGTAATTTAATATACAGAGAATGAAAAGTGTCGTTGTTATTGGAGGAGGAATCGTTGGGCTCAGTACTGCTTACTATCTACATAAAGAAGGTTTTGAAGTAACGGTAATTGATAAAGGCGACATAACTACTGGCGCATCATTTGTGAATGCAGGTTACATTACCCCAAGTCATATTATTCCTCTGGCATCACCAGGTATGATAGCTAAAGGTATTAAGATGATGTTCAATTCCGCTAGTCCGTTTTACATGAAACCGAGATTAGATATGGATTTTTTAAAATGGTCCTGGTATTTTCATAAGTCATCTACACCTGAAAAAGTTGAAAAAGCAATTCCGGCAATAAAAGAAATTAACCTAATAAGTAGAGAATTGTTTACAGATATTAAAAATTCTGGAGATTTGGGTGATTTTCAACTTGAAAGAAAAGGACTTCTAATGCTTTACAAAACTGAATCTGCTTACCTACATGAAAAGCAAGTTGCGGAAAGGGTAGCTTTTGAAGGACTAGAAGTGTCTGATTTGAACAAGTCAGAATTGCTAAAGCTAGAACCTAACGTAAACATAGCTGCAGAAGGAGCTATACATTATGAATGTGATGGCCATACAACACCAACTGAAATTATGCCCAAATTGCTGGCATTCCTTAAAGGTGAAGGTGTCGTCATTAAAACCAATGAAGAAGTTGTTGATATAAAGAGCTCAGGCAACAAAATAATAGAAGTTATAACAGATAAGGGTAATTATCAACTAGATGAGGTTGTATTAGCTGCAGGTTCATGGAGTGGGGAACTTTCTAAAAAAATGAAACTAAAACTGCCTTTGCAGGGTGGTAAGGGGTATCGAATTAATGTAGAGCGTGATACCGGAATTTCAATACCGGCTATTTTAATGGAATCTAAAATGGCGGTTACGCCTATGAACGGGTTTACTAGATTTGCAGGTACCATGGAGTTTTCTGGCAATAATAACATTGTAAGAAATGAACGTGTAATGGCTATTGCAAATGGAGCCCATTCTTTTTATCCAGATTTGACAATCAACGAAACTGAAATTAAAAATGTAAAGACAGGTTTAAGACCGGTTTCACCAGATGGCTTGCCTTACATTGGCAAATCAACTAAAATTAAGAATTTAACGATAGGTACAGGTCATGCAATGATGGGGTGGAGTTTAGGACCCGCTACAGGAAAGTTAATTGCAGAGTTATTGTCTGGTAATAAGACGTCTATGGATATAGCTGCCTTTGATCCTGACCGTACTTTTTAAGTAAATCGTTAAATGCTCAACGGTATGTATTTACCATTCACCGACACTTAATTGCCATTCGTCTACACTGGTCAAATTATTTGTAACTAATCTTCCACCTTTGTAGTATCAAAAATAAACCACAATGGACATCCTACTTATAGAAGACGATTTAATAGAAGTAATGAAGTTGAAACGAACAGTTTCCAAACTAAACTTAAAGCATAATATCGTTGAAGCTAAAAATGGCGAATCTGCATTAACTCATTTGAAATCAGGTGAGAAATTACCGGATATCATACTTTTAGATTTGAATATGCCTAGAATGAACGGTATAGAATTTCTTACTATTCTAAAAGAAGATGAACGTTTAAGATATCTACCAACAGTGATTTTAACCACATCTGAAAATAGGGCAGATTTACTAAAATGCTATGAAGTTGGTATCGCTGGTTATGTTATAAAGCCTTTGAAATATGAAGATTACGAATATAAGTTAAATGCTGTTTTAGAGTATTGGAGCGTTAATCAACTAGTGAAAGGCTAACAAAAAATCGCATTTCACAACATTTTTCTGATTATATGTATTAATTTTCCTACGTTTGAATATGATATAAAAAATTCAAATGAAAGGAATAGTATTTACCGAGTTTTTAGAAATGGTCGAATCTGAGTTTGGGTTAGAGACCGTTGATAATATTATTGAGAAATCAGATTTGCCATCTCAAGGCATTTACACCTCTGTTGCAACCTATGAATTTAACGAAATGGTGGCATTGATCACCCAGTTGAGTGCAGAGGTAGATTTACCGGCCGGGGATTTGATTTATGCATTTGGACTGTATTTATTTTCTAGTCTAAAAAATGCACATCCAGAGGTTATTCAAAGTTATAAATCTCCTATTGGACTCCTTTATTCTATAGAAGACCACATTCATGTACATGTGCAAAAGCTTTATCCAGAAGCCGAGTTACCTACATTTAAGATTCTAGAAAAAACAGATAATTCTATTTCCATGGTATATTCCTCCTCTAGAGGATTATATAGATTGGCTCATGGTCTTATAGAAAAGGCTTTTGAGCACTTTAATGGAAAAGCCGATATTACTTACGAACTTTTAAAAGAAGATGGTACAGAAGTAAAATTTGACGTTGTACAGCATGGATAGTAAAGAAGTTACTCTTCTTAAAAAAGCTTTAGCAAGGCAAAAGATGGCTCGCCAACAAGCCGAAAGGTTATTAGAGCAAAAATCTCATGAGCTTTATGAAGAGGCACGCCATTTAAAAGAGTCTAATAATAAGTTAGAAAACTTATTAAGTGAAAAGACCTCTGAACTAGATGGTGTTTTTATCAATATTATAGACCCTTATGTAGTCATGGACTTATCATTTAATGTGGTAAGTATGAACCAATCTGCAAAAAACTTTTTGGGGTTTGATCATAAAAAAGAAGAAATCAACCTTTGGAAATTGGTACACGAAGATTTCATGGAATATACCATGGAATCTTTTAGTAGTTTAAGAGAGGTTGGCATGCTAAAAAATTATAGAGCCAAGATATTTATAAAAGGCGGTGAGGAAAAATGGGTTGAAATTAACGCTAGTTTAGTTTTTAATAAAGAAAAACAACCAATTGCTGCACAAGGTATTGTTAGGGACATTACTCAAGAAATGGAAGTTAGAGAGTTATTGTCAGAACAAAAACGCCAATTAGATATCATTGTTAATAGTTCTCCATTAGGTATTATTCTAGTTGATGTAAATAAAATTATTAAAGTCAATTATACAATGACTTCTTTATTAGGATATTCCTATGATGATTTTATGAGAATGAACGTTAAGGATTTCACTGATGCAGATAGTTTAAAAGAAGGAGAACAATTACAAAATAAACTAAACAACGGTGAAATTGATAAATATACCATACACCAGAAGTTTGTAAAAAATAGTGGTGAAATATTACAGGTAAAATTATCTGTAAGTGCCGTACGTAATATCTATAAAGAAATCAGCTATATGGTAATGATGGTTGAAGATATTACCAAACAATTAGAAGCTGAAGAACGTTTAAAAACTGAAAGAGAAAAATATAGCGGTATTATCGCCAATATGAATTTAGGGTTGCTAGAAGCTGATAGAGACGGCATCATTCAAATGGTCAATCAGAGTTTTTGTGAGATGATCGGCTATGAAGAAAGTGAACTGGTTGGTATCAACGCTAAACATTTTGTAAGTCTAGAAGATAGACGAAAGGTATCTGATCAAATTAAAACCCGTGCAACTGGTAAATCTGATTCTTATGAAGTCCATGTAATTACTAAAACGGGCGAAACAAGACATTGGTTGGTAAGTGTAGCGCCTCTATTTAATAAAGATCATAATGTAATTGGATCTATTGGTATTACATTGGATATAACCGAACAAAAAGAATTAGAACTGCAGAAAGAAAAATTGGTCAAGGATCTTGAAAATAGTAATCAAGGCCTGCAGGAATATGCGCATATTGTTTCTCATGACCTTAAATCCCCTCTTAGAAGTATTAGCGCTTTGGCCACTTGGCTAAGTGATGATTATAAAGATGTTTTAGATGAAGGCGGCAAACAGAATTTAGAACTTATGCAAGAGAAGGTTGCTTCTATGGATAAGTTAATTCATGGTATTTTGGAATATTCAACTGCCAATAGTTCTGCCTTAGATGATTCTAAAGTAGATTTAAATGGAGTAATTACAGATATTGGGGAAACCATTTTTATTCCTGAGCACGTAAAATTGGTGGTGCCTAAAACATTACCTACTATTATGGCAGATAGAATAAAAGTGCATCAGGTTTTTCAAAATATTATAGGTAATGCCGTAGTTCATATTGAAAGAGAGGTAGGTCTCGTAGAAGTATTATATAAAGATGATGGCGAGTTTTGGCAATTTACCATTAGCGATAATGGTGTAGGTATACCAGAAGAATATCATAAAAAGATTTTTGACATTTTTCAATCTATCGGAAATAACGAAAGGTCTACAGGTATAGGGCTATCCATAGTTAAGAAAATTATAGATCGTTACCAAGGTAGGGTATGGATCGACAGTGTAGTTGGTGAAGGAACCCAATTTCATTTTACCATTAAAAAAGATCATAACTAATACCCTTATTATGAAAATAGTTCAAGCAATTAAAAAACCTAATGAGTCTTTTGTAATTCAACAATCCATTCCATTAAATGAACCTTTAGTATTAGTTTTTGGTAACCGATACATGTTGGAAAATGATGGAATTTATGCTGAGGTTAGAGAATTGTTTCCAACCGGACACATTGTTTTTGGTACCACCTCTGGTGAGATTATAGATGATAAGGTTTTAGACGGTACCGTAGTTTTAACGGCTATTGAATTTGAAAGAAGTACTGTATTGGTTAAAAGAAGTAATGTAGATGATTTTAATAATGATGATGAAAAGTTAGGTGAGAGTCTAATATCAGAATTCCCAAAAGAAAATCTAAAACACATGTTTGTGATTTCTGAAGGAAGCACTGTAAATGGAAGTGCGCTAATAGATGGTCTTGAGCATTTAGAAAATAGTAGCTTTGGTTTATCTGGCGGACTCTGTGGTGATGATGATCGTTTTGAGCGAACGTTGGCATCGTACAACGAAAATCCAAAAGAAGGAGAAATAATAGCTATTGGATTTTATGGTGATACCTTAGAAATTTCAAGCTCCAATTATGGAGGGTGGACCAACTTTGGACCAGAAAGAATAATTACAAAATCTAATGGTAATGTACTTCATGAACTTGACGGTAAACCAGCTTTGGATTTATACAAAAATTATTTAGGCGAAAAAGCCAATGAACTACCAAAATCCGCATTGCTTTACCCGCTAAGCGTAAAGGCGACCGAAGATGCAGAACCGTTGGTTCGTACTATTTTAAATATCGACGATAATGAGAATACTATGACCTTAGCCGGTGATGTTCCTGTGGGCTCTAGAGTACAGTTAATGATGTCTTCTGTAGATGATATTGCTAATGGTGCTTTTCATGCAGCTGAATTGGCTATGGAAGGTAGAAAGAACTCTCCAGAGTTAGCGTTATTGATTAGTTGTATTGGTCGAAAACTGGTTATGGATCAGCGTACCGAAGAAGAAATAGAGGAAGTAAAGGCTGTCATTGGCGATAATACGGTAATAAGTGGTTTTTACTCATACGGAGAAATGGCACCGTTCAGTGGTCAAGATAGTTGTAAATTGCATAACCAGACCATGACATTAACCTTATTTAGCGAATAATGCATTCCCTTTTAAAAAGACAGATAAGAAAATATTTACCTGCCCATTTAGAATCAGATACAGAAATAGATAGTTTTCTAGAGGCAGTTGAAAAATCATACGAGAATTATGATGATAAATTTTCAATGCTTCATAGAGCCTCAACTATAAGTTCTGAAGAACTTTTTGATGCCAATAAAAAATTAAGGGAAGAAGCAACACAGCAGAAAAGTATTCTTGGTTCTTTAGAAAATGCTATTCGTAGTTTAAGGGAAAATTTAAATGAGGAACAGTCAACTCAAAAAAATCTTCAAGAGGATTTAAATACGGAGCAGCTTGCTACTTACATAAGTAATTTAGCACATAAGGTTTCTGAGATGACATTAGAAAAAGATAAACTGGTAAGTAGTTTGGAGAACCAAAATGAATCTCTAAATAATTATGCCCAGATGGTGTCCCATGATCTTAGATCGCCCATTAGAAATATTAGCGCCTTAATGGATTGGATATCTGAGGATGAAAAAAAGAATTTTTCAGATACCAGTAAGGAAAATTGCAAATTGGTATCACAGAACCTTGCTAAAATGGACAAACTGGTCACTGGTATTTTAAGCCATGCCACTATGGGAGAAACCAAAGAACAGCGAGTCGTTTTTAAATTGGAAGATAGCTTAAGAGATATTGAAGAGACCATTTTTGTACCAGAAAATGTAACTATAAAGTATCCAGAAAATTTGCCGGAAATGGCATTTGAAAGAGAGCGTTTAGAACAACTGTTCATGAACTTATTTTTAAATGCGATCACCGCTACAGAGCATTTAGACCAGGGTATTATTACCATTGAATACGAACCGGACGATGTATATTGGAAATTTAGCGTTTCCGATAATGGAAAGGGAATACCCGCTAAACACCAGCAAGGTATATTTCAAATGTTTAAAAAATTGGAGACAACCAATAATGCCACAGGTATTGGTCTTGCAATTGTAAAGAAAATTACGGTACTTTATGAAGGCAGTGTTTGGTTAGATTCTGAAGAGAACGTGGGTACTACGTTTTTTATAACTTTAAAGAAGAATTTATGATAGAGCAACCAAACCTTAATTATGTAGATGAGCTTGCGGGAGATGATGTTGCATTTAGAGGTCAATTCATAGATATTATTAAAAATGAATTTCCGTTAGAGAGAGAAGAATATTTTGGCCATGTAGAAAATAGTAGGGTAAAAGAAACTGCAGAGATCGTTCATAAACTAAAACACAAGTTCAATATTTTAGGTATGCACGATTCATATAAACTGGCAGTTGCCTATGAAATGGAATTATTGGACGGAAAGCACGATAGTCAATCTAAATTCGTTGAAGTATTAGATACTATTGAAGAATATATTAAAACAATATAAATGAATTGTATTATTATAGATGATGAAGCAATGGCCAGGGCAATTGTAAAACAAATGTGTTCTAAAATACCAGAGCTAGATGTCATCGAAGAATTTGATAATGCCATATCTGCAATTAAGTTTTTAAATCAGCAGACTATAGATGTTATTTTTTTAGATATTCATATGCCAGGCTTTAGTGGTGTTGATTTTGTGCAGACCCTAAAAAACCCTCCCAAAGTGGTCATGACCACATCTGATACCGATTTTGCAATAGCGGCTTATGAATATGAGTGTATTGTTGATTATTTAGTGAAGCCAATTACATTAGAACGTTTTGAGAAAAGTATAGATAAAGTTAAAAACAGTCTCGCTCAAAAGCCACAGGCTCAGATGCCAGCATCTCAACAAAATTCTCCAGAGGGCGAAGACTTGTATATAAATATTGATAGAAGGTTGATAAAATTGAAGCTTAATGAAATTTTGGTCATTGAAGCGAAAGGAGATTATATTGATGTTAAAACAGAGAAAGAAGAACATAGGGTGCATACTACTCTAAAGAAAATAAAGGAGAAATTGCCCGAAAAATTATTTTTGCAAATACACCGTTCTTACATTATCAACTTTACCAAAATTATTGATATTGAAGACAATAGTGTATTGATTGCCAAAAATGTAGTACCTATTAGTCGCTCTAATCGCCCAGAATTAATGAGACGATTAAACTTGCTTTAAGCTTTACGTTTAAAAATAGTTCTACCAGTTTTCGTGGTAGATTTTCTTGAATATTTCTGCTAATTGTACCTTGTTTACAGGTTTTACTACATAACCCGTAAGCTCTTCAAAATGTGATGCTCTTTTTACATCACTATCACGCATAGAAGAACTGACCATATAGATATTTATATTGTTAATGATTTTTGGTTTAAGTTTTTTAAATTCTTTTAAAAAGCCCCAACCATCTAAAAATGGCATGTTGATGTCCAAAAATATCACTTCAGGTAGTTCCACTTTTGCTTCTGTGCATTCAGCTATGTACTCAACAGCTTGCTCACCATCTGTAAATGATGTAACTACCAATTCATTAGATATTTGACGAATTGTTTTTTCCATTAGATATAAATACAATTCGTCGTCATCGATTAGTAAAATGTTTGGTTTTGTGTTCATTTTTCAAATATTAATTTAAATGTAGTTCCTTCTCCTACTTTACTATCTATTGTTATTGTTGCATTCAATGCTTCTAATTGAGATTTTATTAAGAATAATCCCATTCCTTTTCCAGAGATATTTCTATGGAATCTTTTATATAATTTAAAGACATTTTCACCATGTCTACTAAGGTTTAAACCTATACCATTGTCTCTAACGTATAGCACTTTTTGGTTGTTTTCCAAGGCAGATTCAAACTCAATGTATGAATCAACGTTATCTCTTTTATACTTTATCGAATTAGAAATAAAATTATGTACTATACTCTGCAAATAGAGTTTTGAATAGGTAATATGATTCCATCCCTTTAAGTCTAGCCGTACTTCAAAACCACTATTGTCTAAAAGTGTTTCTGTAAATTCATGTTTCACCTCTTCTATTAATTCTTCCAAATTGATGTCTGCTATTTTAATCTCTTTGTTATCGAGAATAGATACATAGTCGTTGATGTCTTCAGTTAAATGAGTTATGCTTTTGGCAACATCATCCAGTTTAGGTAATAATTGATGTAATACCTCTGGGTTTTTCTCTTTCTGTATCATTTCAACAATTACAGACATACTAGTTACTGGTGAACGTAGATTGTGAGAAATTAAATAGTTGAAATCACTCAATTGCTTATTTCTTATTTCTAAGCTATTATTCATTTCATTGACCATAACGTTGTTCTCTTCTAACTTGTCCTTACTTCTGGTCAACAAAATGTTTTTGTTTTCTAACTCTCTGTAGAAAAGTTCTTTTTCTATTTTCTTTTTTTGAAATACATAGCATAGTGTTAATAGACCAATAATTGAAATGATATTAAATATAAACAGACTTCGAAATAAAGGTTGTAATTCAGCTTTTACTACTCTGGGAGGAACTTCCAAAGCCATAAGCAAATTAGACTGGGTTACTACTTCTGTAGGTAGGTTAGATTGAGAACCAAACGTAAATGTCTTTCCATTTAAATTAATGCTTTGCTGCGTCCAAATATGACCATTTTCAACAAAAGTGCTGTCTTGAATATGGGTTATTGCTTTGGTATTTAAAATACCGTCTATGTATCTATTTTTATTTTCAGATTCATAGGGTAAATCTTCTTCTATAGTACTTGCTGTTATAACTTTAAAATTCTCATCTAATAAATAAATATTTTTTTCTTCAACTTTGGCTTTTATCTGGTCTAGAATTTTTTTCATTTTAAAATTGATGACCACTAAACCAATTTGATTTTCCCCAATATCAAAAATAGGAGCCACAGCTCTCATTACTGGTTTATGCGGTTTTTCAATTTCCCCATTTTCCTTATTTAAGCTTATTTGAGAAAGATATATTTGATTTTTTTTTAATTGTAAGCCTGCTTGAACATAGGTATGTTGATTTTTATCTTGTAAAGGGTTAATAATAAGAGTATCGTTTCCTACCCGTTGGGCTCTAAAAAATTCTTTTCCTTCTAAATCTATAAAGCGAAATTGATCATAAATAGTTATATATTCAATAAGTTCTAGATATGAATTTAAGAAAGAAGAATGCTCTGCTAGAGGATCAAAATTCTTTGGATATTTTAAATTGGCCCAATATTGGGTATTACGTAAAAATGAATGATATTTTTCTTCAAAAGAAACTTTCTTCATCGTGTTTGCACGAATCTGACGCTCCATAATAGCATCAATTTGTTCTGCCTTTTGAGAGTGATATAAAAAAAGGGTAAGCGCAAAAAGTGGCACATAAAGGCCAATAAACATTTTTAAAACTCTCTTCCACATTCTACCTCTGTTAGAGTTTCATTTTCAATAATATTTTTGATTATGGATGGTGTTCTAACGACCTACGCTAAAATAAGTAAAATTCTTACATTTTAATAAATTTTATAGGTAAATTTTAGAATATTTCACCATTTATTTTAGAAGTAGTTAAGTTTTTTGTAAGAATTAAAAGTGTTTTTAACGAGTTTTTTAGCAGTGATGTAATTAGCTATGCATAAATTAATTAAACTCTTTTTGGTACTCACAGAAAACGGTTTTATGAAGCTAATCTAGTTTTAACTTTTTGTAGAATATTGGTTTCTTTAAAAACAACCATTTTGCTTTTAGTCCTATTTCGGTAAACTCAAAACCTGCAGCTGTTGCAGAGGCAATATTACTGTACTTACCGTAAACATTTAAACTAAAACGTTTAGAAAATTGATGTTGTACAGAAGCTTCTGCTCTAAAGATATTAGTGTTAGGGTCATCTTCAACTTTTTGAATACCGGTAGCGGCACTGGCCATATATGACGTCTTTTCAGATATTTTGCCACGAACATCTGCAAATAGTTCAACTGCTTGGTATTTCTCAGGACTAAAATATATAGTTGGTACTTGATCTTTAAATGTAATGTACTGATAATTAAGACCCATTTTCAAAGCTGGCTTTTTAAGCACATTATAATAAAGCGATGTAAATAATAAGTTTCTAACATTATCATCACTCTGCTGCGTGTGCATTAACTGTGTATACCAACCAAAATTAACATTGGTGCCTAAATTATAATTTAGACCGTAGTGGTTTTGTACAATTTCACGCTCTATTAATTCGGCATTAAAACTTTGTACTTCTCTTTGGTATCCCAAGGTTAAGTTTTGAAGCTTAAAAGGTTGTAAATCTAATTTTATATCAAGAACAGGCTGTGTATATGCTTCATCTAAAAACCTAGAGTTGTTAAAACCCAATACCGTTTTTAAAACAGTCTTTGGTAATAGTTTATATTGTAAACCCATTAATGCTACATGAGAAGTGGCTTTGTTATCTGTCACCGTATTTTCGGTAGATCTAAAGAAATAAGAAAAGGTGGTTCTAAATTTGGTAGAGAAAGGAACGTCTACCGTAGTGTTTGTATAAAAGGCGGTATTGTTACCATTATCAAAAGTATAGGCGGCATGCTCTTCAATAGTTGGTGTGTGCATTAAATTCAACTTCTCAATAAAGCCTTTGGCATCTTTTTGATTTTCATAAAATTTCAAGGTTTGATTGGCCATATGATATGCCGGTATGATTTTATCTGATGCAAATAAGGCATTTGCTTTCCCTAAATTACCGTCAAAAGAAGCACTGTCGTTCACTAAAATTCTGTCATAACTTTCTACACTTGCTTTTGAATCACCAGTGTACAGACCTAAAGTAGCTTTTAAGGCATGTATCCAATTTCTATTTGGAAAATGGGCTTCTAAACTATCTATTTTTTTACGGGCAGGTATAAATTTTTTATTCCAGATCATGGCTTGCACATAGCGATCGTAAGTGTTTTCAGTAAGTGATACGTCATCAATTTTATCTACTTTTACAGTTGCGCCTTTGGCAATAATTAGCGCCTCTTTGTCATTTTCATCTAAATGTTCTGCCAAAGCAATACCATTTAAAGCGGTAATGGAATCTTTTGGAGTGGTGGCATACCTAACATACATGTTCTTTGCTTTGTCTGCCTGTTTTGTTATTAGATAAAGATTAGCCAAGTTGATGAGTACATCTTTATCTTCAGGAAAATCTTCGAATATTTTTTTAAGTATCTGCTCTCCCTTACCATATTGTTGGTTATTTACATAGGCATTGGCATAACCTAACCTCATAAATTTTCTGGAGACTTTTGCACTTTCATTTTCTGGCTGTAATGCTATCGCTTTTTCAACCCAGCTTAAAGCAGACTTGTATTCTTTTAAATTACTCAATGTATTTGCATACCCTAATACGGCACCAAATTTAGTAGGGAATTTTTCAACTAAATCTGCATATAAAGGTTTAGCCTGTTCATATTCTTTTGCCCATAAAAAAGATTCATTGTAGTTGATCAATATCTCAAAATCACCAGGGTAATCTTCTAAAAGATCAGAAAAAAGACCTGTTGCCTTTCTTGGTTCTCCACTTAGTCCAACAGCTCGTCCATAACAAAGTAACGCAGTTTTATTATTAGGATCGGTTTTAAGGTATTCACCAAAAAAAAGCTCAGCTTCTTGAAAGTCACCTTTCTCCAATAAACCAAAGCCTTTGGTCATATCAGATTGAGCTCTTAATAGGGAAGAGGTTAAAAGAATAAGGAATACTACTTTGCGAATCATTAAAGTGAGATTTATACTACAAATACCTAACGGTAATTATTGCGATTTATTTGTCAATTTTAATATTGTAAAGATAAAATTGCATCTACCGCTACGGAAGTAGGATAAACGCCATTCATCTACAGCAATTGGTTATCTGCCTAAAGCACTAGAAAATAGAGGGTAGTCTTTATGATATTTGAACTCTAACCAAGTCAATGTTTGGACTTTAAAAAACATAACCATGACAGCAATTAAACTAGTACTGAATAAAGTTTCTCCAGAAAAAGTATTTATGTTTAGTGTACTGGTCGTAAACGGTGGCAATTACCTCTATAACCTTATTCTAGGTAGACTTCTTGGTCCTGCAGCGTATAGTGAGGCTGCTTTATTGATTACGTTGTTATTGATATTATCCTTTTTAGGAATGACCTTTCAACTGGCTACGGCAAAATTTGCGATCTTATTTTCTAATGATGATTGGGTAGCTCTAAAACAACTTTTATATAAGTACGCCTTGGCTTTTGGTATGCTAATAGGCATTCTGCTTTTTGCCTTTGCAGAAAGCTTGCAAGAAATATTTCATACAGAATCTGATCTACTTTTTAAAACCTTTGCTGTTTCCGTACCCTTATATTTTTTTATGTCTGTAAACAGAGGAAGGTATCAAGGAAAACAAGATTATGGCAAACTATCTATTACTTACCAAACAGAAATGTGGAGTAGATTATTAATTACAATAGGTTTATTATGGTTTGTACCTTATAAACCTGCTTTTATAGTGGTTTTAGGTATTGGTCTATCTTTTGTATTCGGATTAATCCCAACAAATGTCAATTTAAAAAGTTTCACACAGAAAGTGTCTTTATCCAAAGAGAACAGGCAAAAAGTTATCAGTTTTATCGTATTAACTGCTTGTTATGAACTTACCCAAATAATCATTAACAACAGTGATATTCTTTTAGTGAAGCATTATTTTGATACCGTTAATGCCGGACTCTATTCTTCATTAGCTATGATTGGGCGTGTTGTTTATTTTGTAGCGTGGATGTTTGTTATGCTGTTGTTGCCTGCGGTAGTACAAAAGCAAAAAGAAGGAGAGGCTACTGCACCTATATTAATTAAATATGTAAGCTATGTTGGTATTTTAGCTGTTTCTATCATATTCTCTTGTGCTGTTTTTCCAGAATTTATTATTCAAATAATGTTTGGTGAAGCATATGTATCTATGGCACCATTATTATGGCAGTATGCTCTGGCAACATCGCTGTTCGCTATCTCCAATATATTTGCCTATTATTTTTTGTCACTAGATAAATACATTCCTGTAATACTCTCTGGTGCATTGGGCATATCGCAAATTGTCTTGATCATGTTCTTTCATAGTACTTTATATATGGTGGTACAAGTTCAAATTATAGCCATGGTTGCTTTGCTGGCGGCTCAGCTGTTATATTTTGCTCATAATAACATACTGAACAAGACTTCTTAATACTTTGATATTAAGTGTGTCTAGCCCGAGGAAATCCCCCATCTTCGGGCTTTTTTTAGGTTATTATGGATTAAGATTATTTAATTAATGTCAATTGAATTACCCATTAATTAAATTATGAGAATGGCTTAACCAATTAGAACTTCCATTCGTCTACAGTAAGCTTTCATCCACCTAATATGAGCTCTAAATGCTTTATCATATATAGATATTTGTAAGAGAAATAACCCAATAGTATTTTAAACCTTAACCTATGAAACTTGCAATTGTAACCGCTTATCCTCCAAGTAAAGTAACATTGACCGAATACGGCTATCACCTAGTAAAACATTTTAGACTTCAAAAAGAAGTAACGGAAATTGTTTTAATTACTGACAAGACCGAGGGTGCTAAGGATCTTGCTTTTAATGAAGAAGGATGTAAGATTATGGTAAAAGAATGCTGGAATTTTAATGATTACAAAAACATTTTCAAGATTAACCGTGTTATTAAAGAAACAAAACCCGATGCTGTCCTTTTCAATCTTCAGTTTTTAAAATTCGGAGATAAAAAAATACCTGCTGCAATGGGGTTAATGTTACCACTAATATGCAAATTAAAAGGTATACCTACTATATCATTACTACATAATATTTTAGAGCAAGTAGATTTGGAGAATGCTGGTATCACTTCTAATAAGTTAATGCAGAAGGTTTATAATGGTATTGGAAATGTATTAACAAGATTTGTTTTGGCTTCAGATGTAGTTGCGGTTACCATTAGTAAATATCAAACCATATTAGAACAAAAATATCAATCTAGAAATGTAGCCTTAATTCCACATGGTTCTTTTGAATCTCCACCTAAACCTGATTTTACATTACCAGCTGGACCAAAAAAAGTAATGGCTTTTGGAAAATTCGGTACTTATAAAAAGGTAGATATTTTGATTGAAGCAGTAGAGCTGATCAGACAACGCACCAAACAGGACATTGAAATTGTAATTGCCGGTACAGATAGTCCTAATACCCCAGGGTATTTAGATAGTATGAAAAATAAATATGTAAATGTTGATCAATTACTTTTTACAGGTTATGTAGCTGAAGAAGATGTTCCTGTACTATTTGGTGAAAGTGCAGTTGTAGTTTTTCCATATACATCTACCACAGGCAGTTCTGGTGTATTGCACCAAGCAGGTAGTTATGGTAAAGCTGTTGCATTACCAGATTTAGGGGATCTTAGCATACTGGTTAAAGAGGAAGGTTATAAAGGCGAATTTTTTGAGCCTGAAAGTGTAGCATCTTTGGCAGATGCCATTGAGAATATTCTTGAACATGATTCGTATAGAAAGTATTTGGCCAAAGAAAATTATAAAGCGGCTTGTTCACTGCCCATGTCAGCTATTACAAAAATGTATGTTGAATACTTTAAAGCTTTGCAGTTAGCAAAATCTAAAGGTTTTACGTTAGATATACCTTTAGTAGAAAAAGAATTAATGGTTTAAACTTTTTGGTTAGGTTTAGTGAAAAGGGGGTAGTGTGGTTAGCTACTCCCTTTTATTTTATCAATTTTCAAAGGTTTTTATAGGTAAATAAATATGCTATGTATGACTTTTTTTTAAAGCTTAAATCGTAATAATTGCTGTTATTTTAGTTAATTATCAATTGGTTAGGGGACTTGTACGTATTATCAGTTATTGATTTTTTTACATAAAAACTACAATTTTTGTGAATCTGTGCGTTATATGTAAGTTAAATCTTACTTACGTAAAACCATGAAAATACTAACTATTGATGATCAGCAGCTTATATTATTGTCTGTTGAAAAACGGCTTACCGAGCTAGGCTATGATGTTAAGACCGCAGATTCTGGTCAAAAAGGAATAGACTTATATGATTCTTTTAAGCCAGATTTAGTACTTGTTGATATAAATATGCCAGACATGTCTGGTTTAGAAGTTGTAAAATATATTAAAAGTGGGGAAAGAAGATCTACTCCGGTTTTAGTAATGTCCGGTAATACTGAAGAAGCCATAATAATGGATGGCTTTACCTTGGGCATCGATGATTACATGAAAAAGCCAGTGAGCTTATCAGAAATGTCTGCTCGTATTAAAAGGCTTATTGGTGCTCCAGTCATAGAAATGAATACTGAAGTTGCCAATACAGGTCGTATGCTTCAAAAAAATTGCGTTGGTGTTGTTATCCCTTGTTATAATGAAGAAGAACGTCTTTTAGGTAAGGAATTTAGGGATTTTGCTCATAGTAACCTTGGTTATCATCTTTGTTTTGTAAACGATGGTAGTACTGATAAAACTTTAGAGGTTTTAGAAGAATTGAAAAAAGGTAACGAAAGCAATATAAGTATTTATGATTGTGAGAAAAATGGTGGTAAAGCCGAAGCCGTACGCTTAGGTATGTTACATATGGCCAAAGATCCTCAATTAGATTATATAGGCTTTTTAGATGCTGATCTTTCTACAGATTTTAGAGATTTTGATGATTTGGTGGAAACACTTGATCAGTCTGATTTTAAAATTGTTAGTGGTTCTAGAATGAGTAGAATGGGTGCTGATATAACTAAAGAATCTGCACGTAAAATAATTAGTATGACCATTAACTTGATTATACGTACCATCTTAAGAATGCCATTTAATGATACACAATGCGGTGCCAAAGTTATGGATCGCTCTGTGGTAGCCTTAATGTTTACTAAACCATTTATAACCAAATGGTTGTTTGATGTGGAGATGTTTATACGAATGAGAAAATACTTTGGTAAAAAAGAAGCTATTAAACTTATTTGTGAACAGCCACTTAAAAGATGGATACATGCAGATGGTTCTAAACTTTCAATGAAAGACTCTGTAAAAATTGTTGGTCAACTTGCTAAAATTGCGGTTGTATATAGATAATAACACCTCATAATCCCCAAAAACCACCCTATCAAAATGACAGCAATTAAACTAGCTTTAAAGCGAATCTCCTCTAAACAATTGTTTATGGGTAGTGCTTTGCTTGTAAATGGCGGCAATTACCTTTACAATCTACTGCTAGGTAGATTGTTAGGTCCAGAAGCCTTTGCAGATGCTGCATTATTGGTCACTTTGCTATTAGTACTTTCTTTTGTTGGTATGACATTTCAACTGGCGACTACAAAATTTGCGGTTTTATTTACAGATTATACGTGGATTGCTTTTAAGAATACCATGTATAGGTATGCATTGGTATTTGGTGTATTTACAGGTATTCTTGTGCTCATTTTTTCCAAGAATCTTCAAGAACTGTTCAATACCCAAAATCATTATATGTTTATGATTTTTGCGGTTGCTATACCCTTGTACTTTGTTATGAGTGTAAATAGAGGAAGATTTCAAGGTGGGCATGATTTTGGAAAATTGGCAGGTACTTACCAAACGGAAATGTGGAGTAGACTACTGCTTACTTTCGCACTTTTGCTTTTGGTTCCTTTTGAGCCGGGTATTTTAATTGCAACTGGTATAGCACTTTCTTTTGTTTTCGGACTTTTTCCGTCAGATTTTAAAGGTGTTCAGGTATTTTCTAAAGATAAGTTAGCCGCTGTAGATTTAAAGCAGGTTTGGATATTCATTGGTCTTACTGCCGGTTATGAACTTACTCAGATTATAATAAACAATAGTGACATTTTGTTGGTCAAGCATTACTTTGATGATAAACAAGCTGGCTTGTATTCATCATTGGCATTGATAGGTAGGGTAGTGTACTTTGTGGCTTGGATGTTTGTAATGTTATTAATGCCAACAGTCATTCAGAAACAAAAAGATGGCGAGCCAACGGCTCCGGTGCTGTTTAAGTATGTATTCTTTATTGGTGGTTTATCCACGTTTATCGTATTTGTGTGCTTTCTGTTTCCAAATTTGATCATCACCTTAATGTTCGGTGATGCTTATTTGTCTATTGCACATTTACTATGGAAGTACGCCTTGGCGACTTCACTGTTCGCTGTATCTAATATATTCGCTTATTACTTTTTATCATTAAATCAATACTCGCCCGTAATACTATCTGGATTGTTAGGCTTCTCTCAATTTGCTTTGATCATGCTATATCATGATAATCTAGAAACGGTAGTTCATATGCAAATCATTGCTATGGTCATTTTACTGGTAGCTCAACTTCTATTTTTTATCATCAAGAATAAAGCGGATTCTAAAGTCATTAAAGAATAAAAGAATTAAAAAAGGGATTGGTCCCACATAAAAAAAAGTCCTGTTTAATAAAATATAACTCAAATGAAATTAGCAATTGTAACCGCATACCCACCTAGTAAAGTAACCTTAACAGAATATGGTTATTATTTGGTAAAGCATTTTAGACTTCAAGAAGAGGTAACAGAATTAATTTTGATCACCGATAGAACTGACGGACCTAAAGATTTAAATTTTGAGGGCGAAGGCTGTAAGATTACGGTGAAAGAATGTTGGAGTTTTAATAGTTATAGTAACATTTTCAGCATCAATAAAACCATATCTAAGGTGAAACCAGATGCGGTTTTATTTAATCTTCAGTTTTTAAAATTCGGAGATAAAAAAATACCGGCTGCAATGGGTTTAATGCTTCCTTTTATATGCAAAATTAAGGGTATACCAACAATTTCTTTATTACATAATATTCTTGAGCAGGTAGATTTAGAGAATGCAGGTTTTACCAATAATAAAATACTACAAAGTATCTATAATTTTATTGGTACTACGTTGACGAAGTTTGTTTTAGCTTCAGATGTTCTTGCGGTTACCATAAGTAAATATGTAACTACATTAGAAGATAAGTATAAGGTTAAGAACGTAGCTTTAATTCCGCATGGTGCATTTGAAACTCCCCCAGAGCCAGATTTTAAACTTCCTGCAGGTCCAAAACAAGTAATGGCTTTTGGTAAGTTTGGTACTTATAAAAAAGTTGAAATTCTTATAGAGGCTGTGGAAGAAATTAGAGCCCGTACCAATGAAGATATTGAAATTGTTATTGCAGGGACAGATAGCCCTAACACACCAGGTTATTTGGAAGAAATGAAGAAAAAATATAGCCATGTACCGCAAATACGATATACTGGTTATGTAGCTGAAGAAGATGTTCCAAAGATATTTGGCGATAGTGCAGTTACCGTTTTTCCTTATACCTCTACTACTGGTAGTTCAGGAGTATTACACCAAGCTGGTAGCTATGGTAATGCAGTTGCCTTGCCAGATTTAGGCGATTTAAGTGTATTGGTAAAAGAGGAGGGATATGTAGGCGAGTTTTTTGATGCTCACGATACGTCTTCACTTGCAAATGCCATTGAGAAGATTATTACAGATGATTCATATAGGGTTCAGTTGGCGAAACAAAATTATAAAGCGGCATGTTCATTACCAATGTCCGCTATTACACAGATGTATATAGACTACTTTAAGGCTATACAGAAATCTAAAGAAACTGGTTTCAATATAGATATATCAACTGTGGAGAAGAAATTGGTTCATTAAGAATCGATATGGTTAGTATTTGAGGGCTGGTGTGGTAACCAGCCTTTTTTTGTGCCTAAATTTTAGTTTATTTATTCTTTATAGCTAGTTCATAGTAAGATGGCTTTTTATTACCTAAAGAATCCAAACAACCAAAGAAGTGTTGCTTTTTTGTTCTCCAGGGTAAGCTACCGGCAACGGAACTTGGTACTTTTTCAAAGTCGTAAAGCGTCCAGAATAAATAAGGAATGTTCTCATCTTCTAAATACCCTTGCATTTCTTTATAATAAGCGGCTTGTTTTTCGTCAGAGCCTGAAAATAAACTCCACATACCATCATAAGAAGAATCTCCGTATTCTTGTAACACAATAGGTTTATTTGGAGTTAAATACCTCAATATCTTATAAGATTCTAAAAAGTACTGGGGCTTTTTATAATAGTGAAAAGAAATAAAATCAACTTCTTTAGATAGATTCAAGGCAGCCTCTGGGTTAGACCAACCAATGGTTATTGGGTTTTTAGTATCATAATTTCTAATTTCTAAAATCATTTGATTTAGCCACTGTATTACATTATCCTTGCCGCGAGAATCAAAATCTAGATCGGGTTCGTTTTTTATATCCCACCCTAAAAGCGCTGGGTGGTCCTTTACCGCATTTACAATGGCTTCTGCATGTCTGTGTGTCAATGTCCAGTTAGATATATCGTAATCACCATAAAAATCGAAAAGGGTAATAAGAACATCTAACTTATTATCTTCTGCTTTATCTAATAGTTTCTTTAAAAGTTCCAATTTTTTGGCATCGACCCTATTTTTTCCAAAATCTTCATATTGAATAAATACACGAATAGTATTTAATCCCATTTCACTAATAATTTGAAAATCATCATTGATTATGGTATCGTTAAAACGCTTTCCAAAAGTGTCCCAAGGGGAGTCTTTTGGATAATAGTTTAGACCTCTTTGCAGTTTTATTTTTTCAAGTTTAGCCTGTATGTTTCTCTTTTCTACATTAGAAGTGTCAATTGGGTTTGGTATCTCTTTTAAGTGCCTAATTCGCCAAAATCCGTCCTCTAAGAGCATCATTACTTGGTAACTAGTAGTGTCTTTTTCTTTAAAAAGGAGGGATTCACCTTCATAGGTTTCTTGGTACTCCTCTACATTATAGTCTTTAAACACCACCATAGTGCCATCTGCCGTGTAAAAATCTAATGCGGGATTATGGTTTAGGGTAGTGCGCTTGTACCAATGGTTATTCTTTACATTCAAATCAATATTATCATATAATCTAACCCGTGCACTGTCCGTGTAAAAATCTTCTATACCGTAACGGTCATTTTTCTTGAATGCAATATTTCTAACATGCCATGCATTCATATAATCATTGGTAATCTCTCCTAATGCTTGCTCTTCCATTGGTCGCCCAGGATTGTCAATATTTAACCAGTTAAGATTTGGCTTATACACATCATCCATAGGTACTTCTAAATGGAGCATAGAGGTTTTATCCGCACCGGTATTCATAAATGCCCAGGCAGCTCCAATACCATATAGAATAAGTCCGTTGATAGCCAAAAAGGTGACTATTAACACAGTTCTGTATAATGTTTTATTTAACTGTATCGCCATGTATATTCTTTGTAAATTCTTTAGTGATCCCTGCAGCGGTCAATTTTAATATATAGTCGCCCTCTTCAAGAAAATGCTCGCCTAAGAAAATATTTGATACTCCGTTTTTAGATGTAGTTTTTTTGGTGTCTATAAATTCTCCATTTGCATCGTATATGTCTAATTGTAATAGTAATCCGTCAGGAATCAGTTGTTTCATAAAACTTTCAAACGGACCAACATCAATATTTCTATTTCCTTTAGAAAAATGAACGGCGTAGTCTTTTATCGCAGATTGGAATTCAAATTTTGTGGTATTACTTTCAGCGGCTCCTGTTACAAAAGCTTGTACCTCCCATATGGCAGCTTTGTCCGGGTGTAAGGTTTTAGCCTCTGCTACACCGTTAATAGTGGTGCCAATGGTATATAAATATTGGTCTTTTTCATTTTTGATTACAAAAGTTACCAGTGTGCCATTTGTAACTGTATTGCCAAACTCATCTTTTATTATATCTGATATAAAGGTTACTATTTGGTTGCCATCAGCAAAATTATGGGCACTAGAACTACTAATTGAAAAGTTGACTGCATTTGCAGGGTATACAATGGTTGCCAATTCTTTAGAGGTGGTGCCATTACATTCTGATGTTACCAATATTCTACCAGATTTTAAGGTAGAGGCCACATTATACCATGCAATAAAGCTCTCTGTCGTTATTTGTAATTCATCAATATTTTCTAAAAATTGATATTTAACGGTAACCTCTGTGCCGTCATCCAATGGATTGTCATAAGCGTCTGTAGGTGAGATGGTCAACATAGAGAAATCATTTCTACCTGCCGTTACACTACGGGGACCAAAATATGATTCTACATACGTAGCCTTTGGTGCATTTGTGGCAATAGTATGCGTGCCTTCTTCCAACACCTCGCCATTTAAAACCAATTTCCAATTGAAAGGACCGGCAATTCTAGTAAAGTTTTTAGGAATGCTAAATTCAATGTTATCCGTTTCTTTTTCATTGGAGTCTAGTAACACACTACCATAAGCATTTTTAACCTGTAATTTATAGGTTTCATTGGGTGATTCTGTTTTAAAGGATATGTTGATAGCATCACCTGCAATACTATTTTTTACTTGCGATAGTAGTTCAGTTTGGGGTATATAGGTTTCCTTGGGCTGTTCTTCTTTTTTTTCTGAACAACCAAATAGTACAAGACCTAAAAGTAGTAGTATCGTATTGCGCATACTATTTTGGATTACCTATATAACTGTTGATCTCAAATTTTATAAACTCATATCCTTTTCCCTTAAAGGGTTGGGTTTGCTGTTTGCCGTGTACCAACTTTCTATTAGGGAATAATTTATCGGCAATAGCCTTATTGGGTGAGCCATTAACAAAGCAGTTTTCTAAACTACTGCTAATTACTTCTAAGCTATCTAGTGCTAATGGTTTATAATTAAAGAATTGCTTACGTTGAATTCTGACTCCTTCGGTTACAAACTTATGATCTACCCAAAGTAGTTCGCTATTTTCATCGTAATAAGATATAATCAATTGCGGAATAGTTACTTCTTGCACGCCTGAATTAAACAAAACACCATTGAAACCTTGTTCCGTGTATTCTAAGTCTTGCAAAGCAACATGCTTATATAAATCTGTGTTTGCAGTATTACCCGCAGATTGTAGGTTGAATTTTGTGGGTTGCTGTTCAAAGCTTACAGGTGTAAATTGGTCAGGATCAAAAGTTGGTGGTAGGGTGTCTTTTGTAGAAGACCATGCTATGCCTTCAAAATTGATTTTAAAGGTCGTTGTTTCTTTTGGCATCAACTTATGTTTTATCTGATGCTTGGCATTGTAATTCGCCAATTCCTTATTGTCATCATTATATAACGTGGCTTTAATTACAATATCTGCTGGGGTATTATCAACATTTTGTAACTCACCAATTATACTATACTGACCTTTGTATTTAACCAATTTAGCGGATAGAATTTCTAGAACTGGTTGTTTCAACACATCTTCATGATAGGTTTCTTGGGTGGTGATTTTTCGTCTACCATGATTATAATAGGTGGTGCCATTGGCAGTAAATAGTTGATCTGGTGGTATGTCATTATCGACCTTTAATGATTTTACGTACCACTTATTCTTTCGTTTTACCAGTTCATAAAATTCATTGTTGAATACATTCTCTAAAGGGGTGATCCAACGTGTGGCTACTTTTGCCTTAGCGCTATTTTCTGTTTCATCATAAATTTCGATGCCTAACGAATCTAATTTTGCATACGAGCTTAAAATACCATCTGTAACCGAAACCTCTAGCATATACTGGGCAATATCAATATTTTCCTCAGGGTCAATGTAGGAGTGCGCCCTGGAAAACTCCTTGAAATCCAATGCGTCATAGTAAGATTCCACCACATTATTGGGTGAAAGCTGGGTAACGTTTTTTACATAAAAAATATACATGCCATACCCCATACATACCAGTACAAGTAATGCCCACCAGTGGGAAAAGGTCAATAGTTTTGATGGAAATTTATTATACGGTAGTTCTAATTTCATGAATGAATGAACCGGTACTTTTCTTGACTTTAACAACCGGACCCATATCATCTGAATATTGACAAAAATGGCGATGAGTACTGTTGATAGCGGAATGATACCCCACATAATTTTCATTATGGTAGGTACATCTTGCTTGGGCATAATTTGCGGTATAGGTGCCACATTGAGCTTTTCCCAAACCATAATTCCGTTTTCTAATTGCTGCAGCCGTTGCCAACCACAATAATAGAGAATGGGGTCATAGAATTTATCGTTCGAGAAAATGTACTTTAAATTATATTTTTCGGGTACGGTCAAGAACTGCTGTAAGGATCCAATACCTTCTACGCCTCTAAATTTTGAATTTTCTATTCGCTCTATAGCTCTTGTGGTTAATTCTGGTAACCGGCGGGCAGAGTGGTAATTTCCATCAACTGTCATTGCCCTAGTCTGTGCAGATAGCCATGCCATTTGATCACCGAAACCTAAAGGTAGATATCTCCAGGAGTCATGGGAATCTGCCCCAAGAAAGTTAACAATGGGCAGCATTTTTATTTTAGCGGGTTGCGATGGTCTAAAATAACCTAAAGTCATAGTGAATAGTACCATAAACAACATACCACCAGCAATTAAGCCACCAAGGACTCTATGATATACGCCACCAAATTTTTCTTGAATTAAGGTTTTTAAATCGCCTTCAACCATCCGGTAGGCAAACTCCGCAAATATGGGGAGTGCCATAATGGTAGCCCATAACGTAAACCTATCCAACGTTAAAATATTAAAAGCCATTTCACCCAGCATTAAACGTGGTATAGGCGTAGTTCCTCCTGTTCCTAAAATGGTCAATAGGGTAAATGATAATCCAAAGAATACATACCTTTTACTAAAATATCTGTAAAAGAAGTAGGGTAGTATAAAGAGAAATACACCCCAAGGAATCAGGAAAAATACGAGTCCGGATGAGGTGATCTCCAAGAAATTATCTCGAGATCCATGCGGAATGGCAACTTGAGTTATAGGGTTTCTTTTAGAGTTGTACCAGTAAGGAAAAATACAGAATACCAGCAAGAATATTGCAGTGCCTCCAAATTTGGCTATACGCCAGAAATGCTGTAAAGTGGTACGCCAAAATACTTTGAATGTAAGTGCTTTATATGATTCAACTTTTTCTCTAGCGGCATCCATTACTGCCATTCCCATTAGCGGTGCAATAAAAAATACCATGCCAAACAAAGGTGTTACATGATGAGAAGTCACCGTAACGGCAAGCATGGTTGCCGATGTAATGAAGTACCGAGTTTTCCCTGTTTTGATGTACAGATATATTTCGGTCATTGAATGCAGCAAAATGGATAATGCCGATATACTTGGTAACTGACCAAAAATATGTAAGGTCTCTACGAATGTTGATGAAAATACTGCCATAACGGCCCCGTAACCTGCAATTCGCCGGCTACCGGTCATGAGCAACGTATACCTGTAGGCGCCGGTGATAAATAGTACTATGGCTATTAAGGCAACGGTATACATACCAAATTTTAGTCCGCCAATGTAAGAGAGTATACCTATGAGTTGATGTACCAATGGAGGATACGACTGAACTGTAAAGCCGGTATACCATCTATACTCCCACGGGTCAAACCAACTGCTGGCATAATGGTCTGCAAAAAATAGGTGAATTAATGCATCGTAAGTAGACTCCAATGTAAAGAAAATGGCAGAACCATGAAAAGCTAGCCCAACAATTAAAGCTAATATTAAGAGGGTATTGGTTTTTTTCTTCAAAGTTTACATTAGAATCAAATTCTATTTAAAGATATAAGATGATGATTACAATTAAAAGGTTACCAAAACATTTTTTAATAATGGAAAACCTACAAAATTATACACTTTCAACTCATAACTCTCCAATCAATTTATGGTTGTATTTCTTAGCTTATGGATACAGGAATTAATTTTCACTTGTTATAACGATGTTGAAGCTCAATTTTCTAGTATCTATTTATGTAAGAAAATATAACAATGCAAATATAGGTGTAATGTTCTTTTAGTTGCAATGCCCTATCGAACTTATAAAGCCATTGGTCTACAGAAAATGGTTAGCCACCTTTTCTAATTCATTATCCGTTTGTTTACAAGCTAGTTTTGCGGTATCAGTATGTAAATAACCAAATACTAACCAAAACCAAACGTATGAAAATTCTAGCCATAGATGACCAAAAGCTTATTCTACTTTCTGTTGAGAAACGATTAACTGATATAGGATATGAAGTACAAACTGCAAATTCAATTGAAAGTGGTATTCAACAGTTTAATTCATTTAAGCCCGATTTGGTATTGCTTGATATGAATATGCCAGAAATGTCCGGTACAGAACTAGTTTCTTGTACAGGTACCGAAGTGGTAAAATATATTCGTGTATTCATGAAAAGCGATACGCCAATTCTTGTAATATCAGGTAATACGGATGAGCATTTAATTATGCAGAATTTTGATTTAGGGGTTAATGATTACCTTAAAAAACCGGTAAGTTTAGACGAAATGGCTGCTAGAATAAAAAGAATAATAGGCGCACCTGAAAATGAGGGAGTAGGTACAGCGAAAAAATCCGATACACGTATGCTTCAGAAGAATTGCGTTGGTGTCGTTATACCTTGTTATAATGAAGAAGAGCGCCTTCTAAGTGAAGAGTTTAAACAATTTGCACATAAAAATCTTGGGTATCATTTGTGCTTTGTAAATGATGATAGTTCAGATAACACCTTATCGGTTTTAAAGAAATTAAAAGAAGACAATCCAGATAACATAAGTATTTATAACTGTAAGCAAAATGGTGGAAAAGCCGAAGCTGTTCGCCAAGGTGTTTTACACTTGGTAAAAGATCAACAGTTAGATTATATAGGATTTTTAGATGCCGATCTGTCTACTGATTTTAGAGATTTTGACGATTTGGTAAAAACCATTGAAAGTTCGGATTTTAAGATTGTAAGTGGTTCTCGTATCTCAAGAATGGGCGCTGATATTACAAAAGAGTCTGCTCGTAAGATTATTAGTATGACTATTAATCTGATCATTCAAACTATTTTAGGCATGCCTTTTAAAGATACCCAATGTGGTGCAAAAGTGATGGATCGCGAGATTGCCTCTAAAATGTTCACTAAAAAATTTGTTACCAAATGGCTTTTTGATGTTGAGCTTTTTATGAGAATGAAAAAGTACTTTGGTAAAACAGCGGTTAAAAGTATGATTTGTGAACAACCTTTAAAAAGATGGATACATGCAGATGGTTCTAAACTTTCTATGAAAGACTCCGTTAAGATTGTAGGTCAACTAGCTAAAATCTCTGTTCATTATAGATAAATATACTTAAAATTTAAGTTTACATTTTTAAAATTAATTAGAGGTGTTGAGATTTAATTATCTCAGCACTTTTTGTTTTTATGTAGTTAATGCATCTTAGTACCAAAGTGTATCTTTGTACCTGATTTTATAGGTGTTGAACAATATTCAAAATTTCATTTCTGTTTCTTTTAAGGAGCTGCTGCAATACTTAGGTAGTACTAATTTTTCAAAGTCTGTACTTACCGTAGTTGCGGTTGTAACACCTTTGTCAATTGGTATTTCTACAGGATATACCGAAATTGGTGTTGCTATTTGTTTTGGTGCTTTTTGGTGTAACCCTAGTGATGTTAACGGTAGCCAGAAACATAAAGTTTACGGTATACTTTTTTCGGCAGCTTTAATAATGGTAGTTAGCTTTATTGGTGGATATTTACACTATGCTACTTGGCTGGCCCTAATTATTTTAGGGGTTGTAAGTTTTGCCATATCCTTAATCTCCTCTTATGGTTTTAGAGCTTCATTGATAAGCTTTTCAGGACTTTTGGCGCTGATATTAAGCTTTGCCCATACGCCCGATAAATTGAAGATTTATGAATATGCATTGTTGGTAGGGCTAGGCGGACTCTGGTATTTAGCCCTGTCCTTATTATGGCATAAAATAAATCCTAAGGGGCAGACCGAAGAAATTTTATATGATACCATAGGTCATACCGGTAAACTTTTAAAGAAACGAGCGCAGCTGATAGATGAACAATCTAACAGAAAAAAATTGCAGCAACGGTTGTTTCTGCTTCAAAGCGAACTTACAGAACAACATGATACGTTGCGTGAAATTCTTATCCTTTCCCGTAAAAACTCTGGCAGGTCTACTTACAATGGTAAGCGGGTACTGGTGTTGGTACAATTAATTGAAATGTTGGAAACAGCAGGTGCGAATCCGGTAAATTATTCAAAGATGGATGAGCAGTTTAAACGGTATCCAGAATTTACCAAGTTGTTTCAAAACTTGACTTTTGAGATGGCTAATCAACTGCAATTAATTTCTGAAATTGGCAATAAGCCTAGTCAGTTGCCAAAACATGATGCACTTACAAAGCATTTTGAAGATTTGCGAATTAAAATTTCAGCACTTGGTACTGTAAAAGATGCCAAGGCTTACGAAGCTTTTATAATGTTTCAGAATTTGTTAGAATATCAAGAAAAGCAATTCGACAAACTTAAAAGAATGAAGTGGTTGCTTAGTGATCACGATGTAGCCTCGGAAGAATTTATAGATAAGGAAATTCTAAAACGTTTCTTGATATCTCAAGATTATAGTCCGCGTATTTTATTGAGAAACCTCAGTTTTAGGTCTACCATATTTAGACATTCATTGCGTTTGGCAATTACCTTAATGATAGGATTTGTGCTGGGTAATGTATTTGCATTTCAGAATCCATATTGGATACTTTTAACCATTATATTGATTATGAGACCTAATTATGGTCTTACAAAAACACGATCTAAGGACCGAACTATAGGTACTATTATAGGTGGAGCCATTGCTACGGGGATTGTATACTTAGTACAAGATGTGTATGTATATGCAGTATTGGCATTGATTTCATTTGTTGTTGCGTTGTCAATGCTACAGAAAAATTACAAAT
Organism: Maribacter sp. UH1; assembly: GCF_056839145.1. NCBI lineage: Bacteria > Pseudomonadati > Bacteroidota > Flavobacteriia > Flavobacteriales > Flavobacteriaceae > Maribacter > Maribacter sp. UH1. The sequence continues at coordinate 3,420,829 of NZ_CM166387.1, forward strand.
TATCTGCGATCTATGTAACGCTAAGTATTGTATTTATTTATGGAATTTTACAGCCGGATGTTATGACGGTAATACAATACCGAATTTTAGATACGCTAGTTGGTGCAGGATTATCATATGTAGGATTTCTGTTTTTATGGCCCAGCTGGAGTTTTCAAGAAATACAAAAAGATGTTACTAAAAGTGTTGAGGCAAATAGAATGTACCTATCTGAAATTACAGATTTTTACGTAAACAAGGGCAACGTACCTACCAGCTATAGATTGGCACGAAAAAGCGCTTTTTTAGAGACTTCAAATTTAAGTTCGGCATTTCAGCGCATGACGCAAGAACCACACTCTAAGCAGAAGAACTTGAATAAAATTTATGAGTTGGTAGAGCTGAACCATAACTTTTTATCCTCGTTGGCATCATTAAGTATTTATATTCAACACCATACCACGACAGAGGCGTCAGAACGATTTAGTAGTATTGTTTCTAAGATAGATGAAAACCTTGGTTTAGTAATGCAAACGCTTTCTAATATCATTGATAGTGGGAATGAGCCTAATTTTGAAGAGGTAATTACGTTTGAAAAACAATTGCCAAAGTTCGATTCTGAAAATGTGAATTTGAATGCAGAAGATAACAGTACGTTAAAACGAAATCATCAAGAAGAACAACTTATTTGGGAACAATTGCGTTGGTTGTATTCCTTAAGTTCTACTATGATGAAGTTGACTTCAAGTTTGTGATAAGAATTTAGATTATGCTATTCTTCGGAAAAATCGTTCTTCTTAAAATCAACATTTTTTGTTTCTAGGTAAGCCCATATTTCTGCCATATTTCCTGAGCTAGATAGTGCATTAAAATCAGGTTGAGAAAGGCAATAGGTGAGAAAGCCGTTTACGTTAGATTCTGGTATGTTAAAATGTTCTGCTATTGTTCGCTTTGAAAATTTATAAATAATTTCTTTTTCTAGATTCATATTTTCATCACGCTCCACCATTTCTTCTAATGATTTAGTTCTGCCAGAAACTTTGTTCATGATTTTATGGGTATTTACCTTAACACTCAACCCAAACCCAACATAACTCAAAATTTCATTTAACTTACCGTACTCATCCATTGTTTGGAGACTTACATATTTTCCTCTATCAGCTTCTTGTAGTAACCTTTCGCTTTGGGTCATTTTGGTGACATCTGCATTTTGTAGCCCTAAGGAATATGATGTTACTGTAGGTTTTATATGCAGCCTATCTATATCTCTGTCAATCTCACCGGTTAAATTATAGGGGGTAACTGTAACTTCGCTTAAATCAATAATATTATCAATAAGTTGTATGGCTATTAAGCTACTATTCATGTGAGATTCACTAATTACTATTTCTTTAGGTAGGTATTGCACTGCAGTAAAACGTACCGAGTCCTTTAACTTCACCTCAATAGAAAATAAACCAAGGGAATCTGTTATGGTAGATTTTCTGGAATTGAGATTAACGATTAATACGTTAGAGACATCATTTTTAGAACTTGAAAGCTTACCATTTAATAGAGTAGAATTGTCTTGACCAAACCCCAAAAAGGAGGCTAGTACTGCTATAAGTATGAATAGTAAATGTTTTGGCAATGGTTGTGTTTGTGCTAAAAATACTACGCCTTTATTTAAAAAATGAAAAGATTAAGTTAAAACAGGAATACTGATTATTAATGTTTTAGAATTATTTAAGATGTTTAATAAGCATGAAATGAGAGATAAAAACGATGGGCACTATACATGTCGGTAAAAAACAATATGGAAATTGAAAAAGAGCCATATTTGGTTGCTCAAATGCAAATTGCTGAATTGGTAAAGGGGAAGATAATATGGCTATAATTACAATAAAAGATAAAAACAGCAGCCCAATATAATTCCAAACTATGAAAGATTTACGTGCCAACACTTTGTTTGTCACAAGTTCATATATTAAAATAATACCTGCAGATATCCCGATTATTACATCAAAATTCCAACCTGAGAATGTCATAATTTCAGGAATCATACTTTCTATGTAAAGTGCATAAAGACATAATTCTACAGGGATTCTTATAATGTGGATTCCTATCAAAAAATTTCTTTTCAATTTGCTGACGGCAATCATCCTAAAACACAAAATAGATAATAGAATAGTACCGATGATTGCCAATGGGAATAATATGGGCTTTTCTTTAAACACTTCAAAGTAGGACAGAAGTCCTATTACTAACTGCCATCCAATAAAAATAGATAACATTTTTAGGTTTTTTCCTGTTCCAATATAAAACAAGAATAAGGTCAGAAGTGTAATAAATAAAAATACGGCTTCTAGCATAACATTTAATTATCTATTAAATTGAAGTAAGTGATGATCGGTATGTTTATAAACAAATATGCCAATTTCGTCGTTGGTCATTTTTCCAAAAAACGGATGAATGAAGTTTGTTTTTGAATAACCGTTATAGTCTTTTAGTAAACTAATCCACTTTTGCTTTTCGCTATCAAAATCTCCTGATCCAGATATTTTTAATTCAGGATGAGTAGGCTGGTTTTTCTTCATTGGAAGTTCATTTATTATAATTCCTTTTAATGCCATTCTGCCAAATAACTTGCCAATGAAGAGTCTTTTATATTGCTTTTTACCTTGAAACATTTCTTCGCCTAACGTGCAATGTTTTAGCATTTGATATGCGTCCATCTTACCCCATTTTGCACTGTCAGATTCTTTCAGGTTCTGAATTCTTTCAATCAGTTCGCTATTAGTGTTCTTGTCGAATATTGTTTTCATAAAGTGGTTTTATTTTTTGCCATTTTGAACAGCTGTGGTTATAAAGACAAATATATATGCCACTTTTCACTAAAAAATTGCCCTATGGCAAAAACGGACTTTACGATGCTATTTCTTTGCGAATGCGACTTAACGAATACTTAGTAATGCCTAAATATGTGGCAATATGCTGTAGCGAAACGTTTTTAATAACGTGTGGTTTCTCTTGTAGTAATCGTAGATAGCGTTCTTTTGCTTCATCTGCTATAAATGATACACGCTGATTTTTAAGTGCAAAATAACTACCCACCAATTTTTTACGCCCTTGCTCCCTAAAAGGTTCAATGCTATGAAATAGTTGTTGAAATGTATCAAAGTCTAATTGCCAGCAAACAACGTCAGTTAAGGCTTGAATATTTTCTCTCGTAGGGTTGCGAAGAAAAAAGGAAGACCAATCTATTGCGATTTCGCCTTGCCCATAAAAATCTGTAGTAATATCGTTGCCTTTGGTGTCATTAACAAACGAACGCGCAAAACCGCTTTCTATAAACCAGTAGTGGTTTTCAGTTTTACCTTCTTTTAAGAGATAGTCGTTTTTACGAAAACTTACCTTTTTGAATTTTGGAATAATTAATTCCAGTTCTTTTTCTGAAAAAGTAGTAGGGGAGAATATTTTTTTTAGGAAGTGTTGGTCTTGCATTTTAAATGGTGGTTTTTAAAATAAATTAATGCTGACTAATTTATTTCTAAACTACTTATAATTTGCTTCTGACTAATTACTTACCTCATATTATTTTGTTGGCTTTCAGTTTAAAATGCTATTGCCCATTCTTAATTTGCTCAATACCTTCTTGATATCTGGTAACCAAAAACTCTGGAAATCTGTTTTTAAACTTGGTAGAAACGAAAATGTTATCATGCTTGTACCTTGGTAACAATTCTTGCAACTCTTTCATCTGTGACTTAAAAATACCACCTATTTTAAAAGCAATTTTAGGTACAATTGTATATGAAAATTGTTTGCCGTAAATCTTTGAGCTCAACGCTATAAGCTGCTCATAGGTTAATCGGTCATCATCGCAGGGTAGGTGCCAAGTTTGATTAAAGGCGTTGGGCGTGTTGCCTATTAAAGCCATTGCCTTACTGGCATCTGGTGTCCATATTAGTGTTCTTAGGTTAGCGTCGCTAATAAATACTTTTAATTTTTTGCCTTGTTTTATATTGTCGAAAATGATGGCGTTGGTGATGCTCTGCGTTTTGCCAGGACCATAAAATTCTGGAGCTCTACAGATAACTGCTTCTAAATTATTTGCAGCCATTTCATCTAAAAGCATGGTAGTAATTTCTGCTCTTACTTTTCCTTTTGGTCCCACTGGTGCAAATTTGCTCTCTTCGGTTAATGGAGTTTCATTTTGGGCATACATGTAGGTGTTATCAAAGAACACCAATTTGGTATGGTGCTTTTTACAGGCATCGATAACATTGCGCATCATTATTGGAAATTGGTCTACCCACATTTTGGTATTCATGGGTAGACCAACTGTTAAATATGCAATTTCACTTCCTTTTACAGCTTCTTCGGTTTTTTGCTTGTCTAATAAATTAGCGGAAAAAAGCGTGTCGGTTTCGTTTACTTTCTTCGGATTTCGACTTACGAGCCTAATGTTAGAAGTGTACTTTTTCTTTAGCTCTTTCGCTAACTCTATTGCAATTTGACCGTTTGCCCCAAGTATGGTTTGCATTTAATTATTTATTGCTTTCTGATCCAGTATTGGGTTCTTCCTAAAAGAGAAAATCCTAAATAACCTCTCACTTTCAGTTTGTTAGGTTCTTCCAATTCTAAGTAACACTTATATTCTTTACCGTTTTCTGGGTCTAGAATTGTACCGTCATTATATTCATCGCCGTCTTTTTTAATGTCTTCGATGATAACTAAACCTCTTATTTTTTGACCTTTTTTAGCCCCTTTACAGTTGTCGCAAACTTTGTCTGCATCACTTTTATAGCTATTGACTATTTTGGCGAAATACGTATCATTGGTTTTGTAGATTTCAATAAGTGCTTTTTTCTCGTTTGTCTCATCATCATAAGTTTCCCATTGGCCGGTAATAGTTTGTCCGAAGCTAGTGAAGCTCATTATCATTAGTAAAAGTGCAAATAAATTTTTCATGTTTTTGTGCTATTTTTTTGTTCAATCTAAGTTTTCTATGTTCAGTTTTAGTTTAAACTGCCAATAACAAAGATGAGAAAAAATATAGATAATCTATCTATGTATACTATTTGACGAAGCTATTTTTTAGATTTTAAATGCTATAAAAATTTAGAAAATCGTTCTACTTTAATTGCTTTCCAATTTTCTTTTATGATACTGTAATAAACGTCATTTCTACTACTACCATTTGGTGCAATATAATTGTTTCTGAAAATACCTTCTTTTGTAGCACCTAGTTTTTCAACAGCTTTTTGTGATCTTTTATTTTCCTCGTCTACGCTGAACTGTATTCTTCTAAAACCAATATTTTCAAATCCGAATTTAAGCAGTTCAAATTTACAGGCTTTGTTAAGTCCCGTGCCTTGAAACTCTTTTCCGTACCAGGTCCAACCAATTTCACATTTCTCACTTCTACTATTTATATACCCGTATCTAGTGCTGCCTGCAATCTGGTTTGTCTTTTTATCAATGATAAGAAAGGGATAGCTAATTCCGTTTTTCTTGTCTCTTAAAGTAGTTGCGACATAATTATTAAAATCGTTTTCGGTTTTCATGTGCATTCCCATGTATTCCCAAATATCATCTTCAAAAATTATTTCTTTAAGCTCATTATATCGATGGTGGTTAAAGGGAAGAAGAAGCACCCGTTCATTTTCAAGTTGTATATCTGTATGTAGAAGATTAACGTTCATTTATTTTAAAGTTTTTGAAAACTTTAAATATAAAATATGTGGAATAATGAAAGAATTTTGTTTGATTTTGTAATTTATTTAAGTGGTATTGTAAGAAAGTGAAAAACGATTTAGTCTAATTAGGAATAGCCTTTTGAAGTGATTTTTTACAAGTAAAGCTAACAACTCACAACTAAACACTAACCACTTGTTTTTTCTTACGCTTCTCTTTAAAATACGCTTTGTTAGCTATGTAAATTGTTTTTCTAACCTCACAAAACACTTGGGTTTTTTCTTTATTGGTGAGCTGCGTGGTTTTAATAACATCAACTTCTTTCTTTTCGGCTACCTGAGCTTTAATTTCTGCAAGCTCATCTTCAGAAAAATTAAAGTCTGCATATAGATTTTCTTTTGCCGGTTTTTTGAAGAATATTTCAGCAGATTTATCCCAAACAACATAGTCGTTGCCCATAATGCTTAAAAGCTGAATCATAGGTATAGGATCTACGGCAGAGAATAGACTACCACCAAAAATGGAATTGACGTAATTTTTGTTTTTATAAGATAGCGGTAATTTAATTCTAACGTGTAATAAATCTTCTGATACCTCAATTATTTTGGCAGTACTTCTTTTGTACATGGGTGATAGATTAAAACCATATTTAAAAATGGTATTCTTCTTAAACACTTTTGATGCTACTGCTTCAACTTTTTGATAAAGAGACATATTTGTTAGTAGTTTACTAATTATATTTTAGGGTAAAAGTACTATTAAGTACTTAAATCTGTGTCTTCCCAACTGGTATCTTTAGAAACTATATACGTTAATGAATGTCTTCTTTCATGAATTACACCACCATTGCCCATAGGGTCAAAACCAGAAGGAACCGTATCACTACCTAATTGAGCACTTCTAACTGCGTTATGCAAACAGTAGAACAAGTCTTCCTTTTGCATCAAATCGTCTTTTGAGACTATTTCCTTATCCTTTATCCACTCTGCTATACTGCCATCTAATTTACATGTATAATTACTTAAAATGTCCTGCATTTGGTCGCCTGACATCATTTCTCCTGTTATTTCAGGTTCCATATAGCCAAAATACCAAGCCAAAGGCCATGCGTTTTCAAATTTCCAACCTATAGCGTTTCTTGCTTGTTCATCATCTCGTGATAACGTTAAGATTGATTTTTCTTCTGCAGTCATGAAATCTTCAAGATTATTATTATCAATAAAACTTAAGATGTGTTTTTTTGGTAAATTTTCTTCAGGTACCATTAACCATAGTACCAATGCTTTTATGGCATGTAGTCTATTTGCTATTTCTATAGCAGGTCTTAATTGTCTGCCTAGTTCTGTTGGTAGCGAGATGGTAGGTTCAAAGCCGGCATTGAAACAAATATCCAGATTTTCTCTTCTTAAATCCGTCATCCAAGAAATGTCATCATAAGATTTTGAAATTGGTTTGTTTTCGGTTTCTTTTTTTGGTTCTTCATTATCTTTTGAACCGAATAACTTTTTAAATATGCCCATTGCGTTGATGTTATTATCGTTTAGGTTTTTAACGTTTTTGCATATGCTTTGTTGTATTAATTTAGGCACAACTAAACTAAAATGATGAATTTAGACAATCCACGATTGTCTTATCATGTTTTTTAGAAGTTCAAAATAACTCCAGCCTATTTTTCTTGCGGAGAGTAGTGTTAAACTATCTTGATTTTGTCTTTGTGGTCTAGAAGGCCCTGTCATGTTAGGTTTCATATTTAAATCGAATAAATAATACTTTCCATTTTCATCTGCACGGCAGTCTATACGAATAGGTGCATTTATTTGTAGCAGTTCCCCAGCTTTTTGGCAATGGCTATATACTTCTGAAATTTCTTTAGATTTCAGTTCGGCATCATTCAATACCAAACTATTATTTATGACGGCTATATTACCGTTGTATGGAGCTATACCATCTTTATGGTTAAATCTTTTTACTGCAGGTAGGCACCAAGGGGTTTCGTGTTTTGTTTCGTTATGGTTAATTACATATGTGCCTCTAGGCATTACGGTAATTGTTATTTCTTGACCATTTAAATATTGCTCTAGAAGTACGATGTCTCCATATTCTTTATCAGAGAATATATTTCTAAGGCTGTTGTCTAATTCTTTTTGATTTTTCACCAATGTTACTCCTTGACTTCCACGACCTCTTATGGGTTTAACGACCAAAGGGAAACTTAAACTTAATTTGTATTCGGTAAGGTCTTTTGAGGTGATTAATTGTGATTTAGGAACCGGAATTTGATTTTTTCGTAATAATTCGTTCGTAAAATATTTATCATCATAAATGTCCACTTTTTCAGGTAATTGCCCTATAAATTGAAGTTTTTTGTTAAAAAAGTGCTCAATTTCATGCTTTTTATATAAAACGGTATTTAACCAAAATGTGTCTGCTCCTTTACTAATGGCATGTTCAATCCCCTCTTTTGTATCTGGAAAGACCCAATCTAAATCAATGTTAATATCAGGATTTTCAATTGGTGTAATTATGTGAATGCCATTTTTTTTCAATTCATAAGCTATGTCCGCTCCACTATCTGAATACCCACCAGGTTTCATTGGTTTCTGAATTCCATTTTTAATAGGTGGGAGTTTTGCCTGATATAAAATTGCTATTTTATTCATGATATTTATTTTAGGTTGAACTGTTAATCTGGTACAATAAATATAAGTATTTGAAGAGTTAATGCCTGTTTAAAAGAATTAAAGTGGAGTGACATTAACTTTTCCTTACCTATTCATCTATACTTTCTAGATTAAAATAATTCTCTTGGACAAAGTCAAACTTATTCTTTCTTAGAAATGGGCTACCATATAAATGAATAGAAGATGAGGAGTAGGGTGGAGGAGTTATTAAAATGATATATGCTTCTCTTAATACTCTTCTAGTTATTAGTCTTATACAAAAAGCTATTATATCTAGAGTTGTAACCACGGTTAGAGCGTCTATTTGAGAACAGATTAACACCTAACGTAATTTGATGAAATCCTCCATTACCTGTAACCAATCCTCCAAATTCACTTGAGTAGGTATATGATATTAAAAATCGGTCAAATTCAATACCAGCTATGGGGGTAATTAGATTGAAATTTTTTACTTCATTTTTTTCTAGGCTACGTCTGTAGGATAGTGCAAACCATGCTCTTGCAGTGTCACCAAAAGTTTGATACACTTTGGCGTTTATGTCCAATAAACTTTCGCCCGTATTTTCTACATATTGAAACATTGCCGATGGCTCAAATTGTAGATTTTGTCCGCGACCAAAAAAATAGCCAACATTTAAAAGGTATCTTCTAAGATTCAATGACTTAAATTCCGAGTTTACTACTTCTCGCGTATTGAGTAAAATATTTTTGGCAGTGAGATAAATAAAACCATCTAATTTGTGATAGGCAAAGCTTAAATCGCCATTGAAATAGGCTTCAGACCGTATTACCTGCGCAACAATAGGATCAAAATCAACAAAAGTTCGTTGATCTAAATTATTTAGAACATAAGAAGCTGCTAGACCAAAAGATAGTTGGTCTAATGCCTCATAACTTCCAAAATTTAAATGATAGGCATAAGCCCCTTGAAATCCGACCTGAGAATGAAATCCGTTTTTATCATTAAAAATTAATCCGCCTAAAGCAGTGTTATTTCCTATACCGCCATGCATACTTATTGTTTGCAGTGCAGGTGAACCACTAACTCCGTTCCATTGTTGACGATGTGTTAGTCTTACTTTTGCGCTATTGCCAATACCAGCGGCACTTGGGTGTACCATAAAAATATTATCTGACAAGTAATCTGAGTATACGGGTAATGTGCCTTGTGCTCCTAAAAATTGAGTTAAGAACATACTTATACCTGCTAATAAAAGATAAATTGATTTTTGCATCGTTATTATCTTTTTATTAAACTAAAATGTCCTCTTTCTTGTGCTCCTGAATCATGTACAATGACGTACCAATAATCATCTTCGGGCATTGATTTACCTTTGTAAGTACCATCCCAACCTTTTGACTCAGGTCTAATCTTTTTAAGAATTTTTCCAAATCTATCCAGTACATATATGTAGTCAATAGTATTATCTACATCTTCAATATTCCAAGTATCATGGTAGCCGTCATTGTTTGGTGTAAAGAATGGTGAAATACCTTCAGTGATAATTTCTTCTTCTTGTTCTTCCTCTTCTTCATTAATTTCTTCTGTGGTAAATTCATTAGCAGAACATAATTCTGACTCTCCTGTATTTGTTATGGCAAAAACAGAAACAAAATATGTGCTATTTTCTTCTAAGGCATTAGTTACAGTATATGCTAAGACATTTTCTACTACGGTTTCTTCAATTTCTGTTCCTCCTAAACTAGTTCCAATAATTACTCTATAGCTTATTGCTTCATTAGTCGCCTGCCATTTAACGGTCGGGTTTATAGAAATATCTGTACTGGCATCAGCAGGGTAAGATACTATAGGAGCTTCCGTTCCTGATACTTCCCATGAACATGTAGTTGGGTTGAAAGTTGCCGTTTGACCACAACTTGTAGTTGGTTTTTCTGATTGACTTCCTGTTACGTCCCAAGAACATGTTATTGAATTAAACGTTACTGTTTGACCACATGATGCCGGTGGTTCAGGTTCTTGCGTTCCAGTTACCTCCCATGAGCATGTTGTATTATTAAAAGTCGCTGTCTCCCAGCATTCAGTTTCAGGTTCTGGGTCAGCTGTGCCAGTAACATCCCAAGAACACGTTGTAGAATTAAACGTTACTGTTTGACCACATGATGCCGGTGGTTCAGGTTCTTGCGTTCCAGTTACCTCCCATGAGCATGTTGTATTATTAAAAGTCGCTACCTCCCAGCATTCAGTTTCAGGTTCTGGGTCAGCTGTGCCAGTAACATCCCAAGAACACGTTGTAGAATTAAACGTTACTGTTTGACCACATGATGCTGTTGGTTCCGGGTCTTGAGTTCCAGTTACTTCCCAAGAGCAAGTTGTATTATTAAAAGTAGCCGTTTCCCAACATTCCGTAGGGGGTTCTGGGTCTTGTGTTCCAGTTACTTCCCATGAGCATGTTGCAGTATTAAAAGTCGATGTCTCCCAACATTCTGTAGTGGGTTCTGGGTCTCGTGTTCCAGTTACCTCCCATGAGCATGTTGTATTATTAAAAGTCGCTGTCTCCCAGCATTCAGTTACTGGTTCTGGGTCAGCTGTGCCAGTAACATCCCAAGAACACGTTGTAGAATTGAAAGTTACTGTTTGACCACATGATGCTGTTGGTTCCGGGTCTTGAGTTCCAGTTACTTCCCAAGAGCAAGTTGTATTATTAAAAGTAGCCGTTTCCCAACATTCCGTAGGGGGTTCTGGGTCTTGTGTTCCAGTTACTTCCCATGAGCATGTTGCAGTATTAAAAGTAGATGTCTCCCAACATTCTGTAGTAGGTTCTGGATCTTGTGTTCCGGTTACGTCCCATGAGCACGTTGTATTATTAAAATTCGCTGTCTCCCAACATTCTGTAGTGGGTTCTGCGTCTTGAGTTCCAGTTACTTCCCATGAGCATGTTGTATTATTAAAAGTTGCCGTTTCCCAACATTCTGTAGTAGGTTCTGGATCTTGTGTTCCAGTTACTTCCCATGAGCATGTTGCAGAATTAAAAGTAGATGTCTCCCAACATTCTGTAGTTGGTTCTAGGTCTGCTGTTCCCGTAACATCCCAAGAACACGTTGTTGAATTAAACGTTACTGTTTGCCCGCATGCTGCTGTAGGTTCTTCTGGTTGTGTTCCAGTTACGTCCCATGAACAAGTTGTATTATTAAAAGTTGCGGTTTCCCAACATTCTGTAGTGGGTTCTAACGGTTGTGTTCCTTGGTTTTCCCAAGTACAAGAGGTGTTATTAAACTGATAATCATCCCAACAATTAACATTAGTAGGTTTATCTAAATTTACATAAGTTGCACCTGAGCATTCTTCACCATTGTTAATTGCAATAGCATCTATTTCATTCCAACCCGGCACCGCTGGGCTATCTAGTTCTATTCTTACTTCAGATACATCAAATATTGTTTGTGGAAATTCAATTTTTAAAATTCTTGAACATGTTATATGAACAGGTGTTGCCGTATATACTGATTCCCATTGATTTGTGTTAGGATTTTTTACTAGCACATTGTCTATTGATCCTCCGTTGTATGTTTCAAAGATGTGTATCGCACTTATTGGAGCGGGATTATCAAATCGTAATTCTATCCATTCTCTTTGACCGTCTGTGGTTTGAGGTGCCCATGTACCGATTAAATCTCCATAATTTGGAAAAATATTAAATGGTCCTAAAGCTTGATTAGCAGACCATGAAGTTGTATTAAATTCACTGCTAAAACCTATTACTTCTGCAGCATAATTACATACCTGTGATGCATTCGCTGTTGTCGTAAACTCGATTACCGCACAAGAAGTAGATTCAACAGTATTATTTATAGCAAAAACAGAAACATAATAGGTTGTGTTCTCTAACAAATCGTTTGAAGGTGTATAATTTAATACATTACCTAAATTTTCATTCACTATATCCGTACCGCCAGAACTTGTGCCTACGGTTACTCTATAACCAGTTGCTCCTGTTGAAGCATTCCATGTAATAGTCGGACTAATAGATACACCAGTTGCTGTATTAAATGGTGCATTTACTTCTGGACAATTAGGAGCTGTGACGGCACATTCTTTACCTCCATCAGTAATTATCCAGCTATCCGTTACTGTCATGATATTTCTTGCAGCTTCTCCATCGCAATATTTACTATTACCTCCAGAAAATGGTATACCAGGTTTTAAGCTTTGTGAATTCCATCCGTTTAACAATGCATCGTAATTAGCTGTAGATAATGTTACAGACTGAAACATATTTTCAGCATTCTCAAGACTAGTAACATTCCAGTTTCCAATATTTTGATCAAAAGACGTAGCACCAGAAAACATAAGTTCCATATTATCTACGCTTCCTGTATTCCACCCTCCTATATTTTCATTAAAAGCTATAGCATCAGTGAACATTCGCCACATATCAGTAACTTTTGATGTATCCCAACCTCCGATATCTTGGTTAAAATTATCCGTGCTTGAAAACATATTGGACATGTCTGTTACGGCAGAAGTATCCCAATTGGTAATATTGCCATTAAAGGCTTTAGCAGATCGGAACATATTTCTCATGTCAGTAACTTGAAATACTTTCGGTCCCCAATCTTCTAGATTTTGATTAAAAACGGTGCAACTTTGAAACATCCACCCCATGTCTGTTGCTCTAGAAACATCCCAACCTCCGATATCTTGATTAAAAGCAAAACAGCGATAAAACATCGAATTCATGTTCTCTACATTAGAAACATCCCAATCTCCTATATCGTGATTAAAAACAAGACAACTTTGAAACATAGAGGCAGTACTTTCAACAATAGATAAATCTGGTTTATCTGTAAAATTCCCTTCTAAATTTATACAACCGTTGAATGCACTTTGCATACTAGTCCAAACTTGATTACCCCACTGGTCAATGGAAATAATCTTTTCTTTATCTAATCCGTTATTAAAAAATATTCTTGGAAAATCGCCTTGTATTCTTATAGTATAGGTTCCTGGAGTACCAAAATCATGGGTTACATTGCCTGTTAACCCTAGATCATCAAAAACACCATCATTATCCCAATCTACATCGTAGTCATAACCAGTACCTGTAGTAGGTATGGTTATAGAAGTCGTATTTGATGTGCCTGGGTTATCGGTTTTCCATGTGGTTACGAAGTCGTCTAAGGGGTTTGACCCAACTGTAATGTTTATGGTTACTTCATTTCTTTCAATCGTTAAATCAGTAACGATATCACTGGTTACTTCACAATGATAAACACCTGTATCTGTAGTTTGTAAATTGGTTAGAGTTAACGTAGCATTTGTAGCTCCCGATATTGGTGAATTATCTTTAAACCATTGATACTTATTTTGGGTACCACTACAATTGGTTGTGATGGTAGTGTTGTCGCCAGCGTTTAAGTCTCTTGTTTCAACGGCATCGACTTTTGCCTGAGGAGAGTCTCTAAATATAGATAGATTGGTATCGTACCAAGTGAATTGGGTTTCAAAATCTCCAAATTCAAATAGGTTGTTCGAGAATGTAAAACTACTAAATTGAGGGGATGATGTGAAATCTGGAATAGTCCCTGATAATTGATTGTCCCCTAGATTTAGAGTTTCTAGCGTTGCAACATTCCCTATTTCCGTCGGTATTTGACCTGTAAGTTGATTTTCGCTTAGAGTTAAGGTCGTTAGTTTAGCAAAGTTACCAAATGCAGTCGGTATGGTACCGCTTAGTTGATTACCACCTAGAGAAAGGTGAAAGAGTTCTGGTAAATTAGATAATTCTGGAGGTATCGTTCCGGTAAGTGAATTATTACTAAGGTTTATTTGTCTCACGTTAATCATTCCTTCTAATTCAGAAGGAATACTACCTGATAATTGGTTATCATATAGTGCAAGGTAGGTTAGACTAGTTAGGTTGCCGAATGTTATAGGAATCGCACCTGTAAGTAAATTGTTTTGTAAGTTAAGTGTTTTAAGACTAGACAGAGAACCCATCTGGGATGGTAAAACACCTGAAAACAAGTTATCATATGCCGAAAAAGAAATTAATTGGGTAAGATTGCCTATTGAAGAAGGAATACTTCCTGATAATTGATTTGTACGGATAGAAATAGACTCGAGGTTTACTAAATTGCCAATATTAGAAGGAAGAGCGCCGGTAAACCCATTTCTGTCTAGGTATAAAGATTTTAATTGGATTAATTGCGTAAGTTCGTTTGGTATTGCACCACTTAAATCATTATTGACAAAACTTAAGGTTGTTAAGTTGATTAGATTCCCTATTTCTGTAGGGATAATACCTGTTATATCTCTGTTTTGGTCTATATTTAATTTTTTTAAATTTATTAGATTTCCCAAGGTAGTAGGCAAGGTTCCACTCAATTTATTAGAGCCTAATTCTAATTCTTCTAACGCCAGTAGATTTCCTATTTGGGTAGGTATTGTAGTTCCTGTTAAATCGGCATATTCTATTTCTAAAGTCTTTAAAAAAGGAAAATCACCAATTTCAGGAGGCAAACTTCCTGATAAATTGTTTTGGTCGTTGAACTGACTTAAATACATCCTTTCTATATGACCATCAACCACATCGATACCATACCATGCATCTGTCACAGGCTGAGTGAAATCCCAATTATCGGAAGTGTCTGCATCGTTCTGACTATTCCAGTTTGGTCCGTCTAAAGAATTATAAACCGCTTCTAAGGCTATTTTCTCTGCGGGTGTTACTTGGCTAAAGGAAAATGACACAATGAAAAAAAAGAGCAATAATAGATATTGTCTCCCTATTGGTTTCTTAGCGGCTAAACTAGTGGCTATTTTAAACATATTGTGGGTGTTATAATCTTAGGTTGACAAAAGCAGCGATTTCTCGTTGATCTTTTATAGATATGGCAACAGAATCTAGTATTACTTTTTTATTCGGATTCTTTAATTTTATGTATCCGTTTAAGGCACGGCTATCTATATGTATTTTATTGATATTGGCAAAAGGGTAGAAGGGTTGGTCCTTTAAACCAAGTAGCGTGATGCCTTCGTCATTCAATTCTAAAATAGGGGTTATCGGTTTTTTGTTAATACCAATGATTTTAGAAATAGAAATACTTAAGATTAAAATTGCTTGCCAGGCGAAATACTCTATTAACAGCCAACCAAAAATTAGTATAGCTACACCCATGGCAAAAAGAAAATACCATAGTATTAAATTCTCTTTCTTAAAATAGATTTTGGTCATTGTTAGGTTGGTCAAAGCCTAAGCGGCTTTTGTTGGTTTTGGTACCTAAATAACAAGAAATAGCTTAAAAAAGTGCTTTGGCGTCAACCCGATTGATAAGTGTCGTATCTTAATTGATATTCGCTGCTTTTAAAGCTTATCCGTTTGACAGTATGGCTTTTATTTCAGACTTTCGCCTTGCAGAAATAGCAACGGTTTCGTTGTTTTTTAAAAGAATAGTATCGTTTTCAAGACTAAGAATATGTCCTTTGTTTACTAGATATGATTGATGAGTTCTTATAAAAATATCTTCAGGTAGTAATTCTTGATAATGCTTCAGATTTTTAGAAACTAGTATAGTCTCATTTTCTGTGACTACTTTTGTATAAGACCCATCAGATTGGCAATAAAGAATAGCATCAACTTCTAAAAGATACATTTTTTTTGCTGTTTTAAGAGCAATTTTTTGAATAGTAGATTCTCTGTTTTCTTTTAAGTTTTTTAATTGGGTTTTAGTTTCTTTCTCTACATATACCATAGATTCTACCCGTTTTAAAGTGTTTTTCAACTCTTCTGGTGCAATGGGTTTAAGTATGTAGTCAAAAGCATTATACTTAAATGCACGTATGGCAAATTCATTAAAAGCAGTAATGAAAACAAGTTTAAAATGTATTTGAGGCAATTGCTCCAACAAATTAAAACCGCTGCCATCTTCAAGCTCAATATCTAGAAAAACCAAGTCTGGTTTACAATTGTTAAGCATGTCTTTTGCACCAGAAATTGATGCAGCTTCACCTACTACAACATATGAGCTGGAAATTAATTTCAGCATTTTTTTAATCAATTCCCTAACATTGATTTCATCATCTATGATTGCAATTTTAATCATTGGTGTAGGTTTAAGAAGATAGATACTTTGGTTCCCTTATTATTTTCTAAGGCTTGTATAGAAAACTTTTTCTCCTCTCCTAAGCCTCTTAATCTTAATCGCTTTATAAATATATCAATAGCGTGTTCACGATTGTCACTGACTTTTTCTTTGTTATAGCCAACACCATTATCTATAATTTCTATATGAATATATTTGCCTTGCTCTGTAATGTTTATTTGAAGTAGCCCTTTTTCATTTTTAGGTTTTAGACCATGCTCAATTGAATTTTCAATAAAAGGTTGTAATAACATTGGCGGTAATTTTATCATTGAAACTTCAATGTCATCAGCTAAGTTTATTTCGTAGTTAAACTTATTTTCAAAGCGTAGCTGCTGCGTTTCTATATAGTTCTTTAAAATGTCAAGGTCTTCTTCTAAGGTAATTTGCTTTTTATTCACTACATCAAAATTCTGTCTAACCAACTTGGCAAAACGTGTAAGGTAGGTACTTGACTTTATGGGGTCTTCATCAAAAAACGTTTTCTGAATTGCTGTAAGCGCATTAAAAACAAAATGTGGATTCATTTGTGTTCTTAGTATCTTTTGTTCTAGTTCTAATTTCTGCTGTTTTAATTCTAATCTAGAATTTCTGTTCTTTTGAAAAACATACAAACCAAAGGCGAGTAAAAAGCTCAAAATTGCGCCTAAAATAATCTTGTTCTTTTTATTTAGTTCTAACTCTTTTTTTAAGTTCTCTTGTTCAATGAATTGTTCATTTTTTCTATTGATCAATTTCATTTTCTCCTCACTTTCGTAAGAATTGAGCAATTGAGTGACGGAGTCTTTTTTTCTAATGAATTCTGGGATGCTTTTAAAATCTTCATCTTTTACAGCAGCTTCTATAAGCACTTCATAAATTTCTTGCTGTATAACATAGTGCTCTGTTTGTTCTTCAATGCCCAATGCTTCCTTGTAGATGGAAATACATTTTTTAGGGTCATTTTGTATTAAATGAACATAACCTAAATTTCTTAGGGCATTTGTATTTAATCTATCTACTTCCTTATTAAGTGCAATAGCTTTTTTATAATACCTAATTGCTTCATCAAAATTTTCTGTTTGTTCTAATATGAAGCCTAAATTGTTATATGAAGCAGACAAAGTCTCTTTGTCATCTAGGGCTATCTGAAGGTCAATAGCTTTTTTTACATGAACTATAGAAGAATCATAATCTCCCGCTAAAAAAGATAGATGTCCTAAAGAGTTCAATGTTTTAGCTTCCCCTTTCTTGTCGCCGATTTCACGAAAAAAATTATAAGCAGTATTGGTATATATAGCAGCGGTATCTTGCTTAGAAAGCATAGCATATGAATCGCCCAATAACATATTTGTCTTGGCTAAATATTCTTTGTTAGATTCTTTATGGAATAAGTACAGTGCTTCATTTAAACTGCCTATTGCCTCAACGTCTTTTTCTAGCGTTGCTAATAACCTACCTTTTTCATGAAACAAAATAGCCCTTCTTTCATCTGATAAGTTTTCATATTTAATTAGGCTATCAATTTTCTGTAAGGATGGTCTTAAGTTTGTATTTGTTATGAAATCTAAAAATTCACTATCCGTTAAAGTATTATTTTGCCTACTTTTTTTGCAACAGGTAAACGAAACAATTATTAATAGAAGAATAAAGAATTTAGTTTGTTTCATTTTTTTATAACCTGTGCACATTAATAAAAATTTAGATTTTTTGAAGATATGCTATTATTACATACTATCTAAAATTGCTTTTTTCTTATCGGCATATTCACTGTCTGAAATCAACTCCATCTCAAACAGTTCTTTTAGTTTTTTTAATTTTACCATAGGGCTATCTATTGCTGGTTTTTGGTTTTCAGATACTTGGTTTATAGTTGAATTTGCTTGAGTGCCAGCATTCAAACCCATTAAAACACCTGCAGCACCAGCTTCATTATTAGCGGCATCTCGCATTGCGGCAATACGTTGCATTTCTGTGTATTCCACTCCGGCAATTTTAGCGGCTAAAACTTCTGCTTGTACGTCAGATATTTTTGCTATTCGGTCTACAGTTTCTTTATCGAACTGAGAGCCTTCTATTCTAAAATCCAATACTTCAAAACCCAGATCTGCAAAAACTGAAGCTGTTTTTTCCTTTGCTTCAACTGCTATGACATTTAGATTACTGTCAATGTCAACATAAGAGAATTTAGCATTTGCCAAATAATCTGTAATGGGTTGGGTTACCCTAGAAATGAAAACTTCTTTTAAATGAGAGTGACAGTACACTTCTTGACCAGCTATCACATTCTCAAAAAACCATTGCGGTTTTGTTATTCTAATGCTATAATTGCCAAATGCAGAAAGTAAAATTGGAAATGTGTAAATGGGGTCGGTATATGCAATAGGTACTCGAGTGCCCCAGCGCATATTTAAAATATCTGCTTTGCGATAAAACCAAATACCCACTACATGTTCACTCCCCTCACGTAAAGAGAGTAACTTTTTTAAAGAAGTTAAAAAAGGAGTGTTATCAGATTTAAGGTCATACATGCCTTCTTCAACTAAAACACTCTCTACCTTGCCTTCATAAGTTAATATGCAACCTTGACCAGGTTGAAGTATTAGCTTTGATGCATTTTTAATTTCATTACCTCTATCTGTGAACTTAATAAAAAGGTCCTTTTCATTTGGATTTCCCCATTGTATTACTGAACGAAATTGATTTGCTATGTTCATTTAATTCTTGATATTAAAAGTCTTTGAAAACAATAATAGCAATAGTTCTTTTGTTCTACAATTTCAATTGATAAGCGTGAACATCTAGTTTGTAAGTATTATGAGTTTATACAAAAAAGCGTTTGGTTATCATGGTATTTAACCTTCAATTACATGAGTGTTAACTTTGTCAGAAGATTGATCTGGTTGTTTTTTAAGCTGTTCTACTGTATAGAAAGCACTTAATGCTGCCAATAATAGTGCAGGTAAAACTGCCATAAAAATACCATCGTCAATATCAGTATTTGTTAGTGCAAAAATTAAAATTATAGTGACTATTTCTACACCGAACCAAGTAAGTACCAATCTCCAAATCCATTTACTGGGTTTTATATTTTTTTCTTCGGCTATTGATCTGATTTTTTTGGTAAAATAACCAATTGCTAAAATTTCTAACATAGGTACTATTTTTAGGTTTGTAAATTAATTGGATATATATAACCCTAAAATGCCATTTATATTTCTTTTACCAATAAACAATTTATATGCGTAGTCATTTAATTTACTAGTGTGAAGATGAGGTAGGGGAGTCGTATTTTAATTCCAAAAATTAGTGTAAATAATATGTGTTAATTATGAGTGTTATTAAGAACCTTTGGTAAATAGTAAGATTTAAGCGTCACATATTGTCTTCAGGTAATGATTTTAGAAAATATGTAATAATATCTTCTTACTCACAATTTTTAGTATTGTTTTTTACTAAAACTTTCGGTAAACATATCATCAACTAAATCCTCAAAATTTAAGGTTTTTGCTCTTTATTTTTTACACATCGTAAACTCTTTTTATAACTAAGTTTTTTAAATTCCTAATGCCTAAATTTTACTGCGCTGTATAAAGTTTAAAATAGCTACACTCATCAATAATCATATTGTAAAAATCGGTCGATGAATATTCTTCTTCTAAAGTTTTGAAGCTTTTATATTGAGGCAGTTTAAATGTATAATATTCATTCTCTTTTACCTCAAAAGTTGCTGAAGCGCCTACATTATAAAAACGATTTAATTCACACTTAGCCATTAGATATAAACACCGTGCATTAAGCTCACTATCCGTAGAAAGGTCTATGGTATTTTGATAATACTGCATGGCAACAGAACTCATATCAAAATAGTTTTTGTCATGTAGAAATATGGTAGATAAATTATAGTTTTCTTTATTTTTAATTATGGCATCTGCTTCCTTAATTTGATCGTTAAAGGTGTAACTATAACTACAGCAGTTAGAATTACTGGTTAAGAGGCCTCTGTAATACCCTGTGTTAGATATGTTGAAGTAATAATTACCTAAAAGATAATTGGCGAGTTTAACTTTCCATTGCTTTTCATCTTGCCTTAATTGCTCTAAAGCAATCAAATTTTCTGCTAGTTGTTTTCTGCTAAATGTAGTGGCGATAAATGGGAAGGCTTTATACACTTCATCTGCCATAACCTCACTTTCTACACAATCAAAACATTCTTTTATGTTGTTACTAAAAATTAATGCTGGTATTGATTTCTTGCCTACATACGTTTTGTTTTTATTAAAAAATACTAATGCTTGCGTAGGGTTTTGTTTATATAAATAATAGACCCCTTTTTGGTAATTGATGTAATCTAAATAGTTTACGTTATCATTTGTACTTATTTGAATCAGTTGTTTTTCGTATGCACTCTTATTTTGTTTTAAATAGAATTTTTCTAAATCATTTAAAAGTTCTAATGATTGTATTTTATTGGTATTCTGGATACTATTATGGACTAAAAACGATTTAGCGATTTCACCATTGTTTAAATAGGTATGAGCTATTTTATCTAAAATGATTAAACGCCAATCTTCTGCACTTTCATCTTTCTTAATGGGGTTTTCTAGTAAAACTTTATGAATGTAATTTTCATTTTCTGGGCTAATAGTTTCCCAAGTAAATACCTCATAAACAATGTTTAATATTTTCTTTTGATCAGAGAATGTCTTTACTTCTTTTAATTTGTGCTTGGCTGCAGTAAGGTCTTTGTTTACAAAAGATAAATAGGAGCTAGCCATTCTCCAGAAATCTTTATTCTTTACCCCCGAAGCTATTTGCTGTTCTGCTACCTGTAATAAGTTAGCATGTTTATTATTAGCTTTTAGATAAGGTAATTCCTTTTTATGCTCGTAACTGTCGGTTTCCCAAACATCGCGTTCTACATTGCTTAATGCACGCATAAATAGTAATTCTACGCGGGCATCATTTGCGTCTAATGCAATAAATTTTTTAATGTTGTTAATTTCATCTGAAAAATCTCGTAGACTACGAATTAACAGTAAGTCTTTTTCATCTACAATTCCCTTAGAATAGTGCGCACCATCTACATTTTTAAATGTGCAAAAATTAAAGCTGTTAAAGGCAGATTTTTTTCTGTCTACACTCTTGTTAAGTACTTTGGTAAAATAGTAGGCTGCTAGGTCATAATTGCCTGAAGAGTAATGACAACCGGCAACCTGATCTAATATGTAATAATATATTTCATTTTTAGTCACTTTATTCTTGATCGTATTTTCAAAAAAAGTAATAGCCTCACTATAATTTTTTGTGTAATGCAATGCCCTAATTATTTGATAGTGATACCTTGCTTTTAGTTGCTCATTAGTTATCGTACTTAACAAAGTATTCGCCTCTGCAACTAAAGCTTGCGCATCTTGCTCTTTATATTCTGACTGCAATAAGGCTTTCTCATAATCCCAAGTGCTTCTTGCGCTTCTATAGCTAAACATTTCGCTACATTTTTGAGCAAATGCTAAATAAGTTTTTGTATTTTTTTCTAAGACTGAGTTTTTATTCTCCCAATTAAACTGGTCATAATTGTAAACCGCTTTCTCAATTTCTTTTGTAGTCCAGTTGGTTAGAATACTTTCCCAAAGTTTTACATTTCCTTTTGGGTAGACTTTTTTAGCGTTTTGATCATAGTAATAATGCTCTTCATAAAAATGGTTGTATTCATCTCGCAAAAAAGGATAGAACTCTTCTGCAGAAATATTAGTTTGCTTAAATAGGTTGTAAAAGCCACCATACCATTCTCCGCCGCCACAAGCCAGGGTAATTGAAGTGAAAAATAGCGTTATTACCGTGAGTATATTTTTCATAATTCGGTTATTATTTTTTCTAAATCCAAGCTGTTTAAGGTACTGTTATCTAAATGATAAAAGATGATGTCATCAATATTTAACTTGCTATTTTTTACTGTTTTGTAGGATGTAACAATCTCTTTTTTAGAAAGTTCTTCTAATTTTAAATTATAACCTGTGCTTAAATAAAACCCTTTGTACAAAGTGTCTTTTACAATTGAAAAATTAGTCTCGTCTACTTTTTTAAAATGGCTATCATTCTCTAAAACAGAGCGTTCTGTATCTTTTATTATTTTTATTTTGTTTGAAGTGTTGGTTACTATAGTCTGTGAAAAAAGAGGTAATCCAAGACTTAATTTTAAAGGGTAACTGGTCTCTGAATTTATATATTTTTGAACGATGCTATTTTCTAAAATTGAATTCTCTTTTTGGTTTTTTAAATCTCCAATATTATACAACATTAAGGTTCCTATTTTTACAGGCGGAATACCGGTTTGCTTTTGAAATTTTATTTGATGTAACCTAATGGTTGTAGAAATTTCAAATTCTTTTTGCATCAATTTTAAAAATTCAAAATAGGCATTTTTTGTAGTCTGTGTCCAATCACAATCAATCTGAATTGTGGTTAGTTTTTTATGAAACTGCTTTTTACTTATCTGGTGTATTAATTTAGTGGTGCGCTCTACCAGACCTTTTATATTTATTGCATTTCTAAATACTTGATTAGTAATATAAACCACTGGTACTATATCAAAATCTTGATATGCCTCATCTACTTCTCTTAACAAATAAACAGGATAAATACCATCGTTTTCTGAATCCTTTTCACCGACTAGATTAAGGTCAAAATAATGTACATATACCTTTTTACTATTTGCTAATGTTAAAGCGTTTTTATAAGTATCGGTAAACTTTGCTTTAGCTTTCCAATGGTAAAAAGAAACACTCTTTGTTTCATTGGTATTAGCACAACTGTAGAGCAGGGTAACGCCCAATAGTATTAGGGCTAGTATTTTAAAATGTTGTGTGTTCATTACTTTAAACATTTTGCAGGGAGATGTCATTAAAATTAAAATCTAGCCATTGTACTACCATGTGTTAACCACGTAATAATATAAAATATTAGTACGTATGCTATGGTACAGCTTAACAACCATACGGCTGCTTTCTTCTTCTTTTTAATTAACGCCCTTATGGCAAGTATTATTAGTAATAAAGGTAACCCAACAATAATAAGTAGTAAAATTATAATCATTGAACCTGTATTAATTTGCAGTATCTGTATTACAATATTATTGAGGCTTATAATAGGTGCCAAATATTTTATCCCAGATTACGGTATAAAATCCAAAATTTTGATTGGCTTGTTGATGGTGCGTTTTATGAAAAACATGGTTACCAAACAGCCATGGTTGTTTGGTAGATTTTGTGTTTAAATGCCCAATGACACCAAGGGCCCAGTTTAAAAATATAAAAGCTAGAAAACTGTAAATGTTAAGTTGAATAAAATAGGCACAAGCTGTTAATAGTAAGCCAAACAATATGGTTTCAGATGGTGCCATTACATACAAACTAATAGCATTAAAGTATTCATGAGCATGATGTTTCTTATGAAACTTGTTAAATGGCCAAACAAAGTGAGATACCAAATGTAGTAAGTACATAACCAAATCAAAAGTGAAAAAGAGTATAGCAAAATCCAGGAAAAAATTAGTGTCTATTGTAAACCTAATGTATTCATTAATGTATAAATAGTAACCAGGTATGGCTATCACAATATTAATAAGTACGACTAATATACTATTTATAACATCGGGTTTCGTAAGCGCTAATGTTTTGTGGTTGTAGACTTTAGACCAGGTATAGCTAATTGCAATTGTACATAAATACATAAGAATATTGGCGGCAATTAAGCCACACCAAAATGTATATGGATTATCTAGTAATTGCATATAGTTTTTTACCAAATTAAAGGTTCAATATCTTGCCAAATAACCCAACGGTTGGTTTCTTTTACATTCATATCTGTTACTAAGGTTTTGTCTCTTTCTGTTACTGTTAAGTCAAACTTTATAATGTAACCAGAGAACGTACCAATTACTAAGTGTGTTTTATCAGCAGAATAATCCATGCTCATAATAGTACCTCCAACATGTAAATAGGCTTTGTCCTGTGGGTTCTTAGGATTTACATACCAGATATAGCCATTATTGGAACCTAATAAATAACCGTCTTTAAATGGCAGTATAGAGAAGACCCAAAGATTGTCATTCATAACATCAAAACGTTCATCAAAATCTTGATACCATGATGTATTTGCCTCTATTGGTAAATGGTTTAAGTCCATACCAATTACACCACTTTGTTGATAATGACATGAACCTAAGGCGATATGATTTAAAGTATCATGAAAAGCTACGGTATGTGGGTATTCTGAACGTGCCTGAACTTTACCTGTTGTTTGAAAATGACCGTCTATTTCTTCTAAAATAAAATGTTCACTTGATTGAAAACCAGTAGCTATTTTAGTGTTTTCTGGGGATAATGCAGCGTGGAAATAATCTAAGTTGACTTCAAAAGTTTCGTCTTCATCATATTCTTCATAGAAACTCTCTATAAAATGGGGAAGCATTTCTTGTGTTGGAAATACACATTCACTAACCTGATCACCAACTATAAAAATACCGTTCGTAGTCGCCAATAACACTCGTTTGCCATCATTGAAAGCAGTAGCACTTAGAACTATAAGACCTTCTTTTTTAAAATTGGCAACTTTTATGTTTTCTGTTGCTTTGCCGTATCCTTTAGGGTATTTGAAAATATGTATTGGTTCTGCATCCCAATCATTATACACCTGTACTTCTTTTTTAGTAACCTTAACTACAAATTCTTTGTTTGCTGAAATTCCTATAGCACGAACTCCTTTTTGCTTGGTTATGTTATCATCTTCTAATAAATAAACATTGCCGTCATCCAAATAAATATTACCATCTGCACGAACTACAATTTTATCATCTTTTAATACAATAACTTGGTTTATACTTCTAGAGATTCCGCCATAAAATTGCTCGAATGGTTCATACGCTGGCGGAAATAATTCACGTAGTTTTTTATGCTCTCCATGCTTATTCAGTTCTATGGCTTTATGGTAAACAGCCTCTGCCATATCTGCACGAGTTTCATGGGGCTCTTCTGGACCATCACCACCTTTATATATGGCATCTAAAAATGCATTTAGTTGATTTTTAAATTGTTTACCTTCTTTTGTCCATCTTTCAGATAAAACTGTTGTTGTATCTTTTTTACTGAATAATCCCATAATTTTTTTCTTGGTTGTAGTTGATTGAACTTCTAAGAAAAAGGATTATTGTTAAGAATATCTCACTAATTTGTATTCGTATCTATTTAATTTATAGGTGTCAAAAAAATTATCGAGAACTTTGACTAAAAAAGGAGAAACCGAGTGTTTATAATTAATTTTCATTAAAATTATATTTTCTTTAAAAGCTCTAAAAGGGCTTCTTTGGTTAGGCTAGTTTCCCAAGCTAAACGCTCTCCTTTTTCATATTCAAAATACGTATAGGTTTTACTGTCCTTTGCATAACGAATATGTTCACCATCGTAGAAATCATTGTTAAGAATTACACCTGTTGCTAAAAGCTTATTGTCTACATAAGAATACATGGTTACTTCACCATCAACAAAAAGCTCTTCTGGGTTAAGGAAATTTTTATATGTAAACTGATTAATATGTTTTAAACTAGGATATGCCTTTAATAATATTCCTTCTTTTTTCAAGGTGATAACTAATTTAGATTCAACTAATGAATAATTGATATCATAGCGCGCTTCATGATAATTAATGTCGATTGTAGTTATTTTATTTTTATCATATTCTAGTGTGCCTGCCGACACGTCAACATCAGAAAATACTTCAACTTTTGCTTTCGTTTGTTCTTCATTCAAATATGTACCTCTGAACATCACTAAATCTGCATCTCTTTCTGCAACCGTAAATCCCGTATCCGTATAGATAACCGTATTTCGTATTTTTTGATTTAAATCATCTTTTGTTACTATTGTTTTAACAAGTTTTCCGTTTTGGTATTCGTGAAAATGCAACCTGTCTTCTGTATGCTCCATAAACCTGCCCTGGTACGGTCTACCAGATTTATATTGCATAGAATCTACAACTACTAGGGTTTGATAATCGTTAAAACCTACGTATTGCGCTCCAAATATTTCCCCATTCTCATAATGGGTAAATGAGGCTAGTATAGGTTCGAATTTAAAAAAATCACCATTATATGGTTTGCCATTTTTGTACACGCCTTTGGCAATTTCTCCATTTGAATTTTTTAAGTGAGGGTATGATTCGGTTAAAATAATTCCCTTATCGTATTCTGCCTGTCTGCCTATAACTTCTTCGAGCCTTGTTTCAGTGATTTCTTTTTCAATCCCTTGTTTTAGACCGTTTTTGTAGGTTGTAAACGTATGGTCATATATAACGGTACCCTTTATAGGTTTCCCTTTTTTATAGATACAAGTGGTCTTCCTGTCTAAGTCCTTTTCATAGAACTCAATTAATCCATGGCGTTGATTTTTCTTATAAATACCACTAATAGTTAAATCTCGGTTGTTTTCGTCTTGCTCTAAAAAAACACCTTCTTTAATTCCATTTTTATAGGTGGTAATTTCTTCACTATAAGCTATGTATTGAACACCGTTGTACGGTAGTTCATTTTTAAAGGTTAATGCATAGGTTTTACTTTTTGCAATAATAGATTGTGCGCTAACAATTCCGTTTTCGTAAGTGGTGCTACCAGTAAAAACTAAAGTATCATTTTTATAATCAAAACTGAAATTGTCTATTTTAACAATAAGCCCTTTTTCATAGTGCGTTTTGGTATAGTTGTCACAAACTTGACCCGTGTACGGATTCCCTTTTTTATAAATACATTCGCAAATATCTCCATCTATAAGATTACTTTTAACCTTTCCAGTCAGTAAATCATTTTCATATGCTTGTTGTTCTACAACTTCACCTTCGTAGTTATACTGAGTAAACATTCCATGTTTTTTTCCATCATTAAATGAAGAAAAAGACAAGCTGTAGGGATTATAAAAAGTTCCGTTCCAAGGTTTGTCATCTTTGTAGATTCCTTTTGCCACTTCTTCACCATCCTGCAAGTAATAGGCGCTTTCCCCGTCTTTGTCATTATTTTTAATATGTTCATATGACTTTACTTGCTCCAAGTTATCAGAATAGAATGAAGTTTGTTTACCATCTAACCTGCCTTCCTTGTAGCTGTAAATTTTATTTTCATAACTATCTACGAATTCACCATCCCAATGTTCTCCATCTTTATTTATTCCTCTAGTGATTGCTTCTTTTTTTCTTGAGTATCCTATTTCCTCACCTTCTGATTTTCCGTTGACATATGTTTTTAAGTTACTGTAGTTAAAGACAGTTCCGTTATAAGGTTGGTCATCTTTATAATCGACTTTTGAAAACAATTTACCATCGTCAGAAAAAGTAGCATACTCACCATTTAATTTTCCATTTTTAAAATGCATATAGTCTTTTAAACCTAAGGCATCATCTTCTTTATTGATGAGAAATTTGGCTAACATTCCGTTTTTTATATTTCCATTTATATATTGATTTCCCCCTATTTTATTTCCTTTTTTATCAAAATATAATGTTATATCAATACTGTCATTCTGTTGTAATTTCTGTTGCGCTAGTTGATCGGAGTCTTCATAAAATATTTGCTGACCAATACGCTTACCTTCTCTGTAAATGGGTATGTAACCATTGAAACAGCATGGGTGAATAAAAGTACCTTTCCAACCTTCATCATTTCTATATTCGCCCTTGGCTCTTAAAAATCCGTTTTGGGAGTAGACTAATGATTCTCCGTTAAGTTTACCATTAGTGTAATGCCTACTTTCTAAAAGCTGACCATTTTCATGGTACCATTGTATTTTTCCTTGATTAATTTCATCTTCAAGGTTTGACCAATAGCCATCCATCTGAATGTTTCCGCTTATGAAATAGTCTTTTACATGATACAGATCACCCTCCTTTTCTAGTGGTAACGGTCTAAAAAACGATGCATTAGCTTTTTCGGTTCTATGCCAATCAGCGTCAAAATAGAGCGTGTCTTGTTGTGCCGTTATTTGGATAGTAAAAACTAAAAAGAGTAGGGGGAGTATGCTTTTCATTATAGTTAATGTTTGGTTTTAATTAGTTGTACTAATTGCTGTTTGGTTATATTTTTTTGATTTTCAACCAATTTACCTTTCTTATACAAGTTAAAGTTATAGCTGCCATCTTTGTTTATATTAGTTGTAACACCGTTGTATTCTCTACCTTCTTTATACATACATGTGGCAATAGGAGTTTCTTCACCATGTAAATAAAAACTTGCCGGACCATCACCAAAATAAAATAGTCGAAGCCAGTCTTGAACATCACTAGGTTTTATAATATGCGCAGGTTTAAGTGTACTTTCAAACTTAATCAGCATATTTTCTAAGTCAAAAACTAGATTTATTTTATTCAAAGAAATACTTTCTATGATAACGTTTGTGTCATATTCCTTAAATGAAAATGAAGCATTTGAAATTCCTTTTTTTGAAAATGAAAATCTTCCCATTTCATTTCCATAGCGGGTAATAATTGCGGTTCCTGCACTAGAATCGGTATTTATATAAGTTACTTCACTAGAATAATTGGTCGTGTTATTAGAAGATTGTTCATTAGTAGTTTTATAGCCTTCATTGGTATACCTAACTATTGCATTTGGTTTTTTACTAAGTCCCCATGTAAAAATATTGGTCTGTATTAAACTTCCATTTTCATAAAGGTGTTCTAGGGTATCGCTATGGTATATTTCAATTAGATTGCCTTGAAATGGTTTTCCGTTGTTATAGCTTACACTATCTAAAACTACCTGCATATTAGAACCCATGGTAGTATAGTATTCCATGCCAGATTTTTTACCGTTTTCATAATGACTTACAGATTGATAGCTACTTTTCGTTTCTGTATCAGGTAGGTTAATAGCTAGGGTCGTTAAAAAATCTCCTGAAAAAGGCATGTTGTTTTTATAGGTACCTACAAGACTGTTTTTGTCTTTGAAAGGGAGAAAAATAATTTCGCTTAGGATTTTTCCGTTTTTATATTGAATCACTTTTTCTATTGAATTCTCTTTAAAATTAACCACAATTTCTTCTCCATTTTTCTTGCTTTTTTTATAGCTAGTAAGTGTGTACTTCTCAGGGAAATAGTTTTTGTCGATTTTTTCTAGTGTGGCAAAGCTACCTTCAAACGGAATGCCGTTTTTATAGCTGCCCTCAGCAATTAAATCTTCATTGTAATAGAATTTTCCTTGATGAAGTTTACTGTCTTTATATTCGTAGTTAGCTTTAAATTTCTGAGAGATGTATTCCTCTTTTAATTGTTCGCCTTCGTTGTAGGTGTTGCGGGTATAATTAGTGCCGCCAGAATACTCATAAAATACTCCGGTAAAAGGTTTGTTCTTATTGTACAGTCCTTCTGCTATTAATGTACTTTCTTGAAAGTATTTAATTTGACCATGCAGCTTCCCATCTATATAGTTTCTACTAATACTATCAAAAGGTGAATTGTAGGCTCCATAAGCACGCATAGGAGTTTCTAATCCGTTTTTAAGTCCATTTTTATAAGATATAATGGTGTCTTTGTAAATTGCAGTACCATCAATTGGTTTTCCATTTTGGTAGGTGCAAAATGTACTTGTCTTACTTTGTAAATTTTCAAATTCTATTTTTCCTTCGTAAACGCCTTGGTTATAATTACCAGATGCTATATAGCCCTTATATTTCTTACTAATTCGAAAAGGACCTTCTTTTGTACCATTTTTAAAAGTGGTTAGGCTACCCGATATACGATCATAATTTTGACCAGAATATGCCTTGCCATTTTTATAATGTAGCTCGTATGCTTCTCCGTTTAGGTTGACAAATTTTTTAGTTTTCTCTTTATCTTTAAACAACTGAATTTCTATTTTTTCGTCTTCATTTTCAGAATTGTAAGAGGTTAATTTTACCAATTGTCCATCTTCATATTCATAAACGTCATAACCTTTGCATTCTTCACCGTTGAAAGGTTTTTGATTTCTATACTCACATTCACATGTTTTGGTTTTAAAAAGCCCCGTACTCATGACCTTACCTGAAATCTTACCATTAACATATTCACGTATGGAAATTATTTTACCTTGTTCATTAAAGGTGGTGAGCGGACCATGAAAACCACCATCTTTATAAGAGGCGATTTTGCGCGTATATTCATTGTAAAATGAACCGTTATATGACATTCCCGCCTTATTTATACCTCTAGCTTTTTCTTTACCGTCTTCGTAATAGGAAATTTCTTCGCCTTCTTTTAAACTATTGCTAATAGTATACTTCTGCTTTTTTTGACTAAAATTTAAATCATAGTATGCTGTGGTGAAACCGTCATTTTTTCCATCTGTGTACGTGGTTTTTTCTGTTTGTGTATTGGCAAATTCTCCACTAAATCGTTTACCGTTTTTATTGATTCCTCTAGTTGCTATTTTGCCATTTTCAGCATAACTTATTTCTTCGCCATTTAATATACCATTGGCATAGGTTTGTAATAATCGGTAAACGATAAAACTACCTGAATAAGGCTTGTTGTTCTTGTAGACGCCTTTAGAGCTTACCTGACCTCCTTTTTTATAAATGGTATTTGTACCATCTAATACACCATTATTATAAACTGATTCTATAGACTTTGTGCCGTCTTCAAAGTACCAGGTTATTTTGCCATGCAAGGTCTCTTTTTCCAAATTAGACCAATAGCCCTGCATTTGCAGATTACCGTTTATATAATAATCTTTTACCTTATATAAATCGCCCTTTTTTTCTAACGGTACAAGGCGAAAAAAGGCAGCATTGCTTTTGTCAGTTTTATTCCATTTCAAATTGAAGTAGAGCGTATCCTTTTGCGCTATAAGGTTGGTAATGCTACAAAAGACAAGTAATAGTAAGAATTGATTTTTAATGTTCATTTGTTACTTCGGTTTTCTTGGTTATTCTGATACTACTACCGTTGCCGCTATAAAGATTGTTGTGGTCTTGCGCCTCGAATTTGTATTCGTATTCTTTTACCTCTTCGTAACTTAAAATTTGAAACGAATTATAGTCGGCTTCTTTAATTTTTTCCCTTTTAAAGAATATAGATGTTCCATCTTTAGAAAAATCATTTTTTAAAATGCTAAATGAATTAACATCGGCGTCATCGATTGATTTTCCCTTATAGAATACCTGTTTTTTATCTTTGGCATACTCGCTGTAATCATCACCTAAAACCGAAAAAGAGTTTTTGTCAATACCATGTAAAATGCTGTTAGGGTCAGAAGGATTGTAATATACTTGATTATCATCTACAGCATATTTGTCGTTTAAAAACCTAAAGCTTGGACCATGACTGTTTGGGATAATGTTATTGTCATAATACACACCATATTTATCAGCCGTAATGTATCTTTTTATAACCTTAAAGGTAGCTGGGTCTCGTTTAATCAGTTTTTGAGTTTCGTTAAAAACACTCAATTTATCTATGCCGTAATATTTCGTTAATTGCTGAAAGGTTTTTGCATCTGCCCCTTCTACAACTTCAATAGAAGTATGCGCTTTTGTGTAGTATTCCTGTCCAAGTCTATAAACGGAATGGTATAGTACTTCATCTCCGCTTATCTCGTAATAGGTTTCGTCAGCATCTGAACAAGAAGCTGTAAATAGAACCATAATAATTATACAAATCTTTTTCAAACTAAAAGCCATATCACTTATTTGATGTTTTTGTCTTATATAAATTGTCTCTATCTAAAATAAACACTTCATCTGCTGTAGCTTGAATACCGAATGATTCTCCTGTAAATAGAACATCTTCACTCTCTGAAATTAAAAAGGGTCTACAATTGGTTCCGTCTATATTGAGTTCGTAAACAAAGGTGTCTCTGTAATAATCAGAAGATATACTTGTGGTAATTAAGGCAGATTCTTTAGTGAAAATAATATCAGATATGTTGGCTTTGTACCCATCTCCATCTTTTGGAACATCAATTTTACGCCAATCATTACCGCTATTATCGGTATAGAATAAGTCTCCATTTAAACCACCTATTAACCCAATGTTTTGGTTTAAGAAAGCAATAGAATTGAGGTTTACAAAATCTTCACCGTCCGTCTCAAATAGTATTCGCCAATTACTACCACCGTCAGTACTTTTGTAACTTCTGCCTGAAAAAGTCACTACAATAATTTCTTTTTCTGAAACGGCAACAAAGTCTGAGATTCCTTCAGTTTCTTTTTCTAAGCCCATATGTTCAATAGTAGTCCAGGTTTTGCCAGCATCTACGGTTTTAAGAATAACTGAAAAGCTATTCTCTTCTCCACTTATATACCCAGAGCCTACTATAAAACCAATCTTGTCATTAACAAACCGTGTTTTGTAGTATTTGGGTGAAATACGTCCTCTTTTTTCAAATAGTTCTTTGGTGTTAAATACACTCCAGTTTTTTCCAAAATCTGGAGTAGTGAAAATGTATTCACTATCACCAATTACAAATATGTTATCACCAGAAAATGCTACTGAATAAAACGGATTGCCAAATCTAGAGAATCGATTTTCTAGCCAGGTTTTACCACCATCTTTTGTAATTCTGGTTATTAAACCAGCACCGCCAACAATAATCCCAACATTCTTGTTTTTGAACGCTAAGCCATTATACATATGAAACTCTGTTTCTTCTATATGATGTAATACAGAAACATTTTGCGTGGTTGTAGCATTTAAAAAACTGGTGTTTTGTTGGGTAATGGTATCTTTTGAGATAAACTCATTATCTAGAATTAATTCTACCTTGTTAAAACCTGTAAGTGGTTTTTCTTCTTGGTTATTTTGCCCTTTGCAGGAGTGTAGAACAATGATTGTAAATAGCATTAGGGACTGTAATATTTTCATATTATTTTTTATTTATAAAACAACAGTTAGCGGTATAACCTAATTTTTTCGTTTGGTTATAATTATAGAAAAAAAGAGAATTAGTATGGTGATATGAGGTTCTCATAGTACTTATTCTTCTTTTTTCATCATCAATTGAACCAATGCGACTAAGGATGCACCCATAAGACCTACAATCATAAACGGAAAGAATAAAGTATCCACGATTTTTTTTAAAACAGATTTGTTATTTTTTTTCTTTCTTTTAATAACCTTAACTCCAAGGTCATCTAAAGCATTTTCGGCTTCCTCACATATTGTTTCGTAAAATTCCCAATCATCTATATCTTGTAAATAGTCTACCGTTTTTTGAAACGCTTTGGCAGCTTTATCCTTTTGGTTTGTGGCATTATAGCAAAGACCTAAATAATAAGCTACCAAACCTACTTCTTTAGGTTCTTGTTCTTGTATTACTTCTTGATCAAGAAACCATTCCATTTCTGGTATATATTTATCATATACTTTTTCTTCTGTTACAGCATATTCATAAAATATTTTCCCTGAAAATATTACATAATGGGCAGCATCTTTAGCCCCTTGTCCTATCTTGTTATAAAGTTTTTTTGCCTTATAATAATTTGCTTCTGCATTTTCGAGGTCTTTTAAACCAACATAACATTTTACTAAGCGTAAAAAGTATTTTTGTCTCTCGTTTATACTTAACTCTTTGCCATATTGCTCAAAAACTGTTTGTGTACTTTCTATTGATTTTTGATAATTTTTACCTTCTAAATAATCATAAGATGCATTTTCCATATTTTCCATAAATGGACTCATTTGAAAACCTTCTATGTGAATGCTTCCAGCTTTGTCATACAGCAGTTCTTTCTCTTTGTCATATTTAAGAGTCTCAGCATAATTACCCAATGCATTTGCATAATTATTACATAGCATGGCAAATAAATGTGGTTGGTTGTTGTGAGTGTCTCCTTTACCAAATAGCAGGTAATCTTTATATTGCTGATAACCTACTTCACCATACTGTATTGCTATTTGTGCTATTTTTTTCTTCTTTTTGGTTTTTTTTGTTTTATTGTATAGGATAGTAAAAGTGGATAATGTGTTGTACATATGTACAGAAGGACCGGAAAATTTAAAAGGAAGACTTAAAAAATCATTATTAGATTTTTTTGCCGCTTTTTTAACTCTATCTAAATCTGTATAAGCAGTATGGTTTTCGCAATTAAAAAGAAGTTTAAAAGCTTCATATGCCTTTACATAATTTTTTGTATCAAAGTAATGTGTATTTGCAATAGCAGTTACTAATAATGCATTGTTTGGATAAATTTCTAACCACTTTTCTACTTCAGGGTAATACTTTTCGTAAAAATCTAGTTTATCCGTTATTTTAAAATGATTTTTTTCATTTCTAATAATATTAAATAGCAGCCCTAGTAATTGTGGGTTTTTATCTAGCTTTTTAGCATCATACATTTCTTTTAGTTTGATGCCGTATTGCAATCGATAACCATCTTCGCTATCAAAAGACCAAGTGTAATGTGTTAGTAGAATTTCTTCTGCAATCTTATAATTTTCTTTTTCTAAATGTTTTAAGCCCACAAAGCCATTGTTATAAAAAAATGGATATTTTTTATAAGCTTTATACCATAGGTCTAACGCAACATCTGTTTGCTTATTATTATGCTTTAAAAGGGCTAATTTATCTAGTAACTCACTTTCTTTATCATCCTTTATATAACGTTTCTTATAAAGAGTTTGTATTTCTACCAATTGCTCCTCAATAACTTCGGCAGCTTTATCTGGCATTGAAAGCGAATCATTATAGACCCAGAAAAGCCAATCATAACCAACCATTTTATCTTGCTTAAATTGGTCATTTTCTATTATAAAAGTTGCGTCCTCTATAATTTGAGATGTGTTTTCAAAAATATCAGTATTTAAACGCATACGCAGCGTTAGCATATCAATATCAAAAGGGTTTTGTTTTATTATTTCTTTTATAATTGCCAAAGCCTCAAAACCTAGTTCTTGCTGATTAGCATCTTGGTTATCTAACTTACCTAGTATGTTCTTTAATTCCTTATTCATATGCTACTAATTAATCTCATATATTAATACACATCTAATCCCGAAAAATATATTTCTGTTATAGCGGTATCATCGTATTTATCACCTTTGTAAACACTTATGATGTCAAACCTTATTGTATCTCCTGATTCTATTTCTTTATTATAAGACTTGAACTGATTGCCTTTTTCATCCCTATATTTATAATAACTCTTACCGTCTTTGGTAACACCTCTATAAGTTATTTCATAGCCTATTATTGGTATCTCAAAAATCTGTTCTGCATACACATCTTTTAGATTTAAAATGACAAACTCTTTATTGTTTAAACATACTTTTAATTGTTTTACACGGGAGTTATTTTTCCAAGTAGTTTTGTCTTTTATATAACCATTTGCAATCTTGATGGCTGTAATACGTGGATGTTGTGCCGGAAAATTAAATTCAACATATTCACCAATACCATCCCCTTTTACACCTTCTACCCAAGCAGTAGCGTAACTTAAGTCACTTATACTCGTATGATTGTAGATGTTATTTTTTTGTGTACTTAGGGCAGAAGAAACACTGCAAAATGGGATTTGTTTATCTAGCTTGTGAATGTTATAACCTTCATCCGTCCAATCATCACCGCAAACAATACTCCACATGTCTTCGCAAGCTTCACTGTAACCTAACTCTCCACATTTGTTTGTCAATTTATTTCTTTCGTCTTCATCGTATCTGTTCCATACTTTCATATCTGTAAATAATAAATTACAAGTAGACCATAAATCTTTCTTTGTTTCAAAATCATAGTCTGATTCTATTTTAGATTCAAGAATAGGAACTTCTTGAGCGCTCAAAGAAAACTGCGAGATAGGGACTATTAAAAAGAATAGTAGTATT
Source organism: Maribacter sp. UH1 (assembly GCF_056839145.1). Taxonomy (NCBI): domain Bacteria; kingdom Pseudomonadati; phylum Bacteroidota; class Flavobacteriia; order Flavobacteriales; family Flavobacteriaceae; genus Maribacter; species Maribacter sp. UH1. Next base: position 3,457,086 of record NZ_CM166387.1, read on the forward strand.
GTAAATTTCATTGGTATCTAGGTTTTAAAAAGGCTTTTCTGAAATAGAAATCCAATATTAGTTTTCTTCCTTTATTTTACCATTTTTCAATATATGCAGCAGTGGTTTAGCATCTTCTTTTATAAGGTCGATTTTGTGAAATTCTTTATCACGATTAATTGTCGTGTCCCTAAAAAAACCACCTGTAGCAATGTACCTGGTTATTGCTTTTTTATCAGATTCATGTAAAGGTTCTCGTATTCTTTCTTTTCCTCCGCTAATTATTTTATCTCCTTCGACTACTAATGGTTCTTTAGCTAAACGCTGTCTCATGTAATAAAAACGATTATTATCCATTAAAAATTCATTATACCCTTTTGCGACTGCAACTGAGTATAGTTCTACTGTATTGTAAGTAGGGGTTTCACGTATTTGACTAGCGGTAAGATTTACTTTGATGTTTTTTACGGTTGCAATGTTGTACTTTAGTGAAACTTCGTCAAAACTACCTGTACTTTGAGGGTTTGTAACCCATTCTTCATCAACCTTAAAAAATACTTTTTCTCTGTGATGCTCTGGGCTTATGTAATTAAATGAAATAGTGTCTTTTAATTGGTCATTGTGCCTTGCATATAGAACATAAGGTTGCACCAATTCTTTGCTGGGCTGTAATTTTAGTTCTTTGCCATTAATACTATAAGTACCATAAACTTCTAAATCTACGCTACCAAAAATGGCGTAGTAATGAAATAGATTATTGTCTAACAGGTATAGTTTAGTAGGCATTTCCATTTCAGATAAATCATAGAATCCTTCTAAAGTTTTGTTCTTATTGGTAGCCTTTTCCTGTAGTTGCTGCCCAGCCATAATTTGTAGACTTAATAAGCATATAACTAGTACGTATTTCATGTATATGTAATAATTGAATTTGCGTTTGTAGCTTAATAGTGTTGAAAATGGTATGTACCAATAACAAATAAAGCTGAATAAAATTATTCAGCCTTATCCTTACTTATAGTAAATGGTTAGTATATATTGTCTTAAAAATCAATGTCATCACTTAAGTTTGCGCTCTGACCTTGGTACATTTCATTAAAGTGTGCCTCCCACTTTTCAGTTAATCTTCCTTGTTTTTTCATAAGTTTCTGAATTTTACCAGAATTAGGATCTTCTTGCATGGCTTTTTGAATTCGCCCTCCCCAATGCATGCCTAGTTGAGAAAACTCTGTAATAGTAATACCGTACTCTTCTTGAAAATCAATATCGATACCTACATCTTGAGCAATAGCAAAATGTCTTTCCATTTTAATGTGGTCGCTCCATTTTGGATATTTTGCAAGTGCTACTTCCGGACCTTCGGCACCGCCTTCAGCATTGGTAAACTTACCTTGTTTCGGATTCATAAAGACTTCACCAAAAAACTTCATATCGTCATGGCTCAATTCTGCCATTTTACCGTTCCATTGGTTTTTAGTGTCTTCCCAAACTGGTAACTCTATACCTAGAATTTCACAAATTTTTTCTGTAGGCATACCTGCTGCCATATTCGCCGATGCACATGCATAGTCTCTAAAAGTTACTCCGTTAATTTCCATTATTTGGTTAGTTTTAATTGTTATTTAAATCGCTCCTCTTTTTATTATCATAGAAAAAGAGATTCATTTTTACACTTACATCGTGTTCAATCGTTTCTTGGTATTCTGGCAAAAAGGTGGCTCTTTCTGTAAAATAATTAGTCCAGAATGCATTTTCTTTAATTTCCCAGTTATCATAGGCTTTTGCCAATGGGGCTTTATCATCACCTTTATTTAAACTGCGAAAACTTTGACAATGCGCTTTGGCTACATTTTTTTCATCCCACTCTTTCAATACTTTGTGTTTCGCTATATTATCAACAACCCAACGTATTTCTGTAATTTTATCGCTAGGTATAAAGGTGTTTACCGTATTGCAATACCCACAACCTACATAATGCGATCTAAATATGTCTTTTTTCACTTCTAGCTTACCACTGCATTGCGAGCAATGAAAATCTTCATTTAATAATTGAATAGCATGGTTGTAAAACTCTTGAGCAATTTTACCTTCTAGTTCAATTTCAAAACGTTTTATTCTTCTGCTAAAAGAATATGATAATTCTGAGCCCTTTTGGTCTTGATCAATAATATCCCATCGTTCAACATAATCTAACATTTGGGGTTGTACTTTATCATCGAACGTTTTCTCTATTTTATCGCCTAAAGCTTCTAGCTGAGATTTAATTCCGCTCCATGCAGTCATGTTTGCAGACATGTCATAGTTATTTGCTTCTAAATTGTCTAATATGGCTTCTTCGGCATGTACTAACGACTCTGTAAAGCGCTTCTCCATTTTTGCTAAAAATGTATCCCACTTTTCAACCAAGGCAAGGTATTCTGGCTGGTTTTTTCTTTCTTCTTTGCTTTCTTTTTTAGAGAATCCAAACATTATATATCGGTTTTAATCTCGTTGTCTATATCCATAAACTTAAAGTCACAATAATCGCAAGTTGTTAAATTGGTGTCTTTAGGTCTTGCAGCGCCACAATTACTACATTTCCGAGAACTGGTCTCAGAAGTAGTATTCGTTCCCCAATCCTTTTGGGTTTCGTTGGCGTTTTTTACAATTTTTTTAAATGGATTTGACATATCTGTATAAATATATCGTATTGATATGCCTGTTATTATACCGAATTGACAAACGTTGTAGTTTAGTTTGTATTCGATACTTTTGATAGCTATAAGTGGAACAATAGAAGAGTGTTGCCGATATTTATACTGGTATTGTAATTGGTTATTATATGTGATTATAATACTTTAACTCTAGTAGTATTTTCCTTCTTCACATTTATTTCTATTCCAATGTTGTTTTAGAAAAGCATTAAAACTTGGCTTTTGTTCTAAATTTGAACTGGCTTCAAATTCGCCGCCATAGGCATCTTCATTACCGCACATAAGCATGGTTTCGCCTCTAAAGGCATATTTTGTATTTTCTTCGAACATGATTATTTTCATGGTACCAGGATCCATTCCTCCACGGCACATAGATACGTAAGGCATAGCTATTTCAGTAATGCCGTCATGGTCCAAATCTGTAATGGTGGTTGCTTTTGGTGCAAAGCCTATAAACCAATCTACCCCAAAACATTCTATATAATCATATACCCGCCATTGCCTCTTGTACTCTTGTTGAGTATTGCTTTTTACAAATAAATAAGCATATAATTCAGCTTTGTCTTGAAGCATGTAATCTGTACTATCCTTTTCATAGTCCATCCAAGTGAAATTGCCCGTTAACGTTTGTATTAGAATATTTTCACCATTGGCATCTTTCCATTTTAGCGCTTCCACAACGGTGCCTTTAAAATCCAATGATTTTGGAATTTCATTATAGTTAAGGCTATCAATTTTTATTTCTTGGCTTGAGTTCTCCTTATCCCAAATGCCCAACCAAATATCTGGTTCTAATGTTCTAAATTTTTCTTTGTTCTCTTCGCTTTGTGCATAAGTGAAATTAGAAACTATTAGGAATACTATGATTATTATATTTTTCATTTTTGGTTCTTGTAGGTGAATTTGTTCTGTTGAACTCTAATTCTTTACTCCATTCTATTTAATTCTGTAGCTCCTGCTATTGCTCCAATCGATTCAAAAACTTCATCTTGGTCTTGAGCAGCTGTCCAACCCATTTTTGATAGTTCAGTTCTAACTTGTTGCTCTGTTTTTTCTTTTACAAAATGATAGTAGGCAAAATCAATAACCTCTGTAGGCACTCTTTTAAGCTGATAAGTTGTTAAACCAGAAACAAATCTCAAAAGACCCACGTAATAGGTAATTACTAATTGAACGATCCAACTTATAACTAAACCGATCCAACCTGTATTTGTATTTTTAATGGTTAAACCAGCATCAAATCTTACTTGTAAAAAATCCCAAAAACTAAAGGCTTCAAAGTTATTTTCATTCAATATTATTTGATACTGAAAGTATTGATTGGATACGTAGGTAACCACTATCATTGTTATAAGTAAGTAGTGTAAATGATCATAAAATGTATAATTGCTTAATTTGATGAGTTGCGTAAGTACATAGCCTAGAATAATTGCGACAACAACCTCAAAAATACCAATGATGTATATGCCTTTGACAGATAGAAAAGCAACGACAAAGCCAACTATGAGCGCTGTAATTAAACCGCCAACAACGGGAATCCAAATTTGAGGTGCTTTTCTACTTTTAGGCTTTGGTAAATTTTCTGGTATTACGTAGTCCTCCCAATTGTTTGCTTTTTCAATTTCCTTTTCAAGTTCGGCTAATGTTTCATGGTCAAACTCTTTCTCAGTTTGTTGAAATGCATGAATGAATAATTTTACTCTTTTTGAGTTTCTTCCGTTATCCCACATTTCGTTGCCTAGAGAAACACTTTTAACGTTTAATTTGCCGTTTTTAAATGAGACATTAATTTTTTCGGTCCAGCGGTTCCAATCTCCTTTTCGTTTCGCTTCGGCATTTCTATCATCATGGTAAACAATATCCCACCCTAACTTTTCAAAAGTTTTATTGACGACATTTATAATGACTGTTTTATTCAAATCGGTTTTTATTTCCTCTTCAAATTTGGGAGACCAACTAAAACTGTGCTTTTTCTTAATTGACTGCTCGTATTGCTTAAGATTTTCGTTCATTTAATTGGCAGTATGGTGTTCGTACTTCTTATTCCGTAATTATTTTGCTGTAAATATTCCCTTTCCAGTATAACTGTTTATTTGTTTCTAAAGTATTTACAAATTCAAAATCGAACACGGCTTTTATAATTCCGTTTTCAAATAAAGGTATGTCAATTTTAATAGTTCCGCTTTTTAAAGGGAAAGTATGTACACCTAAATCTCTTATGCTGTTGAAATAAACTAAAGCAGTACAAGAATCATTTTTTAGTTCTAACATTAAATTACTATGTGTAGATACGTTGCTTTGAGATTCTCCTTTTATAGTTCCATTCTTTAGTTTCTTGAAATCCATAAAATCTGAACCTGAATATTCATACATTTTATTTTCTGACTTTAATGATTGGTATATGTGAGTAGTATCTATTAGCTTATAAAATGCTTTTAATGAATCTTTATAAATTTTACCGGTAATATCTTTCATTCGGTCAATTGCTACAGGGCAGCTGCCGTCACAACTTAATTGACCATGACTGTTTTTATAAACTCCTTCTTTATAACTCCAATTTTCTTTAAAAGAAAAGTCTCCTTTTAAATCTGTCGTCCATTCAATTTCAATGCATGGGTTAGTAATCGTCTTCTTGTCTATTGTTTTGCAAGAGATTGTAGTTATAATAAGTAAAAATGTAATTAAGATTTTGTTTTTCATTTAAGCTTTTAACATTGGACTATGAAGAGTAGGGGAGTAATGAAGCTTATATTTGTTTTAGATATTTCGCTCTTTCAAAATCGTTTCTAATTTTTTGTTTTTATTAGAATTGCTGACTATTCTATAAATAAAATAAACAGGAAATAGTAATGGAATAAAAACGGTATAATTTTTCCCGTAAATTGAAGAAACAATTCCTATAGCAATTATACTGGCAAGAAACCCGATTACAAATGCATTAATAATTTTAGATTTTTTCAGATTCTTTTTGTCAATTATTAATTCTTCATCTGATAGTTCACATAGATTCTTTGTATTCATAACTATTGCGTTTTACTGCTTTTGACTATTATTAATTGCTGTAGTTTTATGTAGAAAAAGTTTATTCACTTTTGGCTGAATAATCCATATACCAATGAAATAGAACCATAAGAGGAAAAATTCTCCGGCAAAATCTCCAAACACTACTTTTCGTTTTAATTCGGTAGTTTTAATTGTTTTAGCCACAAAATACATGGAGTAAAATATACAGAACATGGAGAATAGGTGAAGTAATGAAATAATAAGCAAAGGCCAACCGATGAATGAGAAACTATTAGTTCCTGTTCCAGAAAATAGTCCGCCTATAAAAAGCATTATGGATATAATGTAGATAAGAGGAATGAAGAATAAAATTTTAAATTTTTCAACCTTCATTTTAATTTCTGAAGGAATTTTTTTTTGAAGTCCGATTGCGATAGACCAAAACCAACCGAAGAATATAACAACGAATAAAATCATTACATATGGGAAATAGTCAAAATAAATGATGTTGTCGTTTAGAACTTCAGTTTTGCCAACTCCACTATCTGATATTGAATTTGGATAAGAACGTGGTCCAAATAATTGAGATATAGTGAATAGTTGATAGGCCAAGGGAATACCAAATATTAAAATGAATAGTTGCCAATGTTTTGCTTTTAAAAAGAATTTAATCATATGTTTTTTCTACTTGAATGTCATTATACAATAATGAGGTTTATGTTACAACTTTTAAAGTTTTAACTAAGATTGAAATTTAAATGAAATTTTATATTTTCTAATCTTTATTTTATTTAATAACATACAATTTAATTGACTTCTTTTTGTATTGAAATAAAATGAAATCTGCCTTTTTCTCAGTTATGAAATTGATATCATCTTTGGTAACAACATAACTAACTTTTGTCATCCATCGATTTGAAACATTTGAATAATCTGATTCAATTTCTGTTATATCAGAATCTAGAATCATTTCATTGTTATCGCCAATAAAAGATAATTTTGCACCTTTAAATGTTTTAATATTTTCTCTACTTAAAATGGTGGATTCTAGAAATTCAAATCCAGCTAATTCCTGAAATTCTATATATAATTGACCATCTTTAGATTCAGCAATCTTTTCTCCAGATATATTTTTAATTAAGTTTTCAGTGTAGGTATCAACATGGTTTCTTTCTAAAGCTCTTATATTGCCAAAAGCACCAAGTACTTTATCAATTTTTCTAAAAATGCTCATATTTTAATATTGGTTGGTTTTTTCAATTCTATTTTTAATAATACTGACTAAAGATTAGTATCTGCGCCTTATAATTTACAAAGGCAGATCCCATTTTTCTTTTATCATAACGAATCTAGTTCTCGTTGTAAGTTCTGTTTAGCTTGTGTTTCAAACTTATTGTAAAAAAAGTCGGTTTTAAAAATTCTGTCCATCGACAAAAAATGATTGAGAACTTTTTTACGCCCAGGATTATATATGAATGCGGGATAGATAGCATATTCCTTTCTAACATTTTTGTAGTATAGAGCGTATGTTTCCCAACTTTTACCTAATACGGAAAGGTCGGCATCTGTAAAATAGTTAGTGTCGCTGTCTATTGATTTATGGTGCGATTTGGTAGCTAAAATTTGCTCTTTGCATTGTTCAATAATGTTGCTAGAAACCGAAATTTCCTTCATACGTTTTTCAGCGAGTTCAGCACTTTTTTCTTCGTTGTCTGATTTTGTAGCATTGTAGATTATGTCGTGGTAATAAAGTGTAAATAATATGGTTTCCCAGTTTTTTATTTCTTCCTTTACAATAGTTAATTGAGAATATAAATTATCAAGATGCTGTAATGTATGATAATGTCTTTTTTTGCCTGTATAGTTTTTCTCAATTTCTGACCACAATATATTTGTCAAACGATTATCGTCTGTATATTTTGACAGAAGTTTTGTGAATGTTTCTTTAAGCATGATTATCTGTTTATAGCGACCAATGCAAGTATGCACAACAGCATAAATACCCAAGAAAGATACAATTTTCAGTTAAGGTTAATACACCAAATCTTATGAAGTAGCTACTGGTACCGGTATTTCATACACCTGTAAATGGAAATAGGGTAGGGCAGACAATAGGTGGTCAAAGATATCTGCCATTACATACTCGTAATTCTCCCAACGTTTGTCAGAGCTAAAAGCATACACCTCTAACGGAATACCTTGCGGTGTGGGTGCTAATTGGCGCACCATTAAAGTCATACCTTTATTTACTGCAGAATGGTTTTGGAGGTAATCGTTTACATATTTTCTAAAAACCCCAATATTGGTTAAGTTTCTACCATTTATTGCAAGGTCCTTGTTGATATTGTTTTCTGTGTTGTAGGTATTGATCTGTTCTGCTCGAGTATTTAAATACGGCTGAATTAATTGAATTTTTTGAAATTCTTCAACATCGGTATCAGACAGAAAACGAATGCTTTTTTGGCTAATAATCAAGGCACGTTTCATTCGTCTTCCACCAGATTCTTGCATTCCTCGCCAGTTTTTAAAAGAATCTGATATTAATGCATAAGTTGGTATAGTTGTAATGGTATTATCAAAATTTTGGACTTTTACAGTGGCAAGTGATATTTCGACCACATTACCATCGGCACCGAATTTATCAAAACTGATCCAGTCCCCAATCCGAACCATATCATTGATGCTCACTTGTATACTTGCCACAAGACCAAGAATAGAATCTTTAAAAATTAACAATATAACTGCAGAACCGGCTCCTAGAGCAGTAAAAAACTTCCAAACCTGTATTTCTGTTATTATAGCGAATATGGTAAAAATACCTACGACCCATGCAAAAATCATGAATACCTGTATATAACTATCCATTGGTTTATCTCTAAACCTTGATTTGGTCTTTAAATAATCATTTATACTTCGAAATATATTTTTTACTAGGTATAGGGCAAGAATTACAAAAAGTACATTTAAAAATTTTAGGACTATTTGTGCGGCATAATCAAAACCTATAAAGCCAAAGGGTACAAGTTCTACTAAAATGCTTAAGGGAATAATATGGGCTACATATCTTGGTACTCTATTAGCTACCAGAAAATTATCAAAATTTGTTTTGGATTTTTGCGCTAGTTTAAGTGAGATTGATCGTAACACTTTCCAGATGATAAGATCTAAGAAATATGCCAATACCAATGCTGAAACCAATAAAATAGCAAGGTTTAAATACGCAGCACCTTTTTCGCTTAGTCCCGTTTCTACAAGATAATTATATAGTATTCTATGAAAATCGTCGTCCATTGTTCCTATTCATTATAATCATACAAATGTACGATTTGCAATAACCAGAAACGACCAATATGTTGTAAAATAGCCTATTTTGCATGCAGTGCCAATACGGGCACATTTGTATAATAGCCTAATTTTCTTAATGATAACCTACCAAATCCTAGTCGTTCCCAAAACGATGGTTTTCTATCTATATAACTAATCATGTTAGATTGCCTAATCTCTACGAAACAGCTTAGGGCAATAGCCATATTTGAATTTCGTAAGGAATTAAACTTATGCGCTACGTCTTTAAGCTGTTTACGAATAAATACTTTATTTCTTTTTTGATTAAAGGTTAATTTATGGGGAGCTGTTAGACTTAATACTTGTATGCAAGCATTACTTAATTTGGCAATATCTACCAGGTATTTTATTTCAGATACTTTAATTTTTGTATTGAAATTGGTACTTAAAACAATTTCTTTTGGGTAATTAAAATCAAGTTTGGTAGGCACTATCAAAATTGGACATTTTCTTATCTGTTTTAATATACCTAGGGTCTGTTTACCATATGTTTCCCCTATTTGGTTCGTCATGCCCTTGGCACCCATTACTATCATTTTAAAACGGTGTTCTTTATTCAGGTTTTTTATGGCGTTTGAAAGTAGCGTAGATTCAGATACTACATGAAACTGGTGATTTTTATTCTTTAGTTGTGATAACCGCACCAGTATATCGCCCAAATCTTTTCTTGACCTTAATTCGGACATTTTATCAAAGGCTTCATCTGGATCTAGTAATGTTAAACTGTCTAAACCATAGGTTTCTTTAGAATAGGTATGCAAAATATAAAATGAGCATTTTTTATTTTCAAATAATTTAATGGCGTACTGTATAGCATTCCATGAGTTTTTTGAAAAATCTGTTGGTAATAATATTCTATTTTCCATTACGGTATATTTTAGAGGTTTGGTGGGTTTGGTTTACAATGGTAGTTTCTAATTCATTTAACTTTTTGCTTGTATTAATATTTGTGACAATACTTTTAGTTTTAGGTTTCTGTAATTTTGAATCAGCGATAGGTAGCCATCTCTTTTCTTTTCATGGTGATTAAGATAATAGGCGTCGCAGGCGATAGTATCACATTCAATTGCTTTACTTACGGTATTGTCATATTTGTATAGTGCTGCTAGCATTAATGCATTTTCCCTACGAATATGGTGTAGCTCTTGGTATAATTTTGAGCTTTGTATGATGCTATCTTCAATGTCCAAATAGAATTCGATTTCCTTATTTAGAAACTCTAGTTCATCTGTCCAGTTGTTAATTTCCAGCTTATCCTTCTTTACCATTATTCTTTTGTCAGATTCATGCGGATAAAAATGTTTGGATGTAATCATAATACCATATTTATATTCATATGCTGATTTTCTTGTTCTACTTTTTCAATTGTTAGCTTTTGTTCTCCGGATGGAAACTCCCAAGTAATGGAATCTCCTTCGCTGTAGCCAATAACCGCTGCACCCATTGGGGTGAGTATAGATATTTTATCATTCTTTATATCACTGTCCGTTGGCATTACCAGCTTGAACTTTTTTTGCCAACCGTTTTCAGATACGATGGTAACTGTTGTATTGAACCGTATAACATCATCGTACATGTCTGATGCATCGCAAACGGTGGCAGTTTCTAATTCTCCTGCCAATTTTTGGACAGATTTACGTAGCGTATCATCTTTGTAATAACCCGATAGGTTCATAAACCTTTTAAGTACCACGTATTCTTTCTTTTCTATAACTAGATTGCCGTACTTCATTTTCTCCTATTTTATTCAGATATAATATTAAAAGTATTGTTCATTGCCATTTTAAGCGCAGCCGAGAACATTGGCTAGCTTATTTCAAATAATTTCGACCACGCCCAATGTGGCAGTATTAACTACATATTTCTTAAAATCATCATCATTATTTAAATACTGTTTTATTGATCATGGAAAAATACCACGTTGTACGTACGCCTCTTCTAATCGTTCAATAGCGATTACAAAGGCTGCGGTACGCATGTCTACTTTTCTCTTTTTCGATGTTTCTAGAACGGTGGTAAAAGATTCTTTCATTTTCTTTTCCAGCTTTTCCATGACCTCGTCTAAAGACCATATTTCGCCATTTCGGTTCTGTAACCACTCAAAGTAGCTGCCAATTACACCGCCAGAATTGCAAAGAATATCTGGAATGATGTCGATGCCTTTTTTCAATAGAATTTCTTCAGCATCTACATCTGTAGGTCCGTTGGCACCTTCGGCAATTAAATAAGCTTTTATCTTGTTGGCATTTTTGGGCGTAATCTGGTTACCTAATGCCGCAGGTATACATATATCACAGTCTAAGGAAAAGAAATCTTTGCTATTGATCGTTCTTGCCTTTGCATAGCCAAGAATGCTGCCTTTATTGCCCTTAGCGTATGCTAATAACTGATCTACATCTATACCTTCTTCATTTGCTATACTACCATAGGCATCTTGTGCCGCGGTTAAAATGGCACCTTCGTTAACCAAGAAATAGGCTGCCCAATACCCAACATTACCAAAACCTTGTACTATAAATTTTTTGTCCTTTAAATCTACATTATGACTTTCTGCCCAAAATTTAATGGTAAGAAATACTCCATATCCCGTAGCTCTATCACGACCTTTTGAACCACCCGCACCAATAGGTTTACCTGTAACTACGTGCATATTGGTAGACCGTTCTGCAGGAGATTTGGTAGACATATAGGTGTCTAGAATCCAAGCCATAGTCTGCGGATTGGTATTTACATCTGGTGCAGGAATATCTAATTCCGGACCAATATTATCTCCTAATGCGTAAGTGAACCTTCTGGTTATACGTTCTAATTCGGAATTTGAATACTTGTTCGGGTCTAGTTGAATTCCACCCTTTGCACCGCCATACGGTAAACCTGCCAAAGAGGTTTTCCAAGTCATCCACATTGCCAATGCTTTTGCTGCATCAATATCAACGGTAGGATGATAACGTAAGCCGCCCTTATACGGTCCCAGCGCATTGTTATGCTGAACACGGTAACCGGTAAATATTTCAACCTCACCATTATCCATCCGTACGGGAAAATGTACAACGATCTCATTATTGGTCACCTCAAGAATTTTTCTAATATTGGCGTTTAGGTCAATAATATCTGCGGCATTATCAAATTGTCGCATTACATTGTCTAGCATGCCTTGTTTAGGCGCTTTTTTAGATGCTACTTTTGCTATCATTCTATTTAGTTTAAGACTAATTTTTTATTTAATTCATTACTAGACATTTCGTTAGATACTACCAAAACGGGTTCGTTAGTGATATCTAGAAAATGAAAATATTCGCTGCACGCATAAATGCTATTTTTATTTATTGTTAAAGAACAATGTGTAGCGTGGGTGCATGTTGAGCATATGCTCCGCATATAATTTTTCATCGAGCTCATATTAAGATGTATTTGATTGTCCCTTAATCTAGGACGGATTCTTTAGTTTTTATGGGATAAAAAATTAATGCCAACAAGGCAACACCAATACATATTAAAAAGCCTAGCGATAATTTAGAAAGTAGTAAGTTGCTTTCTAAAGCTTTGTTAGAAAGCTGGGTCATTTGCTTGCTTTCTTCTAATTGTATTGTAGCCAGTACATCTAATTTTTCATCTATTTTTTTTAGAGTTTGTAGTGAGAGTAAAGCAACCCCATTGCTAAGATTATTTTGGGATTGTAAAACCTTGTTTTCAAATATTTTAAGTTTATGGAACTGAGAAGTCAATTCGTTCAGTGCACTATATTCTTTAGTAGTTAGTTCTGTTAGCGCAAAATCTGAAAGTAATTTTTCTGCTTTTTCATTTTCATTTGCTACTGCGGTAAAATTATCTTCAGTAATGAAACGTAGTCTTTTTATATGGAAAATATTGTTTAATTGATAAATGTAATCTTGAACTTTAACCCTATTATCATACACAGAATTTACGGTGTTTTGTAACGTAGAAAAATGTCTGTGATATAATCTATTAGAACCCAACACCAATAAAAATGCAATAGCCAATATAAAGCCAGCATGTAATCTTTGTGATGTTCTTAGTTTTGTAAACATGAGTTTAGTTCTAGGGTTATGAATAAATTTGAAAATGCTACTTTGAAAAGAAATCCACTTGGTTGATTCTTAATAAATCAGCCAACTTATTTATAGAAGCCAAGTGGATTATCAACCAACTAAAAAAAATTATAGTGCTTGTAATTCACCCGATGTAATGGCGTCTTTATAGTCAACAGTTACTACTGTATGGCTATTAAAAAAGCGACCACCATCATTACGTTTTATTTTAATTTGTGTTGTACCGTCTTTTAACTCCTTAACGGCTGTTACTACAACTTCTTCGCCATGAGCCCGCCTATAATTGGCTATGCCACCGCGTTTAATAATGAAGTTTTCTCTTGGGAAATCTATGTGTTTGTATTTATTTGATTCAGGTTTTCCTATTTCAAAAATATCACCAACATTTACCTCTGTTTGTACAGTGGTGTTGTTTTGTGCGTTTAATAGACTTACTGAAAATAATAGGGTAATTGCGTATTTTAACATAACTGAGTGATTTAGAGTTAATAAATTGTTTCTTTTTTGGTCTTTAGCTCTTCAGTAGTGCTTTTGTTGGCTGAATTTGGTTGGTTTACTTTTATTATTTTTAATGATATAAGGTCTCCTGGTAATCCGTATGAGATTTTATCTTCTACCGCGCGTCCAATAACCGATGCACCTAAGCTGCTGATTACAGAAATTTTATTGTTCTTAACGTCTACTTCGTCAGGTGATACGATCTGAAACGTTTGCCGTATACCAGATGCACCGGTAACTTTTAGAATAGAGTTTAATGTGATAATATCGAACGGAATATCTTCTACATTTAAACACATAGCGATATTCATATTTTGAATTAGAATTTCTAACACATTTTTATGTGCATAGTCTTCTATAGTAATATTGTTTTCTAGATGTTCTTTAATTATCAAGAATTCACTTTGTTCAAAAACGAGACTGCCGTATTTCATCTGTTGCTTTTAATGATTGTACTGACTATTTATAATAGTTTGCTATACATTGTCTATAAAGCAATTGATATGCCTGTAAATAATTTGAAAATCAAATTATTTTATAATAAATTGACTTTCAAATAGTTATAAATTAAAATAATTTTGATGAATTTTTTGTAAGTGGGGTATAATTACCCGATTGGGGAGAAATTACCCGGTGTTACTTTAATTTTTCACGCAGGGTTTTGCGATCTATTTGAAGAATTTCAGCAGCTTTGGTCTTGTTGCCGTTGGTGTGAGTTAATACGCGTTGTATATATTCTTTTTCCATAACACGTAACGGGCGTAATTCGTTTTCTGGAAAATCAATTTGGTACTTTAAAAATTCAGGAAGATCCTTTACTTCAATACTACCATCTGTCATGATAACGGCCCTTTGAATAATATTTTCTAATTCCCTAATATTTCCAGGCCAATTATATCGCTCAAGTATTTGCAATGCTTCCGGAGAAATACGAAGTAAACGGTCTTTAAATTCTATACCGTATTTACGCAAAAACTTATCGGTCAATATGCTTATATCGGATTTACGCTCGCGTAGGGGAGGCACATTGATTTCTACAACGGTTAATCTGTAATATAGATCTTCTCTAAACCTGTTGCTTTTTATCTCTTCTCGTAGATTAGCATTGGTAGCCGCAATAATTCTAATATCGACTTTTTCAACCTTTTGTGAACCTACTCTGGTAATTTCTTTCTCTTGTAGTGCACGGAGTAATTTTGCTTGCACGGCTAATGAGGCTGTACCGATCTCATCTAAAAATAAAGTTCCTCCTTCAGCCGCCTGAAAAAAACCGTTTCTATTTTCGTTGGCACCTGTAAACGCACCTTTAATGTATCCGAATAGTTCAGCCTCTTGTAGGTTTTCCGGTATGGCTGAGCAGTTAACGGCAATAAATGGCTCTCTAGAAAATTTGCCTGAATAGTGAATTGCTCTGGCAACTAATTCTTTTCCCGTTCCACTTTCACCAGTCACAATTACTGTTGCTTTATTATCTTTTACACGTTCAATGATATTGGTAACTTTTTTAAAAGCTTCAGATGCGCCAACCATATCTGAATATATATTCTCGCCAGATTTCAGCTGAATGCTTTTTACCTGTTTACGTTTTGCATTTTGAGCCAATGCTTTTTCAATCGCCTCTTTTAACTCAGCTTTGGTGAAGGGTTTGGTCAAATAATCTATGGCTCCAGATTTTATGACCTCTAAAGTTCCTTCTACAGAGGGGTAACCGGTAACTACCAATTTAGGAATCTCAGGATAATGCTCATTAGCAAACTTTAATAATTGGAGTCCGTCTATTTCGGGCATTTGTATATCGGTAATGAGCAGGTCAATAAAAGTATCTTTTAATATAAATAAAGCTTCTTTCACTGAAACGGCTTTATAGGTATGGTAGTCCATAGACTTCAGGTGCCTTTGTAAAAGCTCTAAAATGTCTATGTCATCATCTACTATAAGAATGTTCTCTTTGCGCAAATCCATAATTACAATTTAGGAAAGTCAATGGTAAATATAGTCCCTTTAGGTGTATTTGGCTTGTGTTCTATTTTACCTTTGTGGCTGGTAATAATACCATGTACAACACTTAGTCCTAAGCCAGAACCTTCTCCAATAGGTTTAGAAGTGAAAAAAGGCTCAAATACCTTGTCTTCTAATTGGGTCGGTATACCTTTTCCTTCATCAGTAATTTCAATACTGACATGACTTGCTGTTTCTAAAACATGTATGGTAATAGTACTACCATTGGGAGAATAGTAGATAGCATTCATAATCAGATTAAACATTACTTGTGTCAATTGCACAGTATCTGCCCTTAGTTCAATGTCATCATTATCAAAATATGTAGAAAGCTTTAGATTTTTAGGTCGTAAAGAGGGTTCAAGCAATTTTATAACACTGGTTATTATTGGGTTCAGTTTTACCATCTTCATTTCCTGTGGCATTTCACAAGCAAAGAACATCAGTTTTTTCACTATTTCTCGGCTAAAAATAGCACTATCCATTATTTTTTCAAGGTCTCTAACGGTCTCTTTATCCGTAATCTTATCAGTCAATAATTCAGCAAAACCAAGAATATTTGCTAGGGGTGTATTTAGTTCATGGGCTATGCCTGCGGTAATTTCACCTAGAATATGCAAACGATCTGTGCGCTCCATCTTTCTTTTGGTAATGGCTTCACTATCACGAATTTGTTTACGTTCAATAAGGTTACCAATAGCTAAGGCCACGTTATTCAATAAGGTCTGTTCTTCAATCAAAAAATCGTCAAGAGTATATTTGTTTGAAGGGTAGCCAACAAAAACTTCGCCTTCTATTTTATTGAAGACCTTGATCTTGGAAACTAAGGTGACCATACCGTCTTTATAATCATCGGTCTGTACTTGGTATTCGCCTGTTTTTAAATAGACTTCTGTAACATTTTCAAACTGCCAGGCTCTTTTAAGACAATAGGCGATAGCTTCAAGAGAAGCTTCTAATTGGTCATAATCAGAATTAACAATTATAGAGGTAACCTCATAAAGGCAGGTAAGTTCTTTTACACGTTCTTTTAATTTATCCTCCGCTGTATTCATAGCAATTACAATTCTAACCTAAAGTTCTACAATATTTAGGAAGTTAAAAAATATGCATTGTTTAAATTTATTTTTAACAGCGGAAGTATATCTTAAAATTTAAAATTGGGCAGTTGTTAATTAATTAAAATTCTGATCTATTTTAGGGTTATGGGTAGATGATTTTTTGTAGGAATAAAATTAATGGTTTTTCTCCATCGTTAAAATAAATTTTATGCAGTTATACTGGTTTACCAATTAGCGATCCGCCTGAATTTAACACTTGCTAACAAGATTTATGGTTTTGTTAACAGTGATTTTTTATCACTTAAATAGGTCTATTATTATTGATTTTTATTCAAAATTTAGTTCTGAACTAGCTTGAATTGTAATTACCTCTTGAAAGTATTGAATTTATTGACTTTATCGGTAAAATGCCATTTTATCTTATTTTTTCACCTACAAAATATGGTATTTCACAAACAACTTCTTTCATTTCACAACAAAAAATATAAGCGATTTAAACTCCAATCTAGCTTTGTAATAGTAATAAACGCAGTGTAGTATTTGGATTACTTTTTTTGTAATCTAGGTGTTTTTAAGAGTTTAAACGGTAAATAAACGCCTTAATATGAAAAAATGTAACTTTTTCATTAAAAGTGTTTCTAAACAAAAAAGGAATGGATTTTAATTCAACAAAACAATGAACTATTTAAAAAAGTGCTTATCACTATTTTCTATGCGAAAAGGTACATTTTGCAATCTTAAATAAGATATTCTAGATATTTAACCAAATAGAAACCAAATTTGAAATTAACATTCTAATCAAAAGTTCTTTGCATAGTCAAAATAAATAAAATCAAATAAACTTCTGGAGTTTAACCTGCGGTAAGTCACTATTTAAATTGTTTAAAGGAGTATGAAAAGATTTTACGCTTATAACCAAGCGGGTAAAAGATGAAAATAAAAAACGCGAACAATGAAGAATTTATCAAAATTCTTAAAAGAAAAACCCATTGCTTTCCTTAGCCTAGAGACAAACTTAGGAGTGGTGTCTATTTGGAAATATAATTCTATAAAATATATAAAGCATTTTGTCGAATCTTTTAATCATACGGCTCATGCTAGTTATCTAAACGCCTCTCTTTTATGAAAAAGTACTTATATTTTTTAAGATATTTTAAACCAACCCAATTGATACAGAGTATATTTTATCCTGTACAAATTTCTATTTTACAAGAAGATAAATTAACAACTTCAACTATGAAAAATTCTACTTTTTTGTTAAAAACCCTGTTTAGCTTTTCGCTGATTTTGGTTTTTGTTTCAATACAAAATGTTAGTGCTCAAGACAGTGATAATGACACTGTTTTAGACATAAATGATTTAGATGATGACAATGATGGTATTCCTGACCTAGAGGAAGGTCTTTTGTGTATTACCTCTACTGATTTAAATTCACCAGGATATGCGACAAATACAGATTTCTCAACAAGTCCAACAAGTCCAGTTGTTCTTAATGATTTAGATAACGGAACATTTAATTTTTCCGCAGCCGTTTCTGGTTCTGCAACTTGGGCTAACGGTATTCAAATACAAAACAATGCTCAAATAGGTGACTTTCTTTATGGTCAACCACAAAACACAAACAATAGTGCTTCAGCAGATGTTGTTACCTACACGTTTGACTTTCCTACCCCAGTTAAAAACTTCTCTTTTATAACAGGTGGTTTAAATAATAATGATCAGGTGACTATAACTGCATTCAATGGTGGTACACCTATAACTATTACTGCTGATAACTTCAGTGGTTTAGATAATGGTGTTTTTGTTTCTGGAAATACAGTTCAAGGTACGGTTTTCGACAATTCATTTGATCCCTTAATCAACGTGTTTTCCACTTTTATTCCGGGTACTATTGATCAATTAGTTATCACTTCAGGTAAGGCAGATGGTGTTAGTGCTCAAGTAACAGTAGGTTTTTACGCATTTGGATATTGTATAGCAGATCCAACAGCTGATTTTGACGGTGATGGTGTTCCCAATTCTTTAGATTTAGACTCTGATAATGATGGTATTTTAGACATTATAGAGGCTGGTGGTTCTGATTCAAATAATGATGGTGAGGTTGATTATAATACATCAGGTGATGCTACAACCTTAAATGATAGTAACATGAATGGTTTAGATGATTCTTTAGAAACGACTCCACTATCTTTGACGAATAGTGATTCTTTAGGAGCACCTAATTATTTAGATATTGATGCTGATGATGATGGAATTCCTGATAATATAGAAGCACAAACAACGTCAGGCTATACAGCTCCTAGTGGAGTGGGGACTGCTATGACCGATGCAAATATGAATGGAGTAGATGACAATTATGAAGCACCTGGTTCAATTGGTCTTACACCTGTAAATACAGATGCTACTTTTCCTAATTCAGATATTATTCCTGATTATATAGATGACGATTCTGATGGTGATGGCTTAAATGATATATTAGAAAATGGTGATATATATAGTTCTATTCTTGGGGTTGATGCTGATGTTGATGGTCTTGATGATGCCTTCGATGATATAGATGACAGCGCAATTACGGGTAATACCGTTAATGATGGAATAAATCCACCAAATGCTTCTAATCTTGGTGATGAAAATTCAACTGGCGATCTTGATTACAGAGATAATGATATAATAGATGTTGATGCTGATACAGATGGTGATGGTATACCAGACTCTTCGGATTTAGATGATGATAATGATGGAATTTTAGATACAGAGGAACTTGCTTGCGGAAATGGAACGGATAGTATTTCTGCTGATGCTGTTAATAATTTGGATAGAAGCGCCTTACATGACGGAACGGAAACACCACAGATATTAACACAAGCATTTGATATCCCAGGTTGTGCTGCAGGTACAGACGTAATTAATTATACGATAACGGCAATGCCTTCTCAACTGGCATCGAATACCACTAATATTTGTAACGACATTGATTCCTTTAAGGGTTTCTCAAACGCAAATGGAGAAAATATAGCTATTGACAAATTGGACGGTTGTGATGGGGGTATTCGTTATAGAATAGAATTTACAAGTGGTCCTGAAATATTAAATCTTAGTAGTATAATGCATGGAAATCTAGCGTCAGATGAAGCTATTGTAATAACATCTACTGTGCCGTTAACAGGAACAACCTATAAAAGACCTACGGCAACAGCTGCTAATTCAGGTACCAATGGTGGTCCTAATGTTAATGGAAATGGAACTACCAGTGTTGGTTTTGATAATGTTAGTGGTGGCTATGGTGGAAATCTAAATATATGGGAAGTAAATTCTAATGGGGTTGCTGTAAATTGGGTAGAAATTGATTACTACAGAAGTTCAGGTTCAACATCAAACTCTTATGAAGCTTTTACTTTGTTCCACCAAATCCCTTGTGATACGGATTGTGATGGTATTCCTAATCAATTGGATTTAGATTCAGACAATGATGGTATTCCAGATATTAAGGAAGCAGGTGGTATAGATGTAGATGGTGATGGCGAAGTTGATGGTTTTTTTGATGTAGATGATAACGGTGTTGCCGATAGTGTTGATACTACTCCTTTACCAGATGAAGATTCAGATAATGATGGTATAAAAGATCGTTTAGACTTAGATTCAGATAATGATGGTATTCCAGATGTAATTGAAGCTGGTGGTCCAGATACGAATGGTGATGGTATTATAGATACTTTCGCTACAGATACAGATAATGATGGTTTAGCAGACAGCGTTGACCCAGTTGATGCTACTACACCAGGTACACCTCTTGAAAACCCTGATACAGATAATGATGGGTTAGATGATAGAATAGATCTAGATTCTGATAATGACGGTATACCAGATGTAACAGAAGCAGGTGGTACGGATGCAAATAGCGATGGTGTTATAGATACTTTTGCTACAGATACAGATAGTGATGGTTTAGCAGATAGTGTAGATCCAGTGGGACCCGCAACACCTGGTGTTCCATTAGATAATCCTGATACTGATACTGACGGTTTTGATAATCGAAGGGATACCGATTCTGATAACGATGGTATACCAGATGTAGTTGAAGCTGGCGGTATAGACCCAGATAACGATGGTGTAATTGGAACAGGACCCATTAGTGATGCAGACGGTGACGGATTATCGGATATTGTAGATACTGATGATAATACAACCATAGCAGTTACCGATGGTTCAGGCACAGCTTTGCCAATTGATAATTTTGATGTGGATGCAAATCCCAACCACTTGGATATAGATTCGGATAATGATGGTATTCTAGACCTTGTAGAAAACGATACAGGAGCATTAGATACTAATAATGACGGTGTAATTGATAGCGATGACGATGGCTTTTTAGATGCAAATGATAATGGTCAAGCAGATGCTACAGAAGGCACAGAAACAATTAATACAGATACTACAGGTGGCGCAAACTATTTAGATATCGATGCTGATGATGACGGTATTCCGGATAACGTGGAAGCACAACCTACTGATGCGTATACCGTACCAGCAGATGCTTTTGACTTAACAGGATTGGATACCAATTACCCAGGCGGAATTGAGCCAGAAGATACGGACTTAGATGGCACACCAGATTATCTGGATTTAGATTCTGATGGTGACACCATAAGTGATGAGTTAGAGGCTGGACAAGGAACTCTTGTAGATCCTTTGGCAGATGCTGATAATGACGGATTGAACGATGCTTTTGATGATACACTAGGTATTAATGTAAACAATGATTTGGATACAGGAGCAATTGCTACTGATAACGTAGATGATGCAGATGTAGCTGAGGTTGATTTTAGGTCAATGTTAGATCATGACCAAGATGGTATTCCAGATACAGTAGATCTTGATGATGATAACGATGGTATCTCAGATTTAGATGAAGCTAACGGAATCGACCCAAGTGCGGATGATGATAACGATGGTGTTCCAAACCATTCCGATGACAATCCTAACGATCCATTAATTGGTGATGTAAACGGAACAACTGAACCAGCGTTCGATTTTGACGGTGATGGTATTCCAAATCACTTTGATATTGATGCGGATAATGATGGTATCGTAGATGTTGTGGAAGCTGGTAACGGTGACCTTGATACAAATAATGATGGTGTTATTGATGGTCTTGATACTGGTTTCGCTGATACTGATGATAACGGTCAGGCTGATGATTCAGAAGGAACGACTCCACCAAATACCGATGGTACAGGTGAAGCTAATTTCTTGGATATCGATACGGATGATGATGGTATTCCAGATAACGTAGAAGCGCAACCTACTGATGCGTATATCGTACCAGCAGATGCTTTTGACGCAACCGGATTGGATACGAACTACCCAGGCGGATTGGTTCCAGAAGATACGGATATGGATGGTATTCCTGATTACTTGGATGCAGATTCTGATAATGATGGTGCTCCAGATGTAGAAGAAGCTGGTCAAGGAACTTTAATAGACCCTATGGCAGATGCAGATTCAGATGGTCTTAACGATGCCTTTGATGATACGCCAGGTTTAGATGTTAACAATGATCTAGATACTGGTGCAATCGCAACGGATAACGAAAATGATGCCGATTTAACTCAGGTAGATTTTAGAGATATCCTAGATTTTGATCAAGATGGTATTCCTGATACAATTGATTTGGATGACGATAATGATGGTATCTCAGATTTAGATGAAGCCAATGGAATCGACCCAAGTGCAGATGATGACAACGATGGTGTTCCAAACCATTCCGATGATAATCCTAACGATCCATTAATTGGCGATGTAAACGGAACAACGGAACCAGCGTTTGATTTTGACGGTGACGGTATTCCTAACCACTTTGATTTAGATGGTGACAATGATGGCATTTTTGATGTATATGAAGCTGGTAATGATGCTTTGGATACGAACAATGATGGTGTTATTGACAGTAATGATGATGGATTTGCCGATACTGATGGTAACGGTCAAGCAGATGGTTCAGAAGGAACGATACCTCCAAATACAGATGGTGCAGGTAATGCAGATTTCTTGGATATCGATGCCGATGATGATGGTATTCCAGATAACGTAGAGGCACAACCAACGTCAGGTTATGTTGCTCCTGCAGATGTTTTTGATGTTAACGGTGTAGATACAAACTACCCTAACGGATTAAGACCTGAAGATACAGACGGTGATTTAATACCTGATTATTTAGATGCAGATTCTGATAATGATGGTACTACTGATGTCTTAGAAGCTGGTCAAGGAACTTTAGTAGATGCTATGGCAGATGCCGATAATGATGGCTTGAACAATGCGTTTGATGATACGCCAGGTCTTGATGTAAACAATGATTTAGATACGGGTGCCGATGGTACGGATAACGATGATGATTCAACAACACCAGAAGTTGACTTTAGAGAAATAGGTGATAGTGCTAGCGATAGTGATGGCGATGGTGTTCTTGATACGCAAGAAATAGCAGACGGTACAGACCCTGATAATCCATGTGATTTTGTAATCGAAAATGCAACCTTAGATTTCTCAGGTGATTACTTAGTAGCAGATTGTGATGGCGATGGTGTAATTAATGAGCAAGAGCTTGAAGATGATACCAACCCGGAAGACCCTTGTGATTTTGATGAAGGTAGTATTACCGTTGAACAAAGTGGTGATTATTTGATTTCTGATTGTGATGAAGATGGATTAACGTTATCTGAAGAAGATGCGATAGGTACAGATACTAACAATGCGGATACCGATGGAGATACTATTTTGGATGGACAAGAAGTTGAGGATGGTACAGATCCATTAGATCCATGTGATTCTATAGGCGGTGTTCCAAGTTTAGATGCTGGTTGTAATGCAGAAGTTGTAGATACGGGTATTTCAGTTTTCAACGAAGTCATTACTCCGGATAATGATGGAGTCAATGATTTCTTTAGAATAGAAAATATTGAATCCTTCCCTAATAATAAGGTTCAGATATATAACCGTTGGGGTGTAATAGTGTATGAAATGATAGGCTATGACAATGTTACCAATACCTTCCAAGGTGTATCTAATGGTAGAGCTACCATTAGTGAAGATTCAGAGTTACCAGTGGGTGTCTATTTCTATGTAATTAAATACGAGAATGACGGAGATAATTTAGATAAAGCCGGTTATTTATATATCAACAGATAAAAATTCCCAAAAAATATAAAAAGATGAGAAAACTTATTTTCACAGTAATAATTACCGTTGCGGGACTCTTTTTGGGCCATGCGCAGCAAGACGCCCAGTACACGCAGTACATGTACAATACGATATCGGTGAACCCTGCGTATGCAGGTTCACGGGGAGTATTGAGCATAGCGGCACTCCATCGTTCACAGTGGGTGGGGCTTGACGGCGCACCTACGACGCAGACACTTAACTTCCATACCCCGGTATCCGAACATGTAGGATTGGGATTGTCCGTAGTGAACGACGAAATCGGAAACGGTACCAACCAGGATACCTATATCGATGCGGCGTTCAGCTATACGGTAAAGACCTCAGAGGAGGGGAAGCTGTCGTTCGGTCTAAAAGCGGGCGGACACCTGTTCAACGTGGACTTTACGAAACTGAGGAACTACGGGGCGGAGAGCAACCTGCCGAATATCGACAACAAGTTCTCGCCGAACTTCGGTGCTGGTATCTATTACCATACGGACCGTTTCTATACGGGACTATCGGTACCGAACTTCCTGCAAACCGAACATTTCGACAGTTCCGATACGAACAGTTCCAGTTTGATCGCGCAGGAGCGTATGAACCTCTATCTGATCACGGGCTATGTGTTCGAACTAAAGAACGATGTAAAGTTCAAACCTGCGGCACTTGTAAAAGCTGTAAAAGGCGCACCGTTACAGGTAGACCTGAGCGCGAACTTCCTGTTCAACGACAAGTTCTCCTTGGGAGCGGCGTATAGATGGGACGCGGCGATCAGCGCACTGTTCGGTTTCCAGCTGAACGACCAGTTGATGCTGGGTCTGGCATATGACAAGGAAACGACGGACCTTGGAGCTACCACGTTCAACGACGGATCCTTCGAGATCATGCTGAGGTACGAGTTCCTGAACAAATACAAACGAGTGATCACCCCAAGATTCTTTTAATAAAAAACGACATGAAAAAAACAGGATATATTTTTTGTGGCTTGGCGGTAATGGCTATGATGGCAAGCGCACAGGACAAGAAGATACAGAAAGCGGACACGAAATTCACGAACTATGCCTATGCCTCCGCGATACGATCGTACGAGCAATTGGTAAAGGACGGGAATACGGAGGAGGATATCTATAAGAACCTCGGCAACGCGAACTATCTGAACGCGAACTACGAAGAGGCATCTAGCTGGTACGGCAAACTGTTCGCATTGGAAGGCGCGGATATCGACCCGGAGTATATGTACCGCTACGCACAGACCTTGAAGTCATTGGAGAACTATACGGAATCCGACACATGGATGAACAAGTTCAAGAACGCAAAAGCGAACGATCAACGTGCCATCACTTTTGGAGAAAACCAGGATTATCTGGAACAGATCGAGGAACGCTCGGGCAGGTACGAACTAAAGAACATCGGGCTGAACTCGAAGGTATCGGACTTTGCGCCCTCTTTCTATGAAGACGGACTGGTGTTCTCTACGGCAAGGGACAGCGGACTGCTAACGAAGAACATCCATAAATGGAACAATGGTTCTTTCTTGAACCTGTACAAAGCGGCACAGGACGATCAAGGTAACTTTACCAATGTGGACAAGCTGAGCAAGCAACTGAACAAGAAGACCCATGAATCGTCGACGGCATTCACCAAGGACGGACAGACAATGTACTTTACAAGGAACAACTCCGACGAGGGCAAGTTCGAAAGGGACGAAGAAGGGGTAAGTAGGTTAAAGATATACAGGGCTACCAAAGAAAACAATGAATGGAAAAATATAGAGGAACTGCCTTTCAACGGTGACAGCTATTCGGTAGCACATCCTACGCTGAACAACGATGAAACCAAATTGTATTTCGCCTCGGACATGCCGGGAACGAAAGGGGAATCGGATATCTATGTTGTGGACATCAACACGGACGGTACTTTTGGTACACCGAAGAACCTAGGACCAAGAATCAACACGGAGGCAAGGGAGACCTTTCCGTTCGTAACGGAATCTAATAAACTATATTTCTCTTCGGACGGGCATCCGGGACTAGGGGGACTTGACGTCTTCGCAACGGACCTGAACAATGAAAGGGGAGAGATCTACAATGTAGGACGTCCTTTGAACGGGGAGGAAGACGACTTTTCATATATTATCAACGAAGAGACCAAGAAAGGCTTTTTCGCGTCGAACCGAAAAGGAGGACAGGGCAATGACGATATCTACGGTTTTGTGGAAATGACCCCGCTCGACTTTACATGTCATACAAATATTACGGGAATCGTAAAGGACGAGAAGACCAATGCACTGTTAACGGATGCATCGGTAACGGTATACGACAAGGATAACAAAGTGGTATCTAGCTCGAGCACGGATGCCAACGGAGCGTTCGAGATGGAAGGCAACTGCGCGGAAGGAAGTTACAAGGTAGTAGCTACCAAAGCGGACTATGAGGAAGGCAACAAAACCTTCATGACCGTCAAAGCTGAAGATGCCATGGGCATAGAGATCGTATTGGCACAGGTAGACCCATCGGCACCTGTAGGCACCGACCTTGCAAAATACCTGAACATAGAACCGATCTACTTTGATTTCGACAAGTACTTCATCAGGGAAGATGCCAAGATCAGCATAGAAAAGGTATTGGCATACCTTAACGAATACCCAAGTGTAAACGTACAGGTACGCTCGCATACGGACTCACGTGCTAATGATGCGTACAACATGCGTTTATCCGCGAACAGGGCAAAGGCAACAGCCGATTACCTCATAGCGGCGGGTATATCAAGCAACAGGATCTCATATGAAGGTTACGGCGAAACGGAGCTTACGAACGACTGTAGCAACAATGTTCCATGTAGCAAAGAGAACCATCAACTCAACAGAAGATCGGAGTTTATTGTGGTAGAATAATTTACAAAGATCAAATTAATTAAAAGTGGATAGAAGCAATGCTTCTATCCACTTTTTTTGTTTTCAACTGATATAGTACAAAAGATAAAAAAATAAAAGATGATTAGATTTTATTTAAATATTACTTAGTGTATCTCAAGTTTTAATACTAAGATTGGAAATCGCTTCAGGTTTTGTTAAAATCACTCTTTTTTCTGTAGGAACGTATGAACATTTTTTCAATTTTTTTAATATAATATTTGTAGGAATTACTGGTTGACCAATTTAAGGTGCGCCTGATATTTACACTTGCTCACAAAGATATTGGAAAATTAGAATTTCAATATTTAGGCTCTTAAGACCCGTAGATAATGGGTTTGGCTTGAAAACTACGTTTTAGCGAAGTATGACTGTTTAATACATACCTTTGCAAAGCCTGCTATAACTTACTTCATCGATAAAGTGCAATAAAATGGAGATATTACACATACGTTTTTTAACATTTGCCATACAACTATCTTCATTTCACAACAAAAAATATAAAACACTTTAGCCTTCAACTAGATTTGTGCTTATAACAAATATTTTGTAGTACTAAACTTACTTTTTAAGTAGTCCTTAAAAAATGTAAATATTTACCTCTAGTATGAAGTTTTCCATTAAAATTTTCTTTTTGTCTTTGTTGTTAATGCTGTTATATTCTAATGATATACAGGCGCAGATAGATAGTAATCGATATACCGTACTTCTCTCCCCAGATAATTTGCCAACATGTGGAGACGGTGATTCTTTTGAAGAGGTAACAATTAGTAGTAAGTTTCCAACTTGTACAGATTTCAGTATTACTTTTGATTTACCAGATGGTGTAGAGTATGTTGCCAATTCGGCGAGTATTACTTCACAGTCAGGTTCTGGTGATTATGTTCTTACAGCTGGAGGTACACCCTCTGATCCAGTTTTTACAATTTTACGACCTAGTAACGCTGAATGGCAGGTTGCTGATGAAGTGGTATTTAGGTTCAATAGAAGCGCAAGTTGTGATGCTGTACAATTTTTAAACTCGGGCGGGTTATTTAAAGATGCCCACACCATTAACTTTATAGATCAAGGTGGTCCAAATTCAGATTCAGATTCAGATATTACTGTTTCGTCATATCCATTATTAGCAGCTTCATTAAATATTTCAGCCATACCTACTGTTGATGCCAATGTTGGTGAAACGTATACTAGAGATATAACAATTGCGCAAGGTGGTAATGGTTGTACAGAAACATTTACATATTATGTAGATGTTGGTGAAGATGTCGATGATATATATGAGTTATCATATGCAGGAACACCCTTAACTCCTGTTTCAACGGTTGGTCAAGTATTGACTTATGAAATTGATTTAAACGCAGCTCCTTTTGCAGGAGTTGTCGGCAATAATGATAATTGCTTTGATAATGGTGAGGTTATTGTATTTCAAGAAGAGTTTAGAGTAGATGATTGTGTAGATACTGCTATAGTCCATAATACCTATTGGGGTTGTAATGCTGGCGAAACTTGCCAGGCTGCAGCTCCACAGACCGGGTCATTGAATTTTGGTGCAAATGTACCGGATATTGAAGTAACCAAAGTTGGATCTACAAACCCTGACTTATGCGAAGCGGTTACATATACAGTGAGAATCGAAAATACAAATGCCACTGCTGGTTCAATGGCTTTGGATGTTGGTATTAATTTGGGTAGAGGTGCAAATGGAAGTCCGGTTTCAACAGCGGATTCTAATCCTTTATGGGGCTATGAGCGCTTTGAAACTCGACAATTTTCAAATTTTAGATTTGGAACAAACCCTACTTTCACACCTAATAATGTCACGAGTGATTCTTACGCAACTACTACAACGAACGTAATACCTCCAAACTTTTTCACATCGGATCCTGATGGGGCCGGTGGTTTTGATGATTTAGATAATGATGGATATTATGATGATTTACCTCCTGGTGAATCAACAGAACTTTCTTTTGATTTTGAATTGACACCTAAGGATAATTGTGGTACCGGCAGGTTTGATTATCTGGAATGGGAGCATACCTATTTTGATGTGTTTTTTAAAGACCAATGTAAAAGTGATCGAATTCCAGAACGAATAGACTTAAATTACTTCAATATCATTAGGGATTATAGAAGTGTAACAGAAATTGATGCGCCAACAGATATTGTAAATAATGAAGATTTTACAATAGCAATTGCTCCATCAATGCAGGCTAATGGAACGGGAACACCAACGATCGACGGAGATGCTATATTTGCAGATAATGGTAATACGGAATGGAGTATTACCATAGAAGTGCCAACAGGTATGTCATTACAACCTTCTGCTTCTTCAGAATTTACACAAACAGGTAATACTATTACCTATACAACTACTACCATTAATAACGTTAGTGTTGAATTTAAGGATTGGGTAGAATTCCCATTAACTTTTTCGTGTGGTCCTAACGGTATACAAGCAATACCTTACACAACAAATTTTAAAGCAACCGGCTCTAGTGAAACATGTTGGGACCAAGATATTCATTGTGGCGTAATTAATATATATACCCATTGCCCAGGTCCATGTGTTGGTCCTGCAATTGAAGGTTTTGATGCTAAAAGAATTACAGCCGGATGGACGGATGAAACCATGTCTACAAAAGTAGTTTTAGATGACAACACAGGCGGTCTTAACAAATATATGGCAGGTGATCAAATGCAGATTACTACTACAGCCTCTATTAATAATATTTCCTTAGACAATTTATATTTTGATTTAACCTATAATACGCAAAGTTTGGCTGCTGGTGGGGCAGACATTATTACCCTTATAGATGCTCAGATAACCATAAACGATACACCAACTTCATCACAATCTGGTACTATTACCAATGCTCCTGTTTTAACAACTAATGGTACTACGGAACATATGTTGAGTTTTGATCTTTCAGATGATAGAACTTTAATAGGAGGAGCATATAATTATGAAGGAGATGCAAGTGAACAAGATATAGTTGAGTTGGTATTAACCTTTGAGTTCAGCAAAGATTTTGATGATATTGATTATTATGAACTAACTAATTTAAGGGGAGAGTTCTTTGGATTCACAGATCATCCTGCAAATACAGCCGCAAATAGAGTGGGTTGTGATACTTGGGGAGATAGGGCATTTTATTCTAGACCACGTATAAACCATAGTAATCAATCTAGATCAACTAATGGTTGTACCCCATCTAACGGTGTGCTATACTGGACACATAATATGGGACCAGATGATATGCACCCAGATGAATATAGACCAACAACTATCTGGACAAATACCGTAGTTGATATTCCGGAAGGAGCAAGATTTACAGGGAATATAACTTCTGTACAGTTTGAAAGTAGTACTTATTCAACAGCAACAGGCGAGTTCATAGCTACCGAAAGTAATGGACAAATAATAATTACCCCAGGACCTGGTTTTGTTAATCTGGATCAGACTTCTTTGATTCAACCTAGATTTTTCGTGGAGTTTATGGGTACATGTGAATCTCCTGCTTCAGTTCAATATCAATACACGATAAATTTTGAAAATTTCGCGTATACCGATGCTCCAGAAGCGGCAAGCATTTCGGGTACTAATACTTTTACTTATACTCAACCAACTTTTATTGTACAATCACCGGCACCAACGGTTAACGGGGATGCATATACGGTAGATTTTGATACTAACATAAGTAATACTAGTCCAGAAGATGTAGACTATAATTGGTTACAGGTTACTTCACCAGTAGGTATTAATATTACAGGTGCATTTTCTGTTGCTGCAGGTGTTGAAACACCAGTTAACTATTACCAATCAGGAGATAAAACTTGGATTGAAGCTGGTACTGTTGCATCGGGTGCTACAAAATCTTTACGATTTAAAGCAGACTTTGAAGATTGTACAGATTTAACAGTACTTGTAGAGCATGGTTGGGATTGTTCAGGTTATCCTGGCTATCCAGATACCAATGTAGATATAACAGATTATCAATCGGTAGGGGCAACGTGTTATCAAAATTCTACCTCTATAACTTTAGAGCCTAAAGGTTCACAAGTACAGGTAGCTATTACAAATCAACCAAATACACCACAAGATTTGTGTACGCCGTTTCATATTAATGTAGATGTAATTAGTGCGCAATTGGCAGATTTAGTTTTTCCGTCATTACAGTTTGCTATTCCTGGTGGTGATGGTGGTATTTCTATTGTAAGTACTAATGTTACTTATCCTAAAGGTTCTACTGATCCACTTGATACTCAACCGGTAACTGTTACTATAGAGAATGGTATTGCTAAAGTGAATTTATTAGAGCATACCAATATACTTGCGTTGAATGGTATAGCGGGTAACCCTGCAGTCAACTCTATAAATGAAAGAACCGCAGATGTTGATCTTGAAATTCAATTAGAGTGCGATTTTATATCGAATTCTGAATTTACCTTTAAAGTTTACGGAGAAGAACCATGTGGTGATATTGCTGCTGGTAACGGTTCTAGAATAGTTTCTAATTCTATACAAGCTTTAGGTGCAGTAGCTCCTTACACTACTTTTAGTGTAATAAGTCTTCCAGGTTTTGGAGCGCCTATACAAGGTTGTGGAGTTACAGACAATATATCTGTACAAACTACTATTAGTGGAGGTATAACTGGTACATCTGATTTCGGAAGGGTAACCTTACGTTCAGGTATAGAATATGTTGACGGATCTTTCACCAGTGCTGATGGAGCTACTTTTGTTAGTATTGCTACAGTAGGTGATCATCAAGAATTTATATTGGAATATCCTGCAGGTGTTGTTGATGGAGATGCTATAACTTTTGACTTTGATTTTATAACTACCGATGAAGGTATATGTGATGATACGGCAGAAGTCCAGATAGTAAATTATGTAACTGTAGGCGGTGTTACTTGTTCAACTGCTAGTTGTGCAGATTTTCAAGTAGCAACAGGTTTTACATATGAAATAATGCCTTTAGAAAAACCAATTTTGGTTGGTACGGCAAATGATAGCTTCTTTTCGGTAGATACCAGTAATAATTACGAATATCATTTATCGTTAGATATTGAGAATACCGCTCTTGTAGATGCAGATGCAGGTTATGCTTATAGTGTATACTGTGCGGATGTAAATGGAGATATTGATGGTGTTGCTATCTCAACAGGTACTATAGCTGATGCTATTCCTAATTCGTCTACAATTACAGATGAAATTATATTCACTACTGTTGGTGCTGCTTGTTCAGGTACTAATTTTATAGTAGAGTTTTTACCTTCTAGTTCCAATTGTCAGTGTGAGGCTATCTTAATTCCCGTTTCTGTAGCTTCAGGAGCTCCATTAGATTTAGATGATGATAATGACGGTATACCTGATGTTATTGAAGTATATAATGGCGATGCAGATGGTGACGGAACTTTAGATTATGAAGATCCAGATTTCTGTGCTGCTACTTTTGATGGTGTTAACGGATGGGATTGCGCAACAATGGGCTTACCTGATCCAGATGATGATTTAGATGGCGATGGTACTCCAAACTACTATGACACAGATTTTCCAACTTGCGGCGGATTAAATGCAAATGGTATATGTATTAATTTTGATACAGATGGCGATGGTGTTCCAAATCAATTAGACCTAGATTCTGACAATGATGGTATTACCGATATTGTTGAGAGTGGTTCTGGTAATATAGATGCAGACGGTGACGGTGTTCTTGATAATATTACGGATATAGATAATGACGGACTTGCAGATGTAGTGGATAATGATACTACAGATGGTCCAGAAGGTAGTGCACCTTGTACACCACAGAATGGTTGTGTACAAATTAATTCAACTTCAAATGTTTTTGATACAAATGGAGATGGTACTACTGATGATAGTGGTGATTTTGATGGCGACGGTATACTTAATGCTTACGATTTAGATAGTGACAATGACGGTATTTTAGATACGGTTGAAGCACAAACTACAAGTGGCTTTAATACCCCGGGTGCTATAGACCCATTAACAGGTATTCCTGTTGTTGGTACAGATACAGATGGTATTGATCCAATTGATACAGATGGTGATGGTAATCCAGATTACTTAGATTTAGATGCTGATAACGATGGTATTACAGATACTTTAGAAGCCGGTGGCGAAGATGCTGATGGCGATGGTGCTGTAGATGGTTTTGTAGATGCTGATGGTAACGGTGTTGCCGACAGTATAGATACTACTCCTTTACCAGATGAGGATTCTGATAATGACGGAATTTTAGATCGATTAGATTTAGATTCTGATAATGACGGAATTACAGATACTATAGAAGCTGGTGGTATGGATGGTGACGGTGATGGTATCATTGATACGTTTATGACCGATACGGATAATGACGGACTTGCTGATAGTGTAGACCCAGTTGGCCCTACTACTCCTGGTACGCCAATTCCAAATCCAGATACGGATAATGACGGTTTAGATGATAGAATAGATCTAGATTCAGAGAACGATGGTATTCCAGATGTAATTGAAGCTGGTGGTGAAGATCCAGATAACGATGGTAGAATCGGTACTGGTCCAATAGATGATGCAGACGGAGACGGACTTTCAGATATTGTAGATCCAGATGATAATACGACAACTGACTTGGCAGATGGCACAGGTACTCCATTACCAATTGATAATTTTGATGGTGATAGTGTTCCAAATCACTTAGACATAGATTCAGATAATGATGGTATTACAGATACTACTGAAGCTGGTGGTCTTGATGTTGACGGTGACGGTATCATAGATGGTTTTGATGATACAACGACAACAGATGGTTGGGATGATGCTACAGCAGCTTCTCCACTTCCAATACCAAATACAGATGGTACAGGTGGTGTAAACTATTTAGATATCGATGCCGATGATGATGGTATTCCAGATAATGTAGAAGCACAGACAACCGCTGGGTATATTGCTCCTGCAGATGGGGAGGCTGCTAACGGATTAGATACCAACTATCCTGTTGGTTTAACTCCTGTAAGTACAGATGGTGATTTAATTCCAGATTATTTAGATAGTGATTCTGACAATGATGGTGTTAGTGATGTAGAGGAAGCTGGTCAAGGAACAATCATAGATCCTTTAGCTGATGCTGATGCAGATGGCTTAAACGATGCTTTTGATGATACTCCAGGTAACGATGTAAATAATGATCTGGATACTGGTGCGATAGCAACAGATAATGTAGATGATTTAGATCCTGCAGAGGTCGACTTTAGATCCATATTAGATTCTGATAACGATGGTATTATGGATACTGTGGATATTGATGATGATAATGACGGAATCTTAGATGTTGATGAAACAGGCGATACAGACGGAGACGGTATTCCAGATAGTATTGACTTAGATTCTGATAATGATGGTATTCCAGATTCAATAGAAGCTGGTGGAACCGATGATGATGGTGACGGTCATATAGACTATCCAACCCCTGGTGACCCAACGTCTATGACAGATACGAATAATGACGGACTTGCAGATGAAATTGCAGCGACTCCTTTACCAGATGAAGATTCTGATGGTGACGGTATCGAAGATAGAATAGATTTAGATTCTGATAACGATGGTATTCCGGATGTAACAGAAGCTGGTGGTCCAGATGCGGACAATGACGGTGTTATAGATACTTTCGCTACGGATACAGACCGTGATGGCTTGGCAGATAGTGTTGATCCTGCAGATGCAACTACTCCAGGTACTCCTTTAGAAAGTCCTGATACCGATGGTGACGGATTTGATGATAGAATAGATACAGACTCTGATAATGATGGTATTCCAGATGTAACGGAAGCAGGTGGTTCTGACCCGGATAACGATGGTGTTATCGGAACAGGAACTATTGCTGATGCAGATGGTGACGGACTTTCAGATATTGCAGATACAGATGATAATACAACACCAACGGCTACAGATGGTCCTGGTACAGCTTTACCAATAGATAATTTTGACGGTGATGCTAATCCTAACCACTTAGATATAGATGCTGATAATGATGGTATTCTAGATGTAGTTGAAAATGGTACAGGTGCTTTAGATACCAATAATGATGGAGCTATTGACAGTACTGATGATGTATTCTTAGATGCAAATGATAATGGTCAAGCAGATGCTACAGAAGGTACTGCGCCATTAAATACAGATACAACAGGTGGTGCAAACTATATTGATATAGATGCAGATGATGATGGTATTCCAGATAATGTTGAAGCACAACCAACGGCAGCTTATGATGCTCCAGATGATGCTTTTGACACTGAAGGTTTAGATACTAATTATCCAAACGGAATTACACCTGCGGATACTGATAATGATTTAATTCCTGATTACTTGGATCCTGATTCTGACGATGATGGTACGCCAGATATTATTGAAGCCGGACAAGGAACATTGACAGATCCTTTGGCTGATGCTGACGGTGACGGGTTGAATGATGCTTTTGATGATACTCCAGGTTTAGATGTAAACAATGATTTGGATACAGGTGCAATCGCAACAGATAACGAAGATGATCTAGATACTGCTGAGGTCGATTTCAGATCTATATTAGATCGTGACCAAGATGGCATTATGGATATTGTTGATTTAGATGATGACAATGATGGTATTTCTGATTTAGATGAATCAAACGGGGTTGACCCAAGTGCAGATGATGATAATGATGGTATCGTAAATTATTTAGATGACGATCCTGCTGATCCACTAGTTGGTGATGTAAACGGAACTGTAGAGCCGGCATTCGATTTTGACGGTGACGGTATTCCTAACCACTTTGATATCGATGCGGATAATGACGGCATCTTTGATGTGTACGAAGCGGGTAATGATGCTTTAGATACTAACAATGACGGGGTTATTGATGGTATTGATGACAATTTTGAAGATAATAATAATGACGGTCAGGCAGATAGTTCAGAAGGTACAACGCCACTGAATACGGATACTACAGGAAATGCAGATTTCTTGGATATCGATGCCGATGATGATGGTATTCCAGATAACGTAGAGGCACAACCTACAACAGGTTATATTGTTCCTGCAGATGCATTCAATAGAGATGGTGTTGATACAAATTATCCAAATGGTCTTAGACCAGAGGATACGGATACAGATTTAACGCCTGATTATTTAGATGCAGATTCTGATGCTGATGGTACGCCAGATGTCATAGAAGCTGGTCAAGGTGCAATCACAGACCCATTGGCTGATGCCGACGGTGACGGATTGAACGATGCTTATGATGATACTCCTGGTAATGATGTAAACAATGATTTGGATACTGGTGCAATAGCAACGGATAACGAAGATGATTTAGATACCGCTGAGGTCGATTTCAGATCTATATTAGATCGTGACCAAGATGGTATTATGGATATCGTTGATCTAGATGATGACAATGATGGTATTTCTGATTTAGATGAGTCTAACGGGGTTGACCCAAGTGCAGATGATGATAATGATGGTATCGTAAATTATTTAGATGACGATCCTGCAGACCCATTAGTTGGTGATGTGAACGGAACTGTAGAGCCGGCATTCGATTTTGATGGTGATGGTATTCCTAATCATTTTGATATCGATGCGGATAATGACGGCATCTTTGATGTGTACGAAGCTGGTAATGATGCATTAGATACCAACAATGACGGTGTTATCGATAGTGTTGATGACAATTTTGAAGACAACAATAATGATGGTCAGGCAGATAGTTCAGAAGGTACAACACCTCTGAATACGGATACTACAGTAAATGCAGATTTCTTGGATATAGATGCCGATGATGATGGTATTCCAGATAACGTAGAGGCACAACCTACAACAGGTTATGTTGTTCCTGCAGATGCATTCAATAGAGATGGTGTTGATACAAATTATCCTAATGGTCTAAGACCAGAGGATACGGATACGGATTTAACTCCAGATTATTTAGACTTGGATTCTGAAAACGACGGAATTAGTGATGCATTAGAAGCGGGTCAAGGTACGTTAACAGATCCTTTAGCAGATGCTGATGGTGACGGATTGAACGATGCTTTTGATGATACCCCTGGTAATGATGTAAACAATGATTTGGATACTGGTGCAATAGCAACGGATAATGAAGATGATACAGATTTGACAGAAGTTGATTTTAGATCGGTATTGGATTTCGATCAAGATGGTATTCCAGATACGGTAGACCTTGATGACGATAACGATGGTATCTCAGATTTAGATGAAGCTAACGGAATCGATCCAAGTGCAGATGATGATAACGATGGTGTTCCAAACCATTCTGATGATGATCCAAACGATCCATTAGTTGGTGATGTAAACGGAACTACGGAACCAGCGTTCGATT
Source organism: Maribacter sp. UH1 (assembly GCF_056839145.1). Classification (NCBI taxonomy): domain Bacteria; kingdom Pseudomonadati; phylum Bacteroidota; class Flavobacteriia; order Flavobacteriales; family Flavobacteriaceae; genus Maribacter; species Maribacter sp. UH1. Next base: position 3,494,220 of record NZ_CM166387.1, read on the forward strand.
TTGACGGTGACGGTATTCCAAATCACTTTGATATCGATGCGGATAATGACGGAATATTTGATGTGTACGAAGCGGGTAATGATGCTTTAGATACTAATAATGACGGTGTTATCGATAGTGTTGATGACAATTTTGAAGACAACAATAATGATGGTCAAGCAGACAGTTCAGAAGGTACAACACCACTGAATACGGATACTACAGGAAATGCAGATTTCTTGGATATCGATGCGGATGACGATGGTATTCCAGATAATGTAGAGGCACAACCTACAACTGGTTATGTTGTTCCTGCCGATACTTTTAGTCCAAATGGTGTAGATACAAATTACCCGAACGGATTAAGACCTGAGGATACAGATACGGATTTAACTCCTGATTATTTGGATGATGATTCTGACGATGATGGTATTTCAGATATGTTAGAAGCGGGTCAAGGTACGTTAACAGATCCTTTAGCAGATGCTGATGGTGACGGATTAAACGATGCTTTTGATGATACTCCGGGTAACGATGTAAACAATGATTTGGATACTGGTGCAATAGCAACGGATAACGAAGATGATGCTGATGTAGCTGAAGTTGATTTTAGATCGGTATTGGACTTTGATGGTGATGGTATCCCAGATACAGCAGATCTTGATGACGATAACGATGGTATCTCAGATTTAGATGAAGCTAACGGAATCGATCCAAGTGCAGATGACGATAACGATGGTGTTCCAAACCATTCTGATGATGATCCTAACGATCCATTAATTGGAGATGTAAACGGAACTACGGAACCAGCGTTCGATTTTGACGGTGATGGTATTCCAAATCACTTTGATATCGATGCGGATAATGACGGAATATTTGATGTATATGAAGCTGGTAATGATGCTTTAGATACTAACAATGACGGTGTAATCGACAATATCGATACTGGTTTTGAAGATAACAATAATGATGGTCAGGCAGATAGTTCAGAAGGTACAACACCACTGAATACCGATACAACCGGAAATGCAGATTTCTTGGATATCGATGCGGATGACGATGGTATTCCAGATAATGTAGAGGCACAACCTACAACTGGTTATGTTGTTCCTGCCGATACTTTTAGTCCAAATGGTGTAGATACAAATTACCCGAACGGATTAAGACCTGAGGATACGGATACAGATTTAACTCCTGATTATTTGGATGATGATTCTGACGATGATGGTATTTCAGATATGTTGGAAGCTGGACAAGGAACTCTTGTAGATCCTTTAGCAGATGCTGATAATGACGGATTAAACGATGCTTTTGATGATACAGTAGGTAACGATGTAAACAATGATTTGGATACTGGTGCAATAGCAACGGATAACGAAGACGATGCAGATATGGCTGAGGTTGACTTTAGGTCAATGCTAGATACTGATCAAGATGGTATTCCAGATACAGTAGATCTTGATGATGATAACGATGGTATCTCAGATTTAGATGAAGCTAACGGAATCGACCCAAGTGCAGATGATGATAACGATGGTGTTCCTAACCATTCCGATGATGATCCTAACGATCCATTAATTGGTGATGTAAACGGAACTACGGAACCAGCGTTCGATTTTGACGGTGACGGAATCCCTAACCACTTTGATATTGATGCGGATAATGATGGTATCGTAGATGTTGTGGAAGCTGGTAACGGTGACCTTGATACAAATAATGACGGTGTTATAGATGCTAATGATTCTGGATTTGCTGATGTGAATATTGATGGTCAAGCGGACAGTTCAGAAGGAACGACTCCACCAAATACAGATGGTACAGGTGAAGCTAACTTCTTGGATATCGATGCAGACGATGATGGTATTCCAGATAACGTAGAAGCACAACCTACTGATGCGTATATCGTACCAGCAGATGCTTTTGACGCAACCGGATTGGATACGAATTACCCAGGTGGATTGGTTCCAGAAGATACGGATATGGATGGTATTCCTGATTATTTGGATGACGACTCAGATGCCGATGGTGTTTCTGATGCTCTTGAAGCGGGACAAGGAACGTTAACTGATCCTTTGGCAGATGCAGATTCAGATGGTCTAAACGATGCCTATGACGATACTGTTGGTAATGATGTCAACAATGATCTGGATACAGGTGCCATTGCAACGGATAACGAAGATGATGCCGATTTAACTCAGGTAGATTTTAGAGATATCTTAGATTTCGATCAAGATGGTATTCCTGATACAATTGATTTGGATGACGATAACGATGGTATAGCTGATTTAGTGGAGACCAATGGAATTGATCCAAGTGCGGATGATGACAATGATGGTGTTCCAAACCATTCCGATGATGATCCTAACGATCCATTAATTGGTGATGTAAACGGAACAACTGAACCAGCGTTCGATTTTGACGGTGACGGTATCCCTAACCAATTTGATATTGATGCTGATAATGATGGTATTACAGATGTAGTGGAATCAGGTAATGGTGCACTTGACACAAACAATGACGGTGTTATAGATGCTAATGATTCTGGATTTGCTGATGCAAATACTGATGGTCAAGCAGATAGTTCAGAAGGAACGGTTCCTCCAAATACAGATGGTACAGGTGAAGCTAACTTCTTGGATATCGATGCGGATGATGATGGTATTCCAGATAACGTAGAAGCACAGCCTACCTTGGCGTATATTGTTCCTGCCGATACTTTTGATGAAGTAGGGTTGGATACCAACTATCCAGGTGGATTGGTTCCAGAAGATACGGACGGTGACGGAACTCCAGATTACTTGGACCTTGATTCTGAAGATGACGGTGTTCTAGACATTGATGAAACAGATGAAGGTACTTTTACAGGTATTGATTCTGATAATGATGGATTGGATGACGGGTTTGACAGGACTCCGGGTAACGATGTAAACAATGATTTGGATACGGGTGCTGACGGTACGGATAACGACGACGACGCTACCACACCAGAAGTGAACTTTAGAGAAATAGGTGATAGTGATGGCGATGGTGTTCTTGATACGCAAGAAGAAGCTGATGGTACGGATAAGAATGACCCTTGTGATTACGTAATAGAAAATATTACGCTTGATTTCTCAGGTGATTACTTAGTTGCCGATTGTGATGGCGATGGTGTAATTAACGGGCAAGAGCTTGAAGATGATACCAATCCGGAAGATCCTTGTGATTACAATGAAGGTAGCATAACCTTGGAACAAGGTGGTGATTATTTGATTTCCGATTGTGATGAAGATGGTCTTACAACTTCTCAAGAATTGGCGATCGGTACGGATCCAGATGTTGCAGATACAGATGGAGATACTATCGTAGATGGACAAGAGATAACAGACGGTACAGATCCGCTTAACCCTTGTGATTCATTGAACGGTGTTCCAACCTTAGAAGCAGGTTGTGATCCAGAATTGGTAGAGACAGGTATTTCTGTTATCAATGAAATCATTACACCGGATAATGATGGTACAAATGATGAGTTCTTAATAGATAATATAGAGTCATATCCTAACAATACGGTACAAATCTATAACAGATGGGGTGTATTGGTTTATGAAATGAACGGTTACAATAATGTTACGAATACTTTTAAAGGAGTTTCTAACGGAAGGGTAACTATATCAACCGACTCGAAGTTACCTGTAGGTACTTATTTCTATATAATCAAGTATAATAACAATGGTGACAATTTAAATAAAGCCGGTTACCTATACATCAACAGATAAAAAAATCCCCTTTAAAAAAGATACGATGAACAAATATTTTCTAACCATTATAATTACCGTTGCGGGACTCTTTATGGGTCATGCGCAGCAAGATGCGCAGTACACGCAGTACATGTACAATACGATATCGGTGAACCCTGCGTACGCAGGTTCCCGGGGAGTGTTGAGCATAGCGGCACTCCACCGTTCGCAGTGGGTGGGGCTTGACGGCGCGCCTACGACGCAGACGCTGAACTTCCATACCCCTGTATCCGAACATGTAGGATTGGGATTGTCCGTAGTAAATGACGAGATTGGTAACGGTACCAACCAGGATACCTATATCGATGCGGCGTTCAGCTATACGGTAAAGACCTCGGAGGAGGGGAAGCTGTCGTTCGGACTAAAAGCGGGCGGACACCTGTTCAACGTGGACTTTACCAAGTTAAGGAACTACGGGGCGGAGAGCAACCTGCCGAATATCGACAACAAGTTCTCGCCGAACTTCGGTGCTGGTATCTATTACCATACGGACCGTTTCTATACGGGACTATCGGTACCGAACTTCCTGCAGACCGAACATTTCGACAGTTCCGATACGAACAGTTCCAGTTTGATCGCGCAGGAGCGTATGAACCTCTATCTGATCACGGGCTATGTGTTCGAACTAAAGAACGATGTAAAGTTCAAACCTGCGGCACTTGTAAAAGCGGTAAAAGGTGCACCGTTACAAGTTGACCTGAGCGCGAACTTCCTGTTCAACGACAAGTTCTCCTTGGGAGCGGCGTACCGATGGGACGCTGCGATCAGCGCACTGTTCGGTTTCCAGCTGAACGACCAGTTGATGCTGGGTCTGGCATATGATAAGGAAACGACGGACCTTGGAGCTACAACGTTCAACGACGGATCCTTCGAGATCATGCTGAGGTATGAGTTCCTGAACAAGTACAAACGAGTGATCACCCCAAGATTCTTTTAATAAAAAACGACATGAAAAAAACAGGATATATTTTTTGTGGCTTGGCGGTAATGGCTATGATGGCAAACGCACAGGACAAGAAGATACAGAAAGCGGATACAAAATTCACGAACTATGCCTATGCCTCTGCGATACGATCGTACGAGCAATTGGTAAAGGACGGAAATACGGAGGAGGATATCTATAAGAACCTCGGGAACGCGAACTATCTGAACGCGAACTACGAAGAGGCATCTAGCTGGTACGGCAAACTGTTCGCATTGGAAGGCGCGGATATCGACCCGGAGTATATGTACAGATATGCACAAACACTTAAGTCATTGGAAAACTATGACGAATCGGATACATGGATGCAGAAGTTCAAGAGTGCAAAAGCGAACGATCAACGTGCCATCACTTTTGGAGAAAACCAGAATTATCTGGAACAGATCGAGGAACGTTCTGGCAGGTACGAACTGAAGAACATAGGGCTGAACTCGAAGGTATCGGACTTTGCACCTTCTTTCTATGAAGACGGATTGGTGTTTTCTACTGCAAGGGACAGCGGACTGCTAACGAAGAACATCCATAAATGGAACAACGGCTCTTTCTTGAACCTGTACAAAGCTGAACAGGACAATCAGGGTAACTTTACCAATGTAGACAAGTTATCCAAGCAACTGAATAAGAAGACCCATGAATCGTCAACGGCATTCACCAAGGACGGAAGCACGATGTACTTTACACGTAACAACTCCGACGAGGGCAAGTTCGAAAGGGACGAAGAAGGGGTAAGTAGGTTAAAGATATACAGGGCTACCAAAGAAAACAATGAATGGAAAAATATAGAGGAACTGCCTTTCAACGGTGACAGCTATTCGGTAGCACATCCTACGCTGAACAACGATGAAACCAAATTGTATTTCGCCTCGGACATGCCGGGAACGAAAGGGGAATCGGATATCTATGTTGTGGACATCAACACGGACGGTACTTTTGGTACACCGAAGAACCTAGGACCAAGAATCAACACGGAGGCAAGGGAGACCTTTCCGTTCGTAACGGAATCTAATAAACTATATTTCTCTTCGGACGGGCATCCGGGACTAGGGGGACTTGACGTCTTCGCAACGGACCTGAACAATGAAAGGGGAGAGATCTACAATGTAGGACGTCCTTTGAACGGAGAGGAAGACGACTTCTCGTACATTATCAACGAAGAGACGAAGAAAGGCTTTTTCGCATCGAACCGAAAAGGAGGACAGGGCAATGACGATATCTATAGTTTTATAGAAATGACACCGTTGGACTTCACCTGCCATACAAATATTACGGGAATCGTAAAGGACGAGAAGACCAATGCACTGTTAACGGATGCATCGGTAACGGTATACGACAAGGATAACAAAGTGGTATCGAGCTCGAGCACGGATACCAATGGAGCATTCGAAATGGAAGGCAACTGCGCGGAAGGAAGCTACAAAGTAGTGGCGACCAAAGTGGACTATGAAGAAGGTAACAAAACCTTCATGACGGTTAAGGCTGAAGACGCGACCGGCATAGAGATCGTACTGGCACAGGTAGACCCATCGGCACCTGTAGGCACCGACCTTGCGAAATACCTGAACATAGAACCGATCTACTTTGATTTTGACAAGTACTTCATCAGGGAAGATGCCAAGATCAGCATAGAAAAGGTATTGGCATACCTTAACGAATACCCAAGTGTAAACGTACAGGTACGCTCGCATACCGATTCACGTGCGAACGATGCGTACAACATGCGTTTATCCGCGAACAGGGCAAAGGCAACAGCCGATTACCTCATAGCAGCGGGTATATCAAGCAACAGGATCTCATATGAAGGTTACGGCGAAACGGAGCTTACCAATGGCTGTAGCAACGATGTGCCTTGTAGCAAAGAGAAACATCAACTGAACAGAAGGTCAGAGTTTATTGTGGTAGAATAACCAACATAAACCAAAACATATTGGGAAGGGAAGGAGCATAGCTCCTTCCCTTTTTTTGTTACATAATTATAAACATGATATTGGTCATATTTATGTAGGGTACTCAATAATACATTTGTCAATAATTAATTATTGATTTTCATATAAATGAAAAGTTGAATAGTTCATATTCTTTGTTAAAACAATAAATAACCTACATGTTGTTTAAGGATTATTTTTTCACAATAAGAATTCTTTTATGCTATGGAAATAGAACATTCAGAAAACCTATAAATCAATTATAATGGCAGAAAAATTTTCAGATAATGACCTCTTTAAGGGAATATTTGAATCTTCTGTAGAAGGTATTTTGGTTGTATGTCAAGATGGTAAGATTATTAAGGCTAATTCTTCGGTCGAAAAAATATTTGGTTATGAATCTGGTGAACTGACTCATAAAATAGTTGAAGACCTAATTCCGCATCAATTTAAAAAATCACATAAAAATTATAGAGAAGAATTTTATAAAGCCCCGGTAACCAGAGCAATGGGTAAAGGAGGTCATTTGTTGGGTATTAGAAAAGATGGTACTCAAATACCATTGGAAATAAGTTTAAGTCCTACCAAAATACATGATAAAAATGTAGTTGTAGCATTTGTAAATGATATAACAGAAAGGCTGTTAGCTTTAAAAAAAGCAGCAATAAATACAGAGAAAATGAATGAGGCACAAAGCCTTGCTCATGTGGGTAGTTGGGTTTGGGATTTACAAACAAATGAAAGAGAATGGTCTGATGAGTTTTATAGAATATGTGGTTTAGAGCCAGGTGATGATATACTTACACCAGAAAATGCTAAAGAATTCATTCATCCAGACGACCGTCAAGCCACTGCAGAAGGTGTAAAATATGCTATTAAAAATCACACCTCTTTTATAAATAAAAAAAGAATAATTAGAGCAGATAGCTCAATAAGATATGTTGTTGCAAATGGGAAAGCCACTTATGATGAAGATGGTAAGCCATTAGAATGGTTTGGAACCATTCAAGATATAACGGAGCAAAAAGAGACTGAAAAGCAATTAGAGGATAATTTGTCTAAAAATAGAGCTTTACTAGGTGCGCTTCCAGATATGATGTTTATACTAAATCATGAAGGTGAATTTATTGATTGTTATGCCACAGAACCAGAGAAACTGTTTGCTTCACCTGCAACTCTAATAGGGGCAAATATAAAAGAAGTATTACCAGGTCATATTTATAAAGAGGTGCGTAAGGGAATGGATAAAACCATTGAGAGTGACGAGCTTCAGTTTATTGAATATGATTTTGAAGGAGAAAACGGCAGGCAATTTTACGAGGGTCGTATTGTTCCTATGAACAAAAATCAAGTTTTAACTATTTTAAGAGATATTACTGAAGAAAAAGTAATAGAAAATGTGCTATATGTTCGTAACCGTGCTTTGGCGGTAACTGCTAATGGAATTATTATTTGTGATGCTCAAAAACCAGATCTTCCTATTATTTACGGTAATGCAGCTTTTACAAAAACTACAGGTTATGAGCAAGCAGATTTTATAGGGAAGAATTGCCGTTTTCTTCAAGGTGAGGATAAGGGACAGCCTGAAATTAGCAAAATGTCTGATGCTATAAAAAATGGGGAAGAGTGTAAAGTAGTTTTAAGAAATTATAGAAAAGACGGGTCATTGTTCTGGAACGAAATAAGTATAACTCCGATTTACAATTCTAGAAAAGTATTGACACATTTTGTGGGTATACAAAGTGATGTTACAGTTCACGTAGTTGATGAGATTTTTAAAATAGGACAATCTCATGTGATGGATATGATTATACAGCATGAGCCATTAAAAAGTATTGCGTTTAAAATTATAGAAACTATTGAATCTGCTATACATAATTGTAAAAGTTCAATTCTGTTATTGAATAAAGAATCTGGAAAATTAGAAAAATTAGCGGCACCTAGCCTTTCAGAAAGTTATACAAGGGCCATTGAAAAAATGTTTGTTGCGCCTGATAATGGTTCTTGTGGTACAACAGCTTATTTCAAGAAAGAGGTTATCGTTACAGATACACTAAGTGATCCTTTATGGGGAAATTTTCAAGAATTAGTTTTAAAAGATAATATAAATGCATGTTGGTCCTTTCCTATATTTTCATCTAATAAAGAATTATTAGGAACTTTTGCAATTTATTTTCCTATTTCAAGAAAACCTCTAGACACAGAAAAGGAGATTATCTATATCATAACACAAGCAATTAGTGTAGCAATTGAGCAGCACAATGTTGGTGTTGCTTTAGATAATAGCCGGCAACAATTAGCTACATATGCCGAAGCTTTGGAAAATAAGGTTAATGACCGTACTATAGAACTAAAGGAAATAGTTCAGAAATTGGTTGAATCTAATTTAAGCTTAGAAGATCAAATTCAGTATACAAAGTTGGCGGAAAACAATGCCATTACTAGCCGTAAACTTTTAGAGACAATTTTCAAAAATTTTCCGGGAGGCTTTGTTGGTGTAGTTGATTTAAATCTGAAAATACTATTTCTTGAAGGAGAAGATTTAGATATTCTTGGTTTTAGAGAAAGTATTCATATAGGCGATACCATAGATGATATTAAGGTAGTAGCATCTGAAGTACTTGAAAAGGTTAAGGAAAAGCTATTAAAAACCATAGAAGGTGAACACTGTTCTTTTGAATTAATAATACAGGATAAACCGTATTTGGTAAATACCACACCATTGTTCAATGAAGAACAAGAAGTTGAAAATGCATTAATAGTCTATAATAATATTACAGACCAGAAGAGGGTAGAAATAGATATTAGAAATACATTAACGAAGGAAAAAGAATTAAATGAGCTAAAATCACGTTTTATTTCAATGGCTTCTCATGAGTTTAGAACACCTTTGAGTGCTATACTTTCTGCTACAAATCTTATGGAAAGACAAAATGGTGATGGTCTTGAAGTGAAAAGATTAAAATATATAAGTAAGGTCAAAAACAGTGTAAAGAACCTGGTGGCTATTTTAAATGATTTTCTGTCATTAAGTAAGTTAGAAGAAGGCAAAGTAATAGCAATACCTACCTTATTCAATGTCGTTGAATTTTGTCAAACTTTAGTAGAAGAAATTCAAGGTATTAAAAAGGAGGGTCAAGTTATTGAAATAATGTACAGTCAGCATCAGATAGAAGTAGGGCTTGATGTTAAATTATTGAGGCATATTGTACATAATTTATTGTCAAATGCTATTAAATATTCTAACGAGAATAAAAAAATAACCTTAAAAATAGCAACCGAAGATTCGAAACTTCTTTTTAAAGTTATAGATCAGGGTATCGGAATTCCTGTTGAAGATCAGGGTTATATGTTTCAGCGTTTTTACAGAGCAAATAATGCTGCAAATTATCAGGGTACCGGCTTAGGGTTAAATATAGTTAAGCAATATGTACTATTAATGAATGGTATTATAGGCTTTCAGAGTGAACTGAACAAGGGTACAACCTTTACTGTTGAACTACCTTTAAATCTATTGGAAAATGAAAAAAGTACTACTTATTGAAGACAATCTAGATATACGCGAAATGACCGCAGAACTTCTAGAACTTGAACATTATGAAGTTAATACTGCTGAAAATGGTAGAATTGGTGTTGAAAAAGCAAAATCATTTAGACCAGATGTTATTCTCTGCGATATAATGATGCCTGAACTTGACGGTTATGGTGTATTTAAACAATTAAGTGAGGATTCCAGTACGGCGAGTATTCCTTTTATTTTTCTAACGGCTAAATCTGAAAAGTCAGACTTAAGAAAGGGAATGACTTTAGGTGCAGATGATTATTTGACAAAACCGTTTGAGGCAGAAGACTTAATTGAAGCTATAGAGGCAAGACTTAAAAAGAGCTCTTTTTTACGTAAAGAGTTTTCTAGAAATACTAAAGGTATAAACGAGTTTATAAAGGAAGCTTCAAAATTTCAAGAATTAAAAGACCTTTCAGAAGACCGAGAGCTAATTCATTTAAAAGCAAAAGAGGAGATTTTTTCTGAAGGAGGTATGGCTTATAACTTATATTTTATACAGAGTGGTGAAGTCAAGACATACAAGCATAATGAAAATGGTAAAGAGTATATAACGGGCATGTTCAAAGCAGGTGATTTTATAGGACAGCTTTGTGTTTTAGGAAGCTCAGGGTTATACACGGAAACCGCTGTGGCACTTAGTAATTGTGAAGTATGCTGTATACCCAAAAAAGAATTTACACAGTTATTATTCAATAATAGGGAGGTGTCTAATAAATTTATTGCTATGGTGTCCAATAACGTACTTCATATGCAAGAGCAGTTAATGGGTATGGCCTTTGACACAGTGCGTAAAAGAGCAGCTACGGCATTATTAGAACTATATGATAAAGGTCTAGTTAAAGATGAAGACCTGGGAATAAGTATTTCCAGAGAAGATTTTGCAGGTTTAATAGGCACAGCTACAGAGACTGCCATACGTGTACTTTCTAGTTTTAAAGAAAAGGGGATAATTCAATTAGGAACTTCTAGGAGTATTATATTATCAGATAGAAAACAACTGCAGCAGGTGGCAGACTTTGGCTAGTTTAATTATCTGATTTCATTCGAAAAAACTGATAATAACTAATCTTTTTAATTCGATAAAATTTAAAAGATTATTTTGAGTATACTGACTTAGGTCAGTGATATTCATATGGTGTACTTGTAACTTAGCTATAGAGAATAGCCAATTTTAAACTTGATGTCTCTAAATAGTTAGCATAATGAATGTCCCACACTCAGAGTTAAAAAAAACTTTCCTAAACTCCTATACTAATTTTGCTGAATTAGTAAATGCATTATTAGCAATACGCGAAATGAATGATGATAGCATAGGTATTTCTGTTATAGGTAATGCAAACGATACAGATGATTCCCATAAGTTAGCATTACATAAAAATGATATGCAACAATTACTTAAAAAAATAATAGGAGATGAAACAGAATTTGATTCATTCTATAATCGCGAGTTAGGTCATTTATTTGTATCCGGTTTTTTAGTGTCTACTTTTCTCAATCCGATTGGTAAAAGTAATATTGGTATACTTTCTGGAGGACCTTACGGAGTGTTAAGAGGATTTGGAGTTAGTGAACAGCAAGCGGCAGAAAGCGTTAAAAATCTCAGTAATGGTGATTACCTACTTGTTATTAGAGGTAATAATCTAACAATTGAGAAATTAGCAACAAAATTACTTGGCTTAAGACAATAGATTATAGCAATAAATCAAGTAATATTCTTTTGTATTCTTATTGAACCAAGTAATTTTTTTAATAAAAATATTTTGCTAGACTGACCTAGGTCATGGTATTCTCTTTCATATATCTGCATTTTTATATGGTATTTAAACAAATAATGTAAACTGTTTACTTCTATATATTATGAAAACAAAAACAATAAATCCGAAAGCAGAATTATTATTAGGTGCAGGTTTAGACGTACTTCATTTTGAAAGTGAAGAATGGTTAAGCAACATTGCATTTTATAAGTATGAAACTACATTTTTTGCTGACTTGTTAGAAAAAAATAAACCGAAAGATGATGCGCAAAAATCTTTTGGAAAAATACTTAAAGATCTAGATAAGGTTCATTCAGAATTGTTTGATTATCTAGCTCATGATATTATGGAACATGAAAAAATGCTGTCATATTTAGAAATGGGTGAACCTGGCTTGTCTGATTCTGATTATAGAGAAAAGCATCGTCAGCTTAAAGCACGACTAGAAAGTTTTACAAGTAATTTTCGTCAGTTTAAGCTAATGGTTTTTGATTATATAAAAAGTCTTTAGTTTCTGTTTTTTTGGTGATGGCTATTCTGAACTGTTCAGTAAATTCAGTGTAGCTGTCATCTTAATTACTTCAAGCAGATTAGTTTTTTTATATAAATGTTTGTGCAATTCTTCAATTAATTTTTTCATCTCTTAAAACTGGTTCTATTATGCAAGTCTCCATTTATAAATTAGAACAAAAATATACGGATAGTATCAACAATTTTATGGATTTCTATTATGGATTGCGATTGTATTATTTTGCAAGTGATTTATTGTATGATGGACTTTCTCCAAAACAAATTAGTGATGCTGTTACTAAGGCAATGAATGTTGCTAAAAATTCTAAACTAAATCTAAAAGAACATTTTAAACCGGTTTTTAGTAGTATGAATAACGAGGTTATAAGTGACTGCAAGCTATCTCGTTTAGGGTATGGTCTTGTTCTATTAAATGCAGAAACAAATCTTTCTGTAGTTGGTAAGTGGCAACTTAAGGTTTTAGATCGGTTCTTAAATGGTGATTGTAACCATTAGAACTATTTTATTGTAATCTAAAAAAATACTTTTTACAAATTCTTTATTCTTAAAATTGAAGAACGTTTTACCTTATTTCTAAAAGTTAAATAAGGTTTTACTTGATTAAGAAAATCACATACTATCATACTTTTTTTGTGTTTTTAATACTCTTGGTATTTATCATAATTTTAGAGTAAATTCGAATCTTCTATGGTTCTATTTTATTGACCATTAAACTCTTCATTATAATAAAAAGCATGAAAAAATATATATTAATTGCCTTCTGTTTATTTGTATTTAACCATAGTAATTACGCACAGACAAAATTAGATGTTGTCATAGAAAAGAAAATAGATTCTTTAATGGGTCTTATGACTCTTGAAGAAAAGGTTGGACAAATGAACCAGTATAATGGTTTTTGGAATGTTACGGGTCCTGTTCCAAAAGAAGGTGATGCCTCTAGTAAATTTGAGCATCTTAAAAATGGTTGGGTAGGCTCTATGTTAAATGTTACCGGCGTAGAAGAAGTACGTAAGGTACAGAAGATTGTAGTTGAAGAATCTAGATTGGGTATTCCTTTGGTTATTGGTTATGATGTAATACATGGTTATAGAACGCAGAGTCCAATACCATTGGCAGAATCTGCTAGTTGGGATATGGATGCAATAAAAGCTTCTGCTGCAATGGCTGCCGATGAAGCATCTGCAACGGGTATAAACTGGACTTTTGCCCCAATGGTAGATATATCAAGAGATGCACGATGGGGTAGAGTAATGGAAGGCGCAGGTGAAGATCCTTATTTGGGTAGTCAAATAGCAAAAGCAAGAATTACCGGGTTTCAAGGAGAAGACCTTTCTGCACCAAATACTATAGCGGCTACAGCTAAACATTTTGCTGGGTATGGCTTTTCTGAAGCGGGTAGGGATTACAATACGGTAGATGTAGGTACGTCAACATTATACAATACTATTTTTCCTCCGTTTATGGCAGCAATAGAAGCTGATGTAAAGACATTCATGAATTCATTTAATGTACTTAATGGAATACCAGCTACGGGAAATTCTTTTTTACAAAGAGATGTTTTAAAAGGAGAATGGGACTATCAAGGTTTTGTGGTTTCTGACTGGGGTTCAATGGCTGAAATGGTTGCTCATGGATATTCTAAAGATGGCAAATCTGCTGCGGAAAGTGCTGCAAATGCCGGTAGTGATATGGATATGGAATCTTATTTATATGTAAAGCATTTAAAAAATTTGGTAGATGAAGGTAAAGTTTCCCTTGACAAAATTGATGATTCCGTAAGACGAATTTTAAGGGTAAAATATGAATTAGGTCTTTTTGATGACCCTTATAAATATTGTAATGAAGACCGAGAAAAAGAAGTAATAGGAAGTGATAAAAATAAAGCGATAGCTCTTGATATGGCAGAAAAGTCTATAGTGCTTCTAAAAAATGATGACCAGTTGCTTCCTTTAAAAAAGAAGGGAATGAACATAGCGGTTATTGGTCCTTTGGCAGCTGATAAGAATAGTCCATTAGGTGGTTGGAGACTTGCCGCTGAAGATAATTCTGCAGTATCGGTAATTGAAGGCTTAAAGAAATACAAAGGAAACAAACTGCACCATGAGAAAGGAGTGGAGCTAGTAAAGGGTAAGGAAGCTTTCGTCTTTGAAATTGATATAAACACTACAGATAGAACTGGTATTGCAGAAGCTGTAGCAGTAGCTAAAAATAAAGATGTAGTAGTAATGGTCTTAGGAGAGCATGGTTTTCAATCAGGCGAGGGTAGAAGTAGAGCAAATTTAGATTTACCGGGTTTACAACAAGAATTATTAGAAGCAGTGTATGCGGTCAATAAGAATATAGTTTTGGTTTTAATGAATGGAAGGCCGTTGACCATTAATTGGGCAGATGAAAATATACCAGCAATTGTAGAAGCTTGGCAATTGGGTTCAACTAGTGGTGATGCTATCGCCAAGGTACTTTATGGTGATTATAACCCAAGTGGAAAATTACCAATGACTTTTCCAAGAAATGTTGGGCAGGTACCATTGTATTATAACTATCTAAGTACAGGAAGGCCAACATACCCTGGTAATGATCTTGTTTTCTGGACACATTATACAGATGAAGTAAATACACCTTTGTATGAGTTTGGTTATGGATTGAGTTACACTGAATTTACCTACAAAAACATAAAGTTAAATACAAACTCATTAAGCAAAACCGGAGAGTTGAAAGTAAGTTTCGATTTGTCGAATACCGGTAAATACGAAGGTAAAGAAGTGGTACAACTATATATTCAGGATTTATTTGCCAGTATTGCTAGACCTGTAAAAGAATTAAAAGATTTCAAAATGGTTTCTCTAAAGCCAGGTGAGACTAAAAATGTGAGCTTTACCATCACTCCTAAGACGTTAGAATTTTATTCTGCAAATAATAAGTGGGAATCTGAAACGGGCGACTTTAAAGTTTTTATTGGTGGAAGTTCTGTTACCCAATTAGCGTCTGATTTCACATTGATCGATTAAAATAACAGCTTCTAGTATTTAAAAACTGAACATTAGAAGCTGTTGTCAATTTATATCATGTATCAATTGTAATCATTTTAGGTGAGAGCGCAACATCCATGCAGTTTTCTCATGTTGTTCCATTAAACCGGTAATATAATCACTGATACCCTCAGCCTTCCATTTGTCGGCAATAGGTGTAATTTCTTCCCGTATAAAAATGATTATGCTCTCGTGGTCTTCTAATAACTCTGCGAATATGCTTTGACTATCATTTCCGCCTTTTGTTTTTTCGGTAAGATGCGTTAATTGAGAGTAGTCTTTTAAAGTTGCTGGTACATAATGACCTAATGCTCGTATTTTTTCAGCTACGGTATCTACCACCTCTTGTTGCTCTTCATACAACGTTTCTAAATAAAGGTGTACCGAATGAAAATCAGGTCCTTCTAGGTTCCAATGAAAATTTAGCGTTTTTGAATAGAGTACAAATTCATCTGCTAATATTTTTGATAATTGATCAGTAATAGCCTGTCTATTTTCTTCTGAAATTCCTATGTTCGGTGTTCTCATTTTTGTAGATTTTTATATACGATATACCAAAGTTATTGAGATTCAAAAACGATTGTACTGATACAAATCATGTTATCGATTTTTAAGAAAACTTTACAATTATAGTATTATTGAAAGAAAAGACTAAGCTTTGTATGTACAGAAATCAGAAACGGAAATATGCTTCAAATAGATTTTTAGCTATCAGAATTAGTAAGTGATTCTCTGATTTCTTTTACAGTTTGGCGGGCTGTTTTACCCACGCCGTAAATGGTAGCAGAGGCAAAACCGGTCCAATTACCATAACCTACAAGCCATAAATTAGGCTCTTTTATTGAACGGGTATTAGTAGTCTCTATTTTATTATTTTCTACAACCCCTAATGATTGCAAGTGTTTTAAATTAGCTTTAAAGCCAGTACACCAAATAATAGCATTAAACTGTTCTTTGGTTCCATCTTGCCAGATAACGCCATGTTCATAAAACTCTTTGAAAGGACGAACGGCATGTAATACATTTCTACTTCGTGCCTCTTTTACACTAGCCACCATAACAATATTTGCCAAGGAAATGCTATGATTCTTCTGGGATGTGTCTTTTGATTTACCTAGAAATTTTTGTGTTGCTTCATTAAAAAGGTAGCGCCCGTCAATATCATCAGGTAGAAACTGAGGCTCCTTTAATGTTACCCATTGTGTAGTTGTTACTTTTGATACTTCTGCTAATATTTGTGCTCCAGAATTTCCTCCACCTATAATCAAGGTTTTTTTGCCTTTAAAAATATCTGGATTATTATAATCTACAGAATGTACTTGTATACCTGTAAATGTTGTCCTTTTTGGGTATTCTGGTATAAACGGATTTCCTGACGTTCCGGTTGCACTTACTATGGTCTTTGAATAAAAAACTCCTTTGTTGGTTTCGGTTTTAAAGAGCCCATTTTCTTTTTCAACTTTAAAAACATCGGTTTGTCTTTGAATAGCAAACTCATATCTTTTTTCATAGGCAGATATGTATGCTAGAAATTCTGATTTTGAAGGATATTCATTTTTACCTATAGGCATGCCCCAACCAGATAGGGAACTGTATGTTGAAGGCGAGAATAGTTTAAGACTATCCCAGGTTTTTAACCAAGATCCACCAGCTTCTTTTTGATTATCTAATATAAGATAGCTCAACGAGCTTCTTCTTAAAAAATAGCCAACGGATAACCCTGCTTGTCCGCCGCCTATAATTATAATATCGTATATTTTCAAATCAAGTATTGTTTTAAGATTAAAGCAATCCTTATCTCTGCATGAAAATGGCTAAAAACCAATAAGATAGAATTTACCTTTTTTACAAGGTAACTAAACCCTTTTAAAAGTTAATGCGTAAGCTCTTTTGCCCACCCTTTAATTTTATCTAACTGTTCATAAAGAAAAGAATCATGTTGATCTTCGTCTTCTACTCCTTCAGGTAAAATATGTTCAAAGTAAGTATTTTTAAGTACACGCTTTAAAACACTTTCTCCTGGGAAAGGTTTGTAATCGTTTAACGCCTTAGCAGCTTTTAATAGTTGACGAATATCATACTGACCAGCAGCAATATCAGGCACTTGCTTGTTAAGGTTCAACAATTTATAAACAGCTATTCTAGCAGTTCTAATTGAAGTGTCTACGGTAAACACTACATCATTATGTGTTTCTACAAACTGCCCTACAAGACCTAAATTTTTAGAGCCATTTGGTACAACTTCTGGTCTGTCTCCTACTGCTCTAGGCATAAACATTGAGGTTATGTATGGCATGAAACTGGTTTTAACAATAGTATTTTTAATGATAGTATCGATTTTATCCTCTAAACCAATATGAAAACATAACTCAGCTAATACCTCATTACCTGTGCATTGTGGCATTGGTTTTTTACTATAGTTACCGTCTTTATCCATAAATAAAGCATACACCCATATCACCAGAATATCATCTGGTTGTTCAGGAAAGTGAGGTTGGCGATTAATGGTAAAACTCATTAACCAGTTAGAGTCTGTTATAGTAACGATCCCTCCGGTTGCCGATTTTCCAGAATATGGGTCGTTTACACAGTATTCTTTTATTTTTTCGGTGAAAGCTGATGGGCGACATGTTAATGTTGCAGATTCCCAAGAAGATTTTTCAACAGAGCTGTAGAACTTTTCAGGTTTACCAAATTCAGTAGATTTTGTAGCTAAGTTTTTCCATAACTGCCATCCGTCACTTTCACCACTTTTAATACTATCAATTCCTTCTATTGGGGCATTTGTATTATCGCCATAACGCGTGTCTTCTGTCATAGAACCTGTGGTAACAATCACAAAATCGTTTTCAGTTACAGGGATTGTTACTTCTTTATCTTCTTGTTGGGTAATTATACCTTTAACGACTTTACCTTCTGTATTTATTTGCACATCTAAATCTTTAACGAAGGTGTTGAACTGAATTTTAACCCCTTTAGATTTTAGATGTTCTGTTAATGGTTTTACAAAGGTGTCATGCTGATTGTATTTTGGAAATACCAAGCATGAGAGATCATTAAAACCGTCAATACGGTGTAAAAATCGGTGCATATATAATTTGCACTCTAGTAAACTGTGCCAGTTTTCAAAAGCGAACATAGTACGAAATAGAGTCCAAAAATTACTTTTAAAAAATGAGACACTAAAATAACTTTCAACAGTAACATCATCTAGCTCTTCTTTCTTTTTAAGTAACAGTTTTACAACAGCTAATTGATCTAGTTTGTCCAAATTAAATTTGCTAAAATCTAGTACTTCTCCATTATTATTAATTAACCTAGCTTTTGAATAATTGGGGTCGTTATCATTTAATAAACGAAATTCGTCTAATACACTATAAGGAGCTGGCATTTCTAGAGCAGGTATATCTTGAAAAAGATCCCATAAATTCTCATAGTTCATTTCCAGTTCTCTACCACCTCTTATAAGGTAGCCATCTTTAGCATTTCCTGATCCATCTAAAGAACCGCCTTCAATAGCTATTTTGTCAAGAAAAATTATATTTTTTCCGGGTATGTGCCCATCTCTTATAAAGTAATATGCAGCAGACAGACCAGCAATACCAGTACCTACAATATAAACCTTACTGTTTATAAAAGATTTAGTGGGTATACCTTTATTACGTTGGTAGTTCCCAGTAAGATCAGCAAAAGGCATAGGTTGATCTTTAGAATTGCGGACTACTTCTTTACTAGCATCTGGAGCATGATCTACATGCCCTGGGAATGGTGATGCATTTAATACTTTGTCGAATTTTTCTGTTACTTTTCCCATGATTTTTATTTTTAATTCTGATTCATTTTTAGTTTATATCAAAACACCCTAATGAATTGATTTTGATGTTTTAGTGAAAGTGTCTTATAGATTTTTACCTATTTTCTTAAGATTGATTCCTAGAAAGATTCTGAAAACCCCTGCAGTAATTAATGCGAAGGCAGTCATGTATACAATGCTTAAGCCCGCGAAAATTGGATTGAACAATAGTAGGAATGAAAATAAAAGGGTGATAATGCTCCAAAATAATAACCAACCCCAACCTAGGATTCCAAAAGATTTTAATTGAAAAGAGAGCCCTATAGATAATGTACTTTGAAAGAGTAACCAAAACCCTATATAAAGTGGCAAAATAGCCATGGTCATCATTGGGTGGGTCAAGAGCAATATGCCAATTAATAAATCTAAAACACCTCCTGATAAATACCAGCCCCAATCTTTCATTTCACTTTTATTGGAAATGGAAAAAGCAATTTGGAAAATACCAGATACAAGAATGAACATACTGAATATGATACTTAGCGATATATAGCTTTCTAAAGGGGTTTGCATAACCCACACCCCAATACCAACATATAGAATTCCTATTAAAATGGATATCCACCAGTTTTTTATAGCCTTTTGAGCTGAATCTAATATTGTGTTCATAATTCTCGTTTTACGATTTTTATTTCTATTCATCTAAACTCTTAGAGTTTCAATCAATATTCAAATGTATTGTAAGACGTTGTAGCATAGCCTGACCTAGGTCAGGTGCAAGAAAAAAAGCTATTTAATTTTGGATTGCTAAACTTTGCTATGGCAATGAGTGTAGTGTTTTTTTAAGTAAAAAGTCTACTATTAAAATATATCTGAGCAGGATTGTATAGCATGAAATTGATCTATTAATTCAATTTAAAAAGCACGCTATTAATTTCTAGAATAGAAACTAATAACGTGCTTTTTTCAAACCTTTTTAGTTAAGATTGCTGAACACAACCCTTACTATGTTGTTTTACATATATTTTGATAAAAACTTAAAGAACTCTTTTTTAAGATCAATATAAATTTGTCTTTCGGCTTCCATTTTATTTCGAACATCCATGTGCGTGTTCGTCATTGTTATATCTAATGAAGATTCATGATTTGCAATATTTAATTCGTGTTTTTCAATACTCTCTTGTAGATCCTCTATTACATTACCATGTAAAATAAATTCGTTTTGATAATGTTCAAGTTGCTTTAGTACATCTTTATCTGTCCAACGAGCTGCCAGTTCACCTAATCTGTCATTGAAAGTTTTTAGTTCATCCTTCCAAAAGGCTAGCTCAGACTCCCATTGTTTGTGTTCAAAATGTAAATCTGAATTGTTAATTGTTGCTTTCATAATAAGATATTTTAATTAGTCTTCTAATACTATAAATTGGTTTAATGCCTCAAGTGCTTCACAGCCATACATAAGAGCTGGTCCACCACCCATCATTACGGCAACACCAATAGTTTCCACTATTTCTTCAGAACTAGCACCAGCTTTTATTGCATCATGTACGTGAAATGCAATACAACCATCGCAACGAACAGTTATGGCAATACCTAAGGCAATGAGCTCTTTTGTTTTTGATGATAGCACACCTTCTGCAGTACTAGCCTTATGCAGGCTATTGAAACCACCTATGGTTTCAGGTATTTTTTCACCTAGTTCCCCAATTAAATGAACTAGATCATTATAATGTTTAGAATGGTCTTTTATCATGATTCAATATTTTAAAATTAAACTCAGTCAAAATTATTCTAAATCTTTAGGCTTATAGATGACCTAGGTCAGTAGTCTTAAAATGAATAAAAATGACAAAGTGCTCTTTTGCCTGTCATTCTACAGTTTTTACACTCCTGTTCTGGAGATTTAATTTATCAAAGTAACCCAACTGACCCAAGTCATTTCAGTATTTATTTGATGTACATAGTTTTGAATGAACATTAAATCATAAATCATGAAACACATAATAAATATTGCTTTGTTGTTATTAATACCCTTATTGGGTTTTGCACAATCTCTTGAAGAACTCAATAAACCTTTAGTAGGTAATCTAGATGAAGTAGCACCTTTTAATGAAGGTTTAGCTGCTGTTAAAAAGGGAAACCAATGGGGTTTTATAAATGAAGAAGGTAAGTTGGTTATAGCGTTCAGGGATGATTTAGTTTGGAATAAGACTCCTAATACTATGAATATTGGTATTGAGGGAATAGGATTTCCTCAATTCGTTAACGGACTCTGTTCTATAAAAAGAATGCAAGATGATGGTATTGCTAGATATGGTTTTATAGATAAAACAGGTAAAGTAGTTGTGGCTGCTGAATTTTTAAATGTTAGCCAGTTCAATAATGGTTATGCTGTTGGTATTTATGAGAGTAAAGCGTTGCGTGGTAAAAATTCTTTTCAATTGAATATTTACGATTATGCCTTTACCGAGATCGTGGTCAATGAAAAAGGCGAACTACTGTGGCCTATTCAAGAAAGACAAAATATCATTATGTCAAAAAAGCTATATGAATTACCTGAATTACATGCACAGATAATCTCTTCAGATTTATTAAAAGTCAAAGATGAATCCAATAAATGGAAGATCGTTAAACCTAAACTGGAGCATTAAGCATATTGGGTATTTGGGTTTATACTTGAGTAATATGATCAATGGTTCAATAAATGCCCTTTATTAATTTAAACAACAGAATCTATTTTTAATTAATTGACTTACAAAAGTCATCTCTAAATTATTAAATCATGGACAAAATTTCAACTATAATGATTCCATTCGATTTTACGAAAGCCTCAAGAAATGCTCTTGATTATGCTGTAAGTTTCGTTGGTAGACTAGACCACGTAAGAATTGTATTGGCGTACGTTTCTGGAAATTGTAATCTACAGTTGTCCCCGGAAAATTTTAAGAACTTAGAGGAGAAGTATGCTCATCTTCTTCAGCATAAAATTGAATGGGAAATACAGGAGGGCAAACTTGTTGACACTTTATTGGAAATTAAGAAAAAAGACAAAATAGATTTAATTATTATGGGAACTGCTGGTGATAATAAATTAGGTGATAATCAGCACACCAATACGGCTAAACTTGTTTTAGCATGTAATTGTCCCGTTTTAGTAGTCCCTAAAAATTTTAATGAATACAGTCTAGCAAATATTGCCTTAGTGATTGGTAAAGAGGAAATTGATGATACTAAAAGGCTAGGGGCTCTTCTAATGATAGCCCGTAAATGTAATGCTAAAGTTAATGTACTGACCGTTGAGAATGAGCCTATTTTATATGGTTATAGTAAAGAGGAAGAAAAAAACGAAAGCGCCATTGAGTATTATCTAGAAACATTTTATCAAGAACGCGCATTCATAAAAAACGATGATATTTTAGAGGGTATTTATACTTACGCTATAAAAAATGAGATTGATCTTGTAACCATACTTCCTAGAAATCATTCTGAAAGTGGTAACTCATCTGATGCTGAACTTACCCAAAAACTCATTTTAAGTTCTAAAATACCATTACTAGTTTTAGAATAAATTGGAATAGTAATATATAAATAAAGGTTTTAATTAATAAACTAAATGGAATATTTAAGAAGTAGACCTAAGGGAGATTTTATAGATATTGGAAGTTTAGAAGAACTATATATTTTAACAGAGCACTGGCAATCTGAACTGTTATTTTATAAAGATGATCTTAAATTTTTACGACATCTTGAAGATAAATATTTTACCTGGACAACTGTTAAAGATAATTTAGATAATATAACTAGGGTAGGGGAAAGTATTCTAAAAGATACAAGAGATTGTAATGAGCTCTTACAAAGGATTAAGAAGCATTTGGCATACTTAGCTGAGGTTATAGATGATAGTGAACATCAAGAAATTAAATCGTTTAGAAGCGCACATAAAGAGCTTGAAAAAGATATTGTTCAATTTATTGCAAATACGAAAAACAATAGAAGACAACTTTTTAAAGTCATTGAGTTTGATGTAAATGCCGATAAATTTTAAATTATAAAAACGGTAATTTAAAACTACTTTAGGATGAAAAGCCTAAAGTAGTTTTAAGTTTTATACTATTGACATTGTAGCAAAATAAGCAGCCCCTAATAATGCTGTATTTTCGTTTAAAATAACATTTACCGGTACCATTTCTAAAAGAGAATTCAGTCTACCGGATTGCATGAAATTATCGGTAAATACTTCCCGATTCATCCCCTTAATTATTTTTGGCATAATTCCACCTCCAATATAGATACCGCCTGTTGCTTTAAACTTTAAGGCAAGTTGAGATGTTTCTATGGCTAAAAATCGAATAAATAACTCTAGTGTTTCCACACAGACGGGATCAGTCCCGGCCAATGCAGTTTTGGTAATAACTGCGGCAGGATCTTCTTTAGCCATTTTAGCTATAAAATCATCGGTTTCTTTGACACCGCTTACATTTCGTATAAGCTGGTAGATATCTCTAATACCCTGTCCTGACAATAGACGTTCCCAACTGACATGACCATATTTTTGTTGAAAGTATTTCCATATCTCAAGGTCAAAATCATATCTAGGGCTAAAATCACAATGTCCCCCTTCGGTAGCAAATGGATGATACGCTTTGCCGTCCCAATATAAGCCTGCTTCTCCCAAACCGGTACCAGGAGAAATAATCACTGCATTGCCTTCTATTTGTGAACCATACTTTAAAGGGTCTAAATCTTTTTCATCTAGCGCAGCGAGACCATACGCATTTGCTTCCATATCATTGATTAAATAAATAGAGTTAAGGTTAAGCGCTTTAATGAGTTCTTCAGTATCTATGTCCCAAGGAAAATTAGTGCCATGAACTTTACCCTTTGTAATAGGACCTGCAACGCCAAAACAAATACTGTCGATTTTGTTCATTTCAGTTATTTCGAATTCTTTGATGATTTCTAATAACGAAGTATAATCTTTGGTTTTATATGAGTTTTGCTTTATTTGAAATAGTTGCCCATCATTATATTCAAAAAGTGCAAGGTTGGTTTTTGTTCCTCCAATGTCACCAGCTAGTACAAAACTATTTTTTGTGCTTATTTTATATTTATTAGCTACTGCTAATGGTATTAAAGATGTTTGACCTATAGGTATAGAAAGTCTTTCTGTCGTTTTCATATTATGTAATTAGGCGATTGTAATTTCTGGGTCTAAATAAATATCTTGTATAAGATGTAGTAATTGTACACCATCTTTCATAGATCTTTGAAATGCTTTTCTACCAGAAATTAATCCCATTCCACCAGCTCTTTTATTAATTACGGCTGTACGTGCCGCAGCGGCGAAGTCATCTTCTCCTGAAGCTCCACCAGAATTAATAAGTCCGGCGCGCCCCATATAACAATTTGCAACTTGGTACCTAGTTAAATCTATTGGGTGGTTTGTAGTGAGCTTGCTATATACAAGATCACTTGTTTTTCCGAAATTATCTAAAGCCAGAAAACCACCATTATTACTTGGCTGTTTCTGTTTTATGATATCTGCCTCAATGGTAACACCAAGATGGTTTGCTTGTCCCGTTAAATCTGCACTTACAGCGTAGTCTTTGTCTGTTTTAAACGCATCATTACGAAGGTAGCACCAAAGTACAGTAGCCATACCTAACTCATGCGCCCGTCTAAAAGCTTTAGTAGTTTCTTGAATTTGTCTATCAGATTCTGGAGAGCCAAAATAGATAGTGGCACCTACAGCTACAGCACCCATATTCCAAGCTTGTTCTACTTGGGCAAAATAGATTTGGTCAAAAGTATTAGGGTAGGTAAGTAGCTCGTTATGGTTCAGTTTAACTAGAAAGGGTATTTTGTGGGCATATTTTCTTGAAACGGCACCTAATACCCCTAATGTAGAAGCAACTGCATTACAACCACCTTCTATGGCAAGTTTCACAATATTTTCTGGATCAAAATATGCAGGATTTGGCGCAAAGCTAGCACCTGCAGAATGTTCTACACCTTGATCTACCGGTAATAGGGAAAGATGCCCAGTACCAGCTAGTCTACCATGATTAAATAGTTGCTGTAAACTGCCTAATACTCTATTAGATCTATCTGTAGATGCCATTATCCTATCCACAAAATCTGGACCTGGTAGGTGAATATTTTTTTTAGGGATTGTAGTACATTCATGATCCAGTAAGTAGAAGGTTTCTTCTTTTAAATATTTTTCAAGTTCCATTACGCGTATTTTAATTTGTTCCTTAGATAGATTTTTGGTTTTTAATCCAATCATACAATTTGTCCACATCTTTTTTAAAACATAGCTGTGTACCATGGTGCATTGTAGCTGCGGTTCCGCATGCTACACCATATCTGACCATGTCACTAAAAGATTTTTCCCAAATAAGACTCATAACCATTCCTGCAACCATACTGTCACCTGCACCAATGGTACTTTTTTGGTGAACTACAGGAGCAGGTATTTGTGCCATTTCATCTTTAGTGGCAAGTAAGGCACCTTTTGGACCGAGTGAAACAACAAGAATTTCACAATCATGATTCTCCAAAAACGCTTTTGCCAATGATTTTAATTTTAAGTCTGTAATAGAGGGTTCGTTACAAAGCATACCAAGTTCTGCTAAGTTTGGCTTAAGCATATAAACTTTAGAATTGGCAGCTTTCAATAAAGGTTCGCCAGAAGTATCAAGAATAAATTTAGCTCCTTTAATTTCTGCGATATGACTTACTTTTATATAAAAGTCATCAGGTACATTAGGCGGTAACTTGCCGCTTGCGACCAGGTAATCATCTTTTTCGAGCTGTAATTCAAGTTGTTTTAGTGCGTTCTGCCATTCTACCTTTTTAATGGAAGGACCTGGCATTCCAAATCTAAATTGTTGATTAGTGCTTGTATCCGTAACTGCTAAATTTTCACGGGTAAAACCCTCTATTTCAATGATAGATTGTTCTATGTTTTTTTCATCTAATAGGTGTTTTAAGAATGCCCCATTTGGTCCGCCTGCAAAGTAACTGCAGAGTGATGAGCCGCCTAGGTTTTGAATAGCTCTAGATACATTTATTCCGCCACCACCTGCGTCAAAAGTAGGCTCGGTACAGCGTAATTTGGAATTAGGTCTTATTCCTGCTACTGTGGTATTTTTATCTATTGCAGGACTTACGGTTAGTGTTATTATACGGGCCATATCTACTATTTTAATTTATAGTGATCTATTACATTTAACTTTTCATCAAACTCATACAAATGGGGTATACCTGTTGCGACTTCTAACTTGGCTATATCTTCTGTTGAAATATGTTCTAAAAACTCAATTAATGCTCGTAAAGAGTTACCATGAGCAGCAATTAATACGGTTTTACCTTGAGCTAATTCTGGTGCAATCGCTTCAAAAAAATAGTTGATGACTCTTTTTGAAGTGTCTTTCAATGATTCTGCCAATGGTAAAATAGACGAATCTAAAGCCTTGTAATTAGAATCATATTCAGGACTTCTTTTGTCAAATGCAGGTAGGCTAGGTGGTGGGGTATCATAACCTCTTCGTACACTTAGAAAAAAATCTTCTCCTACCTCTTTTAATACGTCGTCCTTATTTTTTCCCTGCCAATCTCCATAATGTCTTTCGTTCAGCTTCCAGCTATACTTGCAGTCTACATGCATCATTTCTGCAGTTTCCAATAAGATCAAAGCAGTTCGTATCGCTCTTTTTAGATAGGAGGAGAAACAAATATCAATGTCTATAAGATTAGATTTAATAAGTTCTCCGGCTATTTTAGCTTCTTCTTTTCCTTCTGGTGCCAAGTCAATATCTGTCCATCCAGTAAAAACATTTTTTACGTTCCATAAACTTTTACCGTGTCTTACCAATACTAATCTACCCATGTTAAGCTATTTTAATTTCATTTTTACAAGCATCACCTTTTTCCATACATTCAAGATTTTCAAAGGTGATTCTTGATATGTTTTGGAGTGCAGTTTCTGTCAAAAATGCTTGGTGACTACTTATCAATACATTTCTAAGTGTCATTAACCGCGCTATGGCATCGTCTTGAAGAATATCTTCCGAGTGGTCTTCAAAGTAGAGTCCTTTTTCTTCCTCATAAACATCCATACCAAAGTATCCTACTTGTCCACTTTTTAAACCGTTTATAACATCTTGGGTATTGAGTAAACCTCCACGACCTGCATTGATTAACATCACTCCTTTTTTCATTTTAGAAATGCTATTGGCATTGATAAGATGATGTGTGTTTTTATTTAGAGGTGCATGTAAGGTGATGATATCAGATTGTTCAACTAAGGAATCTAAATCTGTATAAGTAGCCTCGTAATTTTCAACTAGGGAATTGTTCTCAAAAATGTCATATAGCAATAGTTTACAGCCAAAGCCATGTAAAATCTTTGCTACTACGCTCCCAATTTTACCTGTACCAATGATACCTACTGTTTTACCGTTCATGTCAAAACCTACCAGACCGTTCAATGAAAAATTCATTTCCATGATTCGGTAATGGGTTCTTACTAATTTTCGGTTAAGCGCAAGCATGACACCTACCGTAAATTCAGCAATTGCATAGGGAGAATATTCGGGTACTCGTGCTATACGAATACCCAATTTCTGTGCATGTGGCACATCAACATTATTAAAACCTGCAGTACGCAAGGCTACGTACTTAACACCAAGTTCATGTAACCTATTTAAAATAGGAGCAGAAGCATTGTCTTCGGTAAAAATACAAATGGCATCACACTCTTTAGCCAAATCTACAGTATCTAAAGTTAGATAAGTATCAAACATTTTAAGTTCATGCTTATCTTGATTAGCACTTTGTAAATAATCTTTCTCCCAATTATGAACGTTGAATATTGCTATTTTCATTTTTAAATTCTAAAGTGGCATTAATTGCTGCTTTCGGCCATGCCGTATTCAACTATATTTTCTTCTGCTTTGTTTATGTTTTTGATACCTGAAATCAACGCATCTGGATTAAAGGATATAGAGTTGATCCCAGTCTCAACAAGAAATTGAGCAAATTCCGGATAATCACTTGGTGCCTGACCGCAAAGTCCAATTTTAGTATTTGTTTTATTTGCGGATTTAATCACCATGGCAATCATTTGTTTTACCCCTGGATCATTAATATCAAAAATATCGCTCAACAATTCAGAATCTCTATCTACACCTAAAGTCAATTGGGTTAAATCATTTGAGCCAATTGAAAAGCCATCAAAGTATTTTGCAAATTGTTCTGCTAGTATAATGTTGTTAGGGATTTCGGTCATCATATAAAGTTGAAGTCCGTTTTCGCCTCTTTTTAAGCCATTTTCTTCTAAAACACCAACTACTTTGTCAGCTTCTTTTAACGTACGGCAAAACGGAATCATAATTTTTACATTGGTGAATCCCATGGTTTCTCTTACCCTTTTCAACGCTTTACATTCTAAGGCAAAGGCATCTTGGTATTTTGGATTGTAATATCTAGAAGCTCCTCTAAAACCGAGCATTGGGTTTGATTCTACAGGTTCAAACTCTGTACCACCTATAAGGTTTGCATATTCATTCGTTTTAAAATCACTGGTACGAACAATAACATCTTTAGGGTAAAAAGCAGCTGCAATAGTACCAATACCTTCCGCAAGTTTGTGTACAAAATAATCTGCCTTGTCCGGGTAGTGGTGTGTTAGCTTCTGAATTTTATCTTTTACAGCCTGATCTTTTAAAGAATCAAAATGTTTTAAAGCCATTGGGTGAATTTGAATAGAATTATTAATGACAAATTCCATACGCATTAACCCAACTCCTGCAGAAGGATAGAAAGAGAATTTAAATGCCTGATCTGGATCTGCCAGAATAAGCATTGGTTGTGTTTTTGGTTTTCCTAAAGTAGAAAGGTCAATTACTTTTTCATCCCAATCTAAAAGACCATCATACACTATACCTGTATCGCCTTCAGCACATGATATGGTAATTTCTTGCCCATCTTTTATAACCTCTGTTGCATTGTTACTGCCAACAATAGCAGCAGCGCCTACTTCACGAGCAACGATTGCCGCGTGGCTAGTTCTACCGCCTTGATTAGTAATGATACCTGCTGCTTTTTTTAGAATTGGATCCCAATCTGGGTTGGTACGTTCCGTAACCAGTATTTCGCCTTCTTGTAGCTTGTCAGATTCTTTTGGACTGTGTAATATGCGTGCTTTGCCAGATGCTATTTTGTTGCCCAGACCCATACCTTGAGTAATTTCTTTACTCTTGTTGCGTAAGGTGTACGTTTTAATTTTTAGTTTGTCTTTCTTATTACTTTGAACGGTTTCTGGTCTAGCTTGAACAATAAAGAGTTCATTGGTAATTCCATCTTTTGCCCATTCTATATCCATAGGGTGTTGGTAATGATCTTCAATGATCATCGCCCATTTTGCAAGTTTAACAACCTCGTCATCTGTAAGTACATATTGTTCTTGTTTCTCTACCGGAGTGTCAAGATTTATAATTCCACTGCCCGTTTTATCATAGACCATGGTTTTTTCCTTACTACCCAAACGTCTAGAAATAATAGGTTGTTCTATGCCGTTTTTTAGGCTAGGCTTGTAAACAAAATAATCATCGGGGTTAATACTGCCTTGAACAATATTTTCACCTAGTCCGTAGATACTTGAAACCATTACAACTTGGTCAAAACCGGTATCTGGATCTAAGGTGAAATTGACACCAGATGCAGCTAGATCTGAACGTACCATCATTTGTATACCAATAGATAATGCTACTTTGGTATGATCAAAACCATTATCCTCTCTATATTTTATAGCTCTATTGGTGAATAAAGATGCGTAACATCTTTTACAGGCATCTATTAGATCTTTTTTCCCTTTTACGTTTAAATACGTGTCTTGCTGACCAGCAAAACTTGCACTTGGTAAATCTTCTGCAGTGGCACTACTTCTTACTGCTAAAGAAATATCACCTTTATATTTATTGGCTAAAAAATCATATCCTTCATTTATAGAATCTTGGATGTCTTGAGGGATTTCTGTTGCTAGAATTGCATTTCTTACACTTTCTCCAATTTCCTTAAGATTAGAGAAATCTTTAGTATTCAAATTTTCTAAAAGACCAAAAATCTCATCTTTAATATGCACTTCTTGTAAAAAATGCCAATATGCTTCTGCGGTAGTAGCAAACCCATCAGGTACTTGTACTCCTTTAGATGTCAGCTTTTGAAACATTTCTCCTAAAGAGGCATTTTTTCCTCCTACAGTTGGTACATCGTTAATATTGATTTCGTTAAAATGACGTATGTAATTTTTCATCGCTAAAGATTTATAAGGTCTATAGACCAAGATTTCTGATTACGAATTTCAACTGTTTCATTAGTAATGCAAATGACCTGAGTCATACGTAAAAAAAAAGAGTACTGACCTAGGTCATTTACAATCGGTTGATGTAGAAATACCTTTACTACTTTATTTACAAGAACAGAATACTATGGCAACGACCTTAAAACTTGATGAGAGCGATTTAAACTTGGGTAGAGTAGTTGCTGTACGTGGTAGTGTAGTAGATATTTGGTTTGATGAAAATTTACCATCTATTAATACATTAATCCATACAGGTCCAGATAATGCTATAGCTATTGAGGTACTATCTCAATTAGATGATAATAGAATTAGAGGTATAGCATTGACCCCAACACAAGGTTTGGCAAGAGGTATGCAGGCACAGACAAATGGAGGACAGTTGACCGTACCTGTTGGAAAGGAAATAATGGGGCGCATGTTCGATGTTTTTGGTAATGCCATAGATCATGGAGATGCGTTGCCAGAAATGAAACGAAATAGCGTACACCAATTACCGCCGCCGTTATCAAAACGATCTACAAAATCAGAAATTTTTGAAACAGGAATAAAGGCTATTGATGTAATGGTACCCTTACAACATGGTGGTAACGCAGGTTTGTTTGGTGGAGCAGGTGTTGGTAAAACAGTTCTGCTTACAGAGATGATTCATAATATGGTAGGCTATCACCAAGGTATAAGTATGTTTTGTGGTATTGGTGAACGTTGCCGTGAAGGACATGAGTTGTATCACGATATGAAAAAAGCCGATGTATTGAAAGATATGGTGATGATGTTCGGACAAATGAACGAACCACCCGGAGCACGTTTTCGTGTAGGGCACGCTGCTTTAACCATGGCAGAATATTTTAGGGACGAAGAGCACCGCGATGTTCTTTTACTTGTAGATAATGTATTTCGGTTTATTCAAGCGGGTATGGAGGTTTCTGGTCTTATGGGGCAAATGCCATCAAGACTAGGTTACCAACCAACATTGGGTACCGAACTTTCAAAATTTGAAGAACGTATAGCGAATACCACTACAGGTGCTATTACTAGTATACAGGCGGTTTATGTTCCAGCAGATGATTTAACTGATCCTGCTGCTGTACATACCTTTTCTCATCTTTCAGCCTCTATTACATTATCAAGAAAGAGGGCTGGAGAAGGACTTTTTCCTGCTATAGATTTATTACAGTCTAGCTCTAAAATGGCAACACCGGGTGTTATAGGTGAGCGTCATTACCACCTTTTACAACAAATAAAACAAACACTAGCGCAATACGAAGAGCTAAAAGATATTATAGCCATGCTTGGTTTAGAACAACTTTCTGTAAAAGATCGTGCAACGGTTAATAGGGCTAGACGCTTAGAACGCTTTTTTACACAACCCTTTTTTACAACAGAACAGTTTAGTGGACTTAAAGGAAAAGGTGTCAAATTAGAAGATGCCCTTGACGGGTGTGAGCGTATTCTCAACGATGAGTTTAAAGATTTACCAGAGTCTGCTTTCTATATGATCGGTACTATTGAAGAGGCAATAGAAAAAGCCAAAAAAGAACAGAAGAAAGAAGAAAATATCACCGATGCTGATAAAAAAGAAACTGCAAAAGCATAGACTTAAAACCAAAAATAATGGAGCTACATATTCTACTTCCGTTTAAGATATTTCTGAAAATCTCAGATGTGCAGCGCATTGTAGTAGATACCAACGCTGGTTCTTATGGGTTTTTACAGCAAAGGTTAGATTGTGTAGCTGCTTTGGTACCTGGTATTTTAACCTATGAAACAAAAAATGGACAAGAACACTTTGTAGCATTAGATGAAGGTATTTTAACAAAGCGAGACGGTTATGTGGAGGTATCTGTAAGAAATGCTATAGCCGGGGCAGACCTAGGTCAACTTAGAAACGCGGTAGCGAACCAATTTGTGAATTTAGATGAAGAGGAAAGAGATATGCGAAAGGCTGTTGCCAAATTAGAAAGTGAATTTATTCATGGTATTAAAAAACTTCGTCAATAATGAATAAGACTAGCGATAATAAAAAGAGCAGTTTTTTAGATGAGGTAGATAATAAAGAACGGCAAATGTTATATGCCAGAAATGAAGAGAAAAGAAGTGAATGGAGAGGATTTGGAACTTTTGGTATGGTGGGTTGGTCTGTTGCAGTACCAACCGTATTTGGAGCCGTATTAGGGGTTTGGTTAGATAAAGATTATCCGCAGACTTTTTCCTGGACGCTAACCTTATTAATAGGCGGTTTATTTGTTGGTTGCGCACTTGCTTGGCAATGGATAGACAAAGAAAATAAATCAATGCACGAACATAAAAATAAAAAGAATGAATGATTTACTTATGACTTTATTGGTACTGTTAGGTGGCTCGTGCCTAGGACTCCTATTTTTTGGAGGACTTTGGTTTACTTCAAAGAAAATGCTTGATTCAAAAAATCCTGTACTTTGGTATATAGGGAGTTTGTTTATACGAGTAGGCATTACGCTATTGGGCTTTTATTATATGGGTCAGCATAGTTTAAAGTATATGCTGATTTGTCTCTTAGGCTTTATAATAGCTCGGTTTGTTGTTGTTCGTATGACCAAAATAAAAGAGATGAAACCTATAACAATAGACAAACAAGAGTAAGATGGAACTTAGTCCAGACGAAACAATATTTTGGCAGAATGGTTTTATAACCATCAATCTAACATTGGTAACCACTTGGGTATTGATGCTGGTGTTGGTTCTTACAGCTGTTCTAATAACCAGAAAACTACAAACAGGTTTAAAAATATCACGATGGCAATGCATTTTAGAAATGCTTGTAACGGGTATGAACCAACAGATAAAAGAAGTGGGTTTAAAGAAATCAGAGAAATTCCTTGGTTTTATAGGCACTTTGTTCATTTTTATTGCTTTTGCCAATTTGTGTATCATTTTCCCTGGTTATGAACCGCCTACAAGCTCGCTATCTACAACTGCAGCTTTGGCGTTATGTGTTTTTCTTGCAACACCCATTTTTGGTATAGCAGAGAATGGTGTTATACAATATTTGAAAACATTTATAGAGCCAACATTCATCATGCTACCCTTTAATATCATTAGTGAAATATCACGAACGTTGGCATTGGCTGTTCGTCTCTTTGGTAATATTATGAGTGGTGGTTTGATTGTCACTATTCTCTTAAGTATTGCCCCATTGTTTTTTCCGGTGTTAATGACCGTATTAGGATTAATTACAGGAATTATACAGGCGTATATCTTTAGCATTTTAGCAACAGTTTATATCGCTGCGGCAACCGAAGAATCAGACAAGAAGAAGTCACGGCGAAAGAATAAGGCTAAAAAATTAATAGTAGCAGAAACTTAATAAGAAGGCAATTTCAATTCAAAATTTAAAATAAAAACTATAAAATTTAATACTATGGATAATACTACAATAATAGCAATGGTATCAATCATTACTGCCGGCTTAACCACAGGAATTGGCTGTATGATACCGGCTCTAGGTCAAGGTAAATCTATTTCTACCGCCTTAAGTTCTATGGCGCAGCAACCAGATGCAAGTCAGACTGTAACCCGTACGTTGTTTGTGGGTTTGGCTATGTTAGAATCTTTGGCAATCTATTGTTTTGTGATTTCAATGATTTTAATTTTTGCCAATCCGTTCTGGAACCATTTCATCGCATAATACTACAAATATGAAAATCGACTGGTTTACTGTAATAGCTCAAATCATCAATTTTGTGGTGTTGATGTGGTTATTGAAAAAATTTCTTTATCGACCTATTTTATCTGCAATAGATGAACGGGAATCGAATATTAAGAAACAACTTTTAGCTGCTGAATCTCAAAAGAAAGAAGCAGATCAAGCTAAAGATGAATTTAACCATAAAAACGAAATTTTCAATAAAGAGAAAGATGTATTAATGCAAAAGGCAGCTGATGAAGCTAAAGCAGAAGCAGATAGATTAAAAGCTACTGCTAGAGATGAAGCTAACAAGCTTAAAAATAGTTTAGAAAAAGCATTTACCGAGGATCAAGCTATTAAAAATGACAACGTGACTAAAAGATTAAAAGGTGAAGTTCTTGACATTGCAAGAAAAACATTGAAAGACCTTTCATCCGTTAGCTTAGAAGATCAGACTGTTGCTGTTTTTTTAAAACGATTAAATGGCCTAAAAGCTGATGAAAAAACAAAATTTTCAGAAGCTTTAAAAGGTGGTAAAGCTATACTGGTTCAAAGTGCCTTTGCTTTATCTGGGGAACAACGAGCTCTCGTAAAAAAAGCGATAGGTAGCTTGCTGAAAACCGATAGTACTTTTGAATTTAAAATACAACCAGAGCTTATTAACGGTATTGAAATTTTAACAAATGGGTACAAATTGTCTTGGAGCGTTGCAGAATATTTAGGGTCGTTTGCAGAAGATGTTGAAGTAGCGACCAAATAAAATTATATAATATGGGTGTAACGGACTACAAAAGCTTATTAGATGATACGTTCAATGAGCTTGCTAAAAATAGAACCGATCATGAGTTTAAATTAGCCCCAAAAGAAGTGGGTCGGGTTACCAGTGTTTCAGCTGGTGTGGTCAAAGTATCAGGTTTACCCAATGTTGGGTATGAGGAGTTATTGAAATTTCCTGGTAATTTATATGGTATTGCTTTTAGTATTGAAGAAGAGGAAATTGGTGCTATTCTTTTAGGTGAAGATTCAGATTTAAATGCGGGTGACCTTGTAGAACGTACCAATCGGGTTATGGATGTTCCTGTGGGTAAATCCCTTATAGGTAGGGTAATAGGTCCTTTAGGAGGACCAATGGACGAAAAAGGGGCTATTGCTTATGATAAAAGATTGCCCATAGAACGAAATGCTACTCCAATTATGGATCGTTCTGGTGTAAGCATGCCGCTGCAAACCGGTATTAAGGTTATAGATGCACTCATACCCATAGGTAGGGGACAACGAGAATTAATTTTAGGGGATAGACAAACAGGTAAAACTGCTATTGCAATAGATACTATCGTTAATCAAAAAGATAAAGATGTTATCTGTGTCTATTGTGCCATAGGGCAACGAGCTTCTGCGGTTGCAAAGGTAGTTGCAGATTTAAAAGAAAATGGGGCAATGGCATATACCGTTGTTATGGTTACAGAAGGTAATAATAGTCCTGGGTTACAATATATAGCTCCTTATGCAGCAACTAGTATTGCTGAATATTTTATGGAAATGGGTAATGATGTGCTCATTGTATATGATGATTTAACAAACCATGCTAGAGCATATAGAGAACTATCCCTTTTATTAAAAAGACCACCAGGAAGAGAGGCATTCCCCGGAGATATATTTTATATACATTCTAGATTATTAGAACGTTCTACTCATTTAAGTGAAGAGCTCGGCGGCGGGTCATTAACTGCTCTACCTATAATAGAGACTGAAGCGCAGAACATGTCGGCATATATTCCCACTAATTTAATTTCAATTACTGACGGTCAAATTTATTTATCGCCCAAACAATTTGAACTTGGTATTTTACCTGCTGTTGAGGTGGGTAAATCTGTTTCTCGTGTTGGTGGTAAAGCGCAATTATCGGCTTATCAATCTATAGCAGGTGTTTTGAAACTTGGATTTTCACAGTTCGAAGAATTAGAAACCTTTGCCCGTTTTGGTTCTCATTTAGATGAGGAAACAAAAAAGGTTATTGAGCATGGTAAGCGTATTCGTGAAATTTTAAAGCAGAATGAACTTCAACCTTTATCTGTTGCAGAACAAATAGGTGTTCTTTTAGCATTAACAAACGGATTCTTTGATGACATAACAATAGAAAACATGAGTAAAGCTGAAAAGGCGGTTATTAAAAGTATAGCCACTTTACCAGATACTATTCATAAATCTTTGTATACCGATAGAGGTTTAGATGATGCAGCTATAGAACTTGTTTTAAAGACTACAGCGGCTGCACTCAAAGAATTTCAATAAGCATTGTAATCACATAAATATGTAACTATGGATTCGTTAGAAAGCTTAACAAGACAAATTACCGGAGCCAAAGATCTGAATTCTATAGTACGTACTATGAAGGCAATGGCTGCTGCCAATATTGGTCAATATGAAATGGCAATGGAGTCTTTAGGTGATTATTGGAATAATGTTTCTTTAGGTTTAGTAGCCTATTTAAAACATGTTAGATTAGATAATCAGCAGAATAGCAGAATCGCCAATACTAATAAAAGTGAAAAATCTATTTGCGCAATTGTTTTTGGATCAGATCAAGGGTTTGTTGGGCAGTTTAATGATGCGCTTTCGCAATATGTTCAAGATTCTTTATCTACTCATGAGGGTACATTAGAAATTTGGACCGTTGGCGTTAGGGTTCCTTTATTATTAAAAGATATGGGGATGTTGGTAACCAAGGAGTTTAATCTTCCAAATTCTATTAATGCCATTACTTCTCTTATAGGTTCAATTCTAGTAGAAGTAGAAAAAAATCGCGGAAGCGGAAGTATAGATGAATATTATCTTTTTCATAACCACTTGGTTAATGAAGGTTCTTATGAACAAGAGAAATTACGTCTGTTTCCGTTAGATGAAAAATGGATTCAAGAAAAGTCTCAGTTAAAATGGCCTACCCAAAAACAGCCAGAAGTAATAGGGGATGGTGGTGAACTTATACATCGTTTAATACGAGAGTATCTTTTTGTTACACTTTATAAAACTTGTACAGAATCATTAGCTAGCGAAAATTTAAGTAGGTTAAATGCTATGCAACGTGCAGAGAAAAATATAGAAGAATTATTAGAAGAGATAGGGCATACGTATCACAGATTACGACAAAGCTCTATTGATGAAGAACTTTTTGATGTTGTTTCTGGTTTTACGGCTTTAAAGAAAGACGAATACTAAAATCTTAGGTTAAGTTTAAACAAAAAGGCTATCGTAAGTTACGATAGCCTTTTTGTTTGCATTTACGGCTTTATGCTTAACTATGTATGTGCTATTGATGATACCTGTGAAAAGTCAACTCAGTCGAATTTTTAATCCTTTTTATTAAAGATGTATAGGGAAAGGGCTAAAGTAGCAAAGGTTAATCCAGAGACCTTTAACAGGTCAGGTAAAATATCTTTTATGCCACTACCTTTAGTAATTACCAAGTGAATCATACGAGAATAATAGGCTTGAGGGTTTAATTCGGCCATAGCCTTACCCCATGTAGGCATATTATCTATAGGAGTTATAAAGTCACCAAAAATCACAAATATCATTATGATGAAAAAAGTAAAAAACATTGCTTGTTGTTGCGTATTTGATATTACCGAAATTAAAACTCCCACCGCCAAAAGTAGAAACATTACAACACCCGATAAAAAGAATACTAGCCAAAGGCTACCTACTACAGGTACGTGAAATACAACTCTACTTAGAATTAAACCAATACCCAAGAGTACAATATTAATAATCCAAACCGGAATTATTTTCCCCATTATAAAATGAGTTTTCCGCATTGGGGTTACATTTAATTGCTCCATTGTACCAATTTCTTTTTCCTTTACAATATTCATTCCTGATAATAGAATGGTGATCATTACAACCATGGCAACGCACATAGCAGGTACCATTATATATTGACTAATAAGTGCTCTATTATACCAGTAAGAATATGGAATACTAATGGTTGATGCTTTATTGGTGGTGCTTTTTGAACCCCATTTTATTGCCACATCTTTATTTACTGCACCTATAATTTCACTTGAGTAAGCATAGGTAAGACTGGCGGTAATAGCATCAATGGCATTGGTGACCAATTGTACTTTACTGCTATGTTCTTTAAGTAGTTTTTTTTCAAAATTTGGAGGAAAATGTACAATCAAATTAATGTTCTTATACTCCATTACTTTAAAAGCTTCATTCATAGTTAAAGAAGCCCCTCGAATATCAAAGAAATCTGAACCCTCCATTTTAGAAATGATTTCTCTAGAAGTAGACGATAAATCTTCATCTACAACATACACACTTGCATAGTTAATATCACCACCCGCAGTGCCTAATAACAGCACTTGTATAAAAGGTTGAGACAAAATAATGAGTACCAACAGAGGATTTCTAAAAATCTGAATAAATTCTTTGACAATAATGAATCTTATGATACGCATTGGTCTGTATTTTAACGGTTAATTGTTATTGGAGTCTGGGTTTAAAACGTATGACACTCCAGAAATAAAATACCATTACCATTATCACAAGTATGGTAGTCTCAAATAAAAGATTATCTGCTTTAGCACCTTGAAGTAATATGCCTTTACTTATAATGTTGAACCATGTGGAAGGCAATAATTTGCCCATCCATTGTAATACTAATGGCAGACTGTCTGTAGGGAAGGTCATTCCCGACAGTACTTCTGTAGGTAACATTAATAAGGTCATCGTAATCATCATAGCTGTAAGCTGAGAATTTGCGAAAGTTGATATCAATAATCCTAAGGCAAGAGCTGTAAGAATGTAGAGAACGGTATTCAATATCAAAAGTCCCATACTACCAGATACCGGTACTTCAAATACATATTTTGCCGCCCAAATTATAGATAAGGCGCTTATAAATGAAGTGACTAGGTAGGGCACTATTTTCGCGAACATTATAAGAAAGCGATTAATAGGTGTACTTAATAATAGCTCTAAAGTTCCTAATTCTTTTTCTTTTGTAATTGAAAGTGAGGTCATTAGTGCGCCCACCAATAAAATAACGGTTGACATAATACCAGGTACCGTCATATACCTACCATTAAGATTTTTATTATACATCATACGCACCGTTGGTATAATATAATAACCGGCGGCGCTAGGCGGATTTTTACTGGCAATATGTTTATTGATTATAATCTTACCATAAGAGATTAGGCTAGGGGAGGTCAAAATTTTAGAACCATCGGCAATTAATTGTATCTGAGCATGACCCTCATGGTGAAGTTTATAACCAAAGTCTTTATCAAAAACAAATGCCATACGAATGGTACCTTTTTTAAATTCTTCATCAATCTCATCAGAAGTATCTAGGTATTTTACCAACTTGAAAAATTCTGAAGTGCTAATTAAATTGATGAGTTCTTTTGAATCGTGATCTTTGGCATGATCTACAATAGCAATATTGGCATCTTTAATTTCCATGGTCATTACAGAACCAAATAGTAATACCAAGACAATAGGTATGCCCAATAGCATTGTTAAGGAACGCCAATCTCTTAAAATATGGAGAAACTCTTTACGAACAAGTCCTTTGAATATCTTGAAATTTTTCATTTTGTTCTTTTATATCTTCAATGATCTAAACCAATTCATTTTTAGGTAATTGCATGTTCCTTTTCATACCCTTTTGCTAAATGGAGAAATACTTCTGCCATTGTATCTAGTTTATACTCGTTTTTTAAATTTTGGGGAGTATCCACTTTAATCATTTGTCCAGCTACCATCATAGATATTCGATGGCAATATTCAGCTTCATCCATATTATGGGTAGTTACTAATACGGTTACACCGCCTTCTGCTGTTTCATAGATCATTTCCCAAAATTGTCTTCTTATAGAAGGGTCAACACCACTAGTAGGTTCATCCAAAAAAACTACATCTGGTTTATGCATTAAAGCAGTACAGAATGCCAATTTTTGTTTCCAGCCCAAGGGTAATGAGCTTATACGTTCTTCTTCAATATGTTCCATTTTAAAATGGGTCAGTAGCTCTTTAGTGCGATTTTTAATTTCTTTATTGGAAAGTCCATAGATTCCTCCAAAAAAACGCATGTTTTCTTTTGCTGTTAAATCATCATACAATGAAAATTTTTGACTCATATAACCGATATGTTTTTTAAGCTTTCTGGAGTTTTTAAAAATATCATATCCTGCTACTTCACCTTTACCACTGGTAGGTTCTAAAACACCAATGAGCATTCGCATTGCTGTAGTTTTACCAGCACCGTTAGCCCCCAAAAAACCGAATATTTCCCCTTTTTTTACATTGAAAGTAATTTTGTCTACCGCCACAAAATCATCGAATTTTTTGGTCAGATTCTCTACATAAATGCTAAATGCTGTTTCAGGCTGGCTCATAACTTTTATTTTTAGAGGTAAGTGACATATAGCAATCTTCCACGGTTGCTTTTATCTGTTTTATTTCTATATGGGGAGTGTCATTATTCTCCAAATAAGATTTTATTTCTGCAGTGTTAATCGTATCACGTTGGTCTGTATAATGGACCCAATCTCCAAAGGGATAAACAGAGTTGGCATGCTCATAAGCCTTAAGCTTTTTAATGATTTTAAATGAATTGCCCGAGCGTATAGCGTACAACGGTTTTTCAAAATCAGCTATGAGTCCTTCTGGGCTGTTCGTAGCCAATATTTTACCATGGTCCATTAATGAAATTCGGTCGCAAAGAAGTGCTTCTTCCATGTAAGCAGTAGAAACCAAAATGGTTATCTTTTCTTTCTTTAAGCTTTGAAGCATATTCCAAAGTTCTTGCCTAGAAACAGGATCTACACCTCTGGTAGGTTCATCTAAAAACAAGACTTTAGGCTTGTGAATTAAAGCGCACGAAAGTGCTAATTTTTGTTTCATTCCGCCAGATAGCTTACCCGCTCTTCTTTTTTTAAAAGGTTCTATTTGTTGGTAAATACCTTTGATGAGGTCATAGTTTTCTTCTAATGTAGTCCCAAAAATAGAGGCATAGAAATTTAGATTTTCTTCAACAGTCAAATCTTGATATAATGAAAATTTACCTGGCATATAGCCAATTTGTCGCCGTATATTTTGGTACTGCTTTACAACATCCATACCTTCTATTTCGGCTTTACCGCCATTAGCCAATAATAAAGTGCCCAGAATCTTTATCAGACTTGTTTTTCCAGCACCATCAGGACCAATTAGCCCAAACAATTCGCCTTTTTCTACTTTTAGAGAAACTGCGTCTAAAGCTTTGACCTTGCCATAATGCATTACAATATTATCTGCCGAAATTGATGTCATCCTTACCTATTAGTGGTTATATTTATTTTTCTTCATCAGACGAGTTACTCGTGAAGTTAATTTCGCCCGGCATACCAATTTTTAGATAGCCATCATTTTGCACCAATACTTTAACCGCATACACCATATCTACCCTTTCGTCTTTGGTTTGAACAATTTTAGGAGTAAACTCAGCCTCGGATGCTATCCACTTTATTGTTCCTTTTAAAGCGCGGTTTTCTTTTTTAGTGTCATCGATCAATACTTCAACTTCTTGCCCAATTTTTATATGAGAAAGTTGATCACCGCTTACATAAACTTTGAGTGTAATTTCATCTAGACCAGCAATCTTATATAGAGGGGTTCCATAGCCTGCCAACTCCATTTCTTCTGAATATTTTGTAAGTACCGTTCCAGAAATAGGGTTCATGATTAGACTTTTATTTATTTGATCATTGATCTGGTCTATTTGTCTTTCTATAGGCTCTATTTGGCTTAGAATACCTCTGTTATTGGTTTCTAACTTTTTTCTGGAAGCTTCTATCTCACGGTCCACTACCTCAATGTTTCCATTTATATTGTCCAATTCTTTTTGTGTAGCAGCCTCGTCTTTCAACATATGTTCTACTCTTCGTTGTTCACGTATAATATTGTTTTTCTGTTCCCTATAAATATTCAATTGACTTTGTACGTCTATGGTCTGTGCAGATACAGCATTTATACTAGCTATCAACTGTTGTTTTTTAAGTGATAGCTGCATAGTATCTATGTACCCTACAATTGTACCCGCTTGTATTTGCTCTCCTTCTTTAACATTAAAAGCAAGAATTTTACCTTGACCTTCTGAGCCAACAATAACTTCATCAGCTTCAAAATTGCCATATGCGTCAGATAATTTCTCGCCAGAGCAACTAATGAGTCCGAAGCTTAAAATGATAACGGCTATAAAATATTTCATTTTCATATCTATTTAATTGTTATAAATTTCCTTTCGTGGTCAGATAATTAATTTCCGACTGTATTTTTTGAATACCGTGTATTTGCAGATTCAACTGTGCTTCTGTTCTTTTGTTTATTTCTATGATGTAATCTGTTGAGGTAATAACACCGTTTTGAAATTGGGAATAACTTTTTTGAACAATATCTTCTTGTAGCTCTAGTATCTTTTTATCTTTTTCAATG
Source organism: Maribacter sp. UH1 (assembly GCF_056839145.1). Lineage (NCBI taxonomy): Bacteria > Pseudomonadati > Bacteroidota > Flavobacteriia > Flavobacteriales > Flavobacteriaceae > Maribacter > Maribacter sp. UH1. Next base: position 3,537,067 of record NZ_CM166387.1, read on the forward strand.
AGTTGTTTGTAGGTTTCTATACTAGATTGATCTCGAATAGCTGCTATTTTTATTTTCTTTTCAAAATCTTCTTTTTTGCTTGACAGAATATCTTTATTAATTTCAAGTACTTTCTTTTTTCTGGATGTTTGTTTCCAATCCCAAAAATTCCATTTCAATCGTGCTCCAACAACATAATATTCAGTAACGTCTACTTCAAAATAATTTAATGGATTAGGACTCCCAATACCCAATTGAGCAATACCAGATAGATTGGGTAAAACTTGTGCGTTTAATACCTTTTTTTGAGATTCAAGATTGTCTTCCATTAAATCAAAATATTGTTGTTCTGGTCTATTGATATCTTGGGCGAGATCTTGTTCAGCTATTAACGGGAGTCTAAATTCAGTGTCTGGGGCAATGGGTTCTCCAATCCAATCACTTAGCATATCAATTACTGCTTTTCGCCCTAGCTGTACTTCTAAAATTTGCTGTTGAATTCGTAAAATTTGCTGCTTAAGAATGTTGGCGTTACTTTTTAGCATGGCACCGTTTTCAACCAAGGACATTAATTTTTTATGTTGTTTCTGCAATTCATCTACTACCGTTGAAAGTAGCTTTTCATTTTCTTGATATACTAAAGCATTGAAATAAAGGGTATTTATCATTCCTTTTATCTCAAACAAGTCAACCTCCATACCCTTTATATTGGCAGCCATTTGTGCTTTTTGCATTTTTTTGGCATTCTTTATATAACCACCATCATAAATTTTTTGGGATACATCTAAGGATAGTGTGTATTGGTTTTGAGGTATTTCTGCGATATCTAAACCAGCAATATCAATTCCTATATCTAACACGTCAGATAAGTAGTTGTACTCACCATTTAATCGTGATTGGGGAAGATTAAAACTATTTAAATTTTTGATGTTCATAGAAGCTTCTGCTTCATAAAGTAATTCTTGTTTTTTAATAGGACTAATAGATCTAGCTCTGTCTTGGCAGTAGTCTAATTCTAACGTTTGAGCGTAGCTCCAACTTACAGGCAAGAGTATTATAACCAATAAAATTATAGAACAATGTTTCATTTTATATAGACTTTTATGATGTGATGTCTTTACCGAAGACGATCTTAATTCTACACAAAACTAGCTTGTTAGCTCCACCTCCTTTATGATTCAGGTCATGTAGCTGTAGATTATCGTAAAAAAATAAATTGTGTGACTTTTATCAAATAAATACATAGCATTAGCTCTGTATTTGATTAGTTTTATATCTGTTTAGAAGTGTTTTTCTACTAAAGAAAAGTGTGTGAAAGTGATTTTTTTAAAGGTATAACCCAACATGTGAATGTAAAGATGGTACTTAAAACTTCACTTGTTGGGTGAACTATTTAATACATGTGTAATCAGTTAGTACGAACTAGAGTACTTTTTTTAAACTTAAATATTCAGTTTAATGAAATTGCATTCCACCATCAATGATCAAAGTTTGACCAGTCATATAATTTGAATCTGGACCGGCTAAGAAAGACACACCTGCAGCTACATCTTCTGGTTCTGATAATCTGCCCAATGTTACATTTTTAGCGAAAGTTTCCATACCCCATTCGTCAGATTTGCCAGCTGCTTGACCCACGTCATGTGCTATGCCGAACATCATAGGTGTTTTTACAATGCCAGGCGCGTACGCATTAGATGTAATTGCGTCTTTTGCTAAATCGCGAGCAGCTACTTGGGTTATTCCCCTTATGGCAAACTTGGTTCCACAGTATAGTGCTAAGCCCGGGTTACCTACTACACCTGCTTGAGAGGTGGCATTTATAATTTTTCCTCCGTGACCTAATTCTTTAAATTTCTTTTGGGCAGCCTGAATTCCCCATAGCACACCGGCTACATTAATTCTGTAAACCTTATCAAACTGCTCTGGAGTTATAGTGTCAATTGGTGTAATAGGACCTACGCCTGCATTGTTCACAATAACATCAAAACCACCTAATTTAGCAGCTGTTTCTTCCACAGCAGAGAATACGCTTTCACGGTCTGCAACATCTACTTGAATGGCAATTGCGCTACCACCTTCTTCATTAATTGCCTTGGCAACTTTAGCAGCATTTATTTCGTTTAAATCAGCAACGGATATTGAGAATCCGTCTTTTGCCAACCTCTTGCAAATAGCTTCCCCAATTCCTTGTCCGCCACCAGTAATCATTGCGACTTTATTTGATTTTGCACTCATTATGATTTTTTTAAATTGTTATTATTTCTAATTCTGATAATTATATAATCAATAAGTAGATTATATATACTATGCCGAAACAAGATTATATCTCACGACGTTTACCTGTAACTTTTTCAATATTTATTTTATAAACTATAGGTGTACCTCTTGCATACGATTTGCTTGAAAATTCATTGATAAACTCAACATTTTTATGTTCCTTATTTCTAATAATTGCTTTTATTCCTTCTGTGAATTGATGTAATTTTTCCTTAGCGGTAATACCTTCTAATTCTTCAAATATGCCATGAACAAGGGCGGACTCCCAATTTACCATGGAATGTAGCTGTTCTACTACCATAGAAACATCGTTGTTTTTTCGCATGGCATCAATTTTATGACCTTTTGCAGTATAGCTTATTAAACTATTATCTTCAGCATCAAAATAATAGGTAATAGGAATTACGTAGGGTTTGCCCTCTGCTATATATGCTAAATGACCATTATAATTTTCTCTGAGAATACTAGTGCTTTCGCTTACTGATATATCTGTCATAATTCTATGCTGTTGTAAAAGTGAATTCTAATAACTAGTGTTATGTATTAATAATGATATGTCTTTTTTTGTGTAGTAAAAGAGCTTATACTATTTCCAGCGGTATTCTGATCTTCCTTTAAGTTGGTGCTCTATTTCTAATAGTCTATTGTATTTGGCCACACGTTCTCCTCTGCATGCAGACCCAGCTTTTAAATGTCCGCCATCCATAGCTACGGCAAAATCTGCTAAGAAGGTATCTTCGGTTTCACCAGAGCGATGAGATAAAAAATAGCGCCATCCTGCTTCACGGCACATGCGCACGGCTTCTATTGTTTCTGTTACCGAACCAATCTGATTTAATTTGATTAGCGCTGAATTAGCCGTTTTCTCGCTAATTCCTCTGCTGATATATTTTCTGTTGGTAACAAAAATATCATCGCCTACCACTTCTATTTTATCTCCAAACTTCTTAGTGAATTTAGAAAACCCGTTCCAATCTCCTTCAGAAAGAGGGTCTTCCCAAGAGATGATCGGGTATTTTTTTATCCATTCTCCAGACATATCAATAAGCTCATCTGTTGTCATTTTACCAGCACCAGATTTGGTAAGATCATACTTGTTACCCAAATTAGGCGAGAAGGAATTGGCGGCACTATCAATGGCGACGGATAAATCTATGCCAGGTTGGTATCCGGCTTGTTCAATTGCTTCAATAATAAATTCTATAGCAATTTCATTGCTAGCGCAATTAGGTGCAAAACCGCCTTCATCACCAACACTTGTAGCAAGACCTTTATTCTTTAATATTCTTTTGAGTACATGAAAAGTTTCTGCAACGTACCTAAGGCCTTCCTTAAAACTTGGAGCACCATGTGGTACTAGCATGAATTCCTGAAAATCTACACTATTATCTGCATGTTCGCCACCGTTAAGAATATTCATGCAAGGCACTGGAATACGTAAGTTGTTAGATCCACCCAAATAACGATATAGCGGAAGGTTAGATGATACGGCTGCCGCTTTAGCGACTGCCATAGAAACGCCTAAAATGGCATTGGCACCAAGCTGAGATTTATTCTCGGTACCATCTAATTCAATCATTGTATAATCAATATTTTTTTGGTCAACTGCATTCATTCCTGTTAGCGCTGCAGCTATCTTTTTATTAACGTTTTCTACAGCTTTCTGAACGCCTTTTCCACTGTAACGTTTTTCGTTATCGCGCAGTTCTAAAGCTTCGTTCATACCAGTTGATGCTCCTGATGGTACGGAGGCGGAAGCTTTAGTTCCATCTTCTAAAGTTACATATGCCTTTAGTGTAGGGTTTCCTCTAGAGTCTAATATTTCAAGAGCCGAAATAGATGTAATTTTTGAATTCATTTTATTGAATTTATAGTGTTGTTTTAATCCTTTACCATTAAAGATTATTCATTAAAAAGTAAGAGTAGAGAACACTGGTTTCTAATCCATAATTGTTTTAGGAGTATGAAGGTATGGTGGTATTCAAAAATGATATATGATACAAATCATGAAAGCTGAAATTTTAAAATTCTCTAGTTTTCTACCTCTCTTAGATTTTTTGCTTTTTGTTTTTCTTGTTTTTTGAAATATCCACGGGTCAAGAAATTATGTTTAAGCGCTTCCATGTTTTCATTGAATTTTAAGATGCCTTCATCAACATTTTTCATTGAATTCTGCAGCTGGTTAACTAAAGTAGTATCTGTCGATAAATAGTTAATGGCGCCATTACCATTATCAATATTACTAATTACAGCATTGAGATTTTTAGTTGTTTTTTCAATTTCAATAGAAGAGTTTTCGAGATTTTTTAGAACGTTTTTTATTTTTCTTCCGGAAAGCGAGTCGCCAAATAAAGTTGCAGCTACACTTTCTTTATTATCTAAATGTTCCACTAGCTCATCTAGTTTTTTCATCGTTTTCTGAGCATTATAAGTAGTGTTTTTTAGATTGATTATCGTTTGGTTTAAATTATCACCTAATATGGTGTCATTAAGTAAACGACCTACAGTTCCTTTTCCTTCATTTATTGAACGTGTAATGTTTAAGAGTTGCTCTGTAAATATTGCAGCATTTTCATTGGTTACGTTCAATGTATTCATCATATCAGAAGTGGCAACATTGCTAAATGATTTAATTTCATCATTTGGTTTTATATATGGCGCTTCGCCTATACCCGGTACAATATTGATAATCATACTACCTACTAAACCATCTGATCCTATATTTGCGACAGAATTTTTTCTAATATGTTTCTGCATATTATTGTCAATTAACATACCTACTTGTATCGTAGTATCATTAATCATTTCTATGTCTTTTACTGTGCCAATATTTATGCCAGCATATCTCACATTATTTCCATTTTGTAGACCCCGTACATTATTAAATGTAGCATTAAGGGTAAAGGTATTACCAAACATGTTTTGCTTGTTGCCAATTAAATAAATGACAAGTATTGACAAAACTGATCCAATAAGAACAAAAACGCCTAGTCTCAATTTTTCAGATGCTGATTTTTCCATAATTTATTTTTTAAAAAATGCTTCTACCTTTGGGTCTGTTGATTGTATTAGATCAGTGTATGTACCTTCAATGTAGTTGATACCGTCTACTAGTAAAATCATTCGGTCAGATATGACTCGGGCGCAATCAACATCATGTGTAATAATTAATGAAGATGTACCGTATTTTATCTGAATGTTGCGCATTAATTCAATAATTTCTTTGGATGTAATAGGATCTAAACCGGTGGTAGGTTCATCATAAAGTATAATTTTAGGTTTTAGAATGAGCGTACGTGCCAAGGCAATTCTACGCTGCATACCGCCAGATAGCTCTTGAGGCATAAGATCAATGGTATGTGCTAGTCCAACACTTTCCAAGGCATCAGTTACCAATGATGTAGTATCCTTTATAACACCAAATTTTTCTTTGTGACGACGCATTGGGAACTCTAAATTTTCTCTTACGGTCATTGAATCATAAAGGGCACTACCTTGAAATAAGAAACCAATATCAGATCTAAGTATATCTAAAGTTTCACGATCTAATTTTTTTATTTCTTTACCCAGAACAGAAATGTAACCACTATCTGGTTGCATTAAGCCTACTAAACATTTTATCATCACCGATTTTCCAGAGCCAGACTTACCCATGACTACAAGATTTTCGCCTTTGAACAGCTCCATATGAAATCCGTCTAGCACCTTATTGTCCCCAAAGCTTTTATAGAGATCTTTGATTTCTATAATGACTTCCTTTTTGTCTTTAACCTGTTTTGATATGTTCTTTTTATCTTCCATTATGAGTCAAAAAAAATGTTAGATATGAAGACCGCTACAAAATCTATTAAAAATAGAAGTAAAGAGGTCATTACTACAGCCGTATTTGCCGCTACGCCAACACCTGCAGTTCCTTTTTTACTATAATATCCTTTAAAACAACCTACTATACCGATTGCAAAACCAAAGAAGAAGGTTTTTATTAGTGCCGGTATTATATCTGAATAAGATAAAACATCGAATACCGTATTAAAATAAAGTTGAAAAGAAACATTGCCCTTCATGTTTTCAATTAACGCTGAACCAAAAAGAGCAACGGCATCACTTAATATTACCAATAACGGGATCATTAGTATTGAGGCCATAACCCTTGTAACTACTAAATATTTAAAAGGATTGGTGCCAGAAACTTCCATTGCATCAATCTGTTCGGTTACCCGCATAGAACCCAATTCTGCTCCTATACCAGATGAAATACGCCCAGCACAAACCAAAGCTGTTATCACAGGTCCTAACTCGCGTACTATGGAAATGCCAACCATGTTGGGCATCCAAGAAACAGCACCAAATTGAATCATTGTTGGTCGTGACTGTAAATCTAGAACTAACCCTATTATAAAGCCAGTAACTAAAACCAGGGTCAATGACCGATACCCAATTTGATAGCATTGCCTAACAAACTCATTAAACTCAAAGGGTGGCCGAAACGCTTCTTTGAAAAAACGAGCTGAGAAATAAGAGAGATCTCCTAATTCGATAAGCGATTGCTTTATTTTTTTCGGAATCTTGAGTTTCACCCTGTTATGAATTTGTAACTAATTACAAGTTCAAAAGTATACGCTCCTTTTCTAACTAAGAATGACTTGGGTCACCTATACTTAAATTGAATATTATTTGCCTTAGCTGATTTGGGTCATGCAATAGGCTGCCCTAGCTTTTTAATATTGTAATAACATATTTAACAGTATAGACTTTAAATATTTTAAATGAATAGTGAAAGAAAAATCAGTTTTATCAAAAGATTGGTAATTAGTGACATAAGTAATTACAAACTCTTACTATATGCACTTTTGGTAGGTTTGGTTACAGGTTTGTTGAGTTCACTCTTTAGATTGATACTTTCCCGTCTTGTAACGTTAAGAACAATTTCTAAAATAGTGGGTTTTAATCAGTTTGGTCTAGATTGGTTATGGTCAATTTTCTTCACTTTTCTAGGTGTTTGGTTTTCAATTTTCTTAGTTAAAAAATATGCACCAGAAACTGCAGGTAGCGGAATTCAAGAGATAGAAGGTGCTCTAGATGGTTTAAGACCAGTTAGATGGCGTAAGGTTCTACCGGTTAAATTCATAGCATCGTTATTCTCTTTAAGTAGTGGTTTGTTACTTGGCAGGGAAGGACCAACTGTACAAATTGGTGCTAATGTTGGTAAGATGACCGAAGATGTTTTTAAGCAACCGGTAGAAGAAGATAATCCTTTAATAAGCACAGGTGCCGCAGCAGGTTTGGCAAGTGCTTTCAATGCTCCTTTTGCAGGTATTATTTTTGTAATCGAGGAAATGAACGGTCATTTTAAATTTAATTTTTATTCATTAGCTGCACTTATGATAGGGGCAGGTTCTGCAGATATGATTGTTAGACTATTAATAGGTGGCGGCCCTATTCTTAAAACAACCATTTTTACTTTTGAAGAACTATCAGGTATATGGTTGTTTGTATTGCTAGGTCTTTTACTTAGTGTTATAGGAATTGCATTTAATAAAACATTGATACTCTCTCTAGATTTTTTCAAAAACTTAAAAGTGAATTATGTAATAGTAGCGTTGATTTTGGCACTCGTAATAACTGGTGTGGGTTTAATTTCAGATGATATGGTCGGAGCAGGTTACAGTACCATATCACATGTTTATAATAGTTCTTTTACCATGAAGTTTCTTTTGTTGCTATTTGTAGTTCGGTTTATTCTTTCTGTTCTTAGTTATGGGTCTGGAGTACCAGGAGGTATTTTTACTCCCTTAATAACTTTAGGAGTAATTATAGGTATGCTCTTTGGCGGTGTAGCGCAACATTTTTTTCCAGAGCTTGTACTTGATCCTGCTATTTTTGCTGTTGCCGGTATGGCGGGCATCTTTGCCTCAACCATTAGGGCTCCACTTACAGGTTTGGCGCTTTCAGTAGAAATGACGGCAAATTATGAGTTGATTTTGCCTTTGATTTTTACTGCGGTTACAGCTTCTGTTTGCACTACTATTTTAGGTAATGCTCCTATTTATTCAATTTTATTGAAACGGATTTTAAACAAACAATAATTTTTATTTCAAACAAGATTTATCCCTTTTTCTGTATTTATTGAAATGTTTTTGATTACTACAAAACCAAATAAACTATTCGTTAAAATAATACTAAAATTTATGGAACTGATGTAGGTCAGCCATATAGCTTTATGAACCTTATACTTTTATTCTATCAAAACACTAATTGTAGGTTTAACAATTAAATAGAATAGTATGAAAAAAGAAGTAACTGTTGCAATATGCGACTCTCATGAGAAAGCTGAGAAGGTAGTTAAAGAGCTTCAAGAATCTGGCTTTGATATGAAAAAACTTTCTATTGTTGGTAAAGATTACCATGAGGAAGATAAGGTCATTGGTTTTTATAATACCGGAGATAGAATGAAAACCTGGGGATCGGCAGGTGCTTTTTGGGGAGGCATTTGGGGATTTGTCTTCGGAGCAGGTTTTTTCTTGATACCAGGGATAGGACCGGTAGTGCTAGCAGGACCAATAGTATCTTCATTAGTAGGTGGTTTAGAAGGTGCAGTAGTTGTAGGCGGATTGTCCGCTTTAGGCGGAGCTCTTTTTGGAATTGGAATACCAAAAGATAGCGTGCTACAATATGAAACTGCTTTAAAAGCCGATAAGTATTTGGTTATTGCTCATGGTTCTACTGAAGAACTAGAAAAAGCAGAGAAAATAATGTCTGATACCGCAGGCACTGAAGTTGAAATGCAGACAAAAGAATCTGTGGAAGCCTAAAGATTTAATAATTATAACTGAAGTTCATTTTAAATTTTAAAAACATGAAAACAATAGTTTTAAGTGCAGTATTAATGGGGTTGACTTTACAATCTAATGCACAAGATTTGTTATTTAAAGCAAAATTAGAAGTAGAAGATGTTCCTGAATTAGTGGTAACAGCTTTAGAAGAAGATTTTCCGGATTTTACTATAATAGAGTATAATGCTATACCAGTAGAATATGTAGAAGGTGATGTTTATATAAACCCCAATATAGATACTAATGCTGATTATGATACCTATGAAATAGATATGCATACGGCGGGTAAAGAAGTTACTGTTACCTATGATAGAGATGGTGAACTGATTAAAATTACAGAGCATTTTAAAAATGTGGCTCTACCTTACAGTGTAAGTAAATCTATAGCAAAAGAATATCCTAATTGGAAAATATTAAAAGATTCTTATGATATGGTACAAGTTGGTGATAATAAAGCAAAAAAGAGATATAGGGTAGTGTTAGAGAATCATGGTAAAAAAATTCATGTGCATACCAATGAGAAAGGAAAAATTTTAAATCATCATAAACGCCGAGTATAAAATTGAAAAAATACCATTAGTGTTAATCAATGGTATTTTTTTAATTGGTTGGTTTTTGATAGAACAGGCAGTAATAGGGTTGGGGAACATCTATTATTGTCTGTTTTTTTAAAACTACTTAACTTTGACTATGTCCAATAGTCTTTATGTTTTTTTGCCTTTATTACTTTTTGTTTTGGTTATAGTATGGAGGGTTTGGTTCTATAAGAAAACCATTAATCTAGATAACTTTAATGATACTTGGCGCAATATTCTTAATAAAGAAGTATCATTTTATGCAGATTTGTCTGCAACCGACAAGTTACGTTTTGAACAAGAACTATTATATTTTTTTGATGATGTAACTATAACCGGTGTAAAAATAGAAATTAATGATACTGATCGTTTGTTAGTAGGGGCTAGTGCTGTAATACCCTTGTTTGGTTTTCCTGAATTGCGATATCGTAATATTAATGAGGTTTTACTTTACCAAGGTAGTTTTAACGATGATCACCAAACGGAAGGTGATGGACGTAATATTTTAGGAAAGGTAGGTAAAGGAAATATGAATCGTTTAATGATTTTATCATTGCCCGCCCTACGTGCAGGATTTAAGAATGAGAATTCCTCTAGCAATGTTGGTATTCATGAATTTGTGCATTTAATAGATATGGCTGATGGTGCCGTTGATGGTCTTCCTGAAAGTCTTATGCAAAAACAATATGTAGCCCCTTGGTTGAAATTGATGCACAAAGAAATTGAAAGTATCAAAAAAAATAAATCTGATATTAATCCATATGGGGCAACCAGTGAAGTTGAATTTCTGAGTGTGGCGAGCGAATATTTCTTTAATAATCCAGAGCAATTTCAAGAAAAGCATCCAGAACTTTATAGTATAATGAAGAAAATGTATCGATATTCTTCTTGATTATAAAATGAATTTTATTCACTAGTTACTGAAACAGAATAATTTTTTCCTTCCCATTTGTGAGCTTGGTTCCAGTAAAATGTAAATTGTATGGTTGTCACTTCTTCATTTTTGGGTTCAATATCGGTCGCAAATAATCCAAAGTTCAAATCCTTAGCCTTTGTTCTAAAAGTTGTTTTCCAATTGTCATCCGTCCAAAGAACAGTACATTTAGCCAAAGTTTCAATACGTAGTATTTTTCTTTTCATCAAAGTTTTTACACCATTGTCAAAACGCCATATTGCGGTATTAGATTTCTTTTTCTCTTTAAGATAGCGTTGGCAGGTATTAAGTGGCATGTCAAAAACTTTTTTATACTCTATAGAAATACAAAGCTTTATGTACTCTGCATGTGCCCATGTTAAAGGCATTGCAGATCCTGTATGTTCACCACGGTATAAACCTTTTTCTGGAATACTATCTTTATCCCATATTTGTTCAGGTATTAAACCTTTGTTTGCAAAAGCCTCCATTGCCATTAAACAATTATGGGCTTTTTCAATATTACCCGCAGCTATTTCATAATGACCTCTTTCTCCAGTTAATAGAGGCCAAGCCCTGCCTTTTCCAGTACCGTTGTAGGGTTCACCGTTATCATGCTCTCCATAGCCATCATTATTATATCGATACCAACAATCTCCATTGGGTGTGTTAACTTTTAATTCTTCATCGATAATCTTTAATGTGTTTATAATTTTAGGGTCTTTGGCATCACGAAGTCCAAACCTTACTAATGCTAAAGCGTCTACACTTACTAATTCATTGATTTTGGTTTTACCATGATCTAAATGATGATTTTTTAAATTGATTGTTCTATCGCCTAATTCTGATGCGGCAATGTCTGAAAATGGATTTATACGTATATAATATCCATCAACGTCGTGTTTTTTTGCTAGGGGAGTATCAGTAACATAGGTGCGATGTTCTAAAGTATCGTTCCAACTATCTGCGGTTTCGCGACAATAGTTGGCAAAATCATTTTCATCATTTAAGTCCGCTAGCTCAGCGCCTGCCAATAAAGCTGCAATTTCCGTAGCCATTGTAAAAGGAGAGAACCCACTTTCTTCTTCCCAACGATCTTGATCGGTATAAGGACCATTGACCAAAAGAAATACTATAGCTTTTTTTGCCAATGGCCAGTACCTTTTTTGTCGGCTTTTACTCATTGTATTTCGTAAGTAGCCTTTTAAAATCTCTAATATGGGTAGTGCAATTTGGTCCATTTGTAGCCCAGACCAGTTTGGTTCTCCTTGAAGCCACATATTTTGTGGCCAGCTACCATCTTCATTTTGTGTAGACATTAAGTAATTTACAATTCTAGATACATCTGCTTTTGTCTCCAAAGCATTGAAACCGCCTGCTGTCTCTACTAAATCTCTAGGCCACACTACATGGTATCCACTTTTGTCAGAATCACCTTTTGTACCTCCCCAGGGTATAGATAAACTAGCTATGATACCACCAGGAAAGTTTTTAGCTTCGTGCATACGTAGTATTGCAGCACTCATTTTAAAATTTTTTGCAGATATTTTAGGTAACGTATTCTGCCAAATTTGCCATTCTTGGATATACCTTTTTTTTGCAGTATCAAAACCATTCAGAATACTTGCCCTAGCATGATTAGCAGCTTCGATATGTGTTCTGCCAAAGCTTATTGCTAAAACAAGTTCTTTTTCTGTGACATCAATTTCTCCGGTGCACGCTATATTTCCTTTAGTGGCACTATCATATTGCCATTTCAATTCTCCGTGTTGCCTAATATCTAACCAACCGTCAGAGGTGCCTACATATCCTACAGAGCGTTTTATCCATTTTGAAGAACATGCCATTGCTAGTGCTATATCTCCATTTTCAGCAAAAAACATCTCTACCCCTTTATAACTGCCTAACCAGCCTGTATTGTTACCTCCTTCATTATTTAAATGCGGGGCAAGAAGGGCAAAAAGTCGTAACGGTAAATTAGGGTCCTTTTGGTCAAAAGTAATATGTTGTAAAATAGTATTTCTAAATGGGTCGATAATGACCTCTTTTGTAATTTGATATTTATTGAATCTATCTGTATTTAAAATTCTATATGCTGGTATACCTTCTTTAAGTGTTTCAATTTTGTGTTCTGTATCCCGTTTTTCTTCTGAGAAGAACTCATGCCCATCTGTTACAATAAAGCCCATGTCGCGTAAACAAGCAATATCTTCACGAGGGTAGTAGGCTTCATTGAGAATACCGTGACTAAGGGTGAAAGTAACATCTGAAGCGGGGTTAAGCGCCTTTCCAATACCTGACTTGGTACTAGATGTCCATCTGGCATCTATACCTGGTTTGCCTGGTGCTTCTAAGTTTTGAGACATATGTTGAATTGAAATTACCTATTTCAGTTACTTAGGAATAGTGTTGTATATTATAGATAATATATTAAAAGGGTAAAGTTATCTTATGTGTTAGATTTAGTATATGACTTGTGTCAGTCGAAAAGGATGTAAAACTGTCTAGAGTTTAGATAGAAGATATAGCAGAAATTCGAGATATAATTATATAAGAGATAAGTAGAAACAAAAAAACCTCCAAATAATACATATTTGAAGGTTTTAAAGTGACCTGGCTGGGGCTCGAACCCAGGACCCTCTCCTTAAAAGGGAGATGCTCTACCAACTGAGCTACCAGGTCAAAATGTCTAAAGAACTTACTAGGTCATTAAGTCAAATAAATCAACTCAAAACTTTAAATAAAAAAGCCTCTTTTTTTTGAAGAGGCTAATATTTAGTGGTGACCTGGCTGGGGCTCGAACCCAGGACCCTCTCCTTAAAAGGGAGATGCTCTACCAACTGAGCTACCAGGTCAAAAGCATATTCAGAATTAATATTCCCTCAATGCGGGTGCAAATATACGTCGATAACTTTATTTTGCAAGCCATTTATGAGATAAATTTATTTTTTTTTGAAAACCCTTTTATTTAGTCCAATTTTGTGCAAATGAAAGAAGTGAAAATTGTTTTGGTAGGTTACATGGGTAGTGGTAAATCTACAGTTGGTAGAATTGTTGCTAACCATTTGAATATTAAATTTTTAGATTTAGATGATTATATTGAAGAAGGTGAGGAGATGTCTATCGCTTCCATTTTTGAGACTAAAGGAGAAATATATTTTAGAAAAAAGGAAATAGAATACCTTCAAAAAGTTTTTTCAAAAGAAGGTAGTTTTGTGCTTTCATTAGGTGGTGGTACGCCTTGTTTTGGAAAAAATATGGAGCTAATCAATGAAAAAACTGCCAATTCTTTTTATTTAAATGTGGGTATAAATGAACTGACCGATCGTTTAAAGAAAGAAAAAAGTCATCGCCCAATGATTTCTCATTTAGATGATGAAAAATTAACTGAGTTTATTGGCATGCATTTATTCGAGAGAAGCTTTTTCTACAATCAGGCACATCAGAAAATAAAGAGCAATAATAATACACCAACTGAAATTGCAGAAATGATCGTAAATAATTTAGTCTAAATAGACTCTGTCATTTTTAGTTTCAAAATGCACGTTTACATGCTCTTGCAATGAGGTCGATAGAGAAATTCCTTTATAATCTGCCTTAACCGGATATTTCTTGTGGTTTCTATTGACCAATACTGCAGTTTTAAGTTGCTTTAAAGGGGTTTTTAGAAAGTGGTGTACTCCATATATTAATGTAGTACCGGAATTTAGAACATCATCAACGATTACGACCGATTTATTTATGAAGTCATTATCAGGCAAAGAGGTAGTTACACCACTACCTAACGGATTTTTCTTGTCCATAGATAGTTTGCATAATACAATTTTAGCCTCGGTAATCTTTTTAAGTTTAGCAACGATCTTCTTTGCAAATTGTAATCCGCCGCCTTCTATACCTGCTATTATGATTTCCTCTTCAGAAACATTAGCTTCATAGATTTGGTACGCTATGCGTTCAATTTTATGTTGAATCTGCTGATGTGAAAGTATGGTCTGTTGCATTTGCTATTCTTAAAACAATAAAGATAGGTATGTTTTTAAAAGTTTTTGTTAATCTTCTGTTTCTTTACTTTTAATATTGGGTTCTGCTGTTTGGTCATCATTTGTATTTGAAGGACCTTCTAGATAATCATCAATATCTCGTCTATCTTTTTTTGTGGGTCTGCCAATTCCTTTTTTACGATAATAGTCTTTTGAATATTGCAATAGTTCATTATGCTCAAAGGCTTCTTTTGGTGTAGTATCTTTTCTGTATATGTCTACTAATTTTGCGCCAACACGACTTGGTGGTATGTCAAGAACAGTAAGTTTATAATCGATTTGATTTTTGCGCACTACTATTTCATCCATCGGAAAAACTTCTTTGCCTGGCTTGGCAGTGTTACCGTTAATTTTCACATGACCTTTTTTGCATGCGGTAGATGCAATGTTACGTGTTTTAAAATATCGTATACTCCACAAGAATTTATCTATGCGCATTATAGGTTGCATTTCTTTGTTAACTTCCAAACAAAAATAGGGGAAAATTGTATCTTGCGCGTTCAAAATAAATTATTGATGAAATTAAGAAATGCATACTTACTAATAGCTGGCTTAATTATTTTAGGTTCATGTAGAAATGATGATGATGCTATTGGTGAAGTTGTACCACCAAGGTTATTGAGTGAAGTTACCATAGAGGATGATGCTGAGATTATAGAGTTTTTGAAGACTCATTTTTATAATGATGACGAGTTTGAAACGCCACCAGAAGGATTCGATTTTAAGATTAAATTCGATACCATTGCTGGCGACAACAGTTCTAGACAATCACTTTTTGATAGTCCTAATTTAATTACTCAAACAATTACTGTTGATTCTGAAAATTTGGGTAGACCGGATGATGATGAGGTAGTTGATCAAACTCTTTACACACTTATAGTAAGACAAGGAGTTGCTGAAGGCAAACCAACAATTGGTGACTTTTGTATTCTTAGATATGAAGGATTATTATTGGATGGTACTCTTTTTGATGCTTCCGTTAATCAGCCAATTCGCTTTAATCTTTCTTCTGTAGTGCAAGGTTTTGGTAACGGTATGAAAAACTTCCAAACAGGTAACGGTCCTATAGAAAATGGAGATGGTACCGTTAGTTATGAAGGATATGGAATTGGGGCTATTTTTATGCCTGCGGCATTAGCTTATTTTGATTCATCTCCTAATACCGTAGTACCAACATATTCGCCACTAATTTTTAAGGTTGATGCATTTACATATGAACCAGATTCAGATTTTGATGGTGATGGAATTCCTTCAATTTTAGAAGATATAAACGGAAACGGTAATCTTAGTGATGATAATACTGATGAAGACTTAGAAGGATTTACAGTGTTTTTAGCAAACTTTAATGATACCGATGATGACGGTGACGGTATTTTAACAATTGACGAAATTGAGTTGGATGCCGATGGTAATTTTGTTGGTTTCCTTGATACGGATGGTGACGGAACTCCCGATCATCTTGATAACGACTTATAGAAATTTATTCTAAAGAATAAAAAAACCTCTTAAGTAGTCTTAAGAGGTTTTTTGTTTCTTGTTGTTTTGTTTACATCGTTAAAGACAAACTTAATATCAATTGATCTGGTCTAGTGTCTATTCTACTTGGTCCTAGATTTGTAATGTTCGTATTTATAAAAGAAGCTTCGTTATCACTAAATCCTCTCTCATAGCGTAAATCTATCCCTAATTTACCAAGGTTAACTCCAGCACCGATATTCATGCCAACGGAAAAATCATTTTCCACATCGTCAATAGTAATACCGTCAAATTCAGTGTCTAAAATGTATTGAAAACTAGGTCCGGCAAAAACATGCAACGGTCCAACCAAGTTGATGCCTAATAATACCGGTACATCTAATTTGCTCATATCAAAATCAGCTCCATCATAATCAGACTTTGTTTTGGTATATACCAACTCTGGTCTAACATAAACTTTAGAAGCACCAATTTTTCCGAAGATACCTACGTGGTACCCAATGTTTCTATCAGGATTTCTAGCAACATCTCCCGCAGATTCAAAATAATCTCCGTTTGCGTTGTAATTTAATCCTCCTTTAATACCAAATCCCGAATCACTCTGTGCCATTCCATAAAACCCAGAGAGTGCCATGAAGGCAACTAAAATTGTTTTTTTCATATCGTTGTTGTTTTAAGTGGTACATGTAGCAAATACGATACCAAATGTTCCATTTCTCGTTATACCATCAGAACGGAGGTAAAATATCTTTATTGTTTTGTATTTCGTTTGGGTCAATTTCAATTTTATAAAGTCACGCTTTGTAATTTATTGGTTTCATTAACATCTTTGCTTTTTATTAAGTTTTTCCCACAGACAGTTCATTATATTTGCAGCTAGATTTAGAAATTTTGAAGTTTACACTACACAATACCGATTTACAATCAAAAGCTAGGGCAGGTACCATTGTTACCGATCATGGTACTATTGAAACCCCAATATTTATGCCGGTGGGCACGGTAGCCTCTGTAAAAGGAGTGCATCAAAAAGAACTAAGAGAAGAGGTAAACCCAGATATTATTCTTGGAAATACCTATCATTTATTTCTTAGACCCAAAACTGAGATTTTAAAGAAAGCAGGCGGACTCCATAAATTTATGGGTTGGGATAGAAATATTCTTACAGATAGTGGTGGTTACCAAGTATATTCTTTATCCGGTAATAGAAAGATTAAAGAAGAAGGGGTCAAGTTTAAATCGCACATTGACGGATCCATGCATTTGTTTACACCAGAAAATGTAATGGAAATTCAGCGTGTAATCGGTGCGGATATCATTATGGCTTTTGATGAGTGCACGCCTTACCCGTGTGAGTATAATTATGCAAAGAGATCTATGCATATGACGCATAGGTGGTTAGATAGATGTATCAATCATTTGGAAAAAACACCTTTTGAATATGATTATGCACAAACATTTTTTCCTATCGTACAAGGGTCTACTTATAAAGATTTAAGAAGGCAATCTGCAGAATATATAGCAAATGCGGGAGCTGAAGGGAATGCAATTGGCGGATTATCTGTTGGTGAGCCCGCTGAAGAAATGTATGGTATGACAGAGGTGGTGTGTGAAATTCTACCGGAAGATAAACCAAGGTACCTTATGGGTGTTGGTACACCTATTAATATCTTGGAGAATATTGCCTTGGGCATAGATATGTTTGATTGTGTGATGCCTACTAGAAACGCTAGAAACGGAATGTTGTTTACCGCACACGGTACCATTAACATTAAGAACAAAAAGTGGGAAGATGATTTTTCTCCTATTGATGAAATGGGAACCACTTTTGTAGACCGTGAATATTCTAAAGCTTATTTAAGACATTTATTTGCTGCTAATGAATATTTGGGTAAACAAATTGCCACAATTCATAACTTAGGCTTTTATATGTGGTTGGTGCGTGAAGCACGAAAGCATATTATTGCAGGAGATTTTAGAATGTGGAAAGATATGATGGTAAAACAAATGGATAAAAGGCTATAATGCTATCAATAATAGATAAATACATTCTAAAACGGTATCTAGCGACTTTTTCGCTAATGCTTTTGTTATTCATTCCCATTGGTATTATGGTGAATTTGGCAGAACAGATCGGTAAAATGATCGATAATGAAGCACCGTTGAATGAAATAGTTATGTATTATGTGAATTTCACCATTTACATTGGTAATCTATTGTTTCCTATTTTTTTATTCTTATCTGTAATATTCTTTACCTCTAAACTTGCTAACAATACCGAGATTGTTGCCATATTAAGTTCTGGGGTTTCTTATGGTCGGTTTTTAAGACCTTACATTATTGGAGCTTCTATGGTAGCTGTTTTAATGTTCTTTATGACCATGTTTATTGTACCCAACGCTAGTGTGGGCTTCAATGAATTTAAATACAAATACCTTAAAAAAGGCAAACAAGATCGGGTCACCAACAATATCTTTAATCAGCTCAATGAAACCGATTTTATTTATGTGAGTAGTTTCGATCCAGCTAGGCAGTTGGGTCATAATTTTACATTTGAGCGTTTTAAAGAAAACAATGAATTGGATTTTAAAATATCTGCCGCAAATATTAGATGGGTAGATAAGGATTCTAGTTACCGATTAACTTCCTATAAAAAACGTACCATTATGGGGGATACGGCAATTATTGAAAGTAAACGTAGGTTAGATACCATTTTTGCTTTTGATATAGGTGATCTTACCCCGGTTTCATACGTTGCAGAAACAAAGAATCTTTTTGAATTGGACACCTTTATTAAGGACCAAAGGAGAAAGGGTGCATCTAATATTAATACCTACGTCTTGGTTAAATATAAGCGTTGGGCGTTGCCGTTAACAGCTTTTATATTGACTATTATTGCTGTTTCGGTATCGTCGGTTAAGAGACGTGGTGGTATGGGGGCTAACTTAGCATTTGGTATTTTAATTGCTTTTATATTTATATTTTTTGATAAGGTATTCGGTGTACTGGCAGAGCAATCGGGCTTTTCTCCTTTACTTGCGGTTATCATACCTAATGTAGTTTTTGGATGTCTGGCATTTTATCTACTTCAAAATGCAAAAAGATAGAATACTTAATCTACTACACTTACATTTCATTGTCTTTATTTGGGGCTTTACAGCCATTCTAGGAAAGTTAATTACTATAGATTCATTACCCTTGGTGTGGATTAGAATGGGTATGGCAACCTTATTTATAGCAGTATATATACTTTTTGCCAAATTCAGTTTAAAAGTTTCAAGGAAAACATTTTGGTGGTTGTTAGGTGGGGGAGTGGTTGTCGCTTTACATTGGGTAACCTTTTTCTTGGCAATTAAAGTCTCTACAGTATCTGTAGCATTGGCCATGATGTCTACAGGAGCTTTTTTTACAGCCTTAATGGAACCTTTTTGGTATAAGCGAAAGATAATAGGCTATGAGATTTTCTTTGGGTTAATGGTCGTAGCGGGGCTCTATTTAATATTTAAGGTAGAAACAGAATATGTTTTTGGTATGGTCATCGCATTGATATCGGCATTTTTGGCAGCAGTCTTTTCATTGATAAACGGTAAGCTGGTTCAAACTCATCGTCCATCGGTTATATCTTTTTATGAATTAGGCGTGGGCATGGTTTTCTTATCAATAATTTTAATTGCTAAGGGTGATTTTAGTATGTCATTAATAACACTGCCACACATGGATTGGGTTTATTTAGTAGTATTAGCCCTTATTTGTACGGCGTATGCCTTTATTGCATCGGTAAAGATTATGCGTGTTTTAACTCCATATACGGTTATGCTTACAACAAATCTAGAACCGGTCTATGGTATTTTTTTAGCTTGGTTTATATTTGGATCAGAAGAAAAAATGAAACCTATGTTTTATGTGGGAGCCTTAATCATACTCAGTACGGTCATTGCGAACGGTATTTTAAAACAAAGAGCAAATATTAAAAAAAGGGTACCCAAGATTTAGGTATTAAAGTTTTATCTTTGAGCCGCAACTAAAGAAACTTTATAGAAATATGGAATATTTGGATTTTGAACTTCCGATCAAAGAGTTGGAAGAACAATTGGACAAGTGCATGATCATTGGAGAGGAAAGTGATGTTGATGTGACCGAGACATGTAAACAGATTGAAAAGAAACTTACCGAAACTAGAAAAGATATCTATAAGAATTTAACTGCTTGGCAACGAGTACAGTTATCTAGACATCCAAATAGACCTTATACATTAGATTATATTAAAGCCATTTGTGGAGATACGTTCTTGGAACTTCATGGTGATCGTACCGTAAAGGATGACAAGGCTATGATTGGTGGTTTAGGTAAAATTGGTGATCAGAGCTATATGTTCATTGGTCAACAAAAAGGATATAATACAAAAACGCGTCAGTATAGAAATTTTGGTATGGCTAACCCAGAAGGGTATAGAAAGGCTTTACGATTAATGAAATCTGCTGAAAAATTCCAAGTACCTGTAGTTTGCTTAATAGATACACCGGGTGCTTACCCAGGTATTGAGGCAGAAGAAAGAGGTCAAGGAGAGGCAATTGCAAGAAATATTCTTGAAATGACTCGCCTTAAAGTACCTGTAATTGTTGTAATTATAGGTGAAGGTGCTTCTGGTGGTGCATTAGGTATAGGTGTTGGTGATAAGGTGTTAATGTTAGAGAATACTTGGTATTCTGTAATTTCACCAGAATCATGTTCTTCTATATTATGGAGAAGCTGGGAATATAAAGAAAGAGCTGCCGAGGCTTTAAAATTGACAGCGACCGATATGAAAAAGTTGAAATTGATCGATGAAATCATTCGTGAGCCTGCAGGTGGAGCACATGCCAACAGACCTAAAACTTTTGAAACGGTAAAAAATAAAATTTCTTCTCATTTTGAAGATCTTCAAAAGTTATCACCAAAAGAACTTGTAAATCAACGCATGGATAAATACGCACAAATGGGCGTTTTTAACGGCTAATCTGCATTTTAGGCTTCTTAAAAATATACCGAGGATTTTATTCCTCGGTTTTTTTATGTTATCAACAGAAAATTGTAACTTATTAACAGTCAATTGTTAGTCAACTGTGAACATCGAAATTGATGTTTTTCACGTTAACTAAAGGTTAATTGTATACTTTCGCACTATGGAGAACACGAAACCTTTTGTCGCTCGAAAGATTGACAAATCTAATATTATAAGTCTTGAAAAAGGCAAAATTCCACCACAAGCTATTGATTTAGAAGAGGTTGTGTTGGGTGCTATGATGATAGATAAAAAAGGTGTTGATGAAGTTATTGATATTTTACACCCAGATGTATTCTATAAAGACGCTCATAGATTCATTTATGAGGCTATCTTCATTCTCTTTGAAGAGTCGCAACCTATAGATTTATTAACCGTTTCGTCACAACTTAAGAAAGCTGGTAAGCTAGAGGTCTGTGGAGGCGATTTTTATTTGATAAAATTAACTCAAAAAGTAGCTTCGTCTGCTCATATTGAGTTTCACGCACGTATTATTCTTCAGAAGTTTATTCAGCGTAGTTTGATTAAAATTTCAGGTGAAATAATTGAAGAGGCATATGATGAAGCTGTAGATGTTTTTGATTTGTTAGACACTGCCGAAGCAAAATTATATGATGTTACCCAAGGTAACTTAAAGCGTTCTGCGGAGACAGCTCAAGATTTAGTTATACAAGCTAAAAAACGAATTGAAGAGATTGCCGGTAAAGAGGGAATGAGTGGTGTTGCATCCGGATTTGATAAGTTGGATAAACTAACATCTGGTTGGCAGCCAAGTGATTTAATTATCGTTGCAGCACGTCCTGGTATGGGTAAAACGGCTTTTACCTTATCTATGGCAAGAAATATGGCCGTGAATACAAACACTCCTGTAGCTTTCTTCTCTTTGGAGATGTCCTCAGTACAGTTGATTACTAGATTGATTTCCTCTGAAACAGGTTTGTCTTCAGAAAAATTAAGAACCGGTAAGCTAGAAAAGCATGAGTGGGAGCAGTTAAACGTAAAGGTAAAAACTTTGGAAAAAGCTCCTTTGTTCATTGATGATACCCCGTCATTATCTATATTCGATTTACGTGCAAAGGCAAGACGTCTTGCTTCTCAGCATGGTATTAAAATGATCATGATTGATTATTTGCAGTTAATGACAGCTGGTGGTAGTCAAAAAGGAGGAAACAGGGAACAGGAAATTTCTACTATTTCTCGAAACTTGAAAGCCCTTGCAAAAGAATTGAACGTTCCTGTAATTGCATTATCTCAGTTATCACGTGCCGTTGAAACACGTGGAGGTAGTAAAAGACCTATTCTTTCGGATTTGAGGGAATCTGGAGCGATTGAGCAAGATGCCGATATTGTATCGTTTATTTATAGACCTGAGTACTATAAGATTGAAGAATGGGATGATGAAGAGCGTACGCCAACACAAGGTCAGGGTGAATTTATTGTGGCAAAACACCGTAATGGTGGTTTAGAAAATATTAGGTTGAAGTTTATTGGTAATCAAGGTAAATTTGATAACCTTGATGATTTTGATTCTCCTTTTGAATTTCAATCTAAAATGAACGCAAATGAAGAGAATCCGTTTGCAACCAAAAACTTGCCAAGTGCAGATGATGCTTTTGGTAGTAGTATGAACAATAGTCCAGATTTAGATGAGGATAATGATGTTCCTTTTTAAAATATCATATATTTAAAAGTCTGAAAGTCTTCCATTGGGGAGACTTTTTTGGTTTTAAAACAATTGATTTAAATAAAATCTCGTTAACTTATTTACATTAGCTTTAACTGCATCTTAAATACTGCTCAAAAGATTTTACTATATCTTTGAGTGAATAGTTTTAGAAAACTTTATGCGTAAATTAATTACCTCTGTTTTATTCCTCTTTTTTTCTTTGCAATTGTTCGCATCATCTATTCTTATACCTATGGATGCGGATAGTCAAAAGAATCATTTAAAAGCGTATGGCATTACATATTGGGTCTTGGCAAAGCAACAAAAAGTACAGTGGTTATTGAATTACCGTGGAGGTTCTTTTTTATTGCCAGACGGCGAAAGTATTCGAAAAGAGTGCCAGATTAGGGGCGTAAGTTTTGAAATTTTATCGGACGGACAGGCAAATGGAATTTTAGATGAAATCAGTAGCCCTTCCATTAATCAAGATGCGGTAATTTTGGAAAAAGCTCCTCGTATAGCGGTGTATTCACCAAAAGATAAACAACCTTGGGATGATGCGGTAACCATGGCATTGACCTATGCCGAGATACCTTATACTACCATTTATGATGAAGAAGTGCTTGGAGATAAGCTGGCATTGTATGACTGGTTGCATTTGCATCATGAAGATTTTACTGGTCAATATGGCAAGTTTTATGGTGCGTACAGAGCAACGCCTTGGTATATAGAAGGAAA
Source organism: Maribacter sp. UH1 (assembly GCF_056839145.1). Lineage (NCBI taxonomy): Bacteria > Pseudomonadati > Bacteroidota > Flavobacteriia > Flavobacteriales > Flavobacteriaceae > Maribacter > Maribacter sp. UH1. The sequence continues at coordinate 3,560,605 of NZ_CM166387.1, forward strand.
GAAAAATTCAGAAAAGTTAGCCAAGAAATTAGGTTATGATAAAGTATCCGAAGAAAAAAGGGCGGTTGCCTTGAAAATTAGAAATTATGTAATTGGCGGCGGATTCATGTTTGCCATGTGTTCGGCAACCGATAGTTTTGATATTGCCTTGGCTGCTGACGGTATTGATATTGTAGAACCTATGTTTGATGGTGATGCTTCTGATCCCAACTATCAAGCAAGCTTAGATTATGGAAAAACTTTTGCTTTCACAGATTTCATTTTAGAACGTAGTCCGTTGAAATATGAATTCTCTTCTATAGATATGACTAATAAAAGAGGTAATGTTCCAAAAGAGTCAGATTACTTTTCTTTGATGGATTTTTCGGCTAAATGGGACCCTGTACCTACGATGTTATGCCAGAATCATACTTCTTTGGTAAAAGGGTTCATGGGGCAAACAACTGCTTTTACACGCTCTGAAATAAAGCCGACTGTTTTGGTATTAGGGGAAAATAAACTTAATGAGGAAGCTAGATATATACACGGAATTAAAGGAAAGGGATTTTTTACCTTTTATGGCGGACATGATCCCGAAGATTATCAACATAGGGTAGGGGATCCTAAAACGGAGCTGGAGTTGCATCCAACTTCGCCTGGTTATCGTTTAATATTAAATAATGTTTTGTTCCCAGCTGCTCGAAAGAAGAAACAGAAAACCTAATTGTAATTTTAGTAGTAATAGAAAGAAATAAAAAACCGTTATCAAAACAATTGTCTTGATAACGGTTTTTTAATAGAGGTATCTTTTGTATACTAGAATACCCCAATAAAGTGACTTCCTGTAGTATTAACCAATTCAGCACCTTTAGTAACAGCACCAGTTTCTGTATCTACAACATAGATATTTCCATTCTGTCCAACAGCGCCTTGAGTAAGATATATCTCTGTTCCTTCAACTACAAATCCTTGATATTGGAATAAGTAGAAATCTGGGTCATAAGGTATATCGTCAATTCTTACTGCAGTTTGGGCATTTAAATCAACAAGGGCAAAAAATCCTTGTAGACCAGCAACTCCTTCAGCAGATCCGTTATGACGGTAAGCTACAACGGCTTTACCATTTGCAGCAGGTCTCCATGCAAGTATATATGCTCCTTCTATACCTAAGGCATCATCTAGGTTAAAGTCGTACGTGTCATCGTATTCATTGTCAGCATCGATTTTTAAAATATAAGAACCTTCTGGGTCACTTTGGTTGGCTTGGTACACGCTACCATTATATTCGAAAGAATTAATACTACGGTATCCATTGGTATTTCCATGACCAATGGTAGAAGTTATAACTGTTGGGTTTAATAGAGACGGGTAGTCCAATACAATTGTTTTAGAACCTAAAATCTCATAATCACTATCGCTTTCTGCTGTAGCAGGATCAACTTTACTTAAACGGGCACCAATATATAATTTGTCTCCTGCTGCATTTAATGTTGGCATATCAATTCTAGATATATAGTATCCAGCAGCTTCTTCTTCAGCGGACAACGGAACACTGTGCTCTTGGAATTCTTTAATAGAAGAGTTGACCAAATCTAATGTTACTACGCCAATGGTAGCCTCGGTACGGGTGTAGGCATCATTCTCGTCAAATTCGTTTTCAGTAGATACATATACAGCTGCACCAGTTTGATCTCCGTCAAATAACTTAATCCAACGCGGAGCTGTACCAACATAAGGAGCTATACTGACTTCAGATCCAGATGGGGTAAATGTTTGTCCGCCTTCAACAGTATATTTAGTGTAATTTCCGCCAGTATCACCTGCGTAGCTTATATTGAAAATGGTATTTCCATCTTCAGAAGATTGTAATCTTGCCGTTCTGTTTGAAGGTGCTATAAATCCATTTTCAAAAGGATTAATAGAAACTGTAGGGTCTTTGGCGTCAACACTGGTTACAGCATAAATTAATGTGCCTCCGTTTCCATCACCTGGCTCTTCTCCCATTTTTGCTCCTGCAACGGTAATCCATCTTGGATCTTCTTCTTCAACTGGTTCTTCTGTTTCTTGTTCTTCGGTATCTGTATCTGGTGTAACTACGGTATCGTCATCACTGCTACAAGCGGTCATTAAACTAGCGGTAAGTATTACGGCAGCAAAGGTTTTAAGGTTTAGGATAGTTTTTTTCATTTTATGTATTGATTAAAGGATTAGAATTTATTTATTGCGTAATTTAATTTTAGGTAAAAAGCTCTTCCTGGTTTTTGTACAGAAAGATTATCGTAAACGGGTTCGTCAAATATATTTTTGACATCAAAACTTACTACAAATCTGTTGTCTGGAAACGCATAACTAAGTCCAATATCTTGAGACAACTGCTGTGGCACTTCAAAGAATTCATTGCCGACAGTATTACTGCCTTGTGCAGTTAAGAATGAGAATTCATCAGTGAAATACACATTATAGAATGCGTTTAATCTAGATTTCTTTTGAATAAGATTTTTAAATGAATAGCGTAAGCCACCGTTCATGGTGAAAAACGGAGTATTAGGAACATCGATTTCTATTCCTTGATTTTCAATTTTCAAGTCGAACTTTGATATATTAAAGTTGAGTCCAAAATTGTTGTTATATGAGTAATTTAATTGAGCATCAAAACCTTTTGATGTTCCACTACCTTGATTTACATAGACGATTAATTCATCATCTACATTCAAAGATGTTTCTATTGGTAGCCCAATTCTATCTTTTATATTTCTCGTGAAAACATTGGTGGATATAGTGAAATCATGTTTTTTAATAGAAAAGTGTCCAAATCTAAACCCTAAGTTATAATTCTCACTACTTTCTGGATCAATGCTTGAATTGGCTACAACATTGTCTCCGTCATTACCAAAAATTTCGGTTTCATCTGGTAATCTGATTGCTTTTTCCGCGGATGCTAAAAAGGTGATATTAGGCACGATTTCGTAGGAAGCCGCAAAACCATAACCATCGTAATTTTTATTGCTGCTTACTACTTCATCTACTATCACATCATTTCCGTCAGCATCAGTTTCTATTGCGGGGTCAACACTAGTTGTTTTCTGTTGATAGTGCTTACCAAATAAACTGGTTTTTAGTTTTTCGTCAAAAGCCGTTAGTTCATAGGTTATGGAGTATATATTCTTTTTTAAATCTCTGGTACCCACAAAAGTGTTTTCTAAAACAGATTGTAGAGCGTCACTATCTTCTCTGTCAATTCCACTATAAACATGATTAGCCGAGAGTTTATGATTTTTGTTTATAGCATAGGAAACACCGGTTCTTATAGATGCCACATTCCTTTTTATTTTTGCTAACGTAGGACCACCTTCTTGTTGAGAACGCCAAGTATATTGATATTCATTTCCTCTAAAATCAATTGCTCGTTCTCCTGTCCAACTATAGGCCCAGGAGACCGTATCGTTTACAGCACGATTTCTTTTTCCGTATAAACCGTTAATGTTGACGTCAAGACCTTTTGTGAATAAATCTTTCTTTTGGTATTTAATGCTACCAAGTAAGGCATCAGATTCAAGAAATCTATCTTTATATGGTGTTATGGTCATAAAAGCACCATGCTGTACCTCTTTGTAATCATCAGATCCTGTAACTCCTATAAAAAATTGATCAGCCCAGGATACGTTTGTGTACCCAATTTCTGCTCTTCCACCGGTTGATCTATATGCATCGTTAAACCTTCTCGCGGTAATTGGGGTTTGTACTCCGCCCAGTCCAGTTGTAACAACACTTCTGCCAGATACTTTGTAGTCGTTATCAGAATAGTTATGAAATAACGAAGCTTTTACTGTTAATCCAGATTTATCAAAGCGGTACAAACCGTTAACACTTGCTTGTATTGTATTGAAAGATCCGTAAGATATAGATGCGTTAAAATTTGTTTTAGCATCATTGTGCATCACAATATTAATGGCTCCGCCTAGGGCATCATCTGCTAAATGACCTGGAACCACACCTTTGTAAACTTCAATGTTTTTAATCATTGAAGGGGGTATACTGTTTAAGTTAAAAGAATTGCCGTACGTAGAAATTGGTATCCCGTCAATGAATATGCGAACCGAATTACCTGATAAACCATTTAAACTATAAGTTACCTCTGATCCTAATCCACCATTTTGTCGAATCTTTACACCAACAGTGGTATTCAGTAATTCGTTGGTTTGAATATTTCTAAGACTAGCTTCTTCAGTTTTTATGGCATTCACTGCAAAACCTTTTGTCTCTAGTTTTGTTTCTTTTGATTTACCGTTGACATTTACTTCATTTAAATTTTCAACGTTTTCTTCTAAAGTATAGTTAAGAGTAATTTGTTTAGTGTTTTCACTGATTTCAATGTCTTTTGAAAGAGTTGTGTATCCAATAAATGATACTACAATGTTATGTTCCCCTAAGGGAATATTTTTAAGAGTATAGCTTCCATAGTCGTCTGTAAGAACACCGAGTTTTGAACCTTCAATTAAAACACTTGCAAAAGGTAATGGCTTACCAGATGTATCTGTAACCTTACCTGAAACTGTACTGGAAAAGTCTTGACCCTTTGCTGAAAGAAATATTAAGAAAAGTATTGCTGTTAAGAAGTTCTTCATTTGATTTTAAAAAGGATCTTATCTTTATTAAGATTTAGTCTAAATAACTTAGTTTTGCAAATCTATAGCAGGTTTGAAGAGGGGAGTACCGAGAAAGGAATTTAAACATACGCGAAAGGAAGTAATGAATTGTGGGTAGAAAAAGCTTATGAATAAAGAGTTGTTGAGGAAAGAAATACGGGTGAGTCAATTGTTCAAAAATGGATTTTTGGACAATTCGGTGCAATTCAATCAAGTAGAGGTAACTACTAAAGATAATAGTTCTTTTGTACGTGGAATTGACTTTTCTAATAACCAATTAATTCATGAATTCAATTCTGAAATTTGTGTTTCTAGTGATGAGCATTTAATAAAACTTCATTTTTCCTTAGAAGGTACTTATTGCTACCAACCGCTTAGACATATAAAATACCTGGTTCAAATTCCAGAAAATCATTGTAATATGTTTTACTATCCAACAACTGAGGGAAGAGATATATTCTTTAAGGGTAACGCCAAATCATTTGAAATATATGTAAAGCCCAGTTTGTTGAAAAATTTATTGGGCACCGAATTTGAATCTTCTTTTGAAAAACTAAATAGTGCCATTCAAAATTCTAATTCCTTTGTGCTATGGGATAAAAGTAAATTCATTCCGCCTAGTATTCGAAGTAAAATAAATGATATTATTCAATGTCCTTATAACGGTGATATTAGAAAGACGTATTTGGAAAGTAAATTAACAGTTTTAATGATTGATTTTCTTTTAGGTAGACAAACATCCAAGCTTTCTAAGAGCAATGTGAAATTGTTAAATTCAGATTACTTAGCCTTAGTTCGGGTAGAAGATCATATTAGAAAAAACTTAAAAGAACCTCTCAAAATTTTAGACCTAGCAGATTTAGCAGGAATCAATGCTACAAAGCTAAAGCGCGATTTTAAAAAGTTATACGGGATAACCATATTCAAGTATATTACAGCATTACGTATGGAGGTAGCAAAGAGTTTAATTACACAACACGGGGCAACTATTGCACATGCTGCTTATGAAGTAGGCTATGCTAATCCGCAACATTTTACCACGGCATTTAAGCGAACTATGGGGTATGTGCCAAGCGAATTAAAACCAGCTGTCGAGTAAAATTAGGTGAGTGTACTAAGTACAACTATTTAACTAGCATCTTTAATATGTGCTCAACACCGTTTTCGTCATTGCTTAAAGTGCTGAATTTTGCTACTTCTTTTACATTTGGATGAGCATTTTCCATAGCAAACCCATAATCTGAAAGTGCCAACATTTCAAGATCATTGTTAAAATCTCCAAAAACCATAACTTCATCTGATTTTAGATTATAGCTTTTCATTAGTTTATCTAAGGCGTATCCTTTGTTTGCATTCATATTTGAAATGTCAAGCCAATTTTCACCAGATACTTTTACTTTTAAATTCGTTTCAAAATGTTTTACATATGGGTATATGTGTTCTTCTGAACTTTCAAAATGATAAATTGCGATTTTAATAACCTCAGAATTAAAATCGGTCAAAGTTTCTATAATTTCGTATTCGGTATAGTATTCTGCTAATTTATTGGTAAAGGCATTAGATTTATTTGTTAGATAAGCTTTGTGCTTTGTACAAATTACCGGGTGTATGTTTGGGATATCATCAAGTGTCCTTAAAATATTTTGAACATGTTGTTGTTCTAGTGGAGTAGCTAAAATTTCAGTTTGCTGTTTCATGGCAAATCCTCCATTCTCCGCAATAACAATAATGTCATTTTTAATAGCATCTAGCTTATCTATGATACTATTATACTGTCTTCCACTTGCGGCTACAAAAGTGATGCCTTGAGATTTTAAATCTTTGAATATTTCAAAGAATTGGTCGCTAACTTGGTGGTTAGAGTTCAAAAGTGTCCCATCCATGTCGGTTACAACCATTTTAATCTTTGATAAATCCATATATTTTATATTTAGGGCAAAGATATTTGAATGATGTTTAATAAGGTGGGTTATGTTCAAAGTTTTACCTTTATTTAATAATTTACAAGAGATGAAGTTAATTCAGAAGGAGTTTCAATTACGCGCATATAAAAGGGGATTTCATATTATAACTAATGAAATAGTTGCTAAAATTCCTGAAATAAAAGATATTGATACGGGGTTCTTACAGGTATTTATAAAGCATACTTCTGCTAGCCTTACAATTAATGAAAATGCAGATCCAACGGTCCGTGATGATTTTGAAACTCATATAAATATTATGGTGCCTGAAAATGCACCATATTATAAACATGATTACGAGGGTTCAGATGATATGCCCGCGCATATTAAGGCATCATTAATGGGTGCTTCGGTACAGGTACCAGTAACCAATGGTAAATTGAATATGGGTATCTGGCAGGGTATTTATCTTTGCGAGCATAGAAATTATGCTTCAGGTAGAAATATATTGTTGACGTTGTGGGGAAATTGAATTTTGAGTAACTTGAAGTAAAGCTAAGGGAATATGACTACAGAAGAATCTATTTTAAATAAAATTCAAATACTAATTACCAACCATTTTCAAACTCCTGAGATGGCCTTTAATTTTTTTGATAAGGATAATGATCAAAAATTGACAAAGGCAGAAATTGTCAAGCTCTTAAAACAAGCAGAAATAAGTGGATTCATTAGAGGTATTGTATCTTCAAAGCTAATTGAAGGTTATGATGAAAGTGGGGATGAGCTTATAGATTGGGAAGAATTTAAAGCGGCTATAGCTAAAATTAAAAAATCCGATTCGTAAGAATCGGATTTTTCAAAAAGTGAGATTGTTATTAATTTATTTTACCTGATCTACAACTGCCTTAAAGGCATCTGGGTGGTTCATTGCTAAATCTGCAAGAACTTTTCTGTTAAGTTCAATGTTATTAGCTTTTACTTTTCCCATAAATTGAGAGTAGGACATTCCGTGTTGTCTGGCACCTGCATTAATACGGGTAATCCATAATGAACGAAAAGTTCTTTTCTTGTTTCTACGGTCTCTATAAGCATATAACATTGCTTTTTCAACCGCATTTTTGGCTACTGTCCAAACGTTTTTACGTCTTCCAAAGTAACCTTTGGCTTGCTTCATTACCTTTTTTCTTCTGGCTCTTGAAGCTACTGCATTTACTGATCTTGGCATTTTTTCTAATTTTTTGTAGTAGGCGCCCTTATAATTTAAAGGAACTTTTAAGGCCTAACTCCATGGTTAATAATTTTACCTTTTAAAGAACTTGATTTACTTTAAACGTAATTGTTCTTTAATACTGTTAACATCTGCTTGATGAACTAAACCATCATGTGTTAACTTAAGCTTACGCTTTTTAGATTTTTTAGTCAAAATGTGACTCTTAAAAGCGTGCTTTCTTTTAATTTTACCTGTACCTGTAAGCTTAAAACGCTTCTTAGCACTGGATTTTGTTTTTTGTTTAGGCATTTTCTCCTAGTTTATATATTAATCTCACTTTGCATGCTAAACGCTGCTCACAACCGTAAGCAGCGTTTAGTATTTTATAAATACATTCGGTCGTATTACGAAACCGAAATGTTATGTTATTTTCCTTTAGTCTTAGGAGCAATGAACATTGTCATACGCTTTCCTTCTAGTTTAGGCATTTGTTCTACCTTCCCTAATTCTTCTAATTCAGAAGCTAATTTCAATAATAAAATTTCACCCTGATCTTTATAGACGATTGAACGACCTTTGAAAAATACGTACGCCTTTAGTTTAGCTCCTTCTTTAAGGAACTTTTCAGCGTGTTTCTTTTTAAAGTCATAATCATGATCATCTGTATTAGGACCAAATCTTATTTCTTTAACAACGACCTTTGAAGCTTTCGCTTTCATGGCCTTGTCTCTTTTCTTCTGCTCGTATAAAAACTTTTTATACTCCATAATCTTACAAACAGGAGGGTCTGCCTTTGGAGATATCTCTACCAAATCCAAACCTAATTCTTCTGCTTTCTCAAGAGCCTGAGGAAAAGGATATACACCTACTTCAACATTGTCACCTACCAACCTAACTTTTGGGGCTGTTATCTTTTCATTGATATTATGGGGATTCTTATTTTCCCTTCTAGGTTGTGGTCTAAATCTTTTACGTATTGCTATGACTAAATAATTTTAATTAAACTTTTATTCTTTAAACGTCTTTAAGGTACTATTTATTTCTGTGTTGACCAAGTCCGTGAACATAGTTATATCTATTGCTCCTAAATCTTCACCACCATGTTTACGTACAGAAATGGTATTTGCAACTTCATCATTGTCCCCAACGATAAGCATAAATGGAACTTTACTCATTTCTGCTTCACGTATCTTCTTACCAATAGTCTCGTTTCTACCATCGATAAGGGCGCGAATTTCGTTATTTTCTAGGGATTTTAAAACTTTTTCAGCATATTTTTCGTGTTTTTCGCTAACAGGAAGAATAATAGCTTGCTCAGGGGTTAACCATAATGGGAAATTACCACCTGTATGTTCCAGTAATAAAGCTATAAAACGTTCCATGCTTCCAAAAGGTGCGCGGTGAATCATCACTGGTCTATGTAGTTCATTATCACTGCCTTTGTAATTAAGATCAAATCTTTCCGGTAGGTTGTAATCTACCTGGATTGTTCCTAACTGCCACTGTCTTCCCAAGGCGTCTTTTACCATGAAATCTAGCTTTGGACCATAGAAAGCTGCTTCACCTGCTTCAACCACAAAATCTAAGCCTTTTTCTTTGGCGGCATTGATAATTGCTTGCTCTGCTTTTTCCCAGTTTTCAACTGATCCAATATATTTTTCTGGAGTATCCAAATCACGAACAGATACCTGTGCCGTAAAATTGTCAAATCCTAATGAACCCAATACATATAATGATAGGTCAATTACATTTTTAAACTCTTCGTCCAATTGGTCTGGTGTGCAGAAAATATGGGCGTCATCTTGAGTAAATCCACGTACACGTGTAAGACCGTGGAGTTCTCCACTTTGTTCATATCTATATACAGTACCAAATTCAGCAAACCTTTTTGGAAGTTCTTTATAACTATATGGTTTGGTATTGTAGATTTCACAGTGGTGAGGGCAGTTCATTGGTTTCAATAAAAATTCCTCGCCTTCTTTTGGTGTGTGTATAGGTTGAAAGCTGTCTTCACCGTATTTTTCATAATGTCCAGAGGTTACATATAGTTCTTTCTGTCCAATATGTGGAGTAACCACCATTTCATAACCAGCTTTCTTTTGGGCTTTTTTCAGAAAATTTTCAAGTCTCTCTCTTAAGGCAGCTCCTTTGGGTAGCCATAAAGGTAGACCTTGACCAACTTTTTGTGAAAAAGTGAATAATTCAAGTTCTTTACCTAGTTTTCTGTGGTCACGTTTTTTTGCTTCTTCAAGAAGTTCTAGATATTGCGTAAGTTCTTTTTGTTTAGGAAAAGAGATACCATAGATTCGTGTTAGTTGAGTGTTGTTTTCGTCACCTCTCCAGTAGGCACCTGCAACACTTAATACTTTAATAGCTTTTACTATTCCTGTATTTGGTATATGGCCACCTCTACATAAATCAGTAAAACTATCATGGTCACAAAAAGTTATAGTCCCATCTTCAAGATTTTCTATTAACTCTACTTTGTACTCATTGCCTTGGTCTTTGTAAAAAGAAAGAGCATCTGCCTTTGAAACAGATCTCATTTTATAATCATGCTTTCCACGAGCAATTTCCAATGCTTTCTTTTCTATGGTAGGAAAATCTTTCTCAGAAATAGAACCGGTAGGAAGTTCAACGTCATAATAGAAACCGTTTTCAATAGCTGGACCAATAGTTAATTTTACGCCTGGGTATAATTCTTCTATCGCTTGAGCTACAATATGTGAGGTGGAATGCCAAAAAGCAGTTTTTCCTTCTTTATCATTCCATGTATATAAAACTAAGCTGCCGTCAGTATCTAATGGTGTGGTGGTTTCTACAATAGTATTATTGAATTTTGCGGAAATAACATTACGTGCTAAACCTTCGCTTATGCTTTTTGCAACCAGTATTGGGGTTGTGTCTTTTTCAAATTCCTTTACCGATCCGTCGGGAAGTGTAATTTTAATCATTGTTGTACATATTATAGGATGTCAAAGATAATATGAACTATTCACGTCCGCAATAGAATCATGTTATAATGTAAAGGACCTGTAATGTATTTGTCTTTGATCGGTCGAAGCTATATACTAGGTTTATGTCTTTTAGTGTATTTAGTATATAGTATCTTTTTTGATAAAATTTAATGCTTTGTATTTTTATAATATGGTTAATGTGTTATTTATAAGTGTGTTGCATGTTGATGTAAATTTTTCTTTAATTTTATTTTAAAAAATGGTTGTGAAATTAATAATAGTGTGTACATTTGCACCCCGCAAACGAGGAAGATGATTTTGGAATCGGGAGTAGGAAATAGGTTCTTAGATATGTTGTTTAGGTCTGATGAAAAAAAGAAAATATTTTTTTCGATAAAAGTTGTCAGGTTAAAAAACAGTTGTATATTTGCAGCCGCTTAGGGAAACACCTAAGGGAAACGAGGTTAGGAAATCGAGGGATTTTGAGCTGAGTGGATAGAAGTTCATTGAAATATTGTGGAGATAAGAATCGAGTTCAGGTGAGGACCTGGATGAGAGGAACAAGAATTAAGGAAACATGAAAATTCAGTATGTCTTAGGACATATATAAGGAATTGAATCGAGAGTCGGGGCCGGGATGGATTTTGACTTCGTTGGGACGAATATTTACAAAACAACGATGAAGAGTTTGATCCTGGCTCAGGATGAACGCTAGCGGCAGGCCTAACACATGCAAGTCGAGGGGTAACATTTGTGCTTGCACAAGATGACGACCGGCGCACGGGTGCGCACCGCGTATGGAACCTACCTTGTACAGGGGAATAGCCCAGGGAAACTTGGATTAATGCCCCGTAGTACCGTGACCCGGCATCGGGATACGGTTAAAGCCTTCGGGCGGTATAAGATGGCCATGCGTCCCATTAGCTTGTTGGTAAGGTAACGGCTTACCAAGGCTACGATGGGTAGGGGCCCTGAGAGGGGGATCCCCCACACTGGTACTGAGACACGGACCAGACTCCTACGGGAGGCAGCAGTGAGGAATATTGGACAATGGAGGAGACTCTGATCCAGCCATGCCGCGTGCAGGAAGAATGCCCTATGGGTAGTAAACTGCTTTTATACGGGAAGAAAAAAGAGTACGTGTACTCTACTGACGGTACCGTAAGAATAAGGACCGGCTAACTCCGTGCCAGCAGCCGCGGTAATACGGAGGGTCCGAGCGTTATCCGGAATTATTGGGTTTAAAGGGTCCGTAGGCGGGCCGATAAGTCAGGGGTGAAAGTTTGCAGCTCAACTGTAAAATTGCCTTTGATACTGTTGGTCTTGAGTTATAGTGAAGTTGCCGGAATATGTAGTGTAGCGGTGAAATGCATAGATATTACATAGAACACCGATTGCGAAGGCAGGTGACTAACTATATACTGACGCTGATGGACGAAAGCGTGGGGAGCGAACAGGATTAGATACCCTGGTAGTCCACGCCGTAAACGATGGATACTAGCTGTCCGAGGCCTTGAGTCTTGGGCGGCCAAGCGAAAGTGATAAGTATCCCACCTGGGGAGTACGTTCGCAAGAATGAAACTCAAAGGAATTGACGGGGGCCCGCACAAGCGGTGGAGCATGTGGTTTAATTCGATGATACGCGAGGAACCTTACCAGGGCTTAAATGCATATTGACAGGTCTAGAGATAGATTTTCCTTCGGGCAATTTGCAAGGTGCTGCATGGTTGTCGTCAGCTCGTGCCGTGAGGTGTCAGGTTAAGTCCTATAACGAGCGCAACCCCTACCGTTAGTTGCCAGCATGTCATGATGGGGACTCTAACGGGACTGCCGGTGCAAACCGTGAGGAAGGTGGGGATGACGTCAAATCATCACGGCCCTTACGTCCTGGGCCACACACGTGCTACAATGGTAGGTACAGAGAGCAGCCACGTCGCAAGGCGGAGCGAATCTATAAAACCTATCACAGTTCGGATCGGGGTCTGCAACTCGACCCCGTGAAGCTGGAATCGCTAGTAATCGGATATCAGCCATGATCCGGTGAATACGTTCCCGGGCCTTGTACACACCGCCCGTCAAGCCATGGAAGCCGGGAGTGCCTGAAGTCCGTCACCGTAAGGAGCGGCCTAGGGCAAGATCGGTAACTAGGGCTAAGTCGTAACAAGGTAGCCGTACCGGAAGGTGCGGCTGGAACACCTCCTTTCTAGAGATTGTCCTTTAAGGACGGTCCCTGATGAAGTAAAGAATCGGAATAACGGTCCCGGTCTTTTGATTTAATAATGTTTTCGCTTTAAGAATTGTTCGAAAAAAATAATCTCCATGATCATGATATATAAGTAATTGCTTTTTCCAAAAAAGGTATTTATACTAAGAGGAAGGAGTAGGGACAGTCCCATAGCTCAGCTGGTTAGAGCGCTACACTGATAATGTAGAGGTCGGCAGTTCGAGTCTGCCTGGGACTACAAAAAAGGAATTCGTTTAGAGATAGGCGAAACGTTCATATATTGAAATATTGAAGGAAATTTTAGAAGTTGTGCTACCTGTCAACTGTAAACTGGCAACTGCCGACTTATAGAATGGGGGATTAGCTCAGCTGGCTAGAGCGCCTGCCTTGCACGCAGGAGGTCATCGGTTCGACTCCGATATTCTCCACTGGGCGATGCCCAGGGATAATTTATTTTATCTCGAAGTATCGCAGATGAGAAAGATAGGTATTCAATTGCCTGTCGTGGCTCACGACAAAGTTCATTGACATATTGGAACAGGAGGTAATACATTTAGGTGTATTATCGACTAAAAAAGAAAGAAACACGAATCTTTATTAAGTAAAGAGTACGAATAAGATAGAATAGATTAAAGATCTGGCGACAAGCTGGAAAAGGGCGTATGGGGAATGCCTAGGCTCTCAGAGGCGAAGAAGGACGTGATAAGCTGCGAAAAGCTACGGGGATCGGCACACACGATATGATCCGTAGATATCCGAATGGGGCAACCCGGCATATTGAAGATATGTCATCTCGTAAGAGAAGTAAACCCGGGGAACTGAAACATCTAAGTACCCGGAGGAGGAGAAAACAAAAGTGATTCCGATAGTAGCGGCGAGCGAAATCGGATTAGTCCAAACCGTACATGTTCCGGCATGTGCGGGGTTGTAGGACCACGATATTCGAGATGTGATGAACTAGAACGCTTTGGAAATAGCGACCATAGAGGGTGATAGTCCCGTATAGGCAAAGAGCATTTAGATAGTGGTATCCTGAGTAGTGCGGGGCACGTGAAACCCTGTATGAATCCGGCGGGACCATCCGCCAAGACTAAATACTCCTGAGAGACCGATAGTGAACCAGTACCGTGAGGGAAAGGTGAAAAGAACCGTGAATAACGGAGTGAAATAGATCCTGAAACCATACGCTTACAAGCGGTCGGAGCCCATATGGGTGACGGCGTGCCTTTTGCATAATGAGCCTACGAGTTACTTTTACTGGCAAGGTTAAGTTCTTCAGGAACGGAGCCGTAGCGAAAGCGAGTCTTAATAGGGCGCCATAGTCAGTAGTAGTAGACGCGAAACCGTGCGATCTACCCATGGGCAGGTTGAAGCTGTGGTAACACATAGTGGAGGACCGAACCCGTTGACGTTGAAAAGTCTTGGGATGACCTGTGGGTAGGGGTGAAAGGCCAATCAAGCTCGGAAATAGCTCGTACTCCCCGAAATGCATTTAGGTGCAGCGTGTAGATAGTTTTATAGAGGTAGAGCTACTGATTGGATGCGGGGGCTTCACCGCCTACCAATTCCTGACAAACTCCGAATGCTATAAAATGTTTCTGCGCAGTGAGGGCATGGGTGCTAAGGTCCATGTCCGAGAGGGAAAGAACCCAGATCACCGGCTAAGGTCCCAAAGTATATACTAAGTTGATATAACGCGGTGGAACTGCATTGACAGCCAGGATGTTGGCTTGGAAGCAGCCATTCATTTAAAGAGTGCGTAACAGCTCACTGGTCGAGCGGTTCCGCATGGATAATAATCGGGCATAAGTATATCACCGAAGCCGTGACTTCATATTTATATGAGGGGTAGGGGAGCATTGTAACTGCGTCGAAGGCGTACCTGCGAGGGATGCTGGAGCGGTTACAAACGAAAATGTAGGCATAAGTAACGATAATGCGGGCGAGAAACCCGCACGCCGAAAGACCAAGGTTTCCCCAGCTATGCTAATCAGCTGGGGGTCAGTCGGGACCTAACGCGAACCCGAAGGGGATAGTGGATGGACAACAGATTAATATTTCTGTACCTGCTCACGCTAAAAGTGACGGAGGCGAGAAGTTGGTGCGTACAGACGGAATTGTACGTTGAAGGGAGTAGTAATACCCCGATAGTACACCGAGACCACGGTCAAGGTGATAATCCAGCATATCGACTTCCAAGAAAAGCGAGTGAAGCAGCCCGTACCGTAAACCGACACAGGTGGTTGGGATGAGTATTCTAAGGCGCTCGAGAGATTCATGGCTAAGGAACTAGGCAAAATAGACCCGTAACTTCGGGAGAAGGGTCGCCCCCTTATGGGGGGCCGCAGTGAAGAGGTCCAGGCGACTGTTTATCAAAAACACAGGGCTCTGCAAAATCGAAAGATGAAGTATAGGGCCTGACACCTGCCCGGTGCTGGAAGGTTAAGAGGAGATGTCAGCTTCGGCGAAGCATTGAATTGAAGCCCCAGTAAACGGCGGCCGTAACTATAACGGTCCTAAGGTAGCGAAATTCCTTGTCGGGTAAGTTCCGACCTGCACGAATGGTGCAACGATCTGGACACTGTCTCGGCCATGAGCTCGGTGAAATTGTAGTATCGGTGAAGATGCCGGTTACCCGCAGTGGGACGAAAAGACCCCGTGCACCTTTACTATAGCTTCGTATTGACCTTGGTCAAGCAATGTGTAGGATAGCTGGGAGACTTTGAAGCTGCATCGCCAGGTGTGGTGGAGTCATTGTTGAAATACCAGCCTTTGCTTGTCCGGGGCCTAACTCTCTATGAGAGAACAGTGCGTGGTGGGTAGTTTGACTGGGGTGGTCGCCTCCAAAAGAGTAACGGAGGCTTCTAAAGGTGCCCTCAATACGGTTGGCAATCGTGTGTAGAGTGCAATGGCACAAGGGCGCTTGACTGAGAGACATACAGGTCGATCAGGTTGGAAACAAGAGCATAGTGATCCGGTGGTTCCGCATGGAAGGGCCATCGCTCAAAGGATAAAAGGTACGCCGGGGATAACAGGCTGATCTCCCCCAAGAGCTCATATCGACGGGGGGGTTTGGCACCTCGATGTCGGCTCGTCACATCCTGGGGCTGGAGAAGGTCCCAAGGGTTGGGCTGTTCGCCCATTAAAGTGGCACGCGAGCTGGGTTCAGAACGTCGTGAGACAGTTCGGTCTCTATCTACTGCGGGCGTTAGAAATTTGAGTGGATCTGACTCTAGTACGAGAGGACCGAGTTGGACTGACCGCTGGTGCACCAGTTGTTCCGCCAGGAGCATCGCTGGGTAGCTATGTCGGGATCGGATAAGCGCTGAAAGCATATAAGCGCGAAACCGGCCACAAGATGAGATTTCTTTAAAGGGCCGTGGGAGATGACCACGTTGATAGGCTATAGGTAGAAGGGCAGTAATGTCCGTAGCCGAGTAGTACTAATTGCCCGTCAGGCTTGCGCATACGTACGCCCTTCCCTTGCGGAGGGGCGGACGACGATCTTTAACCTCTTTCTTTTTATACCGAAACATACTTTAATATTATAAGTGCTTCTTTCCTTTATAGGATCCTGTTCCATTCATGTCAACGATATTGCGGCGAAGGCCGCGGTCGGGAATACCCGATCCAAAACTTAGGTGGCCATGGCGACGGGGCCCACCCCTTACCATTCCGAACAGGGAAGTTAAGACCGTTTGCGCCGATGGTACTGCTATACCAAGTGGGAGAGTAGGTAGCCGCCTTTTTCGAAAGCCCTTTACAGTAATGTAAGGGGCTTTTTTTATGGAATAAAGTCAAGGTTATATTTTTCTTCTAATAACTTTAAGACTATTATCAGATTTTATAGAATAGCTTTAATTTTATATCTATGAGGTCATACAAAGCACTAATTTTAGTCATTGTATCGGATTTTGTGAAGGTGATAGTGTTATAAAAATTGTTATGATGTACTTAGATTCATTAGAAAAGGAAGAAAAGTTCAATACCATCTCTCATGGTATAGGCGCTATATTGGCTTTGGTGGGTATGGTGTTTCTTATTCAAGGAAATAATCATAAATCTGAGTGGTCAACGTGGGGAATAGTGATATATAGCCTATCATTAATAAGTATGCTATCAGTATCTACGATATATCACGCAGTCGATAATAAGGTTTGGAAACTCAGAATGAGAATTCTAGACCATATAAATATATACTATTTAATTGCGGGTACGTATAGCCCTGTTGCTTTAATAACACTTATTAACGGGAATGGATGGTCTATTTTCTTTGCTGTATGGGGTATAGCTGCTGTTGGTACTATTTTAAAGTTATTTTTTACTGGTAAGTTTGAAATTATATCCTTGCTACTTTATTTAGCCATGGGATGGCTCATAATATTCGATTTTCAAAATCTGGTAGATAATACTTCAGAGTTTGGAATTAATTTACTCATGCTTGGAGGTGCATTTTATACTATAGGAATATTATTTTATGCGGTAAGAAAAATTCCGTATAATCACTTTATTTGGCACCTTTTTGTACTGTGCGGAGCAATATGCCATTGGTATTTTATTTACCTAGATGTAATCTAAATGTTTTTTAATAAGATTAAGAATCTATAACATCTTTATATTCTTCATAGAATTTCTCTATCTGCAACATATTATGGTTTAAAAATACCATTGTCTCCCTCCATGTATTTTTATTATGTATAGATACGTTGTTTAGTTCTACATAAATTCTTGATATTTCTTTTTGGTTTTCTAGGATATAAAAATCTTCAAATATTCCTTCAGGAAGGAATTCATCTAATAATATCGATTTTAAAGCAATTAGTTTATCCCATACTTTAATTCGTTGATCAAAATCAGAATCTACGTCAATGGAAACTATAGCTTTTTTTAAATCAAAATGAAATTTGAATGATAAGCCTTTAACTTCAGTTTTATATAAAGTCCATTTGTTTGGAAACGATTTGCCAAAAGCAATCCAAAATTCTTCTCGTAATTTTCTTGATTCTTCTTTACTGAACATTATAGATAATATGCGATTGTTATACCTAGTAAAATCACCAACAACTTTCTTAAATTAAACTTATGCCCTTCAGAACTTTCAAATAGTATAACAGTTGAAATATGTAAGAACACACCTATTACTAGGGCATTTAAATACATACCGTAAGTGGAAAGTATATCTGTTGTATTAGCTAAATAGGTGCCTAACGGAGTCATAACAGAGAATAAAAGCATGAAAAATGCTGCGTAAATAGGTTTAATATTTGACCCTAAAAGGAATATACTCAATATTATTGCTATAGGAATTTTATGAATTAGGATACCGTAAATAATGGTGTCATTTGTACCTATAGGTAGACCTTCCAATAGAGAGTGGGTGCATAGACTAATAAAAAGTAACCAAGGAAAATCTTTACTTTGCTTCGAAATATGAACGTGGCCGTGTTCAGCTCCTTTTGAGAAAAATTCTAAAAATATTTGAAAAAGAATACCTAGCATTATAAATACACCTATAGTTTTAGGATTCGTATTTTCATATACTTCAGGTAACATTTCAAAAATAGTAAGTGCTAATAAAAATGCGCCACTAAATGCTAATAATAGTTTGAAGGATTCGTTTTTCTGGGGTTTTGCAACAACCACAAAAAGAAAACTAATAAGCACTCCTAGAATAGGTAAAATATAAATCATGTGATGCTGATAAACCTTTTAAAAAAAGGAAATAGGTCATAAATTAAACAGGCGTCAAAATTAGCGTATTTTTGCGGTACGAGAAAAGATGAATATGGGTAATAATTTTAAAATGGTCGCTAAGACCTTATTTGGTTTCGAAGAACTACTTTCTAAAGAACTTAGAAATTTGGGGGCAAGCAATGTTGTTGAGGGAACTAGAAATGTATCTTTTGAAGGTGATAATGGCTTTATGTACAAAGCCAATCTATGTTTGAGAACAGCTATTAAAATTATTAAACCAATACATTCTTTTCGTGTCAGAGATGAAAATGATCTGTACAAGAAAATATATGCGATGGATTGGACAGAGTATCTTTCTGTCAGCGAAACTTTTGCCATAGATGCTACGGTGAATTCAGAGCAGTTTACACATTCCTTGTATGTGTCACAAAAGACTAAAGATGCTATTGTAGATAAATTTAGGGATACTGATGGTACAAGACCAGATGTAGATGTTAAAAATCCAGATTTACGTATCAACATTCATATTCATAATAATGACTGTAATGTGTCTTTAGATAGTTCTGGTTACTCCTTGCACAAAAGAGGATACCGTACAGCAACGAATATTGCACCAATAAATGAGGTATTAGCTTCTGGCTTGCTTTTATTAAGTGGATGGGATGGTCAGTGTGATTTTCTTGACCCAATGTGTGGTAGTGGTACTATGTTGACAGAAGCGGCTATGATTGCTTGTAATATTCCCGCAAATATTAATAGGAAGGAATTTGCTTTTGAGAAGTGGACTGATTTTGATGCTGAATTATATGAGAAGATCGTAGATTCTAGTTTGAAGAAAACAAGAGAGTTTCATCATAAAATTATAGGCTACGATAAAGCGCCTTCTGCTGTTAGAAAGGCTCAAGACAATATAGAAAATGCTAATCTTGAAGATTATATCACAGTAGAAAGAAAAGATTTCTTCAAAACTGATAAGCAAACAGAAGGTACCTTGCATATGTGCTTTAACCCACCTTATGGAGAACGTCTAGATATTGATTTGGAAAACTTTTATAGTGCTATTGGTGATACTTTAAAACAAGGTTACCCTGGTACTAATGCTTGGTTTATAACAAGTAATCTGCCTGCTTTAAAGTTTGTAGGGTTAAGACCTTCTCGAAAAATAAAGGTATTTAATAGCCATCTAGAATCTCGTTTGGTAAAGTATGAAATGTATGAAGGTAGTAAGAAGGCCAAATATCAAAAAAGAAATGAAGAATGAAGCTAAAACATAAAGTTCTAATATATAATTTTTTAGGCTTTGCAGTACTATTTGTATTGTTCCGCTTTCTCTTATACATTTCGCTGTCAATAAATAGTCTTTATTTATCAGCAATAGCTGCTATTGCAGCTTCTCTACTAGCTCCCAAATTTGCAGTTGCAAAAATAGAAGGGCTTGAGAAGATTGTAATGAAATGGGTATTTATTAAAGGATTTAAAGTTTTATAAGCGCTCTTTTGGCTTAGGCGGTCCTACCGGTTCATTAGAATTTTCAATCTTTTTCTTAGCCTTATTTTTCTTTTTATAAAGCGGTAAGAAATAAGAAATACTATAGTTATAGCCAATACCAAAATTACTATCCCACGTTACTTTGTTAAAACCGGGTACCCATAGATTAGGAAAACGCTCGTCTTCTTTTTGAGTTAATATAAGTCCTAAACGTACACTAGCTCCAAGATATATATTTGAGAAGATTTCAAATTTAGTTCCAAAAAGAGCTTCTATCCAAGTTGCAGAAAGACCTGAGAAATTTTCTGGAGTATCCGATCCATTTGCAAAATCATCTGGATTCCAGTATCTATTCGTATCAAAGTATTGATAGTTATTAAGGGTATTTTCAAAAGTGCTGAATCCTAATCTGGCACCCATGTAAATCAAATTTTGCTCTCCATACCAATTAGCATAATTGTTTTTATTGATACCTAGTTTAATGTAATTGCCAGAGGTTGTAAAATTGTATAAGTCTTCCTGTCGTGTCTTTTTTTCGCTTCCAAGTTCTGCAGCTAGATATAAATTTTGGGTTAATCTGTAATCCGCAACAAATTCAATTCCTTGATAGTTGTCGTCTAAGGCACCGGTTATAATTCTACTTAAATCTACACCTAAACGTAAACCATAGGATTGTTTATATTCCACCGTATCCTTAGGGTTAAGATCAATTGGTTTACTCTGGCTAAAAGCCATGCAAGTTCCCAGTATAAATAAAAGATTAGTGAAAAATCTTGACATGTGTAGAATCTGAGTTGGTGACTAGTGACTGTGTTATTTCTATATTTTGAATCCAATTATCTGTATCTGCTGTTGCATTCGCTTGTAGTTCATCATAATTTACTACGAAACCGCATCCACGTGAAAGAAAGTCTTCAATTCTAGTGTATGAAAAATTAATGGTATCTAGGTTGCCTATTTCCGCGCCATCATCAGAATCTGCCGAGTCGCTAATTAATATGAAACTTGTAGTATCTTCATCTGTCTTTAACGGAATGGATATGGTACTTAAATTGCTGCGATCCGTAACAGTATTCACGGTTACATTTTGACCGACACCGACTACCCTTAAAGTCTTTACTTCTTTTAATGTCTCTATGTCATCAATATCATAAAATTCTATGACCAGTAAGGGAGTGTCTCCTTCTACACAGATATCATCTTTCTCACATGACGATGCAGAAATAATACTAAGAAACAGCAATAAGCCGAATTGAATTTTTCTCATCCTAAACTTTCTTTTCTAAAAGTACAACATTTTCTACGTGGTGCGTCTGCGGAAACATGTCTACAGGCTGAACCTTGGTTATATTGTACATATCTTTCATTAGTTCTAAATCTCTTGCCTGTGTAGCGCTATTACAGCTTACGTAAACAACTTTTTTAGGTGCAATGTTCAATATTTGCTGAACTACATCTTTATGCATTCCATCTCGTGGAGGATCGGTAATAATAACATCTGGCACACCATTTTGAGCAATAAATTGTTCGTTGAAAACATTTTTCATATCGCCAACAAAGAAATCAACGTTTTCAACTTTGTTTCGCTCTGCGTTTGCCTTGGCATCTAAAATTGCTTCAGGTACCGATTCTATACCTATTACTTTTTTAGCTTTTTTAGAAACAAATTGTGCAATGGTACCCGTACCCGTATATAAATCATACACCAATTCATCACCATTTAAATCTGCAAAATTTCTGGTGATTTTATATAGCTCATAAGCTTGCTCTGAATTCGTTTGATAAAAAGACTTGGCATTGATTTTAAATTTTAGTCCTTCCATTTCTTCGAAAATATGATCTCTACCTGAAAAACAGATAATCTCTTGATCGTAAATAGTATCGTTCTGTTTTGGGTTGATTACATATAATAATGATGTAATCTCTGGGAAAGTTGTAGAAAGATGATTTAAAAGCAATTCTCTTTTCTCTTTATCATCTTCAAAAAACTGAACTAAAATCATTATTTCACCTATAGAACTAGTACGTATCATTAATGTACGTAGCAATCCATATTGGTTTCTTGGATTAAAAAATGTTAATCCGTTTTCAGTGGCAAATTTTTTAGTCTCTAAACGTATTGCGTTTGATGGGTCTTTTTGTAAATGACATTTTTTAATGTCCAAAATCTTGTCCCACATGCCTGGTATATGAAAACCTAAGGCATTTCTATCTTCTATTTGATTATCTGATCTTACTTCTTCTAGCGTTAACCAACGACTGTCAGAAAAAGAAAATTCCATTTTGTTTCTGTAGAAGTATTGTTGTTCTGAACCAAGTATAGGTGTAAGCTCTGGCAAATCTAAATGACCTATTCTTTTTAGGTTATTCTCTACTTCTTTCTGCTTGTAAAAAAGTTGGTGTTCATAGCTCATATCTTGCCATTTACAGCCCCCACAAACATTAAAATGCTGACAAACCGGGTCTACTCTTTTATCTGAAAGACTGTGAAAATTAATAGCAGTTCCTTCAAAATAAGCTTTTCTTTTTTTTGTAGTTTGTACATCTACCACGTCGCCAGGTACGGTGTTATTTAAGAAAATAACCCTACCATCTGGGGCTTTACCAATAGTTTTTCCTTTTGCAGCAGCATCAGTTACCGTTACATTTTCAAAAACTACTCGCTTTGTCTTTTTTCGCATGTGGCAAAAATAAGCATCCCATGGCATTTATTATAACTAATAAACCTAGTAGCCTTGTTATATTTAGTTAAATATGACCGTTCAAGTAGCTAATCAAATGTTTACCTAATTATTTAAATAAAAAAAGTCAGGAAATCTTTAATTTAAGATTCCCTGACTTTGAACAGTAAAATATATTTTACTACTATTTGTTCTTATTGAATTTGTTTAAAATTCTTTCCATTTGCTTGCCAGCAGCTTCTCTACCGCCTAAGCCAAATGATAGTGCAATGGTTACTGCAATAGTACCCAATGTAATACCAAAAGCCATATTGATAATTTCATCACCAATACCCATGGTCTTAAGACCCATTGCTAAGAAAATAGCTAAAATGCATATTCTTACAATTGAAGCAACAAAAAGACTGCTTTCATCTTTAGCCATAGCTTTGTGAGCTGTAGAGGCAATCCAGTTTCCTATGATTAAAATTACTAATCCGAAAAGAATATTTCCAGAAACACCTACTAAAGTGTCAAGTACATTGGTAAGTTTTTCAAATTCTAATTTTTCTAATGCAGTCGTAATTCCAAAAAGAACAATGAAAAAGTAAACAACATTACCTAAAAGTTTTGAAAGGTTTGTATTAGACGATAAGCTGCTTAAATTCATTCTGTTTACAATACCATCTAAATTTAAACTTTCTAATAAATCTGTAACCAAACTAGCAACAAATCTACCACCTATAACGAAGATTAAAAGAATTAGAACAGCAACGATGATTTTTGGTATGGCAGCAAAAAATTGTTCTAGCATATGTGTTGCGGGAACAGAGATAGCATCCATATTTAAGATGTTCAATGCGGTTATCAATAGCGGAATAAAGATAAAAATGAAAACTACTTTTTTAAGGATATTTACTAAATCTAAATTTTCCGGAAGTTTTAATTTAGGTACAAAACTTTGTATAGTTTCGCCTGAAAGACCTACTAATTCAGATACAATAGTAGCTAGCATATAACCTATATAGCCTACTAAACCTGCACCTACAATATTTGGTATGTAATCTGTAAAGCCATTAAGTAGGTTCTTAACTGGATCTAAAACGCTCGTCATACCTAACTTTTCTAAAGCAAGCATAAACACAAAAATCATGATAAAGAAGTATACTAATTTTCCAATAAAGGAAGAAAGTACCACTTTACCTGTTCCAAGTTTGCTGTCAACATTGGTTCGTTTAATTAATTTTGTAATAAGCCTTTTTAAAAATCCGGCAATAAACCATCCTATCAAAAGGATCAGTATTGCGCCGATGGTAGTTGGTAAAAAATCGCCGACTGAGTTAGAAAGGCTAGTCATCATGTTCTCTAAATAATTCATAGTGTTCTTTTTATAATAAATTGGTTGTATTAATTAAGACACCATATTTTGTTAAAGGTCACACTTAATGGTAGTTCATAGGTTCTTTTCATATTTATAGTAGTTCAAAAAAAATATTTATTAAGTTTGTAATTCTACAGGATGATTTCTCTCCCACGCTGAATTTTCGCCCCGATGACTTTTTCGGGATTTGAAAGGAAAAAGGTATAGAAGGAATTGCTAAAGTTTTATTTAAAGTAATTTTTATCATGTCAATTTTAGAAAACATCACTTCTAAGGATGCTATTGCATTAGAAGAAAAACACGGTGCTCACAATTATCACCCATTACCTGTTGTATTAAGTAAAGGGGAAGGTGTTCATGTTTGGGATGTGGAAGGAAAAAAATATTATGATTTTCTTTCTGCGTACTCTGCCGTAAATCAAGGGCATTGTCACCCCAAAATTGTAAATGCTATGACAGAACAAGCAAAAACATTGTCTTTGACTTCTAGAGCATTTTACAATGATATGTTGGGTAAATACGAGAAGTATGCAACCGAAACTTTTCATTTTGATAAGTTGTTACCTATGAATACAGGTGCAGAAGCTGTAGAAACAGCTTTGAAAATTTGTAGAAAATGGGCGTATGAAGAAAAAGGTATTGCAGAGAACAATGCTGAAATAATTGTTTGCGAAAATAATTTTCACGGTCGTACAACAACTATAATTTCTTTTTCAAATGACCCTGTTGCTCGTAAGAACTTTGGTCCATATACTGACGGATTCATTAAAATAGAGTACGATAATCTATCTGCTCTAGAGGATGTTTTAAAATCAAATTCAAATATCGCTGGTTTTTTAGTGGAGCCTATACAAGGTGAAGCTGGAGTTTATGTGCCATCTGAAGGTTATCTAAGCGGAGCGAAAGCTTTGTGTGAAAAGTATAATGTATTGTTCATTGCAGATGAAGTACAAACAGGGATTGCCAGAACAGGTCGTTTGTTGGCAACATGTGGTAATTGTTCTTGCCCAGATAAACATTGTAGTGGAATACCTGAAATTAAGCCAGATATTTTAATATTAGGTAAAGCTTTGTCCGGTGGGGCATACCCTGTTTCTGCAGTTTTGGCTAATGATAATATTATGGGTGTTATACGCCCAGGAAATCATGGTAGCACTTTTGGTGGTAACCCTATTGCCGCTGCCGTTGGTATGGCTGCCTTAGAAGTGGTAAAAGATGAGGAGCTTGCAGAAAATGCCTTTGAGTTAGGTGAGCTTTTTAGAGCTGAACTAAATAAATTTATACCAACCACAGATTTGGTAAACAGTGTTAGAGGTAAAGGTCTTTTAAATGCAATACTTATTAATGATAGTGAGGATAGTTCTACTGCATGGGATATTTGTATGGCTTTAAAAGAAAACGGATTACTTGCAAAACCTACACATGGTAATATTATAAGATTTGCACCACCATTGGTAATGACAAAAGAACAGCTTTTAGATTGTGTTTCTATTATTATTAAAACACTACAAGAGTTTAAAAACTAGAAATAAAAAATCCCCGATGTAAATCGGGGATTTTTTTTAATTACTATTTTCCTATTGAAAATCAGCTGTTGCAAAGAAAGCGATAATCAATCCGAAATAGAGAATACAGAATACTAGGTAAATAAGAGCTAGTGCTAGTCCTATATAAGAAAGAATTCTTCCTGTTTTAATATTTTCATACCCTCTATAATTCCCAGGGTTAGCTTCAAAATAACTCTTAGCTTTTTTAGCATTGCTTAAGCCAATGAAACTGAATATAGCACCAAAGGGACCACAACAGAAAAGGGTTAATGCAATAGATAAAATGCCAAAAGTTAAAGCGTTACTAGAACCTGGTATTTGTTGATATTCTGAATTGTTCATTTAGTTATTGTTCCAGTCCCCATTGTTCCATTATCTCTTGCTGTTGTTCCATTAGTAAATCCCAGTCACTTGTGGTTAAAACATAAATAAAACGAATTACCATTAAAGCGCATAAAATCAATGCAATCAGAGATACTATTTTCCCTGTTTTTATTTGCTGGTAATTGTCATATGCTTCTGGGTTTTCTTTATAAATTTTTTCAGATTTAGTAGCTAAATAAAATGCAACTCCTGCAGGTATTATACCAATTCCTGCAAAGCAGCAACATAAGTATCCAACGATTCCTAATACTAGTATTAGCGTTGCATTAGGTAGTTTTTCTTGTTCCATAATTTAAAGGTTTAGTTATTAGATAAATTTTAAAATATAATTGGTTAATATAAAACCTACGGTACTTACCATAAGCGTAATTGTAATTGTATTTGAATGTTTAAAAGGGTATAATTTATTTAATCCTAAAAAGCCAAAAAGTAAAAGCATAGGGTAAATAGCTGGGTACATTAAAAAGGCAGATGTAAACTCCCCTTTAAGTAAAAATAATAGCGATCGTTGTAAACCACAACCAGGACAATCAACCCCTAATATTTGCTTTGTGAAACAGGGTAGCATGAAACTTTCAAGTCCTAGAAAAATAATTAATGCTTTAATACGCATCTATAAATAAATTAGTAGTCCGAAAATTACCATTATTTTTGTGTATTCAAAATAAAAACATGCCTCATTTTAATATTGGTGATACGGTAGAAACTATTGACGATGTCATAAAAGGCGTTGTGGAGTCTATTAATGGCAACAATATTACTATGCTAAGTGATGATGGGTTTCCATTAACATTCAGCGCTCATGAATTGGTTTTGATAGCCGATGATATTCGCGTTTCTAATTATGAAGTCGCTAAAATTAAAAAGGAAAAGGAAATTCCTAAGCGTAAAAAGACAAGAGTTCTAAAGTCAAAGGAACGTACAGCTCCAAAAATGGAAGTTGATCTGCATATAAATCAACTTATTAAGAACCCTAAATCTATAAGTAAGTTTGATATGCTTACCCTGCAGTTAGATACAGCCAAACGTCAACTAGATTTTGCTATTAGTAAAAGAATACAGAAAATTGTATTTATACATGGGGTTGGTGAGGGTGTTTTAAAAGAAGAATTGGGTTATTTATTCAGAAAATATGACAATGTAAAGTATTATGATGCCGATTACCAAAAGTATGGGTTAGGTGCAACGGAAGTTTATATTTTTCAAAACTTCTAATTATTCTACTGAAGTGGTTACAGTGCCAAATTCATTCACTTGTAAATCTGTAATTCTACTACCATTTTCATTTAAAAAAGTAACGCCACTTAATTGAATCGTATGTGAAAAAGTTACACTGTCTACTTCAACGGTTGTTACTATAATACTACCACCTTCCGCTTCAATTTCCTCTAGAACAGTTGGCGTAAGTGGTGGTGGTGAGTCACAAAAATAACTACTACTAACGGTCTCAGAGAAAATACGATAGGTAATTTGAGAACTACCTGGTACAGCACTTTCAATTTCAGTAGTTGAAACTTCATTTTTTAATAGTTCACTAGGAAGATTTAATATTAATGCTTCGTCATCGTTTATTTTAAACAATACATTTTCTGTTGTTGGAGAAATATCATTACAACTTTCAATTGTTTCAATACTGTCAAAATCAACAGTTTCTATCTGTAGGTCACCATCATTACAGTTAAAGAATAATATGGAACAGCCAATTAAAAGGTATTTTTTCATATTTCAAATTTAGTTTAAAATTTATAAATCTGTCTGTCGCATCACTGTCAATTATAGGTTAATTAACTATTTTTGTTCATTATTTATTTTAGAGTACGCCTATATGAAACAAGTATATTTAGATAACGCAGCCACTACACAAGTTCACCCTAATGTAATTGCAAAAATGCAAGAAGCTTTAGCTATTTATGGAAACCCTTCTTCTACTCATAGTTTTGGAAGAACGGCAAAAACCGCTATTGAAAGTGCACGCAAAATAATTGCTAAGTATATGAACGCACAGCCGTCAGAAATTATATTTACATCTGGTGGTACAGAAGCTGATAATATGATCATTAGATGTGCAGTACGTGATCTTGGTGTAAAAACTATTATTACAACTAGAATTGAGCACCATGCAGTTTTACATACTGTAGAAGAATTGGAACAGAAAGGATTGATTCAATTGTTATATGTAGATTTAGATGCATTTGGTAATCCTGATATAGCTCATTTAGAAACACTTTTACAAAAAGATGACTCCAAAAAATTGGTTAGCCTAATGCATGTAAATAATGAAATAGGAAATAAAATCAATTTAGAGGAAATTACCCTTTTATCTAAAAAGTATGATGCACTCGTACATTCAGATACCGTACAGTCTTTAGGACATTATAATTGGGATGTAAAAGCATTTCCGATAGATTTTTTAGCTGCTGCCGCTCATAAGTTTCATGGACCAAAAGGTATTGGTTTTGCCTTTATTCGTAAGAATTCAGGTTTAAGCTGTATGATTTCAGGTGGTTCTCAAGAACGTGGTCTTAGGGCCGGTACCGAGTCTTTTCATAATATAGTTGGTTTAGAAGAGGCTTTTATTCATGCATACGAGAACTTAGAAGAAGAAAAGAAATATGTTGAAGGCATAAAATCTTACTTCATTGATCAGATAACTAAAGAAATACCTGGAGTCAAATTTAATGGACATTCTGGTGATTTGGAGAAGAGTACCTATACTTTGGTAAACGTATGTTTACCTATTACAGAAGAAAAAGCGATGTTGCTTTTATTTAATTTAGATATGAAAGGTATTGCTTGTTCTAAAGGTAGTGCTTGCCAGTCTGGCAGTGATGCTGGTTCTCATGTACTTACCCAGATATTATCTGATGAGGACATGAAAAAGCCATCTGTTCGCTTTTCATTCTCAACTTATAATACCAAAGAGGATATAGATTACACTATTGCAGCCTTAAAGGATATTGTGGAAGCGTAATTAATTTTTACGATCTCTTTTACGTTCTCTCTCGTAAGGGAATTTTCTAATGGCTAATTTCATCATACGGTCAATAAGGTCAGTGGTGTTCTTACCGGTTTTCTTATTGATTTCCTTTTCGTACTTCCAAAGAAGTTTACCAGAATCGCCATCGCTTATTTTAATGCCAATTCTACCGTAATTTGCCCCTCCAGAGAAATAGTCTGTAAAGCTGAACTCTGTTGGTATACCATTAGATAGTAGTATGTTTAAATCTAAGGTGCCACTAATAATACCATCAACACCTAAGATTTCGCTTAGCTCCTTTGTGGTATATACATCTATATTATCATAACTGATGTTCTTCTTAGCTAAGATAGCTGCTGTATTTTCAATGTTTTGAAATGTTACCGGAAGCTTTTTCTTTTTACTACGCTTAGAGAAATAAGTCTCTAAAGCATTTTGCACAGCGTAACCTTCGTTTTCTTCTAATCTTTTTTGTTCCGTTTTAGACACTTTTTCATTTAAATCTAAATTGGTTAAAAAAGGAATGATAGCTAATACATTATGGTCAGCACTCAAGTTATCAAAACTTGGACTTTCATAAATGTTTTTCTGAGCCATTACAGCAAATGAGGAAATAAGTGCTAGTAAGAAAAGTATTCTTTTCATTTGTATTGTTTAAAGACGTATACCCAATTTTAAGTTTAAAACCCTAGAAGTAAGATAATTTGGTACAGCATATTCATTTTTACTGTCGGCATCTCTTACCCAAGTGTTAGTAATTGAATTTTGATTGTTGAATAAATTGAAAATTTCAAAACCTAAACTCAATTCTTTAAAATTGCGTAGCCAATGTGTTTTTGGAAATTGTTTGTTCTTATTTGCAAAAATATATGAAATTCCTAAATCTGCACGTTTATAATCTCTTAATCTATTCTGAAAAATATATGGGTCGGCATAACTTGGGGATCCACCGGGAACACCTGTTTGATAAACCAAATTCAAATACATTTTTAAATCTGGAATCGTAGGTATGTAATCTTGAAAGAGAATGCCAAATTTTACGCGTTGATCTGTAGGTCTGGGTATATAGCCTCTATTGTTTCTATTCTCTTCGGTTTTTAAATAACCTAGACTTACCCAAGACTCCGTTCCTGGTACAAAGGCACCGTTTAATCTAATTTCCGCTCCATAAACATAAGCTTCAGTGTCATTGTTGGCTGCGTATCTTATACGTACATCTTCTAAAGTATACGAATTCACATTTTCCAATTTTTTGTAATACGCTTCGCTTATCAATGTAAAAGGTCTATCCCAAAGAAGAAAACTATACTCATTACCTGCTACGAAATGAAATGCTTTTTGTGCTTTTACATTTGGCTGTATTGTGCCAGTGTTGTCGCGTAGTTCTCTGTAGAAAGGTGGTTGATGATATATTCCTGTAGATAACCTAAAGAGCATATCTTTATCCCAGTTGGGTTTTATTGCAAATTGCGCACGCGGGCTAAAAACGGTTTGTGATACTTTTTCAACTCCGGTTCCACTAACTGTCCAATGATGAGAGCGTACACCAACGTTGTAATACACATCTGCATTGCTCCATGTTTTATGTGTTCCCAATTGAACGTAGCCAGAAAACCTATTTGTCTTCACAAAGTTCAAAGCGCTTAATCCGCTATATGCTTCTAAAGGTGCATCAAATGGTTCAGAAGGTTGATTATTTATGAATTCACTTCTAGGTGGTCTAATGGAAAATCCTGCAGAATCTATAAATTCAGATTCACGTAATTGATCGCGTATATCTTCATGAGTATATTTTGCTCCCCATTCCAAAATGGAATTACCCATAGTATGTAAGCCTTTGTGCTCTAGATTAAATATTAAGGCATCTAGATCGTTTCTCGTTCTGTTGAACTGAGAACCTATACCGCGAGAAGTTAACACTTCGCCAGCCGTATCGCTACCTAAATTACTATCAACATCACCAAGCTCATAGGCTGCAACAACATCTGAATATTCTTCTTCTGTAGTATGATAAATGGAGGATATCAATTTTAATGTAGTATTCTCATTTAAAAAATAACTGCCTTTTAAAGCTCCTAATGCGGTGGTATATTTATTTGTCTCTTGTCCTTGATAAAAAACTACTAATGCCTGAGGATTATCTATGGTTCCAAAATTAGTTTGTCTGTTTAAAGGTTCGTTCTTGTAATCGTTGACAGTTAGGTTACCTAGAAAATTTAACTGAAATTTAGGTGAAAAACGGTAGGTCAAATAACTTTGAATATCTGTAAATGCCGGATTGAAATTGCTTTGTGTCTGCAGGGTATTAACCAGTAAAGAGTTGTTTCTATATCTTATACCGGATACTGAGCTCAATTTTTGGTTTTTAGAAACAGTTTCTAAACTTGTGCTTGCACCAAGAAAACTTACATCTGCCCTAATGGAAAATAGAGTAGGGGTCTTGTATTTAATATCTAATACAGAAGCTAGTTTATCACCATACTTTGCTTGAAAACCACCAGCTGAAAATTTCACATTCTGTACTAGGTCACTGTTAACAAAGCTTAATCCTTCTTGTTGTGCAGAACGAATTAAAAAGGGTCTGTACACTTCTATCTCGTTTACATACACTAAATTTTCATCGTAATTACCGCCCCGTACCGCATACTGCGTACTTAATTCGTTATTGGAAGATACGCCTGGTAAGAGTTTTAATATGGTCTCTACCCCTGAATTTGCTCCTGGTATTTTTCTAATTTTCTCTGGAGAAATATTCAGAATGTTATTAGCTTCTTTGGTCCCAGTGGCAGAAACGGTTACGCCGTCTATTTGGGTAACATCATTTTTTAAAACAGGATTGAACTCAAAGGTCTCGTTCGTATTCAATAGTAATTTTTCCAATACGACGTCTAAGTATGCAATATGAGAAAAAACTATGGTGTTCTCTATATCTGAGGTAATCTCTAGAATATAGAATCCGTCAGAATTTGTAGTGGTTCCTAAACCCTTACAGGATATATTGACATTTGGTAACGGTTCATTATTTGCACCTAGTACTATACCAGAAATAGTAGCGTTCTGAGCAAAACCAATGGAGCTGCACAGCAGTAATATCAGGCTTAGAACATTATAAAGTTTCAACTATATTATTTTCTGTAAAAGGAGGTGCTTAAGGTGTTTGTATTACCTACATTATCTGTAACGGTAACTTCAAGTACACATTGCGTTTGATCAGCAATCTTATCGTCAAAATTATAAGTAAGGGTATTGCGCTTAGGTTCATACTCCATTAATATCCATTCTCCGTTTAAGGTAGCGGAATATTTGTCTACACCACTTAAGTCATCTGCAATCTGTACACTTAGGTACTTGTAATTATTTAACCATTGCTTTTCTTTAAAGTTTTTGGTTCTTATGGTTGGCGCTACAGTATCCTTAGCTAAAGTATATGTTCCTAAATTACGTGTTCTTGTTGTAAATTCATTACCACGTTTATACGTATTAGTGTGGTTTGGTCTAAGTTTAGAATCTAATCTGGCGATAAACAATTGCTTTCGTTCTTCTTGTGAATATTTAGAAACGTCAAAAGTGATTGTAAAGTTTCTATGTGCAGGCACAGTGTTGGTGTGTATGGTAACCGTATCTTTTCCTTTCTTTAAGTCAATATAAAAATCCTCATAAAAAGTGTTTGTTGGGAAATATACCTTAGCACCTTCTAAATCAAAATTATTGGGTTTTTTTGCGATTACATAGTTGTCGGTTTTTTCTATAACCTTTTTATTGCCCAATAGATTCTTTACCCCTTCAATAGGTATGTTGACCTCAATTTTATTACCAGCATAATCTTTAATCAATAATTTGGCGTTATAACTTAAGCCTTCGTTTATTTTAACTTTGCCATCATTATATATGTCTTTGTAAATACTAAGCTTGTTACCTGGCGATTTAAAACTTTTTTGAATTTTTTGCCTATTTCTACCGTAATAATCATAATCTACAAGTGTGTTTATATATCTGGTTTCTCCAAATGAAAATTTCTCAAAATCATATAAAGAATACACTTTGCCGTTTACACTAAGTTCTACACTATAAACGCCATTTTTATTGGCGGCCATATCTAACCTATCAAATCCAATAAAACCAACTCCAATTTCACCTAAAGCAGTTACTTTATCCGCTAAAAATGTACCATCTTTCTGTTTACTAACGTTTATCTGTGTTCTTTCGTAATTATTATTAACATGAGAATTATCTGTTAACGGATAAATAAATAATTTTTCTAAAATAGGATTAGTAGCATCGGCAACCTCTAAACCGTACATTAACGGATTGGTGGGTTTTTCAGAAATGCTACTTCGTATTTCAAAATGTAAATGCGGACCTGCAGAACCACCTGTGTTACCACTATAGGCAATAAGTTCGCCTTTAGAAACTTTTAACTCCCCGTAATCAGGAAATACTTCTACTTCAAACGATTTTTTATTGTATTGTAATTTCTTGATGTAGGCTTCAATTCTAGGTGAAAATTTTTGAAGGTGACCATAAACTGATGTATACCCGTTTGGGTGGGCCATGTAAAGCACTTTACCGTAACCCCAAAGAGAAACTTTAATTCGGGTTATAGTACCATCACCTATTGCGTTGATCGGGATTCCCTCTCGCTGCTGTGTTTTTATATCAACACCAGAATGAAAATGATTGGAACGTAACTCGCCAAAAGTACCCGCTAAAATAATGGGGATATCCATTGGTGGACCAAAAACATCTTTCGGATATTTTTCTTGTGAGAAAAGACTAAAACAAAATAATAATAACAGACCAAGGGATATTTTTTTCATAGGTAGATAGGAATACTGCGAAAATAATTAATCAAATACAATTCAATGAAGTTGAGGGTGCAAAAATTATTACAAAGAGTATATGGTTGTGTATTCTGAATTTATGTACCGCTGATTTACGAATATTTGAAAAAACTATTGCTAAGTCATATAATCTATGTTAACTTTGTGTAAATCGCATTGATGGTAATGTATGAGCGAGTTAATTAAAATCGTTGATTCTTTAGAAAATAAAATTAGCAAATTGTTGCATAAACTTGAGGTTTTGAACAATGCTAATCTAGAATTGGAAAAAGAATTAAGGAATATAAAATCTTCACAGGAAAGCGCCAGTAAAACGGTGTCTGAATGGGAAGAAAAATATAATTCGCTTAAACTAGCTAATTCAATGCTTGGCAGTAATACCAATAAAACAGAAGCTAAGCTTAAAATAAATACATTAATACGAGAGTTGGACCATTGTATAGCTCAATTGTCGGAGTAATGTTTATAATAATATGTCAGAAAAGCTCAAAATAAAACTTTCTATTGCTGATAGGGTCTATCCATTGACTATTGACCCCGCTCAGGAAGAAGGCTTGCGTAAAGCAGCTAAGAATATAGAACAGTTGGCTAAAAAATTTGAGCAGAACTATGCAGTTAGAGACAAACAAGATGTTTTGGCCATGTGCGCCTTGCAATTTGCGTCTAAAATTGAACAGAATGGCATAGAGCAAACAGAAGGAACCAAAGAAGCTGAAGAGCGCTTACAAGCACTTGAGGATTTGGTAACATCTAAATTGGCTTTGAAATAAAAACGTTCTTTTAAATACATTAAGTTACTGCCCACATTGGTAATACCTTTTGACAAACTCAACATTTATTTTTTTTAAAAAGGGTGAGTTTAGATTGTAAAAGCAAGCCCTACTTGTATAGGGATCCTTGATCAGTCTGTTAGCCCTAAACCTGTTTACCGGAGTTTGATCAAAACTTCTCCAATGTGGGCTTTTTTTTTATTAATAAATTACACTATGGATAGTACAATGATAATTATTGCCGCAATAGTTGGGCTGGCAATCGGTTTTGCAATAGCAAAATTTTTGGAAAAAGGGAAAGCCTCTAAAACCATTATAAATGCAAAGAAAGATGCTGAACGTATTTTAAAAGATGCAAATGCCGAAGGAGAAAGTGTCAAGAAAGAAAAAATCTTACAGGCGAAAGAAAAATTCTTAGAATTAAAAGCCGAACATGAAAAGGTTATTAATAATAAGGATAAGAAGATAAGCGACGCAGAAAAGCGTACTAGAGATAAAGAATCTCAAGTGAGTAGTGAACTTGCCAAGAACAAGAACATGAACTCTCAGTTAGATAGTAAATTAAAAGATGTAGAGCAGAAAAGACAACTTTTTGACAAGCGTCATGAGGAGTTGGATAAAATGCACAAAAGTCAAATTCAACAGCTAGAAGTTATTTCTGGACTGTCTGCGGATGAGGCTAAAAATCAATTGGTAGAGAGTTTAAAAGAGACTGCAAAGACAGATGCAATGGCTTTTATACAGTCTACTGTTGAAGAATCTAAACTTACCGCACAGCAAGAAGCACGTAAAATCATCATTAATACCATTCAAAGAATTGGTACTGAAGAAGCGGTTGAAAACTGTGTGTCCGTATTCAATATAGAATCTGATGATGTTAAAGGTAGAATTATTGGTAGGGAAGGTAGAAATATTAGAGCTTTAGAGGCGGCTACGGGTGTAGAAATTATTGTTGATGATACGCCAGAGGCTATTATTCTTTCTTGTTTTGATTCTGTTAGAAGAGAAGTTGCAAGACTATCGCTTCATAAATTAGTTACAGACGGTAGAATTCACCCGGCAAGAATAGAGGAAATTGTAAAGAAAACAGAGAAGCAAATTGAGACTGAAATTGTTGAAATAGGTAAGCGTACGGTTATAGATTTGGGTATTCACGGTTTACACCCAGAATTAATACGTGCTGTTGGTAGAATGAAGTATAGATCTTCTTACGGTCAGAACTTGTTACAACACTCTAGAGAGGTTGCTAAACTTTGTGGTGTTATGGCATCTGAATTAGGATTGAATCCTAAAATCGCTAAACGTGCCGGACTTTTACATGATATAGGTAAAGTACCTAATACCGAAAATGAAATAGAAACTCCACACGCTATCTTAGGTATGCAGTGGGCAGAGAAGTTTGGAGAGAAACCAGAAGTGTGTAATGCTATTGGTGCTCACCACGATGAAATTGAAATGAAAACGCTTATTGCCCCAATAGTTCAGGTTTGTGATGCCATTAGTGGTGCTAGACCAGGAGCAAGAAGACAGGTTTTAGATTCTTATATTCAACGTTTAAAAGATCTAGAAGAGATTGCATTTGGATTTAGTGGGGTACAGAAGGCTTATGCTATTCAAGCAGGTAGAGAGCTTCGTGTAATTGTTGAGAGCGAAAAAGTTAATGATGACAGAGCTGCACAATTGTCTTTCGAGATTTCTCAAAAAATACAAACCGATATGACTTATCCAGGTCAAGTGAAAGTTACTGTAATACGAGAGACAAGAGCGGTTAACGTTGCTAAGTAATAAACACAATTAATAATAAAAAAAGCCTCTATTTATAGAGGCT
Organism: Maribacter sp. UH1; assembly: GCF_056839145.1. Taxonomy (NCBI): domain Bacteria; kingdom Pseudomonadati; phylum Bacteroidota; class Flavobacteriia; order Flavobacteriales; family Flavobacteriaceae; genus Maribacter; species Maribacter sp. UH1. The sequence goes on from NZ_CM166387.1 coordinate 3,597,092, forward strand.
TTTTTTATTTCTAATCTAAAGTTTTGATCCAATTTAATAATTGGGTTTCTTCTAAGGATGATAATTTATTTTTTCTGCCTTTCGGCATTTTTTTCTTTGTAAACACTTGAAATTCTATCGCTTTTGCTAATCCGTCCATATTTTCAAGGGAAAAAATAGTTCTATTTTTCTTTACGGAATGGCAGAAGTTACATTTTGTATTCAATACTAAGTAAGCTTCTTTCTTCGCTGTCTTAGTTTGATTTCCTATTACTTGTAGTTCCTTACTTGATGGTATAGAAATGAAATTTGAAATAACTATTACAATCCAGATTACTGATTTCATATACCTTAATTAAGGTTCTTGGAAAGTGTAAAATTGAAATGCACACCCTCTTTATTGTCACTACGTTTGCCTATAGTGATATCTCCGCCTAGTTTTTCTATAAGCTCTTTAATGGTGGTTAGTCCAATACCGGTATCGGTGGCACCTTCCGTACTAAGTTTTTCGAATAATAAAAAAACCTTTTTCCAGTATTTCTCTGGTATGCCAGGACCATTATCTTCATAAGTGAAAGAATAAGATTTTTCATCTTCGCTAAAAGAAACCGTAATTTCAATATCAGACTTATCGGTAAATTTAATACTGTTAGATATTAAATCTCTAAAAATTTGGTCAAAGCTATTTAAAGAATGATTAATGTCGTGATCGCAATTTTCTAATTGTAAAGAAACAGATTCATTGTCAGATTGTTTGCTTAGTACATTTTCTATTTCTTTTGATACATTAAATTTTTCAAGATTTATCTCGGCATTGGTTATTGAGTTGTAATTGATAATACCAGTGATTAAAGATTCCATGTAATCTACTCTAGTATCTATAATGCCTAGATATTTTGGTATTTCGGTATCTTTAAAAAAATCGGAATAATCTTCTTTAATAAAGCCAACCATTGAGCTAATGCCCAATAATGGTGTTTTCATATCATGCGCCATTCGATATGATAATTGCTTTAGTTGGTTGTTCTTTATTCGTAATTCTTCATTTACAATCTTCTGCTGTATATTTTGCCTTCTCAACTCTAACTGTGCCATTACTTGATCAGCTAAATCTTTTAAAGACGCTTGTTGTTTTTCGGTAAATTTTTCTCTTGGTTTGGTATCTATAACACACAGCGTACCTATAGATTGGCCTTCTTTTGTATTTAATGGAGCGCCAGCGTAAAATTGTACTGACGGACCGCCTGTAACCAAAGGGTTGTCAAAAAATCGTTCGTCTTTATTGGCATCATTAACCAATAATAAAGAATCTGGAGAATTAATGGCGTGCGCGCAAAAAGCTAAATCTCTAGGAGTTTCTGTGGCATCTATACCGTGGTGAGATTTAAACCACTGTCGATCTTCATCAACAAGGGAAACTAAGGCCATGGGAGTATTACAAATATCTGCGGCTATACGGGTTATAGCATCATATTCCTTTTCTTCTAATGTATCAAGTACATTAAAACTTTTTAGTGCTTCTAGCCTTTGTTTTTCGTTATTCGGTATTTCAGGTTTAACCATTTTATATGTAACTATGTACTCAATATAATTAAAGTGAGTATTTTCTTACATTTATAACGTTTGAAATGTTTAAATGTTTTATATTTTTCTATTAAGAATTAAAGTTACTCCTCGGTTTTGGTTTCTTCAGTATCCTCGGCTTCTTCCTCTTCTTTAAGTAGATTGTTTTTTAAGATATTCAACTTCTTTAATTTTGCTTTCCAAGCAGATAAAGCTTCTTTGTGTTGGTTGACTCTTTTTATAACGTCTTGTACCAATGGGTTGCTTTCAGAAGCATTAGAGAAAAACTGTAGATTATTTTCTAGTTGTCTAATTTCATCTTTACTCTCATCAATCTTTTTTCTAATAAAAGCACGCTCATTTTGTATTGCACGCTCTTGATTATCATTGTTACTTAATTGTTGAATTTTGTTACCATATTTCAACAGTTCAGATTCTTGTTTACTAACACCACATTTTTGATATAGTGCATCTATAATTTTATCGAACTTTTGATTGATGCTTTTCTTTTTAAAAGGAACTCTACCGTAGGTTTTCCATTCTTCGGAAAACTTTGTTATAGCTTCTAAATCTTTTGCTTTGTCACCACTTAATTCAAAAGCCTTAAGACGATTAATGAATTCATCTTTAAGTTTAAAATTTGCTTCTTCTTCTTTAAATGCATCACTTTTAAGCGCATTTAATCTATCGAAATAATGGTTGCAGGCTGTTTTGAATTCTTTCCAAAGCTTATCTGAATATTTTCTTGGCACATGTCCAATTTTTTTCCATTGACCTTGTATGCGCTTCATTTCTGAAGTTGTAGCATCAAAATCATCGCTATCTTTTAAAGAAACCGCAATTTCCAATAGAGCTCTTTTCTTCTCTAAATTCTCTTGTTGCTCTTTTTTAAGATTCTTATAAAAAGCATTTTTATTCTGATTGAATGCGCGGACCGCTGCCTTAAAGCTATTCCATGTCTTAGAATTCACTTTTTGTGGCACTTGACCGGCTTTAAAAAAGGACTCTCTAAGTTCCTCTAATTTTTTAATCTGTTGTTGAAGTGCACCATGATTGCTGGATACATTTTCACTAAGTGTATTTATCTCCGCTATAATTGCGTGCTTTCGCTCTAAATTTTCTTCTTTTATCTTATCAAGATTCTTAAAGTAATCTTGTCTTCTTTCATGAATAATTTTTGTAGCAGCACTAAAACGATCCCAGATTTCTTCTCTATGGTCTTTACCTACAGGACCTAAATCTTCTTTCCAGATTTTGTGCAATACCTGTAGTTCTCTAAATGCTCTATTTAAATCTGGTTCCTTAGAAAGTTCTTCTGCTCTAGCAACTATTTTACCTTTTTCCTCTAGATTATGCTTAAAATCTAAATCTCTTAAGTCTCTATTGATATTTAAAAAGTCGTAGAATATTTCAATGTGGTGGTGGTATGTTTTCCAGACATTGTTATAATCTGCGCGAGGTATTGGTCCGGCATGGCGCCATTTAGCTTGTATATCCTTAAAATTGTTATACGTTGTATTAATATCCTCTTCTACATTCACCAAGGCTTTTAATTGTTCAATAAGGTCTAATCTATAGGCAAGATTTTCTTTGTGACTCTTTTCTAAACTCTTGTAATATTGGTTGCGCTTGTCTCTGTATTCTGAGTATACTTCGTTAAATTGTTGTTTGTCAACAGAATTGTATCTGAAGTCAATTTCATTACCTCCGTTTGAGATGAATTCTTCTTTCTTTTCCTCTAAAAACTGATCAAATTTTTGATTGAATTCGTCTTTAATAGAATCAACATGTTTTCTTATGGCTTGTACCTTCTCATTCTTAACCAAACGTTGTAATTCACCTACCAAATTTTCCATGCTCATGTCATGGTAATCTGGCATTGGGATCTCATGTCTTTTTTCATTGTCGGTATCTTCTGCATCTTCTGCATTAGAATCGTCAATTTCATTCATTACATCAGTTTCTTCTGCATCTTCATTTGGTGCAGTTGTAGTTTCTGTTTGTAATGGTGTTGATTCGTCTGAAGGATTAACGGTTTCCTCCACTACGTTTTCAGTAGTTTCGGTCGTAGTTTTTTCCTCAATTGAATTCTCTGGTAATTGTTGTTCTTTATCCTCAGACATAATCCTAAATTATATGCTTACAAGATAGTAACAACCCTACGACTGGCAAAGAATTGATTGTTCTTTTTAGTTAAATCACCAAAGAGTAATCTAGGGTAAACCTATATTTTACATTGTCTTTCTAATTGATATGTGTGAAGAAGGATAGTTATCGATTCCAAATTTCCCATGATTTTTCGGCCTGAAACTCTAACATCTTATGTCCGTTACATATGGACGCGCCATTAGCTTTACCGGCAGCAAGAAAAGAAGTTTCTTCAGGATTATAAATGAGATCAAAAAGAAGATGTTGTTTGTTGATTTGGGAATACGGAATTGCAGGTTTTTCTTCAATATTGGGGAAGGTACCTACTGGAGAGCAGTTTATGATCAAGGTATGGTCAGCAATAATATCATCATTTAACTCACTATAGGTATATCCATTATTTTTACCACTTCTGGACACAAAAGAAAAATTAATTCCTAATTCATCCAATACAAATGCGATTGCTTTTGATGCTCCTCCCGTACCTAAGATCAATGCCTTTTTATGGTGTTCTTTTAAATATGGTTCTATAGATTTCTCAAACCCATAGGCATCGGTATTGAAACCAACTAAACCATTTTCTGTAAATTTTATGGTATTCACGGCTCCAATTTTTTTTGCAGCCATATCCATATCATCTAAAAAAGCCATTACCTCTTCTTTATAAGGTATAGTAATGTTTAGACCCTTTACGTTTTCTGTAGTTTCAAAGATAGTGGGGAATTCTGATATGGCTTGCAAATCGAAATTTTGATATTGGCATTGATCCAACCCCATATCTTCGAATTTCTTTTTAAAATATCCTCTTGAAAATGAATAAGAAATATCTTTTCCTATTAAGCCGTAATTAGCTTTCTGTTCTTCTGTTTTTTCCATACCAATCTAAAAGTAGCAAAATACTAATACCTATGATAATAAAGAAAATAGCCGTCCAGTTTTCTACGGTGGTCAAATCTGGTAGAAACCTTTCATAGTTCATTATTATCGGTTTTCCGTTCGTATCTAAAATATTTTTTCCATTAATTCCCGTTTTAAAAATGGTTCTTTTCCACGGCCATACTACTCCTAAAGATCCTGTAATGAAACCTAAAATAGTAGCCGTAGTAATGTGCTTATAGTGTTTTAAAACATAAGTTAATAAATGGGATAGGGTTACTAAGCCTGTAGCGGAACCTAGGGTGAATACCGCTAAAATCTTAAGCGTATGCAACCTTTCCGTATTGGAAGTAAAGCTAAAATCACCTACTAATAATTCTGAGAATGTATCATATAAGGCATTAACGGAATCTACTAAAAGGAGTACGTAATTACCTAGTAATATTAATATAAAGGAACCCGATAGCCCAGGTAAAGTCATACCAGATACACTGATCATTCCACATAAAAAAATAAAAAGTAAGTTGTCGTTTTCCTTTGCGGGACTAAGAAAACTAATGGCTACACCAACACTTAAGCCTATAATGGCAGCGGTAAATGTTTTCTTTTTCCAATAATCGAAATCCTTACCTATGTAATATATAGATCCTAGGATCATACCAAAAAAAGCGGCCCAAACATAGAGTTCTCGTTTAACCAAAAAATAATCTAATACTTTTGATATACTGAAGTAACTGACCAGCATGCCAAAAATGAGCAGGGTTAAAAAAGAGCCGTTTATATACCTGTAGAAGCTTTTGAGTCTTCCGTTAACAAGAAGTTTAAAGGCTTTGCCATTTACCTTTTGTAGCGAATAAATAAATTCTTCGTAGAAACCACCAACAAATGCAACTATACCACCTGAAACACCGGGTACCTTATTGGCGGCGCCCATACAAAGTCCCTTTACGACCAAGAAAAATTTATCAGTAAAGGATCGGGTTTCGTTCATGTAGGTTTTAGCGTTACTTCTTAGAAGCTGATTTTTCTAATATAAAAATAAGAGAAAAACCTATTACAGCAGCTACAATAGCAAAGGTTAATTGATTATCACCTTGAAAAGCGAATGGAGAAATATTTTCGTCAATGATTATTTCTTTTTTACCTATCTGAATAATTTCGATGATATTCTTCCAAGGCCATATTTCGTTCAACGAGCCTAAGATGAAACCTGTTAAAAAAGCTAAGGTGCTATTTTTGTAATTGGTAAACATCCATTTTAAAATTCTGGCAAAACTTAAAATACCAAAGGCAGCGCCAAAAGCAAAAGTAATTACAATTCCAAAATCTTTTTCATTAACGGCTTCTAAAACGGTTTTGTAAGAACCTAGTAACACCAATATAAAAGAACCGGAAATACCTGGTAAAACCATGGCGCAAATTGCAATAGCACCCGATAAAAAGATAAATGGCAAGCTGCCAGAACTAGTAGAAGGAGGAAGGGTGGTTATATAGAAAGCTGTGACTGTTGCAATTAGAAATAATATAAAACCTAAAATATTCCATTTTTTTATGGATTTAGCGACGAAAATGACACTGGCCAATACCAAACCAAAAAAGAAGGACCAGGTTACAATTGGGTGTTCTTCTAATAACCAAGCAATAACTTTTGATAATGAGAAAATACTGATCATCATACCAATTAGCAGGGCTAAAAGAAAGTTACCGTTCAATTTCTCCCAAAACATTTTAAAACCTTCTTCCTTTAAAACTTTTAAAGTTTTTAGATTAACGTTATTGATAGAGGTGATAAATTCTTCGTAGATGCCTGTTACAAAGGCTATTGTGCCACCAGATACTCCCGGAACCAATTCGGCAATACCCATTGCCATTCCTTTTAGAGATATGAAGGTGTAATCTTTTAGTTTTCTATTGTCCATGAAATGTAGAACCTATTCTAAGAGGTTTTATTGTATTTTCTTACAATTTCTTGTGTCCAATCAGACTTGCCGTATTCTGGAAAATTTTCAGTGAACAAATGTAGTTTTTTCTGCTTTTTGTCAATCTTCAATGCATCCATTAACATAATGCGTGCGTTGATAGGGTCTTTGGCAAGTAGTAGGTAGCCTACAGATCTATATAAAAGTTTTAAATTTTCAGGATAAAACTCTCTACCTTGGGCTAAGATTTCTACTGCGGCAGATTCCTCTCCGTTAATATGAACAACCTCTGCCCAGCTTAACCATGTATCTATTTCAAAATTACCAAGGTCCACTGCTTGTTTAAAAGCGAAATCTGCTTGGTCATAATTCTTTAAAGCCATGTGAATTTGCGCACACTTTTTCCAGTATTGCGGATTCTCACCATCAATATTCAAAGCTTTATTTATATAGAAAACTGCCTTTTCAAAATCTCTACTATTATAATATAGATTTGTAATCGCCAACCAGCCTTTGTCTAAAAGTGGATCTTCATGTACTGTTTGGTAGAAATAGTACTTGGCCATTTCAGTATCCTTCAGTTTTTCATAACATTTACCTATTCTCAAAAATGCATGAGAGGTAGGGTCTTCAATGGAAATGGTGGTTTCGTAATTTTCAATGGCCTCTTTATGGCGACCTAATTTTTCAAGTACTTTTCCTTTTTCAAAGTAAGCGCCAATAAAAGTATCATCTGAAATAACTGCAAAATCAAAAGCAGTTAATGCTTCCGTATACATTTCTTTAAAATAATACTGCTTACCTAACTGATGCCAAGCTACTTCGCAATACGGATTCTTTTCTAAATAGCTGTTCAAGTAAACTATTGCACCATCATAATCCTCAAGGAATTCAAAGCAATACACCACATTATAGAGCGATGAATAATCTTGTTCGTCAAACTCCACACATTTCATAAAGCTCTCCTTGGCATTATTGAAGTTGTCCATGAACAAATACTCCATACCCAGTAGGCTGTAGATATCAAAACTATTATTAGTGAAGCTTAATGCTTTTTGTAGTAATTCTATTGCGCCAGCATGGTCATCTCTCTTAGAAAAAATGTTGGCACGTTGAATGTAAATTTCATCATTATTATTATCCAACTGCTGTAATTCATCTAGCAGGGCTTCGGCTTTTTCCATCTGGTTTTCAAAAACCATGACTTCTACCTGCAGCAATTTCAGTTCTATAGAAGCTGGATGCTGCTGTAAACCAATTTTAATTCCTTTTTTAGCCAAAGAAATCTTCCCATGATTTAGGTAATGGTGCACAATATCTTCAAAATCCTCTGCATCAAAGAAATAGACATCATCTGTCTTTAACATTGATTCAAATTTTGTTATTGGCTTGTCCGGTCTCTCGTTAGATTCTAACGCCATAGGCACTATTTGGTTTTACAAGATATTTTAAAAGTAAGTGATTGTATGGGGTTTCAGCCATCTTGTTAATCGATATTATTAACAAATTAGTTAACAACGCTGATTTACATAGCGTTAAGAAGTTCTAAGATTATAGCACAACCATCTTTAATTTCTTTTTCTGAAATGGTCAATGGCGGGGAAATTCTTACCGCTCTATTTTCAAATAATAACCAAAAAAGAATAAGATTTTTCTCTTTTGCTTTTAATACCAATTCATTGGCTGTTTCTGGAGAATCCATTATCAAGGCAAGCATCAATCCTTTACCTCTAATTTCTTTTATCTTCGGATGTTTTAATAACGATTTAAAGAGCTTTTCTTTAATTAAGGTGTCAGCAATTAAAGTCGAGTTCAACAGTACGTTTAGTGTAGCCAAGCTAGATGCTGCAATTACCGGATTACCGCCAAAAGTAGTTATGTGACCCATTTTAGGATTCTCACTTAGCGTATGCATAATTTCTTTACTAGCTGTAAAAGCACCAACGGGCAGGCCAGATGCCATCCCTTTGCCGATAACTAAAATATCAGGGATGCAATTAAAATGTTCAAATGCGAATAGCTTTCCTGTTCTGCCAAAACCGGGCTGTATTTCATCAAGTATTAAGAGCGCTCCCATTTCTTTGCAACGCGCTTTTACTTTTTTTAAATAGTCTTTTGATGGAAGTATAAAACCAGCGCCACCTTGTATGGTCTCTAAAATAACACAGGCGGTTTTAGAGGTTATCTTATCTAAATCTTCTTCGTTATTGAAACTGATATGATAAATGTCTGGTAATAAAGGTCTAAAAACACTTTTGCGTTCTTCAAAATCCATAAGACTTAAGCTACCCATGGTATTACCATGATAGGCGGATTTAGCTGCAATAATTTCTGAACGACCAGTATATCTACGCGCCAATTTTAACGCACCTTCAATAGCTTCTGTTCCAGAATTAACCAAGTAGGTTACCTCTAGAGGTTCAGGTAAATTATCCGCAAGCAACTTTGTGTATATGGTTGCTGGTGATTGTGCATATTCGCCATACACCATTACGTGCATATATTTATCTACTTGCTTTTTTATTGCATCTACCACATCTGGGTAACAATGACCAAGAGTACATGCCGATACTCCGGCAACAAAATCTAAATGAGCACTACCATTGGTGTCAAAAATATAACTGCCGCTGGCATAGGAAACTTCCATGCCTAAAGGGTAGGGAGAAGTCTGTGCTTGATATTTTAGAAAGTCTTTGTTCATGTGAAATAGCTATTTCACCTTTTTAGGCTTTACAGACTTTTTAGGGTCTGTTGCTTTATCTTGTGTAGGAATATTATTTACCGGGTCAGATTCGTTTTGACTTCGTTGTTGCTCCTCAGCGTCAATATCTATTGGGTTATCAATGCCATTGATAACTACAAGTTTTAGGTTATTATCATCTTCATCAAAAATATCATCCTTAGTTAATATGCGTTCATCTCCACGCCATACAAAGCCTTTTAATATTCTACTATTCTTTGGTAGGTCTTTCTCAGGGAAAATATCGCCATCTGGGTCTGTATAAAAAGTCAAGTTTTCTATGTCATTTTCTGCCATAGTAATTCTTATTTTGCTACACACAGTTTTATCAATACCTATTAGTTCGTCATCATCATTGTACATATAATAAACGACCTCGGTATTTTGTATTAAGTCTATGAGTTTTAATTCGTTTTCAATGAATTTTCCGTATAAATTAATTCCCTTGGCTTGGTTATATCCGGTCATGCTAACACTGTCCAAAGAAATTATAAAGGCATTGTTCAATACTTTTAAGGAGTCTAGTTTTTCAGTTTCTAGATTCGATTTTAGATGAATGCTGTCACCTGTCATTTGGTTGGCACCATTCCAAATAACTGGATTCTTAATTAATTGGGTAATACCGGTTTTTTGTTCTGAATGGATGCTATCACATTTACCGCTTAAATCTGTTTTGTAGAATTTAGCATTTCTAAAAGCTCGTAGAATTCTATCTTCTGGTTTTCCAGTGACCATTAATGTATCTCCATGAACATAAAGAGAATCTCGTTCTTGAACAGAAATAGAAACTGCTCTTCTTGTTGCAAATACAGAATCTTTAGCTTTAAATACTTCGGCATAGTGCGCTCTGATAATACCATTGTTTATAGTATCTGTAACGGTAATGTTATTAGTGGCAGATGCAAATTCCTCAGCCTTATTGAAATAAACGCTATCACCTTCTATAATTCTGTTGTTGTAATCTATACGAGTGTTTTTAATTCCGTAGCCGGTTTCTACTTTGGTGTCATAAAATCCTCTTTCACAATATATTTTGTACGTTTCTCCGTTTATAGTTGACGGACCGTACATATAAGCGTTTTTAGAATTTGTATAATAGTCTAATTGTTCTGAGTCTAAAGTATATTCAGGGTTTTTAACATGTACGCTGTCTAAGAACTGATATTTTTTAAGTTCCATAAAATACTTACCAATTTTGCTGGTCAACGTATTTGCTGAATCTACTACAGTACCGTTATCTTGATAAAAAGCTTCTTGCTTTTCGCGATCTAAACGTAAGGTATCCGTTCTTAAGGTCATATCAGAATTTGTCAATACAACATTACCCCATGCTTTAGCCAACTTTACATCACCTAAGTAGTTGATTTTTTTACTGGTCATTTCAACAGAATCTCCCTGCTTTAAAATGACATTGCCAATAGCTTCCAATCTATTTTCTAATTGGTAATAAATAGCAACATCGCACCACAAATCGGCACCTTGGTGTTCAAATTGAACTTGACGGGTATCTTTACTAAAAATAGAAGCACCTGGATATTCGGCTTCGTTTTTAGTAAAATTGGCACCGTAGACTATATTGATTTGTTTGGGTTCTTCTTCGGTAGTATTCTGCTGGGAATAGCCAAAAAGAGAACATGCTAAGCATAAAAGAACTACTGGATAAATCTTTTTCAACCTAAAAATTTTTTCAAAAATAGGACATTTTAAAAGAGCCTTGTCATGGTTAAGATACTTTTGGGATTTTAATGCGAAAAGGACAATTGTTTTATGGGGTTTGTTGATGAGTGTTTCTAAATGAAAAATATAATTTTTTAGGCTTTTTTCAAATGTATCTAAGATCGCCCATGTACGGTAAAGTTAAAAAAGAATGGATGTAAAAAAAACCACCCGAAAGTGGTTTTTTATTTTCATGTGTTTTAGAAATCTCTATAATTTCCTTCAAGAAAAGCATTGGCTTCATCTTCGGAAAATTTTGCATTCTCACTGTCCCAATGTAAAGTTTGGTTAGGGAATCTACCGGCGATTACACCTAATAGAATGGTTTCCGTTAGCCTAGATGCATAGGAGAAAGGAGCGGTAGTTTCATCTGTTCCCAAGCAAGCATCTACAAACTGATGGTAATGTTTTGGTCCTTCCAAATCATAATCTCTAATTGGTTTGCCCATATTGTTAGCTTTTTCTATCGATTCTATTTCTGCAGAAATATCTACATATTTACCATCTACAATCTTTTTTGGTAATTGCATGAAATGCGGTAGCAATAATCTTCCTTTTTCACCAATGAACATGGCACCTTGATCTGGTAACGCGCCTTCATCTGCTGTTTTTGTTTCCAAAGACATTTTATCTTTCATAGAATCTTCACTACTTTCTTCGGTAGTTTCGGTGTTTTGAGCCCCTGGTAATATTAAATCTTCATGGTCTTTTGGTGCACCCGGACCATCATACCAAACCCATTTTAAAGTTTCCGTAGTATATTCTGTTTGTGGAAATTCATAAGTAACGACGTTGTTCTGTGGAAAACCGAATCCATTCGGTTCTCTGCATTCATTTTTAATCGTTTTTGGAACTTGTAGAGCTAATGCGTTATACGGAGTATCAAAAATATGTACGCCCATGTCACCTAATGTCCCACAACCATAATCAACTAACTTTCTCCAGTTGCCTGGGTGATAGAAGCCTTCCTTATAAGGTCTTTCTGCCGAAGTTCCTAGCCAAAGATTCCAATCTAATGATGCTGGTATCGGGTCAGATCCAGTAGGTTCAGCTCCGTCATAACCCCAATCTTTTGGTGACCAAGCACGAACCGTATGTACTTTACCTATGATACCGGATTGTATTAATAACGTTGCCAATTTGTAGTCATAGAACGAATGTACCTGAATTCCCATTTGAGTGACCAATCCTTTTTCTTCGGCCAGCTTTTTCATCGCCCTTGCTTCAGATACATAATGGGTCAATGGTTTTTGGCAATACACAGGCTTGTCCATTTCCATAGCCATCATAGAAGCTGGTGCATGGGTGTGGTCTGGTGTAGAAACAATAACGGCATCGATCTCATCGCCCATTTCTTTTAACATCGCTCTATAGTCGGTATATGTTTTTGCATTAGGATGAAGTTCTTTTGCAGCTGCTAAATTGTTTGCATCAACATCGCATAATGCGGTGACATCAACCTTGCTGTGAGATGAAATGGCTTTTAAATCTTCGGCTCCCATATTGCCAACGCCAATGTGTGCAGTTTTTAATCTTGTCAATTTTTTGACTTCTTTTTTACAAGACCAAAGTCCGGATGGAAGTAATACAAATGTTGATAATGTAGCTGCGTTTTTTAGAAAGTCTCTTTTGTTCATTGGTGTGGTGGTTAAAGTTTTTTGATTTTTATGTTTCTGAACCAAATAGGGCTAGAATGATCTTGAAAACCGATATAGCCGGTTTTAAACTTACCGTAGTCTTCACTATTTTTCCATTTATCCGAATTCTTCTTCTCGTACCAAGCTTCATCCCACGGTACAAAAGAAACCACCTTCTTACCGTTTAACCAGTGCTCTACCTGTTCTGGGGTGAAAATGATTCTAGTAGTGTTCCATTGCCCCACCGGATGCAGTATTTTACCTTCTGGATTAGCGGCATGCATGGCATAATCAGAGGCGGTTTGCTGAAGCGGCTTTAATTCCTCGGGTTTTTCTGTATAACCTAAGCTTAAGTTATAATCAGTAATGTCGTGAATGCTGGCATAGTTTTCATCATCGATCAATTGATATTCTGGTGCAACTTCTGGCGGACTATCATAACCTTCTTTCAAGTGGTAGAAAATACCGCTGTTTCCACCTTTCGGCAATTTCCATTCTACATAGAGTTCAAAATTATCAAACTCTTCTGCGCCATAAATAATATCTGTGCCACCGGTGTAATCTTGCTCCATACCCAATTCTGTATCAAATTGTAATTCTCCATCTTTAGCTATCCAACCTGGTGGCAGTTCTTTGCCGTTGTATGCGCGCCATCCTTTTGTGGTATTACCATCGAAAAGAGTAATCCATTCATTGTTTTTTTCTTCTACTTTTTCTTTTTTTTCTGACTTGCAAGATGTCGCTAGAACAAGAAAAAATAGCAAGGAAGCATAGGTGGTTATTTTCATTTGTTTAGTTGTAGTTAAGTTGTTGCTGAATTGTGGAAATGTACATTTTGCACAAACTTGAAAATACAAAAAAAAAGAATGGCGATAAAGGTATTTCCCTATATCGCCATTCCTGAAAGTTGAACAACCTATTCTGGTCGCTTAATGTTTATCTCAATATTGTCTGTGTTCTATCTGGACCTACAGAAACAATCTTGATCGGTACTTCTAATTCTTTTTCAAGGAAATCGATGTACTCGTTAAGTTCTTTCGGCAACTGGTCTGCTGAAGTCATTTTGGTTAAATCTTCTTTCCAACATGGGAACTCAGTGTAAACAGGAGTTACATTTTCTGGTTCTATGTTATATGGGAAATGAGTTATGGTCTTACCCTTATACTTATAGGCAGTACATACTTGCAGGCTATCAAACCCAGAAAGTACATCACCTTTCATCATATTTAATTGTGTAACACCGTTAACCTGACAAGCATATTTTAATGCTACAAGATCTAACCAGCCACAACGACGTGGTCTACCGGTTACCGCACCAAACTCGTGACCTACTTTAGCCATTTCTGCACCAACTTCGTCAAATAATTCTGTTGGGAAAGGACCGGAACCTACACGTGTTGTATATGCTTTAAAAATACCAAACACTTCTTTTACTTTATTTGGAGCAATACCTAAACCTGTACAAGCACCTGCTGCAGTTGTATTAGATGAAGTAACAAAAGGGTATGTTCCAAAATCGATATCTAATAAAGATCCTTGAGCGCCTTCTGCCAATATAGTTTTACCTGCTTTAATAGCCTCGTTCAAATACTCTTCACTATCAATAAAAGTTAATTCTTTTAAACGCTCTACAGCATCAAAAAATTCAACTTCCATTTCTTCTAAGTCATACTGTACATCAACATTATAGAAGCTGATCATAGCCTCGTGTTTGTCTGCTAAATGACGGTACTTTTCTTTCCAAGAATCCAATTCTAAATCTCCAATACGCATACCGTTTCTACCGGTCTTGTCCATATAAGTTGGACCAATACCTTTTAATGTAGAACCAATTTTTGCTTTTCCTTTAGATGCTTCAGATGCGGCATCTAATAAACGGTGTGTTGGTAATATTAAATGTGCTTTTCTAGAGATAATAAGTTTGGCCTTGTAGTCTATGTTGAACTGGTCTAAGCCTTCTAGTTCTTTTACAAAAACAACTGGATCGATAACAACACCGTTACCTATAACGTTCATTGCTTTTTTATGAAAAATTCCGGAAGGAATAGTTCTAAGAACGTGTTTAATACCGTCAAATTCTAAGGTGTGACCAGCATTTGGACCGCCTTGAAAACGTGCAATAATGTCGTAATCTCTAGTTAATACGTCAACGATTTTTCCTTTTCCTTCGTCACCCCATTGTAGGCCTAACAATAAATCTACTGCCATCTAAATTTTATATACTTGGTTAGTTTTATTTAATTTCTTTTTTGCCTGCGTTTTTAGCAGGAGTATTTTTAGTCCCATAAAAATATAGGGAATGCGTATTTATGGTTATGTCGAAAACTTCTTCTATAGTTTTTTTAATAGACTGTATTCTTGGATCACAAAATTCCATGACCTCACCGGTATCCGTTAGTATAACATGGTCATGCTGACGATCAAAATATGATTTTTCATATTGAGCCTGATTCTTTCCAAACTGATGCTTACGTACCAATTTGCAATCTAAGAGAAGTTCAATGGTGTTGTATAAGGTAGCCCTACTTACACGATAGTTTTTATTCTTCATTTTAATATAAAGAGACTCTATATCAAAATGTTCATCACTTTCATAAATCTCTTGAAGAATAGCGTAACGTTCTGGGGTTTTTCTATGTCCTTTGTCCTCTAAAAAGGCGGTGAAGACGTTTTTTACAATTTCTTGATTTTTATCAGAAGACATATTTACTACATTAATACACAAAGGTACAGTTAAATTTTAATTTCCTTTTTCTAAATACGAGTAACTTTATCAATACCGTTGATGTTCATAAGATTATCGGTCAATTTTTTCAGTACAGCTTTGTTTTTGACCACTACGGTAATCTTACCTTTAAAGGTGCCACCATCAGTGCTGAAATTTAAATTACGCATATTTACGTGCATAATATCAGATATAACTTCTGTAATATCATTTACAAGTCCTAAGTTATCTATACCGGTCATCACTATGTCAGCTTGGTATTCTTGTTGCGATGAATCTATCCATTTGGCACTAATAATACGGTAGGCATAGTTAGACTGTAATGAAATAGCATTTGGACAATTTTTTTTGTGCACCTTAATTCCTTCAGAAACACTTACAAAGCCAAATACTTCATCACCAGGTATAGGATTACAACATTGGGATAGCTTGTATTCTAGTTTTTCTTCTTCCTTGCCAAAAACAAGCATGTCATACTTAGAAGTGATTTCATCTTTGTTGATATCTTCTTGTGTTGGCGATTTGCGCATTCTGTTCTTAAAGAAACTGATGAATGCATTACTGTAAGAAGATGCAAAGTCTTTAATCATAGTATTGTCAATAGAGCCTATACCAACTCTATAAAACAAATCTAGACTTGTTTTTAATTTGAAGAAGGAGACCATTTTATTAATGGAATCTTCATTGAGCGAAATTTTCTGAGACTTTAATTTTCTGCGTAAAATCTCTTTTCCATCTTCGGCAACAGCTTTTTTCTCTTCCCGTAAAACAGATTTGATTTTTGCCCTAGCTCTAGCGGTAGTAGCATAGTCTAACCAGTTTTGATTTGGTTTTGCTTGATCAGAGGTAATAATCTCCACTTGATCTCCGCTTGAAAGTGTGGTGTTCAAAGGAACCAGTTTACCATTGACCTTAGCGCCTCTGGTACGCATACCAACTTCTGTATGTATGTTAAAAGAAAAATCTAGTGGCGTTGCACCTTTGGGCAAAGACCTTAATTCTCCTTTTGGGGTAAAAACAAATATTTCTTTTGAATATAGGTTCAGCTTAAATTCTTCTACAAAATCAACAGCATTGGTATTTGCATTCTCCAAGGCTTCTTGTAGCTTGTTTAACCACACTTCTATACCTTGTTCTTTTTGATCGCCGTGTTTGTATTTGAAATGCGCAGCATACCCTTTTTCAGCTATTTCGTGCATACGTTCACTTCTAATCTGGACTTCTACCCATTTCCCTTTTGGTCCCATAACGGTAATGTGCAAGGCTTCATAGCCTGTGGACTTAGGGGAGGATATCCAATCTCTTAATCTAACGGGGTTCGGGGTAAAGTGATCTGTAACTATGGAATATATTTTCCAAGCTAGAAACTTTTCATTCTGCGGGTCTGATTTGTAAATAATTCTAATGGCAAATTTATCGTAGATTTCCTCAAAAGTTACATTTTGGGCAATCATCTTTTTGCGCATAGAGAAGATAGACTTCATCCTCCCTTTTATAATGTAATTAAGACCTTCTTTTTTAAGTGAATTGTCAATTGTGCCAGAAAATGCATCAATATAAGCTTGTTGGTCTTCTTTGCTATCTTCTATTTTATCTTTAATAGAGTTGTAAACCTCTGGCTCTGTATATTTTAAACTTAAATCTTCTAATTCTGTTTTAATATTATATAGACCAATTCTATGTGCAAGAGGCGCATAGATATACAATGTTTCTGATGCAATCTTTACTTGCTTGTGCTCTGGCATAGAATCCATGGTGAGCATGTTGTGATATCGATCGGCAATCTTAATGATAATAACACGTACATCGTCATTTAAGGTCAAGAGCATTTTTCTGAAATTCTCTGCTTGCTGAGAGATGTTCATGTCTTTCTTTAAATGCGAAATTTTAGTGAGTCCGTCAACAATACGCGCTACG
Source organism: Maribacter sp. UH1 (assembly GCF_056839145.1). Lineage (NCBI taxonomy): Bacteria > Pseudomonadati > Bacteroidota > Flavobacteriia > Flavobacteriales > Flavobacteriaceae > Maribacter > Maribacter sp. UH1. Next base: position 3,614,312 of record NZ_CM166387.1, read on the forward strand.
GTTTCACCGAACATACGGTCAATATCATCTAAAGTGTACTCGGTGTCCTCAACTACATCATGTAATAGGGCAGAGGCTATGGAAACGGCATCAAGTCCAATTTCAGAAGCTACTATTTTTGCTACTGCTATTGGATGAAAAATATAAGCTTCGCCAGATTTTCTTCGTTGCGTTTTGTGCGCATCAACAGCGACCTCAAAAGCGCTTCGTATTAGTTTTTTATCATCATCTGTCAATGTTTGATAACTAATTCGGAGTAACTCTTTGTACTCTTGAGCTATAAGCTTATTTTCCTCTTCTATCGCTGCCTGTGTCATACTAGATTAAAAATAAGATAATCTTATATGATGCACAACAAAAATTATGCCTTTAAATTACGTATGCGATCGATTAACGGTGGGTGAGAATAGTGCATAAATACATATGCTGGGTGCGGCGTAAGGTTGCTAAGACTGTTTTTTGATAGCTTTTTCAAAGAAGTGACCAATGGTAAGGCTGCGTATGTGTCTTTAGCATAGTCATCTGCCTGGTACTCGAATTTTCTTGAAAAATGATTCATTAACAAGCCTGTTATTTCTGAAATGGGACTATATAATATTCCAAAACCTATTAAGGCTGCGTGAAAACTAGGTCTGTCTACACCTATTGCCAACGAAACTTCTGGGTTATTAATAAATAATGAGAGTAACAATAGCATTAATCCTGTAAGCAAAATAGATGTCGCTAGATTATATATGATGTGCTTTCTTTTATAATGACCTATTTCATGTGCCAATACGGCTACAATCTCTTCTTCCTCCAAATCATTAATTAAGGTGTCATATAAGGTTACTCGCTTTTCTTTTCCAAATCCTGAAAAATATGCGTTGGCTTTTGTAGATCGTTTAGATCCGTTAATCACAAATATATTTTGTAGATCAAAACCTACTTGTGCGGCGTAGTTTTCAATTTTTTCTTTCAAACTACCAGCTTCCAAAGGTTCTTGCTTATTAAACAATGGTACAATTAGCTTGCTGTAAAACACATTCATGAACAATGTGAATGCTGCAACCAATGCCCACGTATACAGCCAAAAGTTGGTGCCAGCCCATTGAAAAAACCAAATGACCAAAGATAGAATTCCACCACCAACAATTATGGTCATTGCCCATTGTTTTGATTTGTCTAAAAAGAAAGTCGATATGGTTGTTTTATTAAAACCAAATCTTTCTTCGATTACAAATGTTTGGTAGTAAGAAAATGGAATATTGATAATATCGCTTCCGATCATAATGATACCGAAGAAAACCAATGCTTGTACGATAATGTTATCACTCTGGTTTTGTGCAATGTTATCGACAAAGGCAAATCCGCCAAACAATAAAAAGGTTAGAATCAATAACAATGAAAATACCGATGTAAAAACACCAAATTTATAATTGGTGAGTTTGTAGGCTTGAGATTTTTCATATTCCTCTGTATTATAAACATCGTTTAAATCCTCAGGTATAGGGTCTTTAAATCGCTGTGCGTTTAAGTAATTCATCACCGTAGCAAGTATAAACTCCGCTATCAAAATGAAAAGTATACAATAAAAGACGAATGTATTATCCATATAGTGTAGTTGCAAACGAAAACGGTACTATAAAAAGTATATGTTTTACTGGTTTATTTTTCGCTGACGTTTGGCTTCAAAGATAAGTATTGCCGCAGAGACCGAAACGTTCATGGAATCTATCTCACCTTCCATTGGTATAATAATGTTCTGTGTACTGTTCGTAAGCCATTCTTCACTTAGTCCAGAATGTTCGGTTCCTACTACTATTGCTGTGGGATCTTTATAATCAACCGTCGTATAATCTTTGGATGCAGATAGTGCAGCGCAAAATATCTGAAATCCTTCTTTTTTTAAAAAGGATATAATTTCTGTCGTACTGCCTATTTTAACATTCCTTGAAAAAATACAACCCACACTTGATCTTATAATATTGGGATTATATAAATCGGTTTTTGGATTGGCAATTAAGACGGCATCTAAATTTGCAGCGTCTGCCGTTCTCAGTAGTGCACCTATATTGCCTGGTTTTTCAGGTGCTTCTGCGATCAGCACTAGCGGATTTTTAGTCTTGAATTTTAAAGACGAGAGCTCGTGGTCTTTACTCTTCGCAATAGCAATGATGCCTTCCGTAGTGTCTCTGTAAGCTAATTTCTTGTAAACATCTAGTGTTACGGATATGAGTTGATCACTGCTGAAGGACTGTATTATAGCTGTGTTTTCTAAAATGGTTTCGCAGTATAGAATGGTATCTATACCATACCCTGCATTGCTTGCAATCTGCAATTCGCGCAGCCCTTCTAAGACAAAAAGACCTGTTTTTTTGCGCTCCCTAGATTTTTCTTTTAATAGTAAAATCTTCTTTATCAGTGGGTTTTGGGCGCTACTTATGTTTTTTGTTGCTTGCATGAAATACAAAAATAGTTCAATTTAGTAAGTCTCTTGTAGTTTCTCGACTAACGGATTTCAAAAAACAATAAATAATCAATTGACATTATGAATAAATTTTACCTTTTAGTTTTAGCCTTGGCAATATTTTCATGTAAAGAAGCTCCTAAAAAAGAAACCATTACAGAAGCTGCTGAAGAAGTTGCAACACAAGTGAATTTAGATAAATATCCTGCGGAATTGAATAAAGTATTTGAAGCTCATGGCGGATTAAATGCTTGGAAGGGATACAAAACGTTGAATTTTGAAATGCCTAACGAGAAGTTCAACGAATTACAGACTATTGATCTTCATAAAAGATTCGATAAAATTTCTACTCCAGCATACACAATTGGTTATGATGGTGCTGAAGTTTGGCTTTTAGATAACACAGGTAACTATGAAGGTAAACCTAAGTTCTATCATAATTTAATGTTTTACTTCTACGCAATGCCATTTGTATTGTCTGATGACGGAATAAAATATGAAGAAGTTGATGCTTTGGTATATGAGGGGGTTTCATACCCGGGTTATAAAATTTCTTATAATAGTGGAGTAGGGGCTTCTTCTACAGACGAATACTATATTCATTATGATGCAGAGACTTTTGAAATGAGATGGTTGGGTTATACTATGACGTATTTTAGTGGTGAGCCATCTAAGAAAATTAATTGGATCAATTATAATGATTGGGTAAAGGTTGATGCCTTTTTATTGCCAAAATCAATTACTTGGCATAAAGTTGAAGAAGGTGAAGTTAAAGGACCGGCTAAAACCGTAAACTTTGAAAATGCTACGTTATCTACAGAGGCTAAGCCAAACGGTTTTTATTCTAAACCTGAGAATGCTGTAATTGTGGAGTAAGGAGTTTCTCAAAATCATATAATTTTTTTAAAATAGGTGCCATTTTTATGGCACCTTATTTTTTATACCTAACTTGGAATTTATCTAATTTTAATGGGATATGAATGTACTTTTTTTTGGTATAACAAAAGATATCGTAGGTAGTTCAGAAATTAATTTTTCTGATGAATTTAAGCCTGTAAATGTTGCCGAACTTAAAAAACAACTGATTGATTCTTATCCTGAATTTTCAAAATTAAATTCATTGGCTGTAGCTGTAAATAGTGAATATGCGGATGATAATGTAACATTAATTGGCAACGAAGAAATTGCCATTATACCACCAGTAAGCGGAGGCTAATGAAGAAAGTAATTGAGATAGTCGATGAAATTGATACGGCTAAGGTGTATGCTGAATTAAGCGATGCCAATAGCGGAGGAATCTGTGTTTTTGTAGGTGCTGTACGTGAGTTTACAAATAACGAAGAAGTAGTTGCTTTGGAGTTTGAAACTTATAAAACGATGGCGCTTAAAGAAATGGAGAAAATTGCTGACAGCGCTCTACAGAAATGGTCATTGAATAAAGTGGTCATGAGACATGCGGTTGGTGAAAAGGGTGTTGAAGAACCCGTTGTGGTTGTAGGTGCATCATCTGCACACAGAGATGCGTGTTTTGAAGCCTGTAGATATCTGATCGATACTCTTAAAGAAACCGTTCCTATCTGGAAGAAAGAGAAGTTTAAGAATAAGACCGTGTGGGTTTCGGCTCATCCGTGATTTTTGGAAAAGAGAAGTTAGAGGAAAGAGAATAGAATATAGAAAAGAGATAATAGAGTAAAGAAAATAGCAAATAGAGAAGAGAAGTTAGAGGATAGAGAATTTGAACTTGAACTTGTGTTTGTGTTTCATTTTTGAATTTGTATTTGATTTTTGAGTTTGAACTTGTATTAAAAATATGTTAGTAGACAACCATAATAGAGCAATTAATTACTTGAGATTGGCGGTTACAGATCGTTGCAATCTTCGTTGTAATTATTGCATGCCAGAGGAGGGAATCAATTTTGCTAAAAATGACAAATTGTTTACCATTGATGAGTTGGTGAAATTGAGTGAGATTGTGGTTTCTCAAGGTATAGACAAAATACGTATTACTGGTGGCGAACCTTTTGTACGTAAAGATTTAATGGTATTGCTAAGAAGCTTATCAAAGTTAGAGGGACTTAATGATATATCTGTTACTACGAATGCGACTTTAATTGGTCCGTATATTGATGAGTTGAAAGAACTTGGCATTAAGAATATTAATGTGAGTATGGATGCCATTAATCGTGAGACTTTTGAGCGTATTACACGCCGGGATCATTATGATTTGGTGTATAATAATATGATTCGCTTAATAACCGAAGGATTTAATGTCCGTATTAATTTCATTGCTTTAGATGGTCAAAATACAGATGATATTTTACCTATGCTAGAGCTTACAAAACACTATAATGTCTCAGTTCGGTATTTGGAAGAAATGCCATTTAATGGTGGTTCAAAAGAATTTCAAACTATAAAATGGGATTTTAAGACCATACTTGAACATATTAGAAGTGAGCACCCAGATTATTATAAATTAGAATCACCAAAAACATCTACTTCCATTAATTATAAGATTCCCGGTTATAAAGGCACGTTCGGAGTTATTCCTTCTTTTAGTAGAACTTTTTGTGGTAGTTGTAATCGGTTAAGAATTTCAGCTACCGGTGATGTTATCACTTGTTTGTACGCTAAAGCAAGTGCGAATTTAAGAGATATTATGAGAGCTGATGATGTGGAAGAAAATATCAAAAAAGAAATTTTAAAGGCTGTAGGCAGTCGTGCTAAAACTGGTTTTGAAGCACAAGAAAAATATAAAGACGTATTTAGTAATTCAATGACTTCAATAGGAGGATAATGCAAAAGAAATTATCACATATAGATGAATCTGGGAATGCTACTATGGTAGACGTTTCTCAAAAAATAGCTTCAATACGTACCGCAATTGCTAGTGGTACTATAAAATTTCCAAAGGAAGTTTTTAAATCATTATCAGATCAAGATTTTGTAGGCAAGAAAGGAAGTATTGTACAAACAGCTGTTATTGCTGGAATACAAGGTGTAAAGAAAACATCGGAATTAATACCCTTATGCCATCAAATAAATCTGTCTAAAATTAATGTTGAAATTGAACCAGGCTTAGATTCATTTCAGATTATTTGCACTGTAAAGTGCAATGAAAAAACAGGAGTGGAAATGGAAGCCTTAACCGGTGTTTCTATAGCTGCCTTAACTATTTATGATATGTGCAAGGCACTTTCGCAAGATATTGTCATTGGTGCAATTAAATTAGAACAAAAAACAGGAGGGAAGAATGATTTCCAAAGATAAGATATACGGTTTAGTGCTATCAGGAGGAAAAAGTACTAGAATGGGAGAGGATAAGGGTTTAATTACGTATCATAATCTTCCGCAACGTGAGCATTTATACCATTTGTTGAATGAAGTCTGTGACCAAACTTTTCTGAGTATTCGTAAAGATCAAGAGAAAGAAATTTCAGATTCATTTAAAACTATAGTGGATAATGATGAATTTCGTGGACCATATAATGGATTGCTATCAGCACATAAAGCTTACCCAGAAGTTGCTTGGCTAGTATTAGCGTGCGATTTACCGTTAATGGATAAAAAGGCACTTCAAGAATTAATAGCAGCAAGAAACTTAGATAAAATAGCAAGTGCTTTTGCCGATGCTGATGATCCTTTACCAGAGCCACTTTGTGCTATTTGGGAACCTGAGGCTTTACAAAAGTCCGTTGCATATTTAGAAGCGGGTAATGGTTCTTGTCCTAGAAAATTTCTGATAAATTCAGATGTCAACTTGGTGTTTCCAAAAGAAAAAGAGGTATTGCTCAATGCTAATTCTAGAGCAGAGTATGAAGAAGCGCTACTAAAAATAGCACCATGAACGAGGAACGTTACCTAAGACAAATAACTTTAGACGGATTTGGAACTGAAGGTCAACAAAAATTAAATCAGGCAAAAGTACTTGTAGTAGGTGCTGGCGGATTAGGAATTCCTGTCTTAACCTATTTGAACGCTATGGGTGTTGGTACTTTGGGTATTGTTGATGCCGATGTAGTTTCGTTATCTAATCTTCATCGTCAAGTTTTATTTACTGAGACTATGGTAGGCACTCCCAAAGTTGAAGCGATAAAGAAACAGTTGTCAGCTCAGAATTCTACAACCAATATTGAGATTTACAAGTCTTATTTAACAACCGCCAACGCACTTGATATTATTAAAGATTATGATATAGTTGTAGATGCTACAGATAATTTCCCCACTAGGTATTTGATTAATGATGCTTGTGTAATAGCCAACAAACCATTTGTATATGGGGCACTACACGCTTTTGAAGGGCAGGTAAGTGTTTTTAATTACAAAGGCGGGCCAACATATCGTTGTTTGTTCCCAACCATGCCGTCGGCAGATGCAGTACCTAATTGTAATGAAAATGGTGTGCTAGGTATTTTGCCAGGTATCATAGGTAATCTACAAGCTTTAGAAGTGGTAAAGGTTATTGCTGAAATAGGCGAGGTGTTATCAGGTGTTTTATTACTGTTTGATACACTTAGCCAGCGTATGCAACGAATGAAATTTCAATTACAATCTGGTAACAATAAGATTAAAACGTTAGCTCCTAGCTACGAGTTTGATTGTGAATTTCCGCTAAAATCAGTTGAGGCTAGTGAACTTCAAAAATTACTTTCAAGTAACTCAATTGAACTTATTGATGTGCGAACCGATAAAGAGTTTCAGAGGCAACATTTAAAAGAAGCCAAGCATATACCATTGGGTTCATTAACTGATAGGGTCGCTGAGGTTAATTTAGAGAAAACGGTTTATGTAATTTGCCAGTCCGGTATTCGTAGCAAAAAAGCAATAGTAAAATTGCAAGAATTATTTCCGGGTAAAGACTTTGTTAATGTTACGGGAGGTATGAACCAGATGAAAAATTATGTTGATACCAATTGAGCATCTAATTATACTATGCATTGGTTTTTTTATCATTGCTACACTTTATTCTTCTGTAGGTTTTGGTGGTGGCTCTAGCTATTTGGCTTTGTTAACGCTATTTCTAACTAGTTTTTTTGAGATTAGATCAATTGCACTGGTTTGTAATTTAGTAGTTGTTTCCGGTAGTACGTATCTGTATTTTAAAAATGGTCATGCAAAGTGGAAAGATTTTTTACCCTTTGTTTTGGCAAGTATTCCGTTGGCATATATAGGAGCTACATTTCGTTTAGAAGAGCGTGTGTTTTTTATGATTTTGGGATGTTCTCTTATTCTATCAGCATTGTTCTTGGCAGTTCAGACCTTTAATATAAACCAATCTAAAAAAGAGGTTGAAGATTATCCTGATTATTTAAGTTATGTATTGGGAGCGGGAATTGGATTTTTGTCTGGATTAGTAGGGATTGGTGGAGGAATTTTTCTTGCTCCGATTTTAAATCATTTACGATGGAATAAAGCCATCAAAATAGCCGCTCTAGCAAGTTTATTCATTTTGGTAAATTCTGTATCTGGGTTATTTGGGTTGATAACCAGTAATTCATTGTCATTACCATGGCTAGAAACTATTTGCTTGGTTGTAGCCGTTCTTCTTGGCGGACAGTTAGGTATTCGCATCAGTCTTAAAAAACTTTCGGCAAACGGTATTAAAAGGGTTACTGCTTTGTTGGTGTTTGTAGTGGGTATTAGAGTCTTGTTAATAAATGGACTCGGGTTATTTTAGAAGTTTAAAATAATTAGCTACAATTCTTCAAGGCTATAGTTTGTAATAGTTTTACCTTTAATTCTATGATTACATTTAAAGAAGCATTTCAGAAAGTGTTGGACCATCCTCTTGATTTGGGAACGGAGAATGTTTCACTTTTAAATAGTTTAAATAGAATATTGGCTGAAGATATTTTTGCTGATAGGGATTTTCCACCATTTGATCGGGCAACCAAAGATGGTATTGCAATTCAGTTCTCAGATTTTGTGAATAATGGTCATTCTTTTGTTGTTGAAGTAGTTGCTGCCGCTGGTGAAGTTCAACAAGTTTTAAAAGATAAAAGTAATTGTTTGGAAGTGATGACGGGTGCTGTAGTGCCTGAAAATTGTGATACTGTTGTTATGTATGAACACATCACTATTGTAGATAACAAGGTTACAATTAACGAGAAGGTCAAAAAAGGTCAGAATATACATTATCAAGGTAGTGATGAAAAGGCTGGTACGCTTCTATTATCAAAAGGAAAAAATATTACTCCAGCGGAAATCGGAGTGATGGCTACGGTTGGGAAAGCTATGGTTGAGGTTATGGGTAATCCTAAAATTTGCACTATTGCTACTGGTAATGAATTGGTAGAGGTAAAGGATATTCCAGAACCACATCAAATTAGAAAATCTAATATGCTAACAATTGAAGCAGCATTAATGAATTCTAAAATTGAAGCGAGTTCCCTTCATTTGTTAGATGATAAAGCAATTATTAAAAATGAATTGGAAAAAGCATTAACTGAAAACGATGTGCTTTTGTTAAGTGGCGGAGTATCAAAAGGAAAGTTTGATTTTATCCCGGAAGTAATGGAGTCATTGGGTGTGGAGAAAGTTTTTCATAGAGTATTGCAAAGACCAGGTAAGCCATTTTGGTTTGGAATTCACCCTAAATATAAGACCGTTATTTTTTCTTTTCCAGGAAATCCGGTTTCTACCTTTGCCAATTATCATCTCTATTTTTTACCATGGTTGCAGGTCTCTTGGGGAGTGCCATTAGAAAATTCGTATATTAAGCTAAGTGTGGCAATTAAAATAACACAGCCGTTAACCCGGTTTATTCAGGTGCGTACTGAAATAAAAGAAGGTATATTTTGGGCAACGCCCGTAGTCGAAAATGGATCGGGAGATTTAACAAGTTTAGCAAAAGCTGATGGTTTTGTTTGTCTAGAACCAAGAAGTAAGGATTATGAGGTAGGGGAGGTTGTGCCATTTGTAAGAACCAGATAGTAATCAATTAAATTTTTCTATATGAATCCAGTAGTAAAGAATATTTTGGCGGTCATAGCCGGAGTAGTTGTGGGTAGTATTGTAAATATGGGAATTATTATGATTAGTGGTTCCATAATTCCGCCACCTGAGGGTGGTGACATAACAACAATGGAAGGGTTGAAGGCTACAATGCATTTATTTGAACCCAAGCATTTTATTTTTCCTTTTCTTGCCCATGCTTTGGGAACTTTAGTAGGTGCCATCGTCGCAACTAAAATTGCGGCAACCAGAAAAATGCTCATGGCTTTAATTATTGGCTTGTTTTTTCTAATTGGTGGTACTGCAAATATTGCTATGTTGGGCGGACCAATGTGGTTTACCGCTTTAGATATTATTGTGGCTTATATGCCAATGGCATATCTAGGATATATGCTTGGTAAGAAATAATTACAGCGTTTTTGTAAATAAAAAAGAGGCTGTCTACAATTGTAGACAGCCTCTTTTATTATATCAACTTATAAAAATCACTATTTTCCTTCGTACTTGCCCATATAGCGTTTCCAAAGCTCAGTTTGGTGTGTTTCTAATGAAACTGTTCTACCATCAATAAAAACATGTGTTAATTGATTCCCTGCCATTTCTAAAGCATCACCTTCAGATATGAAAAGTGTAGCACTTTTGCCATTCTCTAATGTTCCGTAAAGATCATCTATACCTAAAATCTTGGCAGTATTACCTGTTAATAATTGAACGGCTACTTCTTTGTCCAAACCTTGCTGTGCTGCTTGACCTGCATAGAAAGGTAAATTTCTAGTTTGAAAGTTCACCGCATCTGAATTTTGAATTCCTACTAATAAACCCGCATCTACCAACAACTTAGGTAATTTGTAAGGTAGATCATAATCATCATCATCAAATACAGGTAGGTTGTGTGTGTACTGAACCAAAACAGGAATGTTATTGCTCTTTAAAAACTCAGGAATTTTATAGGCATGATAACCACCAATTAATACGACTTCTTTGGCACCATTAGACTTTAAAGTGTTGATTGCATCGATAATTTGCTTTTCATCATCGGCATACACATATAATTTTTGGCTAGCATCAAATACTCCTTGCATTGCAGCGTAAGCTGGGTTTACTTCTTTAGGGGTAGATTTACCATATGCAGCGGAAGTCTTCAAAAATGTAGCTACGGCTTCTGTTTGTGCAGCATAATCCTTGTTGGGGTGATACCCTGGGTCTTCGCCAGCCCACCAACGACCTTGCTTAAAAGTTGAAGGCCAGTTTAAATGAATACCATCATTTACTTTAATAGCGGCATCTTCCCAGTTCCAAGCATCAAACTGTACAATACTTGATGTACCTGAGATTCTACCACCAGACGGTGCAATTTGTCCGATCAAAACTCCATTAGGTCGCATACTTTCTACTACTTTAGATTCTGCATTATACGCGATTAAACTTCTTACATGTGGTATGAAATCTCCTATCTCATCTTCATCCTTAGATGCTCTTACGGCATCGATTTCAACAAGACCTAAAGTTTTTGCAGGGGCAATGAAGCCTGGGTAAACATGTTTTCCCGTGGCATCTATTACTTTACCTTTTCTGGCAATTCTCATTTTAGAGTCGCCTACGAAAGTAATTTTACCATCTTCAAACATGATAAGTGAGCTTTCAATAACTTCCCCATTACCTAAATGCGCGGTGGCACCTTCAATAGTAATAGCTTCGGTTTGTTTAGAACCGGGTGTTTGTTGTGCCAAAGCTGGTAGGACCAATGCTAAGGCTATGATTAAGGTTATAAATTTTTTCATTTGTATTGTTTTATATTTTAAGAAATGCAGTTTGTTGATTTAAAGGCTTTCACAAGTGAAGTCTCTTTTTACACTCTGTTTAGGACCTTGAGTTTTTTTACCACTACTTTTCTCTTTAAGCATCATGGTAACCAACTCATTTCTTTCTTTTTTGATTTTCTCACGGTTTTTCTTGTCCGTTTCTAAATCAAAATAAGTAACACCTTCGATCATTGTTTTTTCTGCTTTCGTATAAATAGATAGTGGACTACCAGACCATAATACCAAATCTGCATCTTTACCTTCTTTAATACTTCCTACACGATCATCTAGATGTAAAAGCTTAGCAGGATTGATAGTAACCATTTTCCAAGCTTCTAATTCTGTCATGCCGCCATACTTTATAGTTTTTGCAGCTTCTTGATTTAATCTTCTTATCATTTCGCGGTCATCACTATTAATTGCCGTAACAACACCTTGCTGTTGCATGATAGCAGCATTGTAAGGTATAGCGTCGTTTACTTCAAATTTGTATGCCCACCAGTCGCTAAACGTACCGGCACCAACACCATGTTCCGCCATTTTATCGGCTACTTTGTACCCTTCTAAGATATGAGTGAACGTATTAATTCTGAACCCAAAATGTTCAGCAACTTTCATCATCATATTGATTTCGCTTTGCACATAAGAGTGACAAGAAATAAAACGTTCTCCGTTTATGATTTCAGCCAATACTTCCATTTCCTCATCATAACGATATGGCTCACCATTTTTCTTTTTGGTGTCATACTCCTTTGCCCTTTGAAAATAGTTCATGTATAACTGTTCAACACCCATACGTGTCTGTGGGAAACGAGAGAAGCTGCCCCAGTTACTTTGCTTTACATTTTCGCCAAGTGCGAATTTGATGAACTTAGGTGAGTTGTCATATATTAATCCGTCTGCTTCTTCGCCCCATTTTAATTTCAATATGGCAGATCTACCACCAATTGGGTTTGCAGAACCATGTAGTAATTGTAGAGATGTAACACCACCTGCAAGAGAGCGATAAATACCCATATGTTCTGGGTCTACCACATCTTCCATTTTTACTTCGGCAGAACTGTTTTGACCAGCTTCGTTTACGGCTAAAGCTGCAATATGACTATGTTCGTCAATGATACCAGCAGTTAAATGTTTGCCTGTAGCATCAATAACTGTTGCGCCACCAGCGTTTAAATCTTTTCCTATTTTGACAATTTTTCCGTTTTTAACAAGAACATCGGTATTTTCTAGGATACCAGCATCTTCACTTGTCCATACCGTAGCATTTTTGAACAATGTATTTTGTGCTTTTGGTTTTGATGCGAATCCGTATCCTACATTAGGGAAGGTAACCGGCATTACTTTTATTGTTTTGCCCTTGTCTTTTTTCTCAGCTTCTTTTTCTGTGAAAGATTTGGATTTGGTTGCCGTGAATTGCGACTCTGTACCATCAGGTAATACCAAACGACCAGTTAGATTGTCAGATGCTTTAGTAACTGCACCTATCATTCTATATGTTTTTTCACCTTTATCTGTCGCAAATGACATAGTTACCCAATTGTCATTATATGCTATTTTAGAAGACAATTTTGAAGTGTCTTGCTTTACCTCAATTTTAGGCTTAAGGATTTCTCCTGTTATAGAAACATCATAAGATTTTCCTTGAACGGTTAAGTTGTAATCTCCACGAATGTCTTTTGAATCCATTGAATTAACAACACTTTTTGTGCCTTGAACCCAGTTTTCATATAGTGTAGTAGATTTATCAAAAACATCACCTGAAGTAATTAAGAAGTTGGCAAGAGCACCTGTTTTTAAAGAACCTATTTCATTTGATTTACCTAATATTTGCGCAGGTACGGTAGTTAAAGCTTCTAACGCTTTGGTAGGGGAAAGTCCGTATTCAATGGCTTTCATCAACTTCGCTTTAAATTTAGCCGGTGATTTTAAATCATGGATAGTCAGTGAAAACTGAATTCCGTTTTCTGCCAATACCTTTGGGTTAGAAGGAGCTTGGTTCCAATAACGCATATCTTGTAAAGAAACATACCCTACGGCATACGGATTAGAAACATCGTAGGCGTCTGGAAAGTTAAGTGGTAAAATGAATTTTGCATTGGTAGCTTTTATTTCTTCAATACGCTCAAATTCATTACCGCCACCTAAAATGGTGTATTGTATACCATTGGCATCTCCTATCTTATCGGCACGTAAATCATGGGATTTATCCTTTGCTTCAAAAATTTGAACCAAACTTTTATTCTCATTAAGTGCTTCCAAAGAAAGGTCCGTAGTAGACGCATTGCCTTTAGCATACCAGTTGGCATCACTATACATTTGTCTCAACAGCGCTAATGTTCCCATTAATGAACCAGGGTAAGATTGCCCTTTGGCAATACTCCTGCTTAAAGAAAAATACTGTGCAGAACGGTCATCTAAAATTCTGTTTGCATTAGTTCCGTTTCCATTTAGAGCAATAAGCACACCGGTACCTCTGGCAATACCATCTTGAATGTGAGAGTTAACGACACCAAAACCAGCTTCACGAAGTATTTTGGCTTCCTTGTCATCATAAGTGAATTTTTCAATTGCTTTGTTTTCTGGCATTATATGGTCGTTCCAGTAATAGCCCTCTCTAGAAGGTTCGTATTGAGTAGATCTGCCTCTGCCTGGTTTTTTCTTTGCTTGTTCTACGCCAAATTTAGAGTAGACGTCAATGAAGGAAGGGTAAATAGATTTTCCATCTAAATCGATAACAACAGCATTTTTTGGAATGCTAACGGAACTTGAAGCGCTAACTACTTTACCGTGTTGAATTAATAATGTTCCCTTTTCAATTACTTGTGTTGGGGTTACAAAGATTTTTGCATTCGTAAAAGCCGTGTAGTTGTTATTGTTGACTTTTACCCCAGCGTTTTCTGGGAAATAATCTTGTGCAGTTAATAATGAGCCATACCCGAGTAGGCATAGCGCAAAAAATAGTTTTTTCATTATGTTTGGTTTGAATTAGTGTTTTAAAAATACTCGGATTCTACAGTAAATTCGGTCTGTTTCACTTTTCTTTAACAATTGAATTGACAGTAATTGAGAATAGCCATTATTTTCTTAAAATATTATAGGAAACAGTAATAAATCGCTTTAGGATCGCGAAGTTTTAAGCCTATTTTAAAGTTGGTGGTCTTTGTGATAGGCTACTAAAAAGAGTACTACAGCGCTATAACTTTTAATTCCTTCTTTTTGATTATTAGCTTTTAGGAACGTATCAAAAACAGATTTAAATACTGGTTCCATAGGGTTTTCATAAGAGTTCCAAAAAATAGCCATTTCTTGAAAGTTGCTTTTAACACCAGCGTTTAGCTGAAGCATTAATCTGTCGAAATCTTTTTTGTCCGATCGTCTAATATCATTTAGACAATAGCCTAAGCCATATGCATAAGCTGCATATTTAAAATAGTCATCTTCGTTATTAGAAGTAACCAAATAACCTATGAAGTTTGTTTCGTTTTCTGCGGAATATCCCAACTGGTGACCAACTTCATGACCTGCAACAAAGGGAAATCTAAAGTTGGGCAGTAAATCGTTTACTTGAGCTTCGTTGGTAAACGGATTTAAATATCCGGCGTAGCCCATATATGTTAGGCCGGTACTGAATAATGATTTTTTAATGCTTGGTGTATCGTAAGCTAAAAATGGATGTATCGTTTTTAAATGGTCGTAACCTTGAATTGTTTTGTTGAAAATCTCCTTTTGTGAATACGGAATTTTGACTGCTAAACTTGAGTCGTTTGTGATAGTTACCTGTGTTTCGTTCGTTTTTTGAATTAACCGTTCTGTAAATTCAAGTAAGTCTTGATAATCTTTATTAGGTGTTAATTCCAGTTTTTTAGCTAGCGGTTCCCTATAATAATTCAAACCCCACATCACATGAAATGTGAAATAAGCGATGGACAGTACCATGGCTACATTTTGTAAAAATTTCAGTTTATTTCGCCAAATGTATTTTCTGTTTTTAATTAGGTAAAGGAGTGCAAGTACTATTAACACGAAGTAAATGATATCACCTACTGAAAAGGGTATCCATCCCAATAGTAGTCTAAAGAATTTAGAAATTATAGGATATAATCCGTTACTATAGTATTTTTCAACTAAGTCTGACCGCGTACCTAGCCATTTTACAATAATGATTTGGGGAATCAATGAAATTACAATGGCATTCTTTAAAGATATCTTCATTATCTCCAAAAATAGCGAAATCCTTTTTCTATCAGTATTTTTGCAGGCACTAACCATGAAAATAATAGTATGGATATAAATAAATTAGAGCCAATCTCAGTTTGGAAGAATTTTTCTAGATTGAATGCGGTGCCCAGACCTTCTAAAAAGGAGGAAAGGGTCATTAGCTTTATGTTGGAGTTTGGCAATGCTCTTGGTCTAGAAACTTTCTCTGATGAAATAGGTAATGTTATTATAAGAAAGCCTGCCACAAAAGGTATGGAAGATAAAAAAATGATAACACTGCAGAGTCATTTAGATATGGTACATCAAAAAAATGCAGATACCGTTTTTGACTTTGAGACTCAAGGTATAGAAATGTATGTTGATGGTGATTGGGTGAAAGCAAAGGGCACCACCTTAGGTGCTGATAATGGTATGGGTGTTGTCGCTATAATGGCGCTTTTAGAAAGTACAGAAATACAGCATCCTGCTCTTGAAGCTTTATTTACAATTGATGAGGAAACTGGAATGACTGGAGCTTTTGAACTGAAAGCGGGGGTCTTACAGGGTGAAATTCTTTTGAATTTAGATACGGAGGAAGATGATGAAATTGATATAGGTTGTGCAGGTGGTATTGATGTTACGGCAACTAGAACATACAATGAAAAGGACGGAACTCACGGTGATGCCGGTTTAGAAATTACTGTAAAAGGTTTAAAAGGTGGCCATAGTGGTATGGATATTCATAAAGGTTTGGGTAACGCCAATAAGATTATGAATAGATTACTTTTTTTAGGTCTTGATTATAACGTTCGTATTAGTTCATTGAACGGTGGCAGTCTTAGAAATGCAATACCTAGGGAAAGTGTTTGTAGACTAAATGTTGGTAGAAAGCATGCCGATGAATTCTTTAAGAAGATAAATGAACTTTCTAAAGCTATAAAGGCAGAGTTAAGCGTACAAGAGCCAGATTTACAAATAGAGTTTAAAGATTTAAAACCTGCCAAAAAGGTAATGGGTCTTGGTGCTCAAGAAAAACTGGTTAAAGCTGTCTATGCTGCACATAACGGCGTATATGCTATGAGTGCTGCAATTGATGATTTGGTGGAGACTTCTAACAATATTGCTATTGTAAAAGTTGAAAAAGGAGAAATATCTATTGGGTGCTTAACGCGCTCGTCTGTTGATACCGCAAAGTTAGATTTGGCTAATTCTCTACGTTCCGCTTTTGAGATCAGTGGTTTTAAGGTGGAATTTAGTGGAGCTTACCCAGGTTGGAATCCTAATCCTAATTCAGAAATATTAACTGTAGCGAGAGACACCTATATTAATTTGTTTAAAGAAGAGCCTAGGGTAGTTGCTTGCCATGCAGGTTTGGAATGCGGTATTTTAGGACAGAATTATCCTGATGTAGATATGGTAAGTTTTGGACCAACCATTCTTGGAGCCCATTCGCCAGATGAACGGGTTAGTATATCATCTGTTCAGAAGTTCTGGAGTTTGCTTTTAGAAATTCTGAAGCATACTAATTAAAATTTCAGGTATAAAAAAAGCCCTTTAGTGAAAACTAAAGGGCTTTTTTTATTTCTTATAATTATTGGGCTAAGCCCGTAATTTCTAAATCAAATATTAAATCTGCATCTGGTGGAATTGGACCGCCACCTTGTGGTCCATAACCTAAATGAGAAGGAATGAACAAACGAACTTTATCACCAACTTTCATTGTTAAAAGTCCTTCTCTAAATCCTGCGATTAAACGAGATTCTGGAGAATAGTCCATAGGTATTGGCATATAGCCACCACCTTGTTGTCTTTTAATATCGAACATTCCATATTTCTGGGCGATTTCTTCGTAGTTGCTATCAAATAAAGTGCCGTCCATTAAATAACCAGCATACATTACGTTGACTTTCTGACCTACTTTTGGCTTTTCACCAGAACCACTTTCTAAGGTTAATACCTTAAGACCGGAATCCAATGTTTTTGCCTTTGCTTTTTGAGCTTCAATAGAAGAAGCAAACTCAGTTTTTATTTTTTGAACTGCAGCTAATTTTTCAGCTTTCTCTTTTTCAATAGCAGCAAGTCTATCTTCTTCACCATCAAAATAGTCTGTCATGATTTGCACGGCATCAAATTTACGAGCCTCTTTACCATTCCTAATAATCTCAACAGTATTCATAATCACTGGTTCTACAGGTTTGTTACCTGCACCTACAGCAACATTGGCAATAGAATCTACTACATCCATACCTTCTACAACTTCACCAAATACAGTGTGTTTGTTGTTTAACCAAGGAGTTTCCTTATGTGTGATGAAAAACTGACTACCGTTAGTTGTTGGTCCTGAATTGGCCATAGAAAGAATACCTTTTTTATCATGAACCAAAGAGTCGTTGAATTCATCCATGAATTTATAACCAGGATTGCCTGTTCCTTGACCTAAAGGATCACCACCTTGTATCATGAAATCTTTCATAATCCTGTGAAACGTTAATCCGTCATAGTATTTTTTGCCTTTGTATTCTTCGCTAACGAAAGTATTTGTTCCTTCTGCTAAAGAGACAAAGTTAGCCACGGTAACTGGAGTTTTCTCTTGCTCTAAACGAACAATTATATCGCCTTTAGAAGTTTTGATATCTGCAAATAAACCGTCTCCTAAATCTGCTCTTTTACTGGTTTTGCAGCTAGCTAGAACTAAGCCTATTACTGCAATCAAGTACATTTTTTTAATCATAATGGTCATTTTAATTTACTGTGTTGTCTTCTTGTTTTTCTAT
Organism: Maribacter sp. UH1; assembly: GCF_056839145.1. Classification (NCBI taxonomy): domain Bacteria; kingdom Pseudomonadati; phylum Bacteroidota; class Flavobacteriia; order Flavobacteriales; family Flavobacteriaceae; genus Maribacter; species Maribacter sp. UH1. Next base: position 3,632,488 of record NZ_CM166387.1, read on the forward strand.
TTTTAAAATGGTAATCGTAGATTTTATGGGAATATTACTACCTATTTTATTTTCATCGCCATGGTAGCCAAATGCTATGGATGAAGGAAAGAGAAAGGTAGCTCGCTCATTTTCTTTTAGCATTTTAACGGCATCTCTAAGTCCTAAGAATAACTCTTGCTTATCAACCTTATAGGTAACAACACCAATTTCTTCTTGAGAATATATAGTGTCATTGTCTAAAGTTAATATGTCATAGTTGAATGCAACTAGATCGTCGGTTTTAGGCGTGTAATCACTTTCTTCATTAACGGTTAGGTAATGGTACCATGATCCAGAGCTGCTATGAGAATAGTGCTTCAAAGAATCTAATGCTATAATTTCTTGAATTTTACTTTCTTCGGCTTCCAATAATTTTCTGCTTCTTTCAATAGACGCCTTAAAAAAACTGCCGCTTTTTGTCTGAATAGGTCTTCTTGGTTCTGGTCCGTCGCAACCTAATATCAATATGGATAAAAATAAAAAAGAAACTAATCTCATGATTGTAATTGATCTTTATATAATGGTAGTAACGATGTAAATTTGGTAATTGTCTCTTCTAAAGTATCATCACTTTTTCCACCTGCTGCATTTGTATGTCCGCCACCACTAAAATGTTGTCTTGCGAAATCATTTACAGAAAATTCACCAACAGACCTAAATGAGATTTTATAAATACCTTCTTCTCTGTTTTCTATAAATATGACGGCAAATTTAATACCGTCCAATGTTAAACCGTAGTTTACAAAACCTTCCGTGTCTCCTTTTTGGTAATTAAAGGTGTCCAGTTCGTCTTGGCTCAACGTAATGTATGCTGTTGAAAATTCTTCTAATATCACCATGTTCTTCAAAGCGCAGCCCAGTAAATGCAGTCTGCTTGGAGAATTGGTGTCATATATACGGTGGTGAATTTCTGTACCTTCAGCACCTTTGTCCATAAGGTCGGCAATGACTCTATGGGTATTACTGGTAGTAGCTGCAAATTTAAAAGATCCAGTATCTGTCATGATACCTGTATATATACAATTAGCCATTTCAGGGGTAATACTGTTTTCATTGCCCAGTTGATTAATGAGTACATAGACCATTTCGCAGGTAGAACTCATTTTTACATCTGAATACATGATTTTAGCGTAATCTGATGGCTCTTGATGGTGATCAACCATTACAAAAGTTGCTTGTGCAGATTCTAGAATATCACTCATTTGACCTACACGGCCTAAATGGTTGAAGTCTAATGTAAATATGATATCAGCATTGTTAATGCATGCTTTAGACTGTAAATTTTCTTTTTCGAAATTCAAAATTTTATCTGAACCTGGCATCCATTTTAAAAACTTTGGATAATCATTGGGAGCTACAATGCTGACCGTATGTCCAGTATTAACTAAATAATGCCAAAGTGCCAATGTTGATCCAATGGCGTCTCCGTCGGGGTTTTTATGTGGAATAATTGCTATTTTCTTAGTTGAAGAAAGTAACTTTTTCAGCTCGTTCAGGTGCTCTAAATTCATGGCGGCAAAGATACAATTTAATAATATAGGCTTTAAACCGAAAGCCTTAATTTTACCCAGACTTAACTATCTCATATGAAAATAATATACTTTTTAATGAGCACCCTCATATTGGCATCGTGTTCATCCAACAAAAAAACAGTAGAAGATAATGCTGTGAATGCCGATTTTGTACTTGCGTTTGGTTCCTGTAATAGAGTTGATTTACCAAATCTCTTATGGGATGATGTTTTAAATACAGAACCGGATGTTTGGGTTTGGGGAGGCGATAATGTTTATGCGGATACGGATAATATGGTTGCCTTAAGAGCTATGTACAATGTGCAAAAAGAACAATCCGATTATAAAAAACTACTAGAAAGTACGGATGTATTAGGTACTTGGGACGATCATGATTATGGTCTAAATGATGGCGGAGTAGAATTTGAAGCAAAAGATGCCAGTCAACAAGAGTTTTTAAATTTCATGAATGTGCCAGATGATAGTCCGCTAAGAGAACGTAAAGGGGTTTATAATGCTAAGAAATATGAAGTTGATGGTCATTCAATCAATATCATAATACTTGATACCCGATATTTTAGAACAAAATTGACTCCTGATACCGAAACCAAAAAAAGATTGAAACCCAATGAGTATGGAGAAGGAACTATGTTGGGAGAAGTACAATGGAATTGGTTGGAGAATGAATTGAATACATCAAAATCTGATTTTAATATTATCGTAAGCAGTGTGCAGTATTTATCTAATGAACATGGCTTTGAAGCTTGGGGTAATTTTCCTCATGAAGTAGATAAACTGGCAAAGATGATAGCAGATTCCAATGCGGGCGGTGTAATTGTGTTATCTGGGGACAGACATATTTCTGAATTTTCTAAAACCAATATTGAAGGTATGAGTTATCCGGTAATAGATTTTACCAGTAGCGGACTCACACATGCTTATAGAGGTTTTACCGGTGAGCCTAATAAATATAGAGTAGGAGAAGTCATTTTTACAGAAAGTTTTGGAATCTTAGAATTCGATTTTAAGACTAAAAAGGTTGATTTTAAGATAGTTGGTGATAACGGAATAGTGTTAGAGAAAATAGAACAAGTCTACGAATAGTTGTGAGATATGTGGAAAAACGTATTTTTGCGCAAAAATTAAGATATGAGTACGAATAGAACGTTTACAATGATTAAACCAGATGCCGTTAAAAACGGACATATTGGGGCTATTTTAGAAAAAATTACTGCTGCTGGTTTTAAGATCGTAGCGATGAAATATACACAATTGAGCTTAAGAGATGCACAAGAATTTTATGGTGTACATAGAGAGCGTCCTTTCTTTGGTGAATTAGTTGAATTCATGACTAGCGGTACAATTGTAGCGGCAATCTTGGAAAAAGAAAATGCTGTTGAAGATTTTAGAGCATTGATAGGTGCTACCAACCCTGCAGACGCAGCAGAAGGTACTATTCGTAAAATGTTCGCTACTAGTATTGGTGAGAATGCAGTACACGGTTCTGATAGCGATGAGAATGCAGCTATTGAAGGTTCATTCCATTTTTCTGGTAGAGAAATTTACTAAGTTAAATTGTTTAGATATAAAAAATGCCAGCTCAAAAGAGCTGGCATTTTTTATATCTAGTATTTTCCAACAGCCAACAGCCAACAACTATCTAAGCACGAGTTTTTTTACGACTTCTTTCCCAATTTCTTCATTAAGCATTCGGACTATTTTAGATTTGCCCATGCTTAATTCATCGCGTAATACAGAAGAGCTTAACGCTACGTAAAGCGTACCGAATTTTAATTCTATTTCTGTAGTGTAATTATTAACACCGTTACCCATAAGCTTAGCCCATGCTTCTCTGGCGTCAACCTTATCTATTCCTTTTTCCAATTTATTCTTTTGAATAAATGCGGAAAGTGCATCTTTCATTGAAGTGTTGTCGTTGCCTCTACTTGCCATTATGGGGTTATGTTTATAGGTTCAAATTTGTTGTATGTATAGGTGATACCTTGGTTGTTCTTTACCTTAAAGCTATCTTTTGATAATTCTGTCAATACCTCTTCCCATGTGTTAGCGTTATTATTGTAGCTCATGAATATAGAATCGTTAGAAATTCTAATTGTAAAAGGCTCGGCATCATTAGAAGTTTCAAAAGTACCATTAAATTTAGGGTCTACTTTTTTTCTGAACCCTTTTAACGAATCTAACTTTATATAGTCAATAGTACTGTTAATTGAGTATACTTTTTTTGCTCCGTCCTTAAAAGTAACTTCTTTAATTTCCCAATACCCATTTAATAAATGCAACTGATTCTTATCAATTTTTGAATTGCAAGAAATAAGAATCAAAGAACAAATGATCAGTAATTTTTTCATCCTTACAATTTAAATATTTTATACGATTGATGAATTTTTTTAACAACACTTTCGGTTCTGTCGGCATGTGTGTCACTTATAAAGATCTGCCCAAAATTTTCATTGTTTACCAAAGTGATGATGTGAGAGACCCGGTGCTCATCCAACTTATCAAAAATATCATCTAAAATTAATATAGGGGTAGTGCCACTTTGAGATTTCATAAAATGAAACTGGGCAAATTTTAAAGCTATTAAAAAAGACTTCTGTTGACCTTGGCTGCCAAATTTCTTAATAGGGTAGTTGCTGATTTCAAAACTAAGGTCATCCTTATGTACTCCTACACTAGTATATTGTAAGGCTCTGTCTTTGTCTAAATTTTTGTTTAAAAGCGTTAGCAAGTCATAATCTTTCAATTTGCTGTTATAGGAAAGGGAAACATCTTCTGTATTGCCTGTAATAGATTTATATTGTTCTTGAAAAATAGGAATAAAAGCCTCTAGAAAAGATGTTCTTTTTTTAAAGATTTCAGTACCATACGTCTCCATCTGCTCATTGTAGACCGCCAAAGTATCCTTATTGAAAGTTCTATTGGCCGCAAAGTATTTTAGCAAGGCATTTCTTTGAGAAACTACCTTGTTGTAATTGATGAGGTTTTGTAAATAACTTTTGTCTGATTGAGAGATAACACCGTCAATGAACTTTCTACGCGTATCGCTACCTTCAATGATAAGGTCTCTATCTGCCGGAGAGATAATAACCAAAGGCAAAAGACCAATGTGGTCGGCAAAACGGTCATAGGCCTTGCCGTTTCGTTTTATGATTTTCTTATTGTTCTTTTTTAAGCTGCAGACAATTTTTTCTTCCCTTCCCTCTTTTTCAAAAGTGCCGTCAATTACAAAGAAATCTGATCCGTGACGAATGTTTTGAGAAGAAACGGGGTTAAAGTAACTCTTGCCAAATGATAAATGGTAGATGGAGTCAAGAATGTTTGTTTTTCCAATTCCGTTATCACCTACAAAACAATTTATTTTAGCATCGAACAACAATTCTTTGGACTCAAAATTTTTGTAATTGATCAATGATAATTGTCTCAGTAGCATTAAGAATATCAGATTTTAGATTTGGAAGAATGTAAACTAGCTTAAAATATCCAAAAATAACGAATAAATACACTTTGCGATTTCAATAAAACCATTATTTTTGCGCGATCAATAAATTTAGAGATGGCAACATATAAGAAAAGAGGATATAAACCTGAAACAAAGGTTGAACAGCAAGAATTTGACGAACAGGAAAGCACAACAGCTGAAGTTTTTAGTTCGTTAGATGAGGGCGCTTCTAGATCTGAAGAATGGGTTTCTAAGAATCAGAATATCATTTTGGGTGTCATTGGTGTTATTGCTATTGGTGTTTTAGGCTACTTGGCTTATGACCAATTTGTAGAAAAGCCGAAAGAGGCAAGTGCTGCAAATGAAATGTACTACCCACAACAATATTTTGACCAAGCATTGGTTGCAACAACTGCTAAAGATTCATTATTTACATTGGCATTGGAAGGTGCTGAAGGAAAATATGGTTTTTTAGATATTATAGAAGAATATAGTGGTACAAAAGCTGCCAATCTTGCAAACTACGGTGCGGGTATGTCATACTTGAATATGAACAATTATCAAGAAGCTATTACTTATTTAGAGGATTTTAGCTCTGATGATGATGTTTTAGGTGCCTTGGCAAAAGGTGGTTTAGGAGATGCTTTTATGCAATTAGACCAACCTTCTGATGCTTTAGGGTATTATGAGGCTGCTGTAAAGCATAGTAACAATGATTATACTGCTCCAAAGTTTTTGTATAAAGCTGGCGTAACCGCATTGGAGATGGGAGATAAGGATAAAGCCTTAGGTTTCTTTCAAAAAATTAAGGACGAGTTTCCAAAATCAGAAAATGCCAATTCTATAGATGCATTTATAGGTATGGCTAAAAGTGGTGAATAATGGCTACAGTAAATAAAAATTTATCGGTTTACGATAAGGCAACAATCCCAAACGCGAACGGACTTCGGTTTGGGATTGTTGTTTCAGAATGGAATTCAGAAATAACAGAGGGTTTATATTCAGGTGCTATTCAAGCTTTGTTAGATTGCGGAGCACAAGAATCTGATATTATCCGTTGGGATGTTCCTGGTAGTTTTGAGCTTACTTTTGGTTCAAAGAAAATGATCAAGAGTCTTAAGGTCGATGCAGTTATTGCCATTGGAAGTGTTATACAAGGCGAAACCAAACATTTCGATTTTGTTTGTGATGCTACAGCTCAAGGCATAAAAGACTTAAATGTCATTACTAATGTGCCGGTTATATTTTGTGTACTTACAGATAATAACATGCAACAAGCCATAGATCGTAGTGGTGGTAAGCATGGAAACAAAGGTACTGAAGCCGCTATTGCAGCCATAAAAATGGCAGTTTTAGGTAATAAGTAAACTTTTTCACTAGTTCAATTTCCACTAAGCTTAAGGTTGCTAGCTTAATGTCGTAAGATGTTAACAAATTTTGGCATTGGTAACATGCGCCATTTTTCTATTTTAAGTAACTTTGAAGTTATGGGGATGTTGAGCAAAATAACGCGGTTAAGAAAAAATAGGTCATTTGAATACAATCCTAGGTATTATGATGGCAAAGGAAAAGGGAATCCGTATAAAATGGAACCTAAATTTGACCAGTTTCGTAGCACATTAAATACATCTCGAGGATTAAAAAGAAAAATCAATAGTGCAATTGAAGATTCTAAAAGAAAGGGAGATCGCAACTTAAAGATTAGAATGGCTATTATAATTGCAGTACTGGTTTTTATTTTTCTTTATATCATTGATTTTGACCTCACAATTTTCTTTACTTCATAATGGCAGATATTATTAGATTATTACCTGACCATGTAGCAAACCAAATTGCTGCTGGTGAAGTGGTGCAACGTCCATCTTCTGTGGTAAAAGAGTTAATGGAGAATGCCATTGATGCAGGTGCTACCGATATTCAACTTATTATTAAAGATGGTGGTAAAACACTTATTCAAGTGGTTGATAATGGTAAAGGTATGAGCGGTACAGATGCACGCTTAAGTTTTGAGCGCCATGCCACTTCTAAAATTCAAAAGGCAGAAGATCTATTTAATTTGAATACCAAAGGTTTTAGGGGAGAGGCTTTGGCTTCTATTGCGGCTATTGCACATGTAGAAATGCTTACAAAGACCGAAGATGACGAAATTGGTACGAAAATTAAGATTGAAGGGAGTAAAATAGTTACGCAAGAAGTGGTTGTTGCCCCTAAAGGGACCTCAATGCTGGTAAAGAATCTTTTCTTCAATATCCCTGCAAGACGTAATTTTTTAAAATCTGACCAGGTAGAATATCGACATATAGCAGACGAGTTTCATAGAATTGCATTGGCGCATCCTCAGGTTGCTTTTAATTTTTATAATAACGGTAGCGATGTTTTTCAGTTACCAGGCAATGATTTTAGAAAACGTATTGTACATATTTTTGGAAGAAAAACAGATGAAAAACTTGTACCTGTAGAGGAAGAAACTCAGGTAGTAAAAATATCAGGGTACATTCAAAAGCCAGAATTTGCTAAAAAGAGTAGGGGAGAACAGTTTTTCTTTGCTAATAATAGATTTATAAAGAGTCCGTATTTACATCATGCTATATTAGGTGCTTTTGAGGGAGTAATCCGTCCGGGTACGCACCCTGGTTATTTTTTGAACCTAGAGGTTGATCCAGGTACTATTGATATTAATATACATCCTACCAAAACAGAAGTAAAATTTGATGATGAGCATACTTTGTATGCCATGCTTAAATCAACTGTAAAGCATAGTTTAGGTCAATTTAATGTGGTGCCTGCGCTTGATTTTGAACAAGACCAAAATTTAGATACCCCTTATTCCTACAAAAACAAACAGGTAGGTATACCGCAAGTCGTGGTGGACTCTTCATTTAATCCTTTTGAGACTGTAAAACCTTCAAAAAGTAACTCTGGTGGGGGTAGTTATTCAAAACCAAAAGTAGATGGTTGGGAGAAGTTGTATGAAGGTTTAGAAACAACGGTAGATGGCGGTGTTAGCCATTTAGAGTTTGAGTCAGAGGTTGTGAACAGTAGTATTTTCGATGGTGAAAAAGAGGTTGTTGATCATTCTACTACCACTTTTCAAATGCGTAAAAAGTATATTATAACGACGATAAAGTCTGGCATGGTGGTTATTAATCAAAGTAGAGCACACCAACGTGTATTGTATGAGAATTTTTTAAAAAATATTACCATAAAAGAAGCTATAAGTCAGCAGTTACTTTTTCCATTGACCTTATCTTTTTCTACGAGTGAAATTAATATTTTAAAAGAAATCAAAGATAATCTTTGTACCGTAGGTTTTGTATTCGGGGAGATTACTGAAGACGGAGTAGAGATTTCTGGAGTTCCCGTACTAGTTGTAGAAAGTGAAGTGCAAATGATAATGGAACAACTAATTTCTGATTTTCAACAAGAAGTACCTGGTGATAGTTTTTCTCAAAGTGATATGTTGGCAAAAACATTAGCAAAAACACTTTCGGTGAAAACAGGCGAAACCTTGGATGAGTTTTCTCAAGTTAAATTGGTGAACGATTTATTTGCATGTAAGGAAACAACTTTGAGTCCGTTTAACAAAAAAGTATACATTACAGTTACAGAGAATGATATTGAACGAAAATTTATATAAATGGGAAGAATAACAGAAACAATAAAACACTTACTGATTATTAATGTTCTGTTTTTTGTTGCTACACAATTGTATGGCGAACAGATGTACGAGTGGTTTTCATTGTACTTTCCAAAGAATGATCATTTTCAGTTATGGCAGATTATCACACATATGTTTATGCATGGTGGTTTTATGCATATTCTTTTTAATATGTATGCTTTGTGGGCATTTGGTACGCCTTTAGAGCGTATGTGGGGTAGAAATAAGTTTTTGTTTTTTTATATTTCTGCTGGTTTAGGTGCTGCTTTGATTCATATAGGTGTGAATTATTACTATTACAATGCCGGTATGAGTGCTTTGATGGATGCAGGTATATCTGAGAGTAGTATTCTAGAGATTATCAATAGCGGGCAGTATAGTACAGATTGGTATGGTATAGCAGGTAAAGCTACTATAGATAACTTCCTAGGAGCATTTAATACTCCGGTAGTTGGTGCTTCAGGTGCTATTTACGGTATATTGGTTGCCTTTGGGATGTCTTACCCGAATAGCGAATTGTTTCTTATTTTCCTTCCGGTTCCTATCAAGGCAAAATTCTTTATACCTGTTTTAATAGGTTTAGATTTGTTTTCAGGTGTAACTGGGTATAGTTTGTTTGGACAGGGTATTGCGCACTTTGCGCACGTAGGAGGTGCTTTATTTGGATTCTTAATGATGTGGTACTGGAAAAAAAATCAGTTTAATAATAATAGGTGGAACTAAACTATGGCTCAACCAGATTTAAAATATCAATTTAGTAGATTAAACATTGCGGAAAAACTCATTGCGGTCAACGTGATAGTTTTTATTGTAAATGCCCTAATCCCGTTCTTATTTGGCTTGTCAAGCAACATTATTGTGCAATGGTTCGAATTGCCTAATGATATTGTCGATATCGCTTTTCAACCATGGTCTATTGTAACTTATTCATTTTTTCATGGAGGGATAGGTCACCTATTTTGGAACATGTTGATGATTTATTTCGTAGGTCGTATCTTTTTAAATCTTTTTGACGCTAAGCGATTTTTAAATGTGTATTTGTTAGGAGTTATTTTAGGCGGACTCTTCTTTGTTTTAGGTTATAATATATTTCCTGCTTTCTTTGATGTTAATGCAACTTTAATAGGGGCTTCTGCAGGTGCTAGTGCTGTTCTGATATTTATTTGTACCTATTTACCTAACCAAGAGGTTCGGGTTATATTTTTCAATGTAAAATTATGGATGGTTGGTGCCGTGTTGGTTTTGAGTGATTTGATTCAACTACCCATTAGTAATTCAGGAGGTCATTTAGCGCATTTGGGAGGCGCTTTTTTAGGTTACCTATATGCAAGTCAATTAACAAAAGGAAACGACATAGGGGCTGGATTCTCAAAGTTTATGGATAGTATTGTCAACATCTTTAAAGGTTCGGAGAAGAAGGCGCCATTAAAAACAGTATATAAGAATAAAAGCACTACCCATAGTAACAGTAAATCTGCCGTAGATTACGACAAGAAAACACATCAGAAAAAGATTGATGCTATACTAGATAAAATAAGCAAGTCTGGCTATGAAAGTTTGTCAAAGACTGAGAAGGACTTTTTATTTAAAGCGGGTAAAGAAAATTGAACATGAAGAGAATGTCTTTTTTTAAAAAGTTCATGTTGTTTTTAAATGTGATTGCAGCAATATGTTTGGTTTTAGCATGCATAGTACCATATACATCTATAGCTAGTTTGGCATTTATAAGTTTAACAGTGCCTGCATTGGTTTTAATAAATATGTTGTTTTTTCTATACTGGTTATTTGGTAAGAAAATTTATATGATGCTATCTCTTTCCATTTTAGTTTTTGGATACTATACACTTGGTTCTTTTATAGCTTTTAATGGAAAGTCAAAAACTATTGCTGATTCTGATACCATTTCTTTGTTAACTTATAACGCATTGGGTTTTCATAGTAAATATCATGGGGATTGGGAGAATATCACTAGTCCAGAAGTTGTAGAATTTATTGAAGGTGAGAATCCTGATATTATTTATTTTCAAGAATTCGAACCTCATTATCTTAAGGATCATATGTTGAAAAACTATCCTTATAAAGCCAATAAATTTGAAATTAAAGACGGGGAGTCAAGTAAAAATCTAGCTATATTTTCAAAGCTTAAGATTATTAATAATGGAGAGCTTGATTTTCCTAATACATTTAATGGTGGCGTTTATGCGGATATCGTATTTAAGAAAGACACCATTCGCTTCTATAATCTGCATCTAGAATCTTTAAGTATCAGACCAAATTATTTTAAAAAAGAACGGTCAGATAAGCTGCTTGTTAGACTAAGGGATTCTTTTGATAAACAAGAACGACAATCTGATATTGTGAGAGAGCATATCAAAACCAGTCCTTATCCTGTTATTGTAGGTGGTGATTTTAATAATACCCAATTTTCTAAAGTGTATTTTAATATTAAGGGTGATTTAAAAGATAGTTTTTTAGAATCTGGACACGGATATGGGGAGACTATCAAATTTTGGAAGTTCCCTTTTAGAATTGATATGATTTTGGGAGACCCTAGTTTTACATTCTTATCTCATAAGAATTACAAGATAGATATATCTGACCACGAACCTATTATGGCCACTTTTAAGATGTCTGAAGAATAAAAAGGCAGTCTACTATATCTGCCAATATATGTAATAGCAATGCTAAGCCAAAAATTCTAGTTTTCTTAAATAAGAACATTACGGTATATAGACCAATTGCCCAGTAACTATGAAGTGGATGAAAATTGATACTACAACGGTTTGGGTCAAATAATGGTGTTGCTAGCAAGTGATCTATATCAATTACAATTGCAGATAAAAGTATTACTGCAGACCAAAGCATATTTTCCCTATAGAAATAGATAGCAATTACAATGGGTACAATAAAATGTATTCCATAGTGCGCTATAAACCTAATCATTTGAGGTAGCTATAAACTCGTGTTTTAGATATTCTATACTATTGGGACCTAGGTTAAATAAAAGATCCAGAATGCTTAGGTTGGGCGTAAAACCATGTCGGTCACCAAATACTTGTGTGTAGGCTTCGATATTTAGTTGGGGCTTAAATTTTGCGCTTATCAAAAATCTATAATCTTCCTTATCTTCAGGTTTGATCTCAAAAGTACTTGTTTTAGCCGTCGGCATTTCTAATTGAAGACATTCAAATATGGTTTCTATCGTTTTTAAATTATACTCAAGTAGACTTTCATAAGGTCTATCGTATAACGGTTTAATATCATCTTCATAGAACTCAAAGAAAGGTGATGTTCTATAGGCGGTCTCTAATGTGCGCCAATGTTGTCTCTGCCAAGGATAGGAATTATCAATTTTAACATCCTTATACTTTTGTCTACCATTTGATCTGCCTACATGAATAATAGGAATACTAAGTATGTGCTTGCCTCGATCATTAGAAATATATGTTCTATTCCTGAATGTCTGTTTTTGGTAATTATCATTCACCTCCCAACAAACTGGGTGGTGCATGATATAACTAAACGTTAGTATGTTAGGGAAATATGAGGGATGAATTAATTTCACTTTTTATCCTTTTTACGTTTCCAGAACCAATTTCCTACGAAATAAGCTATTAGTAATATTAAGAAATATTTGAAATAAGATTGGGGTTCTCCGTCCCCATTTACAGTTGTGAATATACGATCCCATCGTGGTCTCCAATTGCTAATGCCCTCGGTAAAATTATCGAAACTCATCCATATGAAAATGGGAGTACCAACTATATGGTTTTCAGGAACATAACCCCAAGCTCTACTGTCTTCTGAGTGGTCTCTATTGTCACCCATCATCCAAAAGTAATCTTGTTTGAAAGTATATGTTGTAGCTGGTGATCCATTAATGCTAATTTGATTTCCAGATACAGAAATCTCGTTCTTCTCGTATTCTTTTATAATCTTCTTATATAGGGGAAGTACTTTTAAATTTAAATCTACCGTTGCTCCTTTTTGAGGGATGTAGATGGGTCCCATTTGGCTGTAATTCCAAGGATAATCCGGACTTTGAGGAAATAAATTAATGCCTCTTCTCCCTTTTTCTACTACCTTTTGTACTACAGAATCAATATTAGGATTGTTTCTTAGAGATGTAACCATATCTGCAGTTAAAGGAACCGTACGTTGGCGATCGGTAATTTCTTTTAATGCGAATCCATATTTGGATATAATATTTGATGGTATACCTGATGCCTTTGTATATAGTTCCAGTTGCCCATTATCCGTTGGATTATAACCTATCAAATAAGGGTTAAGGGCATTTGCTTGATTTTGATTTAACTGCCCAGATAAATATTTTCTAGTGAAATCAGTTACACCTAAATCGTCAAGTGTTTTTGAAGATACTCCCTTAGAGCTGTAAATGTTATAATCAAACTGAGGTTTGGCGCTTTTAGGTAATTCTAATTGCTTTCCGTCGATAAAAACATAACCATCACGTACTTCTAGAGAATCGCCGGGTACACCAACGCAACGTTTAACATAGTTAGATTTTTTATCTATTGGTTTGTCAACGCCTTTTTCTTTTTTGAAAAATACACGAACGGTATCTGCGGGCCAGCTAAATACTACAATATCATTTCTTTCTACTTTTGTAAATCCAGGTAGCCTGAAATATGGTAGTTGTGGTTTCTTTAAATAAGACGGAATGCCCAGCCCTGGTAATGTATCATGAACCATTGGCGCAGCAACAGTCGTCATAGGTGTTCTCGCGCCGTAGTGAAATTTGCTTACAAAAAGAAAGTCTCCTACTCTTAAAGTACGTTCTAGAGAACCTGTAGGTATTACATAAGGTTGAATAAAATAAGTGTGTACCAAAGTAGCAGCAACAACTGCGAATAAAATGGAGCTAACCCATTCACCTGCAGCTGTTGTTGGGTGTAACGATCTGTCCTCAATATATTTTACATCGAGAGCATAGTTTACGTAGTAAATATAAAAACCAAGTGTCAATACTACGATCCAAGTTTCTAACTTACTATTTCTTCCGAAGCTTCTTATGGTTTCTACCCATATTACGGGGAACATCAAAAGGTTGATTATAGGGATGAATAATAAAATCACCCACCATTTTGGTCTATTGATTATTTGCATTAAAACTATGGCATTATAAACAGGTATTGCTGCTTCCCAAGCTTTTCTGCCTGCTTTAACGTATAGTTTCCAAGTACCTAAGAAATGTATTACTTGTACAATGAGAATAAAAATAATCCATTGGGTGCCGTTCATCGTCTTTGTTTTTTATTGAAATAGAATGAATTTTTAGATGTATTGTTTAACATCGATAATCCATCAGTCTTATAGATTGATTTTTGTTACGTTTTTAACCTAGGTTTAACACATCTCGCATTGAAAAAACACCTGTTTTTCCGATGATCCATTCCGCAGCTGTAACGGCTCCTAAAGCGAAACCTTCTCTGTTATGGGCAGTATGTTTTATTTCAATACTATCTACAACACTGTCATAAGCAACGGTGTGTGTGCCTGGTACTTTTCCAATTCGTTTAGATGTGATTTTTAGGCTCTCGTCAGATGCGCTATCTAATTTCCATTGGGCGTAATTAGAATTAGCGATGACACCTTCTGCCAAGGTTATTGCTGTACCACTTGGGGCATCTAATTTTTGAGTGTGATGTATTTCTTCTAATTCTACTTTATATTCAGGAAGATTTTGCATCATTTTTGCCAAGTAATGATTTAGCTCGAAAAAAATATTTACTCCTAAACTAAAATTAGAGGCATAGATAAAAGCACCTTTCTTTTCTTCACATAAAGAAATTGCTTCATCATATTTATCTAACCAACCGGTTGTTCCTGAGATTACGGGAATACTGTTATTCAAGCATTTGCTAATATTACCAAAAGCTGCTTCTGGCATACTAAAATCAATAGCAACATCCATTTTGCTGAAATCAATATTCTCAGAGTTTTCGTCAATTTTAGCAACAATTTCATGACCACGTTTTAGAGCGATTTGCTCTATCATCTGACCCATTTTTCCGTATCCGAAAAGTGCAATTCTCATTTTTAAAATTTTATAATTAATGCCATTCCGTAATTAGGACTATTGGTTACTTGATTAAAATCAAGATATGGTTCAAAGTCTATACTTAGGTCATCGTCAATATTAAATTGTTTTAAATGTGCGTCAACATTGGCATCAACAATATTTAAGGCATATAAGCCAATAGCTGCAACCAGCCAAAGATCACGATCACTTTGAAAACGTTCTTGTTGATATTCAAGGTCATCTGTATCTAAATCTGGATCATCACCGACAGCATTATCACCATTGATATCATAATACTCGTCATCTGTAAAACCTGCTTGCCTTCTTTTAAATGCAGTTCTGAAACTTTGATATTGATTATTGTTCCATGCATACATATAAGCACTTCCACCAATAGCTCCCCATACAATAGGGACTTTCCAATATCTCTTGTTATAAATTTGACCCAATCCTGGTATAACGGCAGAGTAAAATGCTGCTTTACTTGGTGCTAAAGGATTGAATTCCTTTTTTGCTTTTTTAAAAGAAACGGAATCTTTGATAACTACTCCCTTATCAGCTAAATCTGCTTGTACACTGTCTATTTCAGTTTTAGGAATAGAATCTTGCTCCTCTTGAGAATAGGAGAAATTAATGAATAATAATAGAGTACTAAATAATAAAAGATAGTTACGCACCTGTTATCAATTTTTTGATACGGTCAAATTCCTCTTGAGACTTAAATGGTATGGTTATTTTTCCTCTTGCATTATCAGCAGACTTGATATCCACCTTTACCGATAAGGCATCGGTTAGTTCCTTTATCCCTTTACGAACAAAAACAGAAGCTTCTTTTTTTACTGTTTTAACTATTTCGTCAGTAGGTACATCATCTGCATGATAGGCTTTTACAGCACTTTCGGTATCTCTAACAGAAAGGTTGTCAAATATAATCTTTTCGTATAGCGAAATTTGATCTTGCTTTTTGTCGATATTAACCAAAGCTCTTCCGTGACCCATTGTTAAGAATCCGTCACGCATACCCGTTTGAATAATTGGGTCTAACTTTAATAGACGTAAGTAATTGGCAATAGTTGATCTTTTTTTACCAACACGTTCACTTAGCCTCTCTTGAGTAAGGTTGATTTCATCAATAAGACGTTGGTAAGAGAGTGCTATTTCAATAGGGTCTAAATCTTGGCGTTGAATATTTTCAACCAAAGCCATCTCTAAAGACTCTTGGTCATTAGCAATACGTATATAAGCTGGTATAGTTTCTAAACCTAAAAGTTTAGAAGCACGATATCTTCTTTCTCCAGATACAAGTTGGTATTCGTTAAAGCCTAATTTTCTTACAGTAATTGGCTGAATAACACCCAATTCTTTTATAGAAGCGGCTAATTCTTTTATAGATTCATCATTGAAATTAGAACGTGGTTGAAATGGATTTACTTCAATGTGTTCTAAATCTAGTTCTATTATATTACCAACAACTTTATCTGCATTCTTATCTGATGCCGTGTTTATATCATTTTCCGGGTCTTTCAAAAGAGCCGAAAGTCCTCTACCAAGAGCTTGTTTCTTTGTCGCTTTTGCCATACTTAAACCGTCTGCTTATTTTTTTTGACTATCTCGTTAGCCAAGTTCAAATAATTTGTTGCTCCTTTACTTGCAGCATCATATTTGATTATACTTTCTCCATAACTAGGAGCTTCACTTAATCTAACGTTACGTTGAATTACAGTGTCAAAAACCATGTCTCCAAAATGCTTTCTTACCTCATCAACTACTTGGTTAGATAAGCGTAATCTAGAATCGTACATGGTTAACAACATGCCTTCAATATCCAATTCGGCATTATGTAATTTTTGAACGCTCTTTATCGTATTTAATAATTTGCCTAGCCCTTCTAATGCAAAATACTCACATTGTATAGGTATTACTACAGAATCTGCAGCTGTTAAAGCATTTAATGTCAATAAC
Source organism: Maribacter sp. UH1 (assembly GCF_056839145.1). Classification (NCBI taxonomy): domain Bacteria; kingdom Pseudomonadati; phylum Bacteroidota; class Flavobacteriia; order Flavobacteriales; family Flavobacteriaceae; genus Maribacter; species Maribacter sp. UH1. The sequence continues at coordinate 3,649,143 of NZ_CM166387.1, forward strand.
CCTAATGAAGGCGCACAATCTATTAATATATAATCATAATCCTCTTTAAGCTCGGTAATGGCTTTTTTCATCATATACTCACGCTCGTCCTTGTCAACCAGTTCTATTTCAATGGCAACAAGGTCAATGTGTGCGGGAATAAGGTCTACATTGGGAGATGTAGTAGAGATGATGGTTTCTCTGGCTGTTTTAGTATGTTCCAATAATTGGTACGAGCCTAATTCAACGCCGTCAACATCTATACCTAACCCAGAAGTGGCATTCGCCTGAGGGTCGGCATCTATTAATAATACCTTTTTTTCCAATACACCTAGCGAGGCAGCTAAGTTTACCGAAGTAGTAGTTTTACCTACACCGCCTTTTTGGTTGGCTATAGCAATAATCTTGCCCATGTTCAAAGTAAGTTAGGTGGTAAAAATACAATTATTTATGGGGCTAATGAAAGCTTTTTGTTAACACTAAGTGAATTAGCGCTTACTTTTCTTTAATAAAGCGTTAAACTTTTAATTATGAAATGGTTAAGGACCTGTATATTGCGTAGTATATAAATTGGTAAAAACTTATTCAAAGGATATGAAAAACTATTTATTGTCTTTGAGTTTTAAACTATCCTCGTATTCAATTAGATATATTTCTTCGTTCTTTTTCTTTAAATAATACTCCTCGCGGGCAAAGCGCTCAAGTTCATCTTCGTCAGATAATTTTTCGATAATTTTTTTATCTCTGGCTATTTCTTCTTTTAAAAAATCTTGAGTTTTTTCTAATTTCTTGATTTCTTTTCTTAATTCTAGATGAATTAAGAGTGAATTGGTATCAAAAAAAAGCATCCAAACAACAAAAACGGATAGGACCAATACATACATATTGGTCATGATCTTAAACCATTTTTTTTGTTTTAAATCCTTAAAAGCCATTACTCTTGCATGATTTTTTCGTTGATAATACTCTTAACTATTTCAACGGCAACCGTGTTGTATTTATTATTCGGAATAATAATATCTGCATACTCTTTTGTAGGTTCAATGAACTGTTCGTGCATTGGCTTGATTACGGCTTGGTATTTTTCTATAGTTTCATCCAAATCCCAACCTCTTTCATTAACATCTCGCTTTAATCTTCTGATCAGTCTTTCATCTGTATCTGCGTGCACGAATATTTTAATATCAAACATTTTACGAATGGCAGAATTGGTCATAATCAATATACCTTCTACGATAATAACCTTTGTTGGGTGTGTTAAAACTGTTTTTGCAGTTCTATTACATTCTAAAAAAGAATATACAGGCTGTTCAATAGATTCACCATTTTTTAAAGCAATTAAATGTTGCTCCAATAATGCGAAATCTATAGAACTTGGGTGGTCAAAGTTAGTTTTGCGTCGTTCTTCAAGAGATAAATGAGATAGGTCGTTATAGTAAGAATCTTGTGTTATTACTCCAACTTCTTCATTAGGTAATTCATTTATAATTTGATTTACTACTGTGGTTTTTCCACAACCTGTTCCACCGGCAATACCTATAATCAGCATACATTGTAATTTAATGCAAAAGTACATATTTGAATTTCAAAAATGCATAATCTCAAATATCAACTTTTAATAACATAGCTTGAAATGTTAAGCCGTATTTTTGCACAATGCAGAATGAACAGGTAAAACCGAATTTTGAGTTTGTTGCCTTAATGGCTTCTTTGATGTCGATTGTTGCATTGACAATCGATGCTATTTTGCCGGCTATGGCAGATATTGGCGTGTCTATCAATAGCTTAGATCCAACACGGAATCAGTTATTAGTAACGATGATTTTTTTAGGGTTGGGAGTAGGGCAGTTGTTTTTTGGTCCATTATCAGATAGTCTTGGTAGAAAGCCCATTGTATACTTTGGGTTTACTGTTTTTTTGATTGCTAGTATCATTTGTTTGTTAGCGCCAAATCTTGAGGTAATGTTAGTTGGTCGTGTATTGCAGGGAATTGGTCTGTCTGCACCCAGAACTATAAGTATTTCTATAATTCGTGACACCTATAGAGGGGATTATATGGCAAAAATCATGTCATTTGTTACAGCGTTCTTTATTCTTGTTCCTGTGGTGGCACCTGCTATTGGTAAAGCGGTAATGGGTATTACGGGTTGGCAAGGTATCTTTTATATGCAGCTGTTTTTTGCTCTGGTTGTAGGGATTTGGTTTTATAAAAGACAAGAAGAAACCTTACATCCGGAATACAAAGTTCCTTTTTCTTTTCATGTTTTTATTAGAGGGACGAAAGAGATTTTTAAATACAAAGAAACCGTTTCGTGTACCATGATATCAGGATTGATTACAGGATCTTTTCTTGTTTACTTAAGTTCTGCTCAACATGTTTTTGAAGAGCTTTACGGGTTAACTGAAACATTTCCTTATGTGTTTGCCGGACTTGCGCTTTCAGTAGGGTTTTCTACATTGATGAACGGTACATTGGTGTTGCGTTTTGGAATGCGGAATTTATCTTTTACAGCATTAGTAGCATTCACATTTATAGCCTTGTCATATAGTCTTTTATTTTTAGGGGCTAAAAATCCAAGTATTACTATTTTACTGATATTCTTATCACTGCAGTTTTTGTGTTTAGGATTTATTTGGGGAAATATGCGATCAATTGCAATGGAACCTATTGGTCATATTGCTGGTATTGGCGCAGCAATTACGGGATTCATCTCTACAATTCTCTCTATTCCAATTTCAATTTTCGTAGGTAGCTTTATTGAAGATTCTGTTTGGGCACTTTTTGCAGGTTTGGGTGTATGCGGACTCATATCGGTATTATTATTTATGACATTTAAAACGCGTCCTCTTTTTGCAAGTAATCGTGCGTTCTCCAAATGATTTTTTATAGATAAGACTTGTTCTTAATTGTAGATTAAGTATTCCGGTTTTTTGTCATTTATACGTTCTTCAATGCGGATTGCACGTTAAATATTTGATTTTCAGTCTCATGAATCTATATTGTAAATATTGTATTTTGATAAATATTGATGTTTACAGCTATGAAAAAATCATTTCTTTATTTCTTTGTATTACTTTTTGTTTTCATAGCGTGTAAGAATAGAGGGAACACTGAAAATATTTCAAACAGACCTTTTATTGCTTGCGCTCCCATCACAACAGATATATCATGGTATCAATCTGATAATATTGCTCCTTTGATAGACGGGTTAAATGTGATGGAGTTCCCTGTAACTACCAATAATAGATTAGCACAACAATATGTAAATCAAGGTGCGGTTTTGGCTTACGGTTTCAACCATGCTGAGGCGGCAAGATCTTTCTACTATGCCACTAAGTTAGACCCTAATTGTGCAATGGCATATTGGGGTTTTGCGTATGTATTGGGACCTAATTATAATGCAGGGATGGAACCAGATAATTATCAAAGAGCGTACGATGCAGTACAAAAGGCAAAAGAACTGGCAGAAAATAACGCTTCTCAAAAAGAAAAAGATCTCATTGATGCCTTGTCAAAAAGGTATGTTCAGTTTCCGGTTGAGGATAGAGGTAATCTTGATTTGGCATATTCAAACGCATTGCGTGAAGTTCATAATAATTATTTATACGATGCTGATGTTGCTGCATTGTATGCCGAGTCAATAATGGATATGTATCCTTTTGATTTATGGGATGAAAAAGGAAATCCTAGAGATAGAACAAATGAAATAATTCAAGTAGTCAACAGCGCTTTGGAAATAGATCCAAAACACCCGGGAGCACATCACTTTAAAATTCATATGCTTGAAGCGTCCTTACATCCGGAAGATGCTTTAGAAAGCGCTGCAATTTTTGATGAAGGTCTAGTGCCTGGTGCCGGGCACCTTGTTCACATGCCTTCACATATTTATATTCGAACAGGGGACTACCATAAAGGCACATTGGCAAATGTTCAGGCAGTAGCTGTTGATAGTAGTTATGTGGCTTCCTGCCATGCTCAAGGTGCATATCCTATAGCTTACTTTCCTCATAATTATCATTTTTTGGCAGCTACCGCCTCATTAGAAGGTAATAGTGAAATGGCATTAGACGCATCTAATAAAGTAGCAAAGTATTCAAGTACCACGTTAATGAAAGAGCCAGGTTGGGGAACGCTTCAACATTTTTATACGATACCATTTTACATTAACGTGAAGTTTGGAAAGTGGAATGAAATATTAAAAATGAAAAATGAAGTTCCTTCTTTAAAATATCCATCAGCTATTTTAAGTTATGCCCGTGGAATGGCTTTTTTAAGATTAGATGAAATTGAAAATGCAAAAAAGGAATTACGAACTTTAGAGGTTTATGCGAAAGATGATAGTTTAAAGGAAATATCAATTTGGGATATTAACTCGGTATACGTTTTGGTTCAAATAGCTAGAAATGTTTTGAAAGCAGAAATCTTGGCTAAAGAATCTAAGTACCTAGAAAGTATAGTATTATTGAAGGAAGCGGTTGAAATTGAGGATAGTTTAAATTATAATGAACCACCAGATTGGTTTTTCTCTGTAAGGCACCATCTTGGGGCTATACAAATTGATGCAGAACTTTATGACGATGCAATCAAATCTTATGAAGAAGATCTGGCTAGGTTACCTAAAAACGGGTGGGCATTACATGGTTTAAAACTAGCATATGAGAAGCTGAATGACCAAAATATGGTTCACGAAACTGAAGCAAAAAGAAAGTTAAGCTGGGAATATGCGGATATAGTATTGACAACTTCTCTAATAAAATAAAATTCGCCAAACCTATTTTTAGCAGGTTCGGCGAATTTCTTAAAAATTTAGATACAAATATGGCTACAGCGAATTGTCCATGATTTCTTGAACAACTTCCGGATTCAATAACGTACTGGTATCACCTAAATTACTTGTATCATTACTCGCGATTTTACGTAAAATTCTACGCATAATTTTACCGCTTCGTGTTTTTGGAAGTCCAGATACAAACTGAATTTTATCCAATTTTGCAATAGGACCAACAAGTTCGGTAATCTGTTGGTTGATTTCTTTTCTTAAGTTGTCGCGATCTCTACTTTCACCTGTTTCTTTTAGAATAACATATCCGTAAAGAGCATTTCCTTTTACATCATGAGGGAAACCTACAATTGCGGATTCTGCCACTGCTGGGTGTTCGTTAATGGAGTCTTCTATTGGTGCAGTACCTAAATTATGACCGGAAACTATGATGACATCATCTACACGACCAGTAATTCTGTAATACCCAACGGCATCTCTCAACGCGCCATCGCCTGTGAAATACATGTTTTCATATGCTGAAAAATAGGTGTCTCTGTAGCGGTCGTGATTACCCCAAATAGTTCTTGCTATAGATGGCCATGGGAATTTTACACATAGCCTGCCTTCTACTTGATTACCTTTTACTTCTTTTGCGTTTTCATCCATTAACGCTGGTTGTATACCAATAAATGGCAGCGTTGCATAAGTTGGAGTAGTTGGGGTTACGTAAGGTATAGGGGTGATCATAATACCACCGGTTTCTGTTTGCCACCACGTATCTACAATAGGGCTGTTCTTTTTACCAACATTATTATTGTACCAATGCCATGCTTCTTCATTAATAGGTTCGCCTACAGATCCTAAAACTTTAAGGCTTGATAAATCATGCTTTTCAACAAAATCTAAACTTTCTTTACCTAGCGCTCTAATAGCAGTTGGCGCGGTATAAAACTGATTTACTTTGTGTTTTTCAACAACTTCCCAAAAACGACCAAAATCCGGATAGGAGGGAACGCCTTCAAACATTAAAGTAGTTGCTCCATTTGCTAGTGGTCCGTAGACAATATACGAATGTCCGGTAATCCAGCCGATATCTGCAGTGCACCAATACACATCATTCTCGGTATATTGAAATACGTTTTTAAAGGTATATGCGGTATACACCATGTAACCTGCCGTGGTATGCACCATTCCTTTTGGGGTTCCAGTAGAACCTGAAGTGTAAAGTATAAATAACGGGTCTTCAGCATCCATAACCTCAGCAACGCAATCTGCATAGGCTTCATCTAACAATGGTTGTAGCCATTTATCCCTACCTTCTAACATGTCAATTTTAGATTTGGTACGTTTTACGACGAGCACATTTGCAACTCCTGGACAACCTTCCAAGGCTTTATCTACAAGGCCTTTTAGATCTATTGCTTTGTTTCCTCTATAAGAACCATCTGATGTCAGTACAACTTTACAGTCAGAATCATTGATACGGGTTGCTAATGCATGAGATGAAAACCCTGCAAATACTACTGAATGTATAGCCCCAATACGCGCACATGCTAAAAGTGCTACAGATAATTCAGGAATCATAGGTAGATAAATGCAAACACGATCACCTTTTTTGACTCCGTGGTCTAACAAAACATTTGCCATACGGCATACACGTTCATGTAATTGCCTGTAGGTTATATGTTGTGCTTCTTCCTTTGGATTGTTAGGTTCAAAAATGATAGCTGTTTTATTTCCCCTTGTTGGTAAATGACGGTCTAAACAGTTTTCTGTTATATTCAATTTAGCACCTTCAAACCATTTTATCTCTGGTTTTTTAAAATCCCAACTTAATACATTATCCCATCGTTTACGCCAAACAAAATGCTCTTCAGCAATTTCTTCCCAAAAAGCTTCAGGATTACGAACCGATTTTCGATAGACTTGATAATATTCCTCCAGGTGTTTAATGTGATAATTACTCATGGTATGCGTTAATTTATTATACAAAGGTTGTTGAAGTCCTTTGGTTGTTGTTGAATGTTGATTTGTTTCTGTTAATGTCCCGTGGCTTCACCTGCGCCACTGGGTATTCTAATATTTTCTACAATTTCTTGCACATCTTTAGGTGGTTCTGGTGTAAATTGAAGAACGATAATGGCTATAATAAAGTTAGCAATCATAGCGATACTACCAAAGCCTTCAGGCGAAATACCAAACCACCAATCATCAGGTGTTCCGCCACCAAACCAGCCAAATTTAAATTTGGTCATATAAAATAGCATGAGAACTATACCCACTACCATTCCGCTAATGGCTCCTTCTTTATTCATTTTTTTATAAAATATACCTAATACAATGGCAGGGAAGAATGATGCAGCTGCCAAACCAAATGCCAGTGCCACTACTGCGGCTACAAAACCTGGAGGATTAATACCAAAGTACCCAGCAATAACTACTGCTACCGTTGCGGCACCTCTTGCTACCCATAATTCTGCTTTGTCAGAAATATTCGGTTTAAACACTTTCTTTACCAAATCATGAGAAACCGATGCAGAGATAACTAATAATAAACCTGCTGCTGTTGAAAGTGCTGCCGCTAATCCTCCTGCTGCAACCAAAGCAATTACCCAGGCAGGTAGATCCGCAATCTCAGGATTTGCCAATACCATAATATCATTATCAATGGTCAATTCATTTTTAGATGCATCTGCTACATATTGAATTTTACCATCCTCATTCTTATCATCGAAAGAAAGGAGTCCCGTTTCTTCCCAGTTTTTAAACCAAACCGGCATACTTGAGTATTCTTCATTACTTACCGTATTAATTAAATTGGTCTTTGCAAAAACAGAAACGGCAGGTGCCGTAGTATATAGAATAGCGATTAACAGTAAAGCCAACCCGGCAGATTTTCTAGCGTCTTTGACTTTTTTAACGGTGAAGAACCTCACGATTACGTGTGGTAACCCTGCGGTGCCCACCATTAAAGCTAAGGTGATAGCAAATATATCGGTCACCGATTTAGAGCCGTCGGTATATTCGTTGAATCCTAGTTCTGTTGAAAGTCCGTCTAACTTATCTAAAAGAAAAGTACCAGAACCATCATTAAGTGTCGCGCCCATACCCAATTGCGGAATAGGATTTCCTGTCATTTGTATGGAAATGAATATTGCGGGAACCATAAAGGCAAAAATTAATACACAGTACTGTGCTACTTGTGTATAGGTAATACCTTTCATTCCTCCTAAAACGGCATAAAACAAAACGATAATCATACCAATAATAACACCTGTATTGATATCTACTTGTAGAAACCTTGAGAATACTACCCCAACACCCCGCATTTGACCCGCTACATATGTGAAGGAAACAATCAATGCGCAGATTACTGCAACAATACGTGCAGTTTTTGAATAGTATCTGTCACCTATAAAGTCTGGTACGGTGAATTTGCCAAATTTTCTTAGGTAAGGGGCTAGCAGTAATGCCAGTAGTACATAACCGCCTGTCCAACCCATAAGGTATACGGAACCATCATAGCCGGCAAAGGATATTATTCCTGCCATAGAAATAAACGAGGCGGCGGACATCCAATCGGCTGCCGTTGCCATACCGTTAGCAAGTGGAGATACTCCGCCACCAGCAACATAAAAGTCCTTGGTAGACCCGGCTCTAGACCAGATTGCAATTCCTATATAGAGAGCGAAGGTGAGTCCTACTAAAATATACGTCCAAGTTTGAACACTCATAAGTTGGTTTTTTGGTGGTTGATGGTTGTGTTGTTATTCGTCGTATCCGTATTTCTTATCCAATTTGTTCATGAGTCTTACATAGACAAAAATCAGAATAACAAATACATAAATAGAACCTTGTTGTGCAAACCAAAAACCTAGTTTAAAACCACCAATTTTTATGGCATCTAAAGATTCTTTAAATAGTATACCCGCACCAAAAGAGACGATAAACCAAATAGCTAATAAAATGAACAGGTACCTGACATTTTCTTTCCAATAAGCCGACGCTTTCTTTTGTTTTTCTGACATGTCTATTTTGGTTTTAACGAAGTCTATTTCCTAAAAGTTGATTTAAGGAAACTTCAATTAAAAATTAGTGTGTTGCAGGGGTGAATCTCTGCTTATTTGATTCTCGATTATCGAGTAAATTAGGTAAAAAACTTTAATTGGGTATGAACAATACTCCACTTGAAGAATCTTTTTTTGCTCCAGTTACCGATGAAAGTACATTTGTTAATTGCTCCACTCTCAATACACCCATTAATGCGAATACCAAAGCTTCTTTAAATTCAATGATTATTTTTTCTGGTACAACTACTTTTGTCTTTGCGCCTAATTTTTCTTGTAGTGTTTCTATTAAAAATGAATTGAGTGCGCCACCGCCTGTTACTAATATTTGTTGGTCTTTATTTATAAAATTTAATTGGATCTGTTGAGCCACTTTATCACATATATGATGAATACTGGTGTGTAGTAAATGTTCAATGGTATCATCTGTCTCTTCTACAATGGGTACCACTTCTTCTAAAAACCACTCATAACCTATAGATTTTGGGTGCGGTAACAGATAATATTCAAGATTATTTAACCGCTCTAGCATTTCTGTATTTATAACCCCAGCACGTGCAAGATTTCCGTCTTCATCATATTCTAAATCAACCTTTCTGGTAATATAATTTAGAATCATATTTGCCAAACCAATGTCGTAGGCTATTCTCTTATCTTTTACTTCAAAAGAGATATTACTGATTCCTCCTAAATTCAGGCAAAATTCATATTCATTAAAAAACATGCGGTCACCAATAGGCACCAATGGCGCTCCTTGTCCACCAAGTGCTAAATCATTTGTTCTAAAATCTGCTATGACCTTAATTCCTGTAGCATTTGCTAAATGTTGACCAGAACCTACTTGAAACGTAAGTCCCATTTCTGGTCGGTGATGTGTGGTATGACCGTGACTTGCTATGTAGTCTACATCTAATTTGTTCTCGTTTATAAATATAGAGGTTTGCTCACCTAGCCACGTACCGTACGTATTATGTAATTCAATAAGTTTTTCTGCGGATAAACTAATAGCATTTTTTAAGGTGTTCAGCATTTCTGAAGAATACTTAACACTTTTGGTTTTTTTAATATCAAATTGCCATACATCATTTTTCTCCCAAATGTGACAATATGCCAAGTCAAGACCATCTAATGATGTGCCAGACATAAGACCGATGATTTTATATGTTTTCATTTGGTTGATTTTTTAATATAATAGATTAGCTCAATGATACCGGCAATTTCCCTTTTGCTTCAAGTTGACCTAAAAAATGCTCAGTTGCCACATCTTGAAACTCTTTAAAATTTTGATATGCGATTACCGTTGCGGTTGTTTTTTCGGTTTTGAAAAACTTCAATGCATACGGATTGCCAAAATGATACAACACTACATTCTTAGTTGTTATCAGGTCGTTTATGAAATCGATTTCTTCATCAAAAAAACCGAATTTATTGGTCGGTTTTATCTGTGGCGGAGTCAAAAGCAAAAGAATTTCAGTTTCGTTCTTAACTTCCTTTCTCATCTCTTTGATATTACCTAAAATATCTTTTTTCGTTTGATCCGTCCCAAATCTTTTAATGGTTAATGTGCAGAAATTGGTTTCTTTAAAATTTGCAATATCGACGCTAGAACCATGATGCAGTGTAAGTGACTGCTCAGCTATTTTTCTATTCAAAGATGATGGGTCGGTTACTTCTGATTCAGAACTATCTTCGATAATCGCTTTTTCCTTTAAATGCCAAATACGTTCTATGCTCTTATTTATTTGTTTTTCAGATGCATTTTGTAAGATAAATTGTATTCCTTCTTCAATATGTTCGGCAAAGCATAGTACGTCGTTACCGGCATTAAAGGCGAGCCATTCTAGTTCACCCTTTGTTGGAAAATTTTTAGATACGGCATGCATATTTAAAGCATCGGATATTACAACACCGTCAAAACCCATTTCATTGCGTAACACTCCTGTAATAATATCTTTATTTATGCTTGAAGGTAATTCTGGACTAGTGGTTAAAGCGGTGACGGATAAATGCCCTGCCATGACCGAATCTACACCTTCGTCTATTAATTTTTGAAAAGGATACAATTCATTTTCAAGTAAATCTTTTTTCGATTTATCTATAACAGGTAAGCCCAAATGCGAATCTGTAGCGGTGTCCCCATGACCCGGAAAATGTTTAATGCTTGTAAGCACGTTTTCGCTTTGTGTTCCTTTTACATAAGCAGTCGCCATGGTAACTACATTGTGCTTGTTATCACCAAAAGAACGATAACCAATAACAGGGTTGTTAGGATTAACGTTGACATCAACTACGGGAGAAAGATTCCAATGAATACCCGCAGCTTTGCAATCTTTGGCAATCTGCTTACCAACTTCAAATACTAAATCTTTATTTTCTGTATTTGCTCCTAAGGTTATGGCATATGGATATTGAGGCGTATTTTCTATTCTCATTGCCAAACCCCATTCGGCATCAATAGAAATCAATAGGGGGTATGTTGCCGCTTTTTGATATCTCTTGATGAGGTTTCTTAAGGTGTCAAAGCTATTTTTATTGACAACTATTTTTTTCTTGCCTTCAAAATTGGTAGCCGCACTTGCCCTGGAGTGAAAAAAGCATAGACTGCCAACGTGGTGCTCAGAAATCAGTTTTTCTAATTTCTGAATTTCTTCTTCTGTATCATTAATAAAAGCTGCAGGCATAAAAAGCTGTCCCACTTTTTCAATCAAAGAGAGTTTTTCTATAGCTTCTTTTGTAGGTGTCATATTATTCATTGGGAAGTGTTGTTTTTTTGCCGAAATCTGCCGGATAAGAAATGAATTTTAAAAGGAATAGTGCGGGCAAGGCAGCAATTACTACCCAAACAAAGAAGCCATCATAGCCCAGCCATTGTTGAATATAGCCGCTTACCATACCTGGTAGCATCATACCTAGCGCCATGAAACCTGTGGCAATTGCATAATGAGATGTTTTAGACTTGCCATCTGCAATGTAAATGAGGTACATTAAAAAGGCGGCAAAACCGAATCCGTAACCGAACTTTTCAAAAATTACGGTTGCCGTTACGGCATAAATATTTGTTGTATTTGTGATTGCCAATACAGCATACAAAATGTTTGGTAGGTTTAATGAAAGCACCATTGGTAGCATCCACTTTTTTAATCCGTCCCTTGAAATTAAAATGCCTCCTAAAATACCTCCAATGGAAAGAAAAATAACTCCTGCTGTGCCAAAAATGGTTCCTAGCTGTTCTGTAGAATATCCTAACCCTCCTTTATCAGGGGAATCCAGCAAAAAAGGAGATGTCATTTTTACCAATTGCGATTCTCCCAAACGATAGGTTAGAATAAAGGCTAAAGCAATGCCTATACCTGGTTTTTTAAAGAATGAAGCAAATACTTCTAAGAAACCTGCGGGTTTTTCTTTTTCTTGGTTGCTTTCAGATTCATATTTTGGAGTGACGAAAAAGTTGGCAACGGTCATAATAAGCATTAAAAAAGCTGCTGCCGACATGGTTACGCTCCAAGCTTTGGTATTGTCTCCATATTTATTTTCTAAAAATCCTGCTAGCACAACTATCAACCCTTCGCCTGTTACCATTGCAAGACGATAGAAGGTACTTCTCATTCCAACAAAGAAAGATTGTTTCTTTTCGGTAAGACCTAACATGTAATATCCATCTGAAGCAATATCATTTGTTGCAGAAGCAAAAGCTGCCATCCAAAAACAGGCTAATGATGAAACGAAGAACATGTTGGTGGGTAGAGTGAGTCCAACACCTAACAAGGCAATGGCAATTAAGAGCTGCATGCTCAAAAACCATTTACGCTTAGTACTTTTTAAATCCACGAACGGACTCCATAATGGTTTTAATACCCAAGGTAAATAGAGAATACTGGTATATAGTCCAATATCTTCATTACTTACACCTAGTTTCTTGTACATGATTACAGATACGGTAACCACCAATACATAAGGTAAGCCCTGTGTGAAGTATAACACGGGTACCCATGCCCAAGCTCCTTTGTCTTTTTGTACCATATTACTTATTAACTTGTTTTAAATTAAAAATTATAGGTGTAGTTTCTTTACCATATACGTCTATAAAACTAATGGCATTATATTTTTTTCTCAGTTGGTTAATAGGAATACGTACAACATTGGAGGTGTTATCAACATATATTTTAGATCGTAATTTCTTGATGTCATATGTTTCTTTGACCCGTATACCAGAGTTGTAAAACAAAGCAAACCGTATTTCTCTTAAATCATTGAATTCAAGAACAAGCTCTGAATCTGTTTTAGAAGTAGCTATTAACTTAGGTTTTTTTGCAGAATGCTTTTTTGATAAGGTAGAAACCGGATTTAATGCTGGCTTTTTGTAATATTTCTTATGCATATACTCAACTACATCATCGTTATCTTTCATTAGGGATTTGGCGCTGAACATAATATTACCCTGTATTTGAGGTGTTTCACGGGCAAGCTCAATCTGATTTGGAATTTCTTCAATATCATCCCATGCTTTATCGCTATTGTTTCTAATCTTATATGGACTATTACCTATATAGAGGTTAGTATCGTAATTGTTTTTTGACCACCAATCCAAAATTTTTCTGTGAGATGCTACGGGTAAATCCATACTCCAATAAACTTGTGGTGCTAGATAGTCTATCCAGCCTTTTTCCATCCAAAGTAAAGGGTCCGCGTATAAATCTTCGTAGGTGGTTTGCCCTGCTTTAGTGTCAGAACCTTTTGGGTCTGTGGAATTGTTTTTCCAAACACCAAAAGGACTAATGCCAAACTGCACCCATGGTTTTATGGATTTAATGGTTTCGTGAGATTGCCTTACTAATGAATCAATATTACTGCGTCGCCAATCATCAATTTTTTGATTCTTCTGTGCATAGGTTTCGAACGCCAATGAATCATTAAATACGGCATCTTTAATAGTGTAAGGATAAAAATAATCATCAAAATGTATGGCATCTACATCATAGTTGGAGACTAACTCCGCAATGATGTTTGAAAAATGGTTGCGTACTTCTGGCAATCCAGGATTGTAGTAGTTCTTTTTACCGTAATGTACCATCCACTCAGGGTTTGTACAATAGTCATGCGTTTCTGATAGTACTTCAAAATTCTCATCGAAAGTTGCTCTATACGGGTTTAGCCATGCGTGGAATTCCATGCCACGTTGGTGGGCTTCATTGATCATCCACTCAAGAACATCTGTATTCCATTGTGGAGCTTTACCTTCTTCACCGGTTAAAAATCGGGAATAGGGTGCGTAATCAGATTTATAAAAAGCATCACCAGCAGCGCGTACTTGTACAATTACGGCATTGTAATTTTCCTTTTCATAAAAATCTAGAATTTTAAGGTAGTCAGCTTTTTGTTTTTCTGCGGTGTCGTTGCCATTTTTTGGCCAATCTATATTGACCACGGTAGCAATCCAAACCCCTCTGAACTCTCTCTTCGGATATTTTTCATAAGAATTAAAAATTCCGCACGAATGAAGCAGCAATAAAAGTACGAGTAGCGTTAGTTGTTTAGTCATAAATGTAGAAAAGACCCATTTTAAAACTAAAAATAGGTCTTTTAATTCAAATTTAGTTGTTAGTTAAATTTATGTCTTACAAAGGCTTCCATTGCTGCATATGATGATAAGCCCATAGCTTTATATTTATTAGCGGTGTCGCGGTTCCTTTCTTCTGCACGCATCCAAAATTCTCTTGAGTCATCACCTTGAAACATTACTCCGTCTTTTTGAGACTGGTGGCAGAAAATGGCATACCTTTTTTTCAATACTTGCCCCGGACTCATAGGTACGGCCATTTCAATTTCGTTGATATCCCACTCATGCCAAGCACCTCTGTATAACCATAACCAGCAATCTTTTATAAATGATTCTGATTTTAATTCTTCACAAGCTGCAAATACGGCATCTAAACAAACCTTATGCGTACCGTGTGGATCTGCTAAATCGCCAGCGGCATAAATTTGATGAGGTTTTATTTCTTTGATAATATCTACTACTATATTAATATCTTCTTCAGATAAGTTTTTCTTCTTTATGGTGCCAGTCTCATAAAACGGCAAATCCAAGAAATGTACATTTTCATCTTGCAGCCCCATATATCTAGTAGCGGCATAAGATTCTCCTCTTCTAATTTTGCCTTTTAGATTTCTAACTTCTGGCGCATCTATACGAGTTTCATTCTTATCTGCAATTGATTTTATAATTCTTTCTGCCTCTTCAGACGGATTAATCTGCATGGCAATCTCGGCATATTTTCTGGCATCGGTATCAGAAACCGCAATGTTGCCAGATGTTTGGTAAACGATATGAACATCATGTCCTTGCTCCACTAATCTATCAAAAGTTCCGCCCATAGAAATTACATCGTCATCTGGGTGCGGACTAAATATGATTACACGCTTTTTTGCCGGTGTTGCACGTTCTGGTCTATGTGTGTCATCAGCATTTGGTTTGCCACCCGGCCATCCGGTAATGGTATGCTGCAGCTTATTGAACATTTCAATATTCAGATCATATGAATCAGCTAAAGCTAATAGGTCGGCCATGCCATTATCGTTATAATCTTTATCTGTTAAGCTTAATATGGTCTTACCGGTATTTTCGCAAAGCCAAACCATAGCTTTTGCTTTTAATTCTTCTGTCCATTCGCATGCATCAACCAACCAAGGTGTTTTATTTCTTGTTAATTGGCTACCGGCACCGGTATCTAAAACAAAAGTACAATTGTCATGTTCTTGTAAATATGTTGCCGGTACATGAGATGAGATATCGCCTTCAATAGTTTTTTTAATGATGCCCGCTTTATTTTCACCCCAGCCTAATAAAACAATTCTCTTGGCTTTACGTACTGTTGCAATCCCCATGGTAATAGCTTTTCTAGGGACATTGGCTATTCCTAAAAAGGCAGGTGCGGCATCTACGCGGGTTATGTGGTCTAGCGTAATAACTCTTGTTCCAGAATTAAAATGTGATCCAGGTTCGTTAAATCCAACATGACCTGTTCTACCAATTCCCAATAATTGAAAATCTAAGCCACCATGCTCCTTTATTTTGCGATCATACCCTAGGCAATATGCAGTTGTTTCTTCATTACTAACCGTACCATCTGGAATATGAATATTCTTTTCTGGGATATCTACATGGTTGAAAAGATGCTCATGCATGAAGTAGAAATAACTCTGTATGTTATTAGGCTCCATCGGTAAATATTCATCTAAGTTGAAGGTCACAACATTTTTGAAACTCAAACCTTCTTCTTTGTGCATACGAACCAATTCTTCATAAACCCTTATAGGCGAAGAACCTGTGGCTAAACCTAAAACGCAGTTTCTTTTTTGTCCTTGCCTCTTTTTTATTAAAGCGGCAATTTCATGAGCCACTACTATTGAAGCTTCGTTGGAATCTTCGAAAATTACATTGTGAATTTTTTCGAATCGTGTTTCTTCAAACTGGCCAATAGGCTTGTGGGAGATGTCTATTTTAGAATTTTTAACTATTGTTTTCATATGGTTGTGGTAGGGTTTTGGATTTTTAAATCATGCAAATATATGCGTTATTTTGAATATTTGCAGTTTTATGCCATAAATTATGCTGTATTTTGCTGTTAATTAATCATTAAATTCTATTTACATTATATTAACGTCATAAAACTGCATGAGCTAAAAATCCCTATCTTTGTATGATTCATAAGTAAAAAAGAGCTTTTTAAATGCTAAAAGAAGAACGGCAACAGACTATTTTAAGTGAGGTTGATTTACACAATAGAATTCTTATAACGGATATAGCAGAGGCTTTGGATGTTTCTATTGATACTATTAGAAGAGATGTAAAAGAGCTTGATGCGGAAAATAAACTGCGTAAGGTACATGGCGGTGCAATATCTATGGGTTATATGACCAATAGTGCTAAGAACACCAATATTTATAAGTTGGCCGATAAGGCTGCCATTGCTGTTAAGGCAGTTGGTATGTTGAGAGATGGAGCCGTTATTTTTTTAGATGGTGGTACTACGTGTATGGAGTTGGCTAGAATTATACCTGAGAATCTGAATCTTACTTGTTTTACCATTAGTCTGCCGGTTGCTATGGAGCTTTCCCATAAAGCCAATATCAATGTAATTTCTATAGGCGGACAAATTTCTAAGGAAGCCCAGATTGCCATTGGTGCAAATGCCATTCACCATATTTCTGAAATTCGATTCGATTATAGTTTTATTGGTACAGGATATGTTGATGCCACTTATGGGTTGACGGAATTTGATTGGGATATTGTTCAGATAAAAAAAGCGGTAATAAAAGCTTCTAAGAAAACCGTGCTTTTATCTATTTCTGAAAAACTGAATTCTCAGCACCGGTATAAGACTTGTGATATCAATTCTATTAACACTATGATTACCGAGTTAAAGCCGGATGACAATTTGCTAAAGGCTTTTAAAAATCACGATATAAAAATTTTATAATTAAATGGATTACAAAAAGATTACAGAGACTCCGTCCAATCACGACAATTTAGAGTTGATGGATACCAATACTATTCTTCAAAAAATGAATGAGGAGGATAAGAAAATAGCGGATGCGGTAGAAAAAACGATTCCGCAAGTAACAAAACTTGTAGATGCCTTAACGGAAAGATTTAATAAAGGAGGAAGGCTTTTTTACATAGGCGCCGGTACCAGTGGTAGATTGGGAATTTTAGATGCTTCTGAAATTCCGCCAACTTTTGGTATGCCGCATGAACGTGTTGTGGGTTTAATTGCTGGTGGAGATACAGCTATAAGAAAAGCTGTTGAAAATGCCGAAGATGCTACCAAACAGGCATGGTTAGATTTAAAGGTCCATGATATTAATGCTAATGATGTTGTTGTTGGTATTGCGGCATCAGGTAGTACGCCATATGTTATTGGGGGATTAGAAGATGCCAAGAAACATGGAATTTTAACTGCAGCGATTACCAATAACCCTGGAGCACCAATTGCAAGGATTGCAGATATTCCTATTGAAATAAATGTAGGTCCAGAATTCCTTACCGGTAGTACAAGAATGAAAAGTGGAACTTCTCAAAAATTGGTTTTGAATATGATATCTACTGCGTTAATGATAAAAATTGGTAGAGTAAAAGGTAATAAGATGGTGAATATGCAATTAAGCAACGATAAGTTGGTTGATCGCGGTACGCGCTACATTATGGAAGGTCTAGATATTGAATATACAGCTGCAGAAGCGTTGCTTAAAAAACATGGTTCCGTAAAGCTGGCTATAGATGCCGGTAGGGGATAAGTAAGGATATAAAGTATACTATAAAAATAGCAAAAGGTCTGTAACGGTTGAATTAACGTACAGACCTTTTTTAATGTTTGGAGTTGTTGTCTACTTTTTCGGTATCAACTTATAGATACCTTTGCCTTCAACGGCTACATAAATATAACCATCAGGTCCTTCCTTTACGGCTCTTACTCTACCTAGTCCTTCCATTAACTTTTCTCTTGCAGTTACTTTGCTTCCGTCTAAGACCAAACGTTCTAAATATTGAAAAGCTAAAGATCCTACTAAAAGGCTTCCTTTCCAGTTTTTGTACTTATCTGTTGTCACATACTCCATTCCGCTAGGTGCAATGGAGGGTACCCAATAATGTATAGGTTGCTCCATGCCTTTCATTTCTGTTTTATCGGTTATAGGTGTACCGCCATAATTGATGCCGTAAGTAACTAGGGGCCATCCATAATTAGCTCCTTTTTTAATAGTATTAATTTCATCACCACCTCTAGGTCCGTGTTCATTGTCCCAAATTTCACCTGTGAGGGGGTGCTTTATTAACCCTTGCGGATTTCGGTGTCCGTAACTGTAAATTGCAGTCTTGGCGCCTTTTTCATTTATAAATGGATTGTCTTTCGGAATACGCCCATCTTCATGTAAACGATAAATTTTGCCACCATCTCTTTTGATATCTTGTGGATTGATATCTCTTTCCCCACGTTCACCAATTGAAAAGTATAGATATCCTTCGTTATCAAAAGCAATTCTAGATCCAAAATGTTGCCCTTTAGTAGTATTGGGTGTTGCCTTGTAAAGTACTTGTTTTTCTGTCAAAGAACTATTCTTCAATTTTGCTCTCATAATTGCCGTATGGCCGCCCTTTTCATTCCCATCTGTTGATGCATAGGTGAGGTAAATCCACCCGTTTTCTGTGTACTTAGGATGTAGGGCTATATCTAACAATCCGCCTTGGCCTCTATTATATACCTCAGGAACATTGTTAATTATCGTTTTTTTTCCATTGACGAAATGTATCAATTTTCCTTCTTTTTCAGTGATTAAAATACTTTTGTCAGGAAGGAAGGTGAAGCCCCATGGAATCTGTACCTCATCGACGAACAGCTTAGCTGTAAAAACAGACTCTTTTGGGGTAGTAACCTTGTTATCAGTATTTTGTGCACAAGAAAAATTTAGCGTTACAACGAATAAAAGGTTGAGAATAATACTATTTTTCATATACGGGCGTTAGAAATATATTAGAGAACACATGATTATTTAAAAGTTAAAATATAAGCAAAAAATTACACCAAAGAACTAATTAGATCCCAAATCGACTTTGTTCTTAAAAACGAATCTTAACCTATGCTTCCAAAACAACAGCGGTATGCGCTGTATGTACTTCTTCTGATTGTTCTTTCAGTAATTGGTACTACGGCTCTAGCCAACTCTAAAGTAACTACTTTATACGAAGAGGTGGCTCATGTAATCGAAAAGGCTGTTTCGGTTTCTACCAACAATCACAAGACATTAGAAAATAAAGTTTCGCCTAAGTCTAGCTTAGCGGCTCCGGTAATGTTTTCTACACCAATAGTAGGTGCGGACAATACGGTAACTTGTAATGATAATGGATTTACAATTGCTCGGTTTAATTTATGTGGTGATTTTGACGATCGTATCATAAGTTTAACTGGTGGTCCTTATAGCTCAGTTTCATGGCAGGTATTGGGTGGTTCTTGTTCAGCAGATGTGAATGTAGAATGTCCTAATACTACAGATGCTTGTTATACGGAAATTGGAACCGGACAAACTTTTAATCTTGATGCCAGTTCTGTATCAGCTACTTCAGGTGCTGAATATAGAGTTGAAATAGACAATCAACCATATTATTTCAAAGTAAAGAAAAGTACCATAACCCAAACATATGTAAAACAAGATTATATCTGTGGTGTAGATGGTAGAATACAGATTACCAATTTGTCTAGTGCTTATGAATTTAGTATTGATGGTGGTACTTCTTGGCAAGGAGCTATATTTTCTAACTTAACTCCCGGTACATATAACATTCTTGCAAGATTAAAAAATACAGCAAATACTTGTGAATATCCTTATGAGCCTATAGTTATAGAAGAAAAGGAAATAGAAATCGCTACAACTTTTACAGATGCATTATGTAGTGGGGATACGGGTACAATTACCGTAACCGCATCTAATGTTCCTGGTCCTTATAAGTATACATTGCTGAATTCAAGTGGTGTTGCTCAAGAATTTACTGCATTTATTTCAACAAACCCTTACACTTTTTCAGCTGTAGGTTTTGGTACATATACAGTACAAGTTGAAACGCAACAATGTACTGGTGATCCGTTGAACGGAATTGATCCTCCAAGACAGAGTTTAGATATTAATGGTGATCCAATGACAATTGGTGCAGGGGCTTCTGCTCTAGATGCATCAACTGAGGTGAATAGTAGTTTTGGCTGTTCTGATATTTCTAGTGTAGATATTACGTTAAATACCTCAGGTGGTTCTGCGCCTTATACATTTACAGTAAATGGCGGATCTGTACAACCTTCTTTTGGAGATGCTGCTACAGATTCTGGTACTACAACGTATACAGTTAGCACTGCAGGTACCTACGATTTTGTAATTACCGATAGTAATGGTTGTATTATAAACGCTTCTTCAGATGTTGAAGATTTATTGCCGCCAGATGTAACTGTTGCTGGTGTTGATGGTACGTGTAGTAACGGTGGCGCCAAATTGGAATTCACTATCAATAATGGTAGAGGTTACAATATTTCCTATAGAGAAAGTGCATCTGATCCATGGGTGAGCACTCCACAGATTTCAGTTGCGGCAGGTACGTATAATGATATTGAAGTAAGGTACGAACAAGGTGCATTTGAATGTACTTTAGCCTTGCCATCGGTAACGGTAGACACTGTTGGTTCATTAACAGGATCTGCTACTAAAATTGCCGATGTTACATGTTCTGGTACTGGAAACGTAGGCGGACAAATTGATTTTGTAGGTCCGTTTTCTGGTGGTTCAGGTAGTGGTTACGAGTTTAGTATAGACGGAGTTAATTTTTCAACTATTACATCTTATACAGATTTGGCTACGGGAACTTATACCCCTATTATTCGTGATGCGGGCGGTTGTCGTTTAGAATTAACTGCAATAGATATCTTAGATGTTGATCCACCTACAGATTTAGATTTTGCCCAGAGCAATACTAGCTGTGCCGCGGGTACTACAGATGTGCAGTTGACACCAACAAGTAATGCTGCAACCAATAGATATGAAATAATTAGTCCGGCTTATGTTGATAACGGAACTAATGATACGTTCGTTGGGTTATTAACTTCACAGGCATATATTTTTCAAATTACAGATATAAATGGTTGTTCTTATACTGAAGGTTTTAGACCTGTTGAAATCAGTTCTATTCGAGTTCAAGTTAAGTCGGGTGGAGATCTAAGAGTATGTAATGGTGCTACCGATGGTAGCGGAACTTTTATTGTTGACGGTTTCGCAAACAATTATACATATGATATTAACGGAGGTACCACTAGTGCCCCGCAAAGTGACCGTGAAGTTGACTTGCCATTATCTGGAGCAGGTACATATACAATTACGGTTACCGACGCTGATACAGGATGTACGGATACTATTTCATTGGATATTAATGAAGCTCCGGTATTGGATTTATCTACTTCTACGGTAACAGCTATGAGTTGTGCCAATGGAAATTTAGGAGCTGTTAGAGCAGATGCAACTGGTGGTTGGGGTACATATAGATATACCTTAACGCAGCCTGTTGGTCCACAAATTGGTCCAAAATCTGGAAGAACCTTTAGTAATCTTTCTGCAACGGGAACATATACATTAACTGTTGAAGATGCTGAAGGTTGTACAGATACTTTTTCATTCGATTTAAACCCTATTGATGCTCCAAGTATTTCTTTGGATGGACCATCATCTGATTTCTGTTTTGTAGCAGGTACTGGTGCTACGGTTGCAGTAACTTCTACTGCAGGTACTGCAGCTATTGGTTCGCATCAATATAGAATTAATGGGGGTACGTTGCAACCAACTGCAACTTTTGGCGGACTTTCTCCTGGTAATTATACGATTGAAGTTGTTGATGGTAATGACTGTTCAGATAGTATTTCAGTGACAATTGCGCCACAATTGAGAGTAAATACAAGTATTACAGCGGAAATACCTTGTGGTGGAGCTGATGGTAGAATTGAAGTAAGTGTTAATGGAGGCTATACTTCTGGTGCTGGGGCAAAACAGTATGAGGTTAGTTCTGATGGTGGTGCTACTTTTGGAGCTGCTATGCCACTAACTACCGATACTTTTGATTATGATACAAATGTACCTGGCGATTATGTTTTCAGAATTACAGATAATAATACCACAAGCAGTGGTTGTGTTGCAGAATCTGTTGCAATCACTTTAAATCCCCCTCAAAATATTGCTGCTGCATCTTATGTTGCTAGACCGGTTAGTTGTAGTTCAACAAATAATGGTTCGGTAACTATTATACCTGATGCTACAAGCGGTGTGCCACCTTACGAAGTTAATTTTAATGGAACGGGATGGGCATCGGAAACGGTATACTCCAACTTAACTGTAGGTACTTATTCTTACTTGGTTAGAGATGCTAGAGGTTGTGAAACCCCAGCTGATACATTCGATATTGTTTTAGATACAACACCACCACCTGCAACTACGGTTTCTGAAGAACAGGCAGTTTGTGGAGGTAGTGGGCCAGTAAGTGGTGGTATCAATATTGATGCTGTAACTGACGGTACGGCTAATTATACTTTTGTCATAGAAGATAATACAGGGGTAGAAATTACAAGAATGGAAGATGTTGATCCTTCTGCATTACCGGTACAAATTTTAGATCCACTTTTGGTAACGGGAGATTATACGGTTATTACAATTGATGCTAATGGTTGCACGGATATAGATACGGTTTCTATAACTTCTAACGAAGTGGTAATTACACCAATACCGCCACCAGCACCTGCAGATTGTGATGATACATCATTTACTTATGCAGTTAGTGTAAGTGGAGGTTCTGGTTCATATGAAATTAGATTATTAGATCAGCCTAGTTTTTACGCATTAAATAATACACCGGCTGTCAATGACCATACGTTTAGCAATACTACTGATGGTATTCAGTATGGAGTAGCGTATACCGTAGTCGTATTAGATACTGGTACAGGTTGTACCTATGAGCAGGAAATTCCACCTGTAGATGCACCTTCCACTTTAGAGGTTACTGCAGTTTCAACACCTGGGGCTTGTGATACCAATAGAAATGGAGAAATCGCTTATGAAATTATTGGATATACCATTGGTGATGATTTGAGAATCGTATTGATCGATAATGAAGATGGTTCAGAAACGGAGTTGGTAGCTTCGGTAACAACTACAGCTTTACCATATAACGGTGCGTATCCTGAATTACCAGGTAATTATCAGATATTGGTTGAAAATTTAACCGATACATGTACAGATGCCGCTCCGGTTACCATACTTCAGAATTTACCTGATATTGATATTTTACAGGAAGTTCCTGCAAATTGTAATGCTTTTGGTCAAGTTACCGTTCAGGGTAGAGGTGGTTCAGGTGGTCCGTATGAATTTGCTTTTATGGATGCAGGTGTGGCACCATCAGGTTGGACTACAGATACCACATTCTCGGCAGCTGATGGCACTTATGATGTTTATGTAAGAGATGCAAGTGGTTGTACTTCTTTTGATATTGCTACCATTATTTCTTTAGATCCAGATTTACCAGTTCCAACATTTGCTGTGGTTAATCAATGTGATCCTACTTCAACTGCTTTTGATATAACGGTAAGAGTACCTAGTTCTGTTAACACACCAAGATTTACTTTAGGTGGTGATGAGCAATTGCCAACTGTAGTCGGATCATTTTGGGAATATACTTATGTTGTTAGTAGCCCTGGTGATTATGTAGTAGATGTAGTAGATGCCAATGGTTGTACTAGTGAAGGTACTGCTACGGTTTATGACTTCTTATCTGCAACAGGTAGATTCTCAACAGATAGTACGTGTAATGATGCCGATGGACAAATTACGATTTCAACTACTGGTGGTAGTGGAGATTTTGAATTTGAGCTAACAGGTATAGATTATAATTCTAGTGCAGTTGGACCAATAACACAAAATAATGATCCAATTTTTACAGGACTTGTGCCTGGTACTTATGAGGTTGTAATTACGGATAACATTGTAAATGATGGTGCTGGTTTTTGTGAAACTACGGTATCTAACATTATTTTAAATCAAGCAGCACAGCCAGTTATAGTTTCAGAAGAAGCAATTGATATTAGCTGTAGAGATGAAAATGATGGGTCTATAGAGGTAGTAGTTGGTCCTGCAAATGCATTAGTGCCATTCACATCTCAAGACACTCCAATTACCTATATCCTAAATAACTTAACTACATCTTCTGAACAAGATAGAAATAATACGGGTGCATTTTCAGATTTACCAGCAGGTGATTATCAAGTACAGGTGGTAACGGCGCGTAACTGTGAGGTTCTATCTGCGGTACACACAATCACAAATCCTGATGCATTTAGTATTAGTGCTAGTGCTGCAGATTTTGCTTGCGAGCCAGGTGCAAATAGATATAGTTCAACCATTATTACAGTGACTGTTGATGATGCAGGTACTGTTGGTTCAGGGTATCAATATAGCATTACTGGTTTTGAAAATTATCAGCCAGGGAATACTTTTGAAATTATTGATGATGGTTCTGCTCAAAATATTACTGTTTATGCTATTGATGGAAATGGTTGTCAGACTACATTTGACGTTCCTACTATCAATCCGCCGACCGATGTTGTTCCAACAATTGTTGAGGTAGATATTTTAAATTGTAGAGATGATGAGCGTGTACGTATAGAAGTAGCAGGCACAACTGATTTTACTGTAAATACGGTTTCGGTTACTGCGGTTGCCCCTGTAACAAATACAGCTGGTAATAACTATGTTGATGTGTACTTGCCAGATGTAGGTGATTACTTGTTCGAAGTTGTAGATAATACAGTTGGCTGTACCTACCCAATGCCAGTACATACGGTGAATACGCCGATAGCACCTACGGTATTAATTAGCGAGGCTAAACCGGTTAGTTGTGCAGTACCTGGAAATGATGGGGCTCTATTTATTACAGTGAGCGATTATGTTGGTGTATTTGATTACATCGTTTATGAGGCTACTGATGATGCAAGAACAACACCTTTGGCTTCAGGAACTTTTGATACTAATAATTTCCCTGATGTAAACGGAGACGAAGCAAGAATAGATAACCTGATCGGCGGTAATTTAATTGTTGATGTCGTTTCTATTGATACGCCATTCTGTTCTGGAACAAGTAATGTTACTAACATTAGAACTCCAAACGGAGAACTTCAAGTTACTGCTGAGTCTATAGGTAATGTTAGTTGTACGAATGATACTGGTGAAATTATAGCTACCGGTACTGGTGGTTGGGATACAACTCCTTATGAATACAGGTTATTAATGAGCACTGACGGTGGTTCTAGTTATACTACTGAGATAGCAGCATTCTCAAACGATAATGAATTCACAGGGTTGTCTTTTGGTTTCTATGAAGTAGAGGTGAGAGATGTTGAGGGTTGTACAAACACAGTGGAGATAGAATTAGAAGAAGTACCGCAAATAATTGCCGGTATTAGAGAGCCGCAAACTTTAGATTGCCCTAATGGTAACAATGCTGTTCTTGAAGCTTATGATATCACTTCTGGTGATGCTATTACTGCTACACCTGGTGCAAGCGGCGGTTTCCCTGGTGCTGGTTACAATTACACATTATTATATTTAAGTGGTGATGATAACACAGCTGTTGTATCTGAAAGTGGATTGCAGAATACACCAACTTTCATTGGCGATAGTGGAGGTTATATTAGCGCTGGTTGGTATGCAATAGAAGTATCTTCTAGTTTTGGATGTTCATATGTAACAGACGCTTACTACGTTGATCCACCACCACCAATTCAACCATTATTGGTACAGACAAGGGTGCCTGGTTGTGGTGGAGACGGTGAAATGAGAATGACGGTAGAGAATCCTGATCCTTTATTTACCTATGAATATTTAAGAGTTGAAAACGGGGTTGCTATTGGTACTTATCAGCCTATGACGAGCAATTCTGTAACTATTACAGGAGTTCAGGGTATTACGTATCAGTTTGATGTAAGAAAAGTAAATGGAGCCGGTGCTTGTCCGGCAATTCGTTCTAATGGTATTACAATGACCGATGCTACGGGTATTACTTTACTTCCAAATTTACCGGATGATATTTCTTGTGCATCTGAATTAGATGGTAGAATAGAGTCGTTTGTTAACGGCGGTGTAGGTGCGGATTTATTTTACCTGTATGAAGGTGATCCTGTAGATGCTTTTAATCCTGCTGCAACAGCAACGGTTATTAGAGGTCCTCAAGATAACGGAACGTTTGAGGGACTTCCAGAAGGCACAGAATATTATATAGCTGTAACTAGTGGAGCTACTTGTATGGATATTGCTGGTCCGTTTGAAATAGTTAGACCTGATCCAATAATTTTTGATGCCGTTCCTACAGATGTTACTTGTAATGGAGAAGAAGACGGTACAATTACAGTTTCTGTAAGTGATGGCGGTGAAGGTTTGATTCAATTTGCTATTGCCCCTAACTTTAATGAATTCTTTAGTGATTCTGATAATCCAGGTACTTATACTTTTGATGAACTTGCAGCTGGTACTTATGAAATCTTAATTAAAGATGACAACGGTTGTTTTGAAAAAGATTTTATTACGGTAGAAGAGCCAGACCAATTAGAAGTAATCAATATTGAGACTACAGATGAATTATGTATTGGAGCTAATGATGGAACAGTAGTTTTTGATATCATAGGTGGTACCCCTTTTAATGATGTTTTAGTGAATCCTACTCCGTATTTTGAGTATAAAATTGAAATGGTTGATCCAGTTGATGAAACTGGCACAGCGGTATTTGCACCTTACAACGGAGAAATAATTGAAGATTTACAAGGTGGTGCTTCTTATATTATTTACATACAAGATGCTAACTTGTGTGCAGCTTCAGAGTTGTTCACTATTGATATTGGGGTAGATTTAACAGCAGAACCACAAGTACAATATGGTTGCGAAGGTATTTTTCCAAATAGCACCACAACTATTCAATTAGAGAATACCAATTTGCTTTCAGAGTTGATGTTTGCATTAGATCCAATTGACCCTACAGATGCTATTACGGCAAATGCAAATGATGAGTATGTTTGGGGAGATTTACCGGCAGGTGACCACACTGTTTATATCTATCATGAAAACGGATGTACAAATTTTGTAGAGTTCAGTATAGATGCATATGAGCCGCTAAGTTTGGTAGTTGATAAAACAGGGCCAAATGAAGTTCAAGCTTTTGCGGAAGGTGGTTATGGAGAATATGAATTCTTCTTTAACGGACAATCTTACGGTGAGGAAACTACATTTACAACTAACGAAAGCGGAATAGTAAATGTTCGGGTTAGAGATGCAAGAGGTTGTGAGCTTGAATTAAGTGTACCGTTTGAATTTACGGGTATGTTAGAATTCCCTAATTTCTTTACTCCTGATGGTGATAACCTTAATGATATTTGGTCACCAAAGAATAGAGATCTTTTTGACGGAGTTGAGGTTAGAATATATGACCGTTACGGTAGAGTAGTGGCTGTATTGGATGAGGTTAGCGGTTGGGACGGTACCTATGAAGGTAAAGAAGTGCCAACAGGAGATTATTGGTACGTAGTAAATGCTAATAGCGATGAGCTTAAGTATGTAGGTCACTTTACTTTATACAGATAAATTAAGATAGTAACATAAAAAAAAGAGGATGCAAAATGCATCCTCTTTTTTTATTTTATTAAGTTTTTTAATTCTTCATCGTCTAACTTTTTAAACCTGAATGAACCTAAAACTACAATAACTATAAAAGAACTTGTTTTTAGGGTACATTTGATGGATAATTTAGATTTTACAGATGAGGGCAATTATATATATTATTTTATTGGTTATTTTTCAAAGTTGCGCATCTCAAGCAAAGCCCATTCTAATAGATTCGGCAATGGAAACGAATGTAAAAGAAAATCTAGCCTATTATCTGTATTTTCCAGAAGACTATGAAGAAGAGCCTGAGAAAGATTTTCCTATTCTTTTGTTTTTACATGGTGGTGGTGAATCGGGCGATAGTTTGGTGACCGTTAAGAGGAATGGTCCTCCAAAATTGATAGTTCAAGGCAAAAAGTTTCCTTTTTTAATACTGGCACCTCAAAATCCGAATGCCAAAAAATGGTGGAATACTAGAGCGGTAAAACAATTACTAGATTCAATTGTAGATAATAATAGAATAGATAAAAAGCGAATTTATTTAACGGGATTGAGTAGGGGAGGGGGAGCTGCGTGGGAATTGGCGGTTCAATACCCAGATACTTTTGCAGCTATGGCGGTAGTATGTGGCATGGCACCATTACCATATGCTTCATGGATTAATCGCGAAATGCCTATTTGGGTTTTCCATGGAGAGAAAGATAAGTCCATTCCCTTTTCCGAATCTGAAAATATGGTCGCTAAATTAAAGGAAATGGGCTATGAGGTCATTTTCACAAGATACCCTAACGTAGGTCACAACGCATGGATAAAAGCGTATGAAACCGAAGCTTTATATGATTGGTTTATTAATCAGGAGTTGAAATGACCAATTTCCCTTAGTTCTTCTGAAATACCCGAACAGAGTCTCTATTCTGAGTAACGACATAGTATGGATAATTTTCTTTGTTACTTTTAACGGTAGCTATACTTTTTGAATCTCCAGGCACAAGAAATCCGCTTTTAGATGTCTCAATAGATTTGAATTTGCCATTTCCGTCGTTTTGTAGTAATAAACCATTAAAGGCATCATTTCTTCCTATAAAAACTTCATTTCCAAAATTATTTCCAACTAATAAAAGATCTTGGTAACCATCATTGTTATAATCCAAAGATGTAATTCCGTTTATGGGAGCAACTTGAGCTTCTGTAGGTAGTGGACTATATTTAAATGTACCATCACCATTATTTTCTATAATAATACTATTATCATAATTACCAATTAATTTAGTTGACCCTTCTAATTCTTCATCTGTAAATAGGGTAGCAATAGTTGCTTTGGAATATGCTTTAAATGTGTTGTATTTTGCTCTGAAAATTGGACTCTGTCCATTTAAATCTCCCCAAAAATTTACAGGAAATGCCTTGTAGATGGGATTGTCAAAGCTGTCTTTGAAATATGCGAACATTACGGGGTCTATAGTGCCGTTGTTGTCAAAATCTTTTGCGACTACGGTTACTGGTCTTTCCGCTGAAGGTTGATAAAAATTATTCATACCTAAATTACCAACTACGAAATCAATGTCGCCATCATTATCTATGTCGGTTTTTATGATACTTTCCCACCAACCGGAAAGATTTTCAATTCCTGTTTTATTTAATTTTTTAAAACTGGTACCGTTATTTTTAAATATTGAGATAGGCATAAATTCACCAACTACAATTAAATCATCATTTCCATCTAAATCAATATCTGCCCAAACAGCATCTGTAACCATACCTATGTTACTTAAATCAGGAACCATACTAGTGGTTACATCTTTTAATATGCCATTTTGGTTTTTTAATAAAAAGCTTTTTTCCGTATTAGGGTATTTTGAATAAGGAGTTCTTCCGCCAATAAACAAATCGATAAACCCATCTTTGTCAAAGTCTGAGATGGTAACAATAGAGCCGCTTGCACTAATTGTAGGCATTTGATCAGTTGCAATATCAAAGTTTCCTTGACCATCATTAATCAATAACCTATGATTGTAGTATATACTTTCTAGATTAAATTCATTACTACCAGAAACTAAGTACATGTCTAAATCACCATCGTTCTCTAAATCGAATAAAGCAATGCTTTCCTCTTCATATTTCTTGTTTTCTTCATCATCAAATAAACTTTGTTGCATGAACTTACCTTCTGCGTTTTGAAAAAATAATTGAGGTGAATTGCCTGAAGAACTACCAATAATAAAATCTTCAATACCATCACCATTCATATCTCCCACAGCTGTTACTGGACCATTTTGCGTTAATTTATGTGGTATTGTTCGTTGAATATTATAATCTACAATATCTTTTTCTTCATGTAAATATGATAATCCTATATCACTGGAAACCTCTTTGAAAATTGTTTTTTCTTTTTTGGCTACTAGTGGGAAACTTAATTTATCTGAGACTATTGAAACTGCATCTTCATAATTTAGAATTATTCTTTGATTTGCTTTGACATTAGAAATTTTTTGAAACTTATTATCTGGCCATAGTATTTCAATGGATGTTATTTGTTTTTTGGAGCCGAGACCAAAATGCATGATGTCTTCAACGGTAGACATATAGCCTCTGTAGGTATGATGTTCCTTATATTGAAATGTATCATCATCAAACCTTAAAATAATTTTCGCACCTGTTTTTTGCGATTTTGAAGGGGAATCTTTAAGGTCTATACTTAGGTAATTATGTTGACCATCTTTTAGGTCGGTTTGGTTTTGAAAAATCAACGCTTCATCGTTAATGTTATTTACAATATAATCCAAATCACCATCATTATCTAAATCAGCAAATGCAGCACCATTGGAAAATGATGCTATTCCAATACCCCAATCCTCACTAACATCTGTAAACTGATTGTTGGTGTTGTTTTTATATGCGTAATTAGGAATCTTTATTTTTGGGATAGAGTCTAAAATTTGAGCGGGACTTAAATATCTACTAACGTTAAATTTGAAATCGCCAAAATCTAAGTCCGTAATATCTCTTGGAAAACCATTTGTAATTAGTAAATCTTCATATCCATCATTGTCCATATCAGCAAATAGGGGAGACCAGCTCCAATCTGTTTTAGATACACCTGCCATTAATCCTATTTCGCTAAAAGGCACATTGTTTCCATTACCTTTTTGTAACATGTTTCTGGTATGTTGGTATTCATAGCCAAAACGGTCGTTTAAAATATATTCTGTGTATTTGTTTCCTGCTAATGTTGTTTTTAATCTTTCATTGGTTTCACCAAGCATATCTAAGGTGATAATATCCAAATAACCATCATTGTTATAATCGGAAATATCATTTCCCATAGAAAACTTACTTTGGTGTTTAATATTCTCTTTTATCTTATTAGTAAATGTTCCGTCTTGATTGTTAATGTAGAGAATATCATTTGACAGGTAATCATTACTAACATATATATCTGGCCAACCGTCATAATTTAGGTCGGCAATAGAGAGACCTAAACCATAACCTTCTATGGTAATACCTGCTTCTAACGTAACATCTGTAAATGTGCCGTCACCATTATTTTTATATAACTTATCATTACTCAGGGCAGAACCGTCGGTGATTTTTTTTCTAAAATTAGATGGTAATATATGTACATCCACATTGTTTAAAACATATAAATCTAAAAGACCATCTTTGTTATAGTCTATGAAAGATGCACCCATACTATTGCCAGATTCTTCAAGACCATATTCTTTAGCCATATTTTTAAAGGATGGTACACCATTGTTATCTAAACCTTGATGTATAAACAGTATATTTTTCTTTTCCTCTTCACTGTTTAGCATTGCAGAACAAACGTAAATATCTAAAAAGCCGTCATTGTTTATATCTGCCAAGGCAACCCCTGTATTCCATTTATTTAGGGCTTCTATTTTAGATTCTTTGGAGACATCTTTAAATTTAAAATTTCCTTCATTTAAAAATAGCTTGTTTGAAACTTGATTTCCGCTAAAAAATATATCCGGTTTTTGGTCATTGTTAAAATCTCCTATAGCTACGCCACCACCGTTGAAAATATATTCACTTGTTAAAATATTGAAACTATCTGTCTCAACTATTTTGTTATTGAAATCAATTCCTGAATCTGAACTTGGTACAATTTCAAATAATGAATCGCTCTGTTTTTTACAATGAGTGGCATTAAGTAGAAACAGTACTAAAGTTATAGATAGAATTGTTCTTACAGCCTTATGCTTAAAAGTAGTTGTTAGTTTAGAAGTATACAAAGTGAGATGAGTTAGTTGAATGTAAGAGTTGAAAAAAATGATAATTAATAGAAAATTGGATAACTAAATCCAATCATTTTATCAAGTACCAAAATAATATTTTTGAATAGAATATCATAGCCACAAGGGTATTTACTTATAGCTTTTGTAGTAATACTTGTTTGTACTTTAAAACGTTAATCAATATGGTAGCTAAAACATATTCTAATGATAATAAATGGAGGGTGAATTTCTGTCAATGGCATCAAATAAAAAAGCAGGACATGTTAATGTCCTGCTTTAAATAATTTTAAAAACTATTATTTAGTAACCAGGATTCTGCTCTAGAATACCACCACTTAAATCAATTGCCGATAAAGGAATTGGTAAAACTTCATTTTTAGCTTCAAAAGCATTAGCCTTTGTACCGAAGTTTGCAATAGTACGGCTTTCATTAGAAATATACTCATTGATTACTTCCACTCCGTTACCCCATCTGTATAGGTCGAATAAACGGTGACCTTCCATACCAAGTTCTAAACGACGTTCATGACGAACAGCTTTTCTTGCGAAAGCTTGATCGGCAAAACTTGTGTAAGGTTCAATTACATAGTTCGCAGCATCTGCATCACCTGCTTCATTTTGAACATATGTCATATTCTTAGCTCTGTTACGTACTAAGTTTACCCATGTTAAGGCTGATGCCAAATCATTGGTTTCAACAGCAGCTTCAGCACCCATTAAAAGAACATCAGCAAAACGTATAATATGATAGTTTATACCCGAATGTTGTTGACCCCAAGCACCTGTACCTTGGTTGTCAGCATCACCACTTTGGTATACATTTTTGGCAGGTAAATAAGGACCTGAAATATCTGAGAAAGTTGCACGAATCCAAGAGTGACCAGGGAAAGTACCATAACGGTTATAATCAACACCTCTTCTACCAACGGTATAATCTAATCTTGGATCTAAAGGACCTGTGTGTGGTGTAAAAGCATCTTCATCTTCAATACCATAATCGTTTGCTACATCAGACTGATTGAAGGTATCCAAAAGAGGAAGACCAGTAGTTGCATCAGTTTGAAAAGCATTTACCAAATCCTGAGAAGGTTGGTAAAAACCACAACAAGATCCAAACGGTCCTGGGTTAGGGAAATTTAATACCCCTCCAATATTACCATTAAATGACTGTCCATCATCAGCTGTAAATTGAATTGCAAAAACTGCTTCAGAACTATTCTCTCCTGTACTTTCAAAATTAGCTACAAACTCTGAGTTTAAGCTATACGGACCATTGTTTATCACATCTTCCAATAAATCAAAAGCAGCAGCCCATTCAGATTGTTGTAAATGAACTTTACCTAAATAAGCTTGAGCAGCCCATGAAGTTGGTCTACCTGACTGTTCTTGTGTTGCAGGTAAATTATCCATAGCAAATTGTAAGTCGGCTTCAATTTCATCCCAGATAGGACCAGGGTTAGGTTGATTGAATTCTGTATTTGCGTAATTCTCTTCAGAAATGTAAGGTACATTTCCATAAATTCTTTGCAATTCAAAATTAAAATGACCTCTTAAAAAACGAGCTTCTGCTAATTTTCCGGTTAAATCTGCATCTTCAATGGTTGCTATTAATGCAAT
Organism: Maribacter sp. UH1; assembly: GCF_056839145.1. Classification (NCBI taxonomy): domain Bacteria; kingdom Pseudomonadati; phylum Bacteroidota; class Flavobacteriia; order Flavobacteriales; family Flavobacteriaceae; genus Maribacter; species Maribacter sp. UH1. Next base: position 3,683,043 of record NZ_CM166387.1, read on the forward strand.
TACTGCGTTAGCTCTATTTACACCGGCAAATATAGATGACCATTTACCTAAAACGTAAGGGTTACCAGTTGTCCAGTTGTAAACTTCCATTTCAAAAAGATCAGCTTGATCACCATCAGTACTACCTTTATGGGCGTCATCTGCTACAACGTCAAACCACCAGTTATCACCACTTGCGGCAAAACCATTTCCAGAAAGGTTATTACGGATACCATCAAGAGTGGAATAAGCTCCAACTAAAAGGAGTTCAACACCATCTTCATTTTGTACTGCAGCGTCACTAAGAGCACCAACTGCAGGTTGCTCTGTAAAATCATCACTACATGCGCTTATAACAGCGAATAGTGAGAATAAATAAATTAATTTCTTTTTCATTTTTTTACAATTTTAAATTAAATCCAAGTGTAAGAATTCTAGATTGTGGTACAACCTGACTATCTACACCTAATGTTAAGTTATTACCGGTAACCGATGAAATAATCTCAGGATCAAACCCATCGTAACCTGTAACCGTAAGTAAATTTGTGGCTTGTACGTAAACACGTAATAAATCAAGACCAATCTTATTTGCTACTTTATCAGGGAAAGCATAACCTAATTGAACATTTTTTAAACGTAAGTAAGAACCGTCTTCAACAAAGTATGAATTTGGTTGTGTTTCACTATTTTGAATAGAATTACTTAATGCTGGTAATGTAGCATTCGTATTTGTTGGTGTCCAAGAATCTAAAACTCTTACACTTCTATTACCATCAACGAAAGTTGGGAAATCAGTAAATATTTTAGTGTAATTGTAAATGTCATTTCCTTGAGAACCTTGTAAGAATAATGACAAGTCAAAAGCTTTGTACCCTAAGTTAAAGTTGAATCCATAAGTGAAATCTGGGTGAGGAGAACCAATAAAAGTTCTGTCGTCATCGTCTATTACCGTGTCACCGTTTACATCTCTATATTCAAATCTACCTTCATCTGTAAAACCAATTACTTCTCTACCAAAGAAAGAAGAAATAGGCTGACCAACCTGTGTTCTAGAAACAGCACCACCACGGAAGCTGTCATCACCAGTTTGGAAGTCACTGATCCAATCAGTTACTTCATTCTTGTATTTAGAAAAGTTTACATCGAAACCATATTCCCATCCAGATTCAGTTTCATCTTTATAGCGAAGATTGATATCAAAACCAGTATTGGTTACATTTCCTGCATTTACATAAGGTGCACCAGCATCGATAGCTGTTGTACTAATTAAACTGTTATCTTGAACAATTAAATCTTTAGTTTTAATATTGAACCATTCAAAATCTAAATTCAGTTTATCACTGAAAAAGCCAAGTTCAATACCTGCATTGATTGCCTCACTAGTTTCCCATTTTAAATTTGGGTTACCAACAGCGGATAATAATGCTCCTGTTGCTATAGAGCTACCATCAATAGCATAATTAGATAAACTTTCATTTAGTGAAGAAATGTTTATTGTAGGATTACTTGCTGGTAAAGATTGATTACCTAATTGACCCCATGAACCTTTTAGTTTCAACCAGCTTAAAGCTGAATCAGAAGAGATAAAATCTTCTTTACTAACTACCCAAGCACCACTAATTGATGGAAATGTGTCACTTTTATTATCTCCAGCAAAACGTGAAGATGTATCGTTACGTAAAGTACCTGTAATAAAATATTTGTCAGCATAAGAATACGTTGCAGAACCAAATATGGAATACAAACTAGTAGTAGCGTCATAGGCATTGTCAATGTTAGGTGTACCACTACCATTGTTTAATAAGTAAAAGTCTGGTGTTTCAAATAAGAAACCGGTTCTACTTACTTGTTTTCCTTTAATACCGTCTTCAACAGACTCAATACCTACTAAAGCATCAATTTTACTGTTTTCAAAGGTTTTTTTATAGTTTAACGTATTTGTGAAAGTCCATGAATAACCATCTTGGTTAAGTTCCCTTAGTTGATTGGTTCCTAATGGCTCACTATGCTCAGGATCTAATGCTACAAAACTACGAGTATTGAATGAATTAATTGTACCACCAAAATTAGTTTTAAACGTAAGGCCATTTGCTATTTCAGCAGATAAATAGATATCTCCTAAAACCCTAAGAGTCTTATTAAAGTCGTCACTAGCTCTACTTAACTGAGCTAACGGGCTTCTTGAGTTACCTGTTCCTTGGGCTCCTGTACCTGCAAAATTACCATTATCATCATATAAAGGAATTAATGGGCTACTTCTTACTGCTTCTTCATATCTAGCTCCGGCACCACCTTGGTTTCCGTTAGAATAGGCTGTGCTAAAGTGTTGACCAATACGAACTTTGTCTCCTAGTTTAAATTCAGAGTTTAATCGAATTTGACCTATTTTATAGAATGTGTTTACAAGATTACTTGGATTGTTCAAGAAATTTGCGGAAAGTGAATACTTACTGTTCTCTTCACCATTAGCAATAGAGAATGCAACACTTTGAATAATTGATGTTCTAGTAATAGCATCTATCCAATCTGTGCCATTTGGATTTACAGAAGCCGAGGCGTCACCTCTTACGATAGGGTCATAAGAAACTACTCTTGTATAACCATTTAATGCTGAAGGAACAACTGCAGATGAACCATTACCATATTGTGGGTGATCAAACACTGTACCATCGTTTGCTGAACTTTGAAACAATACATCTCCTAACTGTTGTGCATTTAAAAACTCAGGAGTGTTTGTTATTGAAGAAAACCCAGTGTATGTGTCAACAGATACTATTGGTTTGTCCATATTATAACCACCGCCTTTAGTTGTAATAATTACTACCCCGTTAGATGCTCTTGCACCATATATGGCAGCTGCACCATCTTTTAAGACGTTCATTTGATCAATGTCGTTCGGGTTAATACTGTTTAATACAAATGGGTCATCTGTTTGTAGACCATCAATAATAAACAATGGGTTGGTATTATTACTAGTACCAAAACCACGAATATTAATTTTTGGTGGGCTACCTGGTGTCGCATTTTGTACTACAGTTACACCACTTACACGACCTTGTAATGCAGAAGCAGCATTTACAACTGGTGCTTTTGTTGCTTCTGATACATCTACAGATGCTACAGAACCGGTAATATCACCTCTTGTTTGAGTTGAGTAACCTAATACAACAACTTCATCAAGAGCGGCAGCATCTTCAGCTAAAGTTGCATTCACACTTGATTGACCGTTCACGGCAATCTCTGTACTTTTAAATCCTATATAGCTAAATACCAATGTAGCACCATCAGATACATTTAAGCTATAGTTACCATCAAAATCTGTTTGTGTACCATTAGTTGTTCCTTTTTCTACAACATTGGCTCCAGGTAATGGTTGGCCAGTGTCATCTAAAACGGTTCCCGTAATAGTAGATTGAAGCGTTTTTACTTCAACTTCGTTTGAAGTACTTGTGTTTTCATTTGCTTGTACCAATTGGGTACCTAAGCAAACAAGCATTGATAAAACTCCATACTTAATAAAGGATGACCTTTTGCTGGATTTCATCAACGTGTAATCACGTTTTTGACTCATAATAGTTGTTGTTTGTTAGTTTAAATTAAATGCGCGGAAATTGAGCTTCTAAAATTTATAGTTGCAGTAATTAAATGTTAAAAAAATCAAAATCCGGTATAATAATAGCACTTTTACTTTAAATATCGATAATTCATCAATGTTAATTTTCGAAGGTCATAAATCCATTTTGTAGTATTGTTATTGTAATAATCTGTATTAATAGGCGTAAATATTGAGTAATCAATAATTTAGCTATCGATAAATTTGGAATTTTCTACGTTAAATTTTTAACATTTTCATTTCGTTATGTAGATAAAAATTACGTTAAAAGGTAATTTACAACGTTGTAGTTTTACTTTTTTGAGCTACTTCTAAATGAGTTATAATTTAATAAATGGGATTATTAAATGGCATAATAAAATGCTTTTTTAAATTTGAAAACATGAAATAGATACTAATTTTCCGGCAATGTTGGTTGTGAAGAAAAGATAGTTAATTCCACCGTCTTTAATGCCTAGTTTTTTTCTGATTTTTTCTACCGAATCCGGGAAGTTTCTTGTAGTGATATTGGCTTTGGAAATCCCTGATTTTTTAAATGTTTTCTTTGAGTAATCATAAATATCTTCAACTTTAAATATACGCCCAGGGAACTCAATTAATTTTTCTGATGTGTACAAATGTGAATTAGGGTGAAGTTTATATAAGTTGAAATGCTTTCCTATAAAATGAAACGAACCAGATTTTAAAATGGATGCGTTTGGTTCATATACATATGCTAAAGGTTCTGAATATTCAGAGATTGTATGTTCCTCGTCGCTTATATTAAAATTGAACTCTTGTACGTTATTAGATTTAAAATTTACTGTTTTTATAAGAGTTTCACTATTAAAACCCTTTTCAATTAGCCAAAGTAGCTCCTTTACATCATTGTTAACAGCCACAATGTGTATTTCTTTTACAGATCCCAATTCCTTTAAGCCACTTTTAATATCTAACAATGGTCCGGTTTTAATAATTAGATTCGAAGATTTTGACAGTAAAAGATCCATGTTGCTTACTACATTGGGTTCGCAATCAGCTAAGTAATATACTTTTTTGTTGTTCTTGTCTCTTCTAGATGGGTCTACATAAAGCCAATTATATGAGTTAGATGTGTTATTCAAAAATGCTAATCCGTCTTCTGAAATACATTTTATATTTGTAATACCCATTTGGGTAAAGTTGTAATCGGCAATTTTAGATAGAGCCTCGTTATTTTCGATGTGAGTGACTTGGTTTAATTTACGGGAAAACGCAAATGAATCTACTCCAAACCCACCAGTTACATCAATTAAGGAATTACCGTCTATTAACGAAGCTTTGTAATTTGCCGTAATTTCTGATGAAGTCTGTGAAAGATTAAGTTTGTTAGGGTAATATATATTTTTGGTTTTAAACCATGTAGGTAATTTTGATTTTGCCCTTACTTTTGACTCGATTTGTTCGGCCAACTCTTTTTGGCTGACATTTTTGAACTTTGGTTTTGATAAGATGATTTTGTGAATATCGGTCTTTAGGTTATCATCAATAAAATTTTGTACTTCACTACTTATTAATTCTTTATTCACAACAATCTAAAGATTATGGGTCAAAGATTTTACTATTTGATTATCAGAAAGAAATTCTTTTAAAATAACTTTAATAGCAGTATATCCAGGAACAGCTACTATCATACCTACGGTACCAAATAATAAGCCTGCAATGATAATAACCAAGAAAATCTCTAAGGGATGAGACTTTACGCTATTTGAAAATATAAAAGGTTGGGAGAAAAAATTGTCTACCAATTGCCCTATTAGCAATCCTATAAATACATAACCTGTTTTTGGTAATATTACTTCACTAAAATCAGAACCCAAATTACTGGTCATGGTCAATGTCAACATGATAACACCACCTATTATAGGTCCTATGTAAGGTATGATATTAAAAAGGGCGCATAGAAAGGCTATAACTACTGCATTTTCAATACCGACTATAAGTAAGACGATCGTGTAAATGACAAATAGAATAAAAATCTGAAGTAAAAGACCAACAAAGTATCTTGACAATAATCCATTAATTTTTCCAATTGAATTGGTGGTGCCTTTCTTTTTATCGACTGGAACGAAAATCAATAAACCGTGTTCAAATAATTTACTGTCCTTTAAAAAGAAAAAAGAAATAAAGAGAACTGAAAATAAACCAATACTCGCTGTGCTCAAGATATTTAAAAAGGAGTTTAAAAAATTTGGAATAAAACCAATATCCAAGCCCTGTAGAATATTCTGTTCTAAACCAGAATCATCAATTACATCTTCTACTATATGCGATGATAAGCCTAGATAATTCGTAATTTGATGGTATAATGTGTTTAAACTTTTTTGTAATTCGTCTATATCAAGTAAGGACAGGTTTTTGCCTTGCTCTGTTAATAATGGTATGAATAGAGCTATAATACCTACTAACAAACCAACCATGAGAACCATTGTGATAATAACGGCAAGTATATTTGGTAGTTTAAGTCGTAATCTAAAAAAACGGACTAAAGGGCTGCCTATTAATGCGGTAACAGCTGCAATTGCTAAGTATGCGATAACAGATTGTATCGTGTATAAAAAATATAGTAAAAGAGCTATGCCAACTAATACACCTATTGCTCTTAATATGCCTTGCGATATGGTTTTTGCGGTCATTGATTAATTTTTAAAGGCATAAGTTATAATATTGGCGCCCATTTGCAGCGCTTTTTCTCGTACCTCTGCAGGATCATTATGCACTGTAGGATCTTCCCAGCCATCACCTAAATCTGATTCTGATGTAAACAATAATACAATTCTATTGTTTTTTGATATGGCAAATGCTTGCGGGCGCTGCCCATCATGCTCATGAATTTTTGGCAACCCTTTTGGAAAAGAATAGGTGTTTTTAAATATCTGATGTTCAGCACCTAACTCCTCTAATTCTGTATTTGGAAAAAGCTTTTTGATTTCCCTAGTAATATAAGGCTTCATGCCATAATTGTCATCAATATGTAAAAATCCACCGGATAAAAGGTAGTTTCTTAAGTTTTCTATTTCCTGATCAGAAAACACAACATTACCATGCCCTGTCATATGTAAAAAAGGATATTGAAAAATGGAACTACTACCAACCTCTACGGTTTCTGGTTTACTATTTATGGTTGTGTCAATATTATTGTTGCAATAGGTAATTAAGTTAGGTAATGCAGTGGGGTTGGCGTACCAATCTCCACCACCTTGATATTTTAAAATAGCTATTTCTTGTGAAAATATCTGAAAACTGCAGAATAACAGGCTTAAAACAAGATATATTGTAAGTTTTTTCATTTTAATTCGAATAATAGTATACCTAATTATACTATTATGTTAGATAAAAAATTGATTATTCTTTTGTTTTTAGGAGCAGGTCTTTTTTTAACCTCCTTTATTCCATCCCAACCGAGTAAAGATAATAAAGTTGGTGATGCTTTTTCTTCAAAGTTTTCAGAAAAAGCATTTAACGGAGTAGTAGTGCTAGAGCTTTTTACTTCACAAGGTTGTTCTAGTTGTCCGCCAGCGGATGAATTATTGCAGGAAGTTAAGGTTAGGTATCCTGATAATGTATTTGTGCTTAGTTTCCATGTTGATTATTGGAACTATATAGGTTGGGCTGATCCATTTAGTAATAAGGAATTTACTGAAAAACAAAGCAGTTATAATAGAAAATTTGGATATAAAGGGAACTACACTCCAGAATTGGTGGTTAACGGTAAAGAGCATCTAGTAGGTTCAAATAAAGGAAAGGTTTTAAATGCTATCAATAAATATTCTGTTTTGAAATCAGAGAACCAATTTATTGTACAAAGTTTAAATAGAGAAACGGACAAAATAAATTTCAATTATACTATTGCTGGAGATACTTCAGGTAAAAATGTGCGAGCTGTTTTAGTTTTAAACGAGAGGACAACACAAGTAAAAAGAGGAGAGAACAGACAAAGAACGTTAGTAAACTCCAACATTGTGGTGGCAGAAAAGACGATAAAAATTGCAAATAGTAGTCTTAGTGGTTCTATAACCATCCCTTCAACCGTTAAAAACAAAGAAGAACTTATTCTTATGTTGATAATGGAAAACAACAATGGCGATATCTTGGGTGCGGTTAAAGAAGCTATTTAATATTAGCCATTGTTAATGGTTGCTATAATGGTGCAAGCTACGATTGCTGCAGTTTCTGTTCTTAATCTTGTTTTGCCCATAGCAACTGGGGCGTATCCTTTTTGCATAGCATTTTTAATCTCTTCGGGAGAAAAATCACCTTCAGGACCTATTAAAATAGTAACATCTTTATCTGCAGCGACCCTTCTTTTTAGTTCATGCCTTTCGGTGTCTTCACAATGCGCAATAAATTGTAGTTCAGCAGCTGGTTTTTCTAAAAATTCAGAAAAACTAATGGGTTCGTTTAATTTAGGTAGATATGTTTGCAAAGATTGCTTCATGGCTGATTCTAACACACGTTGCATACGTTCAAGTTTTAGTACTTTGCGTTCTGATCTGTCACAAATGATAGGTGTTATTTCATCAATCCCTATTTCGGTAGCTTTTTCTAAAAACCACTCAAAACGATCATTCATTTTTGTTGGTGCAACTGCTATATGTAACCAATGAGATTTTGGATGGTTTTTTTTAGATGACACAAGTTCTACCTCGCATTTTTTTAAATTATCCCTAATTATTTTTGCTTCAAATAAATAACCATAACCATTTGTAATCCATAGCTGGTCACCATTTTTTTTTCTCAAAACTTTTATAATGTGCTTACTTTCATTACTATCGAAAATGAAAGTGGCATCAGTGTCTTTTATATCTGAATTGTAAAATAATTGCATGTGGGTAGTTTTAAAAGCTATGATATAACATACCTGGCTTTAGCCGTTACATCTTGTTGAGAAAATTTCTCGTTCTTGTATTTTTGATAGCCTACAATACCTATCATGGCAGCATTGTCAGTGCAATACTTAAATTTAGGAATATAGGTTTTCCATCCAAACTTGGATTGTGCTTCTACCAGTGCGTTTCTAATACCGGAATTGGCTGATACTCCACCTCCAATGGCAATTTCTTTTATACCAGTCTGTTTTACAGCTTTTTTCAATTTTCTCATCAATATAGTGATGATTGTATATTGTATAGAAGCACAAATATCCTCCAAATTGTTCTTGATAAAATCCGGATTCTCTTTCGTTTGTCTTTGAATAAAGTATAAAATATTGGTTTTTAATCCGCTAAAACTAAAATCCAAGTCTTTTACATTTGGTATGGTGAATTCAAATTTATGAGGATTACCAGTTGCGGCATATTTGTCTATTAATGGTCCGCCAGGGTAGGGTAGCCCTAAAATTTTTGCACTCTTATCAAATGCTTCACCAACTGCATCATCTAAAGTTTGCCCAATAATTTTCATATCAAAGAAATCGTTGACTTGAACAATTTGTGTATGACCTCCACTTATGGTCAATGCCAAAAAAGGAAATGATGGTGCCTTCATAGTTTCATCATTTATAAAATGAGCTAAAATATGGGCTTTCATGTGGTTAACTTCAATAAGAGGTATTTGTAAACCTAATGATAAAGATTTTGCAAATGAGGTGCCTACAAGTAATGAGCCCATTAGTCCAGGTCCGCGTGTAAATGCTATGGCTGATAATTGTTTTTTATCGATATTTGCTTTGGCTATGGCTTGATGAACGACAGGGACTATATTTTGTTGATGCGCTCTTGAAGCAAGTTCTGGTACAACCCCTCCATATTCTTCGTGAATAGCCTGGGTAGCCACAACATTACTGAGCACTTTATCGTTCATTAAAACTGCCGCAGAAGTGTCATCACAAGAAGATTCTATTGCAAGTATATAAATTGTATCGTGTTCAGACATATTTGGAATAAAATTTGAGCAACAAAGGTAAAACATAAAGACCTATCAAAAAACTGAGAAAAATATTGGTTAGAACATTATTGGTGCTTTTGCTGATATGTGTTTTAGGTACTATCATTTTTTCACTGCCAGTGGTACAGACCTTGCTGGCACAGTTTGCTACGAAAAAAATTAACGATCAATATGGTACGCATATTAATATAGAGCGCTTAAAGGTTTCTTTGATTTCATGGAATACGGGTTTGGAAGGAGTCTTTATTGAAGACTACCAACAAGATACTTTATTCTATGTAAATGAGCTTAAAACCTCTATTCTCAGCATAGGTAATTTAGCTCAAGGTAACTTAGAATTCGGAGATATAGATGTTGATGAATTGAATTTTAAGCTTAAAACTTATTTTGGCGAAACGAATACTAATTTGGAGGTTTTTGTAGATAAACTAGATAATGGTAAACCCCGGGCGCCTGGTACGCCACCTTTTAGGCTTTCCTCATCTAATGTAGATATTGAGAATAGCAGGTTTAAGTATATTGATGAAAACCTAAATAATGCGACTGTCTTAAATTTTGATAGTCTAAATATAAATGCAGGAGATTTTTTAATTCTAGGTCCTGAGGTTTCTGCAGATATTCAAGAAATGTCCTTCTTTAGTAATAGAGGATTAAAAGTTGATAGATTAGCAACTAATTTTAAGTATACAAAGCAGCAAATGCGCTTTGATTCCTTGCAAATACAAACTCCGCTTTCTGCTTTAGATGGTAATTTGGTATTTAATTATGACCGAAAAGATTTTGCGGATTTCTTGAACAAGGTTAATGTGGTGGCAGAGTTTAAAGAATCTAAGGTTGCTTTTGATGAAGTTAACTTGCTTTACAATGAATTTGGTAAGGGAAAAGAAGTAATGTTCAACGCCAATGTAAACGGAGTTTTAAATGATCTTAATACTGATGATCTCTTCCTGTTTTCTGATGATACCGGAATACGTGGCGATTTTAATTTTAAAAATTTATTTAACAAGCAAAAACCTTTTAGCTTAAATGCTGAAATGAAAAATGTTACAAGTAGTTACTATCAATTGAATGCGTTATTACCAAATTTAATTGGCAAGTCATTACCTTCTTCTTTTAGTAAGCTTGGGCAATTTACTATTCGTGGTAATGCTTTCATCACCAATTCTTCAGTAGATGCAAAAGTAAATTTAAACACCGCCGTAGGTAGCAGTTATGCGGATATTGTACTGAGTGATTTTAATAATATTGACAATGCTACCTATAAAGGATTTATCTCTTTGATAGATTTTGATTTAGGTGATTTCACTGAAAATAAAAACCTAGGTAAAACAACTTTGGATTTCAACGTAGAAGGAAAAGGTTTTGTGAAAGAGAAATTGAATACCGAGGTTATAGGGCAAATATATTCTATAGAATTTAATAATTATAATTATCAAGATTTACGTGTTTCAGGTCTAATTAAAGATCAGTTGTTTGATGGTTCTTTGATTAGTAATGACGAGAATTTTAAATTTGATTTTAAGGGTCTGGCCAATGTGGCGGAAACAAGAAATAACTTCAACTTTATTGCTTCTGTAGATTATGCCGATCTAAAGAAGTTGAATATTATAAATGATAGTGTTTCAGTGTTTAAGGGTAACGTTAGTATGGATATTACCGGTACTACCTTAGATAATATTACCGGAGATATTAACTTCACGCAAACGAGCTATCAAAACGTAAATGATACCTATTATTTTGAAGATTTTGCCGTTACTTCTAGCTTTGGTGAAGATCGCGAGCGCACTATCAATATAAACTCACCAGATATAATTACCGGTTTTATGAAGGGTAATTTTAAAGTGAGGGAATTAGGTAAACTTGTACAAAACTCTTTGGGTAGTATTTATACAAATTATAGACCTTTTCAAATATCAGATGGTCAAAACCTTTCCTTTAATTTTAAGATATATAATAAGATTGTAGATGTATTCTTTCCTGAGGTACGTTTTGATCCCAACACTTTTATAAAAGGGAATATAGTAGCGGATGATGGTGATTTTAAGCTCAATTTTGCGTCTCCAAGTATAGAGGCTTTTGGTACGGCTGCCGATAGTATTGAGGTTAGAATTGATAATAAGAACCCGCTCTTCAATACTTTCGTTTCTGTGGGTGAATTAGATACACCGTATTATAATTTTAAGGATTTTAATCTGATTAACACTACTTTAAAAGATACCTTGTTCTTTAGGTCTGAATTTAAGGGAGGTAGTGAATTTAACGATTCATATAACCTGAACTTTTATCATACATTTAATAAGGATAATAAATCCGTTATTGGTCTTAAAACTTCCGATGTTAATTTTAAAGGCAATAAATGGGTATTGAATAAAGATGGTGATACCAAAAACAAGGTTATACTAAATAGGTCTTTAGATAGCATTACAATCCAAGAAATTGTGATGAACAATGAAGAAAAGGAGCAAATTAGATTAAAGGGTCAATTGGCAGATTCAACGTATAAAGATCTGCAGCTTCAGTTCAAAATAGTTTCCTTGGATAAAATAACGCCTGTAATAGATAGTCTAAAATTACAAGGAGAGGTTAACGGTACTTTGAATGTGCTTCAAAAAGACGGAATCTATTTGCCATCATCAAATTTAAATATTGTTGATTTTGGAATTAACAGTATTCCTTTGGGAGATTTAGCTATAAATATTATTGGAAATAAAGATTTATCCGAGTTTCAGGTAAATTCCCAACTATCGGATAATAATGTCGAGAAATTCAGCGTAGTAGGTAGTATTGAAAATAAAGGAGAAATACCTAAAGCAAACCTAATTGCCAATTTTAATAATTTTGGATTGGAACCGTTTAGCCCACTGGGCGAAGGTGTTATAGACCATATACGCGGAGATATAGATGGTAGGGTCAAGATTGAAGGAAATGTAGATAATCCTGATTTTAATGGTCTGTTAACTTTAGATAATGCAGGTATTGCTGTGCCGTATTTAAATGTTGATTATGGTTTTGCACCTCGTTCAAGAGTAATACTTAAAAATCAGACTTTCGACTTTGAAAATATAGCATTAGAAGATGTCACAAAAGGCACACGAGCCAATTTAGATGGTACAATTACCCACAGCTTCTTTAAAGATTGGGTTTTGGATTTGAATGTAGATACCAAGAATGATAAATTCTTAATTCTTAATACGGAGTTTAAAGAGGGCGAATTGTATTATGGTACCGGTTATTTGAATGGTACGGGTCGTATTTATGGACCAACAACGGCATTGAACATTACGGTAGATGGATCTACGGCAAAAGGTACATCACTAAAAATCCCTTTAAGTGATGTGGTAAGTGTTGGTGATTATTCTTTTATTAATTTTCTGGAAAAGAAAGATAAGTTAAGAATTGAAAACCAACGCCAATTAAAAGATTATCAAGGTCTTGAGTTGGAATTTAACCTTGACGTAACGCCAGATGCCGAAGTTGAAATTGTGACCGATACCAAAACTGGAAGCTCTCTGAAGGGAACCGGTGTGGGTATTATATTGATACAGATCAATACCAATGGTAAATTTGAAATGTACGGGGACTATGTTGTTGTTACCGGTGAGTTCAATTATAAGTTTGGAGGAATCATAGACAAGAAATTTAAGGTGGAGCCCGGTGGTACTATAAACTGGGATCAAAAACCTTTAGAAGCTATTTTAGACATGGAGGCGGTGTATTCTTTAAATGCCAATCCGGCACCATTGCTTGATGATGCAGGATTTACTAGAAGAATACCTACTGATGTAATTATTAGTCTAACCGGTCAACTTCAAAAACCGGATATTGATTTTGGTATTGATTTTCCGGGTACGAACTCCATCGTGAAATCTGAATTGGAATATCGTTTACAGGATCCAACGGTAGAAGAAAAGAATGCCATATTCTTATTGGCACAAGGTACATTCGTAAATTCTCAAAGTGGTATCAATCAACAAGCGATAACAGGTAACTTGGTTCAAAGTGCATCCAGTATTCTAAACTCTATATTAAGCGGTGGTAATGATAAATTTAATCTTGGTCTATCTTATGAGCAAGGTATATTGGATCGGTCAGCTGATATAGAAACGGATGATAGAATAGGGGTTACGGTATCTACTCAAATATCAGATAGAATATTGTTTAATGGTAAAGTAGGTGTTCCGGTGGGTGCATCTAGTGAAACTTTGGTTGCAGGTGATTTTGAAATTCAGGTATTACTGAATGAAGAAGGTACGCTAAGTGCTAATTTCTTCAGTAGACAGAGTGAGATACAAGCCTATTTGTCAGATCAACAGGGCTCCACTCAAGGAGCGGGAATATCTTATGAGGTAGATTTCAATAATTTTAAAGAACTTTTTCAAAAGATTTTGGCTACCAAACCAGCAATTGAAGAAGAACCTGTAAAAGAAATTGAAACCCCATCTTCGGTTATGGGTAATGATAGTTTAATTCGATTTTATGACAAGCCTAAATCATTGAATTAATAAAGGAATTCTCATCTTTTTTGCAATAAATAACAAATTTTAAGAATTTGAGTATTAATCTGTTACAGCGAAATCCTTTTCGTTGATTTTTTCTTAAAATGCGACTTAGTTTTATTCCGTTTTTGACTAAGATTTATTAATTTCGTTGGCTTAAATTTTTCAATGTCTTCAGAAATAAAAAAAATAGCGGTACTGACTTCAGGGGGTGATTCTCCAGGCATGAATGCTGCCATAAGATCAGTTGTTCGTACGTGTGCCTACATGAAGGTAGATTGTGTTGCAGTCTATAGAGGGTACCAAGGTATGATAGAGGGGGATTTTAAACCTATGGATGCCCGTAGCGTAAATAATATTATCAATAAAGGAGGAACTATTCTTAAATCTGCACGTTGTGACGATTTTAGAACTCCTGAAGGTAGAAAAACTGCGCACGATCAACTTGTAAAAGCTGGTATAGATGCATTTGTGGTTATTGGCGGTGATGGTAGCTTTACAGGTGCTATGATTTTCAATAGAGAATATAATTTTCCTGTAATTGGTATTCCCGGTACTATTGATAATGATATTTTTGGTACTACGTTTACTTTAGGTTTTGACACAGCGTTAAATACTGTAGTAGAGTGTATCGATAAAATTAGGGATACGGCAAGTTCTCATAACAGACTATTCTTCGTGGAAGTTATGGGTAGAGATGTTGGGCATATAGCTTTGAACGCAGGTGTTGGTGCAGGTGCTGAGGAAATTTTGATTCCAGAAGAGAATTTAGGGTTGGATCGATTGCTTGAGTCTTTAAAAAGAAGTAAGGAATCTGGTAAGTCTTCAAGTATCGTAATTGTTGCGGAAGGTGATAAATCTGGTAAAAACGTATTTGAACTTAAAGAATATGTTGAGGAGCATTTGCCAATTTACGATGTTCGTGTATCTGTATTAGGACATATGCAAAGAGGTGGTGCGCCATCTTGTTACGATCGTGTTCTTGCTAGTAGAATGGGAGTAAAGGCTGTAGAGGCTTTGCTGGAAGGTAAAACCAATCTAATGGTAGGTATTCAAGATAATACGCTTACCCTTACGCCAATAAATAAGGCGATTAAAGGGCACACAAAAATTGATAAGGAGCTTATAAGAGTTTCAGAAATAATGACTACATAATATTAAAAATTAAAAATAGAGAAAATGTCAAATTTGAAAATAGGAATTAACGGTTTTGGTAGAATAGGTAGATTGGTATTCAGAACCACAATTAAGCGTGGTGATGTTGATGTTGTTGCTATCAACGACTTATTAGATGTTGAGCACTTGGCTTACTTGTTAAAGTATGATTCTGTTCACGGTAAATTCGATGGTACCGTAGAGGTAAAAGATGGTCATTTGGTAGTAAATGGTAAAACAGTACGTATTACTGCAGAAAGAGATCCAAAGAATATTAAGTGGGATGCTGTTGGTGCAGATACTGTTGCAGAATGTACTGGTATTTTCACAACTTTAGAAACAGCTCAATACCATATTGATGGTGGTGCTAAAAAAGTAGTTATTTCTGCTCCTTCTAAAGATGCGCCAATGTTTGTAATGGGTGTAAACCATAAAGAGGTTAAGGCATCAGATGTTATTGTATCTAATGCATCTTGTACTACTAACTGTTTGGCTCCTGTTGCTAAGGTGTTAAATGATAGCTTTGGTATAGAAGAAGCGTTGATGACAACAATCCACGCAAGTACTTCTACTCAATTTACAGTAGATTCACCGTCTAGAAAAAACTACCGTTTAGGTCGTTCTGCAATGTTGAATATTATTCCTTCAACTACAGGGGCTGCTGTTGCGGTAACCAAGGTTATACCTGCATTAACAGGAAAACTTACTGGTATGGCGTTTAGAGTGCCTACTGCAGATGTATCTGTTGTGGATTTAACTGTAAGAACAAGTAAGGAAACTTCTTTGGATGAAATTAAAAAAGCTTTCAAAGCTGCGTCTGAAGGTGAGCTTAAAGGTGTATTAGGTTACACTGAAGAAGCAGTTGTTTCTCAAGATTTCGTAAGTGACCCAAGAACTAGTATTTTTGATGCAGAGGCTTGTATAGAGCTTAACTCTGGTTTCTTTAAGCTAATTTCCTGGTATGATAACGAGGCTGGTTTCTCTAACAAAATGGTAGACTTAATGCAGCACGTTAATACCTTATAACCTTAATTTTAGTATAACATAGATATATCCTGAAAATGAGGCGCTTTTACCTTATTTTCAGGATTATTTTTTAAAGACCTTCGGTATATGATTTTAATAGTAGATAGTGGCGCAACCAAGTCTGATTGGATTGCATTGGATGAAAATGGTGAACAACTTTTTTTAACGCAAACTTTAGGTCTAAGTCCTGAGGTACTGACAAAAGATGTTATTGAAGATCGTTTAGCGAATAATTTTGAAATTTCTAAAAATAGGGAGAAAGTAACCCACCTCTATTTTTATGGAGCTGGTTGTGGTACCGACCGAATGAAATTGTTCTTAAAAACAATTTTCAAAGACTTTTTTCCTAATGCCAAAGCCGATGTAAAAGAAGATACGTATGCAGCCATATTTGCTACTACCAAAGTAGGTCATCAAGGTATAGTTTGTATTTTGGGTACAGGTTCTAATTGTAGTTATTACGATGGTAATCAATTGTTTCAGAAAGTAACGTCATTAGGGTATATTCCTATGGACGATGGTAGTGGTAACTTTTTTGGGCGTAAATTAATACGTGACTATTACTTTCATAAAATGCCTGCGGATCTAGCACACAAATTTGCTAAGCAGCATGATTTGGATGCTGATGTTATTAAAGAGAATTTATACAAGCAACCTAATCCAAATACCTATCTAGCAACCTTTGCTCGGTTTTTAATCGAGAACAAAGATCATCCATATTCTAAAGGAGTTATAGATAAAGGATTTCAGCAGTTTATAAATAACTATGTAATGCAGTTTGAATTAGCAACAAAAGTACCAATCAATTTTGTTGGTAGTGTTGCTTATTACTTAAGAGAAGAACTAACTTCTGTATTGCTAAGAAATGACTTAATAGTTGGTGTAATTAGACAAAAGCCTATTGAAGGTCTTGTGGAATTTCACAAAGCTAATATGTAAATTTTTATTTTACGGCAATCATAGAAATTTCAACATTTACAAACTTTGGTAAATTTGCAACTTCTACCGTTTCTCTTGCCGGTGCAGTTTCTGCATTAAAATATGAAGCATATACTTCGTTGACTTCAGTGAACTGATTCATGTCACTAAGAAAAATAGACGATTTAACAACATTTTCAAAGGTCATTTCAGCTTCGGTTAAAATGGCCTTTAAATTTTCCATAGACTGTTTAGTCTCTAGCTTGATATCTCCAGAAACTAATTCTCCACTTTTAGGATTCAAAGGAATTTGACCTGAAATGTATAAAGTACCGTTACTCAATGTTGCTTGATTGTAAGGTCCTATAGGTGCTGGAGCGTTCTCTGTGTTTATTATTTTCTTCATTTTTTTTAGAATTTAGGTGTTAGTTCTGGCTTCTGTTTTCCCATTTAAGATCCTTAAGTATAGATGAATCTATACCTATAAAGAAGTACCATCTCTTATAAGTACCGAAAGGAGTCCAGTTAAAGCGCATGGTAAAACTCTTTAAGTCTCTTTGAAAACGTAATTGAGTTAGGGTGAAACCTTGATTTTTAAAATCGTAACCAGAAGAGCCACCTACAGACCAACGTGGTGCAAGCTCTATGTCACCTGAAAACATTAACGAGTGACTGCTAAATTCATTTTGCCGTGCAGAATTACTGTAGTTTGCTGAGTAGGCCAGTCTAAAGTTCCAGGGTATTTTTGTGCCAAATATTGGGTTCTCAACGTCAGAATTTTTATCGTCCTTTCTAACAGGGTTTGAGTTGAAGTCATCGGCACGACCAAATAGATCATCTTCTCTACCGCCACTTTGTGCAACATAATCAAAAGGGTCTAGCTCTTCTTCTTCGTCTCTTTCTTTATCATCTTTTTTACCGAACATTTCACTACTGATGGAGTATGATACGTTCGCATTCGCTCTGGTTAATCTAAAAAGGCTACCGCCGTTATCAATATTAAAGGTGTTTATTCTTGTTCCGTTATTGTCAATGGCATAAGGGTCTAAACCGGCAGAGAAGTTAATAGACATTTTATTATCTAGGATATTTGTCCCGCCGTTAATGCTTAAGGGATTAAGACGTAGAGAATCAGATTCAAAATTATAACCTGTAGAAATGTTGAAATTGCTTAATAGCGATATTTTCTTAGGTTCAATTTTGGTAGAATCCTTATCCCTGACTTTTGCTTCTAAGGTATTTGCTAAAGAAAAGCTTAAACTGTTAGATTTTCCTAAGGAAGGTGCGCCATTAAGAGTTCCTGTAAAACGACTGTATTGCACTTCAACGCCGTCTTCACCAAGATACTCATCATAAAACTGTTCAAATGAAGGAGCGTAACCGTAACTTAAAGAAGGTCTCATGGTATGTCTTATGGCTTGAATTCTTTTGTCTTCTCCAAAATCAAAAGTACCGTATAGAGTAGTACCTATACTTGCATTGAAGTTGTATGTGTTGTAACGGTCAAAACCGCTAACGGTATCTATAACCACTTCTTCTAGATCATTATCATAACTTCTGTTGTAGGTTTCTAAAGACCAAACATCTTCGTAGCTAGCGCCCATACTTACACTGAAAAATTTAGCTACTTTGAAGTTGGTTGCAACGGGAATACTGTGGCTTGCACCTACACGGGCATTATCAAACATTTTTGCCGTAAAAAAATCTTCGTCGTTTGTGGTCAATCTATTTTGGGCATTGACACTGTATTGAAAATTGATATTATCGATAATTCCCTTTTTTATACCATCCTTTTTCACAAAAGGGTAAATACGCTCAACACTTGCTTGAAAAGTAGGTAAGGTCATATTTATATTATCATCGTCGTCATCGTCATCATCTGTTGCCGAAGTTGTAAGTTGTGAATGTGTAGCTGTCAAACTCATATTAACAGACGGGTAATTAGGAAAAGTTTTAGAATAAGATATTGATGATGATAAAGTATTATTTTGCGTATTGGGTAAATTACGCTGTTGCAGCGAATTTTGATAATAATCGCTACTACCTAAGTTTACGGATGCTGAAAATCTAGAATTAGGACTAGCTTTTGTGTCTTGTGAATGAGAAAATTGAATATTATAATTACGAGATAAACTATAGTCACTGAACCCCTTTTGGCTATTGACAATATTTTCAAACCTTAAATTGACATTCCCCCGGTATTTATAGCGTTTGGTGTAAATGGAAGCTGTTCTAAAAGCATAACTACCATTCGTGTAAAAATCTCCAGAGAGTGTAACATCTGCATAATCGCCTAATGGTACATAATAACCCATATCTTGAAGAAAGTATCCAGTATCTGGGTCGTTACCAAAAGAGGGCATTAAAATACCTGCTGATCTGCCTTGAGAAAGTGGAAAATATGCAAAAGGCATGGCTATAGGAGTTGGTACATCAGCAATATAAAGATTACTAAAACCGGCAATAACCTTCTTTTTAGGAACAAACTTTGCCTTCCGTACTCTAATATAATAATCAGGATTTATAGTGTCTGTTGACGTGGTTAGTTTTCCTTCGCTTAAAAAGTATACGGAATCATTTTCTTTTTTTGTGATTTCAGCATATACCTTCATAGCATCGCTACCAAGTGATCCAGCAGCTGCCTGCTGTTCCGTTCTAGAATTCCAGATGAGCGCTTTTTGTGTATCAAAATTAAAACGTATAGAATCTGGTATTACAATGTTTTCACCTTGTTTAAAGTAAGGTAGTTGCGTATAGTTGCCTAGGGAATCTACCATTCTACCGGCGTAGACTTCATTTTTAATATAATCCATAATGATGATACCTGCCTTAAGTTCGGTATCTTGATAATAGATTTCTGCTTCGTTATACAGATAAATTTTATTTTCTTTTTGACTTAACTTTACGTAATCTTTTGCCTTGTATTTTATCTTATCTAAAAGTAAGGGAGGCTTTTGGTTTAATGAATCTGCAACTAAAGAATCGTTGGTTATAGAGTCCCTAATCGCTGTTGGTGGGAACAATGGCGCAATTATTGAATCTCTATCTGCTTTGATATTAAGAGTCGTAATTTTACCTTCTTGACCGGTGGCATAAAAAGCACTGGCAAAAACCATGAATAGGAAAAGTAAGTATTGTTTGTTTGATTGCAAGGCTATATATCCTATTTTTGTAAAGGTTTGGCGGTCCAATGAGCCGTTATTTAAGATGTCAAACTTACATATATTTTTTAATCCGTATGTAGGGTCTTACAATAAATTTAACCATTATAAGGGCGATAAAATCCCTAACACATATGAAAATAAAATTCTTTAGCATTTCTTTAGTTTTAACCACAGCGTTATTACTTCTGTCTTTTACAGTGTCTGACAAGGAAAATATATCAGATGATCCATTTATAGTTGTACTTGATGCCGGGCACGGTGGGCATGATCCCGGAAACTTGGGTAATGGTTATTTAGAAAAGAAAATAGCCCTGAACATTGTTTTAAAAGTAGGTGAAATTCTTTCCAAGAATAAAGATATAAAGGTTATTTACACTCGTAAAGATGATACGTTTATTGATTTATATGTTAGGGGGGAAGTGGCAAATAAAGCAAATGCCGATTTATTTGTGTCAGTACATTGTGATTCTCATACTTCTGATGCTCATGGGGCAGGAACCTTTGTATTAGGACTTCATGCCAACAAGCAAAATTTTGAGATTGCCAAGAAAGAAAACTCGGTAATTTATTTAGAGGATAATTACGAGAATAGATATGCTGATTACGATATTAATTCTCCAGAATCGGTTATCGGGCTTACAATAATGCAAGAAGAATTTTTAGATCAAAGTGTTGCATTAGCTTCAATGATTCAGGAAAATTTTTCTAATCAACTTAAAAGAACGGATAGAAAAGTAAAACAGGCAGGGTTTATTGTTTTACATCAAACATTTATGCCAAGTGTTTTAGTAGAGACAGGTTTTTTGACAAATAAAGATGAAGGTGCTTATTTAAACTCTACAAAAGGGCAAAATGAAATGGGGGATGCTATAGCCAAAGCAATTTTGCATTATAAAGAAGGAGTTCAGCCAACTATAGAGAATGTTGAAACCGTAGTAACTAAACCTACAGCCCCACCAATTACCAAAGAAATTGTTGAAAAGGTTGAGGATAAGAAAGAGGTTGTTGTGGATCCGGTCAAAGAGGCTGTTGTTGAGCCTGTAAAAGAAGTAGTTGCCGAAGTAGAGAAACCAATAGAAGTTAAAACGCCACCAAAAGTTGAAGAAGTAAAAGAAGTGGCGGATGCGCCTGTCGTTAAGGTTAAGGAAGCAATCAATGAAAAAGAAGTTGCAAATTCTATTGTCTTTAAAATTCAATTAATGGCAAGTAGTAAAAATGTAGCACTTAATTCTAGCAACTTTAAAGGATTATCTAATCTATCTCAAGAGCCATATAAAAACTTATATCGTTATATGTATGGTGAAACAAGGTCATATAGAGAAGCTAAAATGATGCAGACTCAAGCCCAGGAAAAAGGATATGCAACTGCTTATATTGTTGCTTATAAATTAGGTGAAAGAATTCCAATTCAAGACGCTATTGATGAGGTTTCTAATTTAAGGCCATAAGTTGCAAAATTTATTCATAATTTTGAGAGGACTAAAAACATATTTGTTTGAAACTATCTAGAGAATTAAAAACAGGAATTATCGTTATTGGTGGCATATTGCTGTTCATCATGGGGTTCAGCTATTTAAAGTCGACTCCTATTTTTGACAATAGTAAAACGTTTTTTGCCGTATACCCTAATGTTGGTGGCTTACAATCCGGTACCACTGTTTCTATTAACGGATTCAGTGTTGGTAAGGTCAATGACATCAAATTTTTAGATGAGAGAGGAAATTTATTGGTAACTTTTACTGTTGGCAATGAATTTAAGTTTTCTAAAAATAGTACTGTTGAACTTTATGATACCGGTATTATTGGTGGTAAGGGATTACAGATTAAACCTGTTTTTGATGAGGCTTTAGCGCAATCTGGTGATACATTACGTACAGAAACAAGACCGGGGATAACAGATTTGGCACAGCAGAAGTTAAATCCTTTAGTTCGTAAGGTTGAATCTGCTATTTCTGGAGCAGACTCCGTTTTGGTTAATGTTAATTCAGTTTTAGATGAAAAGACTAAAAAAGAATTAAAAGAAGTTATTGGTGGCTTAAATACATTAATTACTAGCCTTAACGGTAGTGCAACTCAGCTTAACTCCGTTTTAGATACAAATAAGGATAAGCTAAATAACTCTTTCGAAAATTTTGAACAGTTGACAGCTAATTTCGCAAAACTTTCAGATTCTTTAAATTCTGCCGGACTAGGAAGAACTTTAGCTAGTTTAGAATCTACAATGGCTAGTTTGGATCAAGTAACTGCAAAAATAGAAAATGGTGATGGTTCACTTGGTTTACTTATGAATGATAAGGAACTATACAATAACTTAAATAATGCATCACGTGAACTAGATCTTCTGCTGCAGGATTTTCGTTTGAACCCAAAAAGGTATGTAAATGTTTCTGTGTTTGGTAAAAAACAGAAAGACTACGAGTTGCCAGAAAATGATCCAGCAACCAATGCTATTGAGAATTAAAAATCCTTTGAGGAATTCCGCAAGGCATTAAATTGAAAACAAAGTTAATATTTCGACCAAAGTGTCGGGGCATTTAAACATAGATTATCGAGTAAAGAAGACTTAATTATATGCAATATCTCCCTAATGTAATTTTTGTAATACTGCTTATAGCAGGTATTGGTTTTTTTGTAAGGAATGTTTCTAAGTTGAAAAGAAATATTTTCTTGGGAAAAGAAGAATCGTTGACCGATGATAAACCGCAACGTTGGAAAAACATGGCAATGATTGCCCTAGGGCAATCAAAAATGGTAGTGAGGCCTATTGCAGGTGCATTACATATCATTGTTTATGTTGGTTTTGTGATTATCAATATTGAAGTACTAGAAATTATTTTAGATGGTATTTTTGGTACACATAGAATGTTTGCTGTTTTAGGTCCTGTATATGATTTCTTAATTGGTTCTTTTGAAGTACTTGCACTATTGGTTATCGTTGCAGTAGTTATTTTCTGGATTAGAAGAAACGTTATTAAATTAAAACGATTTTTTAAACCTGAAATGGAAGGTTGGCCAAAGAAAGATGGTAATCTGATTCTTTACATTGAATTGGTCTTGATGGTTCTTTTCTTAACAATGAACGGTGCAGATTATCAGTTGCAACAAATGGGTGCTGATCACTATGTAACTGCTGGAGCATTTCCTATTAGTAGTATGATTGCTCCTATGTTTGAAGGTATGTCAATTTCTAGTTTGGTATTATTAGAGCGTACAGCTTGGTGGCTGCATATTGCTGGAATTTTATTTTTCCTAAATTATCTTTACTACTCAAAGCACTTACATATTTTACTTGCATTCCCAAATACGTATTATGGGAAGTTGACACCAAAGGGACAATTCAAAAACTTGCAATCAGTTACTGATGAAGTTAAAATGATGATGGACCCAGATGCTGATCCTTATGCTGAACCTGCAGAAGATGCTGCTGTTCCAGATAAGTTTGGTGCATCAGACGTGCAAGATTTGAGTTGGGTACAATTACTAAATGCTTATACCTGTACGGAATGTGGTCGTTGCACTAGCGAATGCCCGGCAAATCAGACAGGAAAAAAATTATCTCCTCGTAAAATTATGATGGATACTCGTGACCGTCTAGAAGAAGTTGGTAAGAATATCGATGCTAATAAAGGCGAGTTTAAAGATGACGGTAAACAATTGTTGAATGATTATATTACCCCAGAAGAATTATGGGCATGTACATCTTGTAATGCCTGTGTTCAAGCCTGCCCAATTAGTATTGACCCTCTTTCCATAATTATGGATATGAGACAGTATTTGGTAATGGAACAATCTGCGGCTCCAACAGATTTGAATAATATGATGGGTAATATTGAGAATAATGGAGCACCTTGGCCATTTAACCAAATGGACCGTTTAAATTGGAGTAAAGAATCTTAAAGATAGATATGGCAAGTGAATTAAAAGTGCCTACAATGGCAGAGTTTTTTGCGTCGGGAACTGTACCTGAAGTTTTGTTTTGGGTAGGTTGTGCTGGTAGTTTTGATGATAGAGCAAAGAAAATAACGAAAGCCTTCGTAAAGATTTTAAATAAGGCGAATGTTTCTTTTGCGGTACTTGGTACAGAAGAAAGTTGTACCGGTGATCCTGCAAAACGTGCTGGTAATGAGTTTTTGTTTCAGATGCAAGCAGTTACTAATATAGAGGTGCTGAACGCTTATGAAATAAAAAAAATAGTAACAGCATGTCCGCATTGTTTCAATACTATTAAAAATGAATATCCTGGCTTAGGTGGTAGCTATGAAGTAGTGCACCACACTCAGTTTTTAAAGGATTTGCTGTCCGAAGGTAGAATTTCCATGGAGGGCGGTAGTTTTAAAGGTAAGCGTATCACTTTTCATGATCCTTGCTATTTAGGTAGGGCAAATGGAGTGTATGAAGCACCAAGGGATTTAATTAGAAAGTTGGATGCCGAGCTTATTGAAATGAAGAGCTGTAAGCAAAGAGGTCTTTGTTGCGGTGCAGGTGGTGCACAAATGTTCAAGGAACCGGAAAAAGGTGATAAAGATGTGAACATTGAACGTACGGAGCAAGCCTTAGAGACTAAACCGGAAATTATAGCGGCAGGTTGTCCTTTTTGTAATACTATGATGACCGATGGTGTGAAGAATAAGGAAAAGGAAGATGATGTTGCAGTAATGGATATCGCTGAAATGATTGCAGCTGCAGAAGATTTATAATTTAAAGAAGCGAAATTTGCTAGTAGAATTTAACACATTACCAGATACTTCAAGAGTTTGGATATACCAATGTAATCGATCGTTTTCTGAAAAGGAAATTGCAGAAATTGGAACGGACTTAGATACTTTTTTAACATCATGGACTGCGCATGGCAATGATTTAAATGCAGGTTATGAAATTAAGTACAGAAGATTTATAGTCATTGCCCTTGATCAAACTAACCAAGGTGCTACCGGTTGTTCTATAGATGCATCGGTACATTTTATACAGGCATTAGAAAAGAAATATGATGTTCTGTTGCTGGATAAAATGAATGTATCTTATAAACAAGGAGAGTTTGTAGCTTACAAAAGCTTAATTGATTTTAAGGCTATGGCAAAGCAAAAAGCCATTTCAAAAAACACGATTGTATTTAACAATCTGGTTGCCAATAAGGGAGAGTATTTGGAACACTGGGAAGTACCTGCTTCTGAGAGTTGGCATGCTCGTTTCCTTTAACATAATTTCTTCTTAAGTATCAGAATTTATTGGGTTTTATCGATGAAATGCAATAATTTCAATCCATAATAGTTATCTCAGTACATATTTTTTTATGCGCTATATTTTTATTCTTATTTGTGGGTTGTTTTGCTGTTCCAGTATATTAGCTCAAAATCCTTTAGTAACTAAGGATAGCACCAATCAGCAGAGATGGGTAGATGCTCAGTACAATCAAATGAGTTTGGACCAAAAGTTAGGTCAGCTATTTATGGTAAGCGTTGCTTCCAATCAAAGTAAGCAGGCAACAGATTTAATTAAGAACTTAATAGTAAAAGAGCATTTAGGCGGAGTAATTTTTTCTAAAGGTGGTCCTGTACGTCAGGCTAAACTTACCAATGATTATCAAGAAGCCTCAAAAGTTCCACTACTTATTGGTATGGATGCGGAATGGGGACTATCTATGCGTTTAGATTCTACTTATGCTTTCCCGTGGAATATGACCTTGGGTGCAATTCAAGATAATTCTATTGTTGAAAAAGTAGGCTACCAAATAGGTAAGCATGCAAAACGATTAGGTGTTCATATAAATTTTGCGCCTGATTTAGATATCAATACAAATCCAAAAAATCCAATTATAGGTAATCGTTCTTTTGGAGAGGATAGGGATAATGTAGTTGCAAAGGGAATAGCTTTTACACGCGGAATGGAGAGTGCAGGAGTATTGGCAAATGGAAAACACTTTCCTGGGCATGGAGATACAGAGGTAGATTCGCATCACAATTTGCCGGTTATACCGTTCTCGAGAAAACGATTGGACAGCCTAGAACTTTATCCTTTTAAAAAATTAATTAGTTCTGGTTTAAGTAGTATTATGGTTGCTCACTTAGAAGTGCCTGCGCTTGAGATGAAAAAAGGAATGCCTTCTTCATTATCCGAACAAATTATATCAGGTATTCTAAAAGAAGAATTAGGTTACGAAGGATTGATATTTACCGATGCACTGAATATGAAAGGGGTGTCTACGAAAGGTAAAGATGGTAGCGTAGAACTAGATGCTTTTATGGCAGGTAACGATATGTTGTTAATGCCTGAAAATATTGTTAGCGCAAAAGAAAAATTAGCAAAGGCTTATGATAAGGGTAAGTTGTCTGAAGAGCGATTGGCTTATTCTGTCAAAAAGATTTTAATGGCAAAATATAAGGCAGGCTTAAATAAGTACAGACCTATTGCTTTAAATAATTTATACGAAGATTTAAATAGCTTAGAAGATGATATTATTTACGAGCAAGCTATTGAGAATGCAATTACGGTTGTAAAGAATAAGTTAGATATACTGTCTATTAAAAATCTTGACAATAAGAAAATCGCTTATGTTAAAATGGGCGATTCTGATAACGAGGCTTTCATAAAAGGATTAAAGAATTATGCCGATGTTACAGTAGTAGAGGTAAATGATATCAATACCTTAAAGGCTAAGTTAAAAGATTTTAATTTAGTTATTGTTGGTCATCATAAGAGTAATGAAAGTCCGTGGAAGTCCTATAAGTTTTCAACTAAAGAACTAAACTGGTTGCAAGCAATAGGAAGTGAACGTACCTCTAACCTTATACTTTGTGTATTTGCTAAGCCATATGCTTTATTGGATGTTAAATCATATGATATGATTGATGGCGTAGTCATGTCTTATCAAAATAGTGCTATTGCACAAGAGAAAACTGCAGAAGTATTATTTGGAGCTGTTAGTGCTACAGGTAAAATACCTGTTTCTGCACATCCAGAATTTCCTGTACATACAGGCGTTCAGGTAAAATCATTAAGTAGATTGGGATATAGTATACCAGAGCGTGTTGGTATGAGCTCAAAAGGACTTAGAGAAATAGATGAATTAATGAGCCATGGTTTAGATAGTTTAATGTTTCCTGGTGCTCAAGTTTTAGTTGCTAGAAAAGGAAAAGTAATTTATCAGAAAAGTTTTGGGAAACCTACCTATGATAGTAAAGAAAAAATAACCAACGATTACATTTATGATCTTGCTTCTTTAACCAAGATATTGGCCACTTTGCCAATGGTAATGAAGATGGAAGAGGAAGGTAGAATAGGTTTGAACAATACTTTTGAAGAGTTGGTGCCAAATTATTCTAACACTGAAATTAAAAATGTTACCGTTTTAAAGGCACTTTCTCATTATGGTCGCTTACCAGCTTGGATTCCGTTTTACATAAATACGTTAGACGAAAATAAAAAACCATCAGGTGAATTTTATAGAAATAAACCATTGCCTGGTTTTTCAACAAAAGTTTATGACAATCTATATTTAGCGGATGCATATAAAGATTCAATTTACAATAGAATAGGTAGACAAGATTTAAAGTCTAACAGATACCGTTATAGCGACGTACCATATTATGTAATGAAAAAGGTAGTCGAAGAAAGTTACGGTCAAAGGTTAGACGGATTAACATCTAATTTTCTTTACAGTAGAATAGGAGCAAATCATACCTCATATAATCCTTTAGAGAAGTTTGACAAGAATAAGATTGTTCCTTCTGAGGAAGATAACTATTATAGGTATGGTAGAGTACAGGGTTACGTTCATGATATGGGTGCTGCAATGCAAGCAGGCGTGGGTGGTCATGCCGGTCTCTTTAGTAACTCTAATGACATTGCCAAGATTATGCAGATGTATCTACAAGATGGGTATTATGGCGGGACTAAGTTTTTCGATTCTAGGACAGTTAAAAAATTCAATACTTGTTATTTCTGTGATAACAATGTGCGTAGGGGAGTAGGTTTTGATAAGCCACAGTTGCAACACAGTGGTCCTACATGTGGTTGTGTTTCTAGAAAAAGTTTTGGGCACAGTGGTTTTACTGGCACGTATACTTGGGCTGATCCAGAAGAAGAAATAGTCTACGTATTTTTATCTAATAGAACATATCCTTCCGCATCTAACACACTTTTAGTTAAATCTGGGTTAAGAACAAGAATTCAACAAGCCATTTACGATTCAATTCTGAATTAAAAAAGGTAATTTTGTTGTAATGAAAATAGCAATAGTATGTTACCCTACCTTTGGTGGTAGTGGTGTTGTAGCAACGGAATTAGGAATTGCATTGGCAAATAGAGGTCATGAGATTCATTTTATTACTTATAAGCAGCCTGTGCGTTTAGAGTTGTTGAGTAATAAGATATTTTTTCATGAAGTTCATGTGCCAGAATATCCACTCTTTCATTATCAACCTTATGAACTTGCATTATCCAGTAAGTTGGTCGATACTATTAAACTTCATAAAATAGATCTTTTACATGTGCATTATGCTATACCTCATGCGTACGCTGGGTATATGGCTAAGAAGATGTTAGAAGAAGAAGGTATATACGTACCTATGATTACAACATTGCATGGTACGGATATTACTTTAGTAGGTAAACATCCATTTTATAAGCCTGCGGTTACCTTTAGCATAAATCAGTCGGATGTAGTTACTTCAGTTTCAACAAGTTTAAAACAAGGAACTTTAGATACTTTTGATATACAGGGTGATATAGAAGTTATCCCTAACTTTATAGATGCTAAAAAATATAGTACATCTTTTACGGATTGTCAAAGATCTAACATGGCAACTGAAGATGAACGTATTGTTACTCATATTAGTAATTTTAGAAAAGTAAAGCGTATACCAGACGTTATTAAAATATTTAGTAAAATACAGTTAGAGATTCCTTCAAAACTAATTATGGTAGGTGAAGGTCCTGAAAAGGCAGGTGCTGAACGTTTGTGTGAAGAATTAGGTATAGCGGATAAAGTTATATTCTTAGGTAATAGTAATGAGATAGATAAGATTTTATGCTTTTCAGATTTATTTCTCTTACCGTCTCAATCCGAAAGTTTTGGTCTTGCTGCTCTAGAAGCCATGATTAATAAAGTTCCTGTTATTTCTAGTAATGCAGGTGGTATACCAGAAGTGAATACAGAAGGCGTTAGCGGATTTTTAAGTGATGTAGGTGATATAAGCGATATGGCAGCTAAGGCAATCACCATTTTAAAGAATGATAGTGTTTTGGAACGATTTAAACTTAATGCCTTAAAAGAAGCACAACGTTTTGATATTCAAAAAGTAGTACCTCTTTATGAGGAGGTATATGAAAGGGCTTATAACGGAAGATTCAAAAATGTTTAAATATTCTATTTGTTTAATTTTATTGGCAATAATTCAATTGAATTCTTGTAAAAGTACTGCTCAAAGTAATTTGCAAGAATCTAATGAAATAGGTATGGAACTTATCTTAAATGAAAATTATAGCGGCTTTGAACAAGAAGAGTATATTTTAATAAAAAATCAAAAAGATTTAAATGCCTTTTATGGCAAGATAAATCGAACAAGAAAACCAGGATTGACTCCGCCTTCAATAGATTTTAATAGCGAAATGATACTAATTTGGTGTGGGGACAGTACAGCTTCCAATTATGCTAATTTAAAATTGAATGAGAAGGTTGATAATTTGCAAATTCATAAGCTTAAAACTACAGCTTCTAAAGAAGAAAATAATTTTATTGTAAGTCCTTTCAGCGTGTATAAGTTGCCTTTAAGTACAAAAACTCTAAAAATTATGAAGTAATTAGTCGATAATAATTCTACATTCGACTACCAAACGATTTTAATTACTGTACATGGTAATTATTTGTTAACCTTCTCATCAACAACTAATTTTACATTTTGTAACCCCAAATTTATAATTATGAAAACTACTACTTTTTTTAGTTTTTTATTACTCCTCATGTTTTCATCTGTCGGTTATGCCCAAGATGAACTTCAGATTACTGCAAAAGATAGTATTGTGCAGAGTTCTTGGATTTTCGGTGTTGGCTTAAATGCTGTAGATGATTCAGGTAATGTTTTTGATGGTATCTTTAACGTAGGGGAAGAGTGGAATATCGTTCCATTTCCATCTAGAGTAAGTATTGGTAGGTATTTCAAGAGTGGTCTAGGTTTAGAGGCTATAGGAACCTACAATCAATATAAAGAAGGTAATAATATTGATGGAGTCTTTATAACTGAAAATATCAATTATTATGGATTAGATGGTAGAATAACGTATGATTTAAATAAAATTATAGGAGAAACAGGTTGGTTTGATCCTTATGTTGGTATCGGAGCTGGTTATACTGATGCTAATAATAAAGGTAGGGGAACATATAATGCAGTTGTAGGTTTTAGAACATGGTTTTCAGACAGATGGGGGTTAGACTTCAATTCTACGGGAAAATGGGCTATGAGCCAGGGAGAAGGGGCTACTAATCATATACAACATGCCGCTGGAGTTGTTTATCAATTCGGAATTGAAAAAGGTCTTTCTAAACGAGGTGAAGAGAAGTTAGAATTATTAGCGGCAATTGAAAAAGAAAAGCAACGCCAAACAGATTCTATTAATGAAGTAAATCGTTTGAAGGACGAAGCCTTATTGGCAGAAAGACTTAAGAAGCAACAAGAGGTTGATGCATTAGCTGCTGCTGAAAAAGCAAAAGTAGATGCTATGAATAGACGAAAAGCAGAAATCAAATCTAAGATAGAAAATTTAGGAAATGTTTACTTTGCGTTAAATTCATCTTACGTTAATCCGTCATCAAAAATAGTTTTGGATTCTTTAGCTCTAGTTCTAGAGGAAATTCCAGCATTAACATTAAAGATTACTTCTCATACAGATTCTCGAGGAACTTCTAAATATAACGATTGGTTATCTCAACGAAGAGTTGATAAAACTAAAGCTTACCTAATTTCCAAAGGTATTTCTGAAGATAAATTAATGACAGAGGCATATGGGGAATCTATGTTATTAAATGATTGTGATGACAATACATATTGTCCAGAAGAAAAGCATGCAGTAAACAGACGATCTGAGTTTGTTATACAAGAATTTTAACAGATTAAGATATAAGAAAAGCCCGATATGTGTTTTAGACATTTATCGGGCTTTTTGTTTATGTAAATTTTTACTACAGTCCTTTTCTATAAGTTATAAATTACAATTTTAACCTACACTAAAAGTAAAGACTTCTGAGGTGGACTTATTGCCTACACTGTCTTTGGTTACAATTTTCCAATAATAGATTTTGCCAGCTTCAACAGGTATGTCATTATATCTGGAAGTGGTAATATCGTTCTCATAAATATCGGGATCTTCTATTTCCCCAAAATATAAATCATATGCTGTAATATCATTGTTAGGGTCTTCAGATTGCCAGATTAGGTTTACTGTGGTACTTGTTTGAGATATCGAAGCACCACTAACAGGGGAGATAGCTATTGCTGGAACAGGTGCATTGGAATCAATTTCAGGTCCATTGTTATAAAATGACCAGGTATTACTTTTACTATCTGCTATACCTGTTACAAACCAAGAATATTCAACATCTCTTTGCAGAGTTATTGCAGATTCAGATTCTAAGCTCTCATAAATAATAGTGTCATTGCTATTTAAGTTAATAAGTTGCAAGCTATAAGGACTAAAATTATCATCATTTTTATTTGACCATTTAAAAACTAATCTGCTTTCGGTTCCGGATACATTTGTACCTTCATTAATTACAGATTCGTTTTCCGGATAGATTAACAAAATATCTATTCCATCATCTATTGGCTCTGTATCCGCATATTCTAATACATCTAAATCAACTCCGCATGATTGAATTATAATTACTATAAATAATAGAATCAACCCTTTTTTCATTTTGCTTTAAGTTTGAAGAATACTTTTTCTTTATAAATCTGTCTTATATGTAGACTTCCATGAAGAATAGTTAGTTGCTATATAAACTTAATAAATGTAATTAAGTTCATATAATAATTCTTAAACTTCTAGTACTGTAAAAATAGCTATTTCATTGATATTTTCTGTAAGAGAATTCATATCTAATAAAATACTTCTGTTCTAAATTTATCACCTTTTTAGGGTTTCTTAAAATACAATATATTAATTTGTTTAGAACTATTTTGGACTTAGTATATATTGCTGTTATTATCTGAAGGTAAAATTAATTTCTCTGTAATTTATTAAATAAAAAAAGTCGGCAACTGAAAATAGAAGCCGACTTTTATATTAGTTACTTTATCAACTACTGTCTTAAAAGTGGGATGATTTGATTAGAACCACCTTTTGAAATACTTAAATAGTAGACACCCTTCGTTTGTCTTCCTATATTAGATAATTCAAGATCAATATCTGTCTCAGATTCTCCAGCTTTAAATGTACCTTTTTCTAACTGAATTCCCATCGCATTAGAAACGGTGTATTCGTAATTACCACCATTACCTTTTGGTAGATGAACTGATACTTTACCATCTGTTTGAACAGGGTTAGGAAAAGCATATGCAGTTTTATTTGTAATTGAACCAACACTAAAGTTTATTGTTTCTGTAGCAACAAGAGACCCACTTCCATTAGTACCTGAATATGCGGACACTTTTAAAGTGTAAGAGCCATTAGAAAGGTTAGCAGCATTGTAGTCACCATCTACATCTCCAAATAAAGCATATGGTGCAACATTTTCATATCTTGTTTCACTCTGCGCTCCTGAAAGTACTAATAGTACACTTTGCGCTTCAGAAGGAACATTTGCTCTAACATTTACATTTTGTGTATTTGATGAGCTTAAAGCTAATCCATTTGACAAAGTACCAATATTAGCATTAGATATCGCATCAATTAGATTTAATGTTAGTGAAGGTGTAGTTGGTGTTGTTGGAGTAGATCCACCAGATCCAACTGAAACATTTATTATATCAGAACCTGTAGCACCATCATTATCAGTAACGACTACCTGAACTTGGTAATTTCCTGATGTAGATTCTTGAAAAGGATGAGAAGTATATACTTCTCCATCAGTATCAACTAAATCTCCATCAATATAGACCTGATACTTAATAACATCACCATCACTATCATTAGCAATTACATCAACTAAAACTTCTTCTCCTACAGATATAACCTGTCCTTCGCTTAATGAAGTTATTTGAACTGTCGGTGCTTGATTACCACTTGTTGGTGGAGTAGGAGTTGTAGCAGGTCCTACTGCAATATTGACTACGGCAGAATTTGTATTGTTATCATTATCTGTAACAGTAGCTTTTATTTCATAATTTCCATTACTAATGCTGCTTATAATATGAGGAGTGTAATTTGCGCCATCTGTGTCAACTAAAACATCATTTACGAAAATTTGATACTTAACAACACTACCATCGGCATCAGAAGCAGTTAAATTGACTGATACATCAGAGCCGGCATTGAAACTTTGACCATTAGTAAGATTGGTAATGCTTACTGCAGGATCAGAACTTGATGTAGGAGGTGTCGGATTTGTAGTTGGTTCATCATCATCATTCACAGTAATAACAACAGTATCTGAAGTTGTCTCGCCTGAGTTATCAGTTACGGTAGCTCTAATGGAATAATTACCAGAACTAATATCTTCTATAATGTGGGGTGTATAGTTTGTACCATCAGTATCTACCAATACATCATTAACATATACTTGGTGCTTTACGATACTACCATCGGTGTCATTTGAATTAATTGCAACAGAAACATTAGATCCAGCTGAGATAGTCTGACCATCATTTAGGTTTGAAATATCTACCGTTGGAGCAGTGTTTGATGCTGGTGGAGTTGGTTCAGGTTCTGGCTCTGGGTTAGTTGTACCACCACCAGTAACCGTTATATTTACTGTACTAGTGTCAGAAGCGCCATTGCTATCTGTTACTTTTGCTGAAATAACATAACTACCTGGTTGAATATTAGTCAATGTGTAAGGACTGTAGTTTACACCGTCCGTATCAACTAAGCTGTTATTTACAGAAAGTTCATGACTAGTAATGTTACCATCTGGATCACTTGAAGATAATTGTACCGTAACTGAACTACCACTTGTAATAGTTTGACCATTACTTGGGCTAGTAATATTTACAGTAGGTGCTTCATTTGTTGTAGGAGTTGGGGTAGGTGTAGTCGTACCACCAGAACATTTAGTCTCTGCTCTAGATAAACTTTCAGCTTGAGCTGCAGAATAACTACCTTCTTTGTAAAGTACCATTCTATCAATGGTATGGCCATTCGATCTTGCAGAAACTTGAATGGAGTAAACACCGGCACTATTAAATGTTGCATAAACTGCATGTGCATCATTGTCACTGGTTTTAGTACTGTAACTCCAGTCGATAGTATTGGTATATACTTTAAACCATCCTCCTGAGCTTGCACCTTCTGGAGTAGGAGTTCTTCCTGATCCTCCAGGATAAATTCTGCTACTGCCGCTTTGCCCATAAAAATTAGAAGCATTGATTTTTAACCAAGAATCGTTATGTTCTGTACTGGCATTGCTACTAGCTATAACGCTAATTCTGTTACGCCAAATAAATCTATAAGTACCAGAAGAGTTTATTCTTACTTGATATGTAATTGTTGAATTTCCAGGTGAGTTGAAGTAATTACTTCCTCTATAAGTCAATGCTGAACCTCCAGACGAACCAGACGTTGATTCTTTTCGCCAACTTCCTGAAGTTTTTGAATCCAATTCTAAAATAGCAATTCCATTTTCTTCCTCAAAATCTGCACCACTACATTGTGCGTAGACCTGATTAAAGCAAAATGCTTGTAATAGTAATAAAAGAGTAATTTTTAATTTCATAATTAATGTTTAGTGGAGTTATTGATAATTAAATAGTTAAAGATTTCAGTTTATAATGTGCTATATAATATGAATATAAGTTGTTGTCTGTTAAACTTGGGGAAGAGAACATTAACGACAAATTGCGACTTATTTACGACGAAAGTATCTTTTTGGTCTATCAAATACCAGAATAATTTAAAAAGATCGTTGAAATGCACAACTTCAACATTTTAAGTGCTGAAATTTGTAAGAAGAATTATAGTTACCTAATTATTGGTAATATGAAATGAATGGTTTTGAATGTGTATTCTTATGTATATCAGTAAAGTAAAATATTTTACGGTTGTTTTTTTGAAAATTTTATACCGTTTTTATTTATGAATTAATTTTACCTCAAAAGAATTAAGTGAAAATATCGTAATACGGGAAGATTGCTATATATGCGATGAGCACATGTGATAAAGTAAATCTAATTATTATTTTACAGTAAATTAAATATGTAAAGTAATTTTGAAAATTTGGTATTTTTAATGTAAAAGCTTCAACTAAATTCACTGATATTGAGATTTAGGTTGAAGCTTTGTTATTTGGAAATTTTAAGTAGCTATAATTTTATGTTTTAAGAAATATTATAAAAATTAAATGATTTCTTAAATCTATTTCCTATGTACCTAGGTCTGTATCTTGTTATTTTAGAATAAAGGCTTTTAATATGACTTATTGTCAAAAATTTGGTTTGATTTACAAGGTTCATCATTTTTGACTGGGACATATAGTGGTTCTCTCCATTTGCCATACTATATAATGCGGCTGGTTTTGGGTATGGTATTAAAGAAAGATTATCATCAAGCTCTATGGTCTCATGAAAATAATAGAGATATGGCTCTTGTTGTATTACCTGTTGAAATAATTCTTTCTTAATGATAATACAAGTACCACATCTAACATTAAAATTACTACGAATCATAAAAGCAAATTTACTTCCTTCTGTATAGAAATAACCTTTGTCAACATACCAACCAGGAAGATTGTCCTTGATTCTACTGTTTACATATTTGCTAATACCATTATCAATACAATCATCAGAATCAACAACCATAAAATAATCTATATTAAATTTGTCTATGGCATATGAGTATGCGCTTTGTATTTTTCTTGCCTTATCACCTTCTTTGAGCTGCCTATCTTTTTCCCAATCCTCATTAGTTAATTTTGGTATATCAAAATCAACTTGTATATAATGAACTTGTGGATGTTCAAATTTGTTAGTAGGTAATTCATGACAAGCAACTACTATTTGAAAATCCTTGTCTTTTTGACCATTGATTGATTTTAGACTACGGTTTACCAGTTCACTGAATTTATCCCAATCAGAAGAAAGTTTCTTACTCTTTACAGGTACAAGGAAACAAATCATATTTATATATTTTAGTTCAAGTAATAAAGCATTTTGGTAATTTTTATACCAAAGCCTATTTTGTTATTTTTTAATTTAAAAGAAATGAAAGTTTCTTTGAAGTATTTAAGCCTACTAGAAGTAAGGTTTTGTTATTGATAATAGGTAGCAAAACTAATTTCTCTGTTAGGTTATTATTTCCAACTCCGCCTAATTTAGGGTCAATTGGATAAGCATCTAACGTTTTCATTTGATCTAATATTATATTTAAATCTTTTGAATTAAGTCGATATTTAAATGCGCGTATAATTAAAGCGTAAACTACTGCCTGTTGCTTTGCTTTTAATTTTTTTATAACTAGTTTGTTTTCTGCTAATGATTTATCGTAATTTTTGATTAGCTTATCTAGTTCTTCAACTGCTTTTACCATACCTAAAACAAATTCTAGATTTTTTTTAGGGTTTTTAGTGGTAACTATAGAACCAGCAACCTTAATATACCTATGTGCGTCAATATTAACTTTTAAGGTTCTAGTCGATGCTAAAAAAACACTTGCAGTAAAAATTAGATCTTCGTATGCTCTCATATCCTCAAGAAATAGAATACCTGTATTTAAAAGAAATTTTCTATTGATTAAATACCGCCAGGCTTGATTTCTTAAATCATTTTGAGCAATGAAATCAGTACCTTTCATTATAGCGGTACTTTTATCGTTTATGTCCTTTAAGTTTATATTGGGTAAATTGGTTAATTTTCCTTCTTCAATTTCTTTAGTATCAAATTCTAAAATATCAAGATGCTTATCATTTAATAAGGATAGAAGAACATTTAATGCGTTTTTAGATAATAAATCATCTGCATCAAGAAAATAGAGATAATCTCCTTCAGCTATCCGTAATCCATTATTACGAGCAGCACTTGGACCTTGGTTAATTTGCGAAATCAATTTTATGTTGACTATGTTTTTTTTATTTACATAATCATTAACAGTTACAACACTAGAATCTTTTGAGCCATCATCAACAATGATTATCTCGTAATCGGTTGAAGATAATCCTTGGTCTAATAGACTCTGCAAGCAGCGCTCAATATATTTTTCCTTATTATATAAAGGAATAATTATGCTTAATTTCATTACTGGTTGCTAATGTTTTAGTCAAAATTTTAGAATCGGAGTTAACATTGGTATATTAGTAATAAGAGGGCAATAATAGAAATCAAAATTGCTATATTCCTTTTATGTACTATATAAATAGGTCGTAAAATTATTGAATCTAGTATTATCACCTAATAAAATTGTTTTCTAACATTTTAATCGGATTAATGACTTCAATTTAATTTTACGAACCTATTATTTTTTTACTAATTGTTTAATTAAAATCTAAAAATTAGATAATTTATCTTCCTAAATATCCTCCATCTACAGGTATAACAGTACCAGTAATGTAGTCGCTAGCAGAAGAACATAAGAATACTGTCAACCCTTTTAAATCCTCGCCATTACCCCATCTTTTCATGGGAACTCTAATGAAAACTTCTTCGGTTCTTTTTTTATCGTTTATCAAAGCTGTATTGAGTTGAGTATCCATATAACCAGGTGCTATAGCATTAACACAGATACCTTTTGCTGCCCAATCATTTGATAGTGCTTTTGTCAATTGACCTACGCCTCCTTTTGATGCTGCATAAGCCGGAATAGTAATTCCTCCTAAGAAACTCATCAAAGAAGCAATATTAATTATTTTTCCACCTCCATTTTCTAACATGTTTTTTGCAACATATTTGCAGTAATAGAAAGTAGCATCTAGATTAATAGCAATTACCTTACTCCATTCTTCATCAGGGAAATCTTCACTAGGGTATCTTCTTTGAATTCCTGCAGAATTAATCAAAATATCTACTTTTCCTCCTAGTAAATCTAATGCAGATTGATAAGATTCTTTTATT
Source organism: Maribacter sp. UH1 (assembly GCF_056839145.1). Taxonomy (NCBI): domain Bacteria; kingdom Pseudomonadati; phylum Bacteroidota; class Flavobacteriia; order Flavobacteriales; family Flavobacteriaceae; genus Maribacter; species Maribacter sp. UH1. Next base: position 3,721,486 of record NZ_CM166387.1, read on the forward strand.
TCAGCTATTTTACTAATATCTGCTCGTAAAGCATCTACTTTTAGGCCATCTTTTCTGAATTGCTCGCAAATGTCAAAAACTTTTTCATCAAAGTCTATGACTACAGTTTGCGCACCTGCTTGAGATATCGCCTCAACCATAGCTTTTCCAAGGTCACCGGCGCCACCAACTACTATTGCTTTTTTACCGGCTAAACTAAATGATTCTAATATATTTGATTTCATATTTTTTATTTTATCCCATGAATAATCCTCCGTTCACATCTAGAACTGAACCAGTTGTAAAGCCAGCATCGTCACTTGCAAAATAGCAAGCCGCAGCTGCAACTTCTTTAGGTGTTCCAAATCTTTCTAAAGGAAATCTTTCTTTTAATTTCTTTAAAACTTCAGGGCTACGTGCCGCAGACATATCTGATTCTATAGTCCCTGGTGCAATACAGTTCACTGTAATTCTTTTTTTGGCAAGTCTTCTGGCTAAACCATATGTCAATGCTATAATTCCACCTTTAGATGCGCTATAGGCCATTCCATTTTCAAATCCTCCCATTCTACCTGAATTGGACGATAAGTTTATAATTCTCGGATGTTTACTCTTTTCCAAATATGGAATTGATTTTTGAATCATGGTAAACGTACCTCTAAGGTTAACAGCCATAACATTATCCCATTCTTCAATAGAGGTTTCTTCTATGCTAGCCATGTCTAAAATACCGGCACTATTTACGAGAATATCTATTCCGCCAAAGTGCGAATTAATATGTTCAAGAGTTTCTTCAACCGATGATACATTTGTAACGTCACATCTGTATCCAATTACTTTTTTGCCTGTGTCATCAATATTTTTAGCAGCTTTTTTTGCACTGTTTTCAGAAACACTTAAAATGGCTACATTATAACCAATAGCGTAAAATTTCTCAGCTATTGCTAAACCTATATTTCTAGAGCCACCTGTAATAACGGCTGTTTTATTTTCCATATTTTTTAATAAATAGTTAATGCTATATGTTAGTTTTAAAGGTAGTTTTTAGCATTTATTGTTTCTGGCCATGTCAATATCATATCATTTCCAGAATTATCTGTAATTACTAACTTTTCTTTAAACTCTGTCATTTTAGAATTCAATTCTTCAATTGAATCAGCTACAACGTAAATACGAGAAAAAACTTGTCTCTCAGTTCCTAGCCATTCTTTTTTAACACTATCGCCTTCCTTAAATCTGTCTAAAACAAAAATTACGTTTTTATCATCTTTAATTTCAGCTAAACCTTCAATAGTATTAATTGTTCCTTCTTTTAATAGAACCCATATTGTACATGCTTTTTTACCTCTAAACATATAATCGTTCTTTTCAGGAAAATCTTCTTCCCCTAGAACGCCTGTAAAGGCAAAATTGATGAGCATTTTTCTATGATCAAAACCATTAATATGTGCTAAATGAATATGTGGGGCTTCACCTTGTAACCTAAACCCAGGATCGTAGGCGTAAAAAATGCCGTTCTCTACGAAGAACTGAAGGTTAAGTACTCCATTTTGAATATTAAGTTTTTTAAAAAAATCGCTAAGTTTCGGGTGTATTTTTTCAATAAATAAATCTGTGTTTTTTGAAGGATAGATTGCTCCAATACCTACGGGACTAAAGTCTCCTTGTATTTTAGTAGTAATCCTATCATAGGTAGCAGAAAGATATGGTGTGCCATTTCTAAAAGTGTAGTAGACGGCCATATCATCACATTCCATATATTTTTCTACTAGAACGACTCCCTTTTTAGAAAATTCTAATGCAGTTTTTACAGAATCTTTAAAGTCTTTGTCGTCTCTGCATATTTTCATGCCAACACCACCACCATTATCAACAGGTTTAATCATTAATGGATAGTCAATATTTGCTGGTTTTTCTATATTTGAATCATTATCAAGATAGGTGCCGGGTATATCTTGTATATCGAATTTTTCACAATACTTTTTAAATCCATCTTTACTACAAAAAGCTTCAATTGCTTCCTTGTTGGCATACGTTGGCATATTAAGCTTTGCGCAAATTTCACCATAGGGTTTTACTAAAATATCTGCTACCCCTACCAAGACGGCGTCAACTTTCAAGTCTTTCGCTAGCTGAACTATTTTATCAACCTCAAAACCATCTATATCATAAGTTTCAGAGGCATTCTTTTTTGCAGGTGCATCTGGGTTAGGGTCAACAACAATAGTGTAAATGCCCATTGAAATTGCTATGTCAACTAATATTGCTGTTTCAGGATTTCCTCCTAATATTATAAGTTTTTTCATAAGTAAAACCTTAATTTGATTTTTTTAAATTGTAATAATAGCGATGTAATTTTAACTGCTTTTAAAAATCAGTTATTTTGAAATCTAAATTCATCGTCAAACCCTAATTGAACAAGTAAATTACTGACTTGGTTGAAATCTGTATTGATTTTCACAATCTTTTTTTCATCTACGCCCATAAGACTTAGTTCTGTTTTGATGTTTTTATGATAAGAAGGATTTATCGTCGCTATTATCAAATAATCGTAATCTAATTCTGATACTGAACTAATTGGTTTAACATAATTATCACCTATTTTTAATTCATGATAATCGACATCTATCCAATTGACAACTTTAAAATAATTATTCTTTATGTTGGTAGATAAAATATGTTGACCGAAAGAGCCAGAACTATAAACTACAACTCTTGAGTTTGGCTCAATATTTAAAAACGGATTAAATATTCGATTTCCATCTTCATCGTATATCAATCCTCCAGACCTTACCAATATTTGGGAGTATAGGTAATATGTTATTTGCTCTTTTATATTATTTTCATCGAGTGACATTTTAAGTTTCGATTGTAAATAATTCATAAGTAATCCTAATCTATAATATTCAATTTTAGGATTCTCCACAGATTTTACAATAGAATCATGTCGTTGTCTATAATAGTATAGGGGAGTGCTACTTATAACTAAACTTTTTGTAATAGTTAAATATGAAAAGGTAATTGCAGCATCTTCGCCCATGACCACATCATTTGGTACATTGAAAAGAATTTGATCTAATAAATCTTTTTTGAATAGCTTGTTCCAAACATATGTAGATATACCATGTTCACAAAATTCACCGTTGTATATAGCATTGGGAAGTATTTTAGATTTTAGTTCCTTCTCGTCATAAATACCTACATCTTTTGGTTTAATCGTTTCGATTTTTCCGTCAAATTCTCTAAAGTGACCTGTAACTACCAGGTCTGCCTTATTTGTATCGGCAAGTTTAAACATAATGTCTAGATAAAATTTATCTACCCAATCGTCTCCATCAACAAAGGTTACATATTTTCCTTTTGCACTTTTCAACCCTTCTTTTCTTGCACTTACAAGGCCGCCATTTTCTTTATGAATCACTTTAATTCGTGCGTCTTTTTTGGCGTAATCATCACAAATTTTTGGACAGTTGTCTGGGCTGCCATCATCTACCAAAATTAATTCAAAGTCTAAAAAAGACTGATTTAGAAGACTGTCAACACATTGTGGTAAATATTTTTCAATTCTATATATCGGAACAATTACGCTTATTTCAACAGTGTTCATAAGTTTAGATTTTATTTAATTCAAGATAGTATAAACCACCTCCGTATATATCTTTTTTAGATTCAGATTTTGCCGTAGTCACATATAAGTTTGCGTTAGTATCAAAACAGCATGAAGTAACGTTAGTACAAGGCAACTCTATATGTTTTAATTTAACACCATTTATAGGGTTCCATTGAGACACACATGAGCCTCCCCATTCGGCAATCCATAACATTCCATTAGTATCTATGCACATACCATCAGGACTTCCTCTATCCTGTAATTCTATTATGTAAGAATCGAACTTTACATCACCAGTTATTAAATCGTATGAATACTTCGCTACTTTTTGGGTAGGTGTATCAATAAAATAGAGCCACTTATTATCTAAAGAAAATGCCAATCCGTTTGAGATTGTGGTGTTTTTAATAATAGTCTTGTATTGTCCGTTATGATAAGAAAACACCTGTCCAATATTTTTTTTCACCTGTGGGTATCCCATGGTTCCTATAATATATCTTCCTATTGGATCTTTGATACCGTCATTATATCTAACAGCATTATCAATATCAATTTGAAAAGCAAATTTCTTTTCTAATGTATTAAAGTCTATTTCAAAAAAACCATTTTTAGATACAGCTAAGACTTTTTTATAACCTAAAAGATAAATGCAACTAACAGGAGAATCTAGCTTTATACTGAGAACTTCTTTAGTATGTGGGTTATGAAAATATACTAGATAGTCTAAAATAGATACTAAATAAAGATGATTATTCTCTTTATCGAATACAGGTCCTTCTAGAAGTTCAGAATTAGAATGAAATACTAATGAATCAATCATAAATGACAACTATATATACTCTCCTCCAGTAATTCTCATGATTGAGCCCGTAGTCATTTCTGACTGATCGGAAATAAAATACATTACCGCAGGTACAGGGTCAAAGGTGTTTAACATTCGTCCCATTGGTAAAATACTAGAGGCTTTTTGCTGTAACTCTTTTTCGCTGACTCCCTCTTTCTTTCTCAATTCAAGTTCCCCTTCTGTATTTGTCCATCCCATAACTAAATAGTTAGACCTAATCCCATATTTTGCATAATGATGGGCAATATGAGTGGATAATGTATTTAGCGAACTTTTAGTTAGTGCATAAGCAGCTCTATCTATTTCACCATAATCCATATGAGCTGATCCAAAGAAAACAATAGAACCAGATTTATGTTCTTTCATGGATTTTAATACATGTTTCAACAGGAAAAATGGAGCCTTTAGATTGACATTGAATACACTATCATAAATTTCTTCTTCAGTGTCCATAATTGAGGAAACTGGTGTTATACCTGCATACAAAATTAAAGAATCTATCTTTTTAAATCGTTTAATAGTTTCAATATAAAAATTCTCGATTTCATCTATTTTATTAAGATCTAATTCATGAAAATAGAGTCTATCTTCTGCATTTAATGATTTAATTATTTTCGAGCCAAGTGTTGTTTGTCTTCCGCTGAAAGCAACATTGTAGCCTTTTTCAATACAAGACTTTAATATTTCTTTACCAACACCTTTGGCACCTCCCAAAATCATTACAGTTTTCATTATCACAATTTATATTCAGATAGTATAACGGGGGTTATACAAGTATTATTATTACTTCAACGTGATAAAGCTATAGATAGTGTTATTTGTTACCAACAAACTTTTCCATGGTCGTATTATCCGATGCTGAGATGTCGGATCTTTTTAATACTTTTTGTAATGTCATGAAGTATATTTTCATATCAATAGTAAAAGAAATATGGTTTACATACCACACATCATACTCAAATTTTTTATCCCAAGAAATTGCATTCCTACCATTAACTTGAGCCCAACCTGTAATACCTGGTTTGACTAAGTGTCTCTTATTTTGTTCTTCACTATATAAGGGTAGGTAAGAAACTAACAAAGGTCTAGGTCCAATAAGACTCATATCACCTTTCAATACATTTAACAATTGTGGTAATTCGTCTAAAGACGTATTTCTAATAAATTTACCTATTGCCGTCATTCGTTTAAAATCGGGCAGAAGATTACCTTCTTTATCTTTTTTATCGTTCATAGATTTGAACTTGATAATTTTAAATATTTTTTGATCTTTACCCGGTCTTTGTTGATAAAAGAAAGCACTACCGTTATTTGAAATAGCTAATGAAATCCAAACAATTAAAAATACGGGGCTCAATGCCAAAAGCACTAATGCAGCTATTATAAAATCAAAAAATCCTTTTAAAAAACTAGTATACATGCTATTGACTATTATTAGGGGGCTAAATTAATTATTATAAAATTCTAGTAAAGCAGTAAATAGACCAATTACTGTAATATAGGGCTAATGGGTAAAACCACTTTTTACCTAAAATAGTGAAGTATAATATATTTAATCAGTGGTTGAAATTATACGTTTATATTCCTCTAGAATAGATTTCCAAACAAAACTTTGCTCATAACGGTCGGCTATCATCGCTCTGGCATTTTTAGCCATAGCTGATACTAAACTTGGTTCTTCCACAAAAAGTGTCATAGCTTTCAATAATGCCATTTCATTTTTTGAAGGAACAATATATCCATTTTTGCCATTTTCAATAATTTCATTACTACCATTAATATCTGTTACTATGGCTGGTAACCCCATTGCACCGGCCTCTAAAACTACATTAGGGAAACCCTCTCGATAGCTTGGGAAGACAAGAGCGGTAGATAGAGATAAATAGGGTCTAATGTCATCTTTCTTACCAACCCAGATAATACGTTTTTCTTCATTTAACTTATTCCAGGTACTTTCTGGTAAAATATCTGTTTCACCTTCGTGAGAACCTACAAGAATCAATTTTACATCAGCGTGTATTTCAACAAGTTTACAGAAGGCGCTAACTAATTCGTTCATGCCTTTGTCGTTCACCAACCTTCCAATAAATATGAAAACAAAATCTTTATCTGTAATACCTAGATTGTCCTTTTCAACTATTAAAGATTCTTTTGGTAATAGATTAGGGTCAAAATAGGAGAGGTCTTTACCATTAACGTTACCGTTGGCTATGACTTTTAAAGGTTTTGTGGTAACCTTATATTGTATTAGGTCATTTTTTACTCCGTTACCTTCAGGGTATACATTTGTAGCAAATCTGCAGATTATTTTATCAAATAATAATAATAGCTTTTTTAAAAATCCCGTTTGGGTGGGGAAAATTAGTCCTGTAAATGTATGCGCCCTAACGGGTACATTTGCAAAATAGGCTGCTATCATGCTAAGTAACCCCGCTTTAGGGGTTATAGAGTGTACCATTAAAGGTTTCTCTTGACGAAAATACCTGTAAAGCTTATATAATGAGACTAAATCTTTGAACGGACTTATGGATCGTTCTATATTTATACCTTTGGTTCGTATGCCTTCACGTTCTTCCACTTGCTTTAAAACAGTACCTTCAGATGCTACACCAATTATATTATAATACTGATTTAAGAAATGAAGTTGTCCCTTTAATAGTCCATATAACGAACCAGGCACAGCAGCTGTTCTAATTATTTTTTCGTTAGATTTTTTTTTATGGGCAAGAGACATATTATGCTAAGATATGATTTGTGTACAGTTCTAAAATAGGTTCTCTTTCAAAATCTTTTATACGTTTTTTTACATTATTTCTGCAATGAACTAAATATTCAGGATTTTCTAGGCAATATGCTATTCCTTTTTGAAGTGATTTTACATCCCCTACAGGGCTAAGTACCCCGTAATCAGTAGTCATAATATCATCTGATTTGGTTTCTTTAAGCTCCATAATTTCATCAGGACCAGATTTACAATTGGTAGTAATAATCGGAAGACCACATGCCATAGCCTCCATGATTACATTAGGAAAGCCCTCATGGTTAGAACTGAAAATAAATATATCTGCTGCTTTCAAATACTGGAATGGGTTACTTTCAAAACCCATTAAAAAAACTCTTTCTGTAATACCTAAAGTATTTATTTGTGTTTGTAAATCTTCGCGTAGCTCTCCTTCCCCAAAAACATATAGTCGCACCTTTTTAAAAGGAGCAATTGCCTTTATCATTAGTTGATGGTTCTTTACTATTTGCAACCTTCCAACACTAACAAGATTAATATATTTAGAGTCAAATAGAGTATTGTTTGGTGTAATATTATTGATCTTTTCTAAATCTATTGGATTATAAATTACACCTGTTTTCTCTGAAGGAACATTAAAATTTGATACTAAATCTTGAGCACTAGCTTTGGCATTACTTATTATAAGGTCGGCTTTCGGATAAAGCCATTTAACCAAAAATCTATTTATTTTACTTTGCATGTCGTTGTATCCGTACTGCAAGCTGGGGTAATTACGTTCACTCACCATAAGCTTGTAGGGGTGCCGTGTAAACCAACGTGCCATGATATTAATATAACAGGGCCTTGATAAAAGACTAAATGAGTGGGTGATTTTTTCTTTCTTTAAAAATTGCGCGTATTTCCAAGCTAAATACGGTAGTTTAATAAATTTGATTAAACCAGATTCCATTGGTTCAGATTTTTCTAAATAATGAATAGGAATATTTTCTATGCTTGGGTATACAATTTTAGTATTCATCAATACTAAAACTACGTTATAGTTTTTAGCCTGTAAATAGGGTAGAAGGTAAGACATTACCCGCTCAGCACCACCACCTGACATTGAATAAATAAAAATGCAAATTTTGTTATTCTCTCTTTTCAAAGATTATATTTTTAAGATTTGTTATTTACTAACGATTCAAATAAATCCTCATATTCAGATATAATCTGCTGAGAGCTATACTTTTTTCTTACTGTTTTACTAACCATATTTGGTGTAAAATCATTGATATTCTCTATTATAACTTCTAACTTTTCAATGAATATGTCCTCGTTATCTACTAGAAATCCATTTTCGCCATTTACCATTATTTCATTCATGCCTCCTGGTGCCTTAAAAACAATGGCAGGGGTGCCAACGGATATACTTTCAATAAGTGCGTTAGGAAAACCTTCAACGAATGAACCTTGCAAAAACACATGGCTATTTGTTAAATAATCATTGACCTTATCTGTGAAAGGGATAAAAGTGATATTTTGGCTCAAATTTAATTGATTAATAGCAGCTTCAATATTTGGTTTTTCAACTCCATCACCTATAATAGTATAATGAAAAGGATATTTTAATTTTGAAAGTATTTGTAAAATTCTAGCATGCCCTTTTTTTTTCGTTAATCTGCCCACAGTGATGAATTTAAATTCTTTATTATGAACTGGTATTTCTGACTTCACCTTAAAATTCTGTGAGACCGGATTGTTTATAGTTATAATGTCAGTTTTATCAACATTTTGCTTTTGAATAAGGTCATTAGTCATATCTTTTGATTGACTTATCAATTTATCTAGACCTTTATAACCTATATGGTACGCGAAATTAATTAGCTTAGTTTTAATTTTTGTTCTTCCGTTGAAAACGCTACTTGCACCATGAACCGTTGTTTGTCTTCCAATGAAAACGGTTTTTGGGTTAAAAAAAGAGACATAGCCCATTATCGCATTTAAATGAGATAATGAACTCAATACTAAATTAGGTTTCTCTTTATGGACCAATTTTAATAGAGGTAGAAATGCTTTGCCAACACTAGAATTGTTCAAATAAATAGTTTTTACATTTGATATATCATATGCATTATCTTTTTCAAAACCTATAACAATAAGTTTGGTTTCAAATTTTTTAGCATCCATATTTTGTGCCAAAAAAGACATTACTTTTTCTGCACCGCCAGGGGACAAACTTGGGATTATAAAAAGGATTTTATACATTAAATGTGTTTAATTATTCTTTTAATATCAACCTCGCTTATCTTCTTTGCAGGTGATCCTCCTATTAGAATTCCATCTTCATTAAAAGACTTATTTACCGAAGAATTTGCTGCAATTGCAATATTATTTCCTAAACTGATATCGCCGTAAATTTTTACACCGGGAGCTATATAAACATTATCGCCTATTTGTGGAGCTTCAGGTTTTCCGCCAGATGCCCCAATATTTACACAAACTTCCATTCTGCAATTTTTCCCGATTCGTGCTTTACTATTTACCACAATAGTTCCGTAATGTAGGATGCACAAACCTGGTCCGAAAACGTTGATAGGAATTGAGAAACCTAATTTTAATGATATTTTTTGAAATTTATAACGTAGGTATTTAATATATAGTTTATCGATTAAATTAGTTTTACAGTTAGAATAGAATTCTAATTTCCTTAATGATTTCTGAAATTTCCATGTGGGTGCTGGAACTAAAAAATCTTTCAATTTGTCCTTAAACGAATGAATCTGAATACCTCTAGCAATCGAATCTTGCTCAAGATAGAAATTATATTCTTTTTTGGATGTTATCATAGAAATTATGGATAATATTTAGAGACTCTCATGTATAATAAAAGAAAGGTCTAACTTTTTTGTTTTATAAATGAGATTATTTTTTTTGGTATAAATCCTAGAGCAATAATTAAGCAATTAATAGTTTTAATTCTGTCTAATGAAATTTGTGAATCTTTAAACGTGAGTCTAGATTTTATATAATCAAATGCGTAACTTCTAAAATATTCAAATTTATAGATATCAGAAATAGTAGTTTCGTATAGCTGATAATATGCATTATAATATTTCACTTTTTCTAACTCTAATCTAGTTTTTTGTTTTTGAATGTAACCATCAGGACTTGAATAATAAACTCGATGAAATACGTTTACACACAAATAATCATAGTCTTTGTTTATTCTATTCCATGTTGCACTTTCACTTATAAATGATTGGTCACTATGAAACATTTTATATTTTTTTAATACTTCTGTTCTCCAACTGTGCCATTTTTCACCAGCTACTCTTTGGTCTTTTTTAAGTACGCGATTATTAAAATCTACTTGCCAAAAATTATCAGGAAACTTTTCTCCTACCAAATTATTATCTTCATCTTTTACCAAGGTCCAAATTGTAGCAATCTTATCTGCATTTTTAGTGATATTTACAGAACTCCAAAGTTGATATAATTCCTGAAATGTATTTGGAACAAAGGTATCATCGCTATCTGCAATTATGGTAATCTCGTTATTACAGTGATTTAGACCTTCATTTAGGGCGTTTGGTTTCCCCTTATTTTCTGGTAAAACCAAATACTTTACGGAAAAGGGTAAATTCACTATTTCCCAACTATCAATTAATTTTGAAGTTTCATCACTACTGGCGTCGTCAATTATAATCCACTCAAAATCTTGAAAGGTTTGAGCTTTTAACGAATCAAATACCCTTTTTAGGGTATGTGCTCTGTTGTATGTAGGTGTCAATACGCTAAACATAAAATTCTTTTGAGTGTTGTTTTGTGATATACAGGTATATTACAAGTGCATTAATAAGTGACACTAGTGAAGTAGCTAAAGCTAAACCTTTAATACCTATCCATTCTACAAACGTATAATTAAATAAAATATTGAGAGAAAGACTTAATATAGAAGACCATACTAAGAAATTATTCTTATTTATTGCGGTCAAATATTTATTCATAATTATCCCCATAATATAAAAAGGTATTTGAATAAAATACATTTGTTGAATTAAGTATACTATATCGGTATTGTCAGAATTAAACTCACCTCGTTCAAAAAATATTATAATTATCAATTTGGAAAAAATGATTAAAATTAGTGTAACAAGTGATAATCCTATCAAGCACATTTTAATCATTTTTTTCAAATATAGAAATGTATCTTCTCTATTCTCTGCAGCTTTATTTGAGAAATAAGGTAAAATTGTACTACCTATTGGTATACTCAATAAGCTAATCGTAACCATTGGTATTTTGTAACCATAGTTAAGTGCTGCTATAGCACCAATAGCCATTTGTGCAGAAAAATATTGATCAACCATAGGGTTTACTCCATTTATCAACCCAGAAGAAACTTTTGCCGGAACTTGTTTTAATATGACTTGGATATTATCATTTTTAAAATTCGGAGAACCTAGTTGTAATAGTCTTTTTTTGAACCCAAAATAAATAAGGTAAATTGTACTTGAAAAACTTCCTGTCAACATTCCTAAAGCCAATGCTTTTTCTTGTAGTTCATTATGGAAAAAAAGACAAATAATAGTTGCGATTGGTATAAAAATAGCATTCAATGATGATACGAGAAACTCATTATCCGCCATTAATAATCCAGATATTAATGAAGATATTGCCCAAAATAGAATACAAGGTAAAATTATAAAGAGTTGTGTTTTTATCAAATCGTAATAAGCATTTTCATGCCCTGGAAATAAATACTCTAAATAATAATCAACACCAATATAAATGATGAGAATCATCAGGAGACCAATTCCAACCGTTATTATAAAACTGCTTGATTGAAAACTACTAGTGTCTTTTTTTGCTTTTTTTTCAAGTAAATAATTTGGAATGAAAACGCTTCCATAAGAATTTATAAAAACGCTTTGAATAAATGTTGGTATTAATACCGCAATTAAAAATGTATCAAGAAGTAATGAAACACCATAAGTATCTGCAATAAAAATCTCCTTGAAGAAACTAATTCCTTTAACTAATAATGAAATACCACCAACGATTAACATGTTACTTAAAAGTTGTGATTTCTGTTTCTTTAAAATACTTTTTAGGATATCAGAAGTACTTTTTAGAAAACTTAATATTTTTTTCATTTGAAATTCCCTTGTATTCGTATGCTGAAAACTTTAAACGGCATTTGTTTGTAAATTGATTGTTAAATCATTCTCTTGTTTTTCCACTTGAGTATGAATCCAAACTAGTATTAGTAAAGAGTAGTCCGTAGTAAAAAAATTATGGTTGGTCATTAAGAATAGAAATAAGGCTATTAGCATCATTAGAACGTGGGGTATCTCTTGAAAGTGTTTTATACATTTTATGCTTAACCAAATAATATAACATATGAAAATTAAAAGGGTAAAAATACCAGATTCACCCATAATCATTAAATAGGTATTATGTACTCCAACAGGTGGAGCAACACCATTTCCCCCAAAAGCTAGATAGCCATTTCCAAAAAAAGGTTTGTCTTGCAATGCGTCAAAATATCTACTCCATGTATCTAATCTAGAGTCTTTTTGTAACCCTTTGCTACTGCTACTGTCACCGCCACTAATCATTGCGCCTAATTGCTCCAGTCTTACATTTTTATTAGGTAAAAATTCATTATAGATAAGCAAGGAACTCAGTAAAAAGAATCCAATGCCTATCATTTTGGCGTTTTTAATATCTAATTTTATTGAAACTATATTGAGTAGTAACCAAGAAACTATAAAAGTTCTTGAAAAAGTAAGAATACCCAATAGAGTAAATGTTGTTTTACTAATTATTCGTAAAGACTTTTTGAACACAAAGCTTAATGCGAAACCTATGGAACAGATTAGTCCGGCATTGTTCGGGTCAATATAAAATCCACTATATCTTCCATTATCACCTTTTGGGTTTTCAAACAAAAAAGTATTGGCTAATATGGACAAAGCACCTATTAACATAAAAATACCCATTTCATTTGAACTGGTTTTCTTCATTACTTCATATCCGCCCCATATAATTATGAAGTACTTAAAAACAATAATGACAAAAGTTTTGAAATCGGGCATATAGGCTTGATTTGCTAATGAACTTATCAAAAAATAACAGGCACCTACAATTAACATAGGTGTACAGTTACCAGATTTTCCATTTATAATAATAAAAATCAGAATCAGTATATAAGACAAATAGCTTAACGGAGAAGATAAAGAACTTTCAAAATAAAATAAACTAAACCCTGGTAAGTACCATAATATCAAAGCGAGAATACAATACTTAATTACTAAAGAAATATTCATAAGTTTTAATCAATTTGCAAAATTAAATCTTTCCATTGTTGCATTATATTTTCTACACTGTATTTATCTACAGATAATGGTGAGTTTTCGGCTAATTTCTTTCGTAAATTATCATCATTAATTAATTTAAGTATGCCATCTCGCATGAGTTTTTCATTTTGATTCTCTATAAGTAAACCATTTTTGTTATCTGTAATTAAATCTCTCGGTCCAGAAATACAATCATATGCGATACAGCTCATGCCATTTGATAAAGCTTCCATTAAAACCATTGGTAATCCTTCATATTGTGAGCTTAAAATAAATATTTGGGAATTTTGCATAAGTTCTTCAATATTTTCACAAAATCCTGTGAAGATCACTTGCTCTTCAATATTTAAAACTCGTACTATATCCTTTAATTTTAACATACCTTTTTCTCCTGTCCCTGCAATAGTCAATGTCCAATCAGGATTAGATTTAAGTATTGGGTTAATAATATGCAAAAGAGAATCAAAACCTTTTAATTTAAACCTATTTAAAGATCCAGCAATCAAAATATTTTTTTTGCGGTTTTCAAATTTATTTATTTTATTGGGTAGTACAATGGGATTTGCCATTACCGACACTTTTGCACCTAATGATTCATAAAAGGAAACGTCGAAGGAAGTTAATACAGTCGTAAAATCTGCGTATTTATATAAATATTTTCTTATTTTTTTTATTTTAGAACTAACTTCTACTTTGTGATTACTATGCTCACTTATTATTAATTTGATTCCTAAAATCTTTGCTACTACAATTGTAATTAAATTATTTTGAGGAAGAAATGAAATTAAAATATCGGGTCGACTGTTTTTGTTATAAAGGAATGAAAATAAATTAATTAAAGATCTAATTGTATGATTCTTAATTTGACCATGATGTAGTTTGACTCTTTTTACATTTGTATTTAATTTATAAAAATCATTATTATTAAAAGTTATTAATCTTACATCATTTTTTTTTTCGCTAAATGCATTAGCTAAAGTTGTCATAACTCTTTCTGCACCACCACTAGATAATGAGTTAATTAAGAAATCAATTTTCATTTTATAATTTTATTGGAAACATTATAGTAAACTATATTTTTAAATTAAAATTGTGCGATTTTAGCTGTATATCAAATATAAGAGTGTTTTAAAACTTTAGAAATAACCTTGATGAGAATGGTTTTAGTTTTGATTTAAAAGTTAATTAAACTAAGTAAGTGTAAATAAAAAGAGCCACCTAAAAACTTAGGTGGCTCTTTTTAAACAAAGCTGTATCAGAAATATATTCAATATTTAAAGGGTCAAACTATGCAAAAACTCTTCTAAATTGGTATAGCCATCACTATTCTCATCAGAGTTAGCTGTTTTGTTTAAATTTCCGAAATAATTTATTTCCCATTCATCCGCTAATCCATCTTTATCAGTGTCGTAATCATTAGGTCTTTGAGTAGATAATTTGGTTGGCCATCCACCAGGTAATTCATCGGGGTTGCTACCATTCCATATAGACCCAGATTCATTATAGTAGTTCTGAATTAAACGGGTATCTACTGCATCGCGATATATTGAGTTACCATTAGTATCAGATAAGACTAAAGATTCAATATCGCTTATATTGTCATACCAACTATTAATTTTACTGTTAGAGAAATACCTATTTGGTGTGTTATTTATTCTAGTAATAGCTGCCTGATTAAATAAATTTTTAGTTGGTGCATTGATTTTAAAATTATCTTTTGCGTAGAAAGTTCCTTCATCAATTGTATTTGAAGATAAATTTGCTCCTGCTCCTATAACTTCATAATCTGGTTCATTATTTGCATATGCTTTATAAATACTTCCTAATAAATCATAATTAGTACCAAAAGAAACAATGCTACCAGTTTCAAAACCATAGGTGATATTGTTAATCCATTCCGAACTTTCTCCATTATCGCCATACCCATTTAATGGACTTCGTTCTCGAGCAGAAGAAAGATAATTACCATAAAAAGTAAGATTAAAAGCGTTTACACCATATAAAATATTATAACCGCTTATGTTAGTTGCTTCTCCAATAATGTTATGATTGAAACTAATGTTTTCAATTCTACTGTCAGCCACTCCACCTTGCCCACTTATGGAAAATATTTCGTCAGTGGCCCAAGAAAGTGAACAATGGTCAATGATTATATTTGAAATGGTACCACCTCCAAAATTCTTTATTCGGATGCAATCACTTTCTATACCCCCATTATTCATTTGATATTCTCCCATTCTAACAGTTATATAACGAACGATAACATTTGAACTTTGAATGTCTATACCATAATTTTTTATGGAAATACCAGGATTTGGGGCAGTTTGTCCTGCAACGGTTAAATTACCATGTTCTTTTCTAACGATAATGTCACTATAAAGATTTATTTCTCCTCCCACATCAAATACAATAGTTCTAGCGCCTGTTACAGTTTCAATTCCATATCTTAAACTTCCGCTACCAGAATCATTTAAGTTGGTGACATGATATACGTTACCACCCCTACCTCCTGTAGTGTTTTGACCAAAACCTTTTGCACCAGGAAAGGCTAATAGCTCACCCATATTTAAAGTCTCCCTAGAGTTGATGTCTTCAGTTGGAGGGCCAGGTGATACAGTTACAATTGCTTCTTCAACGGTCACCGTTCCGGTTTCTTCATCTACTACTTCTGCAGTATAGGTGAAAGTATCTTCAGTCGTAGATTGCTCTTCCTGTGTATTATCATCCTCTGGTGTTGTTTCCTCTGTTGTTGTTTCCTCTGTTGTTGTTTCCTCTGTTGTTGTTGTTTGCTCTGTTGTTGTTTGCTCTGTTGTTGTTGTTTCCTCTGGAGTTGTTGTTTCCTCTGGAGTTGTTTCCTCTGGAGTTGTTTCCTCTGGAGTTGTTTCCTCTGGAGTTGTTTCCTCTGGAGTTGTTTCTCCAGCTCTATAGGTTAAAGTATTATCATCATTTATTGTGACAATACCGTTTAGTGGAGCAGATGTTTCTATTATTGTAACATTTACATTATCACTTAAATTATCATTGTTCAACACATCCATTAAAATGGTATTTTGACCAGCAGCCATATAAAAACTATCATTGGTAAGAATAGTTAAACTCTGTAAATCATCATTTTCATTAATGACATATTCTGATAAAAGGTCTGCATCCTTACTGCAAGAAAATAGTGTGAATAGTGCAAAAAATGACAGGGTCAATATTGAAGAAAATTTTAGGAACTTTGACATAAGTAGGTACTTTGCTTTTGAATTAAAAAAAATACTATTTGGGTTGCAATAATAATCTAATAATTTAATAGGTCGATGAAATAACCGTTTTTTTCGATGAACTGCATGTTAAGTTTTGGGTACGTGTAAGTCTAACGATGCGAATGATTTTTTATTTGTTAAATATCTTATTAATCGATTAAAGGTGAATGCCTTATAGATTAATTTGATTTTTATTGGCAACGCTTGTATTACGAAGGAAGTCGGTTGATCGGATGTTTTTAATCGACGAAATACACTATTTTACACTTTTTTTCGACCAAATACTATTTTTGTTAACATCTCGATAAGAAATTGGAGAAATTTATTGACCCGTTACATGATTTATTTGACGTTAAAGATCATTGTATTTTAACTGTAATTTTAATTTTAAATAAAAAAGCTTGTATGAAAATGAGATTCCATACAAGCTTTAACTTTTAAATTTGGTGTAGATTTATAATCTATCAATTACATCTTTCTTTAAGATACCTCTTAATTCATATAGTTAGTACATCTTCGGGTTTAGTAAACTTTATATTTTCATTTCCAAAGAACTAATTGTGCCAATTTTATTATTAAATGTTTCGTTATCTAAACCTCTGTAA
The DNA here is from genome assembly GCF_056839145.1 of Maribacter sp. UH1. NCBI lineage: Bacteria > Pseudomonadati > Bacteroidota > Flavobacteriia > Flavobacteriales > Flavobacteriaceae > Maribacter > Maribacter sp. UH1. Next base: position 3,738,856 of record NZ_CM166387.1, read on the forward strand.
AAGATTTTGATTTAATTTTATTAAAGATGCTAGGATTATAAATATTGTATATTACAATCTTCCATGTGTCTTTCCGGGCAGAACTCCTTTTATATCATATATGACACCATTATCTTTAATTAAATCTTGTACATTAATATTAATATATTCTTTATGGGCAACCGCAAGTATGACAACATCATATAGACCGGAAGGCAGTTTTTGAGTAGTTGTTAGTCCATATTCTTGTTGAACTTCCTCGGGCTCTGCCCATGGGTCATAAATAGTAGTTTTTACTCTATAATCTTGAAGACTTCTAATCATGTCTACAACTTTTGTATTCCTTATGTCAGGGCAGTCTTCCTTAAAAGTTATTCCCATAATCAATACTTTAGAATCCTTTACTGCCAAATCATGTTTCAACATTAATTTAATGATTTGTAAACTTAAATATTCTCCCATGCCATCATTAATACGCCTGCTTGCTAATATTAAATCTGGATTATATCCATTTTCTTGAGCTTTTTGAGCTAAATAGTAAGGGTCTACACCAATACAGTGACCACCTACTAACCCTGGTTTAAAAGGAAGGAAATTCCATTTCGTTCCCGCTGCTTTAAGAACGTCATTAGTGTCTATATCCAATAAATGAAATATTTTAGCTAATTCATTCACAAAAGCAATATTAATATCCCTTTGAGTATTTTCAATAACTTTTGAAGCTTCGGCTACTTTTATAGTGGGTGCTAAATGTGTTCCAGCTGTAATTACAGAATTATAAAGTTCATCAACTTTTTTAGCAATCTCTGGAGTGGAGCCAGATGTGACTTTTAGTATTTTCTCAACAGTGTGAAGTTTGTCTCCAGGATTAATTCTTTCTGGTGAGTATCCTGCATAGAAATCTTTGTTAAAAACCAGCCCACTAGTTTTTTCTAATACAGGAATGCATATTTCTTCAGTTGCTCCAGGGTAAACAGTGGATTCGTATATTACAATATCTCCTTTTTTAAGTATTTCACCAACGGTCTTACTTGCATTAATTAAAGGAGTAAAAACAGGTCTTTTGGTATCGTCCACAGGTGTTGGAACTGTAATGATATAATAATTACAGTTCTTTAATTCGTTAATGTTCGCTGTGCAATAAAGACCAGAACCTTTAATATCTGATTTTTTCTTTAATATTTTTTCAAGACCCATGCTTGTAAGTTCTAAAGTGGTGTCTTTTCCACTTTTAATTTCTTCTACCCTGCGTTCATTAATGTCAAATCCTATAACATCATATTTGTTGGCAAAAAGTGCCGCCAGTGGTAAACCAACATAACCTAAACCTATAATTCCAATTTTCATATAAAAAATTTATAGTGTGAAATTAATAATATTTAATTCAACTAGTGGAATTTTTGTCGCGGAGTTTGTTTTAGTTTTGTTATTTTTTATTTCGAGGTATAAGAATTTCAATTTCTAATTTTTAATCTTTTAAAAGGGTTATTAATAATTGATGGTAAATTATGTATTATGAGCCTAAGAGTTATTTAAATCACAGTCTTGTATAGGTGACATTATTAATTTGGATTCTTTATATTTTTTAAATTGAAGCACTTCTAACCTCTAAGTTGATTGTAAAACAATGTTAAAATAATGTAGATTCATAGTTCTTTATTTCTAAAATTTGAGTGGATAAATCTGTTTTTATGCTTTTATCAAATTAATAATGGTAGAGTAGGGGAATGGATTGCTAATATTTGTTTCAACTTTGAGCATATTTGTAGGATGTATATAAGTAGATGAATATTTTAGCAAAATCGTTTAAAATTTGTAACATGCCTTACTGCTTAAATATTTGAAGCTCTGATAAATTGGCATAATTTTTAATATAAGAAGGGAATAGATATTTGGACCAATATTATTGTGGGTTACTTTATTATTGAATTTCTAGTATAATTTTTCATTTCATTCCAGATAATTTGCTAACAAAAAAAAATCCGTTTTCTCATTGTGCAAATCACTATAATTAAAGTTTGTTATAAAGTATAACATTAGTTGGATTTAATATACCCAACGCCTTTAATAACAATGCACAAATTGGAATTGTGATTAAAAAAAATATTAATTTGGTTAAATAAGCATTAGTATTTTAGAAGTTTTAGCACTAATAGAAGTCTCTTTTTGAAAAAAAAGTTAATTTAATTGCTTCAATTTGGATTTTATTGAATCTGTAAATATTTCAGCCCCAGTGTTTGACAAGTGAGAATTATCTCGCCAATAATCTAAAGAATTATTATCGTTGAAAAAAGAAGTCATATTCCAATATTCAATATTTTTTTGTTTTAGTATTTTACCTAAAATATCATCGTCGTTTTTACAATCGTCTTGATATATAGGGGCGGTGAAAAGAATTAATTTTTTGTTATTTTCTTTACAAAACAAAGAGATTTCATCTAAATATCTTTCGTAAATAGAGTTAAGTTTAGGTTCATTTAAACAGGGTTCATTTATCTTGTTTTCAAGTACTGTTTTGAAAATACGCTTTTGTTCATCGGTAATATAAAGTGGATCATAGCCAGAATATGTATTAATATCATAATTAGGAAAAAAATAATTTTTGAATAAACCCATTACTGTGCCGTTAAAGTTTAGTGACCAAAATATTTGATTCATGATTTTATTCTTGCCTAAGGCATTATATTCTTCCTTTATAATATTATTTTGATGGTATAGTTTAGATAAGCCTGCAATGTCATTACCTTTATAATTGCTATTTAATGAATATTTAGGTGAAATGTGTAATAAAATAATTTGTGCTTTGTTTGTTGGTAGTGTTTTTAATAAAGTTGCAGAAAAAGCAATTTTAGTGCCATCGAGCCCCATATTAAAAGAATTCTTAGAAATTTTGATATTGTCAATATGGTGATTAGCTCTTGAACTCCCAAGAACTATAAAATCTAAATTATCTTTTTCTCTTAAAAATTGATTTACTTTACCGCCACTAGATCCAGTATATACATTTTTATTAAGAGTTTCTAGACCAAAATAGACTACTTTATCTAGAGTATACACTACCGAAACTACTAAAAAAATTAGTTTGATAATATATAGGAGGCTATGTTTGTTCATATTAAAATTGAAAATAAATAAAGTTGTTAGATGTTGAGTAGAACAAGTTAGTTAGTACAATTAATATACTACAAATTATAGCAATTTTTAAAGGGGCAAAATTCTTTCCGAAATTTTCTAGAGCTACTTCTTTTTTAAATAGGTAATAGTCAAAAGCAATACCTAATGTTAGTACAAATAAAGAATTGACCATTATGTTGATATCACCAATAAATGGAATGCTACCTTTGAAAATTAAAATTTTCTTTATGGCAATAATTGCGGTTTCAAACGTAGTTGCTCTGAAAAACACCCATGATATTAGTACAATGAAGAATGTAAGTGGATAGCCTAAAAAAGCGAATCTACTCAAAAAATTAAATCGTGAATTTGATTTTATATACTTTTCAATGCTTAAAACTAAACCATGTATACCTCCCCAAATAATAAAATTCCAAGAACTACCATGCCATAATCCTCCAAGTAACATAGTAATCATTAAATTACGATAGGTGATTTTTATACCTTTTCTATTTCCGCCAAGAGAAATATACAAATAATCTCTTAACCAAAATGACAATGAAATATGCCATTTTCGCCAGAATTCTGTTAAGGACTTTGAAAAATAGGGTAAGTTAAAATTTTGATGAAACCTAAACCCCATAACTTTTGCTGTACCTATCGCAATATCTGAATAGCCGGCAAAATCAAAATAAATTTGAAAAGCATAGAAAAAAGTGGCCAAAAATAGTGTACTCGAATTATATAGGCTTGGGTCTGCATATATAGTGTCAACATAGGTTGCAAGCGTATCGGCTATAACTATTTTTCTAAATAAACCTATAAAGATTTGTAAAATACCCTCATTAAACCATTCTTTATTAAATGTTCTTTTCTTTTCAATCTGAGGTAAAAGATTAGATGCCCGTTCAATGGGACCGGCTACTAATTGTGGAAAGAATGCTATATAAGTGAAGAATGAGAGAACACTAGTTGTTGGTTTAAAACTACCTCTATAAATATCAATGGTGTAGCTTAATGTTTGAAATGTGTAAAAACTTATGCCAACAGGTAAAATAATATTTAACGTTAAGTCATTAGGTTGCCAGCCAAAAGATGAAACTGCTTGAGTAAAAGATTCGGCAAAGAAGTTATAATATTTGAAAATAGATAGAAAACCTAAATTGGCTACCAAACTGACCATTAGCCAAAACTTTCGTTGCTTTTCTGTAATGGCTTTATGTATTGATAAACCAGCAACATAGTCAATAACAGAACTTATAATAATTAATGAGAGAAAGCGCCAATCCCACCAGGCATAAAAAATATAACTAGCTCCTAAAAGTAGTAGATTCTGTAATGTTAATCTATCGCTTAAAAACCAATACAAAATAAATACTATTGGAAAAAAAAATAGAAACTCGATGGAATTGAAGAGCATGTTCTCTTAAAAATTAAAATCATCTTTTATAAAGATGAATATTAAATAGTAGAATTTACAAGTAATAATCTTTATACCAGCTTACAAATCTGTTAACACCTTCTTTTATTGGTGTATTAGGTTTGTAGTCATAATCTGCAATTAAATCATCTACATTGGCCCATGTCTTTACAACATCACCAGGTTGCATGGGGTACATGTCTTTTTTGGCTTCGGTATTTAAACTTTCTTCTATGGCAGTAATAAAATCCATTAATTTGACGGACTTACTATTTCCAATGTTATAAATTTTAAATAAATCCTCTTTCTCTGTTTGTTCTGTGACTGGTTTTTGAATAATCCTTACCACACCTTCAGTAATATCATCTATATAAGTGAAATCGCGTTCTAGCTGCCCGTTGTTAAATACTTTAATAGGTTTGTCGTTGGCTACGGCATCGGTAAATAGGAACATGGCCATATCTGGTCTTCCCCATGGTCCATAAACAGTAAAGAATCGTAATCCTGTAGTTTTAAAACCGTATAAATGCGCATACGTATGCGCCATTAATTCATTGCTCTTTTTTGTGGCTGCATATAAACTGATAGGGTGGTCTACATTGTCACTGGTTTCAAAAGGTATTTTTTCATTTAAACCATAAACACTTGAGCTACTTGCGTAGATCAAGTGTTTAATTTTATAATGACGACAACATTCTAAAATATTTAAAAAACCAACTACGTTACTGTCAACATAAGCCTCTGGGTTTTCTAAACTATAGCGTACACCTGCTTGTGCGGCTAGGTTACAAACCTTGTCGAATGCTTGTTCTTTAAATAGCAAAGGTAAATGTTCGCGATCCTCTAAATTTAAACGGATAAATGAGAATTGTGACTTACTTTCACTAGTAGCAATTTTATTAAAAACTTCTGCATTGCTTTTGCTAATACCTAATTCTTTTAGTCTGTCGTACTTTAAATTTACATCATAGTAATCGTTGATGTTATCTAAACCAACAACGGTATGCCCTTTTTCTAGAAGAGATTTAGCAACAAAAAATCCTATGAATCCGGCAGCACCGGTAACTAGAATTTTCATGATTGTCCTATTTTATAATAATTAAAACCTATTGAATGCATTGTTTCATTGTCTAATAAACGTCTTCCGTCAAAGACAAATGCAGGTTTTAACATTTGGTCATAAACGGTATTCCAATCATAGGTTTTAAACTCGTCCCATTCCGTTAAAATAGCAACGGCATGTGCTTCTTTCGTAGCATTCATTGGGTCATTACTAACTTTTAAAAGTCTTCTGTTTTCTTCTGGAGAGCGAGTACCTAAATAATCTAAATCGGCATAAATTCTTTCTGCAGTAACCTTAGGGTCATATACCGTGATTTCTGCATTTTCATCCAATAAAGCATCCGCAACAGCAATTGCAGGAGATTCCCTTGTATCGTTGGTATCCTTTTTAAATGCCCAACCGTAAATAACAATTTTCTTACCTGAAATAGTATTGTATAATGAAGATATGATATGTTCTGCGAAACGACTTTTTTGATAATCATTAGCAATAATTACCTGTTCCCAGTAATCAGCAACTTCCGTAAGGCCGTATGAGCGTGCAATATATACTAAGTTTAAAATATCTTTTTGAAAACAAGAACCGCCAAAACCTACCGATGCATTTAAGAATTTTGGTCCAATACGGCTGTCATAACCAATAGCTCTAGAAATTTCTTGAATATTGGCATCTGTTTTTTCACATAATGCAGAGATAGTATTAATAGAAGATACTCTTTGTGCTAAAAATGCATTTGCAACTAATTTTGATAATTCTGAAGACCAAACGTTAGTTTGTAATACTCGTTCTTTAGGTAACCATTGTTCGTATATTGAACTTAAAGTGTCTTTAGCTTCTTGGCCAGAAGGGGTGTCATCACCACCAATTAAGACCCTGTCGGCATTTAAAAGATCATCTATAGCCGTACCTTCCGCTAAAAACTCAGGATTAGATAATATTTCAAAATTTACTTTATTTCCAGTATGCTGTAATATACTTTTTATTGCGCTAGCTGTACGTACCGGTAAGGTTGATTTTTCGACTACAATTTTGTCATCTTTGGCTACTTTAGCTATGTTTCTTGCACAAAGTTCTACAAACTTTAAATCTGCAGCTTGACCTTTTCCTTTACCATAGGTTTTGGTAGGAGTGTTTACAGATATAAAAATAATTTGGGCTTCATCAATTGCTTTGTCAACTTCCGTTGAAAAAAATAGATTTTTGTTTCTTGCCTTGCCAACAATTTCCTTTAAGCCAGGCTCATATATTGGAAGATTGTCTAGGTTGTCATCATTCCAGCTATCAATTCTTTCCTGATTGATGTCTACAACGGTCACTTTAATTTCTGGGCATTGACTTGCAATAACTGACATGGTTGGGCCACCTACGTAACCAGCTCCAATACAGCATATATTTGTAATTTTTTTCATATTTTTAAATTGATGCTTTTGCAAAATTTGCAAAGATAAATGATTAAGTATTATTTAGTCGTTTAAGAGTTAATTTAATAGTTTTTATGTTTTTTTTACTTTGAATAATAATAAGATAATATTTAAACAGTTAATCATGTATATGATTCAAGAAAAATTAAAATCGTCCATATGATGAACTACATTTTTGATAGTTTAGTATGATTTCATCCTATAATTTTGAATTTGAAAGTAATTTCTGTAATCATTTTTTGTGCTTACTATCATTGACCTATCTTCGTAATACCTAAAATAACAATATTTTGAAAAAAGTTTTAATTACCGGTGGAGCTGGATTTTTGGGATCACACCTCTGCGACCGTTTTATAAAAGAAGGCTATCATGTAATAGCTATGGATAACCTTATTACTGGTGATATTAGAAATTTGGAGCATTTGTTTCATTTGGAGCAATTTGAATTTTTTCATCATGATGTTACCAAATTTGTTCATATCGCTGGAGATTTAGATTATATTTTACATTTTGCTTCTCCAGCAAGCCCTATAGATTATTTGAAAATTCCTATTCAAACTTTAAAAGTAGGAGCACTAGGAACACATAATCTTTTGGGTTTGGCAAAAGAAAAGAATGCTCGAATTCTAATCGCTTCCACTTCTGAGATTTACGGTGATCCATTGGTACACCCACAAACAGAGGAGTATTACGGTAATGTAAATACTATTGGACCACGTGGAGTATATGATGAAGCGAAACGATTTATGGAATCTATTACCATGGCGTACAATAGATTTCATGGTGTTGAAACAAGAATTGTTAGAATATTTAATACCTATGGACCAAGAATGCGACTAAATGATGGACGTGTTATTCCCGCTTTTATTGGTCAAGCCTTAAGAGGTGAAGATTTGACAGTTTTTGGAAAAGGAGATCAGACAAGATCTTTTTGTTATGTAGATGATGAAGTAGAGGGTATCTATAGATTGCTTTTAAGTGATTATGATCAGCCTGTTAATATTGGAAATCCTCATGAAATTACTATTAAAGACTTTGCAGAAGAAATAATTAAATTAACGGGTACAACGCAAAAAGTTATATTTAAGCCATTACCTCAAGATGATCCTATGCAACGTCAACCAGATATTTCTAAAGCCAAGGAGATTCTAGGTTGGGAACCAAAGGTCCTTAGAGAAGAAGGAATGAGAAAAACATATGAATACTTTAAATCATTACCTTCTGACGATTTATACAAAAGAGATCATAAAGATTTTAGTACTTATAATAAGGTTTAGGTTGTTACGTTATAGTATCTGAAAATGCGGTAAGTAGTCGTTTATTTAAAAATAGTAGTAATTGTATTACTGTTAGTAAATATTAATTTATTTCGTTCATCTGGCTAAAAAAATCGTTCGGCAAAAGGTAAGAATTTACTTTAAAAGTTTTTCTAAAAGTAGTTGAACGATTAATTTTTGGGATTAAACGAATTAAGATATTGCAATTTAAATTTAGGTACAAGTTGACGTACATTTACTCAAATATTAAAAAAATAAAGTGATAGATACAAAGGAAAAAATATGGTTATCCTCTCCTCACATGGGTGGGGCGGAACAGGATTATGTCAATGAGGCCTTTGAAACTAATTGGATTGCACCTTTGGGACCTAATGTAAATGCATTTGAACATGCTATTGCGGACCAATTAGGTAATGATGTGCATGTAGCTGCTTTAAGCTCAGGTACAGCTGCTATTCATTTAGGTCTACAACTTTTAGGGGTGAAACAAGGTGACGAGGTACTTTGTCAAAGTTTTACTTTTTCTGCTTCCGCAAACCCTATAATGTACCTTGGGGCTTCTCCGGTTTTTGTAGATAGTGAAGTAGATACCTGGAATATGTCTCCAATTCTTTTAAGACAAGCAATTGAAAATAGACTTTTAGAGAAAGGATTGCCAAAAGCGATTATCGCAGTGCATTTGTATGGTATGCCTTATAGGGTGGATGAAATTCATGCCATCGCTAAAGAGTACGGTATTCCGGTATTGGAAGATAGTGCAGAAGCTTTAGGTAGTACATATATGGATAAACCCTGTGGAGCTTTTGGAGATATAGGTGTTCTTTCCTTTAATGGCAACAAAATTATTACAACTTCTGGGGGTGGTGCCTTAACCGCTAAAAGCAAGTCCCATACAGATAAAGCCATATTTTTAGCCACACAAGCTAGGGATGATGCACCGCATTATCAACATTCTAATGTTGGTTATAATTACCGTATGAGCAATGTTTTAGCAGGTATTGGCCGTGGTCAAATGCAAGTGTTGCAAAATAGAGTTGACTCTAGAAGGAGTAACTTTGCATATTATAAAAATGAATTGGCTTCTTTAAAAGAAATTGAGTTTATAGATGAAGCAGAAGGTTTTTATTCAAATAGATGGTTAAGTTGTGTGCTTACACCTTCATTTGATACAAGAGAACGAATTAGACTGGCTTTGTTAGAAGAAAATATAGAATCTAGACCATTGTGGAAGCCACTACATATGCAGCCTATATTTAATGGATACAAAAAATTTGTTAACGGCACTTCCGAAGATTTATTTAATAGGGGATTGTGTTTACCAAGTGGTAGTAACCTAAGTTCTGAAGATTTGAAACGTGTTTCGGATTGTATTAAAAAAGTACTGTTATGATATTAAGATTTTTAAACTATACTTCTCAACGATATGCCTCTAAATGGCTGGTTTTATTTATAGACCTGCTTACAGTTGGTTTTTCGTTTGTTTTGTCTTACTTGATTAGATTTAATTTGACCTTTAATTTTGATGTTCAAAATTTAGTTGTACAATTACCTTTGGTTATTCTTACGGCGTTAGTATCTTTTGTTATAGTTGGTTCTTACAATGGAGTTGTTCGCCATACGGGCGTTAGAGATGTTTATAATATTTTTAATGCAGTTTGTTTATCTAGTATCATTTTAATATTCATAGTAATAGGGAATAGGGAAGTAGGTTTTATAAATAGTTTTACGGTACCGTTGTCCATTATTATTATTAACAGTTTAATCACGTTTGTGGTGTTAACTGCCTCAAGGTTTGCTTTTAAATCATTGTATAATAGAATTAATGGAAGCCTAAAAGTAAATAAGCATGTTTTAATTTATGGGGCGGGGGAGTCAGGTGTACTTACCCGTAGCGCTATTACCAACCATTCTAAAAGTAGGTATAAGGTAGTAGGGTTTATTGATAGGGATGTTAAAAAAATAGGTAAAAATATTAATGGGGTTCCTGTTTTCGCTAGAAAATCATTGACGGAGGCTTTTATTGTAAAAAATAATATTTCAGAAATTATATTTTCCATACAGAATATAGATTCTGCTAAATTGCGTAAAACCGTTGAAGGGCTTGTAGACTTACCTATAATAGTTAAAATTGTACCACCAATTGAAGATTGGATTAATGGAGAACTAAAAGTGTCTCAAATTAAACAAGTTCAAATAGAAGATTTATTAGATAGGGCGCCAATCACCATAAAAAATAGTAAAATTGCCATGGAATTGATGAATAAGTCAATTATGGTTACTGGTGGTGCAGGATCTATTGGTAGTGAAATTGTTCGTCAAATTTGTAATTATTCCTACAAGTCGCTGATTGTTCTTGATTCAGCTGAATCTGCTCTTTATGATTTGCAACAGGAATTAAAACAAAACGGCTTTCATAATTTTATTCCTATTGTTACGGATATTAGGGATAAGAATAGAATGAACGCATTGTTTAGTGAACATAAGCCAAATGTAGTTTTTCATGCTGCGGCATATAAGCATGTGCCATTGATGGAGTACAATTCTTATGAAGCTATTAAAATTAATATTGGTGGAACAAAAAATGTAGCAGACTTATCTGTTATACATGGTGTGGAGAAATTTGTCTTTGTATCTACTGATAAAGCTGTAAACCCTACCAATGTTATGGGTGCAACTAAGCGAATTGCAGAAATGTATATTAGCTGTATGCAAAAAGAAAACAAAACTAAATTTATTACGACTCGTTTTGGTAATGTATTAGGTTCCAATGGATCGGTTATTCCTTTGTTTAGAAAGCAAATTGAAAAAGGAGGTCCTTTAACATTAACGCACAAAGATATAACGCGTTATTTTATGACCATACCAGAAGCTTCACAATTGGTTTTAGAAGCTGGCGCCATGGGTGATGGAGGGGAAATATTTATTTTTGACATGGGAGAATCTGTAAAAATATTTGACTTGGCCAAGAATATGATAAAGCTATCAGGTTTAAGATATCCAGAGGATATTGATATTAAAATCACTGGATTACGTCCAGGAGAGAAGCTGTATGAAGAACTTTTGGCAAATGGTGAAAATACCTTGCCTACATATCATCAAAAAATAAAAATTAGTAAAGTTCGAGATGTAGAATATGCTAAAGTGAGGTCCAAAATTGATGAGTTATGTATTACCAATATGTTTTTTAGTGGTAATACGGTTAAGTTGATGAAGGAGATTGTACCCGAATATGTTTCTAAAAATTCAGATTTTTGTGAGCTTGATAAATCTGGTAAACCTACAGATGGTCAAAATATAGCTCCGCTCAAAATAGTTCAACCTTAATTATCATAACACTAACCATTACAAATATTTTAAGAAGAATGAATTCATTGAAAACAAGAATTAAAAATTGCTTATTAATACTAAGCGCAGGTTTATTTATAGCTTCATGTGCCTCTAAAAAAGATGTTGTTTATTTTCAAGATGCGCAAGAATATGAGACTATCGTTAGTGATAATTCTCATGTAAATACCTTTAAAATTGATGATGTAATATCTATAAACGTTTCCACTTTAGATTCTGAAGCCAGTTTACCATTTAATGTTTTTAAAGGGGTGATGACCAATGGCTCTAGACCTGAGCAATTAGACTATATAATAGACAAACAGGGTAATATTGATTTTCCAGTTCTTGGAGAAATAAAGTTGGTGGGACTTACCCCGGAGGAAACTAAAAATCTGCTAAAAGAAAAATTAGAGCCATACTTGAAAGATCCTATTATTAATATAAGACTTGTTAATTTCTCGGTAACTGTTTTGGGTCAGGTTAATACTCCTGGAACTTATTTCGTTAATGGAGAGCAAATTACCGTGTTAGAAGCTATTGGTTTAGCAAATGACCTTAACATAAAAGGTATGCGGAATAACGTATTAGTTATTAGAGATTTTAATGGAACAAAGGTGTATACGCGTATAGATTTAACTAGTAAGGAAGCATTAAGTTCTCCTGTTTATTATTTAACGCAAAATGATGTGGTTTACGTGGAACCTAATAATTCTGCAATTAAGACTTCATCTTTAGATAATAGAGCTGGGCTAGCAGTATCCATAGCGTCTCTTCTAATAACTACTACAATTTTACTTCTTAATAATAATTAACAAGATTGTCCTATCCCAATTCAAAATCATTCTATGAGTTTTTCAGAAAAAAAAGAGGATATTAAAAATGTTATATCGACCTACGCAAAACATTGGAAATGGTTTGTTTTATGTGGTTTTATGGCATTGGCATTGGCTTATGTAAATATTAGATATACAACTCCAGAGTATGCTGTAATATCACAAATACAAATTGTTCAAGAAAAAAATACAGGAAATGAGATGAGTATTTTTCAAGATCTTGGAGTTTTTGGTGGTTCCTCTAAACAGGTAGAAGATGAAATTGAGATATTGGCATCTAGATCTAATTTTATAGAAGTTGTTAAGGAACTGGGGGCTAATGTAAAGATTATGGCCTTAGGGAATATTATAAACTCTGAAGTTTATTCTAACCCTCCTGTAAAAGTAAATTTTATTGCTGCAGATTCTACTGTTAATAATGCTAATTATAGTTTTTTTATAGAGTTTTCTTCTGGTAATACTTTTGGTTTTACTGAGAATGAAAATGTGCCGTCTAAAATTTATTCTTACGGTAATGGTATTTCTACACCAATTGGAGATATGGTGATTACACCTAATGTAAAAGATCCAAAAAGTTTAATAGGAAAAAGATTTCAAGTTTCTTTAAGTCCTGTTGAAAGAGTGGCAAGAACTTTTAAGTCTGCTGTTAAAATATCTGTAAGCGCTGAATTTTCTAATATTCTAGATGTGTCAATGACAAGTGCTATTCCTAAAAAAGCAAAAGACATTATAGACAAGTTAATTGAGATATATAATAGAAATGCAATCGATGAAAAAAAACGTATTGCTGATACAACTTCTGATTTCATTAACAACCGTATTCAATTAATATCTGGTACTTTAACTAATGTAGATAAAGATGCTCAAGAATTATTGACTGAAAAGGGTATGACCGGTTCTGGTATTGAAGTAGGTGCTGCTGTTCAAGTAAGTGCAAGTAGCCGTTCTAATTTAGAGAATGCAAAAGTGCAGCTGCAAATGGTAAGTGGATTAAAAGACTATGTAAGCGGTGAAACTGGTTATGATGAAATGCCTGTTGTTGATGTGGGAAGTGGAGCTTTAAGTCAGGCTACAGTTCAATATAACGCTTTGGTCGCAGAGCGTAAACGATTATTGAAAAGCTCTAATGAACAAAACCCTATGATTGTTAATCTTGATGAGCAATTAGATGGTATTAAAAGTACAATGCAATCTAGTTTAAATTCATTAGAGCGTAACGTAGGTATGAATGTTAGTACGTTGCAAAGTCAATTAGGTAGAATTCAAGGTACAATATACTCTGCTCCTGAAAATCAACGGGAACTTAGAAATATTACTAGAAAGCAAGAAACTACAGAATCTTTGTATTTATATTTATTACAGAAACGTGAAGAGTCACAAATAGCATTTGCTTCAGCTTCGCCTAAATCCAATGTAATCGATAAAGCTTATGTTTCTAGTCCAACACCGGTAAAACCTAAAAAAGCTATTACATACTTAGCCGCTTTGATGTTAGGATTATTGTTGCCTTTTGGAGTAATTTATGGTAAGGATCAGTTAGATACCAAGATTCAAAATAAGCACAGCTTAGAGAAATTCACTAATGATATTCCTGTTTTGGGTGAGTTACCTAGTCTTTCTAAAAAGGATAGTAAAATTATTATAAATGATGATCGGTCCGTTCTTGCTGAAGCACTACGTATTATACGAGCTAACTTAGATTTTCTCATTAAAACCAAGCATGCAAGTAATAGCGGTAAAAATAATATTATTTATGTAACTTCAAGTACGCCAGGAGAGGGTAAGACTTTTGTCTCATCTAACCTTTCAATGATATTGGCGAGTACAAATAAAAAGGTACTTTTGGTAGGTGCTGATATTAGAAACCCTAAATTATATACCTTCTTTTCGGGTGATTCTGTAGATAAGCTAAAAACGCCATCTAGAAATAAAGACGCTGGTTTAACGGAATACTTGCTAGATGATACTATACGTGTTAGAGATATCATTAGACCTATGTTGGTACATCATAATACTATAGATGTTATTTACTCTGGTAAAATTCCACCAAATCCGGCAGAATTATTAATGAGTTCTAAAATTGAGGATTTGTTAGAAGAAGTGTCTGAAATGTATGATTATGTAATTGTCGATACAGCACCAATGATGGTGGTTAGTGATACTTTATTAATTGCGCCTTATGCAAATCATATTATATATGTGACCAGAGCTGGTGTAACTGATGAATCTGCCGTTAAATTCCCTCTCAACTTACGTGAAGAAGGCAAATTAAAAGGTGTTTCCTTTGTTGTAAATGATGTTAGTTTAGATAGTTTAGGTTACGGCGGTAAATATGGTTACGGTTATAGTAAAAGCGCCAAAAAATGGTGGAAATTCTAAAATTTAGAATCACTAAAAAATAAAAAAGACACGATGATTATTATGATTATCGTGTCTTTTTTATTTATTCAGAATTATACATTTTAGTGAAATTAATATAGTGCTTTACATATTTTATGTTTTTATTAACAAATATGTTTAATGGTCTTAACTCCTTGTTCTACAGTTTTTTAATATTTTTCGCCCCTAATTTTGGTATGATTATTTATCCAAGATTATGAACCGTTCATGCTTTATGGCTTTTTTCCTACTAGTAAAGGTGAATTTTATACTTGTACTTTATCGAGTAACATTCAGGTTTAAACGAATATAAGACGACTAATAATCGTCAATTGTGTTATTGAATTATATTTGTTTTAAAATTAGAATACCGTGTAGAACGGTAAAATATTAGTATCACTTTATTCTCCTAGAATATGAAACAGAATTACTTCAAATCTTTTTTATTAAATCTTTTTATGTTATTCGTCTTAGGTATTACCCAGATGAATGCACAGGTTAACTTTGATCTAAGTGAACTTGATTTCGATGGAAATGGTAACGCTTTAGCTTCCACATCCTTGATGTGGGGTCTCGATGGTAGACTGTACTTTTCTGAGTATCCAGGTACCATAAAAGCATTGACTATTGAAAGAGTTGGTGATAGCAATTTTAAGGTAATAAATACAGAAGTTATAACTGGTATAAATGATATTCAAAATCATAATGATGATGGTTCTGAAGACTCTTCCATATATAGGGAAACTACTGGAATAACTTTAGCAGGAACAGCAGAGTTTCCAATAATCTACGCAACTTCTAGTGATTTTAGAGTTGGTGGTGGTGTAACTGGAGGTGTAGGCGATACCGGTTTGGATACGAATTCTGGAATTATAACCAGGTTTACTTGGAATGGAACAACATGGGATGTTGTAGATATTGTAAGGGGATTACCACGTTCAGAGGAAAACCACGCAACTAATGGTCTTGAGTTTGTTACTATAGGTGGGGTGGATTATTTAATTGTAGCTCAAGGAGGAAATACTAATGGCGGAAGTCCATCCCTAAGTTTTAATTATGCTATGGAGTATGCACTTTCTGGAGCTATTCTTTCTGTAAATTTAGATTTAATAGAAGCTATGCCTACACTCAGTGATGAAGGGCGAAGTTATATCTATGATATACCAACTTTAGATGACCCAACTCGTGCTAATGTTAACGGGATTACTGACCCAGATAATCCTGCGTACAATGGTGTTGATGTAAATGATCCATTTGGTGGTAATGATGGTTTAAACCAAGGTATGATAGTTCCTGGTGGACCCGTGCAGATTTTTTCCCCTGGATATAGAAATGCCTATGATTTAGTCGTAACAGAGAGTGGTGCTGTTTATGTTACAGACAATGGTCCTAACGGAAGTTGGGGAGGCTTTCCTGAAAATGAAGGAATGTCAGGAACAGTAACTAATAATTATGTTCCGGGCGAACCTGGGAGTTCTTCATCTTCAGGTGGAGAGCAAATTGTAAACGATGATCATTTACACTTGATTACAACGGATATTCAAAATTATGTTTTTGGAAGTTATTATGGAGGTCATCCAAACCCTGTTAGAGCCAATCCTACCGATGCCGGTTTATATTATACCCCAAGTGCAACAACTAATAACGATGCAGTCTTTAGAACTTTAATTTATGATCCAGATGGGTCAACACCCGGTTCTACAACAGATGCTAGTCTTGGGTTACCTGCGAACTGGCCGCCAGTTCCTGTTGCCAATGCTAATATTGTTGAAGGTGATTGGAGAGGACCTGGTATTGATAACCCAGATGGTCCCGAAGATGATATTGTAACTATTTGGGATACTAATACCAATGGTATAGATGAATACACGGCAGACAATTTTGGTGAAGCTATGAAAGGTGATTTGATTGCTGGTAGTGATGATAGTTTGTTGCGAAGGGTAGAACTCAATGCCAATGGTAGTTTGGAAACATTGACATCTGCATTTGCCTCTAACTTGGGAGGTAATGCTCTAGGGATAACATGTAATAGCAATACAGATCCTTTTCCGGGAACTATTTGGGTTGGGATTTTTAGCGGTTCAGCAGAGGATACTAATTCCACGTCTAAAATTCTTGTGTTGGAACCTGCTGATTTAGTGGACTGTGTAGACCCTAGTGATCCAGAATACGATCCTCTTGCCGATTATGATGAAGATGGGTATACTAATCAAGATGAAGAAGATAATGATACGGAAGCTTGTAACGGTGGGTCTCAACCAGAAGATTTTGATAAATCAGTAACAACTATTCTTGATTCCAACCTTATTGATTTAGATGATGATAATGATGGTATTAATGATGATGTAGATCCATTTCAATTAGGAGACCCTGCTGATTCAGGAAGTGATGCTTTTACAATTCCATTTGTTAATGAGTTGTTTTCAGATACTAGTTTAGGAGGACATAGAGGTTTAGGGTTAACCGGTCTTATGAATAATGGTGATCCTAATCCTAATTGGCAAAACTGGTTAGATAGAGAAAATGACCCTAATGATCCTAACCCAAATGATGTATTAGGTGGTGCAGCTGGCGCTATGATTATAAACTGGACATCTGGTACGGCTTTAGGGACAACCAATAATCAGGAAAAAGGATTTCAATATGGTATTCAGGTAGATCAAAATACCGACGTGTTTACTGTAACTTCTAGTATGGTTGGGTTTGATGGTCCTTTGCAACTTTACGGAAATACTGATGCACCAAATGGAGAGTTGGGTATTTTTATTGGAGACGGTACACAAAGCAACTATATAAAAATGGTTATAACCCAAAATGGCGTATCTATTTTACAAGAAGTTAATGATGTAATTCAGTCTACACAAGATGTTATTATTGATGTTAATAATCGACCAGATAGTATAGTGTTTTATTTAGTAGTGAATCCTGCAGATGGTGAAGTAATTTGTCAATATAGTTTTACAGGTGGAGGTACTAGAGTAACAGTTGGTACATTAACTGCGACAGGTAATATTTTAACGGCCTTACAACAAACTACTACAGATTTGGCAGTTGGTATTATAGGAACATCTAATGAAACAGGTAAGGAAATTGGAGTGACATATGATTTTCTTAATGTTTTGGATAGTAAACCTTTTGTATTAGCTGAAATTCCTGATCTTGATAGATATATTAACTCTAATGACGAAATTATTGAATTAAATAATTTCTTTGGTGATGATAATGGGGTATCTAACCTTACTTACACAGTAGAAAATATTACAGACGCCAATGTAGGTGCGGTAATTAGCGCAAATGAATTAACGTTATCATATCCTGGAATTTCTGCATTATCAAATATTACGATAAGGGCAACTGACGGAGATTTGAACTTTGTAGAACAAACATTTGAAGTTAATGTTACCGATTCTCCGTTTGTTTTTTACCGTGTAAATACTGGGGGACCACAAATTACCGCAATTGATGGAGATATCGATTGGGAAGGGGATACTCAAGGTAGTAATTCAGCATATTTAGCAAATGCCGGTAGCAATCAAACTTTTTCTTTCGATGCAGATGGTGGGTCTAGTGTTCCTACTACTACACCAAATCAAATTTTTAAAACAGAAAGAGCAGATAGTGCACCAGGTGCACCAAATATGACATATTCATTTCCTGTTACACAGAGTGGTAATTATGAAGTGAGATTATATATGGCTAATGGTTGGGAAGGTACTTCAGAAGCAGAGCAACGTCTATTTGATGTTCAAATAGAAGGATTAACATACCCGGCATTAGATGATATAGATTTATCTGCTACCTATGGTCATGAAGTAGGTACTGTTATTAGTCATATTATTCCGGTAACTGATGGTGAGATTAACATTGTATTCGTTCATGGTGCCATAGAAAACCCAATGATCAATGGTATTGAAATTTTAGATGCTTCAGATACCGAAACTCCTATCTATGTAGCAGATATAGAAGAGCAGAGAACTCCGGTCGGTGAACAGCTTGATGGTAGTTTGGCTGTAACTGCTTTTGGCGGTGATGGAAATAAAAACTATGCAGCTGTAGGTCTTCCGCCAGGATTGGTAATAGAACCAACTAATGGGCAAATTGGTGGTACAGTTGAAGCTGGAGCTGAATTAAATAGTCCTTATACTGTTACCATTACTATAGATGATAATGATGGTCTAACAAATGATGCTGTTACAATTACCTTTGATTGGATAATTTTTGAAGCATTCAGTTATAGAGTAAACGTAGGTGGTGATTTGGTTACTGCTACGGATACTGCTACTGACTGGAAATTTAATAATACAAATGGAGCATATACCTCTAGTATGTATTCAGTAAATACTGGATTCTCTATTAATTCACTTTTGGAATTTAATAAGAAACATAATACCGTTCCAGCTTACATTGACAATACTACGTTCAATGGAATTTTTGCAAGAGAACGTTATGATGCTGCTGATGGTGAGGAGATGGAGTTTATATTTCCTTTAGAGAATGGTGATTATGTGGTGAATATTTATTTAGGAAACAGTTATGAGCCAGCTAGTGAAATTGGAGATAGAATATTCGATATTTTATTAGAAGGAACGGTAGTGGAAAATGATTTGGATATTATAGCAGAGTTTGGACATTTGAGGGCAGGTATGCTTTCTTTTCCAGTAACCCTTAATGATGGTGAATTAAATTTAGAATTTCTACATGGTGTCGCTGAAAATCCAATTCTTAGTGCTATAGAAATTTTTGAAATAGATGCAGCAAATCCTACTTTATCTATTACGGCAATAGCGAACCAAGTTAGTGATATTGATGCAGTAATAGATTTTACAGCATCAGCAACTGGTGGTGACTCAGGAGAAGAGCTTATTTATTACATCTCAGGTCAACCTGACGGAATTAGTATAAATGCTGCTACTGGTCAAGTAACTGGTACTATCGAGACAACGGCTTCTGTAGGTGGTCCAAATAATAATGGTGCACATGAAGTTGTAGTTACTGCTGTTAGACGTGGTTCTGCTCCCGCTAGTACAACTTTCAATTGGAATATAGCTTCAACATGGGTTGATAAAGATGAAGATGAAAATTATACGGCAAGACATGAAAATTCATTTGTTCAAGCTGGTGATAAGTTTTACTTAATGGGGGGTAGAGAGAATGCTTCAACTATTGATATTTATGATTATACTACTGATTCTTGGAATTCTTTAGTTGATTCAGCTCCTTTTGAATTTAATCATTTTCAAGCTACGGAATACCAAGGATTAATTTGGATTATAGGTTCTTTTAAAGATAATTCCTACCCAACGGAAACACCTGCTGAATACGTTTGGGCATTTGATCCAGCGGTAGAAGAATGGATTCAAGGTCCAGAGATACCAGCTGCTAGAAGAAGAGGTTCCGCAGGGTTGGTGATGTATAACAATAAATTTTATGTTGTGGCCGGTAACACGCAAGGACACGATGGAGGTTATGTTTCATATTTTGATGAATATGATCCTGCAACCGGAGTATGGACACCTTTAGCTGATGCGCCAAGAGAAAGAGATCACTTTGCTGCAGTGGTTATTGATGATAAATTATACGTATCTGGTGGTCGTCTGTCAGGTGGAGCAGGAGGAGTTTTTGCTCCCACAATAGATGAAGTTGACGTGTACGACTTTACAAGTCAAAGTTGGAGTACATTACCAGCTGGTCAGAATATACCAACACCTAGAGGTGGTTCTTCTGCAGTTAACTTCAATGATAAGTTAATGGTTATTGGTGGTGAAAGCGAAACGGCAGGACCTGCTTTAACAACTGTTGAAGAGTATGATCCTTTATCTCAAACTTGGACTACTTTACCAGGATTGAATTATCCTAGACATGGTACTCAGGCTATTGTTTCCGGAAATGGAATATTTATTACGGCAGGTTCTCCTGTACAAGGTGGGGATAACCAGAAAAACATGGAATACTATGGAGAGGATGCTCCAGTTGGTAGCCCTAGTGTTGCAAGTGAAGTAAATTCTTTAGATGGATTATTAATTGCAGATGGGGAAACAGAAACTATTGATTTGAATATTGAAAATGGAAATGTTGGGGTTATAATAGCTTCGATGGTTATTTCAGGGACTAATGCTAGTGATTTTAGTATAGTATCAGGTGAATTAACGAATCAATTGTTGAATGCGAATAGTACGCATCCTATTGAGATAAGTCTATCTGGAACAGGAGATAATAGAAGTGCATTGTTAACAATTACATATGGTAATGGTACAACTAAGGAAATAACCTTATCTAATGCTGTAAATGTTCCAGAAATTACGGATCCCGGTACACAGAATAATAGTGAAGGTGATGTGGTTTCCTTACAAATTGATGCAACAGGGGCTTGTACTGACGAGACATATAGTGCAACTGGCTTGCCTGCAGGTTTAACTATAGATCCTGATACAGGTTTAATATCCGGTACAGTTTCTAATGGTGGTGCGGGTACTGGCGCTTATCAAGAGAACAATGGTCTAGTAGTTATTGAGATGGAAAATTTAACATATGGAGCTAACTGGACCGAAGAGACTACTGAACCTGGTTATACAGGTAGTGGATATCTTTTCAATTCAGTTGACAGTTTTAATACTCCGGGTGTTGGAACTATTTCTACTCAGGTTGAAATTACTACACCAGGTGTTTATAGATTCCAATGGTATAATAATATAGGTATCATTGCCCCTTCTGTACCTTCTACAGAACATAATGATGCTTGGTTACGTTTTAATGATGCCAATGATTTTTATGGTGCTAAAAATGTTGATGGATCTGGTGGTATTGTTTACCCTAAAGGATTGGGTAAAACACCAGAGGTAGAGGGTGCGTCTGCTGATGGTTGGTTAAAGTTATATACCAATACACTAGATTGGAGTTGGAGTACTAAAACTAGTGATAATGATGCGCATTGGGTATTTGTAGAATTTGATAATGCAGGTACATATACCATGGAAATTTCATCTAGATCGAATGGTCATTTAATTGATCGTTTAGCATTGCATTTGGTGAGTCAAAATTATGACGAAGCGCAATTGTTTGCAGCTGCCGAATCTACTCAAGGTAGTATTACAAATGGAGCTTCGGGAGAAAGTCCATATGATGTAGAGGTAACGGTAACAGATGACTGTAGCCCTTCTCAGTCAAATACATTAGAATTTGTTTGGAATGTTGGTGAGGCAGGTAATACTGCACCAATAGCAGTCATAGAGTCGGATGTTACGACAGGTGATGCTATTTTAACTGTTGATTTTACAGGTAGTAATTCTACGGATGATACTGGAGTGGTTGAATATTTATGGGACTTTAAAGATGGTTCTCCAATAGATGCTACTGCGGATCCTATTCATGATTTTGATACGCCTGGTGTATACGAAGTAGAATTAACGGTGAGTGATGGTGTTCTTACAAATACGGCAACTTTAACAATTACGGTAAATACTCCTGCTAATGAAGCTCCTGTAGTTACTAACCCGGACGAACAGAATGGTGTAGAAGGTGAAATAGTATCTCTACAAATTATAGCTACGGATTCAGACGGATTGACTTATTCGGCAACGAACCTCCCTGATGGATTAGATATTGATTTGTCAACAGGACTAATAAGCGGTACGATAGCAACTGGAGCATCAGCCAACAGTCCATTAACAGTAGATGTTACTGTAACAGATGATGGTAGTCCTTCAGAATCAAGTTCGGTATCCTTTGTTTGGAACGTAACTGCGGTTGCAACAAATACAGCTCCGGTAGTTACAAACCCAGGAGATCAAAACGGAGTTGAAGGAGATGTAGTTTCATTACAGATTGAAGCAACTGATGGCGAAGACGATAATATGACCTTTGCGGCAACCAATCTTCCAGATGGGTTGACAATAGATATGACAACAGGATTGATTAGTGGTACAATTGAAGCTGGAGCATCGACCAACAGTCCATTCGCAGTGACAGTTACTGTAACGGATGACGGTAGTCCTTCAGAAGAGAGTACTATATCCTTTACTTGGACTGTAACCGATGTTGCCGTGAACTTGGCACCAACGGTAACAAACCCAGGAGATCAAAACGGAGTTGAAGGAGATGTAGTTTCATTACAGATTGAAGCAACAGATGGCGAAGATGATAATCTGACTTATACTACAACGAATCTTCCTGATGGGTTGACAATAGATATGAGTACAGGATTTATTAGTGGTACAATTGAAGCTGGAGCATCAACCAACAGTCCATTCGCAGTGACAGTTACTGTAACGGATGACGGTAGTCCTTCAGAAGAGAGTACTATATCCTTTACTTGGACTGTAACCGATGTTGCCGTGAACTTGGCACCAGTGGTAACAAACCCAGGGGATCAAAACGGAGTTGAAGGAGATGTAGTTTCATTACAGATTGAAGCAACTGATGCGGAAGACGATAATCTGACTTATACTGCAACGAATCTTCCTGATGGGTTGACAATAGATATGAGTACAGGATTTATTAGTGGTACAATTGAAGCTGGAGCATCAACCAACAGTCCATTCGCAGTGACAGTTACTGTAACGGATGACGGTAGTCCTTCAGAAGAGAGTACTATATCCTTTACTTGGACTGTAACCGATGTTGCCGTGAACTTGGCACCAGTGGTAACAAACCCAGGGGATCAAAACGGAGTTGAAGGAGATGTAGTTTCATTACAGATTGAAGCAACTGATGCGGAAGACGATAATCTGACTTATACTGCAACGAATCTTCCTGATGGGTTGACAATAGATATGAGTACAGGATTGATTAGTGGTACAATTGAAGCTGGTGTATCGGCCAATAGTCCTTTCGTAGTAAATATTACTGTTACTGACGATGGTAACCCTTCAGAAGAGAGTACTATATCTTTTGTTTGGAACGTAACTGATATCATCGTAGTGATTAACGAAGCACCTGAGGTAACACTCCCTGGAGCACAAGGTGGAATGGAAGGTGAAGAAATTTCATTTCAAATTCTTGCTACTGATGACGATAATTTGACTTTCACGGCAACTAACCTTCCTGATGGCTTGAATATTGATCCGTCTACTGGATTAATTAGTGGAACGATAGCAGCTGGTGCATCTGTTAATAGCCCGTATGAAGTCATGGTTACGGTAACCGACGACGGTAGTCCTTCAGAATCAAGTACAATAACATTTGATTGGACTATCAGCCAAAATGAAACTTATGATGCAACGATGGATAATATGGTGATATCTCCAAATCCAGCAAGTGAAAATGCTCAAGTATTTATTAATTTGGAAGTTCCGGCGCCATTATTAGGAATCTATATATACGATACTAGCGGTAGGTTAGTTAAGACATATGAATACCTTGAATCATTTAATGGTAATGGAAGTTATGAATTGTATATAGGCGATTTGAGAAATGAAATCTATACAGTTTACGCTTACATACAAGGTGTAGATATTCCGTTGGTGAAAAAGTTGGTAGTGAGAAATTAAAATAAGAAATAATATTAAAAATGGAAAAGCGAAAAATCTAACTTAGATTTTTCGCTTTTTTTTGCTCAAATTATAAAACTTTTTAGAGAATTAATTTAAAATTTAATAATGAAATATCTCCTTGATAATTATAAGATTATTGTTCAAATAAAAAGCTCCTTTTAGAAATATAAATTATCAAAGGATAAGTAAGAAAGTTTTATGGAAAAAACTTTTTCACTTAAAATTATAAATAGTCTTTTCGATAATAGGCTTAATAAGCATCAGTGTTTTTTCATTGATGCTTATTTTTTTGAGGTAATTTAATTGAGTAATCTTATGAACATCACTAGCAACAAAATCTATTAGATTGTTCTTTAGTAAGTATAAAGCTGTTTGTTTAACTTCTTTACCATAGTAATCACCTAAGGATAACATATTCATTTGGAATAATAAACCGTCGTTCTTATATCTAGAGTAGGCTTTTAGATTTTTGTGTAAATATGCATACCGCTCTGGATGTGCGAAAATTGGAAATAAACCTGAGCTTTTGATTTTATCTACCGAACTATCAAAATTAATTGAAGCCTGTAAATAAGACATTTCTATTAATAAGTAGTTTTTAGCCAAAGGCATGAATTGTTTGTCTTCAAGAATTTTTTCAAAACCAGAATCGATCATGTGTTCCGCTGCAGCCTCTATATTCACATGCTCCAAATTGTTCATTTTTAAAGCATTTTGGAGTAATGATAACGAGCTGGCAATAGTACTGGGATTATTTGGGTAATAATTCTCCATAATATGTGGCGTACAGATAAAATCTGTTACTCCAAATTCATTAAAACCTTTTATAAGCTTAATAGAATCCTCAATAGTTTTTGCTCCGTCATCTATACCTGGTAAGATGTGATTATGAATATCAATAAATCCGTCTAAATGGTCAATTAAAAAATGTTTTTTGGAGAAAAAGCTGAACATAAACTGAAATTAGGTTTTAGTTATCTGAGGGTTTATTTTACATCAAAGTTACTATTTATTACCATTATAAGTTTTTATGAAATTTACAATGTGGAATGGCTTTACGTATATTACATGTATAATACGATATCTTCAACCTTGATAACTATTAAAAGGCTCTATTATTTTAGATGTATCAATGAAAAATATATTTTAGGTATTTTTAGCTGTTATATGGATTTGTCTAGATCCATACCAAGAATAGAATTCTCCGTCAACTAATTCTACATCCGTATTTTTTATAAGACCCTTAATAGTTTTTAGATGTTCTTCTTTAAATGGGTAGGGCTCAGATGATAATAGTATTACATCAGGTTTATAATCACTTATTTCTTCTATGGTTACAATAGGGTAGCGGTTTTGCTCTGAAAATAGATTAATATAACCGACTCTGTTTAGCATGTCATTTATATAAGTGTCGCCACCCACGGTCATATATGGATCTTTCCAGATGAGATATACAGCTTTTTTAAGAGGAGCTTTGGGTTTTAGATGGTTGTTTAACTGGTTGATGATTTTATTTGCTCTAAAAGTGCTACCAGTAATCAAACCGATTTGCTCAATCATTTCTAAACTATCGTCAAAAGTCTTAACATCACTTATCCATACAGGTATGGATTTATTCAAAAATTCAATTTGTTTCTTATTGTTTTCTTCTTTGTTAGCCAGAATTAAATCAGGATTTAATTTTACAATCTTTTCTAAATTTAAATCCTTTGTGCCACCAATCATGCTTTTCGTGAGATATGGTTTGTTAGGGTGTATGCAGAATTTGGTACAACCAACAATTTTATCATCTAATCCTAAATCGAACAATAATTCTGTGATAGAGGGAACAAAAGAAATAATACGAGAAGGCGTATGGTCTATGTCTAATTGATTTCCTAATTGGTCTAAATAAATCATAGATAAAGGAATGAAAATAGTCGTAAATCTAGGCTTTTTTAATTGAAGAGATGATTATAGAAAGGTAATTCATGTTCTTGGAAATAGCAATTCGTTAAAATTCAGGTAAATATTTATTAATATATCATTTAATACCCTTGAAATAGAGTAAAAATGAATTATTGCTAATTAAAATCTTTATTTTCGTATCAATCTAAAATTGTTGTTACAACATCAATATGTGCAAAAACTAAAATGTAATAAACGACGATTCATTGCATGTAATTGATACATCATTCGGAAAATATTAGGCAATTAAAAATTAAATTGAGCATATAAAATGAACCATATCATACAAACTCCTTATAAACCTCAAAATCATATTCGTATTGTTACCGCGGCTTCTCTTTTTGATGGTCATGATGCGGCAATTAATATAATGCGTAGAATTATTCAATCCACAGGTTGTGAAGTTATTCATTTAGGTCATAACCGATCAGTGCAGGAAATTGTTGATTGTGCAATTCAAGAAGATGTTCAAGCAATTGCTATAACTTCATATCAAGGGGGGCATGTAGAATACTTTAAATATATGTATGATTTGTTGAAGGAAAAAGGTGCATCAGAAATTAAGTTGTTCGGTGGTGGCGGAGGTACCATTCTTCCGGAAGAAATAGATGAATTACATGCTTATGGAATAGAGAGAATATATTCACCCGATGATGGTCGTGAAATGGGACTTCAAGGTATGATCAATGACTTGATTCAAAAAAGTGATTTTCCGGTAGGTAAACAACTGAATGGTGAATTTGGCAAGGTAAAGAAACTTGGCTATTCGGATATTGCCAGACTTATTTCGTCTGCAGAGAACTTTCCTAAAAAGCATGAAGAGGTTCTTAACAATATTAGAAAAAAGGTTGAAACGAAAAAGGTAGCTCCTGTATTAGGTATTACTGGGACAGGTGGTTCTGGTAAGTCATCTTTAGTTGATGAATTAGTACGTCGTTTTTTAACGGATTTTGAGCATAAGAAAATCGCCGTAATTTCCGTTGATCCTTCCAAAAGAAAAACAGGTGGAGCTTTGTTGGGAGACCGTATTCGTATGAATGCTATTTTTAATGATAGGGTATACATGCGTTCATTGGCTACTCGACAGTCAAACTTAGCCTTATCAAAATATGTAAAAGATGCCGTAGATATTACCAAGGCTGCCGGTTTTGACCTCATTATTTTGGAAACCTCGGGTATTGGGCAGTCAGATACCGAGATTACCGAACATTCAGATGTGTCTTTATATGTTATGACTCCTGAATATGGCGCAGCAACTCAGCTAGAAAAAATCGACATGCTTGACTTTGCCGATTTAATTGCTCTAAATAAGTTTGATAAAAGAGGGGCTTTAGATGCTTTGCGAGATGTGAAAAAGCAATACCAGCGTAATCATCAGTTGTGGGATACCCCGGCAGAGGAGCTTCCTGCTTATGGTACTATTGCTTCTCAATTTAATGACCCGGGGATGAATCAATTATACAGGGCGGTGATTGATACTTTAGTGGGTAAAACGGGAGCTGAGGACTTAAAGTCAACATTTGAAAGTTCTCGAGAAATGTCCGAGAAGATTTATATTATTCCGCCAAAGAGAACAAGATATCTTTCTGAAATAACGGATACTATTCGTGATTATAACGAAAGAGCAGAACATCAAAAAGTAATCGCCCAAAAGCTTTTTAGTTTAAAAGAATCTTCTGAAATATTAAAAGATAAGGAAGAGGCATTAGAAGCTATTGAAGCTGCAAAAGAGGAATTACAATTAGACCTAGACCCACATAATAAGAAAATTATAGATGAGTGGAACGCAAAGAAAGCGAATTACGAGGGTGATTTTTTCACCTATGTAGTTAGAGGTAAGGAAGTGAAGGTGGAAACAACATCAAAATCTTTATCACAAACACAAATACCAAAAGTAATTTTACCAAAATATGAAGGCTGGGGAGATATTTTAAAATGGTCTTTGCAAGAAAACGTACCGGGAGAGTTCCCATTTACGGCAGGCGTTTTTCCTTTTAAGAGACAAGGAGAAGACCCTACCAGAATGTTTGCGGGAGAAGGCGGACCTGAAAGAACGAATAAACGTTTTCATTATGTGTCTAAAGGATTGCCGGCAGCGCGCTTGTCAACGGCATTTGATTCGGTAACACTTTATGGTGAAGATCCAGGCGATCGACCAGATATTTATGGTAAAATCGGGAATAGTGGTGTTAGTATTTGCTGTTTGGATGATGCTAAAAAGCTATATTCTGGCTTCGATTTATGTGCACCTACCACTTCGGTTTCCATGACAATTAATGGTCCTGCAGCTACTATTGCAGCGTATTTTATGAATGCGGCTATTGACCAGCAGTGTGAGAAGTATATTAAGGCCAACGGATTAGAGAATGAGGTAAATGCTAAAATCAAGGCTATTTATAAAAAGTTAGGTGCTAAGCGTCCAATCTATGCAGGTGAGTTACCAGAAGGAAATGATGGTCTTGGATTATTTCTTTTGGGAGTAACTGGTGATCAAGTTTTAAATGCAGATGTATATGCAGAACTAAAGTCAGATGCATTATCGAAAGTACGAGGTACGGTACAGGCAGATATTTTAAAAGAGGATCAGGCACAGAATACGTGTATTTTTTCTACTGAATTTTCATTGCGATTAATGGGTGATGTACAACAGTATTTTATAGATCAGAATGTGCGTAATTTTTATTCGGTGTCTATTTCTGGATACCACATTGCCGAAGCAGGGGCGAACCCTATTAGTCAGTTGGCATTTACACTTGCCAATGGCTTTACTTTTGTAGAATATTACCTGTCTAGAGGTATGCATATTGATGCATTCGCGCCAAACCTTTCTTTTTTCTTTAGTAATGGACTTGACCCTGAATATGCCGTAATTGGTAGGGTGGCTAGAAGAATTTGGGCAAAAGCCATGAAGTTGAAATATGGAGGTAATGAACGTTCACAAAAACTGAAATACCATATTCAGACATCTGGTCGCTCTTTACATGCGCAAGAGATTGACTTCAATGATATTAGAACCACGTTACAGGCACTCTATGCTATTTATGATAATTGCAATTCTTTACATACCAATGCTTATGACGAGGCAATTACCACGCCTACAGAACATTCTGTAAGAAGGGCGATGGCTATACAATTGATTATTAATAAAGAGCTTGGGTTGGCTAAAAATGAAAACCCGATGCAAGGATCTTTTATTACCGAAGAATTGACCGATTTGGTTGAAGAAGCCGTTATGGTAGAGTTTGATAGAATTACCGATCGTGGCGGCGTACTTGGTGCTATGGAAAGTATGTACCAGCGTAGTAAGATTCAAGAAGAGAGTTTGTATTACGAAACAAAGAAGCACACAGGGGAACTACCAATAATAGGAGTGAATACTTTTCTATCTTCAAAAGGATCACCTACTGTAATACCAGATGAAGTTATTAGGGCAACCGAAGATGAAAAGAAAGAACAAATCAGTAACCTTAAAGATTTACAGGAAAGAAATAGTACCAGTGCAGAAAAGTCATTAAAAGCTTTACAAGAAGTTGCATTACATAATGAAAATACTTTTGAGCAATTAATGGAGACAACAAAATACTGTTCATTAGGGCAAATTACTCATGCTATGTTTGAAGTAGGAGGGCAGTATCGAAGAAATATGTAAGCATAAATAGCATTATGTTGCTTTGCCTGTAATTAAAATAGGTTTTAGGATTATAAATTGTATTTCCGTCTCATATTTATAATTATATGGGGTTTTCATTATTGTATTTCGGGTACTGACGCCTACATTTACAAAAAAATGAATACCATGTTACATCTAAAATTAGCTACTGATCCACGTTGGGTCAACATTGTTGAGAAGAATCTTGAAGAGATTCTAACAGATCATGCATGGTGCGAACAAAAGGCAGCAACTAATGCCATTACCATAATTACCCTAAATTCTGAATACCCGGATTTAGTTACAGATTTACTTCTACTGGCGCAAGAAGAATTGGTGCATTTTCAAATGGTGCATGATATTATTAAAGAGCGGGGTTATACGCTAGGTAGAGAACGTAAGGATAGTTATGTGAATGAATTATATAAATTCATGAATAAAGGTGGTAACAGGTTACAATCTATGGTAGATAGATTATTGTTTTCTGCAATGATAGAAGCAAGAAGCTGCGAACGTTTCAAATTACTGTCAGAAGAAATTAAAGATCCGGAATTATCTAAATTTTATAGGGATTTAATGATTAGCGAAGCAGGTCATTACACTACATTTATTGGCTTCGCTCGTAAATATGGTCAAGATGTTGATGTGGATAAACGCTGGCAAGAGTTAGTTGAGTTTGAAGCACAAGTGATTCAAAATTATGGAAAGGATGAAACTATTCATGGTTGATACTTTTATTTTATTTATTTGCCGATACAGGAATTATAATCCTATATATAAAGGGGTTTAACGTAATTTGGGGTACAATAAGTCCCGGAAAGTGCACGGAAATTAGCAATTTGAGGATATCTAACTACTAAATTAATTAATAGACCTTGATTTCCCCGTATTACACAAAAAAATTTACCTAGCTTATTAAAAGTTTTTGCGGTCGAATTTTATTTGCCACTTTCAAACTTTTTAAGTGTGCATAAACAAACTGCTCAAAGTTCTGCTAATTTTTCTTAAGTTACATCTAGTATTTCTAAACTTTCGTTTATACTATTGACCAATCTTTTAAAGTCTATAATTTGACTCATTTTTATGACAATATCTGTTTATAAATTAATTTGTTTGCAAAAAGTGCTTTAAAATGCACTATTTAGTATCTAAATTCTTTTGTATTTAAAAGCTGTGATTAATAGTGTATTAAATTGCACTATATTAATATTTTATATCAATACTCATCATTCTAAATTTAAGAATAGCAAAGGTTTATTTTTTAAATACCTTTAATTTTCTGCCAATGAAGAGCTTTGTATATACTCCTAAATCATCTGTTTTAAAGTTCGTATTTAAAATTGGCGAATAAAACTCGAAAATTCCATCTTTTAAAATTCGCTTAACTCTTCCAAAACCGTAATTACTACTGTAAATAATAACACCAGTTAATTGTGAACTAATCGGTTCAGATGTAATCAAATTTGATTCTAAATCTTTTTTAAACTTGATAAAACTTTTTTCTAGTTTAAAATCAGAGCCAGTAATTTTTCTATCAAATATTTCTAAATCGCTGATACAATCATAAGTGTTAAGTAATATAAGATCTCTCCAGAATGACATTTTTTTATTCCACATAGTACGGCTCATAAGTTTCGTAAGAAGCGTGTAAAATTTAATTTTTTGCGACTTATCTAGCTCTAGGTCTTTTTGTTTTATTGAAGTTAGAATTGTACAAACTCCAAGATTTATAAAATCAAAAAGGATGGTGTTATTTTCATAAGAACTAACATGCTTATGATTAATGAAATTATGCTGAAGAGTTATAGGTTCTGATGGCTTCTCAACCAGGTGAAAATTTGAAGTTTCAATAAAATCTAAAAATGCGGCTAAATTAGTATAATCAATATGATATTTAACTTCATATTTTGATGAGTTCGTTTGAATTTTTAGTCGTTTTAAACCAAAATTATTCTCTAGTTTAGAAAGTTCAGAAAGATTTGTATATCGTATTTTAATGATACATAATTCTTCACTGTAGACTTCATCCCAAAAGTG
The DNA here is from genome assembly GCF_056839145.1 of Maribacter sp. UH1. NCBI lineage: Bacteria > Pseudomonadati > Bacteroidota > Flavobacteriia > Flavobacteriales > Flavobacteriaceae > Maribacter > Maribacter sp. UH1. The sequence continues at coordinate 3,770,790 of NZ_CM166387.1, forward strand.
CAATAGAATATGAAATCCTATAAATAATGCTTTGACTGTTCTATTATCTTGGAGTACTCCTGTTTCAGTTCTATTATTGATAAGGTTGTAAACAGATTTTACTGTTCTCTCAATTTTACGAGTTATACGTTTGCCTTCTTTTGAGCCTATGATTCTATTTTTATGTTCAACTATAATACTTTCAGTTAGTCCGTCATCATTGGCGTCCTTTGCCATTTCTTCAATATTATCTGATAGCTCTTCTTTTTCTTCTCTAATCTTCAAAACATCTAGGAACTCTTCAATTAGGGATGTTATGTTTTCATTACTAGTAGCTTCATTATCAAATGAGTTTGCATTTTTATTATATTCATCTGGAGATAAAACTTCTCCTTCATCTTCTATTCTTTTATTACTTTGAAGCACAGGTACATTTGATGCGTTACTTTCTTTAAAAATGTTTTCTTCTTTTAAGAAGTCTAATACTAATTCAAAGTTGATGGAATCGAAAATATTTAGTTGTTCAAAAGACTGTAGTTTGGCAAGGCGTTCATCTGGATTTGATTTTTTTAAATGTTCAATATGTTGAACCAATCCAAAGGTTGAAATTCTTTCATTCGTTTTAGAATCAAATAAAGCTACTTTGAAAATTCTTTCTGTAATTTTTAAAGTTGTTTGAAATATTGTTGAATCTGAGCGTATTTCCAAGCTCTCTAAAGCTTGGTCATTGTTATCAAACGTTTTTAATCTCAAAATTTGAGTTATCTTCTCTTGTGTCGTTATTCTAAGAGTAATTTCAGATAATTCAACATACTTAATTTTTAGTTTATTGGATGTTTTATGTGTATTATCAACCTCTAAAATAGTAGCCTTAGATAGGTCAATAGTTCCTTCTTTAGGAATTAAGATTCCTAATTCCTTTACAAAGTCTCTTGTAGTATCAGTTTGAATACTAATAATTGCTTCGTCATTTTGAGTTCTACTTTTGCTAATGCCAAATGCTTCTAGAGTTGCATTGGCACTACCGAATATTAAAACTGTCTTTTCTGGATATTCAAATTGTAGGATTTTTGCGTGTAGTCTTTTTATACTATTTGAATTGTCACTTTTAATTACATCTTTCCAATCTGAAAATTGACAAATCTCTGATGTGAAATTAACAGGTAGTATGCCACTTGAAGTATCGACAACACAATGAACTACTCTAGGGTTGAGATCTCTAATCAATCTATCTAATAAAGCTCCAGAACGATTATAATATGGAGACATAATTTTAATTGCTGTAGGTTTTTTAGGAAGTTTTTTTATTATGTTTTCATAAAGTGCAGAACCCTTATGATTAAAAGATAATTGGTAAGTTGTTTTTTTATCTTCTAAAACCGAATTACTTGGTTCACTTAATTCGCTTATCCAATTAGAGTGCTGTGGAATCCAATTGATTTTCGTTAGGTTAATTTCCAGACAATTTTCAGAGAGAGTTTGTATATAATTCCATGCCGAGTTAAATATTGGCTTTGTTTTTTCTTTTGTCTTTGCTATGTAAAAAGATGACCAAATTTCATCATTGTATAATAAGCCGCTAGAAGTGATATTGCCGCTGCCTATGGAAAGATAGCCTTTATTCTTTCCGGCTAAAAAAAGCATTTTTGAATGAAATGCGCCTGAAAGATGTACTGGTGTTATGCTATAATTTAAATTGAATTTATTAGTACTATTTCCTAAATGTGAGGCTAGATATTTTTCAAGCATCCCTGCATCAACAAATAGATTAATATTTGTTACTCCAGAAGCTCTAAGTTTTGGTAATACAAGCTGTTCGAAAAAGGCAAGGTCAATACTATAACTGGTGATAACACAACTGTGATATTTATTTTTTCCAGAGCCAATAAGTTCTAGAATGTTTGATCTTTCTATCTTCATTACGCCAATTGTTTTAAGTAATTTTTGCCTTTGGTAGTAAGAATTGTGGACTTTGGTTCAATTAGACTAAGGTCTTTCATGAAATCAATTAGTGTATGTATTCTGGGAGATGAATAATCGTAATTAAAGGTGTCAACTAGTTTAATCATTCCATCTTCTCGATAAAATTTAGCACTGTTTTGAGTTGCATTGAGCTTGCGTAAAGCAACATAGTGATGTCTATTTATGACATAACGGGTAAGAAAGTAACCGACAAATTGAATTATAGGTAAATCTTGCTTGATTTTTAAATCGTCATAAGTGACAAGAAAACTACTAGGGGTATGAATTTTATTCTTTTTCGATATTTCAAGTAATTCATTTCTACTCAAATTATTTTCTTTGAATAGTTTGCCAATTGCGTAAAGTGCATATTTGATTTGCAGATATGGGTCTGATTCAACTTTTGATAATTCTACTAATTCGACTACCGCTAGATTTTTATCATCAATAGTTGTAAAAGCATCTTCGACTATATTATAATTATCATCTTCAATCAATTGACCGACTTTAGTTTTAACATTTTCAATCAAAGCTATTTCGTCAATCCAATTATTCTTAGATTCTTCTTCTAAAATATTGATAAAACCATCAAGACAACCGGTACATGCTACACTCCAAAATTGTTCTAAAATAAAGAAATACCATAGCTTTTCGGTCATGCTAAATTTTTCTTTCCATTGCTGGTTATAAATGTCGATCGGTACATTTAATTGATTATACCTCTCTTTTTCATTATGAGTACTTACATTTGACAGAAGTAATTTTATTGTTTCTTTTCTGTAATAAGTTTCTATTTTTTCTTTTGGTTGATCTACTCCGGAAAACAGTTTCCATAAATAATCTTGTTCGGTAGTATTGTCCGGGATAGTTAACATGTCAAAATCCTTTGCAATGAGTTCAATATTGTCTTTTGTGATGCTGTTTTCTTCAACAGCTGCCAAGAATATTTGCTTGGAACTCATTATGTTTTGATTAAAAGCTTCACCTAATTCTTTTCCTGAAATTTTAGATTCGTGATTAAAATCTGTTCGAATATATAAACCGTCTTTATCACCTTGGTCAACTAAAATTCCCATTTGCTTAATTGAACTAATGTAGTACTGACCTAAGACACCTCTTGTGTTTTTCCAGTAAGAGCCTTCACTTGAAGCCCCTTCATTAGTACCTAATAATAGATTAATTAGATTATCTGATACTTCGTAAACTGATTCGGCTTTAGATATTCCAGGAACACCTTGGGCTTTATTATGAGCAGCAACGAGAGCGAGTAGGAATTCAGCCCTTCTTAAATATTTATTTTGTTTACTTTTAGATGTAGTTCTGATGGTTTGAGAATACCAATCAAAAAACCAACAATAAAATGAATAGTACCGTATTCGCTGAGTTACATTGTTTAACCCGGGTAATAGTAAATCAAATATGCGTTCGCTAGTTAAGTTTAATCCTAGTTGATCAAGACCTGAAATAGGGTAGTGGGGCTTACCAAGAAAAGGAGCTTTCAGCTGTGCTGATTCAAATTGTCTTATGCTCATTTATTTGAATATTCAATTGATTAGTTAAATCCTACGTTATCTAAAAATTTTACATCCAAGAACCTTAAATTACTTAGATGAAGAAGTGCAAATTTTTACAACAACCCACTCTGTTTCCCAAACATGGGCTTGTATTTATCCCAGAGTTCTTGCTCGTAAAGCTCTAATAGATTGATAGCATTATCTTCTTGACTTGGCATATCAATTTTGTATAGAGTTATTTTGATTTTACAATTAATTTCCTTCGGAAATGAGTAAAGTAGATGCATGGAATATACAGTTTTACCACCTAGCCCAAAATGATTTCGTATTCGTGTAGCTAAATTTTTTCTTTGACTTGAACCTACATAGAGATATTTACAAGGATCGTTTTTATCATTGACTTTGGAATAGCTTCGATCATCTGTCTTATCCTTTTTAATTGTCTCAAAATTCTCTTGTACTTTTTCATATTTGTCACAGCCAACAAGTTCTACAGTATATATAATGTCATCCTCAGAATTTTTAAAGTATGATTTTATTCTATTACTTAATTCTTCGGAATTTTCTTTTATAAGTTCTGATGAATCAATAAAGAATTCGTCTTTGTATAATTCTATGCTAGTCTTAGAGGCTAGTTCTTTTGTCAAAGCTAGTCGTTCAAGTATACTGTTTTTTAATTTTTGGGTTAGATTCATGCTTACTTTATTGTTTGGTATAATGTCTTTAAAAAATATATATTAAATATTTTAGCGCACTACATGCTTAGAGATTACTTGTATTGATAGGGCTATATGTAGACTTCATATTACTAATCGGAAAGTACTTATAGATTCAGATATTTAAAACCATAGTTTTACTTTAAGATAAAACCTTATTAGTCTTTACAAAATCCCATTTTGTTTTTGGAACTGTACTATAGTTCTTAACATCCATTATTTTCAAAGTAGCTTTTGATGGATATTCATAACAAAGCATAACTTCATTGTCAATTGCTTCTAAATAGAATCCCTTCATGGACTTAGGTCGGTTTTTTGCTTGTGTCTGATTAAAAAAATGGTCAAATGTACTTTCTCCTATTTCTTTAAGTAATATTCTTATTGCATCGGTATCATTATTTCTAAACATAACCTTTAATTTTACTGGGGTAGGTTCAATATGAATTACAGAATCCATAAGGACTTCTAGGGGAGTAACTTCGGTATCAAGTACATATTCATTTTTAACTTTAAAGGATTTATCTTTTGTTATTGAACTAGCACCAAATATAGATGATGCTAAACCATTCGCCATAAACAAACCTTGGTGTGCACCTTTTGATATTTCAATTGGAACTCCAACGTAAGGTTTAAATCCGCCAGCAATTAGAGCTGAATCCTTAATTAAATGAGCTCCAATACCTGCCCACATTGAACCAATTGCCAATTCTTTATTGTTGTCAATAAACTTTTTTGATATATCCCAAAAGCGGTGTCGAGTAGGTGGTAAATTTTTATGTATTTGATCGTAAGTGTTAAGAATACCACGAGAAGTAAATTCAAATATTATTCCCGAAACTATAGAATGGCTCATCCAATGGCGATGATAACCAATACCTGCATGTAAATCCAAGTCAGGTATACCTCCTTCTAAATCCATTCCACCCGCTGACATATAAAAAATTAAAATTGACATTACCCCTGAAGCCAATTTATCCACTAATTCGTTCTTGTTTTTTGGTATTTCTTTACTTAAAGTCTTTAATATGTCAGGAGCATTTTTTCGATAATGATCTAATTTTTCTAATCCTTTTTCTGTGTAGTTACTTAGCTTATCGAAATCTCTATTCAAGGATATTTTAATACCATTTGTCTTATACGTTTGAAATTTGTCAGTGCTAAAGTCATATACATTTTTTGCTAAATTCTTTAGTTCGACTACTGCGTTTTTCTTAGAAGTATAAGTTTCTTTTGTAGTCTCAATAATTATTGACAATAATAATTCCCTAATTTCATTCTCATTGTATGTCTTCTTGATAGCTATAGTCAATTCTTCATAGATTTGACTTAAGTAGGTTTCACCTTCTGGGGTGATGACGAGAGTTTGCTTAGGAATAATTGTTGTGACCATACTCATCTTTTAAAAATACGGTTTTCTTAATAATCAATTGTTTGAGGTCTAGAAAAGTGGCATTGTTAATCTAATAATTCTTAATTTTCTTCAATCGGTCTTAAATCGTAAATACGTCCTTTTTCATATTTCATAATCCATAGAAATGGTACCAGTAGAAATATTCCACCAATTAACGGACCCACAGCAACTTTTTCATCTTTAGAGAATGTGTCGTTGTAAGTTTCATATCCTTCTTTTTCAATTCTTATGGTATTGGAACTACCTACAATTTTTGAATCTTTATGCTTATAAGGTGTCTGTCCAACGTATTCCCCATTTACATAGATTTTAGCATCACCAGGAACAGTGGTTATCATAGTTGAGCTTGCACAGCTTGTGAATAGGATTATAGTTGCTAGTAAACAAGCTTTCGTTTTTAAAAATTTTAGTTTCATTTCGTAGTAATTAATATGCGGCATCAACACTGTTTGAACAGTGTTAATACCGCATTTGTTTAATGATGTTGATTAGTTGAATTCTACAATGTCTGCAGTAACGTAACATTTTGTAGTTGCTACTATACCCAAGAATGTAGAGTATTTAAAATCTACGATTACATTTGCTAAGGTTTGGTTATCCCTTAGTGCAAAATTTTGTAACATATTAGCTTTTGCTTCTTTTACAATTGCTTCTCTTTTCATACCACCAATCCCTAATACATAGGTAGCTTGAGATTTACCCTGAATGTCTCTTTTTAAATAGGTAAAGTTGTTTGAACTTAATGCAGCTGAATTGGTCATTGAGCCTGTTAATGCAGATGCACAACTAGAAAACATAATTGCAATTGATAAAGCTAAACTTAATCTTACTAAAACTTTTTTCATTATAAATAAATTGTTTGGTTCCTACTCATATGGCTTTTCAGTTCCGCCTCGTTTTTATAGTGATTTCTGAACTTCACTTGTAAGTAAAAGGATGTGTTATTTTACTCAATTTCAAAGAAAAGTATATTGCAATTATTTTGTTTACGGGATTCCGTAGTTCAGTGAAATTTTTTTAGATTTATTTTAGAATTAACCAAATCATAGTTCTGACTTCCATTATAGGGTAGGCGCTGTCCACCCACACCAACCATCATTAATACCTTTTTAATATATCTAAGTATTGGATAATAAATGATTTGGGGTATTAGGGTAGGTAGTGGTAGCTTACAGGGTAGCTAATCTGTAATTAAATGGATAAGTAATGGTAGTAGATTAGGGTTGGATATGGTTAGCAACTACCCTATGTTTTACCCCAAACACTTGATGTTGGTAGCTATTGGTAGGATTAGGGTAGTTGAATGGGTAGTCTGGGGTAGTCTGGGGTAACCATAGATAACCATGTTCAACCCTAATTTTGCAATGGGTCTAACTCATTAATCTTTGTGGTTACCCATACCAACCATTTTTCGGTTTCTTTATTGAATGTTCCCTTTGAGATTTCATTTTCTTTTTTTGCTTCCATAAACTTTCTTAAAAGTTCTGCCCTTTGCCAATTTTCTGCATCGGTAAAAAGCTGTACTGATTTATCTTCTTCTATTTTTTGAAGACGTTCTATTTCTTGTTGTTTAAGTAATTCTAATTCCTTCAGCTTCTCTTCTTCTGCTTGTTGTTTCCTAACGTCTCTCCAGTAGGTAAGGTTTTTTTCTATGTAATCAAGAATGTTTGGTATTCGCTCTTCAATCTTAATTTTCTCTGTATCCAACCAGCTTTTTCTTGCATGATATCCTGCTAAAAATTCCAATTTATTACTCTTAACGAATTCTTGTCTACTCCAACCTCTGTCATTCTCGGTTCTTACTCTATGGTATTTCTGTCTAAGGTTTATATCAATAGTTTGATTGTATAGTTCCACATTGCACTTTCCGTATTTAAACTTTATTTTCATACCTCTTTGCTCCATGTTATACAAGAAGGTGTTCATGAATTTTAAAGCTCTTTTCTGGACTTTTTCATCGGTATGTACGGGTAAAATGTTTTTCTGTCTATTCCACTCCATTCTTGTATATGCATCTCTATAGCTTTTAATCGTGGTTAACTCTTTCTTAGCTTTTGTAACCAATGGGTGTATTTTCTTTGGCTGTAGAATTTTAGGTATTGCTTTATTATTCTCTTTTACCTTTTTATATTCTTTTAAATCTATTTTCTTATGAAAATCAATCTCTAAGGGTAAAGCAGTTTTAGATACAGGTTTGCCAAACCTTAGCTTTGTCCAATATCCCATTTCTGGTATTGGTATTTCGTTTTCAGTACACAATTGCTTAAAATCTGTATAGGCTATTTCATGTTCTGTACATATTTGTTTTAATGGTTTTGACCATACCAACTCATATAAATCTGTAAGTTTCATAATTTTATTTTTTCATCTTACGGGAATCCGTAACGCTATTTCTATAATTGTTATAATTTGCAAGAAAGCTCTAAAATTTGGTTAGGGCTTTGTCTAACCTTAATAAAAAGGTAAAGAATAACTACACATTTGCAATGAATCAAATATCGTATAAAGAGCTATTGAAGAGTATTGGTGAAATTTCTAAAAAGTATGAGGAAATTGAAAAAGTGGCAGGTGAGGCTTTTAATATTTTTAAGGTTATAAATATTACTTCAGAGGAAGTCAGATTGCATTCAAAATTTTTAGCGGAGTTATTAAATCGCAAAGGATCACATGGACAGGGAGATGTATTTCTAAAGCTTTTTGTAAAGCAGCTGGGTATAGATTTAGATACTTCGTCTACCACTGTTGAAGTTGAAAAATATATTGGGGTGAAAACAGAGACTACTGGTGGGTATTTAGATATTTTTATTTCGGATAATAAAGGAGGATGTATAACTATAGAAAATAAAATTTATGCAAAGGATCAAGAGAACCAGTTGCTGAGATATTTTAATAATAACCGAAGTAATATTTTATACTTAACATTATGGGGTGACGAACCTGATGTAGATAGTCGCAAGGATTTAGTAATAAATAAACATTTTAAAATAATTTCATATCAACAAGATATAATTGGATGGCTTCAAGAATGCCGAAAAGAAGCTGTTGAGCTACCATTATTAAGGGAAGGGATTACACATTATATTAATTTAGTCAAGATATTAACAGGTCAAACAGGAACAACAAAAATGAATAATGAAATAAAAGATTATATAGTTTCATCTCCTAATAAATTAGAACAGGCTAGGTTGATTGCAAATAATATGAATGATGCTAAGGTTCAAATTCAATGGTCATTTTGGGAAAGTTTGGAAGAAAAGTTAATTAAGGAAGATTTAATATTATTAAATAAGAAAAAGGTCAATTGGCAAAATGTAGATGATTATTATAAGAAAGGCGGAAATAGGAATGCCTATTATGGTTTTTGGTTGGAATTGTATGAAAAAAATGATGTGACCATTCATTTTGGAATTGAATTATATGATAACATTTATTTTGGATTTACAGTTGAAAAAAACGGTGTTGGCGGAATTTCCAATCTTGCGGAGTTTCATGAATTTAGAGATTTGGTTGCAGGAATAAACGCTAATTATAAAAGTAATGATCATGGTTTAGGATGGAGAGATACTGAAGAGGAATTGAATTTTAGAACGTTCAATTCACAAGCTATTTTCGATCTTGCAGATGAAAAGAAACTAGATGAAACAACAAATGCTATTACAAAAGATATTGTGAATGATATTAATGCTATGAAAAAGGCTTTAAAGGCTAATTTTATTGCTCAAAATTAAATGACAAGGTATTTAATATTAGTTACTGAATTCATTATAAGTCGATTACAAATCTTATGATTTCTACGTTGAATTCATTGTTAAGTAATCGTATATTTAACCTCACAGCCGTTTGTTGAAATTTCCCTCGTACAACAAATATGTTATTATTTAAGGAGTATTGATAGTTCTGTTTTAATAATAAAAATTATTGTTTTGTGAACTGAAGGACAAATTTTAAATGAATAAAAAAGACCTTTCTGAAAGAGATATATGTTCCAAATTTATTAATCCTGCAATAGTAAAATCGGGGTGGAATATGAGAAAGCAAGTCCGGGAGGAAGTTTCCTTTACTGACGGGCGTATCATTGTACAAGGTAAATTATACACTCGTGGAAAGAGTAAAAGGGCGGATTACATTTTATATTATAAGTCCAATATTCCTATTGCTATTATTGAAGCTAAAGACAATAAAAAAGCAGTTGGTCACGGTATGCAACAAGCATTGGAATATTCCGAAATATTACAAATTCCGTTTGTATTTACTTCCAACGGAGATTCTTTTGTATTCCATGATAAAACAAACACATCAGGCGAATTAGAAAAAGAAATTTCTTTGGATGATTTTCCATCACCAGAGGTACTTTGGGCTAAATATTTAAAGTATACTAATCTTGATAAAGAGGAGTCCAAAGAAATAGTTGAGAAGGATTATTATGTGGATACTAGTGGTATGTCTCCTCGCTACTATCAACAAAATGCTGTCAACAGAACAATAGAGGCAATCGCAAAAGGTCAGAGTAAGATTATTTTGGTAATGGCTACCGGTACAGGTAAGACCTATACGGCATTCAATATTATTTATCGTTTATGGAAGTCTGGTGTTAAGAAAAGAATTTTATTCTTGGCGGATAGAAATGCACTATTGACTCAAACCAAGAATGGCGATTTTTCACCGTTTGGTAATGATATCATGCATATCATTAAGAACCGTAAAATAGATAAATCCTATCAAATTTACTTTGCATTATATCAAGGACTGACAAGTACAGATGAGGATAAGAATGCATACAAAGAGTTCAGTAAAGACTTTTTCGATTTAGTAGTTATCGACGAGTGTCATAGGGGCAGTGCTGCAGAGGCTTCTGCATGGCGAGATGTATTGACTTATTTCGATTCTGCTACACAAATTGGACTTACGGCTACACCAAAAGAAACCAAAGATGTTTCTAATATGGAATATTTTGGTGAGCCTGTATATACGTATTCTTTAAAACAAGGTATAGATGATGGCTTTCTAGCTCCCTATAAAGTAGTGCGTATTACAACAAATGTAGATGAAGGTTGGAGACCTTCGGCTGGGTTATTGGATAAATACGGTAATGAAATTGAAGACAGAATTTATAATTTAAAAGATTACGATAGAACCCTCGCCATAGATGAGCGTACGGAAATCGTTGCAAAAAAAATCACGGAATACCTCAAGGCTACGGACCGCTATGCTAAAACGATTGTTTTCTGCACAGATATAGATCATGCCAATAGAATGCGCCAGGCTTTGATAAATGAGAATGCCGATTTGGTTGCCAAAAATTGGAACTATTGTGTAAAAATTACGGGAGATGATGAAGTTGGTAAACAAGAGCTTGACAATTTTACCGATGTGGAAGAGCGTTTTCCTGTAATTGCAACTACCTCTAAAATGCTGACCACGGGTATTGATACCAAAATGGTAAAATTCATTGTTTTGGAATCTAATATTGGGTCTATGACCGAATTTAAACAAATTGTAGGTCGTGGCACTAGAATACGTGAGGCGGAAGGAAAAGTATATTTTACCTTGATGGATTTTCGTAAAGCAACTAATTTATTTGCCGACCCCGATTTTGATGGTGATCCAGTGCAGATTTATCAGCCAGAACCCGATGAACCTGTAGTTCCGCCAGATGAGATAGAAGAAACTGACGACATACCCGATGATCAAACGGATATTGTACCAGGTAATATTAAACCCACAAAACCCGATGTTGGTATTGACGATGGAAATGCCGAAGTTAGAAAATACTATGTAAATAATATACCGGTATCCGTAGTACACGAACGGGTGCAGTATTACGGTAAAGATGGTAAGCTCATTACCGAATCTTTAAAAGATTATTCCAAGAAAAATATTAAAGAGGAGTTTTCTTCTTTAGATGACTTCATTGAAAAATGGAATGAGTCTGAAAAGAAAGAAGAGCTTATAAAAGAACTTGCAGAACACGGTGTATTACTTGAAGCATTGCGTGAAGATGTAGGTTTAGATTTAGATGATTTTGATTTGATCTGTCATGTTGCTTTTGATCAACCAGCACTTACAAGGCAGGAAAGAGCAAATAATGTGCGAAAGCGCAACTATTTTACGAAATATAGTGAAACTGCACAAAAGGTGTTAAATAGTTTGTTGGATAAGTATGAACAAGAAGGTATAGTCTCTATTGAACAAGGTTCGGTTTTAAAAGTTCAACCATTAAGTGGTTTAGGTTCTCCTGTAGAATTAGTGAGAGCATTTGGAAAACGAAAAGATTTTGAAATAGCTATAAAGGAATTAGAAAATGAAATTTATAATATTGCCTAATTGAATATTCTAGAAAAAATAAAGCAACCTGAAGGTCGTAGGTTAGAGTTTAAAGAGCTTTTACCAACAAGAGCTGATTTGACAAAAACCATCATTGCTTTTGCAAATGATGCTGGTGGAGAACTATTTATCGGTATTAAAAATAATCCAAGGGTAATTACAGGTATTTACAAAAAGGATTTAGATAGTTTAGAAAACAAAATTAGTAATCTTGTTAATGACGCCTGTGAACCAACTATTTTACCAGAAATCTCTTTTATAGAAGAAACAGGTAAATTTATTATTAGAGTATACATTCATAATGGGAGTAAACCACCATATTTCTTAAAGTCAAAAGGAAAAGAAACAGGAACGTTTATGAGAGTGGGGTCTTCTAACAGACTTGCTAATAATGAGATGATTCAACAACTGGAAAGAATTGGCAATAGAATTTCTTTTGATGCTGAATTGGTTTTTAGTAAGACAATTGAGCAATTAGATATAGAAAACTTTAAAGAATTTTTTAAAGATAAAACAGATGAAGTATTGAGTGATGAAGTATTAAAAAAACTTGATCTCTTAAAAAATGAGCAAGGGCAGATTTTCCCTACCAATGCACTAGTGCTTCTTTCCAATGATGATTCTAAAAAACAATTATTTCCTAATGCAAAAATTGAATGTGCTCGTTTTAAAGGTACAGTTCCAGGAAACTATATAGACCAGAAATCCATTGACGGTAGTATTGCAGATCATGCAGAATTGGCATATCAATTTATTAGACGTCATGTATCCCAAGGAGCTAAAGACTATGATGGTGTTTATCGTAATGACCGTTGGGAGTATCCAATGATTGCCATTAGAGAGGTAATACGAAATGCGGTAATACATCGAGACTATTCTTTGCTAGGTAAGGATATAAAAATTGCCATTTTTGATGATAAAATTGAAATTACCAGCCCAGGAAAATTATTACCAACGGTTGATTTCAATGAAATGGATTCTGGGCAATCTGATGTGAGAAATAAAGTGCTTGCTCCTGTCTTTAAACGCTTAGGTATAATAGAACAATGGGGTAATGGGTTACAGTTAATTGCAGATGATTTAAAAACATATCCAGAAATAGAATTAGTTTGGAAAGAGCCTGGTATAGCGTTTAGAATTTCATTCATCAAAACAAATTACAAGCAACAGCACGAGTTGCAGCACGAGTTGCAGCAGGAGTTGCAGCAGGAGTTGCAGCAGGAGTTGCAGCAGGAGTTGCAGCAGGAGTTGCAGCAGGAGTCTTTATATACGACTACACTACGTGTAATAGCAAAAGAAATAGCAGGAACAACAACAATATCAAAAGCTTTAGGGCAAAAGAGTATTTCCGGACAACTATATCAAGTAATAAATAAACTAAGAGAGGATAAACTTATAGCCTGGACAATACCTGAAACTCCCAAAAGCTCTAAACAACAATATAAAATAACAGATAGGGGATTAGCCTTTCTACAATTACTTAAGCCAAAAAATTAATGAGTAACATAACAACCAACATAAAAGGCATACGCGATATCATGCGTAAGGATACCGGAGTAGACGGAGATGCACAACGTATCTCTCAAATGGTGTGGATGCTTTTTATGAAGATTTTTGCCGATAAGGAAGAAGAATGGGAAATCACCATAGATAATTATGAATCTCCAATTCCTGAACAGTTTAAATGGCAAAACTGGGCTGCAGATGATGAAGGGCGTACCGGAGACGATTTAATGGAGTTTATAAACAACGAACTCTTTCCTGCGCTTAAAGATTTGGATATTACCGTAAGTCCGCAAGCTCAGATAATACGTTCGGTGTTTGATGACACCTACAACTACATGAAAAACGGAACACTCTTCCGTCAAGTAATCAACGTGATTAATGAGATTGATTTTAACAGCACAAGTGAACGTCATGTATTTAACGACATTTACGAAACCATTTTAAAAGACCTACAATCTGCAGGATCTTCTGGTGAGTATTATACACCAAGAGCCGTAACGCAATTTATGGTAGATATGATTAATCCGCAATTAGGAGAAAGCGTATTAGATCCTGCATGTGGAACAGGTGGATTTTTAACCTGTACTATTGATGCGGTGCGTAGCCAAGTAAAAACGCCTAAAGACAGAGACGTATTACAAACCTCTATACGTGGTATTGAAAAAAAGCCATTGCCTCATTTATTGTGTACCACCAATTTAATGCTACACGGTTTTGATTTACCTGCAGTACGCAGAGATAATTTACTAAGCAAACCGTATGCTGATTGGGGCGCAAAAGATAAGCTAGATATTATATTGTCTAATCCGCCTTTTGGTGGTGTAGAAGAAGATGGTACAGAAACTAACTTTCCTAAAAAGTTTAGAACCAAAGAAACAGCCGATTTATTCCTAGCCTTAATCATTAAGCTCTTAAAAGATAAAGGACGTTGCGCTATTGTATTACCCGATGGTACGTTGTTTGGTGAAGGCATGAAAACACGCCTTAAAGAAGAGTTGTTAGAGCGTTGTAACCTACATACCATTGTACGTTTACCAAACGGTGTGTTTAACCCATACACAGGTATTAAAACCAATTTGTTGTTTTTTGAAAAAGGCACGTCAACTAAAGAAGTTTGGTATTACGAACACCAATACCCAAAAGGTGCTAAAAGCTATAACAAAACCAAACCGATAAACATTAAAGAGTTTGATGTAGAAAAAAAGTGGTGGAACAAGCGTGTAGAAAATGAATACGCTTGGAAAGTCTCTATAGACGAGATTAAAAAACGTGGTTATAATCTAGACATTAAAAACCCACACCAAGAAGCCGATACTTTAGAAAGCCCAGAAGTTATTTTAGAAAAATTTAGAACCACCGAACAAAAAATTTCTAGCATACAAGATGAAATTATTAATGTGTTAACCAAAGCTTTAAAGTAATATGCACCTACTAGAACACTTTAAAGAGTTAACCATTCGTCCTAAAAATGCTCAAGAATTAAAAGGTTTGATTCTGCAATTGGCTATTCAAGGAAAATTAACATCCAATTGGAGAGCACTAAATCCTAATATAAAATCTACAGCAGAGCTTCTTGAAGAATTAATAATTGAAAAGAAATTATTAATTAAAGAGAAGAAAATTAAAAATGAAAAATCACTATCCAAGCTAAATAAAGAAGAATTAATTGTCAACCTTCCTAATAGTTGGGAATCTGTAAGGCTTGGTGAAATTGGTGATTGGGGAGCAGGTTCTACACCTTTACGATCTAATTCATCATTTTATGGAGGAGAAATAAATTGGTTCAAATCAGGGGAATTAAATAATTCAATTATGGATTATGAGTCAAAGGAAAAAATTACGGAACTCGCTCTTGAAAAAACATCTGTAAGATTAAATAATCCTGGAGATGTATTAATTGCTATGTATGGCGCAACTATTGGGAAAACAGGAATATTAAAGGTTGTAGGAACAACTAATCAAGCTGTTTGTGCTTGTACGCCTTTCAGTTGTATAACCAGCTCATTTTTACACCTATTATTAAAAGGATTAAAAGATACTTTTATCAATCAAGGTGAAGGTGGAGCACAACCAAATATATCAAGAGTTAAAATAAGGAATCAAGTTTTCGGTCTTCCACCACTAGAAGAACAAAAAGAAATCGTAAACGTAGTAGAAAGCCTTTTTAAAGAAGTTGGACAATTAGAGCAATTAACAGTACAACGTATTGATTTAAAAGAAGACTTTGTAACATCAGCATTACACCAACTCACTACCAATAACGCCAACCAAGAATGGACATTTTTACAAGACCAATTTAAAAGCTTCTTTAGTGAAACCACAAACATTAAAAAGTTACGAGAAGCGGTTTTACAATTGGCAGTGCAAGGGAAGCTAACAGCAGATTGGCGACAACAACGTTCACTGAACGGAGCCGAAATGGAGGATGCCAGCCAACTCTTAAAACGCATACAAGAAGAGAAAGCACAACTCATAAAGGACAAAAAAATAAAAAAGGAAAAAGCCTTACCACCAATTACCAAAGATGAAATTCCTTATGACTTACCTGAAGGTTGGGTTTGGTCTAATATTTTGGATATAAGCTTAAAAGTAACTGATGGTGAACACGCAACACCAATTAGAACTGAAAGCGGTTATAAATTACTCTCTGCGAGAAATGTTACTAATGAAGGTATTAGGTTACACAAGGTTGATTATGTTGGTGAAGAAGAATTTTTAAGGATAAGAAAAAGGTGCAATCCACAAAAAGGAGATGTTTTAATATCATGTTCTGGAAGCGTTGGTAGAGTTTGTTTAGTAGATAAAGATGATGAATACTGTATGGTGCGAAGTGCTGCTTTAGTAAAACAACACCACGATTTTATAAATGGAATGTATTTATGTTACGCTTTAAGGTCACCAGTATTACAAGCACAAATAATATCTAAGTCTAGGTCAACAGCTCAATCAAATTTATTTCTTGGTAAGATAAAGGAATTGATTTTTCCACTTCCACCCCTAGAAGAACAAAAAGCCATCGTAGAAAAAGTAAATGCTTTACTGGGTTTATGTGATGCTTTAGAGCAAGAAGTACAACAAAGCCAAGAACATAGTGAGATAATGATGCAGAGTTGTTTGAGGGAGGTTTTTGAGGGGGTCAAAACGAAATAAAAGATACAACTATGACAAAAAGAAAATCAATCCTGCAACCAGTAGAAGTTGAATCTCATTTAAGAGATTATCAATTAGCAGGGGTTGATTTGATGAGTGATTATATTTCAGATTATGATAATAACAGAACTATTTTATCAGGACTTGTTGCTTTGCCAACTGGAAGTGGGAAAACAATTATTATAGCTTCATTAGCTTGTTGTTTACCTAGAAAAGGATGTGTTTTAGTATTAACACCAAGAAGACCAGTAATAGATCAATTGTTTAAAGAGCTTTCAGGTAATTTATTTTTAAACAAATTTGATGGACTAAAAACATATCCAATAAAATCTGTTTTTGATGAAAAGGCAACAGAGAAAGATATAAAGTCTGATTCTGTTATTTGTTGGACAATTCAAAAATTACATAAAGTAAGAGACACAAATCCTAAACTGTATGAAATTCTATTACAAAATGTAAAATTAATATTATTTGATGAGGGCCATTATGAACCAGCGCCAAAATGGAGTGAAACTATCAGAGCATTTAGAGCTCCAAAAATTATTTTTACAGCAACACCTTTCCGTAACGATTTTAAAAAATTTGATATAGATTGGGATAATTATGTTTATAAAAAAAGCTTTGATGAATTAAAAGAGCTTAAATATTTAAGAAAAGTTAAAGTTGAAGACCTTGGTAAAAAAGAAAATGTAATTCTTGCTGTTAATGATTCAATTGCAAGATTTGATAAAATTAAGAAAACTCATAAAGAAGCTAGACTTATTATAAAATGTGATAGTTCAGAATCAATCATAACAATATCTAAAGAATTAGTAAAATTAAAAAGAAATTTTTTTTCAATTCATGAAACATTTAAAAAGGATTTTAAAGAAAAGAATGAAGCTTTAAAGCCTTACTTGTTAAGTGTCGTTCCAAAAAACCAAGAAGAAAAAGAAGAGGATATTTGGGTTCATCAGTTTAAATTAGTTGAAGGAATAGATAGTAGTAATTTTAGATGCTTAGCTATAATTGATGAAATGGCTAATACACGTTCATTAGTTCAACAAATTGGTAGAATAATCCGTAATCCCAAAAGAAATGATGAAACTGCCTATGTCTATAATTATACAGAAGCAGACTATCTAAATTCATGGAATGGCTTTGTTTCCCTTGATAAAAGCGGGAATATAACTAAAACATTTGCGGAACAAATTATAGAAGATATAAACATCAAAGTTGGCGAGCACCAATATATAGATAAAAAGGTAAGACCTAAATTAACCAAGGAACAATTTGTTAATTGGACAGGAGAAGACCTAAAGAATCAAGTCCTGATACCCTTAAAAGCTAATTTTCTAAAATTAAATAAATCATTCAATTCTTCTCAATTTGTTAAAGAGTATTTGGATCATAATCTTAAAGGGAAAGATCATGTCTTTTTTAAGAATATTTATGGAGTAGACTCTGGTCTTTATTTATATTTTACGGTTAATAACTCCCCTTTTTTAACCGATGCATTTTATCCGGAAGTTACACATCAAATATGTTTTTTTAAAAAACAAAAAGGGTTTTTAGTTTTTTATGATTCTGGTAAGTTATTACCGATTGGTAAAGATAAATTGGGTATAGGCTACGGTTTAGAATCTTCAAAACTCCGTTCAATTTTTAAGCAATCAGAAGATACTGTATTGAGTCGTGTCGCTTTAAAAAGTTCAAATATTGGGTCGCTGGAACCTCATAGTCATTCTTATATGGCATCATCTATTCAAGACACTGCGCCTAATTTAAATGATTTTTCCCATTTTTTGAGTTCTACATATGGACATTATGTTGACAAAAAAGTTTATAAAGATTATAAGGATGTTAGTTTAAAAGACAAAGAATTTCAAATACGCACATATATTGGCTTTAGTACAGGAAGAATTAGTCAAAGTGAAGGTAAAAATGTTAAGTTTAAAGAGTATTTAGATTGGATAGATTATCTATCTGATTCTTTGAACAAAACATCAATTACCCCCAAAGTTTTTAGTAGATATTCAACTGAAGTATCTATTATAAAAGACCCATCACCTGAATGTATTTTATTAGATTTATTTGAGTTGGAAAATGATTTGAAGGTTGTTAATAATATTGATGATTCAGAGGAAGATATCAATATTGAAGAATTGTCAATTCCAGAAAAATTTTCTGTAATAAATAAAGATTCTAATGGGAATTACAATTTTGAACTCAATGTTAATGACACTCAATTTAATATTGAAGTACTATTTGATGACAAAAGAAATAAATATGTTTTAGAGTGTAAAGAACTTTCAGGTCTAATTGAAACTGTTGATTCTGAATTTGAGAATAAGGTTGTTAATCTAATAAAGGTTTTAAATCGAAAACAATGTTTCAGAATATTAACAAAAAAAGGTTTATCATATTCTGGAGGAAGGTTTTATGAGCCTCATTTTAAATTTGGTTTAAATTTTGATAAAACGGTATCACCTATACCAAACATGTTAATTTCAATAGATGCTTTGTCAAAAGTATATTCCGAAAAAGGAACAAAAAATGGAACAATTATAGATTCGTGGCAGGACAACTCAATTTTTTCATTATTAGCTAATAGAGGAGAAGGGTCTCAATTAAAGGATTATATGTTAGAAAATGGAGAAAAAGAGGAGTTGTTGATTTGTACTGATTTAAATACAGAGCCAGCAGATTTTATTTTGGTGACTGATAGGAAAATAGCATTTATTCATGTTAAAGGTAAAGGGAATAAACCAAATCCAAGTCATGGTAGGTATGGTGCATCAGCGATTAGTGAAATCTGTAATCAGGCAGTAAAGAACGCTCATTTATTATCAATATTTGATGATTCTCCACCTGGTAATGTAAAAACTTGGGCTAAACCATGGAATCCAAATTCTAAAAAAAGTTATAATGTAAAAGAAAGGATAAGAACTTTAGATTTACCAGCAGAAATTGACCGTACGGACTATAACTCAATTTGGAATTACCTGGTTAAAAAGAAAATGGATGTAAACATTTCCAAAGAAGTTTGGTTGGTAATGGGGTATACAATGAAAAAAGATGTTTTTCTTGAAAAAATAGGAAATAAAAAGCCTCCCGCAGAAGCTAAGCAAGCAGCTTTAACATTAGAGAGTACCTTAGCAAGTATACATTCTTTAGGGCTTAAGTTGAAAGTGTTTTGCAGTTAGATTAAATCATTCTGGTACTGTGTTTTAAAAATTAATTTGAATATTATAAAAATGTAAAATGGATAAACAAGGGGCATTATCACTTTTGCGGAAAGCGCTGAATATACCTGGGGCAAATTTTCGAGATGGACAATGGGAGGCTATTGAAAAACTAACAACCTATAAAGAAAAATTACTTGTTATTCAACGTACAGGGTGGGGGAAAAGCTCGGTCTATTTTATTAGTAGTAAAATTTTAAGAGACCAAGGTAAGGGTCCGACTATAATAATATCTCCATTGTTAGCCTTAATGCGTAATCAAGTAGAAGCTGCGGAACGTTTGGGTGTTAAAGCAGTTACAATTAACTCAAATAACTTTGAAGACTGGAAATCGATACAGAAACAGGTCTTAATGAACAAGGTTGATACTTTATTAATCTCACCAGAACGCTTGTCCAATGAACGCTTTATGGATGAGATTTTATTTCCTATTGCGAATAGAATTAGTTTGTTTGTAGTAGATGAAGCGCATTGTATTTCTGATTGGGGTCATGACTTTAGACCAGATTATAGACGTATTGTTGGTATATTAAAAGTGATGCCAAAAGGTATGCCTGTTTTAGGGACAACCGCAACTGCGAATGATAGAGTTATTGAGGATATTACAGAACAATTGGGAGGTATCAATGTAATACGAGGAGTGCTTACTAGAGAAAGTTTAAAACTTCAAAATATAGTATTAAAAGATCAAGCCTCAAGATTAGCTTGGCTAAGCGAAAACGTACCAAAACTGGAGGGTAGTGGTATTATCTATGTACTAACTAAACGAGATGCTAGAAATGTTACTCAATGGTTAAATGATTGTGATATTGATGCAGCAGCTTATTACTCTGGTATTGAAGACGATAATTTTGATGATTCTGCAACTTTTAGGGGGTTTTTAGAAGATTCTTTGTATAACAACGAAATTAAGGTATTGGTGGCAACTACTGCCTTAGCAATGGGTTACGATAAGCCAGATCTCAATTTTGTAATTCATTTTCAAGCACCAGATTCCATTATTAGCTATTACCAACAAGTTGGTCGTGCTGGTCGTGCTATAAAAAGTGCTTATGGTATTTTGCTCTCCGGACAAGAAGATGCGGATGTTCATAGTTATTTTAGAGAATCAGCTTTTCCTCCAGAAGAAACGGTAAATGCAATATTACAAGCCATAGAAGATTATGATGGTTTGTCGGTTCCGAAATTAACTGAATTTTTAAATTATAGACAAGGTCAAATATCTAATACCCTTAAATATTTAAGTGTTGAAGAGCCATCTCCAATTATAAAAGAAGGCAGTAAATGGAAGCGTACAGCTGTACATTTTGTTATGGATAAGGAAAAAATAAAACGTTTGACCAGTCAAAGGGAATTAGAATGGTCAATAGTTCAGAATTATATAAATACGGAGGAATGTTTAATGACATTTTTGCAAAAGGAATTAGACGATTCTAATATAACTAGATGTGGAAGATGTGCAAATTGCCTAGGTGGATTAGTCTTACCAAGGTCTGTCACTCGTGAAAGTATTATTGAGGCTTCTATATTTTTAAAACATTCTGAATTTGATATACTACCAAGAAAACAAATTGTGACTAATGCATTGCCAGAGTATGAATGGCGTGGTAATTTGAAGAAGGGTTTACAAGCGGAAAAGGGAAAAGTTCTATCTCGTTGGGAAGATGCTGGCTGGGGTAATGTAGTTGCTAATGATAAACGTTTCGGACATTTCAGTGATGAATTGGTTGATGCAATGCATGAAATGATTATTAGATGGAATCCAAGCCCATTTCCCGAATGGTTAACTTGTATACCTTCAAAACGGCACCCTCAATTAGTTCCTGATTTTGCAAAAAGATTAGCTTTGAAATTAAATATACCATTTAAGCCTGTTATTGAAAAAATTAAGGATACACAACCTCAAAAAGAGCAAGAAAACAGTTTTCACCAATGTCATAACTTGGATGGAGTTTTTCAGATTAATGGGGATGTTAAAAATAAACCCGTATTTTTAGTCGATGATGCTGTTGATTCTAGATGGACATTTACTATCGCAGCAATCTTATTAAAAAAATCTGGTTCTGGTTTAGTATACCCCTTAGCCTTAACATCAACATCAGTAAGTGATTAGTATGATTTCAGAAAGAACAAAAGCTATATTGCTCCTAACATCTTATTTTTCAAAAGACTTTGATAAAAAAAATAAACCTTTATCATTATTAGAATGGAATAGAGTTGTACGGTGGCTGCAAATTAATAAATTACGCCCTGAAAATTTGTTGACAATTGATGTTAAGCAACATTTTAATAATTGGAAAGATAAGACAATCGATAGCAATAGAATAATTGCATTGCTTGATCGTAAAATGGCACTTGCAATAAAATTGGAAAAATGGTCCAAAGCAGGGGTTTGGGTTTTAAATAGAAGTGATAAAGATTATCCTGAACGCCTAAAGATTAAATTAAAGGATAAAGTGCCTCCAATTATTTTTGGTGTCGGAAATAAGGAGTTGTTAAATAAAAACTTCATTGGTATCGTAGGTTCCAGAAATATATCTATTCAAGATATTGATTCAACTAAATTACTGGTAAAGCAAATTGTAAAGGGCGACTTTGGGGTTATATCGGGAGGCGCACGAGGTGTGGATGAGCATTCAATGGTTGAAGCTCTGGCAATCAAAGGCTATTCAATGGGTATTCTCGCTGATAGTCTTTTAAAAAAATCATCTTCTAAAATTTATCGTGAAAGTATTATTAATAACCGCTTAGTTTTAATTTCCCCTTTCAATCCTGAAGTTGGTTTTAATGTAGGAAATGCAATGGGTAGGAATAAATTAATCTATGTTCTTTCCAAGGCAACTATTGTAGTTAAATCATCCACAAAAGGTGGTACATGGGAAGGGTCTAAAGAAAATCTTAAAAATAAATGGGTTCCCTTATGGGTTGTTGATAATCCAGATAAAAATGAAAATATCGGTAATACTGAAGTTTTTAAATTGGGTGCAAAATGGTTGCCCAAAGACTTAAATTTCCAAGTGGAGAGTTTAATTGATTATTCAAAAAATAAGAATAATAGTATAATTCAATCAGAGTTATTTGAGACACTTCCAGAGATTAAGACTATATCTGATTATAAAATAATAGATACCACAGGTCATATAAATGAACCTAAAGATGCATTTCTAAAAGAAACGAAAAAACTAATATTTAGTAAGGCTTCCATTTTTGAAATTTTCATATACAAGTTAAATAAGGAGAATCTGGAAGGTATATTGGATAAGCAAAAAATTCAGGAAGAATACGAAATAACTGCTAAACAACTTGATAATTGGTTTAAACTAGGGGTTGAAAGAAATTTTCTAATTAAAAAAACTAAACCAGTTCGTTATTATTTAAATGCTGATTTAAAGTTACAAATTTTATTTAGCGAGAATTAATTCACTTGTTGATTGTGGAAACATGCCTTTATTTTGGCTGCAGGTACAGTGCTTACTATGGTTTGTTACTGCAAGACAATTTCAACAACGTGTCAACAATTCAATTTATCTCTAACTTATTTTTTGTTTTTAATAAATATAGAAATCAGTAAACTAATACCAACTACCACATCTACCATATTCCATATTTCCCTACCCAAAGCTATTTTGTAGAAAGGTTGAAAGAGTAGTGCAAGGGCTATATAAATAAATACCTGCTCACTCTTCTCTACTTTATTAGCCTTGTATGCTAAAAAACCAAAGCCTACGAATGCTATAAAGCGTACCAATTCGTAGTAGCTGTATGGCATGTTTAGTAGGCATAGAAAGAATAGGAGTGCCAGTATTGATTTGATGATATTTTGCATTTCTATTTTTTTATTTTTCTAACTCACACAAACTACGCCCAAGCCTTTCTGCTTCTGGTATATTTATTTGATAAATGGTACCAGTACATTTTTCTAATGCTTCACAGTTTTGATTTAGGTGGTAGTGTTTGCTATCGTCGTCCTTGCATATATAAATGTCACCTTCTTGAAATACAGTTCCAGTCATTAGTGGTCGTATTTTTAGTTCTTTTTCTCGGTTCGTTGTCGGCATTTCAGTAGTATCTAATGGTGTTGTTTCTTGGTTTATATTTTTAGCATCAGTTTCTTTCGTAGCTACATCAGCATTATTATTAATTTCACTCTGTTCATTTGCAATTTGTTTAGTAAGAGAGTTTGGGGTGTCTAAGTCATCTGTTTCTTTAGGAGTTTCTTGTGGAATAGAACTTAATACCGTTTCTGATTTTTGAGAGTTGGGCGAAGTGTTGGATACTAAAGAATCTTGTAAAAATTGATTTGGAGTGTTTGAGATTTGATAGGTTCCACTTTCCGTTTGATATGCTTGCGTCTGTATACTTTCTTTATTATAAATCTCAGCAGAATCATTATACAGTGTAACAGTTTGATTTATGGGTGTTTCATCGGTGTTTTGAGTATATTTTTTTTCTTGCTCCAATTCTAAAACATCTGTTTTGTAATTATCGTTTTCCTTATTTCTTATTATTTTAAACTCTTCATCTGAAGTACTAATTGGTTCATGATTCAATTGTTCATTATCTCTTCTGCTGGTGTCTGAAATTTCAGTTTTTGATTTATTGAAGTAATTATAATTATCATTGTTTTTAAATAAATTCAATAGCAAGCCGATAATTAATATCCCTGCAAAAGCATAGAACAATTGACGCCAATGATAAGGCATGGAAGGGAATAAGCCGATAAAAGATCCTATTAAGTAAAGTAATCCTATTAATAGACCGGAGATTAACCCGGGCAAACCAAATGAGAAAAGAAATAAGATACCTAGGAATAATCCGATAAATCCAAGACAACCGAGACCAGAGGTTTGTATTTCATTCCAAAGTTTGGCTCTATTTTCTTTGTTAAATGAGTTGGTAACGTTTTTCCAAATAGGTTCTTTCGCTATCTCTTCATGGATAACATTAGTTTCAGCTTCAGGGTTAAACACCACTGGAGTTGATTCATTACACGTGCATTCTTCTAATAAATCATTGCAAGTATCGCAAGTCTCAACTGGCATCTCATCAGTAATGGTTTCAAATTCTAAAAGGTAACCGCTTACTAAACATATAAGTGTCCCAAAGGTTTTATTACCATCTTTTACTACATCATAAATTTGAACTGCCTCTAATTTTGGTTCTATTATTTCTAAACGTACACTGTCATAACCTTGGATTGTAGTATTTAGGTTTATAAGAACATTTTCAAAACTTTTTTGTGTTAATTGTGTTTCTGAAACTATGGCATTATAAATTGTTTCATCTATAATCGCTGGGTGCTGTTTATCGTTTTTAAGATTGCTTATCTCTCCTTCATAAATGTGAATGTCATAAAGTTCAGTATTGGAAAGGAGAATTTTATCATTTGCGATTCCATGATATTTCCCCGTAAATTCACCTTGAACATATGTTCTTTTTTCAACTTGGCGTGAAAATGTAAGAGTTTTATAGCCCATTTAAGTAGTTCATAAAATCCAATTCAGTACCCGTTTTACGAGTAATTGTCTTAGGTATTTGATTAAATGGAGGGTCTTCAAAACGCTCTTCTAATTCTATTCTTTTACCTATACTATTTTGAAACAGTAAAGGATATTGCTTCTTGAAATTAGCGTATTCGTCTAAAATAATATCTCTGTTTAGCTCTGTTCTAACAATGTCATAGGAGCTTGATCTTGATATGAAGTATTTAAAAAATAAAGGAGTTAGAAATAATAGTAGAAAACCAATAGAAATTATCCACACCCAAGGAAATTTAGAATTTAGGAGTATTAAGCCTCTAACATAATGAGGGGAGGCATCTATTCTATTTTCGGTTTCTTCGATTAGTTCTTTTTTATCTAATTCTAGCTTGATCTTTTTTGCTTTTAGTAATTCAATACGATTTGAATTGTTTTTGATTCTTCCGTCGGTCAGCAATAGTTGTAGCCTATTTAGTTCATCATCGTTAGATGCTATTTCGCTATCAAAATAGGCTGCAGTTTGTATTGTTGCTTTTTTAATTTTGTCAAACTTTAAATGTGCTAATTCTATATTTAGCTTTCTCTTTAAAAGCAAAGTTTCAATAGGCTTTATTATCGTTAGCCCCAGCAACAGCAAAATGCAAATACGAATAATGAATGAGGTTATATATCCGACTCCCTTTCTATTTGGATTGGCAGAAATTGTTATCAAGCTAAGTTTATAAATGTTAAAAATCATTAATGAAAAAACTAGGCTCCAAACCCATGATAGATTGGGAATATTAAAGATTTGCGAAAATGTGTGATGATAAGATATGACTGCTGTTATAAATAATAAAGCAATTAAGAATCCACTGAGTGCAAAACGCATCTGTAAATGCTTTTCGGAGTCTCTAAGTATATTTTTATCTTCTCCTGCTAATTTCCAGAAAGGGCGATATATTTTTGTGCGTGACATCTATACTTCAGATATATAGTTTTCTACGTTATCGTCTATTTTCTTCTTTTCGTTCTCTTTCCATCGTTCTATTATATAGTCGCTCAATTCTGATTGAGCCTTCATAAGTGCTATTTTCTCGTCAATTTTGCGTTCTGCATGATGACTTATGATTAAGTCTCTTTCTTGTCCTTCTTTATCTTTGTAATAATCATATTTTATTTGAATACCATTATCTGCTTTCAAGAGTTCCTGAATATTATCTCCCATGAAATCATATGGGCTTTTGATTAGCATCATTTTAAAGAAAATTGGTGTGAGCTCGATAACAACGAACAGAAGTGTAATAAAAAATGTAATCCAAGCTCCCGCTATTTTGTGAGCCAATTTTATTCTTTCAAGAAGTCCATCAAGCCCATTGGCGACCTCTTCATTTTTTGCTAGCTCTTTGTCGAGTTCTTCTGTAAGTTTTAATTTTTCTTTATTCAATCTTTCTAACTCTCCCTGATGAGATTTGTCATATCCGTTCAAATCTCTTTCAACTTTTTCCATTTGTAGTCTTAATGCTCTAGAGAGAGGACCGTCACCAGCACCGGCACCGGCTCTTCCTTGTAATTGATCGGTGTATTCTTTTTCTGCAAGTTTTAGTCTTTCGACTACTTTATTTCTTTCATTTTCTATTTTTGTTAAATCCTTTTCAATTAATTCGAAACGCCCATCATAGTTTGCCTTAGTTGTTTTTTCATATTCTTTTCTTTTTTCCAATTGGGCTTGATGTAGTTCTGCATCAATCTCAGACTTGAACATTCTAATTTCCATTGGTTTAGAAATTGTGATAGCAATAACAAGTCCCATAATAATTCTAGGTACAGAATTCACAAATTCTCCCCAAGTAATAGCTTCTGTACCGTCCCCTTTTCCTGTTGCAGCTACGATAAATCTGTCAATATTAAAAATGATTAGACCCCAGATAATTCCAAAAACGCTAGCCATTATTGCAGTTTGGGTATGAGTTCCACCATCAAGTGCAGAGCCCTTTGGTTCAAATATGGTATAGATTGCATAGCCCCCGGCTACTGCAGCCATAAAGCCTGTAGCTACTACTATCCCACCTAAGCAGGCATATTTAACTTGATCGGAGTAAGTGCTTCTTTTTAAAATATATCCATCTGAACCTGCTGCTTTCCATAAACTTCGCATTATAAAGCCTGGTTTAGGGCTTGTGTAATATTCTCTTTTCATAATTGGTGTTTTGGTTGTTTAAGGTCTTATTTTAGTAATAATTGTAAATCTTCTAATTCTTCTATTGAACTTACTGAACTGATTTTAGTTAAGGTATTTTGAAGGAAATCAGATTGATTTGATTTTAATTCAATTTGCTTAAATGGAATTGGAGGTTTTCTATTCTGAAATGAAATAGTACTGTTATTTATTTTTTTATTAATCACTACATCTATCTTGTTGATGGATGTCTTTTTAGATTTTGGCAGAATATTCGAAAGGTCTTTTTTATCCAAAGCAATAACTTTGATAGTCGTTAAAAGCGTAGTCTTTTTTTGAATACCGTATGATGTTAGTTGAAAATCTGTTTGTCCTTTTTTTACCTGAAAGAGTAATTGACTTGTGTCAAAAAATATTTGAGATGAATTACTGATTGTAATGAAAATAGAATTTTGAACTTTCCAACGTAATTGATTGATTGTATCTTCAATACAAAAGTCAACATCTGCTTGAAAACTAATGCAATCCATTTTTTTACGATTAAACAGAAGCTTTAGGAATCTAAATAGGATCCTCAAGGAGTTTATTATTAAGTTAATTGCCAATTTTCGCTTTCGTAGTAAAGCTGCTTTTCTATTGCTATCGTTAGTCATGCATGATATAATCAAATGGTATTGTTGATTTAATAGGTGGTAAATGTATTTAAAGCATATAAGTTTGTTTTACGGAATCCCGTAATCGGACAAAATCTATTTGTATTAATTTTGTTTTTATTAAAATCTACCATGCTTAAAAAGACCATTTTTCTACTCTTAATTTTATTTCACTTTACGGTTTCTTCACAGGAACAAATAAGGCTAATCTCTTGGAATATTAGAGATTTTGGTAAGACCAAGAACAGCGAAGAGTTAGATAGGATGGCAGAAATACTTCGCGATGCCGATATTGTTGCAATACAAGAAGTGGTATCCGGTTATGGAGGAGCACAGGCAGTTGCAAAGCTTGCTGATAACCTCAATAGAAAGGGAGCTAAATGGGATTATGTTATAAGTAATCCTACCAATAGCCCAAAATATGTAACGGAGCGTTATGCGTTTATTTGGAAGACAAAAAATATCAAAATAAAGAATAGGGGAGCATTAATTTCAAAATTAGACTCACTTGTTGATAGAGAACCTTTTTTTCTTGATTTTTATGTAAAGGGTCGTAAGCTTTCCGTAATTAACTTTCATTCTAGACCACATGATAAAAACCCGGAAAGGGAGATATTGGCGATTACCGACTATCTGAAATCAGATGACTTTCAACATCCGATATTACTTGCAGGTGATTTTAATGTGGACCAAAAGGAGAAAGTTTTTATTGGCTTGAGAACGCAGGGTTATAACGCTACGGTTATTGATGCTAAGACTACTTTAAAACAAAGTTGTGCTACTGATGGTTATTTGAATTACCCTATTGATAATATTTTCTATTCTGATCAAATTTCACTCAAGAGTGGTTATGTAATTGATTTTGTAAAAGCCTGTGAGAACATAAGTAAAGCAAGAGAATTATCTGATCATCTACCTGTTTTATTGAATTTTAGTATTAAAGAACTTACTGAATGAAAAAGAGGATTAAGCTTTATGTAACTCAATCCTCTTTAAGACAAATTTTATTAATTAACCGGTGGATCTGGCGGCGGTGGTGGAATATCTCCACCATCACCACAGCAGGCTTGAAGTTCAACTTCATTCTCAGATAGGTCTTGTGGGTCACATGATATAAAGACAGAGTTGAGGATTATCGTAAATACTACTATATAAATTTTCTTCATTTTGTTTAAGATTTTTGGACATACCAATGGCTGACCGAATTAGAAATCAGTGTTTGAATGCGATGTAAATCGCAGATTAAAAATGAAGGGACGTCTCCCAGGTTTGAGAAGTGGAAATCCAAATACGGTAGTAATTAGCTACTTCTCAATCGGGCTAAACACCGACCGTATTTTAGATTTCCGAGAGACTGATTTATTAATAGACTGTGGTAACAAATCATAGTCTTAAATCAATCTGAAGCAAAGAAAAGGGATGTTAATTGATGATGACCCGTCATAGGCGCGTCATGTTTTCGACAAGTATTCGACACCAATGAGAGTAACGGTTAAAGAGTATTTATAAAAGCGTGTAGTAAAAATTAAATTGTAATTTTAGGATTATGAAAGAGGCAATTATTAAGGAAATAGTTGAGAAAGTTTTTCAGAAAGCGGAAAGGGAATGTTCAAAAGATTCAAAACATGCGCTTAGTAATCAAATCGCGGAATCAATCTCGCTTAGTCCTAAAACGATTGAAAGACTTTACGATAAATATCTTGGTGGTAAAGAAGGTATAGGAACCCAAAACGAACATACAATAAACGAGCTGTGCAAGTATTTAAATTATGAGTCGTACGCAACATATGTTAAACAAAACTTCAGTGATAAGATAAGTGCTGATGTAATAACTATTGGAAGAAGAAAGAATTGGAAAATTGCAGCGGTAGTAGGTTTAATAGTAGTTGTCGGTTTAATACTTAGTTTAAGCGAGAAGAATAAGGAAACCTTATGTATGACTTGGAAAGCTGACCATTATGAAAAGGTAGCGTGTTCCGTAAATTTTAAGGAAAAGGTAGTTCCTTTAGATGAGGTTAGATTGCAAAATTTTAAAAAAATAGACGTTGATTTAACTACGGACTTTTTTGATGAAACTACTGGACAACCATTAATTTGGTATTATAAATCTGGTAACACTGTAGAATACTATACAGCACCAGGTTTACATCCTTTTAATGGAAAAACTTTGAAGGCAATAACTGAGTACATGGCTAACAAGACAGTACCTGTACATACATATGATGAGGATTCTTTTACTAAATGAATAGTATAGCTACTTTATGGTCTAGTACCGAAGGAAAAGACCTTACCTTGTTGACTGTTGAAATTTACTTAAATTTTGACTTTAGGTGCATTATTTACAATGGTTTGTAGCTGCAACAGAAGTTCAACATAAGGTCAACAATTCAATTGTTGACGACAAGTTGATGTGATGTTGAATGGTAAACGCCCGCCGGCTGGGCATTTTAAACCATATGCAACAAATCAACTATTATTTTTCATGCTTTCTCTAGTGAACGTGTAATGTCTACCCTTATGATGAGTGGTCTCTACGAATGGTTTTTGTGTTTCAGGTATTATTGACATGTGGTACTTTTTATAGCTACTATTTGTAGTCTCTAGTCCCATATGTATTTTAATAGCTTCCGTAACTTTCGAAGACGAAACTCTAATATTATTTTCAGATAACTTTTTAACCAAATCCGCATTAGAATATTTTAGAACATCTTGGTCGAACATATCAAACTCATCCATTAAAATTTGTTCTAACTCTTTATGAATAAAGGTTTTATTAGACTTCACCAGTTTATCCAACGCAGCAGTATGTATTTGTTCTTTTGTGAACCACATACGTGTAGCTTTTTTTGTTGATATTTTTCTCTTGGTCAATAAGTTAATGAAATGAGGAAGTTCTTTTTCAAGTGCCTCCAACATATCAGGATTGTCGCCATTCTTAGGTAATTTTGAAACTTTGCGTACCCAGTACCGTATTTCCTCATTATCTGCATAAATAAAATTTTCTTCATTGTTTGAACATAGTATGAATTTGCCGAAGAACGGTATTTCTACACGGTCCTTACCCTTAGATTCACTTTTGTAACTTTTAGCTGTAGATAAATTTTTAATCCGCTCACTATCCTCACGTTTGTCCAATAGTACTTCATCTACAGCTATAATTAGTTTAGCAGCCCAGTCAGCATTAAATCTACTACGAAAATCTTCATTATTATTTATGGTCATATTACTTTGAAATACCATTTTAAAAAAACTAAGAAATGTCGATTTACCGGTGTTACGCTCTTTGCTTACCAGGCATAAAATTGGTAGTGTCTGTGTTGGCTTTTGCCATAATAGGGCAAGGTAGTCAAGCCCCAATTCGTATTGTTCACCAAAGAAGTGTTTTAAAAATTTGATGGTCTCTTTTAATTCTCCCGGTAGGGGTTGGTGATCAACCGCATGGTATTGATTTAAGAATCCATCTATCACCTTCCTATGGTTAACATGCGAGGGTATTAAACAAAATCCATCATATTTAGGGATTATATCTAAATACTCCTTTCCGAAATCTGTAATGATTTCTCCTTTGTTCCATTTCAACAAAACTTTTGTTTTGTCTCCACTGTGAAGTGGCAGGTAAGCTTCTTTGAAGTAGTCCGTACCTACTCTCATAAATTCCTGATTCATATTATTCTATATTAACAGTTTCTTTTCCTACTTTACCAAAGTCTGTAATTTGACTTCTTTTTTTGAAGAGCAGTATAAGATGCATTCCATGCATACATGGATCTTCTATGCACGCTTTTTTAACTACTTGTTCTATTTGGTAAAGAGGTAGTTTAGGCATGTAGTTAATTATTTCCTTCACAACATTCAGTTTTGTTATCAATGCATTTAAAGAGCGTACTAGCATTATGTTTCCATTATGCATATAAATTAAACTAGCTATATCTTTTACCACTTCATCAATTTGAACGTAACCGTCAGGTAAAAATGTTTTATTTTCCTTTTCCATGATTACAGTTGATTTTTAAGTAAATATTCATCTACCTCGTTTTGAATAGAGGTTTTGTCTTCTCGCTTTCCTGCTTTTAGCCAGTCAAGAATTTCTGATTTTAGAAAATATAAACGACGACCTCGCTTATGATAAGGGATGTTGTTTTTATGGACTAAGCCATAGATGGTGTACTTGCTTAAGTGAATCAGCTTGGCTGCTTCTTCAATCTTGAGAAATAAGTCTTCCTCTTTTTTTAAATTGCTATTATCTTTTAGTAGATCAGCAATTTGTTCTGCTAATAATTTGATGTTTTTTTTCTTCATTAAATTAAGTTTTACTTATTGATATTTTTGTAAAACTATGTTGGAGAAGAAGTGCTTCAATACCTTTTCGAAGTGCTTTCGAAGTAGCTTTTAAACTTTAAATAGCTGTTTATCAGTATTTTAATAGTTGTATAAATTTAAAAAAAACATGTTTTTTTCTCGGTTTTTCCTGCTTTAAATGGAATTATTCTATTGTTCTGGTTAGTTGAGTAACTAAATGGGTCGATATAATTTTCAGTTTGAATGGTCTTATCTTTTGAATTAATACTTCTAAAAATTCTCGTTTGTTTGAATAAATAGCATTCACTCCATTGAGTATCTGGGTGTAAATTGGCTCTTTACCATAGTCTCCTTCCAAAACCTTTAAATTATATAGCCCTCCAGTTATCATATTGATTTTAATGAATTCAGGTCTTTGAATTTTTTGACTAAAATTAAAAAGTATAGATAGTAACAGTGTTTTTTCTTCAAAGGTGAAAGAAGAAATACGATTTTTCCATTGGAAGTCTTCCATACTATCTAGTTTTGTTTGACTGTTTTTTAAGTCATTACTATGTTTATTACGCTGTGGGAAGTAAAAGGCCTTTAAGTCAGATAATGGGTCTTTCTTTAATTTTTTTAATTTTCTTTTGATGGAGTTTGCGTTGAACCATGCCTCGTCGTAAATTTTAAATCTTAAATAT
The DNA here is from genome assembly GCF_056839145.1 of Maribacter sp. UH1. Lineage (NCBI taxonomy): Bacteria > Pseudomonadati > Bacteroidota > Flavobacteriia > Flavobacteriales > Flavobacteriaceae > Maribacter > Maribacter sp. UH1. The sequence goes on from NZ_CM166387.1 coordinate 3,803,849, forward strand.
TCACATACCCAATAGTCCGCCAATAATTCTAAAAACTCTGTATAGTCAATTTTAGTGGTGTTTAATTCTTTAAATTCATTATACACATCATAATTTATGGATGCTTCTAAAGCATGTTCATCTATATATAACTCGGTAGTGTCATAGAAAGAATATAATATTGGTTGTAGCTTTAAAATTGAAATTCGGTCCTTAGCAATATGATAAAGTGAAGAAAAATCATTCTTGATTTTATCCCTAATAGTTTCAAATTTAAAATGCTTTTTTTGGTATTTTGCTATTAAATCATTTATAAGTTCTTCCTTTATACTAAATTGTTTCTTGTACGATTCTATATAAACATTATGATATTCCATCTAAATCTAAATTTATACGGTTAGCGGCTTCAATTTTATTTTTATCCATGACCTTTGCATAGATTTGAGTAGTAGATACATTCTTATGTCCTAATAATTTTGAGACTGTATAAATATCGGTGCCATTTGCGAGTTGTAATGTCGCGTATGAATGTCTGAAATTATGAAATGAGATTTTTTTGTTTATACCGGAGTCTTTAATCCATTGCCTTAAAGGTCTAACCGATTTAGAATAATCTATGTTATCAAACACCAAACCTTTGTTGGTTGATTGTAGTTTTAAGATTTTATACGCTGCCTTTGGAATGGGGTGGTTACTTATATTGCCTGTTTTTTTTTCCTTTAATTGTACGTAGTGTCCTTGGTGAGAGTCTGTGAAAACACTTTCCCATGTAAGTGATACGATATCTGAAAAGCGAAAACCTGTAAGGCTTGCAAATATCGCCATATGTTTAACTTTTTCAATCTTGATAGGGGTTTTCCATAGAATGCCTAATTCTTCTTCAGTCAAATACTCCCTGCGAGTTTCTTCAGCTTTTATATAAACGGCATCTCTAGCTAGGTTAGAATCGGTTAAATTATCTTTATGAGCACTTTTTAAAACATTTATAAAATGTTTATAATATGTAGATGCTGTATTGATTGCTAATTTTTTCTCGTTACTGTTCTCTTTCTTTAAATCAATAAGGTATTTTCTATAGTCAGCTACATGCTTTTTTGTAAACTGCTGTGTTTGTAGTTTTTCTCCAACGAAATTTAAGAAATGTTGATATGATGCTTTCCAAGCTAGATAGTTATTGTGGCTACCAGTATTTAGCTTTTCTTCTACTATACTATTATAGTAAGCAGCAATTTTTACATTCAACTTAATATTTTCTTTAAGTCCGAATTCTCTATCTCGTAATTGTAGTAGTCTCTTTGCTCTAACTATTTCAGCAAATTCATACGTTTTTTTATTGTGAAGTTTTTCCATATCATCCATTGGAGTAACATGGGTGTAAAGTTTCAAAAACTCTCTTCTAGTTTCTTTTCCAGTTTTCGGGTGTATAATAGGAGGGTAGTAGTCTAAATACAGACTCCATTTGCCAGATGCTAATTTCTTTTTTCGGACGGTTACGTTTGCCATAGCAATTGTTTTAGATAGAAGTTAAAAGTTTGTCTATTGAAGATCTTTTGATTCTTATCAATCTATTGGAGAGGTTTACAGCTTCTAAGATTTCTTCTTTAATTAGTCTATAGGTAGTTCTAGTGGAGATATTCAATAAAGATGAAGCCTCCCTTACGGTTAAAAAATCTTTTACGGCAAGTACTTCATATGGTTGTAGTTTGAGCTTTAAAGTTTCCTCATAAGAAGATTTTACTTTCTTCTTTCGCTGTCTGGTTTTGTAGGCTCTTTTAGCGCAAACTGGTCCGCAATATTTTGTGACTGTAGTACGTGCTACAAACTCTATGTTGCAGTTTTGGCAAATTCGTGAAACCTTAATATTTGAACTCATTCAACAATTGAAATTGTATGACATAAGGGGAAATAAGTGGAGATAAGAGTATTTAAGTGTAATTAGTCGCCATCATTTCCCCCTATAGTTCAAATATAAATTAAAAATGAGAATGAGGTACAAAATAGGTACAAATAATAGCTAAAAAACACTAAATGTCAATCAGTGATACAAAATGAATTTATTAAAAACCTATATTTTATTGGGTTTAACTGATTTTTGGTGAGTGTAATTTTGTGATGTTATTTGCCGATACAAAAATTAGCGAAGATATTCCCCAACAACTCATCATTGGTCACTTGCCCTGTGATTTCCCCTAAATGGTATAGAGCTTCCTTAACATCAATTGCCATAAGGTCGCTTGAAAGTTCTGCTTTCATTCCAAATTGAACTTTTTCTATTTCTTCTAATGCTTTTAGTAAGGAGTTATAATGGCGGGTATTGGTAACTATCGTTTCATTATTGCGTAGAGCTCCAGTATTTACAAATTCTAAAAGGCTATTTTGTAATTCTTCTACACCTTCTCCGGTTTTTGCAGATAGGTATTTTACATCATCTAAATAGGTGCCAATTTTATTCTTTTCATCCTCAGAAAGGGTGTCGGCTTTATTTACAAGCAATACTAAAGGTTTTAGCGGATTCTGATTTTTTATTTTCTCAAAATCGATGACAATATTTTTTAGTTTTTTATCGTCAGCTAAAATCTTTGATCCATCAACCAGTAATAAAATTACTTGTGCCTGTTCTATTTTTTCGAATGTTCGTTTAATTCCCATGCCTTCTACAATATCTTGGGTCTCACGAATTCCTGCGGTATCTATGAATCTGAAACCAATTCCGCCAATAGATATTTCATCTTCTATAGTGTCTCGGGTTGTTCCGGCAATATCAGATACCAATGCGCGCTCTTCATTTAAAAACGCATTTAAAAGGGTAGATTTACCTACGTTAGGTTCGCCTACAATAGCCACTGGAATACCATTTTTAATTACATTTCCTACTGCAAAAGAATCTATTAGACCTTGCAATACTTTTTGAATACGTGTAAGTAGTTCCTTAAATTGAGTACGGTCTGCAAATTCTACATCTTCTTCAGAAAAATCGAGTTCTAGTTCTATTAACGAAGCAAAGTTCAGCAACTCTGTTCGCAATTGTTTTATCTCGTTACTGAATCCGCCACGCATTTGTTGTACGGCAATTTGATGACTAGCGGCATTATCGCTAGAAATTAAATCGGCAACAGCTTCTGCCTGACTTAAATCCATTTTACCATTTAAAAAGGCTCTTAGGGTAAATTCACCTGCATCTGCGGTTCTACAACCATTTCTAAGAAACAATTGAATAATTTGCTGTTGTATATATGGTGAACCGTGGCAAGATATTTCTATTACATTTTCTCCTGTATATGAATGTGGATTTTTAAATATGGAAACGAGTGCTTGATCTAGTATATTTTCTCCATCCTTAATATAGCCTAAGTGTATGGTATGGCTTTTTTGGTTTTCAAGAATTTTACCTGAAACCGATTCAAATTGTTTAGAAGCAATGGTAAGGGCATCGGGACCTGAAAGTCTTATAACTGCGATTGCTCCTGCGCCTGCTGGAGTTGCTAATGCTATTATAGTATCGGTTTGAATCATCATGCAAAAATAATCAATTATAACTGTTGTAGTTTTCTTAATTTAAACACCTTTTGTTTTCAGTATTCAATTATATAGTAATTTTGCATGTTATAAAATGTAATCTTAAAATGAAAAAAGTACTTGTATTATTAGTGTTTATGTTAGTTGGCTCTTTAGCTGTTGCTCAAAGTGAAACTCCAAATTCTTCTACCGAAATTACGGTTGACCAAGAAAAGGAAATGGATGATGTTAAAAAGAAGGTTGATAGGGCTGAAGCAAAAGCTAAAAAAGAAAAGAAGGAAGCTGCCGCTAAGAAGAAGGAAGAGAAGTTGAAAAAGCAAATCAATTCAAAAGAAAAGTCTATTTCCAGTGAAGAGAAACAAATTGAAAAATTAAAAGGTCAGTTGGAAAAAGGGAAGGTTAAAGGAACACTTTCTCCGGTTGATATTCAGAAGAAAGAAGACAAGATTGCCAAGAGTCAAATGAAGATAATGAAAGAGCAGGAAAAACTTAAAAAGCTAAATAGAAAATTATAATTTCTAATTTTTGTAACATTTATGGGGTTTGTGCGTCTTATTTATAGTATTCATCATTAAAATCAATCAAAAATGGAACTAGTAAATAAAAACGCAGTAGTTGTTCGTGAAGACCGTAATTTGTTGGTCATTACTCATTTGTCTCAATATTTAGATTTTATAACAGGATTTGGCGGACTTATAGTACCGTTGGTGATTTGGTTAACGACCAAAGATTCCGTTATTGGTATGGATGAGCATGGTAAATCTGTCATCAACTTTCAGTTAACCCTGATCTTATATTTAGTAATTGGTATTCCTGGTATCTTATTATTCGGACTCGGAATCTTATTACTGATTTTTGCCGGTATCTTATCAATTGTGATGCCTGCAGTAAATGCCATAAAAGCAAGCAACGGAGAATCTCCTAGTTATTTTGGAACCATACGGTTTATATCGTAAATAAGATATAAAGCATAAAAAAAAGGGTCAGTAATTCAACTGACCCTTTTTTATTTATAGTTTTTAGTACTATCCGTTAAGCATAACAGGCATTACCAACATAGTTACAAATTCACCTTCATCCAAACCATCTGTTGGGGTAAGTATACCTGCACGGTTTGGTAAACTCATTTCTAAAGAAACTTCATCAGAACCTAAGTTATTCAACATTTCGGTTAAGAACCTAGAGTTGAAACCAATTTGCATGTCATCACCTTGGTAAGCACATGTCAATCTTTCTTCTGCTTTGTTAGAATAATCAAGATCTTCAGCAGATATATTTAATTCTGCACCTGCTATCTTTAAACGTATTTGGTGTGTTGTTTTATTAGAGAAAATAGAAACCCTTTTTACTGAGCTCAAAAACTGATTTCTTGCAATTGTAAGTTTGTTCGGGTTTTCTTTTGGTATTACCGCTTCGTAGTTAGGGTATTTGCCATCTATTAGTCTACAAATCAATTCAGTTTCATCAAAACTGAATTTTGCATTACTTTCATTGTATTCAATAAGCACATCAGACTCACTACCAGCTAATATACCTTTCAATAAAGTTAAAGGTTTTTTAGGCATAATGAATTCCGCTACTTGAGAAGCTCTTACATCTGTACGTTGGTATTTTACCAATTTATGTGCGTCAGTAGCAACGAACGTTAAGTTCTCTGGAGAAAATTGAAAAAATACTCCGCTCATTACAGGCCTTAAGTCATCATTACCTGCAGCAAATATTGTTTTGTTGATCGCTGTTGCCAAAATATCACCAAGTAAGGTTGTTGAACTTGGACTTGTTAATTCAACTGCTTTTGGGAATTCAGCTCCATCGGCATATGCAAGCGCATATTTACCGTGGTTAGAACTGATTTCTACTGTATTGTTATCCTCAACGACAAAAGTCAGTGGTTGTTCAGGGAAAGTTTTTAAAGTTTCTAAAAGCAATCTTGCTGGTACAGCTATAGTACCTTCGTTGTCAGAATCTACTTTTATAACTGAACTCATGGTGGTTTCCAAATCGGAAGCTGAGACCGTTAGTTTGTCCTTCTGCAAATCGAACAGAAAATTATCCAGAATTGGTAACGTATTACTGTTGTTGATTACACCTCCTAATATTTGAAGTTGTTTTAGCAAATAGGTACTTGAAACTATAAATTTCATTCTTTAATTTTTATTGATATTTTCCTTGAATTCATCAAGCAAAATAGGTTTAAACTCCTTCTTGTTGGCAGTTTTCGTTACCAACAAAGATATTTTAATTGACCTTTTTAAGGAAACAAACTTATTAACAGTTTGTTATCTATTAAGGTAGTGTATAATACTAGGTATTACTACATTAAGATCATATTAATTAATTTCGGGCATTAGTTATTAACTTTTGACCTCTTCTTATATTTTAAAAATACGCTTAAATATTCTTGAAATTGAATTTGCTAATGCTATTCAAAATCTACCATAATAGTATCTCTATAATCTAATCCTAATAGGGTGGAGGCACCACCTACTGTGGTAAGATTACTTTTGTAAATAGCCAGTTCTATATAATTGGATGAATTAAATATGGCAAGCAGGTCTCCCGCACTCTTACGTTGGCTTTTCTCTAGACTATAGTCTATAAATTCATTATAAGCTTTATGGATCGTTTTTATTTTATGATTACGGGCCATTACAGTATATCCACGGTCTTTCCGATAAGCGTCAAATAAATTTTTACGAATATTTGTAATTACATTTCCATAGTTATCAATATAGATGACACTGCCAATTATTTTCTTTCCGTCTTCAACTATTCTCGGTGCAAATTCTCTTAAATCGTTCAATTCGGTAAATGGTTTGCCCACAAGTTCTAATGTGCCGCCGCGGGCTATATGGCAGGCAACTTGTATAAAAACATTTAATACAGGGAATGAGTTTGCAATAGAATCTGGTAAATTTATTTCAAATACTTTTTCCGGAGTCATTTCAGAGGTGATGAGTCCAATGACACCGGTGTTTGCGCTAATAAAATAGTGTCCGTTTACTAATGCTACAATATGCTTGTTATCCGGGGTTTCTTCAGAGTCTACACCAACAATATGAATGGTTCCTTTTGGGAAACTATTATAAGTATTTGAAAGTATATAAGCACATTCGTGAATGTTGAACGGCATGATGTCATGCGAAATATCAACAATTTTAGCATCGGGCAATTCTGTATATATGGAGCCTTTTAATACAGCTACAAAGTGATCTTTTAATCCGAAATCTGTTGTGAGGGTGATAATTGCCATACAGCAATGTTGATATGTTTTTGGTTAGTCGAACTTAAAATTTGCTTAAATTTGATATACAAAATTAAACAAAAAAATAGCGATTAGAAACTAATCTTCGCTAACTATAAATCATTATAAAACCGACTGTTTGAACGAGATAATTCTAGAACTTACCGAAATTAGCCCGAGAGAGTTTTTTGGGCAGCAAAATGAGCATATTGATTTATTAAAGAAATACTTTCCGAAGTTGAAAATCGTAGCTCGTGGCAACAAAATCAAAGCCTTTGGAGATGAAGAACTACTGGAAGAGTTTGAGAGGCGGTTTGATATGTTGACCCAGCATTTCATTAAATACAACAAATTAGATGAAAACAGTATAGAGAGAGTTTTGACAAGTTCTGAGGATGATGAATTAAAATCATCAAAGAATAGTGGAGAAACTTTGGTTCATGGTGTTAGTGGTAGGTTGATAAAGGCACAAACTGCTAATCAACGTCGTTTGGTAGATGCCTCTAAAAAGAACGATATGGTTTTTGCCATTGGTCCGGCAGGTACTGGTAAAACCTATACTGGTGTTGCTCTTGCGGTAAAGGCATTGAAAGAGAAACAGGTAAAGAAAATTATCTTGACGAGACCAGCTGTAGAGGCTGGTGAGAATCTTGGTTTTTTACCTGGCGATTTAAAAGAAAAACTAGATCCTTATATGCAACCTTTATATGATGCGCTTAGAGATATGATCCCCGCCGAAAAATTGGTGCATTATATTGAAAACGGTACCATACAAATTGCACCAATGGCATTTATGCGTGGTAGAACTTTAGATAACGCATTTGTTATTTTAGATGAGGCACAGAATACTACCCACGCACAAATGAAAATGTTTTTGACTAGAATGGGGAGAAATGCCAGATTCCTGATTACGGGAGATCCAGGGCAAATTGACTTGCCTAGAAGAACAATTTCAGGTTTAAAAGAGGCACTGCTCATTTTAAATAATGTGCCAGGTATAGAGGTTATTTATCTAGATGATAAAGATGTAATCCGACATAAACTTGTGAAAAAAGTTATTGAAGCTTATAAAACTATAGAACACCACAATTAAGAATTTACATGTCAAAGAATACTATTTACGAAACTGAATTTAATTTCCCGGGTCAGAAAAATGTCTATAAAGGCAAAGTAAGATCAGTATACACTTTAGATAACGATATGTTGGTCATGGTGGCCACTGATAGGTTATCTGCTTTTGATGTGGTGATGCACAAGGGAATTCCATACAAAGGACAGATTTTAAATCAGATTGCAACCCAAATGATGGCTTCTACAGAAGATATTGTTCCAAACTGGTTAACTGCAACTCCTGATCCAAATGTTGCTGTTGGTGTTGCCTGTGAGCCTTTTAAGATAGAAATGGTTATTCGTGGGTATTTATCCGGTCATGCGGCTAGAGAATACAAATTGGACAAAAGAATGTTATGTGGTGTTGCCATGCCTGATGGTATGAAAGAGAACGACAAATTTCCGAATCCTATAATTACTCCAGCTACCAAAGCGGAAATGGGTGATCATGATGAAGATATATCGAAAGCCGATATTCTAAGCAAGGGAATAGTTTCAGCAGAAGATTATGCACTTTTAGAAAAGTATACCTATGCTCTTTTTCAAAGGGGAACGGAAATCGCAGCTGAAAGAGGATTGATTTTGGTGGATACGAAATACGAATTTGGAAAAACTAAAGAAGGAAAGATTGTTTTGATAGACGAGATTCATACTCCAGATTCTTCAAGATATTTTTATTCTGACGGATATCAGGCTAGGCAAGATGCCAATGAGCCTCAAAAGCAATTATCGAAGGAGTTTGTAAGACAATGGTTGATTGCTAATGATTTTCAAGGTTTAGAGGGACAAACCGTTCCTGAGATGTCTGATGAATACATTGAGTCTGTATCTGAACGTTATATTGAGCTTTATGAGCATATCACTGGAGAGCCATTTGTAAAGGCTGATACTACTCATATTCATGATAGGATAAATAGAAACGTCTTAAGTTATTTGGAGAGCCTTTAAACTTATCTAAGTAAATATTTAAGCGAGAAGTTTTTCTTTTCCTTTAAGCGTGATATAATCTTTAAAAAGGCGACAGCTGTTATATAGGCGTCGCCTAAAGCAGTATGCCTGTCTTTTCTAGAAATGGAGAATTTTTCCGCAAGCTCATCTAGGGTATAATGGGATTTAGGTTGAACTAGGTAAGACTTTATTAATGTTTTCTTGTAAATCACTCCCGTATCTAAGACTATGTTTTTTAGTTTAGGTAGATCATGTCTTACTAAAGCAGTATTTAGCATCCCCATATCAAAACCTGCATGGTGTGCCACGATAACAGCATCGCCAACATAAGCTAAAAACTTTTCAAGTGCCAAAATTTCACTAATACACTCTCGCTGTCCGTTTTTTAAAAGTCCGTGTACGTGGACAGTCTCTTTATTGAATTTTTCTTGCTCTAAATAGATATCGAATACTTCTTGAACAGAGATGCTCTCATTTTTAATTTTTACCGCGCCAATGGAGAGGATACGGTCATCTTCAAAGTTAAAGCCTGTTGTTTCGGTATCTAAGACTACAAAAATTTGGTCATTAAATTTTTTACTTTGAGTTTCCTTGAAAAGGCTTTCATAAGTTTTCCAAAATTCTGGTAGGTTTTTAGGTGTTCTTTTAAATAATCCCATTAGCCTAAAATATTTGTGACTTTAAAACGAAGTGTGATCAATTCTTGTATTTCCTTAATAGCTTTAAAGGTTCTTTTCAATTTCATTTTTTCTTGCTTGCTCAATTGATCTAGTTGAATAAACCTTCCTGAGTCATGATTAGCTAAACCTTGGCGTGTTCTAAATTTTAATAAAGCTTTGGTAGCATAAGAGCAAGCCAAATACAACTCTTTGTTATTGGGCTCGAGCTCTGCTAATTTTTCATATCGTTCCCATGTATTGCTAATAGCTTTAACGGAATGTGATAGTATTAAAACACGTGCAGCATCAACCAAGGGTCTTAAAGCTCTACTTTTTAAATCAAAAGAATCTTTGTGTTGACCGTCTTGCTCAACAACAAATTGCCTGAAAAAACCTGTTGGTGACGGACTTTGAAGTGCGCCGTTTGCCAAATGCACCAAAAAAATAGGATAATTCTTAACGGTTCTAAATATATGGTCAGACATATTATCCAATAAACTTCTTTCACCGAATGCTAAACTGTAATCAAAAAAAATGGAGGACATTAAAACCTCGTTGGGTCCTGGGTTACCGATCCAGTATGATAGTTTGTTTTTCCATTCTTCTAGGCTTAAGCACCATTTTGGGTTAGAAGCCATCATATCCGCTGGGCAGTACTCATATCCTATAGTATTCAATCCTTTGGTAATATGTTTGGAAAGTTCAAGGAAATATGTGGTAGTTTTAGGTAAATCTTCCTCAGGAACATCTTCAAATACCAAGGCATTATCTTGATCTGTATGTAAAAGTTGTTCGCTTCTACCTTGACTACCTAATGCCAACCATGCAAATTTAACGGGTGGGGGCGTATCCATTTTAGCAATAGAAATTTCCACTACCTGCTTTATACATGTGTCATTTAGTTCAGAGATGATTTTAGCAATCAGTCCTAATGGAATATTTTGCTCTAAGTATCCGGTTAAAAGAACCATAACACTTTTTCTAATCTGCTTTATTTTTTTAATGCGAGAGGTACGTTTAATTGCTTTTACCAATACTGCCGGGTTATCGCCTAGGGAAACCATTACGTCATGCTTGGATAAAATTCCTAATGCAGGAGAATTTGGCGTACCATCTTCCGTAATGACCAAATGACTAATATTGCTTTTCATCATCGCCATTTGTGCCTGTGTAATGGTTAGATTTTTTGGATACGTAATTACCGGAGTAGTCATTACAGTTTTAACTGAAGCGGTTATTGGCTGCTCACCTGATATTACTTTGTTTCTAAAATCTTTATCGGTAATAATACCAACAGGTAAATCTTTACTGGTAATTAATAATGATCCAATTTTTTTCTTGGACATGATATCGGCAGCCTTTTTAATAGAAGTTCTTGTGGAACAGGTCACCAATTTTTTTGAATAGCTAGCTAATTGTAGGTCTGGCAGTACCACTTCTTTAGTAACCTCTTCTTCATCTTCGTTATCATAAAGCTGCCCTTTTTGATTTTTTGCGTACGGATTACGGGTGTTGGAGGCAAAACTCTCCATTAGGAAAATAGTTACCTGGTCATTCTTCTTGGCAATAGGTTTAAATATATCTATTGGAATACCGTAGAGAATACACTCCTCATGTGCTCTAGCTTCTAACTTATAATTTTCATTGGCAAAAAGCGGTCGTAACCCAAATATATCTCCTTCATCACAATAGTCAATAATATTTGAATTGGTGGGATTGTTTAAAGTAACCGCACCTTTATGAACCATATAAAAGTGTGAATGCTGAGGTTCATCAACATTGAAAATGATACTGTTCTTTTCTTTATAGACGATAAGTACTTGTTCAGCCAACTCAAAAAGTGATTTGCTGTCAAGAACATTAAAAGGCGGATAGTTTTTAATAAAATCGGCTACCCTTTCAGAAATCAGATTTTTCATAAATTAAAGTTAGCGGAATAAATGCAGATATAAAAAGACCTTCATATGTGCAACCACAAAGTAAAGTTTGCCTTGTTTTAAAAAAGGTTAGCAATCGCTCAAGAAAACACCAACTGCTAATCCGCCTTCAGAGGTTTCTTTATACTTGGAGCTCATGTCTTTTGCGGTTTCCCACATGGTCTGTACCACTTTGTCCAATGGTACTTTAGCTGCTGAAGGATCAGATCCCAAGGCTAGCTCTGCAGCATTAATAGCTTTTATGGCTCCCATAGAGTTGCGTTCAATACAAGGTATTTGTACCAATCCGCCAATAGGGTCACAGGTAAGTCCTAAATGATGTTCCATTGCAATTTCTGCAGCCATAAGTACTTGTTCTGGCGTACCTCCCAGTAATTCTGTAAGTGCTCCTGCAGCCATAGCCGATGAAACGCCTATTTCTGCTTGACAACCTCCCATTGCGGCAGATATGGTAGCTCCTTTTTTAAAGATGCTCCCAATTTCTCCTGCAACAAGCAAAAACTGTTTTACATGTTCAAAATTACCTGCGTGGTTTTCAATGACCATATAGTACATTAGTACGGCAGGTATAACACCTGCACTTCCGTTAGTTGGTGCTGTGACTACACGACCTAAGGATGCATTCACTTCATTTACACTTAAGGCAAAGCAGCTTACCCACTGTAGTATTTGTCTAAACTTTACTTCTGTCTGTCGTATGCTCTGTAACCACTCTTCAGGGTTGGAGTAGGGTAGGTCGCTTTTTAGCTTATTGTGCATTTCAAAAGCCCTACGCTTTACATGTAATCCACCAGGTAAAGTTCCTTCGGTGTGGCAACCGGTATACATGCATTCTAACATGGTTGACCAAATACGATTCAATTCATGGTCGATTTTCGCATCATCTCGCAAAGATCTTTCGTTCTGCAAAACCAATTCAGAGATTTTTAAATCTTCGTTTTTACAAAAATCAAGAAGTTCAGTTCCTTTTTGTACAGGAAACGGAAACTTTTCAAACATGTCAATCTTGCGTTTGGCATTTTTACGCTCTTCACTGATTACGAATCCTCCACCTATGGAATAATAAGTTTTTGAAATTTTTCTGCCTGATTTCAATTTCGCTTGAAACTTTAATCCGTTGGCATGAAAAGGAAGAAATTTTCTATTGAATATAATATGCTTATCCGGATTGAAGGGAATCCTGTACGTACCATCTAAAAGTAAAACATGCTCGTTTTTAATTTTATTTATCAGAAGGTCAATAGTGTCAATAGGAATCAATTCTGGATCGGCACCCAACAGCCCTAGCATTACGGCATAGTCCGTGGCATGACCTTTACCTGTCAATGATAACGATCCGTATAAGTGCACTTCTACTTCTTCAACCTTCTCAAGATTGTCTTTAGAGTTTAATCTGGCCAACCACCGCTCTGCAGCACGCCATGGACCTAAGGTATGTGAACTAGAAGGACCTACGCCTATCTTTAGCATATCAAAAACACTAATGCTTTCTATCTCCAAATCGTATAAGTTTTGTAGGCTAAGGTACAATGTTTTGGTAATGTATTACCATACTATATTGGCATAATTATTCAGGATTAAAAGATATTAATGACATCATGTCAGTTTTTTTGGCTTGGCATATTGTTTGTCAATTACTAATCGATTGTAAAATAAAGCACTTAATTTAAAACATATAAAATGAGTAAGATTATAGGAATAGATTTGGGTACTACCAACTCCTGTGTTTCCGTAATGGAAGGTAATGAGCCAGTAGTAATTCCAAATGCAGAAGGAAAAAGAACTACACCATCTGTCATCGCTTTTGTTGATGGAGGTGAAATTAAAGTTGGTGATCCAGCAAAAAGACAAGCGGTAACCAATCCTCATAAAACCATTTATTCTATTAAAAGGTTTATGGGTAATAAATATTCAGAATCTAGTAAAGAGGCTGAAAGAGTACCTTATAAAGTAGTAAAGGGAGATAACGATACACCAAGAGTAGATATTGATGGTCGTTTATATTCTCCACAAGAATTATCAGCTATGATTCTTCAGAAAATGAAGAAAACTGCTGAAGATTATTTAGGTCAAGAAGTTTCTCGTGCAGTAATTACCGTACCGGCATATTTTAACGATGCGCAAAGACAAGCTACTAAAGAAGCTGGTGAAATTGCAGGTTTAACTGTAGAGCGTATTATTAATGAACCAACGTCTGCTTCTTTAGCATACGGTATGGACAAAAAAGATACGGATCAGAAAATAGTTGTTTTTGACTTTGGTGGTGGTACACATGATGTATCTATCTTAGAGTTAGGTGACGGTGTTTTTGAAGTATTGGCTACTGATGGTGATACGCACTTAGGTGGTGATGATGTGGATCAAAAAATTATTGATTGGTTAGCTGAAGAGTTCAAGTCTGAAGAGGATATGGACCTTAGAAAAGATGCTATGGCTTTACAACGTTTACGTGAGGCAGCTGAGAAAGCTAAGATTGAATTATCATCTTCTGCACAAACAGAAATCAATTTACCATACGTTACAGCTACAGCTTCAGGACCAAAGCACTTAGTTAGAACTTTGACAAGATCTAAGTTTGAGCAATTAATCGCTGATTTGGTAAAAAGAACTATAGAGCCATGTGAGACTGCTATGAAAGCAGCAGGACTTTCTAAGAGTGATATTGATGAGATTATCTTAGTTGGTGGTTCTACTAGAATACCTGCAGTACAAGAAGCTGTTGAGAAGTTCTTTGGTAAGAAGCCTTCTAAAGGTGTAAACCCAGATGAGGTTGTTGCAATTGGTGCAGCTATTCAAGGTGGTGTTTTAACCGGTGATGTTAAAGATGTATTGTTATTAGATGTTACTCCGCTTTCATTAGGTATTGAAACTATGGGTAGTGTAATGACTAAATTAATTGAGGCTAACACAACAATACCAACGAAAAAGTCTCAGGTATTCTCTACTGCCGCTGATAACCAACCATCGGTTGAAATTCATGTATTGCAAGGAGAGAGACCAATGGCAAACGATAACAAAACAATTGGTAGATTCCATTTAGATGGTATTCCACCAGCAAAGAGAGGTACTCCGCAAATTGAAGTAACTTTCGATATCGATGCTAATGGTATTATTAAAGTATCTGCAACAGATAAGGCTACGAACAAAACTCAGGATATTCGTATTGAAGCTTCTTCTGGTTTAACTGAAGAAGAAATCAAGAAGATGAAAGCTGAAGCTGAAGCAAATGCTGAATCTGATAAAAAAGCGAAAGAAACTGCTGATAAGTTGAACGAAGCAGACGGAATGATTTTCCAAACTGAATCTCAACTTACTGAATTTGGCGATAAATTATCTGACGATAAGAAAAAACCAATTGAAGACGCTTTAGCAGAATTGAAAGCGGCATATGAAACTAAAGATTTGGCTGTTATTACACCAGCTTTAGATAAAATCAATGAAGCTTGGAAAGTTGCATCTGAAGAAATGTACAAAGCGCAAGCAGACGCCCAAGGTGGTGCTCCACAAGGAGAGCCAACTGCTGACGGTGGTGCTTCTGAAGGTGATAACGTTGAAGACGTAGACTTCGAAGAGGTTAAATAATATAACTTTAAGTTGTTATAAAAAAAGGGACGGTAAATACCGTCCCTTTTTACTTTTATAGGATATTCTTTTATCCCTATTATTAATAAAGTAATTTTGTAGTATGGTTAAGAAACGACATTTTCTGTTTTTATCTGTTTTTATGGCAGCTTTCACTATTGTCAAAGGTCAAGAAATTCAAATCTTTACAATAGAAGATTTTGATTTAAAAGGTGATGTAAAAGTATGTTTGGTAAGTACCGATTATGGTAAAGAAGAATACGACTTTAATAAGAGCGGATTACTGACCAAATCTGTTACTAGGTATAATGAAGCAGATTATGATGTTATTTATTATAAGTACAGCAAAGGAGATCTTTTGGAGAAAAGAGCGGAATCATATAGGAACAATACTTTTGACCCAAGCACGTCTATAGCCCATTTTTATGAAATTGATTCTACTGATAATTTAATAATTCAGGAGCGTATATTTTCTTACGATAAGCAGTTTTTAGATCAGTATCTATATGGGTATGATGAGTTTGGAGATTTAGCCAGTATTAAGAGAACCAACAATGATGGTACGGATATTACCCAAGTAGAACATAAGAAGTTCAAAGGAGAAAATACCGTTACTTACTTATTAAATGATGTTCCTCTAAAATCTATTCGTACGTCAACATTGAAACCAACGAATAAACCAGCTCAACGCGTAGTTTTGACCAAAGAGTATTTAAATGGTGAAGAGAGTAGTGCTTTTGAAGAAGTGTTTAGTATGGATGATAAACTAATGGCGCAACAAGAGTTTGAATATAATTCTGAATTGAAAAATTTTGAGCCAACTACCCGTACTACCTATGAATATGACGAAAAAGGTATGTTGATTGCTGAAACTGCTAAAAGAGGTGCCGGTATAATAAAGAGAGAATACATCTATCAATATGATAATTCTGAAGTAGGCAATTGGATTAAGCAAATTGTAACGCCAGATAATACCTATACCACCAGAAAAATCACTTATTATCCAGCAGATACAAAAGTTGTTGAAGAATAAAGCTTATTTATTGATGGCTTAACCATTCTTCTCGCAGAAGACCATAACAACATGTGTTTCTTTTAAAACCATCTAATAGGTACACGTCTTTTCTAAGTATGCCTTCTAAGGTGCATCCTAGTTTTTCTACTGCTTTTCTTGAGGCCGTATTTCTTTCATCTACACGAAATTCAATTTTTTCAAAATCTAAGGTAGAAAAAGCATATGCTAGCATCAGCTTTTTCATTTCAGTATTTAAACCAGTACCCTGAAATTCACGTCCTATCCAAGTAGAACCAATGTGTAGTACTTTATTCTTACTGTTGATATGCATAAAGCGAGTAGAACCTGCAAAAGTATTATGTTCTCTATCATAAATGATAAAAGGTATGCTTGTGCCTGCCGCTAATTGCTGCAATGCCGTTTCTACATAAATTTTTAAACTACTTGGTCTTTCAATACCAGAAGGGGAGTATTGAACCAATTTTTTCTGTGAAGCAATAGGAATTAGCTTTTCGTAATTTTCTAAGGTTAACGGACTCAGTATAACCCGTTCGTTTTCTAAGGTTGGTGTATAGTTCATTTTGCCAATTGATTTATAATCTCTTTCTTAACCTCGTGTCCGCCATCAAAGGAGATGTTTTTAATACGGTCCCCAAGAAGTGTTTTAAGTTTGTTGTTCTCTTCTGCTAATCTATCTGGAGTCAGATATTCATCTTTGCTTCCAATTACTGAGATAATTTCGGTGTCACTTTTCAAGTGGTTAAAATCAGCTGTTCTTAATTCTCTAGGAATTCCGCCTGCGTAAAGAATCAATTTGGAACAACTTAATTTGGAATACGCCAGATAACGCAGTGCTATAGAAATACCTTGTGAAAATCCGAAGAAAACAATTTTACAATCAGACGGAAGCTTTTCATTCTCTAATACGGCATCTAAATAATTATAGAGGTTCTTTGTTTCTTGTGCCGTATTTTCTTTAGTTAACCAACTTGCTCCTACATGCTTGTACTCATTCTTTAAATAGTATTTAGAAGGTGCTTGTGGTGCTATGATATAATTTTCTTTCTTAGGCAGTTCGTTGAAATACTTTAAGAAGAATCTACTTAAGAATCCTATGCCATGAAAAACAATCCAAACTTGTTTTGTATCGCTATTTAATTCATTTAAAGTTTCATAGGTATTCGTAGTTTTATAAGTAACATTTTTTATCTGGTTCTCCATAAATCTATCATTACTGTTAGGCTTTTCTGTTGGTAATGTAATGCTTAATTTTACAAAAAAAAGGATGAACGACTACAAAGAGAAAATTCTAAAGATTTGTAACGAATCTTCTAAAGATACCTTAATGCAGACTTTAGAAATCGAATACATAGATGTTGGGGAAGATTTTTTGTTGGCTAAAATGCCTGTTACTCCAAAAGTGCATCAGCCGG
The DNA here is from genome assembly GCF_056839145.1 of Maribacter sp. UH1. NCBI lineage: Bacteria > Pseudomonadati > Bacteroidota > Flavobacteriia > Flavobacteriales > Flavobacteriaceae > Maribacter > Maribacter sp. UH1. The sequence goes on from NZ_CM166387.1 coordinate 3,821,272, forward strand.
ACGGAGTTTTACATGGTGGGGCAACCGCTGCATTGGCAGAGAGTGTTGGTAGTGCGGCATCTTATGTTTTTTTAGATGGTAACAAATTTTTTGTTAGAGGTTTGGAGATTTCTGCAAATCACGTTAAAAGTGTAAAAGAAGGATTTGTTTATGCCAGAGCAACCATCTTACATAAAGGTAGAACTACCCAATTATGGGAGATTAGGGTGACCAACGAAGATGATCAACTGGTCTCTCTTTGTAAATTAACTACTATTGCGTTACCTAGAAAGTAGTATGGTGCAAGAACTTTTTCATAGAGCTGAAAATTGCTGGAAAGAGCAGTTGCCGTTTGTGTTATATAGCAAACCTAATGATACTGAATTGGTAGGCGTTTTTCAAAACAACGATGACGTTCATAAGGTTATGGATTTCACGGAAACAGGATTCGTTTTTGCTCCGTTCGATGTAAATTCAGATGCTATTTTAATGAAAATGGATGCCGTAGAAAAGGTTCCGTTAAATTTGAATGATGAATTTCAGGTCAGTGAGAAAAACATACCGGAAAGCGAAGCTACAGAAAAGGGAAGATATCTTAATTTAATATCTAAAGCCATTGAGCGCATTGGTAAAGGTGATTTCAATAAAGTTGTTCTGTCTAGGAAAATAGAAGTTGATGTCAAAGACAATTACTTTGAAGTGTATCAGCGAATTCTTCAAGTATATAAAAAAGCATTCTGCTACTTTTGGTACCACCCAAAAATTGGAACTTGGATGGGTGCTACCCCAGAAATCTTGATAAAAAGTAATGGTACTCAATTTACTACAATGTCTTTGGCAGGTACACAGAATGCAATAGGTGCTAATGAACCAATTTGGGCAGAGAAAGAATTAGATGAACAGCAATTGGTAACCGATTATATTTTAGACACTTTAAAAGATGAGGTTGTTTCTCTTAATAGTTCTGAACGAGAGTCTGTTAAGGCAGGTCAACTTTGGCATCTTCGTACTGAAATGAAAGGCACATTTGCACCGAATAAATTTGGTGATATATTAAAAGCACTACACCCAACACCGGCAGTATGCGGTAGCCCATTAGAAAATGCAAAGAATTTTATTTTAGAAAACGAATTGTATGAACGAAATTTTTACACCGGATTTTTAGGTGAGCTGAATACAAAAACAGAACTGCCAAGAAATAAAAACCGCCGTAACCAAGAGAATAGTGCTTATAGAAGTGTTATGAAAACCTCAGAGCTTTTTGTAAATCTACGCTGTATGCAATTGTTCAAAGAGAAAGCTGAAATTTATGTAGGTGGTGGAATTACAAGTGATTCTATACCTGAAAAAGAATGGGAAGAAACGGCTTTAAAAAGTAATACCATGTTTAGGGTTCTAGATGGTAAATAGATACTTAAGTTTTGGGTAATGACCTGCTTTGGTCGTATTTTTGAACTACATGAAATATTCCGCTATACCTACCGCACAATCTATTGTACAACATTGCCAGGCAAAGAATATTTCTAATATCGTAATATCGCCAGGGTCAAGAAATGCACCACTGACAATAGCCTTTGCTGAGAATCCTTTTTTTACTTGTTATAGTATAGTAGATGAGCGTTGCGCCGCTTTTTTTGCATTAGGTATGGCACAACAATTACAAGAGCCTGTTGTAATTTTATGTACATCGGGTAGTGCCCTTTTAAATTATTATCCTGCAGTTGCGGAGGCGTATTTTAGTAATATTCCGCTATTGATTATTTCTGCAGATAGACCTGTTTATAAATTAGGAATAGGGGATGGGCAAACTATTAATCAGCAACATGTATTTGAAAATCATATTAGATATTCAGCTAATTTAAAGCAAGATGTCAGTCATGCTACATCAAAGGTTTTACAATATAAGCCAGAGTGGATTTCCGATAGGGATATAAACCAGGTTCAACAGGAAGTTCAAAATTATAATGACGGCGAATTAAATCTCGCTTTAGAAATTGCATTGACCAAGAATAGTCCCGTTCATATAAATGCTCCTTTTGAAGAGCCTTTGTATGATACACTTTTAGAGCCAACAATAGCTCCGCAGATTAGTGCTCTACCTGCTGACGTAAATAATATTGTTAATTTAGATCAGCATAAAAGTATATGGAACTCCGCTTCTCGTAAAATGATTTTAGTTGGGGTAAATACTCCAAATATTATTTCAGATACTTTGCTAGAAAAATTAGCGAATGATCCCAGTGTTTTAGTACTGACGGAAACAACATCTAACATTCATCATCCTAATTTTTTTAATAGTATTGATTCTTTAGTCGCGCCCATTGAAATGCATTCCGAAAAAGAATTGGAATTTGAAAAATTAAAACCAGAAGTGCTGATTACTTTTGGCGGCCTCATAGTTTCAAAAAAAGTAAAGGCATTTTTAAGAGATCATTCACCAGAACACCATTGGCATGTTGATGGCCAATTTGCAAACGATACTTTCTTTTGTTTAGAAGAACACATTAAAGTTCCTGTACATGATTTTTTTAATGAAATGTATTCGGTTGATTCGACTATAAAAAGTGATTATTTTTCTCATTGGAATTTGGTAAAACAGCGTTATGAACAAAAAAGAGAGGCTTATTTAAAAGAAATTCCGTTTTCGGACTTCTTGGCTTTTGAACATATTTTGGAAGCTATACCTAATGATTATATGTTACAATTAGCTAACAGTTCTACCATTAGATATACGCAGTTGTTCCATCTAAATCCTACCTTAAAAGTATTTTGTAATAGAGGCACAAGTGGTATTGATGGTAGTACATCTACAGCAATAGGTGCATCTATGGTAAGTAGTACACCTACACTTTTTATTTCAGGTGATCTAAGTTTCTTTTATGATAGTAATGCGTTGTGGAATAGCTATTTAAAGCCTGATTTTAGGATTATTATTATTAATAATGGCGGTGGGGGAATTTTTAGAATACTTCCGGGGAAAGAGAATTCAGATGTTTTTGAAACTTATTTTGAGACAAGACATTCTTTAACTGCGGAACACCTTTGTGCTATGTACGGCTTTGATTATAGATCAGCAGAATCATCCACAGAACTGCATGATGAATTAAGTGACTTTTTCAAAGTATCTAGTCGTCCGCAATTACTGGAAATTACTACGCCTACATTAATAAACGATAAAATTTTGATTGATTATTTTCGTTTCATATCTTAGTGGTGTATTAACCATTAATTATAACACATTTAACATGAGTAAAAGAGACGATTTAATCGAAAAGTATGCTGCTGACATCAAAGATAAATTTGGTGAAAATGCAGATATGGACTTGCTTAAAAAAGTAACTGTTGGTCTTGGACCATCTATTTACAACATTGATGCTTCCAAAGTATCTGGTAGTGATCAAAAAGAATTGGATACTGTAAAGAACAATTACTTAATCAAGAAGTTAGGTCTTCCTGACAATGCTAAATTGGATGAGGCACTTGCATCTGTTATGGACAAGTATGGTTCATCTAACAGAAATAAGCATAGAGCGGTTATTTATTACAAGCTTTGTCAACATTTCAAAAAAGAATCTGTTTACGATAAATAGTCAGATGATAAATAAATTAAAGACCGTTGCCTTTTTGGTAACGGTCTTTTTTTTTAGGCTAAGTTTTTAAATATTTAAAATGTAATTTTGCAACATGATAGAATTAGGACGTATAAATAACCTTGAGATTTTAAGAGACACCAGTGTAGGTCTTTTTTTGGGTGATGAAGAGGGAAATGATGTATTGTTGCCAAATAAATATGTGCCTACGGCATATGAGATAGGTGAGAAAATTAAGGTTTTCTGCTATTTGGATTATGATGAAAGACCTGTTGCAACTACTTTGGAGCCAGATATTATGCTGGGCGAATTTAGATTGCTACAAGTAGCTGAGGTTAATGAATTTGGTGCGTTTATGCAATGGGGTCTTGAAAAGCATCTTTTAGTACCTTTTCGTGAGCAACGCGTAAAAATGAAAGAAGGGCAGTGGTATGTAGTTCATTGTTATTTAGATGACCGGTCAGGTAGATTGGTAGCATCTAACAAGCTGGATAAATTTTTAAGTAATGATACAATTGACCTTAAGGAATGGGAAAAGGTAGATTTAGTCGTTACCAGACAAACCGATTTAGGTTGGGAGGTAATTGTTAATGAAAAGCACAAAGGACTTGTTTATTTTAATGAAGTATTTAAGCCAATAAATATTGGCGATGTAATACCTGGTTGTATTAAAACCATAAGAAAGGATAATAAATTAGATATTTCACTACAGCCGTTAGGAGCAAAAGTGTTGGAACCCGCTGCAAAAAAGATATATGAAGTTCTTGTTGAAAGCGGTGGTTTTCTAGGTTTACATGATAAATCTGCACCAGAAGAAATTAGAGATGTTTTTCAAATGAGTAAAAAGACATTTAAAAAAGGTCTAGGAACCTTGTATAGAGAACGAAAAATAAAGATAGAATCTGATGGTATTTCACTTTCAGATGATTAAGTAAGAATTGTAGGAAAAATCTTTGATAATTGATTTTCAACAGAATATCTTAAATAAACGTCTAGTTTTTTGTAATACCTTACAATTAATTTTATTTTTGTTGTAAATAAAAAGTTATTAACAATTTTTAGCTTACATTTAAGTTTTAAGCTTAAAAATTACCCCTGTATATATGCCTTTTATAGAAGAGAGTGATTTACTAGAATTACATAAAGACGTCGATAAAGCTCAGATTATCAACGAGCGTTTATTAGACCAGATAAAGTTCAAAAACAAGGAATTAAAGAAGAGTAAGATTCAACGTAATATTCTTGCAGGAATTACAGGTCTTTTTTTAATTGGCGGTTTAGCATTTACCTCATTTACGGCAGGCTTGTCAAGTTCAGGTGGCTTCAATAGAAAAGCATCTAATGATTTGGTATTGACATCTATTGATAGTGTAGATGCAATAAGAACTCGCTTAGAAAACTTAAAGGAACAAAACGAAGAATTAAGTTTGGTTAAGGAATTTTACCTGGCTAAAGAATTTTTACAGAAAGAAAAAATATATTCTGTTCAGGTAAAATCTTTTGTGGATAATAATGTCACTTTGGCTTCTGAAGCTTTGACCAATACACTTTTTGTTAAAACAAACCCATTTTATTCTTACTCTCTAGGTAATTTTGAAACTTTAGAAGAAGCGCAATCTTTTAGAAAGCAATTAGTTGATATTGGTTTTGGAGATGCTTTTGTTGCTTCTTATCAAGATGGTAAAAGAATTCAAATAGAAGATCCCTTTTAGTGACTAAAGTTAAAGCTTGGCTCAACGCAGCAAGACTTAGAACGCTTCCCTTATCAATTTCAGGTATACTTGTGGGTACTGCAATGGCAGCTTATCACGGGGTTACCAATGCCAGTATTTTTATTTTGGCGATCTTAACTACAATTGGTTTGCAGGTCACTTCTAATTTTGCCAATGATTATGGTGACGGTGTTAAAGGAACCGATGGTGATGATAGGTTAGGGCCAAAACGGGCACTCCAAAGCGGAATTCTAACAGCATCACAATTAAAATCTGGTATCTATATTAGTATTGTTATAAATGCAATTCTCATTGTAGCTTTAATTGTAACCTCATTCGGTTTAGAAAATATGCTGTATCCCATAGTATTTTTAATATTGGGAGCTTTCGCAATTTGGGCAGCTATAAAATATACCGTGGGTAAATCTGCTTACGGGTATAATGGTCTTGGCGATATTTTTGTTTTTATATTTTTTGGACTGGTAAGTGTTTTAGGTTCCATGTTTTTATTTTTAAAAGCAATTTCCTTTATGACAGTTTTACCTGCAGTTTCTGTTGGACTCTTAAGTGTTGGTGTTCTTAATCTCAATAATATGAGAGATATAAAATCTGATGCAGCCGTAGGTAAAAATACCGTTGTCGTTAAAATGGGTTTACCTAAAGCAAAAAAGTACCACTATACATTGTTAATTATTTCGTTTTTGTGTCTGTTTTGTTTTTTGCTTACAACAAATGGATCACAGTTACGTTATGTATGTCTTGTAGGCTATCTTCCAGTGTTTATACATTTAAGAAAAGTGGCCCAAACTAACAACGAGGCAGAACTTGATCCAGAGCTTAAAATACTGGCTTTAAGTACCTTTTTTATCGCCCTGTTGTTTTTTATTAGTTATTATTATTTTTTGTAATTTTGAGTATAACCCACAAACCAATTTAAACCTTGGAACAACCCATTAAAATTCTAATTGTTGAGGATAATGTTATCATCGCCGATGATATGCAATCTATGCTAGAGGAGATAGGATATGAAATAGTTGACAACGTAATTGTTTACGAACAGGCTGTTGAAGTTTTAAAAACCCAACAGGTAGATTTAGTTCTAATCGATATCATTTTAGCTTCTGATAAAACGGGAATTGACTTGGGTAAACATATCAGGGAAAATTATGATATTCCTTTTATTTTCGTAACCTCTAACTCTGACCGTGCAACAGTTGAAAATGCTAAAACAGTAAAACCAAACGGTTACCTGGTTAAACCATTTGAACAACAAGATTTATATACTTCAATAGAAATTGCATTATCTAACTTCATTTATGGAAAGCAAACTGTTGCCAGTAATGGAGCTGCAAATGCAACAAGTACAGAGGACGTTGCAATGTCAAATTCAATTTTAAAGGACTCTATTTTTGTAAAGAAGCAGCACCTTTATTATAGAATACAGTTTGGGGATATTCAATTTATTAAAGCTGACAACGTGTATTTAGAAGTAAATACAATTGATAAAAAGTTTTTGGTACGTTCTCCATTAAAGGATTATTTAGAGAAGTTACCACAGAACAAATTTTATAGAGCGCATAAATCTTACATTGTTAATGTAGATCATATCGATGCTATAAATTCTAAGGATATTATGATCAATAATACCTTAATTCCTATTTCTAAAGATTTTAAAGAATTTATAATCTCGGCCATGAATTCCTAATCCGAGTAATGATTTATAAAAAAACACCTTTTTAAGGTGTTTTTTTTTGGATTTACTTCAGATGAAAGGTTCTTTTAATCGTTTAAGTGTGTCTTTTTATCGATGAAATACACTATTTTAATACCATAATTAGTTTCACAACAATAATAGGGGGTTACACAACAATTAATCCTGATAGCTAAGTGATCTTTTTAATTTTGAGATATTAGAAATTGTAGGTCTTTTACATTAAAATTCAATTTTATTCTAGAATTCATCGCAATTTTTAATGAATTAATGAAAAGTACGTAGAACACGCTTTTTGGGCTTTAGGTTATTTGATAATCAGGTAATGATGGCTCACAACATAAATTTAGGAGAATCGACTATAAGTTTTAAGTTTAATTCTGCTTTTATTGAGATATGAAAAAACAGATTATTTTGAGATTATTGTGCACTTTATTCTTAAGTGTATTTACGTGCCTAATTTATGCACAAGATAATATTGAATCTCAGAATGAGGATTACTACAAGCAATTTCAAGATTTAGAGAACGGTGAATTACGTTCTTTCTTCTTTTTTAATACCCCTAATCGCTACAATCAGAATTCTCCGTACGATTGGTTAGATACTGTAAAAGTTTACTTGAACAGTTCTGAAAAAACCAAAGATTCCATTTCCATTCGTAATTATCAACTTATAGAATCTCAAATATATTATGATTTGGGTAACTATGAGAAAAGTTTGGCAATTGCAAGACCTCTATACAGTGATATTTTGAAGTTGGATGTAGAGTCTAAAAAGACAATTCTAAGCATATTGGATAATAATTATGAAATGCTTGAATTGTATGACAAGCAAATAGAGATTAGAAGGGTAAAGCGTGAATTAGGTTTTACGGATAATGTTGCCTTTTATGATATTTACGCAAGTTTGGGTCAGTATAGAAAGGCTATGCGTGATTATATGACCGAAGAAAAGAAAGTGCTTAAAGATGATGATTATTACGGTCAAGCAATTTATAATAATACTATTGGTAATTATTTAAGATTAGATAAGTCTACGGCAACTGCATTAAGTTATTTTAAGAAGGCAGAAGGATTAATAAAAGTTTTTTTGAGCGATGTTACAAACGAACATTCAGATAAGGAAATTGCTGATGGTCGAATTCTAAACGGATTGATTATAGGGAATATCGGAAAAAGCCATGTTCAATTAGGCGAATACGAAAAAGCTATTCCGTTTTTAGAAGAGAGCAGAGAGATTATTAAAAAATACAATAAGAGTAAATTCTCCTCTGATATAATTGAGAATACGCTGGCGCTTGCAGAATGTTATTTAAAGTTAGATGATTATGCAAAAGCTACAGATTATTTAAGCGACGATCTTAATCCTATAAAATCCGATAATATTTTAAAGCGTAATAGAATTTACGCAGATTACTATTTTAAAACTGGTGACTTCAGAAATTCTACCGTTTACCTTAAAAAGAATATTAGAATAAGAGATTCTATTGATGCATTGGCATCTAATATCAAAAACCAACAATTGACTTCTGTCGTTGCACAAGATTTAGAGAATTCTAGAAAAACTATGGAGCAACAAAAAGCTCAGTTAGAAGAATCTAGAAAAGATATTAAGGCAAGAGATGATAAAATTAGTTTGGTGTTCGTATCCTTGATATTTACACTAATTGGTTTTGCCGGTCTGGTTTATGCTTATCTAAAGAGTATTAAAAACCAACGTTTAATTGCGGAGCAAAAATTCATCATTGAAAACTCATTGGTAGAGAAAGATTCTTTGTTGAAAGAAATTCACCATAGGGTTAAAAACAACCTGCAAATGGTATCTAGTTTGTTAAGTCTACAGACTAAAAATACTAGAAGTAAAGCTGCTATTGCTGCATTAGAAGAAGGTAAGAGTAGGGTGAAAGCTATGGCGTTAATACACCAAAAATTATATCAAAATGATGATCTATCGGTTATTGAGATGCAAGGTTATATTGAAAGCTTAATTAATAGCATTCAATCTGTATATAAAAAAGGTGGTCATAATATTAATATTACTATCGATGCCGAAGGTGTAGAATTAGATATTGACAGGGCTATTCCATTCGGACTCATATTAAACGAATTGGTTTCCAATTCATTTAAATATGCTTTTCCAAATGATGATAGCGATGGAAAAATATATATTCATTTACGAAAAATTACAGGTCAAGAAGGTTTCTTTGAATATACTGATAATGGTATTGGTTTACCAGAAGATTCTGATGAAAGAGCAAGTTCTTCTATGGGTATTCGTTTAATGAGCAGATTAGCAAATCAGCTTCAAACTTCATTGAATACCGATAAAACCCAAGAAGGTGTACGTTTCTGGTTTAATTTTAAATAGGTTTAACGAACTTTACTTTTCATGACTACTTTATGTAAAAGTTTAGGAAAGAATCTTTTAAGATAAATTCCGAATTTCTCTTTTCCGCCAATGTAGGTTTCAAATCTTTTCTTTTTAATTGCAGAGATAATTTCTTGTGCACATTCGTTAACAGGCATTCCATTTTCTGTGGCGCTATCTTCTTTTTGTAAAGCTGAGCCATCACCGGTCAAAGCATTTTTTGCAACGTTTGTTTGTATGAACCCCGGACAAATAATAGAAACATTGATATTGTCTTTTTCGTGTTCCATTCTTAAAGCATCAAAGAAGCCATGTAACGCATGTTTTGCTCCACAATAACCTGAACGATAGGGTGATGAAAATTTACCCATTAAACTAGTAATAGTTACGAAATGACCGCTTTTTTGTGCTATAAATTTGGGTAGTACATGCTTTGTTAGTTTTATAGTACCCAGATAATTAACATCTATCATTTGTTGGTAGACTTCAAATTTGGTGTCCATAATGAGTGAACGCTGACTTAATCCGCCATTATTGACAAGAACGTCGATTCGTCCAAACAATGAAAAAGCCTTTTTTGTGATGCTTTCTAAGGATTCAAATTGGGTTAAGTCTAATGAAAGCACAGCAACATTATCTGGAGATTTACACTTGTTTTTTACATCAGCCAATGCTTTTTCTCGTCTTGCTGAAATAATAATTTTTGCACCGAGAGCATTGAATTGATATGCCAATGCTTCCCCAATTCCAGAAGATGCTCCTGTAATCCAAATCACCTTATTCTCCATACTTATTTATCCATCGTAATTAAACTCAAAATATAACTAAATTTGAAGGATTATATGAAGGCAATATTTAAAAAGTATCTCTTAAATTTTAAAAACCCCAGTGGAACTTCTAGGGGAATTCTGCGAACTAAAGAAACGTGGTTCCTTTTTTTAGAAGAAGAAGGAAAATGGGGAATTGGTGAATGCGGACTGTTTAGAGGCCTTAGTTTTGATGATGTGCCTGAATATGAACAAAAATGTACTTGGGTTGCGGAGAATATTGAATTAGGAGAAGCTAAATTGATAGAGCAGTTAAGAGATTTTCCTAGTATTCAATTTGGTTTGGAACAGGCATTTTTATCCATACGTTCTAATAATCCGTTTCATCTTTTTGAATCTGCTTTTTTGAATGACCAAAAACCGATTTCTATCAATGGTTTGGTTTGGATGGGCGATAAGGAATTTATGCATCAACAAATAGAAAATAAGCTAAAAGATGGCTTCTCTTGTATTAAAATGAAAATTGGTGCGATAGATTTTGATACGGAGATTGCATTGCTAAAATCTATTAGAGAACGTTATTCAAAAGAAGCGATTGAATTACGGGTAGATGCCAACGGAGCATTTACACCACAAGAGGCCTTATTTAAACTAGATGTTTTATCTAAACTTGATTTACACTCTATAGAGCAACCCATTAAACAAGGGCAAACTGAAGAAATGAAAAGGCTTTGTAGTAATACGCCTTTGCCAATTGCTTTAGATGAAGAATTAATTGGTGTGGTTGATGTAACAAAAAAGGCAGCGTTGCTACAAACAATACAACCACAATATATAATTTTGAAACCAAGTTTGGTTGGTGGTTTTGCAGGAACCAGTGAATGGATTTCTATTGCAGAAAAGAATAACATAGGGTGGTGGGTTACGAGTGCCTTAGAGAGTAATATTGGCTTAAATGCTATTGCCCAGTGGACGGCAACTTTAAATAACAAAATGCCACAAGGATTAGGTACCGGTTCTCTATTCACAAATAATATTGAGAGTCCGTTAGAGGTTGTTAATGGAGGTTTGTTTTATAACAGATCTAAAAAATGGAATACAAATTTAATTGAAAGTTTATGTATATAGAACAGGGGTATAAAGGTGATATTGGATTATGGAAGTACTTAATTATTCCCGGTTGTTTTATTGGGTTTATGATAATGAACTACATAGCAATCGTATTATCTCCAGTTAGTGTTGAGGATAGTATGGAGCAAATGATAGCAAGTTTAGGCTCTAATTTGGTATTGATTATTTTACTTGTACCACTTGCTGTAGGTTTATTTGTGGTACTGGGATGGACGAAATTAGTACACTCTCAGAGCATTACTAGTTTAACGACATCCAGAAAAAAAATAGATTGGAAAAGAGTTTTTTTTGCCTTTGGTGTATGGGGATTGATAACAATAATTTTAACTTTTATAGGTATTTATTTATCTCCTGAAGATTACCTGTTTAATTTTAAGCTGATGCCATTTTTAAGTTTGGCTTTAATTGGGATAATCCTAATTCCTTTACAAACTAGCTTTGAGGAGTATTTGTTTAGAGGTTATATGATGCAAGGATTGGGTATTGCTGCCAAAAATAGATGGGTACCTTTAGTTGTCACTTCTGTATTATTTGGATTAATGCATTTGGGAAATCCTGAAGTAGAGAAATTGGGTTACGGTATAATGATATATTATATAGGTACTGGTTTTTTTCTTGGTATTATAACACTCATGGATGAAGGTTTAGAACTTGCTTTGGGTTTTCATGCCGCTAATAATTTAATTGGAGCGTTATTGTTGACTGCTGACTGGACTGCTTTTCAAACTGATTCATTGTATAGGGATGTTTCTGACCCAATTCTAGGTTGGGATGTCTTGGTGCCGGTATTTATAGTATTCCCTATTTTATTAATCATCTTTTCAAAAAAATATGGTTGGACTAACTGGAAAGAAAAACTTACTGGCGATGTGTTATCTAAAGAAGAGTTTTTTAAATTAGATAATTAGTACAATGCATAAAGCTTTAGTACATCCAAGTTTTTCCATTAATGGAAGGTCTATTTCTTTTGCCGATTTAACAGAAGTAAGTTATGGTCTAATTAAAGAAGGAGAAGAATTTGAAAAGCACATTGGCGAATTTCTTTTAGATTGGATAGATAATTCACCTGCCATTTCGGTAAATACATCTGGTTCTACCGGTACTCCAAAAACAATCGCCTTAAAAAAGAGCCATATGGAGAATAGTGCTTTAGCAACAGGTAGCTATTTTAATTTATCTCCTGGTTCTTCTGCATTGTTGTGCTTGCCTGCTACTTATATTGCAGGTAAAATGATGTTAGTTAGAGCTATGGTATTAGGGTTAGATATTCATTTCGTTCCACCTACTTCAAATCCGTTAGAAGGTATAAACAGGTCTTTTGATTTTGGCGCTATGGTACCCTTACAAGTTGCTAATTCGTTAAGTAAGCTTTCCCTATTGCATACATTAATTGTTGGTGGCGCTCCTATTTCTACTTCTCTAAGAAAGGAAATAAAAGGAATTTCAAATGCTAGTTATGAGACCTATGGTATGACAGAGACTATAACGCATATTGCAGTTAAGCCTTTGAATAATATCGTAAGTGATGATATGCCTTTTTCTGTCTTGCCAAATGTTGTAATATCTAAAGACGACCGAAACTGTTTGGTGATTAATGCTCCAAAGATTGCTGATGAAACTGTAGTAACTAAAGATGTTATTGAATTGGTTTCTACGACAGAATTTAAATGGTTGGGCAGATTTGATAATGTAATTAATTCCGGTGGTATTAAACTTAGTCCAGAGCAGGTAGAGGGTAAACTTTCGAATAGTATTGATCAACCTTTTTTTATTACTTCTTTACCAGACGCAAAACTAGGGGAGCAATTAGTGCTGGTTATTGAGGGTGCAGTGAATGAAAACGATGTGTTGAAAAAAATTACGTCAAGTGCTCTTTTATCTAAGTACGAAGTGCCACGTGTAATTAAAACTATTCCGGTATTCTTACGTACTGATAGCGGAAAAGTTAAGCGGAAAGAAACCATGACCTTACTGAAGTCATAACTTCACTCAGCACACCTTCCCATTCACTCATTCTATATTTTAATATGGCTGACTTCTTAATAGGTTTATAGTATAAACTTTAAACCAGCTATTATGAAAAATGTAACTTTCCTTTTATTTCTATTTACTAGTTTCTTATTGTCTTCACAACAAATGAATATTAGCGGTATTGTTTCTGATTATGCAGGGGACCCTCTGCCTGGTGTAAATGTTATGGAAAAAGGTACTACTAATGGTACACAAACAGATTTTGACGGACACTATGCTATAACAGTATCAGAAGGAGCTGAATTAGTGTTTTCGTATATAGGCTGTAAAAATATGACAGTAAAGATCAGAGAATCAGTAGTTGTTAATGTGTCACTTGAAGAAGATCATGAAGCTCTTGAAGAGGTTGTGGTCGTAGGTTATGCAACTTCTAAACGTTCTTTCTCAACAGGTTCGGTGACAAGGGTTAGAGGAAATCGAACTAGAAAGCGAAACTCTCAAAATAATATGAATAGCATATTGCAAGGTAGGGTAACTGGTGTCGCAATAAGTGGACCAATTTTCCAAGAAAAGAAGGGAAAGGTTAAAAGCCCTTTATATATAGTTGATGGTATTCCCATAGAAAAGCGATATAATTCAATTGTTCAAAGTCTTAAGAGTGAAGATGTTAATAGTAGAATAAAACTTAAAGCTTCTGAAGCGAAGAATCTATATGGTAAAAATGCTAAACACGGTTGTATTATTATACAAACGGTAAAAGGTAATTATGTTATTGAGGAAGATGAGAATTATGCGCAAATTACTGAAAATCAGTTTCAAAATGTAGGTATTAATTCTTTATCTACATTTTCAATAGATGTTGATAAAGCAGCGTATAGTAACATTAGAAGATTTATAAATAATGGAAAAGAGGTTCCTGTAGATGCAGTTAAGATTGAAGAAATGATTAATTACTTTGATTATGACTATCCGCAACCAACAAATGAACATCCCTTTTCTGTCAACACTGAGGTAGCACAAACCCCTTGGAATCTAAATACCAAATTAGTGCGAATTGGTTTGCAAGGGAAAGAATACTTGAATGAAGAACTACCGGCATCTAACCTTACTTTTCTAATTGATGTTTCTGGCTCTATGTCATCAGATAATAAATTACCACTATTAAAATCCGCATTTAAATTATTAGTAAATCAGTTAAGAGAAAAAGATAGGGTTTCAATTGTTGTTTATGCTGGTGCAGCTGGTGTTGTATTAGAGCCTACATCTGGTAACAATAAAGAGAAGATTATGAGCGCTTTAAATAATTTAGAGGCTGGCGGTTCTACAGCCGGTGGAGAGGGTATTCAATTAGCCTACAAATTGGCAGAGAAACATTTTAAGAAGAATGGTAACAATAGAGTGATATTGGCAACAGATGGAGACTTTAATGTTGGGCTGTCTAGCGACAAAGACATGGAAGATTTGATTGTTGAAAAACGTGAATCGGGAGTGTTTCTTTCCGTGCTAGGTTTCGGAATGGGTAATTATATGGATTCTAAGTTGGAAACTTTAGCAGATAAGGGGAACGGAAATCACGGTTACATAGACACTATGCAAGAAGCGCAAAAACTATTTGGTAAGGAGTTTGGCGGTACTTTATTTACTATTGCAAAAGATGTAAAATTACAGGTAGAATTTAATCCTGCTAAGGTAAAATCGTATAGATTAATAGGGTATGAAAATAGATTATTGGCAGATGAAGATTTTATTGATGATACTAAAGATGCCGGTGAATTAGGAAGTGGGCATAAGGTGACCGCTTTGTATGAGATAATAGAGGTAGGAGTAACATCAGAATATGATAAAGAAATTCCAGAATTAAAATATACTAATGCTACTGACAATACTAGGTTTTCTGATGAGTTGTTCACGGTAAAATTTAGATATAAAAAGCCAGATGGCAATAAAAGTATTGAACTGGTTCATGTTCAAAATTCGAATACTAAAGAAATGTCTAAAGACTTTCAATTTTCTGCAGCTGTTGCTTTATTCGGTCAGCAATTAAGAAAGTCCGCATTTAATAATAAATCTTCGTTTACTGACGTAATTGAATTGGCAGAGAATGGCAGAGGTGAAGATAAAAATGGGTATAGAGCAGAATTTATTAGGTTGGTTAAAAGCATTGATGAGAAATTGGTAACAGACAACTATTGATTTTATTCAGGTTATAAAAATCAATTGATTTTCGAGGAATAGTTTATTTCGAATGTGTGTTATTTTGTATTTTCAAGGCTTAAACCAAACAACACTCATGAAAAAACTATTCCTTTTTGTATGCCTAATTTTTATAGGGGAAATTTACGCTCAGCAAATTCTAAATGAAAAAGAAAGAGCTCAGGTTATAGATGAAATATTAGACGACCGTTTCAATAATTTGTTGCCTGAACTTATGGATGCCGCAGACTTAGATATGTGGGTGGTTATCTCAAGAGAATACAATGAAGATCCCGTAATTAAGACTATGCTCCCGGCTACGTGGTTGAATGCTCGTAGAAGAACAATTCTATTGTTTTACAGAAATAAGGCGAAGAACACTATAGAGAAGTTGGCTGTAGCCCGTTACAACGTTGGTAAAAATATTGTTTCTGCTTGGGATAAGGAGAAAGAACCAAATCAGTGGACTCGATTAATGCAGTTGATATCCGAAAGAAATCCGAAGAAAATCGGACTTAATTATTCTACAGACCACAATATTGCAGATGGCTTGGTAAAGACAGATTATGAAGAGTTTATGGCTAATCTGCCTAAGAAATATATTTCAAAAGTGACTTCAGCAGAACAACTAGCTGTTCGTTGGATTGAAACAAGGTCTGAGCGAGAAATGATCATTTATAACCAATTGGTAGATATTACACATGATATTATTGCGGAGGCTTTTTCTGAGAAAGTAATTACGCCTGGTGTTACAACAACCTCGGATGTGGTGTGGTGGATGAGACAAAAAGTTACTGATTTAGGATTGGAAACTTGGTTTCATCCAACCGTGGACGTTCAAAGAAGTGAGAAGGGTAAAAAAAGCGAATTCTATTCTTTTGCAAATAAGCCTGATGATATGGTAATTCTACCGGGAGATTTAGTGCATTGCGATTTTGGTATTACTTATTTGCGTTTAAATACAGACTGTCAAGAATTGGCATATGTACTTAAGCCAGAAGAAACTAATGCGCCTGACTTCTTGGTGAACGGATTAAAAAATGGTAATAAGGTACAAGATTTTTTGACCAACAATATGGTTAAGGGTAGGTCTGGGAATGATATTCTAGCAAAATCATTGAAGGAGGCTAAAACAGCGGGCTTAAAACCATCAATATACACGCATCCACTAGGCTTATATGGTCATTCTGCAGGTACAACAATTGGTATGTGGGATTCCCAAGGCGGTGTTATGCGTGACGACGGTGAAAATTATGGTTTAAATCCAAACACGGTGTATGCTATTGAATTAAATACCACGGTTAACATACCAGAATGGAATAGAGATATACGTATCATGCTTGAAGAAGCCGGCTTTTATGGTGAAGAAGGTTTTAGGTATGTTAATGGTAGACAGACAGAACTTTTGTTGATACCAAGAGCAAAAGGGCATCAGGGGAATTAATTTTCTATTTGTAAGATTTATAATTCGTTATGTAATAAAAATCTTATTTTTTTAATATTAGGCACTTGATTTAATTGGCTGTTATTCATATATTTAAGAATACCTTAACAATTTTTAAATAACCAGCCAAATGATATCGATTACTAAACTTCATGTAAAGTATTGCCTTTTGTCATTTTTATGTACACTAAGTTTGGGACTTTTTGGACAACATCAATATAAAGGAACAGTACTGGATGCGGAAACACAAGAGACGCTTCCTTTTGTAAATATTGGAATAGTTAATAAAGGTGTAGGTACCGTAAGTAATTTTGATGGGGAATTTTATCTAGAGATTGATAAAGCTGATTTTTCTAGTAGCGATATTCTACAATTTTCATCTGTAGGTTATAAAACGGTTCAGTTCAAAATTTCCGAGGTAAACTTTAATAATACACTTTTTCAAAAAGTTGTCATGCAGCCCGAGGCAATGCAATTAAACGAGGCCATTGTTACCGCTAAATATTTAAAAGGTAAAATAAATGATGCTATAGGTTTTTCCTATCCAAGTAAAAATAAGTACGGGTACTGGAAAGGGGATGGTTCATTGGGCGCTGAGTTGGTAACAAGAATAAGTGTAGATAAGAAGAAACATTTCTTAAAGGATTTTCATTTTTATGTGAACGAGAATTATTCTGATAGCGTTTTGGTACGTATCAATATTTACAAGGGGGGTACCATCTATCCTGAAGATAAATTATTGAAAAAGAACGTTACTACAATGATTGGCAATTCTCCTGGAGAGGTAATTGTAGATTTAAAGCCGTACAATCTTATTGTAGATGAAGATTTTAGTATTGGTCTAGAATTATTGGAAGTATATGGTAAGCGCGTTGGCTTGGTTTTGGCTGCAGACTATAGACCAAGTACTTCGTACAGAAGATATGTGAGTCAAGGGCAATGGAAAACGTTTAGGGGAGATGCAATGACTTTTTATTTGAATACGTCTACTTTGAGTGATGGAGACATTTCTCAAATCTCAGATTATTCCAGAAACAAAACTCTTCAAAATTCTTTTAAAACTCCAATAATAAATACCAACCCTATTAAAACACATAGATCAATTACAGGTTTTGTTTTTAATAATGGTGAGCCTATTGAAAATGCTACTGTTCAAATAACGGAGTCATTAAAACAGACACAAACAGACGCCTATGGTAGGTATAACATTATGGCACAAATAGGTGATGTCATAAGTTTTGATTATTTAGGTTTTGAAAAGGTAGAGCGTGAAGTTGCAGAAACCATACATAATATAAATGTAAGCATGAACTTCAAGGTAGAAGAATTAGCAGGAGTAACAGTTACTGAAAGAGCACGCTTAAAGAAAACCGAGGCAGAAATGTTCTCTGAATATTTAACGAATGATGAATTCGCTAAAACTGCTTATGGAACTCTTGACAAAAAAACATTTGGTCATGCTATAACTATTGTAGATGGCAAGAGTTTAAATTTAACTGCCCCGAATATCCTTGCGGCTATCGACGGTAAAATAGCGGGTGTTCGGGTAGGGAACGTAAAAGTTGAAAATCCTTGTTTTGGATGTTCTTTTACCAAAGTTGTTGTTTTTATAAGAGGGGGAAGCGGGTCAATAAATAATTTGAGACCTGCTATATTCGAGGTTGATGGTATAATCTATGAAGAAGTGCCTTATTTCTTGGATTTGAATGTAATTGAGCGCATAGCGGTAATACCTGGTCTTGCTGGCGTTGGAAGATATGGGCAAGTTGCTGCAGGAGGTGTAATTGCAATAAGTACTCACGTTTCCAATTTTGCTAATAAAAAAGGTAAAAACATTGATCAAGCATTAATACAACGTAATATTTATCAGCATGATGCAATAGATAAGGAACAATCCAATAAAAATTTGCCAAGCTACCTTCAAGCTCTTTTAGCTTGTAATAAATTTGAAGCGGCTAAGAAAGTATATGAAGAAAATGAGAAGCTTTATAGTAGTTCTGCCTATTTTTTTCTTGATGCCTATATTTATTTTACAGCTAATTGGAAGCAAGAAAAATTCAACAATGATATCATTTCTAATCATCAGTCGCTATTTGAGAATAACATCAATGAAATGAAGGCATTGGCGTATGCGTACCAACGAGTAGGTGAATTTGAAAAAGCAAACAAACTATATACCAGTGTTTTTGTAAAAAGACCTAATTATGCGCAATCGTATCGGGATATGGCAAATAGTTATGTTGAGGTAGATGAGGTGCAAAAGGCAGCAAATTTGTATAGTAGGTACACTAAGCTATTGAACGACTCCTTTCTAGTGGCAGATACTATAGGATTACATCCAATAATTACAACTGAGTTCAATCACTTTTTGCAGCATAAAACCGATTATACCATAAGTTCAGAAGATTTGAAAGAAGTGGCGGCTATGCGCGAAGGTATAGATACACGACTTCTTTTTGAGTGGAACGATGATGAGGCTGAATTTGACCTTCAGTTCGTAAATCCAGAAAATCGTTATTTTGTTTCGAATACATCTCTAAACAATCAAAATGAATATTTTGGTAAGCAAGAATATTCATCGAGCAAAGAGTTCTTTCTTGAAAGTGATATTAAAGGAGAATGGATTGTAAATATAAATTATAAGGGTAATAAAAGTGGTTTGCCTACCTATTTAAAAGTGACCGCATTTACCGGCTACGGTACTTATAACGAAGAAAGTACTATTAGAATTTATAGATTGTCCTTAAAAAATGTGAATCAAAACCTATTTTATTTACCAACTTTAGGAGTAGATAAGTTAAATTAAAATTTATTTACAATGTGAAGCATTGGCAAACAGTTGATTTAAATATGTTATAAAATATAATTTTTTCAATAAAAATGTTAAATATATTCATAATATGTAAATTAATTCCTACAAATTTAGGTATGGATTAATTTTTGATGTTAATCTAAAGTATAACTTTTAAAAACTCTATTCTATGAAAAACTTTCTAATTCTCTTAGTATTAGCGTCATTCGCTAGCGGTGTTCATGCTCAAAGCAATATTGTTAAAGGTAAGGTTACTCAATTGGATGCACCTTTAGAAAATGTCAAGATTTCTATTAAAAATTCTGATGTAGCAACCACAACCGATGCAAATGGATATTACCAGATAACTACTAAACCTAGAGATGTGTTGTTATATGTATACCCAGGTCTAAATGATGTACAGATTATGATAGAAGACGTTACTCGGACGTTGAATATAGAAATGAATCAAAAAATAGAGAAGTTGGATGAAGTTACCGTAAAAGGTAGTAATAGGAAATCTCAAAGTGAATTAGAAGAAGAGTATAAATACAAACCAAATTTAATTAAAACGGCATTCGGAATTCTGGATAGTGAGACTGCACCGGGAAAAATTAGGTTTTTACAAGAGGACGAAATCAATGATGTAGGAATTTGCATTTTAGATGTTGTTAGAAATGAGTTTGCTAGCGTAAGGGTTTTTGGTGATTGTCAGCGTGGCGGAGGTGTTTATATCAGAGGTTTCAATTCCATCAGTCAAGCATCACCAGCTGTATATGATGTTGATGGTCAAATATTAACCGACGCACCTACGTGGATTGCACCTGCATCTATAGCAAGATTAGCTGTCTTAAATAATTTAGCAATGACCACGAGATATGGGTCAATAGGTGCTGGTGGTGTAATTGTTATTAATACCAAAACGCTATTATATTCTGGTAACAAAGACGGTAAGCCTTATGATCAAGCAAAATTAAGAAATAACAAATACGATAATTCAGCATTAAGCTCGGTTGATTTTAAGGAAGATAAACCTTTGTACATGAATGAACTTTTGAGTGCGAATACAGAAGAAAGGGCAAAGGCTATTTATGAAGAGCAAATCAAAAAATATAGTAGTTCTTATTATTACGTTCTAGATGCCTATGATTATTTTTCTAACAGATGGAAGAATCAAGAATTTGCAGAGATGATTATTCAGGAGAATGATAAAGTTCTAAGTGGAAACCCGTTAGCATTGAAATCTCTGGCATACATATATCAAGCAGAAGGAAAGTTTAAGGAGGCAAATAAATTATATGAAGCTGTATATACACTTAGAGCGGATTATGCCCAATCTTATTTAGATTTAGCCAATAGTTATAGGGAGCTTGGTGTAAATCAAAAAGCGGCAGCTATGTATCTACGATATGATTATTTATTGGCAGAAGAATTAATGGAAAAAGAAGAGCAAGTAAAAACCATTATGGATCGCGATTTAAATAATTTGATATCCTTAAAAGGCGCTGATTTAGTTTCAACTGATAAGGTGAATGAAATTAAGCTTGATGATGATTTTAAAGGAACACGATTAGTTTTTGAATGGAGTGATAGTGAGGCTGAATTTGAATTGCAATTTGTAAATCCCGAAAAGCGATATTATAAAAGTGAGCATTCTTTAGCGGCAGATGCGGAGAGAATTCAAATTGAAAAACGTTCAGGTTTCTCTAGTGAAGAGTATTTAATAGATGATACGCTTCGTGGTAATTGGTTGGTTAATGCTACGTATTTAGGTAATAAAAGCTTGACTCCAACGTATTTGAAAGCCACTGTATATTATAACTACGGTAGTGCATCGCAACGAAAAGAAACGAAGGTCTTTAAACTGGGTCTACGTAATGTAAATCAGCAATTGTTTTCAGTATCTAATGCTGTAAGTATGGTTGCTAATTAAACTCGATAATCGTGATTTAAATGCCAGCAGGCTGCTCCGAGCTTTTTATTTTTTTAGATAATTAGTAAAACGGATAAACATTTAGATATTTAAATACCCACAATACGTTTTAAATGTATTGTGGGTATTTTTTCAATTTATATAGATTGATAATCTCTTAACTACTTCCGTTTACATTAAACCTGCAAAACGCCCATATTAAAAGGTTTCTCAATAGGTGCATGATCAGCGGCTTCTATCCCCATTGATATCCATTTACGGGTGTCTTTTGGATCTATGATAGCATCGGTCCATAATCTTGAAGCTGCATAGTAAGGAGAGACTTGATTGTCGTAACGCTTCTTGATTTTATCGAAAAGCTCGGTTTCTTTTTCTTCAGTAATGGTTTCACCTTTCTTTTTCAAAGAAGCTTTTTCAATTTGTAATAATACCTTGGCTGCAGAGTTTCCACTCATTACAGCAAGTTCTGCACTTGGCCAAGCGACAATTAATCTTGGGTCATAAGCTTTACCGCACATGGCATAATTTCCTGCTCCGTAGCTATTTCCTATGACGATGGTGAATTTTGGAACGACGGAGTTACTTACCGCATTAACCATTTTAGCGCCATCTTTAATAATGCCGCCATGTTCACTTTTGCTACCAACCATAAAACCGGTTACATCTTGTAGAAAGACTAACGGAATTTTCTTTTGGTTACAGTTCGCTATAAATCGGGTTGATTTATCTGCAGAGTCAGAATAAATTACTCCGCCAAATTGCATTTCACCTTTTTTAGTTTTTACTACTTTTCTTTGGTTGGCAACAATACCAACAGCCCATCCGTCTATTCGTGCATATCCGGTAAGAATGGTTTGTCCGTAGCCAGCTTTATATTCCTCAAATTCAGAATTGTCTACCAATCGCTTAATGATTTCCATCATATCGTATTGCTCGGCTCTGGAGCTCGGTAGTATTCCGTAGATATCATCCGGATTCTCTTTTGGCTTTACACTTTTCTTACGGTTGTATCCCGCTTTAGGGAAATCACCGATTTTATCCATTATATTTTTAATGGTGTCTAATGCGGCAGCATCATCTTTCGCTTTATAATCAGTTACTCCACTAATTTCACAATGCGTAGTTGCTCCGCCAAGAGTTTCATTATCAATACTTTCACCAATAGCAGCTTTTACTAAGTAACTACCAGCTAAAAATATACTTGCGGTTTTGTCTACAATTAACGCTTCATCGCTCATAATCGGTAAATATGCACCACCAGCTACACAACTACCCATAACAGCGGATATTTGGGTAATACCCATACTGCTCATAATCGCATTATTCCTAAAAATACGCCCAAAGTGTTCTTTATCAGGGAAGATTTCATCCTGCAATGGCAAGTATACTCCCGCGCTATCTACTAAGTAAATAATTGGAAGCTTGTTCTCTATAGCTATTTCCTGTGCTCTTAAATTCTTTTTTGCGGTAATAGGAAACCATGCTCCGGCTTTTACTGTTGCATCATTGGCCACAACAATACATTGCTTTCCCTGAACATAGCCAATTTTGATAACAACTCCGCCAGAAGGGCAACCGCCATGTTCCTGATACATGCCGTCACCTACAAAAGCTCCAACTTCTATTCGTTCAGATTTAGAATCTAAAAGATAATCAATACGTTCTCTGGCCGTCATTTTACCTTGGTCATGCTGCTTGGCTATTTTGGCTTTTCCTCCGCCTAAATAAACCTCGTTTAACTTTCTTCTAAGGTCTGATAATAACAACTTATTCCTATCTTCGTTTTGATTGAATTTTAAATCCATTCTATATTCTTTCTTTTCTTTTGATAAAGATAAGGAGTTAATTTTGGTGTTCATGCAACAAAAACAAAAAGTATGATAAAGTGGGGTATTGTTGGGGCAGGTAACATTGCTCATAGTTTTTCAAAGGATTTGGCTTTGATAGATGGTGGTAAATTAGTTTCCGTTGCATCTAGAAGTTTAGAGAAAGCACAGACTTTTGCCAATGAATATGGTGCGCCAAATGTTTATGGTAGTTATCAAGAATTGTTTAATAGCGGAACGGTTGATGTTGTTTATTTGGCAACGCCACATACGTCACATGCAGATTTAAGTATTGCCGCAATGAAAGCTGGTAATGCCGTTTTATGTGAAAAACCAATGGGTGTAAACAAAGCGGAGGTAGAAAAAATGGTTGCTGAAGCCAGGGAGAATAATGTTTTTTTGATGGAGGCTTTATGGTCTAGGTTTAACCCTACGATTGTTAAAGTAAAAGAATTGGTAGATAATGGAACTATTGGCGACATTGGATATTTACATTCAGATTTTGCTTTTTATGCACTTGATAGGGATGAGGAAGGAAGATTGTTGAACCCTGATCTTGCCGGTGGATCTTTATTGGACATAGGTATCTACCCCATATTTTTAGCTTATTTAATGTTAGGTAAACCAAAGGATATTAAGGCAACGGCCAACTTCTATAAAACGGGAGTGGAGATACAGTGCAGTATGATTTTCAATTATGACAATGTACAAGCTATCTTATATAGCGGACTCAATTCAAATTCAGAAAAGAAATCTGAAATTGCCGGTAACAAAGGCTCTATTTTTATTCACCCCAGATGGCATGAGTCTACAGGCTATACTTTAGAAAAAGATGGGGAAACGATTTCAAATGAAGTAGGAAAGAGAGGTAAAGGGTATGTGCATGAAATTGAGGAAGTACATGATTGTCTAAATTCTGGAAAAAAGGAGAGTGACTTATGGAGTCACCAAAATAGTCTTGATCTAATTGGTATTATGGATTCCGTTCGTAAAAAGACAGGAATTGTGTTTCCGTTTGAATAATAGCAGGGGTAATTGTGGACAAATATCTTAAAATTTACGATATTTGATGTTCGCTTAAATTTTAATAGACTCGAAAATGAACAAGAATACAGTGCTCACTTGGGCAACTTTTATTATGATTTTTGTAGGTCTGGCCCTAATTGCATTAGGTGCTTTTCGCTATGATGATGTTGCTGGTTGGGGTTTTGCATCCGTAGGTATAGGTTTTTTTGCTATTGCTTGGGTGTTTAACGCACTTAAAGGTAGAGTATAATATATTTTTAGAACCGGCAGTGAATTCTCCTGATCGGGTTTAATTTTCACTAAACACTATAATTTTATGTCAGACGATAAGAAGGTGATCTTCTCCATGTCAGGAGTTACGAAAACCTATAAGAACGCTAATACCCCAGTTTTAAAGAACATTTACTTAAGTTTTTTCTATGGTGCCAAAATCGGAATCTTAGGTTTAAATGGTTCTGGTAAATCTACTTTACTGAAAATTATTGCGGGAGTAGATAAGAACTTTCAAGGTGATGTTGTTTTTTCTCCAGGCTACAAAGTTGGGTACTTGGAGCAAGAACCTGAACTGGATGAAAACAAGACCGTATTAGAGATTGTAAAAGAAGGAGTTGCAGAAACAGTTGCCATTCTTGATGAATACAATAAGATAAATGATATGTTCGGTCTTCCTGAGGTATATGAAGATGCAGACAAAATGCAGAAGTTGATGGATCAACAAGCTGTGTTACAAGATAAAATTGATGCTGCAAACGCTTGGGAACTTGATACTAAGTTAGAAATTGCAATGGATGCTCTGCGTACTCCAGATTCAGATAAAAAAATTGCTGTATTGTCCGGTGGTGAAAGAAGAAGGGTGGCTTTATGTAGATTACTGCTTCAAGAACCAGAGATATTATTGTTAGATGAGCCTACTAACCACTTGGATGCAGAATCTGTACACTGGTTAGAGCATCATTTGGCGTCTTATAAAGGAACGGTAATTGCCGTAACGCATGATAGGTATTTCTTGGATAATGTTGCCGGTTGGATTTTAGAATTGGACAGGGGAGAAGGTATTCCTTGGAAAGGGAATTACTCTTCTTGGTTAGATCAAAAGTCTAAGCGTATGGCTCAAGAAAGTAAAACAGCTTCTAAAAGGCAGAAAACACTGGAGCGAGAGCTTGATTGGGTGCGTCAAGGAGCAAAAGGCAGACAAACCAAACAGAAAGCACGTCTTAAGAATTATGATAAGTTAATGAGTCAAGATCAGAAACAGCTTGATGAAAAACTTGAAATTTATATTCCTAACGGACCACGTTTAGGTACCAATGTTATTGAAGCAAAGGGAGTAAGTAAGGCTTATGACGATAAGTTGCTATATGAGGATTTGAACTTTAAATTACCGCAAGCTGGTATTGTTGGTATTATTGGACCAAACGGTGCCGGTAAGACTACAATCTTTAGGATGATCATGGGTGAAGAAACTCCTGATAAAGGGGAGTTTGAAACTGGTGAAACGGCTAAAATTGCATATGTTGATCAAAGTCATTCTAATATTGATCCTGAAAAAACCATTTGGCAGAATTTTAGTGATGAGCAAGAATTGGTGATGATGGGTGGTAAGCAAGTGAATTCACGTGCTTATTTAAGCAGATTCAATTTCTCAGGTAGTGAGCAGAATAAAAAAGTGAATATGTTATCTGGTGGTGAACGTAACCGTTTACATTTAGCTATGACCTTAAAGGAGGAAGGTAACGTTCTTCTTTTGGATGAGCCTACCAATGATTTGGATGTAAATACGCTACGTGCCTTGGAAGAAGGTTTAGAAAACTTTGCTGGTTGTGCAGTGGTAATATCGCATGATAGATGGTTCTTGGATCGTATCTGTACACACATTCTAGCCTTTGAAGGTGATTCTCAAGTATATTTCTTTGAAGGGTCTTTCTCTGATTACGAAGAGAATAAGAAGAAGAGATTAGGTGGAGACCTTATGCCAAAGCGAATTAAATATAAGAAACTGATTAGATAATAATTATTTATATATAAAAAGCCCGCAATTGCGGGCTTTTTTATTTTCAGCTAACAGCTAACAGCTTAAATTAGTATTCTTCATTAGGGTACCAATCTAATTGTATCACTTCAATATCTTGGTTGCCTGCATCTACTAATTGCTTAAATTTTGCAACATCACTAACATCTGGCTTGCCTCTGTAATGATAAGGATATACTTGTTTAGGTTTAAAGTCTAAAACGGCAGCAGCAGCACTTTCCTCTGTCATAGTATATGGTAGGTTCATACATATAAAAGCTTTGTCTATGTTTTTTAAAGAACGCATTTCAGGAATATCTTCGGTATCTCCAGAGAAATAAATACGCTGACCATCAATATTAAGAACATAACCGTTACCGCGTCCTTTTTCATGAAATTTTAAAGCCTCTTTTCTTAAGTTGTACATGGGTATGGCTTCTATGGTGATGTCGTTAAGTTCTTTAGTGGTGCCGTTTGCCATAATTTCCAATTGTTCTGAATATTCTTTAGGTAATTCATCTGCAACCGCCTGTGGTACTACAAAAGTGGCGTTAGAAGTGTCTAGGGCATTTATGGTTTCTACGTTTAAATGATCACCGTGTATATCGGTAATCAATATTAGGGTAGGGTTCTTTTGACCTTCAAAAGCAACAGCTCCGCCTACTGGATCAATATAAATGACAACATCGTTCCATTCTAAGACTGCCGTTGCATGTTCTATGGGAGTGATTTTAATATCTGCTGATTTGCGCTCGTTGATTATTTCGGTAACCGATTTGCTTTCTTCAATTTCGGTTGTAGTATCCACGTCGCTCTCCGCTTTCTTGGCATCTTTACATGCAAATGTCATAGATCCCAATATTAGTAAAACAAGCAATTTATTTATTTTCATTATGTTACGTTAAAAGTGTTAGTTCCATTTTAATATTTGATCGAAGGTACTCTAAATTATCTTCCAAAGGCACATTTTTAAAACCGAATTTCTTATATATATGCAGTGCGGGGTCTAATTTAGTGCTAGAGTATAATTCTAGTGTTTCCCATTTTTTAGTCTTTGAAAATTCTATGGCATGGGCTAACATTTTTTGTCCGATTTTTAAACCTTGATGGTTTTTGTCAACTGCCATCTTGCCCAATTCATAACGATTGGCCTTCTTTTTAATCAATGCAAAGCATGCTACGGGTTCATTATTCCATAATCCTATAAAGATATATCCGCCTTTATCAATAATGGTAGATTGACTATGTTCCAATAACTCCCTGTCTTTTTCTTCGACCTTGAAATATTCAATAATCCAGGCAATATTCAAATCTCTAAAGTTTTGAGTATATTTAGGCTCGTAAGGCACAATGCTAAGCATGGTTTTAAGGTGTTTTTTTAACTTGTTAACTAAGGTATGTCATATTATATAGTCACTTCCAAGGTTTATAAATTAATTTAACATTAAAAAATCTAAAATTTGAATTACCACGTATATAAACTGAACAAACAGACACTTTATTAAATTAAACATTATGACTGAAACAAAAAACAACAATGGCTTAAAGGTTTTGACCGCTCTTTTAGGTGTTGTGCTTTTAGGTACTATCATTTACACAGTTAGTCTTTATCAAGACAAAAAGAAGACTGAAGTAGTACTTACCAAAGAAAAAGAATTGGTAGTTGAAGATTTAAATAGCTTAAAATCTGAGTATGATAAGGCTATTCTAGAAAGCAACGCCACTAATGAGGAGTTGGTAAGCGCAAGAGATAATATTGCAAAATATATTGACTCTGTAAAAACTATGAAAGCTGATATTGGATCTTTATCTAGATATAGAAGACAAGTAGGTGTTCTTAAAGCTGAAAGAGAGCAATTATTGAAGCAAGTAGATTCTTTAACACGTTCTAATACTGCTATAGCTATGCAACGTGACAGTACGTACGTTGAATTGGAGAAGCAAACTGTATTTAATGATTCTTTAGTAGTACAAAACACAAACTTGGCTCAAGTAGTTGAAAAAGGTTCTGCGTTGAACCTATCTAAATTCAATGTTGATGCCGTAAAAGAACGTAACAGTGGTAAATTGGTTTCTACACAAAGAGCTAAAGCAACTGATAAATTCAAAATTTGTTTTACTGTAGCTGACAACGTGATTGCACAAGCTGGTGATAGAGAATTTTTCTTAGAGGTTTTAGATCCTCAAGGTAATGTACTTGGTGGTAGCAACTCTATGACAAATGATAATGGAGCTTCTATTACTTATAGTAAGCAAACTGGTTTCTACTACGAGAACAAATCTTTAGATGTATGTGATTATATCAGTAAGCCTTCTGGTGATTTTAAAGATGGTAATTACATGGTAAACGTATATGACGATCAATTAAAATTATTGGGTACTTCTAAATTCATGTTGAAGTAATAGTTTTAAAAATATATAATAGAAAAGGCGACCAATTGGTCGCCTTTTTTATTTGTAAAAGTTGTAATTAGTCTTTTAAACTACCAACCATATTTTCCGGTTTTACCCATTCATCATAATCTTCAGCAGAAACATAACCTAGATTAACAGCTTCTTCTTTTAACGTTGTACCATTTTTGTGCGCAGTATTTGCAATTTCAGCGGCTTTGTAATATCCAATTTTAGTATTTAAGGCAGTAACCAGCATTAGGGAGTTATTCAATAACTCTTTAATTACACCATGATTTGGTTCTATACCAGCTGCACAATGCTCTTCAAAACTTACACAAGCATCACCAATTAATTGTGCTGATTGTAAAATATTTGCAGCCATCATTGGTTTGAAAACATTTAATTCATAATGACCTTGAGTGCCACCAACACTAACGGCAACATCATTACCCATAACTTGTGCACAAACCATAGTTAACGCCTCACATTGCGTAGGATTAACTTTTCCGGGCATAATAGAACTACCTGGCTCATTTGCAGGAATAATGATTTCACCAATACCTGAACGAGGACCTGAAGCCATCATTCTAATATCATTGGCTATTTTATTTAATGAAACCGCTAATTGCTTTAATGCGCCGTGACTTTCAACAATGGCATCATGTGCAGCAAGAGCTTCAAATTTATTTTCAGCAGTAATAAAAGGTAAACTTGTAAAATCTGCAATGTATTTGGCAACCAAAACATCGTATCCTTCAGGAGTATTTAAACCTGTACCTACAGCAGTTCCTCCTAAAGCAAGTTCACTTAAATGGGCAAGTGTATTGTTCAGTGCTTTTAAACCATGGTCTAATTGAGAAACATATCCCGAAAACTCTTGACCTAAGGTTAGGGGAGTAGCATCCATTAAATGCGTACGACCTATCTTAACTACGTTCTTGAATTCAATAGATTTTTTCTGAAGAGTATCTCTTAATTGAGTAACACCAGGTATGGTAACTTCAACTATCTTTTTATAGACAGCAATGTGCATACCGGTAGGGAAGGTGTCATTTGATGATTGCGATTTGTTTACATCATCATTTGGTTGAATTGTTTTTTCGCCTTCACCAATAACATTACCGGCAATTTCATGAGCCCTATTGGCAACCACTTCATTTACGTTCATGTTACTTTGTGTTCCCGAACCAGTTTGCCATATAACCAATGGAAATTGATCATCATGCTTGCCTTCTAAAATTTCATCGCAAACCTGAGCTATCAAATCTCTTTTCTCTGATGCTAATACGCCAAGTTCGCAATTAGCATAAGCAGCAGATTTTTTTAAATATGCAAAGCCGTAAACAATGTCTAAAGGCATTGACGCCGAAGGACCAATTTTGAAATTATTTCTAGAGCGTTCTGTTTGCGCTCCCCAATATTTGTCTTTGGGAACCTTAACATTACCCATGGTATCTTTTTCGATTCTGAACTCCATAATCTTATAATTTATATGAATCTTAAGTTAATTTATTAATATAGCCTCAAAAATAAGGTTTACATTTATTTTTATTGTGACAACTTTGTTGTGAAAAGTAAAATTAATTTTGCAGAACGTTTGCAAAAAATAATTCGTTTATGGTATCTTTGTAATATATAAGTAAGAAGATATGTTTGATTTTGACCAATATTTAGGATTTTTAGCTTTTTTAACCATATTAACTATAGGTTTTTGGCTAATGATGTTTTTGTTATTATTTGTTGTCCCTTACTGGTTAGGTGGTAACATTATGGAGTTATTGAAAGAAAGACGCGACAAGAAAAAAGCCGCAAGAGAAGCATAGATAAAGTATAATAAAAAAAGGAGCCTATTGGCTCCTTTTTTTTTATGTCTTGTTTTCTAATTCTATCCTTCTATTTCATCACCGTCATCATCGTTGTTACCTCCTCTGTTGCCCTTATTACGCTCCTTTGGTTGATTGAAACGATATACAAAGCCCATAGTTATTTGGCGCTGTCTCCATTGAAATTCACTGTCTGAAGTGAAGAACTCCGTTTCTGTAAAAGATGTTCTTTTTCTAGAGTTTAATAAGTCGCTTACATTAAGTGAAAGTGTTCCATTATCATTCAAAATATCTTTACTAAAGGCTAAGTTCAATGAGAATATACCTCCGTTTTCAGTTTGTGCCGTAGACGACGGTCCTCTGTAGAATGCATTAGTTTGCCAGTCTACTTTAGCTGGTAGTGAAACCTTTGAGCTAAATCTAGCAAACCAACTTGTATTTGTTGTGCCATAATCTACACCATTGAAATCTCCCTCAGTAGAAAACTGGAAAAAATTAAAGCTAGAATTTAAACGTAACCATTTTGCTGCGCTATATAATACACCTGCTTCAACACCTATTCTGTCATTTGTAAATAGGTTGATAGGTATAGATCTAATAATTTCAATACCATCTGTAGTGGTTTGACCTGTTTCTTCTTGAACACGCTCAAAAGAATCCGTTTCTCTTTGGTAGTATACAGAGGAAGTTAAAGTTATTTTATCCCACCTTTTTAAGTAACCTAAATCAAAAGCATTTGAAAATGCCGGGTTTAAGTTTGGATTACCTTGAAAAATATTTGTCCTACTTGATCTTGAAGGAAAAGGATTTACAAACCTTCCTCTTGGTCTATTTATTCTTCTATTATATCCCAAAGAGATATTTTCATTTTCAGCTAATTCGTAAATGAAATTTACTGTTGGGAACAAGCCTAGATAATTATTATCAAAATTAGCTTCTACATCAACGCCTAATTGTTCTTCTAGCTCACTACTGTCATATAAAGAAGATAGCTCACCTTTCAATTGGGTATTTTCTAATCTTAATCCCAATAAGAAAGAAAACTTTCCAAATTTGTTACCATACTGCGTGTATAATGCGTTTACATTTTCTGTATAAGTAAATAGGTTGGTAAGATCTTCATTAATATCAAACAAACCTGTTGCTTGGTTTAAGGAATCTAAACGATAGTCAGTGCCTGTTTCTTCAAAAGTTCCTCTGTAGCCAACTTCAAATTGAGCGTCACCCATTGGTAGTACATAATCAGCTTGAATTAAGTACTCGTTATCGGTTTCTTCTTCGTAAACATTTTCTAAAACAATTAAATCATCATTTGGTAATGTATTATTTTCTTGAATGATGTTGAATTTTTCTTCTTCTCCTTTAGAATATTGTAAGTCTACGGTTAGCTTTTGACCATCATCATCTAAATCGTTCACATAATTCAAAGAAAATTGATAGTTATTGTCATCTTCGCTTTCATCTTCACTTCTAAATGTTTCACTATCTAATGCATTGCTTATAAACCTTTGGTTTGTATTGGCGGTTTCATCTTCACTTTTAGAAGTTCTATAGAAAACACTACCGGTTATAGAAGATGACTCGGTCAAGAAATATTCTAAACCTAAATTTGTGTTGAATCCTTTTCTTAATCTATTGTATTCTCTGTCTTCAATAATTCTATCATAGGTGCCAGAAGAATAGGTGTTGTCATAAAATGCATTTCCTGGTGCGTCTCTATAGCTATAACCCGTAGTGTTGAATAAATTGAACTTATCTGTACGTAAATTTGCATTTACAGAAATACCACTATTAACAGGGTAACCTATAGTTGTGTTTACGGAGCCATTGAAACCAAGTGTTTTTTCTTTTTTAAGTACAATGTTCAATATACCAGCTGTACCTTCAGCATCATATCTTGCAGACGGACTTGTAATAACCTCAACTTTTTCAATAGCATCTGCGGGAAGTTGCGTAAGGGCATCGGTGGAACCAAAACCTGCTAATGCAGATGGTTTTCCGTTGATTAGGATTCTAACATTCTCATTACCTCTTAGACTTATAGCACCTTCAACATCTACATCAACAGATGGTACATTGTTTAAGGCATCTGTAATGGTTGCACCACTATTGGTTAAATCTTTACCAATATTGTATATCTTTTTGTCTAGCCGAACTTCTACCGTAGTTTTTTCACCAACTATTTCTACCGCCTCTAATTGAGCAACATCTAAAGCAAGTTTAATGGTGCCTAAATCTGTAGATTTTGTTAGGGTTTGATTGGGTAGTTTGTATGTTTTGTATGAAATGTATTCAATGGAGATGTTGTACTTGCCAGGAGTGGTTTCTACTTTGAAATTTCCGTCTATATCTGTTATACCACCTGTAATTTGATCTGGGTTGTTTACACTTTGTAGTACTAGTGTAGCATATTCTAAGGGAAGGTTATCATCTTTGTCCAGAACCTTTCCGCTAATGACAATTGGACCTCTTTCCCGGTCTCCTCCCGGTCTTTGACTATGTATATAATTGCTTGATAGTAATAGGAGTAGAAGTAAAGGGAAAAGTTGTTTCATTTAGTCGGATTTTGATTTCTTTCGTTTTTCTTTTTTCTTCTTTTTATTTTTCTTCAAAGTTTTTGAAACACCATCTTTTTGTAGTGCAACAAAAGCTTCATACTTCTCTAATGGCAAACCTGCTTTTAATTCTTCGTCTTGCCTTTTAGTAATATTCTCATATACTTCAGCCATTTTTTCTGGCGGTAGCTTTAATATCTGAGCTTCTATACGTTCTTGTACATATTTCTTTAAAACAGAACTTAATACTGCCTGTTCAAATTCATTAAGTGCAAGGGCTTCTGTAATTCTTGGCATTTCACCATCTACCAATTCTTCAGCAGTTTTAGGTTTTGGTGGCTCAGCAGGTGTTTGTGCCTGTGGTATAGAACTTCTTTGATTACCATAACCGTAACCGCCACGTGATCCATAACCGTTATTGCCATAACCGTACTGTGCGTAAATTTCAGAACTTCCTAATAGAATTAATAGCAATGCTAATACCTTTAGATTGCTACATTTTATTACTTTTTTCATGTGTTTAGATTATAAAGTTATACTAAGGTTTAACTGAAAATGGTTAATTGTTTGTTAAGATAATAAACCAATCAATTATAGCGAATTCTATTTTAATAATTGATCTATGTTAGAAGCCGGTCTACCAATGACCGCACTGTTGCCATTTATAACAATTGGTCTTTCAATTAATTTAGGGTATGTGATCATCGCTTCTAATACTTCTTCATCATTTAATGGTAAATGCTTGAATTTTTCTTTCCAGATTGCTTCTGACTTACGCACTAGATTAATGGGCTTAATGCCCAAACAGCTAATTACATTTCTTAACTCATCTTTTGTTGGTATGTCTTCTAAATACTTTACTACTTCAAATTTCTTGCCAGAATTTTCAAGTACTTTAAGCCCTTCTCTAGATTTACTACATCTAGAATTGTGATATATTTTAATCATAATTTGTATTCACGTTAAATGTTGATAACCCTACTTGATTTAAAAATAAGTAGGGATATCTATTTTATTCTTCATCTTTTTGTCCCATCATCATTAGATAGGCTTTAAGAAATTGGTCTATGTCCCCATCCATTACATTGTCAACGTTTCCTGTTTCTTGACCTGTTCTTACATCTTTTACCAATTTGTAAGGATGCATAACATAATTTCTGATTTGAGAACCCCATTCAATCTTCATCTTAGAGGATTCAATTTCTTGACGTGCCTCCATTTTTTTACGTAGCTCTATCTCGTACAATTGAGACTTTAGCATTTTCATAGCCGTGGCTCTATTGTCATGCTGACTTCTACTATCTGAACATGAAATTTGAATTCCGGTAGGGTGGTGGGTCAATTGAACTTTGGTTTCTACCTTATTTACATTTTGTCCACCAGCACCACTAGACCTTGCTGTGGTAATGGTTATATCTGCAGGATTCACATCTATCTCTATGCTATCATCCACTAAAGGATACACATATACAGATGCAAATGACGTATGTCTCTTTGCATTACTATCAAACGGAGAAATACGTACTAATCTATGTACACCGTTTTCACCTTTTAGCCAACCAAAAGCATATTCTCCATCAATTTCCAATGTAACGGTTTTAATACCGGCAACATCACCTTCTTGATAGTTGAGCTCTTTGATTTTATAACCGTTTTTTTCTGCCCACATCATATACATACGCATAAGCATTGCTGCCCAATCGCAGCTTTCTGTACCACCAGCTCCTGCGGTAATTTGAAGCACAGCTGGTAATTCATCACCTTCTTCAGAAAGCATGTTCTTAAATTCCATCTTCTCTAAAGTATTCAAAGCCTTTTCGTACTGGCTTTCAACTTCAGCTTCGGTAACTTCTCCTTCTTGCTGGAATTCAATGAGTACTTCTAGATCTGCAATTAGAACTTCTGCTGCATTATAATCATCTACCCATTGTTTTTTAGCCTGAATAAACTTCATATGTGCCTGGGCTTCTTGAGGATTGTCCCAAAAATCAGGTGCCAAGGTTTTTTCTTGCTCGTTTTCTATTTCAATTAATTTGGCATCAATGTCAAAGATACCTCCTTAACGCACCAAGGCGATCTATAAGACCTTTGTAGTGGTCTGTACTTACGTTCATATAATTATATTTTGGGTAAAAATAATACTCTTTTAAATAATGATTAGAGATATCTTGAGAATACTTATTGTTGGCTTTGAACAGTTACCGAGTGGGAGGTTTTATTTTGCCCGACCGTATGAATTATGCCTTTTAACGGTGCACAATCATTGTAGTCTTTTCCGTGAGATACTTTTATATGGTTGGTGTTTGCCAAAATATTATTTGTGGGGTCAAATCCTTTCCAGCCAATTGCAGGAATAAATGATTCTACCCAAGCATGCATTTGTGAATCACCAACAAAACCGCTTTCTTGATCAAGGTATCCAGAAACATATCTGGTGGGTACACCATTGGTTCTGGATAATGCACAAAATAGGTGGGCAAAATCTTGACAAACTCCTTTTTTCTTAGCAATGACATCTTTAAGTGGGGTACCTACTTCTGTTACGCCAGTGGTAAACTTAATGTACTTATAAATCCAATGATTAAGTGCTTCAAGATTATCAAAAATAGAGAGAGAATTGTTGAATTTAAACAACTGTTCTTGTAAACTTTCCAAAATTGTAAAAGAGGTTAATTTTAGAAAACGCTCATGGGTTATTTTAAAATTAAAATCCTGCAACTCTTTATATGCAATAGAAATATCAGGTTCTATATAGAAATTATAAGGGTCAACTTCTTCTTTTTTGAACTTAAACTTTGCCTCAAAAGAAATCTTTTTAAATTTCTTCTTTGGGTGTATGCGAAGGGTTTTAAAACCAAAGCCGTTAATAGATTCTTCAGTATAGGCAAATAAAGAGTTTTCAAACTCGATTTCGACCTCGTACTGACTTTCATTTTCAACGGGAATTATTAAAAATTGCCAATGTGCATCATACACCCAATCATCATAAACATTTTCCGCATTATAGGTAATCTCAAATTCTCTCGGCATAAGAGCAAATATACCTTATTTTAATGGTCTAATAGTTAAAAAATTCCTCGTCTACCTTGTCGCTTATGTCAACTAGACTTTTTAGAATATCTTCTATAAAAGATTTAATGTCTTCATCTATTTCTTCAATATATTTGAACTCATATTCTGATCTTACCCTACCAATTAAAAAGACGGTAGAATCTTTATTGTATCTCTTTTCTGGGTTAAGCATTTTTACATGTTGGTTCACCTGATTTAAAGAGTTCATTACGGATCTAGGGCAGTTAGGGTTTAGGATCAAAAACTCCAATGTCGAGATACTTGTTGGGGTCTTTTTGTAGAACCTGCGCATCATATCATAAGACTCTGCACATTTTAATAATGTTGTCCATTCAAAACTTTTTCTGAACCTTTCATTTTCACCATCTTGAGATAATAATGCATCATTATACTTTGCATTGATCATTCTAGTAATTTGAGTGGCTCGCTCAATGTTTATACCCATGGAAATGATAGCATAGGTTGCATCATGTAATAGCGTACCACGTATTTTCCCTCTTAGAATATCTGTCATTTCAGCCACATGAGTAGTAAATTCATGAAGTCCGTTTTTTACAAATACTTCTTTAGGGTAGTTGATTACAAAATGGTAAAATTTATTAATTGCTTCATACAGCTCTGTTGAAATTAGATCACGAGCACTATTGGCATTTTCTCTTGCAAATTTTATGTTGTTTATTATAGATGAGCTGTAATTTGGATCAAGCCCTATTTTATATAATACATCTTCTTCCTTCAGAAATTTATTAGGGTCCTTTTCAGGATCACCTACCATAAATAACATAGAACGCAATACAAATTGGCGATCTTGAGATTTTAGATTTGGTGCATCTAGTGAAGAGAAATAATTTACATTTAAATATCTTGCTACGTGTTCAGAACGTTCAATATAACGCCCCATCCAAAATAGATTATTGGCAACTCTTGCTAACATATAGTTTCTTTAGTTTTTTAATACCCAGGTATCCTTTGATCCCCCTCCTTGCGAAGAGTTTACAATTAAATTTCCTTTTTTTAATGCTACTCGTGTTAATCCGCCTTTTAAAACAAATTCTTTATCCTTGCCAAGTACAGTAAACGTTCTCAAATCTACGTGTCGTTGTTCAAAAGATTCTGTGTCATCTATATATGTTGGGTGAACAGATAAAGACATTATAGGCTGGGCAACATATTTTCTAGGGCTAGCCTTAACCTCGGCTTTTACTTTTTCAATTTCTTCTTTGGTGAGTTTGTTACCTATAGAAATACCGTAACCACCAGCTTCATCAACTGGTTTAATAACCAATTCATGTATATGTTCTAGTACATATTTTAATTCATCTGGTCTACTACAGTGGTAAGTGTGTACATTGTTTAAAATAGGTTCCTCGTCCAAGTAATATTTAATGATCTCTGGCATGTAAGTGTAAACGGCTTTATCATCTGCAACACCCGTACCTGGAGCATTAGCCAATGTTACATTCCCTTTTTTATAAGCAGCGAACAAACCAGGTACGCCAAGTACGGAATCCGGATTAAATTCTAAGGGGTCTATAAATTGATCATCTATTCTTCTATAGATCACATCAACCTTTTCTGGTCCCTTTATAGTTTTCATGTACACAAAATCATTTTCTACAAATAAGTCACGACCCTCTACCAATTCAACACCCATGGTTTTTGCTAGGTATGAATGTTCGTAAAATGCAGAATTGTACATACCTGGTGTAATGACAACTACATTAGGTATGTCAACCCCTTTAGGTTTAACCGATTCTAATAGTTCTAATAAGTTTTCGGCGTAGTTAGTAACGGTATGGGTTTGGTAATGGTTGAACACGCCAAATAGTGCTTTTTTCAATGCAGTTCGGTTACATATAACATAACTTACTCCTGAAGGACAACGAATGTTGTCTTCAAGTACATAATATTTACCATCATTATGTTTTATGACGTCTGTTCCTGAAATGTGATTGTAAATTCCACCGGGCGGATTTACACCATTCATTTGATCTAAGTAATTGGCAGAAGAGGTAATTAGTTCTATAGGTACTACTTTATCTTTAAGAATTTTTTTATCATGGTAAATATCCCAAAGAAATAAGTTTAAGGCTTTACTTCTTTGTATGGATCCACGTTCTATGATATCCCAGTCGACCGGGTCTATTATTCGAGGGAATAAATCGAAAGGAAAAATTTTTTCTTGTACATTATTATCACCATATACTTGAAAAGTAATTCCTTGATTGAAAAAAGAAGACTTGGCTTTGTTATTCAATGATACATAATCAATAATAGAATGTTCGCCATAAAGGTTAAATAGTTTTTGGTATACCTCCTTTATTTTTCCATTCTTATCATATATTTCATCATATAAATCTGGATTTCTTTGATAAGAAGAAAAAATTTGATTTTCAATGTTGGTCATATATATTCTTTTGTTAAAAGGTACATGATAAAAAGTAATAAACAAATGACATTTTTGTAATAATCGGTAGATTTTTTCTTTATTCTGTAATAATTCGACAGCATTTTTAACAACTACCGTATTTATAATTTAGTTGGCTGCTCTTGTTTTTCATTCGTAAGTTTTTCTATACTTTTAGAGAAAACTAATTGAAAATGAGAAAGAATTACGCACTACTGGTTGGGCTTGTATTACTATCTGTTAATATGTTATCTGCGCAGTTTAGTGATCAAAAGAAGAACTTTACTAAGTACGAGGGGCTTTATGATTTTTATTACGATGGAGATACTGATAAAATCTTTTTAGAGGTTGACAATTTAAATGAAGAGTTTTTATATGTCTACTCTTTAAGTAGTGGAATTGGTAGTAATGACATTGGTTTAGATCGAGGTCAATTAGGAGATGAGCAAGTAGTATTTTTTAAGAAAGCTGGGAACAAGCTATTGTTGGTACAGCCAAATATGAAATATAGGGCGATTACCGATAATGAATTAGAGCGCAAATCTGTTGAGCAGGCTTTTGCAAAATCAGTTTTATTCGGTTTTCCTATCATAGAGGAGAAGGGTGGTACGTATGTTATTGATATTACCGATTTTTTAATGCAAGATGCCCACGGTGTTTCTAATCGTTTAAAAAGAACAGAACAGGGTTCTTATAGCTTAGATAAATCTAAAAGTGCATTTGCTTTAGATAGAACCAAAGCATTTCCAAAGAATGTAGAGTTTGATGTTACCATGACTTTTAAAGGACAAGCAAAAGGAAGGTATATTAAAAGCGTAACGCCAAATGCAGATTTAATTACCGTTGCAGAGCATCATTCCTTTATTGAGCTGCCAGATGATAAATATGAAAAGCGCGTTTTTGATCCAAGGTCAGGATCATCTCCTTTTAATTATTATGATTATGCAACTCCTGTTGAATCTAATATTTTAAAGCAATTTATAAGAAGACACCGTTTAGAGAAAAAAGACCCTACTGCTGCAGTTAGTGAAGCGGTTGAGCCAATTATTTACTATTTAGATAATGGTACGCCAGAACCCGTACGTTCCGCACTTTTAGAAGGTGGTCGTTGGTGGAACCAGGCTTTTGAGGCAATTGGATATAAAGATGCCTTTCAATTAAAAATGTTACCAGATGATGCTGACCCCTTAGATGTTCGGTATAATGTAATACAATGGGTGCACCGATCTACAAGAGGGTGGAGCTATGGAAGTAGCATTACAGATCCAAGAACTGGCGAAATTATGAAAGGGCATGTAAGTTTAGGTAGCTTGAGAATACGTCAAGATTTTTTAATTGCTCAAACATTAATGAATAAACCTTTTGCTGAAAGAGATGACAATTACCAGCCAATGTTGGAAATGGCTATTGCTCGTATTCGTCAATTATCGGCTCATGAAATTGGACATACTTTAGGTTTTGCACATAATTATGCGGCAAGTACAACTGGTAAAGCTTCTGTGATGGATTATCCTCATCCGCAATTTACTTTAGTTGATGGTAAGGTAGATTTTTCTAAAGCTTATGAAGTAGGTATTGGAGATTGGGATAAAGTAACTGTTGCCTATTCTTATCAGAGCTTTAATGAAGGAAATAACGAGAAAGAGGAATTAAATAAGATTTTAGATAAAGCTAAAGCTGATGGACTACGTTACATTACCGATCAAGATGCACGTCCGCAGGGTAGTGCACATGTACTAGCTCATTTATGGGATAATGGTACAGATGTAAGTAAGGAGTTAGATGATATGCTTAAGTTGCGTAAAGTGGCTATCAATAATTTCTCTGTTGATAATATCCAAGATGGTACGCCATATTCTGTTTTAGAAGATGTTTTTGTTCCGTTATATTTCTTTCATAGATACCAAACTGAAGGTGTGGCAAAAGTTATAGGTGGATTAGAATATAATTATGCAGTGAAAGGTGACGGACAAGAAGTTGTTGCAATTGCAGATAAAGCGATGCAAGAGGAAGCATTAAAAAGTGTTTTGAAGACTTTAGATGCTAGTGAAATAGCAATACCTAAAGATAAACTTAGTTTGTTTCCTCCAAGATCTTTTGGAACACCTAGAACAAGAGAATCTATTAATGGTAAAACAGGGGTTTCTTTTGATGCATTGTCAGCTGTTGAAACTGTTTCTGATATGACATTGAAATTTTTGTTACATCCAGAGAAAGCGTCTAGACTTATTCAGCAAAAGTCAATTGATACGGATAATGTTGGTTTAGATGAGGTGTTAGATAAATTGATAGCATCAACTATTTATAAGAAACAGAAAGATGCTTACCTGAACGAAGCACAGACAATTATCAATTTTAGGGTATTGTTTCATGTCATGAACTTGGCAGGGCATACGAATGTGCATCCGCAGGTAAATGCTATAGCATCTCAAAAATTAAAAGAGTTGCGTACTCAATTTAATAAGGATTCAGGTTCAAATGCAATTAGTGCAGAAATGGTGAAAAGAATAAAAACATTTAGTGAGCATCCAGAATTATTCAAAGTGATACCTTCACCAAAGATTCCTGATGGTTCACCAATAGGAACAAGTTGTTTTCATTAATTCAATTTTACAGTTTTTATGCTAATTAATCTTATCAGTGATACGGTAACAAAGCCTACGCCAGGCATGTTAGATGCTATGATGTCTGCAGCGGTTGGTGACGATGTATTTAAAGAAGACCCCACAGTAAATGCTTTGGAAGAAAAAGCGGCCAAACTTTTTGGAATGGAATCTGCGTTGTTTTTTCCTAGTGGTACTATGACCAACCAGACAGCAATTAAATTACATACGCAGCCTGGTGAACAATTGATTTGTGATAAATATGCGCATATCTATAATTATGAGGGTGGGGGAGTAAGTTTTAATAGCGGTGTTTCTTGTAGGTTGGTAGATGGTGACAGGGGTACAATGACAGCTACACAGGTAGAAGCTGCAATTAATCCTCCGGATTTTTATCATAGTCCGTTGTCTTCTCTAGTATGTGTAGAGAATACTGCGAATAAAGGAGGTGGTACTTGTTGGGATTTTCAAGAATTACAGAAAATCAAAAAAGTCTGTGATGAACAT
The DNA here is from genome assembly GCF_056839145.1 of Maribacter sp. UH1. Lineage (NCBI taxonomy): Bacteria > Pseudomonadati > Bacteroidota > Flavobacteriia > Flavobacteriales > Flavobacteriaceae > Maribacter > Maribacter sp. UH1. The sequence continues at coordinate 3,863,082 of NZ_CM166387.1, forward strand.
AAGTTAGGTTACCATTTAGACGGAGCCCGTTTATGGAATGCTATGGTAGAAAAGAATGAGACTGCATTGCAATATGGTCAACTTTTCGATACTATTAGTGTTTGTTTAAGCAAAGGTTTGGGTTGCCCGGTAGGTTCTTTGTTGATTGGAACTAAAGAGCATATGGATAAAGCGCTACGTATTCGTAAGATTTTTGGTGGTGGTATGCGCCAGTCAGGTTTTTTGGCTGCTGCAGCAATATATGCCTTAGATAATAATTTTGACAGATTAGTTGAAGATCATAAAAAGGCAAAAGAAATAGGAAAAGCCTTAGCCGCAAAATCTTTTATTAAAAAGGTAGAGCCTATAGAGACCAATATTGTCATTTTTGAGATAGATGAAGCTTTTATGACCAGTGAACAATTTGTAAATACCTTAAAAGATAAAGACATTTTGATTATAGGAATGGGTCAAGGAAAGTTAAGAATGGTTACCCATTTAGATTATACAGATGACATGCACAACGAATTATTAAATCAATTAAAATCTATTTAATACCTATATCTAAGCTGTTAGATATGTTTAAAATGCCATTTTCCATACCGGCTTCAGAGGAATAAAGTCCGCTGGAGCCAATTATTTTTCCTTTAGAATTTTTTAATTCGACTAAAAATTTACCATCGGTATTTGTTCTGCGTTCAAACAATTTACCATTGGTGTTCTTCAGTAATTTAATATCATTTAAAGTGCTATCTATTTCGTTCTCAGTATTAAACGATACGCTCTTCAATAATGTGTTACCGTTATCAGACTTTAATATAAACTGATAAAACCCATCTTCTTTTTTGTCAATCTTAATCATATCACTAAAGATAAATAATATTTTCTCTGCTTTTTAGTGACTTTTTAAATAATGCTGTGTCTAAACTATTGAGAAGTTAATCCGTTTAACTTTTGATTAAGAGAAAGATTACAAAAAGTAAGGTAATTCTTATTCAAATGTTAAAATATTAACATAAATTGCCAAATATTAACTATTAAAATCCTTATCAAAATGAAAAAAGTATTATTCCTAGCAGTTGCATTTTCAGCTTCTTTTGTAATGGCACAAGATTTGCCATCGAATCCAGAACCTGGTAAATGTTACGTTCGTTGTACAACTCCAGATGTTTATGTAAATGAAACAACTACGATTACAACGAATCCGTCGTACAAAATTTTAAAAACGATTCCTGCTACATTTAAGACAATTACAGAACGTGTATTAGTGAGAGAAGAAGAAAAAGTACTAACAGTAGTTCCTGCTAAGTGGGGAACGGAAACTGTAACGTACGTATCTAAAGGAGGTGGAAATTCTTTACAGGTGATCCCTGCTTCTTTTTCTCCTAGCACACAAACATTAGAAATAAAGCCAGCTTATGCTCAATGGGAGTTAGGTGTTGCCGCTCCTGATTGTGAGTCTGGAAATCCAGATGATTGTAGATACTGGTGTTACAAAGGGTATCCTGCACAATTTGAAACAGTTTCAACTCAAGTTCTTGCAAATGATGCATCTACTACGAGTTCTCCATTAGGTTCTAAAAATGGATCTTACACTAAATCAGTATTGATTTCTCCTGCAACTGTTGTTGAGAAAATTATTCCTGCTGAGTACAGAGAAATTACTAAAACCGTATTAGACAAAGATGCTTATACTGTTGAAGAAATAGTTCCTGCTAAAACTACTACGCTTACTAAAGAAGTTTTAAAAGAAAAAGGTGGTTTAACTACATGGAAAGAAGTAGAATGTGCATTAGTTGAGTACCAAGCATTACCTATCAACTGGGATTCTGGTAGCGCTACATTAACTTCTGCGGCAAAAAGCATTATCGATAACAGATTGTTACCTGTATTAGCTCAAAACCCTGGTGTTAAAGTTGAATTAGCTTCTCATACAGATTCTCAAGGTGGTGCAGCTTCTAACCAAAACCTTTCTGAAAGAAGAGCTAAGGCGGTTGCAGATTACTTAATCTCTAAAGGTGTTAACTCTAGTCTTTTAGTAGCTAACGGTTACGGTGAAACTAAATTATTAAACAGATGTAGTGACGGTGTTTCTTGTACTGCAAGAGAGCACGCTGCAAACAGAAGAACTCAATTTAGATTAATTAATAACTAGTAATTAAGTTATTCAGTGAAAAAGGGCTTACATAAAGTAAGCCCTTTTTTTATGCGGTAAAGTTGCCATTCTTATTGTACAATGCTTTTTTTTACGGTCTATTGTAACCTATGCACAATAGGTTATGGTCATAAAGATTCTTAGTAAATAGCTTCATGGTTAACAATAATAGTATTAAAGCTATGGTACGAAGATTTGGTTTAGTTAGCCAGATGTGTAGTTGGATATATTGTTCGTAAATTATAGATATAAGATACAGTAGGTGAGTTTAAGCTTTGTAATGAAGTTGTAAGCGTTGAGGTTATCTATGTTATTATGTTAAAGACAATTGAAATTTGTCAAAGCTTTATTTTAAAACTGGTTTACAGGGGTGTATATAAACAAAAAGGGCTTACATCATGTAAGCCCTTTTTATTTATTAGTAATGTTTTTTTATTTGTTCTTTTCTAAAAGTCTTAGGTGGGAATCTATAACACCGTTCATACTGTAGCCAGATAATTTGTCTAGTTCGTTTCCTTTAGCATCTATAATTTTAAACATAGGAAACACCTTCTTCTTGTTCAGTTTCGTCAACAATTCTTTGTTGTGAACCATTTGCTTCTCTGATATTAAATCTCTATTTCTAGGTACATCTATATATAGAAGTATATAATTATTTGATAATTCTTGAAACTCGTTAGTATCGAACAAATCAGTTTTCAACATTTTACATGGCGGACACCAGTCACTACCCGTAAAATAAACCAGTACATTTTTCTTTTGCTTTTTAGCTTTAGAAATAGCGGAATCGTAATTGGTAAGCCATTTAGAATCATCTACGCTGTTAAAGTCAGCTTGTGCTGATGCAAAAAGCGGAATCATGAATAATAAAATAAAATACTTCATAATTAATATTTAAAAGGTTTACTACAAATAACTTGCCAATCTTACTTAAATAACGAATCCATGCCAGGAATATTGGGCATTCCGTCCTTAGCAACAGCTGCTAATTCGGTTTCGTTAACGTTAGTTGCACTTTTTATAGCCTTATTTAAAGTTAGAATTAAATAATCTTCTAGTTGCTCTTTATCTTGCAAAAGACTGTCATCTATTGCTATTTTCTTAATTTCTCTATTCGCTGTTATGGTAACAGAAACTAAACCGTCATTAGACTTTTCTTCTAAAGAAACTGTATCTAATCTTTTTTTGGTTTCTTCTACTTTTTTTTGGGTCTCTTTAAGCTTTCCCATCATACCCATCATATCTCCGAACATAATTTCATTTTTAATTTAGGTTGTAAAAATAATAAAAATAGGGGCATTTTAGTTTTTAACTGTAATAAAACGGGGGTCTGTTAATTAGTCTTATTTTTGCCGTCTTATTTTATAATGAAGTTTGTATGAGTGTTAAGCATCCGCCAAAGGCGCAAAAAGTTCCTAAAGAATTGGTTATTCATGATGATGTACGGGTAGACAATTATTATTGGTTGAATGATAAGGAAAACAAAGATGTTATTTCTTATCTAGAAGCTGAGAATGAGTATTATGATGCCTTAACCAAGCATTCCAAAGTTTTTCAGGAAGATTTATTTCAGGAAATGAAAGGTAGGATTAAAGAAGACGATTCTTCTGTTCCTTATAAATTGAACGATTACTGGTATAGCACTAGATATGTCATTGGAGGTGAATATCCTTTATACTCTAGATTTAAGAATAATTTAGATACTGAAGAGGAAATCATGTTCAATTGTAATGATATGGCTAAAGGCCATGATTATTTTAGTCTTGGTGGTATAGCTATTAGCCCGAACAATAAATTGGCCGCTTTTGGTGTAGATACAGTTTCTAGAAGACAATATACTTTACAGATCAAAGACCTTGAAACAGGAGTTGTTCTAGATGATAAAATTGAAAATACTACAGGTGGCGGAGTTTGGGCAAATGATAATGAGACATTTTTTTATACTCGTAAAGACCCGGTTACTCTCCGTTCAGACAAAATTTACAAGCATAAATTAGGTACTCCAACTTCTGAAGATGTATTGATTTTTCATGAGGAAGATGATACGTTTAGCACATTTATATATCGAACAAAATCTAAGAAATACTTGGTTATTGGTTCGTTCAGTACTTTAACCTCTGAATTTCAAATTCTATCTACGGATACGCCCAATGGGGAGTTTCAAATATTTTCGCCTAGAGAACGCGGATTAGAATACACTATTTTTCATTATGAAAATAGCTTTTATATTTTAACCAATAAGGACAAAGCAGAGAATTTTAAATTGATGCAAACTTCAGAGGACAAGACTTCTTCTGAGCATTGGCAAGAATTTATTCCACATAGAAAAGATGTGCTCTTAGAGGATATAGATATTTTTAAAGAATACTATGTGCTTTCTGAACGTGAAAACGGACTTAATAAAATTAGAATTATTCGTTGGGATGGAACGGGAGAGTATTTTTTACCTTTTGAGAGTGAAACATATACTGCTTATGTGGGTAGTAATCCTGATTTTGATACTGAGGTTTTGAGGTATTCTTACAACTCTATGTCAACACCTAGTTCGGTAATCGATTTTAATATGCGAACTAAGGCAAAGGAAATCAAAAAAGAACAAGAGGTACTAGGAGGGCTGTTCGATAAAGAAAATTATAAAGAAGAACGTTTATGGGCTACCGCGAGAGATGGTGAAAAAATACCTATGTCCATCGTTTATAGAAAAGATACCGTTTTAGATGAAAATACGCCTATTTTACAATATGCGTATGGGTCTTACGGTTCTACGATCGATCCTTATTTTTCTACCGTTAGGTTGAGTTTATTGGATCGCGGTTTTGTTTTTGCCATTGCTCATATTAGAGGAGGTGAATATTTAGGACGTAGATGGTACGAAACTGGTAAACTTTTGAAAAAGAAAAATACGTTCACAGATTTTATCGATTGTTCTAAATTTTTGATTGAACAAAAAATGACCAGTTCCAAGCATTTATATGCAATGGGCGGTTCTGCCGGTGGTCTGTTAATGGGAGCCATAATTAATTTGCAACCCGATATTTACAACGGCGTTATTGCAGCGGTACCTTTTGTAGATGTTGTTACTACTATGCTAGATGATTCCATACCCTTAACGACAGGTGAGTATGATGAGTGGGGCAATCCTAATGAAAAAGAATATTACGATTATATGAAATCATATTCTCCCTATGATAATGTTGTTGCTCAAGAATATCCAAATATGCTGGTAACAACAGGATTGCACGATTCTCAAGTACAATACTTTGAACCCGCAAAGTGGGTGGCTAAACTAAGGGAAGTAAAAAAAGATGATCATCTGTTGATGTTAAATACAAACATGGAGGCAGGTCATGGCGGTGCTTCGGGTAGGTTTGAGTCTTTACGAGAGGTAGCTAAGGAATATGCATTTCTTTTAGATTTAGAAGGGAAAATCGCATAGTGGAAAAAAAACTGTAAATTTGCATCAGAAATTTTAACAAATTTCGTTTATATATTAACTAAACATTGATATCCCCCTTATGAAAAATGAGATCAGGGCTTACAACAATATATTAGAACTAGTTGGTAATACACCACTAGTTAAGTTAAACAAAATTGCAAAAAACCTTACTGGTAATTTTTACGCCAAGGTAGAAGCATTTAATCCAGGTCACTCTTCTAAAGACAGAATTGCGATTCATATTATTGAGCAGGCAGAGAAAGCAGGTATTCTTACCGAAGGCAGCACAGTAATAGAAACAACTTCAGGAAATACAGGATTTAGTATTGCAATGGCAAGTATCATTAAAGGGTACGATTGTATACTAGCGGTTAGTTCTAAATCATCTCCAGATAAAATAGATATGCTTCGCTCCATGGGTGCTAAGGTATATGTTTGTCCGGCTCACGTAAGTGCAGATGATCCTAGATCGTACTATGAAGTGGCTAAAAGATTGCATAAAGAAACTAAAGGTTCCATATACATCAATCAGTATTTTAATAAACTGAATATGGAAGCGCATTACAAATCTACCGGTCCTGAAATTTGGGAACAAACTGGCGGACAAATAACACACCTTATTGCTTGTAGTGGTACTGGTGGTACTATTTCTGGTACAGCTCGCTTTTTAAAAGAGCAAAACCCTAATATCAAAGTTATTGGTGTTGATGCGTTTGGTTCTGTATTGAAAAAATATCACGAAACCGGTAAATTGGATACCAACGAAATCTACCCATATAGAATAGAAGGTTTAGGTAAAAATTTAATTCCTGGAGCTACGGATTTTAGCGCTATAGACGAGTTTATTAAGGTAACCGATGCAGAAAGTGCACATACGGCTAGAGAGATTTCTAGAACAGAAGGTATCTTTGTTGGGTACACAAGTGGTGCGGTAATGCAGGCTATTAAGCAGTTAGATGAATTAAATACGTTTGACGAAAATAGTAATGTAGTTTGCATCTTTCCTGATCATGGCTCTCGTTACATGAGTAAAATATATAGCGACCAGTGGATGGAAGATCAAGGTTTCTTAAATACCGAAACGGTTGAAGAGACACAAGAGATCCAATACATAAAATAATTAATACAAAATATAGTAGTATTAAAAGTGGGTTTATAGCCCACTTTTTTGCGTTGTAAATAATTTATGAATTTTTATCAAAATTATTTACTTTTGCAGACAGATCCAAATTAAACAATGAAAGACTTATTTGATAGAATTTTAGCGAATAAAGGCCCTTTAGGTAAATGGGCTTCACAAGCAGAGGGGTACTTTGTGTTCCCTAAGTTGGAAGGTCCTATTTCTAATAGAATGAAATTTCAGGGTAAAGATGTTATTACCTGGAGTATCAATGACTATTTAGGGTTGGCAAATCTTCCAGAGATAAAGCAGGTTGATGGTGAGGCTGCAGCTGAATATGGTTCTGCATACCCAATGGGAGCAAGAATGATGAGTGGTCATACGGAGTTTCATGAGCAATTAGAGCAAGAATGTGCTGCTTTTGTTCAAAAAGAAGCTTCTTACTTATTAAATTTTGGGTACCAAGGTTTTATGTCTGTAATTGACGCCCTTGTTACTAAAGATGATATTATAGTTTATGATGTAGATTGTCACGCTTGTATTATTGACGGTGTACGTTTGCATATGGGTAAACGTTTTACGTTTGTTCACAATAATCCAGAAAGTTTAGAAAAGAACTTAGAGCGTGCTACAAAATTAGCCGAGCAAACTGGTGGAGGTATTTTGGTTATCTCTGAAGGTGTATTCGGTATGCGTGGAGAGCAAGGTATCTTAAAAGAGATTGTTGCTTTAAAAGATAAATTCAACTTTAGATTATTGGTTGATGATGCACACGGTTTTGGTACCTTAGGTGAAACTGGTGCCGGTGCAGGTCAAGAACAAGGCGTGCAAGATGGTATTGATGTTTACTTGGCAACTTTTGCTAAGTCTATGGCCAGTATTGGTGCTTTTGTTGCCGCTGACCAAGAAATTATAGATTATTTAAAATATAACCTTCGTTCTCAAATGTTCGCTAAATCATTACCAATGGTTTATGTAAAAGGAGCATTGAAACGTTTAGATATGTTACGTACGCAACCAGAGCTTAAAGCTAAACTTTGGGAGAACGTAAATGCATTACAAAACGGATTAAAAGAAAAAGGTTTTGATATTGGTACAACTACTAGTTGTGTAACACCGGTATACCTTAATGGGAGTATTCCTGAGGCAATGGCGTTAGTAAAGGATTTACGTGAAAATCACGGTATTTTCTGTTCTATTGTTGTGTATCCGGTAATTCCTAAAGGACTTATTCTTTTGCGTTTAATACCTACTGCTACACATACGTTGCAAGATGTTGAAGAAACATTGGCGGCATTCTCAGCTATTAGAGAGCGTTTGCAGAATGGTACTTACAAAAGATTATCTGCTGCTGTTGCAGCCGCAATGGGAGAGTAATTTCTTATTGAATTATATTAGAAAAGCCCGAAATCATTTGATTTCGGGCTTTTTATTTTTCTCTTTTTTTAAAGCGATTTTCTATACGTTCTTCTGCGTTTATAGACTTTAGGGTCAAAGTGTTTCCACATCTGTTTAATAGCTAAATTTTCTTCCAATTCAGGTGTTCTGTAACACATATCTATACCTTTTTCGCTAAATGTTTTATGGTATTCGTTGAATATTACAGCCGTGACACCTTTATTTTGATATTCTGGATCTATACCTATTAAATAGAAAATAACATCCTTACTGTTTTTCTTAGCTTTTAATAAATGGAACAAACCGAACGGAAATAACTTTCCCTTTGCCTTTTGTAAAGCTTCGGAAAAAGCAGGCATAACAATGGCAAAGGCTATTAGCTTATCATCTTTATCCTTTACAAACTTTATATATTCTGGATTGATAAAGCTGATGTATTTTTTTTTGAAGTATGCTTTCTGTATTTCTGTAATAGGAACAAATGAAGAAAGGTTGGCATATGTTGCGTTAAAGAGGTCGAACATTTCATCTGCCATGGGCATGACTTCTTTAGTTTTGGTAAAATTGACTTCTTTAAGTCCGTAGCGTTTTTTTACCAAATCATTCAGTCTGGTAAACAAAGCGGGATCTGCATTTTTTGCAGGGAACTTGTTTTCCATGTATTCCTTTTCCTTTACAAAGCCTAAATTTTCATAATGGTCTTTGTAGTAAGCGTGGTTATACCAAGTAATCATGGTGCCAATATGGTCAAACCCTTCTACTAGAACTCCAACTTTATCTAGATTTGAAAATCCTACGGGACCTTCCATATATTCTAAATTGTGTTCTTTTCCTATTTCGGCAACCTTGTCTAAAAGTGTTTTTGAAACTGCTGGGTCATCAACGAAGTCGAACCAGCCAAATCGCATTTTCTTTACGTTTTGTTGATTTATTTCTAGGTGATTGATTACTGCAGCCACACGGCCTACAATCTTGTCTCCATCTTTAGCCAGAAAGAACCAAGCTTCAGCATCCTTAAAAACGGGATTTTTATCCTTGTCAAAGCTTTCTAGCTCATCATTAATGATTGGTGGTACCCAATATTTATTGTCCTTATATAGCGAAAACGGAAAGGTTACAAAGCGTTTTAAGTCTTGCTTTGTTTTAGCTTCATGTAATGTGATCATTGAACTTCTTTAGAAGTGCCAATATTAGTGATATTAATCAACAAATTAAAGTGGTTGATTGTGAAAAATAGGGTGGGGTAGTGGCTAATTAAAAGTCTATCTCGCCACTTTCTTTCTTTTTCTTCTTTTCCGCTTTCTTTAATTTCTTAAGTTGTTTTTTAGAAGGACCAAGGTCAATGTCTTCTGCACCGCTTCCTTTTTCATTCTTTTCCTTCTTTTTCTTTTTCATTGCCTTCTTGTCAATGGCTCCGCCATTTTGGTCAGCTTCTTGATCTTCAATTGGTTTAAGCTTGTCTTTATGGAAATCCATTCTATACGAACCACCTATTCCAAAGAAAATACGAGTAGGAGTATTTTTTAAACTGGCTCCCATGTTAATATCCAATTGAAAATTTTCTTTAAGTAAATGTGCAATTCCACCACGGATCAATAAATCTGAATAACGATCACTATTTATACCTTGGTGTTCAACAAAAACACTCCATTTTGGGTTTCTAAAAGCATGAGATAACGAAATAGTATAGCTTAATTCTGGGTCATCTGTTGTAATGCGATCGTAAGCTGTATTGGTAATTAAAACAAACCTTGGTGTCAAACGACTTTGGGTTGCAATCATACCACGGTAAGAAATAGTTGGTTCACCAATGTAAAAAGGATTGTCTCCTAATATAAAGTTTGCGCCGCCATAAATAGAAACGGCAGGCAAAAGATTTTTAAATTGAAATTTGTTGTTCGCTCTCCAGCTGTAAAGATTTGGCTTATTTGCTTCCGGATTTTTGAACGGATCGTAAACAAGAAACTTTAATCCTAATCTATTTCTGGTAAAATCTGTTCGCTTCCCTGTAACATCAAAATTTAAATAAGTGATATTTTGGTTTTGGAAAGTGCCTTCATAATTCAGTTCTAGTTTCTCAAATAGTAATCCGTAGCGTAATGATACGTCGGTACCCCAAATATTAGACTCTGTATTTAAAAGTGTATGATCTTTTTGCTCATAAAACAGTCCCATTTCTGCTTGCACCACGTTTTTTCCAACGGCATAAGCACTTACAGATACTCCTGGTCTATTAGAATTTATAACATCTGTGTACTGTGAAATACCCGCCAGCGGTAGAAGAAATAATAGGGTTAATACGTATTGATATGATTTAGAGTAGGCAAAAAGACTATTCATGAACACGATTTTATATTTATTTTAATAGTATGATTCTTTATATACAACGTGATAATTGTATTTTTGATATATCTTAAGTAAGAATAAATGGCTTTTTTAAAAACTATATTAATTATTCTTTTGGTGTATTACTTGCTGAAATTTTTGGCGAAGTTGTTTGCACCAAAAATATTGAACTACGCAGCCAAGAAAACAGAATCTCATTTTAGGGAAGCTTTTGATAATCAACGTCCTTTTCAACAAGAGGAAGATGAAAGTGTTATTATCAATAAAAAACCATCTCGAAAAAAGAACGATTCAGAAAAAGTAGGTGAATACATTGATTTTGAAGAGCTAGACTAGTTATCTTTGCCAAAACACTACTTATTTAGCAAATGAAGCAAGGCTTAAAATTCTTTTTCATCCATTTTTTTGTTGTCGTATTTTTTATCATTGCTGCACTGGCATATTTTAGCCCTGTGCTTCAAGGTAAAGTCATGTACCAGCATGACATTGCCCAGTATACGGGTATGGCAAAAGAGCAGAATGATTTTCGAAAATCTAACGACCAAGAACCGTATTGGACCAATAGTGCATTTGGTGGCATGCCAACATACCAACTTGGTGCAAACTATCCGCATAATTACATCAAAAAATTAGATCGATTAATTCGATTTTTACCTAGACCTGCAGATTACCTTTTTCTTTACTTCATAGGTTTTTATATTCTTCTTTGTTGCCTAAAAGTAGACTATAGACTTGCAGTTGTAGGTGCTTTGGCATTTGGTTTTTCCACTTACCTTATAATTATTTTAGGTGCTGGACATAATGCAAAAGCACATGCTATGGCTTATTTGCCAGTATTGTTGGCTGGGATTGTTCTAGTTTTTAGAAAGAAATACCTCTGGGGATTTGTTTTAACAGCCTTGGCAATGGCTCTTGAAATTACAGCTAACCACTATCAAATGACCTATTACTTTATGCTGCTAGTTCTCATTTTGGGTGTGGTGTATTTGGTGTATGCAATAAAGGATAAAAAATTAAAACACTATTTTGTTTCTGTTGGCATACTATTGTTAGCGGTGACTTTGGGGATTGCTGCCAATGCAACAGGGTTAATGGCTACTAAAGAATATGCTGACTGGAGTACACGTGGTAAAAGCGAATTGACCATTAACCCAGATGGTTCACCAAAAGCAGACACTGGTGGATTAAGTAAAGCCTATATTACCAATTGGAGTTATGGTATTACGGAATCTTTAAACTTATTTGTTCCCCGTCTTTTTGGTGGAGCAAGTCAAGAGAACTTGGGTGAGAATTCTAAATCATATAATTATTTGATCGATAAGGGCTTGGCAAGATCAAGTGCTTTGGATTTTGTAAGTGGTTTACCTTTGTATTGGGGAGAACAGCCGGGAACCTCTGGTCCGGCATATTTAGGTGCGGTTATATTCTTCTTATTTGTTCTAGGATTGTTTTTGGTTAAAGGCAAGCACAAATGGTGGTTGCTGTTCGGATCAATAATGTCATTGGTTTTATCTTGGGGAAAGAACTTTAGTGCTTTAACCGATTTCATGATAGATTACTTTCCACTATATGATAAGTTTAGGGCAGTGTCTTCTATACAGATTGTATTAGAACTTTGTGTACCTGTTTTAGCCATTTTGGCTTTAAAAAAATTGTTTAAGGACAAAGTTCCACAAGCGGATAAAATAAAATCCCTAACTATTGCATCAGCTATTATTTTAGGTCTTGGGGTAGTGCTATTCATATTCAAAGGCGCTTTTCATTTTGTTGGTGCCAACGATGATAGTCTTAGAATGACAGGTTTAGAAGAACTGCCAGAAATGCTTAGACTAGATCGTAAGAGTGTTTATACTAGTGATCTATTACGTTCTTTAGCTTTTGCTTTGGGTACTGCATTATTAATTTGGCTGTATTTAAAAGGGAAATTAAAAATGAATTTCTTGATCATTGCAATTGGTATTTTGGTTGTGGTAGATTTAGTAGGGGTTGATTTACGTTATGTAAACAATGATAATTTCGTGTCTAAACGAAAAATGTTAGAACCTTTCCAAGAATCTACTGCTGATAAAATCATTGCTAAGGATGACGGAGTATTCCGTGTTTTTGATCAAACAGACGGATTTGATTCGGCTAAAACTGCTTACTTCCACCAGAGTATAACAGGTTATCATGCGGCTAAACCTGCCGGTATGCAAGACTTGTTTAATTTTCATGTGTACAATGGCAACTTATCCGTCTTGAATATGATGAATATTAAATATGTTATTAGACAAGATCAGGAGGGTAATGTTTTTCCTATTGAAAACCCCAATGCAAATGGTAATGCTTGGTTTATTTCTCAACTAGAACCTGTTGCCAATGCAGATGCTGAAATAATGGCTTTAGATAGTTTGGATACTAAGAATGTAGCCGTTGTTAATTCTTCTAAGTTTTCTGATATTTATCCATTGTCTTATCAAGTAGATTCTACGGCTTCAATTTCTTTAATTGATTATGAACCCAATCATTTAACGTATACGTCTAAAAATAGTAATGAAGGTGTCGCTGTTTTTTCAGAAATGTATTATAAGAATGGATGGAATGTTTATATAGACGGAAAAGAAAGTGATTACTTCAAAGTTGATTATGTACTAAGAGCTTTGAAAATTCCTTCAGGAGAACATAAAATTGAATTTAAGTTTGAACCAGAGGTAGTGGCTACAGGAAGTAAAATTACTCTAGCCAGTACTATTTTATTGGGTCTTGTAATTATCGGCGGATTCGGTTTTTCTTTTTGGAGATCTAAGAAAGAAGAGGAAGCATAATGAGAAAGGTTCTGGTCATTACCTATTATTGGCCACCCGCTGGCGGACCTGGAGTTCAGCGTTGGTTAAAGTTTGTAAAGTACCTAAGAGATTTTGATATTGAACCGGTTTTGTATATTCCTGAGAATCCACATTATCCGCTTTTAGATGAATCTTTTTCTCATGATATTCCAAATGATTTAAAAATTTATAAGCATTCTATAAGGGAACCCTACCGTATAGCCTCTGTATTTTCTAGTAAGAAAACAAAGCGTATAAGTTCTGGAATTATTCAAACCAAAAATCAATCTTTTTTAGAGAAGGTTTTATTGTGGGTTAGGGGTAATCTATTTATACCTGATGCAAGAAAATTTTGGGTAAAACCTTCTGTTGGTTTTTTAAAGGATATTTTGGTAAAAGAAGGAATAGAAACTATTATTACTACCGGTCCTCCGCATAGTGTTCACCTTATTGGTTATTACTTAAAGAAGTCTCAAGCTTTAAATTGGATTGCAGATTTTCGTGATCCGTGGACAACTATCGGTTATCATAAGAAACTGAAACTGTCTTCATCAGCAGAAAAAAAGCACAAACAACTAGAGTCTGATGTTTTGAATATTGCCGATAAAATTATAGTTACGAGCAATACAACAAAACTAGAATTTCAACAAATTACTAATCAGCCAATAGAGGTCATAACTAACGGATATGATGGTGAAATAGCTTCTTCTTATAAATTAGATTCTAAGTTTACTATTGCACATATTGGTTCCTTATTAAGTGGCAGAAACCCAATGAACCTGTGGAAGGTTTTGTCAATTTTGGTAAAGGAAAATGAGGATTTTAAGAAGGCATTACAACTACGTTTTATTGGTGTAGTAAGTGAAGAAATACTTGCATCAATATCTGAAGCTGGTTTGCAAGAGTATATTGAGATTGTTGGCTATGTTACGCATCATGAGGCATTAGCATATCAAAAATCATCTCAAGTATTGTTATTGGTAGAAATAGACTCGGTCGATACCGTTGGTATTATACCTGGTAAGCTGTTTGAGTATATGGCGGCAAAAAGACCTATATTGGGTATAGGTCCTAAAAATTGGGAAGTTGCTGGTATTGTTAAGGAAACGAAAACCGGACAGATGTTTGACTATTCTGATGATATTGAGTTGAAAAACGTACTTTTAAGTTGGTTTCAGCAATTTCAACAAGGAGAATTGCAAATAACCTCTGGTAGTATAAAGCAATACAGTAGAAGGGAACTCACCCGAAAATTGGTCGAATATATTTAATGGGTATCGTACTAAAACAGTCGTTGAATAATACAATTGTAACCTATTTTGGTTTTGCAATTGGGGCGGTCAATACCTTGTTTTTATACACCAATTTTATGCAGCCAGGGAATTATGGTTTAATACAGGTCATCTTATCTGTATCTGCTGTACTTATGCCTATTTTGGCATTTGGTGTACCCAATAGTTTGGTAAAATTTTACTCCAGTTTTAAGAATGATCAAACTCAGAATTCATTTCTTACTTTAATGCTTTTACTTCCCTTAGTGTTAATTGTGCCTGTTGCGTTACTAAGCTTTTTAGCTAATGACACTATTGGAAACCTGCTTTCTAGACAGAATGATGTGGTTAGGGATTATGTCTGGCATATTTTTTTAGTGGGTATGGCAATGGCATATTTTGAAGTTTTTTATGCCTGGGCAAGAATTAAAATGAAATCTATGTTCGGCAATTTTATGAAAGAAATCTTTTGTAGAATAGGTCAGACTATCTTGCTTCTTCTTTTATATTTCAAAATCATAGATATTGATTTTTTTATTAATGCTTTAGTAGGTTTCTATCTTGTACGTGCTGTAATCATGAAACTCTATGCATACACGGTGCGTAAACCTAAATTGAATTTTACACTTCCTGAAAATTGGAAGACCATAGTTAAGTATAGCGCTCTTATTATTTTGGGTGGATCTACTGCTATTGTTCTTATGGAGGTTGATAAGGTGATGCTGAATAACTTTCTTGAGCTTGAAAATGTAGCTTTCTATGCTGTAGCTGGGTTTATTGCATCAACCATTGCGGTACCATCTAGGGCAATGCATCAAATAACATACCCGTTGACGGCAACTTATTTAAACGATAACGATAAGCCTGCGCTTGCACAATTATATCAAAAAAGCTCATTGACCTTATTCATTGTTTCTGGTATTCTTTTTCTTCTCATCCTACTAAATTTGAATGAACTTTATGAGTTGCTGCCAGAAAAGTATTCCGGTGGATACATGATCGTCTTTTGGGTTGGATTGGTGAAGGTGTATGATGCTTTGCTGGGAAACAATAATTCGATTCTATTCAATTCTGATTACTATCGGTCTATTTTATTTTTCGGAGTTTTGTTGGCTCTTCTTGCCATTTTATTTAATCTTTGGCTAATTCCCAAGTATGGAATAAATGGTGCTGCCATTGCTAGTTTTAGCGCCTTTTTTATATACAATACTTTAAAATTAGGATATGTGAAATCTAAATTTAAAATGTTGCCATTTACAAATGAGACTTTAAAGGTGTTTGCGTTATTGGTTGTTGAAGCGGCTATTTTTTCTGCTTTTAGCTTTGATTTTCATCCGCTACTTAATATTGTTCTTAAAAGTATTTTAATGATGGTATTCTACGTAGGTGTTCTTTATCGTTTTAAAATATCTGAAGATGTTTATGGTTTTCTAAGTAAATACTTGCGCCGATAATTACATTTGTTGTGCACGTTGCCTATTCGGTTTTTGAATACCGTATTGCTGTTTATATATTTTTACGATTATTAAAAATAGGTTGATTATCAACGGACCAAAAATCAGTCCAACAAAACCAAAAAGGGGAATACCTATTAAAACGCCTATTAATGTGATTAACGGGTGTGTGCTATCTAATTTTTTAAGAACAAAAAGCCTAATAAAGTTATCGGTCATTCCTACCACGGTAACGCCATATATTAGTACGCCCCAAGCTTGAAAGTCCTCTCCACTAGCAAGACTTAATACAAATACCGGAAAGATCCCTATAAATGTTCCGATGAAAGGAATCATAGAGCCAATGGTTACAATTACAAACCAGAAAAGCGGATTCTCTACTCCAAAAATATAGAATCCTATCAATGCTATAATTCCTTGTGCTATAGCAACTAGAGGTATGGCAATAGCATTAGAACGTACTACACTATCTATTTCTTTACCTAATGTTACTAAATTTTTATTGCTTAATGGAATATATTCTAATAGAGATTCTTTTAGTTCTTTCGGGCTTTTCAGCATATAATATAATAGGAATAGTAAAATACCTAGAGAGATAAAAATATTAAAAGTGCTATTGGCAAAACCTTGCATATTGTCTGTGAACCAACCAGATGCCTGTTGGGGGTCAATTGTTGATGAAATATCGTAACCTATATATTTTTCTATTTTAGATACTTGATCTTTAAAAGCTTTTGTTACCTGTTCAGATTTGTCAGCCAAGTTGCCTAGCTCTGAGCTCAACATAAAACCAGCTCCTGTCAAGGGAATGAAAATACCAACAAATGCCGCAAAAATGAGTAGCATTGCCGCCCACATTCTTTTAACTCCTTTATTGATTAATTTCAACATCCATTTTCTTAATACTACGTAAAGGGTAAGTGCACCAAGGACTCCAGATATGTAAGGAAGCATATATTTAATAATCAATCCACCTAGAAAAACAATCAACGTTAGAATAATTAGCTGTCTAAGAATTTTATGATTGATTTTCTTCATGAGATACGTTTATTGGTTGATTGAATGTCATTCGAAAATTAATCTTATATATTCATGTTCATTAACTCACTTCAATTTTTTAGTAGTCCTAAAATGATTCATTTAGATATCCGATAAATCCTATTTAACTTTGACGCATTATTATGTATCTAAAAGAAACACATATTGTACCTGAACAAATATCTCCTTTAAGATTACAGGAGTATGGAGTAGGGGTATTTCAGCGTATATCAACGAAATCTGCTTTAAAGAAGGCTATTAAAAAAGAATTGGTATTGGTTGATGGTGTTGTTGCATCTACTGCGACTATGATAATTGGCGGAGAGAAAATAATTTATAAACATCCATCAGAAAACAAAGTTAAGACAAGACTCGTGTTAAAACTTGATGTAGTTTATGAAGATGAGTATCTGGCAATTATCAATAAACCTGCTGGAATATTGGTAAGCGGTAACGGATTTAAGACCGTAGCCAATGCACTTCCTCAAAATTTACAAAAGAGTCCTGCTGATGACGCTGTTAGCCCTCAACCGGTTCACCGTTTAGATTATGCCACAACGGGTTTACTTTTAGTAGGAAAGACAAATAGTGTGATTACTAAACTGAATCAGTTATTCGAAAATAAGAATATTAAAAAGGAATATTTTGCGGTTACTATTGGCAAAATGAAAAATAACGGAACTATTGATTATGAAATAGATGATAAGCCTGCCAGGTCTTCTTTTGAAGTTATAGAAACCGTTGTTTCTAAACGCTTCTCGTTTTTAAATTTGGTTAGGTTGAGTCCGCATACAGGTAGAAGGCATCAATTGCGCAAACATCTATTTGCTATCGGAAACCCGATTTTAGGTGATGCCGATTACTTTTTAGATGGACTGCAGTTGAAAGGTAAGGGGTTATATTTGCACGCAAGGTCACTTTGTTTTAAGCATCCTATGACTGATGAAGAAATTCATATTAAAACTGAATTTCCTAAAAAGTTCATAAAACTATTTACAGAAAGTAATAAGCTATAAAAGAAAAAGCGCCGCAGTGATTAAATCACTACGGCGCTTAACAACTAACCAACCTAAAAACTTATTTTAATTTCTTCTGCTACTTCTAGTCGCTGAACTTGTTCTTGAACTTGAGCTTCTAGCAGGAGCTTTACTCACAGATCTTGATCTTGAACTAGAACTTCTGCTTACCGCACTTCTAGACGGACTACTAGTCGCTTTTCTAGATACAGTACTACGTTGCGTTCTGGTATTTGTTGCAGTTCTAGTGTTTGCACTTCTGCTTACCGGTTTTTTATACGTAGTAGTAGTTCTTTTTACAGTGGTACTTCTTGGTGTACGGCTTACTTCTCTTTTAGTAACCGTTCTGTTTGGCGACGTACGCACAGAAGAGCTATTACTTCTTTTAACCGTACCATTATTAGTACTTCTTGTAACTGTTCTATTTTGTGTTGTTCTACCACTATTAGTATTGCTACGTCTTACGGTTGTTGACCTATTTACAGTTGAACTTCTATTAGCTCTAGATGTATTATTAGATGCCAACGTTCTGTTCGTTCTTAAACCGTTATCTCTTTTGGCAACAGTTCTATTACTTCTATAGTTGTTGTTTCTTACCGCAACTCTCTTATCATTTCTGTATACGGTAGCTCTGTTATTTCTAACCTTGTTGTATCTGTATTGTTTACCTACATGTACATAAGCCTTTCTAAAATTGTTTCTATAAGGACTATAATATGAGTATCTTACAGGGGTATAATATCTTCTGTAAGGGCTATTATATACAAAGCTAAATCCTACTGCAGGTCTTACAAACCATCTGTGAAATGGACGGTATACATAACTTCTGTTGTATATGTTGATGTAACCAGTATGGTAATCATAAAAACCACGGTTGTTATAATATACATTCATATTACCAACGCTACGAACTCTATTGTTTCTATAGTTGATATCTACATCACCAATCTGACTTACACGACCGTAATAGTCATAATAGATAGGTACATTTTCAACTTGAATTACTGCACCATAATCATCATATTGTGCAAACGGACTATAATCATAACCAGAGTTAAATGTTACTCCGTTTTTTCTTCCTGAAACCTGATTTTCTATATAGAAATCAAATTCACCATCTGGGTAAACAGAAAATGTAATTCCGTTTTCTATAAAAATAAATGAGTTGTCGTATCTATAAGAATTGCTGGTTGCAACCTTATCTTCGTTAATACCTGTAGCGAAAACACCTGTGGTGCTCAAAATCATCGCTGTAAAAAGTAGTACTAAGTTCTTCATAATATAAGGTTTTAAATCTGCCCCTTAGGCAGTTGTTCTAAATGTAATTATTCACATTCCCTTAGTAGTATACAAACAGTGTGCCAAAAAAAGAAACCATCGATTATAATATTGATAATCAATGGTTTAGTTGTGATTTGTTAATCCTTTAAAGGATTGGAAATTAAGTTAATTTCTCTTTTAAGTAGCTCGCAGTATAAGATTTTTTGTTTTTTACAACCTCTTCTGGAGTACCTTCTGCTAATAATTGCCCCCCATTTTCTCCACCACCTGGTCCAAGGTCAATAATGTAATCGGCACATTTTATTAAATCTATATTATGTTCGATTACTACAATTGAATGTCCTTTTTTAATAAGAGCATTAAAAGACTTCAATAATTTTTGAATATCATGAAAGTGTAATCCGGTTGTAGGTTCATCAAAAATGAACAATGCTTTATCTTTTGTGCTTCCTTTAATTAAGAAAGATGCCAATTTAATACGTTGTGCTTCACCGCCGGATAGGGTAGAGGAAGATTGCCCCAAAGTTACATAGCCTAAGCCTACATCTTGCAATGGTTTTAGTTTGGTGACAATTCTAGTTTGCTCCCCAGTTTCAAAAAACTGAATGGCATCATCAATGGTCATATTAAGAACATCATCTATGTTGGCATTGTTGAATGTTACTTCTAGAACTTCTTTCTTGAATCTTTTACCGCCACAAGTTTCACATTCCAAGTGAACATCTGCCATAAACTGCATTTCTACAGTAATCTCGCCTTCACCTTTACATTTTTCACAACGACCACCATCAACATTGAACGAAAAATGTTTTGCTTGATAATTTCTTATTTTACTTAGTTTCTGATTGGCATATAAATGTCTAATATCATCATATGCTTTTATATAGGTAACCGGGTTGGACCGTGAAGATCTACCAATAGGGTTTTGATCAACAAACTCCACATGTTTAATATGGTTGAATTTACCTTCTACCGATGTATGCTGACCAGCTTTCTCTCCATAACCACCTGTCTCTTTTAATATAATAGGATACAGCAACTTTTTCACCAAAGTACTTTTACCACTACCGGATACTCCTGTAACAACGGTCAACATATCTAATGGAAAAGTAACATTGATATTTTTAAGGTTATGTTCTCTTACACCTTTTATAGTGATATGATTTTTAGATGTTCTTCTTTCTTTTGGTACTTTGATCTCCATCTTACCATTTAGATACTGTGCTGTAAGCGATTTTGATTTGAGTATTTCTTTTAAGGTTCCTTGTGCAACAACCTCACCACCGTGAGTACCAGCTTCAGGACCTATATCTATAACCATATCTGCCGCTTTCATAATATCTTCATCATGCTCAACAACAATTACCGTGTTACCTAAGTTTCGTAATGATATTAATACGTCAATAAGATTTTCAGTATCTCTTGGGTGCAAGCCAATACTAGGTTCATCTAATATGTACATAGAACCCACCAAGCTACTACCTAATGAAGTAGCCAAATTTATACGCTGACTTTCCCCACCGGATAAGGTGTTAGATTTTCTATTTATGGTCAAGTAGTTTAATCCTACTTTATCTAAAAATCCTAATCTTGTGTTTATTTCTACTAAAAGTCGCTTTGCAATCGTGGCATCACTTTCATTTAGTTGTAGCTCATTGAAGAAGACAATTAGCTTTTCAATTGACAAACCTACTAATGAAGAAATTGAAGCGCCGCCAACTTTTACATAATCGGTTTCTTTTCGTAATCGTTTTCCGTTACAGACATTACATTTGGTTTTTCCTCTATATCTAGAAAGCATCACCCTGTTCTGTATCTTATAGCTTTTCTCTTCTAACATTCCAAAGAACTTATGCAGACCTATAAAATGGGCATTGCCATCCCATACTAATTGTCTTTGATCTTCGGTAAGCTCAAACCAAGGTTTGTGAATAGGAAAGTCATATTTGTAAGCAGAGTTTACCAATTGATCACGGTAAAAACTCATGCTTTCCCCTCGCCATGGAAAAATTGCATTTTCATAAACCGATAAAGCCGTATTTGGAACTACTAAATCTTCATCTATACCAATGACATCTCCATAGCCTTCACATTTAGGACAAGCACCATACGGATTATTGAAACTGAAAAGATGAACATTAGGTTCTAAAAACGTCATACCGTCCAATTCAAACTTATTGCTGAAAGGTGTTTGTTTTCCATCTTCCAATTCTTCGATCATACATTCGCCTTTACCTTCAAAAAAGGCTGTATCTATGGCATTTGCCAATCTGTTATGAAAGTCTTCATCATCTTTAGTTATGATTCTATCAATTACCAAATCGAACTTTTTACCAATATCCTCAGGAGCTTGGTCTATACGTAGTACCTTATCATTATATTTTATACGCGCATAACCTTGTTTAGAGAATAACTCCAAGGATTTTAGTGCATCTCTATCTTCACGAATTATAATAGGCGCTAAAAGCAAAAGTTTTGTTCCCTCTTCATACTTCTTTACATGGTTTACCACATCTGTAACAGTATGTTTTTTTACTTCATTACCAGAAATAGGAGAAAAGGTCTTGCCAATACGTGCATACAATAGTTTTATATAATCATATATCTCAGTAGTGGTACCTACTGTAGATCTTGGGTTGGTAGAGTTCACCTTTTGCTCAATGGCAATTGCTGGGGCTATACCCTTTATATAATCTACTTTTGGCTTGTCTAGCTTACCTAAAAACTGCCTGGCATAAGAAGAAAGACTTTCTACATAACGTCTTTGACCTTCGGCATATAGGGTGTCAAAAGCTAAACTAGATTTACCAGAACCAGATAATCCCGTTATTACAACAAGTTTATTTCTAGGTATTACGACATCAATATCCTTAAGGTTGTGCAGTTTTGCTCCCTTAATAATAATGTTTTCTTTCGGATTTACTTCGGCGAGTGTAGGCATACAAATATCTAAGATTACAAAGATACGCTTTGCCTTTTTTCTGAACTAAAAAATGCCGTTTATCTAAAAATAATGAAGAAATTTTCACATTTTTATAAGACTATTTATTTTTTTATATCTTTGGGATCTCATTAAAATACCATTAGCCTATAACGCAACATTACTTTTAAAAGTTAGAATTTAACCATTAGACCCTTATTCATTATGAATTTGGGGCTGCTTTTTAACCCTACAAGTAACGTTATGGTAGTACAAGTTGAAGATTCCCAATTAGTAAAACAGTATATTCAAGGAGACGAAAGAGCTATAGAAGCTTTAATCAATCGTCATAATTCTCGCCTTACAGGCTTTATCTATTCTAAAGTAGGTGACCGCGAGTTAACCGAAGATATTTTTCAGGACACATTCATGAAAGTTATACGTACCCTTAAAAGAGGTGCATATAATGAAGAAGGTAAATTTTTACCTTGGGTAATGCGAATTGCGCATAACCTTGTTATCGATCATTTTAGAAAGCACAATAGAATGCCAATGTATAATAGTAAAGAAAGCTATAATATATTTTCATTGCTAGGAGACGATAAATTGAATGCCGAAAAACAATTGATCAAAGAACAGATAGATTCTGATTTACTTAGAATGATTAAAGAATTACCTGAGGATCAGCAAGAAGTTCTGGAGATGCGCATATATAAGGATATGAGTTTCAAAGAAATTTCTGATAATACAGGTGTTAGTATTAATACCGCTTTAGGTAGAATGCGCTACGCCTTAATTAACCTTAGAAAGTTGGTAGAGGCCAATAATATAGTTTTAACGAATTAATAGGTCTTAGGTCGAGTGGATCTACTATCTTCATCGATGTGTCGTTCTTTAGATGAACCTAAACAACACGTAGCATGGAAAAAATATACACGAAAGACCAGAATAAGACCAAGTTAGTTAAAGCTAAGCCAGAAACAATTCAGTTTTTGCTTTCTTATTCTAAGTCTTTAAATATTACAGAAGTAGACGGATTGCAGTTTGAGAGTAACTTGAATTAGAAAAATCTTACAATTATATATAAACCCTTGGGCATTGCCCAAGGGTTTTTTTTTGTTTTAAATGGGTTTAGTACTGTCATTTATTGCTAGTGAGCGTCATATTCCTTGTAGGAGAACAAGCTTTTCTGTCTTACCTTATATATAGGTATAGTAATGCAGGGCTAATAATAAAGGGCTTTTAGCTCATTTTTGTCTTTCCTACATTTCTCCGCTGAACTATCTGAAATTGTATTTATTGTGCAGAAATATACTTTTTCGATGTTTCACATCATAAATACGTGTTTTGACAACATACTTTTTCCTACAGCCCCCCTTTTCTCTAGTTTTATATCAGAAATAAAAAACAAACCAATTAACTAAAAGGATTAACCCAATCTTAACCAATTAAAGAAAGTAACTCGTATGAAACTACAAATTGAAGACTCAGAATTAGTTAAAGATTACATCAACGGTAACGAAGGTGCTCTTGAAGTTTTAATTAACAGACACAACCAACGTATTACTAGTTTTATCTATTCTAAGGTTTTAGATAGGGATATCACAGAAGACATTTTTCAAGACACTTTTATTAAGGTTATTAAAACTTTAAAAAGAGGTAAGTATAGTGAAGAAGGTAAATTTTTACCTTGGGTAATGAGAATTTCTCATAACTTGATCATAGATCACTTTAGAAGAAACAAAAGAATGCCAATGTTTGAAGGTAGCGATGACTTTAATATCTTCTCTGTAATTGGTGATGATAAGTTAAATGCCGAAAAACAATTAATAAAAAATCAAATCGATACTGATTTAAGACAATTGGTTGAAGAGTTGCCAGATGATCAAAAAGAAGTTCTTTTAATGCGTATCTATAAAGATATGAGTTTCAAAGAAATCTCTGAAAACACTGGTGTTAGCATTAATACTGCTTTAGGTAGAATGCGTTATGCTTTAATTAATCTTAGAAAAATCATTGAAAAAAACAACATAGTTCTTACGAATTAATTTGGAGTAGAAAATAGAATAAACAATATTTCCAAATTTGCTGCGTTATTTTATTGTAACAACGTAGGAAGTATGGAAAAAATTTACTCAGATTACCAAGAACAGACCGGATTTAACAAAGTTTGTCCGAAGACAATCAACTTCTTATTGAGCTATTCACAAGCCCTCTATGAATTTGAACACGAAGATTTAGAATTCGAAGTATTTTTGAATTAATAATAAAAACCCGCTTTTAGCGGGTTTTTTTCTTTTTATAGTAGTCGTTAAGTACCGTTTTTCTCCCAATTGTTTTCGTAATTATATCTTTTTCCAAATCCCAACCTCTTGCAGGTGAATATTCTCTACCATACCAGATAATTTGTAAATGAAGATCATTCCAAATTTCTTTAGGAAATAAACGTTTTGCATCTTTTTCTGTTTGTACCACATTTTTCCCGTTCGTAAATCCCCATCTATATAATAATCTATGAATATGAGTATCTACAGGAAAAGCCGGTATACCAAAAGCTTGTGAAATAACAACACTTGCCGTTTTATGACCTACAGCTGGTAATTCTTCTAAATATGCTAATTCTTGTGGTACTTCACCATTATGTTTATCAATTAAAATTTGCGATAAACCATGAATTCCTTTGGCTTTCATTGGTGAAAGGCCTACCGGTTTTATGATTTCCCTGATTTCATCAACGCTTAATTTAATCATGTCATAAGGGTTTTCTGCCTTTGCAAATAGGAGGGGAGTAATTTTATTTACCCTAACATCTGTACTCTGAGCAGACATTAATACGGCAATTAATAAAGTATACGGATCTTTATGGTCCAATGGCACAGGAATTTCTGGATATAGCTCCTTAAGAGTAGAAATTGTAAATGCTATTTTTTCGGCTTTCGTCATTAATTGTTTAATTTTGATTGCAAATATTTAAACACAAATTTATAAAACTTCATTTATGAATACGTTAAAAGTTGGTGATAAAGTGCCATCGTTTTCTGCTAAAGATCAAGATGGAAATACTATTAAATTAGAGGACTATTCAGGTAAAAAACTAATTGTTTTTTTCTACCCAAAAGCAAGCACTCCTGGTTGCACTGCTGAAGCATGTAATTTAAGGGATAATTATAAAGAATTACAATCTGAAGGGTATGAACTTTTAGGGGTAAGTGCAGATTCTGAAAAAAGACAAGCTAAATTTAAAGAGAAATATGAGTTTCCTTTTCCATTATTGGCAGATGAAGACCATACCGTTATCAATGCATTTGGTGTCTGGGGCTTAAAGAAATTTATGGGTCGTGAGTATGATGGTATCCATAGAAAAACCTTTGTGGTAGATGGTGAAGGTATAGTTACAAAAGTAATTGATAAAGTAAAAACTAAAGATCATGCAGCGCAGCTATTAGATTGATATTTAGTTGATTATATAAAAAAACGCCCATCTCAAATGGGCGTTTTTCGTTTCTTATATATTGAAAATCAAATGTTTATTCTGTTTCTTGGTCTTCTGTTTTTCTAGTGAACAGTTGTTTTTGTTTAATGATTTCAGCAATTCCTTCTGGTAGCATTTGTTCCCAACCTTCGTCGTTGTTCATTAATTTTTTAAGAACATCCCTAGAGAAAATATGCATTACCTCTGGTTCGTAATCTATGATGTCCATTACCTTACCGTTGTACTTAAAGAATTTATATAATTCTTTCATACGTGGGTGCACTTTAACGTTATTACTGGTCATGATTTGACCGGTATCAGCATTTTTCATTGGGTATAGATACACCTGTAAATCTTTAAAGAATAATTTACCAAATGCCTCTAAAATGCCACCACTTAAATGACGGTAGTATTTTTCATCGAATATGTCTACCAGGTTGTTTACACCCATGGTTAAACCAATTCTATTTTTGGTATAGTTATTAAAGTACTCTACCAATTTGTAATATTCCTGGAATTTTGAAATCATTACAGAATGACCAAGAGAACAAAGTAATTCTGCTCTGTCCATGAAATCTTGCTCATCAATTTCACCGGATGCTTTAAGGTTAGATAGTGTTATTTCAAAAATAACGATAGTATTGTTTTGATCAACACCTTTATCACGAATGAAAATGTCATAAGACTTTTCAAACATATCTAAATTCACTTTGGTAACGGGTCTAAAACTACCACGTAATGCCAATATGTTCTTTTTGTAAAGTACAGCAGCAGGTAATAGGTTATTGCCGTCAGGACCGAACATTACAGCATCTGTCATGTCATTCTTAATAAGCTGTAAGCTCATTAAACGGTTATCAACCTCTTTAAAGTTTGGTCCAGAGAAGTTGATCATATCAATCTCTAGCGTATCCTTATCTATATGGTCATATAAATATTTCAACATTTTTTTAGGTTTATGATACTTGTAAAAAGCACCATAAATTAAGTTTACCCCAAGAATACCCAATGTCTCTTGTTGTAGTCTTGCTTCGTTCTGCTTAAAACGAATATGAAGAATTATCTCGTCATATTCTTTTTGATTTGGGTCTAGTTGGTAACGAATACCGATCCAACCATGACCTTTATATCTTTTAGAAAAATCAATTGTGGCTACAGTATTTGCATATGAAAAGAATAACCTTTCTGGGTGGTTATCACGACTAATACGCTCTTCCATCAATTGCATTTCATAATGTAGCATGGTTTTTAATCTTGCCTGTGTTACATAGCGTCCATCAGACTCAATACCGTAAATAGCATCACTAAAATCTTTGTCGTAAGCACTCATTGCTTTTGCAATGGTACCAGAAGCACCACCTGATCTAAAGAAATGACGTGCGGTTTCTTGTCCGGCGCCAATTTCTGCGAAAGTTCCGTATATATCCGGATTCAGATTTATGCGTAGGGTTTTTGCTTTAATAGAGGGAATATTTTCAAAAACACTATCTCTTTTTAATACCGATGCCATTTTTTACCTGTTTAGCTTTTAACAAAGTTATAAAGAATGGTTGTTACAATGTGCAATAGCCGCAAAAAAATGGCATAAGTTTCGGTTATTGTTTTTATTCCCTTTTAAATACAGCGATCTTATAATTTTCAATAACCAATTTTATTAAAAAGGAATTAAATTTGTAATACATGACTAACAATTTACGTGTTACTTTTTTAGGAACGGGAACTTCTCAAGGTATTCCCATAATTGGCAGTAAGCATCCGGTTTGTTTAAGTGATAACCCAAAGGATGAAAGATTGCGGGTTTCGGTTTTACTTTCATGGGATGATTACGATTATGTTATTGATTGTGGTCCGGATTTTCGTCAGCAGATGCTTAGGGAGAATGTAAATCATTTAGATGGTATTCTGTATACCCATGAACATTCTGATCATACTGCCGGGTTAGATGATATTCGCCCCTTTTTCTTCAGGCAAGGTAATATTCCAATTTATGCTCATAGTAGAGTAGTAAAATCATTGAAAAAACGATTTGACTACATATTTCAAGAAAAAAACAAATATCCGGGCGCACCTACCGTAGATATTAATCTTATAGAAAACAATGTACCTTTTTCAATTGGTAACAAAGATGTGACTCCTATAAATGTATTACATAATAAGTTACAGGTATTTGGCTATAGAATAGGAGACTTTACCTATTTGACAGATGTAAAAACGGTACTGCCAGAAGAAAAAGAAAAAATAAAAGGTACTAAGGTTCTTGTAGTTAGCGCATTGCGTATAGAGCCTCATATTTCTCATTTCAATTTAGAGGAAGCCCTTGCGTTCATAAAAGAAATTAAGCCAGAAAAAGCATACCTTACTCACATTAGCCATTTGCTTGGTTTTCATGACGAGGTAGAAAAAATATTGCCGAATAATGTACATTTGGCCTACGATAATTTAACAATCAGCATTTAACTATGAAAAGCAGAATATTTCTTTACTTTTTTTTATTTGTGTCTTTAATATGCCTGTACTTATTTGTAAGTAGTGGAAATATGGCAGAAGCAAATGCAGAAAAAATTTCCAAATTGGAAAGTAAGGTAGAACTGTTGAAAGACTCAGTTCAAAGATCATCTTTGAAAGTATTGGATATGCAGTACTTTTCATTAGAAAACAATGATGATGCCTTAGCTTATTTTGAGCATTTAGACTTGCAAGACCCTGCTGGATACGTTGCCGATAAATTATTGGAAACCAATGCGCAAAAAGGGGATAACCCATTAGTGCCTTACGAGGGAATGCAGAGCGATTTTAAAATCAATAAAATAAAGGTTCTAAACCACAAATGGATTCTTACCGATTTCTCGGATGGAAAATATTGGGGAGAACTATTGATCAAGTACGAACTAAAAGATGATCTTGGGGTAGACTTTACTTTGGTAGATCACTTATTATATACGCGAAGCAATTAAATTTTATCCGAAATCCACTTTTTAAGAGCGTAGAAATTCTGCGGTGCAACACCATGCCCTGCAGGAAATTCTTCATATACATGTTTAATGCCCAAGTTCTTTAAAAGTTCTGGTGCCTTTCTTGCCCAATCTACGGGTATCACTTGGTCCATATCTCCGTGAGAACTGTAGAAATTAAGGTTGTCAAAGTTGTTTTCCTTATAAGAATCTACTAAAATGGATTCGTTGATGTATCCGCTTAATGCAATAATGTTTTTTACTTTTTCAGGATATGATAATGCAACGGCATAGCTAAGAATTGTACCCTGACTGAAGCCTAAAAGGTTTACATTGTTTTCATCCAAACCGTACGTAGAACAAGCCTCTTCTATAAAGGTCTTGATTTTATCACGGGATGCTATAGCTTGGTCATCATCGCTCCATTTTCCTTTTTCGTCATCAAAATTAATGGCATACCATGCATAACCATAAGGTTGTAAAATATAAGGAGCGCGAACAGCAATAATGCATAGTTCTTCTGGCAATTCTGGTGCAAAGGAAAATAAGTCTTCTTCATTACTACCGTAACCATGCAGCATAAATAAAACTGGCGGTTTTTTATCTGTAAGACTAGATGGTCTAATAATGTGTTCTAAAGATAGGGGAGCTGTTGTCATTATATTATTTAATAAAAGTGAACCATTTTTGAAAATACGGACCTACAATAGGCACAATTTGTTCTTTGTTGCTCAATGCACCAATAAAGCCATATACCCAAAGTACAATGTAGCACAGGTATAAGCCATAAAGCGCATATTGGTTGAACCATACACTAGAAAATATAGCAAAGCCATGAAACATTAAGTGTAGACCAAATGCTTGACGGGTATGTATTCTTGCAAAACGATACTGTGGTTCGTTATTCATAGATAGGGCGATTATTGCCCCAACGATGGTTAAATAGGCAACTATTGCTGTAGTTCTGCCTGGTATTTCGGGAGATTTCTCCATGTTATTTATTTAAAACTAATTGATTATTTGCAATGGCACCTACTACTTTTCCTTTCATTTGCTTGCCAATTGCGATGGAGTTTTTGCTGGAGCTAAAGATCTGATCTTGTGAAAATTCATAAGTGTCATCTGTAGTAAAAAGCGAAAGGTTTGCTTCTTGTCCAACTTCTAGCTGTGGCTCTGTCATTCCAAAAACAGAACGCCCTTTAGTTAGCAAGGCAATGGTCTCTTCAATATTAAAAAGTTCATTTAGCATACCGAATATGCTTTCTAGTCCTATTGTTCCAAAATCAGCATTGTCAAATTCTACATGCTTTAGTTCTATATTTAGAGGAGTGTGGTCAGATGTCACAAAATCTATTGTTCCATTTTTCACTCCTTTTTGAAGTGCTTTAATATCTGCTGCCGTTCTCAGTGGTGGCATTACTTTAAATTGTGTGTCAAAATTTTCTAAGGCACTATCGGTAATAACAAGGTTGTGAGCTGCTACACTACAAAACACCTGTAATCCTTTTTTCTTGGCCTCGGCTATAAGTTTCACTGAATTTGCTGTAGAAATGGTAGGTATAAATAATTTTCCTCCCGTATATTCTAAAACAAATAAATCTCGTGCTATCTGTAATTCTTCCGCCAGAGCAGGAATTCCTTTCAAGCCTAATTTTGTGCTGGTAACACCTTCGTTGACAATTCCTTTTCCCGAAATGCTTTTATCCAACGGAAAAGAAAACACCATTCCGTCAAAATTTTGAGCATATTGTAGGGCGATTTTTAAAAGGTTGGCATTTGCCATTGGATGTTTATAATCATAAAAACCCAAGGCGCCGGCATTTTTCATGTCGTAAAGCTCTGCCAGTACTTCACCTTCACCTTTTACGGTCAAATTCCCTAATGGGTGTACCCTTGTTAATTGATCCTTGGCGGCATTTTTTAAGTATACAATATCTGATGCGGAATCTGGTGTTGGGTTACTACTCGTATTTAAAATAACATCTGTAAATCCGCTTTTTGCAGCAGTTAGTAATCCGTTTTCAATAGTTTCTCTTTCTTCATAACCAGGCTCTCCAAAACTAACTCCGCTATCAAACCAACCAATTGAAACATGTAAATCCTTTATGGCTATAACTTTTGTTTTACCGGCAGGCTCAATAGTAGTCTCAATAGCATCTATAACGCCATTTTTAATAAGAATATCCCTCTTTTTTAAATGAAGGTTCTTCTTGCTCCCATTTACTATAGTCACTGATTTTAAAAGTATATTCATAGGGTTATGGGTGGTATGTTAATAGGTTATTTTAAGAATCTTTGCAGTACCGTTTCTATTAAAACAAAAGCCAGTGCTAAAATAGCAAACCATTTCCAAAACTCGTTAATGGTATTGTCTTTTTGACTTTCTAAAAAGAAATTTGATACTGATGTATTACTGTTATTTTCTGGGAGCGCAGTATATAATAATTCACTCTCTTTTCTGTCATTATTAAAGCTGATGTGTCTTATCGTTTTATCATTATGTATAATTTTATAGATACCGGCTTCTTTGGGGTTTTCTATAAAATTAACCTGAACCTTTTTAGGTAATACCCGTTGCTGAGGAATAAACTCATTATTATCATTAGCTATTTTAATGATATCATCTTGTTGCAAAGTAAGGGGTAATTCTATTTCCGTTTTGCTACCAATACTTGCATACAATGGTGGAAGTTTTAAACTATTCATACCCATATTGTAAAAAGCAGGAACAATTAAGGGCGAATTCTTGAAATTTGAATTATCACTACTTAAAGCCGCAGTAAAGAAATAGGCGTTTTTTGACCCTATTAAAAAGGGTTCGTTATTTTGATAAGACAATGCCACCGGAGCTTTTGTGCTAATTCTATAGCGTTCTTGAACACTAGGGAATTGAAAATCCGTTACTTTCTTATCGAATACATTCTCAAATAACGGGTGCGCAGTTTTTACAATGGCGATGGGTATTTCTTGTTCTATTTCAGTAGAGAACCTACTTGCATTATAAGCACTAGATAATTGATTGTAAGAGTCAATATCGCCTTTTGTAGCAGGTATGAATACAAAACTACCTCCGTTGGTATTTAAAGATTTCAACGCGGTAATAAGCGAGCTTGGTAATTTTGATATTTCGTTTAGAACTACTAAATCCTGATTTTCAATAGTGCTATAATTTAATTGCGCTAACGTACTACTGGTAAAGCTAAAATCTTCATCGGTATATATGCGTTTTAAATAATCCGCAGAAGTATTGCCAATTACCAAAACCTTAATTTTCGATTTTTCGTCAATGTTGAAGAAGAATTGATTGTCATAATCCAACCCCGTATCCATAATGGTTACCTTACCCAAGATAATGTCTTTTGCATTTATGGTAAAGCGTACATCCGCTTTTTTGTTTTGATCAAAATTAGCGCCTGTTTTTGCTATTAGCTTAGCATCATTAAATAAAGACACAGGTATGGTCTTTTCTTCAGAATTTGTAGTTAATTGTGCTACTACCTCTATGTTATCATTACTACGCTCCGCTATAAAAACCGTATCTATAGCCGTATTGCTGATAATTGTATTACCAGGTTTTATATACTGCACGTTGATGGTGCTGGTTGAATCTACATTAGTTAAATTGCCCAGACGTTGTTGAAAATCTGATATAAGCACCAAGTTTTTTTGTGAAGTGGTATTATCACTGAAATAGGTTTTTCCTTTTAAAATAATTTCAGAAATACCTAATTGCTCTGAACCTACGGAGAGATTTAGAAGGTCATTTTGAATATCTTTTATATCAATATCTTTATATACCTGTTTATTGGTGAATAAGGTAAAACGTTGATCAGAAGGTATGTTGGTTATAAAATCTTGAATGGTATTTTTAAATAGGCTACCATTGTCAATTTGCCCGTTCATGCTAAAAGAATCATCTATATAAAAAACGTTTTCCTTTTCTTGTAGGGCATTATCGTTAGCCATAAATGGTTGGGCAAATGCAAAAACTAATGCAGCTAGTAAGCCCATTCTGGTAAATAACAGTAACCATTTTTTTAAAGTGCTGCTTTTTCTAGATTCAGAAACTACTTGTTTTAAGAACTTTACATTAGTAAACGGTGTTTTCTTAAATCTGCGTAATTGAAATAGATGAATTAATATAGGAATGAGTAGTAGTAAAAGACCCCAAAGAAGTTCTGGATATTTAAATTGCATTCCTAATTTTGATTATAGCAAAGATAATTATTTTGAAATTAGAAGCTTGTGAGAAATCAACTAATATTTTTGTTCGTCTATAATCAGCAAAAGAAGAAATAATCTACCGATGGCTTTTGTTTTAATTCTTTAAAAAACGATTTGATCATAGTTTGGTCATCTTCATTAGCAACGGTAATAATGGTTTTGGAATTTTTTGATTCTTTTAAGTTAGAGTAGTGGTTCAGGCGGATACCGTAAATATCTTTCCCAATTTTTTTTTCATTATCACAGACCCATTGAAAAGCAATATTTTTCTCTACAAGCAGATTGGCAATCGTTTTTCCTTTTTTACCAGCGCCCCATACCACTAGATGGTCTGTTGTTTTGTATTCCAATTTTAAGAAGTAGTGCAACTTAATTTCCAAGAAATAATTCTGTGCGTAGTGCTCGCTGGTTCGCGATGTTCTGTTGTCGTAATCTCGCCAATAATGTAGGGTAGTGGTGCAGGGTATGCACTTTAAGCCTAATTCATAGAAACGGAAGGCAAGGTCATAATCTTCAGGATAACGATTAGCATTAAAAGCATCGCTAGCTTCAAAATCTTCTTTATGTACCATCCAACAAGGGGAGGGTATTACGCATTCCTTATATATTTCTTTAAAATTATCACCGGTAGCGGTTAATTTGTTCAACCACTTCTCATATCGGTCGTAACCGTCATTTACTCCTGCTTTTGAAAAATATTTTACCTTCCCTACAGCAAGACTTCCTTTTCCTTGTTGTACTAGAGAATTGACCATGACTTCTATTCGTTCTGGGCTCATGTGATCATCAGCATCCATTCTTGATATAAAATTGCCACTACTATGTGCGTATGCTTTTCTAAGTGCCGTTATAATGCCGGATTCGTCATTTGAAAATATTTTAAATCGATCATCATTGGCTGCAAAAGTTTTAGCAATTGCTAGACTATCATCGCTTGAATTATCGTTTACGGCAACAACCTCCCAGTTTTTATAGGTCTGATTTTGGATGGATTTTAAGCATTCTTCAAAATATTCATCAACATTTTTAAATGGAATAAGGATACTTACAAGCGGTTTTGTCATCGTGGCAAGGTAATAAATAACTGAAATTCAACCTTTTCATTTCTTTGAAAAAGTTTTGAAATCACAGAGATAAAAAATAATTAAGAAAAGGCTTTATTAGATAAGAAAACCTTTATATATTTGCACCCGCATTCAGGGAATACCTGATGAGGCACTCAGGAGAAATGGCAGAGTGGTCGAATGCGGCAGTCTTGAAAACTGTTGAGGGTCACACCTCCGGGGGTTCGAATCCCTCTTTCTCCGCTGAGAATTTACTAAATTCTACTAAAAGCCCGTAAACATTATGTTTATGGGCTTTTTAAATTTTATAAAGTATCAATTAGAGGTATAAAACAGTAAAGAAAAAGGGGCTAATTCGGAGTCAGTTGGAGACACCTTCAACTGACTCCGAATGATTTTTAAAATACTGTAAATAAGATAGTTATAAGTAATATGCTTTGTTGTTTTTTTTGTAGATTGAAGAAGAAATAACAACAAATACTCATGAATAATTCATTCTCTCTACTTTTTTATATCAAAAAGTTTAAAGCAGATAATTCTGGGCGAGCTAATATCTATCTTAGAATTACTTTAGACGGTCAACGCGCAGAACTTAGCATTCGCCGTAAAGTACTTATAGATAACTGGAACTCTGAAGCTAGTGTCGTTAGAGGTAATTCTCAAGAATCTCAAGAAATAAATCGTTATGTATCTACTATAAGGAATAAGATATATTCTATTGAACAGCGATTTGTGTCAGATGAAAAACCTATTACTGCTATTCTTCTTAGAGATGCCTACTTAGGTAAAGACTCGAACAAACGGATGTTATTGGAAATTTTTGAAGAACATAATATAAAAGTTAATAAACTTATTGGAAAAGACTTTGCTGCTGGTACAGCAGAACGCTATAAAACTGCTAAAAAACATGTATCTGAATATATAAGGAAAGAATATAAAGCTCGAGATATTCTGGTTAAAATGGTTGACCATAAATTTATTTGTGGATTTGAATATTATTTAAAAACCACAAGAAATTGTAGCCATAACACAGCCATTAAATACATAACTAATTTTAAAAAAATAGTAAGAATAGCTCATGCTAATGATTGGATTGATAAAGACCCTTTCCTTCATTGGAAAGCTAAATTGAAAATCGTTGATAGAGAATTTCTGACTAAAGAAGAAATTCAGAAAATGGTGGAAAAGGAATTACATACTGACCGCTTAGACCAAGTTAAAGATATTTTTATCTTTTGTTGCTTTACCGGTTTGGCTTATGCAGATGTCAAAAAGCTAACTAAAGATGATGTAGTTATTGGTATTGATGGTGATAAGTGGATTAAAATCAAAAGAACTAAAACGGATACTCGTAGTAATATTCCAATACTTCCAACAGCAGAAGCTGTAATCAAAAAATATGGTAACTACTCTCATTTATCGTCTGACGATAGATTATTACCAGTTTTGAGCAATCAAAAGATGAATGCTTATTTAAAGGAGATAGCAGATTTATGTGAAATAAATAAGAACTTAACGTTTCATTTGGCACGTCATACTTTTGCCACTACAGTTACACTTACCAATGGTGTGCCTATTGAGTCTGTTAGTAAAATGCTTGGTCATAAATCTTTAAAAACGACACAACACTATGCAAAAATTTTAGATAGAAAGGTTAGTGATGATATGAAAGTACTACGAGAAAAACTTAATTTTAATAAGGATTTAAATGAAGTTATTTAGTTTTCAAAATAATTTTCCTACTACCTTTCAATTCCTTCAATTCAACCATCAACTTTTCATCATCCCCAAGAACAAATTTAGGCAGGACGTAGACAAATCGTTTATAATCTCCAGTCTCGACAATAATTGGCATCTTGTATTTGTAAATCACTACTTGAGATAGGCGCTGGAAAGATGCCTTTCTCTTTTTATTTCCATTTACTTTGTAAACATTTAGGTAATCAATTTCAAAATCAATTCCAGATTTATTCTTGATTTCAAATACCATGTATACTTCAGTAGCATTATAAACTCTTTTCTGTAATTGTAATTTGATACCCTTTTTACGTTTAGTAGCAATGGGGTCGTACTTTGATTTCAATAGGTAATCACTAAACTTTTGAAAATATTTAGCTCTGTTTTCATTTGTAGACTTAACAATAGATTTCTGTTTAATTTCTTCAGACTTTTCATTTCCTATGCTTTCAAATTCAGGAATAAAATAATTTAACTTTGAAAGCTGCTCTTTATATTTTAAGATATAAGAATAGACTTTACCATTATTGGTAATAGTCAAGAGGTTGCTTTCTGTTCCAGGTGTCGCTTGCAGCAAACCAAAATATTGCTCTTTTTCCCTATTGTATGTAAACACAAAATTGGATGTTCCTGTTATTCCCTGACGAATAGGTTCTGAAAAAAACAATGCTACATTCTTTTTGTCATTGGCGTAAATTGTATCTAGTAATTGTTGCGCTGTTATCCAGTTTGAGGAGATAACTAGCAAGGTTATAATGTATGTTTTCATAGCGTTGGTTTTAAAATAAGTTGATAATTATCAGTTACCGTAACTTTTACAGTTCGGTTGTTTCGTTGGAATATTGTTTTGATACCACTTACTTGTGGAACTCCCACTATATTGATGTCATCTACTAAATCACCCACAACTTCCTGTCTAGCTTCAGCTCGAAAGCTATTCTCGATATAAACACCTTCACTACCATCTTGTAGGTCAAAGGCCTTTAGCTTTACAGGTTTATGATTGATGTTTTCTATTGTCAATATTGTTCGATTGGGTTTAAAGCTTACAAAGCCATAAACCGGACTGTTTTTGGGAACGGATATACCATTGATGACTGCATCTTTAGTAAGGCGCATTTGTAGGCGATAATCCTTTTTTACGGTTTGCGTACCATCCACTCGAACATAAATGGTTTCATCCGTATTTTGATGTTCTAGTGTTTCATTTTTAATGGGATTTGAAGCGAAAAACAGTTGATGTTCTAATCCCAATTCCTTGGCCATAACAATGGTTTCTTTTTCCTCGATATGAGGAATAGTATCTCTTATGATTTGTTTTGGGGAAGCTTCGGTTTTCAATTTTCTAAAACCTCTATCGGAATAACTGATACGCCCTTCATTGTATATGCTATCTACAATTCGCATCTTTTGTTTGTCCAATAAATCAGGGTCATAAACTCCCGTGGAATCAAATAAGCGTTCATCGTAGATGCTTGGTGCATTTGTCTGTCTTACTTCTTTTAGGTCATCTATAGCCTCTAATTTAGATTGGTATTCTTTCTGGTCGCGTTCCAATTCAGGAACAGGGATTTGATTGCTCTCAATGGCCGGTTCTTCATCTTCACCAAGCATGATTACTGAGTACGACCCGATAAAAAGCACCACACATATAATGACTGCCGCAAAGACAATTTTATTCTTTTCAATTTTCATAATTCTCCATTTTTTTAAGGGTGTTTTCAAAAAAGTTGGTCATCAACAATCCGTGGGTGTTTTTTGGGAAGTTTCTATCTATATGGATAAGGTTTCCTGTAGTGTTTAATTCATAAGTGTCTGTTATTGAACCTCTATTAATTTCAAAAACGGTTGTAGTTTCAAAGCGATACGGTTCTTTTTGTATATCGATTTTAGATTTAATCTTCAGCACCTTTTGAACCAATGAATATTGCAATAGCCGATTGTAAACCCCATCTGCTTTTTTCTGTCTGTACAAAGCATCCACAGAACTATTTCCTAACCATAATGCTTTCTCTAGATTCTTTTCGTAATTACTGGCATCTATGTTATAGAAATAAGTATGAAAAAGCTCTAAATGTGCCAGTATTTCTACTTCTAAATTTTCCTTTTGAGAAACGAGCTTTAATGGAATTACATGTCCATCGGTATTGACTACAAAAGCGTTGTTAACTGTTTCTTTATGGAGTTTTACAACTAGTAGCACAGAAATGATACAAGTAAGAGCAGCTGCTGTGATGACGGCTAGTACAATGAAACGATTTAGCTTCAGTACGTTGTAAATATTTTTATAAGGTGTTTTCATAATTGATTAGGCGCTAAAGAGTTTAAATACAAAAGATGTAGCTCTGCGATAGAGTTTGAATTTGAGTAAGACGATGAATCCTATTGAGCCAAATTGCAGTAAGGGAGCAAAAAAGTCACTTCCCCAATCCGTTCCGAATAAATCGGACCAGAAATTAGTATTGATTTCTGTGTAGAGATTGTTTACAAATACATTTACCAGAAAAAAGGCAGGTACTAGCATATAAACCCCTGCGTAGAGTTTGAAGAAGTTATAGGCTAGTGTTCTGAACTTTTCGAATACGGCTAGACTGATTACCAAAGGAAAAAAAGCTTGCATGATTCCTAATAAGAAATAACGTTCTGCTAGAAATAAAGGATAGATGAATAAATCTAGTAACCAGAGGAACATTCCAATAATAAAGGACAATACTTTAAGTCCGTATAAAGGTGTAACCAAAGCTTCGTATAACATAGCTAAGGCTTTTTTGGCGGCTTCCAATGCGCCCACATCTAGTTCCAAATCGATGTCTTGCATCTGTAACGGGAGGAGCGCAGGAGCCGTGTCTCGATATTGAGCTTCAATAGCGACTAAAACGCTATCAAAAACACCCAATACCTGTGTAGAAAAAATAACTAGTATAACGACTGCAAAATTCTTTGCTAATTCCGAAGGCGTAAGCCCCCAAGTATAGCCCTCATCATTGGCGACACCTTCATTATATTTTTTTAGAATATTAATAAGAAAGAATAGAATGGCCAGCGTTTTCATTCCAGTAATGGCGTACTGAGAAAAATCGCTGTTCTTGATGGTGGTAAAAACA
The DNA here is from genome assembly GCF_056839145.1 of Maribacter sp. UH1. Lineage (NCBI taxonomy): Bacteria > Pseudomonadati > Bacteroidota > Flavobacteriia > Flavobacteriales > Flavobacteriaceae > Maribacter > Maribacter sp. UH1. Next base: position 3,901,852 of record NZ_CM166387.1, read on the forward strand.
GCATCAATATATTCTAACCCTATGCCTAAAAAAATACCTGCCATTAGTAATTGGTTTCTCTATTGTTGATTTTATCCTGCATTCTTCTAAAGGCAATAATCTCTCTGTAACGTCTGGTTTTAGCTTCAATTTCTGCTACCATTTCTTTGGATTCTAGTTCTTTTGCATTTAGAACTTCGGCACGTTCGGCATCTGTCATTTTTAGATTGTCACTTGATAGTACCTGGTCAATAAATTCCAAACCTTCTAAAGAACTTTCGATAATGGAATTAAAGGATTCCGAAACCCGATTAACTTCATCTGGCTTGATGTATGGTGAATTGAGAATCTCTCGCAAATCGTCTTGTACAATATCAAATAGCTTCTGATTATTCCTTGCTAATTCACGCACCGCCTTTAATTGTTTTATGACATTGTTTACCTTCTCGATATTCTCTTTTTGTTTTTTTAAAAACTCAACTGATTTTAATAACTGTGAGGTTTGTTTTGCAGATTCAATCAAGGATTTTGCAAAACTGATAAAGTTGGTATTATCATATACTGGCATTCCCTGGCAGGCAGCGCCTGCTGGCATTAAAAGGGCAAAGGTTAACGCTATCCCTAAGATTTTGATTTTTTTCTTCATGAGTATTTATTTTAAAGATTAATATTAAATCAGCCTATGGCTGTTGTTTTATGAATGTATTTATGGCTTTTTCCATATCATTTGTTTTTTCATAAATCCGCATTATGCGGTCGCTTTCTTGACCGTCTGTGAGATATGCTGCGTAGACCTCCTTTGGAACTTCTAATCGGAAAATGTTACTTTCTTTTCCAATTTTGATAAACATTTCGGTGTACTTTCTTGCTCCAGTAAGATTGTTTCTAATGGATTTTAATTGGTTTAAATCATGGCTAGAAAGGTTCAATCGTTTTTGAAGTTCTTCATATCCTTTTTCGTTATTAAGACTATACACAACTTGGGTGTTTTCCAGAATACTTGCCGATGTTGAATTGTTAGGCAGCTGATTTATAGATTGTAGAATTATGCCAATAGCTCCATTCTGTTTTCTAATGGCTTGATAGTAAAATTCTACACTTTCTAGCACGTTTCCGAATTTGAGTTGTTTCGCAAATTCATCAAACAGAATGATGCCCTTTTCGGCTCTGTTTCTCCAGATTGTACGTTGTATTGCCGATTTAATAAGCTTCAACATAACTGAAAGGATTTCCTTGTTGTCCTTGACTTCATCGAGTTCAAAAACAATCAACCGTTTGTCTTCAATCTTGTAGGTTTGGTCTTCGCTTACGTTAAAAAGGAAACTGTACAAACCACCATCTACATATTCAGATAGGATGTGTAAAAAGTTGTAGATATTGAAGTAGTCTTCTTGTATTTTAAGTTCAGATATGAGCGTATCTTTTTTATCATCGATAAATTGATACAACGAAGCTAAAGAATGTCCTTTTCGGATGTGTTTATAGTAATGTAACAAGACTTTTTTGATAGCGACTTCCTCTGCTTTTGTAGCTACTTTTCCTGAAGCCATTAGCTCCAATAGGAAAACGCCTAAATCTTCTAACCGTTCGGGTGTCAGGTCACTTTCCCGAGAAATATAAAAAGGATTGATACCTAGATTTTTTCCTTGTTCGTAGCGAAGAATAATATGTTTATCTGGATACAATTTTGCGAACTTAGAATACGAGCCACCCAAATCGATAATGACTAGCCGGACGCCGCTTTCAAAATACTGACGAAGTATATTGTTCGCTAAAAAGGATTTGCCTTCGCCTGTAGGTGCGAAAATGGCAAAGTTTCTGGCTTTAATACGTTTCTTTCGCTCATCCCAAACATCCTTTAAAACAGGAATATTATGCTGCCTGTCATTAAAAATGATACCTGTTGCATCTGACTTGTAATTACTATTATTGATGTATAAACACAAGGCGTGTTTTAAGTCGGTTACATACAAATCTTCATTAGAAAAATTGGATGTAAAACAGCAATAGGAATTCAGGAAATAATGTTTGCGTTCTTCTCCTTTCGGGTAGTATGGAACAATATCTAACTCTTTGAATTCTGTCTTTATTTTGGAAGCTATTCTACTTAACTCTGATACTTCATTAGACCAAAAGATGAAATTTAGATGTCCACGAATGATACGAGAACTATCATCTTCATTGATTTTAGCAACAATGTCCTCAATCTTCTTTAAGATGACTTTGTTCTGTGTTCCGAAATTGGAACTCTTGTTGAGTTCTTCAATTTTCTTATCGAGTAGCTTGCGCCATTTTTGCTTATCATCCAAATAGATAATTTGATTGACAATATGGTTTTCATTAAGGCTCAATCCTAATCCGTCAATAAACCCTTGATGAAACACAAAATCATCCGAAGTAAATTTATCATTGGTTTTACTACTCTGTACCACATCACCAAAACAGAGTTCGTTATTTATAGCCAATACGTCAAAATAGTTTTCCCCTATTTCTATATTAGATTTTTTGAGTTGTATATCCGTATCAAAACCCTCATTAAAACCATTGAAATATATGTTGGTGAGCACTATAATTTCATCTTGATTTAATGGTTTCAGAGATACCTTTCGACTGTTATTAATAAAGGAAATGGCATCGTTCACCGAAGCGATAAACTCGGTTACATTATGGTCTAATTTCTTATGGATGCCTTTTTCAACCTTACGAAAAGGATTTGTAAACTTGGAAGCATTCAAAGCTTTGTTGAGTGGAAGTACAAAGAATAAATAAGAGGTATGTTCTATATATTCTCGCCCCTTGAAATAGTCATTGGTTGCTTTCTCTAGGAAACTATTGTTAGGTATAGCATTGGCATCATAAGCCGTCTTTTGATAAATATCCTGCTTATGAATAATCGTACTTACTGGCAATGATTTAAAAGCCTGAAACCATACCCCATGCATATCTTCGAAGTCGTTTTCCGATAAGGAATATATTTCGGGAAAATCAACTTTATAACCCAATATTACATTCCCATTGTTGGCGAAAATAGTATGTTCTTTGATATCTAAAATAGGATGATATGCGGATAGATTAATCTTATTCATAATATAAATGAGTCTCTTTTTTGTTACTGATAGTTTGTGGAAATACTTTTTTAAAGTGTAAGAGGGCTGGATTTTTAGTGAGATGTGTTAACGCCACATATAAAGTTGTATTGACGAGAAATACGCAGATGATTACAAAAAAACTAAAAGAAAAAATGATGAGTAATAATGAACCAATAACGGATGTCATCATTAGCGCGAATAGCGAAATAGGTAAGCCCATAATCACCGCTCGCTTTCTAATATTTTTATAGACCTCGAAGCGTTTCATATTACACTACGATACCGATTAGGTAGGTAAAAATGCCAACTACAGCTCCAGCGATGAGTACAAATACCAGTACTCTGGTTATTCCTTTTTTGAGGTCTGCATTTTCACCGAAAAAATGACCTGCATTAAATAGGAAACCTATTAGAAAGATGACACCCAATATGATTGGGAAAATGGTTCTTATGGTATCGGAAACATCATTTACAGAATCTTCAATACCTCCAATTTGTGCAAATAAGGTGTTTGAAATAAAAAGTAACAAGGCGGTTAAAAAGAGTGATTTTTTCATACTAAAATGGTTTAAATTTTGCTTCATTTTTATAGTATGAAAAATACATTATATTTGAATTCAAATAACTGATTATCAATATTTTATGTAAATAATATTGTTTGAATTCGTTTGATTTCAATTGAAAACAAAGGGGTTTAAATCTTATGAAAATTGATAGAAAAAATCCACGCGATTATGAAAATAAACTGGAAAAAGATGCTCCAAAACGTCAGTTTTGTGATTTTACTACTGAAAATGTGTTTCATTTTTGGCCAGAAAAAAGTTATTGTAATTGACCCTGGACATGGCGGAAAAGATACTGGTGCAATTGGTGTAAATAACATTCAGGAAAAAGAGGTGGTATTGAATATTGCCAAAGAAATATTGAAGCTTAATAAAACCGTTATTGAGGATAGATTGGATATTTATCTAACTCGGTATAAAGACACTTTAATTTCTCTTAAGGGTAGAACGAAGTTGGCTAAAGCATTAAATGCAGATTTGTTTATTTCCTTGCATTGTAACCATGCTGAGAACCCAAATGCTTTGGGAATTGAAATTTATGTGCATAATTCTGATTCGCGATTTACCAAAGAAGCTATTGAATTAGGATTATCTATATTGAATGAAAGTACTCAGAAATTAGGATTTAAAAAGCGAGGTGTGAAGTTTGCCAATTTTCAAGTGCTTCGGGAAACTACTTTTTATCCAGCAGTACTTTTTGAAATGGGGTTCATGAGTAATATTGATGAAGTTGATTACTTTTTGAAATCTAAAAATTTTAGAGCTATGGCATTGGCTATTTTGATGGGGGTTACTAATTATTTAAATACTTGATTATGAAAGAATTTTTTGTTGAAATAGTTAAGAGCTTGAAAGAGCTTATAAAAGCTATGCTAAAATCTATTTAAGAAGTTCTTTAACTTTCCCTATAACTTCATTAACATCGTTAACTCTACTTTGTTTATACTCATAGGAAGGATATTGTTCATAATTTTCAAATTTCAGTCTTGTGTATTCAAGTGATTCAATAATAAATTTTAAATCTTTTTTTTCTAGTGCCATAATAATTTATTTAAGATAATTCTATTTCATATTTTGATTCAATAAACTCATCTAACTTACTTTTATTTTTTTCATTTATAATCATATCCATTTCTTCTTCTGAAAAATCAAATAATCCAAAGTTCTTTATGTACGTTCTGCTTAGCGAATAATATCCGGAACCATACGGTTTACTAGATTTAGTTACATAAAACCAAAAAAGTCTAGAACTCATAATTTTCTTCATAAATTCTAAATCCCTATTATTCTTAGCGACTAGAGCTAATCCATTATAAAACAAAAGGTTTTTATTTTTGTTTATTAAATAGTCAGGTATAGTAGAAGAAATATGAGGAAAAAAGAGTTTGTACTCCATCTTCTCTAAAGATTGGTTACGACCAAATTCGTACCACGTTTTATAATCAGCTCCTTTCCCTTTATCTCTAGTTGCCAAAATATCTCTGACAGATTCTAAATATTCATAAGCTTTAGGGTAACTTAATTTGAATAAATTTTCCTCGATTACTTCAATATCTTTAGATGAACGTTTATAAGGCAGAATAATCTTTTGTCGATTTTTTTTAGTAATACCTGCTTTTGCTAGTTTGTTAGGGTTTATTATATCCGAACAAATTTCTTTTTCTATTGGATATACTTGTCCATTCTGTAAATAATAGTAATTATCATCTTCAGAAATAGGAGAGAATATGTAGATTTTATTTTTTAAAGTTGCTATTCCATTTCTCGTTCTAAATTTATCGCCTAAAGGCGTACCAATAGATTCAATCTTATTGATTACATCACTACTTTGCAAGTTCCATCCATTGAAGCTATCAAGCTCGGTGTATTTAATTCTACTTAAAGTTATTTTTTCTTTTAATTCTTTTGAATTCAGTTTTGAATATTCGATATATTCTTGTTCCTCTTTAGAAATAAAACAAATGCATGTATAGGTTGATTTAGAATTAAAAACTTGTTCACTACCAAAATCTAATATTTTAATCTGGAAAGTATTCTCTTTAAAATATTCTCGCAACGCTCTTCCATTAATACTCTTAAAGAAAGTATTCATTGTAATAAAACCTAATTTTCCATGATCATCTAGAATTGATAATCCAATTTCAAAAAAAGGAATATATAAATCTGGATGACCAGTGGAACATACTGACCAATCTTTTAAAAGTTCTTTAGATTCCTCATCTAAATTCCTTGAACAAACATATGGAGGGTTTCCTACTACGTACTGAAACCCATTAAAATTTTCAATACATACTGACCAATCAAAATTAAGCGCATTCCCGGTAAATAGATTAAATACTATTTTGCTAAAATCTTCTCCTTCCGAAAGAGCAAAGAGGGTAAGAACTAATTTAGACCTTTCAATAGAGTGCCCCTGAATATCTAAACCAAATAAATTCTCTTCGAATATTAATTTATAAGATTTATTAGTCTTTTTTTTGATTAAAATAGATGCATTCAATAAAAAAGCTGAACAACCACAAGCTGGATCGCAAATTTGGACATTATCAAAATTTTGTACTCCTTTAAATATGTTATCTAATATATACTCTCTGATATAGTCAGGTGTATAAATAGCCCCAGTAATAACCCTGTCTAAGGGAGAAATAACAAACTCAAAAATCTTAATTAGTTCTTCAATATTTAATATTCTATGAACTAATAGAAACTCTTCAAGTTCAGGATATAATGGAGATTTTTCATTTATTATGTATTTTTTAAATTCTTCATTTTCAGTTTTTTCAATTTTATTAGAATAAATAAAATTGGACACAATTAATCTATTGACCTTTTCTGGGTCTTCATAATGTTTTTCTAAATATTTAAAAATCTCTTTATTCATAAATTTTAAAAGCTTAAGCTCTCAAGTATCTTTTGTAATTATTATACATTATCCCTACCTCCACAAATAATTGTTTTGCTTCTTCATTATCATTTAATTCAATTAATTTTTGAAGTTGATACATACTATTCTCTAACCGTTCCAATGTCCATATTATACTATACCTATTCAGATATAATTTGAGTTTTTTATGCATATAAACAGCTTTAGGAGAAGATTTAAAAGCAAAAATTTCACCTTTATCATTTCTAAAAAAATGTTCATTATAGTCCGAATTACAAGGGTCTAAATAATTCCCATCATCATTACTTTTTGCTCTATTAACATAAGAACAGGAATAAATAAGGTTTGAATATTTTACCTTTAAATCTGGGTAAATTGATTGTGGTTGAAAATGGTCTATTTGGAATGAAGTTGTTCCTCCAAACCAGTCATCTATACATCCAGTATATCCACATTTCTTTTTAAAATCCTCTCGAAGAAATGGTTTGTAAGTACGATAATTTTTATACTCTCTTCCCTTGTATGTACGAAAAGGTGTTTCCTCCTTATTTCTAAATAAAAGCTTAGTCATTTTTTTTACTAAGAGATTTAGTTAATTCGTCAACCTTTTTCAATAACTCAGATAATGGCTCTGATTTAATCTGCTGTTTTGCAGTTTTAGAAATATTACTTTTTTTGTCTAATGCATTTTCAATTAAAGAATCCAGTTTTATTAATTCATCATTTTCAGGAGCATCTAAAGGTTCTTTTTGAGATTTCTCAAGTAATTCAATAATTCGAGTTTCAGCGTTTTCAAGTTTTGATTTGTAATGAATTATCTGATTCTTAATTCTGTCTAAAAAAGTTGCTTTAGCTTTAGTACCTTTCTCTGAGCCATGTAAAATCCCTTTGATATATACAATATTAACATCGTCGCTCTCTCCAATTGCTGTATCATCAAATGAAGTCAATACAAAACAGGGAAATTCTTCTCTCGTTTCTAAAAAAGCCTTTACCAATTGGGTGCCATTATATGATACGTTATATTTTATACTAGTTTTAATTTCATTGAGCATATAGTCCGTGACAATTGCATCAGGATGATAGGCGATAACTTCATCTATCATTTCTTCTAAATCACCTAGGGGATAAATTGACTTTACTTCAAATAGATTTTCTAAATCTCTTTCTTCAATATAATCTTTAAAATCCTCAATATCATCATCTTCTTCGTCTATAAATAAAAGTTTATACATGATTAATTACGTTTATATTTAACTGGAAATGTTAGTCGTATTCCAAAACCTGTTTTGGGAAATAACAGAGCTGTTTTTCCGTCATTTTCTTTTACAATTGATTTAATTAGCCACATCCCTAATCCAGTTCCTTCTTCTTCTCCTGTAAATGGATTTCTACGAGTAGTAAATAAAGGTTCAAAAATTTTCTCAGGATTTTCAATGTCTTCACTTAGACCAGGTCCATTGTCATAATATTCAATAACAATCTCTTTTTGTGTAGCCTTTGTAATCACACTTATTTTCCTGGCTCTATCTTCTTTTGAATTTTTAAACGCATCAAAAGAGTTAACCAATAGGTTATTAAAAATACTATCAAATTCTATTTCGAAAACTCTTAAATCAATTTCTTCAATATTAGAAATATCAAAATTTATAGCTCTATTTTCCAAAATTATTTGCCAATCATCTTTTAAATCTTTAAAGTATTTATGAAGATAAATTTGTGGTCTTTTCCTCTTGTCTTTACGTGTCGCTCCTAATGAAAATTTCAACCAATTTTGAAGTTTTAAATCTTGTTTTTTCATTTTTTCAAGACGGGCGAATGGATTTTTTCGGTCTTCGACATTCACATAATCTTTTTCAGTGAATTTAGTCGAAACAATTTTTTTTAGTTTTTCAACTCTTGAATCAAGTACATCGTTTAATTTACTTAAATCATGGCTAAATGATGCTAGGACAATACCACTACTGGCAAGTCCTCTTAGGACTTTCTGTTCATCCTTAAGCTTTTCAATTTCTTCATCTTTTTCTCTATTTAGTTCTGCTAATACGACAGATTCATTTGACGAATCATTGGCTTTTTGATTACCACCTTGGTCTTTAGAACCACTATTATCTCCTTTTTTTTCTTTTTCCTTTTTTTCTTTCTCTTTTTTTAAGATAGATTTGGCCAATGCCTCAGCTTTTTCTCTATTAATAGCATCTTCATATTTTTCTTTGTAATAACTATCCATAGCTCTTGCTATATAAGCTCGGTCTTCTTCTAATATTAAAATTATATTTGCTAATACTTTTTTAAATATTTGAAAAGTTTTATTTTCTTGTAAACCTTCTCTACTTGATTTATCTTCAAAGTCTACGTTAGTTAGTCGGGATATTTTAATAGCACCTGAAACATTTTCTGGTTCGACTCTCCATCCTCCTTCTTCTTTGGCTATACCTGCCTGATTTTGAGATTTACGTAACCCTAAGTCTAACCAATCAAAAGATGTGTTTCTTACCTCTCCATAAGGCCTAACCCTAAAATTATCTCTAAAGAGTTTTACACCTGCAAACTTATCTAACCATGCTCTTCGATTATTAGTCATAAAAGAATTATAGTAGAATCTTTTAATATCAGCGCTACTATATCCCTTTTTCATATAGTAAAATGTAAAGTTGAAAACACCAATGTTATTAAAAACTTTCTCCTCATCTTTTTCTGAAAAGCCTGGTAATAATTGAGAAAAAGTTATTTTCTTTTCCCAATAGCCTCGAACAAAATCAGCTTTTGTATATGGCTTTGAACGCATTTCCTCTCTTTTAAAAAAGTCAGGGTCAATTAAATCTAAATCATATTCATCTCTCAAAATTTTTATAGTTACCATTTGCTTGTCATCAGCGGATGCTATCAACTTGTAGTCAAAATCATCACAAACAGAGCCAACTACTTCTCCATATTTTTCAGGATACAAAGTGGAAAACAAGAAAATTTGAAATTCTCCACTTTCCTTTGGAGGCACTAATACCTCAAGGTCAGAATATACCTGTTCAACATAATAGTCTTCCCAATTATCCCTTAAATCTGTTATTTTTAAAATCGTACCAAATTCAAAATTTACTTTCGTATTCAATTCATCTAAATCCAATTCAGGAATTTCTGTATTAATCTCTTCTTTAATTGTTTTAGAACTTATACCTGTCAAAGTAGCTTTTACCGTATCGATAGTTTTAAAATTTCCTTCAAAATCTTCCCAATTCACTTTCCAGTTATATCCACTGAAATTTGAAATCTTTCCATTTTCGTCAGTATCCGGATTATGATTTTCTGGATTATAAACTGTAATCATTTCACATTTACTACCTAACTTGTCTAATGCGAATCTGCCTATACCTTTTGCACCAGATTTAACTTTTCCTGATTTAGTAAACACATCTATAGCTTTGTGGTCAGTTCCTATTGTCATCCAATAATCTCTGATAATATTTTGAGTCATTCCCTCACCAGAATCAATTATATAAAGTGAACTAAGTTTATTAAGAGCTTTACGAAATAGTTTTTTTGACTCATCATCTAATTCCTCTTTTATGATATATTTTCCATTTTTTGAATCGTAAATACTTTCTAAAATTCTGGCATTAATACCTTTTTTTTGTAGAATATTATAATAATCAATATCAATCTCATTTTTGATTGTAGAATGTCTATTATCAAAATATACTACACTAATATCGCTATCAGCATCATAACCATTCTTAACTAGTTCAATAATAGCCCCTTTTGATGTAGCAATATTTTCTCTCCCAATAAGTCTTGCTGTTCTAGCTGATACTTTGAATGATATTTTAGACATATTCTATTTTGTTGGAAATAATAATTCTCTAATATCTGAATCTAATACATTTGCGACCTCTACCAATGTCTCTAAAGATGGTTGACTTTCGTTTGTGCACCAGTTAGAAATTGTAGATTCACTTTTACCAAGTTCTTTAGCTAACCACTTATTTTTTCTGTTTTTTTCTGCCAATACAACTTTAATACGATTTATAGTCATTTTAAGCTATTTAATTAGTGAATTAGTTTAATTTATTAATTCTATATAAGATTTTGCAATTTAAATATTTTCTACCACTATTAATAGATTTATTTCATTCGTTACTTCCTCTTATCCTTACTCCCTCTATCAAAAGCAATCAAATTAAATAGTTGTCTCATTCGAGAACGTACCCGGTTACCATAGCGCTCTTCCAACTCAGCGGCATTAAGATTTGTAGTAGCGTGTGTTTTTATTTTAGTTTGTAGAAAGAATTCATAGCGAGACAGTAATATTTCACCCATTACATTGCAATCTTTCCCATAATGCCGCCCTATGGGTTCAACACCTAAATCATCAAAACAGAAGTATTGACCATCGCCATAATCCTCAATGGTTTTATAGCCTATGTGGTTGAAACCAAATGCAATGTTTCGGGTGGGGATAATTTTATATTGTTTTTGATGAGGAACAATATGGCGCAATAATTTCATTAAACTAGTCTTACCACAACCAACTGGACCAGAAAGTAGGATTCCTTTGTTTGGGTCAATATTTAGCTTTTTACAATTCGCTTCATCTTTGATAAAGTAATTGCACAGCTTGAAAAGTATCTCTCGGTCTTCTTTATAAATTTTAAAGTTTTTGCCAAATAACAGCTTCCCTTTTGCATTGAGATAGATGAGCATTTTATCAAAGTCGTAAAGCACATTTTTACCATCAAACTTCCCAAGTGAATATTGTACACTTCCTTCAACAATGATATGTGGTTTTATATTATTCATAAAGGCTCATCGTAATCTTTATCCGAACTGGTCTTTAGGTTGTCCTGATATGGGACGGTTGTGTTTTGTTCGCTTTCAGTTTCAGAATTCTGAGAATTTAAATTTTTAAAATTTTGCCGTTTGTTTAAGTTTTTATTGTTTTCTATAGTTTGTATATGTTTGTTTATAGATACCAATGCTTGTCCAGTACTTGTCTCGATATTGGTACGACTTGGGTACTGAGCTTGTTCAGTACTTGTCCCAAAATCGAACATCTTGATTCTACTTCCCTTAAATGGGTTATGGGATGGTGTGTACAGCAAGTATTTCCAATGACTTAATTCTTTAATACAACGATGGTAGGTAGACTTAGAACCAATTTTAGAATAATCCATTACTTCCTCTCGGTTGATATAGAATTCAACTTTAAAAAAACTATTGTTCCACAACTGAAATAAGGCTACATACAAACTAATATGTGTTGGATTTAAGCGCGTGTCTTTAGAAAATTGCACAAAGACACCATTGAGGTGTTTGATATAGTTAATATCTTCCAAAGCACGATTTAGTATTTATTGTGAATCCTGTTCTTTTCTAGCACTTGTATGATTTCTTGATAATCATAGTACAATACGCCACCGACTTTAGTATAGGGTAGGGTACCATTGATTCTTAAGTTCTGTAATGTACCTGGAGAAATACCCAAAAGGTCTCTAACTTCTGGAGATTTCAGCCATTTTTTAGAGGAATGACCAGATTGATTGTTGAGTAGTTGTTTAATGTCATCGAGTAGTTCCATTTTGAATTCTCGAAGGTCTTCCGTAGTAATAATTGTTGCTGCCATATTTGTAGAACTGGTTTTAGAAAACAAAGCCGCCAATTGTTATAATTTTTAAAGACGACTTTGAATTGATTTGATTTTCGTCCTACAAATTTGGTAAGTATAATTCTACTTTATTCAATAGACAAACCCACTATGGGTTTCTTTTAAAATTTCATTTTCAATAGATTACATTAATGTGAATTTACTTATTCAAGGGAAAATCAAATTAACAATTTTGAGCAAATTTTATGAATAGCTTCTTTATGCCATGATTCCCCAAGGTGGGTTTGTAGTGGGAGATATTGAGGCTAGTTATTTATATACCAGTCAAATGCATTTTGGTATAAAATGCGTTCTTGTTCATAATCTGAAAAATTATCAATAATGCTTTTTAAATGATTAAATGTAAACGGTGTTTTTGCTCTTGTAGATGGTAAGTCTGTTCCAAACATTAATGAATCTGGGTTGATTGAATAAATCTTTTTCATTGCAGTAATTGGGTCAAAATCTAACCTTCCGAATCCTGTAGCCTTAATTTTCACCCCCTTTTCTGCCCAATAATATAAATCCTTTAATCCTGTTTTAGAAAGTCCTAAGTGGTCTATTGAGAATTTTGGAATTTGCTCAAGGGTGGATTTCAGCTCCTTTAAGTTTTTGCTGTCAACATAAAGTTCTGTATGCCAATTATAAGCATCATATAATTTGTTTGCTAATTCAACCATATTTTCTAATCTTTCAGAACCTCCTCTTTTTAAATTAAACCTAACCGCACGAATGTTAGATTCATTTAAGTTGTTTAATTTATCATCTGTCATTTCCATTGGAATATTTGCTACTCCAAAATAGTTTTTTCCAAAAGTATTAAGTGCATCCAATAAATAATCTTGATCAAATTTTTGAAATGATCCTGAAACTATTGCACCCCCTTCAATTCCATAACTTTTGACTTGCTCAACATAGTTTTTAACAGTAAATTCAGGAGGTAAATAACCATTATTTTCTACTAAAGGAAATTTTGGATTTATAATATGGAAATGAGAATCGAAAATTTTCATACTTTTTTAGGTATTTATTAAAGAACATTCATCGCAGTAAAAGCTTCTAGCGTTAAATCCAATCTTTTCTTAATGAACAAATCAGTTTTAAATTCTTTTTTGGGCTCTAAGTTTGTAGCAAAAATATAAGTGTTGTTTTCTAATTCAATATACCCAACAAACCACCCATTGTAGTACTCTCCATCATTTGATAAACCAGATTTACCACTAAGTTTAAATTGTTCCGATTCTTCAATAAGCATAATATCTTTTATTATTTTATATGTTCTTTTGGAAATAGGAAGTTCAAAGGTGTAGAGTCTTTTCAAAAAATTAATTTGCTGTATTTGACTAATTCGAGATTTTCCTTCCAACCAAAAATTATCGATATTAGTAGAATCGATTTTTAAATTTCCGTAATTTAATTTTTGAACATAATCATTCATCCTTTTAGCCCCAATTTTTCTTGCAACTTCTTGATAGCAAGGAACACATGAAAATTGAAAAGCTTTTCTGAGCACTAAATCTTGCTCCCAATTTTTTAACCACTTCTTTTTTCCATCCCACTTAAAGACAGTACTGTCACTTTCAATAACACCGGTTTCTAGTCCAATTATAGAGTTCGCTATTTTAAAAGTTGAAGCTGGTAAATTGCCATTCTTGGACCATTCAAAATCATTAGAATAATACATGTCTTTTTTTAGGTCATAAATTAAAATTGCCCCGTTAACATCAGAAGAATCAATAATTACTTGAAATTCTGGCATTTGAATTTCATTACTAATCGATTTTACTATTTCAGTGTTTTTCGATTCTTTCTGCTTTTTGCAAGAAAAGCAAAGAATTAGGAGGATTACAGTTAAAGTTGTTTTCATTTATAATAATATTAATTTAAAAGTTTCATTAGCCATCTGAATCTCTCATTCTATTGATTAAAGCATCTTTTAGACTATCCAAAAATTTTGTATTGTTTGATTTACGAGACCTAAGTTCTATAAAAGTATGATAATAATTCCCCAATTCCACATTAAATAGCTGTTCACAAGCTGTCGCCAATTCCTTTATATCAGCAGTTCCATTGTTAACTGCTCCGGTGCTATGTAGGGCATAAATTAATTCAATCAAATCGGTTTTACTACCGGTCCAAAAGAGCCTTGACTGCTTTTGAATTGAAGCGTTTTCTGTTTCCATACCATTACTATTATCTAATTTATCTGTTTCTTTTTTTAGATGGATTATAAGCATATCATAAGCTAAAATTGTTGCTACAGCACTGTCATGACTTGTTGAGAATTCTTTATCAGTAAAAAAATGAAACGTTTCAGGATTTAGCCGTATATCCGCCTTATCTCTTAAAAAATATAAATCATCTAAAAGTGTTGCCCCTCTTCGGTAATAATGATAAAATTCAAGGTTATCATTAAAATATACTTGTAATTTGTCGATATGGTTATTTAAGTATTCTATCTGGGACTTTTTACTGCTTCTCGGCCTTTTTGTTTCAATATTAAATAGCTTAACATAATAAATGAGTTTACTAAAAACTTGTGGCTTATAATTTTTAAAGAAGTTTATTTCAGAAAAATCATTTTCAAAAGTTTTTTTTATCACTAAATCCCTTAATTTTTCTAATGTATACTTAGACAATTTTATTCCTTGCTCAGCTTTATAAAGAATATCACTTGAATCAGCTTCTAAGGATTCAAGTTTGTATTCCAAATTCTTTATTAGTTCTAAGTGCGATTTCATGATTAGACACCAATTTTATTTTTTTAGCACTTTAATAAATATTATTTAATGTAAATAATAGAATTATATATTATCCTTGGTTACCCACTTTGCTGTAATAGATGGGACATAATTTTTCATTCTTTCAATCAATTTTTCAGTATCATTATCAACAATTAACATATTGTGATATGTATTTTTAGTAAATCCTTCAGATACTGTTTTTCTGGAAAAATTTATTAATTCATCATAGTAACCATTAACATTTAAAATACTAATTGGTTTACAGTGAAGCCCTAATTGAGCAAATGTTGATATTTCGAAAAATTCCTCCATAGACCCATGTCCACCAGGTAAAACAATAAACCCATCTGAAATTTTTTCAATCTTACTTTTTCGTTGATGCATTGTATCCACTTGAATCAATTGAGTTAATCCTTTGTGAGCTATTTCTTTCTCTATTAGAAACTTTGGCATTACACCAATTACAATTCCACTAGAATTTAACGCACCATCGGCAAGTTTACCCATTAAACCTACAGAACCACCCCCGTAAACAATTGTAATAGATTTTTTTGCTAATAGTGCACCTAATTTAAAGGCTTCTTTTCCATAATTCTCATTCGCGCCAATACTTGACCCACAAAATACAGCAATACTCTTCATCTTCTTTATCAGATTGTACTATTCCTAGTTTTAAAAAACTCTACCATTTTACCTTTTTAAACTTTTTATTTCATCCAAGTTGGCATTGTTTTAGAATCATGGTTGGCTCCAACAATATCACGATACAGATCTGGTCTTCTGGCTTGTTTGTATCTCCAACCTCCAGAAAGTGATATTTTATCCTTAGTAAGTTTTGAAATTGAAATTTCATCTTCAAAAGACTTAATTTCAGACAAGACCTCTCCAAACGGGTCAATTATCATAGAATTACCATTCTTCAAGTGCTCTCCATCATAACCGATTGGGTTAGTAAATGCATAATACACACCATTATCATAAGCCCTTGCAGGCAACCAACGCATTAACCATCTCCTTCCTTTAGGGCCATCAAACTCCAACCTCAAAGATACAGGGTCGGTTTCTCTGTTCTCCCAATACTTCTTTTCGACGTAGCCCCTTAATGGCATTGCTGATGGAGTACAACCTGTAACATGAGGAGCAAAAATTATTTCTGCCCCCAAAAGGCTAGTGGCTCTGACATTTTCGATAACATTGTTGTCATAACAAATTAATATTCCACATTTCCAACCAAGAAGATCAAATACACAATATTCATTTCCGGATGACATATACTTATTTATAAAAGGATGTAATTTTCTGTATTTTGCAATTACTCCCTGTTTAGTTACGCATATATAAGTATTGAAAATTTTATTATTTTCTTTTTCAATTAATCCAGCCAAAATGGGTATGTCAAATTCCTTAGCAATTTCTATTAAAGCCTGAGTACTTTCTCCATTTGGCACTTCCTCTGCCAAATTAAATATCTGTTCTTTATTTAAGTCCTTAGTAAACGTATAGGCAGTAATACACATTTCATGAAAACTTATAACGTTTGCCCCCATAGATTTGGCTTTCTCTGCGAGACTTTTAATTACAGAAAGGTTGTACTTCTTATCCCCGTCTTTGGGTTGAAATTGGGCTACAGCTAAATTCATATACATTACTTTAAATTATGGTTACAATTTTTACTAAATAAGTCAAAATATTCATTAATAATATGTATTAGTCAAAAATATTAAAATTTAGTACACTATACTACTAAATTATACTATATTTGCTTAAAATAAATTAAACCCGTTTAATTATGATAAAAAATTTACACGAAACAAGTGGTTACAAAATACGTAATGTGTCTTTGCTTTTGGTAAATAAGATAAATCAGAATTTTATAAAAGAAGGTTTTGATATCACTGCAGAACAACTTAAAATGTTAGTTGTTTTATGGGAGAGTGATGGTAAGACACAAAATGAACTAGGAGAAAGTGTTGGTAAATTTAAAACAAGTGTAACTAAACTTGTAGATGGTCTTGAAAAGCGAAAGTTAATTCAAAGAGCTCCACATCCTACAGATCGTAGAGCCAATGTTATTTATTTAACTGAAGTTGGCAAAAACATTAAAAAACAACTCATGCCAATTATTGAAAATACGTTAAGTGAAGCCCATAATAATATATCGAATGAAAAATTGATAGTTTTTCATGAGGTCTTAAATGAAATAGAGAAAAATTTAAAATAAAAAAATTTAAATAAATAGTACACTATACTACTAAATACTATTATACTAAAATGAAAAATATTAAATACACTTTAAAAATTATTCAAACTAAAATTCTTTTTGGGGCTTTATTCTTTTTTGGAACCTCCACAATACTTGGACAAAATACTTCTGATTCTCTCTCTTTACAAAATGTATTGAAGATTATATTAGAGCATAATCCAATATTGAAACAATCTGAAGGCAAAATTGAAATAGCTCAATCCAACATAGGTGTCGCTAAAAGCTATAAATATCCTAAAATGATTTTAGAAGGGTCTTTTACTTACGTAGATCCTGTCTCAGAGGTAACCTTACCCATAGGAGATAACCCCATAGTCCTTCCTTTGTTTCCTAACGACAATTATAATGTATATGCCGGAGTACAGTATGTACTCTATGATTTCGGAAGAACAAAAGAGGTTATCAATATATCTAAAATTGAAAAGTTAATTTTAGAAGAAGGGTTAGAAGCTGCACAAAAGCAGCTTACATATGCGGCAACAGAACTATTCACAACAATTTTATTTACAGAGAACGCAATTAATGTTCAAAATCAACTTATTACTTCTTTACAGCGAAATTTAAAACGGATTAATGGTTTTGTAGACAATGGGCTGGCAACAAGTTTTGACCAAGTGAATACTAATGTTAGAATAACAACTGCACAAAATAAAAAAGTAAGTCTTCAAAATTCTTTAAACAATCTAAAGTATCATTTAGGAGAATTAATGGGGAGGTCTCCTAATGCAAAAGAATTAGCAATAAAAGGAGTTTTAAATATTGAAAAACAACGTACTGAAAAAACCCTTAAAACAAAAGAAATTCGAAGTGAACTAACTATTGCAAAACACGTAGACTCCATATTAGTTAGTGGTCAAAATTTGGCAAATAAGGGAAATCTACCTTTTATAACTATAGGTGGCACTACAGGTTTTCACAATGGATACTTACCTGACCTGGATGAATTCAGATTTAATTATGCTGCATTTGCTAAAGTAACGGTTCCACTATTTCAAGGTTTTAAGGTAAAGCATGAACAGCAAATTGCCAAAATAAAAAAGAAGAACAGTAAATGGCATCTAAATGAAATAAATACAAAAATTAATACAGAATTAACTTCTGCCATAGAAACTTTAGAGAACGCCTATAAACAATATGAAAACAATAAAATATTAATTCATCAAGCCGAAATAGCAGTAAAACAGGCTCGAAAAAAGTATGACAATCAATTAATTACCAATTTGGATTTATTGGATACTGAGGTAGTATTATCTGGTGCACAATTATCCTTATTAGAATCTGAATACAAATGCATAATAGCTCAGTATAAAGTAAAACAAGCAAAAGGAATAAAAATTTGGCAATCAACTTTTAAGTAATAAAGAAATGAAAAACACAAAAGATTCAAAAAACACGAAGAAAATAATCATTTTATCTATCCTTTTAATTGCGTTAATATACTGCTGTTATCTTTTTATTGGGCATTTAAGATATGAGAAAACTGATAATGCCCAAGTTGAAGGTCACATATATCAAGTTAACCCCAAAATTGGCGGGCAAGTATTAGAAGTCTTAGTAGACGACAATGAGTTCGTTGAAAAAGGTCAGGTTTTAGCACGTATCGATAAAAGTGATATAGAGTTAATGTACGCACAAGCCAAAGCAGGTTTAGCACAAATACAAGCAGAAAAAGCTGCTGCTTTAGCAGCTGTAGAAGCTTCTAAATCTGCATCCAGAGCTGCATTTACCAATATAGCTGTAGTAAAAGCAAAGAAAAAAAGACTAAGCACAGATTTAGTACGCTTTACAAATCTTCGTAATGACGACATCATACCGCAATCTAAAATCGATGATATCAACACCAGTTTTGATGTCGTTACTTCACAAGTTGCAGCTGCGGAGCAACAATATAATGCCTCCAATGGTCAGTATAACGCCTCTTTTCAAAAAATCAGTAGTATAGATGCAGCTATTGAAGCCGCCGAGGTTCAAGTTCAAAACACAGAGTTAAAACTATCTTATACTGAGATTAAAGCCCCAGCTTCTGGTGTAGTATCCAGAAAAATGATTGAAGCTGGGCAAGTAATTGGTCCTGGACAGCCACTTATGGCCATAACAGATTTTTCAGAATTATGGATTGTTGCAAATTTTAAAGAAGGTCAAGTTTCCAAAATGGTAGAAGGTCAAGACGTCGAAATTAAAATCGATGCATTTTCTAACAAGCATTTTACAGGAAAAATAGAATCTATTGCGGCAGCAACTGGGGCTAAATTTTCACTTTTTCCTGCAGATAATGCAACTGGGAATTTTACAAAAGTTACGCAAAGAATACCTGTAAAAATTCTTTTTAATGAGAATGAAATAAAAGATGAAAAATTACGAGCAGGTATGAGTGCAGTTATCAAAGTAATCAACAATTAGTACTATGAATACATTAGCTACGACAAAAAATAAAAGTAGTACCGTTAACCTAGGGAGTACTCTTTCTCTCGGTTCAAAAAAAAAGTGGCTCCTACTTTTAGGGTTCACAGTTTGCGCGGCACTAGATATTTTAGTTGCTACTTCTTCATCTGTAGCTATTGATGAAATTGCTGGTTTTTTAAGTGCAACAGCAGACGAAATAGTTTGGATGAATATTGGGTATTTTATATCTAAGTTGATTGCTTTAATACTCTCCATTCAGTTGACTAAAATTATAGGTGGGAAAAAATTATTTCTATACTCACTTATCATATTTATTATAGGAGCTTTTTTGTGCGGTACTACTACATCTTTAGGTGTTTTTATGGTTGGCCGAGTGTTGTTAGGTGCAGGTAGTGCCGCTTTTTACACCGTTGCTCAGGCTGTTCTGTTTACCATATTCCCAATTAAAAAACAAGGAACTATACAAGCAATTTTCAGCTTAGCCATTGTTTTAGGACCTAATGTTATTCCTGCCTTTAGTGGTTGGCTTACTTATCACTATATATGGCAGCTAATATTTTTATTCACAGTAATCATAGGCATATGTGCAATCCCTTTAATTAATCAAATACCAAAATTTGTTTTACCCAAAAGTTCTAAAAATGAATTTAAAATCAATTGGCTGAATGTTGTTTGGCTATCAATAGGACTGGGCGCATTTCAATTCGTTATGGAGGAAGGATCCAGATACGATTGGTTTGAAGAACAAAAAATATCAATATTATCAATTACTGCACTAATTGGATTTACTTTATTTTTTATTCAAAATAAAAGAGATCATCTGAACTATAAGCTAATTGACTTTTCTGTATTTAGAAATTCGTCTTTCTCATTAGCATTTTTAATAAGTTTTGTCTCCGGTTTTGCTTTATTTGGAAGCGGAGCAGTTATCCCTGGATTTGTTCAAAATGTACTTCGTTATCAAAGTGCTGCAGTAGGTTACACATTATTTCCAAGTGGTATTGCCATTCTTTTAGGGTTGATTATTAGCGCTATTATTGTAGATACAAAAAAAATCCCTCCTTTTGCTAGTGCTGCTTTAGGTGTGGTATGCGTTATAACTTCTATGATCTTTGTATCCGATGTTACTATAATATCCGGTTTCCCTGATATGATTCCTGCAATGATGCTTAGAGGCCTTGGTCTTGGGCTGCTATTTGTTCCTATAATCTTTATTGCTTTTAACGAATTAAAAGGCAATGAACTATTAACTGGTACTGGGCTGTTCAATTTTGGGAGACAGTGTGGAGGTTCATTTGCTATGGCTTTTCTGCCCACTTATCTAGCACATCAAATGGCATTTCATAGGAAAAACCTACTACAACACACCACCCCGTACAATACTCTTTTTAATGACAGGGTGCAAGGAGCTACACAGGCACTTATTTCTAGAGGTTATAATCCTATAGAAGCTAAAAGTGCAGCACTTGGCACTGTTGATATTGCATTAAATGTACAATCTGCAGTTTTAGCATTTCAAAATACCTTTTTTGCTATTTCCATGGTGTTTTTATGTGCTGCACCTGTAATCATTGCAACAAAAATTTATTTAAACAAAAGAGATTTAAACCAAATACAAATAAAATGAAATTAGAAAGTATACTTTTTGAATCCACTGATTTAGGGGATTTAAAATTAAAAAACCGTATAGTTATGGCACCCATGACAAGGAGTCGAGCTGCTGAAGATGGGGTTCCAACTCCAATAATGGCTACATATTATGCCCAACGAGCAAGCGCAGGTTTAATTATATCAGAAGCATCGCAAATATCATTGCAAGGAACAAGCTATCCCAATACACCAGGCATATACACAAAGAACCAAGTAATTGGCTGGAATAAAGTTACAGACGCTGTACATGAAGCAGGAAGTAAAATTTTCATACAATTATTTCATGGTGGACGAATATCTCACCCAAATAACCAAGGAGGAAAAATACCTGTTGCGCCTTCGTCTATAAAAGCAGAAGGGCAAATACATACATCGGCTCAAAATAAAATGGAAGCTTTTGTTTCTCCCAAACCATTGAGAATTGAAGAAATTGAGGGCATAATTATGCAATTTGGCATTGCCGCAAAAAATGCTTTTGATGCTGGTTTTGATGGTATTGAAATCCATGCAGCAAACGGATATTTGATTGATCAATTTTTAAGAGATAGCACAAATAAACGAACGGATAAATATGGTGGTGCATTTGAAAATAGGATACGTTTTTTAGTCGAAATAATTCAAGAAGTCCGTAAATACTTTAGCCTACAAAAAATCGGAGTACGACTATCACCTCTAAGTACTTTTAATGACATAAGTGATAGTAATCCATTAGGATTATATTCTTATTTATTACAAGAACTTAGTCATTATAATTTGGCTTATATCCATTTGATAGAAGATGGCGAAGCTTACAAAAACTCTGATTTTATATATGGGGTAAGTGCAACATTAGGTAAATATTATAAAGGGAAAATCATTGGTAATGGAGGGTATACTTTAGAAAAAGCAGATTTTGAAATATTCAATGGTATTGTAGATGTTGTTGCTTTTGGCAAATTATTTATTTCTAATCCAGACCTACCTAAACGGTTTATGCTAGAAGCCGATTTTAATGTGCCTGATGAAAGCTCATATTATGTAGGGGGCAAAGCAGGTTATATTGACTATGAAACATTAGAAGGCTAGAACTTTTAATCGATGACTATAATTATTGTATATAATTTTAAAAACAATAAGAATACTGAGATTTTATTGGAAATTTTTAACCAATCTATTGGAAAGTTGTTGTTTCAAAATGATAAAATAATTTGCTATAAATGTGAATTGAATCATATACACAATATATGTCAGAAAATCTATGAAGTTTTCAATAATAATAAAACATTGAAAACAGAAGATGAAATAAAAATATTACATATAAATGAATTTGAAACTCATATGAAAGTTATTAGGTTAAAAAAAGAAGGGAATGAAAGAGTAAACAAACTTTCCTTTGCACATATGAATGATAATAAGTGGCTTAATATTAATGAAAATTGAGTATGATGCTTGACATATTAGAAGGAAGATGTCTGAATTGTCATAAAGGTGAAATGTATGTAAACTCAAACCCTTTTGTTATGACTAAATTTTTTCAAATGCCTGAAAGATGTTTCTTATGTTCTACATAATTTAAAATTGAACCTTCTTTTTTCTTTGGAACAATGTATATAAGTTTTGGTTTAAGTGTTTCTAATTAACTGCAACTACCTATATGTTAAATTATAAGTATTGAACTTATTTAAATAGTTGTTTCAAAGTAGTTGAATGCCTGCCTTTGATTAGTTCCCCCTTCATTGGTAGGCTATCAACAAAATATTTTAAAACTTTTTTAAAAATCAAATAATCTAATAATATATAATGGAATCAATATTTAAAACTTGGAAAACAAGCAGGAACTTGTTTTTAGAATTTTTGGACACATATACTTTGGAAGAACTGAATAAAATTCCTGAAGGATTTAGTAATAATCTAATATGGAATATAGGGCATATAATAGTTGCACAACAGGCCTTAATATATAAATCGTCTAATGTCAAAGAATATATCTCTGAAGAATTATTTGAACTTTATAAGCCAGGAACAAAGCCAACTGAACAAACTACTGCAGATGAGATTATGGAACTCAAAGAGCTTTTGATATCCTTAATTGAAAAAACAGGACAAGATTTTTATACCAAAAGGTTTATTTCTTTTAATGAAAGAATGACAGGAACAGGGTTTCATTTAAGCTCATTAAAAGATGCTTTTGAATTTAATAATTATCATGAGGGCTTACATTTAGGGTACATGATGAATATTAGAAAATTTCTTTAAAAGAAATATAGCGGATAATGTCTAATGTATTCTTTAACATTTACTTTTCTTTCCAGGAAATGATTGAATTATGTCATTAATTGGTTTGTAATAAAAACTTATCAGCAAAACTTATTAAAATGAAATATGATTAGCCCAAGATATATAAAATACCTTTTTTTAACTGTGACGGTATGGCTATCCTTTTTTATAACATTTCAGATTTCACTTTCGTATATCTTAAACGATTTTCAAAATCCTGTTGACTCTCTTTTATTTTTAATAATTGTTAGCTTCCCTGTTGCATTAATTTCTGGAATTCTTATAGAAACTATAGATTATATAATGTTTGATTACAACATATTACGTGATTCGTATCTTTTAAAAATTTTTACAAAGAGTATTTTACATGTAATAATATTTTTAATAGTTATATACAAAGTCGCATTTTACTTTTCAAATCAAGCTATAGAACTCGGAATTAAAACTACAAATGCATTTAATTTTGTCACCACTGAAAATGGTTTTCTATTGTTATTATTATATTCTTATTTAATTAGCTTTTTAGTGAACTTTCTGCGTCAAATCAACCAACATCTTGGGCATAAAACACTATTGAATTTTTTAATCGGTAAATACCGTAAACCTAAAGAAGATAATCGTATTTTCTTGTTTCTAGACTTAGATAACTCAACGACGTTAGCTGAACATATGGGGCATTTTAAATATAGTTCTTTAGTACAGGATTGTTTTAAAGATTTAACGCAAGTAATTTATAGATATGATGCGGAAGTATATCAATACGTAGGGGACCAAGTTGTTTTACATTGGAAAAACACAGCTAGGAATAAATCTTATCTAGTTGAGTTATTTTTTTATTACGAAACGGTTCTGAATAATAAAAAGGAGTATTATCAAAATAAATATGATGTACTTCCATCATTTAAGGCTGGAGCAGATGTAGGCCCCGTAATGGTAAGTGAAGTAGGTGAAATAAAAAAAATGATCGCCTATCATGGAGACGTTTTAAATGTTGCAGCTAGAATAGAAGGATTATGTAAAACCCTAGGAAAAAAATTTCTCGTTTCTCAGCACTTTTTTGAAAGTGAATTTAGTACCCCAATCAATATAGATATAGACTATGTAGATACCAGAATGTTAAAGGGCAAAACAAAAAAAATTCACATCTATAACATTTCTAAACAGCATAATCAATCCGTTAACATTTGAATTTCATCAATAAGTATTAAGTAATTTAAAATAGAATATATGAAAAGTCAATTTGTCATCTTATGTTTTACCTTATCCTTTTTCAGTTGTTTTTCTCAAAAAATGACCTTCAATGTAGAGTTTTCAAAAAATTACGCTACGCTTGATTTTTTAAACAACCTTTCGTCCAATTATTCATCTAATCCATACAAAGAGGTATTTAATAATTCAAAGTATGACACAGAAAAATACAAAGAACTTATAATTGATTTTGGGAAAATCAATATTTTTTATCAATATGAATACCCTCAATACCCTTATGGAAATAAGATAGGAGGCAATACTTATTTTATTTTAGGCAGAAACCTTATTGAAAGTAATAATCTGAAAGAATTTAAAAGAAAGTCCTTTGGTATAATTCCTAATCATGATTTAAATAAGCTATATGAAATTTTGCTTGCGTTTCAACCAGTTTATGACGAATTAGTTTTTAAACCTTGTAAATTAAAGTTCAATCAACAAATACAGAAAACCCGTGAGTTAATTTCAAAAGTGGACATTGACAAGCTATTTAAACAAACAGTAAACTTTCACAAATCCAACTGGGATTTCTCTATTCCTTTTAAACTTTCCATGTACCCCATACCTAATGCACGGAAAAGAGGTTTTAGTGCTACAGCTTTTTATAATATTGCAATCGCCGGAATCCCTCAGGGGTTTGAAGATTTTGAAGAACTTTTAGCAGTACTATTTCATGAGTCCTCACATATTGTATATGATGAACAATCACTTCTTGTAAAAAAGGATATAGAAACTTGGTTTAAAAATAGTAATTCAAAATCATCAAATTATGCTCAGCTTCTGTTTAATGAAGCTATCACCACTTCTATTGCTAATGGGTATCTATATCAAAAATTAAGCGGAGAACTCCCTGAGGGAAATTGGTATAAAAACAAATTCATTTCAAATATGGCTCAGAAAATATATCCGTTAATTGAAAAATATTTTAATGAAAATAAAACAATTGACCAAGAATTCATAAACGATTATATCACTGTTTTGGATGAAGAATTTCCAAGCTGGATTCAAGATATTGACTTTATATTTATGCAACGATTCGTAATTTCTGAAAATAAAGAAGTTTATAAAAATTTGATGAAGAATCATAGATTCTCGAATATCAATGAATATGAAGCCAAATTAGATGCTCTTACCATTGAAAAAATGAAGACCCATCCAATAACCAAGATTATCCTTGTTACAGATAAAAACCAGCATAAGTTAGATTTGATAAAAGAAAGTTTTGAAGAGTTAAAAGAATGGAAACCGGACGTAAGCTCTGAATTTACTTATATAAAATTCTTGAAGGATAAAACATATTTGATTATCATCAATTCTCATTCAGAAGACATTTCCATATTAATGGAGAGTTTATCTTTTCAATAAATCGACAAAATCGTAGAGCTAGCATAAAACTATTTTATAATCTTTTATTCCAAATTTATAATGATAAGAGTAGTATATACTTGGCATGTAGAGCCAGAAAACTTAAAATTATTTATTGAAACTTGGAAAGTGACTACAAACAAAATTCATAAAACTGTTCTAGGGGCTAGAGGAAGCTTTATGCTAAAAAACTTTGAAAATCACAAGGAAATAAAAACTATTGCTCGATGGAACGCTATGAAAGATTGGAGAGCTTTTTGGGGTACAAAAAATCCTGAGCAAATGCAGTTTATGCATCAATTGGGAAAAAGAGTATCTGTAGAAACATATGAGGAAATTGATGATTATACTCAATAATTTCAATTTTTCAACATTCTAATATTTTCTTCATTGCCTTCTTTCAAATAAAAAACAACAAAGGTCAACTCTTTTTCTTTGGAAGCATTATCAAAATGCAAAATTGTTTTATTTTTTGGCTCGTAAAAGGCATCTCCCTTGTGTAATAATTGTTGTTCTTGCCCTTCAACTTCAAAAATAACACTCCCAGAAGTAACATATCCAACCACAGGACATGGATGGATATGTTTTGGAGCTTTAATACCTGCTGCTAGTGTTATCTCTTGAATATCTACTGATGATAAACTTTGATTAACTATTTCCTTAAGTAGTTCTTTTCTACTTATATTTTGTGCAAAAAGTGAGGAACTACAAAAAACTATGCATACTAGATATCCAAGGGTTAATTTTTTTTTCATGTCAATCATTTTTTTAAAAAATCTCCATCAATAATTAACAGTTTTACTCCGTCTTTTGCAATTGAACGATGAGAACTTAACTCATCTGAAACAATATATGTCATACCCTTTACTAGTTCAATTTTTTTTCCATTTTGTAATTCACTAACAAATGTACCTTCTAGGCATTGTACTATATGTCCTTTTTCGCACCAATGATCAGCAACATAGTCTTTAGAATATTCAACTATACGAATGCGAAGACCATTATAATTACTTGTTTGCCAATACGCAACGCCTGTTTGGCCTTCATGTTCAATTCTTGGAATTTTTTTCCAATCTATAGCTTGAAACGGAATAACTAATTTATTGGTATTCATTAAATTTCTTAACATATATTATTTGTATATAACAATTTTGTTCTATTCTTCTCCATTATAACTATGGTTCCTACCTAAACGCTTTCTTATCCTACTTAAAGCCTCTGGTGTAACGCCAAGATATGATGCTAACATGTATTGCGGCACTCTTTGTATTACCCGAGGGCGATCTTTTGCTACGTTTGAATATCGTTCCTCTGGAGTATTTAGAATAAAAGAGGCTTTTATATCACACACCTTTATATATAAACTTTCTGCCAATAACTTACCAAATTCTACAAAATTTGGTATTGTTTTATACATATGTTCTACATCTTTTTTTTCAAAAATAATTACTGTACTATCTTCAATAGCTTGTAAATAAGTCAACGATTTTTTCCCTGTTAAAAAACTTGAATAGTCTGTACAAAAACCATCTTCAAAGAAAAATTGCTTACTATATTCTTGACCATCTACAGAATAAAACCCTCTAAAAGCCCCACTATTTATAAAAGCAACAAAAGAACACACCTTACCTTGTGTTAGAATAAATTCATTCTTTGAAAATTTCTTTACCGTTGTCAATTCCTCAATTCTAAGAATATCCTTTTCTTCTAATTGTATAAATTTTTTAAAAAATGCTATAACCTGTTCATGCATAATTATTTTATTTAAAATTGAAACCGGTAACCAAAATCAGGAAAGAAACCTGCTTGGTTTATTTGATTAACATTATTAGTAATTCTGTTATATTGTCTTATAAAAACATTATCTCTATTGGTAATGTTCTGAAGGTCAATGTAAAATTTGTGAGATGATTTCTTTTTATTACTATTTAATGTAAAACCTAGTTTTAAATCTAGTCTCATGTAATCATCGTACTGTTGACTAAACGCCAAATCATCCTGCAAAATTTCATAGCCAGCATTTTGAGATGCTTCTAAATCAACAGGAGTATAATATTTTCCTCCAGATGACACAAAACGAGCATCTATTGAAAAAATATTTTTCTTTTGTTTTCCGATTTTATATTCCTTACCTGCTAAAAAATTAACAATATAACCATTATCAAAAGGAGTACTCCTTTTTATTCCATCACTACCTTCATACTTACTTTCAAATATAGAACTCGTTATTAAAGCATGAAAACCTTTACTAAATGATTTTTCTAAAGTTAATTCTAATCCCTTATTTTCTCCTGTTCCGGAACTTACCAAGTTCGTATTATCAGACGAGAACGTAAAATCAGCTCCTTCAGTCAAAGAAGAATAACTAGATGGAGTTTCATCAATTGCAGCATTGTCTATCTTTTGATAATAAGCTTCTATTTTGGCTCTCCAACTTCTTGTTAGCTTAAAATCATATCCCAAAACATAATGCTGACTTCTTACAAAATCTAAATCTTCATTAGGGTTTAAGGTCTCTCCATTTACTTCCTCACTTAAAAATAGCAAGGGTGTAGGTACATTTTGATGGTGAATACCATACCCTATATTAATCGTATGCTGTGGTTTTATCTGCCATGACATTGATGCTCTAGGTTCTATAACGAATTGCTTATTTAGGTCACTATACATGGTGTGTATTCCTGCATTTAATGTCAAGGTTTCAGTTAATCTATATTTTGTCTGTACATAAGGTTGAAACACATTATAACTTCCATTAATATTCCTAATAGTAACTAAATCTGGATCACCATCATTATTTCCATCCTCTTGCTCATCTCTCTCTTTTCTGTTCAAATCTGTTGAAAAATTCTCAAATAAAAGCCCTGTTCTTAAAGTGAATTTATTATTAATTTTGGTGTTAAATAAGGTTGAAAATGTTAATCTGGATTCCTCATTATTGCTTTCAGCATATCTTATAATTCTTTCATTATCAGTATCTAAATCAATGATTCGATCTTCCTCGTAATCACTATTGTTAAAAGCACCCGCTATAACCGTTTTTAAATATGAACTTTCTCCAATACTTAGTAAGTGTTTAGCACCTAAAACACCAATAGTGGAGGAAACATAGGAGTTTTCGTCTTCTGCCGAAAAAAGGTCATCTTCGTCATAATCTTCACCAATTAAATCGATACTTGAAGTGCCCATTATTCCAAATAGAGAAAAGCTACCTAATTTACTTTTTCCTAAATTGATATTATAGGAGATATCAGCATAATTTGGAGTATCACTTGTACCTGCGCCTCCAATAAGTCCAATAAGGGAGTATCTCGCAGCTACTAAAAATGAACCGTTATTCTTTTTATTCAATGGCCCTTCTGCGGTTCCTTCTAAGCCTGAAAATGCTCCCATTTGGAACGAGTACTCATATTCATCTTTATTTCCATTTCTAAAACCTAAATCAAAAACACCTCCAATAGCGTTACCGTATTCGGCAGGAAATGCAGAGGTTATGAAGTCTGAATTTTTAAGAAGATTAGGATTCAACGCAGATACAGGGCTACCAGTTGTACCCAAAGCCGAAAAATGGTTAGGGCTTGGAATAGGAATACCCTCTACGCGCCATAATAATCCAGTTGGGGAATTCCCTCGAACTACGATATCATTACGGCTATCGTCTGGTGAAGCTACACCTGCAAAATTACTGGCTAATCGTGCTACATCATTCCTACCTCCAGCATATCTTCCGACTTCTTTTACACCAAATTGACGTGCGGAAACTGCCGAAAATTTGTTTAAGGATTTTACTTTGTTTGTGCTACTGGTAAGTACTACTTCATCCAATTTCGCAAAAGATTCCGTTAATGCTACTGTAATATTTATATCTTTTCCTGTATTCACTTCTATATTAGAAATTGTATTGGTTTCGTATCCTATATAACTAATTCTAATCTCTTGTCTTCCAATAGGTACATTATCTAGTGTAAAATAACCATCAAAGTCAGTTATAACACCTACTAGTTTATCCGGCAATAATAGTTCTACACTTGCTCCCATAAGAGGAAGCTCTGATTGTTTATCTAAAACTTTACCTTTTATTGTTCCGTTTTGACCGAATGAACTCAAAGCTTGAAAAATAATAAGCATAAATAGGAATTTCTTCATGATTCTTTTATATTAATTTGATTTTCGGCAAAGGAACATCCAATTAGCACCTAAATTCGTTGATCAAAATCAATAAAGTTCTTTTTAACAAATCATAAAGTTTTCATCCATATTAGTTATTTAAATAATAAAATCACTAATTTTTAAAAGATACCTAGTAATCCCAATTTTTGTATGTTTTATTATTGTTTTTCATGTCTTCAAAGAGCCAAACCATTCTATCTAAATACCAACTCTTACCTAAATATGCAAGGGCTACACCAAGTATTGCTCCCCATATTGAGTAATTTACAGTAGCCCAAATAGATAATAACATTCCCATAGAAGAAATTGTATTTAGAATTTTATAAATTGGACTATTGTGAATTTTAGGAATAGAAATCTGGTCTCTATTTAAATATACGCGTTCACCCATTACTGACTTAGAAGCCCAATTTTTAGTTGACTTTGGTTTTTTGAAAAAAATGGGATTAAAAAACATCCAAAGCAGAGAAATAAGTCCTGGAATAACACACCACCATCCAATCCACAACCTACTCCAAAACGCAAAAATTATAATGGGTAAAACCGAATACCTGGTCCATACACTCCATGGATTAGAATGTTTTAACCAATTTTCGTCAGTCAAATTAAATACCTTGGCAACTTTTCTTTCTAGAGTCATTATCTATAATTTTATGATGTATATTTTTTCAAAACCATGGCTGCACAATGGCCACCAAAACCAAAACTATTAGTAAGTGCATATTTTACATTTTTTTCAGTTTTTCTACCCAAAGAAAAGTTTAGGTTCGTAGGAATACGCTCATCTATACTTGCTGTGTTTATAGTTGGCGGTATCATATTTGATGATAGTGTTAAACATGTTGCAATAGCTTCAATTGCTCCAGTTGCTCCTAATAAATGACCAGTCATAGACTTTGTTGCACTGATAGCAATCTTATCCAAGCTTTTTGCAAAAAGCTTTTTTATGGCCATAATTTCGGATATATCTCCTAAACCTGTAGAAGTAGCATGTGCGTTGATATAATCGATTTTATCTGCAGATATCGCGCTCTCTTCTATGGCTTGTTTCATTGCTAAGTAAGCTCCTTGACCTTCAGGATGAGTTCCTGTAATATGATAAGCATCAGCCGTTTCAGCTCCTCCAATAATTTCAGCATATATTTTAGCTCCTCTTTTCTTGGCACTTTCCAAACTTTCTACAACTAAAGTTCCAGCACCTTCACCAATTACAAATCCATCTCTACTTTTATCAAATGGTCTCGAAGCCGTTTTATAATTTTCATTGTTCATAGACAAAGCTTTCATAGCATTAAAACCACCGATAGAAGATTTTGTAATCGGCGCTTCTGATCCTCCTGTGATAATTATGTCAGCTTTTCCCCATTTAATATAATTGTACGCCTGAATCAATCCATTGGTTGACGAAGCACAGGCTGTAACCGGACACGAATTTACCCCTCTCAAACCATGGCGTATTGATAAAAGACCAGCAACACCATTTGCTATTAGTTTAGTAATAAAAAAAGGGTTAAATCTTGGAAGGCTAGCATTTTCAAAGAAATTTAATATTTCGTTTTCAAATGTTTCAAAACCACCAATTCCACTAGAGAATATTACTCCAATTCTGTCTTTATTTAAATTTTCAAATTGTAAATCCGCATCTATAATTGCTTCTTCACAAGCTATGAGTCCATATTGGTTAAATCTATCCAATTTTCTTGATTCCTTTCTATCAAAGTAATCTAATGGGTTATAGTTTTTGACTTCACAAGCAAAATTCGTTTTGAAATTAGTGGTATCAAAACGAGTGATTTTATCTGCTCCAGAAATACCCTTCAACAAGTTTTTCCAATAGCTTTCCACTTTATTCCCAATAGGTGTTATGGCACCTAATCCAGTTATCACTACTCTTTTCATTTTTTTTAATGTTATCATATACCGTAGAGTATATGGGTTTGTAAATTTTTTTATTTAACAATTAAACTATTAATTTCTCCCTCTAAATATTCAATATTTTTTAATAATATACTGGACTGATTTAATGTTTTGGATAACATGATACTTCCTTCAATTAATGCAACCATTCTTGTTGCGAATTCCATAGTATTAACTTTTTTTAATTCTTTTTTTTGGATACCCTCATCTAAAATATCAGCAATTCTCGT
This sequence comes from Maribacter sp. UH1, assembly GCF_056839145.1. Taxonomy (NCBI): domain Bacteria; kingdom Pseudomonadati; phylum Bacteroidota; class Flavobacteriia; order Flavobacteriales; family Flavobacteriaceae; genus Maribacter; species Maribacter sp. UH1. Next base: position 3,934,251 of record NZ_CM166387.1, read on the forward strand.
AATCCAATTTTTGATAGCTTTTGTAACTTCCTCTTTTAGTATAACATTTCCATCATCAGCATCGATTGCCGTATTTAAAATGGCACAACCACCATTTTCAAAAATAATTTTATATTCTACTTTGTAATGGTTTAGAAATGCGAAAAGTTTGTCGGCAGATCGTTGCTCTCCTTTAATTTTATCATTAATACCCTCACTTTGAAAGGCGTAATTATATCTGAACGCTTCTAAAGCAACTTCATTTTTATCTTTGAAATTTCCATAAATACTACCTTTAGTTAGGCCAGTAGCATTTGTAATATCCGACAAATATGTGCCTACATATCCCTTCTTGTTAAATATACTTGCTGTTTTTTCAATGATAAATTGTCTGGTCTTATCTGATCTTATCATTCGGCTAATATACTCTACGGTATATGAAAAAACAAGCTTTATATAAAATTACTATTGCATTATTCAATTTGGAAAACACAAAATATGTTTACTACGTAGATTTAATTGTTTCAAAATTTAAAGATTGAATAAGATATTTTAACTTAGCGACTTTGTTCAGTATCACATTATCTGCAAAGTAAACAAGGAACACTATCCTGAGTTATATTCAAATTATTTAAAACTTGAAAAGCTAATAGAAATCTTTTAATATATTTTTATTTTGTAAACTCAATTACTAGGAAAACGGAGAAGGTTATTGTAATGAAAAGTTCATTCCTAAAATGAACGTGTTGTGTAAGTAATAAAATGAGCCGTTATGTTAGTAGTTTCTGGAATTAGTCTATCATTATTCTTAAGTGTACTTATTTTTTTTAAAAAAAACAGAAAAAATGTTGATACAATTCTGTCTTTTTGGTTATTCATCGTCTTCATTCATTTGATTTTATTTCATTTATCCAATAATGGTACAATTGAAGAATATCCTTTTTTAGCTGGTATCCAGATACCATTTCCTCTATTACATGGGCCTTTTCTTTTTCTTTATGTTTCTGAACTGACCAAAACACATAAAAGAATTAAGATTCCATCTTGGCTTCATTTCATTCCTTTTATTTTAGTCATTATTTATCTTGTCAATTTTTTCATTCTACCTGGAAAACAAAAAATAGATATTCTTAAAAATGATGGATATGGATTTGAAAATTTTATAGTTTTTAAACACATTCTTAATATAATATCTGGTCTAGCTTATATAATTTGGAGTTTATTTTTGATAAAGGCTTACAAAAAAGCGCTTCAAAACCAATTTTCTACACTTCCATATATCAATTTAAAATGGCTTGAATTTTTATCTGGAGGATTAGCTATTGTTTGGTTTGTAATAATTTTTGCTAATGAAAGCTTAATCTTTACCACAGTTTCCATATATATTATATTAGTGGGGTATTTTGGTATTAAAAAAGGTGAAATAAATTCCAATACTAAAATTGATGTCTTAGAAAGTCACAATGTGTTAAAACAAAGTGAAATAGTGCCACCTAATGATTCTTCTAAACAAACTACAACTCGGTATTCTACTTCTGGCATTAATAAAGAAAAAACAGAATTAATAAAATCTGGTCTTGAAGAATATTCGAAAAAAGAAAAAGCCTATTTAGATCCAGATTTATCATTAAATATTTTAGCAAATAAAATTGGTGTTCATCCAAATTATTTATCCCAGTACATTAATGAAATTTTAAAAACTTCATTTTTCGATTATATTAATTCACTTCGTATTGAAGAATTTAAAAATAAAATAGCCAAGGAGGAACATGAAATATATAATGTTTCTTCATTAGCATATGATTGTGGCTTTAACTCTAAGTCTTCTTTTAATAGAAACTTCAAAAAAATAACAGGTAAAACTCCAACTGAGTTTATAAAATCATCGAATAAATAAAATTCTCCCAATTTAATTTTTTAAGCTTCATTATTTATTAAAACAAAGGTGTGTCATATTTCAATATGGGTCGTTTAGAGGGTGAATATAAAGCACCTTTGCCGAAAATTTAATAAATAACTTTTATGAAAAAACTTAGTTTTATTTCTGCTCTAATATTTTTTATGGGCAGTACAATTATTTCAAACGCACAAGAGAATCTAACAAAAAAAATCTTTGTCGGTTATGAACTTTTAGAAATGTCAATGAATGAGTTCAAATACTTTGCAGGTGAAGTTGGCTATAGGTTTAACCCAAAGCACCAATTAAGCTTAAGTATTGGAGAAGTTGATATGACAGAGAGGCACTTATCTAGTAATGAAGCCGCAGCCGTAGATGGCGATAATGTGGAGGGCTACTTTAGAATTTATGAACTTACTTATAGCAGGTTTTTTGGCAAACGAAAACTCTGGCATTATGGCGCAAACGTTGGTTATGTATACGATGAGTATGATCACTTAATCTCGGATAATGAAATAAAAAACCATACACTTACGGCTGGAGTTAATTTCGGTTTTCAAAAAATGGATATTTTTAAAATTAAGCATCTTTATTTGAGAGTTTTAATACCAATCAGGTATAATTTTAATTCAATACCAGAGCAAGAATGGGGAGAAACTACAATAAGAGAGCATAAATTTGTGCCCAATACTTGGCTCTTCTTAGGATACAGTTTCTAAAATCAAAACACCATAATAGATAATAGAATCCAAAGGTTTTGTAGATTACTATTTTACGTCAATAGTTAGATTGAGTAAATATTAATGAGAATACTTACGAATTTATAATGTTCAACATATAACTGGGAGAAAACGTAATCTACAAAATTCAATTTTTCAATACATACACTTTGAAACATGTAATTTCGAACCATTTAAAAATCATGATATTTAAACCAAAATCCGTAATCTAGAATTAATTAAAAAAAGTAACGTTTATTAGCTCAGAACTCGGAATTACAAATCTTATATGAAAATAGTATTTAGTTTAATAATCGTTCTATTCCTCTTCTCTTGCAAATCTGAATCTAAGGGTAGAGACCAAGTAAATAATCAAAAAATTGAAATAGGAGAACGATTTAGTTTATCATCCCAAATTTTAAAGGAAGATAGAGATATTTACATTTCTCTTCCATCTAATTATGATAATAGCATACACAGTTATCCCATTATTGTGGTTATGGATGCTGAATATTTATTTGAAATAACAAGCGCTATTGTAAAGATAAAAGCATCAAGAAATGAAATGCCAGAGAGTATTATTGTGGGCATCCCGAACAATACAGATAAGCGTTATGATATGGCATTTGAGTTAAGTAATAGCCAAGGAGAATATTTTTTTGGGAAAGGTCATAGTAATGCTAAGGATTATCTAAAGTTTTTTAGAGAAGAACTTTTCCCAAATCTTAATAGTAAATACCGAATTAATTCTGGTAAAACAATTATTGGAATGTCTCCGACATTTAGTCCTGTTTTCGAGTCTTTTTGGAATGAACCTGACTTATTTAATGGTTACATTGTTCTTGCTGCCGAGTTATCTTTGCGCACTATCTCTGGGGAAACGATAGCTCAAAAGGTTCTTAAATCCGTTAAAGATAGTCTTCATCCGAAAGCGGCAATTTATATAGGTAAGGCCGATGACGATTTAAAAAGAAGACCCGAAGAAGAAGCAAAAGCATTTATTGAACTAAATCAACAACTGGTATCGGATTCAAATCCAAGAATTAAATACAAATTTGAGGTAATTGAAAATCAAAATCATTATGGAATGTCAATAACCGGAATTCAAAATGGCCTCCAAACAATCTACCCTTCAAAAAAATGGAATGTACCCTATAGAGACTTTTGGAATTCAAAAAATCCCTCAAGAGAAATCAAATTATTTTATGAAAATCTTTCATTCGATTATGGATTTGAAATCGTACCAATTGAGAATTCATTCTATGCGGCTCAAACATTATCAGGGACCATAAAAAGGTTAGAGAAACAAGGTCGTATAAAGGAATCTAAAGAGGTTTTGAATTTAGCATTAAAATACTATCCAAAATCTAAAGAATTACAAGACTTAAAATCTATTGTAAAATAAAAAGGCTATAATTTATTAATAACAAAACTTAACAACTAAAATAATTTTCATGAAAAAGGCTTTTTTTTTAATCACATATCTTTTTTGTATTAGTGTAACCTGTCAAGAGAAAACAATGTGTATTACAGTTGATGATTTACCTACCGTTAACTACGGGTTAAATAACCTAGATGTGGAAATCACTTCAAAATTGATTAAATCTTTTAAAAAATATAACATACCGGCTATAGGCTATGTAAATGCAGGAAAACTTTACAGTAATAATCAATTGGATTCTAGTAGAGTAAAAAATCTTGTTAAATGGCTTGAAAATGGGTATGACTTAGGGAACCATACATTTTCTCATCTTGATTATAATAAAGTTCCAGATTCTGTTTTTTTCAATGATATTTTAAAAGGAGAAAAAATAATTAAACCATTATTGCAAAAATTCAAAAAACAGCTTAAATATTTTCGTCATCCCTATCTGCATGCTGGATATGACTCACTGTCTCATAAAAGTCTTGAGAGGTTTTTAAAAGTTAACAATTATGTAAGTGCACCAGTAACTATTGATAATGACGATTATTTATTTGCAAAATCTTATCATAATGCGTTCGTAGCAAAAGATAAGGTTCTAATGAAAGAAATAGGGGTTGAATATATAAAGTATATGGAAAAGAAACTTTTATATTTTGAATCGAAATCGATAGAATTGTTCAATCATAATATCCCTCAAACATTACTAATCCATGCGAGTTTGTTGAATGCAGATTACCTAAAGGAATTAGCTAAAATGATTCAAAAAAACGGCTACACTTTTATTTCTCAAGAAGAAGTGTTAAAATCGACAGAATACAATACAATAATTAACACATATAGTAAAAGAGGGTTTTCATGGATTTTTAGATGGGGAATTAGTGAAGGTCTTGGAAATGATTTTATGGAAGGGGATGTGACAACGCCAAAAAAAATCATTGAATTAGCAAAACAATAACTAAATTATTTTCATCAGCTTGATCTATATAATCTGGTATTTTTAATCGTAGGGAATAACATAACAACTAATTTTTTCTATTTAAAAATAGACTTCACATCGCAATATATTTTCTCAAAATTAGATTCAAGCTCCTTTTGAGAAAAAGATACACTTTTTTGTGGTAATGTCTTTTCAATTTTCGGAAGTATCATTTGTACTTTCTTGTCCTTACCATCTGCAAAAGTAATAAACTCACCTTGTTTCAATCTAAAAAATACATCCGCTCTTTGCTTAGAAACCTCTTTTTCTCCTTTAGTTACTCTAGTATCAAAATTGAGATTAAAACCCTTATTAACACTGGTAGTTTTCATTTTTACAATTTCAAAAAAGCGCTCATAATACTTTGCGGTATCAGGATCATTCACTTTACCAAAGAACTGATACGATAAATTACTTAGAATGGCTTTACTTGCTTTATCACCATACATCATATCATTCTGAATTTTGTCTTGCATTACATAAATTGTTGCAATATTATAACTTCGTAACGTAGCAGGGATGCGATGCATATTCAGTAAACGAATGGTTGGTGCTTCTTCCATCATTAAAAAAGAAGGATTGGAATTTCTAACACTCATTTGTTTTGTAATAGTGTGGATAATAGTTGCTATAATTGGAGAATAGGCAGTTTCATATTTTGGATTATTAACTACAGATATCACACCTGACTTTGCTTTGTTATTAATATCTAAAGGGACTTCATCTGTGCATAAAGCCATAAAAATACGTTGTGTACTTATCTTTTTAAAAGCGTTGGCCAAAGTGCTTTTAACTCCTGCGGTTTGCCTATCAGAATCCTTTCCGCTTATAAAAGCATCTGCCATAGCTCTAGAAGTGGTATTGCTTTCTAAAAACCCAATAAGACTATCTGTATCTAGAAGTTGGTAAATCGCGATTAAGTGAGGTAATGAACAGAACTGCGGATATGAAGTTTTTAGCTTCCAAATTAGCCCACCGATTAAACCCTCAGCGGCATCATTAAAAAATCGAGTTGCACCTGAACTACCAGATTCTTTTTGTTCCAATAAGTTTTCTATCAATACTCTTGAGACCTCGTTGACACTTTCTTCGTTTTCTAAATAACGAGGAGCAATGGGATTTACTCGGTCATAAATTGTATCAAAAGAAATAATGTAAAAAGGAATTTCAGTAGCCTTAAAAAGAGGATACGCCATTTCGGAAAGCTCAAAGTTTTTATAATCATGAATAACACCACTAAAGGCATGTTTGCTAAAATGTCGCAAAAAATTGAAGACGACACTTTCTGTTTTTCCACTTCCCGCAGAACCGATTACGGAAGCTCCACGTTTGATGTTGTCAATTTTAAATCTACCAGATTTGACTTTAAATTGGATTTGATATTTTTTATCCAAAGTTTTATTTCCTTCCTTATGAAAGAATACATACAGAACAATAATTAAAATTAGCGCAGGAACTATGATATAGAGTATGATATATGGCATAGACAAATTCATATCCCTATAGAACTTGATTTAATAGCTATATCAACACCGCGTTTCAATTGTTTAATGGCTTTTATTGCCAATTGCACTTTGTTTGTTGGGATATTCATCATTGGAAGACCAGACTTTCCTAATATTTTAAAAGCAATAGCTTTTTCATTTTTTGGTAAACCCATTAATACAGAAAAATATAGCTTCGGATTCTTAACAAAATCCTTTTTTGCTTGATAGGTTTCCGCATAGTTTCGTTTGTAGCCAAATTGTTTATCAAAGGTTTTTTCTGCATTTGCAAAAAATTGATCTCTATCAAAACCACGTTTTACTTTTTTACCGTTCATCACCACATCCGAAGCTTTGTATTTACTTCCTGGTGACAAACTCACCGAATTAGAAGCATCTTTTCGGCTCACTATAATATGAATATGGCTTTGGTTGCCATCTTTTTGCAAGCCTTGAATAATCCGTTTTCCATTTTGTTGATGTGGAGCTTCTTTTTCTAATTGATTTATCTTTTGCTTTAACATTCCAATATTTCCTGTTAATTCTCCACGTTCTATCTTTCGAATTTTTTGTTTGTTCTGAAGTATTTTTGTGGCAAAAGATTGGTTCTCTTTTACCTGCTTATCTGTTCCTTTATAACTTCGTTGATGTTCTATTTTGGCAAAGTATTTTATATCATTAATAGTAATCGGCTTGCCATTGATTTCCCTATTGAAAGACGTAACATAATTTTTCATTACTTCACGAGTATATGTTTTTAAATCTTTATTGCTATTTTGTAATTGCTTTAATTCATATATACTTGGACTTACTGTTATGGAATAAAATTTTGGTTCTGTCTTTTTTAGTTTCGCTCCATTTCCATCAATCTCCTTTATTACATCTTTGGTGTTTATTTTATCTCCATATTGATTGAAAAAGTGTTCCATATCTTGTTGTTCCAAACCTTGATTTTCCTTTTCTAAATACGTCACAAAATCGGCAACACTTTGTGAATAAGCGCCTCCTAATATCTGTGGTGTAATGGTGATATACATATGAAATAATCCTATAATTTTATTTTTCACGAAAACGAATTTTCTCTTCTTTTTTAATACTCTTCTTTTCCACTAAAAGCGGTTTGCTTTTAGGTTCTGGTGTTACTTCCTCAAAAAGTGACTGCATCATTGCAACGGTAGGTTTCGTTTGACTCTTTTCCATATCTCTTAAAATGGCAATAACGGCACTTACTCTTTTTTTTATCAAGTTTTCTAATGTGTGAACTGTTGGACCAATAGATTCTTTTGGCGACAGATTATTGGTTTCAAAAAAGTCTAGCATCATTAATAAAGTCATAGAATTGGACGCTCCCATTTTCTTGCTAAAAATTCTGAATTTTTTAGCAACGGAGTCTTTAAAACTAATGGTAGTAAACTGTTCTTTTTCGTATCCGTTATCCATTTTTACTCTAAAAATTCTCTGTTTTCACTAGGCTGAATTCCTTTTTACTCTAAAAACCAATCTTAATTTTCATTTCTCATCTTGATTTTATTTTTAAATAACTGATTTTCTGTTATTTAAAAACAAGAGGCTTATCGAAACATCGCAGCGCGTGTTACCCTCTTGCTTTTCCTTTTCGTTCGCCAAAAGCGAACAAAAATCCAAACAACCTGACTAAAAAGTCAGTTGCTTTTTTATCAATAATAAACCTTATAAATCTATCTATTTGAAGTGAGAAATTGAAACGTAGAATGTTGACAAATGCTTTGTTTTTATAGCATTGTATATGATTTTAAAATGACGAATTAAATCGTACGTCAGATTTTAGAGAATCTTATAAAATAATTACCCAAAGCCAAGTAATTTAATAATTGAAATTTTTAATATGGCAACATATAATATCTTTACTGAAAAAACAGATGATTACGGATGAAAGGTAGTCCTATTATAAGAAATTTTTCAAATTTTTGGGCTTTGGATAAGAAAGCTATTGAAATTATCAATAATCGAATAATTGAAAAAAAAACAAAAAGAAAGGAACTTATATTAAAGCAAGGAGAGGAGTGTAATCATTTTACTTTTGTTGTAAAGGGGTGTCTAAAGATGTACAAAATTGATAAAAAGGGAAACCAACATAATCTTCAATTTGCTACTGAAAACAGTTGGATAACAGATTATGGTAGTTTTTATAACCATGAACCAAGTGATTTATATATAGAAACTCTAGAGCCTTCACATATTCTACAAATTAGTAAAAATGATGTTTTCCATTTATATGACCATTCCCCATTATTCGATAGAAATATCAGAATTGTAATTGAAAATACATTTATTGAGCAACAAAAAAGAATACTTCAGACCATTAGTTCCACCGCGGAAGAACGGTATTTATACTTCTTGAAAAAATACCCTAACCTACACAACAGAATCTCTAATGTTCAAATTGCATCATATATAGGAGTTACGCCCGAATTTTTGAGCATCGTACGTAAAAAAATAGCCAGTAAGTAATCCTTTTTCTTAAACTATCTTATTGTTGGTTCAAAACATCTGATTGTACTTTTGTACCCATAATAATTTGAAGCAAATTTAGTACCATAGAGAATGTATTACTATTAATACTCTTAGTCATCCTTAATAGTGATTTTTCTTGTAATACGTATAAAAAAACAATATTATGATTATAGAAATCACAAAGTTTAAGCTCAAAATTGGAATAACCGAGGAAATGTTTAATCAAGCTTCCTTAGAATTTAATAAAAACTATTGTTCTCGTTGCAAAGGGCTTTTATATAGGTGTTTAGTTAAAAATGATGATGGGTATATGGACATATTTCTATGGAGGAGTAAAAATGATGTTGAAAAAGTTCAAGAAACATTTATGAAAGACAAAGATGCTATGAAATTTGCAAACTTGCTTAATTCTGAAAGTTTTGAAATGAAAAATTATGAAGCCCTAGGGGCTTACGATTTTAAAAATTAACCTTTTTGAAATGACCTTTTCTCCCTGCTGTCATAAGGATAAAACCTATTATATATACTTAAAATACAAAAGACCTTTGAAATCGCAAAAGGTCTTTTATGAATTATTCAAATGTTAAAAACATATTGATAGCTGTATAAGTTTTTTATAGCTTCTTCATATAAGATAGTTTCATATTCTATATGATTCTCTTTGGCATATTTTTTTAAACTTTCTCCAACTTTACTTTCCACATCTTCTTTAGAAGCGGAAAGTAAATATTGTTGAGTTTCTTCATCCAGATTGTTATAATTCAAATAGACCATAGGTTAAAGAATTGAATTATCTGCAAAACTGTAGTAATCTCCATTTGGTGCAATAATCAAATGATCTAAAACTTTCACATCAAAAAGTTCTGCAGCTTTTTTAATCTTTTCCGTTATTATTTTATCAGCTTCACTAGGAACTAATTTTCCTGATGGGTGATTATGTGTTAATATAATAGCCACAGATAAGGTTTTTAAAACCACAGCAAACAATATCCGTAGGTCAATTAAAGTTCCCGTAATTCCACCCTGGGAAAGTTGATAAATACCTTTTACCTTATTGCTGTTATTCAATAGAACAACCTTAAAGGATTCCTGTAATTCAATAGTGTTTTTGTTCCAACCCTCATATATTAATTCACTAGCATCCTGTGATGAATTTATCTTTTTCCAAAAAGGTGATTTTACACGCTCCTTGTAACTAATTTGTATTTCGTTAACTTTGTCTTTCATTGTTATTTCTTTTAGATATTGATAATGAAAAAGAGGGCAGAACTTTCGACAGAGATGCCCTCTTTCATTTTTAATTTATTTACTACCCATTAATAAAATTTCATTGGCTTCAACTTCTGTGACATAGCGTTGGTTGCCATCTCCGGTTTCGTAGGTTCGGGTCTTTAGTTTTCCACTAACTCCAACCTCTTTACCTTTTGTTACATACTTTTCAATGATTTCTGAAACCTTTCCCCAGGCCACAACAGTATGCCAATTGGTATCTGTTTGTTTTTCGCCTTTACTGTCTTTGTAATTCTCATTTGTTGCTAAAGAGAAACGAGCTACTTTTTTACCGCTTTCAAGTTTTGTAATGGTTGGTTCTTGTCCAACATTTCCGAATAACTGTACGTGATTTTTAATTGAACTCATAATTATAGATTTAAAGATTAATATTCATTTGTTTTAAAAGTGATTTACTTATTATATCCAGAGTGTTTTCCTTTTTTGATTTTTTGGTCTCACTTCCTTTTTGGATGTTTTGAGATGATTTCATAGTTCGATATTTTGATTTACTTCCCATAGAGCCTTCGTTGTTACCTTTTTTTGATGCCCTTTATGATTCAATATTCAGATTTGATAAGACGTATAAAAAAGAGGGAGGTACGAGCCTGGTTTATGCCGTAGTTCAAAACTGAATGTTGTTGTTTTGCTGACAAAAAAAAGGTGCCGATGGAGGCTCGGTAAGTGAATTAAAAGACTATTTGAATTCCACAATGGAAGGAGGTAGACTATCCCAATTATTTCTTATTAGAAGGAGTTATGAATTTCTTAAAAAGCATTCAATAAATTTAGAGAAGTCAAATAACAAAAAAAGGTCACCCAATAACTACTTTCCTCTTGAAATACAATTATTAGGCTTAAAAAAACTATAAAAAAATCTTAGGCATTAAACTTATAAAAAACCTAAATTAAGTACACTAAAAATGTTATTCTATCTTTATCAAAAATCTAAAGTTAAATCTAGTATGATAAATAATTTACATGAAACTACAGGTTATAAAATACGTAATGTTTCCCTTCTATTAGTCAATAAAATCAACCAGAATTTTCAAAAAGAAGGTTTTGACATCACTGCGGATCAACTTAAAATGTTAGTTGTTTTATGGGATAAAGATGGAAAAACACAAAATGAACTAGCTGAAAGTATTGGTAGGTTTAAAACAAGTGTTACTAAACTAATTGATGGTTTAGAAAAAAGAAAACTTATAAGAAGAGTACAACATCCAACTGATCGCAGATCAAATTTGGTACACCTGACTAAACTAGGAAAGAATATTCAAAAACAACTTCTACCGATTATTGAGAAAACGTTAGATGAAGCCCATAAAAGTATCTCAGAAGACAAATTAGTGGAATTTCACAATGTTCTTGATCAAATCGAGAGTAATCTAATGTAATCTTATCAGTAAAGCATATCATGCCAATATTGAATTTGACCAAAATTAATTATTAGCTAAATCCATCTAATCCTCTATTTAATTGGTATTTTATATTTCAAAAGGTCTACTTGTTTACCAAACTCTAAAAGTGATTATTTTTTAAAAAAAATAAGTTATTCATAGTTTGAAAAATAGTTTTTAACTTTTTCTTAAAAAAAACAGTCTCCTAAAGTTGGCAATTGTTCTGGGGTCAATCCAGAATCTGTTGCGAAATTGTAACAATTCGTGACCCCTTTCGTATTCCAACGAGACAGGTCTTGGCTAAATGTCGTAGCCCCATAGAACATAAAGTTCAAACGGCTAACAAAACCCACATCCCAACTACCTATATCTTGATTAAAAGCACTTGCACCATTAAACATATCTGCCATAAACCATACATAGCTTACATCCCAACTACCAATATCTTGATTAAAAGTGTTTGCCTCCTTAAACATTCTTGACATTGTCGTAACCTTGGCAACATCCCAATTGCCAATGTTTTGATTAAAATCACTTGCTAAGTGAAACATATTGCCCATGTATTCTACATTGCCCACGTTCCAATTACCAATGTCCTGGTTAAAAGCACTTGCTCCGTGAAACATATACCCCATGTGTTTTACGCTTCCAACATCCCAATTACCAATATCCTGGTTAAAAACCCTTGCTCCATTGAACATGCCCGACATACTTTCTACATTGCTCACGTCCCAAGTTCCTATATCTTGATTAAAAGTACTTGCCCCATAAAACATATTTGACATGTCTTTGACATTATGCACATCCCAACCAGAGATGTCTCCATTAAAAGCTTCTGCTGCTTCAAATGCGGCCATCATATCGCTAACTTTCCGTAAATTTGGAATATCAGTAGCTTTGTAGGTAAGATTAACACAGCCAGCAAACGCAAACTTCATACTTTCCCACTCCATGCTCCCCCAACTTTCTATGGTCTGTAATTTGGCCGCATTTTTTACTTCATAATTTAACGAAGGCATCATTGGAGCAGGAAAGTTTCCGTATATTTTAACGGTGTGCATCCCTGGTTCCACATAGCGATGAGCAGCATCACTTGTTAAATTTTCTTCAAAGCTCCCATCTCCCCAATCCACTTCATACTTGTAGGTTTGAATTTCAGGATTGGTATAAATGGTAATGTCCTCATCGGCCATAGTGGTTTTCCAGGTCATAACAAAAGGTGAAAATGTTTTTACAGAAGCTTTGATAGTATACACAACCTTATTTCCATCCGGTGTGGCAATCCCGTAGCTTACTGGAGCAGTAAAATCTTCCCTAACCACGTTTTTACCCAGTTTTGCCGATTCCGATAACACTATTCTTGGTATAAGTGCCGTCAGGTCTGTTCCAAAAGGAAAGGTCGCAGCAATGGTTTTACTCTCCTCATCAATCGTTGCAATTATCGTCTCTTTCAACTCAACATTATCTTCAACAGCAAAAGACAGTCCAAGAATTTGCTTGGAATCATTCTTTACCGATTCGTCATCCGCACAGTTTACCGCGACAATTGTCATTAAAAAAAATAGTTGTTTCAGTTTTAATAGATTCATAATTATCATGATTAAAGGCTTTGGCTATAGTTTATTTTTAAAAACAATCTCCAGCATTTGGCAACTGTTCCGGGGTCAATCCAGAATCCGTTGCAAAGTCATCACACTGACTAACCATTTCCGTATTCCAACCGGAAAGATCTTGACTAAATGCCGAGGCTCCTTTATACATATAAGTCATATGGGTTATATTACTCACATCCCAACCACTAATATCCTGGTTGAAAGAACTTGCATCTTGAAACATATTCGATAACGTCTTTAGTGTTGGACTTAGATTCCAGTTGCTAATATCTTGGTTGAAAGAACTTGCTCCACGAAACATCCCATAAACTTGACGTGTATTACTTACATCCCAACCACCAATATCTTGATTGAAAGCAATTGACTCCCTAAACATTCCTATCATGTTTTCCACTTTACTTACATTCCAGCTACCTATACTCTGATTAAAAGCAAATGCTTTACGAAACATCTCCTGCATGTTCTGTACCTTGCCCACATTCCAATTCCCGATACCTTGGTTAAAAGAAATAGCACCGGAAAACATAAATGTCATATATTCCACATTACCTACATCCCAATCACCAATATCTTGGCTGAAAGAAGATGCTTCATTAAACATATAAGACATGTCTTCTACATTACTCACATTCCAACTCCCGATATTCTGGTTGAAAGCAGATGCACCACGAAACATATATGACATGTCTTCTACATTACCCACATTCCAACTCCCGATATTCTGGTTGAAATTAGATGCTTCACGAAACATCGCTTTCATTACTTTAACATTACTTACATCCCAAACGCTAATGTCTTGGTTAAAGGATTTAGCTCCTTGAAACATACTATTCATATCTTCTACATTACTTATATCCCAACCAGTAATATCCCCATTAAATATATCTGTTAATCCAAATGCACCCGTCATATCGGTAACTTTTCTCAAATCTGGTGCATCAGTAGCATTATAGGTAAGGTTTGTACAGAATGCAAATGCATACCCCATACTTTCCCATTCCATATCTCCCCAGCTTTCAATGGTCAGAAGTTTGGCTGCGTTTACTGTGTTAAAATATATGGAAGGTGTACATGGAGCTGGAAAATCACCATAAATTTTTACCGTATAAATTCCTGCATTTTCATATTCATGGGTGGCGTCATTTGTTAAATTGCTTTCGAAATGCCCATCTCCCCAATCCACTTCATAATTGTAGGTTCGGATGCTAGGATTAGTGAAAATGGTAATGCTCTCATTGGCCGTTGTGGTTTTCCAGGTCGTTACAAAAGGTAGAAAAGGTTCTATTGAGGCAGTAACTGTATAGACTACCGTACTTCCATTTTGAGCCATCACCTCGTAGGTCACAGGGCTGGAGAAATCTGATATGTTGACCTCAGGACTTATGGTGGCATTTTCCGATATTGCTATACTAGGAGTTAAGGCGGTTATATTTGTTTCGGATGGAAAAGCTGCAGTTATTGTTTTGTTTTCTTCATCAATAATTGCAGTTATTGTTTCCTGTAATTCTGTATTTTCTTCCGGAAGGAATGTAAAACTTAGTATCTGCTTTGAATCATCCTCATCAACTGAAACACTTATGGTATACTCAATCGTACTACCATCTTCAGCGGTAACTTCATAGATTACAGGTGATGTAAAATCCTGAACTCCAGTTGGACTGGCCGTGGCTCCTTCGGACACCTCTAGAGTAGGTGTCAAAGACGTAATATCACTCCCAAAAGGAAAGCTAGCGATGATGGTCATATTTTCATGGTCGATGGAAGCTACTTCCGCTTCCAATAGTTCTGGATTATTCTCCAAGTTAAATATCACATCCAAAATTTGGCTCTCGCCATTTTTTTCTGCGGTAACAGTTACAACGTAGTTAACCGTACTTCCGTTTTCCGCCGTTACCGTATAGGTTACTGGTGAACTAAAGTCCTGGGGGCCATTTGGGCTGACCGAGGCACTTTCGGACAGTTCTATTTCCGGATTTAATTCAGTGACATCGGTTCCATATGTTACCATCAACAGAATGGAGTCTGATTCTAGGTCCAAATCTGCAATGATATTTGTTCCAAGCTCGGGATTATCCTCAGTTGTGAACCCAAAACTAAGAATCTGTTTTGAATCACTTTGGACAGTTTCGTCATCCGAACAGCTCGTTGCGACAATAAATATTAAAAAAAGTAGGCTTTTAAATATTAAAAGATTTGTTTTCATTCCGATTTTGGGTATTAATTTATACATGTCAGCAAACATAATATAATATAGTAGTATATGCTACTATATTATTTTAAATATTCATTTAAAGTTATTAAGTTGATAATATTAAAATTGAAATTATTTAAAAAATCAGATTGAAAGATGTAATTTCCACTTTAAAAATATTGACATACATGTCTCATTTGCAATTATTTATTTGAATATTAAAATAATTGCATAATTCAAAAAATCAAATAAAAATAAATTCTATTATTTTAAATAGTTTATTTATAATAAATAATATTATTATAATAATTATTAGTTATACATGCTACTTGTAGTAAAATTAAATTAGAAAATAGTGGAGATTTATTAACTATTTCTTTTATTTTTAAGCTTAAATAATTTTTATAATTCCAGCACGAATTATATTGCTACAAAATCAAGAATAAACATGTTGCAACATATTAAATTAGAAAATGAAATATTTTTAGATGTTGAAGACCAAGGAAATGGTCCTGTCATAGTTTTACTCCATGGCTGGCCTATAACATCTTATCATTGGAGAAAAAATATACCAGAATTAAATAAAGCAGGGTACAGAACCTTGGCTGTAACATTACGTGGATTAGGAGGAAAATTTTCTTTAAATGAAAACTGGGAAAAAGAAACACTCTCAGAAGAAGTCATAAAGTTGATTGATATTTTAAAAATTAAAGAATTTGCTATAATTGGGCATGATTGGGGTGGTACAATAGCATATCTCATTTCAATGGATTACTCTACTCGAATTTGGGGATTAATAATAGAAGAAGAGATTTTACCGGGAGTTAATCAAAATATTCCGGAACCAGGAAAAAAATATTACCCCAACTGGCATGGAACTTTTAATCGCCAATTAGGACTTGCTGAAAGCCTAGTCCCAAATAGAGAATCTCATTATTATGGAATATTTTTAGATGCTAGTGCAGGGCCAAAAGGTATTGATAACGATGCCAGAGAAATATATCTAAAAACGTATAAAAAACCAGAATTTTTATCGGCAACACTAGGTTATTACCGAACTCAAGAAGAGGATATTAGAGCAATAAGTTCAAGAAATTTTAAAATTGTTTCATTTCCTGTTTTAGCAATTGGAGGGGAAAATGCAATGGGAATTGCTGTGAAAGAAGGATTAGATAAAATAATGAATAACCCTGTACAGTTTTTGGTCACAAAACAAGCAGGACATTATCCTGCCGAACAAACTCCAGATATCGTGAATAAAAAAATTATAGAATTTCTAATAGCGGCTTACAATTCTTTCAAAGAAAAAAGGGAAGAAAGAAAGAGTTAATATTTTCTATTTCATTTGAATACCATAAAATACATTCTTCCTAATATTTGTATTATGCGAACTATTTATACAGTTGTATTGAATATTTTTGAAGTTCACAATTCGTCAATATAAAATTTAAGATTTGTCATTGGTCTTGTAAAAACTAGGATAAATCAATAAGGTTTGAATCCAGTTGAGATTTAGACTAAACATCACCCAATTTTTCTTAATTACCTTAAAAGAGTTAAAATAAAGTTAAAAAGAGGCCAATTCGGAGTCACTTGGTTTGCGAAGCTCTGATAGAGCCATTAAAACCTCATAAAACATGAATTTTGGATAGTTCCTCTTTCTCCGCTTAGAGCAAAGCTCAATATCTTCATGATATTGAGCTTTTTCTTTTTGTGTACGTTAAAAGTCTTAAGCTTTATTGTCAGATTTGGAGATTGAAGAATGCACCAATTGATTTCTTTTCTATTTTTAAATCTCATATATAAATCTCATATATAAATCTCATATATAAATCTTGTTTTAATCTTCAAGACTATATTCTAAGCTATATATTATTAACAGGATTATATTATATTTAAGATATCAAATACAACAGGCATATTATCTTTGTTGTCTTAAAAAATCACCTCTTCATAATTTTATATGACAAAAGCCAAAATTCATGATAGGGAAAAAGAAAGATTAGCGCTTCTTGATTCCTATTCAATTTTAGATACGTTACCAGAAAAAGATTATGATAATCTAACCAAACTTGCAGCAGAAATTTGTCAGACCCCAATTTCTTTGATCACACTACTAGATGATAAAAGGCAGTGGTTTAAATCTCATTACGGACTAGGAGTTTCTGAAACACCAATTGAGGATGCCTTTTGTGCACATGCTATAACTGGAAATGAACCCATTTTTACTACTGAAGATGCTCGTGAAGATGAACGATTTCATGATAATCCGCTAGTAACGGGTGATCCCAATATTGTTTTTTATGCTGGTATTCCTTTAAAGAATGCAAGTGGTTTGCCTTTAGGAACATTATGTGTTATTGATAACAAGCCTAGGAAATTAACAGATAGCCAAAAGGAATCTCTGAATATTTTGTCAGAGCAAGTTATCAACTTATTGGAGCTTAGAAAGAATAAGTTAGAGCTTGAACGGGCACATAAAAAGCTGAAGAAATTCTCAAAAAAATTAGAGAAGAAGGTATTTCAACGCACCAATCAATTGGAAATCAAGACTATAAAATTAGAGTTGATGATTAATGATTTGGAGTCTTTTAATCATATCTGTAGTCATGACCTTCAAGAACCGCTGCGTAAAATACAGATGTTTATTTCTCAGGTTAGTGATAATGAATTTAATAATCTTACTGAGGCTGGTAAACATAAATTGGAAAGAATTGATCGGTCTGCAGCTCGTATGAGGAATCTTATTCAAGACTTATTGACTTACGGCGCTACCGAGACTATTGATAATAGTTTAACTACGGTTTCTTTAAAGAAGTTGGTATTAGATGTAAAAGATGTTTTAAGCGAAGAACTTAAGCAGCATAAAACAGTCCTTAAAATACCTAAAGATTGTGAAATTACGGTTAGACCAATACAGTTTAAACAACTGCTGTTCAATCTATTTACTAATGCAATTAAGTTCACTAAAAAAGAAGATAAACCTGTTATAAAGGTAATGGGTAAAATTGTTGATGGTGCAGATTATCCTGAAATAGATTTAGCGGAAGACAAACGTTATTCTCATATAACGGTATCTGACAATGGTATTGGTTTTGATCAAAAATATGAAAGTAAAGTTTTTGAAATTTTTCAGCGTTTACATAGTGATGAAGAGTACCAAGGTACTGGTATAGGTCTTGCTATTGTAAAACGAATTATTACTACACATAGCGGTCAAGTTAGGGTAGAAAGTTCTCTTGGTAATGGTGCTGTTTTTGAACTATTTATTCCGCTCGCAGTTAAAGCGATTTAAAATAATCCTTTACTTCTTGGATGTGCTGTTTTTTAGATTCATCGTTCAACCAACTTGCTTCAAAACCATTAATAGCCAATTGCTCTATTTGTTGTAAACTTAAGTTTAGTGCTTTAGCAGTTTGGTAATAGTTCTCGTTCATATACCCACCAAAATAGGCAGGATCGTCTGAGTGTATTGTTGCAACGATTCCTTTATCAAGCATTTTTGCGACTGGATGTTCTACCATCTTCTGAATCACTTTCAGCGCAACATTACTGGTAGGGCATAAGGTTAAAGCAATTTTGTTGTCAACCAATCTTTTAACCAAGGCTTCGTCTGTTAAACAACGATTGCCATGATCTATGCGTTCTACGTTTAAAATATCTAAAGCTTCCCAAATATATTCTGCCGGACCTTCTTCTCCTGCATGCGCAACAAGCTTGTAGCCATGTTCAGCAGACGCTTTAAATACTTTTTCAAATTTACTTGGCGGGTTTCCCATTTCTGATGAATCTAAACCAACGCCATCGATAATATCTTTAAACGGTAATGATTCTTCTAAGGTTTTAAAAGCATCTTCTTCACTCATATGACGCAAATAGCTCATGATGAGTTTGTAAGATATATTTAACTCATTTTTTCCCTTTTCTAGAGCGCGGTGAATTCCTTTTATCACCACATCAAAAGCAACACCTCTTTCGGTATGTGTCTGCGGGTCAAAAAATACCTCTACATGCTTTACATTTTCACTGTGTACTTTGGTTAAATACGCCCAAGTCAAGTCAAAGAAATCTTGCTCGTGTAATAGTACCTGTGCGCCAGCATAATAGATATCTAAAAATTCTTGAAGGTTATTGAATTTGTATGCTTCTTTAACTGATTCTATAGAATCATAGGGTAATGTTATATTATTTCTCTTTGCAATTTGGAACATTAATTCTGGTTCAAAACTCCCTTCTAAATGTAAATGCAGTTCCGTTTTTGGAATGCCTTGTATGATACTTTGAAGTTTTGATGTTTCCATGTGAAAAAGATTTAAATACTTTAATGATTTAAGTAGGTCTAAGATTTTTGACAAACTTACTTATTAAACGTGATAATTACGAACGGTAAATGCGACAACGACCTTTTTTATAAGCTAAAGATTTTTACAGAACATACTTATTAAATATGTCTTCTAGTTCTTTTTCTGGATTTTTACTTAATCCGGATCGGGTGGTGGAACTTTGTATAACCGTGCTTCTACAAGCTGTTAACCAACCAAAACGGTCAGGTAAATCTAACTTACCTATTGGTCCGCCAGCTTCCTTTCCTTCACAAATCAATTTCCAAGCTTTTAGATATTCGTTTAAGATTTCGTATTCTATTTCCGGAGAAAATGCTTTTAACTTTTCTTCATCGATTTGATACTTGATATCTAAAAATTTTGTCCGTTTACAGAATAAAATCACACCTACATTAAAAAACTCTTCTCGTTCAACTTTCGGTACAATTCTAACTATTGCAAATTTAAATGTGTGTCTATCTTGCATCTTCCGCTTCTTTTACTAAAACATCGATCATAGATAGCTTAGTGGTTATAAAATTAATGTAAGCTGCTCTTTTTTCATCCGCATTTAAAACATCAGATTCGCTCGTCAACCAATCTTCTGGTATGTTTGAAATAATTTCAGTTACTTTCTCTAGTGTGATGAATTTTTGAATTTCTGCAGCAGCTTCAGGTAGGGCAGTGGCTTGTTGTAAAAGTACATGGTCTTTTATAAACGGAAATGTTCTGGTTAGGTGACTCTCCCAAGTCTCCCAATTATGGTGAAAATAGAAACTTGCACCGTTGTCTATCACCCATAATTCATTATGCCAGTTTAATAGATTTGCATTTTTAGCGGTACGGTCAATATTGCTTATTAAACTATCTAATACCACAACTTTAGACGCCGTCATGGCATCCGCGGTAGAAATTAAAGGATCAAAGGTAATAGCGCCTGATAAAAAGTGTAAACCAAGGTTAAGCCCTACGCTAAACTTCAATAAATCTTGAATTTCTTCGTCAGGTTCTGTTTGTCTAAAAGAATCTTCTAAGTTCATAAATACCAACTCAGGTACTTTTAAACCGATTGAACGCGCCAATTCACCACCAATAAATTCAGAGATAAGTGATTTTTTACCTTGCCCAGAGCCTCTAAACTTAAGTACATACAAAAAATCATCATCAGCTTTTACAATAGCTGGCATAGAGCCGCCTTCTCGTAAGGGCTGTAAATATTGAACAACATCTACTGTTCTAATATCAAGTTTATTCATACTGCTAAGATATAGTTTGTAGTGATATCTATACTCTTGCCTTTCTAAATAACATCTATTACTTTTTCTAAAATATAATGCGTGCCACCAACAATTGCAGCTATGAAAGTTATTATTACAAAACGAAAAAGAGTTGCTTTGCTATTGCCTTGGAGTTTATTGTTTAAATAAAAAACATCTAATGGAATGAATATAAGTGCAATAATAAGCCCAACGATTGCGCCAACTTGTACTAAAGCCCATTCATATATCATACTTGCAAACGAGAATTTTTCATCGTCAGATTCAGGTGGTGCACCTAAAACTAGGCGCATGTGTAGAAACCCTAAAAGTATAGCTAAAATAAACCAACCAAGGTAATTTAGTATTCGTTTTACCATATATGGTTAACGTTGTTTGACTCGCTTTGTTATTATTCTACTTCATTTTCAAGTGGAGAAATCATTATATGTGCTCTGTGCGTACCAGGATTCATTATCCAAGGGTGATTGGGTGCAGACGGAGTTTCTGGTAAGCCAATTGATGCTGATGTTGCAAAAGGGGTGTATATCACATAACGAAGCTTTGCGCCATCAACTTTAGACGTTTTTATATCATAGGCAGCATTAGGTCCGTAGTAAATGTGTAATGCAGAACCAGGAGTAATTTTAATTTTACCAGATTTTACTTCAGCTTCTCTAATAGCAAAAATTTCATCTGCAGATTTGCCTTCGGCACGTAATTCTCTACCTCTTGCCATAAAAGGGTCTAGGTCTTTATGATAGCAAGCAGCGTTGAAACCATCTTTCTTTGGGTCATCTGCAAGTACGATATACTCGCTATCACCTTCTTTTAATGTTACAAACTCACCAGCCATATTATAACCAATAACTTTACTTGTAGCTCTACTTTCTGCAGGTGCAGCCATTAATGCCGTAGCAATAAGGTCTTCATCTGTTTCTATCGTTTTCAATTCCTTTTCTATTTTTTCAACAGCTTCTGTATTTTCTGCAGATGTTGATTTGGATTTATCTGATGAATTACAGGAAATCAATAATGTGGCGGTAAGTAATGTGGAGAGTAAATGTTTCATAGTTTTTGGTGTTATTTCGATATTGTTAGAAGTAAAAGGATTAAGAACTTCTTTTAAAAATACGCATTCCTTTTTTATAACATATCACCGTCTGTCTTAAAAAGGGTAACTAAAACTCAACGCCTTGCGTATTTTCTTTTGGTACGTATAAATTGATATCTAAAATCATCATAGAACAAACTTGCCAATAGAAATAATGCACCAAAAATCAGTGTATTCAATTTTAAGTTGAGTTGAAGGTAAAGGAATCCGCCAACGATTCCTCCAAGAAAGAAGAAGCAAATTATGTAAAGACGGAGTTTAATATTAGATTTTAATTTTTCTTTATTTGGATGTTTTTCTGGGAAAAATAATTGGGATAGCTCAATTCCTAAATCTGTAAATAGTCCCGTTAAATGTGTTGTTCTAACCACTGCATTTGAAATTCTTGTAACGAAAGAATTTTGCAGCCCCATAGCAAAGAGAAGAGCACAGACAATTAAATCTGAATTGGTAATTTCAAAAGCATCATTATAAAGTGGTATTGCAATTAGAATTAAACATTCTATTACCGTTGGCAATACAAAAACGTTTAATTTTTTATTCTTTCTAAATTTTTCAATCAAAAAACTAGAGAAGAAAGATCCTAAGAGAAAAGAAAATATATAGAGGAAATAAACAGTGCCTTTCCAGAATTCTAGATTTGCAACATCATTCATGAAAAGTGCAAAATGCCCAGTAACATTGGTAGTTAGTTGGTTATAAGCCAAAAACCCAGTTACATTTACAATGCCTGCTACAAAAGATAAAATAGTGGCAATTTGCAGATTGTGCTTTAATTTTCTGCTCTTGCCTTGATGTCTAAACATTCCGTTTATGATTAAATCGGTATTAGAAAACGAAACTAATAGTAGTAACTATATTCACTTCATGTACCAAAAGCGGAGAACTTTTAATGAAGTAATTAAACTAATCAGTAAGATTTCTGTAACTACAAAGGTATTTAAATCTAAGACCGAATAAAGTATTCGTATTAACTTTTTAAAGACTTACTATTCCAATTGAAGTTCATGTTTAAAATTAATAAATCTTGTAAGTAATAAGCCTTATGAGCTAAGCCTTAATTTAAAGTGAACAATAATATATGAATTAATCGCTATGCCATTTTTCAATGCTGGCTTAAACTTCATTTTCATAATACTTGATTCTACTTCTTCTCTTAAAAATCCATTGCTTGCCATAAGAAAATCTGAATTGGTAGTATGTCCCTCTTCATTAATTGATACAAAATAGTTGTAGCTTAATTCATAATCTTGTGGATAATTGTCAAATAGAGAAACCGAAGCTTTAAAGGAGTCTTCTAATGTTGTTTTATTCAAGATGATGGGGTAGGAGTCTGCTGTTTCTAATTTCCTATTAATTAGCCATTCGTCTTTCATTTCACAAACAATGGTAGTTTTTACTTTAGGATTTTTGAACATTGGCAACTCCTCGTTGGATATCAACTTGCCTAATTCATAGTATTTTTCTTCCTTTAAATTACCATTGTTATAGTATGTACGGGTATACCCATGTTGCTTTCCGTCTTTAAATTCTTGATATAAAGTGACCTTATCGTTTGTTATGCTTTTAGAAACTCCATCTCTTAAATAGTTTTTGTATGCTGTTTCATATATACTTGTACGAGCGCCAGATATCCATTCTGTATAATGAATACCTGTACCATTTATTAGGGTTTGCTCGCCATTTTCTTTCCAATAATTAATTAAACGTACTTTTTCTTCCGTGGCTTCACCTTCTAGTTTTTTACTACCATCTTTCCAGAATAGAAACCATTTGCCAATTCTTGTTGTGTTATTGGCAAAATAACTTTCTTCTTTTAATTGGCCATTGTCGTACCATTCTTTGAGCTCGCCATATTTTTTGTCAGTTTCGGCATTTCTTTCCTCTATTTTTTTAGGAATACCGCTTTCATAAAACCATTTATGAATTAACTTGTTCTCCGCATCACTTTTAGTTACTTCATATTTTAAGAGGCCATTTTCATAAAATTCTTGTCGAATACCTGTTTTTTTTCCTTCGATGTATGCTATGGATTCTTTAAGATTTCCATTTTGAAAAAAGGTTTTGTATGCTCCGTGAATATGACCTTTTTGAATACTAAACTCTTCTTTTAACTTTTGATCATCATAATATGTTTTATAGGTGCCGGAATAGTTTAAATCGAATGGTGAACCATCCTCGTCTATACAGATTTCATTGGGGTGTTTACGAACGTAATCCTCTATTAAAGACATGGTATTACCGTTCATTTTATAATATTTATTATCAAGTACAGAAAGCTCATCTAATCTTTCATAGAGGTCGCTACCAAACAAATCGCTTTGTTGCGCCTTAATCATTAGTTTCTTGTTTTTTTGATAGATGTTTTCTGCTTTTTGAGCCAATTCAGCCATTTCAATATCACCAATATGTTGCAGACCTTTTATAATGGTTGGCATATAATCACCATAGCCGTTATAGTAGAATTGTACAAAGCCCCCATTTGTAACCTGTGCGTCTAAATACCACCAATAGTAAAGTGCTTTTTGCCCATAAGATAATGCTTTGCCACGCTCAATTTCATGTTCTTTATCTTGTACGAAATTTGATAATGGTTCAAGAACGAACCACCCAAAATCAAAACCACTTAGCTTGTAGTAATCACCTTTATTAAGTTTTGGTTTAAAATGCTTTTTTTCATTAAATACCCAGTAAGGATCATTATCGTTATTGTTTTTGCGACTAAAAATTTGAAAAAGCTTCATTTACTTAATTTTAATGGTAATACTCTTAAAGGTGACTAAAATCTACCTTTGAACATAACAGTAAGATAATTATTTCACAATAGCACCACTAAAGCAATTAATGAAATTGTTATTTCCTGCAGCATCTACGTGGTAATGATATCCTCTAATATCATCATAATGTCCACGGCAGTCATCTAAGTCTTCTGGTTCATGACCATCGGTATTTAGTTGTGCATACAAGCCAAAACCATCCATAGCATAACCAATCATTGGGGAGTGATGATCGTGTTGCTCATGTTCTTTGGTTTTACCCGTGGCTGCATGATAATGGTAACCGTTATCCATATTTATATGTCCGCCAGCATCGTCTATTGGTGGTATGGTATACCCTTTTAAAATAATATGAAGTGGGGCAGGGGCGTCAAATATTACTCCGTTAAAAGCTATTCCTCTTTTTATAGGTCCACCTGGTCTTTCTCCTTCATTGTTGCCCGGTGGGGGTCCATTTGGTGGCGGTCCATTTGGTCTTTCGCCATCAGAAATTTTGTCGCGTGGTGGTCCGTCACGTTCTTCTCCTGGTGGGTTTTCTCCATCTCCATTAGGTGGGTTTCCACCTTTAGGATCCCCAGAAAGGTTAATAGGGGTTTCTAATTTAACCGGAGTTATAGGTATAAGATATGTGCTAGATAGATTGCTGACATATTTGGGTAAACACTCAATGCAATAGTTAATAAATTCGTCTTGTAATTGCGCACCCATTAATTTAATGCAATCATCTTCACTTTTAGTTCTAAATACGTCTCCATTATTATCATATAGTTTCCAAAAATCATCATGATAGAGTTTTGGTAGCTCTTTAATAAACTCGCCATCCACATCATACATTTTACCATCTTTAAACCAAATACCACCTTTTTCAGCACTGTCATTTATAGTATGTGGACACCATGGACCCATTTCGTGATCTTCAGGAATACTAAAAGTGGTTATTTGAAAACATTTCGTTTTCGTGCCATCGCTTAGTGTACAATTTACTGTATCTATGGTTAAACTATTATTAGTGAGAAAAAGAGAAGCATCTACATTTTTTACAATTTGGTCTTTTTCTACTTTTTTAGAGGATTGTTTACAGGATAGAAAAAGTATAAAGAGTATGCTTAGAATTAATACTAATGAATTTAGATTTTTCATATCTTAAACTAATAGTGAATGTTATAAAACAATGAATATCCAAGTTAGTAAATTGACATCAAAAATTACTTAACATAATAGTGATTCTAGTATCGCCAAACCATTAATGTTAAATTAAAACCTACTACACTGCAGTGTTTTATCGTAGTTTTTTATTTCATTAGATTAGGTTTAGCCTTTCTCCAACCGGCTTCAAGTTGTTTGGCTAATGATGTTTTTACTTCTGTTAATTTATCTTCAGCTATAATATTGACAGTCTCGTTAGGGTCATTTTTACGATCGTATAGTTCTTTACCTGTCAGTTCGCCTCTTGTACCGGTTTTAGGATCCCAAGTATACCATTCAATATAATGATATTCTTTTGTGTTGATGGAATAGCCCATGTATCTATTTCCATCTGCAGACACTTTGGGTCTTCTATGAAACTGGCTAAAGGCTGCACTTTTCCAGGTACGTTTTGGATTTTTTATTAAAGGCAAAAAACTTGTTCCTTGCATATAGTTGGGAACTTCAATACCGGCAATTTCACATAAAGACGGAAACATATCTACCAACTCGGTTATTTCAAATGTCTGAGCACCTCTGTTTTCTTGGTTTGGATATCTAATAATCATAGGTACTTGTAAATCAATATTATAATTGGTCATTTTACCCCAACTATTATGATCTCCTAATTTCCAGCCATGATCACCCCAAAGTATAATAATAGTGTTATCGTAAAGACCTATCTCTTTTAAATGCGCAACTAAATTACCCACCAATGCATCTACATAGCTTACACTCGCATAATACCCATGTTTTAATTTTCTAGACCTTTCTTCATTCATTTTAAACTCTGATTGAGGGTGCCCTATATCATTAAAACCATCATAGTGTCTTAATTCATACATGGAGTTCATTGTATGTCCTGGTGCATTTAGGGGTACATTAGGGTTGGCTGCTAATGGAATTTTTTGAGCATCATACAGGTCCCAATATTTTTTTGGAGCGGTAAATGGTAAATGTGGTCTAAAATAACCTAAGCCCATATAAAAGGGCGTTTCTGTTTTCGCCAAACGGCTAAGTGTCTTTTTTGCCAATTCTGTTTGCGCTCCGTCATAATAAAGAGAATCATGAACATCTGCCGCTTCCCACGCGGGACCTGTGTTCCAGCCATCAGCATATCTAATTGGTCTTAGTTTTAATAAAGAATCCCTTTTTACTGCTTGTGATTTATTGACTTCTTCACTGATATAAAATGTTTCACCATCTCTATTTAACCAATCTTTTTTAAGGTACTTTGATGGTCTTAGGTCCGGTTCGTCCCAAGGAATGGAGTCTGGCATATAATTGTGAAAAATTTTACCCAAGTTTACCGTTGTATATCCAAATTTTGAAAAGTATTGTGGCATGGTAACCGTATTCGGGTTTATCTCACGAAACTTATCTCCTAAATGCCAAACCCTAGTAGAATCAGGTCTTAAACCTGTCATTAGACTAGCTCTAGATGGTGCACATACTGCTACTTGAGAAAATGTTTGCCTAAAGGTCATTCCTTCAGCTGCTAGTTGGTCTATATTTGGTGTTACTGCTATAGTATCTCCGTAAACACCTAATGTTGGCCTAAGGTCATCAATAGAAATAAATATGATGTTAGGTTTTGTTTTCTGTTGTTCTTGTGCATAACAAGTGCAAGAGGAAATAATTATAGTTATAATACTAATTTGAAAGAAAAGGTATTTTTTCAATTGGTTCTTTTTTAGATGGGAAATACTAATGCTCTAGGATATTCTATAAATATACATAGACCGTTTTTCTAAATAGTTTTATTAGTAATTGATTGTCTGTATTACATTTTTCATTCTCACGAATCTATTTCATTAGTTTGTCAAGGCAAAGTTCCTGCTTTTTCACTGAGTGGGTAAACGTTTTAAAGCTTGCCGTTCAGAGATTTTAATCTATTAAGCTCATCAAATTCAGCAGTTAGCACCTTACTATTTTTCATGCCTTCAATTTTATTATCCGAAATGTTTAATTTAAAATCTCTGTCAATTAAATAGTTTTTAAATGTATTCTTATGGTTTACATCTACCGCACTTATTAACTGAGGAAAATTGGTCAGTACTTTTTCTAATCTGTCTTTGTCTATTTCAGGTATTTTGTCATCGTTAATGGTAACTACAAGAGTACCTTGACCGTAATTGGCGCAGTAATAACTTTTACATTTAAATAGACCACAAGCCATCATTCCTATTTTATGTTCAAAGCCTTCTGCAACATTAAAATGACCATCAGTTAATTCTTTAATGCCTTTATCTTGTCCTATCTCTTTAAGTTGGTTAGATTGAACCAATAGGTTTTCTGGCATGCCACTCTTTGCGTTTGCCCATCCCCACATCCAAGAGCTATCATTAAATGAAAGGGAGCCAATTATTTGAATGGGAAAGTCTAAATCGCCAAATAAGATATTTCCTTTTCCCATATCAAGTTCCCATGCATTAGAACCGATAACATCTCCAAAAACTAATTGCTTCTCAAAGGACAGTCCTGCATGTTGCTCTATTAGCTCATTAAGGTTGTTATAGTCCGTTTTATTGAATTCTTTAAATTCAGAAGAGTCTATTTCGGTTTTATCTTTTGGTGTATCTCCTCCAAAGAGTTTTTTAAATATGCCCATATTTTGTTGAATTTTGTTTTAGGTGAAATTTTGTATTGGAATTAATTCAAATTAGTATCTATGAATTATCTTCTTGAAAATTAAATAATACTCAATTAGTATCCTATTAAGAATAGTGTTAAAGCATTATTTAGCTGAATAATTGATGAGCTAATATGTAATTAATAAGTTTCGATTTTTTAAATAATGTCATTTTATCTTTTAAAATAACTGTATCTGATTTTTCATCATTTAATAGTTCTAAGATTGACTAAAAATTGTTTACGGCTTATAGTTTAAGTTATTTTTAATTTCTTCTGATCGGGTAATAAAGTTTGAAATATCTTTTGCCCAAATATGATATGTTCGTTTTGAAGGATGTACTCCATCAACGAAAAATTCAGAAGGTTCTATTTTTAGATTGAATCTTTTTATATAATCTTTGCTAGAAGGCTTTAGTGCATAGTAATACACTTGGTCAAAATCTTTTACAATACCGTTTAATTCCTCACCTAGCATATCAACCAGATTGCCAATTGTAAATTTTATAATCGTTGTAAAAGCGGGGAATTCTTTTATTGGAGGCATATTGGTAAATACTATAGGTACATCTCTAAATTTACCTTTAATGCTTTTAATAAGTTCACGAACGTCTCTGTTCCATTTTTTGGGAGAGTTCAGTTCAAAAGCATCATTACCGCCAAGACCAATTACAATAAGGTCAATGGCTTCTTCTGTAATAAGGTCTACAATATGGTCATTGACTTTTTTAGCCGTGTAACCACTTTTGGCATATACTTTCCAATCTACATTTGTTTGTAAAGAAGCCGCTAATTCATTGGCAAGGAAACCTGTAAATCCTTCTTTATGAGTCTTAACACCTACACCGGCAATAGTACTTTCACCAATAGTAAGCAACCGCAGTGTTTTATTAGAAGAAACTAATGCAGCCCCTTTAATACCTTTTGCTTCTGGTAAGCGTGGAACAGTTTTTTTTATCTTTTTACCTTGAAAATACATTATGGGTAATAGCGGTATGGTTAAGAAAGACCCTAATGTATATTTTAAGTTCATTTTGGCTTTTTTAATGACTATAATTAAATGCGGATTTATGGATTATTGGTGTTATTAGTATGAAGGTAGGATAAATTACCATGAAAATAATGTTTGAGAAGTTTGTTTTCATGATTCTAATTCAGCTATTCATTAGAACCTAATTTATTATACTTTTTTAGTATTTCAAGTACCTTTTCTATTGGTAAGGATTTTATTTCATGTCCATCTCTACCCGTCATACTTTTTGCCGCCAATAACGAGTTAAGGATTGCTTCTTCAGTAGCTTCGATCACTCCTAAAAATAGTGGGGATATGGCGCTATTTCGTAGTTCTTTTTTCTCATTGAACAAAGATGAACTTTGATAAGGAATTAAATTCTCTTTTGCCGTTGAAACCGCTATCACGTAGTCTCCACTGCCATTAGAAGCAATTCCTCCTGTTTTGGCTAGTCCCATAATGGCTCTTTTTGCCAACCTTTCAAGGTTTCTTGCATTTAATGGGGCATCTGTCATTACTACGATCATACAGGAACCGTCCACATCATAGGTGAAATTTCTAGAGTAATTATCTAGTTCTTTGGCAATTGGCACACCGTTCAGTTCAAAGACTCCTCCAAAATTTGTCTGTACCAAAACACCTACAGTATAACCACCAAATGCATCAGGGATAATACGGGAAGAGGTACCTATACCTCCTTTATACTGAAAACAAATTGTTCCTGTGCCGGCACCAACATTTCCTTCAACGACTTTACCTGCTTTAGCATTTGTTATGGCACTCAATACGTGTTCTTCTTTAATATGTCTTCCTCTAATATCATTAAGATAACCGTCATTGGTTTCCCCAACAATGGAGTTTACGGAATGTACATTTTGGTTCTCTTCGTTTTCTAAAGTGTAGGTAATTAAAGCATTTGAAGCAACCGGTACGCTTAAAGTATTGGTCAGGATTATGGGGGTTTCAATATTGCCAAGTTCTTTGACCTGAGAATAGCCCGCTAATTTTCCAAAGCCATTTCCTAAGTATATGGCGGCGGGTGATTTTTTTTGAAAGAGATTGCCAGAGTGGGGTAGGATCGCAGTGACTCCAGTCCTAATACTATCACCTATGATTAAAGTGGTATGACCAACAGTTACATCTTCAACGTCTGTAATAGCGTTATTAATACCGGTTTTTAAAACACCTACTTCAATACCATAATCTCTTAATCTTTTGTTCTGTGAATATGTGTTTACCGTTATAAAAACAATTAGAAGTAGAATTTTATTCATAGTTGGTTTATTACTTCAAGATAGGTTACCTATTAGCAACTTATGCTATATTATTAGACATGATTATTCCGCTACAAAATTGTCGTTATCTTTATCTTCGGTCCAGTTGTATTCAATTTCTTTAGCGACCTTTCTTGCAAAGTCTACACCATGCCTATCTGCTAAGAACCCTAATGCCATATCCATACCGGCACTAACTCCAGAAGAGGTGTAATATTTACCATCAATTTTCCATCTAGCTTTTTTATTCCAGTCTACATCTGCACCTTGAGATTCTACCCATGAAAACGCTCTTTTGTTTGAAGTTGCTTGTTTACCATCTAAAAGTCCTGCTTTGGCAAGAAGTGCACTACCTGTACATACAGATAGCACATAATCACTCTCAGAAGAAAGTTTTTTTATTTCATTTAAAAGTTGAGTATTATCTACTTCTTTTCTCGTACCTAACCCTCCAGGGACCAAAATTATCTCAGGTTGTTTTGTGATAGTTTCTAATTTTTCTGTCATAATTGGTACGCGATGCCTATTGGTGATAACGCCGCCTTCTAATGAATAAAATTTAAGCGTGTATTTGTCAACTAGGCGCCCAAAGATTTCTGCCGGACCAAAAACATCTAATGTTTCATAATTGTCAAACATTATAAAAGCAATTTCCGTAGTATTTTCCATTTTAGTATTGTTCTGGCCATAACCATGTATGTAGGTCATCCCTATAATTAATTGAATAAAAACACATAATCTTAGTATTGACTTCTTTGGTTTCATATTTATAATTTAGAGGGTTTTGAAGTATAATGCCAGTATGAAAACTAAAATACGAATTAATGATTTTTTATACACAGACAAATGATCTTTATTCAAAAACTAAGCTCTTGATATTCTCTTAATTTGGTATTTTTTAAATTTTAAATTGTTTCAGAAGAAAACTTAGCAATGGCTATGCGGTTGCAAGTGTAATCTATAGAAGATTATGATATATTGAGAAAGAAGAAAAGTATATTCGTTGAATTTATTGATAAGTTGTAATGTAGTCCTAATTAATTATTCGGGTACATTTAAAGCATCTTTATCATAAAATAAGCTTTTGTCTTTGTAGATAAAAATCTTTAAATCAACGGAAAAGCCCCGTTGATTTAAAGATAGTATAGATCTAATTATTAACTTAAAACAGCTTTGGCATTTTTTAAGTTATCCCATAAATGGTTCTGCCCAAAGTACATTTTAGGTGGCTCTATTGATGGGTCTACTAATTGGTTAATGGCTAATATTGCTCCACGAACACTATATTCAGTAGTGAAAACTATTCCGTCTGGAATTTCAACAAATTGACCTAAAAGTGCGAAATTCTGAGATCCTTTTGGTACAACAGGAGGTCTGTCACCTTCCGTTCTGGGTAAAAATTGAGAGATACCGTATGGTAGTCTACAGGGCACACAGTAAGATGTTTCTAAAAGTTCTGCTTTTTCATCTTTGTTTAAATCTCCCCATAGATGTCCTAAAAGCTCTTCTAAAATTTCTTTTCCAGTACAGTCATACATTGGTTTTTTTACAAATTGTCCCATTTTATCTTCACCAAGCGCAGAAACCCAAATTACACAGGTATCTGCGGATTGAGTAGGAAAAAAGGGTTGGCGGTAGGTGTGTACGTGCATAATCCATGGAGATTGAGTTAGAGGCAAGGGGCTTTGTCTTCCCATTTGTCGTTCAACTAACCATTGAAATTTTCTTTCAAAGAGGTTGCCCCTAAAGGTTACGGTAAAGTGCATCATTCTAGAAAGTGATACGTCACGTAAAAAGCGATCAGGTCTACCAAGGTCAGCTTGTTTTGCCACTATGTTTTCCCATAACTCATATGCTTCTCCTGGTTTTTCTACGGGTGTTGTTGATACCGGTTTGTCGTGAGAACCATAAGAGTGATTTGCAACGATGGAGCCTATTGTTAAGAATGTTTTGTCTTGTGGTCTAACCTCTATAGGATCTAATATTTTACCTTCTGCAGTTTTTAAATGTAAGCGTTCTATCCAGCGCTTATCACCACTTTCATTAAAGTCAACATCTGTAATACAAGTGTTATAATGTATTTGAACTCCTTTTTTTGTTATGAGTTTAATAGCGGGAAGGATGAACGAGTGGTAATTGGTGTAACGTGTACGTTCTAATGAGGTCATTTTCTCCATATCGGACATACGGTGGTAGAATAGTTTCATATAGCGCTTCATCTCTATTGCGGAGTGCCATGGTTGAAAAGCAAAAAGAGCACGCCACATATACCAGTAATTACTTTTGAAAAAATCTTCGCTAAAGTAATCTGTAATTTTAGCATCTGCCGGAATCTTAGATTCTGGTATTTCTATTAACCTAGCCATTTGAAGCGTTTCAATAGGACCTAATCCAAGGTCATGTCCGGTGTCTTTTTCCCCATTTGCATGTAATAGTCTAACCACTGTGTCTACTCTGCATTCTTCGCGATTTCGCTTATAATCATCCAAGCAAGTACCAAGTTCGTCGTAAGGAATTAATGACCAAAACTCTTTGGTGCAACAATATACTTTATCCTCGTACATACGGCTTCCTCTCATTATATAAACAGGTTTTCCGTCAATAATTTCGTAAGATGCATCCATTGATCCTCCTACTAAATCCGTATCAGAATTTTTTTCGTAAATGTGAATGTTTTCTGGTTTAAAACCAGCTTTTTGTACTAAGTAAACAGCTGCAGATAAAGACCCTAATCCTAATCCGTTTAAATAAATTTTAGAATTATCCATAGTTTATATTTTGTTAATTAACGATTTAATAAGTTTAGAAATAAGTTGTTGTATAAAATTCAATTCTAAGTCCAAATGTTTTTAAAATAAAGGACCGTGCATGGTCGGCAGCGATTATTTTTTTATCGATCTTATAGGAATAAACAAACCACAAAAGGCATTTTTTTTTGGACTTTTTGAATAATGTATATTTAAATAAATAATTTTTTAACGTATTGTATATCAGTACTTTATTTAAAAAAAACAATTAAATATTAAGCAACACATTTTTTTGTTTGAGAATAGTATTTACTTGTTAAGCTTGCCATTTTTTTGCGGTATGCATAATTAATGAGCGGTAAATTAATTGATAATTTGCCAATAGTTTATTTCATTTGACAACTAAAACCAAGACCATTCTCCTTGTCTATTTTTATCTTATTTTCATATTTCTCTATTTAAAACAAAATTAGTTTTAGTTTAAATAAGAAAGACTGACTTAGGTCAGTTGTAGACGCAAGGTATTGGTAATTTTATACTGAATGTTTACAGGTAAAGGGAGGGTATAAAATTTTTAAAAAAGTAGTTGATAAGTATGCTAGGGCAATTTACAATGGCATTAAATATTAAAATTAGGGTACTCTATTTTACAATACGTACATACTGCACTAAAATTTAAGTTATAGCATATCAGTACTAATGACACTTTAAGAGTCTTGTATTTATATTGGGTATTTCTTATTAATAATTTGTAATTGGATACTTAATATAATTCAGTATTCTATTCATAAAAACCATGTGTTTAATACGAAGGTGAAATTTATTATTGCCTGGATGATCGTAAGATAAATTTTAAAAAAGCTTAAAGAGTCTGATACAGTATCTATTCACCTAGAATAATTTTTTTAAGTTTTTAATAGTTATTCTATTTCATTAGTAGACAAAAAATCTAAAATCAATTTAGCAATCTCACTTGTTTTTTCTTCAGCTGCAAAATGACCTGCATCCAATAAATGTAATTCGGCATTGGGTAAATCTCTCAAATAAGCTTTTGCACCATTGGCATTAAATTTTAAATCTTTTTTCCCCCATACAATTAATGTTTTTGGCTGATTTTCTCTCAACATCTTTTGCCATTTAGGATACTGTATTAAATTGGTATTATAATCCTTAAATAACTGTACCTGAATTTCCCTGTCTTTTCTAGATTTTAGAAATGCCAAATCGTGTGTCCAAGCATCAGGACTTTGAATATTGATATTTGTAGTGTCTATATCAAATAAATACTGCTTGTTTATTATGGCGTCTTCACTTGTTAAACCATATAAAAAATCATGCTTTGCTTGTGATGAATCTGTCTGTGCCGTTCTAAAAAAATGTTGTCTATTGGGCGTTAAACCATCTAAATAAGCATTTGCATTTTGCACAATTAGGGCTTCTATACGTTTAGGGTTGTTCATCATTAAACGATAGCCTACAGGTGCACCAAAGTCTTGCATATACATTACATAGTTCTTAAGTTGAAGTGTGTCAATTAATTTCTCTGTATAAGTCGCTAACAAATCAAAAGTATAAGTTGTAGTTTCCGGATTTAAATGCGTACTGTAACCCGAGCCTAAATTATCTGGTGCAATAACATGATAATGCGTCGCCAACGTAGGTATTAAGTTTCTATAAGAATGAGACGATGATGGGTATCCATGTAGCAGAACTATAGTGGGTTTATGTTTATCTCCCGCTTCTCTATAAAATAGTTTTACACTATCAATTTCTATATGATTATAAGTTGTAGCCGGTGGTAAAAAGAACGCGGTTTTAGACTTTATAGATGAATTCTTACATCCTAACAAAGCGGTAGTAATACATAAAATTATGGCAAGTTTTTTCATTCGTAAGTTCTATTTGTTTTGATTTCTCATGAAATCCCTAATGTTATCTATTATAGCATCACCGTCTTCTTCTAAAGCAAAGTGACCGGTATTGTAAATATGGTAGTCTATATTTTTTACATCTTTTTTAAAAGCTTCGGCTCCACTTTCAGGAAAGAACGCATCATTTTTACCCCAAACTATTAATAACGGTGGTTGGTGATCTCTCAAATATTGCTGCCATTTGGGATATAGTTTTACATTATTTTGATAATCATAAAACAAATCTAAATTTACGGCATGAGCGTTTGGTCTGGACAATCTCAAAAAATCTAAATTATAGGTGTCGGGGTCTATAGTTTCAATATCTCTTACACCGTGCGTGTATTGCCATTTTAAACCTTCTAATGAAAATGCAGGTAATAAGGCATCTTCGTTTTCTTTAGTTCTGTTTTTCCAAAGTGCTTTTATTCCAGCCCATGCTTCACCTAAACCTTCTTCATAAGCATTACCATTTTGGTTTATTATTGCCGTAATATTTTCGGGATGTGCTGTGGCTAATCTAAACCCAATTGGAGCACCGTAATCTTGAATCATTATGGCATAAGAATCAATTTTTTTTTGCTTCAAAAATAATGCTACCACCGTTGCTATATTATCAAAGGTGTAGCTGAAGTTTTCAGCATCTGGAAAATCGCTGTTACCAAAACCTGGATAATCAGGAGCAATTAAATGATACTCGTTTGATAATTGCGTTAATACTTTTCTGTATTGATACGACGAAGCCGGAAAACCATGTAGCAAAACGATGGTTGGATTATTTTTATCACCTGCTTCTCTATAGGCAATGTTAATCCCGTTCACTTCTAGTGTTTTATATTTTAAAGTTGATTTTTTATTTTTTTTGGAAGTGGGTAGCGTACTCTTATTGTTATTTGTTTCTAAAGGTATTTGCTCTTTACAAGAAAACAAAAGTAAAAGGATGCTTAAGGCTAAAACTATATTTTTCATTATTTAAATAGAAGTCTCATATTAGGTTTGAGAAAAGTGAATAGAAAAGTCATAACCAATATTGCTACAGGTTATGACTCTGTTTATATATTTTTAGTTTCTACCGGCCATAACACCACCGTCAGTATCCCAAATAGCACCTGTTACCCAAGCAGCTTTGTCAGATAATAAGAAGACGATACTATTGGCAATATCTTCCGACTCACCAAAACGTCCTATTGGGTGAAAACCGTTAAAACCAACCAATGCTTCATTGGCAGCTTCTTCGCTTCCAAATACACCATGATATACAGGTGTGTTTACTAATGCAGGAGATACCGCATTTACACGAATGTTATCGTCAGCTAATTCCATAGCTAAATGTTGCGTTAGCGAATGCAAACCTGCTTTTTGCATAGAGTAAGCGGTAGAAGGTGTTGCTTTAACCGCTTGTTTTGCCCACATAGATCCTACATTTACAATAGATCCCCCATTGGTAGCTTTCATTTTTTTAGCAGCACTTTGCGTGATAAAAAAGAAACCTCTATTTAAGTCTAAATATGAGTTGTAGTCTTCCATTGTATGGTCTAGGAATGGCTTAGGTCCAAAAATTCCTGAGGCATTTACCAAATAATCCAAGTTGTCCAAACCATCAATTTTAGCTATTAAAGCATCGACTTCAGTTGTATTGGATATGTTTGCTGTATGCTTAACCAAATTAGCAGTATCAGCTATTTTATCGGTATTTCTTCCTACAACATGTACAGTTGCGCCACCTTCTAACAAGGCATTTGTTGTAGCTTTACCAATTCCACTCGTTCCGCCAATAACCAAGGCTACTTTGTTTTTAAATTCTTCCATTATATTTAATTATTAATTAATTCCAATTTGGTTTTTTTTCAATTCCGTATCCGTCAGAAATAGTGCTTCCTTTTAATGAATTTTCTTTGGCTTGTATTACGATAAAAGTGAAAGGTTCATTTGAATTATTTCTAATAGCTCTTTCTGTATCTGTAGCCACTCTTACAATTGTTCCCTCTTCCATAGCTACATAACTATCATTTAGAAGTAATTGTCCTTTCCCTTTAATTGCGATATATATTTCTTCGTTTTCTTGGTGTTTATGAAGAAAAGGAACAGCCGTATTCGCTGCCATGGTATTAAAAGATATTTCTGCACTGGATAAGCCCAATTCATCTTTTATAAATTTTTTACCAACAAGTTTAAAATCTGGATTTGGTTGAAATATACTTTCTGTCAGATTTGAGAATTCACCTAATTCTATTTTTGAATAAGCTTTTAAAGTTTTTTTATTTTTCATTTAGAAGAAATAATAATAGACAGACAAGTCTGTCTGTGTTCAAGTAAATTTTTTTATGCTATTATTTTTTCACATAAATTTTTAGACTCAATTATTGGCCAATCTTCTTGATGTAGATGACTTTCGCCCACCGCACTTTCATATAGTAAATAGATTTGTCTTGCAAGTGAACTAATTTGCTCGTTTTTTATGTTTTCAAGATTGTTGGTGATCAGTTTTGTTATAAGTGATATAAAGTTGTTTTTCTGAGACTGAATTTCTTGTCTAATGAGCTCATTATCCTTTGGTATTTCTGAAACGGTTTTAATGCACCAACATCCATTAAAATCTTTATTTTGATAAAACAATTGAAGGAAATCAAATATAGCCAGTATTTGATTTTTCCCTTTTGGTTTTGATGTGGTAAACTTTTCAAAATCTTCAAGAAAATTGATGTTTTTATATTGTAAATATGCCAAACATATCTCCTCTTTAGATTTAAAATGACTGTAAAGCGTAGCCTTAGCAATCCCAGCTTCGGCAATAATTTGGTTTATACCAGTAGAATTATACCCATTTTTATAAAATAAAAATGAGGCTGTTTCAGTAATTCTATTTTTTACTTCACTATGTTTCATACTGCAAATATATAAAAATAATTTAAAAACAGACAGGTCTGTCTGTTTTTTGTAAATCTTTCAATTCCTAACATCGATTTTAATATTAAGTTTTAAATAGATTCTAGTTCATTGAAATTCAAACTTTTTAAAATTTTATTAGAATCTAAAAAGCTTATATATATCTTGAAGAATCGTTTAACTTTTATCATTATGAAAAATTTAGTTTTAATATTAGCTGCCCTTTTTTGTACGGTTATAACTTATGGACAAACTGAAATAGTTCCTAAAACTCCCTTTACTAAAACGTATTTAGCTGTTTGGCTTGCAGCTAGTGAACACTCATTAGATGTTGCCAAAGCAATGCCAGAAGAACTATATTCATATAAACCAACACCTATAAGTAAGTCTTTTGGTGAGCAAATGGTACATATTGGATATACAGTGGAGCTACTTACAAAACGTTATGTGCAAGGAATGGAAGTAAAACCCAATACTCCTGATGCTACAAAGATGACAAAGGCTGAGATTATAGAATTGTTACAAAATGGATTTGCTTATACCACTAATGTAATTGGCACTATAGAACAGGAACAATTGGATGAGTCTTGTGTAATGTATCATAGTGGTAACACCGTGAGTAGGGCATTTGCCTTTTTTTATGTGCAGGATCATATGACCAACCACAGGGCTAAAGCAAATTTATATCTTAGAATGAATAATATTCAACCACCAGAATATACTTGGTAAAAAACGTAAATATTCAATAAAGTCCCGTTTTTATTGGTTATTCTAATCGTCAATCTTAGCCTGAGTTATATCGCTGAAAGTAGGAGGGTTTTCAGTAAAGCTTGCAGCCCCCTTTTTATTAACTTTTAAAAGCAAGTCTTTTGTTGTGGTGAATAATAGAACTGTTGAGAAAGATGTTTTAAGATGTGATTTTAAAATGATAAAAGCCTCATCTAAAGTAAGTTCTTCGGTTTGATCTTCGGTTTCTCTAGATCTGTAACGAAATTTAAGTAAGACTTTAAAGCCGTCTTCAGAATAAATTGGTCTTACAAATATATTTCTCAGATTAGGTTTACCTATGGTTTTTGCCATGGTTAATTTCGCAAAATCACCTTTTTCTACACTTTCTGTTACTTGTTCCCAGAAAACAAGAAATACATCTTGATAGTTCATAAATTAAAAATTGAAGAGCAAAACTACGAATTACCTAAGAAATGAATTTCGTAAATTTTATAAGATATAGGGAAACAAATATGAATACAGAAGTTGATTGAGAAAACAAGAGTTTACATAAGAATAGTAATTAAGAGCCAACGTTTAGGCTATGGTTTTGTTGCGGAATTATTCGGCAGAATAGCCCGCCATAATGTGAACCAGCGGTGGTTGTGTAAAGTTTTTTATTCAATTCTATTTGCCGTTGCTGAAAAGTATTCTGTAAGATTCTTATATTCAATTTCTCCTGGAATCCAACTAGCAAATTTCCAATATTTCCATCTATCATTTTCGCCGATTGGCGGTATTAAAAGAAACCATTGTTCTTCATGCTTTCCTGCTACAATTATACTTTTTTTTAATTCTTTTACTATATCATCGTTGCCTGTTTCTTTCCAAATTTGAATTGTTACTGGCTCAAAATCTCTTAAATATTGAATTTCACTTATTTTTTCAAAACTCGGTTCAACTGCGTCATTATAAGTCGGATATCCGTTCACTATTTTTAGAAATTCTTTATAATCAGCGGGTAAGTTAATTCCAAGTCTTGATTCTGTCTCCTCAATTTCTTTCTGGGTTGCTGGAATATTTCCTATCCAATTATTTTGTATTTGCTGGGTAGTGAAATTATTATTGTCTTTTGTAGTCAACGACTTTTGGAATAAGTCCGTTAGTATTTTTTTCATTTCACTTGTTTGATTTGAGCTCTGTTTTTCTAATTTCTTAGAAGCTCCACAAGACAGCAAACAAAATAGTATTCCGAAAGTCAGCTTGTTAATTTTGGTCATTTAAAAATTGTACAGAACGTTTAGTATATGGCAAGTAGGGCAGTAGAAAGCGATAAACTTGCAATTTTGTACTAAGCCAAAGCGTTGTATTTTGTTTTTAATTTATTCATTTTTAAAAGCCAAATCAACGATTTGGCGGTGTTTGTAAATTGCACCGAACTTTCGCTAACCACCGAACGACCTATTTGTCATATACAGTGTTAGTTACAGCTTTATTTTTACGTCTAAAATTAATTCCTAATATGTTCTTGTTTTTTGGTTGCTGTTTGTACTTTATTAATATTAATGGCAGAACTTATTAAAGCAATTGAAATAAGCTGAAACAAAATGAAATGACCAGATATTCCTCTGAATTCGTATGCTATGTATTTAAAGTATTCTATTTCCGTGATTTCTCGTACAGTTTTTCCTTTGCTAGTCAAGATATAAACATCATTCAGTCTATCAGCACTTAATCCTTCAGTCAGATACATTAGTGAGTAAAAGAAATTGAAAAATACATAAGGAATAATTAAGATGATTAGAACTTTTAAATAATAAGGAGTTCCTTTCAAAACATCTTTCCACATTCCCATAGGATTGTTTTTATCCACTAGTTTTTGTGTTGATTTAATTCCAGTGATAAAAGAGGGGAAAATGGCTACTCCAAGTAAAAATGTTATTGAAGTGTCAGTAGTCTTTAAGTTGGGGAAATAAGTGAGAATATGGAAAGTCAAACTGGCAATAGCAAAACAGATTGCAATAGTGTAAAAAATGTAAAGTGTACTTAATTTCATTCTTCCTAATTGTAACTAACGTTTTGGCTAAGCG
The DNA here is from genome assembly GCF_056839145.1 of Maribacter sp. UH1. Taxonomy (NCBI): domain Bacteria; kingdom Pseudomonadati; phylum Bacteroidota; class Flavobacteriia; order Flavobacteriales; family Flavobacteriaceae; genus Maribacter; species Maribacter sp. UH1. The sequence goes on from NZ_CM166387.1 coordinate 3,975,610, forward strand.
TAATGCGGTAGTAAGGAAACCTTTCGGTTCCGCCTGCGCACGAAGCTAAAGCTTATTGTTTAGTTTTATTTTTCTTATCCAAAGCTAAATTCATAAGATTTAGCGACTTTATGAATATACAAAGACCTTTTTGCTTTTGCCCTAAAGTTCGCATTACGTTTAGGCATTGCTGGCAACTGGCTTTATTCCATTAAAATTAATTTTTAAAATCTATTACCCCGTAGTCTAAGTAAGAGAGAATTAACTAACAATAATGCATAAAAACTAAAAAGAGATGTAATTTATCCAATAAAATTTATAACAATTACGTTTAGATTTTTTTAGATAAAAACTTTTTTATGACAAAAATTTTAAATTTATTTTTATTGTTTGTTTTGATTTCTTGTTCTTCAGAAACTTCGGATAATGAAAGTGTCACAGAGACTCCTGAAGATGAATTAGAGTTGTCTTTGGATTTAGAAAGAAATATTTTTGGCATAGATGAAAGAATTATAATAAATGCCTCTTCAGATGAAACTCTTAGTTTGGGATGTATTGGTTCCGATTTTTTTAATCCAGATGTTAGTCAACTAACGAAGTGCGTAGGTATTGATAATGAGAATCAATTTCAAGTAAGTTTTAGTTATCAAACAGTAGGTCTTAAAACTTTTTTCATTAAGGCACAAACTCAAGATGGTAAAGTAAGAAGAGTGGAAAGGCAAATTCAAGTTGATTCGATTACTAATTCGGTTAGAATATCAAAGGTTACTCTCAACACTTATCCAAACAAAGGAAAGTCCTTCGATTCAAGTTTTTCAGATACCGATCCTGAACGGCTAGCGGATTTATATTTCCTAATTAATAAGAGATATGTAGGGATAGATGTGAGCAAGGAAACTCCTTCATATAAACATGTCGATCTTCCAATTTCAGAGGTACATGAAAATGAAAGCAGTTTTGAATGGAATTATGAAAATAACGAATTGTTATTTAGTGTAGATAATGTATTGTATTTTGAATTATTTGATTTAGACGGGGATCCTACTAATTCTGAACATTTCACTAATTGGTTTTTAAATTTTGGGGACTATGTTAGTGAAAAGCCTAGTCAGATAAATATTGACAACTATGGAGGTAGTGTTAAAGTAACCTTTGAACTTGATTGGAATTAGACAATTTTTTTAAATAGTATTCGTTTTTTCAGCTTGTTTACAACGTTTTATGTATGGTGCGTTTGCATCCCGCAGGGTGCATATGCACTATACAAATTGTTGTAGGTAGTTTTTATTGTTATTCATAATCTCTTTGCCACGTAATTTCATTATTCTCGTGAAATATTGGACATAGAATTTTAACTATTTCCTCTTTCTCGTTTTTTAGTCGCCATTCCGAACTATTAATCAAATAAAGGAATTTGGATTCTTCGTTACACATTTTATTATAGTTTTCCTCATCACCATTTTCTAGATACTTACTTGATTCAATTGAATGTTTAATAAAATTTGAGAGATGTGTATTATTTGTTTTTCCGTCATAATTGAATTTGAATCTGATATTGCCTGAGCTTCGCATATCCCAGTTTGTTTCCGTCAATTCTCCGATTTCAATATCTTTCCAGAATAAATTCATACTTTTTATTTTGGGAATTCAACTTTAATAATCTCTGCTTCTCCAATTTTATTTGGTCCTTCATGAATCCACCATTTTCTTCCGATATCCATATATTCATCAATCGGTTGTCTCGATAAAAATCGGACTAAAACTTCTTTAGTTTCTCCAGGCATAATCCATTCATTCTGATCAAATTGAATATCTCCCATATATGCATATTTGAATTGTCCATTAGTTTGGTATTCAAAAACGTGGTTTGGTCTGTATCCACTTTTTATCCCAGCTTTTCTTCCGCCATTTTCTGTCGAAATGATTTTTAATTTTGCTTTCACGTGAATCAATTCAGGTGTTTCGTCAAGGTCAAAATCAGTAATGCTATAATCAGTATATTTTCCGAAAGCGTGAGTGTCAAAAACTTTTCCGTAGCCTAAATTAAGCCATCTTTTGTAAATCAATTTTCTATTGAAGTACAGGTAAAGTTCATTGTCGTCTTTTATTTCCTTTCGTATTATCACAGTTCATTTAGATTACTTACAACAATTAAATATATAACATATGTTATATATATATATCTTTTATACTACCAATATACCAAATTACATTTGAAGAAAACCCGTACTAGTTTAAACTGTATGAACAACTGCTTTATACTAAATAAAAAAAGCCCGTCTTAACAGACGAGCTTTTATAAACAACTTAAATTAAAACAAACTATTCAAAAGAAGTTTCCCCTACGTTAGGGTTGTACACATAATTAAAAGTGTAGTAAGGTGTTGCATCGGTAAATGGATCCGGCACCGCTGGGGCATCTTCGTAGTAGCTAATAAATTCTACCTTAACATAATTACCTTCTGTAGTTTTAAAAACAAACACTTTACCAGGTATAGCGGTAACGGTAAAGCTTTCAGAATTATAATTGTACCAGCCATTATCGCTACCTGTTGGTATGGCAAATGATGTTTCTGAGTCTTGGTTGAAAGTAAGGTCAGCGGCAGAGGTTACACTGGTAAATGTTCCAGTTACTATTGCAGCGCTAACATCTCCGTTTCTTGTTGGTTCATCTGTTGTACCTGTTGCAACGCCACCGTTCACGGCAATTGTTGTTCCTCTAAAGGCAATGTCCCAATTAGTATCACTTGTAGTTTCTGCGCCTGTTTCAAAATCGAATTTGGTGAATTCGCCACCAACCGGTTCTCCTTGTCCTCCTGTTTGTGGAGCGTATAGATTGCTTACCGTTTCAGTTAATAACGGTTCTGTTTGGGTACTGTCATCGTCGTTGCTACAAGAGGCGAATGCCACTGCTAAAAATACTACTGCTAAAATGTTCTTCGTCATGGTCATGTAATTAATACCTGCGCGTTGTCAGGTGGGTTAAAATTGATAATTTAGTTTTAGGTATCCTTGAATTCCCGGCATTGTCGGGATATTGTTATCGGTATAGTCCAAAAGGTTATTTGCACCTACCTGTAATGTGAAATCAGAATAAAAGGTTTTGCTCACTGCCGCATTTACGGTTACGAAACCATCTATAAAACTGGTGTCATAATTATCTATGAGGTCGTTTCCATTGGTGTCGTACTGCGCGTATTTACTTCTATACAGTACACGCATATTTACATTGGTACTGGCAGACGGTATATCATAATACACCTTAAAATTAGCATTGTGTCGAGAGCGATTGACCAAGCCGAAATAGTCTGATTGTGATAATGCGACCGACTGCCCACTTGCTGCATCGCGTACAAATACTTGATTATCTGCTACATCTTGTTTTTTCTGCTTGTCAAAAGCATATAGCAATTGGTACCCGGCACTAATGTTCAGTTCATCGGTAATTTTATAGCTTGAATTGATTTCAAAGCCTGTGGTATATATTTCATCAAAATTCATGTAACTGAATACATTTTGTCCGTTGGTCTTGCTCGCAATAATTCGCGTGTCGATCAGGTTCTTAAAATCGTTTCTAAAGAAATTGACATCGGTAGTACCTCTGCCATGTTTTAAATTGAACCCTAAGTTGTAGCCAATAGAACTTTCTGCTTCCAAGGGTTTGCTTAGGTCATCTTCAGAAACTACAACATTCAGTATCTGTTCTTGTTCTTCTAATTCTTGTAACTTGTCTAAAGCTACATTATAGCCTAGTACGGTGTACCCAACGGCAGAATTGGTAAAGTCGAAATACAGCTGCCTAAAATCGGGTGCTTTAAAACCGTAGCCAACAGAACCCTTGATCGATAGATTGTTATTTAATTGGTAACGCAAAGCCAATTTAGGGCTGAATTGGTTGTTGTATTCTGAATGATTATCAAACCGTGCACCGGCAATAATATTCAACTTTTCAATAGGATTAAAATCGTACTGTGCATAAAGGTATTGAGAGGTGAAGTTGACTGTTTCATCAAAATAGGTTCTGTCTAGCTCATCTAGTTGTATACCCATACCAGCAGTTAAAGTTCCGTTTTGTAACCCAGTATTATTTTCGTTTTTAGAAGCAAATGTGTAGCTGCCACGTACCTCTGGGCGAAATAGTTTTTGTTTAAAATCACTATCACTTAAAACATCTGTAGAAATAGGATCTGCCAATAATTCCGTAGCTATATAATTTGTATAATAAAGCTCGTAGGCCATGGTAAGATTTGGGGTCCATTTATGGTCTAATCTAGCGTGAGTATTCCATTCACGTTCTTTGGTATCACCTTCATATTGTATACTGTCTAGTGTAAAACCTGCATCTTGGATTTGATCGTAAAAACGTGCGGAGGTGAATAGGGATAGTTTATCGTTGAAATCATAATACAAACGACCATTTAAAGTGTAGTTGGTAAACGGATTCACGGTTTGTCCTTCTACTTCTTCATTTAAATCATACCCGTTAGATGAAAATCTATTAGCGAAAAATCCGTAACGAAACTTTTTAAATGCTTGTTTCAAATCTAAATTAATATCCTGTTGAGTGAAACTTCCTATTCTGTAAGATGCATTACCACTTAAGGCTTCCGTTTGTGGTTTTTCTGTGATGATATTTATCACTCCGCCTAAAGCCTCAGAACCATATAAAGAGCTTGCCGGACCTTTTACTACTTCAATCTGTTTAATATTCCCTACGGTTAATCTGCTTAAATCAAAATTACCTGCACTTCTGCCTACTAGGGGAACGCCATCTATTAGAATAAGAATATAGTCTGATGCGATACCTTGTATTTGTACGCCTTGAAATCCGCTTTCATCAGCAACGGTTATTATACCTGTTTGCTCGTTCAATATTTCATTTAAACGAACTGTACCAGATTTTATAATTTGCTTTTTGCCCACCAAGGTAACGGGTAGGGGAAGAGATGATAGTTGACGCTCGGTTCTAGTGGCGGTAACAATAACTTCATCTAGTTGTTGCGATAAAATAGAATCTTTAGCACTTTCTACCTGACTTTGAGCAAGTGTCAATTGATAGGTAATAAGCAGTAAGTAGGGAACAAACTTATATCGCATTATTCTTATTTAGAATTATTCTTAATACTCGACAAATATATAAACAATTCTTATTTAGAATAAATAAAAATAACTATTTTTGTTGTCGAACCAGAAAACGATAAAATAAAATCTAATGAGAACACCCATTTCTATTGCCATGGCACTGGTAATTTGTGTAAGTGCCTTTTCACAAAAAGATAAAATGAAGAAAGACCGCGAAGCAATTAAGCGTATGTGCGGTTGTTATGAAGTGACTTTTAACTTCGCAGAAACCTTTAACTATAGTACAGACTCGCTATATAAACCATCAAAAACCAAAGTAGATAAAGGCTTAGAGTGGGCAGAACTAATAGCAGACAAGGACGATAAAATCTCTATTCAACATTTATTACAAGTGGGTAACCCTGCAGAGCCACATATTGTAAAGCACTGGAGACAAGATTGGTTGTTTGAGAATACGGACTTGTACTCTTACAATGCAGATAATACGTGGACATTCTTAAAATTGCCTGCTGATCAGGTAAAAGGACAGTGGACGCAAAAAGTGTATCAGGTAGATGATAGTCCTAGATATGAAGGGTCTTCAACTTGGGTACATGTAGATGGTAAAAGCTACTGGGAAAATACCGCAGATGCGCCACTACCTAGGCGTGAGTATACTACTAGAAGCGATTATAACTTAACTGTACGTGGTAACCGTCATGAAGTAACCGACTATGGTTGGTTGCATGACCAAGATAATACTAAGGTAATTCGTGAAGCTGGTAAAGAAGATGTTATTCTTGCTCAAGAAAAAGGGTATAATACCTACGTGAAAGTCGATGATAGCAGATGTGCCGCAGCTGCTGCTTGGTGGAAAACCAACACGGATAAATGGGCAATAGTACGTACCAAGTGGGATGATATATATGGTCGTAATCAAGACCTTTCTTTAGAACAGAAAGTAGATAATAAAGTATTGTATAAGTATCTTTTTGATGATGAATATGATCAAAAAGGGGAGATAGAAGAAGTAATTGAATCATTTGTTAAAAAATAAGAACATGAAAACCGTAAAACAAATAGCCTTAACCGCTCTGTTGTTTGTAAGCTTCACTGGTATTGCACAGCAGAAAAATGAGTTGATAGATCGTAAATTTTGGAAGAGTAATCCAGATGTTGCTACCATAAAACAAAAAGTTGCAGAAGGTAATGACCCTGCTGAGATGGATAGCAATTCTTTTGATGCTACTACTTTGGCAATTACCAGTAAGGCAGATACAGAGGTAGTTAAATATTTATTATCTCTTGAAGGTAACGCTGTAGATAAGAAAACTCATGATAGTCGTATTTATTTACACTGGGCAGCGTATGCTGGCGATGCTGAGTTGGTTCAGTTTTTATTAGATAATGGTGCATCGGTTACGGCTTTGGACAGTCACCGTTATACACCGCTTGCTTTTGGTGCAAATGCCGGACTTACAAACCCTGCAATTTATAATGCTTTTGAAAAGAAAGGTGTGAATTTAGTGGAGGAGAAAAATGAACATGGTGCTAATGTTTTACTATTGGCTGCACCTTCTCTTAAAACAGAAAAAGAATTGAATTTCTTTTTAGATAAAGGTTTGTCTTTAGAAAGTAACGATGAGGATGGTAACGGAATTTTCAACTACGCTTCTAAAAAAGGAAATATAGATTTTTTAAATCTTCTTATTAAAAAGGGAGTTGATTACAAGTCACTTAATGATAATGGAGGTAATGCTTTTATGTTCGCATCGCAAGGTGGCCGCGGATTCAGTAATGGCTTGCCTGTCTATACCTATTTAAAAGGTCTTGGTTTGGAACCTAATATTGTAGAGAAAAATGGGAGCACACCGTTACACCGTTTAGCTTTTGGTATTAAGGACTCTGCAATTATTGAGCTTTTCTTAAATGCTGGTGCAGATGTAAACCAAGCAGACGAAGAGGGGAATACTCCGTTTTTAAACGCTGCTGCTAGAAACCAGCTTTCTATAGTTCAATTATTATCTAAAAATGTGAAGGATATCAATGCTGCCAATAAGAGTGGGGAAACTGCACTTATGCTAGCGGCTCATAGTAACAAGGCGGATGTGGTTGAGTTTTTAATAAGTAAGGGAGCGGATATCAATGCTCAAGATACTGCGGGTAATACGGCTGCTTACTTTTTGGCAGATTCGTATAATAAAAGAAACGCCAAGGCTTTTGATGCTAAGTTAGCTTTATTGAAGTCTAAAGGATTAAAATTCAATACCGTTCAAGGTGAAGGTAATACGTTATATCATGTGGCTGCTAAGAAAAATAACCTTGAGTTATTGAAAAAAGTGTCCGATTTTAATATCGATGTCAATGCTAAGAACGATGAAGGCTTAACTGCTTTACATGTAGCTGCAATGAAGGCAGAGAATGATAAGTTGCTTAAATTCTTACTTGCTAAAGGTGCAGATGCAAAGAGTACAACAGATTTTGAAGAAACGGTATATGATTTGGCTAGTGAAAACGAATTATTGCAGAAAGAGAATACTTCTCTTAATTTCTTAAAGCAATAGGAAAGTAAATCATATTTATAAACCGCTAATAGAGAACAAATTTTTATATACATGAACAAATTTTTAAAATATATTCCGGCAATTCTATTGGTAGGGTCTTTATTGACCGCATTCAACCCTGTAGATAAGACTCCTGTAAAATGTCTTATTCAATTAACAAACTATTCAGGTGAAGGTGCTTATTTAATCGTATCTATTGTTGATGCCAATAATGAATATGTAGAAACGATTTACGTTCAAGGTAAAGACAGCGAATGGTACAGTGAAATTACAGAGTGGTGGAAATTCTACGGAAAAAATCGCCCCAATATAGATGCTATTTCTGGTGAGACCATTAGTGGTGGAGAACGCGCACTGAATGTTTTACAAATTCCTACGGATAAAATAGACCAGGGTTATCAACTACGTTTTGAAACTTCTGTTGAAGATCAAGGGTATTATGCTGATGATATTCAATTTCCGTTAACCACAGAAAACTTGACCACCAAAGTAGAGGGTAAAGGTTTTATTCGATACGTACGTATGTTGCCTCAGTAATTGTTTTAAAACATTGTCTTTGCGAGCAGCATTTCGAGAAGAAGCAATCTGTTGAAGAGTAGCTGCATGTGAGTTTTGCGTTACCATGAATCAGAATTACTTCTTTGCGAGGAGCATTTCGCGACGAAGCAATCTGTCAAATTTAGGTAGTGTATGAGTTCTCAGCTACAAATTAACAGATTACTAAATTATGTTCGTGATAAAGTTTTATAGTTAGTGCGTTTATTTTTTACAATCACAATTATATATTCCAGAATGTCTTAGTACAGACATTCTGGAATTTTTAAAATAATAAGATTACAAAATTACATTTCTATTTATGACCATTTCTATTTGGCGCTTTAGTCATCTTACACTTGCCTTGGTTTCTTCACTATTCTTGATAGTGGCTTCTGTGACCGGAATCATTTTAGCGGTAGAACCCATTTCTCACCAAGCAAAAGGCTATGCGGTAGAAAATTGGGAAGAAGTGTCATTGGCAACCACCATAGATGCATTAAAGAATTCTTATGATGAGGTTTTAGAATTAGAAGTAGAATCATCAGGATTCGTAAAGGCTTCGGTTTTGACTATGGAGATGGAAACATTAGACATATATGTGAATCCTATTACGGGTGAACAATTAGGTGAGGTTGAAGAACGACCGTACATATATACTTTTGCGACTAACGTACACCGTTCTTTATTTCTAAAAAGTATAGGTCGATTTTTTGTCGGTCTTATTTCTTTATTCTTATGTATTATTGCCATTACCGGGATTGTGTTGCTTGTTAAGCGCCAAGGTGGATTCTTAAAATTATTTTCGAAAGTCCAGAAAGATTATTTTGAATTACGATACCATGTCGTACTCAGTAGATGGTTCTTTATTCCCATCGTGATACTTGCATTTACGGGTGTTTATTTATCTGCCGAGAAGTTTAATTTATTGCCGGATACTGTTGTCGAGAAACAAGATGTTACTTCAAATGGAGCCTCTAAGGTTTATGAACATATTACTGATGTTCCATTTTTTAAGGAAACTAGCTTGGCAGATATTAGACAGGTAGAATTTCCTTTTTCTAGTGATCCAGAAGAATATTACCTTATTGCTTTACAGAATAAAGAGGTTGATGTAAATCAGCATACGGGCGCTATAGTGCGCAGTGCAGATTACCCTTTTGTAACATTGGCATCAAGACTAAGTTTGGTATTACACACGGGTGAGGGTAATGTCATCTGGTCTATTATATTATTGCTTGCAAGTGCCTCTATTCTATTTTTTATGTATTCAGGTTTTGTAATGACGTTGAAGCGTAGAAAGAAAGCAAAACGGATAACGCAAATAACAGATAAAGATGAATGTGAGTATATCATCTTAGTAGGGTCGGAGAGTGGTACGGCGTTCGATTTTGCACAGCGATTTTATAAGGGATTAACAAAGGTTGAAAAGAAAGTCTATTTATCAGAGCTAAATAACTATACTGAATACGCAAACGCGACCAACATTATTATTTTCACATCTACGTATGGTGAAGGTGAGCCGCCAACAAATGCGCGTAAATTTTCTGAATTGTTTTCGAGGATACAACAACCTAATAAAATCGATTTTTCGGTAATTGGTTTTGGTTCATTGGATTATCCAGATTACTGTAAGTTCGCTATTGAGATAGATGATCAAATAGCATCAGCAAAGAATTTTCAACAGCAATTGCCTTTGTTTAAAATTAATAAAGCAGATTTCGATTCTTTTGAACTTTGGATGATACAATTCTCTAATAAAGTCGGATTCATAATTCCTGTAGAAAGACCACTTTTAAGAAAGAAAAAATATAAGAAAGTTGAGTTTGAAGTATTGGAGCGAACCGATTTAAATGTCGATGATACGTTCTTATTAAAACTACTACCAAAATCTAAAGTTGATTTCACTTCGGGAGATTTATTAGAAGTATTTCCAAATGATGATGATACCGTTCGTCAATATTCAATTGCCAGAATTGACGATACTATTTTACTTAGTATTAAAAAACACGAGTTAGGTAGAGGTTCTAATTACCTCTTCAGATTAAAAATTGGCGAAACTATAAAAGCTGCAATAGATCGAAACGAAGACTTCCATTTTCCGAAAAATGGAAAAAAATCAATTTTCATCTCAAATGGCACCGGCATAGCTCCTTTCTTAGGTATGATCTCTGAAAATACAACTCAGCATATCTCAATGTTCTGGGGAGGACGTGAAAAGGCTTCTATGGAGATTTATAATTCCGTTTTGGAAAAAGAAGTCTTAAATCATGAAAATATCAATGTATTTACATCATTCTCTAGGGAAGGTGAAAAGCAATATGTTCAAGATGTCGTTTTAGAGCAAAAAGAGTTAGTGTTGAAAACCATTAACCAAAATGGTACCATTATGATTTGTGGATTACTGGCTATGCAACATGATGTTCTTGATGTGTTAGAAAGAATATTGCAAGGCAACCAAGCCATCAGTTTTGAAGCTTTTGAAAAGAGCGGTCAGCTAAAAACAGATTGTTATTAAGCCGTCATTGCGAGGAGCTTTTTTTGCGACGAAGCAATCTGTTGAATTTCTACACCAAGTGAGTTCTCGGCTACCAATAAACAGATTACTTCACTACGTTCGTAATGATGGTTATTTCCATTGCATCCTCTGCAATCGCACTGCATTCAAAATTGCTAAAAGCGCAACACCAACATCGGCAAAAACAGCTTCCCACATAGTAGCTAATCCGCCGGCACCTATAGCTAAAACAATAAGCTTTACACCAAATGCCAGGGCAATATTTTGCCATACAATTTTTCTTGTAGAATTCCCGATTTTGATTGCGGTAGCAATCTTAGAAGGCTGATCGTTTTGTATAATAACATCGGCAGTTTCAATGGCGACGTCACTACCCAAGCCACCCATAGCAATACCGACATCACTTATGGCTAGAACAGGAGCATCGTTAATTCCATCGCCTACAAAGGCAATTTTGGTATTGGATTGTTTTTTAAGTTCCGCTACTTCTTCTAGTTTTTCTTCCGGTAATAATCCGCCTTTTGCCCAGTCAATTCCCAATTCTTTAGCTACTTGTTGGGTAATGGAATCGGTATCTCCAGAAAGCATGATAATTTTATCAATTCCTGCCTTACGCATATTTGCTATAGCTTCGAATGCGTCATCTTTTAATTCGTCAGCTATGGTCACATAACCGGCAAATTTTCCATCTATAGCCATCATTACAATAGATTCTACTATACTTTCTGTTTCAATGGGAATGTCAATTTGATGCGAATTCATCAAGTTTTTGTTTCCGACCAAAACAGATTTACCGTTTACTATTCCTTTTAATCCTTTACCGGCAATTTCAATAACATCCGTAGCTTTAAACTTGTCTCCGTTTGTCTTATATTCCAAAATTGCCTTTGCAATAGGGTGTGTAGATTGTTCTTCAATGGCGATCAAGTACTTCATGAATTCGTCTTCGGTAATGATCTGATCTTTAACAAGATCCTTAATCTTAAAAACCCCTTTAGTTATAGTGCCTGTTTTGTCCATTACCACAGTGTTGACCTTGGTTATGGTGTCTAAAAACGATGCGCCTTTAAATAGAATTCCGTTTCGTGAGGCAGCTCCCAGGCCACCAAAATAACCTAACGGAATAGAAATTACCAAGGCGCACGGACAAGAAATAACAAGGAAAATTAAAGCTCTGTACAACCAATCTTGAAAAACATAATTCTCTACAAAAAAGTAAGGTAAAAAGGTTAGCGCAATAGCTAGGTAGGTGACAATAGGTGTGTAGACTTTTGCGAATTTTCTAATAAAAAGTTCTGTCTTAGATTTACGAGAAGTAGCATTCTGCACCATATCAAGAATACGGGCAATGGAACTATCTTTAAAAACCTTAGTGGTTTCAATTTCAATCACTCCGTCTAGATTTATGCTTCCGCCGTATATGGCATCTCCTTTTTTAAGGGCATCAGGCTTGCTTTCTCCTGTTAAGGCGGCAGTATTAAAAGAACCTTTTTCTGATTGTAGAATACCGTCTAGCGGGACTTTATCGCCAACTCTGACTTGTATTATTTCTCCTGTTTTAACCTTTTCTGGAGCGACGGCAATAAATTGATCATCACGGAAAACCAAGGCTTGATCTGGTCGCAGATCAAGTAAAGCTTTAATACTGCCTCTAGCACGCTGAACCGCAGCGCTTTGAAAAAGTTCACCCACTGCGTAGAACACCATTACGGCAACACCTTCTGGGTATTCACCAATACCAAAAGCCCCGATAGTAGCTACACCCATTAAAAAGAATTCTGTAAAGAAATTCCCTTTTTTAATGCTATCCCAACCTTCTTTTAATACAGGTAAGCCAACAGGTATGTATGCGATTATGTACCATGCTAATCGTACATATCCTTTGAAAAAATGTAGGGTATTGAAATAGTCTAATACCATACCAGTAACAAGCATTGTAAAGCTTATGAGTGCTGGTAGATATAAATTGTAATTTGATGTATCTGTGGCTGCTTCATGGCTATGCCCCTCGTCACTGCAATGGGCGCAAGTACTCTTTGTTTTTGTAAATGTTTTTAAATCTGTCATCTTCTTTTGCATTATAAAACAAAGGTGGGCAAAAGAGTGGTGCAACAGAAGTGCATTTAATGGTCACTACATGAATCGCATATACCTTTTATCACCAAATTGGCATCTTCCGCAATGTAACCTGCAGGTAAATTGATATGTGGAATTTTGTGTTCGGTCAAACAAACGGTTTTGTCACATTGTCCACAGTGAAAATGTAAGTGTAAATCTTGGTCGATCTCACAATTACAGCCGGGTTGACATAATGCAAATTTTGAAACATTGGTGCCGTCATCTATTTGATGAACAATACCTTTTTCTTCAAATGTTTTTAAAGTTCTGTACAGTGTAGTTCGCTCCGCTTTTTCAAATGCATTCTCAATATCGGTAAGCGCTACTGCATTTTGTTTGCCAGCCATGAATTTGTAAATAAGTATACGCATAGCAGTAGGGCGTACACTTTTATTATCTAATGTTTTTTCTATTTCAGTCATGCAAAAACGGAGTTTAAGAATACGCTTAACACTAATGTAATCAATGTTTTAAAAGATTTCAACTTCAGAGGATCTTTAACTTTAAATTAAGCAATTTAAGGTGTTTGAAACTGCTTACTTTTTGTTGTAAAGTGCTGAAAATTTGAAAAATAACGTGTCTGAAAGTGATTTTTTTTAAAATGGAGATTACCGATTAAAAAATCTCTAAATCATGGTCTTTCTTTACTTGAGAAATGGAGATGTTTTTGCTATAGTTGCCTCAACTTTTGAGCTAGTAGTCTAGGTTTTTGTTTGGCGGTTAATGATCCTTCAGTCAGTAAGATAGCAGATTTTAATTACAGATGATCTTTAACTTTTTTGTCTTTATTTTTTAATAATCAAAAAGTGTTTGAAGTCTATTCAATATCGTGAGCAATATGAAAAATAGCATCACCTTGATTCACGATTGGTGATTCGTTGATGCAAATTATATATCCTGAATCTTTTGCTTTTACTTTCTTTTCAAAATACCCGAACGGACCAGAAATACTTCCTATTTCTTCTCCCTTTTCTACTGCTTGTCCAATTTTGATTGATGGGTGAAACATACCTGAATGTTTTGCTCGAATCCATTTAGAGGCATGAACCAATTTTGGAACAGTTTCTTTCAAGGCATATTCTCCAAGTTCTTTTTCGAAATTTCGCATGCCCAAGTAATGCATCATTCGCAATGCGCCAACAATACCCGTATCGGTTATTTCACTGTCTATTTGAAGCGATTTTCCGCCTTCATATAATAATACCTTCTTATCAAGTTGATGCAATGTTTCTCGAAACGATTTTTCTCTTCCGGCGGACTTTACAATGAATTCTGCGCCAAATACTTTTGCCAATGCTAATCCGTCCAGATCATCTTTGTCGATTCTTATCTGCGGGGCGTTAAATCGGCTATCGCCCCCAGTGTGGTAATCTATACAGTAATCTATAACCGGTGCAATGTCTTTGACTAAATGATAGGCAAAACGGCTTGCTAAGGATCCTCTTAAGCTACCAGGGAAAACCCTGTTCAAATCTCTGCCATCAGGAAATTGACGGGTCTGGTTCAAGAATCCGAATATATTTACAACGGGAATACAAATAACCATTCCACATTCTGGGGTATTGAATTTTTTGGATACTATTTGTCTAACTATTTCAACACCATTAATTTCATTACCGTGAATACCGCCAGTGATCAATAGGGTAGGACCATCTTTTTTACCACGCTGCACAATTACCGGAACTTCAATTTTTGTTCTGGTGTGTAATTTTGCGATATCCAAATTCAATTGTGCGCCTTTGCCCTTCTGAATGGTTTCTCCTAAAAGTGTATATTTTTTATTAAACATCTTGTATTACCTACATTAAGATTTCTACTATAACCTAAAGGGTTACGGTTTGGTATATTTTGATCGGTAAAATTAGTCTTTAAAAAGATGAGTATTACTTAAAAAGTTATTTGTTTATGGGGCGATTAATAGTGAATCATGTTCTTTGTTTGGACTTTTGCTTTGCTTTTTGACGCCTATAAAATGTGTTCTGTGATTGGCAAAAATTAAATTTATCTTTGAGTAGTTAATTACACTGTATTTTAAAAACTATATGAACATTTATAAGTCCGTCTCCTATATCATATTATTGCTTTTTATAGCATCTTGTAAAAATCAGAACAATAACGAAGCTAGCGGCGTTGCTCAAGAAAATCATGAATTCACTAATGATCTTATAAACGAGACCAGCCCTTACTTGTTACAACATGCACACAACCCTGTAGATTGGAAAGCTTGGTCTGAGGATGTATTTAAAAAAGCATCCGAAGAAAATAAGCTAGTTGTTTTAAGTGTAGGGTATTCTACTTGTCATTGGTGTCATGTTATGGAAGAGGAGTCTTTTGAAGATACAGATGTAGCTAAACTTATGAATGATAAGTTTGTTAGCATTAAAGTTGATAGAGAAGAACGACCAGATTTAGATATGGTTTACCAGACAGCTCTGCAATTGGTTAACGGAACAGGAGGGTGGCCTATGAACGCCATTATTATGCCAAATGGGAGTCCGGTGTTTTTAGGTACTTACTATGAGAAAGAAGAATGGAAGAATATTTTAGTCAAGTTCAGTACGGAGTATGAAAAGAATCCTGAGAAAATGGCGGAGTATGCCACCATGTTGGCAGGCGGCGTACAAGAGGTTTATGATCAGCCGGCAAAACAATTAGCAAATGCCATTACACCGGATAAATTTGTAGACGGAATTACGGAGTGGGCTACTCTTTGGGATAAACAATGGGGCGGTAACCTGGGGCAGCAGAAATTTATACTACCCGCTAATTTGACGATGCTATTAGATTATGCGGTTCTACAAAAAGATGGCGAAGCGGAAAATCATGTTATCAATACATTGGATAAAGTAATACATGGTGGAATTTATGATCATGTAGATGGTGGCTTTTTTAGATACAGCACAGATAATACATGGAAAGTTCCTCATTTTGAAAAGATGCTGTATGATAATGCACAGCTCGTGTATTTACTTTCAAAAGCATATAAGTTGACTAAAAATAAGGAGTACAAAACTAAGGTGGAGGAAACCCTGAAGTTTTTGAAGGTTGAAATGAGAAATGAAGATGGAGGTTATTTTAGCGCTATGGATGCTGATACCAAAGGGGAAGAAGGAGTCTATTATGTTTGGAAGAAGGAAGAACTGCAGTCATTATTAGGTGATGACTTTGAATTATTCTCCAAATTCTTCGATATAGAGGATAGTCAGGTTTGGGAAGATGGAAACTATGTGTTGAACAACACCATTTCTAAAGATAAATTTTTAAAGGAGTTCGATTTGAGTGAAGAAGCCTTTGATAAGAAAAAGGAGAATTGGAAATCGACTTTGTATCGAGCGAGGCAAAAAAGAGAAAAGCCAACTAAAGACTATAAGATTTTAACATCCTGGAACGCTCTTTTAATTGATGGGCTTTTGGAGGCATATAAAGCTTTTGGTGAGGAAATATATTTAAGAGAGGCTGTGTCCATATTTAATTATTTGCAACTGCATAATTATAAAGGCGGAGAATTAGTGCATTCTTACACTAAGGATAGTCAGCAGAAAGAGGTGTTCTTAGAAGATTATGCTTTTTTGGCTAAAAGTGCTTTTGCCTTATATGAAGTTACCTTTGATGTCTCATATTTACAGATTTCAAAAGAGTTGATGAATTTAGGTTCAGAAAAGTATAAAAGTAATTCTGAGTTGTTCTATTATAATGTTTCTAATGATTTGGTGCCGAGTATAATTAATACTTCTGACGGAGTGGTGCCATCAGCGAACGCTATTATGGCGCAGAATTTTCTGCGAATTGGTCATTTAGAATACAATACCGATTATTTAAAAAAGGCAGAGGCAATGGGAGCATTGATTACAAGTGATTTTGAAAATCATGCTGTAAGTTACGGAGCATGGGGATCTCTGCTTTTGCAACAAGCATATCCTTTTTATGAAATAGTGGTTGTTGGTAAAGATGCAAAAAAAATGTTATCAGAAATAAACAGCACATACATCGTTAATTCGATTATCGTTGGCTCTACTGTTGAGAGTGATATTTCTCTTTTTAAAGATCGTTTTAATGAAGATGAAACCTTTGTTTATGTATGTCAGAATAATACTTGTAAACTACCTGTAAAAACAGTTACTGATGCTTTTGGTCAGATGAAGTCTTTTGGTTACCAGGGTTTTAAGTAGATTTATGATTAGTTGATCTTTAATAGCTTTTGTTGCTATTTTGATTAAGTTTACAGCGTTTTTGTATGGAAGACTGGTATGCCTATCCTTTATTAATTCTTGTTGGTTTCGTTGTTGGTTTTATCAATACTGTTGCTGGCGGCGGGTCTCTACTATCGTTACCTATTTTGATTTTTTTAGGGTTACCATCAACTTTAGCAAATGGTACAAATAGGGTAGCGGTAATTTTTCAAACTGCTATAGCTACCGCGGGGTTTAAAAGTAAAGGCGTTTCTACATTCCCTTTTAATATATACTTAGGATGTGCTGCTTTTTTCGGTTCTATTCTCGGAGCTCGTTTAGCTGTTGATATTAGTGAGACCCTTTTTAATAGGATACTTGCCATTGTTATGGTTTGCGTGGTGCTAATAGTAGCGTTCGGACCAAAAATTGGAATGAAAGAGATTCAAGAGCGGCTTACCGGAAAATACTTGTGGCTTGGTATTATATCATTTTTCTTTTTCGGAATTTATGGCGGATTTATAAATGCGGGACTTGGATTTATAATCATACTATTTTTGCACTATGTAAATAGAATGACCCTGGTGCGTTCAAATGCGACCAAAGTTGCCGTTGTTTTTATGTATATGGTTTCGGCGTTGATTGTATTTGCATGGAACAACCAAGTAAATTGGAAGATTGGCTTAATACTGGCAATAGGTAATGGTAGTGGTGCTTGGGTAGCAAGTAGGGTGTCTGTAAATATGGGAGATGGCTTTGTGAAAAAGTTCTTGATTTTTATGGTGTCGATACTAGCTGTAAAACTTTGGTTTTACCAATAATTTAACCAAAATTTGTAATACAATATAAAATAAGATAGCATGCCAGGTTTTGAGTTGTTTGGAGAGAGTGAGAAAAGTCAAGTTCAAGATGTTTTAGATTCTGGGGTGTTAATGCGTTACGGCTTTGATGGTATGCGAAATAACCATTGGAAGGCTTTAGAACTTGAAGAAGCCTTGACGAAACGAATGGACTCAAAATATGCACAATTGGTAAGTAGCGGTACTGCTGCTTTAACTGTTGCGCTTGCAAGTGCAGGTATTGGAGCGGGAGATGAGGTCATAATGCCAACCTTTACTTTTGTTGCAAGTTTTGAATCTATTTTAGCAATTGGTGCCATACCCATTCTTGTTGATGTTGATGATACTTTAACTTTAAGCCCTAAAGCAGTTGAAGATGCCATTACCAATAAAACTAAAGTAGTCATGCCGGTTCATATGTGTGGTTCTATGGCAGATCTTGATGCACTGAAGGCTATTTGTGATAAACATCATTTACTGCTGCTAGAAGATGCCTGTCAGGCTATAGGAGGTAGTTATAATGGTAAACCTTTGGGTAGCTATGGTGATTTAGGTTGTTTCTCTTTTGATTATGTGAAAACGATAACTTGTGGTGAAGGCGGTGCGATCATTACCAATAACGAAACTTATAAAACAAATGCCGATCATTACTCAGATCATGGTCATGATCATGTAGGTAATAACCGGGGAGCGGAAACGCATCCATTTTTAGGGTATAATTTTAGGATTTCAGAATTACATGCAGCTGTTGGCTGTGCACAAATAGAGCGTTTAGATGATTTCTTAGCTATTCAAAAGAAAAATTATACTGTTTTAAGAGATACCTTGTCGCCACTTAAAAATATTACATTCAGAAAGGTGCCAACTGGTGGCGTGGAAAACTATTCATTTTTATCGTTCTTTTTACCTAATCAAGAAAAAGCCAAAGCAGCGCATACAGCTTTAAGTGAAGCTGGTGTTGATGCCTGTTTTTATTGGTTTGATAATAACTGGCATTACTATAAAGAGTGGGAACATTTAACCTCTAAAAGATCTTTAGGTAAATTACCGCAAGAAGTTGTAAATCAGTTACCTGAATACTCTAAATCTGATTTTTCAAAATCTGACGCTTGGATAGGTAGGACCATTTCTTGCCTCGTAAAACTAAGCTGGACAGAAGAAGAAGTTGTTGAACGCGCTTCTAAAATGAAAGAAGTACTTTCTAAATTTTCTTAAGTATAAAGTTTAATTAGTAAGATACGTACTCAATAATCTCTAATCCGTAACCTACAATACCTACGCGTTTTGCTTGGGTGCTGTTGGTCATTAATTTCATTTTATGAATACCTAAATCATGAAGTATTTGAGCTCCGATTCCGAAGTCACGATTATCCATTTCAATCTTAGGAGCTTTGTGAACACCTTGTTTTTGCAATTCTTTCAACTCCTTTAATCTTGAAAGTAAATTAAGGGATTCTGAATCTTGATTAATGAATACTATGGCTCCTTTGCCTTCTTCATTAATTTTATTGAACATATCCTCTAGCTTTTCGTCCGGATTATGCGTAAGCGTCCCTAATATATCATTATTGATAAGGGTAGAGTTGATTCTGGTCAAGATTTTTTCATCCGAAGACCATGAACCTTTTGTTAATGCAATATGGATATGATTATTTGTAGTTTGCTTGTAAGCTCGTAACCTAAATTCGCCAAAACGTGTGGTAATATCAAAATCAACTTCTTTGTCTATTAAACTATCATGTTCCATTCTATAGGCAACAAGAGATTCAATAGATACTATTTTAAGATCGAATTTTTTAGCAACTTTCACCAATTGTGGTAGGCGAGCCATTGTTCCGTCCTCGTTCATGATTTCTACAATGATACCAGCTGGTTGTAATCCTGCTAATCGTGCAAAATCAATGGCAGCTTCTGTATGTCCTGTTCTACGTAATACGCCACCTTCTTTAGCTACTAACGGAAAAATATGTCCAGGTCTTGCCAAATCATGTGGTTTGGTATCGCTCTCAGTTAGTGCTATAACGGTTTTAGATCTGTCACCGGCAGAAATACCTGTGGTAACTCCTTTTCCTCTTAAATCTACAGATACGGTAAATGCAGTTTCTAAAGGATCGGTATTGGTGCTGACCATCATATGTAATCCCAGATCTTTGCAACGACCTTCTGTTAGAGGAGCGCAGATTAGACCTCTACCATGGGTTGCCATAAAATTGACCGTTTCTGGTGTAGCAAGTTCTGCCGCAGCCAAAAAATCCCCTTCATTTTCGCGGTTTTCATCATCAACAACGATAATTACTTTACCGGCGCGAATATCTTCAATCGCTTCTTCTATAGTGTTCAATTGTATGGTACTAAGATCTGTCATGGTTATGAATCAGCTTTATCTTTTTTCTTAAATAATTTTTTGAAGAAATCGGCTATAAATCCGAAATCCATCATTCCTTTATCTTCCGTCGCTCTTTTGGTTAAAACAACTCCTAAAGGCAACATAATCAACGTTGATAGCCATGCGCCCAACATTGGGTGTATATTTCCCTCTTTAGCATAGTTTCCTGCAAATACACCAATGAAGTAATAGATTAAAAATAATACTATGGCGATAACCATAGGTAAGCCTAAACCACCTTTTCTAATAATAGCACCTAATGGGGCACCAACGAAGAAAAGAATGATACAGGAGAATGCCAACGCGTATTTGTTGTGAAGTGAAAGAATATGCATGTTGTAGATTTTGTATCTCTTTTGCATTTCTTCTTTTTTACCACTAACGGTTCCTAGAATACTAGAGGTGGCGTTTTTGGCACTGCTTAAAATTTGTATTTGTTGCCAGTCTGGAAAAAGCACCAGAAAATTGTCATTTATAGAATCTTGTAGTGCAACATTATTCTTGGCTAAAATCGCCTTGGCAGCAATTATAGAATCCTTTTTACTGATCATTTCCGTTTTGGTGGAGTCCTTCTTTTTTGGGACTAAAGGCGCAAACATTCCCGTTCTGCCTTCAATATTTTTAGAAAAAGCACGAACAATACGGTAATTATCACCACGTAAGGAATCAATATCTTTTGTTAGTCGAGATATATTCTTCATTTTGTCCGTACTGATATCTCTTTCTTCTTCTAGTTCATCGTTATTGATCTCAGGGATTTCGATGTTCATAGTATAGGTGTCAAAATCTGCACGAGCAAATGGAAATTTCATTTTTTTGTCATTGCTCTTGGTTTCAACATCTTGATACATGTGTCCGTCTTGCAATACTAATTGTATTACGTCTGAATCTTCACTACTTATCAATTCTCCTTTATAGGATTTTATCACCCTAGTATTTACATTATTGGCAGATTTGGTATGGATAATGACATTTTTTAAAAAGCGGTCATTTTCGCCATACTTTTCATCTACTTTGATATTCATTCCTTCAAAATCACTAAATACCCCTTCAGATACTACTGCGGCTGGTTTTACCTTAGCAATATTTCTACGTAGGTTGTATATTTTTCGTTGTGATAAAGGAATGATATTATTGGCGAAAAAGAAGGTAACTCCGCCTAAAATGGTAACGAATATGATTAAACTTAGCATAGATCGTTGCAGGGAAATACCTGATGCTTTCATTGCAGCGAATTCGTAATTCTCTGCTATGGATCCAAAGGTTAAAATAGAAGATAAAAGTACGGTTAGGGGTAGTACCTTTTCTGTAAGATCTGGCATTAGGTAGAACAGGAACTTACCAATGATAACGATATCTAAGCCTTTACCGGCTAAATCATCAATAAAAAGCCAAATCGTTTGAAATATGAAGATGAACATCAATATTACAAACGAACTGACAAAATTAAAGACGAACCTTGATAGGATATATCGGTCTAGTATTCTCAATAGTTCTAATTTCTTAGAATGAAATAACCTTCATCCTTATATTTAGCTTCATCAAAAGTAAATAAGGTTTTGGACAAAGTTTGATCTGTTTTAAAAGAATTAACAGTGATCGTAGTTTTTGTGCCGTTTTTACCTGTTTCAATTAAGTTATAAATGTGCTTAGTGCCCATGTCAATACCTAATAATCTAGATTTTATTTCCGTATCAGAATCAATAGGTGTCAATTTTACATATTGTATTTTTCTGCCTTGAATATTTTGTAGGATATCCCAAGCATAATTATGTCCTTCCTGATAGAAAGTTAACATTTTTGAAGGTGTCATCGCATTTTCGTCTTCAGATTGGTCTTCAATTGTTACTTCTTCATTTTCTGGAACAATCGTGTACACTTTGTTCCCGTCAAATATTTGTTTTGAACCTAAATAATTGAACATGTATTTATTGCCAGCAAGGGTTACATCACCTCTTGTTTCTTGATTTATACCAGCATCTGCGTTTTTTAAATCAAATTTAAAATCTACAAAGATGTTGTCATAACTTTGTACTTTGTTATAAACTTCATCAAGTAGGGCTTTTGCTTTGTCAGAACTTTGCGCATTTGCAATGGTTACTGTAAACATAATCGTCAATACAAAAATAATTTTCTTCATCTTTTTTAATATTATTCGTTATCCAATATTTGTTGAAGGGCAACCATATCTGCCACATATACTTGTCTGGCTTTACTGCCTTCAAACGGACCTACAATTCCTGCTGCTTCTAATTGGTCAATAATTCTACCGGCTCTATTGTAGCCTAATTTCAATTTACGTTGAATTAATGAGGCTGAACCTTGTTGTGCAATTACGATAACCTCTGCGGCTTCACGGAACTTTGCATCCCTTTCAGACACGTTATTATCAAGACTCGTGCCAGAATCCTCGCCAACATACTCTGGTAATTCGTGCGCTTCTGGATAAGCTCTCTGACTACCAATGAATTCAGTGATTTTGGCAACCTCAGGAGTGTCTACGAAGGCACATTGAATACGGGTGACATCATTACCTTGTGTAAATAACATATCACCTCTACCAATCAATTGATCAGCACCTGCAGTATCTAAAATTGTTCTTGAATCTATTTTAGAAGTTACTCTAAATGCTAGCCTTGCAGGGAAGTTGGCTTTAATAATACCTGTAATAACATTTACGGAAGGTCTCTGCGTTGCAATGATCAAATGTATACCAATTGCCCTTGCTAACTGGGCAAGTCTTGCAACGGGTGTTTCTACCTCTTTACCGGCTGTCATGATCAAATCGGCAAACTCATCAATTACCAATACAATGTATGGTAAGAATTTGTGTCCGTCATTCGGATTCAGTTTTCTAGCCTTAAACTTGGTATTGTATTCCTTTAAATTACGTACCATTGCCAATTTTAGCAACTCGTACCTGTTGTCCATTTCAATACAAAGGGAATTCAATGTATGGATTACTTTGGTGTTATCTGTAATAATGGCTTCTTCTGAATCTGGAAGCTTAGCCAAGAAATGGCGTTCTATTTTATTATAAAGCGTAAGTTCAACTTTCTTAGGATCTACTAAGATAAATTTTACCTCTGCTGGATGTTTTTTGTATAGTAATGAAGTTAAAACTGCATTTAGACCTACAGATTTACCTTGACCTGTAGCACCTGCCATCAACATGTGAGGCATTTTTGCTAAATCTACTACGAAGGTTTCGTTGCTAATAGTCTTACCAAACGCAATTGGTAATTCCATTTCGGCTTTCTGAAACTTACTAGAAGCAATTACAGAACGCATAGAAACTATCGATGAATTCTTATTAGGTACTTCAATACCAATAGTTCCTTTACCAGGAATAGGGGCAATGATACGTATACCTAAAGCTGCTAATGATAAAGCGATATCATCTTCAAGGTTTTTAATTTTTGAAATACGAACACCCGCTTCCGGTACTATTTCATATAAGGTAACAGTAGGACCAATGGTAGCCTTGATCTGTGCAATTCCAATTTTATAATTTTTTAGAGTTTCTACAATTCTATTCTTGTTCTCCTCTAATTCTTCTTGGTTAATAGTGATACCACCAGTTGTACCGTGTTGGTCCAACAGATCAATATGTGGGAATTTGTAGTTGCCTAGTTCTAATGTTGGGTCAAATTCACCAAAATCATCTACTAATTTATTTGCTAGAACATCAACTTCTTCGGGCTCTTCAATAACCGATTCAACCTCCATGGCTAAAGATTCCTCTGGCTCAGGTTCTGGAACGGTTACTTCAAAATCTTTGATTTCTTCTTTCTTAGTCTCTTTCTCTTTTTCTAAATGAGGAATTTCTGCTTTATGTGTATAAGTGTCCACAATTACGGGAGCCTCCTCTTCTAAAGAAGTGGCAAGCATATCATCTTGCTCTTTTTTCTTATTTGCCTTACGTTCTTGGTTGGCTTTAAATTCTGTTGATATAGCTTCTTTTCTAGATTTAAAGAATGATGAAATACCTTCAGGGGTTACATTAAATAACCTAACAAGAATAAATATGAGTCCGAAAATTAATAATAGTAGTACACCTATTTTCCCAGCGTAATCCTGTAGAAAATCGTTCATTTCAAAACCTATCAACCCTCCTAATAGGGGGCTAGTGGTTGCAAAGAAACCTAGGGCAATAGAAATCCAGATTACGAATAATAATCCCCAAATCCATTTTTTGAACAATGCCTTTAAAGACAGTCCTAAAAAAAGATGTATCCCCGTAATACATACTAGGAAAGGGAAAATTAGAGAAGCTACACCAAAGCCCTTGTACATGAAAAAGTGGCTAATACTTGCTCCAAATTTATTCAGTAAGTTTTTTGCAAGCTCATTACGGTCTTTAAACTCTGTCAATAGACTTTGGTCGTCCTGCCAGTTAAAATAGAATGAGATAAATGAAAAGAACAGCGCAATACTAAAAAGCATTAATAAACTACCCAAAATGATTTTATTCTGTTTGGATAATTTAAACGGTGCTCGTTTTTTAGTAGGTTTCGGCTTTGATTTAGTTGCCTTTTTTGCCATTAAAACTTAATTCTGATGCTAAATTACAAATTTACGATGAGCTACGGACTACTCTAAAATACCTTGGGGAGGTAAATGATAAGACCAATAATAGTGGATGCGATAGAAACTAGCATAACGGCACCTGCTGAAATATCCTTTATAAATCCGATTTTAACATCGAACTCTGGCTGAATATAGTCTGCAATTTTTTCTACCGCCGTATTCATTCCCTCAATTCCTAAAACAATTGCAATAGCAAATATTTGAAGAATCCATTCGGTATTTGAGATATCAAAGTAGAAACCCGCAGCAGTCATTACTATGGCAATGAAAACTTGAATTTTTATACTTGCTTCGGTGCGTATTAAAAGGAAGGCGCCTTTTAGGGCAAAGCCAACACTTTTAATACGATTTACCAAAAAGGATTCTTTGGGCATGAGTGTCCTTTGTTTTTTTTAGTTCATTAACGCCTCTAAAGCTGCTTTGTAGTTAGGCTCTTCTGTAGTCTCTGCAACTTGCTCAGAATACAATACGTTTCCTTTTTCATCAACTACCACAACAGCTCTTGAAAGTAATGGAGCTAAAGGTCCATCTGAAAATGCAACATTATATCCTTTTCCAAAATTACCATCTTTAAAATCTGAAAGCATTTCAACATTTTCTATGCCTTCTGCACCACAAAATCTGGCTTGTGCAAATGGTAGATCTTTAGAAATACAAAGTACTATTGTATTATCTAATTCAGCAGCCTCTTGATTAAATTGACGTACAGATTGTGCGCAAGTGCCGGTATCAACACTTGGAAATATATTTAATACTACTCTAGAACCTTCATAATCTGAAAGTTTTACGGTAGATAAGTCATTCTTAGTTAATTGAAATTCTGGAGCTTTTCCGCCATTTGCAGGTAAAGTCCCTAATGTGTGTATTTCGTTTCCTTTTAGTGTAACCGAAGCCATAACTTTTGTCTTTTTATAATTGAGTTTGTGAAATTATAAAATATAAAGCTGAAACGAGCGGGAATGTGATAAAAAAAAGTCCTTTCGTTATGGAAAGGACTTTGTATATTTTATATCGCTATTATTTGTCTATGGAGCCTAAAACCCGCTGCATGAACTGATTCATAGCGTCTTTTTTTGGTGTACCTTGTTCTATGCTGTTCGCAACTTCAATGGCACCGTACATATTAGAAATAAGTTCGCCTATTACATCTAGTTCTTCATCTTTTAATGAAGGTAACTCTGTAAGTGCTTCTAAAGTCTCAATGGTCTCTAGAATAAAATCGCTATCTTTTTCTTCAATGAACTCTGTCAGTAATTTAATTATGGGTAATCTCACTGATCAAATCTTTTAATAGGTCATACTTATTAGTCTGTACCTGATTTTTAATTTTCCCTTTTTCGAAAGAAGCGAAGGTTGGTAAGTTGCTAACGTCTGCTAGTTTTCTAGATTCAGGGAATTTCTCTGCATCTGCCAATACAAATGTAATATCCTCGTTCTGTGAAGCTTCTTTTTTGAATTTAGGCTTCATGATTCTGCAGTTACCACACCATGTTGCAGAATATTGAACTACAACGTTTGGGTTGTTATCTATGATTTCCTGTAAATTATCTTGTTCTAATTCTAATAGCATAAATGAGTTATTTAAAGATTAATAAAATGAAGATGAAGTCAATTGACTTCATCTTCATTACAGTTTTTCTACTTAGTTAGCGTGTGCAGAAAGGTAGCTAGCAACACCGTCTCTATTTGCAGACATGGCTTCTTTACCTTCTTCCCAGTTTGCAGGGCAAACTTCACCTTTTTCTTGAACATGGGTTAAAGCGTCTACTAAACGTAAGTACTCACCAACGTTTCTACCTAATGGCATGTTGTTGATACTTTCGTGTTGTACAACACCTTCCTCATCAATAATATATGTAGCTCTGTAAGTAACGTTATCACCTTCAACCTGAACAGTTTCAGTTTCTTCATCGTACACTTCGTTTTGGATATCTAAAATACCTAAAACGCTAGATAGATTACGGTTGCTATCTGCTAATATTGGGTAAGTAACACCTTCAATACCACCGTTATCCTTATCTGTACTTAACCAAGCAAAGTGTACTTCTGGAGTATCACAAGATGCACCGATTACTATGGTGTTTCTTTTTTCGAACTCACCGATAGCCGCTTGAAAAGCGTGAAGCTCTGTTGGGCATACAAAAGTGAAATCTTTTGGGTACCAGAAAAGAACTACTTTTTTATTGTTTTTTTGAGCTTCTTCTAAAACATTAAGTTTAAAAGTATCGCCCATGTCGTTCATTGCGTTAACACTAATATTTGGGAATTTCTTTCCTACAAATGCCATAATATGTTTTCGTTTTATAATTTATTGAAACACAAAATTAACACTTGAAAGAAGGATTACAGACTTTCTAAATTAGAATTTTCAATGCTAGAATAACTATTTTGAATAGCTAAAGGAATAGTATCGTTTTGGTAAGAATCGCGTAATTTTTGGACCTTAAAATTATCAAATCGATAGAGGAATATCTTCTAATGTATAAATAAAATAAAAAAGGGAATTTGATTTTATTTTGAAGCTAGCCTTTTGATCTTAATATTTAATCCGGCGAATATGAATGTCATAATAGGACTTAGCCAATTAAAGATTGCGTAAACGAAATATTCAGCTACACCAACTCCTAATACTCCACTATGATAGGCTCCACAGGTATTGTATGGTATTAATACGGATGTTACCGTACCGGTGTCTTCTAGTGTTCTACTTAAGTTTTCAGGAGCTAAACCTCTATCTTTAAATGCTTTTGAGAACATTTTTCCCGGTACAACTATTGCTAGGTATTGATCAGAAGCGGTACCGTTTAAAACGATACAACTTATACCGGTACTAAAAAATAGACCAAATGTGGATTTAGCCATTTTTAGCAGTGATTTTGTAATTCTAGACAATGCACCTATACCATCCATGATTCCGCCAAAAAACATAGCGCAAATAATTAACCAAATGGTACCTAGCATACCCGTCATTCCTTTTGAAGAAAATAAATCGCTTAATGCTTTATTATCGGTTGGGACATCGGTGCTTACGGTTATAGCTTTGAGAATACCTTGATAGCCTGATTGAAACGTTAATTCTGTTGCTCCCGTAATACCGGCAACAACCTCTGGTTGAAAAATCAAAGCAAAAATAGCGGCTAATAATGTACCTACTAATAAGGCAGCTAGTGGAGGTGTTTTTTTAACAATTAGACCTATAACTGCAATTGGTACAAGAAACAACCATCCATTAATATCGAAAGAAGCGTCTATGGATGCCAAGATTGCATCAACATCAGCTTCTCCATTAGTATCTAAACTAAAACCTATAATCAAGAATACGATTAAGGTGACCGTTATTGTTGGTACGGTTGTCCACAACATATATTTAATATGAGAGAAAAGTTCTCCGCCAGCCATGGCAGGTGCTAAGTTTGTGGTATCACTCAACGGAGATAGTTTGTCGCCAAAATATGCGCCAGATAAAACTGCACCAGCGGTCATTCCCAAAGAAATACCCAATGCTTCGCCAATACCTATTAAAGCTATACCTACAGTAGCGGATGTTGTCCAGCTACTACCTGTTGCTACCGATATAATAGCACATATAATCACACATGCGGCTAAGAATATGGTAGGGTTTAGAATTTGCAGGCCATAATAGATCATTGCGGGAATGATACCGCTTACAAGCCAAGTACCTGCCAAAGCGCCTACCATTAAAAGTATAAGGAGGGCACCTGTGGTAGACCTGATATTCTCCTCAACCTCAGCAATCATTTGTTTGTATGAAACTTTATTCATAAAACCAACAATTGCCGCTACTGCACCACCTAATAAAAGAATGAATTGATTAGAGCCACTTAAAGCGTCATCACCAAAAACATAAACATTGTATGCCAACATAGCAACCAGGGCTATAACGGGAATTAAAGCGGCGAAAATGCTTAATTCTTTATTGTCAACGATATGCTCGTTTTCCCTGTGTTCATTGGTATTTTGGTCTGACATTAAGAGTGAGTTTGGTTTCTACGTAATATTACGATTTCTGTTACGGATGTGCAAACCCATTTTATATTTGAAAGGTTAGGCTTTTATGCTTTTGAAATCCAGTATATTAAGGTCTTCAAGGCATTTTTTCATTAACAAATAGGTTCTTTTAATATCATCGTCTAAACCTATAGAAAATCTAATTAATCCGTTACCTAGTCCCATTTCTTCTTGTTCCTCTAGTGGAATTTCGGAAGATGTTGAGCTTCCAGGTGCGCTGAATAATGTTTTGTAAAAGCCAAGACTAACCGCTAAATAACCCAATTTTCTTTCTTGCATTAATTCCATAAGTGCGTTGGCATTCTCTAAGCTGCCTACATCCATAGTAATTAATCCTCCGTATCCGTATTCCGGATTCATTTGATCTTCCATGATCAAATGCCCTGGGTGAGAAGGTAGTCCCGGGTAAACTACGCGTAAGCCGTCTTTTTCAAAATTCTCTGCTAAGTACTGAGCGTTCTCACTATGTTTTTTCATGCGAATATGTAACGTGCGCATATTTTTTAGAATTGATGCTGCTCGCATGCTATCTAGAGTGCTTCCTAATAACATTCCCGCGCCATTGTTTACATCTTTTAGGCTCAGGCAGAATTCTGTTGTCCCACAAACAACACCTGCAACGCAATCGCTAGTTCCGTTAATGAATTTTGTAAGACTATGAATAACAATGTCCGCTCCTAATTTTGCCGGTGAAACGGTTAATGGTGAAAATGTATTATCAACTACTAAAGGCAATTCATTTTTCTTTGCAATTCTCGATAGAGCAGAAATGTCAGCAACCTCTAAAAGCGGATTACTTACACTTTCGCAATAAATCATTTTGGTGTTTGGTGTAATAGCTTCAGCTACTGCATTAAGATCTGTGATGTCTAGAAAAGTAGTTTTGATTCCAAATTTTATCAAGAAGTTTTTCATGAATGCATAGGTGCCGCCATAAATTGTTCTACTACTAATAATGTGGTCACCAGCATTACATAATTGTAAAATAACTGCTGTAATTGCTCCCATACCACTTGCGGTTACATTCGCACTTTCGGTACCTTCTAATGCAGCTAATGCCTCACCTAAATATAAATTGGAAGGTGAAGAATGTCTGCTATACAGATAACAACCCTCTGTATTACCTTCAAATGTATCGAACATTGTTTTTGCCGATATAAAGGTATAGGTAGATGAATCTGATATAGAGGGGTTTACTCCGCCATATTCTCCAAAATATTGTAAATCTTGTAAGTCGTTGCTGTTCTTGTGGCTCATGGGTTGTTGTTTTCCGTAAAAATACTTTTTGATAGTAAAATTGTCAATATGAAGTTGTTAATTTAGTTTTTGAAACTATAAATAATAATATTTTAGAATTTAATTCTATTATTTAGTAAATTTGGTGTAATTACTAGAATATCAATCATTATGAAGCTAGACAAAATAGATAATAGCCTTTTAGAACTGTTACAGACAGATAGTAAAAAGACGACCAAGGAATATGCTTTGAAGTTGGGTCTTTCTACCACCGCTATTTATGAGCGTATTAAAAGGTTAGAAAGAGTAGGGGCTATTAGAAGTTATGTAGCATTAGTGGACAAGGCTGTAGTAGATAGAAATTTCACGGTATTCTGTCATGTGAAATTGGTGCAGCATGTAAAGGATAATATTGCCCAATTTGAAGCGCAGGTAATGCGCTTGCAAGAAGTGGTTGAATGTCATCACTTAAGTGGTGACTATGATTACTTATTAAAAATACACGTTCAAGATATGGAAGCCTACCGAAACTTTATGGTCAACAAATTAACGACTATGAGTCATATTGGTAGTACTCAAAGTTCATTTACCATAAAAGAGGTGAAGCATTCAACGGCTATACCGCTTTGAAATTTTTTAACCTAAGGGAGAATCAGAACTATCGCCCTTTGTGAGACTATTTGGCTTTTTAATGCATATTTCCTTAGAAAAGTTAAAAAACTGCAATAAACTGTTATAAAAGCTAACATTTTCGCTTTTAAACAATATATTAAAATGAGTTCTAAAACTAAAAATAGTATTAATTTTGTAAGACATTAGAAAATAAAATTTATGGATCAATATGATGTAGCCATTATAGGCTCAGGACCTGGAGGATATGTGGCAGCTATACGTTGTGCGCAACTAGGAATGAAAACTGCAATAATTGAAAAATATTCCACTTTAGGCGGAACATGTTTAAATGTTGGGTGTATTCCTTCTAAGGCGATGTTAGATTCTTCCCATCATTATGAAGATGCCATTAAACATTTTGACGAACACGGTATAGAAATTCCTGGTGAGATAAAAGTGAACTTGGAAAAAATGATAGCCCGTAAGCAAGGTGTTGTTGATCAAACCACCAAAGGTATTGAGTTCTTGATGGATAAGAATAAGATTACCGTTTATGAAGGTTTGGGTAGTTTTAAAGATGCAACACATGTGTCAATCAAGAAGAACGATGGTAAGACCGAAGAGATAGAGGCTAAAAATATCATAATAGCAACTGGTTCTAAACCTTCAACTTTACCTTTCATAAAATTAGATAAGGAACGTATTATTACTTCTACTGAGGCTTTAGAGCTTAAAGAAGTACCAAAGCATATGATTGTTATTGGTGGCGGTGTAATTGGTCTTGAACTAGGTCAAGTTTACAAAAGACTTGGTGCGGATGTTACTGTTGTTGAGTTTATGGATCGCATAATTCCAGGAATGGATGCTGCACTTTCCAAAGAGCTTACTAAGGTGTTGAAAAAACAAAAAGTAAAATTTGCGTTGTCTCATAAAGTAAAATCCGTTGAAAGAAAAGGTGATCAGGTTATTGTAAAGGCTGATAACAAAAAGGGTGAAGAAGTAGTTTTTGAAGGCGATTATTGTTTGGTTGCTGTTGGTAGAAAACCATATACCGATGGGTTAAATGTTGATGCTGCTGGTGTTAAACTTGATGAAAGAGGTAAGGTTATAGTTGACGGGCATTTGAAAACAAACGTTGATAACATTTATGCTATTGGTGATGTAATCAAAGGCGCTATGTTAGCTCACAAGGCAGAAGAAGAAGGTACGTTGGTTGCTGAAATATTAGCAGGTCAAAAACCACATATAGATTATAACTTAATACCTGGTGTTGTATATACCTGGCCAGAAGTTGCCGCTGTTGGTAAAACAGAAGCGGAACTTAAAGAAGCTGGTGTGGAATATAAGGTAGGTCAATTTCCTATGCGTGCGTTAGGTCGTGCTAGAGCAAGTATGGATACTGACGGATTTGTAAAGATTCTTGCTGATAAGAAAACCGATGAAGTTTTAGGTGTTCATATGGTAGGTGCACGTTGTGCTGATTTAATTGCCGAAGCGGTAACAGCGATGGAGTTTAGAGCTTCTGCCGAAGATATATCTAGAATGAGCCATGCTCACCCAACATATGCGGAAGCGGTTAAAGAAGCGGCGTTAGCTGCTACTGATGATCGTGCATTGCATGTATAATTAGATGAAAAATAGTAATGTAAAAGGCAGCCAATTGGCTGCCTTTTTTTTGTTTTACAATATGCTGAGAACTACATTTTCATATGTTAGTTTTTTATCAACCCTAGCACGCGTAATACCTTTTCTGTAACTGTTCTTAATACTTCAAAAGCAATAATTGCGAATTGCTCTAAGTAAATTCTTGTAGTTGATAATACTGAACATACATTAGATTTAATCTCTACTTTATGGTCTTCATATTTTAAAGCCAAATAAGTGCTTGCAAACATAAAAAGTATTGCGCCTGGAACCACAAAGTACGGATTCAAGGAATGATGAAAGAATCTATATAAGCCTACGCCAGTAAAACTACCGTATAGAATAATGAAATGAATAATGTAAATAGAAAGGGTGCTTTGACCTATTTTTAGCCAAGTAGCGTTCATCAAAAACTTTCTTAGTAGTATAAATATGGAAAAAACAATAAGTACATCCCCTAAACGAATGAACAAGTAATTGTTGTTATTTATGGATTGAAACAATTCTATTCCCGTAAAATTATACACAGAAAGAAAGAAATCCGAAGAAAGAAATATCAAAGTTAGTCCCGTTACTACATAAGCAGGTATAATGTAGTTGTAAAGATTTTTACTGTCTTGGTATTTAGAGAATATTACGGACATAAAACTACCTATGGTAGCATACCCTAACCAAGGAATAATGGTGAACACCGAGCCGTTAGCCTTGGTCAAATAGTTGGCGAAGACTTGTGGTAAAAACTCGAAGCTTACTGTTTTGTATATGGGTTCAAAAACAAAAAGCAACAGCGTAGTAGAAGCTAGTATGGTTGGGAAAATCCATTTCTGTTTTGCAAATGTCAGGATGTAAAATCCGATGATGAATAGCAGAGAAAGTCCTATGCAGTGCAACACGTCAACTAAATAGAAAGAATCATAAACCTCGCCTTTGAACAAACCAAAAATGTTCATGCGTAAGAGGTATGCAATGACCAATAATTCAAATCCGCGCTTAATACCTTTCTTAACCCGTGGGTTAGACCAACCAGTTTGCTTAGATCTTATCAACAAGAAAGTGAATATGAATCCGGATACCGTAAAGAAAACCGGAGCGGTAATTCCTCTAAAATATTTCCAAGTACTGAAAAGTATATTTATATCGTTTCTAAAGGCATTGTCTAAAAGCCCATCTATAAAATGGCCTTGTAACATCATTAAAATAGCCCATGCTCTTATGGCATCTAGAAAAAACAATCTTGACTTAGAGTTGCTCATTATCACAATTATATCCTATATACTTATAAAACAGTATGTTTGGATGTTTAAAGTCGCAAAATTAGATAAAATATTCTAAGGTTTACTGTAATTGAATTAAATTCGCAATCACACATAAAAATAGGTCTATGAGTTACATTTTGGCATTTGCAGGTAGCAATTCTTCAGTATCCATTAATTACAAATTGGTAAAGTATACTGCTAGTTTAATAAAGGGGCAAGAAGTAAAGTTGAGAGATATGTCTAAATATCCGTTTCCTATGTATAGTCAAGATGTAGAAAATGAAAACGGATTCTCTAATTCTTTGGTTGAATTCAAGAATGAAATCACCAATGCAAAGGGGCTGATCATATCTGTTAACGAGCACAATAGTTATCCTTCAGCTTATTTTAAAAACACTTTGGACTGGTTATCTAGATTGGATTCTAAATTTCTTGCTGATAAAAAAATATTCTTAATGGCTACGTCCGGTGGGGGTAGAGGAGCAATAGGAGCACTTGAAGTTGCGGAAAAAATGCTTGCAAGATTTCAGGGTACGGTTGTAGAAACTTTCTCATTACCTAAGTATGGTGAAAACTTTGATGAAGAAAAGGGTATTACCAATGACGACCTGGCGAAGGTTTTTGCTGCAAAACTAGACTCTTTTGTAAAGGCAATTTCATAAGTCTACATAACTAATGGCAAGTTAAATTATTCTTAGGCTTTCTATTTAAATTATAGGACTTCGTTACCTTTGTTTTGTGTTAAATGCATTCAAAAAACATATTGAAGATTCTTTTCCAGAATTGCTAGATTCTCATTTCATCATTGCATGCAGTGGTGGTCTTGATAGTTCTGTACTCGTAGAATTGTGCCATCTAACAAACTTGAGTTTTTCTATAGCGCATTGTAATTTTAATTTAAGAGGAAAAGCCAGTGATGGTGATGAAAATTTTGTGCGGCAGTATGCGAAAAAAATAGATAAACCCTTTTTTGTAACTCACTTTGATACGCTTGGTTATGTTAATCAGCACAAGGTCTCTGTGCAAATGGCAGCAAGAGAACTGCGTTATGCTTGGTTTGATCAGTTGTTAAAAGAGCATAATAGTGTTTATCTGTTAACAGCACATCATGCCAATGATAATTTAGAAACTTTTTTAATCAACTTATCCAGAGGTACTGGTATTGATGGCTTAACGGGCATTCCTGCTAAAATAAATGATATACGAAGGCCTTTGTTGCCTTTTACTAGGCAAGAACTTGAATCTTTTGCACAGGTAAAAAAAATGAAATGGCGTGAAGATGCCAGTAATGCCGATGCAAAATATTTACGTAACAAAATTAGACTAGAGATCATTCCGAAGTTGAATGAACTGCATCCTACTTTTTCAGATAATTTTAAAAGTACCTTAGATTATTTAGGACAAACCGATGTTATTGCATCGGCATACCTTGAAAAACTTAAAGAAGAACTCTTTGTTGAAAAAGACGAAAGGCAAGAAGTGAGCATCTCAAAGTTGAAAGAATTAAAGCCTTTGTCTACCTATTTATTTGGTTTGTTCAGTTCTTACGGTTTCAAGGAGATGGAAAATTTAGAGGCATTGTTAGACGGACTTTCGGGTAAACAATTGGTATCTAGTTCTCATGTGCTGGTTAAAAATCGTGAGGTATTGATTTTGTCTGCTAAAGATGAAAGTAAATTAGAAAGGCAGGAGTATTTCATTACTGAAGAAGAAGTACCTTTGAACCTACCCGTGAATTTAAAATTTTCGGTCGTTTTTGAACGTTTAGATAATACGAATAGTGAGATTTTTGTTCAAAAGAATACATTAAAGTACCCTTTGACGGTAAGAAAATGGAAAACGGGCGACTATTTTTATCCGATAGGATTAAACCGGAAAAAGAAATTATCTAAGTTTTTTAAAGATGAGAAAGTAGACGTTTTGTCTAAAGAAAAAACTTGGTTGTTATGCTCAGGCGAGCAAATTGTTTGGGTAATTGGTATGCGTGCGGATCATCGTTTTAGGGTTTCAGATACCGCTCAAGAGATTTTAAAAATAGAATTACATGATTAGATTTTTTACTTTATTATTTTTTATAGTAGTCTTTCCGTTCAGCACTTTTGCGCAAACGGAAGATGAACCGGTGGTTTGGGAACAGCAGGTCAACAAAATTTCAGAATCGGAATATGAATTGGTAATGCAGGCTAAAATTTTAGATGGCTGGCATATGTACTCTCAATTTACTTCAGAATTTGGCTCTCTACCTAGTGAATTTACTTATAATGGAAATGGAACTATTTATGAATTAATAGACGGAACCACGGAAAGTGAAACAATAAAAGAATACAGTGAAATTTTTGAGGTTGAGGAAACTTATTTCAAAGAAAATGTAACATTTACGCAGCGAATTAAAATATTGGATCCGGCCATAAATCAGATAGATGTCGACTTGTTTTTTCAGGTATGTGAAGAGGTTTGTATCCCTATGGATAAAAAATTCATTTTTACATTAGATGGTTCAGCTGCTCAAGAAGTTGTAACTACAGTAGACGATAGAAGCTTAGCCTTAGGGCAAGAGTTACGATTAGATTTAAAGAATAGGGAATTGCTAACTCAAGGACAAGATAGCATTGCAGAGACAACCAGTATCTGGGTTATTTTTGGTTTAGGTTTTCTTGGCGGATTAATAGCCTTGTTGACTCCGTGTGTTTTTCCAATGATACCTTTAACGGTTTCTTTTTTTACCAAGCACTCGCAGAAAAAATCTAAAGGAATAATTAATGCGCTGTTATATGGTTTCTTCATAATACTTATTTACTTTTTATTGAGTCTGCCTTTTCATTTGTTCGACTCGGTAGATTCTCAAATTTTAAATTCAATCGCCACCAATGTATGGTTGAATTTATTGTTCTTCGTAATCTTCATATTCTTTGCCTTTTCCTTTTTTGGATATTATGAACTAACGTTGCCAAGTTCTTGGGCAAATAAAATGGATGACGCATCAACAAAAGTAGGTGGTGTCTTAGGAATCTTTTTCATGGCAGTCACATTAGCTATTGTATCTTTCTCTTGTACTGGTCCTATACTAGGAGGGTTGCTTGGGGGTACAACCTTGGCGGAAGGGGAAGTTGCGTCTAATCTTACTGCTGGTATGACGGGTTTTGGCGTAGCATTAGCATTGCCGTTTGCACTATTTGCTTTATTCCCTGCGTGGTTAAATTCACTTCCAAAATCTGGTGGATGGATGACCACGGTAAAAGTGGTATTAGGCTTTTTAGAAATAGGTTTGGCTTTAAAATTCTTATCTAATGCAGATTTAGTTGGGCATTGGGGTATACTAAAGCGTGAGATCTTTTTAGGTATTTGGATAGTTCTGGGTATAGCAATGACTTTATACTTATTCGGGTTATATAAGTTTCCACATGATGGTCCGGTTAAAAAATTATCGCTAAGTAGAAAGGTAGCAGCTTTTGTAAGTGCTGCATTTACTATTTACATGATTTTAGGGGTTGCCAATATCACCAATTTAAAATTGTTAAGCGGATTTCCTCCTCCTGAATTTTACAGCATCTTTGAGCAAGAGAGCGATTGTCCGTTAGGTATTGATTGCTATAAAGACTTTGATGAAGGTTTAGCGTATGCAAAAGAAGTAAATAAACCTATTCTATTAGATTTTACAGGTTGGGCATGTGTAAACTGTAGAAAGATGGAAGAAAATGTATGGAGCGATTCAGAGGTTTTTCCGATTATAAAAGAAAACTATGTCCTTATATCATTATATACTGATGATAGAGAAGAACTGCCAGAAGCTGAACAATTTAATTTTCAGTTTGATAGTGGTCGTGTGAAGGAAATTAATAACATTGCCCAAAAATGGGGTACTTTTCAAGATGTGAATTTTGGTTCTATTTCTCAGCCTTTTTATGTGTTACTTTCTCCAGATTTAAAAGTGTTGAACACATCTATTCAAAATACCGATATACCAACCTATAAAAACTGGTTGCTTGAAGGATTACGAAATAATGAAAAGTAGAGAGTTTTGTAGGATGTTGATTACTTGTCAATAAAAAGCAGACCTACGAGGTGTTTAGTGTAAAAAATAGTTTTAACTTGGGAACAATTCCCCCAAACTGAACTATGAAAACACTTAAAAAAATAGGAGCTTTCCTATTGGTTATTATTACCCTTCTGATTATTGTTGTCGGACTATTTGCATATACTTTAAAACCAGATTATTCTGGTGAAAAAGAACTTGCAGATCTTGAGCAAGAGGTAAACGTCTATTATGATGAATACGGTATTCCGCATATTTACGGAGCCAATGAAAAAGATGCCTTTAGAACTTTAGGCTATGTACATGCCCAAGACCGACTTTGGCAAATGGAACTTCTTAGAAGAATTGCCAGTGGCGGTTTGTCAGAAGTTTTTGGTGCTGATTTAATAGGTACTGATAAATTCTTTTTATCACTAGGTATTGCAGATGCTTCTAAAGTAACAGCAAGTAATGCAGGTGACAACGATGAAGGTGTTATTTTGGCTAAGGCTTACTTAGACGGCATCAATCAATTTATAAAAGAAGGACCAACACCGGTAGAGTTTTATCTAACAGGTATAGATAAAAAAGAATTCGTTTTAGAAGACGTCTATAACACTATAGGATATATGGCTTTTAGTTTTGCTATGGCCCATAAAACAGATCCTCTTTTAACCACTATAAATGCCAAATTAGGACCTGAGTATTTAAATGGTTTACATGTAGGGTCAAGTGTGGAAACGGAATGGATTAAAAACTATAACCCAACCACATCAGACACTATTCAAAATAACCTTTCGGCTTCTGTAAACAAGGCTTTAAGTGTGTTGGATATTCCTTTGTTTGAAGGTAGTAATAGCTGGGTTATTGCTCCAGAAAAAACTAAGAATGGTAAAGTCATTTTTGCCAATGATCCACATATTGGTTTCTCACAGCCTTCGGTTTGGTTTGAGGCGCATATAGAGACACCTACATATTCTAAGTATGGTTATCATATTGCAGGTATACCATTTCCATTATTAGGGCATAATAGAAATGTTGCCTATGGTCTAACTATGTTCGAGAATGATGATGTTGATTTTTATTTTGAAGAGAATAACCCTGATAATGAGAATCAATATTTATCTGAAAATGGATATGCAGACTATGAAGTTATAACGAAGTCTTTTAAAGTTAAAGATTCTTCTGATGTTGAGTTTACCTATAAAAAATCAATCCACGGACCAGTTTTAAATGGTATCGCCGATCAAGTACAGGGAGAAAGACCAATTGCTATGTCTTGGTTATATACTCAAATGGAAAATAGAGTAATAGATGCATTATTTGGTTTAAGCCATTCTAACAATCTTAAAGAATTCAAGAAAGCATTACCGAAAATTCATGCGCCGGGATTGAATATTATGTATGGCGATAATGAAGGTAATGTAGCTTGGTTTGCTACTGCCCAACTATATAATATTCCAGATTCAGTAAATACAAAGTTGATTTTTGAAGTCGGGGAAGGGCTTCCGGTTGAAAAAGAATTTATACCATTTAACGAAAATCCGCAGGCTATAAATCCACCAAGCAACTATGTGTATTCTGCCAATAATCAACCCGATTCCATTGCTGGTATGCTTTACCCTGGTTACTATTTGCCAGAAAATAGAGGAAAACGAATAGTTCAACTTTTAGAGCCTAAAAATGATTGGAATTTAGATTCGGCAAGCGAAATGATTACTGATGTTGTTTCATCTGTAGATCCAGAAATTGTAACCAATTTATCTAAATACTTAGATGTTTCTTTATTAAGTGAAAATGGATTAAAAGCGATTGATAGTTTAAAAATGTGGACAGGAGATTACAAGCTGTCTTCAATTGAAGCCACTATATATAATAGATGGGTTTATTATTTTTTAGAGAATACGTTTAAAGATGAATTAGATGAGGATTTATTCAATCAACTTATAAATACCCATTTTATTAAACGTTTAATAGCTCCGTTATCTAAGGATGAAGAATCCGTATGGTTAGACAATTTAAATACTTCCAACGTTCAAGAAAACATGGCAGACATCGTGAATACATCTTTTATGGACGCCATAGCTTCTTTAGAGAAAGATTTTGGTAATAATATGGGTAATTGGCGCTGGGAGAGAGTACATAGTATTGAACATCCTCATCCTATTGGTCAAATAGCCGCTTTGCGTTCCTTTTTTAATGTTGGTCCATTTCCCGTTAATGGAACAAGAGAAGTAATAAACAACTTGGCATTCTCGTACGATAAAACAGGTTTTTACAAAACTAATGTAGGTCCTTCTACTAGAAGACTTGTAGATTTTTCAGATGTAGAAAACAGTATTAGTATTTTGCCTACCGGTCAGTCAGGTAATCCGTTTAGTAAACATTATAGAGATCAAGCGGAAATGTACGTCAAAGGAGAGTTCCGTAAAATGAAGATGAATAAGGTAGAAATTCAAAAGAGTAAAGAAATCCTTACATTTAAGCCAAAGGATTAAAAATGCTTACAAAAGTTTATGGGAGTGCGGTATTTGGTGTAGAAGCCACTACGATTATTGTTGAAGTAAATATCGATAAAGGAATTGGCTATCATTTAGTAGGGTTGCCTGACAATGCAATTAAAGAAAGTAATTATAGAATAGCTGCTGCACTACAGAATAACGGATATAAAATTCCCGGTAAAAAAATTACCATAAATATGGCGCCTGCAGATCTTCGGAAAGAAGGTTCTGCATATGATCTTACCTTGGCAATTGGTATTTTAGCAGCATCTAGTCAGATAAAATCAGAGAATATAGAGAAGTATATCATCATGGGCGAATTGTCTTTAGATGGTAGTCTGCAGCCAATAAAAGGAGCTTTACCAATAGCTATTAAAGCTCAAGAAGAAGGTTTTACTGGTTTTATTCTGCCAACCGCTAATGCTAAAGAAGCAGCGATTGTTGGAGATTTAAAAGTTTACGGAATAGATAATATTAAACAAGTTTTAGATTTCTTTGATAAAGGAGTGCCATTAGAGCAAACCATTATTGATACACGAGAAGAGTTTTATAAAAGTTTAGACTTCCCAGAATTTGATTTCTCGGATGTTAAAGGACAAGAAAGCATTAAGCGCTGTATGGAGATTGCCGCTGCTGGCGGTCATAATATAATTTTAATTGGTCCACCAGGTGCCGGTAAAACGATGTTAGCAAAAAGGCTGCCTTCTATTTTACCGCCTATGACCTTGCATGAAGCTTTAGAAACCACTAAAATTCATAGTGTAGTCGGTAAAATCAAGAATATGGGGTTAATGAGTCAGCGACCATTTAGAAGTCCCCATCACACCATTTCAGATGTCGCACTTGTAGGTGGAGGAGCATACCCGCAACCGGGAGAAATATCGCTTTCTCATAACGGGGTTTTATTCTTAGATGAACTTCCTGAATTTAAGCGTGGCGTTTTAGAAGTTATGCGTCAACCTTTAGAAGATAGGGAAGTAACTATTTCTAGAGCTAGATTCACCGTTACCTACCCAAGTAGTTTTATGTTGGTTGCCAGTATGAACCCTAGTCCTGGCGGATATTTTAACGACCCAGATGCTCCGGTAACTTCATCGCCTGCAGAAATGCAACGGTATTTAAGCAAAATATCAGGTCCTTTATTGGATCGAATAGATATTCATATTGAGGTTACTCCGGTTCCTTTTGAAAAGCTTTCCGAAGAACGAAAAGGGGAGAGTAGTGTTGATATCAGAAAGCGAGTAACAGCAGCACGAGAGTTACAGACCGCAAGATTTGAGGGTATGGAAAATGTACACTATAATGCTCAAATGAATACGAAACAGATACGTGAATATTGTAAGTTAGACGATAAGTCTAAAGCCTTGTTGAAAAATGCGATGGAAAGATTGAATCTTTCTGCTAGGGCCTATGATAGAATTTTAAAGGTGGCAAGAACAATTGCAGATCTTGGTGGCGCCGATGATTTGGATGGAAACCATATTTCTGAAGCCATACAATACCGCTCATTAGATAGAGAAGGTTGGCTGGGGTAATATTAATCTAAAAATGAACAAGAATTGAATGGTAATTATATTTCAAAAACCATTCAAAACTGTTCACCAACTTGAGAGGGTTGGTTGGGGTATAATTGTCTGTAATAAAGAGAAGTCTTCTTTAAGAATATAACTCTTCATTGTTAATATCGTCTTCAGTGTTTTTAGGAGCTGTAAAGATATCTTTAAGTATGTAACTGGTTACAATGGTTAAACCAAGAGTAAGAACAGGTATGGAATAATCCCAGGTTAACAAATGCATTAATCCGCCACATATAAGGGTAATTACACCTATAACCATTACAAAATTCCATATAATTTCTGTCATGTTATTGTTTACATCTCCGTCTTTTGACATGAAATAAGAAGTACCTTCCATAGCAAACCATGCAATAAAAGTAAATGCTGTGCCTATTTGAAAAAACAAGGTGTGGGTAAAGTCTAAAATTGTCAATATTCCGTTGGTTGTCCAAAAGAGCACCAAAGCCATTTTTATTAAATCAACGGACTTCTTTTCTTCTTTTCTTGAAAAACGTATTGCATATAATACTAATATCGCGGCAAAAGAAATAAATATTATTCCTTCAGAAAACGGATAATGAAGTATTCGCATTACCATACCTATTAAAAGAGTTGCTATTGCAGCCCTAATAGGGTTTCTAAATGCTTTTTTAGAATTTTCCATATCTAGTTTTTTAGTTAATAACCTTAATGTTGGCTTTTAAGCCTTCCATTATTCCGATAATATTATTTACGGTTTCATTTAAATAATAGCGTACTACAATGTGCGGAATTCTAATGGTTGTAAAACCATTTTTAAATGAATGCATTGCTTCTTCTAAATTATTGATAGCTTCATGTTGTGTTAGCTTTTCATATTCAGAATCAATTTCAATATTGAGTTTTACACGAGAAATGGCAATGTCGATAGACTTTTTACCATCCCACCATTCTAACATAGAATTTACACCTGCTTCTTTAAGGGCATAATACAGCTGTATAGCTTCTAATGGTGTATTGTGTTTATTAATCAATAATTTAATTCGCTCATGGTGTTTGGCACATAGCTCTACACCTGCACTTTCCATTGCATTTTTGTGATCTAAATAACCGAGTTCTTTCTTACATTCTAAACAAATCATTAATAGGTTAAGTTTAAGGTTTGGGGATAGCTATAACCTTGTTGTTTTTGGTTTATTATGTAATCTCGATGAATGACATCCAAGTTTTAGACGAACTGCATTTTTTTAGATTAACGGCATTTTGAAATGTTAAAATTGTGGTGAAAATGATGCTGAGTATGGTGAGGAATGTCATATTTACCAATTATATTTACAAGAACTATAATTTTAATATATGTTTAAGAAATTAGGACCGGGAGTATTGGTAGCTGCGGCGTTCATTGGTCCGGGAACAGTCACGGCATGTACTTTGGCAGGTGTTAATTTTGGGTTTAGTTTACTGTGGGCCATGTTGTTATCTATCATAGCAACCTATATTCTTCAGGAAATGTCTGCACGTTTAGGTATAGTGACACAAAAGGGGTTAGCAGATGTAATTAAGCAAGAGCTTCGTAATCCATGGATTCGTAATAGTGTTATAGCTCTTATCTTTTCTGCTATTATAATAGGTAATGCTTCTTATGAAGCCGGTAATATTGGTGGTGCCACTTTAGGTATGGAAGCTTTGTTTGGTACAACATACGGTAATTTATACCCTTTTATATTAGGTGGTCTTGCTTTTCTATTACTATATCTAGGTAGTTACAAGGCCTTGGAGAAAGTATTTATAGTACTGGTACTTATTATGAGCCTTTCTTTTGTTATGACGGCTATATTGACCAAGCCAGACGTATGGGAACTTCTTAAGGGATTATTTATACCAACAATTCCTGAAAAAGGTATTCTTACCATAATTGCTTTGGTAGGTACTACCGTTGTTCCTTATAATC
Source organism: Maribacter sp. UH1 (assembly GCF_056839145.1). NCBI lineage: Bacteria > Pseudomonadati > Bacteroidota > Flavobacteriia > Flavobacteriales > Flavobacteriaceae > Maribacter > Maribacter sp. UH1. Next base: position 4,019,144 of record NZ_CM166387.1, read on the forward strand.
TTTTTTTACATGCCGCCTTGGTCAGTGAGAAATGGAAATCTAAAGATGATCTGAAATTGGCGAAAAGAGATACTTTGGTATCTATTATATTAGGAGGCCTTGTATCTGTCAGTATTATTATTTCCGCTGCGGCTATTAATTCATCTGAAGTTAATAATGTAATAGATATGGCGAAAGCTTTAGAGCCATTGTATGGTTCCGCTGCTTTATATTTTTTAGGAATAGGTATGTGTGCAGCAGGTATTACATCTGCAATAACGGCGCCTTTAGCTGCAGCTTATGTTGCCAATAGTTGCTTTGGTTGGAATGCTGAATTTAAAGATGCTAAGTTTAGAATGATTTGGATGATTATTTTAGGGCTTGGTGTTTTCTTTTTATCATTTGGAATAAAACCTATTGAGATTATAAAATTCGCACAAATAACAAATGGATTGTTATTGCCTGTTATTGCGGTATTTTTATTATGGGTTGTAAATAGAACGGGAGTGATGGGAAAATATAAGAACTCTGTGTTGCAGAATATTTTCGGCGGACTAATTATTCTTCTTTCCGTTTTATTGGGTGCTAAAAGTATACTAACCGTTTTAGGTATTTTATAGATGACGAAAAGAGTTATTGATATTAATTGCGATGTAGGAGAGGGTATAGGGAACGAGAAAGACCTATTTCCAATGATAAGCTCTTGTAATATTGCTTGTGGCGGTCACGCAGGTTCAAAAGAAACTATTATACAATGCTTAGAACTGGCAAGAAAATATGGAGTTAAGGTTGGTGCGCATCCCTCCTATCCAGATATAGAAAATTTTGGGCGTGTTAGTATGTCAATTTCTAATGATGAGCTTATTAAAAGTATTCAAACACAAATGGAGTTATTTGAATCTGTGCGAGAAGAAATTAATATCACATTACATCATATTAAGCCCCATGGCGCCTTGTATAATGATATAGCTAAAGATGAATATTTGGCAGAAACTTTTTTAACAGCGATAGCACCTTATAAACATACTGCCTTGTTATATGTTCCTTTTAACAGCGTCATTCAAAAATTGGCAACTAAAAACAGATTTAAAGTTTTGGTAGAAGCCTTCGCAGATAGAAATTATAATGATGATTTAAGTTTGGTGTCAAGAAAAGAAAAGAATGCTTTGGTTACCACTGGTAAAGAGGTGTTGAACCATATCTTACGCATGTATAATTATAATGTGGTAAATACAATAAATGGCAATTATGTAACTATGGAAGCAGATACCTACTGCATTCATGGTGATACCCCTGCTGCATTACAAATTTTGGCGTATCTTTCAAATGAATTGCCACATCATAATCTACAAGTAAAATCGTGAATTCCCCTAAAATAAATATTAAACCGTTTGGCGTCCATTCTGTCTTAATTGAATGGCCAAATGAGGTCAGTGAAATTATATTAGAAAAGATATTACATTTCGAAAGGTTTTTAACCAAAGAAGTGTTTACGAATAAAGAGTGGGAATTGGTACCTTCTTATAATTCTCTTTTAATTATAAATAGGACGAAACAACTTGATTTCCAGAAATTATCTTCTGACATACATAAGTGGTACTTGCAATTAAAAGAGTCACCAAAACCGGATAGATATTTGTGGCGATTGCCGGTTTCGTATGATTTGGAGTTTGGTTTAGATTTAGAGGAAGTAGCAAGTCAACTGCATAAAACGAAAGAAGAGATTATTGCCTTGCATACAGGTGCTACATATACCGTTTTTGGTATCGGGTTTTTGCCTGGTTTTATGTATTTGGGCGGTATTGATAAAAAACTGGAAATGCCAAGAAAAGCTACACCAAGGTCAAGAGTGGTAAAAGGTGCAGTAGGTATTGCTGGTAAGCAGGCGGGTATTTATCCGCAAGAGTCTCCCGGTGGATGGAATATTATCGGTAATTGTGCCGTACCTATTTTTGATGCATCCAAAGAGAATCCTTGCTTTGTAAGTGTTGGTGATAAAATTGAATTTTATAAAATATCAAAAGCCGAACATGATCTTTGCAAAATAGAAGCTGAGGTAGGAATTTATAAACCTGAAAAAATTAAGATAAATGCTTAAAGTATTAAAAGCAGGTTTTTATACAACCATACAAGATGCAGGTAGATTTCACTATAGAAATAAAGGAGTTCCTGTTTCTGGAGTTATGGATGAGATTTCGGTTTTTAAGGTAAATTCTCTACTTGAGAATGAAGAATCTGCTGCTGTGTTAGAAATTACCATGACCGGACCAACGCTTATTTTTGAAAAAGAAACCTATATGGCACTTGGTGGGGCAAAAATGTCCGCTACGCTGAATAATCTTCCTATTCAAAATTATAAGGTTTATATGATAAACAAAGGTGATATTCTTTCTTTTGGTAGATTAGAAAAAGGATTTAGATCATACTTAGCTGTAAAAGGTGGCTTTACTTCTAAACAAGTATTAGGTAGTAGGTCTTTCTATCAACCGATCACAAAATATAATAGATTAAGTGATAATGATGCCGTGCCTTTTGCGGTACAAGAAGATTTTCAGCCTAAAATATCAGAGATTAAGGTAGCTTCATTTTTAGACGATTCTGTTCTTGAAGTAAATAAAGCACCAGAATTTGATATATTGACAGATAAGCAGTTAGAAGAAATTTTCTCTAGAACATTCACTGTTGCACATGAGAACAATAGAATGGCATATCAATTGTCTGAAACTATACAGGCACATACAATTTCAATGCTTACGTCTGCAACTATACCCGGTACGGTACAGTTAACACCTGCGGGCAAACTAATTGTGTTAATGAAAGACGGACAAACGACAGGCGGCTATCCAAGAGCGGTTCAATTAACCGATAGGGCTATTTGCATATTGGCACAAAAGAAAGGTGGAGATACCATTAGCTTCAAATTGGTGTAATTTAATACTTTTTGTACCGATTTTGTTAAGCGGGTATTTATCAGCTATTTTTTCAGTACTATTGTAGTATGATATTATCAAATTTAATTACTAGACTAGTCATTGTCATTCCTACTAAGGGATGATATAGCTTTTCATACAATGAAAAAACCTGTATCAGATTTATTTGATGCAGGTTTTTTTATGTAAAATGAATAATATCGGTGAGTTTTGAAGTATTGAATATGGTATATAATGACTATTTAAATATTTGATATTCAATTAATTAAGTTCATTTTTGATAAAATGAATTTGTATTGTCAATTATTGTTAAAATTAGAAATTTTTATAAACTTTTATCTTTGATTAAGTAGTATTTAAGAAATCAAGATAAGCATACGAGAATTATATTATGGAGTTGAATAAGCATAGTAAGAATGTAACCCAAGATCCAACACAACCAGCAGCACAGGCAATGCTTTATGCCATTGGTTTAACTGAAGAAGATTTAAAGAAACCGTTAATTGGTATTGGTAGTACAGGTTATGAGGGTAACCCTTGTAATATGCACTTAAATGATTTGGCGCAAGAGGTAAAAGTCGGTGTTAATGATAGTGGTTTAGTGGGGCTTGTATTTAATACTATTGGTGTAAGTGATGGTATATCTATGGGTACATATGGTATGCGTTATTCTTTGCCTTCTAGAGATATTATTGCCGATTCTATGGAGACTGTGGTTCAAGCTATGAATTATGATGGTTTGGTTACTGTTGTAGGTTGTGATAAGAATATGCCTGGTGCACTTATGGCAATGATTCGTTTAAATAGACCATCTGTTTTGGTTTATGGTGGTACTATTGCTTCGGGTTGTTTTAAAGATAAAAAATTAGATGTAGTATCTGCTTTTGAGGCATGGGGAGAGAAAGTTGCCGGTACTATGAATGAAGAGGATTACAAAGGTGTTATCCAGAACGCTTGTCCAGGTGCAGGTGCTTGTGGTGGTATGTATACTGCCAATACTATGGCATCGGCTATTGAGGCTTTGGGTATGGCAATGCCTTACAATTCTTCTAACCCTGCAATAGGTAAAGACAAGCAGTACGATGCCATAAATTCTGGTAAAGCTTTAAGAACCCTTTTGGAAAAAGATATTAAGCCAAGCGATATCATTACCCGTAAATCTATGGAGAATGCTATTCGTTTGCTGACACTTTTAGGTGGGTCAACGAATGCCGTACTTCACTTTTTAGCAATAGCTAAAGCTGCTGATGTAGATTTTACCTTAGATGATTTTCAAAAAATTAGTGATACTACGCCATTCTTGGCAGATTTAAAGCCAAGTGGTAAATTCTTAATGGAAGATGTTCACCGTGTAGGTGGTGTACCTGCCGTTATGAAGTTTATGTTAGAAAATGATATGCTACATGGAGATTGTCTTACCGTTACAGGTAAAACAATTGCTGAGAATTTAGCTGATGTTCCTGGTTTATTAGAACACCAACAAGTCATTAAACCACTTAGTAATCCTATAAAAGCAACTGGTCACTTACGTATTCTTTATGGTAACCTTGCCACTGAAGGTGCTGTGGCAAAAATTACCGGTAAAGAAGGATTGTATTTTTCAGGTCCGGCTAAAGTATATAACGACGAATTTCTTGCGAATGCAGGTATCGGTAAAGGTGAAGTGAAAAAAGGTGATGTTGTTGTTATTCGCTATGAAGGTCCAAAAGGTGGACCGGGTATGCCAGAAATGTTGAAGCCAACTGCAGCAATTATGGGTGCTGGTCTTGGTAAAGATGTTGCTTTAATTACAGACGGTCGTTTTTCTGGTGGTACTCATGGTTTTGTTGTTGGTCACGTTGCTCCAGAAGCTCAAGATGGTGGAACAATTGGTCTATTGGAAGATGGAGATATTATTACCATTGATGCAGAGAAAAACGAAATTTCAGTAAATCTTACCGATGAGCAATTATCAGAAAGAAAAAAGAATTGGAAACAACCGGAGTTAAAGGTGAAAAGAGGAAGCTTATACAAATATGCTCGTATGGTATCTTCTGCATCTAACGGTTGTGTAACCGATGAGTTTTAAATAACACCGGCTAGACTTTAGGAAGTCTAGAAGGATTTTAATATCAGGTAATTGTAACTCTTATATGCAATGCTTGAATTTGATTATGAATTATGGAAACAGTAAAAGAGAAGAAAAAAGGTACAGATTCCAAGAAAACTATTAAGATTTCTGGAGCAGAGGCAATAATTCATTGTTTGTTGGCAGAAGGTGTCGAAACAATGTATGGCTACCCTGGTGGTGCAATTATGCCCGTCTACGATGAACTATATAAATTTCAAGATAAATTAACACATATTCTTACAAGACATGAACAGGGTGCTACGCATGCTGCTCAAGGGTATGCTCGTGTTTCCGGTAGAGTGGGTGTCGCAATAGCAACATCCGGTCCTGGTGCAACAAATTTGGTGACTGGTCTTGCAGATGCGCAGATAGATTCAACACCTATGGTTTGCATTACTGGTCAAGTTACTAGGCAACTGTTAGGTACCGATGCTTTTCAAGAAACTGATATTATAGGTATCTCTACTCCGGTAACGAAGTGGAATTACCAAATTACCGAAGCTTCTGAAATTCCAGAAGTTATGGCGAAAGCATTTTATATCGCTAAATCTGGTAGACCAGGTCCGGTATTAATCGATATTACTAAAAATGCACAGATAGATGCGTTCGATTTCTCTTATGAGAAATGTACTGCTGTGCGTAGTTATAAGCCGGTTCCAAAACCAAAAATGAGTGCAATTCAAGCGGCTGCAGATTTAATTAATAGCGCTAAAAAACCATTTATCGTATGGGGGCAAGGTGTTATTCTTGGCAAGGCTGAGCAAGAGTTGAAAGCGTTAGTTGAAAAATCAGGTATACCTGCAGCTTGGACTATCATGGGAGCTTCGGCTTTAGATACTTCTCATCCATTAAATGTGGGTATGGTAGGTATGCATGGTAACTATGGTCCTAACGTTTTGACCAATGAATGCGATTTACTAATTGCTATAGGTATGCGATTTGATGATCGTGTAACCGGTAATTTAGATTTTTATGCAAAACAAGCTAAAGTAATTCACTTTGAAATTGACCCTGCTGAGATAAATAAGAATGTGCATGCAGATGTCGCGGTTTTAGGTAACTCAAAAGAAACTTTAGGGTTGTTATTGCCATTGATAAATGAGAATAAACATGAGTCTTGGCATAATATCTTTAAAGAAAAATATAAAATTGAGTTCGATGCTATTATAAAGAATGACATTCATCCAACCAAAGAAGGTTTAACTATGGGCGAGGTCATCGAAGAAATTAATTTAGCTTCAAATAATAAAGCGGTTATCGTTTCTGATGTAGGTCAGCATCAAATGATTGCTTGTAGATATGCTAAATTCTCTCAAACTAAAAGTAATATTACCTCTGGTGGATTAGGTACTATGGGTTTTGCTTTACCAGCAGCTATAGGTGCTAAAATGGGCGCTATGGATAGGGAAGTGGTTGCTATCATTGGAGATGGTGGTTATCAAATGACTATTCAGGAATTAGGTGTAATTTTTCAACATAAAGTACCTGTGAAAATTGTTGTTTTGAACAATGAACATTTAGGTATGGTACGCCAATGGCAAGAGTTGTTCTTTGAAAAAAGATATGCATCTACGGTTATGGTGAATCCTGACTTTGTAAAAATTGCTGAAGGTTATAGCATTGAAGCAAAAAGAATATCTGAGCGTAAAGATTTAAAATCTACCATTCAAGAAATGATGGCTTCTAAAGAACCTTATTTCTTAGAGGTTAAGGTTGAGCAAGAAGATAATGTATTTCCTATGATACCTTCTGGAGCTTCGGTTTCTGAAGTTAGATTGAAATAGCAGCAATAACAATCTCATGAACGATACGAACATACAGGACATTCCTAAAATACATACGGAGATAACTCGTAAATCTGAGGAAATCGGATTTACGATGCCTTCAGACCTGTACGTTGGTAGCTTTCTCAAAACCTTAATAGCTTCTAAACCAAATGGTAATTTTTTAGAAATTGGAACTGGTATTGGTCTAAGTCTTTCTTGGATGATTGAAGGTATGGATGCTGATTCTAAATTGATATCCGTAGATAACGATCAAGAATTAATTTCTATCGCTTCTAGTTTTTTTGGTGATGATGATAGAGTTGAGGTTGTTTGCAAAGATGGTGCTGATTGGATCAAGGAATATTCAGGTGCAAAATTCGATTTGATTTTTGCAGATGCCTGGCCAGGTAAGTACAGTGAAATCGATGAGGTTTTAAATTTGATAAATGTTGGCGGCTTTTACATTATAGATGATATGACCAAACAGCCAAATTGGCCAGCGGGTCATGAAGATAATGTGATTGAACTTACAGCGTATTTAGAACAACGTAAAGATTTACAATTGACCAAAATGAATTGGTCTACAGGCTTAATAATGGCCGTAAAGAAATAGTATAGAATAATTATAATGACACCATAAAATCCTTTTGAAGAAAGGAATAGGTAATTAAAGCTTATGGAAAATAAATGGTTTACAATATCGGTATATTCAGAAAATAATGTTGGATTACTGAACAGAATATCAGGTATATTTTTAAAGAGACATATAAATATAGAGAGTTTAAATGTCTCTAAATCAGAGATTGATGACGTTTCTAAATTTACAATCGTAGCTCATACAACTGAGAAATGGGTACATAATATCGTCGGGCAAATAGAGAAACAGATTGAGGTTATAAAAGCATATTACCATACAGATGATGAAACCATTTATCAAGAATCTGCTTTATTCAAAATAGCATCAGGACTTCTGTTTGACGAGCGTCAAATTCAGAACATTATAAAAGATAACAATGCACAGATTGTTACCGTATCAAGAGACTTTTTTGTAATCGCCAAAAGCGGTAGAAGAAATGAAATTGATGAAATGCACGATCAATTAAAACCTTACGGCATAATGCAGTTTGTTAGATCTGGTCGTATATCGGTTACTAAAGATGAGATGAAAATTTCAGCGATACTAAAAGAATTTTAAATAAAGAATCTAAACAATAATCAAATAAAGTAAATACAAAATGGCCAATTATTTTAATACGCTATCATTAAGAGATAAATTAACGCAACTTGGAAAATGCCGCTTCATGGATTCATCTGAGTTTGCAGATGGCGTAAATGCTTTAAAAGGCAAAAAAATTGTAATCGTAGGTTGTGGTGCACAAGGTTTAAATCAAGGGTTGAACATGAGAGATTCTGGTTTAGATATCGCTTACACACTTCGTGATGCTGCTATAAAAGAAAAAAGACAATCTTTTGTAAATGCAACTGAAAACGGATTTACAGTGGGTACCTACGAGGAATTGATTCCTACTGCTGATGTTGTAATCAACCTTACTCCAGACAAACAGCATACTGCCGTAGTAGGTGCTGTTATGCCATTAATGAAAAAAGGTGCTACACTGTCTTATTCTCACGGTTTTAATATTGTAGAGGAAGGTACACAGGTTCGTGAAGATTTAACTGTGATTATGGTAGCTCCTAAAAGTCCTGGTTCTGAGGTAAGGGAAGAGTATAAGAGAGGGTTTGGCGTACCGACTTTAATTGCGGTTCACCCTGAGAATGATCCAGAAGGTAAAGGTTTAGCACAGGCAAAAGCCTATGCTGCTGGTACAGGTGGTCATAGAGCCGGTGTATTAGAGTCTTCTTTCGTTGCTGAGGTAAAATCAGATTTAATGGGAGAGCAAACTATTCTTTGTGGTTTGTTGCAAACAGGTTCTATTCTTTGTTTCGATAAAATGATTGAAAAAGGAATTGATGCTGGTTATGCTTCTAAATTAATCCAATACGGATGGGAAACTATCACTGAAGGAATGAAGTATGGTGGTATTACCCATATGATGGATCGTCTTTCAAATCCTGCTAAAGTAAAGGCATTTGAATTATCAGAAGAATTAAAAGATATTATGCGTCCGTTGTTTCAAAAGCATATGGATGATATTATGACCGGTCATTTCTCAAAAACAATGATGGAAGATTGGGCAAATGATGATAAGAACTTATTAACGTGGAGAGCTGCAACTGGTGAAACGGCTTTTGAGAAAACTCCTGCAGGTAGCCAAGAGATTACCGAGCAAGAGTTTTACGACAACGGTGTGTTAATGGTAGCCATGGTAAGAGCTGGTGTTGAGTTGGCTTTTGAGGCAATGACGGAATCTGGTATTATTGCTGAATCTGCATATTACGAGTCTTTACATGAAACTCCATTAATAGCGAATACAATTGCTCGTAAGAAATTGTTTGAAATGAACCGTGTTATTTCTGATACAGCAGAATATGGTTGTTATCTTTTTGATCATGCATGTAAGCCATTATTGACTGATTTCATGAAGGGAATAGATACTGATGTAATTGGTACTAATTTCTCTGGAGATATTGATAATGACGTTGATAATGCACAGTTAATTGCTATAAATAAGGCATTACGTACGCATCCGGTAGAAATAGTTGGTACTCGTTTACGTGAGTCAATGACAGCAATGAAGCCTATCGTATAAATTTATCATATTTTATAGATATACCGATTGTCCGGTTGGGTGCATTCTAAAAGTTATGACCATTTATTAGGTTGTAGTTTTAAAAGTAATGTTCTCAAGCGGACAATTTAGGTTTCATGCTAGTTATAATTTTTTAATCACAGAATGCTAATAATATGAAAGGGTCAAAGCCGGCATATTTTCCAAAATTAGATGATGTCTTACAAGCTGCACAAACCATTTCTGAAATTTCAGAAGTAACTCCACTAACAGATAGTATTCGTTTGTCAAAACAATACAACTGTCAAGTTCGTTTAAAGCGTGAAGATTTACAGCGAGTACGTTCTTATAAAATTAGAGGTGCCTTTAATAAAATAAGCTCCTTAACCGAAGAAGAGCGGGCAAAAGGTGTCATTTGTGCCAGTGCAGGTAATCATGCCCAGGGCGTGGCATTTGCTTGCTTTCATTTAAAAATCAAGGGTACTATTTATATGCCTTCGGTTACACCTAAGCAAAAAGTAGAACAAACGAAACTGTTTGGTGGCGAATGGGTTGAAATAGTTTTGGAAGGCGATACGTTTGATGATGCCTCAATGGCTGCTAGAACTTATGGTGATAAACACGGAAAAATATTTGTACATCCGTTCGATGACCCTAAAATTATAGAGGGTCAGGCCACAGTTGGTCTTGAGTTGATTTCGCAATCAAAAACACCTATAGATTATCTTTTCGTTTGCATTGGCGGTGGTGGTCTAGCATCTGGACTTATTAGTGTTTTTAGTGAGCTTTCGCCTAATACTAAAATAATAGGTGTAGAACCAAAAGGTGCTCCGTCTATGAAAACATCAATAGATACGGGAGAAGTAGTTTCGCTTGATCATATAAATAAGTTTATTGATGGTGCAGCGGTCAAAAAAGTAGGTAACTTAACCTATGCCATCTGTAACTATTATTTAGATAACATGATTACGGTAGATGAAGGCAAAGCTTGCCAGACTATTCTAGACCTCTATAATAGGGATGCTATTGTGGTTGAACCTGCTGGAGCTTTATCTATTGCAGCTTTAGACGATTATAAAGAAGAAATTGCTGGTAAAAATGTAGTGTGTATTATTGGTGGTAGTAATAATGATATCACTAGAACGGCTGAAATTAAGGAAAGAGCATTACTATATGGAAAACTAAAGCATTATTTTATCATTAGATTCCCTCAAAGACCAGGAGCCTTAAAAGAGTTCGTGGTTGACATTCTTGGACCTACGGATGACATTACACACTTTGAGTATTCAAAGAAATCTAGTAGAGAAAATGCTCCGGCAGTGGTAGGAATAGAATTAAAGAATCCAGACGACTTGAAGCCATTGATAGAACGTATGAAATCTAACAATTTCTATGGAGAATATATAAATGATAAACCGGACTTGTTTGAGTATTTGGTTTAAACTACTTTTAATACTACAGATTCAATTTCTAGTTTTTTAGAAATCAATCTATAATTCAATTATCAATCATAGTGCAAAATAGAAAATGAAATGAGCGATATTAAGATTCCAGAAGAATTTCAAATTACATCAACTATAGACCAAAAACATTATTTGGTCAACGGAGAATTAAAGGAGTGGAAGGGTGAGACTACAGAAGTATATTCTACCATATCTTCAACAAAAGAATACAAGCCAACATTATTGGGCACTATTCCAGATTTGCAAGAGGCAGAAGCGTTAGATGCCTTAGATGGTGCCTTAAAAGCATATGATAAAGGGCAAGGAGTGTGGCCAACAATGCATGTTAAAGACCGTATTGAATGTATGGAGGTTTTCGTTTCAAAAATGAAAACTAAAAGAGAAGAAGTAGTTAAATTGTTAATGTGGGAAATTGGTAAATCTTTACCAGATTCTCAGAAAGAATTTGACCGTACCGTTGAATATATTGAAGATACTATTGAAGACTATAAGCAATTAGATCGTGATGCTGCAAAGTTTACGAAACATGATGGTGTGTATGCGCATATTAAAAGAGGACCTTTAGGTGTTGTTTTATGTTTAGGGCCTTACAACTATCCGTTAAATGAAACTTTTGCTTTGTTGATTCCTGCAATTATTATGGGGAACACCACCATCTTTAAACCTGCAAAGCATGGTGTTTTATTGATTACTCCACTTTTAGAAGCTTTTCAAACAAGTTTTCCAAAAGGTGTGGTAAATGTGTTATTTGGTCGCGGTAGAACTGTTGCTGCACCAATTATGCAAACGGGTAAAGTAGATGTACTGGCTTTAATAGGCAATAGTAAATCTGCTAATGCGCTACAGGATCAACACCCAAAGAGCAATAGATTACGTTTAGTACTAGGTCTAGAGGCTAAGAACCCTGCAATTATTTTACCAGATGCCGATTTAAATTTAACCATAAATGAATGTCTGGCAGGTACCTTGTCTTTTAACGGTCAACGTTGTACTGCATTGAAAGTGGTGTATGTTCATGAAGAAATCAGTGCGGAGTTCAATAAGAATTTTGCCAGTAAAGTAGATGAGTTGAAATTTGGAAATCCTTGGGAAGACGGAGTAAAATTAACTCCGCTACCAGAACCTGATAAGGCTGCCTATATTCAAGGTTTAATTGATGATGCGCTTTCAAAAGGTGCAAAAATCATCAACAAAAAAGGAGGTAAGCATTTTGATAATTATATATGGCCTGCAGTTCTTTACCCAGTTACTAAAGACATGCGTGTGTATCAAGAAGAGCAATTTGGACCTATTATCCCTATAGTACCATTCTCTGATATTGAAGAACCTTTAGATGATATGGCAGAAAGTAATTACGGTCAACAAGTAAGCCTATTCGGTAAAGATGTATATGCACTTTCTCCATTAATAGATACCTTGGTAAACTTGGTTTGTCGTGTAAATTTAAATAGTTCTTGCCAAAGAGGACCAGATGTATACCCGTTTACGGGAAGAAAAGATTCTGCACAAGCAACCTTAAGTGTTCATGATGCATTACGTTCGTTCTCTATTAGAACTTTTGTAGCATTTAAAGACAATGAATTGAATACTGAAATAATTCAGAATTTATTGGAAGCCAAACTTTCTAATTTTGTGAGTACAGATTATATATTATAAAGGTCTTAAACTTAGATTATAAAAAACCTCTCCTATTAATTAGGGGAGGTTTCTTTTTTACAGTTTGCACTGATTTCGTTAGCTCTTTCTAAACCGGAATATGGGTAGTAGGGTACCGTTTGTTCTTCTTCATTGAATAATACAATGGCTCGTTCAACATCTTCACAATAGGGTGCTATAGATTTACCGAAGAATTTAGCTGCGCCCATATCCCATTCAGTCTTGCCTAATAGTACTCTTGGATTGCTTGGTGCAATTGCTAGTGCCTTTTGATAGATAGCTATATTTTCTCCAGACAAAGTCATACCGTATTTTGCACCATCAAAAGCAATGTAGGCTGTGTTCAATAGCGCATATGTAATCATTATTTCAGGATTGTTTTCTGATATTTCAGAGGCGTTATCTAAAAATTCTTTCGCCCTTGTCAGCTTTGTATTTAATAACGCTTCGTCTTTTAAACCAAAACTGCTTACTATTTCTATCAATCCGGCATAATAGGGTGGTAGCCAATTATCGGTTTCAGCAGATGCTATTCTTTCAAATAATTGAACAGCCTCTGTATTTTTTTGTTGCTCCCATAAGGCAAAAGCTTCATTCATGCCTTTTTCATATGGTGTTTGTGCACTTAGGCTTAGCGTAAAAATAAATGTGGCGATTAGTAGTACTGTTTTCATGATGTGAAGTTTTATAGTTAATTATTGATGTTCAAATATCTTTTTATTCCATTGCTTTTAATAAAATAGATGACCGAGTTGTAGGTTCTTGGTGTTGAATTGTAATTTTTAAAGATTATCTAATTGGTTGTCATTTTTATTGTCACTTATTGTCCAGAAGAAACCTATGAAAAAGAAACGATCTGCAGCGGGGGTAATGGTTCTTCTATCAAATAAACCATCTGTATTGGTTTGATTGGCATACTGATAACCGTTTACATTTTTAGTTCCTAATACATTACTTACCGATACGTATAATATTTTCTGCGGACTAATTAAGTACGCGTAATTTGCATTTAAAGAATTGAAACTTTTTGCTTCCTCCGTTAAGAATCCTCCTAAATTTGGGTCTGTGTATTTTCTTCCAGATGAATAATTATAGCTAAAGCCCAATTGACTTTTCCAATCTTCAATCCAACGTTTTACTACTAAAGATGCGTTGTGTTTTGATGCGAAATCAGGAGTAGCATTTGTTGGGTAATTCTGGTAATCTCTTTCAGTATCTAGATAGGAGTATGACATCCAATACTCAGTATTTTTAATGGACTTATTATCTCTCCAGAATATATCCAATCCTTTTGCATAACCACTTCCACTATTGTTGTAAGTTGAAGTCGGCAGTGCGAACGGTGTGTCGTATTTTACTAAATCACCATACTCTTTGTAATATGCTTCTGCTCTAAATATTTGTTTGTTTTTTACATATTGATAATTGGCTATATAGTGGGTTGTATTCTCAGCAGTAAAATCAGAATTGTATTTTAAGTAATCGTTCTTCGGGTTTTGAAAGAATTCACCATATGCCAAAGAGAATTGAGAATTTGCACCGGATTTATAGGCTAGTGATAATCTTGGTGAAAGATTGAATTCTTGTAATAGTTCAGAATATTCTCCTCTCAATCCAATCTTAGTAGCAAGTTTTTTCGAAAAGAAAATATCTGTTTCTACAAAGCTGCTGAATATATTATTATCAAATTCATAATCGTCTTCAAAATTAGAATCTTCAAAGTTCTCTGTGAAGTTTGTTGCGAAATATTCTGCCCCAAAGTTCAATTTGTAGCGACTAGAAAAGAACTTTTTAAAAGCGATTTTTAGATGTGCCGAGTTTTCAATATCTGTGATGTCAGAATTATTATACTTTATTTCAGAGCGGTCATTGGCGAAACTAATACCTGTTGCAATGCTCCAGTCTTTTTCTAAGAAATCTTGGTAAGAGGAGTTGATGTACAGATTTCTATTTTTAAGTCCGAAACGAATACCATCAGCTACATTAATGTCTTCTTGTGTTAGATCAAAGTCTACCGAACTGTATGCTCCATAAACTTTTAAAAGTCCGTCGTTATTGAATTTATATCTATATACCGCTTCACCACCTACAGATTCTACAGGTTTATGCCATTCATTATTATCAGGATACAGTTTTTGATAAGGAGCTAAATTAATGTAGGACGTATTTAAGCTAAGTGAACTTTTCTTCCATTTTTGGGTATTTCCAAGTCCCAGACCAACGGTCATAATAGAAATTTCAGTTTTCTCTTCTTGTGGTTCGTTTATACTATTTAAAAGTAAAACACTTGATAAGGCTTGTCCGTATTCAGCTGAATATCCTCCGGTAGAAAATGTAATTCCTTTAAATAGAAATGGAGATAACCTACCTCTTGTGGGTATGTTGTTTGCAGAAGGGGAGTAGGGTGTAAATACACGCATACCGTCTACAAAAATTTGTGTTTCTTCTGCGCCACCACCTCTAACGAATAACCTTCCGTCTTCGGCAACATTT
Source organism: Maribacter sp. UH1 (assembly GCF_056839145.1). Lineage (NCBI taxonomy): Bacteria > Pseudomonadati > Bacteroidota > Flavobacteriia > Flavobacteriales > Flavobacteriaceae > Maribacter > Maribacter sp. UH1. The sequence goes on from NZ_CM166387.1 coordinate 4,034,231, forward strand.
GATGTTCCTGGTAATGTTTGCAAAGCGCCAACAAAATCCCCTAAAGCTCCTGCTGTGGTTACAATATCTAAAGGTTTTAATGCGGTAACCTTAGCGTTGTCGCCAGCATTGAATGTTCCGGCATTTACGGTTACGGCATCTAGGGTATTCACATCATCTTTGAGTTTTATGGTTATGGTATTTAGCTTCGTGACATCATCTGTTTTAGAATAAGTCTCAAATGAAATAGATGATGCAATCAATGTTTGTGTACCGGTAACATCTGTATTAAAAGTGAATACCCCATCTTCATTGGTGGCAGTACCATCATAAGTACCTTTTAGATAGATATTTACTCCCATAATTGGTGATCCTTGTTGATCAATAATTTTACCCGAAATAGTTGATTGTGAGAATGCATTGAAACAGAAAAGTGTAAGTAATGCAGATAATAGCGTCTTCATTGTTGATTTTTTTTATGATTGATATCACAAATATGAATCGTAATTGTAGGTTTGAATAAATTGATTTTCTCAGTTGTAGAATTTCTATACTGAATTGTAAAAACTGAATATATGTTGCCAATTCACACGGTTAATTATTAACATAAATATGGTAATTCATGCGTGTTTTAACCGGGATATTGGTTTTAACTTTGTCTTTTTAAAATTGATTGAGAACCTATAGTATATATGTTAAACTTAAAATTTATAAGTTATGGATGCTATAAAATCAAATAAGAAAGCATTATTTGCTTTAGCAATAGGAGGTTTTGGAATAGGACTTACCGAATTTGTTATCATGGGAATTTTGACCGAAGTTTCTGGGTCGTTAGGAATAACAATTCCGCAGGCAGGTCACTTTATAGCAGCTTATGCATTGGGCGTTGTAGTAGGTGCACCATTATTAACAGGCTTAGGTTCTAAGCTTACGCCTAAGAAAATACTGTTCTTATTAATGATATGGTTTACAGTATTTAATACCTTGTCCGGACTTGCCACAGGTTATACCAGTTTGTTGTTTATGAGATTTTTATCTGGTATTCCGCACGGTGCTTTTTTTGGTATCGGTGCTGTAGTAGCTACAAAATTGGCAAAAAAAGGCAAAGGTGCGCAAGCTATTTCAATTATGTTTTCCGGTCTTACGGTTGCCAATGTTATTGGAGTGCCTATTGGTACTTATTTAGGGCAGCAGTTCAGCTGGAGTGTTTCTTTCTACCTAGTAGGCTTTGTTGGTTTATTGGCTTTAGGAAGCATTTACCTATGGATGCCAAAAATTGAAGTAGACGAAACCGAAGAGAAAGTAAGTGTTTCTAAAGGATTAAAGAATACTGAACTTTGGGCATTAATTGCACTGACCACTATAGGTACAGGTGGGTTCTTTGCTTGGTACAGTTACGTAGCCCCTTTAATTACTGATGTTGCTGGTTTGCCAAACCACTTTGTTGGTTACGCTATGATGTTAGCTGGCTTAGGTATGGTAGTTGGTAATTTTTTAGGTGCGAAGATGGCAGAGTTATTTTCACCCTTGAAAGCGGTAATCATTAGCTTGTCGGTTATGTGTGGTATTTTATTATTGAATATGATTATTGCTACTAACCCTTATTTATTAATGGTATTGACTTTTGTTATTGGAGCAATTTCATTTACGGTAGCCACACCTATTCAGATGGCGATAATCAATACTTCTAAGGGATCTGAAATGCTGGGTTCTTCTATGAACCAAAGTGCTTTTAATATGGGGAATGCATCTGGTGCTTATTTAGCCGGATTACCTATCGCATTTGGCTACGGAATTATTTACTCTAGTTTAGTAGGCTCTATTTTAGCTTTTTCCGGTGTTGCAATCGCTGTAGCTATTTTGATAGTTAGAAAGAGAAAAGAAATTAAATATAGAAAAATGGCGATGAGCTGTTAGTCTTTATTTTCATAAATTTTAAAAAAGGAACTTCAAAATGGGGTTCCTTTTTTTTTTGTCTAAATATTCAGCCGCATGATTATTTTCAATTTATTTTCTTGCCTTGTATTCAGTTGGTTTGATTGTTAAATTTTTCATTTTATGTAGTTCATCGGTAATTTTATCCATTTTATCACGTTGTTAAAGTACCAAAACTTACAATGCTGTGTCACGTACCAAACTATTCCTGGGAGCCATAATTATGGTTCTTTTACTTTTTGTTCTTACGGCTTCCTCATTTAAGCCGGAGCATTCAAAAGCTATTATTTCAAATCCCAATGCCGTAAAAACTCTTGCGGAGAAAAGGGAAATCAAATTATATAACATACGTCAAAAAGCACTGAAAGATGCTTTAACCGATTATTTCAATAAAGCTATTTCAGCTGGTGATATCGTAGGGGCAGGGGTAAGTATAGTAAACGGTGATTCCGTTATCTTATCCGATGGATATGGTAAGCGAAGTTCTAATGGCAGTGAAACGGTAGACGAGGAAACTTTATTTAGATTAGGTTCTATCTCAAAAGGCTTTACCGGTGTTTTAGCAGCCAATTTAGAAAGCGAAGGTAAATTACACCTAAATGATAAAGTGGCTGATTATTTACCGAATTTCCATTTTGGTAATCAACAGAATACTCAAAAAATAGAAGTAGCACATTTACTTTCTCACACTACAGGAACTCCATACCACAGTTATACAGATTTAGTGGAGGCGGGTTACACCATGTCTTCGATTAGCGAAAAATTCGATAAAATAAATCCGATTGCCGAACCTGGTTCTCAATATAGCTATCAAAATGCTATGTTTTCTGTTTCACAAGAAGTGATGTTGAAAGCGACAGGAAAAAATATTCAAACGCTTTTAGAAGAAAAATTCTTTAGACCTTTGGGTATGACTTCTGTGTCTATGGATCATAAGACATTAATGCAAAATGAAAATATTGCGCTACCACATATTAGAAGAGGGCATCGTTTGAGAACAGTTTTGCCAAGAGATAACTACTATAATGCTATTGCTGCCGGTGGTATCAATGCAAACTCTGAAGATATGGCTAAGTGGATGCGTTTTTTGCTAGGTCATAATCCTAATATAATGTCTAAAGAAGATATGGCTCAGGTATTTAAACCTTTTGTAGAATTAAATGGTCATAGAAAATATTATCAAAAATGGCCCGGACATGTGAGTTCTGGTTATGGATTTGGTTGGAGAATACATACTGTAAAAGAGAATGAGAATGCCCCTGAGGAAACTATTTGGCATCATGGTGGTAGTGTAAACAACTACAGAAATGAAATTGCTCTTTTTCCTGATTCAGATTTAGGTATTTGTGTACTAATCAACGGACCATCGAAATTGGTTAAAACAGTAATTCCTGATTTACGTGCAATCGTTAAAAGTATTTATGAACAAGAAATTGAAATAGCTACGAGTATTTAAGTACATTGTAATTATCAGATATAGAAAACCCCTTTAATCTTTGATTAAAGGGGTTTTCTTTTAAAGTATATTTCTTAAATGTTGCTAGCTAACCAATCGCCAACTTCACTTGTTTTATAACTTTTACCACCATCGGCAAGATCTTCGGTTACATAACCTTCTGCTAATGATTTGTTTACTACGCGTCTAATTTCTTCTGCCTCTTCTGTCATATTCATGTCTTCAAAAAGCATTGCTGCTGAAAGTACGGTAGCTAACGGGTTAGCGATGTCTTTACCAGCTGCTTGTGGATACGAACCGTGAATAGGTTCGTATAAAGAAACATCACTACCTACAGAGGATGAAGGCATAAGTCCCATAGAACCTGCAATTACAGATGCCTCATCAGTTAAAATATCACCAAATAAGTTTGCGGTAATAATTACATCATACCCTTTTGGCCATTGAATTAAGCGCATTGCAACCGCATCAATGAATTCATAAGTAACTTCTACTTCTGGATAATCTTTTTCCATAGCCTGTACAGTCTCTCTCCAAAGTCTAGAAGATTCCAATACGTTGGCTTTATCAACACAACATAATTTTTTAGAACGCTTCATAGCGAAATCAAAGCCTTTTTTAGCTAATCTTTCTATTTCAAAACGTTGGTAGGTCATAGTGTCAAAAGCGGTATTACCGTCATCTTTTCTTCCACGCTCACCAAAGTAGATACCTCCAGTTAATTCACGAAGAATTATTAGGTCGGTACCTTCAATACGGTCTTTTTTTAATGGCGACTTTTCTATAAGAGAAGGGAATGTAAATGTTGGTCTAACATTGGCAAACAAACCTAATTTCTGTCTCATCTTCAATAACCCTTGCTCTGGACGAACTTTGGCAGAAGGGTCATTATCAAATCTAGGATGACCTATAGCGCCAAAAAGAACTGCATCAGCATTTGCACATATTTCATGTGTCTCATCTGGGTAAGGTTCACCAACGGCATCAATGGCCGCTGCACCTGTAAGAGCAGGTTTCCAAGTAATATGGTGCTCATACTTTTCTGCAATGGCATCACATACTTTTACTGCTTGATCAATAACTTCAGGACCGATACCATCACCGGCCAATAAGGCAATATCTAATTTCATTTGATGTGTTTGTATGTTGCTCGTATCTGGTCATTGCGAGGTACGAAGCAATCTGTTCAATTTAATTTTAATTTTATCTTTTGTATCACTTATTAACTTATCAAGGCTTTAAGTAATAAACTATTATAGCGCACAGCGCTAAATTATATTCAACATTTTTTCGGTAGCTTTAATCGCACTAACCGTTTGGTCAGAATCTAAACCTCTTGATGTAAATTCTTTTCCATCCAATTCCCAAGTAATAACCGTTTCGCATAAAGCATCAGAAGTACTTCCTGGGGGTATTCTTACTGCATAATCCGTCAATTTTGGTAATGTAATTTTCTTGGCTATATATACTTTTTTTAACGCATTCATAAATGCATCATATTGCCCGTCTCCTTGTGCATGTGCTTCAATCACTTTTCCATCAATTTCAACAGATAGGGTAGTGGAAGGCATTAATCCCATAGCATGGGTAAGTACATATGATTTTATAAATACTTTCTGTTTATAATCCGCAGTATCCAAAACATCGGAAATAATAAAAGGGAGGTCATCTTTAGTGACACGTTCTTTTTTATCTCCTAATTCAATAATACGTTCAGTAACTTTTTTTAACTCCTCATTGTTTAAAGTTAAACCAAGTTCCTGCAGGTTTTTCTGTATGTTGGCTTTACCAGACATTTTACCTAATGCATATTTACGTTTTCTACCAAAACGTTCTGGCATTAGGTCACTGAAATACAAATTATTTTTGCTGTCGCCATCTGCATGTATACCGGCGGTTTGGGTAAATACATTATCCCCTACAATAGGTTTGTTAGCTGGTATGGTAAATCCTGTAAAGGCAGATACTAGTTTACTTACTTTATATAAAGAGGTCTCATTTACACTAATTTCAACTTCTGGTAGAAAGTCGTTAATAACTGCTACGGCACTTGCCATAGGTGCGTTACCGGCTCTTTCTCCCATTCCGTTCACAGTAAGGTGTAAACCATGGCAGCCAGCTTTTACAGCTTCCATAATATTAGCAACACCCAAATCATAATCATTATGACCATGAAAATCGAAATGTAAACTTGGATATTTTTGCACTATCTCAGACAAATACGCATATGTTTCGGTGTGCGTTAAAATGCCTAATGTATCTGGTAGTAATATTCTTTTTACATTCTGAGTGGATAGAAAATCTAGAAATTCAAATACATATGCTTTGGAATTTCGCATTCCGTTACTCCAATCCTCTAAATAGATATTATTGATAATTCCTCTTTCTGTAGCTTGTTTGAAAATATCAGCTATTTCAGAAAAATGTTGCTCGGGAGTTTTCTTTAACTGATACTTTAAATGGTTCATGGAACCTTTGGTCAGTAAATTTTGAGAAATGGCTCCAGATTTCTGCATCCAATCCAAGGAAATACCGCCGTCAACAAAAGTTAATACTTCTACACGTTCTAAATAACCTTTTTCGCCGGCCCATTCGGTAATTTTTTGAACAGCATCTAGCTCCCCATCAGAAACACGAGCAGATGCAATTTCAATTCGGTTTACTTTTAGTTCTTCTAAAAGCAACTTTGCCAAGGTTAGTTTTTCCGATGCAGAAAAGGATACGCCCGAGGTTTGCTCACCATCCCTAAGGGTGGTATCCATTATTTCTAACTTTCTTTTTTTCATGTGTTCTAAATGCCATTTTTAGGTTCTAAAAATGGCATTGGGTTAGTTAACGTAAGTGCTCTGTATTGTTCGGATATTTGAGATTAAAGCGGAGTGTTCTCTGCAAATGTCTCAATATCTTTTTTGATGTTCAACAAGTAGTCGATATCATCAAAACCGTTAAGCATATTGTTTTTCTTGTAATCGTTGATGTCAAAAGACTCACTTTCACCGGTAGGCAATAAGGTTATCTTTTGCTCTTGAAGATTAATTTCCAGCTCAGTAGAAGGGTCGGCGTCAACAGCATCAAATATTTTCTGTAAAAATGCAGCACTTACTTGTACTGGTAATACACCAATATTTAAACAGTTACCTCTAAAGATATCTGCGAAGAAACTTGAAACTACACATCTAAAACCGTAATCATAAACGGCCCAAGCAGCATGCTCACGAGATGATCCTGAGCCAAAGTTTTTACCACCTACTAATATTTTTCCGCTGAATTTATCTTGGTTCAAAACAAAATCTTCTTTCAAGGTATTGTCTTGATTGTAACGCCAATCTCTAAATAAGTTATCACCAAAACCAACACGCTCAGTTGCCTTTAAAAATCGTGCAGGTATGATTTGATCTGTATCTACGTTTTCTATTGGTAAAGGAACCGCAGTTGATGTTAATATGTCGAATTTATCGTATGCCATTTTTTATAGCTTTTTGCTTCTGGCGTATTGCCATTAGCTTGTATTATTATAATTGTTACTGTGCTAAAAGCCAGCGGCTAATAGCGAAAGGCAAACTTGTTACACAAGTTCTACCATTAATTCTCTTGGGTCGGTTACTTTACCTGTAACGGCAGCTGCAGCAGCAACTAACGGACTAGCCAATAAGGTTCTAGAACCAGGTCCTTGTCTTCCTTCAAAGTTTCTGTTCGATGTACTTACCGCTAATTTACCAGCCGGTACCTTGTCGTCGTTCATTGCCAAACAAGCAGAACAACCAGGTTCACGAAGTTCAAAGCCAGATTCGGTTAAAATATCAAGAATTCCTTCTTCTTTAATAGCTGATTCAACCTTATGCGATCCCGGTACCAACCATGCCGTAACATTGTCAGCCTTTTTTCTTCCTTTTACAATTGACGCAAATGCTCTAAAATCTTCTATACGACCATTGGTACAACTTCCAAGGAAAACAAAATCAATTGGTTTACCCATCATACTATCACCTTCATTGAAATCCATATACTTCAATGATTTTTGATATGTAGTAGCACCACCTTGTACAGCATCAGCCATAGGTATGTCATTAGAAATTCCCATTCCCATACCTGGGTTGGTACCATAGGTGATCATAGGTTCAATAAGCGAACCGTCAAAAGTCAATTCTTTATCAAAAATGGCGTCTTCATCTGTATATAAGGTTTCCCAATATGCCATTGCTTTATCCCAATCTGCACCTTTTGGAGTAAACTCACGCCCTTTTACATATTCAAATGTTTTTTCATCAGGAGCGATCATACCACCACGGGCACCCATTTCTATACTTAGGTTACAAACCGTCATACGACCTTCCATACTCATCTCTCTAAAGATCTCACCTGCATACTCAACAAAGTATCCTGTTGCTCCAGAAGTGGTTAATTGAGAGATGATAAATAGAGCAACATCTTTAGGAGTAACCCCTTTGCTCATTTTACCGTTAATATTAATACGCATTCTCTTTGGCTTCGGCTGCATAATACATTGTGTAGCCAATACCATCTCAACTTCAGAAGTACCAATACCAAAAGCTATAGCGCCAAAAGCACCATGTGTAGAAGTATGTGAATCTCCACAAACAATAGTAGCACCTGGTTGGGTAATACCATATTCAGGTCCTACAACGTGTACAATACCATTTTTTGCATGACCTAATCCCCAATAAGAAATACCATATTCATTGGCATTTTCTTCTAACATTCTTAATTGGTTTGCTGAAAGTGGATCTGCAACCGGTAAATGTTGGTTAATAGTAGGAGTGTTATGGTCAGCTGTTGCAAAAGTTTTCTCAGGGTGCATAACAGGAATATTCCTGTTCTTAATACCTAGAAAAGCAACAGGACTTGTTACTTCATGAACCATGTGTCTGTCAATGAACAGTACATCTGGACCATCTTGTATTTTATGTACTACGTGGGAATCCCACACTTTGTCAAATAATGTTTTTGTTGCGCTCATATTCTTTCTAATGTAAGTACGACAAATCTATTAAAAACAAGGGTTTTTTAGAAATTAACACTCTTGAAAATTACGATGTTCAACGGGAAAGTTGTTAAAAATACAACTAACTAATATACGTCCAGATATTCTTATGCTTTACCAACTGGGCATACATATGTCTTATAATTAGATTCTCTGGTTTGCTTAAAGATGGGTCTTCTTTAAGCAACTGTAATGCGAAGAAGCGAGCCGATTTTAGAATATCATTATCCTTCACAATATCCGCTATTTTTAAACTAAGCAATCCGCTTTGTTGTGTACCCATAATATCTCCCGGACCACGAAGTTTCAAATCAACTTCTGCAATTTCAAAGCCGTCATTAGTGGCGACCATGGTCTCTAATCTAGTTTTTGAATCGCTAGATAATTTATGGCTCGTCATTAGAATGCAAAAACTTTGATCTGCCCCACGACCAACACGACCGCGCAATTGATGTAATTGTGATAGACCAAAACGTTCGGCACTTTCAATAATCATTACCGATGCATTAGGTACGTTGACACCAACTTCTATAACCGTTGTGGCTACCATAATTTGAGTTTCGCCCTGTACAAAACGGTTCATTTCAAATTCCTTGTCCGCCGGTTTCATTTGCCCGTGAACAATTGAAATCTGATATTTAGGCTGAGGAAAATCGCGGGCAATACTCTCATAACCATCCATTAAATCTTTGTAGTCCATTGCTTCAGACTCTTGAATTAATGGGTACACCACATATATCTGTCTGCCTTTTTCAATTTCATTGCGTATAAATCGAAAAACCTTTAATCGGTTTCCGTCATACCTATGTACGGTTTTAATGGGCTTACGACCAGGTGGTAATTCGTCAATTACTGAGATATCCAGATCACCGTATAAACTCATGGCCAAAGTTCTAGGTATGGGTGTTGCGGTCATTACTAATATATGTGGCGGAAATTCATTTTTATGCCATAATTTAGAACGCTGAGCTACACCAAAACGGTGCTGCTCATCAATAATCGCTATTCCTAAATTCTTGTATTTTACTTTATCTTCTAAAAGGGCATGAGTGCCAATAAGTATGTTGAGCTCTCCATTTTCTAACTGTTCGTGAATTGGTTTACGAGCAGATTTCTTTACGGAACCAGTAAGTAAGGCGCATGTAATCTCCGTTCCTTCCAGCAATTCAGAAATGCCTTGAAAGTGTTGATTGGCTAGAATTTCAGTAGGCGCCATTAGACAAGCTTGAAATCCGTTATCGATTGCTAACAACATGGTCATAACGGCAACAATGGTTTTTCCTGACCCTACATCACCTTGTAATAAACGGTTCATTTGGGCATTACTGCCTAAGTCTGATCGTATTTCTTTAATTACTCGTTTCTGTGCACCGGTAAGCTCAAAAGGCAATTTATTATTGTAAAAATCCTTAAAATACTCGCCAACTTCACTAAACGGAAAACCTTTGATCTTTTTCTTTCTAGAAACGTTTTTACCAATAAGCTGTAATTGTATGTAAAAAAGTTCTTCGAACTTTAACCTCCATTGTGCTTTTGCCAATAATTCCTGACTTTTAGGAAAGTGAATATTGAACATGGCTTCGCTCTTGTTTATGAGTTTTAGGTCATGCAGTAATTTATCTGATAAGCTTTCGGTGAATTTTCCGTTGATTTCTATAAAAAGCTGTTGCATCAGTTTACTGATAACTTTATTGGTGATGCCTTTATTACTTAGCTTTTCAGTAGATGGGTAAACGGGTTGCATATATACCTTAGTACCTTGTTCATGTGCTTTCAATGGTTCCATCTCTGGGTGTGGCATTGAAAATGTACCGTTGTACCAATTACATTTTCCAAAAATGACATAGGGTACATTTAGTTTTAAGTTCTCTCGTAACCACTTCTGACCACGAAACCAAACCAATTCTATTTCCCCGGTATCATCTTTAAAACGGGCTACTAAACGAGAACCTCTTTTTTGTTCTACTGTTTTTAAATGAACTATTTTGCCAACTATCTGAACATCTGCACTGCTACGTTGTAATTGACTTATTTTATAATATTGGGTTTTGTCAATGTAACGGTTAGGGAAAAGATTCAGCAAATCTTGGTAGGTGCTTATCCCTAATTCGGACTTTAAGGTTTCTGCCCTGTTTGGACCAACACCTTTTAAGTACACTACGGGAGTTTGCAAGAAGTTTGCGTTCATGGCACTAAAATAGGGATAAGCCCTTAATCCCCAAAGGGGAAAATATCATTACTGCTCTTGTAAATATGGTTCTAATGGTAACTAACGAATTAAGTGTTGTTTAGCATCACATTCAATTCAGGTAAAGGTTAGGGAAGTGCTCCCCAAAACATTAAATTTGAAATGTTATTTGTTTGGTTTGCTGTATGAAGAAATTAATTTTCACCTTTTTTTTATTCTTATCCCTCTATGCTTTTGGGCAACATCAAGATAAAGTAGACTATATTAAGGCTAAGGTTTACCTAAGCCCAGTACCTAAAGAAAAAACGATTAAAGGTGGTGTAATCTATCGTTTTAATGTGTTACAAAATGTTGACTCTATATTCCTTGATGCAAAGAATATGGATTTTTCAAAAGTAGAACTTGACGGAAAAAAGATGGATTTTAATGCCACAGAAAAGATCATTTCCATTAAACATAAATTTAAAAAGGGTGAATCGCATAAACTGTTTCTTGAATATGTAACGAAACCCAAACAAACGGTCTATTTTATTGGTTGGGATGATGATGTAGAAGGCAATGAGCAGATATGGACGCAAGGACAAGGAAAATACACTAGCCATTGGCTTCCTAGTTTTGATGACATGGAAGAAAAAGTAGAATTTGATCTTACTATTGAAGCCGATAATAGATATCAAGTCATTGCGAATGGTAATCTACTTTTAAAAACTAGCAATGACGAAGATGATCCTATTTGGATATTTGATATGAAAAAACCAATGAGTAGTTATTTGTTGGCATTTGCAATGGGTAATTATGACAAACAAGTATTGACATCTGAAAGTGAAGTAGTTATTGAAAACTATTATTATCCTAATGATAGTCTAAAAGTGGAACCTACGTATAGATACACAAAACGAATATTTGATTTTTTAGAATATGAGATAGGTGTCGCTTATCCTTGGCAGAATTATAAGCAAGTACCTGTACACGATTTTTTATATGCAGGTATGGAAAATACGAGCGCTACTTTTTTCTCTGACGCTTATGTCATTGATTCCACTTCGTTTATAGATAGAAATTATGTAAATATCAATGCCCATGAGCTGGCGCACCAATGGTTTGGTAATTTGGTTACGGAAAAGAACAGCGAGCATCATTGGTTGCATGAGGGTTTTGCTACCTACTATGCCTATTTGGCTGAAAAAGAAGTCTTTGGAGACGATTATTTTTATTGGAAGTTATTTGATACGGCAAAAGTATTAAGTGATATCTCAGAAAAGGGAGAGGGGCAGAGCTTGCTTAACCCAAAGGCTAGTAGTCTTACATTTTATGAAAAAGGGGCTTGGGCTTTAGCTGTATTGAGAGAAGAAATAGGGGACTCCGCATTTAAAGAAGGAATAAAAACATACCTAAATAAATATCAGTACCAAAATGTGACTGTTGCCTATTTTATTGCTGAAATGGAAAAGGCGAGTGGAAAGGAATTGAATGAGTTTAAGGAGGTTTGGCTAAAAACGGAAGAATTTCCTGAAGAGATAGCTAAGGATTTTTTGATGAAACAAAACCCTGAAATAAGAAAGTTTTATAATCTAAAAAATGATGATGCCAGTACTTTTATATCTTCTGAAACTTTAAAGGATTCTGAACTTAGCACCCGATTAAAACTTGAAATACTTGAGTTAAAAGATAGTATATCTGAAATAGAACTTTTTAAATTAATTGCTAGCGACGATATAAAAATAAGACAATTTGCAGCACAGAAAATGGGTAAAATTTCTGAGGAGCTAAAAGAATTTACAGAGCCACTATTGTTAGATAATAGTTATATAATCAATGAGTTAATGCTTTATAATCTTTGGAGCAGTTTTGATTATGATAGAAGTAGGTATTTGGAAAGGACGAAAGATATTGTTGGATTGCCTAATAAAAATGTCCGTTTACTATGGTTAGCATTAGCATTGTTTACGCCAGATTATAGACCTACGGAGAATGTTTACTTTCATCGGGAGCTTGTTGGTTATACAAGCCCCATTTATAATACAGAAGTAAGACAAACAGCGTTTCAATATTTATCAGAAATTCAGGCTTTAAATGACGATGCCTATATTAATTTGATAAAGGCGACCAATCATCATTCTTGGCAGTTTAGAAATTATGCCAGAAAGTTATTTGATGCACTTTGGAGCGACCAAGAACAGAAAAAAGAGATTGAAAAGATTGTAAATCAACTAAATTCCTCAGATTTGCGTTATCTTAAAACGAAATTAAATTAATAATGAAAGCATTAGTTATTTCTGGTGGTGGTAGTAAAGGTGCCTTTGCCGGTGGCGTTGCCCAATACCTTATTCAAGAAGAGGGAAGAAAGTATGATATTTTTGTAGGTACTTCTACTGGTAGTCTACTTATCTCTCATTTGGCATTAGGCAAGCTAGATAAGATCAAAGAAATATATTCTAATGTCAATCAGAAAAGTATTTTTAACAACTGTCCGTTTTTAGTTAAGAATATTCGTGGTAATGAAGAAATTTCAATTAATCATTGGAATGTTTTTAGAAATTTCATGACTGGGAAAAAGACTTTTGGCGAAAGTGAAAACCTGCGTAAGCTAATAGAAAACAGTTTAACTATTGAGGAATTTGAAACCTTAAAGAACGGAGATTCAGATGTTGTTATTACGGTGTCTAATCTGTCATTAAATCAAGTAGAGTATAAGTCTATTAAAGATTGTACTTATGAAGATTATTGCGATTGGATATGGATTTCAGCCAACTATACACCGTTCATGAGTTTGGTACGTAAAAACTATTGTGAGTATGCTGATGGTGGTTTAGGTAGTATTGTGCCCATTGAAGAAGCTATAAAAAGAGGTGCCACAGAAGTAGATGTGGTGGTTTTACATACTGAAGTTAACTATATGAACAGGGTAGCCTCACGTAATCCATTCGAGTTGATTACAACAATGATGAGTTTTATTTTAGATAGAATAGAACATCAGAATATTAGAATAGGAAAATTAGTTGCCAATCAAAAGAACGCAATCATCAACTTGTTTTATACGCCTACAATTTTAACTACCAATTCATTAATATTCGATAAAGCAAAAATGACACTGTGGTGGAAGAGAGGGTATTTGTATGCAAAGAATAAGAACGAAGAAACAAATCCTATAGAACCAAATGAGCATGAATAATGCTAGTTACAACTACAAACAAAAAATGCTTTCCATCTGGAAAGCATTTTTTTTATTTCAATATATTTTTATTTCTACCATAAATCACCAATCTCTCTTTTTACAAAAGAAAGGGCAGTAGCTGAGGGTGATGTTTTATCCATAGTTTCATTCAAAATATCTTCCCTTAATTTATTTGCAGTTTCAGTATTGCTCATTGCAGCTTTTCTAATCATTTGAATAGTGGCGCTTTTTGCTGCTTTAATAACGTTCCAGCATTCATCTGTCATATAGATTTGCTGAGAAAGGTTGTGGTCAAATTCCGTTTCAACACTTTTGATCAACAAATTTTCATAGGCGTTTTTGTCATCACTTTGTGGTGATACACGAACTACCAAACTTGGTATTGCAATGCGCTCTAAGAACAAGGCCATTCTTTCGTATGCTTGTAAACGCACCGGTAATGTATCTTTCTGAGAATCTTTATGTAAAAGAAAACGTCTTCTTCCTTCTTCATTGTTAGTGTGCATTCTAAAGAAATAGAAGGCAATGGCACCTGTAACGACAGAAGGTATCAAATAAGCGAAAAGTTGAAAAATTTGGTCGGAGTTCATTTTTTAATTAGTTATTATTTACGAAATAAGAACGTCCAAATTTCTCAATTAGTATAGTGCTTTATCGATGAAATACTTAAAATTAGTTTTTTGCGTCTCCCTTCGCCATATCATAAAATGCTTTATAATCTGGTTGAAACTTTATTTGTAACGATTCTCGTAAGCCGCCATCTTGACCAACAGCAACAATTCGTTCTCCGTTTACACCAAAATCTTTAATTAAAATACTTGCAATGGCAGTAGCTTGCTGCAATGCTACATTCATTTCACCAGTAATATTCAGGCTTGCAACCGTTATGACACTTTTTGGATTTGCATTTGCAACCTTGGCTACATTCTCTATCCATGTTCTAGATTCGCTTGAAGGATTAACACCAACACCATCTGTAAAGAAGAAGTCTAATTTTTCTGAGATGACTACAGAACCATCGGTTACACCAACTTTTGCATTTTCACCAAGTACTTGTTTTGCATTGGTCAATATTACCACTGCAGTAGAGTCATTACTGGCTACGGCATCGGTTACCCCTTTTAACTGCTTTTCTTTTCTTTCTAAAGCAGCCATGGTTTTGTTGATGTTCTCGGAATTCTGACTGGATAATGCTGCAAAACTGTTTAGGTTCTTCATTAAGGTAGCATTCGCATCTTGTAATTCTGTCACTTGAGATTGGTATTCATCTGAGCGCTGGTCCGCCAATTTCTCGTTACGTTGAGATGTGCTTACCATTTTAGAAATAGAATCTAGTTTAAATTTCAATTCTTGATTTTGCTCTATCAATTCACTTTTTTTCTGAGCTTGAATTGTGCTTAGTCCAATAAAAAATAAAGTAGAACATATAAGAAATCGTTTCATAGTAAAATGCATTAAATAGGTTAATCTATATTTTGCCGCCAAGATACAAACAGTCTTTTAAATCTTGTACACTTGTAAACGGTACTTTCGCTTTATTATAGCCGTACGTGGAGGCTAAACTTTTATTTAGGTCATTGTCATCTACGTTCACTTGAACATCATCCATGGTAAATTGACTGGGGTGTTCATAACCTGCGGCATGAGTGATTTCTAAAAATTCTTTCCTGAATGTACTGAAATATTGTGCCAGTCTATCTGATTTTAAAGGCACATTTATACCTTTTTGTAACCATTTACTTTGCGTAGCAATACCTGTAGGGCACGTATTATTATGGCAAACTTGAGCTTGTATACAGCCAATACTCATCATGGCTTCACGAGCAACGTTAATACAATCTACACCCATAGCAAATGCCATTGCTGCTTTTGCGGGAAAGCCTAATTTACCAGATCCAATAAATACGATACGTTCTGTAAGTTTTCTGTTCAAGAATACTCTGTATAGACTAGAGAAGCCATATACCCAAGGCAAAGAGACGTGATCGGCAAATGATGGGGGAGCGGCACCGGTACCACCTTCACCACCATCTACGGTAATAAAATCTGGACCTTTTCCCGTTTCTAACATGAGATCGGCCAATTCTTCCCATTGGTCTAATTTTCCAATAGCACCTTTAATACCCACTGGTAAGCCTGTTTCGTTAGCGATATCTTCAATAAGTGCCATTAGCTCCTTTACATTAGAAAATGCTTTGTGCGTTGAGGGCGATAAAACATCTTTACCTACTTCTACACCTCTAATTTCTGCAAGCTCTGGGGTAATTTTTGCTCCTGGCAAAACACCGCCTTTTCCTGGTTTTGCTCCTTGAGATAACTTAATTTCAATTGCTTTGATGCACGGATTTTCTTCTACCAGTTTTTTCATTTTCTCCATAGAGAAATTGCCATCTTCAGTTCTAACACCAAAATAGCCAGTACCAAAATGAAATACTATATCGCCACCGTGTTTGTGGTATGGTGATAAACCGCCTTCACCTGTATTATGATATGCACCTGATTTGTGAACACCCTTGTTCATTGCTTCTACCGCAGCTGCAGATAAAGAACCAAAACTCATGGCAGATACATTTACTACACTGCCAGGTCTAAAAGGTTTTCTACGCTTATTGTGCTCACCCATGACTTTTGCACAGGGTATAAAATTGGGTTCTGCTTCGTTAGGGTGACCTGCAGGAACTTGGTAACCCATCATTCTATTCTTAACGAAAATATGCTGATGTGCATACAAATCTCTGTCAGAACCAAAACCTTCATAATTATTTTCCTTTTTTGCAGAAGCGTAAATCCAACCTCTTTCTATTCTATTAAAAGGCAGTTCTTCTCTATTATTGGCAACAAAATACTGACGCATTTCCGGACCGATACTTTCTAGCCAATAACGCAAATGACCAACAACGGGGAAGTTATGCTTTATGGTGTGCCGTTTCTGAATAAAAATATCATAGATAGCAACAATGAAAAGAAACAAAAAAATCCAAGTCCACCATGGTGGACTTGGAATAGCATTTAAAAAATCGTTCATCAAAATTATCCTTTTGGTTTTATATCTAAAAGCGGTGTTTGGTCGCTATTTAGGTAATCTAAACTCATCTCTGTCAACGTGCGAACTCCTAAAAGTAATCCGCTATCATCAATTAAAAAGTCTGGTGTGTGGTGTGGAAAAGATTCTGTTGTACCTGGAGTCATTCCTCCTAAGAAAAAGAAAAATCCTGGCGCTTCTCTTTGAAAATAAGAGAAATCTTCAGCACCTGTTACCGCTTTTTGAAATTGAACATTTTCATCACCCGCCACTCTTTTAATAGTTGGTAACATCTGTTCCACTAATTCAGGATTGTTATAGGTTATATCTGTAGCATCGGTAATTACACATGTAGCTTCACCGCCATAAGCTTTGGCAATATCACTTACCATTTCTACCATACGTGCATTTAACTTGTCTTTCATTTCATAATCTAATGTCCTAATAGTACCGATCATCTCTGCAGATTCTGGAATAATATTAAAACGAACACCACTTTTGATCTTACCAACAGTTATTACTGCAGCTTCATTGGTGAGATCTGTTTCTCTACTAATTATTGATTGTAAACCATCAATAATCTTAGCGCTTATTAAAATTGGATCTACACCGGCCCAAGGTTGAGAACCATGAGATTGTTTTCCTTTGACGTTAATTACAAATTGTTGTGCTGCGGCCATAGTTCCACCTGGTTTGTAACGGATTGTGCCAACAGGAGTTTGTGAGTTAATATGTAGACCAAAAATGGCATCTACCTTAGGATTGGTCATAACACCTTCCTTAACCATTAAAAGTGCACCACCTTCTTCTCCTGGTGGTGGTCCTTCTTCTGCTGGTTGAAAGATAAACTTAACGGTTCCTTTAATTTTGTCCTTGTTTTTAGACATTACTTCTGCAACACCCATTAAAATAGCAGTATGCGTATCATGTCCACAAGCATGCATAACACCTACTTTTTCACCCATAAATTCTGAAGTTACATTAGATTTATATGGTAAATCATTTCTTTCTGTTACAGGTAAGGCATCAATGTCTGCTCTAAGTGCTACCACTTTACCAGGCAAATCACCTTTTAGTAGACCAACAACACCAGTGTGTGCAACGCCGGTTTCTACCTCAATTCCCAAAGACTTTAAATGCTTTGCAATTTTTTCCGCTGTCTTAAATTCACGGTTCCCCAATTCAGGATTCTGATGAATTTCTCTTCTCCAATCAACTACTTTGCTTTCAATAGCTTTGTAGTCTTTTTCAAGATTTGGACCTTGTGCCTGAACGGTAAAACCGAAAAGAACGAGAGCCAATAAGCCTAGTTTTCTCATAATCAGTATTTAATGTTAGTTTGTTCTCTATATTTTGTTGATCATTAAGACAAAAATGCATCAACAGGTGTATTCTCTATGCGGAATTAAAGTTTAAATATATTCAAAATGAAAAGAAATACCATCCATTGTTCACAAATCTAAATCACTTCACTTTTACTATCCCTCATTTATGGCTAAATTTACGTCACTAAAAGAAAGAAAATTTGAGCTCATTTATTGATGAATTGAACGATGCCCAAAAGGCTCCTGTTTTGCATAAAGACGGACCTTTAATGGTAATTGCCGGCGCTGGATCGGGTAAAACTCGTGTACTAACTTATAGAATTGCACACCTTATGGCGCAGGGTGTAGATTCTTTTAATATTTTATCCCTAACATTTACCAATAAGGCGGCTCGTGAAATGAAAGCACGTATTGCTCAAATTGTGGGGGCATCTGAAGCTAAAAATCTTTGGATGGGAACTTTCCACTCCGTCTTTGCCAAATTACTGCGAATTGATGGTGATAAATTGGGCTATCCTGCCAATTTTACTATTTATGACACGCAAGATTCTCAGCGCTTGTTAGCTTCTATCATTAAGGAAATGGGGCTTGACAAGGATATTTATAAATACAAGCAGATTCAAAATAGAATTTCGTCATTTAAGAATAGCTTAATTACCGTAAAGGCGTACCGTAATGATCCAGATTTGGTAGAGCAGGATGCCATGGCAAAAAAGCCAAGAACAGGTGATATCTATGAAAATTATGTAGATCGTTGTTTTAAAGCTGGTGCAATGGATTTTGATGATTTACTATTGAGAACCAATGAGCTTTTAACACGCTACCCAGATGTGTTGGCAAAATATCAAGATCGATTTAGATATATTTTGGTTGATGAGTACCAAGATACCAATCATTCTCAGTATTTGATTGTAAAGGCTTTGGCCGATCGTTTTCAGAATATATGCGTGGTAGGTGATGATGCACAGAGTATTTATTCATTTAGGGGAGCGAACATTAGTAATATTTTGAACTTTCAAAAAGATTACGATAATGTAGGGATGTACCGTTTAGAGCAGAACTACCGTTCTACACGAAACATTGTAAATGCTGCCAACTCCGTAATCGGTAAAAACCAAAATCAAATTGAAAAAGTAGTTTGGACGGATAATGATGATGGTCCCTCTATTAAAATTCATAGAAGTACTACAGATGCTGAAGAAGGTAGGTTTGTAGCAAATTCTATTTGGGAACATAGAATGCAGCAACAAATGACCAATGGTCAATTTTGTATATTATATAGAACAAACTCCCAATCTAGGGCTATGGAAGATGCCTTGCGTAAAAGAGATATTCCGTATCGTATTTATGGCGGACTCTCATTTTATCAACGTAAAGAGATAAAAGATGTGTTGTCTTACTTGCGTTTGGTCATTAATCCTAAAGATGAAGAAGCTTTAAAAAGGGTGATAAACTTTCCTGCTAGGGGAATTGGTGGTACTACTTTAGATAGATTAATTGTAGCTGCAAATCATTACAACCGTTCCATTTTTGAAGTAATGGAAAACATAGACCGTATAGATTTAAAAATTAATTCGGGTACTAAACGTAAGTTAACTGACTTTGTAACCATGATCAAGAGTTTTCAGGTCATGAACGAAACTGTAGATGCCTTTGCATTATCTGAACATGTAGCCAAAAAAACCGGTGTTCTTTTAGAATTTAAAAAAGACGGGACCCCAGAGGGTATTGGTAAAATGGAAAACATTGAGGAACTTTTAAATGGTATTAAGGATTTTGTTGAAGGCCAGAAAGAGATTGATGAAGCAACGGGAAATATTAGTGAGTTTTTAGAAGATGTTGCACTTGCTACCGATTTGGATAATGATACTGGTGATGACGATAGGGTTGCATTAATGACCATTCACTTGGCAAAGGGACTAGAATTTCCGTACGTGTATATTGTTGGTATGGAAGAAGATTTGTTTCCGTCTGGTATGAGTATGAGCACCCGAAGTGAGCTGGAAGAGGAGCGTAGGTTGTTCTATGTTGCGTTGACCAGGGCTGAGAAACAAGCGTATTTGACATACACGCAAAATAGATATCGTTGGGGTAAATTAATAGACGCAGAACCTAGTCGTTTCTTAGAAGAGATAGACGAGAAATATGTGGAGAACCTTACACCAATTGATGGTGGGTACCGTTACAAATCTCTTATAAATGCCGATATTTTTGGTGAAGTAGATAAGAGCAGGTTGCGTCAAGAAAAACCAAAAAGGGGCACACCGCCAATAGTTGGTCAACCAAATACAGGACAACTTAAAAAATTACGAAAATTAAAGCCTCAGCTATCAGAGCCTGTTGGTAATACAAATAAGATCGATCCAAATCTTACTGAAGGTTCATTGATTAACCATACTCGTTTTGGTCGTGGTAAGGTCGTGAAAATTGAAGGGGCCGGTAATGATAGAAAGGCAGAAATAATGTTCGATAAAGGCGATATTAAAAAACTATTGCTTCGCTTTGCTAAGTTAGAGGTATTGGGATAGTTTAGTTATATTTAATAATAGTAGGGTTTTTAAACCTAAAGGCAATGGCAGAATTTATCAAAATATACGAAGAGAATCCCAATCCTAAAGAGATTAAAAGGGTAGTGGACGTATTGCGTAAAGGTGGCTTGGTTATCTATCCAACAGATACGGTTTACGGGTTGGGCTGTGATATTACGAACACCAAGGCATTGGAAAAAATTGCACGTATTAAAGGGGTGAAATTGGCAAAGGTCAATTGGTCCTTCATTTGTACCGATTTAAGCAATCTGTCAGATTATGTACGGCAAATTGATACTGCTACCTTTAAAATATTGAAAAGAGCTTTACCGGGTCCTTATACTTTTATATTACCCGGTAATAATAATCTGCCTAAAGAGTTTAAAAAGAAAAAAACCGTTGGTATTCGTGTTCCAGATAATAGCATAGTTAAAGCGCTGGTTGAAGAATTAGGTAACCCTATTGTTTCAACCTCTATTCGTGATGAAGATGATGTTTTAGAGTACACTACAGATCCCGAATTAATTTACGAGAAATGGGACAACCTTGTGGATATTGTAATTGACGGTGGTTATGGTGGTAATGTAGGATCCACTATAATAGATGTTTCTACAGGAGGTTTACCAGAAGTTATTCGTGAAGGAAAGGGTAGTTTAGATATTATTTAAAAGTTATACTTTAAACCAAGACATAAAAAAAGCGGCTCTATTGAGCCGCTTTAATTTTATATGACAATCAGCAATTATTTGTTGATTGCAGGATCTTTCATTCCTTCTTCGATCATGCTATAGAACTGATCGATTTTTGGAAGAACAACGATACGAGTTCTTCTGTTCTTAGATTTTTCTGTTGTAGAAACCGGTACATATTCAGCTCTACCTGCAGCAGTCATACGCTTAGGGTCTACATTGAAGTCTTTTTGTAAGATACGAACAACAGCAGTTGCACGCTTAACACTCAAATCCCAGTTATCCAATAAAGAACCGTTACCTCTGTAAGGTACGTCATCTGTATGACCTTCTACCATAAATTCAAAATCAGGCTTGTTGTTTACTACTTTGGCAACTTTACCTAAAACTTCTTTAGCTCTACCAGTTACGTTGTAACTTCCACTGCTAAATAATAATTTATCTGAGATAGAAACAAAAACAACACCTTTTTCAACGCTGATTTCTATATCCTCATCGTCCATATTACCAAGTACACCTTTTAAGCTCTGTACCAAAGAAAGGTTTACAGAATCTCTACGTGTAATAGCATCATTTAATTTACGGATAGTTAAATCTTTCTCTTGTAAGCTTTCTAAAGATTTCTCCAAGTTCTCAGCACCTTTGGTAGTCAAAGTTGTTAAGTTACCCATATTATTAATCAATTCTTGATTGTTTGCTTTTAAGAAAGCATTTTGATCTTCTAAAGTTTGAAGTCTAGATGAAGCTGTTGCTTTTTCTTCTAAACAATCATTTAATTTAACTGTAGCTGAATTCAATAAATCTTGTGCACTTTTGTGCTTAGCTTCAAGATCAGCGTACTTCTTTGAAGATACACATGATGAAAGTAAAAGCGTTACTCCAAGACATCCTAATAATACTTTTTTCATAATTCTATTCTATTATACTTATTTAAGTGGTTTACTCTTTTTTCGCATCTAAGCGACTTCAAAATTATATAATTACAAAGTCACTTATATGTGTTGTTAGTTAATCTTTTACTAAAATGTTAAAATTACTTATCCTATGTACGAAGTAAGACCATACAATGGACTTCGTAGCATAGTATTTTCTGAGAAATTGTGTTTTCTCTCTCTTTTTATACATTTTTCTAAACTGTCTGTAAAAGCTTAAATGCGCTCTAAAAATAGCGAAAAAGTGTTTAAATCTTAACTGGAAAAGAAATCGTATTGCCGCAATACCATCTAACAGCAATCTTAAGAATATAATGATGAAAGCTTTTCTTCTAGGAAGATTCTTTGTAATCGAAAATAATGTATTCCTGAAGTTAAGGTATGTTTTTTTTGGATTCATGTTACTTAATGTAGAACCACCTAAATGAAATACTTTAGAGGTACCTACATAAAATATTTTGTAACCGTGGTTTTTAGCACGCCAGCATAAATCTACTTCTTCTTGGTGTGCAAAATAGTCTTCATCAAAACCATTTAGCTCTTGAAATACTTCTTTTTTAATAAACATGCATGCGCCTGTTGCCCAAAATATTTCTCGCACATCATTATATTGACCAACATCTTTCTCTAAGGTTTGAAAAACCCTTCCTCTACAGAATGGATAGCCCAACTGATCAATGAATCCGCCAGCTGCACCCGCATATTCAAAATGATCTTTCTTAAGTAAGTCTAGAATTTTTGGTTGTATGATTGCAGCTTCGGGTACCTTGTTAAAGGTTTCTTTAATAGGGGTCAGCCAATTAGGTGAAACTTCTACATCTGAATTCAATAAACAAAAGATGTCTGCGTCTACATGTACCAAAGCATCATTATATCCTTTTGTAAACCCACCATTTTCTAAATTTTGAATAATTTTTACGGTTGGGTAGTTTTCTTTTACAAATGCAACGGAGCCGTCTGTGGAAGCATTATCCGCAACATATATATCTGCACCGGGAGAATAATTGATAACAGAAGGCAGGTACCTTTCTAAAAGCACTTCACCATTCCAATTTAATATGACTACAGCTATCTTCAAAACGATCGCAAATTAACGGCTAAAATCAGGAATTTCCTTCATAAATTCATATTTTTCCGCAATAAGGTCTGTTTGGCAGTAATAATGTGAGAGTCCGTTCGTAACCATTAAGTAAGTAGCATTCAATTTAAAATTGTATTGTGCTATTTGATCAAATGTCATTTGAGATATAGAAACCTCTGGTGCCTTGCATTCTACAAGTATGTGCAGTTGACCGTTGGGTTTAAAAACAACTACATCATATCTTTTCTTTAATCCGTTAAGTGTAATTTGTTTTTCTACATTAATATGACTGATTGGATAATTCTTTTCTTGGATAAGAAACTGAACTACATGTTGCCGAACCCATTCTTCTGGAGTAAGCACCAAAAATTTTTTACGTATAACGTCAAAAATCAAGGTTCTATTTTCGCTATTTTTGACCCTGAAAGTGTAGCTAGGGAAATTTAGTGGCTGCATTATACAAAGTTGATGATTTTTTCTGAATGGATGAAGCTGTACAAATAGTCAATGCAATAAAGAAAGGGCAGATAAGCCCTATATATTTCCTTTATGGGGAAGAAGCTTATTTTATTGATAAAATTTCCGATTTTATAAGTGCCAATGTGTTGACCGAAGAAGAAAAGGGATTCAACCAAATGGTGCTTTATGGAAGAGATGTATCTATTGAAGATATTGTAAGCAATGCCAAACGTTATCCTATGATGGCAGAAAAACAAGTGGTCATTGTAAAGGAAGCTCAACACTTATCCCGTACTATAGAGAACCTATGTTCATATGCAGAAAACCCGCAACAATCCACAGTTCTTGTTATTTGTTATAAATACAAAAAGCTGGATAAGCGCAAGAAGCTACACAAAATTATAAAGAAGAACGGGGTAGTTTTTGAAAGTAAGAAATTATATGAAAATCAAGTAAGTGATTGGCTTAGAAAACATTTGGTGAGCCGTGGTTATACCATATCTCATAAAGCTGCTCTACTATTGGTAGAATATTTAGGAACGGATTTAGGTAAAATCAGTAAAGAGCTAGATAAGTTAAAATTGGTTCTGCCAAAACAGACAGAAATCAATCCTCAGCATATAGAGGAACATATTGGTATAAGTAAAGATTATAATAATTTTGAGTTGAAAAGAGCTATAGGTGATAGAGATATCGTGAAGGCGACCAAAATCATTAATTATTTTGCCCAGAATCCAAAAGACAATCCGTTTATACTAACGATTACGCTATTACATTCGTTCTTTACACAGTTATTACAGTATCACGGTCTTACGGATCATTCACCTAAAAATGTGGCGAGTGCATTACGCATAAATCCTTATTTTGTAAAAGAGGTACAAACTGCCGCTAGAAATTACCCAATGAAGAAAGTAAGCGGAATTATCTCTAGTTTGCGTGAAATGGATTTGAAAGGAAAAGGAGTAGGGGCTACACCAATGAAAGAGGCAGACCTTTTAAAAGAACTACTTTATAAAATTGTTTAACGATTAGTTGATAATTGAAATTCAAGCGTTTCTACATTTGCGTAGAAATAGAGCTATGGTTTTCATTTCAAAACCGCGCTGACTTAGCTTGAGGTTAATTACTTTTTGTCTATTCCAAATTTACCTGGTCCTACTAAGGAAATGGTTATAAAAGCTACTAAGTAAAACAATGCTTTTTCTTTTGTACTAAAATCATCAGCACCATGGGCTACAAATGCTGCGACTGCCATAGTAATTGCTGCAGGTATTGCAGCCAAACGCGATTTAAAACCTATAATAATTAGAATAGGACAAATGAATTCGCCAATAACAGCTAAAAATAAAGAAGGGGCTGCTCCAATACCAAAAGGATCAGCAAATTGAAAATCTCCAGAAATTAATTTTTGAAATTTAGGAAGACCGTGTGTCAACATCATTGCTGAAATTGCAATTCTAAAAAAAGCTAAACCGATATCTTTTAATAAAGTGTTTTTCATTTTTGGCATTATTTCCTTTAAAAGTATAGATTTTTTTTTGTTTTTCTGAAATATATTAAAGTATACTATAGGTAAGTTCTAGTTTTGTAGTAGTGAAATATAGAGGTTGCTTAGTTTTCAGTGAGTTAAGAATTAAGTAGAAAATATTAAATAAATTCATTTTTTTTGGGCGGAATAATAGGGTATAAAAAAATCCCATATTTCATGGGATTTTTCTTACTTAAATTTAATTATTTTCTATCTCAATTTAGGATAATCATTAGGTTTAACTTCATGCATAATTGCATATACCTTCTCAAAAATATCTTCTCTATTAGGTTTTGAGAAATAATCGCCATCAGAACCATATGCAGGTCTATGCGCTTTTGCACTTAAAGTCTGTGGTGTACTATCTAAATATTGAAAAGCACCTTGTTTTTCTATGATTTCATTAAGCAGATATGCAGAACATCCACCAGGTACATCTTCATCAATTACCAATAAACGGTTTGTTTTCTTTACGCTTTGCAATACTTCCATTTCAATATCGAATGGTAGCAATGTTTGTGCATCTATAACTTCTGCATCAATTCCAACTTCAATCAATTCTTTGGCAGCTTTTTCAACGATGCGTAGTGTAGAACCATAAGAAACTAGAGTAATATCGCTACCCTCCTTAATTGTTTCAACTTTACCGATAGGTGTACAAAACTCACCAAGATTTTTTGGCTTCTTTTCTTTTAATCGGTACCCATTTAAGCTTTCTATAACCAATGCAGGTTCATCACTTTTTAGAAGGGTATTGTAAAATCCGGCTGCTTGGGTCATATTTCTAGGTGCCAAAATGTACATACCTCTAAGAAGATGTATCAATCCGCCCATTTCTGAACCAGAATGCCATATGCCCTCTAGTCTGTGACCTCTTGTTCTAATGATTAACGGAGCTTTCTGCTTGCCAGCTGTTCTGTATAGTAAAGTCGCTAAATCATCTGTAAGGGTCGATAAAGCATAAAAGATATAGTCTAAATATTGAATTTCAGCAATAGGTCTAAGACCTCTTAATGCCATGCCTATACCTTGCCCAATAATTGTTGTTTCACGAATACCGGTATCTGCGACACGTATTTTACCGTATTTCTCCTGCATACCTTCAAGACCTTGGTTTACATCACCAATTGCGCCAGTATCTTCTCCAAAAATCAACGTATTCGGATATTTTTCAAATAGTTTGTCAAAATTATCCCTAAGGATAACTCTACCATCTACCAATTCATTATCATCACTGTATTCTGGTGTAATACCTGTAACGTTTGTAGCCTTGTTGTCATTCTCACTATAAAGATGAGAACTATATTTATGTTGGGATTCTTCTAAAAAGTTTGCTGTCCAGTTTATAATGTCTTGCTTTTCCGGCGTATTTTCTCCAAGTAAATAGCGTAAAGATTTTCTGGCAGAAATAGCCAAATCTTTACGAAGGGGCTCCTCAGTAGCAATTAAATCATTTTTTAATTTATTGAGGAAATTCTTGTTCGGACTCTTAGAAGCAGCTTTTTCGATCAGATTTAATAAAACTGACTTGTCAGATAGATTATCCTTCAAATACTCGTCCCAAGCTTCTTTTTTAGCTTCTCTGACAGAGCGTTTAATTCTTTTTTCAATGGATGCTAATTCTTCTGAAGTGGCAATACCAGATTCTAAAATCCATTCTTTAAAGCGTTTGTTACAATCATGGTCACGTTCCCATTCTAAACGTTCATTGTCCTTATAACGTTCATGTGATCCAGATGTAGAATGACCTTGTGGTTGTGTTAATTCATTTACATGAATAATGACCGGCACATGCTCTTGTCTGGCAATATCTGCTGCATTTTCATAAGCGTGCATTAATGCAGTGTAGTCCCAACCGTTTACTCTTAAGATTTCATATCCTTTTTCATTTTCAGTTCTTTGAAAACCAGATAGAATCTCTGAAATATTTTCTTTTGTTGTATGGAATTTAGCTGGTACGGAAATGCCGTATTCATCATCCCAAATACTAATAACCATAGGTACTTGTAAGACACCGGCTGCATTTATAGTTTCAAAGAACATGCCTTCACTAGTACTTGCATTGCCAATAGTTCCCCATGCTATTTCATTTCCGTTTACCGAAAATTTAGCACTGTCTAGACCTTCTTGGTTTCTATAAACTTTAGATGCTTGAGCCAGTCCTAAAAGACGTGGCATTTGCCCTGCGGTACAAGAAATGTCTCCGCTACTGTTTTTTTGTTTAGTTAAATCTTTCCAACTTCCGTCCGCATTTAAACTATGCGTTAAAAAGTGACCGCCCATTTGCCTGCCGGCACTCATAGGTTCTTTTTCTATATCTGTAGTAGCGTACAATGCGTGAAAGAATTCCTTGGGCTGTAATAGACCTAAGGCCATCATAAATGTTTGGTCTCTGTAATAACCGCTTCTAAAATCGCCATTTTTAAATGAACGTGCCATAGCTAACTGAGGTAACTCTTTTCCATCACCAAATATGCCAAATTTTGCTTTGCCTGTAAGCACTTCTTTTCTCCCCAATAAGCTACAAGTTCGGCTTAAAAAAGCGACTTCATAGTCATTGATAATTTGTTCTTTAAAATCTTCAAAAGAAATATCATTACTGGTTTTAGAAGAAACATCCATGTATTAAACGTGTTTTTACAAAATTACCTAATCAAGTACTTTTTAGCAACGCTGTAACCAGTTAATTTATTCCATATTTTTCAACAAAAGTGATATTATTTTGAAAATATCTTAATTTAAACCAAAATTTCTATTGACGGTATTAGAATTTCTTAGTTTAAAACCATTTTCTTGTGAATAATCCTGTTAGGGTTTTTGGACTAACGGTAATAATAAATCTAATTCTCTCACCGTAGTTAGGCTGTGAAATTTCCCAACCATTATTAGAGTGAAGTGGTAGGTACAGTTCAAAGTAATCTGTAACCAAATTTAAACGCACACCAGAATCATAAACGAATTTGCCATCTAGACCTCTATTCTTTACCAAACCGGCATCCCCATATAATTCAATCCATTTCCAAAGGTTAAAACTACCGTTTACGGTTGCCATCCAATCATTAGAAAATCTATAGCGTTGATCTAGGAAAGACTTAAACCCACCTTCGGCGATAATAATCTGTTGGCTATATATACCAGAATCTTCCGATCTACCTAAATAGCCGTAATCAAATAAGTAATCTGTAGGTCTATCTAAGGCAAAGCTGAAAAAATCTGTTTGGGTTTTATTACTTAAAAATTTACCAGCAAAGAATCTTAAATTCAGTTGTCTATTGTTCTCAAATAATTTTCGATACTCATATTCAAATGATAATTTACTGAAATTACCACCTAATTGAAAATCTGCAAACCAAGAGTTGTAATCTAAAATTCCATTGTTTCTGCTAGAATACCGTGCGTTGAATACGCTATAATCTGGATTTTCTGGGTCATTCGCCAAACTTAAAAGTGCAGGGTCAAAATCTCTAAAAATGTTTACATATCTAAAAGATAAAAACTCTCTTTTGTTCGATAATAAATCTGCTGGTCTAAAACCAAAGCTTACCGAGGGAGTTATAGATGAATATCTAGAGTTTTCATTAAAGTGCGATGTGCCGGCGCCTATATTATATTGAGCTACATACAATCCGCTTTTGCTTAAGTATTTTCTATAGCTGAATTTTCCAGATCCTACAAATGCTTTTTCTTTAAATGAATAGGAGGGTGAGAAATCATATACAAATGGTCTTTCTAGTAAGGTTTTGTTGTACAAACGCATACCAGGAGTCCAACCATCATAAACATTAAAACTTAGCACAGGAACATAGAAAACCTGGTTGTAATACGGGTTCTCAGCATCTTTAAAGAAGGTGAACTTTAATTTTTTGTTACTTGATAAAAATCCTTTTAATGATTTCCAATTGTCACGTTGATTAAATTCCGGTATTTTTTGGTCATAGTTAAGTACTAGTCTATCTTCCTCTTTATTAGGAATAGAGAAGGTTTCTTCTAGCTCAATATCTTTGAACCAATATTCAGAAACTACAGAATCTTTTTTAAGTCCAAAAACTGAAATGGGTACATTGGTACCTTCTTTATTTTTTATGGTTACGTGTAAAGAATCTGTTTCTTTCTTTACCTTCTTTATTTTAAAATCAATTTTACGATCTGTAGAAACATAGTCTTTAAAAAACCAATTGATATCTTGTTGAGTAGAGCGTTTTAAAATAGATTCAAAATCATCAACCTTTACATTATTAAGCTTGTAATACTCAAAAAAGGTCTTAATACTTTCATCTACATGCT
The DNA here is from genome assembly GCF_056839145.1 of Maribacter sp. UH1. NCBI lineage: Bacteria > Pseudomonadati > Bacteroidota > Flavobacteriia > Flavobacteriales > Flavobacteriaceae > Maribacter > Maribacter sp. UH1. The sequence goes on from NZ_CM166387.1 coordinate 4,063,814, forward strand.
CTTGCCCAATATAATCCGCCAAATATGCTAATCCTAAACCAGCCTTATATTTATTAGCTATTTTTTGATTGAATTTTATCAGCGAATCATTAGATGTTTGTAATGCTTGATCTAAATTTTTACGAGCAGTAAGATTGTACAAAAAGGAATATTGGTCGTTAAAATCCATTTTTGCCAATTCAAAACTTCTAAAGCCCCATATTTTAGAAAGTTTACCCATTAACTTTTGGTCTGGGTAATATTTCTCAACGTAAGCAATCATTAGATAATTTGCAATAGCGCTATTTAACCATTGTTCTTTACGTGGATTTAGGAACATGGTTTCTCTTAGAATACTATTGATTGCCGTTTTCAAGAATTTCATTTCAAACTGAAACTGTTCTTTGTAGGGTCTTATAAAAGAGGGAAGTTGGTTTATACCGTAAAGTGGGTCTTTGCTATAGTCTAGCTCACTGACCAGAATTTTCTCATGCGGATAGTCACCTAAGTTATTATGGATAAAATTGGCAACTTTATTTATGGATAGTCCTTGACCAATTGGACTGTACCTTGGTGCACTAATGTCGGTCAAAAAAGTCATGTAGGGAGTTCTGTGGGTATAGAAATTTTTCTGTGTGTTCAGAATAATTTCCCCACCGCGCTGCAAGTTTCCTTTTAATTGGGCAAACTGCCCATTTGGGAAGGTAGATTCGGTTTTAATATCAAAATTAGAGGCAAGGTATAAACTATCAGGGTATTTAAAATTAATGATAGTATTGGTCTCGTTCATATAAAGATCCTCCAGATTTTTATTTGAATACAGATGCCATTTGCCATCGTATACCGCTGGCGTTAAATACCAATCTTTTAAGTAATAATCTCCTCTGCTACCATAACCGTAACGGGTGTATTTATTTGGTGGTAATTTTACTTTATAGGTGATGAAAATTTTAGTTGATGTTTTGGGTGGTAGCACATCACCTAAAGTGACCTTTAAAATGTCTTTGCCTTCGGTTCTGCTCCATTCAAGACCATTATAAGAGTCATCAACAACACTGATAATAGTAGTTTTACCACGTTCATCTGCTTTTGCAAGGTGAAGCGATTTTTTAAATTCTTGAGCAAACCTTTTTGCTAATCCGGTATTTTTATCTGAATAGGCATTAGCCCAGTCATTAAAGTAAATAACACCTAAATTATAATTGGAATTGTTGTAATAGGTGAACTCTTGACGAATATCCAATTCTTTGGTATACTCGTTTAAACTAACTGTAAGGTCGGTTTCATACTGTGCATAGCAACTACATACATTAGTAACAAATGTTACTATGCACAGATAGAAAAGTAATTTTAATCGTTTCGTCAAGGTGTAAATTAAAAATTAGGACTCATGCTGTGCCCTTTGTAAAATGAATCTATAATTTCAACTACCTCTTCTTCTGTATCTACTATTTTAATAAGATTTAAATCTTCTGGGCTAATAGTACCCATCTTTAACATGGTTCCTTTGATCCAGTCCATTAGTCCTGTCCAAAATTCGCTACCTACCAATATAATTGGGAACTTACCAATTTTATGTGTTTGAATAAGGGTGATGGCTTCAAAAAGCTCATCTAATGTTCCAAAGCCTCCAGGCATTACAACGAACCCTTGAGAGTATTTTACGAACATTACTTTTCTCACGAAAAAGTAGTCAAAATCTAAACTCTTGTCATTGTCGATATACGGATTGTCATGCTGCTCAAAAGGTAAGTCAATATTTAGACCTACAGATGTACCACCGGCAAGATTTGCACCTCTATTGCCAGCTTCCATAATACCAGGTCCACCTCCGGTAATGACTCCGTAACCTGCTTCTGCAATAGATTTTGCAATAGATACGGCTAGCTTATAATATGGATCTTCTTCCTTTGTTCTTGCTGAACCAAAAATAGAAACACATGGTCCTATTTTACTCATACGCTCAAAACCGTTGACAAATTCGCCCATTATCTTAAAAATGGCCCAAGAATCATTTGTTTTAATTTCGTTCCAGCCTTTGTGATGTTTTTCTGATCTCATTCTTTATTTTGTATGCTTTTTAGATAAATTTATATCTAATTATTATTTTAATTCTCTCTTTAAAAACTTTGCGGTGTAGCTTTTCTTGTCTTTTGCAACTTGTTCCGGAGTTCCTTTTGCTACTAATTGTCCTCCAGATCGCCCACCTTCGTAACCTATATCAATGATGTAATCCACCATTTTGATTACGTCCATATTGTGTTCAATTACCAATACGGTATTACCTTTGTCCGCTAATTTATTCAAAACTTCCATTAAAACCCGAATATCTTCAAAATGAAGTCCGGTTGTAGGTTCATCTAAAATGTAGAATGTATTACCTGTATCTCTCTTTGATAGTTCTGTTGCTAATTTAATACGTTGTGCTTCACCACCTGAAAGGGTAGTGGATTGTTGCCCAAGAGAAATGTAACCTAAGCCCACATCTTGTATGGTTTTTAACTTACGATGTATTTTAGGAATAAGTTCAAAAAATGATACCGCTTCATTAATGGTCATTTCTAAAACATCTGAAATGGACTTGCCTTTATATCGAATTTCTAAGGTTTCTCGGTTAAATCTCTTTCCGTTACATGTTTCGCATTCTACATAAACATCTGGTAAAAAATTCATTTCTATGACACGAAGCCCACCACCTTGGCAAGTTTCGCAACGACCGCCTTTGACATTAAAGCTGAATCTTCCGGGCTTGTAGCCTCTTATGGATGCTTCTGTAGTTTTGGCGAACAAAGAACGTATTTCACTGAAAACACCGGTGTATGTAGCCGGGTTTGATCTTGGTGTTCTACCTATGGGCGATTGGTTAATGTCAATAACCTTATCTATGTGCTCAAGACCAGTAATTTTCTTATACGGCATTGGCTTCTTAACGCCATTGAAATAATGGGCGTTCATGATTGGGTAAAGTGTTTCGTTTATCAAAGTAGATTTTCCACTTCCTGAAACTCCTGTAACCCCGATCATTTTTCCTAAAGGAAACTTAACTGTAATGTTTTTTAAGTTATTCCCTGTACAACCAGATAATACAATTTCATTGCCATTACCGGGTCTTCTCTTTTTAGGCACTTCAATTTCCTTTACACCGGTCATATAATCCGCGGTCAATGTATGTACATGCTTCAGCTGCTCTGGAGTACCTTCTGAAATGATTTCTCCACCATTTTTGCCAGCTTTGGGTCCAATATCAATAACATGGTCTGCCCGCTCTATCATATCGCGGTCATGTTCCACTACAATTACCGAGTTGCCTATATCTCTAAGAGACTCTAGAGACTTAATCAGCCGTTCATTATCTCGCTGGTGTAGACCAATACTTGGTTCATCTAAAATATATAGCACACCTACTAGTTGCGAACCAATTTGGGTAGCTAATCTAATACGTTGCGCCTCACCACCAGAAAGTGATTTAGAACTTCTGTTCAGAGATAAATAATCGAGACCAACATCTAATAGAAACTGAATTCTTGTACTGATCTCTTTGATTATTTCTTCGGCAATCTTAAGTTGGTTACCGCTAATTTTTTTATCTAAACCTTTAAAAAACGAAGCAAGTTCAACAATATCCAAATTTGCCAATTCGGCAATGTTCTTGTCTTCAATTTTAAAATAGAGTGATTCTTTCTTAAGTCGAAAACCTGTACATGACGGACAAGTAATTTTGTCCATGTATTCCTTGGCCCATCTTTTAATAGAAGTGGAAGCAGCCTCTTCAAACTGATTTTTAATAAAGTTGGAAATACCTTCGTAATCAATTTTGTAGGTGCGCTTAACTCCTAAGGATTTAGAGTCTACTTCAAAACTTTCTTTACCGCCATTCAGTAGAATATCTATAGCTTCTTTAGGTATTGAATCTATAGGGGCGGTAATCTCAAAATTATAGCGTTCTGCAATGGTTTCTATCTGCTTAAACGCCCATGATTTTTTATAGTCTCCCAAAGGTGCAATTCCGCCTCCTTTAATGGATAGTTTCTTGTTTGGAAATATTTTCTTCTCGTTTACCTCATAAACATGACCTAAGCCCTTGCAATTGGGACACATGCCTTTTGGTGAGTTGAACGAAAAAGTGTTAGGTTCTGGCGTAGGGTAGGAGATACCCGTTGTAGGGCACATTAAATCCCTACTGAAATATCTAGGAACCTCAGTACCTTCTTCAAGTACCATTAATACGTTATCGCCGCTGTACATGGCCGTATTTATACTTTCAGATAATCGCTTGTGAAAGTCTTCACTTTCTGCAACCTTTAGACGGTCAATTACAATTTCTATATCGTGGGTCTTATAACGATCCACTTTCATTCCTTTAACGATATCCTTTACTTCACCATCTACCCTGACTTTTACAAATCCCTGTTTGGCAATTTGTTCAAAAAGTTCACGGTAGTGACCCTTTCTAGACTTAATTACTGGAGCTAGTATGTTTATTTTTTTATCTAAATAAGACTCAATGATCAAATTTTTAATTTGCTCATCGCTATAGCTTACCATCTTTTCTCCCGTATTGTAACTATGTGCATCTGCAGCACGGGCGTAAAGCAATCTTAGAAAATCATAAATTTCAGTGATAGTACCTACTGTAGATCTAGGTGATTTAGAGGTCGTCTTTTGTTCAATGGCTATTACGGGAGATAGTCCGTCTATCTTATCAACATCTGGGCGTTCTAATCCACCTAAAAATTGTCTTGCATACGCAGAAAAAGTTTCTATGTATCGTCTTTGTCCTTCTGCATAAATGGTGTCAAAAGCCAAAGAAGATTTACCACTACCAGACAAGCCGGTTATAACAACCAATTTATCTCGGGGAATGGTAACATCAATATTTTTAAGGTTATGAACGCGAGCGCCCTTAACTTCTATATTTTCTTCAAAATTAATCATGTATTCACAGCAAAGTTGCAAAAGTACGATTTTGAAGGTTAATTACATATGTTATGTTATTGTTTGAAATGTTCTAGAAACTTAAATTTTAACCCAAAACATTAAAATTCAACCATTACTCATGCATTACGAATAACGGGACCGTAGTTTCATAACTTAATTGCTCTATTGAGTTGTTGAAGAACAATTGCTGAAACAGGTTTAAATTTTTAGCGACCATGGTCAGCATTTCAATTTTGTTCTCACTGATATAACTCACTATGGTTTCTCTAATGTTCTTGCCAAGTATGTTTTCGAAGCTATGGCTTTCAGTGCATATTTCTTTTAAGTAATCATGTAAATATGCTTTGTTTATTACTTGTGTGTTGGAAAAGTTGGGTCTTGATTGCGACATATGAATTACTTCTAAGTCTGCGTTAGAAATTTCCAGTATTTCCGTTATAGAATTTAATATTGGGTAGGTGTAGAATAGATTAAAATCTGTTGGGAAAGCTATTTTAGTAGGTTTTTGAGCAATGATATTATCAGGTATTACAAGTACGTTACAAGCTATTTTTGTGATAACGTTACCCGTGTTGCTACCCATTATACTTGCCTTTATACCAGAGGCACCTTTTGTGCCCATAACTATTAAATTTATCTTTTTCTCCTCTACCGTCTTTCTTGTAATGTCAATGAAATTACCATATTCTTCAAGTGAAATAAATTTATGATCAGGATTTGGACAGCACAATCCTATTTGATCAATGGTTTCGTTGAGTTTATCTTTAGCACAAAATTTTTCTTTGGCATTCAATGTAATGAAAGAATTGCCGGCTATGTCAGAATTACTTAAATCATTTACATGCAATACATAAAAGGTACACTTTATGTTTTCAAAAAAGCACGCAGCATATTCAAGGGCATTCCAAGAATTTTCAGAAAAATCTGTGGGTATTAAAATGTGTTTCATTTATGTAACTTACGTTACAAAAGTAAATGCATAAAGAAGGGTAATAAATGATATTTATCAGATTTCGATTAATTTACGTACTGTAAAGCTTTCAGTTCCACAATTTGTATATTTCTTCCTTCAATTGCAATAAGCCCTTCTTTTTTAAAACCTGATAAGGTACGTATTAAACTTTCAGTGGCAATACCTGCAACACTTGCCAAATCATTCCGTGAAATTTTAATGGGTTCATCTGGTTTGGTATTCATGATATCAGCAAATTGTAATAAAGTCTGTGCCGTTTTTCTACGTACGGAACTGTATGCCATTTGTAATAATTGTGCTTTAATGTTAGAAATATTTGCAGACAAAAACTCCATTAGTTCTAATGAAATGGTCTTGTTTTCATTTAATATCTCTTTTAGGTTATCTTTAGATATGCCTGCCAGTTCTACATCTACAAGTGCTGTAGCAGATTCTTGATAGGGTTCATTGTTTAAAAAAGATGTAAAGCCCAAAAAGTCATCAGCCTTAGATAATGAGGTGATTAATTCTTTGCCGTCTGGGTCCATATTATAGCATTTGACTAACCCTTTTAAAACGAGATAGATTTTATTTGAACGAGCACCTTCTTCGTATATAATTTCTCCTTGTTTAAAATTAGACAGCTCTCCATTATCATCAAAAAAGTTTTTAAGTTCATGAATGGTGCGCATTTCATTTTCTGAAACACCGTGTTCTTTAGATGTTTCATCTTGCATACGCTTCAGTAGTTCAGCTTTAGCCAATCTACTTTCAATGGCACTCATTAACTCTTCTTCTTCAAATGGTTTCGTTAGGTAGTCGTCTGCCCCTAGATCCATACCTTTTCTTATTTCTTTATGTTCTGTCTTTGCAGAAAGAAAGATAAACGGTATTTGTTTTGTCTTTTCGTTGTTAGACAGGCTTTCAAGAACCCCATAACCATCTACCACCGGCATCATAATATCACAAATTATAATATCCGGTAAGTTTTCAATTGCGGTTTCTATACCTATTTTGCCATTGGGTGCGGTTGTTACATTATAACCAGATAATTCTAAAAGTTCTTCAGTATTCTCACGCAAGGCTTTGTCATCCTCAATCAATAAAATTCTTTTCATCTTCTAGTTGGTTTTTAATTTAGGTATGAATAAAGTAAACGTTGATCCCTTATTTTCGGCACTTGTAAACTCAAGACTGCCTCCTAAATTTTCTATATGTTGTTTCGCAATATTTAGACCTATACCCGTTCCTTGGGTCAATAAAGCATTCTCTGCTCTAAAATAACGATTAAATATGTGTTTCTGCTCTTCTTCTGGTATGCCTATACCTTGGTCAATGACGTTAATGAAGTAACCATTATCTAAAATTTCTACTTTGATGTCAATAGTGGTATCCTCTGGCGAATATTTTATGGCATTGTGTATTAAATTTGATAACGCCAGCTCTAACGTTTTTTCGTCAAAATTTATATTTAGCTCATCTATATTATCGGGGTAATGAATCTGTTGTCCGGATTTAAGTAACATATTGCTATTGTATACTACTTCATTGACAATTTTACTTAATGGGAATTCTACTACTTTATAATTCACTTTACCGGATTCTAAGCGCTCTACAGATAGAAAATCATTAAGTATTGTGTCTAAATATTTTACCTTGTTTTTTATGGTGGTAACGTGTTTATCTCGTTTTGGCTGTTGCTCCGTTTCTGTGTATTTGCCAAGTAACGTAATAGAGGTTAATATACTGCTTAGAGGTGTTTTAAACTCATGGGATACTAATGATAAAAATCTGGTTTTTAGTTCGTTGAGTTCTTTTTCTACCGCTAAGGCTTCTGTAAGTTGTTGCGTGCGTTCTTCAACTGTTTTTTCTAGATTTTCAGTGTAATTTTTACGTTCTGTAATATCCAGTATAAAGGCTACATAAACTTTCTTTTCACCTAAAGTAGATAATTGCAGGTGTACTTCTACAGGGTACGTAGTGCCGTCTTTTCTACCATGCTTGGTTTCGAATTTGACTTTAGAGGTCTCGTCTTTTAATAGAGGTGCTATTAGCTCTTCAAATTGAGAAATTGATACATCTGGTTTAATGTCAACCGGTGTCATATTATACAATTCATCGAATGAATAACCAATATTTCTTTGAGCCTCTTTATTTATGTTTAAGAATTTTAAAGTTTTGGCATCAAATACAAAAATTTCATTCAGCGATTCATCAAAAATACGTGCCCAATGGCTTAATTCTTTTTCTCTATTCTTACGTTCGGTAATGTCAATAATCAATGCCATAACGTAAGTGGAACCATAAAATTCAAACGGATTTAATCCGGCTTCCACAGGAAATTCTTTACCATCTTTACAAATTCCGTACAGATTTCTGCCATGACCCATTTGGCGCTTATCACTTTTTGCAATAAACTTTTCTACATGTGCATCATGATTAGCATGGTATCTCTTAGGTATAAGAACATCTAAGGGTTTTCCTAGCAGTTCTCCTTTTTCATAACCGAACATTTGTTCTGATGAAGTGTTAGTGGCTACTACGATTTGATTGGAGTCTACCACGATAATTCCTTCAGAAACACCTTCTGAAAGTAAATTAAAAATATCACTGTTTTTTTGAAAATCCTGCATATATCAAATATATTGATTAACACTGATTATTGTCATATTAAAACAGCAGGTTACTTCATATTTTTACGTAAACATCAACTAAAAACTGCTAAAATGGAAAATACAGCGAAAACAATAAACGGACTATATGAAAATTTAGGGAAGCTTTTTTATGCCGTAGCCATTAGTGACGGTACCGTTCATAACAATGAATGGGAAAAGGTTAAAGAGTACGTTAAGGAGGATTGGTTATATGTAGATGATTTTACCGACCGCTATGGTACAGATGCTGCAAACCAAATTGAAATTGTATTCGATGTTTTAATGGAGTCTGAAAAAAGTAGTGAAGAATGTTTTGATGAGTTTAAAGATTTCTATAATATTCACCCTCATGCATTTTCTGAACAAATAAAAGCCTTGACCAAAAAAACGGCCAAGGCTATTGCAGATTCTTTCTCAGGAAATAATAAATCTGAATTAATTATATTAGCTAAAATTGACCTTCTGTTCAATTAAAGTGTTTTCATTATTTCTCTAATATTGGGATTAGCATAAATTTTTTGAACTAAGTCGCTATATAGACTAGTGAATTTATCTTCGTTAATTAGATTACCAAATAATGATTCTTGTTTTATAAAGGCTAGTGGGTCAGATTGAGTTTTACTGGCAGCTTGGTGCAACTGCTCCTGCATAGCGTCAATAATCTCAATAGGGTTGTCATTTTTATCTTGTCCTTTGTCGCTATAATAGCACCACGCGGCTATGACTAAGGTGGCAAATTTTATACTACCACCGTTAGCCAAATTATCTTGAATTGTAGCAATTAAAAATTTAGGTAATTTAGCGGAACTCTCAGAGCAAATACGACTAACGCTGTCCTTTATGTTAGGGTTAGCAAAACGTTCTTGTAAACTGTCTTTGTAGGCTGATAGATCTATACCTTCTAGTTTGTCTAAAACGGGTGTAGCTTCTTTGTCCATAAAAGCTCTTAAGTAGGAAACGAACAAATCATCTTCCATACACGCATTTATAGTTGGGTGACCATGTATTGCTCCTAAAAGTCCAAGAACGGAATGACCTGCGTTTAAAAGACGCAATTTCATTTTTTCATAAGGCTTAACATCTGGTACAAACTGCACGCCTACTTTTTCAAATTCTGGTCTACCGTTAGAGAAATTATCTTCAATGACCCATTGAATAAATGGTTCGCAAGTTACTGGCCATTCATCTTTAAGACCGTATGTATTCTCTAAATAATCAATATCTGCTTGCGTAGTAACGGGAGTAATACGATCCACCATACTGTTGGGGAAACTTACTTCCTTTTCTATGTATGCCGCTAACTCCGCATCTTGTTTTTGTGCAAACGTCAATAACATCTCTTTTGCAACATCTCCATTATGTTGAATATTGTCGCAAGACATTACCGTAAAGGCAGGTAACCCGTCTTCTTTTCTTTTTTTAATGGCAGCGGTTAAAAATCCGTATATGGTTTTAGGGTCGTTTGGATGCTGTAATTCGTGCTGTACATCTGCATTTTCAAAATCGAATTCACCCGTTGCCGGATTAAAGTTATAGCCACCTTCAGTAATGGTCAAGGAGACTATTTTTGTATCTGGATGCGCCATTTGATCAACTACCACCTTGGGAGTATCATACCCTAATTTAAAGTCGATAATGGAGCCAATTACTTGAGAATCTATGTTCCCATCCGGATACTTTATGATTAAAGTGTACATGCCGTCTTGTTTCTGAAGTACGTCATGGATTTTTTGATCTCCCTTTCGTAACCCTATACCGCAAATACCCCATTCAGAAGCATTTTCTTTTTCTTGAAGCAAGTGTGTGTAAAAAGCTTGGTGAGCTCTATGAAAACCACCAACACCAACGTGAACGATACCTACTTTAAGAGAAGTTCTATCAAATGTAGGGGTAGGTAATTGTTTGCTTATTTCTGCTAAATTTTCATTATTCAGCATGATTTCTTTTGTCATTTTTAGCTTAGTTTTTTTGATTTGCCACGTAGTAATGCCCAATAAGCAGTAACAAAATATGTTACAGTACATATAAAGGCGTAACGATAAAAGGTTTCTCTATTTTCAACATAGATATTTTCGTTAGCACTGTCAAAAAGTACAATGCCTGCCAATACCAAGGTGATTATAAGTGCCACAATTGAAACCATTTGTATGACCTTAGTTAGTAGCGAGGTGTCTTTTTTAGGTTTTGTCTCTAATTTGCTTTTTTCTTCTTGATATGCTTCAATTTCCTGGTTTCTCAACTTTTCGTTTTCCTCAGCTTGCGGGTACTTATTTTTAGCTCCGTATTTGCCAGCAAGAATAGTGTAAATAACAATAGTGAAAATCCAAGTAGGAATGAATAGGTAGAAGAAAGACATCACGTTTAATGCATTTAAGCCAAAACCGAATACCAACCCTAATCCCCATGAAACAATTGCTGGCGTACTAAACGTTAAATTTCGGTATTGAGACCAATAACGTGTAAATCCTATTCTTGGAAATATTTGATGTTCAGCAAACACAATACCACCAACAGGAACAACCAATAAACCTGCATAGGTTAATAGCGGTAAAATCTGTGAAAATACAAATGGGAAACAGGCTATGGCAATCGTGATTAAACCAACAACAATAGTTGTCTTTTTACGTGAATGATTATGGAAAATAGCTTGTGCCGCTAGCCCTGCTCTGTATAAATTTGTTATTGCTGTTGTCCAACCTGCTACGATTACGATTACGAAACCAGACCAACCTAAAGCATAAAATGCAACATCGCCCGGATCCAGTTCTACAATAGTTTTACCAATAATAACCGCTGCACCTGCACCCATAATCCCTGCTGCTATCCAAGCAACATAGTGCCCAAACATCATGCCTGTACTGGTGGCAAGACCATAAGATTTCTTTTTGGCAAAACGTAACAATGCCATATCTATTAATCCAAAATGAGTGATTGTATTCGCAGCCCATGCAAAACCTATAACTTCTACGAGCCCAATACCGGGTTCTCCGGCACTATCTACTCCGGTCCATATAGATTGGTCTCCGAGCGATATCAGATCGTTCCATCCGTTAGGTAATGTTGTGCCTAAAACATCTAAAGAAAGAGCTGGTAGTAATACCATGGCACCACTTGTAAACATTACAAAAAGCCATGGTGCGCAAATACCTGAAAATTCAGAAACTGCATTAAATCCGTATAAGGCTATAGATACCACAACGAGCCCAACACAAAATACGATAACTACAAACCACATGTTGGTAGGGTACCAGTTTAATTGAGCGGGAATATCAAAAGCAAAACGGACTGCGGTAGCCGATACGGTAATCATTGCAGCGGATATGACCGAAAATATAATGACGTTTGCCCAGTTATAGAGCTTTGTCATAGAATCTCCTGCAATTTTATTTAGGTATGTATATAAACTTAATCTAGTTTCTACTGCAATAGGAGAGGTGATGAAGGTCCAGCTCAGGACTGCTAAGATATTTCCAATCAGCAGACCTAAGATGATATCCATTGTTTTAGCTCCAAGCGCTACAAATGTAGCACCAATTACAAATTCTGTTGCTGCAACGTGTTCTGCAGCATATAAGCCCGCAAAATGCGTCCAATCATGTAACTTATGTTTTGCAACGGGTAGTTGTTCTTCGTTTAAATTATCAAACGTGGAGTAGTCGGTTTTTGTTGACATATGTTGAGTTGGTAGTTAGGTCGTTAATATATTTTAAGTTGTACTCTGTTTAAAAGCTTTTAGAGTAATAGCTGATTTTAAACAGACTTGCAATGTATTTAATTTTGTTAAGAACCTTGATTAAATTTTGTTAATCTTCCATCAGTCTTGTGGTGTAGAAGGTAATGATATGCGGTTAAAGGTGGTTTTTAAATTATGGATTTAAGTAAAAAACGATTTACCATAAGGTAAATCGTTTCAATAGGTATAACTTAGGTATTACTATTTAATAATTTAGTTATCAGGTACTTATTTTTTAAATTCTTTACGTTTTAAGCTTTTATTAAAACTAATGTTGGACCAATTTACGTTTATCCATGGAGCATCGCTAACGGCTGCTTTCCAAGTAGATTTTTTATATTTTCTTTTTGTAGGAATTAACATCCCATCTACATCTTCATATTCTAAAACCATAAGATTTGGTGTTTCCATTGCTCCAAAATCTGCAACCGTAAATAGAAATTGATCTACCAAATGAGTGTTTTTATTAATATATAATTGATAGATGTCCGTAGGTTTGGAGTTCCCAAAATCAAAGGATACCTTAACGATTTCATATACAGTTTGGTTCAACGTTTCTTCGCCTAGGTATTCGTAAGATACACCTTTGTCCATTAGCTTTTGAAACATTGCAAACCAATAAAAATTAGTGGGTCTGTTGAATGAAACTCTTTTTAGGGCACTACTATCTAAAATGATTTCCCCATTGTTTTTAAGCCAAAACTCTTTGCCATCATAGCCTTGTTCAATAGTACCTTCAAAATTGCTTAATGTTCTTTGGTGCTTGTCGTATTTGCCATAAGATAGTTCACCATCAAAAATGTATTTTTCATTGGAAATATCTGTTTTACCATCTGGAGTTTGATAGCTGTAAGTGTATATTACATCTTTTTTACTTCTCAACGTTTGGTAAGTACCTACTTTTTCTACCATTTTGGAAACTAATTCTTGACCTTTGTTGTCATAGGTAGGAGTGCTTATTTCTTCTTTTTTTACCGTTTTTTCTCCTTTACAAGAAGTTATCATAATGGTTAAAACTAGTAGTGTGGTAATTTTTAAATTCATTTCTATTATTTAGGTTTAGATTAGAGCACCATTGGCGCCAATAGTTTGACCAGAAATCCATTTAGATTCATCACTTGCCAAAAATAGTACAACTCTTGCTATGTCTATAGGTTGTGCAAGTCTGTCAAAAGCATTCATAGAACTTAATTTATCTATTAATTCTTGTGATTTCCCTTTCATGAACAATTCTGTTTCCGTAGCTCCGGGTGCCAAGGCATTAACTGAAATGCCTCTACCAATTTCCTTAGAAAAAACACGTGTCATCTGTTCTACCGCTGCTTTAGAAGCAGAATACAGTGCGTAGGTAGAGAACATTAGTTTTACCGTACTAGAAGAGAAATTTATAATATTACCTTTATCTGCAAGCTTAGTGTTTGCTTCTTGTAAGGTGTTGAATATGCCTCTTACATTAACATCAAATAACTTACTGAAATCTTCTTGGGTGTTATCTTTCAGCTCTTTGGAAATCATAACTCCAGCATTGTTTACCAATACGTTTACTTCTCCGTATGCGACTATAGTTTTGTCGAACAGCTGGGTAACTTGTTCTCTATTACTAACATCTGCTTTAATAGCGATTGCTTCACCACCATTATCTTTAATCTTAGTTACGGTTTTCTCTGCGTCTTTTGAACTATTAGAATGGTTTACAACTACTTTAGCTCCATTTTTGGCTAATAGAAATGCTACTTCTTGACCAATACCTCTAGAGGCACCGGTAACAATGATAACTTTGTTTTCTAAATTCATTTCCCTTATTTTTTTTGGAATATTTTTATAGGCTGATTAATTTTTTTGCTACCAATGTTAAGTCAGTTTCATGAATCTCTGGAGTAGGGGACAAAGGGTATAGTTGTGCGCCAGGTCTACTAATAAAAGCACCTCTCCAATTAGCCCAAAGTGCCCCGGAAATATCCCAGCCATGAGCAGCTACAAGCAGACACTCTTTTGGTTGAATGTTCATTTTTCTGGCAGCCCAGTTATATGCATCTACATGTGGTTTAAATTTTCCCATATCTTCAATACTCAAGCGTTGATCAAAATATTTGGTCAACCCAGAATTTTTAAATTGGGTTTCAACTCCTTTGTTGGATGAGTTGGTGAAAGAAACCAATGTATATCCCGCATCTTTTAAAGATTGTAAAGCTGATGGAACTTCTGGGTGAGCAGGTAAAGAACGTATTGGGTCTACAATAGACTTTTTGGCTTCTTCATGGCTTAGCGTAATACCGTTATTTGCAGCAACCATCTGTAATGCTGCAGCACCTATAATTGCAAAATCATTGTATTGATTTGCAACTGTTGATACTAAAGAGTATTGCAACATGGTCGTAAACCAAAGTGGGAGCAAATCATTTCTCCCATTTAAAGCTTTTGCAACACTGTCTTTCATTGCTGTTAAATCTAACAGGGTTTCATTGACATCAAAGAAAAGGACTTTTGGTCTTTCAAATAATTGTTCTTTTTTATTGGCAAACCCCATGGCAGGGATGGTTGCACCGGCGGCACCAAGTATGGTAGATTTTTTAATGAAGTCTCTTCTGTCTTTGTTCATAGTATTTAAGATTATAAAAACATTCTATGTAGTATGTTTTTGGGTAAAAAAAATTATTGTTTTATCTGTTTTAAGTAAATAGATAGTCCCTTTAGATATTCATCAATCACTTTGTCATCATCATAAAGCTTACGAATTCCACGTATGCCTTCAAAAGCGCTAATTAAATAAATAGCTGCTGCGGCACTTGAAATATCTTTTTTAATAGAATGCTCTGTCTTTCCTCTTTCTATTAATTCTATAAGGGCTCTTTTCCATTCCTCAATAATGTTTTTCAGTGCTTTTTGATAAACCTTTTCATTATCCCCGATTTCATTGATGAGATTATTTGTTGGGCAACCGTGTTTCTTCTCGTAGATTGTAAAAGACTTAAGGCTGTTTAGAAAAGTTTCTTCTAAAATAGTATATGCATTACCATTTTGATAAAGCGGATACACCATTCTTTTTTGAACTCTACTTTGTAATTTTTGGGTAATAACGGCTATGCCTAATTCTTTTTTATTTGCGTAGTGATGATAGAAAGCTCCTTTGGTCAAAGTAGTTGCCTTCATTATCTTTTCTATGCTAGTGGTTTTAAAACCATCTTCATAAAACAGCTTAAAAGCCTCAGTGAGAATGAGTTGTTTTGATAGCTCTGATTTTAATGCCTGTTTCATACAGTAAATATGCCCAATAAAATACGGAGTAGAATGTTTTTGATAGTGTTTAACGTATTCTTAACTACCTAACAGTTTGGTTTTTTTGTTTTAAATATAAAATGTAGTTAGTGAGCAACAATGTGAAATTTATAGGTTTGTGCGACTAAAAATTCTTTTAATTTAGATTCAGTCGATACTCATTAGGACTCATAGTAGTTTTCTTTTTAAAAATTTTACTGAAATATTGGGGGTATTCAAAGCCAAGTGAATAAGCTATTTCACTAGCACTTTTTGTTGAGTTCAAAAGTTTGTTCTTGGCTTTTTCTATGATGTATTGATGAATATGATCTTGTGTTCCCTGACCAGTTTCTTTTCTAAGTAAATCGCTCAGGTATTTAGCCGATATATTTAATGCTTCTCCACAATATTGAACCGTTGGTATACCAAGTTCAATTTGTTTGTTCTGGCTGTAATATTCTTTTAATAGTGTATTGAAATTGCTAGCTATGTCTTTGTTTAAATTGGTTCTTGTATAAAATTGTCGGTCATAAAATCTTACACAATAATTAAGTAGCAATTCTAGATTAGAGATAATAATGGTTTGACTATGAGTGTCTATATTACTGCTATATTCTTTTTCTATTTTTTGAACTATTTCGGTTACTGTTTTTCTTTCATCATCTGATAAATGTAGGGCTTCGTTAGATGCGTATTCAAAAAAGGAGAACTGTTCTATTTTTTTACCTAATTCAGATTTTCTAATTAAATCTGGATGAAACATTACTGTCCAACCTTGGTCTCTGGTATTAATGTTTTGTTTTTCAAACTCCATGATTTGATCAGGAGCCATAAAAATCATTGAACCTTCTTGGTAATCATATGAATTTCTACCGTAATTTTTAATGGTAAAAGCACAATTATCTTTTAAACTGATATGATAAAGACCTAAGGAATATTTAAAATTTTCTAGACCAATTTGGTTCCAATTTTCGCCAATTCGCAATACCGAAATTAGGGGGTGTTTTGGTTTCTCTAGACTAAAGTAAGAGTGAACATCAGCAACACTGTCTATTTTAATTATTTCCTTCATTACAAATAAGTTAAATATTTTGCCACCAGTTTGGGTAGGTAGTAACTGAATCTTTTACTATTATTTCTTGCCCAATTTGTGGTGCAATTACTTTAATATTCAGTTCGGTAGCTTTTGCTTCAACTCTAATAATTGGATCTGTCCATTCGTGCAATGCTAATTTGAAACCTGCCCAGTGAATGGGCATTATCTTTTTTGCTTTTACGTCTATGCCGGCTTGTGCCGTTTCTTCTGGCATCATGTGAATATCTGACCATAATTTGTTGTATTGACCACATTCCATTAACGCAATGTCAAAAGGACCATATTTGTTTCCAATTTCTTTAAAATGATCTGCGTAGCCACTATCTCCGCTAAAAAATATATTTTCGTTTTCTGAAGTAATTACCCAAGAGCTCCAAAGTGTACTTTGTGCGTTGTTTAAGCCTCTACCAGAGAAATGTTGTGCTGGCGTACAAACAAATTTTAGCGAGTCAAATTGTGTCTCTTGCCACCAATCCATCTCTGTAATTTTAGCATCAGAAACTCCCCATGCGGTCAAATGATTGCCAACACCAAGGGGTGTATAAAAGTGATTTGTTTTGTCCTTGATTTTTAGAACAGATTCGTAATCCAAATGATCATAATGATCATGTGAGAAAATAACTGCATCAATCTGTGGTAATTGTTCAATTGCAATTGGAAATTCTTTATTAAAACGCTTCTCACCTAAAAGTGGGTGAGGGGCTGCCACCGCGCCAAACATTGGGTCTATTAAAATATTTTTTCCTTCGATCTGTAATAAAAAAGAGGAATGCCCAAACCATATCAATCTTGCTTCTCCTTTATAATCGGCAATATCGGTTGAATCTATTTTACGTGGTTTTAAATCTTCTTTGGGGCGGCCATTAGGTACATTAGTGGTGAAAAAAGTATACGCTAAACTTAGCTTGTCAGAAAAGCTTAAGTCTTCTGGAACAGGTTTTACATTGCGGAATTTACCGTTGTTAAACTGGTTGGATTTTTCATAAGTTCGTTTTTGCTCTTTAGTGCTGTTACCTCCAAAACTTGGGTAAAAATTGGTGAATGCCAGAACGGCGATAACCAATATACCTATTATAGCTAGGGTTGTTATCATTATTTTTTTTAAGATTCTTTTGATCATTCTATTTATATTGACTCATAATCACTTTATCAAATATACGGTCACCAAACCATTTGCGGACCGTTATTGCTAACTTGGCAGAATAACCTTTAACGTATCTAATTTTCGGTTTTTTTACTGTAGCCGCCTTGGCTATCGTCTTGCCTAATACGTTGACATCTGTAAAACGATCATTTGTAAAATCTTTTTTCATGGTATCTGCCACTGAATTTGCAAATGTTGCATAGGCGCCCGTACCTGAAGTTTCTCTCAAACTTTCGGCGGCAATTAATCCCCAAGGAGTTTTTATTCCGCCAGGTTCTACAATGACTACATCAATACCAAATGGCTTTAGCTCTAGACGCAGGCAATCGCTCCATCCTTCTAAAGCATGTTTTGTGGCAAAATACCAAGCTCCTAATGGTAAATACACTTTTCCACCCATAGAGGATATGTTTACAATTCTACCATACTTCTGTTCCCTCATTTTTGGTATGATCAATTGTGTAATACGTGCCAAACCAAATAAATTTACTTCAAACTGTCTTTTGGCCTCTTCTAACGGAACATCTTCCACCGTGCCGTAAGATCCGTAACCGGCATTGTTAATTAGAATATCTATTCTACCTTCTTTATCTATTATGGTATTTACACACGCTACAATGGAATCATCTTTGGTTAAGTCTAAAGGCACAATATGTATTCCTTGCGCTTTTAAATCTTGCATTTCTTCCATCCTTCTTGCAGCTCCATATACAATGTAACCCTGACTTTTTAATATGTTGGCTGTAGATTTTCCCATGCCAGATGATGCCCCAGTGATTAATGCTACTTTACTCATGCGTATTTGTTAGAATATAGAATTGATTATACTTTGACAAAATTAAAGGGATACTTGCTGATAATTGTATGCTAATTGCCGAATGTTGAATACTTTTTGCATATTGTACTTGTTCAGGTAACATTATGGAACAAATAAGCCTCTATGTACAAAATTTGTAGATAGAGGCTTTAATCCATTATAAATTCCCGTTATGTATTGGTTTCTTGCGTGATTTAACACGCACAAACTATTTTAGACTACTGGTTCTTTAGTTGTATTAAAATACTTTTTCTTCAACCAAAAAGAAACCTTCACTAAAAAAATTAGAGCAGGTACTTCAACTAGTGGACCAATAACACCTGCAAATGCCTGACCGGAATTTAATCCGAAAACTGCAATGGCTACAGCTATAGCAAGTTCAAAATTGTTTCCGGCTGCTGTGAAGGCTACTGATGCTGTTTTGTCATATTCTGCACCTGTTGCCTTGGTAAAAAAGAATCCGATAATGAACATTAAGGTGAAGTAGATTAGTAATGGTACTGCAATGATGAGCACATCCATAGGTATTTCTACTATTAATTCTCCCTTTAAAGAGAACATGATAACAATGGTAAATAATAATGCTATCAATGTCATTGGTGAAATTGCCGGTATGAATTTGTTGGTATACCATTCTTCGCCTTTTAACTTCACTAAAATCAGCCTGCTTAATATTCCCATTAAAAAGGGTAAACCTAAATAGATAGCTACACTTTCGGCAATGGTGCCAATAGAAATATCTACGATTGCGCCTTCAAACCCAAAATAGGGTGGAAGTACGGTAATAAATATCCATGCATAAAAGCTATAGGCAAATACCTGAAAAATACTGTTCAGTGCAACTAACCCTGCACCATACTCGCTACTACCATCGGCCAGGTCGTTCCAAACCAAAACCATGGCAATACAACGTGCTAAACCAATAAGAATAAGACCAACCATATATTCTGGATAGTCAGATAAAAAGGTAATGGCAAGTATAAACATTAAAACAGGACCTATAATCCAGTTTAGAATTAGACTTATAGATAGTATTTTGGTATTTCTAAACACCTTAGGTAGCAATGCATAATTTACCTTTGCCAGTGGCGGATACATCATTAAAATCAACCCAATAGCAATAGGAATATTTGTGCTGCCACTGCTAAATGAATTAATGAAATCAGGGAAAGTGGGGAAGAAGTACCCTATACCAACACCAAGAGCCATGGCGGCAAAAATCCACCAGGTTAGATTTTTATCTAGAAAACTTAATTTTTTAGAAGCCATTTTTACTTGTTGATTTGTGAGAATATGTAAAATAATTCCGTTGCAATCTGTATACTTCTTTCAGCATATTTTTCTGCTTGCTGAGGAGTATTATCAAAAGCCTTTGGGTCTTCAAAAGTTATAGGAACTCTTCTTTCCGCTCCAGCTATAAAGGGGCAACCGCCATCTGCTTGAGAGCATGTCATGACTGCTGCAAATTGTGCTGACGGATTAAAAGGATCTTCATATGATTTAGAAAAGCCAATTACCGGATGCTCGTTCTCAGAAAATTTAATGGCATAAACCGGATTACTGGTTTCTGATAATTTTTGAATCTGAAAACCTTGATTTTTTAATGTTTCCGCCACCATAGGGAATAGGGCGGTAGCTTCTGTACCACCAGAATAGCAAAACACATTTTTAATACCATAATAGTTTGCTATAGTCTGTGCCCAAACTTGAGATAAATGACTTCTTCTGGAGTTGTGGGTGCAGATGAAATTTATTCTGATTTCCTCACTAGCATTCGTTTTCTCCTGAATGTAATCTACCAATGGTTGTAAAACAACTTTACGATCTGCTGTGATAGAATTGGTATTCAGTTCTTTAATTAAACTCTCAATTTCTGGTAACATATTTGTTTTTGTAGTAATCATTTTCTTTGGTTTATTTAAAGGTTAACAGCAATTGCCATCAGGTGCACAACATGGTTCATTATTAATATCCGAAAGTTTTACTTTTTGCTTTTCTTCAGGAATACCACAATTATCTTTTGCCAAACAGTCTGTTTGTTTAGAGGTTAGTTTGAAATTGGTACCGTCAAAATCTAATCCGAATTTCTCTATGGTCTGTCCTTGGTATTCAACCTCAATTTCCAAATCATCTATCCCTAAAACCTTTTCCGATAGTTCAATAATATTGATCAACTTTTCTGGGTGTAATCTATGATCATAATCATTGGCATTCCAAAGTTGAAAATTTACTACTTCTTCATTTCTGACCGTACCACCGCAATCGATAAAATTCTTGGTGATCTTACCTACTTCGGTTACGTGAAAATGGTTTGGCACTAACTCACCATTTGGTAATTCAAATGCTATAGTGTCCAGTTTTGTCAAATGATTTTTAATTTCTGATAATTTCATAATGCTATGTTTTAAATTTTTGCTTCTTAATATTATTATATCGCAATAAAACGATTAATTAAGTTAAATTTTTTTTAACAGCAACTGTTGCTAGAGATATCTTGATCTAGAAATTGCGCCATAATATCTTTCATGCTAGACCAGTTGTCTTTATCTATACAATAACAAACGCTAGTACCTTCTACATTACCTTTTATTAATCCTAAATTCTTCAATTCTTTAAGGTGTTGCGATATGGTAGGTTGTGCTAAGCCTATTTCGCTGACTAAATCGCCACAAATACAAGTGTCTATCTTGAATAAATGCTGTAATATAGCAACCCGTGCAGGGTGCCCAAAGGCTTTTGCGAACATGGAAATCTTGTTCTGCTCATCGGTAAACATCTCTGTTTTTGCTAATCCCATTCTTTTAACTTAATTGTTTCATTGCAATATTACGATAATATATTTTATAAATTATATAAAATTGTTTTTTTAACTAGTTCATACCAATTCGGTCTGTATTAAAGTAATAATCATAATATAGATTTAATAATTAGTTGTTGTCTTTTTAATTAAAAGGCATTTCAATAGACCAATCTTATCCAATATTTTAAAATCTTCTAATATTTTAATGCAAACTTTTGAAAATGAGTAATTTCTATGTAACTTTTATCTAGAATTAAAACACTACAGAAAAATGGCATTAACAAAAGAGACAAAAGGAAAGGGTACGCATACTACGGTTACGTTTACCGTTGGGGCAAATGAAGCTCCAAGTGAGGCGAATGTGATATTGTTGGGAGACTTCAATGATTGGCAAACCAACGATAGTTCTTACCAAATGGAAAAAAAGAACGGATCGTATGTAAAAAGTATAAAACTGGAAACAGGTAAAAGTTATGAGTTTAGATACTTGAGCGAAGACAAAGGATGGTTTAATGACCATGCCGCTGATGCTTATGTTCCATCTCCGTATGCAGGCATAGATAATAGTGTTGTTGATTTAACCGCATTACCGGCGAAAAAGAAACCGGTTAAAAAGGCAGCTGCCAAAAAACCTGCAGTTAAAAAGCCTGTAGCAAAGAAACCTGCAGCTAAGGCTAAGAAAGATGATTTAAAGAAAATTGAAGGTATAGGACCTAAAATTGCTTCTATATTAACAGAGAAGGGGATAGGAACTTTTGAGAAATTAGCAGGAGCTTCTGTAAAAACACTTGAAGGAATTTTAAAAGAAGCCGGACCACGTTATACTATGCATAAACCAGGTAGCTGGCCAAAACAAGCTAAATTAGCTGCTTCTGGTGATTGGGATAAATTAAAAACTTTACAAGATAAATTGGACGGTGGTAAATAACACCCTAATTCATACAAACAAAAAGCCCTAAGGTATATATTCTTAGGGCTTTTTCTTTACTAAACAGTCGTTTGATTAGAAGCTACTATTTCATTGCAGTTTGATAATCTATAATGAACTTCTTCATCATTTTTTGTAGTTCCGTTTTATCTTTCTTGCTCATTTTAATAATATTAAGCCAAGCCGTACCAATGTCTTTAGCAGCAAAAGTTGAAAAATTTTTAATCACAACCAAGCCTTTTTCTTTAGGATAGAATGTCAGTCCTTTTTTGGTGATTTTTATATTATCAGCGTCCATTTTTAGAACAGGGAATGTGAGCTGCATTGCATGCTGTATTTCATTATAGAAGTACACGTTACCTTGCGTTGCATTAATTTTTGCATAATAATTTCTGTTGCCTTCACTATGCCCTTCTATAAATGCATTGATTGCTTCTACTTGTGTTTGTAACTCTTGCGCTGTGCTTGTTTTTACAAAGGCGACTATCATTACAATTACTAAAAATACTTTATTATACATGATAATTTATGGATTAAGTTGAGCTTTAGTAACGTTCATGATACTGTTTTGTTGTTTGTTATAATACTAAAGAGTTAGCCTGCGCAATCATTGTATTCTTCAATAACTCTCATGATATCATCTTTGTTAAGAGTTTTATTTTTTAATTTGGATACTACTGTAGGGCAATTACTGAAGTAGTCAATTGCGCGATTCTTAAATGATTTTGAGGGTCTTGCAGTTTGTAAAGGTGTTGCAATTTTTTCATTAGCTCGTTGAGCATAAAATTCATTTAGGCTGTGAAAGGTGATCATGCCAGGGTAGCTTGAAGTCATTCCAACAGCTCTGCCATAGAGGGTAACAGGACCAGTGGTGATAATGCAAAATATTTCTTTTTTCTTTTTAGAAACAGGTATGTATGTGAAATATGCGACTTCGTTATCAGAGTAGATAAATTTAATTAACTCTACTTCATCTTCGTCAAATACGGATTTTCCACCCTTTGTTTTGTCTTTTACTCTAACCTTAGATTTACCGTTAAAATGTATTAAGTCTTTTGAAACTACAGGAATCTTAACTTCGCCTGAAATAGTCTTACCATTTTTAAGGATTACCTCACCGTTGGTCCAAGTATATTGAGAAAATGAAATAGTTGTTGTTATGACTAATAAGAGCGTCAATACTATTTTTTTGGTCATTATAGCTTACTATTTGGTTATTGCCCAATCTTGACCTTCGTATTCTGTCCAAGAACAATCTCCGGGTTCCTTTAATATGCTTTTGACCATTTCAATAAGTTTTGGGTCTTCATCTTTAAAAATTGGTTCTCCAACCATAATTAAGGCTCTGCTTAACTCATCATGCATTTTATCTTTGTTCTGCACTAAATAGTTTAATTGCCCTAGCCTTAAATGTAAAAACGGATTGCCGATAGTGTCTTTAAATTGCATTGCAAAATTGAAATTATCAAAAGCATCTTCAATCCATCTTTCGGAAAAACAAACTTCTGCAATATGTATAATTACATATCTACCTCCTCTAGTTCTTTTTTGGTCATCAGTTAACGATTCATAAATTTTCATGAGTTGGTTAACCCTAGTCTCCACATCTAAATCTTTATTCGTGGTGATTTTGTCGATGTCGGCTGCTCTATCTGCTATAGATTCTGGTATGTCAATGTACTGCTTGATTTTTGCAATGTTCGCTTCTTTTTTAGATTGTAATTGAACTAGTTCTTGTTTATTGTCGCTCTTCTTTAAAAAATCAAATAGACCCATACGAATGCGTTGTAATATTTAATATTTCTATTTAAGTATTAATCTTCTTTCAATTTCAACAGTACCTCTTTACCGTGTTCATTATTAGGGTTCAAGTCTATAGATTTCTCATACATTTTAATAGCTTCATCCTTCTTGTCTGCCATGAGTAAAGCTTCACCATAACTATCATAAGCATTGGCACTTTCTGGAAATAATAGTGTTGTTGTTTTAAATACATCTAGTGCTTTGTCTAATTTTTGGGTTTGTAAAAAGGAGTAGCCCAATGTATTTAAGTCGTGTTCTGAACGATTATGGACCTTAGTTACAATTGCTAAGTCAATAGCATTGTCTAATGCCTTTTGTAAGACTACATTTTGTTGATTTTCGTCTAATGTTTTTACATAGGCTTTAACAATGGCGTTGATTACTAAACCAGGATTATCATAAAAAATAGCATGACCACTGCTTTCAGCTATAATGTTGGTTACATTGTTGTTATTATTACCTAAATCTAAATGAACTTTTTTCCATCTATTTGAATATTCTTCTGGATATACTGGAGCGGATTTATCTGGAAAAATATTTGTAACAGGAATATTTTCAGGAAACTGAGTGTTTCGTAATGAACGCATAATTTCATTGTAATTAAAATTCAGGTAATAATCGCCGGTACCCTTTGGTATGGTATTTATGTCAACAAACATATCTCTCATAGCTAAGAAATCATCATTCCAAAAATCACTTAGCGTAGCATCTATTAAAACAATCGATTTTATTTTCTTAGGATGATTATTCGCGTATAATAGATTATAGAGACCACCATAGGAATGTGAAACCAAAATAATATCATCATCGTATCCTAATTTTGCAAGTCCGGATTCTAATTCCTTTATTCCGTTTTCAATATCGAAATCTGAATCGTTCTTCAATTTCGGATTCAATTCACTTTGTCCGAAACCTGATCTGTCATAGGTAATTAGCGTTGTACCTGTAACTTTATGTATCCTTTCTAAAATAGGTGCCCAAACAGAACTGTCATCACCGCCACCAGCTTCAAAAAGAATAGGAGTTCCTTCTCCTTTCATAATATTGAAATGCATATTATAGCCACCAATATCTACTAGGGTATCTACTGTTTGAGAATGTATCGTGAACGATAGAGCGAAAATGGTTAAGAAAGTAAAATAGAAATTTTTCATTTATGGTCTGTGTGTTTTAGTACTGCTAATTTACAATAATTCAACAGTTTATGGGCTAAGATAAAGTACTTTTGAAATGGCAGAGGCTGTTGGTCTTTCGTGAGGATGAGGTTGCGTTGAGACAGTAGATAATACTATTTGCATTCCTGCAAGTTAAAAGTGTACTCTTATAGTTTTGATTTATTTTTTTGTCTAAAGCTAAATTCATTTGATTCAGCTACATTATAAACACACAACACCCTTTGGATTAATCATAAGCAGTAATGGTATCTAATCAGTATTGAGTACTTGTGTTTTTATTTTTTGCTCAATTTTATTCAATATTCTTGATTTAAATTCCTTTTTTGCTTGCGAGTTTTTCCACCACCAAAAATATTCATTCGCATCAATCCAATTTCCGCTGTCAGTTTTGTTTTTATATGCAGAAAAATAAAAAGTTGTCGATTTTTTATTCTTCGGCCTAATCAAAGCATGAATGATCTGGTTTTTATCTTTATACTCAAAATAGACAGAGAACCAGTGTCCATTTTTATGGTCAGCGAAACTATTCGTGTCTAAATTATTTTCTGATTTTACTTCATTTATAATTTCGATAAGAGTTTCTTCAGAAATATTCAATTCATAGGTTTCAGCTTTCCCATAGCTCCCGGGAGAAAAAGACCAACCTATATAATATAATAATAGGCCGACTACTAAAATGCTGATTACAATTAAAGAATATTTTCTTATCAATTTTTCTTAAGATTTTGTTTCAGAGTTCGTTTTTCTATTAATACCTAATCGCAAGTATAAGAAATGTAGAGTGGGTGATAAGCGATACGTTAAGGATAGGTATTAAGCCAAATATAAACACAGACCTTTTGGTTTAATACATATTTCTTATGTTTTTTTATACCGTTGTAAACTGTTATTATTACTTATTTGATTTATTCTCAGAGGGGCTAAAGAATTTTTCAACTATATAATTCTACTATTTTAAGGTGTAAAATTTCTTGCCATTGATTTGTGCCAACCCAAGAAAATAGATGTTTTCACCCCGAATATGAAATTCTTGGCAAGTGATAGTGTTTATTTCTTTTACCCTATTTAAATTTCAAAGTAATTAACGTAAAAGTAAAATTTTGACAACTAATTTCAGTTGGCACAAAATTTAATATTCTTAGATATTCGCAGCTTTTCTGTAAATCTCAGCTCAACTATTTCTCTTACCTATTGATATATAAATAACCATTCATTGTTTCAGTTTTTTGATTTTTTGAATAGTCAATTAGGTAATAGTAAACACCTGCCGGTAATTTGCTATTCTTGCTAATTATTGCTTGACCATTTGAAATACCCCTGAAAGCATTTCCATTATTATCATAACCTTTAGTTTCGAATACCAGTAAGCCCCATCGGTTATAAATTTGAACATTATTATTAGGAAACGATTCAATATTATTGATAGTAAAAATTCCGTTATTCGTATTAGGGTTAATTAAATCATTTTCGATTGTAATATCACAAACGGAACCAACAGGTACCGTACCCCTGTTAGAGTTACAACCATCTAATGGGTCTGTCCCGTCAATAATTTCTTGACCATCGTTTATTAGATCTCCATCAGAATCTGTAATGTTAGGATCTGTACCTATTGCATCTTCTTCAGAAGTTGTTAAACCATCGTTGTCACAATCGCTATTTGATAAAACTTTACCACCAATAGAATCACAATCATTTAAAGGATTTGTTGTATCTATTACTTCTTGTCCGTCATTTATAAGGTCACCATCAGAATCAGGATTTAAAGGGTCTGTACCTAAAATCACTTCTTCTCCATCCTCTAAACCATCATTATCAGAATCAGAGTTAGTAGGGTCAGTTTCTAGGGTAGATTCTTCTGCTGTAGTTAACCCATCTGCATCACAATCGCTATTAGGTAAAGCTGTTCCTCCATTTGAACTACAATCATTAAGTGGGTCAGTATTATCTGTGTTTACTTCTTGACCATCATTTATGAGATCTCCATCAGAATCAGGATTGTTCAAATCTGTATTCAAAAGAACTTCTTCATCATCGTTAAGTCCGTCACCATCACTGTCGGTTATAGGGGACGTAAGTTGTAGTGTAGCATTGTCAATAACACTATCAGGTCCTCTGTTACCGGCGATATCAATTATAGCTGCTGTTACTATAATGGTTTCTCCATCACCTGGACTAACAAATTCTAAATTGATATTTCCATTGGTAATATCCGTAGCATCTAGAATAACTTCTACAGAATTTCCATTTTCATCGATCACTATTACAATATCACCTGCTACAGCATCTGCAGGTATGGTAATCTGTACTTCGATGTCTCCTTCTAATTCACTACTGGTTAGAATTCCATTATTATTAAGGTCTTCTGTAATTATAACGAATGGAGTCATAACGTTAATTTTATCTAAGCTTATAGCTTCAGAATCTGTTGCTACGTTCAACGCAACATCTGTTACTGTTGCATTTACCGTAATATTTCCATCATTTAATATAGATATATCTACGGCTGTAGCCGTCCAAGCACCACCACTTACTGTTGCTGTTGAAATTACATCTGGATTTATACCATCGGAGAAGGTCATTGTGACGAGTTGTCCATTTTCTACGTTTTGAGTTGTTCCAGAGATAGTAACATCACTTGCTTCAGCAGCATTTACGATATCATCTATTTCAATTGGGGTAGTAATAGAAATGATAGGTGTAGGTTCTACAAGAGTGATATCTAAATTAATAGATTCATTATCGGTAGCCGGGTTCAATGCTACATCGGTTACATCCGCAGTTACAGTAATAGTTCCTTCATTTAAACTAGCAATATCTGCATCGGTAGCTATCCAAGTACCATTATTAACTGTAGCCGCAGTTGTAATTGTTGTATTGACGCCATCATCAAAGGTAATGGTAACAATTTGACCGTCTTCAATACCTGTAGTCGTTCCAGAAATAGTAACATCGAATGCTTCGTTAATATCAGCAGTATTATCCCCTTCAATAGGAGTGGTTATATTAATAGTGGCTGTTGTATCTAAAATAATTGATTGATTAGCATTGGCAGCGAATCCTGCAATATCAGACACTCTAACACTTACGGTAATGCTTCCATCATTTAATCCAGATATATCTACGGCGGTAGCCATCCAAGCACCACCACTTACTGTTGCTGTTGAAATTACATCTGGATTTATACCATCGGATAAGGTCATTGTGACTATTTGTCCATCTTCCACATCTTGAGTTATTCCAGAGATAATAATATCACCTGCTTCCATAGCATTTACGATATCATCTATTTCAATTGGGGTAGTAATAGAAATGAAAGGTGTAGGTTCGACAAGAGTGATATCCAAATTAATAGATTCATTATCGGTAGCCGGGTTCAATGCAACATCGGTTACATCCGCTATTACAGTAATAGTTCCTTCATTTAAACTAGCAATATTTGCATCAGTAGCTATCCAAGTACCATTATTAACTGTAGCAGCAGTTGTAATTGTTGTATTGACGCCATCATCAAAGGTAACGGTAACAATTTGACCGTCTTCAATATCTGTAGTCGTTCCAGAAATAGTAACATCGAATGCTTCGCTAATATCGGCAGTATTATCCCCTTCAATAGGAGTGGTAATATTAATAGAAGGAAGAGTCACGATATGTTGAATAACACGATTAGCTTGTGTTGCAGGATTCCCTCCAAGGTCATTGACATTTGAACTGATAATTTCTGTAGCATTTAATGCCTGAGTATCTGCTGAAGGAACATCTAATGTCCACGTATTTCCTGAAACAATAGTGGTATAGATTTCCCCGTTTAAGGTTACCGTTACCGTTTGTCCATTTTCGACATTTGTTGTTGTGCCATTAATAGTGACATCATTATTATCTTCCGTTGCATTGATGATATCGTCACCAGCAACTACACTAATTGTAATAGTTGGAGCCGTTGTATCTATAACATACAATTGTGTATTCGTTGCATTAGTAGAATTACCGGCGGTATCCGTAGTGGTCACACTACCATCAACTATGGTATCTGCATCGGCAGCCAGTTTGCTACCAGGTACATCGATGCTATAATCACCTAATGCGTCTACAGAACCTGTATAATTGGTACCATCTACCGTTAAGGTTACCGTATCTCCTGTATTGAAATCACCAGATACAGTTCCTGCTACGGCAACACCGGCAATAGCTTCTGCTGCGTTTAGGATGTTATCTGCGGTGATATCGTCAATTTCTAGAACTGGAACTGGCAATGTGGTAATATGTTGAATATCTTTAGTGGCTTGAACAGCAGAAGTGCCTGAACTATTTTCTACATCTGCAGTAATAGTTTCCGTAGGGTCCAAAGCTTGCGCTTCCATAGCAGTTATATCGAAATTCCATGCATTTCCTGTTATTACAGGAGAATAGGTAGTTCCGTTTAATACTACTGTTGCAATTTGTCCATTTTCTACATTAGTTGTTGTACCAGAGATAGTCACAGGACTATCGTCTTCTGTAGCATTGATAATGTCATCTAAGGCTACTACATTTATTGCGATAGTTGGTGTTGGAACAACCGTAACATTTACAGTAGCTGTGGATGTATCATCATTTGCATCCGTAATTGTATACGTAAATGAATCAGCACCACTGTAACTTGCCGCAGGTGTGTATAATACAGCATCATCTGTTGGGTCTAATGGCGTACTATTATTATCTATTGAAACCGTACCTCCATTGGTAGTTGTAGCACTAGGAAGTGTAATTGCTCCGGAATTTGGACCGTCGCTACCAAAGGAGTCAGGACCATTACCATTATTAGCTAAGACTACAATACTATTATTGTTTGAATTTTGAGCAACTGAAACCTCATCATCTTGCGCAATCGGTAAACTATTAACGCCAACATTTATAGTAACCGTAGCGATATCACAATTTGTAGAGTTAGTCGCATCACATATTTGGTAGTTTACAGTGTAAGAACCTGTACCTGTATTATTAGCAACATCTACAGAACCATCACCGTTAACTGTTAAAGGTCCGTTGGTTACTGGTGTTATCGTAACACTTGTTGGAGTAAGAGTAACACCGTTAAACTCATCAGTATCAAATACATTCAACACATCTGTTACTCCCGTAAAACCCTCTATAATAGTAATTGATTCTACATCATTTATTGCATCTACATTATTTAGTATTGTTAAGGTAGCTTCAGCTTCTTCTGAACAGGTATTGTTGGCATTACTAACTAATACCTTGTAAATATTACCATCCATTATTAGCGTAACATCTGAAATTGTTAAACTAGCATTTGTAGCTTCAGAAATATCTAAAAAAGTTGAGCCAGAATTTGTACTTACTTGCCATTGGTAACTTAATCCTGCATCGGCATTAACATCATAAGTTGGTGTTCCAGAAGTATACGAAGAGGCTTCTAGTGCAGAAGCTGCTACAGTAAAAGTAGCATCATCTCCAACCCGCTCTTCTTGATCTGTTGGAGCAGTATAAATACTAGTGTCTGCAGCAGTTGTAACCCCGGTATTTGTACCTGTATACGAAGTAGTTGCACCAGTAACACGACCATCTGTACCGTACCCTATACCATCAACCTCATCTTCAACACTATCATAAACATGACCTGCTTCTGAAGCATCTGGACAACCATCGTTATCAGAATCGGTATCTAAATGGTCAGCAATACCGTCATCATCAGTATCTGTTGCTGGACACATTCTAAAAATAACAACACTAGCTGTATCTGAAGTGAAAAATTCTACAAATGAAGTATAACTGTCGGACTCCCATGTTTCGGTACCTGCATTATTATCAACTGACGAGGCATCTCTTTCCACATAATATTCATTGCCTTGACTGATAGCGGTAAAGCCTGTATTAAGAACTCCTGTAAAATTAAACTCTTCTCCATTGGAACGAATTCCTTCTTTACTACCCACAGAAGCGAGTCCAGAACCATGGTCTATTCGTACTCGTGTAGGAATTGTACCCGTAATGGCAATGGAAGAAGCTGGGTTTAATACTGAAGTGTTCCAAGAACTACCTGTGGCATTCACGTAGGCATCTTTAAGCGTTAGTATTACAGCCCCAGTGCTTAACCCAAATAGATTACTTACATCATGTACTGCATTTGCAATTACCTCATTACCTGTATAGCCTAAATCACTTGGTCTAACTACAGTGTAACCCGTACAGGAATCTTCTTCGGTATCTAAAATACCATCATTATCATCGTCGTCATCACATCCATCTCCAATTGTATCTCCATCGCTATCAACAAATAGTGTACTTTCACTATCGCAAGAGTCACACTCCGTTGCTTGTGTCACAGCATCTTCAGAACTACCAACTGTACTTGCACCCGCAGATGTTGGTACACCGTAAGTTGGACTAATATTGTCGGTATCAACGGTGTCTCCTAATGAAGTGTCTGTATCTAAATCTGAATAATTAAAATTAGGGTCACCTTCTAAAGCATCTGGGCAACCGTCATTATCCGAGTCTAGGTCTAACGAATTTGAAATTCCATCTCCATCTGTATCAGGACAATTAATAACGGGTGTAAATGCAAAACCTTCTCTATTATAATTTGAACCAATGCTTGAATCTGCAGAAAACGAAACTGTTGTTGGAAAAGTTGTTACATTGGACATATCAACCTCAATACTCCACTCTGTATCTTGCAAAGAATAACGAATTCCATTATTAATTTCAATAACATCGCCTGAAAATAGAATATCTCCGGTATCTCGACCTGTAACTTCATCTAAAGGGTCATTTAAGATAGCTGAACCACCTCCACTCCATGTAAGGGTTATTTCTTTGTAAGCATTGGTAGTTGAAATCGTAACACCTTCTGCTCCATTTCCTAAAATAACAGACTCTAATCTTCCTGAAGTTGGTGCATCTAATATAAGATCTATTAAGGTAACAGCATCTGTTGTTCCTTGATCCCATCGTATTTGTATACCTGAAGTCGATGGAAGTACTTTTGAGGCATACTCCGGATTTATAGTAAATCCTAATATATTATTCCCATTTGCTTCATAAAAACCAGTTAAGTGAGTTGAATTGTTACCTGAATTAACTGAGCCAACAACTGAAGGGCATTCATCTGTATCTAGTATACCATCATTGTCATCATCTAAATCGCATCCATCAAAAATACCATCGTTATCAGAATCTATTGTACCGCAAGGGTTGACTGCAGGATCTTCACGATAATCGACTTCCGTAGTTCCCGAATTTTGAGTATTTGGTAATGTTATAGGATCATCGATAGCACCATTAGGGTCTGAATAACCAGACGTAGCATCTGTATTATCATCTAACCCATCATTATCTGCATCGGCATTAGCCAATGAGAAACCTGCTTCCGTAGTATCGTCATCACCTTCGTTATCAGAATCTAAATCTAAATAATCGGGTGTATCCGTACCATCTGTGTTTTCTGGATTTAAGCCACCTAAATATGAAGAGTTTACCCCTTTATTTGTTTCATATGTTATTGCATCATCAGCAATTGGTGCTGCATAACCAGTTGTTGTTTGTGCTTCTATATTATCTGGAAGCCCGTCACCATCACTATCCAAGTCTAAATAATCTGGAATATCATCTGGTACTATTTCTGAATCTGAAATGGTATAATTAACTGTACCTGCGTCTTCGTTTCCTCCACCTTGCACAGCATTTGGTACGCCGTCAAGACCTACGTTACCTGTAATTTCTCCTTCTGTTTGTGTAACATTATGACCCGCTTCTACAGCATCATAAATTCCGTCATTATCAGAATCTAAATCAAAAATGTTAGGAATTCCATCTCCATCGGTATCACAAGCCAATGCGTGTTCAAAACCAACATCATCAAATCTTACACTACCTGTTCCGTTCTGGTTATTGTATAGGTAAAATCTAAAATAGTACGTGGTACCTGCAGACAAATAATCATTAGAGGCAATACTATAAGATAGATAATCATTTGGAATCATACTATCTACATGTAAATCTTGCACTTTAATTGTTGGACTGCTAAAACTAGCATTGGTATCCATTTCAAGCGCCATATCAAAATTACCATACGTAGTATCTGGACCACTGCTACTAGAATAAAAACCTATAGCAATATTTTGTGTCCATAAATCTACAGCCGGTGTATAGGATATTTCTACGTAATGATTTGCTGATTTTGCAGTAGCAAAACTACTCTGATTGGCATTGTCAAAAACATAAGTATACTGACTGCCTGTTTCATTTAGCGAGCCAAATGAAATATTCGCCGCCGAAGTAAAATTTGAACTACTTATTAAGGTACGTCTATCATAAGTTGCATAATCAGAGTCTCCTGGGTTCGTGCTTCCTACAGTTGAAGCATTTGGAATTTCAGAATCATTGTGTTCCCATTCAACTCTTGTTTGTGTACATAATGCTAATTCATCGGCATCTAAAATACCATCGTTGTCATTATCCAAATCAACATCATTTAAAATGCCATCATCATCATAATCAGGACCAGCAGGACCTCCGCAAGCACTAGAGTTAGAAGTATCTATAACCGCAGTGGTTGTACCAGTATACCCGTTACTACCTTCAACTACACCTAAGGTAGAATATCCGGTGCCATCAACTTCACCATCTTCATCAGCATCTGTAAAACCTGCTTCTTTTACATCTGAACAGGCATCACCATCAGAGTCTTGATTTAAAAAGTTGGGTGTTCCTGATGTTGTTTCTGGTGGGGTTAGGCTATTGCCAGAGCAGTTGATTGTTGTGGTAGCATTAACTTCAATTCCAAAAATCTGAACATCAGCCCAATACGTTGTAATTCTAAAATATTGTGTGTCAACATTAGTTGTGACGTTATAAGCAGTTACCGTACTTCCATCTACGCTATAGTTTAATATTTCGCCCCCTATAGGATTTCCAGAAGCATTAGATTGATGTATTTGACCTTGTTGACTACCGCCTGTTGCGTGTGCCATATAAACGGTTATGATGCTACCAGAAGGAATTACTGTGCCCATATTCAATAGTAATTGTGCACCGTTATTAGATACGGCTGCCGTAGCATCAGTTAAACCCGTTAAGCCAGTAGCATAGTTTTCATTTGAAATTGAACCCGATAAAACACTGGCAGCTGAAGCATTTACGATGCCACTAGAGGTATTTGCACAATTATTATCATAGATATCAACTAAACCATCATTATCTAAATCGTCTGTATTATCTACAAGTCCGTCATTATTTACATCAACTCCATCGGCTTCAACAATATCATAAATACCATCGTTATCAGAATCTAAATCTTCTGAATTTGGTATGCCATCACCATCAAAATCACAAGGAATACCACCACCTGATAATGAGGTAGGTATTAATGAAATATCATCTAAAGCTAAGTCGTTACCACAACCACCTGTATTATTATTTATTAAAGCAACTTCTAGGTTCGTGGAAGTACCAGTATTGAATTCGAAATTATAATTAATCCATTCACCTGTTCTCGCAATGTCTCCTGTATCAAATGAAGCAATAAGTAGATTAGCATTATCTAAATCTCTAATTTCATACCTTACGTTTGGTAAAATGTAACCATCCGGTTGTGTTTCGCAATATGTTTGATTTCCATCGCTATTGGCATTTACTAGCCAAGCAGAAAATTTGTATGTGGTATTTTGAGTTACAGTTACGGTTCTATTGTAAAAATCTCCCACAGCATAACTTGCATTTACTACCATCATATATCCGGAGCCAGTAGTATGATCTCCTAAATTTGGTTGCCAGCTTCCTTCTGGTTGATTTACAAAATTTGCTATGGTATAATCTCCGTCATTTAAAGCATCTGGATAATTTGCATTAGTAACGATATCACTTCTATAATTATACGTGGTATAACCTATAGGTAATTCATCACCTGGGTATGAGCCCGTATTAAAATCTTCTGAAAAAAGAGCACATTCTTTGTTCTCTATTTCATCTGGTATACCATCATTGTCATCATCTAAATCAATATCATTATTTACTGAATCACCATCCGTATCTTGGGTCTGAGCAGTTTGTATAAATAATATGCTAAAAAATAATACCCCAAATACTATTTTTTTCACAGTAAAAATGTGGAAAGGATTCTTGTGATATTTCATAATAGGGGGATTGGTTTATAGGTGTGTGTTATGAGTAGTTTAAAATTCAATCATAAAAATTTACATATCGATAATAATAATCTAAAAATTCTCTATTATAATTTCATGTGTGTAGATTACGGATATGTGTATGCCAAATAGGAATAAGTGTCGATATGGGGTAATTAAATTTGAAATGATTAAGTGATTTTTATATAGATAATTATCTAATGTTGGGAATGACATATAAAAGGATTGAAAAGAAACTTTTTTATAAGAATTCTTGTGTTATTATTATTTTGCGTCGTGCAGAGAAAATTTATCTTTTTGGTATCTTTTATAGTTTGTCTAGTTTCCCTTAATATTTTCATCTCTTATTTCGATTTAGAATACTTACATTTATATGCATAATATTATTCCTTAATATTTGTAAGAAAAATAATATTAAAGTAAAAATAATTATTTATAAGTGTGTGAAAATAAAATGTTGTGAAAGCGCTGTTTTTAGTTGTAGGATACCAACAATCATTTGCAAATGTTAAATTTATTTGCAGATTTGGTTTTATTAAGCGCTTTTAATTTTTAAATAAATAATGAGTTGTAATTTTTTAAGTATTCGTTATTTAAAATTTGTAGAAAGAATATGCTATTTTTTTGTAGGAATAAGTGAAAGATATATTCTTTCTATATATAATTAACCAATATTATAGTAGTATTAGAACTAATAGTTTAATACTATTGATGAACATAGAAATAGTAATATTTTACAGATGAAAATATTTGCCATTCTTTTATGATTATTCGACTATCTTCTTTATTTAGATTAATAGAAAAGAAAATTTTTATTTCATTAAATTGATTTCGGCAATACTCTTAATTTTATTTCGCTCTAAGAAAGCGTCAATAGTCTCAAAATGTTCTAATACACGTTGCTCTTTAAATTCAAATACTTTTTGTGACAGGCCTTGTAGAAAATCTCTGTCGTGAGAAACTAATATCAATGTACCATCATACGTTGATAAGGCTTCTTTTAATACATCTTTAGATTTTAAATCTAAGTGGTTGGTTGGTTCATCTAATATTAAAAGGTTAACCGGCTCTAATAATAATTTTACCATCGCCAATCGGGTTTTTTCTCCACCAGATAGCATACTTACTTTTTTATCAATATCGTCACCACTAAACATAAAGCGACCTAAAATATTTTTAATCTGATTTCGAATGTCGCCAAAGGCAACTTCATCAACCGTTTGAAATATGGTTAGATCTGGGTCTAATAATGAAGCTTGGTTTTGGGCAAAGTACCCTACCTTGACATTGTGACCTAGTTGACATGTGCCCTCTACGGGAATTTCACCCAATATGGCTTTTATCATGGTAGATTTACCCTCTCCGTTACGCCCAACAAAAGATACTTTTTCGCCTCTTGCAATAGACATATTGGCATCTTTAAAAACAATATGGTCATCATAATATTTAGAAACATCTTTTACAGTGACAGGATAATCACCTGATCTTGGAGCTGGAGGGAAGCGTAATTTTAAAGATGATGTATCTATCTCATCTATTTCAATAATCTCTAGCTTTTCTAACATGCGCTCTCGCGATGTCACCTGATTCGTTTTAGAATAGGTGCCTTTAAATCGCTCTATGAAAGCCATGTTATCGGCAATGAATTTTTGCTGCTCTTGGTAGGCTTTTATTTGATGAG
This sequence comes from Maribacter sp. UH1, assembly GCF_056839145.1. Taxonomy (NCBI): domain Bacteria; kingdom Pseudomonadati; phylum Bacteroidota; class Flavobacteriia; order Flavobacteriales; family Flavobacteriaceae; genus Maribacter; species Maribacter sp. UH1. The sequence goes on from NZ_CM166387.1 coordinate 4,100,914, forward strand.
ACCTACGATCTTCACGTAATTGTAAATAGTGAGAATAGTTCGCCTTATAATCGTAAATGCGCCCCATGGTTACTTCAATGGTGCGGTTGGTAATGTTGTCGATAAAAGCCCTATCGTGAGAAATTACCATAACAGCATTGGCTTTATTCAACAAAAAGTCTTCTAACCAAATAACCGATTCTATATCTATGTGGTTTGTAGGCTCATCTAACAGAATTAAATCTGGTTTTTGTAATAGAATTTTTGCCAATTCTATACGCATACGCCAACCACCACTAAACTCATTGGTTTGTCTAGTGAAATCTTCTTGTTTAAATCCTAATCCCTTTAATGCCTTTTCAACTTCAGCATCGTAATTGACTTCGTCTAAAGCATAGTATTTTTCACCAAGATCAGATACCTTTTCGATGATGCTCATGTAGGCATCACTCTCATAGTCTGTTCTGGTCTCTAGTTCTTTGTTCAGCTTGTCCATTTCATCGCGCATGCTGAAAACATGCTTAAATGCTTTAGCAGCTTCCTCAAAAACGGTACAATTATCTTCTGTAAGTAAATGTTGTGGTAAATAAGCAATGACAGCATCTTTTGGTACCCTAACATTGCCTCGAGTTCCTTTTTGCTCACCGGCAATAATCTTCATCATGGTAGATTTACCGGCTCCGTTTTTACCCATTAAGGCAATTTTATCGGTTGGGTTTATGACAAAGGAAACGTCACTGAATAGGGTAGTGCCACTGAATTCTACGGCTAGGTTATCTACTGAAATCATGCTTTTTATTTAAAAAAGCAAAACTAGTAATAAGATGTGGTGCTTGGTACTTACCACAGTAAAAAGTTATTGCAATACAAGGGACTTAACTTTTTAAGTACTTGTCTTGTTGCTTAACCAATTATAGATTAATAATACTACGGCTAGTAACAATAGTAAATGAACAAGTGCTCCCATAACCTTAAAAACAACAAAGCCTAATATCCAACTTATGACCAATGCGGCTACTAAAATATATATAATATTTTTCATCTCTATTTGTTTAATGACCAGTTCATAATTTCATCATGAATCTCTTGTTCAGATTTCTTTCTTCTTTTTGCAATAGTGCTTATTAAAGCTTCAACACCGTCCAGCTCTCCATTATCGTCTACATCTTGTGTTTCTGGAAAATTCGCTAAATATTCATCTTTTACTGCCAACCATTGCTTTTCTAGATGTAAATCATAGCTAGACGTTGCTACTCCGCCATTATTTACGGGTTCATCTAAGGTTTCATTTGAATTTTCGTTTTGAGATATACCATTATTCTGAGGAGTATCATTTTCTAACCCGCCAGTGCTTTTTGTTTTGTGAATGCTTTTATCTTCTGTAATCATCTTTATAATTTTAATTATTACTAATGACAGCAAGGTAGCCACACAATCAGATATAGATTTGCTCTAACATTTTATTAATTGACCTAATAAAACTTACAACACTTTAGTTAGAAGATATTTTGGGTTAAAACTTATTGGGATTTTGCCTTTTTCTTGATTTTTAGCATTTTCGCCGCAGACGTGTATCCGCCTTCGGTACCGTCCACAAAATGGGAGTGGCTGGTTTTCATATCCAATACATAGCATGACATTACTGAGGCGTGCGTTACGTGAATACCATATATTACTTTATGTTCTGCCTCTAATTCATCAAGAAAGCTAGTAAAGCGATCTATTTTATCTTGATCTGCAGTAAAAATGGTATTAATCATACCGTCTAACATAAATGAGTGTGATAATTGACCAATTTGCTTTAAATACTGCTTGCCGCTTTTAGAAAGACTAAAGTATGCACGACCAATATTGGTTTTGATCCAATTTTTTAAAAAGTACGACCAACTTTTATCCGCGAGGCTTACCTTCATTTCTTCCCATATTTTGTACAAGCTGGCATCTAGTTTTAAGCGTTCGCTTTTTATGGGTTGCCGATCGTTAAATGACCCGAAAATTTCATCCATTTTAGATAACACCTCTTTATATACTTCTCGTTGTGCTTTTTCTTCTACGGCATCTAACAGCAAGCAAACCACTTTGGCTTGATTTTGATCAGGATTCACTTCTTCCCATCTACATTCCATACCTTCTAAATTCAATAGGCTTTCATTGAAAGTAGCATGTGGTAGTTCCTTAAAATTAGATTTAATGATTTCTTCAGCTTTGTGTAAGCCGTTGCCCAATATAATGGGGATAGTTAAGCGTTGTGTTAATTGGAGTTTTGCAATCTTAAGGTGACAATGGTCTGATAACAGATTTTTTACAGGAACATGACCTACTCTTAATACTAAATTGGTCTTTCTTTTAATATGTAAACTGTAATTGTCAAGTACGGCTATTACTTTATCTTTTAAGCTAAACGGTATGAGGAAGGTGGCGCCATCACCACCAAAAAAATAAGGAATCTCAATATTTTTCTTGAATTTGCGTACTGTATTCAGAACCGAAATAATACTTCCGGTTGCCGTTAAATTTACTTGATGATGATTACCATCTACTACGGCTTGCGTAGAGTTTTGAATATCTACTACGACAACGTGCCAAGTTTGGGGCACATCTAAAAAGTCAGATTCATTAGCGAGAAGTTCTACTAATGGTTTCTTCGACTTTTTAAGCTCGGTATAGAATTTGGTATTTTTCATTCGGTATTTAGCTAGTCGTACTTTAAAAGTAAAATTACAAGTTTATTCTCTTATCTGGTTAGATTTAAAAATGGGCAGATAAATGGTCTAAGTTTTAACTTGTATGATTAATACTTTATAGCAATTTTTTTTGTGTTTTATAAAAATTTGTACAACTTATGAAGTATACCTTAAGTGTAATTTACCTCTTTTATATGTAGCTTAAAACCAGAATAAAGTAGTTGAAGAGCAATTATTGGTTTAAGTTAAATTCTGCTGCTAAACATAGATGATTTCTTATTTTAGCATACTCAAACCACCCCCAGATCAACCTATATGACTGCAATATACATGAGCCTAAGACGATTAGGTTTTTATGCTTTTTTTATACTGTCACTTTTTGCTTGTACCAAAGCAGATACAATACGCCCTAGGATAGAAAATAGCTTAATAGCCATTGATAGTTTAATTCAAAAACAACCTGAACAATCTATCTTAAAACTAGATAGTTTATTGCAAAATACTACGCAATTAACAACCTTGGAAAGAGCCATGTTGTTATTCAATAAAGGGGAAGCTTTATACCTTAACGATAAATATCAAGAAGCTTTTAATACTCAAACAAAAAGCCTTGATTTATTTGTTGAACTTAATGATACGTATAATGAGAGTAGAAGTTTAATTACCCTTAGCGGGGCTTCACTGCATATGGGAGATGTTGAAACATCTCAAATTTATGCCTTAAAAGCACTGAGTATGGCGCAATTAATTAATGATAAACGAATTGAGGGAAAAGCTTATAATCAACTTTTTAAACTTCATTTTCAACTTAAAGATTATGATAAGGCCTTAAATTATGTAAAAGCTACCGATAGTTTATTTTCTAAAGGTACAGACACCACTTCTATAATTGCTATTAAGGGTAACAAGGCCAGTGTTTATCTAAAACTAAAAGAATATAACAAAGCTTTGACCAGTTTTTCTGAAGCCATGGCCTTAAGTCAAACTCAGAGAGATCCAAAGACTATGGTCAGTATTTTAAATAATATTGGCTATACCTATATAGAAGCAGGTGAATATGAAAGTGCCGAAAAATTTTTAAGAGGTTCTGCTACTTTAAATAAAAACATAAAAGCAATCAATGCAGCACCATATAAAGGTTTGGGGAACTTATTTTTATTAAAAACCGAAAATGATTCGGCAGAAGTAAATTATAAAAAAGCCTTAGAAATATACATAGCTAACCATAATATAAAAGAGGAAATAGAAGTTAGGGATAAACTAATAGCTATAGCTATTATGTCTGGTGATTATACTACGGCATTAGATCACCAAATTCTGAGAGATAGTTTACAGTTGACCGTTAGCAATCTAGAAAAAGATAGGCTTTTGAACTTTGCTAATGTTAATTATGAGGTGAAACAGAAAGAGACCGAAATAAGTTATCAAAAAGAAATCAATAATAGAAATCAGCTGCTTTTAGCCAGTGCTATTATGTTGTTTGTTTTCATCTTGATCGCTACTGGTTTTTATATATACAATACCAAATTAAAAGCAGCCAATAAGGCTTCTAAATTAGAGCAGAGTCTTTTGCGTGTACAAATGAATCCGCATTTTATATTTAACACCTTAGCGGCTATTCAGAATATTACCTTAGAAGGTAACCCTATAAAATCATCTAATTATATTGCTAGGTTCTCTAAGTTGATAAGACAAAATTTCGACTATGTCAGAAAAGAATCTATATCTCTTGATAAAGAAATTTCTATGATAAAAAATTACATAGAAACCCAACAGTTGCGCTTTAATAATGTGTTTTCTTATACTATAGAAATTGAAGATTCTTTAGGTGTAAATTCTATAAATGTACCACCAATGTTACTACAGCCATTTGTTGAGAATGCTATAGAATATGGGTTGAAAGAGAAGAAAGATGGTGGCGAACTTATATTGAAAATAGAAAAGGACCCTGAGGGCTTATTGTTTGTAATTATTGATAATGGTTTAGGTAGATCAGCAAAAGCAAAGAAAGAAAAGTTAACGGAAGAGCTACATGCTACAACTATATTTTTAGAGCGTTTGAAAATGAGAAAGAAGGGAGAGGAAAAATCTTTTATGATAGAAGATTTATTTGATGAACATAGAAAACCTACAGGTACAAAAGTATTTTTTAAATTGAAACTTTCATGATAAAGGCTGTCATAATAGAAGATGAGTTTAATGCACTTAATACTTTAGATAAGCTCATTACATACACCCAAAAAGATATAGATGTTATCGCTAAAATAGATAATGTTGAAGAAGCTATTTCATTTTTAAAGGTTAATAATCCTGATCTTGTTTTCTTGGATATTGAGCTTATTGGTGGTAATGCTTTTAAAATATTAGAATCTTTAAAAAGTATTGCTTTCAAAATAATTTTTACCACGGCTTATGACGAGTTCGCAATTAAGGCTATAAAATTCGATACTATAGATTACTTATTAAAACCTATAGATTCTGAAGAGTTGTCTTCGTGTATAGATAGATTTAGAGTTGGCTTTAAGAAAGAGCAGGTTTATAAAAATGCGGTAGAGAAAGTTTCTGAACTAGATGAAAAAGAAATTCAAAAAACCTTATTGATTAAAACTGCCGATGCTCAATATTTTCTACAAATAGCAGATATAGTCAGGTGCCAGTCAGATGGTGCCTATACTACTTTTCATACTACGGATAAAAAGATTATGAGTGCACGTAATCTTAAGTATTATGAAAATATATTAAGCGAGCACACTTTTGTTCGTGTACACCAATCTCATTTGGTAAACATAAAGTATATTAAAACAGTGAACGTAAATAATACTGTTCGCTTAACTAATGATGAAACCATACCTGTTGCCACACGTAAAAAATCGTACTTAAAACAGATTTTAGATACGCTTTAGACGCAAATATAAAATAGAGATATGCACTTATAAAACGGATTTAAAGTCTGCTAATTCATGTTATAGTTTTGAGGTAAATAAACAAATAACCCTTAAAAATATACATCATGGGATTAAAAGAAAACCGTTTTACAAAGACCTTTCAAGAAGAACAATTTCCACAGTTAAAGGCTCAAATTATTGAAGCCGCAGCTTTTAATGTTCCTTTAAACATTGAGTGGGAGACTTTATTTGAAGATCGCTTCATGCATCTTTACAATGACTCTTATCCAAAAATTTATTTCATTCCTCTAATCGAAGCTTTAAAATCAATTACTGCTGATGATATGGGTAAAGAAGCTTTAGCAGAAAGCTTAAAAGAAATTCGCATTACCAATACTAAAGATCACCATAACCCAAAGAACGGATTCACTTTTTCTGACGGAGTATTAACTATTGACCATAGTCCGATTATAAATGCTGATCATGTAGAAGAGCGTACTACTGTACTGTCAGAATTATTAGAAAATAATTTATAGACAACCTTTAAATCGAAAGTGTAATTGGTTAAAGATAGAGTTATGTTCAAATTTATTATTTGCGTCTTTGTACTTGTAATTTTATTGTTTGTCTTGAGCTTTAAATTATCTGATGTAAAAGCAAAAAGAGACTTTGTAGCTCACTTACATGAGTTTCATAACGACAAGTATGAAATTTTGACTTTTAAAAGAAACTTTAACGCTGCTAACATGAACCCTCATTTATACCGGGTAGAATTAGAGCTTAAAGAAAATATCAATATTGTAATAACTTTTGAATGGGATGCTAAAAATAAGGATGTTCATTTTCCTTATCATACAAATAATGATAGGGGTATTGAATCTTTAACAAGGTATCAGCAGCAAGCAATAATATTAGAGAAAGAATTACATGAGTTGTTGCAAGAGGATGTTCTGAAGATTGATATAGATGTCTTTAACCACACACTAGATTTAGGCTTAGAAGCTGAACCTACACTAGAGGACTTTGAATATTTTTCAAATAAAATATGCGGTCTTTTAAAACAATACCCAGATACATGGGATCTTGACGGACATATAAATTTTAGTGTAAAAGATGAGAATAAAGGTTTTTATGAATTAATTATAAAACCTAATACAAATGATGATTACAATCATTCATTTAATTACAAGCACAATGCTATTCTCGTTAATAATTATGGTTCTGCAAAAGCAGCCCATATTGTTCAGGTTGTTGAAAAGCAATTTTCCAAACCAGAATCACCAGTATACCTTAATCACATATGGGTTCATCAAAAATGTTTAAACACATTTTATATTGCTTTTGAAAAGCATGAGCCACGAAAAGATCCTTTTGAAAACAACCAATTAACGGAAGGCGTAGGTATGGGATTGGTAAAAATGACCTATCCAGATTTAGCACTTGATACTTATAAATATTACGATTACAAAACCATCTCTGAAGAGAATACTTATCTCTATCTAATAAAACAACTACCAGAAGAGTATCAATATCTAGAAGTAGAATCATAACCAAATTTTATCATGGAAAAATTATATTACAAAGCGTTTGTAGCTCAAACGCCAGAGGAAATACTTATGTCAGTTTTTAAAAAAGAAGAAGATATTCTTATAGGTATTTCATTAGATAACGGAACTTATTTAGAGGGTATTATTCTGAATATTTCTAAAGACGACAATCACCTGAGATCGTTATGTATACTGTCGCAAGATGAGCAAGTATCCTTTTTTAATGTGCACCGTATTGCGGTTGTAATTATAAAACAGCCAAAGAAAATGGTCGTAGAATTATCTAAGGGCGCCATTAGTAGACCTCTTTCTTCTACAGATGAAAAGCTTACCGTTTTACAACTTAAACGATGGTTGCAGAATGAACAAATTCAATTGGGAAGCCACATTCAAGAATTCAATATAGAAGGTATTTCTATAGATGAGCTAAACAATAGATTAAATATTCAAGATGTGTTTAAGGCATTAAATAATGCGATAAACCAAATTACCAAAGATGCTTTAGGTAAAGAAGCCTGGCAAGGTGTCCATAGTATAGCCTTAAGGCAAGGTGATACGGTACAACTTAAAATCACTGATAACGTATTAACCATCTCAATAGCTATTAGCAAAGCTTTGCCTAATAAGCTATCTGAGGTTATAGAAGAAAAGCTTCTTCAAGTATTATAAACAAACAAATCATTTATCAATAATTAAAATTAAACCATTATGGGACTTAAAGAAAAAAGAATAATTAAAGCATTTGAGAACGATTTATACCCAGCATTAGAAGCTGATATCTATGCAGCTGCAGGACATAATGTAGCCATAGAAATTCAATGGGATACATTACAAGAAGATCGCTTTTCTCACCTGTATAATGATACATTTCCAAAAATATATTTTCTGCCATTAATTGAAGCCTTTAAAGCAATTTGTGTAGATGATATGGGTATTGATTTATTAAAAGCGGGATTAAAAAAAGTAACCATCATCAATGAAAATGATCATCATAATGAAGAGCGCGCTATAACTTTTGAAGATGGTGTGCTAAAAATTGATCATAGTCCGGTAATAAACGCAGATAAAGTAGAAGATAGAACAGCGCGTATTATCTCTTTGTTAGAAGATAAATTGGAAGATTTTGCAGAGAATAGTAGTCCTGCTTCTAATATAGGAACAGAAACAGGAAGTACTGCTATTTGTGCTAAAGAGAATAGTTCTGAAAGTACTACAGAAAGTCAAAAAGAAGCTGTTTCTATACAAGAGCTTTATAACCAGGCTTTTGTAGGTTCTATTGAAAAACAAGAAATTTTTGGAGAAATGGTGGAAGGCTTAGGCTGGAGCTGTGATATGCTTGATGGAAAAGTAACTTTTGGAGAAGATAAGGTATTTAATATTCAAGTGCTTGGAACGTATTCTGAGAACGAGAAAAGTTGGTTGTGGGCATGGGGAAATAACCAAAGTGGTATTCCTGAGAAATTCATACAAACATCATTAGGTGTAAAAGCTTTAGGAGAAACGTACCAAATAGAAGATTTCACAATTCCTAAAATAGAAACAGATTCGGATCCCGGAGTGTTTTTCTCCACCATTGCATCGGTAATTTTAGGAGAAAGCTGTTACGTGCCTTTAACCTTTAAAGGATTGATAGTATATGTTACCATAAAATCAGAAGAGGCAGATAGTAAGGCAAGGACTGCACCAGCGTTAATTTGCTCTCACTTTTCCAAAGTAGCATCAGAATACAATTTTCCACATAAATACAGCTTGTTCTTTTACTTAAAATCTAAAGGGTATGAAGTAGAGCTACCCGGTAATAATGTAGTAGCTAAAAATGGAAAAGATCAAATACTGGGAATATTCGATTTAAAAGGTCGCCTAATGAAAATATCTAATACAAATCTATTAACTCAAGCATAAGCAAACTATGTCATATACATCACAAACATTAGCAGATTTAGAAAAGGAACATCAAGCGGCTATCAATACTGCGCAAGAAAGAATGTTGACCGAGTTGAACGAAGCTCAAGCATCTGGTAATTTAGAAAAAATACAAGAAGCGAGTGTAGTTTTTCAAAATATAACTACAGAATTGGCAACAGAATATACTGCCAAAATTAAAGAAATCAATGCATTGAACCATAAAGCAATTGTAGCTGAAGAACCAGAAATTTACACTAATAAAAGAGCGGATATAGATTTAAATTTATTGGTTTATGATGCTGATAGAGATTATGTTATCGCTTTTCAACAAGATGAATTAATACAAAAAACTTTAGAAAAAGTAAATACCAATAGCGGTAAGTTTAAATCTAGAAAACACTTATTAAAATCTAGTTTAAGACTAACAAAAACTTTGGCACCGATGCTTCATGAAATTGGTGAGCATTGCAAGAATATTCTAAAGCTTAAAGCTGACATTGAGTTTTTTGTATATCAAAGCGATATGTTCAATGCATCTTGTTATCCGCCAGATGAGAATAAATTATATATCATTTTATCATCAGGTATTTTAGAGCGTTTTTCTAAAGAGGAGTTGACCTTTGTTGTTGGTCATGAAATAGGGCATGTGCTATTTGAGCATTTTGATTATCCGGTAAGGCAAATTCTAGATACTGGTGAAAATGATTTGGCACCAATACATGCAATGAAACTTTATGCATGGAACAGAAATGCAGAAATCAGTGCGGATAGAGCCGGACTCCTATGTTGTCAAGATTTTGAGGCTGTGGGGCGTACCTTCTTTAAACTATCTTCTGGGGTAACTACAGATTCTTTAGACTTTCAATTGAATTCTTATATAGAGCAGTTTGTAGATTTAGAAGAGGTTTTGAATGATGCCAATCATGATCCTTCAGATTGGTACAGTAGCCACCCATTTAGCCCATTACGAATTAAAGCGTTAGAGCTTTTTAATAAGAGTGAAACGTATGCGGCATTTAACGATAGCATTACGGGTGAAATTACCGAAGAGGCTATGGAGGTTGAAATTAAACGCATTATGTCATTAATGGAGCCAGAAAACCTAGAGGAAGAGGGCGAACATTCAGAGAAAATTCAGCGTTTAATGTTCTTAGGCGGTTATTTAATATCTAATGCAGATGGGGTAGTAGACGATTCAGAAATACAAGCGTTAAGTAGCATTGTAGCTCCTAAAATATTTGCAAATTGTATGATGACCATTAAAGGTCTAACTGAAGATGAAATGATCAGTGAGGTACAACAACTTACCCATGATTTACATATTGTTCTTTCGGTTATGCAAAAGCTAAATATTCTTAGAGATTTATCTATTATCTCTTATGCAGATGGGCATATAGATGATAGTGAAGTTAATGTACTGTACAACCTAGCAAGGCTTTTATATATAAATACCGACTTCATTGATCGTGTTATTAGCGATGCACAGGGCATAGACTAAACACAATAGTCTATTGATATTACATCTTATAAAAATAAAAAAGGCAGCAATTTATATTGCTGCCTTTTTATTGATAATTTACCTTTTAACTAAAAGAGACTCTTTAAAAACCTAGAGCTTCTAGTACTTCAATTTTAGGTAATTCTTTACTTAATATGCTATCTACAAAAATGCCAGATTTATACGTGCCATTTCTAAAGTAAATGATGCCGTAGCCACTCCATACACCATCTTTATACTCACCTACATATTTTATAACATTTTTATAATTTTCATTACTAAAAGGCTTGTAATTAGACCACTTAGTAATACCAAAACCATTTTTCTCTTGGTTTTCATATGTGCCCATAAAGCTATAATCCAGACTTTGTGACAAGGTCATTCCGTTAGGGCTCGTATTTTTCCAATTACTAAAAATAAAGCTGTTGTCTTTTGGTTTATGTTGAATGCCATAACCGTTATAATCATTGTTGAAACCTTGTCCAGAATACCAACCACCTTCATTTAACTCCCAATGTACAATACTGTAATCTTTATTATTTTCTTGGCTATTAGATGGTCCGAATAGCCAATACCATGAGTTTGTAAATTTGTTAACTAATTGCTCATTTTTATAATAAGCTTCTGCTTCTTTCTGCTGCTTTTTAGTTTGCCCAATTAATGATTGTGTAATGGTAAGTAATACTACAAAACTTAAGAGTTGAATTTTCATTTTTATGATATTTCTAGATAGGTGTGGAGCGGTGAGTATTACGCTTTTACTATAATTTATTATTCAGAACTATTTTTATGACATACGCTCAGCCAACAGTTCTAATAAAAAGGTTTCTCTCTCAATGGACATTCCTTTTTTAGCACTTTCAAGCATTGTTTTTTTGTTGTGAGCAATGGCTTCGTAAATGTTTACCCATTTTGCTGTCATGCCATTTTTAATTTCGTAATGTTCCATTTTAGATGCGCCAAGCTCTGTATTGATTTCGCAGGTATAACAGTAAGAAATCATGTGTTGAATATCAAAATCTGGTTTGTGCCATGGTCTATATTCTTCATATATGCCAAAGGGTTTAATATTTCTCACCTCTAACGCTCCGGTTTCTTCACTCAGTTCACGAATCATACCTTCTATTTTATCTTCGCCGTCATCTAAACCACCACCGGGTAAGCTATAGTCTTCATATCTTTCTGTATAAAGCAATAAAATAGTATCGCCCTGTATAGCAATACTCCTTGTTGCAAGTCTGGTAAAAATTGATTTGTGCTCTAAAGACGAAATGTCTGGGTGATAATGGATTTTTAAATTTTGCATTTGGGAAGTATAGACTTTAATCTTAAATTCTAATATGTTTTAAGCTATTCTTAAGCTTCAAAAATACAGAAACCTTTGGTCATTATAAATTAACGAAGATGTAGATAATTTTTATGGCTACTTAAATTCTTAATCGAGTTAATTCACTACTAAATACCTAGGTATTTTTGTACTACAACCGATAAATATGGTCATCGATTTATAACTGATATTAAAGTAATATATAGACGCTTTAATTATAATTATAAAATTAGGTGTGTTGTCTATTATACTTGACAAACATCTATAAAATATAAAAGTAAGAGACCGACTATAATAACATCAATCAGACAAACAAAAACAACTTCATGCGTTCACAATTCATATTATTGATTTTTCTTTTTGGACATTATTTTATTTACTCTCAAAATGTAAATGAGTTAAAATCCAATTCAGAAAAAGAGGTTTCCCATTCCTTTTACATTACTTCCAATGTGGGCAACGTTTCTTTTCAAGAAGCCAAAAAGGTTTTAGAACAAATTAATCTGGATTCTAAAAATGATACCAATGCTACATTATTGCTTTTAGGTAATGTCATTAATCAAAAAGGTTTTCCTGGAAAAGAAGAAAACCAAGGCATGGCAAAGGCATATTTAAAACCCCTAATGACCCTTTGGGACCAATTTGACGGTAATGTTATTTTAACACCTGGCAGAAATGAATGGCTAACAGGTGCACCACAAAGTATAGATGACCTTGAATCCTTTTTACAGGATAACAGTAAAGCCAAATTTTGGCCAAATGACGGTTGCCCAATTGAGAAGGAAACAATAAATGATGAAGTTGTATTAGAAATGGTAGATTCTCAGTGGTTTTTAGAAGATTGGGATAATCACCCGTACATCAATCAGAAGTGTGAAATAAAGACCAGAGATCAGTTTTTGGCAGAATTTAAAGATGATTTAAAGGATAGTCAAGGAAAAACAGTAATCGTTGCTATGTATCAACCGGTCATGAGTAACTCTAAAATTTCTGCAATAGACAAGATGGGAGGTTTTACTCCACAATCATACCAAAATAAAGAAAACAGAAATTTACGTGGTAGAATGGAAACTATTGCCAGTCAATTCAATGATGTTATTTTTGTTTCTGGTAAAGACAGAAACTTACAGTATCTAGAAGACGATGGTATCCCTCAAATTATTAGTGGGGCAGTGGGTGAAACTGAAAAAGCTAGAGCCCCTAAAGAAGAACATGTTAAATCTGATAAAAATGGTTATGCAAAACTGACCGTTTATAAAGATGGCAGTTCTGAGGTTGATTTAATAGAGATTGAAAATGGTGTTTCAGCCTTAGCTTTTAACCAAAATATAAAAAGAGAACGCCTTTCTCTAGATGATATTTCTTATCCTAAAAAACTAAATACAAATACAGCAAAGGCATCTATTTATTCTAAAGAAGAAACTGATAAAAGCGGATTTTATAAATGGTTTTGGGGCGATCATTTTAGAAGTCTTTATAGTAAAGAAATTGAAGCTCCGGTATTGTATTTAGATGAATTGCCCAATAATGTAAAACCAGTTTCTGAAGGTGGGGGAACCCAATCAAGATCGCTTAGACTTATAGATGATAATGAAAATGAATATACCTTACGTGCATTACGTAAGAGTGCATTGCGTTTTTTGCAAACTAATGCAATTAACAATCACTATGTTGAAGATTACCTTGACGGTACCGTTGCCGAGCGATATTTGATGGATTTCTATACCACTGCACACCCGTATGCCCAATTTGCAATGAACGATTTATCCGAAACTTTAAATGTGCTGCATGCGAACCCTAAAATTTACTATGTACCTAAACAAAAAGGATTGGGTATTTATAATGAAGATTACGGCAACGCGCTTTTTATGTTAGAAGAGCACGCAGGTGACGAAAACAAAAACTTTGAAACTTTTGGTAAACCCGACGATATTATAAGCACTACAGATCTACGATTAGAATTGATGGAAACTAAAAATTCTTATGTAGATGAACCTAGTTTTATCAGAGCTCGTTTATTTGATATGCTAGTAGGAAACTGGGATCGTCATCAAGATCAATGGCGTTGGGCTCAATTTAAAACAGAAGACGGTAAAAAGAGATACGAAGCTATTCCAAGAGATTGGGATCAAGCTTTTCCTAAATATGACGGAACCATTATAAGGTTATTAAAGTTTACTTTTCCATTGCTTCGTAAAATGGAAAGTTATGATGCTGATGTAAAGAATGTAAAGTGGTTTAATCTATCTGGTTATCCATTAGATAAGACCTTTATAAAAACTGCTAATTGGAACGATTGGAAAAAGCAAGTAGATTTTATTCAAAAAAATTTATCTGATGAAGCTATAGCATCGGCATTTAATACCTTACCAGAAGCTGCTCAAGACCAAAGTATAGATGAGATAAAAAAGAACCTACAATCTCGCCGAGATGGTTTACAGACCATAGCAAAGTCTTATTACGATTACCTTAATAATTTTGAGGTAATTCTAGGTACTGAAGATGACGATGAGGTGGTAATAACCAGAAAATCTAATGGTGAAACCAATATTTCAATTTCTCATGATTCTGTAATTTTCAACAATACCTATAACGCAAAACAAACGGAAGAAATTTGGATATACGGTTTGGATGGTAAAGATACTTTTACTGTTGAAGGTAAGGGAGATGATTTTATAGATATAAAAATTATTGGTGGCAAGAAAAATGACACCTATGATTTTAAAACCACCAGAAAGATAAAGTTGTATGATTTTAAAAGTAAGAACAATACTATCATCAACCCAAAGTCTAAAAAATGGCTTACGGATTCTTATGACATCAATACATATGATTATCAGAAAAGAAAATATACAGAGAACGTTGTTTTTCCTAGTATAGGATTTGATGGAGATACCGGCTTTAGAATAGGATTAAAAGACCGTTTTACAACCTATGGTCTGGCAAACAATCCATTTAAATCACAGCATACCATTGGTGCTGAATATTTTTTTGCTACTAATGGTTATGCTATAGACTATAATGCAGAGTTTGCACATGTTTTCTATGATTGGAACTTTGGATTTGATGCAAGGTATGCTAGTCCTAATTTTACAATGAATTATTTTGGAGAAGGTAATGAGTCGCAATATAATTCTGATTTAGACCGAGATTTTAATAGGGTACGTATAAGACAATGGAATATATCTCCATATTTAATTCACAAAAGTATGGGTAGTAGTTTCTATGTAAAATCATCTCTAGAATCTTTTGACGTTTCCAATGATGATGAGCGTCTAGTTGGGCAGGTATTTACAGAGGATAATGACGTTTATGATCAACAATTGTATTTGTCTGGTGAAATAGGGTATGGGTATAAAAATCAAAATGATCCTGCATTTCCAAATCGTGTAATGGCTGCAGATATTGCCACGGGTTATAAATCCAATATAAATGGTTATGATAATAGTTTTGCCTATATAAAACCTTCCGTTTCATTAACATACCCATTACACCCAAGTGGTATAGCGGTCATAGCAACTAAGATAGCGGGAGAAGCAATACTAGGTGATAATTATGAATTTTATCATGGTGCTGTATTAGGTGGTAATACCAGCTTACGAGCTTATAGAAATGAAAGGTTCAACGGTAAATCTTCCTTTTACCAAAGTACCGACCTTAGAGTAGGTGTAACAAGGTTTAGAACTAATTTTATACCTATACAAATGGGCGTAAGTGCCGGATTTGATTACGGGCGTATTTGGTCAGATAATGATAATTCTTCTAAATGGCACAATGATTATGGTGGGTCTGTTTGGATTTCAGGGTTTAGTGCCCTAACAGGAAATTTGGGTTTTTACCATGGTGGAGATGGAAATAGATTAGTGTTTAGCTTGGGCTTTAACTTTTAAGTTGACAATGCATAAAAACGAACAATCATTGTTTTTGTTGAAATAGAAGTCTTTACTTCTTTTCTTAGAAAATATTTAGCAATAGTTTTGTAAACAAATGCTGCCTACATAGCTAAAGAATTAGAAGTGCGACTTTCCATGAAACCGACCTTAAATTTTATTACATT
Organism: Maribacter sp. UH1; assembly: GCF_056839145.1. Lineage (NCBI taxonomy): Bacteria > Pseudomonadati > Bacteroidota > Flavobacteriia > Flavobacteriales > Flavobacteriaceae > Maribacter > Maribacter sp. UH1. The sequence continues at coordinate 4,116,796 of NZ_CM166387.1, forward strand.
AATTTGCTGTATCTCCATATTTTTCATAAGCTTTTTTGTCGAGGCTCAGTTAGTGAATATAGAATCTAAACGCATGCATACAGACTCGTTGAGGTTTGTTTTGAATAGCGATTTGCTTTTTAATTATACCGATAACAATGGCGAATATATTCTTCAGATCAACTCAAATGTTACAACGCAGTTTAAGTCTAAAAATCTTAAGAGTATTTACTTTTTTATAGGAAATGTAAATTTAATACGATCTAAAGATGAAGACTTTCAAAATTCATATTTTCTACATGCTAGGTTTAATCAGAAATTGACAGACCTGTTTCGTTTAGAGGCATTTGTTCAAAATCAATATAATGAGAACTTGACCATATCCGATAGAAACCTATTGGGTGTTGGTTTACGTCTTAAAATTTTAGATAAAAAAGGAACATTGGCTTATTTGGGTAACTCATATATTTATGAAGTAGAGTCAGTTGCATCATCAGACCAAAAATTCTACAATCATAGAAACAGTAGTTACCTTTCTTTAAATCAGAATTTTAAAAAGTATAATTTAGATATTACTGGAACTTTTTACTTTCAGCCATTGTACGATAATATTAGTAATCATAGAATTTTAAGTCAGTTTAAGGCGCAAATGCCGCTAACAAAAAGAATCAGTTTTTCTGCACTTTATAACTACTCGGTAATCAATTTTAATTCTGAGCTAGACGATAATAAATCTTCTAATGTTAGTTTTGGGCTTACGTTGAATTTATAGTAATGCGCAGTTAGTTGTTGTATAATTGAAATATGCTAAATGCTATCAGGTTTATATAATATTACTGCTTTGTTTTATTTTTTCCTGTTGAAAGTTAAATCTATTCCCAATAGCTTTTGGGATTAGCAACCTAATAAAATACGCAGATCTTTAGTATTAGTGTAATCTCTAAAATATTTGCTTTTTTTTCAGTTGTTTTAGTGCTAAAATAAAAATAATCCTGTAAAAATTCGCGTAACGATTAAAAGCTCGACGGCTACTAGCAGTATTTGAATTGAGGCATAATCATTAAATTTAGTAAGATTGTTCTTTTTTTAAATTTCCGTCTTTCTTTTTGTAGTTTCTTCCGTACCAGAGTAATACACCAGTTACGGGTAAACTAGCTGTAAGTAAACTGATTATAAAAGCAATAATTTTACCAGCTATACCGCCAATTGCTCCAATGTGAATATCATAGGTCATACGAACAATTTTGTCGGCAGCTTTGCCATTTTTGTATTTACCATAAATACTTGGTGTTTCTATTTCTTCTAAAGTATTTTGGTCAAAGAATCTAAAATCGGCATCGTAATATAAATCTTCACTGTTAGACACTTCAACATAAATACTCTCATCTTTAGAACTCGGGTAGTGCAGTTCATATGAAGTGGCTTCTGGTGATTCTTTCATCAGTTTTACGATTAACCCGTCCATAGGTATTTCACTCTTTTTAGCTAAGGTTTGACTTTTGTTTTCAGGAATAATAAATGTTACTTCTTTGTTGCCACCAACAGATTTATAAACAACATACATTAACCAGTTATAAGACATCATTGAGCCTGTGAAGGCTAATATTAATGCCAACGAACAAATGTAGAAACCAACGACAGTATGTAAATCAAAGTTTTTGCGTTTCCATCTTGTGGTATTTTTCCAATCGAATTTTAATCGTTGTTTTAAGTTTTTTCTTTTTTTAGGAATCCATAAAATAAAACCGGAAATGATAATGAATATAAATAGTAAAATTGATGCGCCTACCACCTGTTCTCCAATACCTTTAGGTAACCACATTCGTACATGCCCTTTAAGAACAAAAGCAAAAAAACCGGTAAGGTGATCGTCTACTTGAATTACTTCTCCTGTGTATGGATTTAAAAATACACTACGGTAAAATTCTGGTTCAGCATCATAAAATATAACTTCTATGGCATCATCTGCTTTTTTAAAGAGGCTTCCGTGAATATGATTGTCAGGAAATACTTTTTTAGCAATTGTTTTTGCTTCTGTAGGTGTAAGTATGGGGGCATCTTGAGGTACTACTTTTTTATATTCGTTGTAAGTACTTTCTATTTCTGCTCTAAAAGCCCATAAACAACCGGTAATACTCACAATAAAGACTACAATTCCTGTGGCTAGACCCAGTATTTTATGTAGTGTTAGAATATGTTTTTTTATCGCCATATCAAAAGAGAAGTAAAGGCAACTGTTCTCAGTTGCCTTTGTTTGTTATATACTAAAATTTAAAACTGAACGTACCTAGAATTACTCTTCGTTGTTGTGGCGTTATAGTGCTCCATCCTGAATAATAGGTTTTGTCAGCTAGATTATTTCCTTTAACACCAATTCTATATTTATCTGTTTCATAATAGATAGATGCATTAAAAATAGTATACCCTGGTATGAAAAAACTTCCTGTTGTTGCTTTGTAGTCTACCATGGTGTCATATTCACTTTGACCATTGAAACCTGCGCCAACTCCAAAGTTTTTATGAAATTTATAATCAGTCCAAAAGTTATAGGTTATTTCTGGACCAGACTCGCCATATCTGTTTCCTATTAATTCTGTAGCAGAAGGAGAGTTAGTTATTTCAGAATCGTTATAACTAAACCCAGAGTGAATGTTCAAGCCTTCAATTGGGTTGGCATTTACTTCTAATTCTATACCTTGACTATTGACTTCTAAATCTTGAGTTTGTGTCGCCCAATAATATTTGTTATCAACATTAATATTGTAGTAACTTAAAGTTGCTTCTAATTTGCTGTTGAACATATTCGATTTTGCACCAACTTCAAATTGATTGGCTTGCTCAACATCATAAGCTTGAAGCGTAACTTCCCCTGAATCATAATCAGTAATATATTGTGGGTTTACGTAAGAGAAACCATTTTGGTAGTTTGCAAAAAGCGATAGTTCGTTGATGATAGGTTGGTAAACAATCCCAAATTTCGGAGAAAACGTAGTTTCTGTATATTCGGTGTCATCATCAGTATCTGTGTTCTTATCACCTTGGTAGTTAAATCTATCGTAACGAACGCTTCCCATTACAGATAACGAAGGCGATATATTAATAACATCAGAAATATATGCGCCAAAAATATTTTGTTGAATATCACTGTCTAAATAACCTAGTCCTGTTAATGCGGTACTTAAGTTTTCTTCATTTATCTCAGGCTCATCGAAAACCAAATCACCATCTAAATTTATAGTATGTAAATAGCCCCAATTAGAGCTGTTATCAATGATATTGTAATCTAAATAATCTATACCCACTAATAATTTGTTCTGTATATCACCAATTTTAAAAGTTCCTGTAAAGTTTTGTTGTAGGTTAAGTGTTTTTGTTCTTGCGTCAGTGTCTTGCGCATATAAATTGAACAGATTATCAGAGCCGTTCCATAAATAAGTATAATAACCTAATGATTTAGCAAGACCACCAGAGATTAAAGTTTGAGAATCCCATTGGTCTGAAATTTTATAGGCGATTTCACCTCTGTAATTTTGAGTGATATTGTCAATAGTAACATCATTACTAGTAAAAGATAGATTGGTATCGTAATCTAATTCTTCAATAGAATTAAAAGCTAAAGGAGCATATCGGTTTAAGAACAAAAACGTTTCGTTGGTTTGTTCGTTACCAGATGCTTCATAAGAAAAGTTAAGCGTAAGGTCATTATTAACCTTATACGAAATTGACGGAGCTACGAAAACTGATTTCTTTAAACCAGCATCTTGAAAACTATGTTCTTGCTGAAAACCAGCATTAAATCGTAAAGATAAGTTGTCGTTAGGGCTAACATTTACATCTGCATTTAGTTTTGCAAAATCATAAGATCCACCTGAAACAGTAATTTCACCACCTGTACCACTGTATGGTTTTTTTGTTACAATATTAATTAGACCGCCATAAGAAGTTACAGAGCTACCGAACAAAGTGCCAGAGGGACCTTTGATTACCTCAATGCGTTCTACATTAGACGGGTTTATAAAACCATTTGTAATACCAGGTACGCCATTTACCAATTGTGGTTGAACAGCAAAACCTCGACTTGAATAATACCCTGCACCATCACCACTTCTACCCGTAGATGACCATAATTGAGTAATACCTGCGGCATTAGATAAAGCTTCTTGAAAGGTGTTTACTGATTGAGAAATAAGTAGCTGGTTGGTAATTGTATTGTAAACTTGAGAATTCTCAATGTTTTTTAAGGGCATTTTAGAAACGTAGGCTGTCTGTTTTCGAGAAAATTTGTTTCTACGTTCAGCTTCAACCGTAACTTCTGATAATATCTCATTTCCTTCAAATAGTTGAATTGAGCCTAAATTTATGTTTTGATCGTTTGAAACGGTAACCGGAATTTCTTTTGTTTTAAATCCTATATAAGAAAAGATAACAGTGTAATCTCCTTGTTCCAAGTTAGCGATTTCAAATTTTCCGTTTTCATCGGTTTGTGTTCCTTTGACCGTACTTAATATTGAAACATTTAAACCAAATAGGGGTGTTTTATCTATGTCGGTTACTGTTCCTGTTATCGTTGCGTTTTGTGCAAATGTAAAATTATAGAGTAGCATTACGATAATGACAATTGGTATTCTTTTCATCTGTTTTAATTTAGACTTAATTTAAATAATGAATTTGAGGCAAATGTATATTTGCATTTTAAATTATCCAAATTATTTATAACAAATCTAAATAGTAATTGTTAACGAATTGATTTGCTGCTATTATGCGAAGATATTTATAATGAATCGAAGCTTTTTCACACTTCTAATTTTATCTAATTTGCTTTTTGGTTATTTATCTTATTCAAGTCATCTCGTAAAAATTCTACTAAATCTTATTCTGCTGAAGTATCTAAGACATTAGGAATGGTGACAATTTTATCTATATTTTATATTGTAATTACAGTTATTTCCGTAATCCAATTCTTGTACAATTTCTTTTAAGATATCCCCCTTAATCTTTTTTCATATTCATTATGTAATATATATATTACAGGACGAGTCAAACTTTCGCAAAACGCCAAAGCTAAGATTAGTGCGGAACCAAGGAAACTGTAAAGTTTCCGTCTTCGTGCTAAGACAAAGCTTTTTGTTTGCGTTTATTTTTTTGTTATTAAAAATGTCAAATCAAACAGATTTGACGACCTTATAAAATTACACTAACGTTCGGAATAAACACCAAACCACCGTATTAATTTTAGGTTCTGTTGTAGTGCGTTTTTATTCCGTAAACTCTATTTCCTCTACATATTCAGGTTCGTTTGGCGGAGGTGGTATGTCAAATTTTTCGTCTAGCCATATATTTATATTAGTACTATCAGTAATTTTTGAGTAAGCTTCGGTAAGCCTATCCAAAGTTTTAGGTAATTTCTTAAGTCCATTTGTGTCGTATGAGATATAAATAAGTAGCTTTTCAGGTTTGTCAGCTAGCATTGGGTTTTTGCCATAGTTTTCGATGTCCCTTCTTAAAACATTTTCTATACTGTCCAATGGGTAATATAAATCCCATGATTTAGTTACTGTATCGTTGTGGATTCTAATCGTATTTTTATGCTTGAAAAGTATGCACAGGTACTTTTTCCAACATGGATTATGGAAGTATACTGTTTATAAATTTGTAGCAGTTCTGAAGTTGACTTTTGGCAGACTATCATGACAAGCGACCTCTTCAGTCCGATTCAGTAGTTCTCTGAAATTTTCAAACTTACTTAGCTCAAGTTCTACACCCAAGCTATCTTTTTGATTATTGATTTTTCCGTATTCAATTAGAGCTAGTTGTTCATTCTTTTTCCTACGTTCAGAATCCTGGCAACCAATTGTTGTCATAATTAAAATTAGTAGCGATATCTTAATGGTTGCTTTCATTTTCTTAAATGCACTACAACGTTCAGTATAAGAAACGTAGGGCAGGTGATAAGCACTACATTTGGGGTTTAACACTTAGCCAAATATAATATTTTGTATTTATCTTTATTATTGAAAATGCCAAATTTTATATTTAGCGGACTTCATTAATATTCACAGACCTTTCAGTTTAGCACAAACGCCCTATGTTTTTTATACGGTGTTAGCTGCTGTGCTTTATTCACTAATTTTTAATTATTTCTATAAATATTCGCCCGTTTAAAGGTGTCCATATTTCTGTAAAATCATCTTCTTCGTTTTTAATTTTCTGTAATTCAAATACTTTATCACTCGTTAAATCTCCCCAATATTTTAGCGGGATTTCTTTAATAATTCCGAAAAGTAATTTATCTCCACCTTCGCAGGTCGTTGCAATGTGTAATTCAGTCGGCTCAAAAATCAATTCATAAATCAGTTTTCCTTTGTCGTTATAGAATTTCCATAATCCATTTCGATAATAATGAAAAGCACGGAACGCTCCACCAACACCACAGCCTATATAAGAGCCTAATTTGTAATTTCCATCAGATTTTAACTTTCCGTTTTCATAGTATTCTTTCCAATATCCAACCTTTAAGTCACTAATTCCGTTTTTGTCAACTGCTAAAGCACCTTTTCCGATTATCTTTCCGTTGCGAGTTAATTCAATTATTGAGTCTCGTTCAGGAAGTCCGTTTTTCAATTCTCCGTATTGTTTGTCATTCGAGATATAGATTACATCTTCTTGTCCGATTACGAACTGAAATTGGAATAGAATGATTAATATGTATGCGATGTTTTTCATTTTTTCGGCATTGCAGCTAACGTTCGGGCTAAGCGTAGTGCGGGGGCAAAGAAACTTTTCGTTTCCGTCTGCGCACGAAGCTAAAGCTTATTGTTTTGCTTTTTCTTTTTTGTTCCAAAGCTAAATCTATAAGATTTAGCGACTTTATAAACCTGCCTGCCGGCAGGCAGGTATACACAGACCTTTCGGTTTTGCCCTAAAGTCCGCATTACGTTTAGGTATTGTTGTACTGCGTTATTTTGCGTCGTGTTTCTCAATCAATTCATGCAATTTTTTGTCATTTGATATCTCAATCCACCGTCTTGATGAAATTCCACTTTTATTAAGTTTGTCCAAATCCGCTCCAAGATTTAGCAATTCTTTTATGATTTCGAATCTTATCTTATTTAATTCTTTTTGTTCCTCTCGCCAAGTTTTTCCGTACTCTCTAATGGCAGTAAAAATAGGATTATTTCCATTTTTTTCTTCCGCAATATTGATGTCCATCTTACCGGTTTTGATTAAGGCAAGTGATATTTTTGAAAGTTCGTGATATTCAAGTGCAATATGGAGAGCATTGAATCCACGTTTGTTTTTCCAGTTGAGATTGACGTTGTTTTCTATTAAAAAATTAACGATTTCAAGTTGTTTTTGTGAACCCTTAAATTCAGATTGACATAAAAGCGATTCAATTAAAATTGAGTTTTCACTAGAAAATTCCGAGTATTTATTTATGTCTATTTTATTGCGTTCTATTAGCTCAATTACACGATTCTTATTAGCTTCAAACAAAGCTGTAAATAGCTCTTTTTCCAATTGCATTTTGTTGTTTTAAATAAAAATTTGATGGTTGGTCATAATGCAGTACAACGTTTAGTGTATGGTGCGTATCCCGGAGGGTATGCACTATACACCTTGTTAGCAAATCGTTATTTTAGTATTTCAAGTGCTTCATCAGACATCCATTTCATATTAACAGTCGAGTCTGATGATGGTGATGTTTCGGCTAATTGCTCATCAGTCAATTCAGTTTTTACAGATATGTTTTTAATGGTTCCAATTATTTGTTCGTCAGTTGTTTTAGCCTCCTTGAAATACCAGATTGCATCATAAACGACCCAATGGGCGGAATCAGAAAGGAATCTACTCATTGCTTGATTTATTTCAGCATCATCAAATATTTCTAATCGTCTAAAGGCTATTGCAATAACTCTTTTTAAGTGATAATTTTTGTGATTAAGATATTTGTCCACGAGCAGAGTCTTCTTTAGAAGTTCTGAGTCTTTTAATTCTGCAAACTGATTTCCTAATCTTATTTCTTCTATTGGCATCAAAAACTCTTTCTGTCCAATTTCTTCGAGTAATGCTATGTATGTCTTAAGTTTTTTATTTTTTCTATTAAATATCATATTCTCTAATGTTTGCTAACGTCTCGGCTATGAACAGTACGGGAGCAAACTAGCTTTGACTTTCCGCCACGCACATAGCGAAATCTTTTGGTTTTGTTTTTTCTTTTTTCTGGTCATAGCAAAATCCCAAAGATTTTGCGGACTTCATAAAAATACGCAAAACCTGCGATTAAGCCCGAAGCCCGTATTGTTTATAGTTTGTGTTGTAGGTAGTTTTACTGCAGCTTGTTATTTATATACTTTTTAATTTGCGTTCTTAATTCGCCAATTTTAACTTTTCCATATCGGGAAGCATCGACTCTGTCTTGTTTCCCAACTGCGATTTTCCAAATATAACTTTTCAATAAGTTCCTTTCTTTTTCATCTAGCTCTATTGGAAGTTTAATGCCCGTTATATTATTTGTCTCATCATATATGAAATTTGGGGCAATTACTTCATTTATCTTATGGAAATAATTGTCCATAAATTTGTATTCGCTATGTTCCTCGTTAAACTTTCTAGCTAATTCATAATCAACTTCATACAAATCGATTATTGAGCTCCTTAAGGAATCATTTTTAATGGTTTCTAAACCTCGTGATTTTAAAGATTCATATCCAGATTTATTTTGAACAACTATACTTTCTCTAGAGAATAGGTGATAGAAGGAAACTAGTGAATCATTTTGAATAGTTTCTCCGTCTATGATTTTGTTGAAATATTTAAGTCCACTAAATGCAATCTTGTAATATTGCTCGTCGTTGGCAATATCTAAACTATCACGTTCTAATCCATTATAAATTTCTTCGAGGATTTTATTTTCTGCAATGCCATCTTTTCTATTGTCATTCCATCTATCCATTAGAAATGCAAGAGTAACAGCAAGAAAAATCGAAAGAAATTCGAATAGATATTTTTTCCAATTTTTGAATTTAAATCGATTTTTCATTTTCAATATTTAGGTTTTTTAAATTACCTACAACGTTCTCGGCTAAGCGTAGTGCGGTATTAAGGAAACTTTTCGTTTCCGTCTACGCACGAAGCTAAAGCTTTTGGTTTAGTTTTATTTTTTCTTGTCCAAAGCTAAATCCCAAAGATTTAGCGACTTCATAAATATACACAGACCTTTCGGTTTTGCCCTAAAGTCCGCATTACGTTTAGGCATTGTTAGCAACTGGTTTTTTTGTTTTCAATCTAGTTAGGATTCCAAGAATTATTAAAGAAACAATTGCTCCAATTATATATCTATCAGGATAAAAATATTCGCGCATAGCTTTAGAATTCATAGCATAAAACAAAATAGTATTGCAAATAAAGAACGTAGATAACACACTTGTAATTACTAGTCCAATTTTATTTTTCACATAAAAAAATCCAACCAAGCAAATCAGGCTTAGAACCAACATTAATTCCGTAGCTACTTCGTGAGCTGAGTATGGTAATATTTCGGATGCCAAGTAAGCTAAAAATCCACCTGCGTATCCGAAAACCATTTGTCCAATTGGCGAAGTGATTAGAAAAATCAAACATACAACTATTGGTATTTTATATTTTTGAAGAGTCATTTTTAAACTTGTTGCACAACGTACAGATATGTGTACAATTACAAATATTTCTATTTTAGAAACACTAATCTAAAAGAATTAATTTATCTATTTAGACAAATTTTGACTCTATTTGTATTTTAAACATTTAAACTGAAATTAAAACACTATTACATTTTAGCATATTATTATTCAAAAACTAATCGTGTAAATTAAATGTTAATTTATTATTATGAGAAAGCGTTTTTAGAGGCGCTTCTACTAAGAATAATTAAATATAAATAGTCTAAAATTGAAAGAATTGTAAAATTCATTAAATAATTCTCAATGATGTCTATAAAACTTAAATATATTACTTAGAATAGAAAGGGATTGTTGATGAATCCACTAAATTCTTTATTTCATGCAAAAACATAGTAAACTTGGTTTAGCCGTAAATTCTGATTTTGGTGTGCAAGATGAAGAAGGTAAAGAGTCGGGCGCAAATAAGAAAAAGGTTTTTGTTGTTAAGAATACAGAGACCCACGTTTGGAGAAAATTAATAGATGGAGATGAGTCTGCTCTTGGAGATTTATACAACATTTATATAGACTGTTTATTTAGCTATGGTATAAATTGTATAAAGGATAGAACTTATGTCATGGATTGTATTCATGATCTTTTTGTTGATCTATACAAATACCGCGAAAATTTATCGATGACCGATAATGTAAAGTTCTATTTGTTTAAATGCTTAAAGAGAAAGATAAATAGAAAATACGCCACTAAGACGGTATCTATTACAGATGAATATCAATATTCATTAGATCAACAGGCAAGAAATTATACTACTTCTTGTGAAGAGGAAATTATTCAAAAAGAACTTGTAACCGAAAAACGTATGATTTTGGCGGCAGCCTTAGATTCGTTAACCAAAAAACAAAGAAAAGGTTTGTTCTTAAGGTTTAATCAGGATCGCAGTTATGAAGAGATTTCTGAGATAATGGATGTCTCTGTGCAAACTGCTAGAACTATAGTGTATAGGGCTTTGAAGGCGTTAAGGTAGTTTATTTAAAATAAATTGTCTATAAATTAAATAATCCTTGCTTATTATTTTAGAGTGCTTTGATAGGTTTAAAAGCCTTACCAATAATTAATATTTAACTATGGAAAAGATAAATCCGAATAATGTAAATTTTTCATCGATTACCGATGAGGAAAATACGGATTTGAAAAAAAGAATTTTTAATACGATCCAAAAGGATAAAAGAAGAAATAGAAATGTATGGTATAAAAGTTTAGCTGCAGCATGTTTTATTGGTTGTATAGGTCTTGGGTTTTATTACTACAATATGACTTCAGAAACAAATTCTATAACTGACTTTGTTAATTCCTCAACCATTGACAGTAATACTCCAACATCAGATGAAGTTGTTCTTACTTTAGGTAAAGGCAACGATTTAAAAATCAAAGAAGATGTTGCTGATATTAATTATTCTAAAAGCGGTAAAAATGTCACCATAGGTAATGGTCAGACTTTTAATCAAAATATAGCAGATACAGATAAGGCCGTGTTTAATACATTATGGGTTCCTTATGGTAAGCGTTCAACATTGACTCTTTCTGATGGAAGTAAGGTATGGTTGAACTCAGGTTCTAAATTAATTTACCCAATTGCCTTTAATGAAGATAAGAGAGAGGTCTATATAGAGGGCGAAGCAATTTTTGAAGTTACCCATAACAAAAAGAAACCCTTTTATGTTATTTCAGATACACAGGTTGTAGAAGTGCTAGGTACTGTTTTTGGAGTTACCAATTACCCTGATGAAAATTCAACGAATACCATTCTTAAAAGTGGTAGTGTTCAAATTAGTTATCAAAATATAAAAGCGAATTCTAGTCATTCAGATAAAATGAAAATTTCTCCTGGTACCAAGGCCAGTTATGATAAGAATACTAAAAGTATTGTTTCTGAGAAAGTAGACGTAGATAATTATTTTTCTTGGAAAGATGGTTTTCTCATATTCAAGAATAATGACATGGAATTCATAATGAAAAGAATATCAAGATATTATAATCTGGAAATAATAATAGAAAATGAAGAATTGGCTACAGAAACTTTCTCTGGCTATCTAGATTTAAATGAAGATATACTTTCTGTGATAAATAGTATTAAGGAAAGCACCAATATGGAATATTTACAAACTGATAATACAATAACAATTAAATAAACTTTTGCCAATGAATTGAAACTGAATAATTTTTTGAAGTAGCAATAAAAAAAAGCCAGAAGATGTTCCCGCATCTTCCGGCAATTAATATCAATATTGCTGTTTTGCAGCAACATTAAATAACCAACACAAAAATATGAAAAATATCATACCAGTCGGAATTCTAACGATTATGAGAATATTTCTACTATTTATCGGTATAGGCCTATCATCTGTTTACGCTAACTCTGTATTTGCACAAAATAAAATACAGATAGACGTAAAGAATATCTCTGTCGAAGAATTTTTTGAAGAAATTCAGAAATCAAGTGATTATGTCTTTTTTTATAAGGACAACGTTTTAAATACAAGTAAGAAAATTTCGGTGAAGTTGAAGAACGCCAAAATGAACGCTGTTCTTGAAAAAGCTTTTTCTAATACCGATTTAAGCTATAAAATAATTGGAAATCAGGTAGTTGTAAAAAAATTGCCGCCAATTTCAAAAAACGAAAGTTCTTTAAGCTTAGGAACAATTTTTCAAAATACTATTAGCGGAACCATTACCGATGCAGGTGGACAACCTTTGCCTGGGGTAAATGTTTTAATTAAAGGTACAACCGTAGGTACACAATCAGATTTTGATGGTAATTATGCTATTGATATAGCTGATGGTACCACTTTGGTTTTTTCTTATATCGGTATGCTTTCTAAAGAAGTATCAATTGATAATAGAACAACGGTCAACGTTGTACTTCAAGAAGATGTGGCTTCATTGGATGAAGTAGTTGTTGTAGCTTATGGTACATCTACAAAAGAGTCATTAACAGGTTCTGTTAGTGTTGTTAAAAGTGAGGAGCTAGAACAGATACCGGTATCTACTTTTGAGCAGACATTAAGAGGTAGTACCGCAGGTCTACAAGCAAGTGCGGTAGATGGTGCTCCAGGTGGTAATACACAGGTTAGAATTAGAGGTATTGGTTCTATATCTGCTTCTAGTGAGCCTTTATATGTTATAGACGGTATTCCTGTACAGAACGGTAGTATAGGTACCATAGATAACGGTGGTAGTAGTACCAATGTAATGGCATCAATTAATCCAAATGATATCGCATCTATTTCAGTGTTAAAAGATGCGGCTTCTACAGCAATTTATGGGTCTAGGGGTGCAAACGGTGTTATTTTGATTACTACAAAATCTGGTAGTTCAGGTAAGGCTAAAATTACCTTGAAAACATTAACTGGTTTTAACTCACAAGCTTACAATAATATTCTAAAGCCATTAAATGCTGCAGAATATACAGAACTTTTTCTTGAAGGTTATGTGAATTTGGGTGATACAGCTGAAGAAGCTCAGGCTAGATTTGATGCCACTTTTCAGCAATTGATTGATCCTTCTACCGGAGAACCAACAGATACCAATTGGTTAGATGCTATAACTAGAACGGGAATAACCCAAAGTTACGATCTAAGTGCAAGTGGTGGTACGGACAATTTAAAATATTTTTTCTCTGGAGCTTATTATGATCAAGAGAACTACATTATTGGGTCTGGCTTTGAAAGGTTAAGTGCACGTAGTAATATAGAATTTAAAGCAACGGATTATTTAACTATTTCAAATAATATATCTGTTTCTAACAGTACAACAAATACGTTTTTTGATGGTGGTTCTTTCAACAATCCGTTTAAAAACTCTTTAGAATTATCACCGTTAATTCCTATTTATGATGAAGAAGGAAGATTTAATGGGGAGCATGCCAACTATTTTCCTTTAGGTGGTGCTAATCCTGTTGGTTCTTTAAGTGGTGATGACCTTTGGGAAAACAAGCAGTTTAGAGTTATAGATAATTTTGCGGTTTCCGTAAAGCCAATAAAGAATTTGACCTTACGTTCGCAATTGAATTTTGACCTTCTTACGTTAACAGAATCGCAATATCAAAACCCAAGATATGGTGGTGGAAGAAACTCTGGCGGAATTGGTTACGAAGCCAATACTTCTTTAAGAACTTTTGTAGGTACACAAACGGCAGACTATAATTTTGTTTTAGGTGATAACCATAATTTTAATGTTCTTGCCGGTTTTGAAGCTCAAGAAACCAATAATGAGTCTTTTAGTGCTTCTGGAACACAGTTTCCAAATCAAAGTTTAAGAACGTTAAATAGTGCATCGGCAGAATTTGCCATTAGCGGTTCAAAATCTGAATATACTTTCGTTTCTGCTTTTTCTAGAGCCAATTATAATTACGATGGAAAATACTTCCTTTCAGCTAGTTTAAGAAGAGACGGGTCTTCAAGATTCGGTGCTGATAATAGATGGGGTACTTTTTATTCGTTTGGTGGTAGTTGGGTTGCTAGTAGAGAATCTTTTTTACAGGATGTTTCGTTTTTAGATTTACTTAAAGTTAGAAGTTCTTGGGGTGTAACAGGTAATGCTGCCATTGGTAATTTCCCTTCACAAGGACTTTACGTTTTTGGTCAAGATTATGACGGTAATCCAGGTGGTAGTCCAAGCCAAATTGCTAATCCTGATCTTACTTGGGAGAGTCAGCAGAATTTTAATGTAGGTGTAGATTTTGGTCTATTCTCAAAAATTAGCGGTACGGTTGAATATTTTGAACGTACTTCTTCTGATCTTATCTTGAATGTGCCTATTACATTAACATCAGGTTTCTCCTCGTTGACCCAAAATTTTGGTGAAATGAAAAATTCTGGTTTAGAGATATCTATGAATGCGGATATTATCGACAAAGAGGATTTTAGTTGGAACGTTGGTTTTAATACCACATTTTTAAAGAATGAGATTACAGAACTTACAGACGATTTTACAGATGGTGCTTATAGAAGACAAGAAGGCGAAGATTTTCAATCTTTTTACTTGTATAGTTGGGCTGGTGTAAACCAAGAAAATGGTGATCCACAGTGGTATACTGACGCTTCTAAAACTACGATAACCAATGATATCAGTGATGCAGAGCGTTTTTTAGACGATAAATCTGCAACTCCAGAATTTTTTGGAGGTTTCAATACTATGTTCACTTATAAAGATGTAAGTCTTAGTGCCAACTTCATTTATTCTTACGGTAACTACATTTTTGATTCTAGAGCAAGAGGTACTTTAGGTGATGGAAGGTTAACGCCAAGAAGTACTGCAGATTTTATTTATGATAACAGATGGCAGCCTGGTTCAACAGATGCCTTGGTACCTCAGTTTGTTTGGGGTGGTCGTAATGGTAGTAATGAAGCGAACCAAACTAGATGGTTATATGATGGTAGTTATATTCGATTAAGAGATTTAACCGTCGCTTATAATTTTAACGAAAAAATTACTTCGCTATTAGGTTTGAATTCTATGCGATTGTATGCTAGAGGAACCAATATCTTGACTTTTGTAAAAGAAGATATCCTTTACATAGATCCAGAGCAGGGAATTAATGGTAGTTACACAGGGCAGACACCTGCAGTGAAAACTATTTCCATTGGTTTAGATATTCAACTTTAAATGATGAAACACATGAAAACATATAAAATATTCATATTAACAATATTGGCTGGACTCGTATTCTCTTGTTCAGACTCTTTTTTAGAACTTACTCCGCAACAATCTGTTTCGGATACAGAGGCCTTATTGGACCTTGATGGTTATGAATCTTCTATTACCGGTATATATAACAAATTGTCTGGCTCTGAATATTACGGGCGTTACATGATTATGATACCTGATGTATTGGCAGATGACGTAAAACAAAATGGACAAGCTAACAGAATTGTAGATTATGCCGAGCATATTCAAAGAGTATCTGACGGGCAGGCACTAGCGCTTTGGGGTAGTGCTTATGAAGGTATTAATGCGGCAAATGCTATCATTAATTCAGAAACTATTTTGGCGGATGCTGTTTTAGATGAGCAAAACCATATTATTGGTGAGGCTTATGCGCTAAGAGGGTTAATGTATTTTGACCTAGTACGCATGTTTGCGCAGCAGTATAACTATACTGCAGATGCTAGTCACCCTGGGGTTCCTATCGTTTTAAATTTTGACTTGGACAATGAACCGTCTAGAAGTACAGTAGCGGAAGTTTATGAGCAAATTATTTCTGATATGACTACAGGTATTTCTTTTATGAATGACAGTTCTAGAAGTGGTAATTCAAATACTTTATCACCTACATCTATTAGGGCATTATTAGCAAAAGTTTATCTTTTTCAAGAAGATTGGACAAATGCAGAAGCAATGTCTTCAAGTGTTATAGAATCAGGTGATTATAGTTTAATTTCCAATGATAATTATTATGATTTATGGACTACGGATAATAGCTCTGAGTCTATTTTTGAAATATCGATGACCGAAACAGATAATGTTGGAGGTAATGGTATTGCAGGTCTTTATCTACAAGCAGGTTTTGGTGATTACCTTCCTTCCAATGATGTGGCCGATCTTTATCCTGAGAATGATGCTCGTTTAAGCACCTTTGAAGTAGATACTTTATTAACTGGTGAATTTGCACCAAATAGAATGATCAAATATCCAGATATCAATGGTTTTGATAATGTAAAGGTTGTTAGACTCGCAGAAATGTATTTAATACGTGCAGAAGCTAGAGCGGAAATAGGTACTGATATAGCTGGTGCGCAAGATGATTTAGACATGGTACGCCAACGTGCCATTGCAGACGAGCCGGATAATTCAGATTCTGGCGATGCTCTTAGCGATGCTATTTTCTTGGAACGCAGATTAGAGTTGGCTTTTGAAGGTCAACGTCTATGGGATTTAATGCGTAATAAAATGGATATTGTTAGAACAAACTGTACGGCACAGATCTGTTTAATTCCTTATGGTGCAGATACGGTAATAATGCCAATACCTCAAGATGAGACAGATGTTAATCCTAACATTGAACAAAATCCTGGGTATTAATTAGTAAACTAATTTGTTTGTTAGTTTTTGAACACATTGAGAGACTTCGTTTCTCTCAATGTGTACTTTTTTACAGCATAAAAATATTGGATTTTTTTCACTTTAAAAATCAAGAATTATATGGATACACAACGTAGAAATCTTGCGAAATTACTTTCGTTAGGAGCATTGTTTCCTGCTCAAGCAGCTTATTCGTTGAATAATATTTTAGAATCTATACCTGCAGACTCAAGTAAGCAATTATTACAGACCCTTGGGGAAAAAGGAATAGAGAAATTGTTTAAAAAAGCTGTCGTCTATGATGGTCTGGTCATTTCTCGTAATTGGAATGAAGATTCTTTTAAAGCTTTGGCTGAATCTGGTTATACCGGTTTTAATGCTTCTTTAGATTCTGGGAAACTTGAAAAATCTTTGAAGAGTATAGAGGAATGGAAACAAATTATCAGTAATAATCCAGATAGATTATTGTTGACCAAAAGTGCCAATGATATTGTTACTGCCAAAAAAGAAGATAAAGTGGCCGTAATGTTAGGTTTTCAAAGTTCTAGAATGTTAGAAGGCACTATAAAAAATTTAGATACCCTTTATGAGGCTGGTATGCGATGGATGCAACTTACATACAACTCTCGTAACTTAATTGGAGATGGGAGTACAGAAAGAACCAATGTTGGGTTATCTGACTATGGCGTTGAAGTTGTAGAACGAATGAATGAACTGGGTATTATTATAGACCTTTCTCATTGTGGTAAGCAAACAACCAACGATGGTATAAAATTTAGTAAATCTCCGGTTTCCATAAATCACTCTATGTGCGAGGCATTGCACAAGAATCACCCACGTTCCAAAACTGATGAGCAGATAAAGGCTATGGCAGATAAAGGGGGTATTATAGGTATCATATGTCTGGGGTATATGATCGGACCTAACTTAGGGACGGATACAACATTAGAAACTTATGTAGACCATATAGATCACGCAGTTAAAATAGGTGGAATTGACCATGTAGGTGTAGCTGCAGATTTTGCTATACAAGGTCTAGAAGCTACAGGTGCAACACGAGAAAACTGGTATGTGCCAAGACTAACTAGATTTAAACCTTCATACAAAGTACAATGGCCACCATGGATTCCTGAACTGGATAAACCCGATAGATATTTACAGGTTGCAAAGATTCTTGACAAAAGAGGTTACAGTACGGGAGATATAGAAAAAATATTAGGTCAAAACTGGATACGCTTCAACAAGGAAGTCTTAAAACCATAACATAGAGTTTTTGAATTTTTTATACCAATCTAGTAACCACTAAATACATTTATGAAAAACAGTAGTATTTACGTCATCTTAATTTTTGGAATACTTTTTTCGTGCAAAGACAGTAACACTTCAAAAACTGAAATAAAAACGATTTACGATGTAGTATTTCGTGAAAACCTTGCGGGTACCTATGAAAAATGGAGTACAGGCGATAATAGTTATGGTTATTATTATACCTATACTGATAGAGGTCGTGGGCCTGAGGTTACTGAGGAAATTATGCTTAACCAAGATAACTTTATCGTTTCTGAAAAGATAACTGGTGTTAATTATTTGAAAGATTCCATTAGCGAAAATTTTACAGGTACAAATAGCACTGCTTCATGGAAAAATCCCATGAGTGAAGATAATGGTGACTTTAATGGAAGTCAACTATATTTTAGACATGATGGTTCACCAGCTGTTTATGAAATTCTTGCGCAACTTTTATTAAAGTCCGAGGATAAAAAAATAAGTCTATATCCTGAGGGTGAAGTAGAGTTGGTTGATAATTTTCCATTAACTCTTTCGGATAGTACACCAGTAAACCTTTTAATGGTTAAGGGTTTAGATATGAATCCTATATATCTGTGGATGCAGGACAGTGATATGATTGCCAGTATTTCTGGTAACCTTCATATTATAAGACAAGATTTTAAAGAGTTCAGAAAAGAGCTAAAATCTTTACAAGATACCTATGAGGATAACTACCTTATTAAAATATCAAAAGAGCTTTCTCATCAAATTGATAAGGCTATCATTAAAAATGTAAATATTTTTTCTCCTGATGGAACTATCGTATACAACCAAGATGTTTTTATAGATGGCAAAGTTATTCAGTCTATTAAACCATCAAAAGGGAAAATTTTAAATGGAACTGCTCAGGTTATCGATGGTACAGGAAAAACACTTTTGCCCGGTATGTTTGATATGCATACGCACAACACCAAATTCAGAGGACTTTTACATGTAGCAGGTGGTGTAACCTCAGTTAGGGATCTAGCCAATAATAAGCAGTTGAATCAACTAAGTGCTAAGTTCGATACTAATGAGATTATAGGTCCAAATATTGTCACTTTCTGTGGTATTATAGATGGATCAGGACCATTCGCCAATCAAAGAAACGTAGTTGATAATTTAGAGGAAGGTTTGGCTGAAATACAATCGTATAAAGATTTAGACTACGATCAAATTAAATTATACAGTTCAATAAGACCGGAATGGGTAAAACCTCTAGCAACAAAAGCACATGAGTTAGGAATGCGTGTAAGTGGTCATATACCTGCTTATATGACAGCATCGCAAGCTATAAACCAGGGCTATAATGAAATTCAACATATGAATATGTTGTTCTTGAATTTTATGTCAGATACTATAGATACTAGAACACCACTAAGATTTACTATGGTGGCCAATCATGGTGTTGATATTGATTTGAAGTCAGAAGAATATTTAGATTTTGTTACGCTATTAAAATCGAAAGACATTCTTGTAGATCCTACAATGGCAATTTTTGAAAATATGTTTGTTTCTCAAAAAGGAGAACCCAGTCCAACATATAGCAAAATCATGAATAGATTGCCTTTAATAGAACAGCGCGCTTTCTATAGTGGAGGGCTACCTAAAGCTGGAAAGGTTGCTTTGTATAAAGATAGTTATACGAATATGCTTAATGCGTTGAACGACATGTACAAAAGAGGTGTATCTATTGTTCCGGGTACAGATGGTTTACCAGGGTTTTTATACCATAGAGAGTTAGAGTTATATGAAAAGGCAGGTATTCCTGCGGCAGAAGTATTAAAGATGGCTACCATTAATTCTGCTAAGATAACGGGCGTTTCAGATTCTTTAGGGTCTATTGAAGTAGGTAAAAAAGCAGATCTTATTCTAATAGATGGTAATCCTGTAGAAAATATCAGTGATATAAGAAGAGTAGAGTGGACGATAAAGGGCGGACATCTTTATTTTGCAGAGAAGCTTTATAACAAAATGGGTATCAAACACTTTAAATAATATATAAAATGAAAGTAAAATTAATTCTTCTTTTTTCTCTTGCGCTATCTACTGTGAATGGGCAATCACTGGAGTTTTTTACCAGTGGTAGGTTAATATTGGGTACGCATAAAGAGAGAACGGCATCTGTAGGCGTTGGCGATATAGATAATGACGGCGATGCAGATATTTTAGTCGCCAACGGTCGTCACTGGCCAGGACAAAACAGAATATTCGTTAATAATGGTAGAGGCGTATTTACAGTTTCTAAAAGCTTGGGCTTAGAGAGTGAGACAACCTATTCTACGGAACTTGCCGATTTTGATGGTGATGGAGATCTAGATATTGCCGTAGGTAACGACATGGCACCAAATTACATATTTCTAAATGATGGAAAAGGAGACTTTACAAGGGCTGCAAGTTTTGGTGTTTCATATGCGCCAACTAGGAATATAGTAGTTGCGGATATTGACCAAGATGGAGATAAGGATATTCTAATAACCAATAGGGGTAAAGAGAATGAGATATGTCTGAATAACGGTGATGGAACTTTTTCTAAATCAATAGGTTTTGGAAATAAGGAAGATTCTACAATTGATGTGGAAGTTGCAGATATGAACGGTGATGGGAATCTTGATCTAATACTGGCGAACAGAGATGATCAACCAAATTTTGTGTATTTGAATGATGGTAATTTACAGTTTACTAAGAAAGTGCCATATGGCACAGGTAATGACATTACACGTTCTGTAGCTATTGCAGATATAGATAAAGACGGTTTCTTAGATATTATAACGGCTAATATTGGGGAATCTAATGTTATTTATTTTGGGGATAAAAAACAAACGTACCAACGTAAGATAGCATTTGACCCTAGTGAAGATAAATCTTATTCTATAGCTCTAGGTGATTTGGATAAGGATGGGGATATGGACATTATTATAGCTAATGTCAGAGGATCTAATTCAGTTTTTATTAATTCTAATGATGGAAAAACCTGGGAGAAAATAAGCTTGGCAGATGAAGAGTTTAGTACTTATGATATTACGGTTTTTGATTTAAACGGCGATGATAAATTAGATATAATTGAAAGTAACTCAGACGAGATCAACCGTTATTACTTCAATAGATTCACTCCTGAATTTCCATAATAGGAATAGGGTTTCATAATCATACAAGAATACAACTAACACAATAATATGAAAGTAAAATATTTAATCACTTGTAGTTTATTAGCATTGCTTACAGCGTGCTCTTCTGAAACTTCTAAAACCTCTGAATGGGAAAATTATGAAGATGAGGGTACATTTTTTGTTTACCGTAGGCAATCTCAAATAGGAGAAGAGAGCTATAACGTTACTACTAAGAATGACACTATTATAGTAACCTCTATTCAGGGAGAAAATGAACGAGGAAGAATTAGTGGAGTAGAGTCAAAACTTTACTTGACAACAGACCTAGAACCAATTTCTTATTTCAGTAGACGTATTTCTAATAACGATACTACCAATATTATTAAGATGGAAATAAATGGAGATAAGGTTTCCATTTGGGAAAAGCATTTTGATGTTGTCACTACCAATAAAAAGGATGCATTCTTTACCGTAAATAGTAATATTCCTGCTGGTATTGAAATGATGTTATACCATTATTACTTTAAGCAAAATGGCACTACTGCGTTACCTACCTTACCAAGAGGAGAAGTTTCTTTGACGCATAAAGGAGAAGATATTGTTCAGATTGATGGTAAAGACGTTGCACTTGACCGCTATGTTGTAGAGGGTATTAATTGGGGCGGTAGAACAATTTGGTTGGACAAGTCTAAGAACTTGGTAGCTGTTGTTAAGGCAAATACTCAAATTAGAGAGTTGATCAAAAAAGGATATGAGGAAGCTAAGCCATATTTTATTAGAGGAAATGTAGAAGAGCAAATGGCGCAACTTTCTGAGTATACCAAAAGCTTAAAAGGTGAAGAATCACAAATTACTGCTTTGGTAGGTGGTGATGTTGTTGATGGTTTAAAAGATGCTACACAAAAAGATATGACCATTATTATAGAAAAAGGTCGCATAACATCAATTGGTAGTTCCCCCGATATTACCATTCCTGATAATGCTAAAGTTATAGATGTATCAGGAAAAACCTTAATGCCCGGTATGTGGGATATGCATGCGCATTCTAATCAAGTACAATGGGCTCCTGCCTATTTAGCTGGTGGTGTAACAACAATTAGAGATAATGGAAATGAGCTAGAGTTCGCTACCGCTTTTAGAGATGCTATAGCTAAAGATGGTGCAACAGGACCAGATATCGTATTGGCAGGTATGACTGACGGACCTGGTCCTAAAGGAAATGGTATTATTAGGGCTAGATCTGTTGAAGAGGCTAAAGAGGTCGTAAAATTATATCATGATAATGGTTACGAACAAATTAAGATCTATACTTCTATAGAACCAGAAATCTTAAAGGTTTTGGCAGATGAGGCTCATAAAGTAGGTATGACGGTAACAGGTCATGTACCAGCTTTGGTAAATAGTACTAATAAGGCAGTTGAAAGCGGTATGGATATGTTGAGCCATTCTAATAGAATATTGGCAGTATTGTTTCCTGATCAAAAAGTATCTGACTTGGGAGCTTTCTATATGGCAAAAAATGACATTACAGATGCACAAATAAATGAAGCGATTGCCTTTTATTTAAAACATGGTACGGTGTTGGATCCTACGCTTGGTTTAGGTGTTATTCGTACGTTACCTAAAGGAGATCTGATGGAGACTTTGGAGCCAGATGCCGGTAGAATGGCATATGAGCTTTTTGAAAGTAAAAGGTTTAGAAGTGGAGCTAATGAAAAGCGTGCTGAATTGTCCAAACAAAACATTATCAAATCAGCTGAGGTTATCGGTAAGTTTTTTAAAGCCGGAATTCCGGTAGTTGCTGGTACAGATAATTTTGCACCAGGATTCGGACACTTTTTAGAATTGGAAACATATCAGAAATATGGAGGATTAACTCCTTTCGAAGCAATTCAAACAGCAACCATAATCCCAGCAACTGTAATGGGTAAGGGAGATGAAACAGGAACATTAGAAATTGGCAAAGAGGCTGATATTGCCATTTTAGACAAAAATCCATTAACGGATATTGCCAATTTAAGGTCAGTTTCCGCAGTGATGACTAATGGTAATTACTATGAAAGTGAACCATTATGGGAAGCTGCCGATTTTAAACCTACTAGAGACTAGACTATAATTTCACCAAAATTAATTTTTGGCATTATCATGACATCTAGGACACATGCTGTAGAGATATAGTGTATAGTAGAAATATAAAATTGAGAAAAATAATATGGTCAAGTTAAAAACAACTTTCATAAAGTATATCTGTTTTTGTTGCATTCTAATGAGTGCTCAAAATTTATTGAGTCAAGAACTGAAAATGAAATATCTAGGTGTGGCAGGCTGGGAAATTTCAAATGATAGTCTTACAGTACTGGTAGACCCTTATATATCTAGACTCAAATTAAAAGGAAATCCTCGATTTTATGGCGAAGGAGATGAACGTAAAGTTTTTAATAGTGATGACATCTATGAACCGGATACCGTTGCTATTAATAAAGTAATTACTAAAGCAGATTATATTTTGGTGCATCATTCACACACTGATCACCTAGCAGATGTGCCATATATAGCTAAAAAGACGGGCTCTGTTGTTATTGGAACGGAAACTACAACTACAATTCTAAAGGCTTATGGTATACCGCAAAAGCAATTGATTACCGTAAAGGGTGGAGAAGATTATCAATTCGATGATTTTTCTGTTAGGGTGATCCCCTCTATTCATTCGGCATTAGGGGATAAGCGTTATTTTGATTCAAGAACATATTCTGATCCGGATGAGTTAACTATCCCTTTAAAAGTAGGAGAATTTATAGAGGGTGGCTCTTTAATGTTTCTATTGCGTGTCGATTCGCATAAAATACTTACTTCTGGGTCAATGAATTTTATAGAAAGAGAAGTAGCCGGACTCCAACCTGACGTTCTGATACCGGGAATAAACCTTTCTCGATTAGAAGTATATAAATACACAGAAAGGCTATTAGAACTAACCGGATACCCAAAGACTATAATTCCTGCACATTGGGATAATTTTAGAATACCCTATGGTTTTTCTCAAGAAGATCCGATCAAGAAAAAGGTACTGCCTTTTATAGAAGAAGTAAAAGCCGTAATGCCAGATGCCAACGTTATCATTCCCGTTCATTTAGAAACCATATTAATTAAATAAAGCGACTGTAATTTAAACAGAATTATCGTTTGCATTCAATGCTATTTACATGACAAGTACCACCAAAACTAATCCTCTTTGGAAAGAGGCTAAGATTAAAAATTATTTACCTCATATGACGGTACCAGAAGTGGAAGCTTTTCTGAAAAAGTCAGATATGGTTATCATACCCATAGGGGCTTTAGAGCAACATTCCAGTCATTTACCCATAGGTACGGATTTTATAAACGGCGTAGAGCTTTGCAAACTAATTGCACAAGAACGAGATATTCTGGTAGCGCCGGTTTTAATGGCAGGTCAATCTCCATATCATATGGCATTTGCCGGTTCAATAACGTTAAGTGCTGAGGTAATTGTAAAGGTACATATGGAGACCGTAGAGAGTTTAATAAAGCATGGTTTTAAACGCTTCGTATTTATGAATTCTCATGGTGGTAATACGGCTATAACTACATTTTTGGTTGATCAGATAAATCAAAAAACAGCTGCAGTTGCGGTTGATTATGCCGTGGTTACCAAGCCGTTTTTAAAAGAAGCTGCACCTATCAATATTACGAAACTAGATCGTCATGCAGGTACTGGTGAAACATCAGACTCATTATTCTTAATGCCTAGTTTGGTACAACAAGAAAAGGCTACTGCAACCAAATTAACGCTTCCTAATCATTTGGCTAAAATGCTACCGGATGTTATAAAAGAGGAACCAATTGCTAAATTATTATTTCTTTCTGAGGGCTTAAAAGCAGTGGAAACCGGAAAGAAAACCTCTACTAAAGAAATGACTAGTACAGGTGTTTGGGGCGAGTTGGATCCAAAAGATGCAACGTTAGAAAGAGGAGCTAGAAACATTGAACGGCAAATTGCTGCAAGTGTAAAATTTATAGATAGATGGAATGAACTAATTGAAGATTAAAAATAGTATCACATGATAAATATAAGAGGCGTTGTTTCAGTTTTAAGTTTTTTAAGTGTTGTATGTATAAAGGCACAAGACGTAACTATGTTCCCTGAGTCAACCAAGGTTCTAAAAATAGAACCTTCAAAAACCGATTCAAGAATTACAACTGCCAATACCCCGCATTTTATTGCTTACAATACCAATAACACAAAAGGAAAATTACTGCTCTTTATTCCCGGTACCAATGGTATTGCTTTAAAAGGACCTATGCATTTGTTCAGTACCGCTGTAGAACAAGGCTATTCGGTTATTAATTTATCCTATATCAATACACCTGCAATTGCACGAATTTGTAAAGATGACAATCTATTGGAAAACGCTGATTGTGCTGAAGATTTTAGAAATAGAAGAGTATATGGCGATACTAAATTTAGCTTAATTGAAGACATGCCGTATGATGCCATCGTTAATAGGCTTACCAAACTGTTAGTATACCTTACCGAGAATGATAAATCTGGTAATTGGGAACGCTATCTTAAGAATGGAGAGCCTAATTGGAATGAAATTGCCCTTGCAGGTCAATCTCAAGGTGGTGGAATGTCTGCATTTATAGCAAAAACTCATTTGGTACATAGGGTAATTGATTTTTCTGGCGGATGGGATTATTCGGCAAAAAATAAAATAGCCAACTGGTATTTCAAAAATAGTAAAACACCACTTGATAGATATTACGGAACCTATCATGTTAAAGAACCAACAGCTAATGTAATTATCGAAACGTATAAAGCAATGGAAATTCCCGATAGTCATGTTCATGCCTTTGACTTAGAGGTGCCACAAGGAAAAAGAGCACATTCTAATGGAGTGCGAAATTTAGGGTACAAAGAACAATGGGTAACATTGCTGGGTGATGGTAATTAATAGTTAATAGGTATATAAAAAAATCTCTATGAAAAAATATTTCTACTTCTCAATTGCCTTATTGTTGGTGTGCTGTAATGATGCTAAAGTTGAAAATAATAAAAATGCTCAATCTGAAATACCAATTAAAAACAACTCAGAAATGAATGTATTAGGTCTAATAGGAGGTACTTCTTGGCATTCAACGATAGAGTATTATAGTGCTATAAATAAAACTGTAAATAAGCATTTTGGTAATAATACAAATCCGCCTTTATTGGTGTATACCTTGAACCAAGCTGAAGTACATCGATTTCAAGTGGAAAATAAATGGGACTCTATAGCACATATGTTAGTTAATGCCGGTTTAAATCTTAACAAAGCAGGAGCAGAATCTGTTCTATTTTGTGCCAATACACCACATAAAGTATATGATGCCGTTCAAGAAAAATTAGACATTCCTGTTATACATATTGCAGATGCCACTGCTACTGCCATTCATAAACAAGAGTTGAAAAAAGTACTCTTTTTGGGAACTAAGTATAGTATGCAAGAAAACTTTATAACCAAAAGAATAGAGGATAATGGCATCGATGTTTTGGTTCCACAAGAGCAAGAAGTGATAGACGAACTTCATAGAATTATTATTGAAGAACTTACCTATGGTAACATCGTTGAATCTTCAAAAGCATATGTGTTGAACGTAATACAGAACTCAGTTGAAGAAGGTGCAGAGGGAGTGGTTTTGGGTTGTACGGAGTTTCCTTTAATGATATTTCAAGATGATTTAGACACTCCAATATTTGACACAACTAAAATTCATTCTATGGCAGGGGTCGACTTTATCTTAAAAAAATAACTATGCAATTTTCGAAACAAAATATAGGTAGGGTTTTAGGACCATTGGTTTTCTTTTACATTCTTTTCTTTTTTAAGCCAGATGACCTTTCTGAGACTGCTAATGCCGTTTTAGCATCTGTAGCTTGGGTGGCTATTTGGTGGATAACAGAGGCTATTCCTATTTATGTTACCGCATTACTACCTTTAATTTTGTTTCCGCTAACAGGAGGATTGAGTTTGTCTGAAACCGCTATGTCCTACGGTCATAAATATATCTTTTTATATATGGGAGGGTTTATTCTTGCCATTGCTATTGAAAAATGGAACTTACATAAAAGAATAGCATTGACAATTATTAATCTTATTGGTACCAATGTCATCAATATTATTCTTGGATTTATGCTTGCAACAGCCTTTTTAAGCATGTGGATTTCCAATACAGCAGCTGCTGTAATTATTTTACCCATTGCAATGGCTATAGTTTATCAACTAAACGATAACCCTGAAACAGAGAAAAATGAAAATAAAATTTTTGGAAAAGCATTAATGTTGGCAATTGCATATAGCGCATCTATTGGCGGTATAGCTACATTAATTGGGACACCAACAAATTTGGTTTTAGCAGGAGTAGTGCAATCAACCTTTGGTAAAGAGATTACATTTTCAGAATGGTTTGTTTTAGGTTTTCCTATTGCCATACTGCTGTTGTTTTTATGTTGGTACTACTTAACGAGATTCGCTTTTACATTTAAACAAAAAGAATTTCCGGGTGGTCGTAAAGAAATAGCGTTAAGACTTAAAGAACTTGGTAAATTAGGCTATGAAGAAAAACTGGTGCTGGTTGTTTTTGCAGCTACGGGTTTTGCATGGATAGCACGTTCGTTTCTAATTCAACGTTTTATTCCGGCTATGGACGATACCATAATTGCCATCTGTACGGTAATTGTTCTATTCTTAATACCTACGCGTCAAAAAGGCAAAAAATTGATGGAATGGGAGGATGCGGTTAAATTACCTTGGGGTATTTTATTACTATTTGGAGGAGGCTTAACATTGGCCTTAGGATTTGACAGTAGCGGATTGGCACTATGGATTGGAAATAAACTATCTGCCTTACAGGTCTTACCTTTCTTTTTGTTATTGTTAATATTGATTACGATAGTGAATTTCTTAACAGAAATAACTTCTAATATAGCTACTACAGCAATTCTACTGCCTGTTCTAGTGTCATTGGCACCAGTACTAGGAGTTCATCCTTACTATTTAATGATCGCTGCAACATTAGCTGCATCCTGTGCTTTTATGTTACCTGTGGCTACGCCGCCAAATGCAGTTGTTTTTGGCTCAGGTTATCTTGAAATGCAGGATATGGTCAAAAAAGGATTCTGGCTAAATATTATCTCTATTTTAATACTTACAGTAGTAGTTTATATTGTACTTCCGTTGGTTTGGGATTTAAGCACAACTGTTTAACATTGAATATTTTAGTCGGTTTCCGAATGGTGACTTAAAATGTAGTTTAAATGTAAACTATGAAATCATGATCGTACTCTTAATTAACTTTTACTTAAAATAATAACATCTACAGAATGAAAATAGCTATAATAGGTTTTGGAAATATTGGTAAATATCTTGCGAAATGGGTTGTTAATGAGTCTAGTTATGAGTTAAAATATATTATAACTAGAACACAAATTGATAAAGAGAATAGCGATTTTGCAAATCAACCTGTAGTATTTAAAAAAGAAATTACTTCTGATCTGATCAATGATGTAGACATTATTATTGAATGTGCTACAAAGGAGGTTGTAACGCAACTGTTGAAATTTGACGAAATAAACCGTATCGATAAAAAAATTATTATTATCAGTACGGGCGGATTGTATCAAAACAAAGCAACATTAGATAAGTTCAAAAAATGTGATTTTATTTTACCGGTAGGAGCAATTGCAGGTCTAGATGCTATAAAAGCTGTTAATGATGAAATTACTTCAATTAAGATAAAGACAACAAAGCATCCTAAAAGTTTAGAGGGAGCTCCATTTTTTGAAACCTCAAATATCGAATTATCATCGATAAAAATGCCTCAGACTATTTGGGAAGGTGAAGTAAGTGAAGCCGTAAAACAATTTCCTAAAAATATTAATGTTGCTGCAAGTATTTATTTTGCATCCAAATGTGAAGATTTAAAAATTGAAATAGTTGCAGACCCTAACACTACCAATAATATGCACGAGATAACGTGTGAGGGTGATTTTGGCAAGATTTATACGCGAACGGAGAATAAACCAAGTCCTGCTAATCCAAAAACAAGTTTTTTAGCTGTTAAGAGTGTAGTTAGTATTCTGAGAAATATGAATTCAAATATTAAAATCAATTAATTTTTTCTGTAAAGGTTAATAATTATAATACTTTCCTGAATAGCTTCTATTCGATATTTTTTAAGTTGATATATTAAATTGTAGGAATTAAAAAAATGAAGTACTGTATTTCTAGTAAGGATTGTTACTATAATTTATAAGTTTAAAACTCTTTAGTTGTGTAAGCAACTAAGGAATTAAAGCTTTTTAAGTAAACAAACCGTGTTTACTTTTGTGTTCTAATGTAATTATGTGTGAATTTTGAACATAAAAAAAACGGTCTAACTTTCGTTAAACCGTTTATAATGTGCCTTTTATTCTGTAGCGAGAGGGGGGCACGATCCCCCGACCTCCGGGTTATGAATCCGACGCTCTAACCAACTGAGCTACCTCGCCATATTATTTTTAAACGGCTGCAAATATAGTGGTAATTTATTTGTTCTTCAACAAAAGTTGATTAAAAAAATAATACGGGTCATTTATTTTTTTATCATTTAGAAATATATATATTGCCCGTATTAAAGTAGCATGAACATGAGCGATAAAATAAAATTTGAAATAGAGTTTGTAATTCAGTCTTCACCACAGATGTTATATCAATACCTTGCAACCCCATCTGGACTGTCAGAGTGGTTTGCGGATAACGTGAACTCAAGAGGTGAAAAGTTTACATTTATTTGGGACGGAGCTGAAGAAGAAGCTAAATTGTTGAAAAGAAAAACAGACGAGTTTGTACGTTTTGCTTGGGATGAAGCAGAAGATGATAGCTTTTTTGAAATGAAAATAATTGTTGATGAAATAACGAAAGATGTTTCATTGTTTATAACTGACTTCGCAGAGGATGACGAAATTGATGAGTCTAAAATGCTTTGGACCAACCAAGTGTCAGATTTAAAACAGGTGTTAGGATCATCTTAAAAATAGCCTTATTTACAGTATCTTTGAGCCTTAATTTTTTAAGGCTTTTTTTATGTTCAATTTTAATGGCGAACTTCTAGAGGATAACACTTCTTTTTTAAACGAAAAGAATAGGGGAGTACAGCTTGGTGATGCCGTTTTTGAAGAATTACGCGTTCTAAACGGTGACATCATTTTTTTAGAGGATCATTATTTACGATTAATGTCTTCCATGAGAATTTTGCGAATGGAGATTCCTATGAATTTTACAATGGAATTTATGGAAGAAGAGATTCTAAAATGCATCTCTGAGAACGATTTAAAAGAAGCCAAACAAATAAAATTCACCGTTTTTAGAAATAGCTTAGATGACTTTTCTATTTCTGATAATAGCATTTCTTATTTTATTACTAGTAAAACATTAGCCAATCCTTTTTTTATTTTAAATCAGGATGATTACGAAGTGGAGCTTTTTAAGGATTTCTATAAGAATTCTAGTATGCTCTCTAATCTAGATTCTAATAACAAAGTATTGAACGTCGTAGGAGCTATTTACGCTCAAGAAAATGATTATCAAGATTGTTTATTGCTTAATGAGAGAAAGCAGGTTATAGAGGCTCTAAATGGCAATTTATTTGTAGTTAAGGGCAATCAAATTAAAACTGCCCCTGTAACAGATGGTTGCATAAATAGCATATTAAGAAAAAAGCTTATTGAGATGGTATCTAAACTAAATGATTTTGAGTTTTTGGAAGATAGTATTTCGCCTTTTGAACTTCAAAAAGCAGATGAATTATTCATTGTAAATAATATTGATGGTATAATTTCCGTAACAAAATATAGAAAGAAAAAGTTTGTTAATACAATAGCAAAAAGCCTGATCGGTAAATTAAATGCAGCGACAAGAATGTCTTTAACTAAAAGTGTTTAGTTTAAACTAGGGTTTTCTGGAGCGTTTGACCAAAGAAGGTAATCACCGCCTAATTGAATCATATTTTCTTTCCAAATTGCTTTTGCGGCTTTTTGTATGATTCTGCTTTCATGTTCATTTTCAACAACAATCCATGATTTAGAGGTCAATTCTTCATCTAATTGTAATGAAGACCAGCCCGAATAACCTAAAAAGAACCTTATATCATCTTCAGAAATAATCTCTCTATTAATTAGTTCTACGGTTGTTTCAAAATCACCACCCCAATAAATACCATCAGATATTTCTACGCTATTATCTATCAGGTGAGGCACTTTATGGATAAAATAAAGATTGTCTTGTTCTACAGGACCACCGTTATATACTTGAAAAGGGATTTCAATTTCAGTTACAAGCTCGTTTATTTGGTATTCTAAAGGTTTATTTAGAATAAAACCAACAGAACCTTCATTGCTATGTTCTGCTAACAATACAACGGACCTGTTGAAAGAAACATCTCCTGTTAAAGACGGCTCGGCAACAAGTAATTTTCCTTTGGTTGGCTTTAATGCGATCATATATTTACTATGATTATATACCTAAAGTAAGACAAATCTGTCTAAACGCAAAAACATAGAAATAAAAAAAGCGCCAATTAAGGCGCTTTTAATAAATTTATCAGTGTAAAATTAGTTTACAGCTTTACCTAAATCAGCACCTGCTTTAAACTTAACTACATTTTTAGCAGCGATTTGGATAGTTTTTCCAGTTGATGGATTTCTACCTTCTCTTGCATTTCTTTTAGATACGCTCCAAGAACCGAAACCTACTAAAGAAATTCTATCTCCTTTTTTAAGAGAATTTTCAACATTTCCCAAGAAAGATTCCAATGACTTTTTAGCCGCAGCTTTTGTGATGCCAGCGTCAGCTGCCATTGCATCGATCAATTCTGTTTTGTTCATAATGTGATAATTAATTGTGATTAAATAATTTATACCTACTAACAAATTTATATGGATTTCTGAGCAACACAAGTAAAACGGGCGGAAATCCCCTATTTTGTTGATAACTCAGCGTGTTTGTTGATAAAGTAGGTTTTTTTTTACGTTTCTCGCAGCCCAACAAACACGGGGTCTCACCCCATTTTTGCATTTTTCTCCAAATTAAGGCCGTTCAATAAATCTCTTACCAACATCCTTTTCTTGCCTTGAAGTTGTATTTCATCGAGATTTAGGTAGCCACCTTGCACGGCAACTTTCATCTCTTTTTTAGTAAAAAGCAGAGTTCCCGTTGGTGAGTCATGTTCTTCGACTTCTATATGTGCCTTGTATATCTTGGTAGTTATCGCTTGGTCTCCGTTTGTTAAAGTTGTCCATGCTGCTGGGTACGGACTTAAACCTCTTATAAAGTTGTAAATATCTTCTGCAGGTTTGTTCCAATCTATTTCGCACGTTTCTTTAAAAAGTTTGTGGGCATCTTTTAAATCATCTGAATCTGGTTGTTTTGTTGTCTCAAAATTTCCTTCTTGAATACGAGCTACGGTTTTTACAACGGTGGCTGCACCTAAATGCATTAACTTGTCATGTAAGTCCTCTGCATTATCTGTTTTTTCTATAATGGCTTCGTCTTGCATTATAATGGCACCTGTATCGATCTTCTCGTCAATAAAGAATGTAGTCACTCCTGTTTTTGTCTCACCATTTATAATAGCCCAATTAATAGGCGCGGCTCCTCTATATTGTGGTAATAAAGATGCATGTAAATTAAATGTACCGTATTCTGGCATATCCCAAACAAGCTTAGGCAGCATTCTAAAAGCAACTACTATTTGTAGGTTGGCATCTAAAGACTTCAAGCTACTTAAAAATTCGGGGTCCTTTAGATTGGTAGGTTGTAAAATATTAAGGTCGTTTTCAACCGCATATTTCTTAACCGCGGATTCATTTAACTTTCTACCTCTTCCTGCCGGTCTATCTGGTGCAGTTATAACGCCAACTATATTATATTCTTCTTTTACCAGTTTGTCTAAAATGCCCACGGCAAAATCTGGCGTTCCCATAAATACAATTCTCAATGCTTTCATATTATAATAGTTGGTATTCGTTTGTTGCGTTTAATGATATATAATTGTCTTCTAATAGTTCTTGTAAACCTACAATAAGTATTTCTTGAGCAATGTTCAAGAGTTTTTGTAATTCGCGAGAATCTGCCTTGCCCTCTTTTAATATTTTAATGATTTTAATTTTAGCATGTACAATATCCGTATTGCCTGCTTTTTGACTCATACAGACATCGCAAATACCGCATTCTTTTTCTTGTATCTCTCCAAAATATTCTAATAATTGAATACTTCTGCAAACAGTATTATTTTCAATGTAGCTTAACATCTTAGTCACTTTCTCAATTTTGAGTTGATTTTGCTCTTCAATGTTCTTTGCAAACATGTTTATGGTACGGTCATCATCACGTGGTACTAAAAACAGCATTTCTAAATCACTTGACACACTCGTATATTCAATGATTTCATCCTTTTTTAATACCTCAAAATTCTGATGAATCAATGATTCTGATATTGATGTTTTCTTGGATAATAAATAGGTGTTTATTTGAGTGTCGAATTCAAAGAGTCCGCCGTAGGTGCGTAATACTACTTTCATGAAATCGGCAAGCTTAGAATTACTGTCAATATATCGATACAAGGTATCTTTATCCGTAATAAATTTAATAGTAATTTTTTTAGAGAAATTTTCAGATAATGACAATACTGAATTTCTATCTAGTAGTTGTAATGCGTTATAAGTTAAAAATGTGTTTAGTTTATAAATGCTACAGAATTCATTGAAATTTAGATGAAACTTTGCATCTGTAAATTCTCCATATCCTATTTGAAAAAATGTATTTAATTTTCTGTATATCATTTTTACATAAGCTACATCTGGTAGAATCTCAATGAATTGCTTTTTCACTAAAACCTTATCTGTTGTATTGGTTAGTAAAATTGCTTTTGCAAAGTCTCCGTTTCTACCGGATCTACCTGCTTCTTGAAAGTAATTCTCTAAACTATCTGGTATTTGAAAATGAACAACCAATTCAACATCTGGTTTGTCTATGCCCATACCAAATGCATTTGTGGCAACCATGATTTGAATTTTATCTTCTAACCACAGATTTAGTCGCTCAGTTTTCATTTTCTGATCAACACCACCGTGATAGAAGGTTGCCTTTAAATTATTATTTACAAGGAATTTAGATAATTCTTCCGCCTTTCTTCTGCTTCTAACATATACAATAGCACTGTGTTTTATTTGCTGGCAATATTGTTTTAAACGCCCATTTTTATCTTCGGTCAATAGGACTCCAAATCCTATATTTTTTCTAAAAAAAGAATCTTTAACAACAAAAGGATAGGTAAGGTCCAATGATTTAATGATATCATCGCTAACTCTTTTTGTTGCAGTTGCCGTTAATGCAACCATGGGTGGGGTGGGGTGTAATTCTCGCAATATGGAACAACTTAAATAAGCTGGTCTAAAATCGTGACCCCATTGAGAAATACAATGCGCCTCATCTATAACGAACATAGAAACGTTCATTGCCTTAATACGTTCTTGTACCAATTCTTGCTGTAAGCGTTCTGGCGATAGATATAAGAATTTATAATTGCCGTAGATACAATTGTCCAATAGCTTATCTACCTCGGTAAATTTGAGTCCACCTTTTAGACCTATGGCTTTGATACCTAGTTTCTGAAGGTTGTCTACCTGATTTTCAATTAGTGCTATTAGTGGAGAAATAACGATACAAATACCTTCTTTCATTAATGCAGGTACCTGAAAACAAAGCGATTTACCGCCTCCTGTGGGCAACAAACCTAAAACATCTTGACCGTTAGATATGGCATTGATGATTTCTTCTTGAGAGCCTCTAAAGCTATCAAAACCCCAATATTTAGATAAAATTTCTTTTGGTGTATTACTCACCCGCTTTATTTATAAAATCTACTACAAACTGCATACGATTTTCAATAGTGCCAAAGGGAACTTCTATTGGTGTGTAGCCAAGGTCAATATACGTTTTTTCGAGCTTTTCGTGAATTCCGCAGGCTTGTTCAAAATTTTCCATTCGTTCGTTGTCTTGAACATAGATTTCTTTCCACGGTGGTAATATCAGTACTTCGTCATACCTGTGTTCTAGGCATAAATCAGTATAATGTTGTTCAGATGACTGACCAAAATAGTCCATGTATGCAAGTACATCCGGTAAGCCGCGATCATAGAACAAATGATCTTTTTCTATTTTATTACCATTAATGAAATGTTGTAAACGAGCATTGATTAATTCATCATTAAAACTTTTTGAATCTTCAACAAAATCAATTGGGTTCACTAATTTATCATCTAAGGCAACATCGCCCAAGGCATCTAAAGTCATTGTTCTAATTACTTCATGAAAGCAATAATATCCATTTTCTTCAAGTGAAGAAATTAATACCGTTTTGCCTGTTCCCGGACCACCTGTTACAACAATTCTCTTGCTTTTCAAACTCTTATTTTAAAAAAGCAAAAGTACAATAATCAACAGTAT
Source organism: Maribacter sp. UH1 (assembly GCF_056839145.1). Taxonomy (NCBI): domain Bacteria; kingdom Pseudomonadati; phylum Bacteroidota; class Flavobacteriia; order Flavobacteriales; family Flavobacteriaceae; genus Maribacter; species Maribacter sp. UH1. The sequence continues at coordinate 4,152,469 of NZ_CM166387.1, forward strand.
TAAAAAACTGGTACATTACACTTATCTTTGCATAAAATACTAGAGATGGACGAAAATAACCCAGAAGAATTTTATAAAAAATTACACGAACAATTAACAGAAACATCAAAGTGGCCTTCTGACTATCTTTATAAATTTATTGTTGAAACAGAAACGGATAAAATTGATAAAATAAATACCATTTTCGATAATACGGGAGCGGTTATTAATTTAAAAAAATCTAAAAATGGTAAATATACCAGTGTTTCAATAACAGTAAACTTAAAAAGCCCAGACGCGGTTATAGAAAAATATAAAGAAGTAGGTAAATTAGAGGGCGTAATATCCCTGTAAAATAGCATTTCATCTATAATTTTCTTAATTTGGCATCGTTATAAGAATACTTCTCAAACACATTAAGCTAAAATTTTCAATTTGCAATTAGTAGAAAACCTAGAATATAATACGGAGCGTGAGCATTTGATTATACCAGAGTACGGTCGTCATTTTCAAAAAATGGTGAACCATGCAATATCAATTGAAGACCGTGAAGAAAGAAATAAAGTTGCGCAAGCAATTATAAGTGTTATGGGAAATATACAGCCCCATTTACGCGATGTGCCTGATTTTCAGCACAAATTATGGGATCAATTGTTCATTATGTCCGATTTTAAGTTGGATGTAGACTCTCCTTTTCCTATTACTTCAAAAGAGGTGTTACGAAAAAGACCTGATGCTTTAGAGTATCCTCAAAATTTTCCAAAATACCGTTTTTATGGAAACAACATTAAACGTATGATTGATGTTGCCGTAGAGTGGGAGAAAGGTGATAAGCGTTCTGGTTTGGAATATGCAATTGCCAATCATATGAAAAAATGCTACTTAAATTGGAATAAAGATGTAGTGGATGATAAAGCTATTTTCAAACATTTATTCGAATTGAGTGATGGTCGTATAGATTTAGCCGCTGAAGGCGAAAGCTTAACGGATAGCGGACAGTTCCTTAAGAACAGAGTTGCAAAATCACCTCGTTCCAATAATTCGGGAAAGAAAAATCAAAGAAATAATAACCGCGGTAAAAAACGCTATTAAATTTCCACTTCTCTAGATGGGGACATTCAAAATTGAAGGAGGGCACCAGTTATCTGGTGAAATAACACCTCAAGGGGCAAAGAACGAAGCACTTCAAATACTTTGCGCAGTATTACTTACAGATGAAAAAGTAACAATCAACAATATTCCGGATATTGTTGATGTAAATAAACTAATAGCTCTTTTAGAGGATCTTGGTGTAAAAATTCAAAAGAAAGGCAAAGGCTCTTATACTTTTAAGGCTGATGACATTAATTTAGAATATTTACAATCCGATCAGTTTAAACAAGATGGTAGAGGCTTAAGAGGCTCTATTATGTTAGTTGGACCGTTGTTAGCACGTTTTGGTAAAGGTTATATACCTAAACCTGGTGGTGACAAAATAGGTCGTAGACGTTTAGATACACACTTTGAAGGTTTTATTAAGCTAGGTGCCAAATTTCGTTATAACCGCGAGGAATATTTCTACGGGGTTGAAGCGGATAAATTGAAAGGTACTTACATGTTGTTAGATGAAGCCTCTGTAACCGGTACTGCGAACATTGTTATGGCAGCAGTCTTGGCAGAAGGACAAACAACAATTTACAACGCGGCTTGTGAACCATATTTACAGCAGTTATGTAAAATGTTGAATAGAATGGGTGCCAAAATATCTGGTGTTGGTTCTAATCTTTTGGTTATTGATGGTGTTGAGAAATTAGGAGGTACGGATCACCGTATGTTACCTGACATGATAGAAATAGGTAGTTGGATCGGTTTGGCAGCAATGACTAAAAGTGAATTGACTATTAAAGATGTTAGTTGGAACGATTTAGGTCAAATACCAACCGTATTTGAAAAACTAGGTATTACCTTGGAAAGAAAAGGTGATGATATCTACATTCCTGCTCATAAAGATGGCTACGAGATTCAAAACTATATAGATGGTTCTATTTTAACTATAGCAGATGCACCATGGCCAGGATTGACTCCTGATTTGTTGAGTATCATTTTAGTGGTGGCAACACAAGCTAGAGGTGAAGTTTTAATTCATCAAAAAATGTTTGAAAGTCGTTTGTTCTTCGTGGATAAATTATTGGATATGGGAGCAAAGGTTATTCTTTGTGATCCACATAGGGCTACAGTTATAGGTCATGATTTTCAGTCTACTTTAAAAGCGACAACAATGACATCGCCAGATATTAGGGCGGGTGTTTCTTTGTTAATTGCGGCGTTATCCGCGAAAGGAACTTCTACTATTCATAATATTGAGCAGATAGATCGTGGTTATGAAAATATAGATGAAAGATTGCGTGCAATAGGAGCTAAGATCGTTAGGGTATAAGCTTTATTCATATGATATAAAAAGCTCCATAATTAGGTTTGACCTTTTATGGAGCTTTTATTTTATAAAGCTATCTGATTTTACTTTTCAATTATAGTACCGTCAGGATATTTTGCAAATCTTTCTCTATCCACTTCATGTGTTTGGTCTGGGTGTCTCCACGGCCAACCACCAAATTGTGTTGTTCTGAATTCATCCATGGCTTTTTGCAATTCTTGATCGGTATTCATAACAAACGGGCCGTATTTGGCAACAGGTTCATTAATTGGTTTACCTTGTAATACAAGAATGCTGGCTTCTCTGCCAATTGCCTTAATTATTGTTTCTGATGTAGACGCTACTTCAATACCATAATTTGGAGGTATTGATTCACCTAGAACCTCTATGGTCTCGCCTTCATAGATATAAATGGTTCGTGTTGAACCTTTATTAGCTTTTGGTAGGGTTATGGAGCCATTAGTTTCAATTTTTATATTCCAAATAGCAACATCATTCTCTGTCTCTGAAGCCCATGAATTAGGTGCAGGTTCTAATGCTTGTACAGAACCGAACCTACCAGCAATAATTTTTACTGTGGATTGCTCTAATTTTAATACTGGAATATCTTCATGCCAAAGCATTTTAAAATGTGGATTTGCAAATTTGTTTTTAGCGGGTAGATTCAACCATATTTGAAAAAGCTCTAATGTATTTTCTTTATCGGTATGAATCAGCGGAAACATTTCTGAATGTTGTACTCCGCTGCCAGCAGTCATCCATTGCACATCTCCTTCTCCAAATCTACCTGCTGCACCCAATGAATCAGAGTGATCACAAAACCCCTTGTTTACTACGGTAATAGTTTCAAATCCACGATGTGGGTGTGCAGGGAATCCTGGTACTGTAGATCCATGGTACATTCTATAACCATCTTTTATTTGAAAATCATTTCCAAGATTTCTTCCTTCTAAAGAATCTGCAGGTCCAAGTTCTCCATTTCCCTTGGGATAATGGTCTAAATGGTATACGCAGAATAAAAATGGATCTTGTGTTTGCCATGGAAAACCCAATTGAAAAATTTGCTTTATTTCGTTATTCATATGAAACAAATTACATAAAATTAATCAGCTGCATTGTTAATTACAACCTAATTGTTTCTGGGTGTATCCGATTATAACCGTATTACTATTACCGCTCTGAGGATAACTGACTTTTCTTTTTCTGGTCAGTTGTAATTGGTAATTAATATTTTTAAAAGTAATTATTTACTTATTTGTTTCTTTTGGTATTACTGAGTTATGATTGTATTGAAAACTTAAGGATTGATCTGAGGTAAACGATTTAAAATTAATACATATTAATACCAATCATTTATTTGATATAGTTTAAGTTACTAATAAAATAGAAGAAGCTACCCGTTAAGATAGCTTCTTTTAATTATGTTTATTCTCCATCTAACGGTGGTGGACCATCGATCATTGGTTCATAAACTTCATCACCTTTTCTGGTTTTGAATTCTTCTTTTACTTTGGTTACCAATTTAGGATTTTGAAATAAATCAAGCATGGTCATGCCCATAGCTTTAGATGCATGAATCATTCCTTTATGACCTATAGACATTCCGCCACAGGCAACAACTGCCCATGAATGCCAAGGTGTTCCTGTAGGAGCTACTGAAACACTTAAATTAATGTTTGGTACATTCCAACTAACATCACCTACATCTGTTGATCCTCCACCTGGGTTTTCAAGAGTTTCTCTTAATGGGTGAACCGTTCCGTCAAAACCAACTTCTGGTTTACCTGTTGCTTTTTGAATTGCTTTACCAAAAACAGTTTCTTCTTCGGTATAGGTGATGGGACCTAACAATTCTAGATTGTTCTGCATGATTTCTCCGCCAGAACGATTTACCAAAGTTTCGTAGATACCAGAAACCAAAGAGATTTTGTAATCTACATTAGCCATAATTGCTGCACCTTCTGCCATAGCTTTTACACGCTCGTAAGTAGGTAGCATTTTCGATCTTTTAGGGTCTCTAACACGAACCCATAGTTTTGCATAATCAGGCACTACATTTACAACTTGGCCGCCATCTTGTATATGGTAATGAATTCTAGAAGATGGTAAAATATGCTCTCTGTAATAGTTGATTCCTGTAGTGTATAACTCTAATGCATCAGATGCGCTACGACCATTCCAAGGGTCCATAGAAGCATGTGCCGCTTGACCATAAAACTCAACAACAAAATCAATAAGTGATAATCCACTTTGTACATCGGCTTCTATACCAGCGCCTGGGTGCCAGCTTACATTGACATCAACATCATCCCAAAGTCCGGCTTTTACCATCCATACTTTTGCAAAATATTTTTCTTCTGCCGGTGTGCCTAAGAACTTAACAGTTCCTTTTATTTTTCCAGCATCCATTAGTTCTTTAATAGCAATTGCAGAGCCTAAACTAGCTGTACCGAACATGTTGTGTCCACAACCATGACCTGCAGCTCCTTCTTTAAAAGGCTCTTTAACGGGAGATGTTTTTTGAGAAATTCCCGGTAAGGCATCGAATTCACCTAAAATACTGATTACAGGACTTCCAGACCCGTAAGTTGCCGTAAATGCTGTTGGTATATCCGCCACACCTCTTGTTACGGTCATTCCATTTTTCTCAGCATAATCCGCTAAAATTCTTGAAGATTCAGTTTCGTCAAAAGCGGTTTCAGCAAGTGCCCAAATAGAATCACTAATTTTAATAAGTTCTTCTTTGTGTTTTTCTACAGAAGAAATAATTAGATTTTTGTCTTTACTCATTTTTTGAGCAAAAACCGATGCACTAATGCAAAAGCACAGCGCAAGTAGAAATGTTTTTTTCATTATAGTCGTTTTGGTTATTGGATTCCTAATTTTAAATAATAGTGCTATTACCAGTTAAAATCCATAGTAAATATACCAAATAAAATGGTGTAATTCACGATATATAAAAAGCGCTCATCATGAGTATATGGCGCTTTTCCATAATTTGAAATCATTTTTTTTGATTTAAAAATTTAAGTGGTCATCAATCGTCAATTATATAATTTAAAGCTAAATTTTTCGTTATTAATCAAATTCCTTTGTTTTAAAAAAAATCGAATTATGAAAAATACAGCCTTCATATTGTTTTTGTCTACTGCATTTTTTTCAATTATATCTTGTAGCTCCACCAACAGAATGACGATGGGTATTACGCAGCCAGCTAAGGTTGCAATACCAAACGATGTTATCAATGTAGGAATAGTGAACAGAAGTAGTGCTTCTGAAAACAATAAGGTTTTAGATGATATTGATAAGATTTTGTCTTTAGAAGGTCTTAATTTAGACAAAGAGGGTGCTAAGAATGCCATTTCAGGATTAAAATATGAATTGGAGCGAGGCAACAGGTTTGAAGCAATAAAAATTATTGAAAACCAAAAAGACATTAATAAAGGATTAAGTGTTTTTCCTGCCGAGCTTTCTTGGGATATAGTAGACCGTATTTGTAAAGAAAATGGCGTTGATGTATTGTTTTCTTTAGAATTTTATGATACCGATACTGCCGCTAACTATGAATTGACTACAGTTAAAATACCTAATAATCTAGGGGTTGAAGCAAATGTACCAGGTCATAGAATAGAACTTAATACAGCTGTTAAGAATGGATGGCGAATTTATGATCCAGCAGATAGAAGAATTATAGATGAGTACGTATCAAGTAATAGTTTGTTCTCTGTAGGTGAAGGGATAAATCCTCTAAAGGCATTTGAAGCCGTTGTTGGTAGAAAAGAAGCTGTTATAAGTGCAAGTTCTAAGCTTGGTGCTAATTATGCACTAATAACTAGACCTGAAAAAATTAGAATTGCTAGGGATTACTTTATTAGAGGAAGTGAAAATTTAGAGATTGCAGATAGACGTGCTAAAGCCGGTGATTGGGATGGTGCTGCAGAATTATGGAATGCTGACTTAAACAATGCCAAAAGTAAAGTAGCCGGTAGGGCATATTATAATATGGCTATTAGCAATGAAATTAATGGTAACCTTAATACAGCTATAGAATATGCTTCTAAAGCGTATACTGATTACGAAAACAAAGAAGCATTGCGTTATATCAACATGCTTAAAAGAAGAGTTGTTAATCAACAAGAATTAAACCGCCAATTGGCGAAATAATTTAGCTGACAGCTGCTTTATAAGTTTCTAAGCATCTCTCTCTAGCCATTTTGTGGTCTACCATTTTTTCTGGGTACTTATCAGTGCCGTATTCAGATATCCATTTTTTAATATACTCCTTGCTCTTGTCAAATTTATCTACTTGGGTCATAGGGTTGAATATTCTAAAATATGGTGCAGCGTCAACGCCACTACCTGCAGCCCATTGCCAATTACCAACGTTAGAGCTCATTTCGTAATCCAGTAGTTTTTCTGCAAAATAGGTTTCTCCCCAGCGCCAATCTATAAGCAAGTGTTTACATAGAAAACTAGCTACTAACATACGAACTCGATTATGCATGTATCCGGTTTCGTTTAGTTGACGCATACCGGCATCTACTAAAAGATAACCTGTTTCACCATTTTTCCACTTTTCAAATTCTTGTTCGTTGTTACGCCATTCTATACGGTCATATTTTGCTCTAAACGCATTATCCACAGTTTTTGGAAAATGGTAAAGAATAGTCATGAAAAACTCTCTCCAAATTAATTCGCTCCAAAAAACCGTATTATTTTCGGCAATTGCCTTTTTCATCATTTTACGTACGGATACTGTTCCAAATCGTAAATGAGGACCTAGTCGTGAAGTTCCACTTTCCTTCGCGGGAAAATTACGAGTGTCTTCATAATTATCTATTAGGGTAGGGGTTACATCATATTGCGGAACCTCTATTTTTGATTTTTTGAAACCAATATCAGCTAGTGATAAGTTAGGTAATCGTGAATTTTTAATCAGGTTAGATAAATGTTGACTTGTGTAGTGAATCTTTAAGTCTTTATCGGCATTAAATTTATCTTGCCATTTATTCTTATATGGCGTATAAACTACATATGGGTCGCCATCTCCTTTTACTATTTCATCCTTTTCAAAAATTACTTGATCTTTAAAAGTTTTGAAAGTAATATCATTTTTGGATAAAAGATCTGATATTTTTTTATCGCGCTCTTTAGCGTAAGGTTCATAGTCTCTATTTGTAAAAACAGACGCAACCTCATACTCTTTTACTAAGTTTTTAAAAATAGCTACTGGCTTGCCATGAAACATTGCTATTGAGCAGTCATTCTCTTCTTGTAGCTGATTGCGCATGTGCTGCAATGTTTCATGTATAAAGGTGAGCCTTGCATCGTCTTTCGGTAATTTGGAAAGAATTTCTTCATCAAAAATGAAAATAGGCAAGACGGGATAGTCTCCTTTTAAGGCTTCAAGGAAACCGACATTATCATCAAACCTCAAATCTCTTCTAAACCAAAATATAGATACTTTTTTTGACATTTAATTTATATTTAAAGTTGATAATCCACCATCTACACCAATTACCTGTCCGGTCATCCAAGTACTTTTTCCACTTAAAAGAAAAATTGCTGCATTGGCTATGTCATCTGCATGACCAACTCTTTTTAAGGGATGGCGCTCACTCATCATCTCTCGTTTTTTATCATTGTTTAAAAGTCTTTTAGCTAAGGGGGTATCTACCAAAGATGGAGCAACAACGTTGACTCTTACTTTTGGAGCATATTCTGCAGCCAAAGACTTAGCAAAACCTTCAATAGCACCCTTTGCTGCAGAAACGCTTGTATGAAATGGCATACCTGTACCTACCGCAATAGTACTAAAAAAGACCATACTTGAACCCTCGTCCATTTTTGATATAATCTCTTTCACCACTTTTACCATAGAAAAGAAATTAAGTTCCATATCATCTTTAATGGTGTCCAAGGAAATCATTTTAAATGGTTTTAAATTAATGCTACCCGGACAGTATACAAAACCGTCTAGTTTTTCTGGTAGTACAGAAACATCTAAAACATCTGTAGTAACATCAAAAGGTATATGTGTAATATTTTCATGTTGTAAATCTTCCTCTGTACGAGATGCTACAAAAAGTTGATGTGTGTCTTGTAATTCTTTAACTATTGATAGTCCAATACCATGAGAACCGCCTATTAATAATATATTTTTCATTTAAAATGATTTAAGTTGAAGTTGATTTGGAATGGAATCTACCACACCAAAGAGTTCTTTTAATTTTTGCTCACGGAATTTAAATATTTCCAGAAGCTGTTTTTTTACAATTAATGGATGTGCTATTTGACCTAATATGCCAAGGGGAATTTTGTAATCTATAATATCTTCCATTAAAACACCTTCATCAATTTCTTTAATAAAATGTTTGTGATGCCATAGTTCATAAGGTCCAAACCTTTGTTCATCAACAAAATAATTTCCTTGGTCTACATGTGTAATTTCAGTAACCCATTTAGTAGTATATCCTGGAAATGGGGAAACTTTGTATTGAATAATCTGACCAGGAAACATATCTCTATCTGCACCATCCAATATGTTGAAACCCATATGTTCTGGAGTAATTACTTTTAAATTTGCAGGGTCAGATAAAAAATTCCATGCTACTTCTTTAGTAATTGGTAATGCTTGTTGAGAATGTAATTGATATAATTTCATAAATACATCATTATAAAGGTTAGATTATATGTCTAACAAAAATCAAAAATAGTTAAACAATTTTAAAAATACTTTGTTATAAGTTTAAAAATTAACTTTATCGATTAAATTGAATTTAGGTCACTTATTTACAGTTGATTAAATTTATTCTAACTTATTTTGCAGCAATGAAGCTTCTTGTTCAACAATTGGGTCTTATTCTTCTTTTCATAAGTACAGCTATGTTAGCTGCACAAGAGAATGTAGGAATTGTTGGTGAACTGCCTAATGAGGTATTTGAAACATCTGGATTAATCTATTTCAACGGTAATTTAATTACCCATAATGATTCTGGTAACGAAGCCGTACTTTATGAGTTAGATACTTTGACGCTATCTATACAGAGAAGAGTGAATGTTGCCAATATTCAAAATATAGATTGGGAGGCTATTTCACAAGATGATGAATATATCTACATTGGTGATTTTGGTAATAATGTAGGCTCAAGAACTAATTTGGCTATTCATGTCATTTCTAAAGAAGAGTATTTGAATTCTAATACCGTTTCTGCCACCACGATTAACTTTTCTTATGAAGATCAACAGAATTTTGATAATAACAGTAATAGCGATTGGGATGCGGAAGCATTTTTTGTTATTGATGATCGTATAGTGGTATTGACCAAGCAATGGCAATCGTTAGGGTCTGTGGCTTATGAGTTTTCAAAATTTCCAGGAACTTATATAGCAAGTAGGGTTGGTGCTATTGAAGATGTTGGTTTAATAACCGATGCTACTTATGATGCGGAATCAAACCGATTAGTTGTAATTGGTTATTCCTCTATATTGAGTCCGTTTGTGGGGGTGGTAGAAAGTTTAAATTTCAACTCTGTTTTTGAAGGATATGAACAGCAATCCTTAGGACTAAATTTTGTACAAGCGGAAGGAGTTACCCAAACCGGGTCCGAGAGTTATTTCTTTTCATCAGAATATTATTCTCGGCAAACGCCAACCATTGTATCTGCATCACGTTTGTTTTCTTTTCAAATTTCCGATGCAATGACGGAAGAACCAGATAATCCAGAACCCCCTGAAGAGCCGGGAACTCCTGAAGAACCTGAAAACCCTGAAGAGCCCGAAAACCCTGAAGAACCTGAAAATCCAGAGGTACCACAGGAGCCTGAGAATCCTGAAGAATCTGAGAATCCGTTAATACCGGAAATTACTGAAGATGCCGATCAAGATGGTAAACTAATCATTTATCGAGATAATAATTCTAGTCATTATTATTACTCCATTGCCACGGATAAAACAGTTTTTGGACAGGTAATTTATGATGTATCTGGTAAAGAGGTTTGGCAAAATACAGGGAATATAGAAAAAAAAGGAATTATTTCTCATCATTTAGAATCTTCCATTTATTACCTAGCCTTGTTTTTGGAAGATGGCGTAATTGCTACTTCTTTTGCTGTTTATTAGCATTTAAGAAATTGTTAACATTTCTACCTCTCCTTTATAAGTAGTTTTGCTATAAATAACTAATCAGTAAAACAATCATGAACAAAGTAGTACTCTTTTTATTGGCAATTGTTGCTTCCTTAACGGTTGAAGCACAAATAAATACACCTGCACCTAGTCCTGCTGCAAAAATTATGCAGACCGTAGGTTTAACAGAAGTAAGCATTGATTATTCTAGACCTTCAATGAGAGGTAGAAAAGTATTTGGTAACCTAGTTCCTTTTGATAAATTATGGAGAACAGGAGCAAACGGTTACACTTTAGTAACCTTTGATGCAGACGTAACTATAGCAGGTAAAGATGTAAAAGCTGGTACTTATTCTATTTTCACCAAACCAGGAGCTTCTAACTGGGAAGTATTTATTTACACTGATACTGTTGGTGGTGGTACACCAAGTAATTGGGAGGAAAGTAAGGTAGTTGCTCAATTATCTGTGCCGGTCTACAAAATTGAAATGCCTGTTGAAACTTTTACAATTACTTTTGATGATGTAAAAAGTAACGGAGCAAATATTGGTATCATTTGGGAAAATACATACGTTGCCATTCCATTCACTGTAGGTACAGATGCTGCCGTAATGAGTAGTATTGATAAAGCCTTAAACGGACCTTCTGCAGCTGATTACTATGCTGCTGCTGTATATTATTCTAGCGAAGGTAAGGATATAAATAAAGCTAAGGAATGGATGAACAAAGCAATGTCCATGACAGAAAAGCCAGCATTTTGGCAACTAAGACAACAGTCTTTAATCTTAGCGAAAGCTGGTGATAAAAAAGGAGCTATTGAAGCTGCTAAAAAATCACTAACAGGTGCTACTGCAGCTGGTAATAATGATTATATAAAAATGAACAATGATTCTATTAAAGAATGGAGTTCTAAGTAAATATCCATTATATAAAATTAAAAGTCCGTGTTGAAAAACACGGATTTTTTTATGCTATAATTTTAAGCTCTTATTCAAAGACTTTTACTCCGTCATCAATTGCCAAATGGTAATACTCGGCATCAATCTTAGTTTCTTCTTTGTATTGTGTTAAAATTGATTTTATGCTGTCTTCCAGTTTGTCCGTTTTTATAAGGTTTATGGTGCAACCACCAAATCCGCCGCCCATCATTCTAGACCCCAAAACACCATCTAGGCTTTCACCAATTTTAACTAAAGTATCTAATTCATTAGTGGTTATTTAATATTGTGTAGACATTGCCCAATGACCTTCCTTTAAAACATCACCTACTGCGTTAGCATCGCCATAAGTTAGTACCTTCATCATTTTACGAACGCGATCATTTTCTTCAATTACATATTTGGCACGCTGTATGTCAATTTCTTTAACGTTGTTTTTTACGGTAAACAAATCTTCAAGGGTAACGTCTCTTAAAGAAGTGTTTGTACTTTTTAACCTGTTTTACAATGTTCTCACAAGAAACACGTCTTTTATTATACTCGGAATCTACCGCTAAATTATGCTTGATGTTGGAATTCATTAAAACCCAGCTGTAGCAGGTAGCACCAAACCTTCGTTGTAATCTGTATGTTCTCCAATTAAATTAATTCGTCCCGGTGCTTTTATAAGAGTTGGCTGTGTTGTGTAATTTTTTTGAAAAAACGACGCAATTTCTTTATGTATCATTAATGGTAATTGGTTTATTCTTAGTTGGTTGCCAATGGTTTTTTTAACATGCGGTCAAAGGCCTCAAATATAAAGGATATTGTAATAACCAAGGCTGCACCAAAAAAGTTAAGCCATAAGTAGCCTAATTTTTCTTGACCTGAAGGATAAATATGAATAAGATAATAATAGATAATGCATATGATAATCTGTGTAACTACCGCAGCAAAGAACACCGCATTTCCTTTTATAAATTTAAAGAAGAATGCAATTAAGAAAATACCTAAAACATTACCGTAAAAAATACTACCAATAATATTTACAAGCTGAATCAAATTATCAAATAGGTTTGCTACACATGCTATTAATATAGCGATGATACCCCAAATTAAAGTAAAGAACTTTGAAGCTTTCACATAGTGCTCTTCAGATAAATTATCTGATTTTCTATTTCTTTTATATAAATCTAAGGCGGTTATGGTACCTAAAGCATTAAGTTCAGAAGCTGTTGATGACATTGCTGCCGATAAAATTACCGCTAATAACAAACCAACTAATCCTGTTGGTAAATTGTTAAGTATAAAGTGAATAAAGACATAATCTTTATCATTGGTTTCAACTACATCATTTGCCTGTTTTATTAAAGACTTGGCAGCGATACGATTGGTACTATCTTTCTGATTTATACGAATAATTTGCTTTTTTGCTTCTTCTACAGCGGTGTATTCCTTTATTTCTAAAGCTGCAGAGAATTTATTTTGCGCAATTCTTTTTTCGGCTTCCAATGCAATTTGCCCTTCTTGCAGTAATTTGTAATCTTCGGCATAACTAGATTCCATTACGGCTTGTGTTGCAGACGGATTAAAGTTTAAAGGTGAAGGATTGTATTGATAAAACACGAATACCATTACACCTACCAGAAGGATAAAAAACTGCATGGGTATTTTTAGAATGGCATTAAAAATTAGACCTAACTGACTTTCTCTTACGGATTTACCGGATAAATACCGTTGTACCTGACTTTGATCTGTACCAAAGTATGCCAAGAAAAGAAAAAGTCCGCCCGTAATACCACTCCAGAAAGTATATCTGCTAGAAGTATCCAAATCAAAATTTAATATTTCTAATTTGTTACTGGCACCAGCAATTTTCATGGCTTTGCTAAAGGTGATATCTGATGGTAAGTAGCCTAATATAAAAAAGAAGGTAATGAACATACCTGTCATGATAATGAACATCTGCTGTTTTTGGGTAACACTAACGGCTTTGGTTCCACCAGATACGGTGTAAATGATTACTAAGGTTCCCAGTATGATATTTAGCGTGCGTAAATCCCATCCTAGTACCGCGGATAAAATGATTGAGGGGGCAAAAATAGTAATCCCTGCTGCTAATCCTCTTTGAATCAAAAATAGAACCGCAGCTAACGAACGGGTTTTAAGATCAAACCTACCTTCTAAAAATTCATAGGCGGTGTATACCTTCATTTTATGGTAAAGCGGAACAAATACCATACAAATGATAATCATGGCCAACGGTAGCCCAAAATAGAACTGAACAAAGCCCATACCGTCATGAAATGCTTGACCGGGCGTGGATAAAAATGTTATTGCACTGGCTTGAGTTGCCATAACCGATAGACCAATAGTCCACCATTTAGAATCATTGCCACCACGAACATAGTCATTGACATTTTTGCTTCCTTTTGTTTTCCAAACACCGTATACTACGATGAAAAGAAGTGTGCCGGCAAGAATAATCCAATCTAATCCTTCCATATTAATTGAATGAAGTCATTACGTAATAGAAAATAAGAACATATATGAGATTAAGCACCAATACAATGCTATACTCTTTTTTCCAAGTTTTATTTTCATCTCGTTCGTTACTCATCCTTTGATTTTGGCTTTCGTTTCTACTTTATCTTTTCCAACGGATAACATATTTGAGAAAAGTTTATATGCACCTGGAACACCAACTGGTAATTCCCTAAAAAAGCTCAGTCCGGTATAAATATAGTTTCCCTTTCCATATGGGGCAATTAATAAGCTACCTTTTAATGATTCCTCCCCTTTATCGTGCATTTCTAAAATAGGTGTAAATTCAGCACTCCATTTATTAGGAAAGTATAATCCTCTTTCTTGAACCCATCCATTAAAATCACTCTCGTTAATTTCGTTTGGAAAATGTACCAGTGAGTTATCTTTTGCAATAATCTTTACATCAGAATTTTCATTGGTAACACGATCTCTGGAGATTTCTAGTTCATAAGGTGCAATATTTTCAAATTGAGAACCCCATCTACTTGCGGTATTATATTGCACAATTACCGTACCACCATTCTTTGCATAATCTAAAATAAAACGTTGTTTAAATTTAAGTTCGTCTACTACATTGTAGGCTCTAATTCCTAAAACAACAGCGTCATATTTTTTTAGGGATTCTTTAGTAATCGTTGTAGGATCTATTAGTTGAACATTGTATCCTATTTGCTCTAAACTTGTAGGTACTTCATCACCAGCACCCATAATATAACCTATATTTTCTCCTGCTTTCTGAATGTTTAATCGAACTACTTTTGTTTCGGATGGTAGCAGTATTGTTTGAGTAGGTACATGGTCATAAGCAATAGTTACTAGCTCTTTGGTAATCTCTTTGCCGTCCAATTTAATAATAGGGGAGATGCTACTTTCGTTCTCTGTAGCTGGCGGACTCAACGTAAAATAAACGGTTTGTTCATCTCCTTTTTTGTTGATCGAGAATGGTTGCAGTTTTTTATCAACTTGCCATCCTGTGCCGTGTTTTAAATCAACTGTACCAGAAATACTGTCTTTATGCGCCTTAATTGTAACAGGAATTCTTTTTGGTGATGCGTCGGCAAATATTAAAACCTTATCTGTAAAGCTTGCGGTAGCTTCAGGTACCACTTCAAAAGGTTGATAAATTTCTCCTTTATCGGGTTTTGCATATTTATATACCACAGGTCTTGTAATAGGAATTAAAACACCGCTTATGTTCAAATTAAAAGTAGCATTAAAAGCTCTTGGCGTTTCCGGTTTTCCTATTAAAGCTCTGTTTTTAACAGTATAGGTGCCTAAAGTTCCTTTTTCCATCAACCAATACGGACTGGTAAAATCAGTTGAAGCCGGAATATTTAAATTAATTTTCTTTTCAAACAATTTGTTATTGTTCAAAGTACTCAGCTCAATATTTGTATTCTGATTATTGACAAATACCGATTTTAATTCAATATTGATATGACTTCTGTTCAATGCTTGGATTTGAACATCGACATTCTCACCAGGATTTGTAGATGAGATTTTGGTAAACGCTTCTAAATGTAATCCTGATATGGCTGAAATAATTGTAGTTAATTCTACTGTTTTTAAATGTTTCCAATGTTCATCAGAAACATTTTGCAATAATTTATAGGCTTCTAATAATTTAGGAATATGAACCGAAGGATTTTTAAAATTAAAATTTTCTTGTACATCATAAAGGATATCGCCAATTGCCTTACCACCATCAATTCTAGACCAGGTTGTATCTATGCCATCAAAAAGATTGGATTTGTCTTGTGGTAAATCACCCTTTAATAATTCTATATATTCATCTTCACTACCTCTTGAACTTAGTCTACCAAAACCTTGACATAGATGTTGGCTACTGGCTAATGAGGCAATTTCGTTGTTAGATTTTCCTAGCATAGGGTAGTAGGTGCCTACATCCATATGCAAAAGATTGGTTTTATCCGCCGCTTTAAATTTTTCTTGGCTACCATAAAACCACCACGATGTATTAAAAAATAATCGTTTTGGCTGCCAAGTGTTTGTTGAAGATAATTGTTCTGGGTAGGCATTAGAATCGTTTGCTAGATCGAAAGCTTCAAAGCTTAACATTGCCGATGAAGTATGATGGCCATGGGTAGTGCCGGGAGTTCTATGGTCAAACCTATTGATAATCACATCTGGCTTAAACTTGCGGATAGTTCTAACCACATCACCAAGAATAGCTTCCTTGTCCCAAATTTCTAGGGTTTCATCTGGTTGTTTGGAATAGCCGAAGTCATTGGCGCGACTAAAAAATTGTTCTCCCCCGTCAACCCTTCTTGCGGCAAGTAATTCTTGCGTACGCAATACACCTAAAAGTTCGCGTAATTCCGGACCAATTAAATTTTGCCCACCGTCACCTCTTGTAAGGGATAAATAACCGGTTCTTGCTTTAACATTATTAGCTAAATAGGCAATTAGACGCGTATTTTCATCATCTGGGTGTGCGGCTATATAAAGTGCAGTACCTAGAAAATTAAGCTTTTCAATGGAGTGGTAAATGTCTGTGGACGAACTAATCTTTGGGGTTTGGGCATTGAGGGTGCTGAGTGCAAAAAGACTACAGGCTAGAAACCCTAATAGATATCGCATTTTAAGTTGGTTTTGGTAGTAATTCCAAATATAATAAGATTAGGTCCTACGCGTACTTGTTTTTACGACTTCTTTAACAAAATCATGTGGTTTGTTCTTCTTGTTCTTCAACACTTATAAATTCACCTTGTTGATAGGTAGATATTAAAATGACACCTTTTTGAAGAACCAAATTATTTGGATAGGTTAGAATTTCTCCATTGCTCCTTCTTAAGTGTAAGTGAAAGGCTCTAATATCCTCAATTACAAATTGATCTAAATCTGAATTATTAGGGTCAAGTAGTTCTTTGTCCAAAATTCGAATTGTGTTTCCTATTTTAAAAGGAAATGAGAAGAAAAGAATAACACCAGCTGTAATGTTGCTCAAAATTGACCATTGAGCAAAAAGGGCGACACCTATTACCGCAAACACGGAGGATAACATGACCCCTAGGTCTTGATAATTTACACTCCACACTAAGGTAAGTGCCACTACAGCGATTATGGTCAATGCTATATTGATGAACTTAATTATTAGGTTGGTCCTAACCGGATTAAAATCACTTATTTTACTCACTTTTTTAACAGCTGTGGTAAAAAGGAATTTTAAAACAATGATAACAATTAAGATAATGAGACTGTAGATTAACTCATTATGATGTTCAGCAATAAACTCTTTCATACGCTATAACCCTAAACTATCGCGCAAAGATAAATCCTTATTCGATTTCTGCTGCCAATAGGGTGTTGTAATCCTGTTAATTCTTGTTCCTTTAGAAGTTAAAACTTTTTTATTTTGTCCATACCCATCATGAAAGGTGTCTGTCCAGCTTTCAATTAAGTACGGAAACTTGTTTTCAAAATTGATTTTTAAAGTACGTTCTAATTCAGGATAGCTGATTTCATATGTGTTCATACCATCAACTTCTGTCAGCGAAGTTATTGCCTTATAAGCCTTGAATTCTTCATGAGTTGTTCTGATGAACTCCAAAGAAGGAATCATTTTAATTTCACCAATAGGCAAATTCTCTGGGTTTACCCTGATTTTGTTCCAAACTTCATTTTCAAGAATAGCTTTCTCTATTTGGTAATCTTGGTCACCTTCAGATTCAAAATAAGAATGACTCATTATTTCAAAATCATCTTTATTATTTAATTGTGCATAAACATGACCACACCATTCTTGCGCGGAAAAAGATACTTTAAGCGCATGTTTATTATCATGCACAGGGTAGAAGCTACTGGTCATTATAGAGTAGGGGTAAATACCCGTAATGTAATTTTTGGTGGTATTCAATTTTAAAACAGGAATGTTACTTTTATTACTATTATCTGCCTTTACTTGAGCATCTGGTAAAAATGGTTCGGTTACATAAATTAATACAGCACTGCCTTCTCTCATCTCGCCATATCTAGCTTGTTCTAAATTGTAGGAAGTGATTTCTGCTGTACCGTTATACCAATAATCTTTAAATTCTTGCGAAAGCTCTTTTTTAGGAGCTTCCGTTTTTATTTCTGTAGATAACATAGCTAATGTATCGCTATTGGTTTTGGGTTTTTCTTTACAACTAGTAAATAGAATTGCCAATCCGAAAAGGCTGTAAACTGCCTTGTTTAGTTTTAATAGTTTCATACCTGTTATCATTTAAATTATGCTATGTTATTAAAAGTGATAAGGTTTCATAAACTAGTTGTGTTGGTAAACCAACTACATTTGTGTATGATCCTTTAATTTTTTCAATACCTATGAGACCTATCCATTCTTGAATGCCGTATGCACCTGCTTTATCGTATGGCTTATATTCCTTTATATAATGCCGAATTTCATCTATTGATAAACTCTTAAACTTGACTTCCGTTATTGAATGTTGAACTATCTGTCGTTCAATTGTGGTAAAACATACAGAAGAAATTACCTGATGCCAATCTCCAGATAGTTTTTTTAGCATTTCTTCAGCTTCCGTGTTATCTTCTGCCTTGGCCAAAGATTTATTATTATGCCAAACAACCGTATCTGAGGTTATTAGAATATCTTTTGATTGTAATTCGGGTAAAAATACTTCTGCTTTTAATTTTGCTAAGTAATCAGATATTTCAGCTCCTTTTAATTCAGCTGGATAGACTTCATCTACAGATTTGATTCTCACTTCAAAATCAAGCTCCATTTCTTTAAAAAACTGATGCCTTCTTGGGGAGCCAGATGCTAAGATTAGATGATGTTCTTTAAGTTTATTCTTCAACATATACTAGTCGTTTGCAGCACTAAAATGGCTGGTCCAATCTCCACGTACTTTTAAAACCTGTTCAATGACATCACGTACACAGCCATGACCGCCATTTATATGCGAAATGTATTGACTTACACTTTTAACTTCTGCAACAGCATTCTGAGGGCAAGTAGCTAAAGCAACCGCTTGTAATGGTGGAATGTCTGGTATGTCATCACCCATATATAATATGTTTTCGGATTCTATATGATTAAGATCCATGTATTCCTCTAACGCATCCATTTTGTAATGTGCACCCATATAGATATCTGTAACTCCAAGTGCTTTTAATCTTATGCGAACACCTTCATTTGTTCCTCCTGTGATAATACATACATTGTAACCTTTCTTAAGCGCAACTTTTAGGGCATAACCATCTTTTACACTCATTTTACGTAACAACTCTCCTTCGCTGGTAACTAAAAGACTTCCATCTGTAAACACCCCATCTACATCAAAAATAAATGTGGTAATATCTTTTAAATACTCTTTATAACTCTTTTCCATGTTTTTCTTTTATTGCGTTACTTAAAAGGGTGTACAGTTCCCTTTGGTGTTTGTCTTTTATAATTTGTAAATGATTATGTAATGTTTTTTGGTCTCCGCGTTTTGCTGGTCCCGTTTGTGCCTGCATGGGTGTTAATGTGTCTAATTTTGCAGCCGTTTCTTTAATAAGGGGTTTTAACAATGAGAAATCTAAGTCATGCTCTGCACAAACATCAGATCCCATGGTATACATGTAATTAGTGAAATTATTTACGAATACCGCTGCCACATGTAGTGTTTTTCGCTGCTCAGAATCTATTTCAACTACATTTTCACTAAGTTGTTTTCCTAGTGTTGTTAATATTTCAAGATCTTTATTGTTAGTCGCTTCAATGCAAATAGGAATATCATCAATTGAAATAATTTTCCCTTTTGTAAATGTCTGTAAGGGATAAAAAATACCTGGTCTCTTTGCGGATTTTATAGCGTTAAGCGGTGTTGCGCCAGAAGTATGGACTAAAATGCCTTCTACATTTTTAAAATTTTCGCCAACTGTACTTATAGCATCGTCAGAAATGGCTAGTATGTAGACATCCGCGCTTATATCACTAGTAAATTGAGTACTAATAAGTGCATTGTCATGTACAAATGCCAAGTGTTCTCTATTTCTGCCTATTACCTGTTTTACGGTAACATCTGCAGACTTTTGGAATGCATGAAACAGATTTTGTGCTACATTACCAGAACCTACTATAACTACTGATATCATACTGCAAAAGTACAAAGTTTATAGAAGTCTTTTTGTATTAAAATTAACAGTTTCAATGAAGTTTAAAAGAGATAAAAGGCATTCGTAAATGGTGAAAAGGCCTTATTTTTGCATCTTGAAAATCAACTCCTATCTTCCATGACGGAAATGTTCAAAAAAATATTTTTCTCTACACGTTTAATGTCCATCCTATTTATCGTTTTTGCCACAGCAATGGCTTTCGGTACTTTTATAGAAAGTTGGTATAGTACAGAAACTGCGCGAATCTGGATTTATAATGCATGGTGGTTTGAAGTGATTATGGTATTCTTTGTAATCAACTTTCTTGGTAATATCTCTAGATACCGTTTACTGCGATTAGAGAAATGGCCAGTTTTAGTGCTGCATTTATCTTGGGTATTGATTATAATTGGAGCTTTTGTAACACGTTATATCAGTTTTGAGGGTATGATGCCAATACGTGAAGGGAAGACGGAAAAAGTATTCTATTCTGATAAAACGTATCTAACTGTTTATGTTGATGGTGAAATTGAAGGTGAGGCACGAAGAAAAGTATTAGAAGATGATTTGATCGTTACTCCAGAAGCTATTAAATCTAACCTTCCATGGAAAGCAGATTTTAATGGTGAAGATTTTGAGGTTTCTTATGTTGAATTTATAAAAGGAGCTAAGCAAGGTCTACTGCCAGATTCTAATGGAACTAAATTTCTAAAGATTGTTGAAGCAGGTGACGGTGAACGCCATGATCACTATTTGGAAGATGGTAAGGTGGCAAGTATACATAATGTACTTTTCGCATTAAATAATAATACAGATGGCGCCATCAATATTATGACCACAGATTCTGTATATCAGATTCACTCTCCTTTTGATGGTAACTATATGCGTATGGCAGACCAGTTTCAAGGTGTTTTAGTGAAAGATAGTTTACAACCTTTAGTATTGCGTTCGTTATATAATACTGCTGGTATGCAGTTTGTAATTCCGGATTCTGTAACACAAGGTTCATACGGTATAGTTGAAATACCTGAAGCAGAGAAATCTAAAATAGATCAAGATGCTATAGTTTTTGATGTTACTGCGAATGGAGAAACAAAACAAATTAAATTATTAGGCAATAAAGGACCTTCGGATTTTAGTGAAAAAGTAAATGTTGGTGGACTCAATTTTTCTATTCGTTACGGATCAAAAGTTTATGATTTACCTTTTGGTATTAAGTTGAATGATTTTATCGCGGAGAAATATCCAGGCACGGAAAAAGGGTATTCTTCATATATGAGTAGAGTTACTATTGAAGATGAAAGACCTTTTGACTATGATATTTTTATGAATCATGTGTTAGACCACCAAGGGTATCGCTTTTTTCAATCTAGTTTTGATCCTGATGAAAAAGGTACTGTTTTATCTGTAAATCATGATTTTTGGGGAACATGGATTACTTACATTGGGTACTTTCTTTTGTACATAGGGTTAATGGGGATTATGTTTTTCGGTAAAACTCGTTTTAAAGATTTGGCGGATTCTTTAGATACATTAAAGGTCAAGAAGAAAAAAATGTTTGGAGTAATAGCTGTTTTAATGGCATTCTCGTTTTCTTCTTTTGCGCAAGAACAACATACACCAGAGGAAGGACATCAACAAGCACCAAGTAAAGCACAAATAGATTCTTTGCTTGAAGCTAGTATGGTCAGTAAAGAGCATGCCGACAAATTTGGTAAGCTGGTCATACAAGATGAAGGTGGTCGTATGAAGCCTATTAACACATTTTCATCAGAACTACTTCGTAAGCTAAGCTTAAAAGATACTTATTTGGGCTATACATCTGATCAGATTTTGCTTTCTATGATGATGAATCCTGCGGTTTGGTATAATACGGAGTTCATTGCACTGGATAAAAAATCGCAGAATGATAGTATTAGAAATGTGATAGGAATACCTTCAGGGCAAGAGTATGTAAAAGCAACGGATTTCTTTGATAAAAAAGGACAGTACAAGTTAGAACCTTTTTTAAGAGAGGCTACAGCAACCGCAAATCCGAATAAATTTCAACAAGATTTTAAGGATGCCAATATTAGATTAAGCCTTTTAAATCAGGCATTAGGGCAAGATATCGTTAAGATATTTCCGCTACTGGATGATGAGAATAATAAATGGATTTCTGCTGTTGAGTACAGAGGAGGTCAGTATGAAATAAGAGATTCGCTGTATTCTAACTTTGTAAAAAATGCAATGCCGTATTATCTAATGACTTTAGGTAAAGCACAACAAAGCGGAGATTATGCTTCTGCAGATAAACTGTTGGCTGCATTTCACCAAAATCAACTTAATCATGGTAGTGAAGTTTTGCCTTCTCAACAGAAAGTAGATCTTGAGGTGATCTATAATAAACTTAACATTTTCAATAGGTTATATCGGTATTATGCGCTTGTTGGTTTGTTAATGTTTTTCACCTTAATATTCCAAATATTTAAAGATCGTTCTATTTGGCGGGTGGCCATATACTTCTTTAAAGGAACTATTATGCTATTATTCTTGTGGCATACTGCCGGTCTGGTCATGCGTTGGTATATTTCTGGGCATGCACCTTGGAGTAATGCTTATGAGAGTATTTTGTACGTGGCGTGGGCAACCATGGGTATTGGTTGGGCATTAGGGCGTAAAAGCGATATGACTTTTGCCGCATCTGCGTTTGTGACATCTATGCTTTTATGGATAGCACACCAAAGTTGGATAGACCCGTCTATTGCTAACCTACAGCCGGTTTTGGATAGTTATTGGTTAATGATACACGTTGCGGTTATTGTAGGTAGTTACGGTCCTTTGACCGTGGGTATGATTCTAGGTCTAGTATCATTGATTTTAATGATATTGACTACTGAAAAGAATAAAAAACGAATGGCAATAAATATAAAAGAATTGACCATAATCAATGAATTGGCATTGACAACTGGGCTTGTCATGCTTACTATAGGTAATTTCTTAGGAGGACAGTGGGCAAATGAAAGTTGGGGTCGTTATTGGGGCTGGGATCCAAAAGAGACCTGGGCATTAATTTCCATTATGATTTATGCTTTTGTAATTCACACACGACTAGTACCAGGCTTAAGAGGTAAATGGACATTTAACTTTATGAGCGTTGTTGCCTTTGGTAGTATTATGATGACTTATTTTGGAGTTAACTTTTACTTAGTAGGTCTGCATAGTTACGCAAGTGGAGCACAGGTGATTACACCAACATTTATATACTATTTGGTTGCCGGAGTGCTAGTTTTAGGTGGTATCAGCTATTGGAGATATAAAGTTAATTATAGCAAGTAAAAAAGATATGAAATAAGATAGCCTCATGGAAATTCCATGAGGCTATCTTATTTCTAGTAGTTTATGAAAATTTAGTTTTGACTATCAAGTAAATCCATAAGTTCTTCAGCTGCTACCTTGCCTTTTTCTTTTAAAAAGTCTCTTGGAGTATTATCACCCAACTCAAAGACAATGGCAGGCATACCGTGATTTACATAAAAGTAATTACGGGATACCATGGTTGGTTTAATAGCTGTAGAGGGTTTTACATTTGTATGTTTTTGAGGAAGTCTATTAGTGATGTTATTAATCCAGTCAAAAACAATTTTTCCTTTTTTACCGGTAATCGTTGTGTCAATAGGGTAGTAGATATCGTCCCATGTAGAATGAAAATCCGCACCGAAGACAAATTCATAACCTTCAGATTCTTTTTTTACTAAAAAGTCCCTAACACTTCTTGTTTCTGGTTGATTAAAATCTTGCCAATCTCTGTTTAAATCTATTCCGCCTGTATTATGGCGCCAATGACCGTTATCTACACCATCAGGATTCATTAATGGTACAACAAATAAATCATAGTTTTCTCTAAATTTTTGAGCTTTTGGCGAGTCTCCGCTTAAAGTTTCAATAAATGATTTCATTGCTAGAAATCCTGTAACTTCTGGAGGGTGTTGCCTAGAAATAACCATAACAGCTTTTTTGTGTTCTCCGTCGCTAATTTCCATCAAGTTCATGGCCCTTTGCTCTCTACTTTTTCCAATTTCATAAGTAGAGATAAAAGGTTTCGTAGCTAAAGAATCTATCCAACTTTTTACTCTTGTAGAGCCGTATAGTTCTTGCGCTGTTATGAAAGTAGGCTTTTCGCTAATATCTATTTTTATTTCTACAATCTCTGGTACTGCCTTGATACCGAAATCACCTGTTCCTTTATTTATACCTGTGAAATTGGTACTATCTAACGGAGTAAAATTCTCACCATCAGTACTTATTTTGGGGTAATACCTGCTTCTAGAGTCTTGGTACGTCATTTTAATGGTGATGGTTTTTGGCGTTTTTGACCAAACTTTAAACGCGTACCATGGACTTACGTTTACTGGAGTATTTTCAGCGGTTATTAAGGCTGTGTAGTGATTATTTCCGTCAGCTATTATTCCGTTTAATCGTCCGCTTTCAAAGTCATTGCTAAAAAACGTAGTTTCATTGTCAAAGGTCCAAATGCCTTTCCATTGTTTTTGTACTGGTTTGGATAATGTAGATACAACGGCGCTTTTACCCTGGCCTTGATATCCTTGAGCAGCGGGTTTTTGATTTTTACATGCAATTATGAATATTATAAGAAGTGCTATATAAAATACTTTTTTCATGTTTAGAATATCATTTAGTTTAAGTCCTGTGTAGTTTGTATTATAAATCTATCAACTATAATTGAAAAGTTTCTACGTTTGTTGGCAAAATCCATGAAGTATTCCATATTTCTTAATTCATGTATTCTTTTATTGAATTATTCTTTAAATAGATGTTTTTTGAAAGGTTTATACTTGTTGTAAGACATAAATAGAGATTTTAAAATAAGAGTATCTGTAAAGTTGATTAAGATTCATTTACATTCTAATTCCTTACCTTTATTTTCTATAATTAATTGTACATGAATTCGAATAAAAAAGGCTTGAATACCATATGTACCCACGTGGGTGAATTAGAGGATAAACAACACAGAGGAGCAGTATCCCCTTTATATATGAGTACATCTTATGCTTATGAAGATGTGGATGTTAAGCGCTATCCAAGATATTTTAATACGCCTAACCAAGAAGGACTTTGTAAAAAAGTTGCGGCTTTAGAGCATGCGGAATCCGCCCTTATTTTTGGTAGTGGCATGGCAGCTGTAAGTACGGCAATGTTAGCTTTTTTGAACTCAGGAGATCACGTGGTTCTACAACAAACGCTTTATGGAGGCACTTATAACTTGGTTAACGAAGAGTTTTCTAAATATGGAATAGAATATTCATTTACCGAAGGTTGGAGTGCCGAAGCTTTTGAAGCCCAGATTAAAGAGAATACAAAAGTTATTTATATAGAAACGCCATCTAATCCTTTACTAACAATTACAGATTTAGAAGCTGTTGCCACCATAGCAAAAAAGCACGGTATTATAACTTTAATAGATAATACATTCGCTAGTCCTGTCAATCAAAACCCTATAGATTTTGGTATTGATGTAGTTATACATAGTGCTACGAAATATATGGGTGGGCATTCTGACATATGTGCAGGTGCTGTTGCTTCGACTACTGAAAATATGGAGCGTATATTTCATCTAGCTAAAAATTTTGGTGGTAGTTTAAGTGATTACACTGTCTGGTTATTAGAGAGAAGTATGAAAACCATGGGTATTCGTGTAAGAGCTCAGAATGAAAATGCTATGGCTATGGCTCATTTTTTAGACGGTTTGTCTGATATTGAAAAAGTATACTACCCCGGTTTAACAGCTCACCCCGAACACATTTTGGCAAAAAAACAAATGAAAGGTTTTGGTGGTATGTTGTCTTTTGAATTGAAAGAGAATTTAGATTCTTCTAAGTTTTCAAAAGCTTTGAATTTAATAAAACCATCTATGAGTCTTGCAGGTGTTGAGAGCACTATTATCTCACCTACCCAAACATCGCATGCTTTAATGAGTGCAGAAGTTAGGGCTGAGCAAGGTATTGCTGACGGATTAATCCGTTTCTCTGTCGGTATTGAAGAAGTAGAAGATTTAAAGGAAGATATTTTACAGGCTATTGCACAAATAAAATAGTAGACATAAATTACAATTAGTATAAAATGAAGTTGGATATTTTAGTATTTGGAGCGCATCCTGACGATGCAGAATTAGGGGCAGGTGGTACTATTGCCAAAGAGATAGCCTTAGGTAAAAAAGTAGGGATTGTAGATTTAACCCGTGGAGAGTTAGGTACTAGAGGTTCAGCAGAAATACGTGACAGGGAATCAGCTGCTGCAGGAAACCTTTTAGGTGTATCAGTTCGAGAAAATTTAAGGTTTAGAGATGGTTTCTTTATTAATGATGAGTCACATCAAATAGAAATTATTAGAATGATCCGTAAATATAGACCAAATACAGTTTTATGTAATGCTATTGATGATCGCCATATAGACCACGGTAAAGGAAGTAAGTTAGTGAGTGATGCTTGTTTTTTAAGTGGTTTAAGACGCATTGAAACTAAAATAGGAGAGGAGAGCCAACAAGAGTGGAGACCTAAACTCGTTTATCATTATATACAGTGGAAAAATATTACTCCTGATTTTGTTGTTGATATCAGTGATTATATAGATGCTAAGACTGATGCTATATTAGCATATACTTCTCAATTTCATGACCCGGATAGTAGAGAGCCAGAAACGCCTATTAGTAGCAAAACTTTTATAGAAAGCGTGCACTATAGAGCTAAAGATTTAGGTAGATTAGTAGGTGTTGACTATGCCGAAGGTTTTACTGTTGAAAGAATGGTAGCTGTAGAATCACTAGACCATTTAATTTAAGCAGATTCTTTGTATTGCTTTTGTAATCTTGGTATGGTAAAGTAAAAACTAGAGCCTTTACCTATGGCGCTATGTACCCATATTTTACCATTGTTTTTCTCTACCATTTCTTTACATAAAGACAACCCTAATCCAGTACCTTTTTCATTATTGGTACCGTAAGTGGTATGGTTAGAATCTTTTTCAAATAATTTGCTAATAATATCTTCACTCATACCCATGCCATTATCCTTTACGTATATCTCACAAGTTTTAATTTTTTGAATGGCACCAATAACAATTTGGCCGTTATTTGGAGTAAATTTTAAGGCATTACTTAATAGGTTTCTAATGATAATATCAATTTGGTTTGGATCTGACCAAATTTGGCAATTAGGTTCAATTCTATTGACCAACGCAATGGACTTTGCTTCTGCAATTTCAGATAGTAACGCAATATTTTCTTCAACGATGCAATCCAAATTGGTTACCGAATGCTTGGTGATAGACCCATTCATTTGTGTTTGCCCCCAAGATAGTAAGTTGTTGAGGGTAAATGATATAGTGTCGATATCGACTTTTAGTTTAGGAACAAAATTCAAGAATTCTTCCTTTGTCATTTCTCCTTCTTTAAATAATTTTAAAAGACCTTGAAATGCTCCTATGGGACCTCTTAAGTCATGACCGATAATAGAGAATAGTTTATTTTTTGTTTGATTTAATTCGTTTAAATAAGCTTGTTTTTCTTCTAGGTCAGTTTTTTTATTTCTTAGCTCAAGATTTAATTTTTTCTGTTCTTGTTCGTTTCTATGAATAAGAAATGTGATAATGGCGAAGATAAATAGGATTACAATAAATACATAAGTGTATATTTTTTGTTCCGCTAGCGCCTTTTCATTATCCAGAATTAATTGCTGCTTTTGCTGATCGTAAGCAACTCTTGTTTTAAGCATGTTCAATGCTTTTTCATTACTAGTCGCAGAAAGAGATTCATATGTTGCTTGATATATCTCGTGGTACCAAAGAGATTTTTCAAAGTCTTTTTTATTTTTGAAAATTTTTGCTAGTTTGTTGGAGCTATTTTTAATTCCTGATCTAAGTCCTATTTTTTTGGATAAATTAAACGCATCCAGTGCATATATTTCAGCTATACTGTCTTTTTGGAGATTTAAATAAGCCTGTGTCATGCCGTTTAATAAATCTATTTTACCACGGTCATCCTCTATTTGTTGATGTAATAATTCACTTTGTTTGTACCAATAAAGAGCCCAAGTGTTCTTGTTTTTTTTAAGGTATATTTTCCCTTTTATTTCATAACAATAAGCTAACCATTCTAATATTTTTTCCTTTTCAAATGTTGCAATACTTACATTAATATTATACATAGCATAATCTAACTCGTTCATATCTGCATATGTAGATGCAATATTACTAAGTGTTTCAGCTAAAAAAACTGGATTACCTATTTCTTCGTGAATACTTTTAGATTTTTGCAAGAATACCATTGCTTGCTCGTAGTCTTTTTGTTCTAGATAGAGATGTGCAATGTTGTCGTTTACAATTGATACTATATTTTTATAATCATATTCTTCGGCAATTTCTATGGTTGCTAAATACCATTTCAGGGCTTTTGAATATTCTCCTTTATAACCATATTCCTTAGCTAAATCATTCAATGTTCTAGCCTTTAAAAAATGTCTTTCATTAGCATTCGCAAGGTCGTACGCTTTAATAAAATATTCAATTGACTGGTCTATTTTTCCTTTGTCAGAATAATAACCACCTAACGCATGATAAGAATTGATCACACCATTTATATATTTTGCGTTTTTACTTAGTTCAAGACTTTTTGTACTTAAGTTAATTAAGCTATCTAGGTTTTGATAACGATATTCTTTGGCTAAGGCTAGTAAATTATTTATGTAAAGTGTATCTACACTGCTAAAGTTCGCTGATTTTCTAAATTGCTCTATTTTACTACTAAGGGAATCCTTATTGGAATTTTGAGCAACTGCTGTATGAATACTAAGATTTAAAAATATGCATACAAGCATGCAACCTTTTAGAAGGTTGTTTTGATTGTAATATTTTAATAAACCAATATTCATAGATATCGCTTAGTAATGCGATCCTAAAATTAGTTTAGAAGTTGAGGGATTGAGAATAAATGTTGTGAAACACGCTTTATTGTGTGTTTTGACGTCCTAAAGGTGTAGTTCGTCGATGATTTAGCTTTTTTATAAATTTAAAATTCTCTTATAAAAAGTTAGGTTGTGTTATTTAATCATTTCAAAAATATTAGTTTTAAGCGCCGCTATCAACTGGTAGTTCAATAATGAATTGACTTCCTTTGTTAGGTTGACTTTTAACCGTAATATCTCCATTGTTTTTAATAACCATTGCTCTTACCAGTCTTAATCCTAAACCTGTTCCTTTCTCCGAATTGGTTCCGTAATTACTGAAATTTTCAGTGTTGCTAAACAGCTTTGAAACATCTGCTTCTGTCATACCTACACCGGTATCTGAAATTTGAATTACTAGATTTTTGTTTTTAATTTCAGTAGATATAGAAATCATTCCATTATTTGGAGTGAATTTAATGGCGTTGTTTATTAGATTTCGAAAGATAATATTGAATTGCTGTTCGTCTGCAAAAACTTTATCATTGACGGCAACTTGATTGTTTATAACAATAGATTTCTTGTTGATTTCATTTCTATATAATTGTAAAATTATGTCCAACTCATCTTTGACCAGTATACTTTTAATAGTTACTGTATTGCCTTGCATTTGCGTCTTTCCCCAATGTAAAAGATTATCCATGGTAAATTGTACTTGTTCTAAATCATCTTTTAATTGTGGCGCAAACTTTTCAAAATACTCTTTGCCTTCAGGGTCTTCTAAGTATAGTGTTAAAATTTCGTTCAATGAGATAATTGGTCCTCTAAGGTCATGGCCAACGATTGAAAATAGACGGTCTTGATTATCATTTATTTGGGTAAGTTTATTTTGATTCTTATTTAATATTTCAGCTTGGTTTGCTAGTTTTTTATTTAGAACCTTTTCACGGTTATTGGCTTTCAATATTATAAATACAATAATCATTAAAGCGAAAAGTCCGGCTAAAGCCCATTTTACATATTTCCGTTGTTCATTTAATGCCAATTCATTTTGTGCTTTTAAATCTTCCTTTTCCTTTTCAAAATTTAATTTTGCGTTGAGCATGGTCAAATTTCGTCTATTGTTTTTCTTAAAAATGTCGTTAGAAAGTTTTTCGGTTAATTCAAGATATTTCAAAGATTCGGCTATGTTACCTTGACTTTTGTTAATTTCATATAGCGTTCTATACGCTCCTTCTAGACCTTTTTCATAATCAGAAGTTACAAAAAGAGGTATGCTTTCATTTATACTTGCCTTGGCTTTTACTAAATTATTTAATCCTAAATAAGATTTTCCGAGACCATATTTTACTTCAGCCTTTGCTTTTACATCATTAAATCCATCATGCATATCTAAAGATATCTGATAATTTACTAAAGCATTATTAAAATCATTTAGTTTTAAATAATATAAACCTAATGTAGAGTAGGTCCATGCTAACCATGTCATCTGCTTATTTTTTTCAAACAGCGCGAATGTTTCGTCTAATTCAATTTTTGCTTGGTCTAAATTTCCTAACTCAATATTTAAGAATGCCATATTACTTAGCAGCATAGCTTCTTTAGTAGGGTCTTTTAAATTTTTAACGTATTTAAATGCAACCGCATAATATTTCAAAGCCTCCTCCTTATCATTTAGGCGACTGAAAATTGTACCTAAATTCATGTTCATTCGAAATAAATGAAATTGATCGTTTGTTTTTTCTGCTATAGCTAGCGTATGTAAGAATTGAGTATACGTGGAAGGATAGTCATTTTTAAAATAATATCCTTGTCCAAGAATATTATATATCTTCATTTCTGTTTTTGGGAAATTACTTAATTCAGAATTTTCAATAACTTTTAAAGATAATTCAATTGATTTGTCTGTTTGACCCGTATAGAGGTATAACGTGGCAAGATTTGCCAATGCTTCAAGCTCACCTTGTATATATTTATTTTTCTTACTCAGTGCAAGTGCTCGTTCTGCATTTATTAGAGAGGAGTCTTGCTCAATTAGTCTTTGATAATAAGAAAGCTGGTTTAGGTTGTCAATAAAATCAGGTAAGTTTTCAGAAAAATTAGGGGTATTAACTAATTTCGAAATTTTTTCATGATAATAATTAATACTGTCTTTTTGTGCTATAGCAGTAAAAAAGCCGAAACATACAAATGCGAATAGTAAAAAATTATGTTTATAATTTGATTTAGAATGCATTAGATGTGTGGTAAAAATCAAGTAGGTCGTTAAATTTAAAACTTCAAGTTAAAAATAAATAAATAAAACATTCTTAAAATTAAATATTTATTCAAAATTCAAATTATTATTTGTTAGAACTGTTTAAAAAAATTATCTTTGCACTCGCTTACAAATGGTGGTTGTAGCTCAGCTGGTTAGAGCATCGGTTTGTGGTACCGAGGGTCGCCGGTTCGAACCCGGTCTTCCACCCTAAAGCAGATAAAAAGTCTTGGATTTATTTCCAAGACTTTTTTGTTTTATAATATTGATTATCAAATTTATAGCATAAAAAAAAGAGCCTAGTAAACATTACTAGGCTCTTTAGAATAACATTGTCTATATTTAATCTACTTTCAATTTTTGCGCTCTATTGGCTATTTCCCAAGCAGTGTAAAAAACCAATCTACTTCTATTTTCAAGTAAATCATAGTTTATTTTATCTGGTGTATCACTTGGCTTATGGTAATCTGCATGTGTACCGTTGAAATAAAATATAATAGGAATATTGTTTTTAGCAAAGTTATAGTGGTCACTTCTGTAATAAAAACGGTTAGGATCATTCTCGTCGTTATATGTATAATCAAGTTCTATATTCATAAACTTTTTATTCACCTCCTCAGATAGATTATGCAACTCTAAACTTAATTTATCAGAGCCTATTAAATAGATATAGTTACGGTCTCCTTCACGTTCGGGGTCTATTCTACCAATCATATCAATATTTAAATTGGCGACGGTATTAGCAAGTGGAACAATAGGGTCTACATCTGTGTAATATTGTGAGCCTAATAATCCTTTTTCTTCACCTGTAACATGTAAGAATAGTATAGACCTTTTAGGACCCACACCTGCATCTGCAGCTTTCTTGAAGGCTTCGGCTATTTCTAAAAGAGCAACGGTACCAGATCCATCATCATCTGCACCATTATTGATTTCTCCGTCACCGGTAATACCAATATGATCTAGGTGAGATGAAATTACCAAATACTCATCTGGTTTTTCTGAACCTTTAATCATCGCTGCTACATTTTCGGATCCTATTTTATCATTAGAACTTTCAAAATTTAAATCAAGCTTTTTAGAAAGTACTTTGGTTTCGTTATCAGTTTCTATATTTGAAAGCAAACTTTTAGCAAGCTCTTGATCAATAAACAAACTATAGAATTCAGGTGCGTTATTGTCAACGACTTCCATTCTGCCACTGTTGTTTTGTTTCATAGATTCAAATCTGCGTTTAAATCTGCTAAAATTATCAGTATCATAATACAGCACACCAATAGCGCCCTTGTCAACTGCGATCTGTATTCTCTTTGTGATTGATTCTGACATGTTACTCCATATCGAAGCTTCAGTGGTTCCAGAAATGGTAAAATTTCCATCTGCATTTTTAGGCTCGCCAGATTTTAATAAAACGATTTTTCCACTAACATCTATATCATTGTAACTAGAGTAGGTTTCATCTTCAATGCCATAACCAACATACACTATTTCATCTGCAGTGTTATTTGCAGCGGTAAAAGTCAAAACATGCTCACCAATTGGAAAATCTGTTCCGTTGACGCTAAGTTTTCCTTTAGGAAGTTTACTGATTTCTAATGGTACTTCTTGAAAATAGTTTCCATCTGTTTTAGCAGCAGGAATACCTAATTTCTCATATTCAGCTTTTATGTACTCAATTGCTTTTTTCTGACCTGGTTGTCCGGTTTCTCTACCTTCAAACTCATCTGACGCGTAAATGTACAGATGGTCTTTTAATTCTGTTTCTGTAATAGATTCTGCAAACGTAATTTCTGATGCTGCCGTTGACGCTTCCGCAGCGACATCTTTAACGGTTTTTTGAGAAGAGTTACATGAAATGGCCGTAGCGACCAATAGGAATAGTGTTTTTTTCATTTTATAGTAATCAAATTTTTTCAAAAATAATCAAATCTTAACTAGTATGAATAGCTAGGATATACATTCAAATACTTTGGTATATCTTATTTTTTCAAAGCTTCTGCAATAGCAGCTTCCACTAAGGGCTCCATAACCTTATAGCCTTCAACTGTTGGGTGTACTTCATCTTCAGCGTATTTTTTTGGCAGACCATTTCTTTCATCTACCATTGCCGAGAAATAATCTAAATAAATATGACCATTAGTTTTGGCATATTCTTTTATCATTTTGTTTAAAGCAATTATTTTTCCTGATGGTTCTACACCTGGTTTCCACGGGTAATCATAAGCTGGTAGGGTAGAGGACAAAATAACTTTTATGCCGTTAGCATGGGCAAGTTCTGCCATCCCTTTTATATTATCCATAATCATCTCTAAGGTTGACGGACCTGTATTACCGGCTATATCATTGGTGCCCGCTAGTATGGTCACCACTTTCGGATTCAGATTAATAACATCTTGTCTAAAACGGATAAGCATTTGAGGAGTTGTTTGCCCGCTAATACCTCTGTTAATATATGGTTTGCCTTCAAAAAAATCTGGCCTGTTATTTAACCATCCTATGGTAATGGAGTTACCCATAAATACAATACGATTTTCATTGTCCTGTAATTCTGGAACAGTTGAATTGGCTTCTTTAAAATGATTTAAATCTGCCCAGTCTTGTGCATGTATTGTAGTTAACCCTAATAATGATAGCATACATGATATAATTAATACATTTACTTTTTTCATTTTAGTTGTTTATGCTTTTTCAATTTTTGCTTGTTCATCACTTGTAAGCGGAACACTTTTTATGATATTACCTTTATTAGGTCGCTGTACTGCTAAGTAAGCTATTAAACAGATTGATATGACCAATGGTAGTGCATTACCAGAATTGTTATATGCAAAAAGACCAATAAATGCAGGTATTTCTATAAGAGTATATTTAAGTTGTAAGGCAGATTTATATTTTCTTAATTTATCCTCTAAACTGCTTTCTATTTGAATACTGGAAATCATTTTTTTTAAAATCCACTGACTTCCAAAATAACCGACCATGGCAAAAAGTGGCACTACATAAAGCAACATACCCTCAATTGTAGTGTTAGAGTTAAATGAATTGACTTTATAAATTACCCAAATAGTGATAACGACTAATACGCCCAATAGTAATAAATGTACTATCGACAGGCTTTTGATAAAATTCTTTAAATCCATAAGCTTTTTAATTTTCTAAGATAATATAAATAATAAGCATAAAGAAACAAGCCTTTATTTGTACCACTATTATAACATTGTTCATCTTGTAGAATCTTTATCTTTGCACGGTATGAAAAAAATACTAGCTATTCTTTTTTTATTGTTTTCCATTAATGGTACTTATAGTCAGATCAAGCAAGATAAGGTGCTGCACTTTTTAGGCGGGAATTTATACGGATTAGTTGGTGCTGGCATTGCAAATGAAATTTCTGATGGGGATAGAACTTGGACGTTTGTTGGTGCCGTTGGCGGTAGTTTGCTTATAGGTTTGGCAAAGGAAGGTATTGATCAAAACCAATATGGCGGATGGAGCAATGAAGATCTTCTAGCTACTGTTCTAGGAGGTGTTACCGTTGGGGTCACTATTGATATTTTTAAAAAGAGAAAGCAGCGTAAAAGAGAAGAATTGTTTAGAAATGCAATTAAGTCTGCCGATACTGGATATCAAAAGAAATTCCCAACAGAAACAACGAAAATAAATTCATTGCTTGTATTGGGAATGTCTACTACTGTTCTAGAAAAATAATTTTCTAATACTTTTAATATTTAGCGCTTCTTTCTGTAGCGATTGTGCGCTTAATAAATTCGCGAATATCATCATTTGCGTTTTTTAAATCTTCTCTTCTCAAATACATCATATGCCCTGATCGGTATCCTTTAAAGCTAAATCTGTCTTTCATACGACCGCTTGGGTCTACTTGCCACATGGTATATTTGGCATTGAAATACGTTGTGGCACCATCATAATAGCCCGATTGGATCATAACGTTCAAATAAGGATTTTGTGCCATTGCTTGTCTTAGATTATCTCTAGTATTATCGTTTTCATTGTTCCAGGGGTGAACAGGACCAAAAAGGTTGTATTTTACATCGGTTTTAAAGTTCAATTCCTCTTGCAGATAATAGTTTATTGCCGGTGTAAAACTATGTAACCAAGAAGTCAATTCAGAATTGTAATCTGGTTTCATACCTGCAAGTTGCTTATCGATCCCTAAATATCTAGAATCTAATCGTCCTACAGTGTAACCACCTTTTTCTTTTAATAAATTTTTCCAGAAGAAAGAGGTTGGTACCACAAGATTTTGATCCAAAATGTCTTTTTTGTCCAATCCTGAATAGTAAGCCACTTTATCTGCAATAGCATCTTTTTCAGTAGTATCTAAGAATCCGCCTTTAGCTAATGCAGGTATCAATTTATCTATGGTATATGCTTCTGATTCCGGTAAAATTTCCAGTAAATCTTTACTTTGTAGTGCTGGAGGTAAAGCCTTATGATGCCAAGCTGCAGCGGTAAAATAGGGTAGATTGATTGCTTCAGCTACAGGACCTGAATTACGGATAACTTTGTAATCTGCCGGAGAAACCATAATAACACCATTTAAATACATCCATTGCTGATTTTGTAATGCTAAAGAAAGTCCCATAACACGCGTTCCGCCATAGCTCTCTCCAATAATGTATTTAGGGGAACGCCATTTGTTATTTCTAGTAACAAAGGTGTTTAGCCATTCGGCTAAATACTTGATGTCTGCATTAATACCGAAGAACTTATCCCTGTCCACCTCTTTACCGCTTGCAGGTACGGTACGGCTGTATCCAGTATTTACAGGATTCACATATACTATATCTGCAACATCTAAAACTGAATACGGATTTGCGCTCACGCCATAAGGTTGTACAGGGTAGCCTTCATCATCAATTTTTAAAACCTTTGGGCCTGTGTATGCTAGATGCATCCAAACAGAACCAGATCCCGGTCCGCCATTAAACGATATTAATAATGGTCTTGCAGCTGAATCTTTAATATTATTTCTGGTATAATAGGTATAATGTAAGGAGGCAATGGGTTTTGCATTTTCATCCCATACAGGTTGCGTACCGGTTTGTGCTGTGTACGAAAAAGTTGATCCATTAATGGTGGCTGTATGCTGTGTGGTAATTATGGTATCTATGGGTAATTCCCTAGACTGACCAATGGCAAACATAGTTGCCAAACAAATTGATAGTTGTAGTAATTTTCTCATGGTTTGATAAGGTTCTGTTGTCTAACGAAAATAAGAATAAATGCTTAATTTTTAGTTCTATTAAATTGGATTGAAACTTAAATGCAGATTAACCATTTTTACTGATTATTTTAAAGAATAAGCTATTTTAAAACCTGAATTATTCTTAATGTAAAAATTATCAAATGATTCGTGAAGTTCAATGTTTTTTATTTAAATTTCTTAGGTATAAAATAAACATATGAAACATTTAACAAGACGTTCTTTTAGTAGTCTGACCACGAAAGGAGTTATAGGCACTGCATTATTTGGTAGTATTCCATTAGCAAAAGGCTTTACAACTGGGCAAAATAATAAGAAGTTGGGTATTGCTTTAGTAGGTTTAGGCAGTTATAGTACCTACCAGTTGGCACCATCATTATTAGAAACAGAACATTGTTATTTAGCTGGTATTGTAACGGGAACTAAAGAAAAAGAAGCCATTTGGTCCAATAAATATAATATCCCAAAAAAGAATATCTATAACTACGAAAATTTTGATTCCATAGCTAAGAATGATGATATCGATATCATTTATGTGGTATTGCCAAATAGTATGCATGCAGATTTCTGTATTCGGGCAGCTAAAGCAGGTAAGCATGTTATATGTGAAAAGCCAATGGCTGTAAGCGTAGAGGAATGTGATGCAATAATAAATACCTGTAAAGAGAATGATGTAAAGCTGGGTGTAGGTTATAGAATGCAAAGTGATCCATATACCCATGAGGTAAAGAAATATGTAAAAGAGAAAACTTTTGGTGATGTGTTTTTTGTTTCTTCTGACGCCGGTTATATATCTAATGGTAACCCAGATCAATGGCGTTTAGATAAATCGCTTTCTGGAGGTGGTGCTTTAATGAATATGGGAGTGTATGCCATACAAACCAGTATATATGGTGCAGGACAAAATCCTATTTCTGTTTCTGCTCAAGAGTTCAGTACAAGACCAGAGTATTTTAAAGATACCGATGAGACCATTACTGCACAATTCAAATTTGCCAATGGAGCGGTTGCTCATATGATGACCTCACACAACGCAAACGGTAATAGATTGAAGGTGCATGGTAGTGATGGTTGGTTTGAACTTGATCCTGCTCATAGTTATGGACCAATAAGTGGGCGAACATCAAACGGGAATACTATAGAATTTCCATTTAAAAAACAACAAGCTTTACAAATGGACGATTTTGCTAAACATGTGCAATTGGGAACCAAAAACATAGTTCCTGGTGAAATGGGCAAAAGAGATATGATTATTGTTGAAGCCATTTATAAATCAATTCTAGAAGGCGGTAAAGAACAATTATTATCTTTGGATGATATGGGTATCGTGCCTTAAATATCTGTAATTTAATTAGTTAACACTTAATTTAAACTTTAGTTCAAGATTTGATCACCTCAATTTCAAGTTAAGTTTACATGTTAACTTTAACATAAAGTTTAGTTCATTTATTCCTAATTTTTAGAATACCTTATTAAAAGGTTGTCTCTATAGTTTTGCGCTTATAACCTAAAAACTATATTGATAATGAAAAAATCAAAAAATTTACTAATTAAGGCATTGTTTCTTTCTTGTCTAGGAATTGCAGTCATTAGCTGTGATGGAGAAGACGGAATTGATGGTACCAACGGTATAGACGGTGTTGATGGTGCAGATGGCGCTGACGGAGCCGATGGTGCTGATGGAGCCGACGGTCAAGATTTAACTTTGGCGGAATCAATTCCGTTAACAAGCTCTGTAACGCCTAATGAGCTATTTGAATTAAAAGGTGCATTTAGCGGTTCTGCTGAATTAAACATGATTATGTCATCAGCAGATATTTTAGAATCTGATTCTACTTTTGTGTACGGATCTTATATGGATGGTGCTGCACTTTACCCTGCTGAAGACGGTAACTTCGCATTGATCAATAACTTAGAAGCAGATTATTCTATTGCAAGAATAATGTTAAATTCTGAATTACAACCTTTACAAGGTGACTATATAGTAAACTCTACTGCTACAGCATTTACAGCTATGTGTTCTGGTTCTTCTATAACTGTTGAAGAGCATGGTTTTGGTCCTCTTTTTCTTTCTGGTGGAGAATGGGGCGGTAACGCTAAAGGTGTATTCAAAGTAAATCCTTTTAGAGCTACAGAAGATAGAGTAGAAGTAGAAAGACTTCCTGCGCTTGGAGAGTGGTCTACTGAAAATGCTGTTGTTATTGGTAAAGATGCATATACATCACAGACTGTGGTTTTTATGGGAGATGATCATAGTGATAATACGTATCCACAAGCGCATTTTGGAATGTACGTTGGTCAAAGAGGTGATCTTGACGGAGGTAAATTATATGTATTAAGAGGTACAAATCCTGTAGAGTCTGCTCCTGGTGAAGGTGGTCAGTTATTTGAAATGGGAATGGCTCAAGATATTGAATATGATGTTGAATGGGTAGAAGTTACCGAAAGAACAATTGACGAGTTAAACCAAGAAGCAATTGATTTAGGTGCTATTGGTTTTCAGAGAATTGAAGATATCGATTGGAGAAGAGGTACAGCCGAAGCTCAAAGAGAAGTTTATTTTAATGCAACGGGTAGAATTCGTGGAGATAATCCAGATCTTAACTTAAGAGGTACTGGTTTTGGACGTGTTTACAAGTTAGTTCTTGATTCAGATGACCCAACAGCTCCTGCTAAATTAACTGTTGTTGTAGACGGTGATTTAGAAGGTGGTAAAGGTGACGGTATGCATTCTCCTGATAATATTTTGGTTACAGAAAACTATGCATACGTTCAAGAAGATCCAAATGGATATGCTGATTTGAATGCAGATATTTCAGGTTTTGCTAAACTATGGCAATTAGACTTAAATACTGGTGATTTTGTAGAGGTGATGGAATGTGACCAAACTTATGCTTCTAGTGTTGGTATTGGTAATACTGATAGTATGTGGGAAATTACAGGTTTAATAGATGTTACTGATATTATCGGTGCTTCTGAGCCAACATTTATTGGTGGTGCTCAGGTGCATGGATGGAATTTCAGTACAACTCCTGATACTGCAGTAAGAGCTGACGGACTTAAGTTTGTTGATCCAACTGCAATTAGTGAAGGTAGTGCTAGGTTAGAAGGTTCTGTTTTGTTCAAATTGACAGGCTTACCTAGATAAATGAAATAATTTAACCAATTATAAAGGTTCCCTTAACTGGGAACCTTTTTTCTATTTATAAATTTTAAAATATAACATGAGAATACTGCATAATAAATGGATTGTTGTTGCTCTTTTTGGTTTTTTTATTTCTTGTAAGGATCAAGAAACCAAACCATTATTGGCTATTAACTCTAATGATACATCAATGTTCAACGATGCTATTCGTGAACATTATTTTATGGCATTGGATAGTACTTCTTATTATATGCAGCAAATAGATACTTCTAATACCCTGCTAAAGAATAAAAGTCTTTTTCTTAAAAGTAGAGAATGGTATAAAAGAGTAGAACCAATGCTGATAGCCTATGACTATGAAAATTATATTTCAATGAACGCACCTAATCTGCTAAAAGTTGAAATTGATGACCATCAAGATATTAAAATCCTTAAACCGAAGAGTTTTCAAGTTTTAGAAGAGTTGTTGTATGCTGAAGAAGGATTCACAAACAAAGAAGTATATACTGTTTTAGAATATTTAAAAATTAGAATTCCATTTGTACGTAAAAATCATATTCTCATCACACAAAGAGATAGGCATCATTTAAAAATGATTCGCGATGCTATTGTAAATGTCGCTACAAAAGGTATTACTGGGTTTGACTCTCCTATGTTGGCTAATTCCCTAAATGAAGCCATTTATAACTACGAAACCTTACAGATTGTTTTAGCTATCTACAAAGAGGCTTTTGCAAATAAAAAATTGTATACGCAATGGGAAGATGAAATTACTGCTACCATTGATGTACTTAAAAATGGAAATTTTGATGATTTTGATCGTTATTCTTTCATAAAACAACACACTAATAATCAATTGGACTTAGTGGCTAAAACCGCGCAAGATTGGAATATTGAATTGAGTGAATCTCGGGCGCTAGACCCCAAAGTAACTAGTTTGTTTGACAAGAATTTTTTTAACATGAAAATGTTCTCTACCCAAAGAGCACCAGATATTACTGAAGAAAGAATTGAACTAGGTAGACAGTTGTTCAATGATAAAGATTTATCTGGATCCGGTACTATAAGTTGTGCCACTTGCCATGTAAAAGAGAAAGCATTTACCGATGGTCATAAAATAGCCAAGGGAATTAACGGACAAGATTTACAACGCAATTCACCAACCTTAACCTATGCAGTTTACCAGCGTTCTTTATTTTATGATGGTAGGGCAGACGGACTTGAAGATCAAATTGTTGGTGTTACCAATAATGAAAATGAGTTTCATATTGATTTAGATCAATTAGAAGAGAAAATTCAAGCAAAATCAGCGTATAAAGTTCAATTTGATTCGCTTTATGATGGTAAAATTACCGATATGAATGTTCGTAACGCTATAGCAACTTACATAAGAAGTTTAGCGCCTTTCGATTCTAAATTTGATCGAAATATGAACAATATTGAAGAAACTATGACCGATGAAGAAGTTAAAGGCTTTAACCTTTTTATGGGCAAGGCTGCGTGTGCCACTTGTCATTTTCCACCAGCTTTTAACGGTACCGTTCCACCAAAATATATGGAGAGCGAATTTGAAAATCTTGGAGTGCCAAAAAACGCAAGTTTTGAGAATCCTGTTTTAGATGATGATTGGGGGCAGTACTATCCTTACGAAGTAGAGGAGAAGAAGCATTTCTTTAAAACATCTACCGTACGAAATGTTGATTTAACCGGACCATATATGCACAATGGGGTGTATAAAACATTAGAGGAAGTGGTTGAATTTTACAATGTTGGCGGTGGTCAAGGTATGGGCTTAGATGTGCCTTACCAAACTTTGCCTCCAGATTCTTTGAACCTTACCAATTCAGAATCAAAGGCAATTATTGCTTTTATGAAAACACTGACCGATAAAAGATTTGAAAAAGAGGCAATAAACTAGAACTTTTCAAATACACCTAAACCAAAGAGAGCAAAATCATATTTAACTGGATCTAATGGGTCCAGTTTTCTAAGATTTTTATCCAACTCGGCTAGTGCCTTTGCATCGTTTTGTTTTCGTTTCAATAAACCTAATTTTCTGGCTACATTACCAGAGTGAACATCTAATGGGCAAGATAATTTTGAGGGATCAATATGTTTCCAGATTCCAAAATCTACGTTGGTGGTGGCATCTCTAACCATCCAACGTAAAAACATGTTTATTCTTTTTGCTGCAGAACCCCTTAATGGGTCAGAAACATGTTTGGTTGTACGTTGCTCATACGGTAATTCAAAAAATATTTTCTTGAATTCTGAAATGGTGGGCTGTAGACTATCCTTTGTTTGATGTGTTGTAAAAACACCTTCTAATCCGTTATGGTTTTTGTAAATATTTTTTAGACTCTGAATAAAGTAGGTAAGGTCAATGTCATTGAAAGTTCTATGAACAAAACCAGCTAAACTTTCTAGATTATCATCAGTATGGTTGATTACAAAATCATACGGACTTTGCTCCATTCTTTCCATGAGTTTATGCGAATTATTGATGATGCTCTTCCTGTTACCCCAAGCTATTGTTGCCGTTAAAAATGCACTTATTTCAATGTCCTCTTTTAATGTAAAAAGATGTGGGATTTGTATAGGGTCAGTTTCTAAGAATTCAGGATTATTATACTGAATAACCTTTTCGTCTAAAAATACTTTTAACTCACTTTTTGTCATTCAATGGGTATTTCTAAAATTTGCATTATCAATACGGGGACTATGAGCACCATGTTGTAGCAAGCATGCAGTGCCATTGACCAAACCAGTCCAAATTTAACACGTATAAATCCTAAAAGAAAACCAACACCTATTTGTGGTGCGACCAATAATGGTGAAAACAATACTACTTGTGTGCTCATTTCAAAATTACTAATGTGCATGAAGCCAAAAGCGATAGTGAATACATAGAAAGCATATTTGAAAAATTTTGAATCTTTAAAAAAGATTAATGGTCCTCTAAAAAGTAATTCTTCAAAAAAAGGAGCCACTACTACTGCTAAGAAGAAAATAAGTAAAGGGGAATAGTTCTCGAACAAATCGTCCATTGCATGTTTGCCCATCTCAAGTTGAAGTAAATTTTCAACTCCACTAGCAATCAGTAAAAGCACAATGCTTGTGCATAATGCTATAATCAAAAGCTTAAAAGATGTTCTTAATTTATTAGCGAATGGATTAGTGATATCCTGTTCATAAATCGGATTCTTTGCAAATAATAAAAGTTCTTCTAGCATCTGTTTTGCTTATGCTAAAATGATTTCTTTGTCAACAATTTTACCATCTACCATAGTTAATTTTCTATCGGCCATTTCTGCCAGTTCGCTGTTATGAGTAACGATAACGAACGTTTGTCCAAATTTTTCTCTTAATTCAAAGAATAGTTTATGAAGATTGTCGGCACTTTCAGAATCCAAATTACCACTAGGCTCATCGGCAAAAATAATGGACGGATTATTGATCAATGCTCTTGCAACGGCAACGCGTTGTTGTTCTCCACCAGATAGTTCTGATGGTTTATGATTATATCGATGCGATAATCCTAAGAAATCCAAAAGTTCCTTTGCCCTTACTTCAGCATCGGCCTTTGGTGTTTTTTTAATGAATGCAGGTAAACATACATTTTCAATGGCCGTAAATTCTGGTAATAGCTGATGAAATTGAAAGATGAAACCTATATGTTCATTTCTGAACTTTGCCAAATCTTTATCATTCAAATTTGTAGTTTCAATATTATTTATAAGTAGGGTACTGTCTTTTCGGTTAGACTGTACATCTAAGGTTCCCAAAATTTGTAATAAAGTAGTTTTACCGGCTCCTGAAGCACCAACAATGGAAACGATTTCTCCCTTCTTTATATGAAGGTCAACACCTTTCAGTACTTCTAATTCTCCGTAATATTTATGAATGTTAGAAGCCTTTATCATGAGAAAGTTGGTGTTAGAAGTATAATTATATTAAAATTCAAAATTAATGAAAAAGGAGCATGCTAAAAATAGTTATTCGTTTTAAGTTAATCTTAATATAGTTAAAGGGTGATTAGATATGGCAATACTGCAATGTGAACTATTTATGATATTTTTACGTTTGATGATGAAAGAAATCATTAAATTTGTTCAACTTAAATTTAATTAGGTTAAACACAAATAGAAATTTATGTCCCCATATAAAAATTTAGAAGAATACAATCTTGAAATTACCGATGAAGTTAAAAGCAGATATTCATCAATAATTGATGAAATAGGTGAAGATGTATCTAGGGAAGGTTTGGTTAAAACACCTGAACGTGCAGCTAAAGCCATGTTGTTTTTAACACAAGGGTATCAGCAAGATGCTGTAGAGATTTTACAAGGGGCAATGTTCAAAGAAGATTATGATGATATGGTCATCATAAAAGATATTGAATTATACTCG
Source organism: Maribacter sp. UH1 (assembly GCF_056839145.1). Taxonomy (NCBI): domain Bacteria; kingdom Pseudomonadati; phylum Bacteroidota; class Flavobacteriia; order Flavobacteriales; family Flavobacteriaceae; genus Maribacter; species Maribacter sp. UH1. The sequence continues at coordinate 4,196,526 of NZ_CM166387.1, forward strand.
TTATGTGAGCACCATATGTTACCATTCTTTGGTAAGGCTCATATTGCATATATCCCTAACGGACAAATTGTTGGGCTAAGTAAAATACCACGTGTAGTTGATGTTTTCGCTAGAAGGTTACAAGTGCAAGAAAGGCTAACACATGATATTTTAGAGTGTATCAACAATACTTTAAAACCTAAGGGTGTTGCTGTGGTAATTGAAGCATCGCACATGTGTATGATGATGCGTGGCGTTCAGAAACAAAACTCGGTAACTACAACTTCAGGCTTTAGAGGTCAGTTCGAGAAAATTGAAACAAGAAACGAATTCTTGAAATTGATAAGCGCAAAACTTTCTTAATAGGCCTTAACTCGTCTTTTATTTATTTTTAAAATTTGGCATCTTTGTTGCATTCTTTAGTTAGAATAACTAATTTTTCAATATGTCAATTTTAAAAGATAAAAAATACAAGCAACTTTTTATGGGTTTGCTTTTTGACGGTATAGGTATGCTGTCTTTCGTTATACCATTTGTTGGTGAATTTTCAGATATAGTTTGGGCACCCTTAGCAGGTTGGCTTATGACTAGAATGTATAAAGGCAAGGTAGGTCAAGCAGCTGGTGCATTTACTTTCTTGGAAGAGATTATACCAGGGTTTGATGTTATACCATCATTTACACTTATGTGGTTATATACATACGTTTTTAAGGCGTCCAAAAAAGGGCAAACAATAGAGGTGTAAACTTACTTTTAGTTTATTAAAAATCTTAACTTTAGCTCAAATCACGTGAGTTTTGAAGAGAAGAAATTTTGTTGAAAAATCTAGTTTAGGTGGTCTAGCTGCCTTATTAGGTGTAGATATAGTTTATAAAAATGTTATGCCAGCTGGTTATACTCCTGTAGCCTGGCAAGATTCTGATCCATTCAAATTATTCAATAAAGACAAGGGAATGGTCGTTTTAAACGATAAACCTTGGAATATGGAGGCTCAAGCTCATCTCCTAGATGATAAAGTAACACCGAACAAATCTATATTTATTAGAAATAACGGACTCATTCCTGAGGAAATCGATGTAGAAAACTGGACGCTTACCATAGATGGTGAATCCGTTCAACAGGAAAAAACGTACTCCTTAAAAGAACTTAAATCCAAATTTAAACATTACACTTATCAATTAACCCTTGAATGTGGTGGTAATGGTAGAAGTGAATTTGATCCACCTGCAAAGGGAAATCAATGGACCATTGGTGCTGTGTATTGTGCCAGTTGGACTGGTGTACGATTGCGCGATGTTTTAGAAGATGTAGGTATAAAGGACGATGCCGTTTACTTTGGGTATCATGCTGCAGATGTACATTTGAGTAGAGACCCAACCAAAGAACCCATTTCTAGGGGTGCTCCTATGTCAAAGGCATTGCAAGATGAAACTATATTGGCTTTTAAAATGAACGGAGAGGACATACCATTAGCCCACGGTTATCCGTTACGGGTAATTGCCGGTGGTTGGCCAGCTTCGGTTTCTGGAAAATGGTTGCAACGTATCAGTATTAGAAATATAGTTCATGATGGCACTAAAATGACAGGTACAGCTTATCGAGTGCCTTGTAAACCGGTGGCACCGGGTGAAAAGGTAGCAGATGAAGATATGTGCATTATAGAATCTATGCCGGTCAAGTCTTTAATTACTTACCCTAAATCTGGGGCAACATTGTCTAAAGGAAAGAAACTGAAAATAAGAGGTCATGCATGGGCAGGTGAACTTGAAGTTGCGAAAATGGAATATTCTATAGATTTTGGTGCTACCTGGTCATCTTGTAATTTAGAAAAACCTGCTAACCGTTTAGCTTGGCAGCATTTTTCTGCCGCAATCTCATTTCCTAAAGAAGGGTATTATGAAGTTTGGGCAAAAGCTACGGATACTAATGGTGTAAGCCAGCCAATGTTATTACCTGGTTGGAACCCCAAAGGTTACTTAAATAATGCTTGCCATAGAATAGCTGTAAAAATCGCATAGATGAAAAAACAGAATCATGACAAATTGAAACGCGATTTTCAAGGTTTGTATCAAAAGATCATATTAGCGACTGTTATTGTGGCTATTGGAGGTTTAGCTTTGATATACTTTATTTACGATCCTAGTCTATCTGCTTTCAAAGGAAACGAACCAGAAATAGAAATTGTTGAAATACCTGTTGAAGATGACTTTGATAAAATAGAAAATGGAATTCATGTAAATACTGGATTTATAGAGGCACCGGGTATGATAGAAACTATTCAGAATTGTACTAATTGTCATTCTTCTAAATTGGTCATTCAAAACAGAATGAACGAAGAACGTTGGAAATCGACTATTAAATGGATGCAAGAAACCCAAAACTTGTGGGATTTGGGAGAGAATGAAGCTGTAATTATCAATTATTTAGTAACTAATTATCCACCAAAAAAAGTGGGTAGGAGAGCAGTACTTACAGATGTTGAGTGGTATCAATTAGAAGAAGAATAGAAAACATAAAAAAAAGCCTTTGAATATAAATTCAAAGGCTTTTTTTATAGAAATTTGTGTTCGTCCTTACTCTACCGTTACAGTAAAAGTTTGAGCAATGTCGGTTTCACCACCAGCATCTGCCAATGTACCATCGTTTGGTTTTGTTGGCTCATGACGTAATGTAATAGTTACAGTTCCTGTACCTGCATCACCAGTTGTCAATTCAAATTCAAGTCCTACTGGATTTCCATCACCATCTTCATCAGAATAGGTTACTTCTGTTAAAGAACCACTTAGTCCAAAGAAAAACTGGTGCTCGTCAGCTTCTTCTTCTACTTCTTCGGTAATGTCTTCAGCAGGAGTTTCAGTTTCGTTCAATAATTCAATACTACCTGTGTAAGTTGTATTTGCAGTTAAGTTATCTGCTGTAACTACTGGGGCAGTTGGTCCGTCACCATCCAAATCTTGAGATTGTAGTGTTGCAGTACCATCAGCACTAGTTAAAGTAACCGTCATTGTTGTAATAATTTCTTCTTCATTTACTACTTCTGGGGTATCGTCATCACTAGAACATGATGTCATTACCGTAGCCATTAAACTTAAAGCTAAAACTGTTTTTAAGGTTTTGTTTCTTTTCATAGTTGTACTTGTTTTAAAATGTTAGGAATTAATATTAATAGTTAAAAATTAGGCGCAGACTTATATTTCTGCCCATGTCGTCTACAAAATATCGTTGGCGATTTAAATAATCACGATAATTAGTATTTAATAGGTTACTTACACTAAGACCTACAGTTAAATCGTTTTTGTTTTTAAGGGTAAATGATGCTTCGGTATTTAGGGTTATAAGATGATAAGCATCTGGAGGTGTATTGATATCCAAAATCACATTTTCTTGCTGTTCTGGTGAAAAGACCTCAATGTTATCTGGAAATCTCATTTGTTCGAATACATACTGACTTTCTAGACTTACTAGAAAATTATTCCATTTAGGGTTAGTATATGTAATAGTATTTGTAAAATTGGCAGCGGGTATGTTTATCAGCGGTGTGTCTGTTTCTGTATCCGTTCCTCTTACCCAAGCAAACTTATGGTCTGTTCTAATTTTAGAAGACCAATTGTTGTATAATGATGCGTCAACTCCCAATAAAATGGCATCGGTCTGTCTATAAGACCATACGGGGAAAGCACCTCTTATAGTGAATTCTACACCTGTTGGTTCAACAAGTATAAAATCTTTAATACTATTTAAAAAAGGAGATAAAGTATAACCCCACGTACTGGTATTTCTTTCTAAGGATGCGGAGAGTTTAGATGACGTTTCGCTCTTAATTCTTAAATCACCCAATTCTATACGTGCTGCAGAGTGGTGTAACCCATCACTAAATAATTCTGATGGATTGGGTGCTCTTTGCGAATACGCATAATTAAAACGTAAATGATCTTTGTCGTTTATCTCATAATGAAACCCTGCAGTCCCAGAGAAATTATGGTAGTCAAAAACCGGGTTTACAAGCAATTGTGTACCTAAGTCCTCAATAATTATATCTGCAAAATCCACATCATAACCACGTTCTTCCCAACGTGAAGTTCTATAAAATTTCTTTGAATCTATTCTACTAAAATCATAACGAGCACCTGCATCTAGCGTCCAATCAGTGTTTAGTTCATAGCTACCAATTGCAAATAATCCAAAATCGTATTTATCGTAATCAGGGATTAGTCTTCTTACACCAGTATCAGGATTTGCAAAGTTGGTTTGATATCTGCCTAATGCACCTACTTTGAGGTCAAAACCTTCTTTTGCATCAAATTTTATATTGGTTAAAACAGAATGTGTTGTTAGTTTCAAATCCAACGATGCTTTATCGGCATCGTCACCTACACGAATATCATATTCAAATCTTCTATTTTGTTGAAAATCATATTGTGTGGTCCATTTTCCAAAACCTTCAAATCTTCGGTAATAACTAAGTTTTCCTAAATGATGGGTTACTTCTTGGTTGGGTTGGGTAATATCATAAGTAAAGTCATTGATTATACTGGGTACATCACTGTTAATTGCGTTTATAAGATCATCTACATTACCGATATGTGAAGCTCTTAATATACCGATCTCCGAATTAAAGTATGAGTAATAACCTTCCCAACCTTGTTCAAAATCACGTTTTCCGACATTTAGTGATAAGCCGCTTTCGTTAATACCAGTATTTGAAAGTATGTAATCTGGAGCTTCTAAATCTCCTAATTTCTTATATGAACCTTGGGCTTTAATATATAGTCCAGATTTGTACGATTTGGTCAATGAAGATGTGACGTTACCACCACGACCATTAGACGATAGGTTTAATTGTGTTTTACCAAACAAGGAGTCGGTTCTAACAACAGGTAACGGCTCTAGAACTATTACTCCGCCTATGGCATCACCACCGTATTCAATTGCTGCAGCGCCTTTAATAACACTTATATTCTGGTTAGCATTGACATCAATATTTGGGGCATGTTCTTCTCCCCATTCCATGTCTTGCATGCGAACGTTATTGTTAAGAATTAAGATTCTACTACCGTTTAAGCCTTGTATTACAGGTTTGACGATATTACCACCGGTATTTAATGTTGATACTCCAGCAATTTTCTTTAAAGCGTCACCTAGACTATTTCCACTATTTCGTTCTATATCTTTTACTGATAAAATATTCTCTTGTGCAGAGTTGGTACTTTTGGGAACGTCACCAACTACTTTTACCTCACTTAATTCTTCTAAATGGTGTTCTAGCCTAATCTCGGAAAAAGTATCGCCATTGATTGTTATCGTAACAAATTTGGTAGTACATTCTGGGTGTGATATTTCTAATTCTAAAACCCCATCACACAAATTTTTAAAAGTAAATTTCCCATTTTCTTTAGAAACTGTTGAAAGGTTTTTACCTGTGATATTAATAGTTGCTCCACTCAACGTACTGTTGTCATGGAAATCAACTATTTCTCCTAATAATATTGAATTGCAATCTTGAGCGCAAATAATTGAACTACAGAAGATTACGAAAACATATAAATAATATTTCATTATATAAGTTTAGCGCGAGTATATATCGGTTTAAAAATTGAAACCAATTTATCTAATGGGGTGTAGACTAGCTACGATAGGGAAGGAGGAGGTCTGCCGAAAGTGGGATACCTAAAATAAAATGAAGGTGCCTCTAAAACTAAAGGTGAAATTCTTTTACCACTAAAAGAGATCAATGGTAATAGGATAAAAAGCAAAACGGCAACAAAAGTAAATTCAGAATTCTGATTCTGAATTGCCATATCACAAATATTACAATTCTCAATAGTGTCAATAGAATTGTCATCATGTGAATACACATGAAATGAAGTCACCTTAATTAGCATAAGGCAAAACAAAATAAATACAGAGATATATGTAAATATTGAATTCTTCACGTCGCTAAAGTACTAAAAGTAGTAGAACTGAATGTTAAAGAAAACCTAACAAAACTGTTTAGAATAAAAATCCTAAGCCTAATCTAGTTAGCATCTTTTTCTCAAAAGCCCAAAAGAATTTGAATTGTCCAAATAACCAGCCATATATTACTAATAGTATCTGATAAAACGGAAAAATTAAAAGAATTCGCAATATCCAGTAGATTGTTGTTCCCCACCATGCATCAGGAAAATTAGCCTGTTGTAAGCCAATTAAATTTAAAAAAGGTTTAGCCACAAAGACAGAAGATGATCCTGTAATGGCAAATACAATGAAAATAACTGTTAATTGAAAATTACTGGTAACGCCCCAGCGCTCTTTTAATTTTTGCATGACATCTTTTGAGTGCCACAAATATACTTTTTAAATACGTGGTACAAAAGGACCTAAACGTTGATTGTATTTTCTTTGAAAATAGATGAAGTAATTATATAGTTTGTAATTAACTTCATATCCATAATCTATTTGGTTAGCGTAATTAATTTGTAGTTCATATAAATCGGGGTCAAATCTAGCCGGCTGCATAACTCTATTGTTCCATTCTAAAACCATAATGTAATTCCTATTCTCAAGAAAATTTTGAGAATAATACCCCTCAGGTTTTGCAACGGAATTTAACCAGACATTAAAACCTGGTTCTATAATAATTATTTCATACGCTGTTTTGTCGCTTGAGATGGTAATGGTGTCGCCTTGAACTTGCTTAAAAGCCTGTTCTTCATCACTAGATATGGATAATGATTCTTTTGTACTACCACAACTTATCATAAATGATATAAGCAAAGTAAGTAGTAGCAAGTGTTGAAATAGCAAATATGTCTTTTTCATAGAATATAAGATACAAAAAAACCCCCTTGCAGCTGCAAGCGGGTTGTATAAATAGAATCTTTAAGTTTTATTTACCGAACAGACCTCCTAAAAGACCGCCAATTCCGCCACTACTTTTATTACCGCCCATTACCATACCGGCAACATCGTCTAAAATACTACCGTCACCATCTGCATCTAACAAAGAAGTAATTAAGCTTTGGTTTTCTTGTGGTTGCCCACCTAGCATACTACCTAAAAGAGCATTCATACCAGTACCGTCACTAACATTGCTTTGTGCAGTTTGCTTACCTATCATTCCCATAACTATAGGAGCGGCTATTTTTAATATTTGAGCAACTGATCCAGAGTCTATGCCAGATTTAGCACTTAGGGCACTTTCTACTTGTGGTTGCTTGTCTCCAAAAACGTGACCTAAAATACCAGCACCATCCGCCATTACACTATCGTCAACACCACCGCCAAAAAGACCGCTTAGGTTATCTAAAATTCCTCCGTTATGATTACTTGATAATGCACTCATTAAACCTTGTGCGCCTTCTGGTGTAGAAACGTTTTTCTTCATTGCACCTAATATTAATGGCATAGCCATACTAAGTACATTTGCGGTTTTATCTGCCGGTTGATTTGTCTGACCTGCTACTCCGCTAATTAATTGTTGCCCCATTGGGCTATTTAAAAGATCTAATAATCCTGCCATTATAATAAGTTAATTTAATGTTTATGTTGTAAAATACGAAAAAGTGACAACAATATTGCCTATTGGGCACCCTATTTTAGTAAGGATATTATTTGTTCTGCCAATTCTAAACCGATTCTTTCTTGAGCTTCAAGCGTTGCTGCACCAATATGTGGTGAAAGTGAAATGCTGGAATGCATTAAAATTTTGATTTCAGGTTTTGGTTCTGATTCATAAACATCTAAACCTGCAAAAGCTACAGTTCCGTTTTCCAAAGCTTCAATTAGGGCAACCTCGTCCAATACTCCGCCTCGGGCCGCATTTACTATACCAACTCCTTTTTTCATTTGGGAGAACTCTGATTTGCCTAAAACATAATTGTCTTGACCTGGGATATGCAACGAGATATAATCTGCCTTTTTTAGTAATTCTTCTTTAGTTGAATTCTTTAAATTGAATGTCACTTTCTGACCATCAAAAAAGGAAAGTTCAATATCGGTTTGTTCTACTTCTGGGTCGCAATAAACAACATTCATACCTGCACCAATGGCAAGTTTTGCTGTTGCCTGACCAATGTTTCCAAAGCCAAAAATACCTAAGGTCTTACCTCTTAATTCGGTACCTTTTGAATATGATTTTTTAAGACCTTTAAAGTTGCTATCCCCTTCTAAAGGCATATTTCTGTTAGCATCATATAAAAAACGCGCACCACCAAAAAGATGTGCAAATACCAATTCTGCTACAGATTCTGATGAAGCAGCTGGTGTATTGATGATATGAATACCTTTTTCTTTAGCATAATCAACATCAATATTATCCATGCCTACGCCACCTCTACCAATTAACTTTAAAGTAGGGCAGGCGTCAATTAATTCTTTTCTGACCTTAGTTGCACTACGTACCAGTAAGGCATCAATTTTATGCTCGTTTAAATAGTTGGCTAACTGTTCTTGAGCAACAGTAGTCGTTAAAACTTCAAATCCTGATTTCTCTAATGCGGCTATACCGTTTTGAGAAATACCGTCATTTGCTAATATCTTCATATGTTTCACTCGATAATCGAGATTTTTATATTCTTAGGTTAGCTTGCGCTTACCATTTTAATAGATCTCGAAATTTTACCTATGTTTTCTTAAGCAATACTTTATGTGTTTAGCATAAAGTGTATTGCTAAATTTTAATTTAAAACAGAATGTAATGATGTTTGAAAAAATCATTTAAAACGATTATCCTTTTCGCTCCATTTCACTCATTACATCAACTAACACGCCAACACTTTCTAAAGAAAGGGCGTTATACATGCTGGCCCTGTAACCACCAACTGAGCGGTGCCCGTTTAAACCATTAATACCTGCTTCTTTTAGCATGTTGTCAAATGTAGATTTTAAAACCTCATCTGTAATATTGAATGTTGCGTTCATTAAAGAACGGTCTTCAACGTTGGCATAACCTTCAAATACCGGATTTAAGTCTATTTCAGAATATAACAATCTTGCTTTTTTCTCATTTACCTCTTCAATAGCAGCAATACCACCAAGATTTTTTAACCATTCTAAAGTTAGCATGGAAGTATAAACCGCGAATACCGGTGGGGTATTGAACATACTGTCTTTTGCAATATGCACTTGGTAGTCTAACATAGAAGGAATTTTTCTAGAAACTTTTCCTAAAATATCCTCTTTTACAATGACCAACGTTGTCCCTGCAGGACCCATATTTTTTTGTGCTCCAGCATATATTAAATCGAACTGAGAAAAATCCATGGTTCTAGAAAAAATATCAGAACTCATATCGCATACTAGTGGACAGTCCGTTTTTGGAAACTTTTTAAACTGTGTCCCGTATATGGTGTTATTTGATGTAATATGTAAGTAGTCTAAACCAGTAGGTACTGAATATCCTTTAGGTATGTATTTGAAATTTTCATCTTTAGATGATCCAACTTCAACAACTTCCCCAAACAATTTAGCTTCTTTAATTGCCTTGTCGCTCCAGGTACCTGTATTTAGGTATCCAGCTTTTGATTCTAACAAGTTATATGCAGTCATTAAAAACTCTAAGCTTGCGCCACCTTGAAGAAAAAGAGCTTTGTACCCTTTGTCTTTTAAGTCAAGTAGCTCTAAGGCCAATGATCTTGCATTTTCCATTACGGCAACAAAATCTTTGCTTCTGTGAGAAATTTCAATAAGTGAAAGTCCTGAGCCGTTGAAGTCCATAACTGCTTCAGAAGCTTTTAACAATACTTCTTTTGGTAATATACAAGGACCAGCGCTAAAATTATGTTTTTTCATTTTGTGTGTAATTTAAGGATGCAAATGTCAGGATTTTTTAAGAATTTATGGGCAGTATGCCTATTTAATTCAAGGATGTTCTCAACAAGAAATCAACTGTATCTATGCCATCGGCATAGTCGTTCAATGAAGGCTGCTGTGTTTTACCGAACGGAATTTCATTATCAATAAAGCCCGATGATACTATACATTGAATATTATCTTCTTGATTTTTTAGGCTTGCTTTCAAAGCATCGGTATCTTCATAATACTCGTAGAATAGAGATGCAATAGGGGAGCCAAAACTTTCTTCTTCTTTTAAAATGAGAAAACCATTATCTAAGATTTTAAACTCGCTCATTAAATAAACGGCTTTGTTATAGTCGTAATTGTTAGCGTATTTGTTATGATTTATTATATCGCTATATGGAAACATTGCCTCAAAAAATGTATCTACCTTGTAATTTTTAGGAATGTAAATTTTGGAGACACTTCTGCATCCTAATCCAAAATATCTAAAAATATCTTCACCAAGGGCTTCAAGTTCTTCAGGAGTTTCCTTTCCATTAAGTACCGCAACAGAGTTTCTGTTTTTACGAATAATGTTTGGTTTTTTACTAAAATAATATTCAAAGTATCTTGCGGTATTGTTACTTCCGGTGGCGATTACTGCATCGTAGTTTTCAAGCTTTTCTTTGGTGAACGTAACCCTGTCTTTAAATCGGGGCTCAATTTCTATAAGATAGTCAATAAGCAGAGGAATTAATTTCTGGTCGTTACTAGATAGCTTCACCAATGCTTTGTTTCCTGTAATCAATACACACAGAAGGTCGTGAAACCCTACCAGCGGTATATTGCCAGCCATAATTAGGGCTACAACTTTCTCTTCATTAGTTTCTAGGTCATAGTTTTTAAGCCAGTTCTCTATATTTTTTTCGGTGAGAGCATTACCCCATTCTTGAAAAGCATGAATACAGTTTTTTTCTGAAAACCACCCATTATAATGTTGGGCTCTTTCCGCTTCGGTTTTAAACTGCTCGATCCATTTGTCATTTAAATGGTCAGAAATTGTATTTGTTGTGACTAAATCGCAAAATGTTCTTAGAAAATTTCCAAGTTTAACAAAAGCTTCTATACTAAGGTTGCTATGGGCCATTATATTTGTATACTAATTCGGTAGGAATTACCTTTGTGCAAAAATAAGCATGCCCGTTCTTTTTTGGGCATATTAATGAAGAAGAAATTATGGCAATTATAATAACAGATGAATGTATAAATTGTGGGGCTTGTGAACCAGAATGTCCTAATACGGCAATATATGAAGGTGCAGATGAATGGAGATATGCTGATGGAACTTCTTTAGATGGCAATGTTGTCTTGCCTGATGGTAAGGAAGTTGATGCAAATGACGTTCAAGAACCTATTAGTGATGAAGTTTATTACATAGCTCCGGATAAATGTACGGAATGTATGGGCTTTCATGAAGAGCCGCAGTGTGCAGCGGTTTGCCCTGTAGATTGTTGTGTGCCAGATGATGATCATGTAGAAACTGAAGAGGTGCTTTTGGCGAAGCAAAAATTCATGCACCCAGAGTAAATAACTTATATTTTCTTTAAAGGTTTTGATAATTGTAGTTAATCTTTAGACTGCTTTATTGTTTACCTTTTTATGAAGAAATTATAATTACATAACAAACTTGTTTTAAATAAAAAAAGCTACCTAAATGAATAGGTAGCTTTTTTATTAAAACTAAATCAAACTAAAATTTATAATTCAACGATAGGTTGAACATAGTTCCTAATTGGCTAAAGTGATAACCATCATAAGTCATTTGAGAATAACGTTGGTTGAAAGTAATCAAGTTAGATTGGTTTTGAGTTTGAGCCGGATCAGCCAAAATAGCATCTCCTGCAGCATTCTGAGAAACAAAATTCCATTCAGGTAATACATTCAACAAGTTATTTATGTTAAGTGCAATTGTCAATTTATCTGTCGCGCTATAATTAACTCCTAAATCAGTAACTACTTTAGGGTCAAATTCAGTACCTAAGTTAAAATTACCATTTGCGTCAGTACTTAAACCTTGTTGAAAGAAACTAGTTTTTCCAAATAAAGTGTTATTTAAAGAAAATCCGAATTTATTTATTTCGTAATTAGCTCCTAAAATCCATTTAGTCTTAGGTCTTGAAGTAAAGAATAAGGCTTCTTGAGTTTGGTTTACTACAGATTGACCAGAATTTGCTACTAAATCAATATCATTTACAGGTCCGTCAAGTTCATTCTGTATAGTATAGTTACCTGATAAGTTTAGATCTAAGCTTCCTTCACCAATATTAATTCCTTTGTAAGCTAGAACAACATCTACACCAGAGGTTTTAGTGTCTATAGCGTTAGAAAAGAAGCTAACATCACTTAAATTGTTATTTGCTAAAAGAACATCTAAAGGATTTGTTGGGTCGCCACTTCCGCCTATTTCATTACCCAATACAATTCTGTCTTTTACTTTGATATTGTAGTAATCTAAAGTATAACTGAATTTGTTAGCAATTTTTCCACCAAAACCAACAGTAAAGTTAGTAGAGGTTTCAGCATCTAATTGCGGTATACCCAATAATTTTGCTTGTGTAGATACATTGTTTATTAAACCACCAACTTGAATACCTTGACCTGGCACAAAGCTGTATTGTGCTTTTTGAGTATAAATTTGGTGTAGGGTAGGAGCTCTAAATCCAGAAGATATAGAACCTCTTAATGTAAATTCATCACTAAACTTGTAACGAGAACTAAACTTGTATATAAATGTGTTACCGAAATCTGAATAGTTCTCCGTTCTAATGGTACCGCTTAATAAGAAAGCGTCAGACACATCATAATCTAAACTTAAGTAACCACCAATATTATAACGATTGAATTTTCCTGAGTTTTGAGGAGAGGCACCTGCAAATGAATCTGCACCACCACCATCATAAGAAGCCAATTCACCTTCTATGATTTCAAAAGTTTCTGTTCTGAACTCGGCACCAACACCAATACTAACTTTGTCAGATAATAATCTAGAAATATCAATGTTACCAACGTTATGAGAAAATCTAGTTCCTCCTGGATCAAATGATTGTTGACTATTTTCTCTATAAAGCTCAGAACCTTCGGTAATTTCACCGTCATCTACAGAGCCATTCCCGTTTGCGTCTATAAATACAGAAGGAGAATAAACAACATTTCTATTATGGGTATTGTTTACCTTGTAAGTTTGTAAGTTGCCACCAGTCGTGAAACTTGCGTCAATATTCCAATCGTTTATTACCGATTTAAATCCAATGGTAGCATTGTAATCGCTTAATAAACCTTCAAATGTTGGTAAGTAACCATCGTATCCGCCAGCTGTATTTGGGTTGTCACCAGGAAAGAAATCTGCTAAATAAGGAAAATCATCCACTGTTCTCCAATAAGGTGTTCTGTAGTTTGCAAAACTGTTTACGGCTTTATAAACATAAGCAGCGTTACCGTATAATGAGGTATTTTCACTTAAGTCATAACCTAAATTTACAGAAAACTTTGCAGCCGCAGTTTCTGGAGAACCGTTAATGTTTCCCGCATCTGGGCGTCTTGATAAGAATTCCTGTACATCTGCAATATCAGCACCAAAATCACCAGCTTCACCAGCTGCATCTACAGTACCTGGTCTATTAGCTTGATTCACTTTAGATAAATCAACAGTGTAGTTTACGAAACCTTTATCATCACCAATAGTAGAACCATTATTGATTGCAACACCAAACATTTCACCATCGCCTTCAGAAGTGATACCTGTTCTTACTGTAGCAGAACCTTCATTTGGAGCGTCTTTTAATATAATGTTCATTACACCTGCAATGGCATCTGAACCATATTGTGCGGAAGCACCATCACGTAAAATTTCAACTCTCTTGATTGCATCTGTAGGTATAGCAGAAATATCCGCACCTGTTTCACCACGACCCGGAGATGTTTGTGTATATAACAAGGCACTTAAGTTCTTACGCTTACCATTAATCAAAATTAATGTTCTAGATGGTCCCATGTTTCTAATTTCATAAGGATCCAATAAAGATGTTGCATCATTTACAGGCGTTTGTACCGTGTTAAAAGAAGGGATTTTGTATTGCAAGGCTTTATCAAAAGTAGCTTGTCCTGTTGAACTTAAATCCTTAGCTCCAATTACATCTACAGGTAATGGTGTGTCCGCATTACTTCTAGGCGCTGTACGAGAACCAACGACGATAAATTCATCTAACTGCATACCTTCGGACAGTTGCACATTAATTGTATTTTTTCCTGCAGTTGAAACTTCTTGGGTTGCAAAACCAATATAGCTAAATACTAATTTAGTGTCATCAGTTACATTGATGGTGTAGTTTCCATCAAAATCAGAAGTAGTTCCGTTAGTCGTACCTTTTTCAACAATATTAACTCCTGCTAATGGCATTCCAGAATCATCTGTTACTTTACCGGTAATGCTGTTTTGAATTTTTTCATTCAAAGTCATTGCCGTAATTCCATTAGTACTTGAGTTAATTTTTAAAACCTTGGCTCTTTCAGTTTTTTTATGGTAAACAACGTAATATTTGTTTCCTAGATATTCAAAATCAAAACTAGTCTTGCGCTCTAGTTTATTGATGATCTTATCTAGTACAGGAAATTTGTATTCCTCAGGGTTTAAGCTGGTATTGGAAACCAGTGCTGGGTTGTAAGTGAAAAAAACTTCGTGTTTTTCACTGATCTCATTAAGAAACTCGCTTAAAGTAACGTTTTCTTTGAGTTCATTAGCTGCTGTTACGCTGGTGATGCTTGAAAAAAGCATTACCGCAAGCAGCAATCTCATTAGTTTGTTCGTTCTCATAAATAAATAGTTTAGTTAATAAATAGGGTTTTCTTGTACGCGTAATTTGTTTTCTTTGTTAATGATTCTAGTTCCTGTAGCTTTTTCAATAGCGGCTATACATATTTGTAAGTTGTGATTAGGTATACCACCAGAAATGGGTATTTCCTTTAAATGTTCAGATTCATATATCACTTCTAGTCCGTAAGTGGTTTCAAGATTGAACATTACCTCCTTCAATGATATTTCGTTAAAAGCATATGTGCCGCCACGCCATAGCGCGTAAGGGGTTTCTATATCTACTTTTTGGTGCGTTAGTTTTTTGCTTTCGTTTGAAAAAGAAACCATTTCACCAGGTATCATTTTTTTAACTTCTCCATTATTTAGCTCTAAATGAATAGAACCTTCATCAAGCACTACATTGGTTTTGTGCTTTCTTGTATTCACATGAAATTGTGTTCCTAGTACTTCAACTTTAAGGTCATCTGTAATAACCCAAAATTTCGCATTGGTACTTGGTATAGATTTGACTTTGAAATAAGCTTCACCTTTTAAGTTAATCAACCGCGGATTGTCTTTTTCATACCATATTTCAGAATTACCATTAAGTACTACAGAAGTGCCATCTGGTAATTTTAAGTCGATTATTTCGCCAAAATTGGTTTTGTGAATGGTTGTAGTATCATTGTTTATTAAAGTATAGCTTGTCCAGCTTATAAGAATTAATAATACTGCAGCCGCTGCGGTTAGCAAAGAACTGTTTACTGTATGCGTTTTTTTGAGGATTTTCTTTGGGGTTGGCTCTAACTTTATTTTTGGTAAAACTTTGGCTAATGCATCATTAACCGCAGTATTGTTTGGCAGTTGCTGGTTAAAATTGATGCCTAAAATAATAGATTTGGCATTCTCTACCGTTTCTATATGTGCTGGATTATTCTGAATCCACTTATTCCAATAAGCGATATCATTTTTATTTAAGCCTTTTGCCCAGTTTTTAAATGATGCATCCGATAGGAAGTAATCTAAATCGAATTTATTATTGTTGTTCATATAGTAAGGTGTTCCGTTAGTAAGAGGTTTAACTCTTAAAAATATACCCTACTTTTTTTAGTTTTTTTTCAAAATAGTTTTAATCTGCTGATTTTCAGATGCTATTCTAAGTTTTTTTAATGCTTTTTGCAGTGTGTTTAAAACGCTTTGGTAGTTCATATCCATTACTTCGGCGATGTCAGTGGTAGTCATTCCGCTGTAATATTTCAAATAAATAGCTTCCTTTTGTCTTGGTGATAATTCATTGATAAGTGTAGCTAGGGTAGAGGTGCAAAGGAATTGAATTTCTTGTTTAATGGATATTTCCTCAATCGAAAAAGTAAAGTTTGTTTTAAATAATTGAGCTTCTGATATTGGAATATTATTCTGATTCTTTTGTAATTGTTTTACTAATCTTCTTTTAAATGAAACGAACAAGTATGCTTTTAAGCTGTTTATTTTTCCTAAACGTTCTCTATTTTCGAAAAGTTGAATAAAGAAATTTTGGAGGCAATCCTCAGTCAATTCTAGGTTATTGCTCAATTTTAAACCATAAACATGTAGTTGAGGATAATACTTTTTAAAAAGTAAGCTGAACCCATGGGATTCGCCCTTTTTAAAAAAATACCATATAGTTTCATCTGAATGAAGTTCCATAAATTCTTACAAGTTCTTCCGCCAAATTAATAATAATTTATTAAAAAGTGTTAAACATGTCATTTTTTAATACCGAATAGCTAAATAATTTGAATATTAATAGATTAATTTGTAGGAAACCTGTTGAAAGTTATATGTAAAAATTGAATGAAAATTGTCTTAGTAAAAACTATATTTGCATCCTTGAAATATGATTAATTATGAAAGCAGGTATTGTAGGATTGCCAAACGTAGGTAAATCAACACTTTTTAATTGTTTATCCAATGCAAAAGCGCAAAGTGCAAATTTTCCTTTTTGTACGATAGAGCCTAATATAGGTGTAGTAAATGTGCCGGATGCCCGTTTGCAAAAGTTAGAAGAGTTGGTTGATCCTGAAAGAGTTTTGCCTGCCACTGTAGAGATTGTTGATATTGCCGGACTGGTTAAAGGAGCTAGTAAGGGTGAGGGGTTAGGAAATCAGTTTTTGGGAAACATTCGTGAAACAGATGCTATATTACATGTATTGCGTTGTTTTGATAATGACAATATTGTTCATGTAGATGGTAGTGTTGATCCCATTAGAGATAAGGAGACTATTGATATGGAGCTTCAATTAAAAGATTTGGAGACCGTTGAAAAGAAACTGGAGAAAGTAAAAAGAGCAGCTAGAACAGGTAATAAAGATGCCCAGAAAGAAGAGGCTGTTTTGCTTGCCGTAAAAAACGGATTAGAGGCTGGTACATCGGTAAGGGCTATTGAAATTGAGGAGGAATCTAGATTGGAGTTTGTAAAACCTTTACAGTTTATTACGGATAAGCCGGTGATGTATGTTTGTAATGTAGATGAAGATGCTGCGGTATCTGGTAATGCATATGTTGAAAAAGTGAAAGAAACGGTTGCAGCTGAAAATGCTGAAGTTATTTTCTTAGCGGTTGGTACGGAAGCGGATATTACGGAGTTGGAGACTTATGACGAGCGTCAAATGTTTTTAGAAGATTTAGGTTTGGAAGAGCCTGGTTCTGCTAAATTGATACGTGGAGCTTATAAGTTACTTGATTTGGAAACTTATTTTACTGCAGGTGTTAAAGAAGTTCGTGCTTGGACTATTCCTGTTGGAGCAACTGCTCCACAAGCTGCGGGAGTTATTCATACCGATTTTGAAAAAGGCTTTATCCGTGCAGAAGTTATCGCTTATGATGACTACGTTGCTTTAGGTAGTGAAGCAAAAGTGAAGGAAGCTGGTAAAATGAGAGTAGAAGGTAAGGAGTACATTGTTAAAGATGGTGATGTAATGCATTTCCGTTTTAATGTTTAATGTTCATATATAGTCAACCGGTCACGTAGCAATTTTAATTCTTGCTCTAATCGGTTGACTTTTTTTATCATATGGTTTAAGGTGTCTATGCCTTCCATATTAATACCAAGCTCTTCTCGTAATCTATATATGCGTTCAATCTCAACAATATATTGTGGTTCAACATATATTTTATTTTCAATTTGCTGTACTTCGATCATTTCAAATTCTAAAAGGTCATCTATGAATTTCATCGGAGTTTGTGTTCGTTGACAGTATACTTCTATCTGTATGTAGTTTTCTGAATTCATATTATCGTAATTCTGAAAGTTGTTTAAATAATTCTTTTTCTTTTTCTGAAAGCTTTGTAGGCATAATTACTTTATAGGTAATATATAAGTCTCCATGAGCACCTTTTTTCTTATAAACCGGCATACCTTTTCCTTTCAATTTCACTTTGGTGTCATTTTGGGTTTCAGGTTTTACTTTTAATTTTACTTTTCCTGTCAAGGTTTCTACTTCTATAGAACTTCCTAGCATGGCATCATATAATGAGATTGATTCATTTTTATATAAATCGTTCTTCACTCTTTTGAAGTTGGTGTTATTGTTTATTTCAAATGTTAAGTATAAATCTCCCTTGGGTCCGCCATTCATACCTTCTCCGCCATAACCGGCAATTTTAATGGTTTGACCGTCTTCAACTCCTGCGGGTATGGTTATCCTAATTTTTTTAGCTCCTAAGTCAAGGGTTTGTTTTTGGTCTTCAAGAATATCTAATAGGTTTAATTTTAAAGTTGCATTTAAGTCTTGACCTTTAAATTGTGTTGATCTTTGTCTTCCACCACCACTAAAACCCCCTCCGGCACCACCGAACATAGATTCAAAGAAATCTGAAAAATCTTCTTGTGACCCGGTAGAACTGGAGTATGTTCTTCTGTTTCCGCCAGAAGAGCTGCGTTGGTTTCTTTTTGCTTCTTCAAAAGCATCGGCATGTTCCCAATCTTTACCGTATTGGTCGTATTTCTTTCTCTTTTCGGGATCACTTAAAACTTCATTCGCTTCATTTATACGCTGAAATTTTTCTTGTGCGCTCCTATCGTTCGGATTTAAATCTGGATGAAGTTTACGCGCTAATTTCCGATATGCCTTTTTTATATCGGCTTGTGATGCCTTCTTGTCAATTTCAAGAATTTTGTAGTAATCAATAAATTCCATAGCTATTCAAAATCTACATTAAAGATATAAAAAGGATAAAATTATTGTCATGATACATGTCATAATTTAACTTGTCTTTTTTACTAATTTTCAACATTTAACTTTTTCCACAATTGTTGTAAGCACTACGAGCTATCAACAAACAGGCTTATTTTATTGTTAATTACTTTAACAGATAGCTATTTTATTTTTTGCTGAGTGGTGCTATCTTTAGCGCAACTATCTTAAACTTTTTTAAATGTCTCAAGACGGAACTCAATATACTGAAGATAATATACGCTCGCTCGATTGGAAAGAACATATCCGATTACGACCTGGTATGTATATCGGTAAATTAGGTGATGGTTCGTCTGCAGATGATGGTATCTATATTTTGTTGAAAGAGGTTATAGATAACTGTATAGATGAGTTTGTAATGGGTGCCGGTAAAACCATTGAAATCTCTATTAAAGATAAAGTGGTAAAAGTTAGGGATTACGGTCGTGGTATACCTTTAGGTAAAGTAGTAGATGTAGTTTCTAAAATGAATACTGGTGGTAAGTACGATAGCCGTGCCTTTAAAAAATCTGTTGGACTAAATGGTGTTGGTACTAAAGCGGTAAATGCCTTGTCCAGTTTTTTTGAGGTTCAATCCTCTAGAGAGAATCAATTAAAAACGGCTCAGTTTAGTTCTGGTAATTTAGAAAAGGAAATTGGTCCTGAGGAAACGGGAAAAAGAAAAGGAACCAAGGTTACATTTATTCCTGATGACACTATCTTCAAAAATTATAAATATAGAAATGAGTATGTAGAACGCATGCTTAAGAACTATGTATACTTAAATCCGGGTTTGACCATTGTTTTCAACGGTGAAAAATTTCATTCTGAAAATGGATTAAAAGATCTTTTAGAGGATAATAATAATGTTGAGGATATGCTGTATCCTGTTATACATTTAAAGGGAGATGATATTGAAGTTGCCATTACGCATAGTAGAACACAGTATAGTGAGGAGTATCATTCTTTTGTCAATGGTCAACATACAACGCACGGTGGTACGCACCAAGCTGCTTTCAGGGAGGCTATAGTAAAAACAATTCGTGATTTTTATGGTAAATCATATGATGCATCAGATATAAGGAAATCTATAATTTCTGCCATCTCCATAAAAGTAATGGAGCCCGTTTTTGAAAGTCAGACGAAAACAAAACTGGGGTCGACCGAAATGGGAGGCAATTTTCCAACGGTTAGAACTTATATAAATGATTTTGTTGGTAAATATTTAGATAACTACCTTCATAAGAATGCCGATACTGCAGAGAAGCTTCAGCGTAAAATTATGATGGCAGAGAAGGAGCGTAAAGAGCTTTCTGGGATTAGAAAGTTGGCACGTGATCGAGCTAAGAAAGCTAGTCTTCATAATAAAAAGCTTCGCGATTGCAGAATACATTTAGGTGATATAAAGAAAGATAGGCGATTAGAGACTTCCTTGTTTATTACCGAGGGAGATTCTGCATCTGGATCAATTACAAAATCTAGGGATGTAAATACCCAAGCTGTTTTTAGTCTAAAAGGTAAGCCTTTGAATTCTTACGGTATGTCCAAAAAGATTGTGTATGAGAATGAAGAATTCAATCTTTTACAAGCTGCTTTGAATATAGAGGAGTCTATTGAGGATTTGCGTTACAATAATATCATAATCGCAACCGATGCCGATGTTGATGGTATGCATATTCGTTTGCTATTAATAACCTTCTTTTTACAGTTTTTCCCAGAACTGATCAAAGAGAATCATTTGTATATTTTGCAAACTCCATTATTTAGGGTAAGAAATAAAAAAGAGACTATTTATTGCTATAGTGATGAAGAGCGACAAATGGCAATAAACAAGCTAAGCGGCAAACCTGAAATAACTCGATTTAAAGGGTTGGGTGAAATATCACCAGATGAGTTTAGGCATTTCATTGGTGATGATATTAGATTAGAACCTATTATGCTTGACAAGGCTATGTCTATTGAAGAGCTATTAAGTTTTTATATGGGTAAAAACACCCCTGACAGACAAAAATTCATAATCAATAACCTTAAAGTGGAGGTTGATTTGATAGAAGATAAAGTAGTATAAATTAAGTTAATACGATTGCTTCTGAATGGAAGAAAATGACGATTTGAACGAGGAAATTAACGACAACCTTTCCGAAGAGAATAATGAGAATATTGATTCTTCTGATGCATTAACCAGAGTCTCTGGCATGTATAAAGACTGGTTCTTGGATTACGCATCTTACGTAATTTTAGAGCGAGCGGTACCTGCCATTGAAGACGGATTCAAACCTGTACAGCGCCGTATCATGCATTCGTTAAAAGAACTTGATGATGGTAGATACAATAAAGTTGCCAATGTAGTTGGTCATACCATGCAATATCACCCTCATGGGGATGCTAGTATTGCTGATGCTATGGTGCAGATTGGTCAAAAAGACCTGTTAATTGATACTCAGGGTAACTGGGGTAATATTTTAACGGGTGATAGAGCAGCTGCATCGAGATATATTGAAGCGAGATTATCAAAATTTGCTTTAGAGGTTATTTTTAGCCCCAAAATTACAGAATGGCAGGCTTCTTATGATGGAAGAAAGAAGGAGCCGGTAAACTTGCCGGTAAAATTCCCTCTGTTATTAGCTCAAGGGGCGGAAGGTATTGCTGTTGGTTTATCTACTAAAGTACTTGCTCATAATTTTGTTGAACTAATTGATGCTTCTATTAAGCATCTAAAAGGGCAGCGATTTAAAATCTATCCTGATTTTCCTACAGCTGGTATTATAGATGTTACTAATTACAATGATGGTCTTAGGGGCGGTAAAATTAGAGTCCGCGCAAAAATATCTCAGTTAGATAAGAATACGCTAGTAATCAATGAGATACCTTATGGTACCAATACTGGTAGTTTAATAGATTCAATTTTAAAAGCTAATGACAAGGGTAAGATAAAAATCAAGAAAATAGAGGACAATACTGCCGCCGATGTTGAGATTTTAATACATCTTCCATCGGGTATTTCTCCAGATAGAACTATTGATGCCTTGTATGCTTTTACCTCTTGTGAATCTTCTATTTCTCCTCTTGGGTGTATTATAGAAGACAACAAGCCTTTATTTATTGGAGTAACCGAAATGCTTAAGAGGTCTACCGATTCTACGGTAGATTTGTTGAAACAAGAGCTGGAAATTCAACTTAAAGAGTTAGAAGAACAGTGGCATTTTGCATCTTTAGAGCGAATTTTTATTGAAAATCGTATTTATCGTGATATCGAGGAAGAGGAAACTTGGGAAGGGGTAATAAGTGCTATTGATAAAGGTTTGGCTCCTTTTACGAAACACTTAAAACGTGCGGTAACTGTAGAAGATATTACTAGACTTACAGAAATTCGTATTAAAAGGATATCTAAGTTCGATTTAGATAAGGCTCAACAGCATCTAGAAAGTCTTCAAGAGCGTATTGCAGAGGTAAAGCATCATTTAGCTAATCTCATTGAATTTGCCATTAACTACTTCAAAAATCTAAAAGAAACCTACGGTAAGGATAGAGGTCGTATGACTGAAATTCGTGTTTTCGATGATATTGAAGCTACAAAAGTTGCTATCAGGAATACGAAACTTTATGTCAATAGGGAAGAAGGTTTTGTGGGTACTTCGTTAAAGAAAGATGAGTATGTGACGGATTGTAGTGATATTGATGATATTATTATGATTACCAGTTCTGGTAAAATGATGGTGTCAAAAGTAGATTCTAAAATATTTGTGGGTAAAGGTATTATCCACGTTGCGGTATTTAAGAAAAAAGATAAGCGTACTACCTATAATTTAGTTTACAAAGATGGTAAAGGTGGGGCTACATATATTAAACGCTTTAATGTTACAAGCATAACGAGGGATAGGGAATATGATTTAACTACTGGTAAGCCGGGGTCTCAAGTATTGTATTTTTCCGCTAACCCAAATGGAGAAGCTGAAGTGGTAACTGTTTTATTACGTCAGGTAGGTAGTGTTAAAAAGTTGAAGTGGGATATTGACTTTTCGGATGTCCTTATCAAAGGAAGGGCTTCAAAAGGAAATATTGTTACCAAATATTCTGTTAAGCGCATAGAATTGAAAGAAAAAGGGGTTTCTACCCTTAAACCAAGAAAAATTTGGTTCGATGATGTAGTGAGAAGGTTGAATGTAGATGGAAGAGGTGAATTATTAGGGGAATTTAAGGGAGATGATCTAATCCTGGTTATAAATCAAAAAGGGGTTGCAAAAACCTTTCTGCCAGTACTTACTTCTCATTTTGATGACGACATGATCGTATTGGAGAAATGGATACCTGAAAAGCCTATTTCGGCTATTTACTGGGAAGGTGAAAAGGAGCGATATTATATCAAGAGGTTTTTGATCGAAAACGAAAACAAAGAAGAATTGTTTATTTCCGAGCATCCAAAATCTTATTTGGAGCTTGTTTCTACAGATTGGAAACCAATGGTTGAAATTGAATTCCCTAAGCCAAGAGGTAAGGAAGCAAAAGAAAATGAATCTGTTGATGTTGAAGGTTTTATATCGATTAAGGGAATAAAAGCTTTAGGTAATCAGTTTATTACGGAGAAGGTAAAGAATATAAATCTTCTTGATCCGTTGCCATATGAGCCAGAGGTTCCTGAAGAGGTTGAGAATATTGAAGTGGTAGATGAAGAATCTGTAGCGTCTGGTGATGATGAAGGAAAGTCTAAAGATGAAGATGCCGGGTCAGCAGATGAACCAACATTATTTGATTAGTCCGTGTTATGAAAAAGTTTTTCGAAGAGTTTAAGAACTTTGCCATAAAAGGCAATATGATAGATTTGGCGGTAGGTATTATTATTGGTACTGCATTTAATAAAGTGGTTAGCACAATTGTTTCGGCTATTATTATGCCGCCCCTTTCTTTATTGACCGATGATGTTAATCTGTCCAATAAAAAGTGGGTTCTTAGGGATGCTGCAGAATCCGTAGAAGAAGTTGCCATAGGTTATGGTGAGCTTATTGAATCATTAATAGATTTTGGTATAATAGCGTTTACCATTTTCGTTATGGTCAAATTTATAAATAGATTTAAAGAGAAATCAGAAGATCCTTCCAATAAAGAAGTGGAAACTCCCAAAAACATTGTTTTATTATCTAATATGGAGAAATTGCTGCAAGAACAAAATGCTATTCTTAAAAATAAAAAGTAATTAAATTGTTTAATTATTGAGAAGCCTTATTGTTAGATAGAATGTTAAGATTAAACAAACTCTTATAATAATTGCTTTTATAACTACTTTTACAAAAAAAAAATAAATTATTTAATGGATTTCACTAACCCCTTGGTGTATGGCGCGCCAGCTTTTATTGCCTTTATTTTATTAGAATTGACCTACAGTAAAACTCATGGAGATGATGATCTTTATGATTGGAAAGATTTTGCGGCAAGTAGTGCAATGGGTATTGGATCAGCAATTATTGGTCCTTTGCTTAAAGTAATTTTATTAGTTGTTCTTTTTGAATATGCTTATGAACTATTTAATCCGCTTGTAGACGGTGTAAGAACTAATATTATGGGGTATGAGTCTTTTGGCTACGCTTGGTATGTTTGGTTACTTTGTCAATTGGCAGATGATTTTACATACTATTGGTTTCATAGAGCTAATCATGAGATTAGAATTCTATGGGCGGCACATATAGTACATCATTCATCTGACAACTTTAATTTAGGCACCGCTATTCGTAATGGATGGTTTACGTTGCTTTATAAGCCCTTTTTCTATGTTTGGATGCCTATTATAGGTTTCCCGGTAGAAATGGTTGTAGTATGTTTGGCTATTGAGTCGTTCTGGCAATTTCAACTGCATTCGCAGTACGTTCCTAAAATGGGTTTCATTGAAAAAATATTTAATACGCATACCATGCACCAGGTGCACCACGCACAAAATGTGGAGTACTTAGATAAAAATCATGGTGGATTCTTAAATTTCTTTGATAAGATTTTTGGTACTTGGAAAGAATATGATGAGAATATAGATGTAAAATTTGGTGTTATACATGCTCCAAACTCTAACAATCCTATAGTTATTCTAACTCATGAGTTCAAGGATATTTGGGCAGATACCAAGAAGTCTAAAAAGCTTAGTCATAAGTTGATGTACATTTTCGGACCTCCGGGATGGAGCCATGATGGAAGTACAATGACAGTTAAGCAGCAACAGCGCTTGTTTAAAGAGCAAAAAGAAGCTAATCCAAGTGTTTCCTTTGATAGACCTAATTAAAGCAATCTAAGCTACTAAAATCGGTTTATTGGTTTCTGGTTAATAGTATAAATAAAAATCCCGATTGAGCATAAGCTTAATCGGGATTCTTTTGTTAGAATAATAAAGTATTTTAATCTTCTACTTCGGTAATTGGTTTTTTATTCTTTTTCATTCGTAGGTCAAAGAACTCAACCATTAAGGAGAATGCTATTGAGAAATACAGGTAACCTTTTGGTATGGTGCCAACTTCGTTGCCAAATACTACCAAGTGACATAAATGTGCTGATTCTGCTATAAGCATAAAGCCAATCAGTATTAAGAATGATAGCCCAAGAATTTGTATGGAAGGGTGCCTGTTGACGAACTCACCCACGGGGTTGGCGAATAACATCATAATGACTACAGAGATGACTACTGCGACAATCATTAATACAAGTGCATCGTTTGGATTAGGTGATATTCCGTTGGTCATCCCTATTGCCGTTAGTATAGAGTCAAATGAAAACACAATGTTTATTACCGTTATTTGGAGTATAGCATTGGTTAATGATGTTGATCTAGCCTTTTTAACTTCACGTTCATCGTGACCTTTATCTTCAACTTTTTCATGAATTTCCTTGGTACTCTTGTAGAGTAGAAACAATCCACCCAAGAAAAGGATAATACCTTGTCCACTTATTCCACCAGTGATCCAGTTACTATCAAATACCCAAAATGGCTTTTTCATTGAAGTAAGTAGTGTTATACCGAATAATAATATTATACGCATAACCATTGCCAATACAAGACCTATGTTGGTTGCTTTTTTTCGTTGTGCTGGGTCTAGTTTTCCTGCGGCTATGGAAATGAAAATAATATTATCTATTCCTAAAACAATTTCAAGAAACGTTAAGGTGAGTAGTGCAATCCAGGCATCTGGATTAGTGAAAATTTCGAACATGGTTAGTTGGTTTTAATTGCGGTTCCGGTTTTTACTATTAATTTTTTATTGGGATCTTTTACAGCACTTTTGTATTGGAATGTGTATGAAGAATCTGTAGTACTGATAATTTTGTAATGTATAGCTGTCTTGCTATTGATATCTTGTAAGACGAATTCGCAATCGTTGAACCAGCGTACGGTGGCGCTGTCTATTTTGTTCTCATAGTAGTCCACGCTATAATCTTCTGTTCTAATAAATTTGCCTTCTTTTAAAGTGTCATTTATTTCATAATTAAATTTAAAAGTGCCTGTTTTATACTTTTCACAATCACGTTCAGGTTCATAACACGAGCCTAATATTAAACATAATACAAGGGTCGAAAATATACTTTTTATCATGCTGCAAAATAATGAAAATAGGGGTGATGTAATTAAAAATTTAGAGAATACTTCGTCATTTGCTTATAATCAAATTTCAGAATATGTCTTAAATGTACCATCTGTAAAAAATATAACAATGCGATCAACCTTCTTATCGGTCGTTACTTTTTGTAGTGGTTCTTTGGGTGTGTTATGTGTTACATTATTTCTTTGCGTAGATTTTGGGTATGTGCCTTTACCGTAAAGAAGCCATTGTAAATCTACCTCAGGAAAAGCATCGTCTACTTTCAAAATAAACTCCAAGCTTGGTTTGTTTCTTCCGTTTAATAAATGAGAAATGCTGGATCGTTGCACATTAATTAAATCTGCAAATGCAGCAGAAGAAAGCTCTTTGTGCGCTAAAATCGCCTTTAATCTAGTAAGGAAAGAAGTGGGGTCTAACATGTTTACAAAGTTAATACATTATGCAATTTAGAATTGTTAATATAGATTGTTATCATTCAATAAGTAGAATTAATCAATAAAGTTTGACTTCATATATTTTTAATTAACTAACTGAATATTAGTATTTAGTGTTTAAAAATATATTGTTTGTTAAAATTGTAAATTTTGTACTATTGTAAATTGGTTTTATAATATCATTGAATGTTTACAATTGTAAACAACACCTGTAGTATTTTTGTCTTTTATAAAAGTTGAATGATAATGAAGGAATTGAATTATAATGATATTTATGTCTCGGAAATTTCTGGACGATATATTAATTACGACCATTTAAATGAATTTATAAATGCACTGCCACCGGAATTTAAAATTAAAGAAGAAGGGAAATCTGTACGCAGTGAATCTATAAAAAGTATTGAGTTTGGAAATGGTTCTCATCGTATTTTAATGTGGTCACAAATGCACGGTAATGAATCTACCACTACCAAAGCTGCTATTGATTTATTGAACTATTTTAAAAAAGATTCTACACATATAAATGAAATTTTAAAAGCATGCACTATTAAAATAATACCCATTTTAAATCCGGATGGTGCTCGGGTCTATACCAGGGTCAATGCAAATAGAATTGATCTTAATAGGGATGCGCAAGATTTAACTCAACCTGAAAGCCGTGTTTTAAAAAGAGTGTATGAAAATTTTAAACCAGACTTTTGTTTTAATCTTCATGATCAACGTACTATTTTCAATGTAGGGGATACCAGCAAACCGGCCACCGTTTCATTTTTGGCTCCTGCTTTTGATGTAGAACGTAATAATTCTCCATCACGCGAAATAAGTATGCAATTAATTGCTGCAATGAATAGCACCTTGCAAGAAGAAATTCCTGGACAAGTAGGTAGGTATGATGACGGATTTAACGCTAATTGTGTTGGCGATGCCTTTCAAATGAAAAAAACACCTACTATACTGTTTGAGGCAGGTCATTATAGTAATGATTACAATAGGGATATAACCAGAGGTTATATCTTTAAAGTTTTATTAAAAGCTTTAGATACTATTGTTTATGATAAAATTCAAAAGTTTACGGTAAAACAATATGAAGCTATTCCAGAAAATGGTAAGCAATTTGTAGACATTTTAGTTCTTAATCCAGATTTTCACGTAAATAAATTGACCAAAAGCGGTATTGTTGCTATACAATATAAAGAAGTATTAAAAGATAAGAAATTGGAATTTGTGCCAGGTCTACACGTTTTTGAAAAAGAACCAACAGAGATTTTTGGTCATAAAACCTTGAATTGCAATGATGAAAAAGATATGGAATGGCTAAAAAGTAACGATTTGTTGAATCTACTTGTGTGATTTTTGTTATCTTATTTCTTTGAAATAGTGAAATTGTTTACGGTTTCATTAAAAAAAATGAAGTTTCAATGAATTTAATGTGATTATTTTTTATTTTTGGCAAAAATTGTACAACTATGGGTAAAGTCAAATTAGACGAAATAGACCACCAAATTCTGGATATGTTGATTGACAACACCAGAACTCCTTTTACTGATATTGCAAAGAAACTTCTTATATCTGCCGGAACGGTACATGTTAGAGTTAAGAAAATGGAAGAAGCAGGAATCATAAAAGGTTCTTCACTTACTTTAGATTATGTAAAGTTAGGTTATGCTTTTATAGCATACGTTGGTATTTTTCTTGAAAAAACACACCAAACTAAATTTGTATTGGAGCGTTTAAATCAAATACCTAATGTAACCATTGCACATATTACAACAGGGAAGTTTAATATTTTCTGTAAGATTAGAGCAAAGGATACTACACATGCTAAAAATATTATCTTTAAAATAGATGATATAGATGGTATTAGTAGAACAGAAACAATGATTTCATTAGAAGAAAGCTTCAACGATAAAAAACGTTTGATGCATACAATCTTTAATGAATTATAGATATAGGTTATTCAACTAACTTAAAAAAAGCCCGGTTATAATTATGATTGGGCTTTTTTAATTTGAAATATTTAAATTTTTAGAATGACGGTTAAGGATTTACAGGAAGACGAATTGCAATTTTTTTATAGTACTTATTTAAAAACTCTTGACGAGAAGGAAGATTTAAAATCTGCTTTATTAAAAGGGAGAAAAAGTTTTGAAGATTTAGTTCATGGATTAACCGATGAGCAATTTCTATTTAGCTATGGAGAAGGTAAATGGACTATTGCTGAAGTTTTAGTGCACCTAATTGACACTGAGCGCGTATTTCAATATAGGGCATTTAGAATATCTAGGAATGACAAAACACCTTTACCGGGTTTTGATCACAATATTTTTGTGGAAGAGAGCAAAGCAAATCAACGTACAAAAGAAGATATTTTAGCCGAATATCTTTCCGTTCGTGATACATCAATTAGTTTGTTTGACACAATGCTTGATGAAAATTTAAAAAGAGTAGGGACTGCGAGTGGTATTCCTTGGTCAGTTGCTGCTTTAGGCTTGGTAATAAGCGGTCATCAACAGCACCATGAAAATATACTGCAAGAACGTTATTTCAATTAATCTAGCTCTTCTTCGCTCTCTGTTTCAAAATTAAGATAAAGTGCTTTGGTCATATCTTCAGATTGCATTACTTCCTCTGGAGTTTTAGATTCTAGTTCTTTTTCTATGTTTTCTTCAAAATTGGCAATGAAGTTAGAAAGGCTTTTACTTATTTTAACCAGATACAAGGTGTCTTCTGTTTTAATTTCAACAGCTTCAACATAATCGCCTTTAATATTCTTGAAAGAGATGATGTCTTCATCACCATATCCATAAGGATAAGTTTCTATTAAAAGGGCTGCTAATTGGTGGTCTAATTTACGGTAATCAATAAGGCGTCGTGTCATAACTATTTTATTTATAGAAGGTTGTATTTATCTATAACTAAGCTAGTCATTATACTTACATCTCTCTTTGTAGAGTTGTGAAAGTGCTATTTTTGGTATGTGAAGTTTTTAAACTTTGTAGTATGCGAATGCCTCGGCGAATAATTCTACGGGAATTTCAACATCAATTATGGGCTCGCCAATAGTTTTTAAGAGTACAAAATTTACTTTTCCGTGAGAATTTTTCTTGTCATATTTCATTAACTTTAAAATATTTTCAAAATCATCATCAGAAAATTCAACTTTTTCGTACTTATCTAAAAAAGTCGTTTTGATATCATTTAATGATTGTTCTGATAGTCCTAAAAGTTTGTGTGAAAGATATCCTTCTAAAATCATACCTACAGCAATAGCCTCTCCATGTAATAACATTTCCTTTGATTCGTTCTCTAGGAAATAAGATTCTATAGCATGACCTAGGGTATGACCGTAGTTTAAAATCTTGCGTATATTTTGTTCCGTAGGGTCTTGCAGTACTACCTCATTCTTTATTTGGATAGAAGTAAGAATATGCATCTTCATATCCTCTAAGTTATTTGCTTCTTTGAGTGCTTCCCAGTAGCTGTTACTTTGAATAAGACCATGTTTTAGCATCTCTGCAAAACCACTAATAACTTGCCTATTTTCTAGCGTATCTAGAAAATCAGGAATGACTAGTACCATTACCGGTTGATTTATAACACCTATTTGGTTTTTTAAAGCGCCTAGATCTATTCCGGTTTTACCGCCAACAGAGGCATCTACCATAGATAATAGGGTAGTGGGTACGTTAATGAAGTCTATGCCCCTTTTAAAGGTTGAAGCAATAAAGCCTCCCATATCCGTTAATACTCCGCCACCTAAATTGATCATAACGCTTTTTCGGTCAGCTCCTAATTCTGATAAGGCTTCCCATACACCAACACATGTTTCAATGTTTTTATTAATCTCGCCCGATTCTATTTCAATAATTTCAAATTGATAATCCCCATTGATCTCTGCCATAAAATTTGGTAAACAAAGCTCGTGGGTGTTCTCATCAACCAGAATAAAAACTATAGAATATTTTTTATCGGCTAAATGAGCATTTAAAGCTTTAAAAGCTTCCTCGTTAAAATGTACTGCGTAAGAATCTGAAATTATAGAATCCATTGAAAATATGGCTTTTTGTGTTTGCAATTCTACCGCAAAATAAAGGTTATTTTTAGTCTTAGGATTATAAATTCTGTGATTATATTTGATCGTTATTGAAATTATAAAGAATGGACCAAATTTTTGAAAATACTGCAACTGCATTTGCCTTAAAAACCGATTCGGAATTAGAAAGAGCATACTTTCTTTTTAAAATGATTTCCAATGAACCGTTAGTGAAAATGGGTTCGGTAATTACAAACTTCGCATTTAAAGCCCATTTGCCGGTTGAAAGTTTAATAAGAGCTACAGTTTTTGACCACTTCTGTGGTGGGGTAAACGAACGTGATTGTTTACCTGTGGTAGACCGCATGTGGGAGAAAGGAGTATGTTCTGTACTCGATTATTCTGTTGAAGGTAAGGAAGAGGAAGATCCTTTTGATGCGGCTACTGAAATTATTTTGACAATTTTAGATTTCGTGAAAGAAAAAGAAGCAATACCGTATGCCGTTTTTAAACCAACGGGTTTTGGTCGTTTTGCGCTTTATCAAAAAATAAGCGAAAAGAAAAAGCTTACCTCGTCTGAAGAGGCGGAATGGCAACGTGTGGTGAATAGATTTGATAAGGTATGTAAGAAAGCGCATGATTTAGAAGTTTCTCTTTTGATCGATGGAGAAGAAAGTTGGATGCAAGATGCGGCAGATGATTTAGCCGAGGACATGATGCGTAAGTATAACAAAAAGAAGCGTATTGTTTTTAATACTTTACAGACTTACAGATGGGACCGCTTACCTTATTTAAAGTCATTGCATGAACGTGCCGTTAAAGATGGCTTTTTGGTAGGTATGAAAGTGGTGCGCGGTGCTTATATGGAAAAGGAAAATGACCGTGCGAAGGAAAAAGGGTATGCTTCTCCAATATGTAAAACCAAAGCAGAGACTGACGATAATTTCAATGCTACTATTGAATACATGATTAGTCATTTAGATACGCTTTCCATATTTGCCGGCACACATAATGAAGAAAGTTGTTACCGTTTAATGCAATTGATGGAAGACAACGGGGTTGATAAGAATAACACCCATATTTGGTTTGGCCAGCTTTATGGTATGAGTGATCATATCTCTTATAACTTAGCGGCTAATGGGTATAATGTTGCTAAATATTTGCCATTTGGTCCTGTGCGTGATGTTATGCCGTATTTAATTAGAAGGGCAGATGAAAATACATCTGTTGCCGGACAAACAAGTAGAGAGTTGTCTTTATTAAAAAAAGAAAGAAAGCGTAGAAAAATGTAAAAAGATTTTATTCTCTTTCTACTTTCTGTATTGTAGCTTTTTCTCTGCAATTTCTAACAGTAAATATATAATCACGTTCCTTGTATTCAGACTCTACAACGTAAGTTTTACAGGGAACGGATTTTGTATCACTTTTACTAAAATCAACATCTCCTTCGGTTAATATATAAGTAACGCCTATAGAATCTAATTCAAACTCTTTAAGTTTTTGTGTAGCTTCATCACTGTAGTACATTGATTTAGATCTAATATCTTTTAATGTTCTACAATCTGGTAGGTAACAGAAATATACTCCCGTTTCTTGAGATTTCTTTTTCAGAAAAAAAGTTAGAAACACAATACCAATTGATAAGCCAACTAAGAAAAAACCTAACCTTTTAATAAAATCCATATTCATGCTTCAATACTTTTAAGAGCGCAAAATTATGCCTTTTAAAATGGATAGGAAAAGGAATGTCTTTTGTATTCTAAAAAATAAGGAAATTTATGTCACTGTATTGTAAATCGAACCATTCGCCTACCGACTTGTTGGTTAAAATGCCATGGTACATATAAAGTCCGTTACGAAGACCTTTGTCAAAGCGAAGGGAATTTTCTAATCCGCCATCTTCTCCTATTTTTAGTAGGTATGGCGTAAAGATATTGCTAATGCTTACCGATGCAGTTTTTGGATATCTAGACGGAATGTTTGGCACACCATAATGTATAACATCAAATTTCTTTCTAGTGGGCTTGTTGTGGTCGGTTATTTCACTGGTTTCAAAACATCCACCTGTATCAATACTTACATCAATAATGACAGCACCTTTTTTCATGTGCTCTACCATAGTACTGGTCACAACAACGGGCGATCGATCTTTCCCTCTAGTTGCTCCAATTGCTACGTCGCAACGTTTTAAGGCTTTTAATAGGTTTTTGGGTTGAATGGTAGATGTGTAAACTGTTTGTTTTAAGTTGGTCTGTATATTTCTAAGCTTGGTTATGGAGTTGTCAAAAACTTTGACATTTGCTCCAATTCCTATAGCTGATCGAGCTGCGAACTCACCAACTGTTCCCGCGCCTATAATGACAACTTCCACAGGTGGTACACCGCTAATATTACCAAACATGAGCCCGTTACCATTGTTATTAGCAGCCATTAATTCTGCTGCAATTAGAACTGAAGAAATACCGGCAATTTCACTAAGTGATCTTACTGCAGGGTATTTACCTTCTTCATCTCTAATATATTCAAATGCAATGGCAGTAATTCGTTTTCTTGCTAATTCTTCAAAATATTCCTTATACTGTGTCTTAATCTGAAGTGCAGATATAATTGTTGTCTGCGGGTTTATATATTCTATTTCAGTTAGGGTAGGAGGCTCAACTTTTAGAATTAATGGGCAAGCGAAAACTTTTTTGGTGTCTCTAGTAATTTCTCCGCCTGCAGTAACATAATCTGCATCAGAGTAATGTGCAGCTTCACCAGCACCAGATTCTATTAAAACACGATGACCGTTAGCGGTAATAGCATTTACGGCATCTGGAGTAAGACAAATTCTTTTTTCTTGGTATTGATTTTCCTTTGGAATACCTATAAATAATTCTCCTTTTTGACGCAAAACCTCTAAGGTTTCCTCTTGTGGAATTAATTGGTGCTTACTAAAAGGTGAAGTGGGTTGGTTCATAACTTAATAATGAGTTGTTCAAATCAATGACCTGAATCTCAAATGTACAATTTTTAAAGAAATGAATGATTTGTACTTTTTTAAAGATATTGAATAGTTACGATTTCAGCTGTAGCCAACCTTGAATGCGATTTTGAACATTCTTAAAAATGTTCTCTAAGTTTCCTGTTGATAATTTTTCGTTTATATCTTCTGTTATTGTAGGGATCTCAACAGTTTGATCATTTGTAGGGTTGTTGCTTGTGTCATTAGTATTATGAATCCCCTTTGTCTTTAATTCTTCTAATTCAGCTTCCATTGCCTCCAGGTCTATACCATGAACGTGTTTATCATATAGTTTAATGCGTATAAAATAAACAAAAGGAATAGTTATCATACAAACAGGAATCAACCACCATATATTATCTGTGTCAATCATATTATCTGAATCATAAAACACTTCAAAAAATTGAAATGCATACATAGCAATTGGTATAAGAATGATATGATACCACCAGTTTCTAGAGGTCAAAAACCAAAAAATCATTAAATAAAGTGGAACAATTTTAGACGTTAAATACCATAGGTAAGTCAAAGTGTCTGGAAAACCATTGTTTCCTAAAGTTAAACCAAGAATTATAGCATCACCGTTTTCATCATATGGCAAGTAGTCATATACCTTGTATAGAAAAGGTGAAATTGCTATAAAGAAAACTAGAAGAGTTTCTAAAAAAATCTTCTTTTTAGCTTTTGTCTTTTTTACTTTACTAATCATTATACATAATAGCGTTACTATATGTTAACGACATAAAGTATTTATTATTATATACAGAAAAGGGAGCAATATAATTGCTCCCTTTTCCAAACTAAAATTAGTTGTAATTAAATTCTTTTAGTCAATTTTCTCTTATCAACATTTAAATCTTGATTATCAATATCAATAATCGGTGCAGTCATAGCTAAAAGAAATACGCCTAACGCGATTGATGCTAAGAATGTTTTTTTGTTTTTCATTTTCAAGGGGTTTTTGGTTATACTAAATATTTAGTTCTCCTACAAACGTAAGAAAAAATATACAACTAAATACCCTTTTGTCGTTAAAATTATGTACTTAAACCGATTTTTTGAACATTTTATCGAATTCTTCGTTTTTCATCGAAAAAATGCAATAAATCTTTACTTAGAACGATGTGCGAATTACTAATTCAGAACAATCATTAAACTTCATGAATTGCCGTAGGTTTTATTTTAAGATAATTAACTTTCTAGTAGTTTCATCTAAAATTTCAATTTTTATGTTCTGAACATCATTGGGTATTAAG
Source organism: Maribacter sp. UH1 (assembly GCF_056839145.1). Taxonomy (NCBI): domain Bacteria; kingdom Pseudomonadati; phylum Bacteroidota; class Flavobacteriia; order Flavobacteriales; family Flavobacteriaceae; genus Maribacter; species Maribacter sp. UH1. Next base: position 4,231,625 of record NZ_CM166387.1, read on the forward strand.
CTTGGTATTTTTTCTGGCCATTCCATAAATATCCATCCGCCGGAGGCTAAATAATCATCTAGTCCCATGTCCATAGCTTCTTCCTCATCTTCCAACCGATAAAAATCGAAATGGTAACCTAATAGCTCACCAGACTCCAATGCGTATTCATTAACCAAACCAAATGTAGGGCTGCTTACATTATCGCTACTACCTAATTCTTTTATGAGTGTTTTAATTAATGTTGTTTTTCCTGCACCCATGGGGGCATAAAAAGCAAGGGTCTTGCTACTGGCGTGTTTAATAATCTGCTTAGCAATATTCTTTAATTCACCTTCTTGATAAATGAATTCCATAATCTGTAATTTATTTTGGTTCCAAAACTACAAAAGGTATGATCATTTCTTCGAGTGAAACGCCGCCATGTTGGTAAGTGTTCCGGTAATAACTAACATAGTGGTTGTAGTTATTTGGGTAAGCGAAAAACAAATCGTTCTTGGCAAAGATGTAAGAGCTGCTCATATTTATACTCGGCAAATGAATAGATTTTGGGTCTTTTGCGGCAAGGACATCATTCTTTTCGTAGGTAAGGCTTCTGCCTGTTTTATAGCGTAAGTTTAAACTTGTGTCTCTGTCGCCTACCACTTTAGAAGGGGATTTTACATTTATAGTTCCATGATCCGTTGTGATAATCAGTTTCATTCCCAAAGTTTGGGCTTGCTGTATGATTTCTAACATTGGCGAATTCTTAAACCAACTGGTAGTCAGCGATCTGTAAGATTTATCATTTGACGCCAACTCTTTAATTACTTCCATTTCTGTTTTTGAATGAGAAAGCATATCAACAAAATTGTATACAATTACGGTTAGGTCATTGTCTTTTTGTGCTTTGTAATTTTGGCTAAGATGCTTCCCTTGCTTTAAGCTACTAATCTTGTGATATTCCCATTTTAAATCTAAGCCCAATCTTTTAAGCTGTTCTCCTAGAAACTTATCTTCAAATAAGTTTTTGCCTCCTTCGTCGGTATCGTTTTTCCACCATTCTGGATATTTTTTTTCCATAGCAAGCGGAGTAAGCCCTGAAAATATTGCATTTCTTGCATATTGGGTAGCTGTTGGGAGTATGCTATAATATGAATCTTCCTTTTTCTTTTTGTAAAAGGTGTTGACCGTATCTTCAAAAGCATACCATTGATCATAACGTAAATTGTCTACTACTATCAACAATGTCTTTTGGTCTTTAATTTCTGGCGCAATCCATTCCTTAAATAGGGTATGAGACATTACAGGTGCATCAATATCTGTAAACCAATCTTCATAATTTCGATCTACAAACTTGCCGAATTGTTGATTTGCTTCGGTCTTTTGAGATTCTAGTATCTCGAACATTCCGCTGTCCTCAATTTCTTCTAACTGTAATTCCCAGTAAATCAGTTTTTTATATAAATCTACCCACTCTTGGTAAGTGCTTACCATAGAAAGGTCCATTGCAATTTTTCTAAATTCTTGCTGATAATTACTTGTGGTCTTTTCAGAAACCAATCTTGAGTGGTCTAAATTCTTTTTTAGGGAAAGTAATATCTGATTAGGATTTACTGGTTTTATTAGGTAATCCGCAATTTTAGAGCCAATGGCTTCTTCCATTATAGATTCTTCTTCACTCTTGGTAATCATGACCACAGGCAAAGAGTTATCTATAATTTTAATTTCCGAAAGTGTTTCAAGTCCAGAAATACCGGGCATGTTTTCGTCCAAAAAAACGATATCCACTCTTGTTTCCGCTAGCTCCTCTATGGCTTCTTGACCGCTTTGACAGGTGATTACGCTGTAATTTTTAGATTCTAAAAAGATGATATGGGGCTTGAGTAAATCGATTTCATCATCTACCCACAATATTTTTATTTTGTTCATTGAATTATTATTTGACGATAATCAAATTCTATGCTAATGCTTTTGTATAACTTTGAAATGTTAATCTCAGAAAAGACGACATTATCTTGAAGACATCAAACAAATTGAAAATCTTTAATGATCCAATTTACGGATTTATTAGAATTCCCAATGCGCTCATTTTCGACCTCATTGCAGATCCTTACTTTCAAAGGCTTCGTAGAATCTCACAGATGGGCTTATCCTATTTGGTTTATCCAGGGGCGCACCATACTAGGTTTCATCATGCGCTAGGTTGTATGTATTTAATGCAAAAGTCTATTCAAGTGCTTCGTTTTAAAGGAGTTGAGATTACAGAAACAGAAGAAGAAGGACTTCTGTGTGCTATTCTTTTACATGATATAGGACATGGACCTTTTTCCCATGCCATGGAGCATAGTATCGTTGAAGGTGTAAGTCATGAATTTATTTCACTGCAATTCATGCATGAGCTAAATGAACGATTTAACGGAAGTTTAACGGAAGCCATCTCCATTTTTACCGGTAATCATTCAAAAAAGTTTTTAAATCAGTTGGTGTCTAGTCAGTTAGATATGGATCGATTAGACTATTTGAAAAGAGATAGTTTTTACACCGGTGTTGCTGAAGGGAATACAAATGCAGAACGATTAATTACCATGTTAAATGTAGTCGATGGTAATTTGGTAATTGAGGAAAAAGGAATTTATTCCGTAGAGAAATTTCTAATGGCACGTCGCTTTATGTATTGGCAGGTTTATCTTCATAAAACCGCTGTCGTTGCAGAGCGGTTACTGATCAGTATTTTAAAGAGAGCTCGTTTCTTAATAGAAAAAGGTGAAACTTTAAATTCTAGTGATGCGCTACATTTTTTTCTGACGAACCATATCGATATTAATAATTTTGATAACGAAACCTTGGCAAAGTTTGCAAAGCTTGATGATATAGATATTCTTTCTGCGTTAAAGGAATGGCAATATTCAGAGGATTTTGTTCTTGCTTCTTTGTGTGAAATGATTATCAACAGAAAACTTCTTCATATTAAGGTAAAAAAAGAGCCTATTGCTGAAAGTAAGTTTTTAATGCATTTAAATAAGGTAAAAACTCAGTATAATCTCACAGATGAAGACGCTTCTTATTTTGTCTTTAAAGGCGAGCTTAAAAATAAAGCTTATGATAGGCAACATCAGACTATCAACATTTTAAGGAAAAACGGAAAGATTACGGATGTTGCGAAATTATCTGACCACCTTAATTTAAATGCACTTTCAAAAACGGTAACCAAATATTATATGTGTTATCCTAAAGAAGGGGTTTAACAATTTTTCTTACTTTTACGCTCATGAAATTTACAGCAGGTCAGATTGCAGGTATCTTAGAAGGAGAAGTGCATGGAAATCCAGAAATAGCCGTACATAAACTTGCTAAAATAGAGGAAGGTGAAGAAGGTTCCCTTACTTTTTTAGCTAATCCGAAGTATACTTCATTCATTTACAAGACAAAAGCATCAGTTACTATAGTAAATAAGAGTTTTGTTCCAGAACAAGACTTAGATACTACCTTAATTAAAGTAGAAGATGCCTATAAGTCGTTTTCTAAGTTGTTGGAATATTATAATCAGGTTAAAAACAATAAAGTAGGTATTGAAGAACCTGTTTTTAAATCAGATACCGCTACATATGGTGCTGATGTATATATTGGTGCTTTCGCTTATTTAGGGAATAATGTTTCTTTAGGTGATAATGTAAAAATTTATCCTAATGTTTATATAGGTGATAATGTAAAAATTGGAGACAATGTTATCATTTTTGCAGGAGCCAAAGTATATTCAGAAACCATTATCGGAAATAATTGTGTGGTAAATAGCGGGTCAGTGCTTGGTGCGGACGGATTTGGTTTTGCTCCCAATGAGCAAGGAGAGTTCGCTAAGGTTCCACAGACCGGTAATGTTATTCTTGAAGATAATGTAGATATTGGTGCGGGTACTACTATAGATAGGGCTACTTTAGGTTCTACCATCTTAAGAAAAGGAGTAAAGCTAGATAATCAAATACAAATAGCGCATAACGTTGAAATTGGCGAGCATACCGTTATTGCCGCTCAAACCGGAATAGCAGGTTCCACTAAGATAGGCAAGCATTGCATGATCGGTGGGCAAGTGGGTATCGTTGGTCATATTGTTATTGGCGATAATGTGAAAATACAAGCACAATCGGGTATAGGTAGAAATGTGAAGGATAATGAAGTGCTGCAAGGTTCGCCCGCGTTGAATTACGGTGATTATAATAAATCATATGTTCATTTTAAGAATTTACCAAGAATAATAAGTAGAATCGACACCTTAGAAAAGAAAGATTGACGATGAGCACAACAACTATTAAACAAAGAACAATAGGTAAGGAAGTAAGTCTTACGGGAGTAGGTTTACATACTGGAAGTGATGTTACCATAAAATTCGTTCCTGCGGATAAAAACCATGGCTATGCCTTTAAAAGGGTAGATCTTGAAGGTGCCCCGGTAATACCGGCAGATGCCACTTTGGTGAACAATACACAAAGAGGAACAAATCTTGAGAAGAACGGAGTAAAGATTCAAACTTCAGAGCATGTTTTGGCTGCTTTGGTAGGTTTGGAAATAGACAATGTTTTAATTGAATTGAATGCCGCTGAACCGCCGATAATGGATGGTTCTTCTAAATTTTTCGTAGAAGCTTTAGAAAAAGCCGGTATTGTAGAACAAGAAGCATTTCGTGAAGAGTATGTAGTCAAAGAAGTAATTTCTTATAGAGATGAGAAAACAGGTAGTGAAATAACCATTATTCCTTCAGATACTTACCAAGTTACTACTATGGTAGATTTTGGTACAAAGGTTTTAGGTACTCAAAATGCTACTTTAGAGAAACTTTCTGATTTTAAAGCTGAAATTGCTGACGCTCGTACATTTAGCTTTTTACACGAATTGGAGGCGTTATTGGAAAACGGACTTATTAAAGGTGGTGATTTAAATAATGCCATTGTATATGTTGATAAGGAGATTTCTGAGGAAACCATGAAAAAGCTGGAGAAGGCTTTTAATAAAAAGAAGCTTTCTGTAAAGGCAAACGGTATTTTAGATAATTTAACTTTACACCAGCCTAATGAAGCTGCACGCCATAAATTATTAGATGTTATTGGTGATTTGGCATTGGCAGGTACTAGAATTAGAGGTAAGGTAATTGCTAACAAACCAGGTCATTTTGTAAATACCCAGTTTGCTAAGAAAATTGCACAGATCATTAAATTAGAGAAGCGTAATAACGTGCCTAAATACGATCTTAGTTTACCTCCATTAATGGATATTCATAAAATTATGGATATGCTGCCACATAGACCTCCATTTTTATTGATCGATCGTATTTTGGAGCTTTCAGATTCTCATGTTGTGGGAATGAAGAATGTTACCATGAACGAACCTTTCTTTGTAGGTCACTTTCCTGGAGCTCCGGTAATGCCAGGAGTTTTGCAAGTTGAGGCAATGGCACAAACTGGCGGAATTTTAGTGTTGAGCACGGTTCCGGATCCTGAAAATTATTTGACCCTTTTCATGAAAATCGATAAGGTGAAATTTAAAAGACAAGTACTACCTGGAGATACTTTAATTTTCCATTGTAGTTTAATTACCCCAATAAGAAGGGGAATATGCCATATGCAGGCTTATGCCTATGCCAATGATAAATTGGTTAGTGAAGCGGAAATGATGGCTCAAATTGTAAAAAGAACATAGAATGAATCAACCTTTAGCCTATATACATCCGGGAGCTAAGATTGCTAAAAACGTAGTAGTTGAACCATTTACAACTATTCATAACAATGTTATTATTGGCGATGGCACTTGGATCGGGTCTAATGTGACAATAATGGAAGGTGCTCGCATTGGTAAAAATTGTAATATTTTTCCAGGCGCAGTAATATCCGCATCTCCACAAGATTTGAAATACGATGGTGAGGATACTACTGTTGTAATCGGTGATAATACGACTATTAGAGAGTGCGCTACTATACATAAAGGTACATCTGATCGTATGAAAACCGTTATTGGTAAAAACTGCCTTATTATGGCGTATTGCCATGTTGCCCATGACTGTTTAGTTGGTGATAATTGTATTTTTTCGAATAATTCAACTTTAGCCGGTCACGTAACCATAGGTGATAATGTTATTCTTGCAGGTTTGGTTGCAGTACATCAATTTGTATCTGTTGGTCAACATGCTTTTGTAACAGGTGGTTCTTTGGTCAGAAAAGATGTGCCTCCTTACGTAAAAGCGGCAAGAGAACCGTTATCTTATGTAGGTATCAATTCTGTCGGATTAAGACGTAGAGGATTCATTTCCGATAAGATTAGAGAAATACAGAATATCTATAGAATTCTTTACCAAAAGAATTATAACAACACGCAAGCAGTTCAAATTATAGAAGCTGAAATGGAGGCTACTCCAGAACGCGATGAAATATTACAATTTATACGCGATTCTCAACGCGGTATCATGAAGGGATATTTCAGCAATAATTAAATTATTTTTAAAACTTAAGTTAACAATATTAATACTCATTACGAATGGCATCTACATCAGATATACGAAAAGGACTATGCATTAGATATAACAATGATATCTACAAAATAATTGAATTTTTACACGTAAAACCGGGTAAAGGTCCTGCTTTTGTTCGTACAAAATTAAAAAGTGTTACCTCTGGTAAAGTATTGGACAATACTTTTTCTGCAGGTCATAAAATTGAAGATGTTCGTGTAGAAACACGTTCTTATCAATACTTGTATCCTGAAGGAGAAACATATCACTTCATGAATACAGATGATTATAATCAAATTACATTGCAAGAGAGCTCTCTTGATGCACCGGGTCTTTTGAAAGAAGGAGAAGTGGTTAAGATTATGTTCAATACTGAAGATAGTATGCCTTTATCTGTTGATATGCCGGCAAGTGTAATTTTAGAAATTACTTATACAGAACCTGGTGTTAAAGGTAATACGGCAACCAATGCTACTAAACCTGCAACTGTAGAAACTGGAGCAGAGGTAAATGTTCCTTTATTTATAAACGAAGGTGATAAGGTTAAAATAGATACTGCTACCGGTTCTTATATGGAACGTGTTAAGGAGTAGGGGTATTTTTTATAATTCACTAATTAGACATAAGACAGTCAATTGAAATTCCCGACTACTTTTTCGTTAAAACAAATCGCAGATATTATATCTAGCGATTATGTTGGACAAGATGATTTTCCTGTATTGGGAATGAACGAGATTCATGTTGTAGAATCTGGAGATATCGTATTTGTAGATCATCCAAAGTATTATGATAAGGCATTAGAGTCTAAGGCAACGGTTATCTTAATCAATAAAAATGTAGAATGCCCTAAGGGTAAAGCTTTATTAATTTCTGATGATCCGTTTAGGGATTTTAATAAATTGACGACTTTCTTTCAGCCTTTTGTACCTAGCAGTCAAACAATTGCTGCAACTGCAAAAATTGGTAAAGACACAGTGATTCAACCAAATACATTTATTGGGAATAATGTTGAAATAGGTGATAATTGCCTAATTCATTCAAATGTAACTATTTATGATAATTGTATTGTTGGTAATAATGTGACCATACATGCTGGTAGTGTTTTAGGTGCCGATGCATTTTATTATAAAAAGCGACCAGAGGGATTCGATAAATTAATTTCTGGAGGAAGGGTTGTCTTAAAAGACAATGTTGATATAGGTGCCCTTTGCACAATTGATAGAGGCGTTACAGGTGATACCACCATTGGTTTTGGAACAAAGTTGGATAATCAAGTTCATGTTGGTCATGATACCGTTATAGGAGAAAAGTGTTTAATAGCTTCACAAACGGGTATTGCTGGTTGTGTTATTATTGAAGATGAAGTTACCTTATGGGGTCAAGTAGGTACGAATAGCGGAATAACTATTGGTGCTAAAGCTGTAATAATGGGGCAGACAGGAGTTACAAAATCCGTGAAGGGTGGCAAGAGTTATTTTGGTACTCCTATAGAAGAATCTAGAGAAAAATTGAAACAATTGGCTTATTTGAAGCAAATTCCACAAATAATTAAAAAAATGGATAATAAATAAGTCCGTTAATGCTTTAAAATTCATTAACAACTTATATTTTTGTTCTAACAAAAAAATAAAACTACAGTAGTATGAGCGTATTAGTTAATAAAGATTCAAAAATAATCGTACAAGGTTTCACTGGTAGTGAAGGTACTTTCCATGCTGGACAGATGATTGAGTACGGTACTAATATCGTAGGTGGTGTTACTCCGGGTAAAGGAGGGCAAGAGCATTTAGGTAAACCGGTTTTTAATACGGTTGCTGAATCTGTTGAGAAAGTTGGTGCAGATACTACTATCATTTTTGTTCCGCCAGCATTTGCGGCAGATGCAATAATGGAGGCTGCCGAAGCTGGTATTAAAGTTATTATTACAATTACAGAAGGTATTCCTGTTGCTGATATGGTGAAGGTTGCCAACTATATTAAAAATAGAGATTGTCGTTTAATCGGTCCTAACTGTCCTGGTGTTATTACTCCGGGTGAAGCTAAAGTTGGTATTATGCCAGGTTTTGTTTTCAAAGAAGGTAATGTAGGTATCGTTTCTAAATCTGGTACATTGACTTACGAGGCTGCTGATCAAGTAGTACGTCAAGGTTTAGGTATTACAACTGCAATAGGTATTGGTGGTGATCCAATTATTGGAACAACTACCAAGGAAGCTGTTGAGCTTTTAATCAATGACCCTGCAACTGAATGTGTGGTTATGATTGGTGAAATTGGTGGACAATTAGAAGCGGATGCTGCACAATGGTACAAAGCTAGTGGAAGTAAAAAACCAGTTGTTGGTTTTATTGCTGGTGAAACTGCTCCTGCAGGTAGAACAATGGGTCACGCAGGTGCTATTGTTGGTGGTAGCGATGATACCGCTCAAGCTAAGAAGCAAATTATGAGAGATTGTGGTATTCACGTAGTAGATTCTCCTGCTGAAATTGGTTTGAAAGTAAAAGAAGTAATGGGTTAAGAACTCATATTTTTCATATAAAATCCCGTTTATAGCGGGATTTTTTTTAGCCTATAAATTAAACAAAAGGTATATTTGGTAAACTTCGGTTTTAAATAACGGACTTATGAAATTATTAGAAGATAAAAACGTCATCATAACAGGAGCAAGTAGAGGAATTGGTATGGGTATTGCCCAAGTATTTGCTGATCACGGTGCAAATGTTGCATTTACATATAGCTCAAGTGAAGCTCCGGCTTTAGAATTGGAAAAACAATTGACAGCAAAGGGGGTTAAAGCAAAGGCTTATAAAAGTAATGCTGCTAGTTTTCAAGAAGCTGAGGAATTGGTTGCTAAAGTTTTGGAAGATTTTGATGGAAGAATAGATGTATTGATCAATAATGCGGGTATTACAAAAGACAATCTTCTTATGCGTATGTCTGAAGCTGATTTTGATGCCGTAATCGATATTAATTTGAAGTCTGTTTTTAATATGACCAAGGCTGTACAAAGAACTTTATTGAAACAACGTAAAGGCTCTATCATTAATATGAGTAGTGTTGTAGGTGTAAAAGGTAATGCGGGTCAGACAAATTACGCGGCTTCTAAAGCAGGTATGATCGGATTTACAAAATCTGTAGCTTTGGAATTAGGTTCTAGAAATATTAGATGTAACGCCATTGCACCAGGATTTATTGAAACTGAAATGACAGATAAGCTTGATGAAAAGACTGTTCAAGGATGGAGAGATGGTATTCCATTAAAAAGAGGTGGGACTACTGAAGATATCGCAAATGCTTGTCTATACTTTGCATCAGATTTGTCTAGCTATGTTACTGGTCAAGTATTGAATGTTGATGGTGGTATGTTAACCTAAGTCAACATAGATTTTCTATGGAACAAGAGTATATTGTTCCTTTTTTAAGTTCAACTTTATAACATACATGGAGAGTATAACGGTATTGTATATTATTCTTGCTACGATAGTAGCGCTGGGTATCGTTGTTTTTCAGTACATATATAAGCAGAAGGCTAAAAGCAATATTCACTGGCTTTTAGCCTTTTTGCGTTTTGTTGGTGTTTTCGGACTGCTATTACTTCTTATTAATCCTAAGTTTTCGCAAAAATCATATACATTAGAAAAACCTAATTTGGTTATTCTAGCTGATAATTCCACTTCTATTTCTGAGAGCGAAAATGATTTACGACGTTTAATTTCTGAATTAAAAGATGCTGAAGAAGTTACCGACAGATTTAAAATTACATCCTATAAATTTGGGTCTAAGTTAGATATTCTTGATCGTCTTTCGTTTACTGATAAGAATACTAATATTTCCAAATCACTTTTGGCTTTAAAAGATATTTATGCTCGTGAGCAAACTGTAACTATATTACTATCAGACGGTAACCAAACCGTTGGTGAGGATTATAGTTATTTAAAAGCAGATCAAAATAATACTATTTATGCTATGGTCTTAGGGGATACCACCAAGTATAAAGATATTTCGGTCGGTCCCATTCTAACAAATAAATATGCATTTCTAAAAAACAAATTTCCTTTAGAATCATACATTTCATACCAAGGGAATACGCCAGTATCGGCAACTGTATCGGTAAAAATGAATGACAAAGTTGTGCATAAAGAAAACCTAAGATTAGACGCTCAGGCTAATTTTAAAACGATTAACATTGAAGTCGATGCTAACTCCGTTGGAATAAAAAATCTAATTGTTGAAGTAACTAAATTACCAGAAGAGCGAAATATTGAAAATAACCGTAGAAGTACAAGTATTGAGGTTATAGATGAAAAAACTAAGATTGCCTTAATATCCGATATTGTACATCCAGACTTGGGTGCGCTTAAAAAGGCAATTGAAAGTAATGAACAGCGAGAAGTAACTATTTTTAAATCAAGCACACCAAACAGTTCTTTAGAAGAAATTGACTTATTTATATTTTATCAACCAACCATTAGGTTCAAAAATTTATTCGCATTTGCTAAAAGTAAGAATGCTAACACATTTATTATTACGGGTACGCAAACAGATTATTCATTTTTGAATAGCAGCAATGTTGGCTTTGAAATAGAAAATGGGTATCCTGAACAAGAAGTGTTCGGGTTGCTAAATAATGGTTTTACCAAATACGATATCTCTAAGTTTAACCTTACTGATTTTCCTCCGTTAGTAAGTGATGCCGGTCCTATTTTGATAACTACGCCCTATGAAACTTTGTTAGGTACTCAAATTAAAGGACTTGATGTGCAACAACCACTAATGGGCGTTATGGAGCAAAATGCTGGGAAACAGGCATTTTTAATAGGGGAAAACCTATGGAAATGGAGAATGCAAACATATAGGAATGCAAATGATTTTGTCAATTTCGATGAATTTATCGGGAACTTAATTCGCTACTTAAGCAGTTCTAAAAATAAGACGAGATTGAATGTCGATTATGAAAAAGTATATGAAGGTAGTAGCAATACAGTAATTACTGCGACTTATTTTGATGAGGCATTTCTATTTGATCCAAACGCAAAAGTTATTATTAAAGTAACTAATACATCAACCAAAAACGTTCAAACGAACCCAATGGTTTTAAAGAACGGATATTTTGAAGCTGACCTTTCTAACTTAATTGCAGGTTCTTATGAATTTGTTGTTTCCGTAGAAAAAGAAGCGAAGTCAGTGTCGGGTAGATTTGTCATTTCTGAGTTTGAAATGGAAAATCAATTCGTTTCTAGCGATAATGAAAAAATGGAGAAACTGGCAGTGATTACAGGTGGTAAGTTGTTTTATCCTTTTCAGATAAATGGGCTACTGCAAGACTTGAAAGAAAATGATGCGTACGTGCCAACAGAGAAAAGCACTGAAATTATCGTATCTTTGATTGATTTTAAACTGCTATTAGGGCTTATAGTTTTTGCCTTTGCAGCAGAATGGTTTATCAGAAAATATAACGGATTAATTTAAATAAACACTAATGGATAAGTTACCTAAGATTGCGTTGCCCGCAATATTTATTTTTATTGTAGTAGTAATTGCAATTTCAAAATCAACAGTTACAATAGACTCCGGTCAAGCAGGAGTCTTGTATAAAACTTTTGGTGATGGTGTGGTTACAGATGAGCCGCCAATGGGAGAAGGGTTTCATATTGTTGCTCCCTGGAACAAGGTTTTTATATATGAAGTAAGACAACAAGAAGTATTAGAAAAAATGAATGTTCTTTCTAGTAACGGACTGGATATTAAATTAGAAGCTTCAGCTTGGTTTGAACCAATTAGAAATGATTTAGGTAAACTACACCAAGAAAAGGGTGAAGATTATGTACAGCGTGTTTTATTGCCTACAATTAGATCGGCTGCGCGTTCCGTAGTTGGTCGTTATACGCCAGAGCAATTATATTCTAGTAAAAGAGATGCTATTCAGCAAGAAATATTTGATGAAACTCAGAAAATTGTTGAGCGTGAGTATATTCAATTGAATGAGATTTTGGTTAGAGATGTTACTTTACCGCCAACTATTAAGGATGCTATTGAAAGAAAATTGAAGCAAGAGCAAGAGTCTTTAGAATATGAGTTCCGTTTGGTTACCGCTAAAAAAGAAGCTGAAAAAGTAACTATTGAAGCCCAAGGTAAGGCAGATGCGAACAGAATTTTAAGTGCCTCATTAACTGATAAAATTCTTCAAGATAAAGGTATTGATGCAACATTAAAATTGTCTGAATCCCCTAATTCTAAAGTGATTGTAGTAGGTGGCGGCGAATCTGGTCTTCCTTTAATTTTAGGGAATAACTAAAACACGGACTTAATTATTTTTGTTTCATTTTAAACTTTTGTTTTGTGAAATGAAAAATACCTTTTACTTTTACAGTATAATGAAAAATAGAACTACACATCATCATTTCCATATTCACGCTCAGGCGAGGTAGGAATGTATTGTAGTAGAACAACATATTTTAAAAACCCGTTTGAGCAATCAAACGGGTTTTGTATTTAAATCTCTTTTGGTTGCCAAGCATTAAATAAAGAAAATGACTAAAATTAGAATTGCTATTCAGAAATCGGGAAGACTAAATGAGGAATCCCTTCAAATTTTAAAAGATTGCGGTATTTCCATAGATAACGGAAAGGATCAATTAAAAGCATCATCTAGAAATTTCCCTATCGAAGTATTTTATTTAAGAAACGGAGATATACCTCAGTATCTAAGAGATGGAGTAGTAGATATTGCCATTATTGGAGAAAACGTCTTAATTGAAAAAGGTGAAGATATTTCTATTGCCGAAAGACTTGGATTTTCTAAATGTAAAGTGTCATTGGCAGTGCCAAAATCAGTAAAGTATAATTCTGTTCAAGATTTTGAAGGAAAACGTATTGCAACATCTTATCCGAATACAGTACTTAATTATTTGAAAGAGAAAGGGGTTAAGGCAGATTTACATATTATTAACGGTTCTGTTGAGATTGCACCAAATATCGGACTTGCAGATGCTATTTGCGATATTGTTTCTAGTGGTAGCACCTTGTTTAAAAATAACCTGAAAGAGGTAGAAGTAATGCTTACTAGTGAAGCTGTACTTGCTGTTTCTCCAAAAATTTCTTCTGAGCGAAAGGAATTGCTTGAAAAATTACAATTTAGAATTCAATCGGTATTACGTGCCAGAGGTTCTAAATATGTATTGCTGAATGCACCTAACGATAAGTTAGATGAAATTATTAAACTATTACCGGGTATGCGTAGCCCTACAGTATTGCCTTTAGCCGATGAAGGTTGGAGCTCAGTACATACTGTTATCAATAAAGATAAGTTTTGGGAAGTAATAGACGAATTAAAGAAAGCCGGTGCAGAAGGTATTCTGGTTTGCCCAATTGAGAAAATGGTATTGTAATTAAGCTTTTAGCTAGTTAAAGAAATGAATAAAATATATAATCCAGAGAGAGCAGATTGGAAAGAAGTCTTAAGGAGACCTACCCAAACCGTTGCCGATATTGAAGGATTGGTGGATGGTATTTTCAAAGAGGTTGCCAGTAATGGTGATGAAACATTAAAGAAATATACGGCGCAATTCGATAAGGTAAGCTTAGATAATCTATTGGTTTCAGAAGCTGAAGTTGAAGAAGCTAAAACGCTAGTTTCTGAGGAATTAAAAGCTGCTATTCAATTGGCGAAATCTAATATTGAAGTTTTTCATACTGCCCAAAAAACAGATAGGGTTAAAATAGAAACTGCTACGGGAGTTTCTTGCTGGCAGGAAAAAAGACCTATTCAAAAGGTGGGACTTTATATTCCTGGTGGAACGGCTCCTTTGTTTTCTACAATTTTAATGTTAGCTGTACCTGCTGCAATTGCAGGCTGCTCAGAAATAGTTTTGTGTTCACCACCGGATAAAGAAGGGAAATTGAATCCGGCTATTTTATATACGGCAGATTTATGCGGGGTTACTAAAATTGTTAAGGTTGGTGGCATACAAGCTATTGCGGGAATGACTTTCGGTACGGACACTATACCACAGGTATATAAAATATTTGGACCAGGAAATCAATATGTAACCGTTGCAAAGCAAATTGCAACAAAACACGGTGTTGCTATAGATATGCCTGCAGGTCCGTCAGAACTTCTTGTGGTGGCTGATGATTCTGCAAACGCTGCATTCGTTGCTTCTGACTTGTTGAGTCAGGCTGAACACGGTGTAGATAGCCAGGTTATTCTGGTATCTACCTCTAAAGAAATGATAGATGCTGTGGAGAAAGAAGTGGCTGTGCAATTAGAAGATTTACCACGTAAAGAAATAGCGAAACAATCAATTGACAATAGTAAACTTATATATGTTGATAATGATCAAGATGCTATTGATTTGATTAATGAATATGGACCGGAACACTACATTGTTTGCGTAGAAAATGAAGATTTTTATATTGACAATACTCAAAATGCAGGTTCAGTATTTATAGGTAATTATACACCGGAAAGTGCTGGAGATTATGCTTCAGGAACTAATCACACGTTACCAACTAACGGTTATGCCAAACAGTATAGCGGTGTTAACTTAGATAGTTTTATGAAAAGCATGACTTTTCAAAAAATTACAAAAGAAGGCATTCAAACTATTGGTAATGCTATAGAGCTGATGGCAGAAGCAGAAGGACTAGAAGCTCATAAAAATGCAGTTACTTTAAGATTAAATAGTTTAAAATAATGTCATTTCAGCTACGCTCAATGACCAACACCATATTGAACTGATGAGTTTCAATTTAGATAAAATAACAAGAGAAAACGTAAAAGGTTTAAGTCCTTATTCCTCCGCACGTGACGAATATGTTTCAGATGGTTCCACAATGGTTTTCTTGGATGCGAATGAGAATCCGTTTGAGAATGGAGTCAATAGATACCCTGATCCTCAACAGCGAGGTCTAAAGGCTATTTTAGCGGAACAGAAAGGTATTAAAGAAGAAAATATTCTTTTAGGAAATGGTAGCGATGAAGTCTTAGATTTATTGTTCAGGGCTTTCTGTGAGCCTAAGCAAGATAATATTATCACCTTGCCGCCAACATACGGAATGTATAAGGTACTTTCTGGTATTAATATGGTTGAGAATAAAGAGGTCTTATTGACACATGATTTTCAGCCTAACGTTGAGGAGATATTAAAGACGATTGATAGCAATACCAAACTATTGTTTATATGTTCTCCAAACAATCCTACTGGAAATAGTTTCTCCACAAAAAAAATAGAAGAGCTATTGAATTCATTTAATGGACTAGTAGTCATTGATGAAGCCTATATTGACTTTTCATCAGAAGAAAGTTGGACTTCTAAACTATCTGAATTTCCAAATCTAATCATTACACAGACTTTGTCAAAAGCTTATGGTATGGCTGGTATACGATTGGGTATCTGTATAGCATCGGCAGAAATTATTGCTGTAGTCAATAAAATTAAACCTCCCTATAATGTAAATCAACTTACGCAAGAGAAAGCAACCTTGCGTGTGTTGGATAGAGATGCTGTAAAGAACGAGGTGAGTCAAATTTTAACGGAAAGGGCAAAATTAGAAGAGGCATTAAAAACAGTTTCTTTTGTTGAAAAGATATATCCAACAGATGCTAATTTTATCTTGGCAAAAGTAGATGATGCCTCACTTAGATATGATCAATTATTGGAAAAAGGGGTCGTGGTAAGAAATAGAACGACCCAACCATTATGTAAGAATACACTTCGGTTTACTGTAGGTAGTGCTGTAGAGAATAAAACACTTGCTAAGGCGTTAAAATTGATATAACCTTTAAACCAAAACCAATGAAAAGCAAGTTCATTTATTTAATTGCCTTAGTATTAACAATTAGTGTAATACGCGCTCAAGACGTTGAAAGACTAGAATTTATAGCAGATAGTCTTAATTTAAGCGACGAGGAAACAGAGGCGTTAATCAGTTATAAAATGTATTCTGATAGCGTAGAAAATACATTTACATATATCTATGATAGGTCTATGTTAAACGGAGATGTAGCCAAAATTATGGTTCCAGAAGGCTATAAGTTTTTAGATAGTGAACAAGCACAAAGAGTACTTTCAGATATATGGGGAAACCCTAGAGATGAGTCCGTTATGGGTCTTTTGCTTAAAGAGGATGAGACTCCCGTAAATACTAGTTATGCAATTGAAATTTCATATTCAGAGGACGGATATATTGAGGATGACGATGCACAAGACATGGATTATGATGACTTGTTAAGTGAAATGCAGGATGATGTCAAGGAAGCAAATCCGCAAAGATCTAGTATGGGTTACCCTACAGTAGATTTAATAGGTTGGGCTACAAAACCTTACTATGATTCAGAAAACAAGAAATTATATTGGGCAAAAGAATTACTTTTTGAAGAAGAGGAAACCAGCACTTTAAATTATAATATTAGAGTTTTGGGAAGAAAAGGGTATATGAACCTAAACGTAATTGGTGACATGGATACACTTGAAGATGTTGAGAATAATTTAGATCCAATTTTAGGTAGTGTATCATTTAATACAGGATATAAGTATTCTGAATTTGATCCAGATTTTGATGATGTTGCGGCTTATGGTATAGGAGGTTTAATCGCTGGTAAAATTTTGGCTAAAGCTGGTTTTTTTGCACTTATACTTAAATTTTGGAAGTTTATAGCAATTGGCGGAGTAGCACTATTTGCAGGAGCAAAGAAATTCTTTTTTGGATCAAAAGAGCAAACAGCAATTGAAGGTCCTAAAGACAATTCCAAATTGTCTTAGTATTTACTTTTATATGAAAATGAAATGAAAAAAAGAGTACTATTTATTGATCGTGATGGCACTATCATCAAAGAAACCGTAGATGAGCAGATAGATGCATTTGAGAAAATGATTTTCTACCCCAAAGCATTTACTTTTCTAGGCAAAATCGCTAAAGAATTAGACTATGAATTGGTGATGATTACCAACCAAGATGGATTAGGAACAGATGTTTTTCCTGAGGACACCTTTTGGCCAGTTCATAATTTTATTCTTAAATCTTTTGAAAACGAAGGTGTCGTTTTTGATAAGGTGTTTCTTGATCGAACTTTTCCGCATGAAAATGCTGATACTAGAAAACCTGGTACAGGGCTGTTGACCGAGTATTTTTCTGATGATTACGATTTAGAGAATTCTTTTGTTATCGGTGATCGATTAACCGATATGGAATTGGCTAAAAACTTAGGTTCAAAAGGGATATTCATCAATGATGAAACCAATTTGGGTACTGGGGAAATTACGGTTAAGCGAGATGATTTAAATAGCCATATTGCTATTGAAAGCAATGATTGGGAGAAGATTTATGAATTCTTGAAGTTGAATGATAGAACGGCTGAAATTCATAGAAAAACCAATGAGACAGATATTGCTATCAAGCTAAATCTAGATGGTACAGGTAAAAGTGATATTAAAACCGGATTGGCATTTTTTGACCATATGCTGGATCAATTGGCTCGTCATGGGCAAATGGATTTAATGATAAAAGTAGATGGTGATTTAGAAGTAGATGAGCACCATACAATTGAAGATACCGGTATTGCCTTAGGCGAGGTATTTCACTTAGCTTTAGGAAACAAACTTGGTATAGAACGCTACGGATTCTGCTTGCCAATGGATGATTGTTTAGCACAATCCGCTATAGATTTTGGTGGTAGGAATTGGTTGGTATGGGATGCAGACTTTAAGCGTGAAATGGTAGGCGACATGCCTACGGAGATGTTTCATCATTTCTTTAAATCGTTCACTGACGGAGCTAAGGCAAACTTAAATATAAAGGCAGAAGGTACCAACGAGCATCATAAAATTGAAGCTATTTTTAAAGCATTTGCAAAGAGCATAAAAATGGCGGTAAAAAGAGATGTTGAAAAAATGGTTTTACCAAGTACAAAAGGAGTTCTTTAAATAGTAAAAAGTATTGAGTACAAAGTATTAAGTCTTTATGATATTTACTTTGTACTTCTTACTAACTACTTAATACTAGTTTTAATGAAAATTGTAATTATAAATTACGGAGCAGGAAATATTCAGAGTATCAAATTTGCAATTAAACGCTTAGGTTATGAAGCTGTTTTAAGCAATGATGTTTCTGAAATACAGCGTGCCGATAAAGTGATATTTCCAGGGGTAGGAGAGGCAAGTAGTGCCATGAAAATGTTGTTGAACAGTGGTTTGGACAAAGTAATCCCGACTTTAAAACAGCCTGTATTAGGTATTTGTTTAGGTATGCAATTAATGTGTAACTCATCTGAAGAAGGAGATACTGTAGGTCTAGGTATTTTTGATGTTGATGTTGTTAAGTTCGATAATACCGTAAAAGTTCCACAGATTGGATGGAATCAGATTACAAATTTAAAATCTGAATTATTTAATGGTATTGAAGAAAAAGAACATATTTATCTAGTGCATAGTTTTTATGCGCCATTGTGTTCTGAAACAATTGCTGAATGTACTTATGGTTTAGATTATAGTGCTGCATTGAGAAAAGATAATTTTTACGGTACTCAGTTTCACCCAGAGAAATCTAGTGACGTAGGGGAGAAGATTTTAGAGAATTTTTTAAAAATGTAATGAAGCAAGATTATTTTATTTCAACTGATAAAAACCTTGTCAATGTAGATGCAATTCAACAGTTTATTGCTAATTCATATTGGGGTGACAATAGAACATTAGAAGAAGTAAAAACAACGATTGAAAACTCTTACTGTTTTGGAATATACACTAAAGAAAATGATCAAATTGGCTTTGCCAGAGTAGTCACCGATTATATTTATTTTGGATATTTTATGGATGTGATTATTCTAGATAAATTTCAAGGTAAGGGTTATGGTAAGATTTTAGTGAAAGCGATGTTAGAAGATACTACCATTAAAAAACTTAAAACATTAGCATTAAAAACTAAAGATGCGCATTTGTTATATGAGCGTTTCGGATTTAATAAAATAGGAGATTCACCATTGTGGATGTCTGTTGATAAACAAATTTTAGATTAAAGAATGAGAATTATTCCTGCTATAGATATCATTGATGGTAAATGTGTCCGCCTTTCTAAGGGAGACTACGATACCAAAAAAATATATAATGAGAACCCGTTAGAGGTAGCTAAAGAATTTGAGGCACACGGAATTCAACATTTACATTTGGTAGATTTAGATGGTGCGAAATCAAAGCATATTGTAAATCATAAAGTATTGGAGCAAATTGCTTCACAAACAAATTTGAGTATTGATTTTGGAGGCGGATTAAAAACCGATGATGATTTGCGCATTGCTTTTGAAAGTGGCGCACAGCAGATTACTGGTGGTAGTATTGCGGTCAAAGATTCAGATACGTTTTTGGGTTGGATTGAAAAACATGGTTCTGAAAGAATTATTCTTGGAGCAGACGCTATGGATGAAAAGGTAGCTGTGTCCGGTTGGTTAGAGGAATCTAAAGAAGAACTGATTCCCTTTATACAATCGTACCAAGCAAAAGGCATACAATATGTTATTTGTACAGATATTAGTAAAGATGGTATGCTAGAAGGTCCGTCTTTCGACTTATATTCCAAAATTATAAGTGCAACAGATACAGGATTAAAACTAATAGCTAGTGGCGGAATATCTACTTTTGAGGAGTTACCAAAACTAGCAGAAATGGGTTGTGAAGGTACTATCATCGGTAAGGCGATTTATGAAAATAGAATCAGTCTTAAGCAATTGGAATCGTATATTTTAAATAATGGATAAGGAAGAACGATTAGTACAAGAAATTGTTGAAAATGCCATGTATCGTATGGACGAAAGCACGCGCATGATCAAGAAAAGTCTTGCTGAAATTTCAGAAGAAGAAATTTGGCAGAAGCCTAATCCTTCTTTGAACAGTATGGCTAATCTTATTTTACATCTATGTGGTAATATGACGCAATATGTAATTTCTTCTATTGGCGAGATTGATGATAATAGAGATAGAGACGCCGAGTTTTCAATGAATTCAGGTCTAACAAAAGCTGAGTTGTTACATAAGTTAGAAGATACGGTAGATTCCGTAAAACGGGTCATATTCGATTCTACAGCCGATAAGTTGATAAAAGTTAGGTCTGTACAAGGAATGTCTTTTTCTGGGGTCGGTGCTATTATGCATGCCGTAGAGCACTATTCCTACCATACGGGTCAAATAGCTTTTTATGTGAAACTTATTAAAGAAAAGGATTTGGGATTTTATGATGGGGTCGATTTGAATATTAAAAATGAGTAATTAGTACTTAATACTTAAAAAAAATGCTTGCAAAAAGAATAATACCTTGTTTAGATATTAAAGATGGTAGAACCGTAAAAGGTGTCAATTTCGTTGATTTACGTGATGCGGGCGACCCTGTTGAGTTGGCTGAAATTTATAGTCGCGAGGGTGCCGATGAATTGGTGTTCTTGGACATTTCTGCTACGGAACAAAAACGTAAAACTTTGGCAGACTTAGTATATCGCGTAGCGGAAAAGGTAAATATACCATTTACTGTTGGTGGCGGAATATCATCTGTTGAAGACGTTGATGTTTTATTACATAACGGAGCTGATAAGGTTTCTATTAATTCATCTGCAGTAAAGAATCCGCAGTTGATTAATGATCTGGTAGCTAAATTTGGGTCGCAATGTATTGTAGTTGCTATAGACGCCAAACAGATAGATGGTGAGTGGATAGTGCATTTAGTAGGTGGAAAAGTACCTACAGAGCGCAAATTATTTGAATGGGCAAAAGAAGTTGAGGAACGCGGAGCTGGTGAAATTTTATTTACTTCTATGGATAATGACGGTACTAAAGACGGATTTGCAAATAAAGCTTTAGCAAGATTATCTTCAGAATTAAATATTCCGATAATTGCTTCGGGTGGAGCCGGTAATAAACAACATTTTAGCGATACTTTTAAAGAAGGTAAAGCAGATGCAGCATTGGCAGCAAGTGTTTTTCACTTCAAAGAAATTGGTATACAAGAATTGAAACTTGAGTTACAAGGAAATGGCATTCCTGTGAGGGTTTAGTTTACTGTTGGAAGTGTCAGTGTTCAGTAAGCAGTACCAGTGTTCAGTATCAGTACCAGTTTACATTTTTGACAAACAAAATGTCACTTCGGCTACGCTCAGTAACCGATTTTAAAATAGAATAAAAATAAATTAGAATACAATACATATGGAGTTTAATACACCGAATTGGGAGAAAATGAGTGACGGATTAGTACCTGCAATCATACAGGATGCACGAACTAAAAATGTATTAATGCTTGGTTATATGAATGCAGATGCATTAGCTAAGACTACCGATACTGGAAAAGTAACTTTCTTTAGTCGCTCAAAACAGCGGTTATGGACAAAAGGTGAGGAGAGCGGAAACTTTTTAAACTTGGTCTCCATTAAAAACGATTGTGATAACGATTCCCTTTTAATTAATGTAAATCCAGTTGGTCCAACGTGCCATACAGGTACTGATACCTGTTGGAGTGAAAAAAATAATTCTAATTTTGGATTTTTCTCGGAATTGGAAAGCACTATTGAAGAACGTAGAACTACTGCAGATGACAGTAAATCTTATGTAGCTTCATTATTTAAGAAAGGTATCAACAAAGTTGCCCAAAAAGTTGGGGAGGAAGCTGTTGAAACTGTTATAGAGGCAATGGATAATAATGATGAACTGTTCTTGTATGAAAGCGCAGATTTATTATTTCACTATTTAATGTTATTACAAGCAAAAGGATTTACACTGAAAGATATTGAAGCGGAACTAATGAAGAGGAAAAAGTAATTTAAATACTTTACTAAATTAAAACAATACCTATTTAATAGCTTAAAGGCAATTAAATAGGTATTTGCTTTTAGGAGAACTGTTGTTAACCTATTCTATTTTGGAGTTGATCTGTTGTACTAGTATTATTAATAGACCTTTATTATAATCCTTGATTAAAGTCAACAACTAAACATATTATATTTGGTTTAAGAAAAAGTTCTCTCCATAATCACGAAATCTATTCCACCTTTCACATAAGTTTTGTTGGTTACTTTCATCCCGAATTTAGTGTAATAATCATTCTTGCTTTGTCTAGCATTGCACCAGATTCTTGTTAGTGATTCTGTAGCGGCTATTTGCATTATTTCGTTTAATAATATACTACCATATCCCTTGCCTTGGTGACTTTCTAATGTAGCAAATTTTCTAAATTGGGCCTCCTTATGATGTATGAACAGAGAGATTACCGATATTAATTGGTCTTCTAAAAATAGACCGTAATGCCTTCCCTCGTTGTCTTTAGGTAGTTTTATATAATCTAGCGGCTTGTTGGGCCACATAACCTGGTGTCTAATGGCTAATGTTTCCTGAGAAGTAATTTTAATGATTTTGTATGACATAATCCAGCAACTACATGTTGCTCAAATGTAATCAGGTTTTATGGGTTATTCAAACACTAATTTGTCTTGAACCTTATCTACTGAAACCCACTTAAATTTTATAGGAGACCAATTGTCTTTACTTTCGGTTGACGCGTTATTTTTTATGTAAACGGTATCATCTTTTGTAAATACATGTTGCGTGTCAATTACTTCTTGCGAATAGATTTTAGTAGGTTTTTTATTTTCGATCAAACCGATATTTTTTTAATAAAACCCATTATTCTGTATTTTGTTGTGTTAACGAATAGTTAATTAGTTTTATACTAGATTGTTAGGGTTGTCTTTTGCTCCCCATGAATCTAAGCTCAATAGAATATTTTCCAGTGATTTTCCACGCTCGCTTAAACCATATTCTACTTTTGGAGGCACTACTGGGAAAACCTCGCGTATAATCAATCCGTCTTTTTCTAACTCTCTTACGGTTTGGGTAAACATTTTGTTTGATATGCCCGGTACTTTTTTCTGTAGTACACCAGACCGAACCGGACCCTCCAAAAGATGAAAAAGTACAATGGGTTTCCATTTCGTACCAATTAAATTCATGGTATGGTCTAAGGGACAATAATTTTTTGAATTCATATAAAATATAACTAACTAATAATCAGTAATTAACTCTTTTTGGTAACTATAGCACTTTTAGGTAAGTTATTGTCAATAAGGCAAATATAGATTTATTTTGTACTATAAAATAATAGATATGAAAACAAATACAGCATACCCCAAATCATTTTCACATATTGGCATTACAGTTCCTAGTATTACTGAGGCTGTAAAATTTTACTCAGAAGTAATGGGCTGGTATGTTATAATGGAACCATCAAAAATTAAGAAAGAGAAAGAAACTGCTATCGGTCTTATGTGTATTGATGTCTTTGGCGATGATTGGGAAGAGTTTGATATTGCCCACATGTCAACTTCTGACGGAATAGGTGTTGAGTTATTCTCTTTTCCTCATGGAGTAAAAAAAGCTCCAGAGTTTAATCCGTTTAATACCGGTTTGTTTCACTTTTGTATTCAAGACCCTAATATTGAAGATTTGGTAACCAAAATTGTAGAATATGGAGGTAAACAAAGAATGCCCATTCGTGAGTATTATCCAAAAGACAAGCCTTACAAAATGTGTTATGTAGAAGATCCTTTCGGTATTGTATTTGAGGTCTATACGCATAGTTATGAATTAACGTATTCTTCTGGTGCCTATATCGGATAAGTTTTAATTACAAAGCTGAAAAAGCGATTAATGTTAAAAATAAACATTAATCGCTTTTTTATTTCAACGTCTTCATTACTAGGTGTATATAAATTTTATATATTTAACCTTCCCTCAGACTGTTTCATTTTAAAACCACCATCACACTATGAAATCATCTGCTATTTTTCTTAGAGTATTCTTATTAGGCCTCATATGGCTGCTTTTTACTTCATTTTTTAAATTGCCAAATTCTCAACCTATAACGAAGAAGATAATTCTGAAGTTTTAGAATTAAATACAGATGGACTCTATTATGCCGAGTTTTACGACTATATTTTCCGTGGTCATTTTGAAGAGATCGATGTTAAGAGGGGTGACATGCAATTTCTATTGATTTTTGATCAGTACTTAAGAGCTTACGGTGCACAATGTTCTGGTTCTTTACCCGCAAATAAAGTGCAAATTATGAATGAAGAATGTGCTACAGAAGAGGTTACAAAAAATGGATGGGGAGATGTTATCAGTAGAGTATGTGTTAAATATGTGTGGGTAGGTAGCGGACTTTATGCCAAACCTGAACTGTATGAGGCGTATGGTGAAATTGATAAATTGCAAAGATCAAAAGGACTAGGTACCATGATGGAAATGATTACCGACCCCAATAGTATGGGGAATTCGGTAGATATGATTCATAAAACTAACGGACTTAAAGGTGATATGCTTAAAATTTTTAAACTTAATGCTTGTGGTAGTCCGGGTTTAGAACGATTTGAAGAAAACTTGAAACTCTTTGCCCTCGACAAACCTAGCATACGAATGAAAAAGACTAGTAAGTACACCACTATGAAAAAGTCTGGCGGACCAACTGGTGACCAGAACTATCATAAACTTATTGATGATTTGGTATACGATCAGTCTAAAACATGGTCTTTTAATAGATATACTGCTGGTAGTATTTCTAGTGTTACAACATCAACTCGTGATAGTGAAGGCAGACCAATGGAAATAAGTGCTAATTATAGCTTTTCTGGGTTTAGTGGCAATAGTAAAGGGTCTGTGCGTATTACTTTTAAAAACGGACTACCTAAGTGTATCTATTTTTATGATTTTCCGCGTAATTGTAAAGCACCTAACAGTAGTATTTTGTCATCTTATGCAGAAGGGAAATATGCTAACTGAAAAATGATACTTTTCAATTAGCATAGCTATTAGTCTTACTTCTTATCCATCTCAAGATAATACTCTTGTAGTGTGAAAAACGCTTTCTTTTTCATGCCTTGTTCTGAAATCAATCCTTTTCTGTTGAAATCATCTTGAATTCGTCGTAGTGGACGTCTTGATGAACGAAAGTCCATCAAAATCCATGGAGATAATCCTGACATAAAATCGATGTTTTTCATCATCTCAATATTCGATTTAAACAATGCATCTTGATATTCTTCGGTCCATCTTTCATTAGCATCGCCATGTAATCCGTATAAAGCGCCACCACCAATTTCACTCATGATCATTGGTTTATTGTAAGCACTTGCCCATTTAATGCTACTACATGAATCTACATCACCATAATACCATCCACAATAATTATTGATCCCAATAACATCAACAACTTCACCTAATGGGTCTTCTATTAAATTACCATCATGACCTTTACCTTGTGTGTCTAAAGCAGCAGTAATTAATCTTGTATTGTCTAATTGTCTTGCTTTCTTGGCTAGGTTGCCTATAAAAGATAAACGTGGCTCACTTTCAGGTGTTTCATTTGCCATAGACCATAATACAACTGAAGCTCTATTTTTATCGCGAGAGATCATTTCAGTAAGCTGATTTTCTGCGTTGGCATAAGTATCTTCATTATCGAACTGTATGGTCCAATACACGGGTATTTCTGACCATATTAAAAAGCCCATTTTCTCTGCTTCTTTCACCATTGCTTCGCTATGTGGGTAATGTGCTAATCGTAGAAAATTACATCCTAATTCTTTTGCCCAATTCAATAGCACTTTACATTCTTCAACAGAAACTACACGCCCTGTTTTAAATGCTGCCTCTTCATGAATACTAATCCCTTTTAGAAAGGTTTCTTTTCCATTAATCAATATTTTAGAGCCGTCTGTGGTTACCGTCCTAAATCCTATTTGATCTACAACTTTATCTGTATTGGTTTCTATAATTACTTCGTATAATTTAGGAGAATCTGGTGACCATAGTTTTGGTTTCGCATTTATGGTAAATGACGCTTTTCCATTTTTTGCTATTGCTTTTATGGTTTTCTTTAGCTCAGGTATTTGAATGCTTACAGCATCACCTTCTTTTGCATTGGCTAAACTTACCCAACCACTAATTTTATTGGTGCCTCCTTTTTCTAATTGAACAGCATAATCTTCTATATGGGTTTTAGGTACGTTTATTAAATGTACTGATCTTGTAATTCCACCATAATTCCACCAATCTTGGTTTACCGTTGGCACATTTTCTTTTTTACGCTTGTTATCGACTTTTACGACAACAAAGTTATTTCCTTCTACAAGTTTATCGGTTACATTAAATTGAAACGGAGTGTAACCACCAATGTGTTTGCCTAGCTTCTCTCCATTCAAATAAACAATCGCTTCATAATTTACAGCTTCAAAGTATAAAAAACTTTCTTGATTAGAAGTAGGAGAATAGTTGAAATCTTTCTTGTACCACAATGTACCTTCATAGTAGTAAAGTTTGTCCATTTGCGTATTCCAATCACCGGGTACATTTAACTGAAGGCTGGTGTCGAAATTATATTCTATAAGGTCTGAAGGCGATTGCATTTTTGCATTTTTAAAATACCCTTTATCATACTCTTGTAGTCTGTGATTGTAAAATCCGTTTTCTAATGGATCTACGATAATATCCCATTTTCCATTTAATGATGTCTTTTGTCTAGCATCTATATTTTGAAGTAGATTAGCGTATTCAGTTTTTTGAGCAGTAATGGATATGCTGAAAAATATAAAGAAAACTAGCGCAATGTTGTTTAGGTTTTTCATTTGGTAAGCTGAGTTTTAAGTTAGACCTGAAATTTACCGTTTTAATTAAAAACAGGGCATATTTTTAAAACATTATTGTGTTTAAAAAATGACCGTTAATGTTAGCATTTTCTTAAATATTCATTTTTGGTGTAACATTTTTAAAAGGATATAGTCATATTGCGGTATTCATCAATCAATTATACAAACACATGATTAAAAAAGGAAAGCGTAAAGTACGCTTAAGGTGGCTTAGCGTCACAAGTATTATTATTTTATTACTTAGTTACACTCCGGTTTTAGCTCAAGAAAGCTATACCATAAGCGGTAAAATATCTGACATTGAAAACGGAGAAACCCTTTTTGGGGCATCTGTTTTTTTAGAGGGAACCACAATTGGTGTAGTAACCAACGAATATGGGTTTTATTCTATTACCGCCCCAAAAGGCGAATATCGCTTACTTATTACTTATATGGGTTATGCCGATATTAAACAGGATGTAAACCTGAACAGCAACCAAAACTTTAATTTTGAACTATCGGAAATATCTACACAGCTAGATGAAGTGGAAGTTACGGCAGAAGAATCTGAGATTGCCGTGTTACGTAAACCAGAAATGAGTGTTCTTAAAATGAACATTGAAACCGTAAAGCAAATGCCAGTGGTTTTGGGGGAAGTTGATATTCTAAAGTCTTTACAGATGTTACCTGGTGTTACCAACAATGGTGAAGGTACTGGCGGATTTCATGTGCGTGGCGGTGCAGGGGACCAAAACTTGGTGTTGTTAGATGAGGCTATAATTTACAACACATCGCATATGTTCGGTTTTTTCTCTGTCTTTAATGCTGATGCCATAAAGGATGTAAAATTGTATAAAGGTGGTATACCTGCTAGATATGGTGGTCGTGTATCTTCGGTTTTAGATGTGCGTCAAAAAGATGGGAACAGTAAGCGGTTTGCAGCTACGGGTGGTATCGGTATCATATCTAGCCGATTGGCTTTAGAAGCTCCTTTATTTAAAGAAAAAGGATCTTTTTTAATTGCTGGTAGAAGTTCGTATGCCAATCTATTATTGAAAGCGGCTGGGCAAGATAATAGTGTTGGTTTTTATGACTTAAATCTAAAGACCAATTATAAGATCAATGCAAATAACAGGCTTTTTCTTTCAGGTTATTTTGGAAGAGATTCTTTTGAGCTAGGGGATACTTTCAGCAATTCTTACGGTAATGCTACTGGTAATCTACGTTGGAATCATATTTTTAACGACAAGCTTTTCTCTAACCTTTCTGCTATTTATAGTAAGTACGATTATAAGTTAGGTCTAACTTTTGCTGAGTTCGACTGGGTTTCTTCTATTACCAATTACAATCTTAAATATGATCTTAAATATTATTTCAGCGATAAATTCAAACTAGATTTTGGCGCAAGCGGAATATATTATCAGTTTGATCCGGGTGAGATAAAGCCAACTTCTGAAACCTCTGCTGTAAATCCTTTATTGTTAGATAATAAAAAGGCTATTGAAAGTGGTGTCTACATAAATGCCGAACATAAATTGACAGATAAACTAACGGCTCAGTACGGGTTGCGTTATAGCGCGTTTACAAGATTGGGTGGTCAACCCATGACGGAATATGAAAATAACCAACCGGTAGTCTACAATTCAGACTTAGGTATCTATGAGCGGGGTACTGCAATAGGGGAGACGGTTTACGATAATGGAGATGCCATTAAATCTTTTGGAAATTTAGAACCTAGAGCCTCACTTGCCTATACTATTGATGATAATTCTTCATTAAAAGCTGGTTTCTCTAGAGTGGCGCAATACATTCATTTATTATCGAATACTTCTTCCGCAACGCCTTTAGATGTTTGGGCACCCAGCGGACAATATATTGACCCTCAACTATCTAATCAATATGCTTTGGGCTACTTCCGTAATTTCAAGAACAAAGCTTATTCTATGGAAGCTGAAGTGTACTATAAGAGTACCGATAATAGAATTGATTATATAGATGGTTCAGACCTTATTGGACAAAATACCATTGAAACCGAAATTTTAACTGGGGAATCTAGAGCATACGGATTAGAGCTATTGTTCCGTAAGAACGAAGGGAAATTTACAGGATGGATTGCTTACACCCTTTCTAAATCTGAACAGAGAACTCCTGGTGGTACTGCTGGCGGACTAGGTATTAACGATGGCAATTGGTACAATACTCCGTATGATAGAACTCACGATATTTCCATTTCTGGCTCTTATCAATTAAATGACAAATGGAGTTTTGGAACCAATCTTGTTTTTCAAACAGGTAGACCGGTGACATACCCTAATGGTCAATATGAGTATGAAGGCGTTTCCATTGCCAGTTATTCCGACAGAAATTCTGATAGATTACCAGCTTATCATCGTTTAGATCTATCGGTTAATTATAAACCGAACAGAAAGCCAAATGCGAAATTAAAAGGAGAATGGGTATTAGGGCTGTATAATGCTTACAACCGTAAAAATGCGGCTTCCATATCATTTGGTCAGAATATAGAAACAGGGGCTAATGAAGCTACCAGAACTGCCATTTTCGGTATTGTGCCTTCATTAACGTATAATTTCAAATTTTAAAACATGCAAAATCCAATAAAATTTATAACACTCCTATTGTTATGTACCATGGTCTCATGTACAGATGTGATTGATGTCGAAGTACAAACCGATACCATACGCTTAGTAGTAGAAGCTTCTCTAGATTGGGAAAAAGGTACTGCTGGTAATGAGCAAAGTATAACGTTACGTACTTCTACACCATTTTTCGATACTCAAAGTACAGATGTAGTTGGTGCAGAGGTCAAAGTAATCAATGATGTTAATGGAGAAGTTTATCTCTTTACAGACCAAGCTGATGGTACTTATACAACCAATACATTCAATCCGCAACTAGAAGCTAGTTATACGTTAGAAATTATTTATGACGGACAAACATATACTGCAAATGACACCATGAATCCGGTGGCAGATATTATAGATGTATTTCAAGATACAGAAGATGGTTTTGATGATGAAACCATTGAATTACATATTGTTTTTAACGATTTTGAGGCGGAAGGTGATAATTACTTTTTTAAGTATGAAAGACCACAAGACCTTTTACCAATACTAGAATCAGGTGATGATGAATTTATAAACGGTAACGAGGTAGATTGGTGGTTCGAGATAAATGAAGATGATGATGAAGAGGGAGAAATAAAACCATTAGCCCCAGGTGATGTGGTAACCATAAATATGCACAGTATTTCTAGACCCTATTACAATTATATTGATATTGTAATCGATCAACTTGGTGGTGTCGGTCTTTTTGAGTCTACGCCTGTAGCAATAAAAGGCAATTGTATTAACACGACAAATCCAGATAATTACGCACATGGTTATTTTAGGGTTACTCAGAAAAATACGGTAATCTATACGGTAGAGTAGAAAGGGTATTGATATCAAAAGAAAACCAAGCGCTAAAGTATTTAGGGCTTGGTTTTTTTAGTTTTTATAGGTTATAACAGCATGTTCTTTTAAAATACTTATTCTGATAACACAAATTGCCAAGATATGCCATATTTGTCTTGACACCAGCCAAATTTTTTACCAAACCCGTAATCTCCATCGCCATTGTAACTATCTAGAGGAATCATTATTTGACCACCATTGGAGGAAAGTTGGTCAAAAAGTGTTTGTATTAACTGCTCAGAGGTATCACTAATATAAAGTGATACTCCTGGTGAAAATGACCAAGCATGTTCATAGCTACTTTCAGAAACCATATATACTGTACCATTTAAAGTAAATACCCCATGTTTAATAAGATTTGGTGTACCGCCTGCTTCTCCTTCAGCATATTTTATAATGCTTTTAATTTCCGAATTAGGAAATATAGAGGTGTAAAAAGTTATGGCTTCTTCAGCCTTACCGCATTGGTCGCCTACAAATGTTAAGAATGTGGTTATATTCATGGGTGCTTATTTTAGACCTAAATTAAGAGCTTAAGTTTTATTTAGATATTTTGGTTTTGTTCTAAGGTTTACATCGAGTTTAGAATATGCTGTATATCGAAGTTATATATCTAACCCGTCTGTCATAAAATTCCAGTCTCTTATGTGTTCAGCTTTACTTTCATCAAAACACCTTTTTACTTCATATCTATTTAAATATTCACTATCCAAAATAATAGGTTTATCTATTTTATATTTTCCATTAGTGAAATATTTAGAAAATCTTTTTCTTAAGACAACTGAGGCGTGTGTTTTTATAACATCTAGTTCTAAATTCAGTTCGTCAATTCTTAATTTACAATATGCTATTACCTCAGGTTTGTAATCACTATTTGATTCGATAATTTCTATTAATTCATAAGGACCCAAATGGCTATAATATTTGTCTAAATCAATCATCGAATTATAATATAAATCTTATATAAAAAATTGGTTATAGGTTGTATTAGCAAATGTTATTTTAAGATAACCATTTAAAAAAGGTTATCATTCCAATTATACTGAAAATCACGACAAAAACTAGAGAAACTACACACCCTATTCCAAGCATTTTACTTTTCCAGCTTTCCTTTTCCGTTTGCTTTTCAAGTTTGTTCTCTCCACTATTTTTTTTTGTAATTTTTATATATTGAAAGGGATTACTATCAATTTCATCTATCCAATTAAAATCAGGATTATAGACTTCCATTTCTCCTTCGTCAAATTTTCTCTTATCAATTTCCCTAGCCGCTTTTAGAAATTCTTTAGCGTAAAGCAATAAACCAGATTTATTCCCTTTAGCAAATCCAAAATCTTCATTAAATTCACAGTCAAAATAGGCATCTGATTTAGAGTGTTCATGCTCTATTTTTTTAATGATTTTGTCTAATTCTTGGTTGGTCATTAATATTTTCTAACGTTGCGGCTAAGCGTAGTGCGGAGGCAAGGAAACTTTTCGTTTCCGTCTGAGCACGAAGCTAAAGCTTATTGTTTTGCTTTTTCTTTTTTTGTTCCAAAGCTAAATCCATAAGATTTAGCGACTTTATAAATATACACAGACCTTTCAGTTTAGCCTTAAAGTCCGCATTACGTTTAGGTATTGTTGTAACCAGTTTTTATAATTCGTTTAATTCGTCGATTCGGTATAATTTAAACTCAACATCCATCTCCTTTACATATTCCTCAACGTTCTGTTCAAATCCCATTTCTTTTCGCCAAATGTTTATTGAATCAGCATTTTTAATTGGCCAGAGAAAGTAAATCCATTCACCGTTTTTATTAGCCTGTCCTTTAATTTGAGTGCCATAAAGTTGTTCAATTCCTTTATCCATTAAATTCCTGTCCTCCATCATTGCTAAAGAGGTTCTAGCGATGTCTCCATTTTCGGTTGCTTTTCTAATCAAGGGTAGATATTTATCAATTTTATTTGAATGTTGAATAACGTAAAAAACTGCTTTATTAGCTGGTTCTCCAACTAAAGATTTACCAGGATAGCCATAATTTCTAATAATAGTTTCAGTTTCGATTAAATTGATACTATCAATTTCACGCATTAAATCAAACCTTTTACTTCCTTCTATATCCGTTTCATTTAGCTTCATTTCATTTAACAAATTAATTTTTCTTTCATTGGTTAAATTTCCATTTACTATTTCACGTATTCCTTGGTCTTTTAATAAAATAGCTTCGAGTTTATCTTTTAGCTCAATGTTAATTTTAACCTGTTCTAAATTAGATTTTTTAGTTTGCTTACAGGAATTAAAAGCTAGTATTAAAATGTAGAAGAATACTTGAACGGATTTCATTTTGTTAAATTGGTTACAACGGTTGAGCTATGAACAGTACGGGAGCGAACTAACGTTTGCTTTCCGCCACGCACATAGCGAAATCTTTTGGTTTTGTTTTTTCTTTTTTCTGTCAAAGCGAAATACCAAAGATTTCGCGACATTATAAATATACGCAGACCTTAGCGTTTAAAGCTTAAGCCCGTATTGTTTATAGGTTGTGTTGTAGTGCGTTTTTTACCACGAACCCTCAGAATAAGTTACTCTTTTTTTATTTTCAATAATTTCAAAAGTCCGACTTTTAGAAAAAGTCTCATTTTCATAATCCATTGTTTCCACTTTAGAATTTAACGGCAAATCATAGCTTATAGAAAATGAATAGTCAGGCAAAAATCCTTCGTATTCATAATCATAACTAATATTCTGAGCACCTTTGGGTAATTCTGGAAACCATTTTACCTTGGTTATTTCAATATATTCTCTTTCAGTCAGATTTTCGGCTTTGTTCCCAAACCAGCTTCCTTCGTAGGGTATTATTTTATTTACAATACTATTTCTCAAATCTTTATTCAAAAATTGATTGTGATAGATTTTCTTTCCGTATGTGAAATAAAAATAACCACTAATACAAAGAATAATTAGTATTGAAATGCCAAATCTTTTCAAAGTCGATTTTATAT
The DNA here is from genome assembly GCF_056839145.1 of Maribacter sp. UH1. Lineage (NCBI taxonomy): Bacteria > Pseudomonadati > Bacteroidota > Flavobacteriia > Flavobacteriales > Flavobacteriaceae > Maribacter > Maribacter sp. UH1. The sequence goes on from NZ_CM166387.1 coordinate 4,265,184, forward strand.
TTCTTTTTCGGAAAATTAAAATGGCTATTCTCAATGAAATTATACCGATTATTGATAATCCAATAAGTTTTAAAGATTCTAAATAGAAACTACCACCATTAAATTCATCGTCAAACTTATCTATTCCAAAGTACATTAACGTAAGGAGTAGGATTAGGTTAATTAAAACTATAGTTAGATATTTCAATTCTTTTTAATTATTCTTTTGAGCCTAAATCCACTACAACAATTGTATATGTGCACAATTACACATATTCCATCTATAAAAGTAATCTAATTCTCACCTACTTTAAAAACGACCTATCAACAGTTATTAACAGCTGTTATAGATAATAATATCTAGAAATGAATCTTACCACCAAACCACAAAAAACTTTTCATATGTGGTGTTATTTTTCTTCATCCAAACCAAGGGAGCACTTTTATTATTTAGACGTTCTGTAATGGTTATAACAATTTCATCGTGAGAAAGCCATGCGACTTCTTCAAATGGATGAAATACCCATTCACTTTTAGTAGGTATATAGAATTGAAATGAAGAAAATCTATTTTCATTAAAATCTTTTAGCCGCAGCCAATAACCAACAATACAATCTGCATTAAATGGGTCTAGTTGTAAACTATCAGCTTTATAAGGTTTAAATAGTTGTGCTTTAAAACATACTTGTTGTTTAATATTTGTAGTATCTATTTCTTTCTCTAGAAGTACAGAACGTACAATATTGGTATGTAGTAAAGAGAATTGATTGTTTTTGATTTTCTGTAGTTTTTTATAAAACGCATCGCTTCTATTTGGTCCTATTAATTGATGAATTGGGTTCTCTATTTCCATGTCAATTAAGTAAAACTTATAGGTAAGTTCTACGTGTATCAATTGCCGTGTTGCGGTTTCTTTCAGTATAAAATCTATTTCACCAATGGTTTGTTTACCATTTCGTATGGGTAAATTATGAACAAGCACATCATATGCATCACTTTGGTCTAGAAACTGCTTACACACATATTCCATCTGATGCCCCAACCGTAAATTCTCTGGAATGGGACTGGGCAAAAAACTATCTATCGCTACTTCAGGAAATTGAAACTGAGGCACACCAAACTGTTCACCTTCCCAAAGCGACGGCGTGCTTAAAAAACCTTTGAATTGTTGAAGTGTAATTGGTTTTTTGTTGATAGTGTATTTTTTTAGTTGTTGGTTGTTTGTAAATAGTGTTGCTGAATACCGGTGACTGAGCGTAGCCGAAGTTACTTTTTAAAACGCTATGCGCAAAACGCCGCGCGCCTTTCGCTTACATGCATTGCAATTTGTAGCTTAGTTACACGAAACAAACAGATTGCTTCGTCGCTAAAAAGCTCCTCGCAAAGACGAATTCTTTTGCGCCACTCGAAAAGCGCACAGCGTATTGCGTTCAGCGATAAGCGAACAGCGTCCAACTCAACACGAACAACGAAGAACCATCAACCAATAACGAACAACCATCAACGGTCAACAAACTACCAACATTAAACAACAACGTTAACATTTCCCAAAAGGCGAGGGCATCCAACCTAAAAGTGTTAATTTTATAGTATGGCTATGAATATAAGAAAGGGGTTCCGCTTTGAAACTTATGAAGCACCCGAACAATCAGTTTTTGATAGGCTTTTCGATATTTTCCAAGAGCTTATTACACACACTTCTGGAGATTTTGACGAAGCTATTGATTGGTTACGAGAATTAGACAAGGAGTATGAACTTACTACTGAAGACTATACCATTGAAGACTTTATTGAGGATTTAAAGGCTAAGGGATACATACGCGAAGAGTTTAAAGATGGCGGTGGCGACGCACAAGACGGCGAAGAAGGTTCCGGCGGTGGGGATATCTCCATTACCGCAAAGATGGAACGTATAATACGTCAGCGTGCTTTAGACCAAATTTTTGGTAAACTTAAAAGAAGTGGTGCCGGTAATCATAAAACTGGTAAATCTGGACAAGGAGATGAGCATACGGGCGACCTTAGGGAATACCGTTACGGCGATGGTCTAGAAAACATATCTATGACCGAGAGTCTTAAAAACGCTCAAATCAATCACGGTGTAGGCAGTTTTCATTTAAGTGAAAATGATTTGGTGGTAGAAGATACCCAGCACAAAGCCCAAATGAGTACCATACTTATGATCGATATTAGTCATAGTATGATTTTGTATGGCGAAGACCGAATTACTCCTGCTAAAAAAGTAGCTATGGCATTGGCGGAACTAATTACGACTAGATACCCAAAAGATACTTTAGATATTTTGGTATTTGGTAATGATGCCTGGCCTATACCTATTAAAGATTTACCGTATTTAAAAGTTGGTCCGTATCATACCAATACAGTGGCTGGTCTGCAATTAGCAATGGATATGCTTCGTAGAAAACGTAATACCAACAAACAGATATTTATGATTACCGATGGTAAGCCAAGTTGTCTTCGCATGCCAGACGGTACATATTACAAGAACAGTGTTGGCTTAGATGATTTTATTGTGGAGAAATGCTATAATATGGCGCGCCAGGCTCGTAAACTACATATACCGATAACAACATTTATGATCGCTCAAGATCCTTACTTAATGCAATTTATTCGACATTTTACCGAAGCGAATAAGGGGAAGGCTTTTTTCACTGGATTAAAAGGATTGGGTGAAATGATATTTGAAGATTACGAAGCAAACAGAAAAAAAAGATTGAAATAAGACTAAGAAAATTTTATGAAATTAGATTATAAAAATATACACACACTAAGGGAGTTAAAAGCTGCCGGATACGAAACTAAAAGTGTAAAAGATGAGTTGCGAGACAATCTTGTAGAAAAAATTAAGAAAGGAGAAGATGCTTTTCCTGGGGTTTGGGGTTATGAAGATACTGTAATTCCAGAATTAGAGCGTGCTATTCTATCTCGTCATAATATTAACTTATTAGGATTGCGTGGTCAGGCAAAAACACGTTTGGCGCATTTAATGGTAAATCTGTTAGATGAATATATACCCGTTGTAGAAGGTTCTGAAATAAATGATGACCCTATGAAACCGATGTCTAGATATGCGATGGAGCTTATCAAAGAAAAAGGCGATGATACGCCTATTACTTGGATGCATAAAGAGGAACGTTTTGCTGAAAAATTGGCTACTCCAGATGTTACCGTGGCAGATTTAATTGGAGATGTAGATCCTATAAAAGCAGCAAACCTAAAATTGTCATATGCAGATGACAGAGTGATTCATTTCGGGATGATACCTCGTGCCAACCGCTGTATTTTCGTAATTAATGAATTACCGGATTTACAAGCACGTATACAAGTATCTTTATTCAATATTTTGGAAGAAGGAGATATCCAGATACGTGGATTCAAATTGAGGTTGCCTTTGGATATTCAGTTTGTATTTACGGCTAATCCAGAAGATTATACGAATAGAGGTAGTATCGTTACTCCGCTGAAAGATAGAATTGGGTCTCAAATTTTAACCCATTACCCAGATGATATTGAGATAGCTAGAAAAATTACCGAGCAAGAAGCTAAGTTAGATTCTAGACAAACAGATGCAGTTTATGTTCCAGATTTAGCAAAAGACTTATTAGAGCAAATTATATTTGAAGCTCGTGATAGTGAATATGTCGATGCTAAGAGTGGTGTCAGTGCACGTACCAGTATTACTGCTTTTGAAAACTTGTTAAGTACCGCTGAGCGTAGATCTTTATTGAACGGTGGAAATAGTACCATGGTTCGTTTGAGCGATTTCTTAGGAATCATTCCTGCAATTACCGGTAAAATAGAATTGGTTTATGAAGGAGAGCAGGAGGGAGCTGACGGAGTTGCTGGTATTCTTATAGATGATGCTGTAAAAACATTGTTTCCAAAGTATTTTCCGAAAATCAATAAACTTGAACGTAAAGATGAAGAAACGGTTTACGATGAATTGTTACATTGGTTTTTTCAAGGAGAAGGCTTTGAATTGATGGACGACTTCACTGATGAAGAATATAAACGTGCTTTAGATGGTATTCCTGCTTTAAATCAGTTATTAAAAGACCATCAGCCAGATTATGATGCTAAAGATGTTTATTTCTTAAAAGAGCTTTTACTCTGGGGGCTAGTTTCTTACAAAAAATTGAACAAACAGCGTTTCACCGATGGGTTTGAATTTAAAGACCTTTACAGCAGTTTTTTAAAAGATATTTAGAAAAAAGCCCTTTCAACAATGAAAGGGCTTTTTTTATTCGTATAAATGTTAAATTTTTAATGATTCTTTAGGTGTTGAAATTTAATTAGTTACATGGTTATATGTAGGAATTTACTTATAATTCTATTTTATTACTGTTTTCGCTTATAAATGTATTAACATACCTTTATAATAAGATTTTAATAACCATTAATTAATTTATTCATTATTATGAGAAAAACCCTGATGTATTTATCAGTTGCTGCTCTATTATTTTCGTGTACGAAGACCGAGGAGATTGAAGTAGAAAAAATTGTTGAAGTTCCAACTGCAATCGACTTGTCTAAAGTTTCGCTTGCTTCTAGCACATCAATGACTACAGAATCTGATGAACAAGTAATTATTATTTCTGCAGCAATTGAAGCTGCACAAGAAGAAGCTGTTACCATACAATTAAATTTTGCAGGTTCTGCAGCTTTAAATTCTGATTATTCTGTTAGCTCAAGTTCAATTACTGTTTCGGCAGGAGAATTAACAGGCACAACAGAACTTACTATAATTTCTGACGACCTTTTTGAAAGCGGTGTGGAAAACATTGTTATTAGTTTAGCAGAATTATCTAATACCATTACGCCAAGTGAAAATGGCAGCTTTGTACAAATTGACATTACAGACGGTGAAGCTTTATTAGGTTTTGAAACTTCATCTATTACCATTGAAGAGAATTCATTTTATACGTTAAACTTTAATTTAAGTAAAGCTTTAAACGAAGATATTGTAGTTTATTATAGTAGTATTACTGGTAATAGCGGATACGGTGTTGAGGGTAATGGTGAATTAATTATTCAAGCAGGTCAATCTTCTAAATCGATTACGGTTGATGCTAATGATGGTATAATAACAGCGTCAGGTGAAAAAAGTATTACAGTCACTATAAATGGCGTAGAAAATGATGATGTTACTATAGGGTCAAATGCTAGTATTGCAATAACAACTACTGAAATTAATGAAGGTTTACAGATAACCAGCACATGGTCTACACAAAGTGATCTATTTGAATTAAGTATAACTGATTCTAATGGTAATACAGTTGAATCATCATCATCTTCTGAACAAGGAAGTGAATCTTTATTTATTAATAAATTTGATTTTTCTCCCTTAGCAAATGGAACATATGATATAGAGTTGGTTGCATTTCAATTTGATGGTTTAACTTCAGAAACGGTGAATTTTAATTTCCTAGATGAATTTGGCGGTACGTATGGAGGTCCATATACCTTTGAAGCAAATAATAGATTTGTAGATGGTAGCGTAGCAGTATTTGAATTAGAAGTTTTAGATGGTGTTTATACAATAACACAAATAATTACTTCTAATTAAGAAGTTTATTTAAGGTAGTTTATATTTGAGCTATCGAAATAATAAGAAAGCCCTATCCAATTTTGGATAGGGCTTTCTCTTTTTCATAGCAATAATTAAATTCATTGTAATTGATAAGCGGGCAATTTAAATATGAACGAACTTCCTTCATATGGTTTACTTAATACTACGATTGTTGTATCATGTAAATCCATAATTTTTTTGACTATTGCCAAACCAAGGCCTAAACCTCTTTTTTGAGTATTCTTATTTACTTGCTTGTACCTGTCAAATATAAATGGCTGGTCGTTTATTGGTATGCCATTTCCAGTGTCTGTTATATTAATTTCAATTTGTTTGCCCATTTTTACTAGGCTTAATGTAACCTTACCATTAGGTTCCGTATACTTTATGGCATTTTCAATTAAATTCTGTAATGCTCTTTCAACTAACCCTATATCTGCATGTACCATACAATTATCCTCAGGATTTTCTAACTGTAGGTGAATTTCTTTTTCCTTTGCTAGAAGTTTAAATTTTGCTATTAAATCATGAGAAAGCTCGGTAATAGAAAAAGGCTCCTTAATAGGTGTTACTTGTTCTGCCTCTAATTTAGAATACTCAAATAACTGGTTTATTAAGCTTGAGAGTTTATCAATATTGTTATGTGTTATTTTTAAGTATTCTTCTTTTTGACTTTCTGAAAGTGAATCTTTTTTTATCTGAAGCGTTTCAATGTATCCTTTTAAAACAGCCAAGGGCGTGCGTAAATCATGAGAAACATTGGCAATTAATTCTCTACGTAAATTATCTACAGATTTCATTTTATCCATGTTATCTACTATGGTATCCGCCATTTCATTAAAAGATAAGGCAACCACTTCAATATCTGATTGTTCAGGATTTTCTATTCTAATGTCTAAATCGCCTTCTTGAAACTTACGTACGGTCTGGGTGATAATTCTAAGATTTTTTGTTAAAAACCATATACTTAAAATTCCAATTAAGGCAGAAAATAGCATGGTCAAAATAATAGCGCCAATACTTAATTTGGTAAAATAAGAACTAAATAAGCTATCACTAATCTGCGCTAACTCTTTACCTGCAACAATGATATAAATGTAACCTTCACGACCATCTATATTAAATGGAGCTGCCGAAAAAATATTTTGTTCTTCTGCATTTAAAGGGTCATCGCCTAAAACGAATTCTTCGCCTTTGCTCTCAATGAATTTATGAATAGGTTCCAAAGAAACAGACTTCATTGGCTCATTTTCATTATGCTCAAGAACTACCGAATATAAAATATCGCCAGATTTATTCAGTAAGTAAACTTCAATGCCGCGATTTACGGCCATCATATCATGCATTAAATCTCCAAAAAGTTCTTTATTAACATTACCGTCTTCTAAAAATGGAGCGGCATTGGTAAACTTTTCTTGAATAACATGATCTGCAACATTTGCATTTATACGTTGTGTAATTGCTTGGTTATAATTTAGTGTTAGGTAGCCTGTTATAAATATATATGATGCTCCCATTAATACAATTAACAATATAAATGCCAACCATAATTTTTTCACCAATTTTGGAGTAAGGGTTTTGTCATTATTCATCATGCCATTATCTCTTCATTAAATTTATAACCTACTCCCCAAGTGGTTAATATGTAGTTAGGGTTTGCCATATCTGATTCTATTTTGGCGCGTAATCTATTGATATGAGAATTTACGGTATGCTCATAGCCTTCAAAATTATAGCCCCAAATAATATTCAATAATTCCGTTCTTGTATAATTCCTTCCTGGGTTAGATGCCATTAACACCAATAATTCGAACTCTTTAGGCGATAAGTCTATTTTGTAATCTCCTAAAACTACTTTACGTTTGTCTATGTCTATTTTAAGCCCTTCTGCAAGAATAATCGAAGTGTCTTCTTGTTTCTTCTCTACTTTATTCGAGCGTCTTAAAACAGCTTTAATTCTAGCCAACAACTCCCTTATACTAAAGGGTTTTGTCATATAATCGTCTGCTCCAATTTCTAGACCCAAAACCCTATCGATTTCTTCAGATTTTGCGGTTAGCATAATTACCGGAGTGTTCTTGGTTGCACGTAATTTTCTACATACTTCAACACCATCCAAGCCGGGTAGTGTAAGGTCTAACAGTATTAGTTCAAAATCATAATCTAAGGCTAATTGCAGTCCCTCATTCCCATTCATAGCCATAGTAGTTTCATAGCTAACATCAGAAAGATGAAGTTCTAATAGTTTAATGATTTCAGGATCATCCTCAATAATTAATATACGTTTCATAGTGGATTACGAATTAAGAAAAAAAGTATCACAGAAAAATCACATCGGTGATAAAATCGTTTGGTACAAGGTTATTTTACTACATAGTAGGTCGCATTATATTTTTATAATTACATGGTCATCAAATAATTATTTTGCATTTTTTATCATTTTATAAAAATATGCTTGTAAATAAAAGGCAAAAAAAAACCTCGATAATTTCTTATCGAGGTTTGTATATGTTATTGATTATTAATTGTTCCAGTGATCAACATGTTGGTTCATATCATCAAAAATATAGGTGCCTACTAGCTCTTTTCTATATACTATAGCCAAAAGTGTCACCAGTAATAGAACTGCATAAAGTGCCAGCATGATGTAACCTAAAGGTAAGAAAGTACTTGGTATAAGATGATTCTCAAATTCTGAATAGCTAGATAATACTATCATCGTATCTACCATTTTATATATGTATACTAATGATATGCCATAAAGAGCATATTCTAATGTTCTCATAGGTGGGTCACTTAGCTCATTTTCATTGATTTTAAACCAAAGCACATAAAGAAATACAAAGTGGATGATCGATAATATAGGGAAGAGGTAATTATCTATTTTAAAAAAATAAAATTTATTGGTATACAACCCGTAAAAACTAAAGATGTTCAGTAAAAATAGTACAACAATGGATACAATCAATGTTCGCTTCCAAGTAAATAATCCTTTAATAGAATTCATAAAATTTAGTTTTCATGGGTTCGGGAGAACCATTATTTCTTTGCAATTACGGGGAAGCTTTGCTATAACTTAAAACAAATCGATGAACGGCTAACTTCGTTGTTCAAGTCCTTGGTTTTAAGTTAATCATACGCTAATATTACTCAATTATCTGTAAATTAACAATAAAAAACTGATAATATAATTGTAGGAGTTCATAGTACTATTACCACTTTATTATTTGGTTCATTTTCCTAACTATGAAATTGTGTGTCTACTTATATATAATGTAATTACATTTACATTATGAAGAAACAGCGGTTTTGTTATTTGGTTAGACTTCAGTATTTGGGTTTTAGATTTAATGGTTGGCAAGAGCAACCAAAGCTAAAAACAATTGTAGGTATGCTAAATAAAACATATACCTTTCTAAACCCCAATAGTCCGTTTAAAATTTTAGGAGCAGGAAGAACAGATTCTAAGGTTTCTTCACTTGACGGGGCTTTTGAGCTCTTTGTTGAACATCCTATTTTAGATTTTGATACTTTTCTAATGGATTTTAATAAAAACTTGCCATCAGATATTCGTCTATTATCTATTGAATCTGTGGATGCAAATTTTAATATTATAAAGGATAGCAAAACAAAAGAATATCATTACTTTTTTTCCTTCGGATCAAAGAACCACCCATTTAGCGCTCCTTTTATTACAAATTACATTGATGAACTTAATTTGGATTTAATGAAGCAAGGAGCTTCTTTGTTTGCAGGGACACATGATTTTAGCGTTTATACAGCCTCGGTAAAGCCAAATACCGTAACCGTTCGTGAAATTGATTCATGTACCATAGAGGCAAATGATGTACTTACTGCAAATTTTTTTCCTGAACAGAGTTATATTTTAAAGGTTATAGGTAACGGGTTTATGAGATATCAAATTCGTATGATTATGGGCGCGTTGGTACAGCTTGGTAAAAATGAATTGACATTAGATGAAATCAAAGCATCTTTGGTTACCGGGTCTACGCATAAACTTAATACGATCGCCCCTGGATCTGGATTAATGTTAAACCAATTACACTTCAATAATTAAAACGTAGTTTTAACATATTAATAAAATTGTTCATGGCTACAAACAAAAAGCTCAACTTCCCTAAAAGAAAAAAGAAGAAATCTCGCCAACAAAATAAGTTAGGCAAAGCTCCGGGAACCATAAGTTATATGGGTGATAAGGAACGAAGTGATAGTGTCATATATAGCACCACCTATAATGCCGACGGATTTGAAACAAATGAGTTTGAAAATTTAGACCAGTTTTTTAAAGAGGAATGTGCAGATAAAATTACTTGGGTAAATGTGGTAGGTATTACTGATGAGCCTTTTATTGAAAAGCTAGGTAAACACTATAATCTGAACCCTTTAGTACTTGAAGATATTGTTAATACGGAGCAGCGACCTAAAATAGATGAATATGATGATTATATTTTTGGAGTATTCAGAATGCTATACATATCTGGAGAAGATGAGATTATAGGGGAGCATATAGCCATTGTTTTGCATGAAAACACAGTTTTGGTTTTCCAAGAGGTTAAGGCAGATGTATTTAATGGTTTACGTGAACGAATTACCGGGAAGCTTGGTCGTATTAGAACAAGAGGGGCAGATTATCTATTTTTTGCCTTATTAGATGCTATCGTAGATAATTACTTTTTAGCTATTGAAAATCTTAATAATAGAATAGAGAATTTAGAGGAAGAGGTTTATCAGAACCCTGAACCCATTGTAGCACAAAATATTCAGCAATTAAAGAAAGAAATTTTAAAGATTAGAAGATGGATTTATCCTGTAAAAGAATTGATCAGTAGGCTGATAGATTCAGAAAACCCTAAGATTACAAAGGATACCAAATTGTTCTTGCGTGATGTTTTAGATCATGCGATAGAAATCAACGAAAGTTTACAGATATACCGTGAAATGTCTATGAGTTTAATGGAAATGTACATGAGTAATATGAGTAATAAAATGAACGAGGTTATGAAAGTTTTAACCATTATGGCTTCTATCTTTATTCCTTTAACTTTTATTGCGGGTATTTACGGTATGAACTTTGACCATATGCCTGAACTTCATTACAAATACGGTTATTATGTTGTATGGGTAGTAATGATCGTTCTTTTTGTTGGAATGATGATTTATTTTAAAAAGAAAAAATGGCTATAAATTCATAAGTACTTAAAACATCACATTTTACTGTTCTTATTTCTTAAAATCAAATCCATTAATTATTAATTTTTATGGGTCACTGACTATTTCTGTTTTCATATAACTTGCCAATATCTAAAATATTAGATGTGAGAGACTTCATATCTTTTAAGATGAAGTCAAAAGTTAATTTTAAAAATTTATATATGAAAATTAGAACGATGTATATGTCTATTGCTGGATTGTTGTTACTAACAGGAACGGTAATGGCTCAAGAAAAAGATCAAGAAGTATTGGATACCAAGATCTCAAAATCTTATACTGTAAACGATGGTAAAAAATTAGTAAAGAATACCGTTGAAATTACCACGAAGCGTTTAAACACCATTGAACGTTCCAAAGAAGATGAAGGTAAAGTTGATCAAGATAGGGTAGTGGACAGCGTTTCCACCATTATTAAAACGGTCAATATAGATAATGACGATGATGATGATTTTGATGAAAAGATTGTTTTTAGCTATGAATCTAAAACACCTGAAGATTTTGTTTTAGTTTCTAAAAACGATGAATTGGTGGTAGCCATGAATGAAGGTGATAATTTAAAGGTTGTTGAAAATATAAGCCTTAAAAGCAAAAAAATGATGAATAATAAAACAACTTATGTATTTACTAATGAGCATGGTGAAAATTTAGAATTTTTGGTTGAAGAGTATAGTAAACCTAAAGAAACTGCCATGTTAGAGAAGTAATATGCTAACTTTCTGAATGCAAAAAAGAGCCGTTATAACGGCTCTTTTTTATTTTATATCATGTCTATAAATTGCTTAATCAAACAAGTTTGATGATAAATAACGATCTCCACGATCACAAACTATAGAGACAATAACTCCATGTTCAATCTCTTGTGCCAAACGTAATGCAACGGTAGCAGCACCTCCGCTGCTCATTCCTGAAAAAATACCTTCTTCTTTGGCTAACTTTCTTGCCATTGCTTTAGCTTCCATTTCATTTACCTCCATAATACGATCTACTTTTTTAGCATCGAATATTTCTGGCAGATATTCTTGTGGCCATTTTCGAATTCCTGGTATGCGAGCATTGTCACTAGGTTGAACCCCTACAATTTGAATATCACTGTTTTTCTCCTTTAAAAAAGTAGAAGTACCCATTATAGTACCAGTGGTACCCATTGCAGAAACAAAGTGAGTTACTTTACCCTCGGTATCTTTCCATATCTCGGGTCCAGTAGTATTATAATGTGCTTTCCAGTTATTTGGATTACCAAATTGGTTCATCATGATATAACCATCATTCTTTACCTTATTTTCAGCATAATCACGTGCCCCTTCAATACCTATATCAGAGGAAGTCAGGGTAACTTTAGCACCATATGCTCTCATGGTCTGTACGCGTTCTATGGTAGAGTTTTCTGGCATGACCAGTTCAATATCAAGACCATATATCCCGGCAATCATAGCTAGGGCTATACCGGTATTTCCACTAGTAGCTTCTATTAATTTATCATTAGCGGTAAAATCTCCGTTATCATAACCGGTTTTGATCATGTTGTATGCGGCGCGATCTTTTACACTACCACCAGGATTGTGTCCTTCCATTTTAAAATAAACGGATACATTGGGGTTTGTATTTAATACTCTTGATTTTACTAGTGGTGTATTACCTATTAGCGATACAATTGAATTAGACATGGGGTAATGTTTTTATTTTAATTTCTGGTGTATGAAATACTGTTGAATTTGGTGGTACTGATGCAGTTATCCAAGCATTTCCTCCTATGATGCTATTTGCTCCAATAACTGTTTCTCCACCTAAAATAGTGGCATTGGCATATATAGTTACATTATTTTCAATGGTAGGGTGCCGTTTGGTCTGCTGTAGCTTTTTCGCAACAAACAATCCGCCTAAAGTAACACCTTGATATATTTTTACGTCATTTTTAATTATGGCGGTTTCACCAATGACAACACCTGTTCCGTGATCAATGTGAAAAGATTTTCCTATTTGAGCACCAGGGTTAATATCTACACCTGTTTGCCGGTGAGCATATTCGGTCATTAAACGGGGTACTAAGGGGAATCCCGTCCTGTAAAGTTCATGTGCTAATCTATATACGGAAATAGCATAAAAACCAGGGTAGGCCATATATACTTCCTCAATGGATAAAGAAGCAGGATCACAATTAACGGTTGCCTCGGCATCCAGATTTAAGCTTTCCAAAACTAAAGGCAATTTTTCTACATAATTCTCCCAAACCTTTTTACAAGGTTTATCACTTTCCCAACATGCCAGATCTACCAGTTCGTCAAATTGCTTTTCAAGAGCATTTAAGCTTTCTGCTACTGGTGTTTCAATATCGAACAGCATATAAAAAAGAAGGTCCGTGAATTTTTCGGTATTCTTTTTTAAACGAAATCTTAAATTCGGTTGTTTCTTGTGGGTATTAATCTTTTCGATAATAGATCGATGGTCCATGGTTCTTCATTAGTTCATCAAAATTAACCAAATAAGTAAAAGTACTTCTCATCTAATGGTTAACTTTAGCTTAAAATCACAACAGCTAAGTCGAATGTTAGAAACGAATATTACAAAAAGCACATTTCAATTTTTAAATAAATTAAAGAAAAATAACAACAGGGATTGGTTTACGGAACATAAGGCTGAATTTAAAGCAGAAGAGACTAAGGTGAAAAGCTTTTTTAATCATGTGCTTGATAAACTAAAATTACATGATGAAATTGAAAAATTAAAAGTATTTAGAATTTACAGGGATGTTCGTTTTTCTAAAAATAAGACACCCTATAAAACACACCTTTCCGCTTCTTTCGCTAGAGCAGGTAAGCATCGTAGAGGTGGATATTACTTGCAGATAGAACCAGGAAACAGTTTTATTGCAACAGGATTCTGGAATCCTGAAAAAAATGATTTGCTTCGTATTAGAAAAGAGTGGGAGATAGATACCACGGACTTAACCGATATTATAGAGGATAAAAAATTTAAATCTATTTGGGGAGACTTAGTTGGTGATGAATTGAAAACCGCACCAAAAGGATTTGATAAAGAAGACCCCAACATTAAATTTATTCGCAAAAAACAATTCATCTTCGTAAAGAACTTTACAGACAAAGAAGTATTGTCAGATGATTTCGCAGATATAGTTAATGAAAGTTATATAGCTATTCGCCCTTATTTTGATTTAATGAGTAATATTCTAACTACTAATTTAAATGGCGAATCTTTATTGGACTAGTTCATATTTTTCAAAATATTGAATTTGATCTTGAATTCTTTTTACGACCATATTCATCATTCTTTTATTTAACGCAGAAGAGTTTTTAATATAGATTTCATACTCTTCAACAGTAAATTGACCAATGATCATTCCCTTTAAGGAGTTTCTGAACTTAACATCTTTTTGAATTGAATTGGCAATGTAGCCTATGCGTTTTTCTATCTTTAGTTCATAAAAACTATTCTTCATTTTATGGATATAATTCTGGTAAGATGCTAGAAGTAAATCGTTTTGAAGTTTTATAATTGGGCGTAATGTCTGGTTTTGAAACCTTTCATCATCACTCATGTTGGGCATTATTTTGGCAGAGGCAATTAAAGGGCGAATAGATTGCAATTTCTGTGTCCTGTCCATTATGTTTTGATTTTACCTAAAGGTACATATAAGATAAAATTGATATTTAACCCCTGTAATAAGTTTTTAACCTGTTATGAACAATCATGCTAGAGACAAAAAACTGCTCATAATATTAGGGTTCTAATAATTCTAACAAGCAACAATTGTTAATATGTAACTTATTAAATACGTAATTGTTACAATTGGCAAATCGGTCTGCTTAGAAGTAGAAAATGTAAGTATTGAAAAATTTTAGGACTAACTTTGCGTTGTAGAATTTCAAAATAAAGAAGCTATGAGATTTCATACTAGAAAATTAGTTAAGCCAGGTGATTTAAACTCTAACGGTACATTGTTTGGAGGTAGATTATTGGCTTGGATCGACGAAGAGGCAGCACTATATGCTATTATTCAACTAGAAAATGGTAAAGTGGTTACTAAATATATGTCAGAAATTAATTTCATGAGTGCCGCTGTAAAAGGTGATGTGATAGAAATTGGTATTGAAGTAGTTAAGTTTGGTAAAACCTCTTTAACCTTGAATTGTGAGGTACGTAATAAAATGAACCACGAAACTATTGTTACCGTTGATAATATCATTATGGTAAACCTTGGTGAAAATGGTAAACCTGCAGCACATGGTAAAACCAAAATAGAATTTGTTAAAGACCGTCTAGCGGCAATGGGTGAAGTTAATTAACTTTCACCCATTTCTTTAGCAACTGCCTGTACATCATCAAGTACTCGCATAAGGTTTCCTCCCCATAATTTTGCTATATCTTCTTCAGAGTATCCTCTTTCTACAAGTTCTAAGGTTACATTAAAGGTTTCAGAGGCATCGCTCCAACCTTCAATACCACCACCTCCGTCAAAATCAGAACTTATACCAACATAATCAATACCTATTAATTTTACCATATAATCTATGTGGTCAACAAAATCGCCAACATTTACAGCTTCTGGTGCATCAGTGTTAGTAGCTGCTAATTCCTTTCCTATTTTCAAAACCTTTGGGTAGTTATCCATAAAAGCTTCTTTTTCTGAGTCAGATAAACTTGAAAATTGAGAACGTTCATACCACTTAATATCTAAAGAATCCGCTACTTTTTGATATATCGATTTCATATATGCAGATCTAGCTTCATGCTTTTCTGTATTTAAATAAGAGCTGAAGGCTACTGTCTGTACAACTCCGCCATTTTCTTTCATCAATAATAATTGCTCGTCATCTAAATTTCTACTATGGTCACATAATGCTCTAGCTGATGAGTGAGAAGCTATAATTGGTGCCTTTGATAATGCTATCATTTGCTTCATGGCTTCTTTAGATGGATGGGAAATATCTATCATAATACCCAATTTGTTCATTTCCACTACCGCTTGCTTTCCAAGATCGCTTAAACCATTGTGTAACCAAACGTCGTCTTTCTCACCGGTATTTGAATCTGAAAATTGACTATGGCCATTATGTGCCAAAGAAATGTAGCGTGCGCCTAAATCATGGTAGGTTTTAAACTGAGACATATCCGTACCAATAGGGTAGGCGTTTTCAACACCGATCATGGCTGCTTTTTTTCCAGACTCAGCAATTCGGGTAACATCTGCAGAAGTTAACGCTAGTTCAATATCATTAGGAGCTATTTCTTCACATAATTTATGTATTGCATCAAATTTAGACATGGCATTCTCTTTTGCCTTGGCATAGCCTTCATCTGTTAGTGTATCTTGACCTGTATAAACTATCAACCAAGTAACATCTAAACCACCTTCTTTCATCTTTGGTAAGTTCACTTGAGAATCTAGCTTCTGACTGTAATTTACACTATCTGTGAAGTTTTTTACATTGATGTCATTATGGGTATCTATAGTGATGACATCATCATGAATACGATGTGCTTTTTCTAATGTGGTCTCTTCAATTTTCTCTTTTTTTTCTCCACAAGAAATAATGGTTGTAAAACATAAAAAATAGATAAGCTGTTTCATATAGTAAGTTTAGACCTACAATTTAAGTGTATTCACAACAAATAACCACCCTTTGAGAACTTTTTATTGTCCACACAATAGTATTGACCCATTTTTAGGTAATTATAAATAACAACCCCCTTAAACTAAAGAATACCTATTTATGGCAATTTCAAAATCTAAGGATTTACTTGGTCAATTATCTCAATTGGAAAGAACGGTTAGTGAGTTCTCTTTTGAGGAGTTAAATGCCAATGATGCTAAAGAGCTAAAAGACTCTTTTAATGCATTTAGATCAAGTTTGGAAAAACATATTTATACCCCTAAAGCGGAGCAAATTGTACCTAAGAAAATAGAGGTTGAAGCTGATGGCAAAAAAGAACTTTCAGAAAAGCAATTTATAGCTAATGTTAGCCATGAAATACGTACTCCATTAAATAGTATAATAGGTTTTGCCAATCTTTTAAAAGAAGAAAAGCTTACTCAGGGTCAGCATAAAAAAGTAGATGCCATACAATTTGCTTCAAATACACTTTTAAAACTTATCAATGAAGTTTTAGAGTATTCCAAGATGTCTTCTGGTAATACTAATTTTGAGTCGGTTGACTTTAATCTGCATAGTTTACTTAAAGATGTTATGTTTTTATGTGAAACATTAATAGTAGATCGTAAAATTGAACTACTCATAGATATAGATGAAAATGTTCCTAAAATTGTTAAAGGTGATCCATCTAAATTATCTCAGGTATTACTGAACCTTTTAGGAAACTCTGTAAAATTTGTTGAAAGAGGCTTTATAAAATTAGAGGTCTTTACAAAGCATAGAAAAAACAATGATTTTTTCATAGAATTTTCTGTTGCTGATACTGGGATAGGTATATCTCAAGAAAAGATAGATTCAATTTTCGATGGTTATACTCAAGCCGAAGAGAATACTGCTAACAAGTATGGCGGTACCGGACTTGGATTAACTATCACAAAAGAAATTGTAGATAAGCTAAACGGTGAAATAGAAATTGATAGTACCGTTAATAGCGGTACAACTGTAAGATTTAGAATGCCTTATTCTTTAGGAACTAAGCAGTCATCACCAAGCAAGAAATTAAAGAAATCTAAAAATAGTAAAGACAGCAAGTTACTGGCAGGTACTGAAATATTGGTATTTGAAGATAATAAAATGAACCAACACTTAATCGTTGAACAGTTAACTCAATATGGCTGTACCGTTCATGCTGATATTGATTTGGATAAAGGCTTGTATTTACTGTCTTCTAGAAAAATTGACTTAATTCTGATGGATTTAAAAATGCCCGGTCAAAACGGATTTGAGGTGTCCAAAGCCATTAGAGACCACAAAAACTCAAGAGTTAATTCGGTTCCCATTATTGCTTTTAGTGCAGATTTTACGGAACAGGACAGCAAAGATTGTAAAAAAATAGGAATCAATGATTTCTTATTAAAACCATATACCCTAGACGATTTATTGAACACAATTTTAAAGAATAAAGAAACAAAAAATAAAGAGGCAGATTTTTCATCAATACTACAAAAACCTATGATTGAACCTAAAGAGACCACGGTTTTAAATTTAAACCAATTATTGAAAGATTGTTTTGGAGAAATAGATATGTTGAATGAACTAGTAAAGTTATTTAAACTTAACGCTATTGAGTTTATAGGTAATGTAAAGATTCATTTGAAGACTCTAGATTTAAAACAAATAGCCTTGTCTGCCCATAAACTTAAAGCTGGGTTTGCTATGATCAAAGCAGATGGTATGCGAAGCTTAATAGTTGAGCTAGAACAAAGCTGCAAAACCGATCAACCTGAAAAAGTAAAAGAACTATATGAGGTTTTCTTAAATGATTATCCTTTGTTGGAGGATAATTTAAATCAGAGTTTAGAATTAATGAACAAGAAATAATATGGGTAAGCGTGTACTATTAGCAGATGATGACCAACTTTTAGCCTCTTTATTAAATTTTAGGCTGAAAAAAGGTGGCTATTCCGTACATCACTCACCTAACGGAAAAGAAGTAAAGGAATATTTAAAGAATGAAATGCCAGACATTATCGTGAGTGATATCATGATGCCTTATTGTTCTGGTATAGAGCTTATTGATTATGTACGTAATGACCTAAAATCGAATACACCTATAATAATTATTTCATCGGCAGGTAATGAGCAAAATGTTCTCACCGCCTTTGAATTAGGAGCAAATGATTTCATCACTAAACCAGTAAGTCCAACAGAACTATTAGTACGCATAGCAAGAGAAATAAATAAATAAATATTATAATTTGTTGATTCCCCCTAATCAAATTAAAATACCGCTGATTACCGCACCAGAATTCAATTTAGAATATCTATGGTGGCTTACTATACTGTTTTTTGTATTGGCTGTAATTTACTTTGTGGGTGTTTTCATCATTAGAAATAAAATTACATCTAACAACAGTCGTACAAAAGATAAAAAGGTCGAGTTTTCCCCTATGATCAATGAATTTCTATTCTATGAAGATTCAAATACAAAGGAGGAAAAAATGAATTATCTAAATCTTAAAGTGCAAATACGCGAATTGATCAAAAATAATTTTGATCGAGATGTGCTTACAGAGGTATTATTGGATTTGCGGAAGGACCTTTCCGGAAGCTCGCAAACCGTTCTTATTGATTTATATAAGGACTTAGGATTGCATCATGACGCTTATGAAAAGCTGAGAAGTAGTAAATGGCAAGTTGTTTCCAGCGGGATTCTAGAATTGACTACCATGGAGGTAGAAGATGCTTACGGATTGATCATAAAATTTATAAACCATAGACAAAGTACCATTCGTAAACAGGCAGAAATTGCTGTGGTTAATCTTAAGGAAGAGGGTATTAAGTATTTTCTTGATAATACAAAATACAAAATAGCGGAATGGCAACAGTTAAAACTTCTGGATGTACTTAGACATAAACCAAACTATACACCACCACAATTTGGTCTTTGGTTAACATCCACCAATACACACGTAGTATTATTCGCTTTGCGATTAATTAAATATTATAGCCAGAACGATGCTGAACAGTCAATTATCACATTATTAAAACATAAAAACCGAGATATACAGGCAGAGGCTATTGAATGTATTAAAGATTTTCATTTTGTGAATGCTTTACTCACTTTAAAGCTTGTGTATACTAAGGCAAGCCATGATATTAAAATAGCTATTCTAGATGCTATTGGTGAGTTGGGAACAACAGCAGATGTTTCTTTTTTAGAAAATTTACAATTGACAGAACGTAACTTCAATATTAAGAGTAAGGTTGTAGGTACTCTAAATAAAATTGATCCAGAAAGAATATTACCTACCAAAAATATAGCAACCTCAGATTTTTATGATGTTGAATTAGATGATTTAACCCAAGATAACGAAAATGAAGTAGTTGATGTTCTTGAGGAAATTCCTTTACACGACATTATTAATGAAATCTCTACAGAGATAGAAGTTGATGCTGAAGTTAAAGAAGATACAATCGAAATAAAATCTGTTGAACAGGATAAAGCTTTAGACCTTCAAGTAGAAGCGTCGATTAATGAAGGTTTGATTGAAGAAGCTATTTCAGAAGAAGAGGATTTAGAAGATATAGAAGTGGAGCTTGAATTGTTTCCTAAAGAAATTAAAGAAGTAAAATCAATTGATGATATTGATTTAAGCTTTTTGCCACATATTAATAGCGAAAAGATAGCAAAAGAGATTATAGAAGAGCCTTTGGAAGAAATTGAACCTGTATCCAAAAAAGAGCATGAAGAACAAGCTGAAGAAGAGCTATCTTTTAATTTTCTTCCTTTAGTGGTGGACGAAGCCACAATTACAGAAGAAACTTTGGCTATTGAACAAGATGAATTTGAGCCCATATTTGCTTTAGATGATGCATCTTTTGAAGAAAAAAAGAATGAAATAACTTCTATTAAGACCGAAAATAATTCAGAATTGACAATCAATGAAATTGATTGGTCTTCAATGAATTCTGATGATCAGGATAAAAAGAAAGTTGTGGTTAAAGACGCCGATGCCGAAGAAACCATAATCTCATTTGAAAATAATGATATTTCTTTTTCTCCAAATTTTATGCGTCAAGAAGAGCTTGATGCCATGGTATTATTGGAAAATATATCTGAACTTGGAGATTGCCGTGAACTAATTTTACTATACCAAATTGTTGAAGAGAATAGTTCTGATGTTGTTATAGATAGGGCTAATGAACTCATTCAAAAATTCAGTTATCAATCTCCGCGTCCAAATGAATTGTTTTCAGAAGAAAACGACCTTACGGAAAGTGTTTTTAAAGATGTTTATAATCTAGCAGATTACGAAACAAAATTGATGTTGTTAAATGAGATGTTGGTAGTAGGTGACCAAAAAGAAATTCATTTACTTGAAAGTATTCTGGAATCTAACTCAAAATCACTTGTTGCAAAAGCTACAGAAGTTCTAGAGCATATAAAATCTCAGTCGCCCGTTAATAAGCAGACACCGGTTACTGCATTAGATAAAGATTCAATTTTTAATCTTGACTTTGAACTAGAATTAAATGAACCTACTGATCAGAAGGAAATAGTGTCTAACGATAATGGTTCTACATTGTTTGATCAGTTATGTTCCATGTCCAACTCTTTATACAATAAGATAAATGGATAGTGAGCTATTTGGTGTGGTACTGGAATACATCAACTTTGTATTCTTTGTGTTTACCATAATTCTGTTTATTCTTTTTTCTCTTATGGCTTATTTCTCCACAAGAAATTCGCTTCACTATAGAAATAAAAACAGTTTTACGGACATTTCCAAAATAATGGCATCTCCGCTAGCTCCAACAATTACTATTATTGCTCCTGCCTATAATGAAGGGTTGACTATTGTAGAAAACATTCGTTCTTTATTGTCGCTTCAATATGTCAATTATGACGTAATGGTGGTTAATGATGGTAGTAAAGATGATACGTTACAGAAACTAATAGATTCTTATGACCTTGAGAAGATAGATGTGGCAATGGATCCAGACTGGAAATCTAAACCAGTACGTGGTATCTATAAATCAAAAAACAGGGCTTTTGAAAAGTTGACCGTGGTGGATAAAATGAACGGTGGCAAGTCTGATGCTTTAAATGCAGGTGTTTCATTATCTACCAGTAAATATGTTGGTTGTATAGATGTTGATTGTCTTTTACAACCAGATGCTTTGTTACATGTGGTTAAATCATTTTTTCAACGTTCCAAAAAAAGGGTTATTGCCGTTGGTGGTGTTATACGTGTAGCCAATTCTTGTGTTATACAAGGTGGTCAGTTAGAAGAAATAAGGTTGCCTACCAATTGGCTGGCAAGATTTCAATTGTTAGAGTATACCCGTTCTTTTATTTTAGGAAGAATGGCTTGGGGTAGAATAGATAGCCTACTTATAATATCTGGAGCATTTGGTTTTTTTGAACGTGAAATTGCATTGGCGGTTGGTGGTTATGATACTAATACCGTAGGTGAGGATATGGAAATCGTTTTTAAAATGCGTAGATACATGCATGATAGAAAAGAACCATATACCATAGAATATATACCAGATCCGTTATGTTGGACAGAAGTTCCTGAGGATCTTAAAATATTAGTGAATCAAAGAGATCGTTGGGCTCGTGGTAATCTAGAGACATTGTTCAAGCATAAAGATATGTTGTTCAATTCCAAATATGGTAGATTGGGCTTGTTGAGCTATCCATATTGGTTTTTCTATGAATGGCTTTCTCCATTATTGGAGTTTTTTGGTTTTTTCACCATCATTCTTTTTGCCTATTTGGGTATTCTAAATTGGGAATTCTTTTTCATGATAACCTTGGCCATTTTTCTATTCTCGATCATGATTTCTTTCTATGCCATTCTATGGGATGTGTATTCATATAATCAATACAGAAAAACTAAAGACATTTTAATATTAATGGGCTTGGCTGTTTTGGAGCCATTCATTTTTCATCCTATTGTAGTATATGCTGCGGTTAGGGGTAATTATAAAAAATTATTTAAAATAAAATCTGGTTGGGGATCCCAAGTTAGAAAAGGATTTGCAAAAGCATCTTAGAAGTAATGAACACAAGTAGTATAGATAGATATTCTTTAAAGCAGTATACGCGGCTTATGATATCCTTTTTTGGATGTTTATTCGTGTTAACGCTTTTTCAATATGGTATGCTGTACTATAAAGGGGTTATCGATACTATTTTTTCCGTTAGTTTATTAAAAGCTATTGTACATCAAATAGGCTTTACCGCATTAATGGGTATCGTCATGGTGTTTCCTTTTAATTTTTGGGAAAATCTACGTTCTAAATATGGCTTCAATCTTGTCTTCGGATTGCTTAGTTTGGTCTTGATCTTTGAGGCAATTCTTACCGCATATTACTGTACAACTTTAGTGCCTTTAGGATCGGATATTTTAGGGTATAGCTATGACGACATGAAAATTACATTAGCTAACTCTGGCGGTTTCATGATTTCTGTTTATCTGCTTATTGCTTCAATTGTATTAATAGGTCTCTTTTTGGGACTATATAGAATCACTTCTAAATTCTATCATAGAATTAGTAAGATGTATCCTTTTACCATAGTATTGTTCAGCTTGTTTATGGCTTCTTTATTTACCGATGGTAAACCTATAAATCAGAACAAAGTACAGTACTTGGCCGTTAACGTTTACAATACAAGTTCTGAAGATAATTCATATACGTCAACTGAAGAATATCCTTTGGTGCAAGGTCCTAATATTGAGAATGTATTGGGAGATTATTTTGAGTTAAAAGAAGAAAAACCAAATATCGTCTTTGTAATGGTAGAAGGTTTAGGTAGGGATTTTGTGGGTGAAGGAGCCGAGTTTGGAGGGTTTACTCCGTATTTAGATTCCCTAACGACCAAATCATTATACTGGGAAAATTTCTTGAGCAATACTGGTAGAACATTTGGTGTTTTACCATCATTGTTAGGTTCATTGCCTTTTGGTAAAAGCGGATTTATGGAGTTGGAAGAGTACCCTAATAAATTAACCATGTTCAGTGTACTTAAAAACAATGGGTATCATACTTCTTTTTACCAGGGAACCAACAGTTCTTTCGATAAAGTAGATAGATTTTTAAGAAGTGAGAATTTAGATTTTGTATTGGATAAATCAGGATTCGGAAATAAATATCAAAAACAGGAAGAAGATGCCGCGGGTTCTTCTTGGGGATATCCTGATAAGGAATTATTCAAGAAAAGCCTAAGTCTAGAAAGAAGCGAAGACCAACCTAGATTAGAAGTGTACATGACTATTAGTACGCACGAACCCTTTATCCCGCCTAATCAAGATTTTTTTGAAAGACAGGTTAAAGATATTTTGGTTAAAGGTGATTTTGATTCTAGGGTAGAAAAAATAGTTAAAAAGAACGACAATGTTTTTGCTACATTATTGTATACAGATGATGCTATAAAATGGTTCATGGAGTCTTATAAATCTCAGCCTAATTATGAGAATACCATTTTCATTTTTACGGGTGACCATAGACTTATTCCTATACCACAGCGTAATAATATTAGTCGTTTTCATGTACCGCTGATCATGTACAGCCCAATGTTGAAAAGAACCCGTAAGATGAGTTCTATATCTTCTCATTTTGATGTAACCCCTTCTATATTGGCATTACTCTCAGATTCATACGAATTAAAAATGCCTAAAAAAGTAGCCTGGATGGGTGGTGCCCTTGATATGGAAACTGCATTCAGGTCTACCAAGAACATTCCTTTAATGCGAAATAAGAATGAGCTAAAGGAGTATATCAGTAAAGAAATATTATATACTGATGGTGATATCATGGAGCTTGATGAAGATATGGATATCAGTTCTACATTTGGTGGCGGGTCGGTAGAAAAAACTTTAGAACGCTTTAAATCGGTAAATCACTACGTTACTTCAGAGAACAAGATAATTCCCGATAGTTTAACCATTTTCTCAGTACAAAAAGAAAAATTTACTCCGGCGGAAGTCACTTGGATCAATAGTATTTATGATGGAAGTAATTTTGACCGTTCATTCTTTAAGGCCAGAGATTTGGCTTTTGACAAAAAATGGGATGATGCCCTTTTGTTATGTCGTTATATTCTTTCAGAATCACCTAGTCATATAGATACTAAAATTTTAACGGGCAGATTGCATATCTGGAAAGGAAACTATGAGGAGTCGGTTAAAATTTTAAAAGAGTGCATTGCTATGAATCCTAATTATATAGATTCTTATGCCGCACTTTTTGATGTGTATTTTTGGTATGATAAACATACCGAAGGTCTAGCTTTGGTCAATATGGTGCAGGAGAATAGTGCTAGTGCCAATGAAATTTCCAGTAAGATTTCCAGGGCTAAAAATTCTGCACGAAAAGCAGGAATCGATATTCACAAAAACACAAATAAAGAAGCTAAAAATACGTTAGCATCCATAGAGTAATGAAGAAGGGTAAGTTACATATCATGCTATTGATTTTACTAGCCTTTGCTTTAAAGGTTAAAGGGCAAAGTATGGACAATACCGTACCTTCTTTTGAAACTGCTTATGCTTTGGCATATGAGGGTAATACCAATACTGCTCATAATATGCTGTATAATTTGGTAAATGAGCCAGAAACTGGAATCAAGACTTCAGTATTATGGGCTAGCACCTTGAGTTGGAGAGGTGATTATGATTTAGCGAGATCGGAATTCAATACCATTTTATCAAAAAATAAAACAAATAGAGAAGCCTGGCTTTCTGCAGTCAAAAATGAATTATATGCAAAGAATTACGCTACTGCATTAGGTCTTGCCAACAAAGCATTGGTTCATATAGAAAACGACCAAGAATTAAAAAGATTACAGACCGTAGCTACGGATGGAATAAAGGGTACGGAATATAATCAAGATGGCTGGTTTAATATTGAAAGTACGGTCAACACTAAATTTACCGATTCTAAAAATTCATCTGCTGTCCCTAACGAAACTAATGTAGCGGAAATTGAGAATGTACATGTAACACCAGTAACTGAAGAGAAATTAAAGAATACGGTTATGGTCAATAGTTCCGTTACGTTCTATGATCAACGTTTTGATCCTATAACCACATCTAGTATTTCATATAAAAGACAAACTCCTTATGGTGCTATTATACCAAGAATTAATAACAGTAATAGAGTTGGTAAGAACGGGATTCAGCTTGATCTAGATTTATATCCTAAAATTGCAAAAGGATTTTATGCCTATATTAATTATGGGTATTCTGAGTCGGACTTATATCCAAATCATAAAGTAGGTGGAGATGTGTATTATAATCATAAAAGCGGAATTGAATTTTCTGCCGGTGGTAGATTTATAAACTTTGCGACTAAAGATGTCAAATCTATTACCAACTCTTTGGGGTATTATACGGGCAATTACTATTTTTCTTTACGCTCCTATATAACACCTGAGTCTGATAATCTGACTAATATTTCTGGAAACTTGTTGGTGCGTAAATATTTAAAGGATGCCAAGAATTATATGGGGGTAAACGCAGGCGTAGGTTTTTCACCTGAGTTAAGGCAGTTTACATCAGGAGATCAATTGTTGGCAGAAACGTTATTGTATATAGAATCACAACGATTAAGTTTTGAATACCAATTCACAAGTAAGAATAATCTAAGTGCCTACAGAACTAATGTGGGCGTATTACGACAAGAGCAATCTTTTGATCCTGGCAGTTATTTCTATTCCATATCTGCCGGTTTAACCTATGAGTTTAATTTTTAGACTGCATAGCAGGTATCCATTTATCGGCATACATCCCGTAGATTAAACCTAGTTCATTATCGTAGACATATTGTTCGTCTTTACCAGCATCGAAGTTTACGTTAAAGACATATACTTTAATTCCTGCGTCTCTTAACTGTAGCATCAATTTCTTTTGACTAGATACTATCCTTCTAGATACCGCAACATGCTTCACGTTGTTAACTTTAAGAAAGTTTACTTTATCTCCTTTTATTGCTAATAGCGGTTCTTGTGAAATCATGGTATGTATGCCATGCTCAGATGCTTTTTCTACTGCCATAACACTAAATAGTTCCATAATTAGACGGTCTTTATCTACAAAGGCGTCAGAAAAGGCTATAGGGTCATTTACCTTATCTGTAATCAATGTAGCATCTGGGTGGTTTTTGAACCATGTATTGATGCCTTCCATATCTAAAGTAGTATAATCGCCATATATTTTTTGCTTCATGAATTGGGCGTGCGTAGGAGGTAAGCTTCCAGCATAATCTGTAAATCGTGCCCACATGTTCCAATCATGTGCCGCAACTAATTTACCATCTGATGTTTCTATGATGTCCAATTCAAAATTGCGGAATCCCTTTTTATAATTTTCATCTAATGCATGTTTAGAGTTGGTAGATTTTACACCATTGATCTCACCGCCGGCATGGGCTATGTATCTATCTATACTAGATTCAAATTCATAAACTTCTCTTGGAAAATAAATTTCCTTGTCATTAGTATTGTTATTAATGTCTATAGTTTCTGTGATTGAATTATCATTTACCTGTTCAGTAATCTCACCATTAATATTGTTCATGGTGTAAGCTTGTCTTCCCTTTAGATTACTTAATTGAACAAAACCCAATTGGTTCAATTGATTTTTAAATCCTGTTAATTGTTCTGCTGCACTATCATGTGCTAGTATGGCAAATACAGCATTAGCGTCTATCATTTTAGATAGTACTGCTACAAATGCCTGTACATCTTCTTTACTGCCATAAGTATCAAAAGTCTTGAACTCAAACGTATTATCTGCTTGTAAATGAACTATGGTTAACCCGCGTTCTATGGCTTCGGTTTGTGAGGCGTAGGTAAAAGTGCTGCGTTCATGTGTATTAAAACTATGACTGTTTAATACTAATGCTATCGACTCTGAATTTTGAGTAGAAGAAGTTAAAGAAACTATACTAGCTGCATTTACCGGCCTTCCTACAAAAAGGATAACTAATAGTAAAACCATTTTATAGCTTAAAAGGATAGGGGAGAATCTCTTCATCAAATTATAATTTTCAACTTTATCAAAGTTATACTAATAAGGTTACTTTGAAAACGGATATATAGATAGTGTATTGTAAAGGTATAATTCAATATGTATGGTGGCATGATTCATTATATGTTTAAGAAAAATTAAAACATTTATAACCTTAATTTAAAAACTATTTGAGCTTTTTATATAAGATTTTATCATGTAACTGTCTGTAAATAAGTCTATTTAAAAGTTTATATCGTTAAAATACCAATAAATAGGATGAAATACACTCCTCTAAACCCCTATAAAACCTAGTGTTTCCAGTTTTTTAACCCTAAACAACACATTTGTGTATGTTTTACAACAGTTTTAAATTGGTTCACCACAATTTGTTGTCACAATCTCAACATCGGTATATATTTACTTCAAGATATAATTACCCAAATCAAGATTAACTTTTAAACCTACTAGAATATGCTTTACGACACCTACGGAGAAGAATACTTAGTTTTTCTTCAAGATTTAAACGAAATTCTTAGTATCAACGAATTAGCTGAGTTGGACTATATGTAAGTCAACCAAAACCTTAACCAAAAAAAATATTCCCATGGCACACCAAAATCAAGATTTTTCATCGTATCAAAATTTTATCCAGGATCTCAATAGTATCCTAGTAAACTTTAATATCAACAAATTATCCTATTCTTAGTGTTCCCAAACATTAGATAAAAAGAAAGCGCCCGTTAAAAACGGGCGCTTTCTTTTTTTAAAACAGTATAAATGTTTAGCCTAGATACGTTTTAAGCAACTTGCTTCTAGAAGCATGACGTAATTTACGTATTGCTTTTTCACGAATTTGTCTAACACGCTCTCTTGTTAAATCGAACGTTTGACCGATTTCTGCTAAAGTCATTGATTGTTGATCACCAATACCGTAATAAAGCTTAACAACATCTGCCTCTCTAGGAGATAAGGTATCTAATGCTCTATTAATTTCAGTATTTAATGACTGCTGTAATAAAATATTATCCGGTCTTGGAGACTCACCTGAACGTAAAACGTCATATAGGTTAGAATCTTCACCTTCACGTAATGGTGCATCCATAGATACATGTCTACCTGAATTCTTAAGTGATTGCTTCACTTCAGAAACCGTCATTTCCAATTCTTTTGCAATTTCTTCTGGAGAAGGCGGACGTTCGTGAGCCTGCTCTAAATAAGAAAATGTCTTTTTGATCTTATTGATCGAACCAATTTTGTTTAATGGTAAACGAACAACTCTAGATTGTTCTGCTAAAGCTTGTAGTATAGATTGTCTGATCCACCAAACGGCATAGGATATAAACTTAAATCCTCTTGTTTCATCAAATCTTTTTGCTGCTTTAACTAATCCTAAATTTCCTTCATTAATTAAATCAGGTAATTTAAGACCTTGATTTTGGTACTGTTTTGCTACGGAAACTACGAACCTTAAGTTCGCTGTCGTTAATTTTTCCAAAGCTGCTTGACTACCTTCTCGAATCTTCTGCGCTAATTCTACCTCTTCATTCGCTGTAATCAAATCAATTTTACTGATATCTTGCAAGTATTTATCTAGGGATTTCGATTCACGATTCGTTACCTGCTTGATAATCTTTAGTTGCCTCATATGTTTGTTTCGAATTTAGAAGTTGTACAAGTTTACAGTATAGTGCAATTAATTCAATTTTCCTAATGAATTTGACTATACTTCTACAGCTTTTATTAGCTTTAACAAAGATTTAAGCTTTTAGGAGGTTGTTTTTGTAAAGCTTATTTTTGAATATAGACACTATATTTTTATGAGTAAACGGGCATTAAAAACGTATATATCCAAGCTTCCTAAAAAAGCGCTTGAAGAGCAAATACTAGAGTTGTACGAAAAATTTCCTACCGTAAAAACTTATTATGATTTTGCCTTCAACCCCAAAGAAGATAAGTTGGTACAAGATGCCAAAGCAAAAATATCCAATGAATATTTTCCGCTAAAGCGCAGAAGGCCAAAAGCCAGGCGTTCCGTAGCTCAGAAATTTATAAAGCATTTTATAAAACTAGGGGTAGACCCTCATTTAATTGCTGATGTAATGTGCTATAATCTAGAAATTGCACAGACATTTTCTATGGAGAAGAACGTACCGGACTCCTTCTACAGAAGTATGCTCAATTCATTTAATGAAGTGATACAGTTTTCTACCGTCCAAGGAATTTTTCCGGAATTCAGAGAGCGTATCCTAAAAATTTACACAGAAACCCAGAATCAAAAATGGCTTTTTGAAGACGAATTCTCAAAGGCATTGGATATTATAGATTAGCTTATGGCAATAGTAGTAATACGACAAGATGATAGAATAGACCTTTGGAAAAATGCCTTACAGAATGCTGATACCTCTGTAAAAGTATACAGCTATCTTGAGGATCACCCAAAAGAGGAAATCTCCATGGCGGTTATCTGGAAACACCCTAAGGGGTCATTGGCTGATTATCCTAATCTAAAATGCATTGCTTCCGCAGGTGCTGGTGTGGATTATATCTTTGAAGATGATACGCGTCCTAAGAACATACCTATTACACGTATTGTTGACCCTTACCTTGCTAGTGATATGTCTGAACATGTGCTGGCGGTTATTCTAGCACATCTAAAAAATTTAAATCAATATAAGTTAGATCAAGTATCTCATGTTTGGGAACCCAAACAGTACATGCGCATTAAAGATGTTACCATAGGAATTTTAGGTCTTGGTGAATTGGGCGCGCTTACTGCCAGTGATCTTTCTTCTTTTAATTTTAATGTACAAGGTTGGAGTAGGAGTAAAAAAGAAATTGAAGGCGTACAAACATTTGCTGGGGCAGAGGAACAAAAAGAATTTCTAAGTGCTACAAATATATTAATATGCCTACTACCATTGACTCCCGCAACGGAGGGTGTTCTAAATAAAGAACTTTTATCTCAGCTGCCCAAGAATGCATTTGTTATTAATGTTGCCCGTGGAGGTCATATGGTAGATGATGATTTAATTGCCTTGCTGGATTCTGGTCATTTATCCGGTGCTTGCCTAGATGTGTATCATACGGAACCTTTACCTAAAACCCATCCTTTCTGGAATCATAAAAAGGTGCACATGACTCCGCATTACGCTAGTGTTTCAGATACCAGTTCTGTGATTCCGCAGATAGTTGAAAATTATAAAAGGTTGAGCTCTGGAGAAAAATTGCAAAATTTAGTAGATTCTGACAAGGGATACTAAAATTGTTTTTTCAAGTTTTTTATTTCCTAGACCCATAAAAATCTTATAATTTTATAAGGTTTTTGCATTATTAACATAAATAAACGCCTACAAACCTTTTGAAGCTACAAAACGATACTACTGAGAAAACCCTGTACGATTATCAAGAGGAGGATCTACATTCTATTTTTAAATATTTAGAAGAGAATGGCGATAATTCCAACCTTCTGTACCAATTACCTACCGGTGGTGGTAAAACCGTGGTGTTCTCTGAAATTGCCAAACGCTATATTGCAAAGACTAATAAAAAGGTTATTGTACTTACGCACCGTATAGAACTAAGTCAGCAGACTTCTAGAATGCTGAACGGTTTTGGAGTAAAGAACAAAATCATAAATAGCGAGGTAAAAGAGTGGCAAGACCAAGACGAGTTCATGTGTTTTGTTGCCATGGTAGAAACACTGAACAATAGATTACAGGAAGAGAAAGTTGAAATCAATAACATAGGTCTTGTTATTATTGATGAGGCACATTATAATTCTTTCCGTAAGCTTTTTAAGTTTTTTGAGAACTCTGTAATCCTTGGGGTAACAGCAACTCCGTTAAGTTCAAATATTAAGCTCCCCATGAAAGACAACTATAAAAAGTTGATTGTGGGGGAGTCTATAGAATCCTTGATTCAGAAAAAGTTCTTGGCTAAGGCAAACATGTATAATTATGATGTTAGCCTACAAACATTAAAATTAGGTATTAGTGGTGATTATACGGTAAAGTCTTCTGATGAGCTTTACGGTAACCACAGTATGCTCAACAAGTTGGTTTCTGCGTATAATGAAATTGCAAAAGGCACTAAGACCTTGATTTTTAATAATGGTATAAATACGTCTAGATACGTTTGTGAAACCTTTAGAAAAGCGGGTTATAATATTCGTCACTTAGATAATAAGAATAATGCCGCAGAGCGAAAAGAGATTCTTAAATGGTTTAAAGAAACACCCGATGCTATTTTAACTTCGGTAAGTATTTTGACTACAGGTTTTGATGAACCTAGCGTAGAGACCATTATTTTAAATCGTGCAACACGTTCACTGACCTTGTATTTTCAAATGATCGGTCGTGGTTCTAGATACTTGCCTCAAAAGCAAGAATTCAATGTTATTGATATGGGTAACAATGTAGCCCGTTTTGGACTGTGGAATGCGGGAATCGATTGGCAAGAGATTTTCCATTTTCCGGATTTTTATTTAGAGAATATTAAGAACGACGAGGAGATAGAACGAGAGTTTGTCTATGAAATGCCGGCAGATCTACGTGCGGAATTTGCAAATTCTACCGATATCGATTTTGACATTAAAGCGGAATACAAGAAAAGTTTCGCCAACGGAGAAAAATCCAAATTGGTCTTGGAGAAAAGTATAGAGCAGCATGCAAAAATTTGTGTAGAGAATTCTGAAGATGTTTTTGATGCTCGTATTCTAGCTAAAAAACTGAAGGAAGAAATAAAATACCGTGTACGTCAGTATTCTTATTGTATTATGAACAATACCAAGAACTATAAAGAATGGCTGGAAGAAGATTATGAACGAAAATTACGTTCTAAGATCTCTAAATTGTTTGCCGCTAAAATGTGATTTACATGTGGATTAGGTATTAAGAATTATAGCTTATCTGGTTATTGATTCTATATTCTAATGAGGTCTTTATTATCTTATTTTTAAAAATTGGCATGGCGTTATTTATATCGCTAGAAGTTGGTTAAATTCAAGAGCTTGAACAACTACAACGCTCTCAACTAATGAAAAACCACTTACTTTATCTTACCCTTGTTTTAACTATTATATTTTACGGCATTACCGGATATCATTTTCTTACGGGATGGCATCCTATTATAATGATGTGTATTGTCATTAGTATTGGTTTGCTCGTTAATTTAATTATCTACGGACTCTTTATTCTTATTGGAAGGGGTTTACAAAATATTCCTTTAAAATCCTCAACGGCCGTACTTAGTACCATTGGTGTTTTAATTATTTTAAAATATATTGGTTTTGGCTGGCCAACGGTATTTTATAGTGCTATCATAGCATTGGGTATTACATTTTGCATTGCCTTATACAGGTATCAACTAAAACGTAATTTATTTTCAAGCCTTTTCTTGTTCATCACTTTTATTGGTGTGGGCTATATATTTTACGCTTTGTCAAATAGTGGTTCTGACCCTTATGAGAAGGAAACACCTCTAGCATTTGCAGAACAAAGTGGGTCAATACTCCCAGAAGCATCGTTTACAAATCCAGCTGAAGTAGGTTCTTATGCAGTGAAAACATTTACCTATGGTAGCGGTACAGATGAGCAACGTGAAGAGTTTTCAAAAGGTATTACTTTTAAAACCAATGCTGTTGATGGCAAATGGTTAATACCGGATTGGAAAGGTAAAAAGAAAAAATGGCGCGAACGGTATTGGGGTTTCGGGGCTAAAAACTTTCCCTTAAATGGTAGGGTGTACATGCCAGAGGGCAATGGTCCATTTCCTTTGACCCTAATCGTGCACGGTAATCATAGTATGATCGATTATTCTGATGATGGTTATGGCTATTTGGGCAATTTGTTGGCCAGTAGGGGAATAATAGCAGTGTCGGTCGATGAGAATTTTTTGAACGGACATTGGTCGGGTGATTTTAGAGGTAAGGAAATGCCAGCTCGTGCCTGGTTATTGCTAAAGCATTTAGAGCAGTGGAGAAACTGGAACGGTGAAGATGGTCATGAGCTTTCCCAAAAAGTAGATATGGACAATATTATGCTCGTTGGTCATTCTCGTGGTGGAGAAGCGGTTTCCATTGCTGCGGCGTATAATCCGTTACCTTATTTTCCTGATGAGGCTAAAGAGAAATTCGATTTTAATTTTAATATTAAAGGGGTAGTGGCATTGGCACCTACAGATTATAGATATGACCGTAAAATAGTATTGAATAATATAAATTTCTTGAGTATACAGGGTTCTTATGATTCCGATGAAGTGAGCTTCTGGGGAATGCGACCTTACCGACGTTTGCAGTATACGGATTCTGTCTCTCGATTTAAATCGGGAGTGTATATTCACCATGCTAATCACGGGCAGTTTAATTCCACTTGGGGCAATTCGGATTTTGGAGCTCCTTCAAAATGGTTGTTAAATCTAGAGCCATTGCTAAAAGAAGCCGAGCAGCAAGAAGCTGCCAAAGTCTTTATCAGTGCTTTTGCTGAGGCTACTTTAAAAGGAAATCAATCATATTGCTCTATATTCAAGAAAGTAGCTACGGCAAAAGAATGGTTACCTGTTGAGCATTATTTGACTTCTTTTGAGTCATCTGATTTTCATACTATAGCCGATTTTGAGGAAGATATTGATATTACCACGGCAATAGATTCCACAAAAATACAAGCGACCAATATTGCTTTATGGAAAGAACAAAATCTACTTACGCGTGATGAAGGTAGTCAAGAAAACAACGCGGTTATCTTAGGATGGGATGATGAAAATGCAACGAATTCCTCTGAAAAAGGAATGTATGAACTAACGCTTTCTGCGGATGATTCTATTCCGTTTTCAACAAACTCTAGTTTACAATTCACGCTGGGAGCAGGAAACCACGAATGGCTAGATGTTAATTTGACCGATGCACAAAAGGAAGCCAAAAGTGATGATGATAAACGGGAAGTACCACAACTAGATTTTACGGTGCAATTAACAGACAATAACGGACAAACCAGTGCTTTAAAAGTGAGTAAAATTAAAGGCATAACGAAACCTTTAAAAACTAGATTCACCAAATTCAAGTTCTTGGATAAAGACATGATCGGTAATGATTGGGAAGTGCAGTTGCAGACCTACCATTTTCCAATGAAAACACTCTCTAATTTAAATCCGGAATTTAATGTGGAATCCATAAGTTCTATCAAATTCATTTTTGATCAAACAGATTATGGGGTAGTAGTGCTTGATGAAATTGGTGTTTCTGGGGAGGATTAGTTGTTAGTTGATGGTTGATGGTTGTTGGTTGTTGGTTGTTGGTTGTTGGTTGTTGGTTGTTGGTTGTTGGTTGTTGGTTGTTGGTTGTTGGTTGTTTTGCTCTAATTGCGAGCAAAGCTCGACTATACGATTTTTTGGAACACGCCAGTTGTCATAATAACGAACTAGCAAGGGTCTTCGGCTACGCTCAGACTGCCTACTGAAACTGAGCACTGAAAACTATTTTCTAGTAATAAACGAACAGATTGCCACGTCGCGAAAAGCTCCTTGCAAAGACGTAATTCAACTGAACACTGAACACTGCCAACTGATACGGAGCACTAAAAACTTGCCAACCAATAACCATTTGCCGAACTTTGTACTTAATACTTCGGACTTTGTACTCTAAAGAACATCATAAAACCCTTCTCGTAATCGCCCTCGTATGGCCAGAGCCTGCATCTACTGCTGCTGGGGTTCGTATGATGCAATTAATAGAGGTGTTTAAAAAGCAGGGATATGGTATTACCGTTGCTTCGGCGGCTTCTAAATCGGATTATTCCGCGGATATTGAAGCTCTTGGTTTTCAAACGGCGGATATTAAAATGAACGATAATTCTTTTGATGTTTTTGTAAAAGATTTGAATCCTGATGTAGTGTTGTTCGATCGCTTTTTGACCGAAGAGCAATTTGGGTGGCGCGTGGCGGAAAACTGCCCTGATGCGCTTCGTGTTTTAGATACTGAAGATTTACATTCTCTACGTCATGTGCGTGAGCAATGCTTTAAAAAAGATATTTTATTTACTACAGATGCTTGGTTAGCAGATGATAAAACCAAGCGAGAAATTGCCAGTATTTATCGTTGCGATCTCTCTTTGATAATTTCTAATTATGAATTGGAATTGCTGACCGATGTCATCAAAATAGATAAAAGTCTATTGTTGTTACTTCCTTTTATGGTTGACGAGGTCACTACAAAGACCATTTGGAAAACCTTTGAGGAAAGAACGGATTTTGTATTTATTGGTGGCGGAAAGCATGCTCCTAATATAGATGCGGTTAAATGCTTAAAATCGATTATTTGGCCTTTAATTCATAGACAATTACCAGCAGCTAAATTGCATATTTACGGAGCATATTTGCCACAGCAAATTCTAGAAATGCATAACCCTATAACCGGATTTCTTGTGCACGGTAGGACTGAAGATGTCAATGAAGTCATGCAATCGGCAAAAGTATGTCTAGCTCCACTACGTTTTGGTGCGGGAATTAAAGGAAAACTACTTTCAGCTATGCAAAACGGCACACCTAGCGTTACCACAACTATTGGTGCTGAGGGTATGCACGGCATTCTGGACTGGAATGGCTATATAGAAAACGACCATACCGCTTTTGTGGAAGCTGCTGTTAGATTGTATACCACTCAACTTACCTGGCAAAATGCTCAGGATCAAGGAAAAACTTTAGTAAATACTTTGTATAACAAACACAGTTTAGAGCACCTATTTATTGATAAAATTAATCAGCTTCAAAAAGGGCTAATAACACATAGAATTCAAAACTTTACGGGAGCTTTATTGCAACATCAAACTATGACTGCTACCAAATTCATGAGCAAGTGGATTGAGGAGAAGAATAGAGGATAGTTGCTAAGTTTCTTTTTTAAACTAGTAAAATATGTTAACTAGCAGATTTAAATCTTTGTACTAAATAATTAAACAAATATGAAAAACCCTACTATCGGATTTATAGGACTCGGCCTAATGGGCGCCAACATGGTTGAGAACTTACAAAAAAGAGGTTTCCAACTAAATGTAATGGACCTTAACAAAGATGCAGTAGCAACTGTTATCGCTCGCGGTAATGCTAAAGAAGCTGCCTCTCCAAAAGAATTAGCTGAAAATAGCGACATTATCATGTTCTGCTTAACGACTTCTGCTGTTGTAGAAAAAATCGTTTACGGTGAAAATGGTATTCTTGAAGGTATTAAAGAAGGTACTGTTTTGATCGATTTTGGAACATCAATTCCTGCATCTACACAGAAAATTGGTAAAGACCTTGCTACAAAAGGCGCTGGTATGATTGATGCTCCGCTTGGTCGTACACCGGCTCATGCAAAAGACGGATTACTAAACATTATGGCTGCTGGCGATAAAGATACCTTTGAAAAGGTAAAACCTATATTAGATGTTCAAGGAGAACATGTATTTCATTTAGGTCCTCTAGGTGCTGGTCATACGACTAAGTTGATTAATAATTTTATGGGAATGACTACCGTTGTAGCTATGTCACAAGCTTTTGCAGCAGCTAAACTTGCCGGTGTAGATGGACAACAACTTTTTGATATTATGTCTTCCGGACCTTCGAATTCACCGTTCATGAAGTTTTGTAAAAACTACGCAGTAGATCATGTTAGTGATTTAGGTTTTTCTATCGCTAATGCGAATAAAGATCTTGGTTATTTTGTACAAATGATGGACGATCTTGGTACAGAATCTAAGGTTGCTTCTGCTACTTCTGCTAGCCTACAGGCTGCTTTTGATGAAGGTATGGCAAGTGCAAATGTCCCTGAAATCTTTGATTATTTCGTGAAGTTGAAGAAATAATCAATTAAGATTTTTTTAGTTGTGTGAAATAGTTCACACAACTGTCAAGCTAAGCTTGGTGCGAAAGCAAAGAAACTTTTTAGTTTTACTGTACGTACGAAGCTTAGCTTTTTTATTTAAAGCTCAATCTAGAGTTCTAACTGCTACAAAGTTTATTAGTAAATGGATAGAGGAGAAGAATAGGGGTTAGTTGGGGTTTCGTTATCGTTCCACGTAAAATGCGTTTTTACACCTTGTTAGCAGCTTTACTTTTTATGTATTTATCTAAATCTTCAAGTTTACCATCAAATGGTTCTTGTTCCGTTAATTGATTCCATAGTTCTGAATTCATCAATTCTTCAGGTAGTTTGCCTTTAAATACATGATATGGCTCTAGGCTTTGACCATTTTTTATAACTCTTGTATTGTAACAATATGTTTTGCTTGAGTCCATAAGATCTATATATTCAATCTTATTCTTGAGCTTTCTTACCCCATCAAATTCCTGACCACCTATCATAATCAATTTACCATCTCGTTCTATGATATAATGATTTCCTTCGTCATTGTAGCTTTTAATTTTGGCATATCGATCTATATTTATTTCTCGTACTCTTGCGATACCTGTTTTAATTATCGACTCTTTTTCTTTTAAGAATTTAGGTAAACGGGCTAAATCATTTACTTCCATTACTAACATCCATATCATGAAGAACGATATTATTAGTATTGGAATGATTAACCATAGCGTAGGGAAATTGTAAATAATAATTATGAAACCTAGTAAAACTGTAAGTTTAAGTAGAACAGATTTTTTTGTTTTTGGGAAGTAGGATTTTGTTTTTTTCACTTCCTTTAAAATAACTTTCTTATCCGATTCAGATAAATCTCTTTTGTATTCTTTAATCAATTTTTCTATTTTACTTTAATTACTGCTATCGAGGAACTAATAAAAGTTGCAATTTTATTTAACAGATGACACCGAAGTTCGTTTTTATAAAAATTAAATGCAAATACTAAAACCTAAATACCTACCAAGTTTATGAGTAAGCGGATTGTGGAGAAGAATAAGGGGTACATTTATGGTTTTGTTATCGAAGATGGGATTAAATAAGTTTTAGAAATAAGTTATGCATTCTTACTTCGGCGGGATTATGTAACAATTTTTTGAAGTCCACAAGAAAATTTTATGTGCGGTCATGATACATTATTTATCAATTCATATTTTATTGCAAGTCTCTCTAATATGTTTACAGTTGTTTCAATTTGTTCAAATGTATGACTTGAGTTTACAATAAATCTAATTCTACCGTCATTTATACTAACTGCGGGATAAACAACTGCAACAGAAAAAATACCTTCGTTATACAAATCCTGTGAAAATTTCAAGAGTTTTTTGTAATCAGGAATGAAAATCGGAATTACAGGTGACTTGCTTTTGCCAAGATTGAAACCAACTTCTATCAATTTGGAACGCATATAATTATTATTTTTATGAAGTGTTTCTATAAGAGCTGGGTTATTTTCTATTTCATCTAGACTTGCAAGAATTGCAGCAGCGTCAGCAGGAGTGAAACAAGCTTGGAACATTACAGCATTGCTTGACCATTCAATTAGTGTTTTAAATTTTTCTTTGGTTGCAATAAACCCTCCTATAGATGCGGTTGCTTTTGAAAAAGTTGACATAATAAAATCAACCTTGTCGCTAACACCTTGTTCATGGCAATATCCTCTTCCCTTTTCTCCATAAAGTCCAAAGGTGTGTGATTCGTCAATGTATAGATAAAATTTGTACTTTTCTTTTAATGATATTATTTCCTTTATGGGGCAAAGGTCACCACTCATGGAGTATGCTGATTCAGCAAAAACATGAATGTTTTCAAATCTATCTGAATATTCTGATAATTTTTTTTCCAAGTCTTGAACATCATTATGTTTAAAGGATAGCATTTTTCTTTTAGATAGTTTAATACCGTCAATAATTGAAGCATGACACTCTCTATCAAAAAGAGCAAGATCATTCTTACCAACAATAGCCGAAATTGCACCTAAATTAGTAGAATAGCCAGTTGGAAAAACTAATGCACTTTCTTTACCAGTCAATGTTTTTATTCGATCTTGAATTTCAATATGTAAAGAATTATTACCTCCAGACAATGCTGATGTTCCGGATCCTGTGCCGTATTTCATTACAGCCGCACAAACTTTAGTGATTACATCGGGATTTCTATTTAATCCGAGGTAATGATTTATACACCATAAGATGCATTGCTTACTTTCTCCAGAAAATTCCGAAATGACTGATCCATGTGTATTGCTACCGAATTCAGTATATCTCTCAAAAGGATATGCCTTATCAATTATCTGTGCCTTTTTTGCAATATTCATGACTTCTGAAATTATACCTACATCTGTAATTCCTTTTTCCGTCAACTTATTAGCCAAAGCTCTTAGTGCTAAATCAGTTTGCAATTCTGATGTTACATCTTGAATATTGTCCATTTACTATAATTCTTTTTGGTTAGATTTTATTTAAACTTCTTGCATACTCTACAATCTTTTTAGCTTCCTTTGTTTATATATTTCATTTGTCAAAGTTAATTTCTTGCACCAAATTTTCAAGTTAACACTGTCGACATGCATCATGCATAGCATTGTACTAAGAAGAATTTCAATTCTTCTTAGTGGATTATTTTGAAGTTCGTTATTTCAAGAATTGAAAGCAAGTACTTACAAAGGGAGTTATCCCTAGTTATTAACGAGAAAGGTAATTGTAAAGTGGTTTTTAAGGGTAATATCTACCTAATCTTTAAAACTACTCCTCACCAAATCCATTAATTCCTCCCCATGTATATTTTTGGCAATGACTACTCCGTTACTATCTAAAATGAAGTTAGCAGGTATGGTACGTACACGTATTTTCTTTAAGAAAGGGGCATCGTCTCCTTGTAAGTCAGATGATTGCAACCAACGATCGGCACCATCGCGTTTTGCTGCGGCTTTCCAGCTTCTTTCATCACTTTCTAAGGCATAGGCAATTATTTGTAAACCTTGGTCTTGGTATTCATCATAAAGGGGCGCAAGGACTTTTCTATTTTCTATTCTGCAAGGCGCACACCAAGATGCCCATAAGTCCACAATGGTCAATTTTTTACCCAATACATCTTTTAAAAGCAAGGTGTCTTTTGTCATCATAGGAAATTGAATATTAGGAAATTTATCACCTATCAATACCGGTAAATTTTTCGGTTCGCTTTCTTTACACAGTTGTTTGACCCATGGGTGATTGGGTTGTGTTTTCTTCCATTTGGTGCATTGGTCCACTAAAAATTCCGGAATTCGTTCATAATCGTTTTCCGGGCTTACCCAACGTAAAGCAACAACCGCAGGTAATAATTGCGGAGTGCTTTCTGCAAATTCCATCAACGCTGTTTGGTATTGTAATACGGCATGTTCTTTTGCCATTAATTCATCACCATCTTCCACATTCCATTGCTTGTTGGCAAGCTGGGTTTGGTAAGCTTCTTGCTTTATATCCCTTAAGTTCAGCAAAGCACTATTCATTTCTGAAGGATTAGCTATAGTAAAGCTTTTTTGAAATTCGGTAAGCTTTGTAGTTATTTGTAGTTCATACCCATTTTGCCAAACTATGGGCATATAATTGGCACTGGTATCAAGGTCATTGTTGAAATAGTTGCCGGCTTTTCCTGTGGGTTGCACGCTTAATTCATATAATGTTGGTTCTTTGGTATCAGGTAGGTTATGAAACGCAAAGCTTCCGTCAGTATCTACAATAGCGGAGTCTACGACTTTCCCTAAATAAGAAGCTGCCACATGCTGTAGGTCATCCGGTTTAATTAAATAAATAGTGGTGTTTTCCTGTTCAGCACCTTTTAATGTGCCTTTTATGACTACGGGAGTATTACATGCTGTAAGGTTTAAAACTAAAAAGACGACACCGATAATAATTTTAAAAGTAGTAGTGTTCATTTCTATCAAATTACTGTCAACTGGTTCGTCAAAAGTTTTGTACTTATTTTAATTCGGCTTATTTACGTTTATTATTTTAGTATTCTTAAACGCTATTAAATCCACTACATATAAGTTTTTAGAAGGTGTTTTTGTATAACTATCTTCTGTATAGCCGCCTAATATATAAAGCTTGTCTTCATAACAATACATAGAAGCATTTTTCAAATTTAAGCCAATTCTATATTCATTTAAAACCCTGGTTATGATGTTAAATGTCTGAATTTTACCATTACTAAAAATGTAAATAACATTGTTGTTATATGAAAGCGCCGGATTTTCTATACCATAAAGTAAATCTCCTTCTTTATTCCATATTCCACTGGAAAGATCATAAGATTCAATTTCTGTTAACGGAGCGTCATTGCTACCACCAATAAGATAAATTTTTTCATTTGCCATTATCCCATTGGCTTCTTTAGGTTTTGTCATTTTGGGTAAATCATACCAATATCCAGAAGTTATATTGTAAATATGGTTTTTATCGCTATAGATTTTTTCTCCGTTTCTTTTCAGTTTATTGGATCCACCCATAACCACTATATTATCTTGATACGATACTGCTGCAAAATTTATAGCTTGATGTGGATTCATATCATCAACAACAATCTCTTTGGTTTTGAGGTCTAACACTTCAATTTTAGCATCTAGATATTCAAATTTTTGGTTTGGTGACAAAGTTTTGCCTCCTAAAATGTAAAGCTTGTTATTTATATAAACGGTTTTATGATATGCTCGTTTTCTAAACTCTAGGTTTGATATGGACCAGCTATCTTTTTCGATATCATAGGTCTGTAGTTTGTTACTATATCTTTCCCACGAAAGATTGCTTTTATATTCCTTTATAAGGTCTGCCATTCCGGCATTGGGATTCATGCTCACCTCATTAAGGGCCTTTTTTGCTGTGTCGATTATTATGGATTCATCACCACCGATAACATAAATTTTATTGTCTACTATTTCAGTGCCAAATTGATGGACTCCTTTTTCTAAAGAGGATAATTTTTTATACGGTACTTTTGAATCTAACTTTTTGTTTGATGTAACCGTAACCTCACTGAGTTTCTCTGTCTTTTTTGATAAACGGACAACAAAATCTAATTGTTCAAGCTCTGAATGGGTATAGCTGTTTGTTGTGAAACCAATTTTAGAGAAACGAATGATTTCTCTTGATTTAATTTTTTTATTAAGCTTTAGATTAAATTCGCCCTTTTTGTTAGAAGTTGTTCCGTTCTCTATTTTTTCTATATAAATATTAACAAATTCTATTGGTTCATTGGTTTCAGTATCTAATATTTTACCACTGATACTTTGTGAAACTGCAGTAAAAACAGAAAAAAATAGGAGTAGTGTTAATATTATTCTTGCTTGCATTTGTAAAATTAAATTTAAGGTAGTGCTAAAAGACCTTTAAACCTTTTTTAGCAGATGAATACTAAGTTCGTTTTTAAGATGAATTAATACAACTTTTTACTACTTTATTTGTAGGAAGATATTAGTGCAAGAGATTATAGGTTGCTGTGCAAATTCTAAAATTTCGCAAATTTAGAAATAGTGCATAATCAATTATCCCATTCCTTTTGTAACCGTTCTAATTTCTCAACTAACTTTTTGTCCGTTTTTTTAATGATTCTTTTACCTTTTCCTATGGGTTCAAAAAAATCTCTTCTTTCTATGTACGGATTAAACACTGATGACTTCACATTTTTAAGTTCTTGACTTAGCTCTTTGTATTCTTCTGTTTCATAAATATTTGTATCTATTTCAAACTCTATATTTCTGGGTAATTTAAGTGAGGCTATTAGTTCTTCAAAAGGAATTTTAACCCTATGTAATTTTATTTTTTCTAAAGAAGCTAATGTCTCAATTTCGTTAAGTGTTTCTAGGTGATAAATCTTATCTGCTGAGCCTTCAATATTCAAATATTTTAATCCCTTTAAATTACCTAATCCAGAAGTTTGTTTAATGTTTGTAGGTTGAATGATTGAAAAATTCTCAATTGTATTATTTGAAGCAATAGATTTAAAGTCTTTGATTTTACCTGTTTTTAATAGACAAAGTGTTTTCAAGTTTTCAGAAAATTCCAGACCGTTGAAGCTAAAATTAGAATATGAGATATGCGAAACACTTAGAAATTCAACCTTTTTTAAGTATTGTAATAATGAAAGATTAATGATTTTTGAGTTCCAAAAACTTAAATAACTTATTTGATTTAAATAGGTACTGTTTGTTTTTAAAAAATCAATTGTAGATTCATTGAAATCGTAATTGTTGAATTCTATAAAACTCAAGCTCTCAGATAGAAAATCTGAATTAATAATTCTAGTCGGCGTAAATGCAATACCTGATTCTGAACTATTTGGAAGTTTATTATTTAGAATATCATACTTGTATTTAGCGAAATCTTTAAAATCAAAAATCATTGTCTATATATATTATTTTCTAGAAAACTGTATTCTTTTAATTATGCAAATAATAGGTTATAAAGGTTCGTATTCGTATTGTTTATAGTACATATGACATTGGTTACTCTCTCCCCAAATCTGTTATCAGCAACGGATTATCTTTCTTTAATTCATTAATCAGTTTTTCAACTTCTGTAGTTGTAGGGTTTGCTTTTAACCGTTCTACTTCATTTTCTGTAATACCTACTAATTGTAAAAAAGCAACTTCTCCGTGTGGTGTTTCTATAGTACCTAGTTCTGGATCCAGGGCAAATACAAAACCGGTAATTTTTGTGTCGGTATTTAAACGAATAGGTCCGTTTGCAGGTATGAAATGATTTTCTTCAAACCATTTTCCACTTTTAAAAACATAACGAGCTAGGTTATTCATGACCTGAATTGCCCAAATAGGCTCATCTTTATCTTCATTAAATGGCTTTAGTCTAAAAGTAAATTCAAATCCCCATTTACTAAATTCTTCATCTGTTTTATCTTCGTTATAATAGAGCTCAGACATGCCATAACTTATCATGTGTTTATGGGGTTCTTGGTTTGTTGCCTCATATATACTGGCACCATCTATGGGGTCCGAACCGCCAACTGAATAATGAATACCACATAAAGGGCCATAATGTTTAGGCTCAGTTTTACCATAGATTTTTTCTAGTGAATTATCTATGGATAACCAGCCAACGGCATCTTCTTCAGTAAAATTCTTTTTGTATGTTTCTTTATCCATTCGTTGTAATTTAAAAAAATAGTCTCACAAATGATTTTATGAGACTATTGATAATACTATTTTATATAATTTTAAATGCTGTAAAGAGAACCATGTACTACTTTATAATTATTGACATGAAATTCGTTTCTATCATTAAAAGCAATGAATGGTAGTAGTCCGTCAGAGCCTATAGCTTTTCTAGGTAGTTTATCATTTTCTATATCTGAAAAACCAATAGTTGCAACTCTAATATCACTTGAACTAACCTTTTTATTATCGAATTCAAACGCATAAGCGTCCAATAAACTTTGATCTATTTTAATATCGAAAGTAGAATCCGGATTATCTAAATCATAATACAATTTAATCATTTGTTCAGATAAACCTTCTGGTAATTCATCTTCTTCCAAGTCTCTAAAGTTATTTAGGAGCGCACTTACCGCTTTTAAGAACAAAGGAGTATTCTTGTATTCTCCTTCTTCAACCAATGCACAAACTAGCATGC
The DNA here is from genome assembly GCF_056839145.1 of Maribacter sp. UH1. Taxonomy (NCBI): domain Bacteria; kingdom Pseudomonadati; phylum Bacteroidota; class Flavobacteriia; order Flavobacteriales; family Flavobacteriaceae; genus Maribacter; species Maribacter sp. UH1. The sequence goes on from NZ_CM166387.1 coordinate 4,310,129, forward strand.
CATAGCCTACATCTTCATTAACTTCCCACAATTGTGGCGCACATTGTATAACGGTAGACAAAATAACTTCGCCCTGTTTTACTTTTTCTAACCATTTGTCTTTACCCATTAAAGGTGCAGACAAGCTCTTCTTGAATAATTCTGAATTGATATCAATTTTTGAATACATGTATGGCTTCAGTAAATTAACGTCGGTAGGATTTGGAATTTTACTTGTTTCCATATCCACGTTTTCATACCTAATACGGTCTAAAAGTTGATTTTTATTTTCTCCTTTTTCGAATTTTTCAAGCAATTCTTTTACATCAAAGCCTTGCCCTTCCATTTCTTTTAATTGTTCATACGTATAATCTTCTGTGTCGAAACCCGTATCAACTTTTCGCATTAGATTGATGAACATGTCTTTTAATCCCATTTTGTTTAATTTTTAGTTTTGGTTGAATAATTATTGATTATAAAGTATTGTATGTAAATCTATTAGATATTAAAATCCCCACATTAAATACAATAGTAAAAAACCGGAGATTGTAAAAATACTTCCCATTAATCTGCTGTACCATTTTTCGCCAATGGTGTTAAACCAAGCTCTTTGCCTACTACTAGCAGGGCTAACAAGCCAGCCTAAGCCTTTATACTTATCTAATCTAAACAAGTGTGCAAGCCCAAATAGAATTATAACAACAGCAATAATTGTTTGTATAACATCTGGGTTAGAAAAGAAAGATTCTATAGATTGTAATAGGTTTATAGAACTTAAAATAAAAAGCTTCATACTTCTATTCTATTTGTTAAAACACAAAATTGTTGGGGGAGATTATATAAACGTCATTGACATAGAAATTGTATAATTTTCAATAAAGTTTTTTTAATTACGTAATTTTGAATAGTGAAAATGAGGATAAAAATGGAGCTAAATAAAATGCTAGATTATTTAAAAAATGTATTGGAGAATATGCCTTCTGATTGGTTAAACTTAACAACCCATCGATTGGATATTTATAATGAAGAATTAGCAAAAGTTCAGTTTTTAGACCAGTTTGAAGTTTTAGCGAAGGAGCATAATTCAAGCCCAGCTGCATTAGAAAATTTACCTACGGCTTATGATTACATTAGACTTGGGCATCCGTTATCTTGTATTTTAGAATGGGCTATTGGCAATATCAATCATCTTGAATCTGAACAGGTAATAAGTTTTCAGTCAGAGACCATGCCTATTTTATCCATTTTAAGAACAAATTTATTTAAGCAGAGCAATACGTTGATTGCCTACACTGGTGAATTACCCAGTGTTCTTGATGTGGACGTATTGCGGGCTGTTTATGGTTATACGTTTGATATAAAGCAAGTTGATTCAGCTTCTTCTATAGAGGCTTTTGATGGTAGTGTCATTTTTGTATCTGAACAAGATGAGATTACCGCTGTAAACTTCAACCCGAATATAGATTTTTATATTAATCTTCATGGTGATTTGGGTAGCGTGCTTTTGGTGAATGGTGAGCAGAATACAACCTATATTTCAGACATTCAACACGTAAGAAGAAGAGAGACCGTTGCTATGACTCCCGCAAACTGTTTGGTAGCTTTACAGTCTTTGATTCATCAAACTACAAGCAATACTAAAAAGGAAAATTCAGCAGAAAACAAGGCTGCCGTATTAAATGTCATACGAGAGGTGAGCGGTGCCAATACATTGCCACTGGTAGCTTCTAGCGGATTATCCATACAATACGCCATTATGATGGGCTTGGTACATCATGCATTGGAAGATCACAAGGGGAAGGCCATCAAAATCGTTGTACCTCCAAACTGTTATGGTGGTACCAATGACCAGGCTAGGCGAGTAGCAGCCTGTAGCGATGCTATTGAAATTGTTGATTTACCTGTGGATGGGGACAATGATATGGTTAAGAGTATAGATACGGTTCTGAATAAATTAGCCAAAGAAGATGCCGTACCTTTTATTATTGCAGAAATACCGACTAACCCAAGGGTTGAAGTTCCTGAGCTGGATAAACTAAGGGAAGCCTTGAGTGCTAAGCGAAAAACTGCAAGTGGAGGAGAGGCTATAGATCCCGTATTTATTTTGGATCAGACGTTTTGCCCTAATGTCCATTTTCTGGAAGATGCCGATATTCTTTCATCCGTTAGAACCATTTCTTTTGCAAGCGGATCAAAATTTCCAAGTGGCGGAAAATGTACGGCAGGTTATTGTATAGCGAATAAAAAGGCGGAGGCTTTAATTCAAAAAATAGAACTGCATTTAAGCCTTTGCGATAATGAAGCAACCGATTTGCAGTATGAAATTTTGGCAAAGCAAATGCCGTCTATGAACGAGAGAATCCATAAAGCTTATGAGAATACTCACGAATTTGTAAAGTTTATTTCAGAAACATTGCCAGACGCTAAAATCAATTTTGTATCGGATGAATTGGCAGCGGAAGGATTTACACCATCGGTCTTTTCATTAGACCTACCTACAAAAGGAAACACCGCAGAAGAACGTGAAGCTTACAAACGGGAAAAGAATCATAGGTTAATCAACTTAATGATCACCGAGATACCAAATGAAAGTAAGTATTGTGTAAGCTACGGACAGTTACATGGTTGTTATTGGACCATACCGGCTACTTCTACGCAAGGCACTACGAAAGAAGATGACAAGGACTATATTGCCCGTGTATCCCTTTCTCCAGATTTAGATTTGGAGCAGCATAAAAAAGTATTCAAGCAGTTTGTGGATAGTATGTAACCGCTGATGAAAAAAGTTATTCTATATAGCCTTTTTCACGCATCCAATCATCATTGAACATTTTACCAATATAACGACTACCGTGATCATGGAACAATACCACAACGACATCATCTTTGGTAAAGTGTTCTTTTAACTGCAACACGCCTTTAATGGCAGATCCGGCTGAATTTCCTAAAAACATGCCTTCTTCTTTTGCCAAACGTTGGGTATATACCGCGCCGTCTTTATCGGTTACTTTGGTGAACCCGTCAATAATGTCAAAATCCACATTTTTTGGCAGAATGTCTTCACCAATACCTTCAGTTACATATGGGTAGATTTCCTTTTCATCAAAAATGCCCGTTTCGTGGTATTTCTTGAATACACTACCATAGGTATCTACACCCCAAACTTTTACATTAGGGTTCTGTTCTTTTAAATACTTTCCTACTCCAGATATGGTTCCGCCGGTTCCCACACCAACTACAAAATGAGTGATCTTGCCATCGGTCTGCTTCCAGATTTCTGGTCCGGTGCTCTCGTAATGTGCTTGGGCATTACTAGGGTTGTCATACTGATTTACATACCAACTATTCGGAATTTCCTTTGCCAATCGTTTAGAAACTGAATAGTACGATCTTGGGTCTTCTGGTTCTACGGCTGTGGGGCAAACCACAACTTCTGCACCTACCGCCCTTAAAATATCACACTTTTCTTTAGACTGTTTATCCGCCAATACAAAAATACATTTGTAACCTTTTACAATGGCGGCCAATGCGAGTCCCATTCCCGTATTTCCAGAGGTTCCTTCAATGATCGTTCCGCCTGGTTGTAACCTACCATCAGCTTCTGCATCTTCGATCATCTTTAACGCCATACGGTCTTTAACCGAGTTGCCAGGGTTAAAAGTCTCGTACTTAGCCAATACCAAACAAGGTAACTCTTCTGTAAGTGAATTAATTTTTACAAGGGGAGTGTTACCAATTGTACCAAGTATATTTTCTGCGTATTCCATAGCTACTTTTAAAGTCGACCAAAGTTATAAAACTAGATCGACCAAAGCAAAATTGTTGCAGATACATCAATAATTGATTTTCGAAATAGCGAGCGGAGAGCGGCTATTTGTTTATTTGGAACACGCGAATATTCTAATATTGAATTGTCAAATCGAGTGAATTTCGAGGCACGAGAAATTGGCTAACGAGCCAAGTAGGAGGGTATCGAGAACCTTAAGGTGAACCAAAGTTTCTCGATACCGGCCCTCCGGTAGAAAAATCATTTTACAATTACAGGCAATATATGTTACTAGTTCTTGCTTTTATCATTGGTATCAATAGGGCAACTTCTTACTCCAAAAATTGAATAAAGTGGGCAAAAACTAACAAATCCTGTTAGTAATAATACACCAGCTAAAACTAATAATACAATCCCTAAAATTCCTGAAATTGTTCCTGTGTAAAAAAGAACCCCAACTATAGCAGCGATTACTATTCTAATAATACTGTCTGCTGAACCCACATTTTTCTTCATATTTTGAATATTTTAATTATACGGGCAAAATTGAAAAAAATAATGGTGAATACCTGTGACCACAGTCACAGGGAAGAAATAATTTTAATTCCCTGGGGTTCTTGTTTAATTTTTCCGTCCATTTCAAGCTTTTTTAATACTCTAGATATTACCTCTCGTGCGGTTCCTAATTCAGCTGCTAATTGACTATGGCTCATTTTAATAGGATTTCCATTTGTCAGAAGTGATTTCTTTTCAAGATGTTCGAATAATCTTTTGTCCATTTTATCATTTAACAAATGGCCTATAGTTTCTAATAAATCCAGATATCTTAGGTTGTATTGATTAAAAAAAAGTTCATTGAAGTCGGGATAATCCTGTATCCATTTTGGAAGAAACTTTATCGGAAGTAATAAGATGGTTGATTTTTCTTCAACAGTAGCGAACACTTTACTCGGTGTATTCTTTAATGCAGAATAAAATGTCATAACACAACTTTGCGATGGTTCTATATAATATAAAAGCAACTCTTTTTCATCAAAGCTTGAATAAACTTTTAATAGTCCGTCGATTACAATAGGAAGTACTTTAACGTATTGCCTTTCTTTTAATAATTCAGTTCCTTTTTCAAATTCCTGAATAGAAGATTTCTCCAATATACTTTCAAGTAATTGAGGCTTTAAAAATGATAATATCTTCCTGTCAAACTCCAAGTTTTATTTTTATTTGGTTTCTCATTACTTTAAGCTAATTAGAGTTTTAATAGTTCGGAATGCTATGCAAAAAGTTCATTTAACGGATAATAACGAATTTTGTTCTTTCAAAAATTGAAATCAACTACTAACAATATGACTTATAATCAGGTTATTAACGAAACAGTTAATTAACTACAGCCTAAAATGATTAATTGGTCCATTACATGACCTAAGTTTTTATATTGACAAATAAATACTAGTTATAGAAACTTTAGTACTTAACCGTACAGTTAAAACCAACGCCAATGGTACCTACTTTTTCCCATTCTGCCTGGCTAGTAGTTCTAACAATCATAGCGTGACCGAATAGTGAACCTGAAAAACCAATATCATCATCTTCATTTGGCGTTTCAATTAATTCTATAGTGCAGTAAATATCATCTTCAACATAAATTCTATATTTTTCTAGGTTCAAAGAGAAATCACCCTTCTCTACATCAATAGGGAAAATGATATTTTCATTTACTATTTTTTTATCTGGTAGTCCGTTCTTAATGCTATAAATATTTAAACGATACTTTAAAGAAGTATTGGTGTTTGTTACTATATGAGTATTGAAGCTTTTAAGAAATGTTGGGTTGTGCTTAATATTGATCTTTATGCCAAGCTCATTACCTAATTCATTTACACTAAAGCCAAGTTTAAGAGATTTTGATCTTGCTTTATTGCCTAATACCTTTTCTTTTAACTCTCTGGCGGTAATGGTTACTTCGTTTAATTCAGTTACATCGGCAGTTAGAGGAAGTACAGCATTGACCTTCATTTTCTCGATAAAGTCAGATGCTACCAACGAAATTGTTTTATAACCTATTGATGATACCCTAATAGTATCTTTCATGAAATCGTCTTTTACCTCAAATTCAAACTTACCTGATTCATTTGAAACGGTACCCAAAGTCTGCTTTAGTATACCAATATTTACATACGGTATTGTTTCGTTGGTTTCACTGTCCACAACAGTACCTGAGACTACCTTTTGTGAAAAAATTGAATATGTAAAAAGTAATATTGTAATCGTAAAAATAGATTTTTTCATTATGATTCTTGTAAAATTCAATGGAAGTTATAAGTAATTTTATACTCCGCCTTGTTCTATTTTATGTTAGTTAGTATGCTACTAAATATCAGTTACTTGTTATTAGTGCTTGATAACGAAATTCGTTATTTACATACATATGACCAAGTCTTTTCTTACATCATTTTTAATGATGATACTAGTTTAATTAAAACCCAAAATGATTGATAGGTCCGTTACCATTACCAAGAGTTTTATGCTGACCGGCAATGATGGCTTGGTTCACATAATTACAGCCATTTCTAATGGCAATTTCTATTGGCTCACCCAAACTTAAGAATGCAGCAATACTTGACGATAGGCTACAACCTGTACCGTGAATATTTTTTGTATTTACCTTTGGATTGGTTATTAAATTGACTTCTTTGGTTTCGTGATTGTAGCAAACATCTGTCATTACAATAGTTCCATTATCAATATGTCCGCCTTTTAGAAGGACCGAAGTTTGGTAGCGCTCCCCAATTTTCTTTGCCATCGCTTCCATGTTTTCACTATCTATTTTCTCGTCGATCAATAATTCTGCTTCAGGAATATTAGGAGTAATTAAATTGACGTTTGGTAAAAAGTCCTTTAAACAGGCAATGGCGTCGTCAGCAATTAACTTGTGACCCGAGGTACTGACCATTACAGGATCCAAGACGATATTCTTTGCCTTGTATTCGCTTAATTTATCCTGGACAACCTTTATTACCTCGCATGAATGAAGCATACCTATTTTTATGGCTCCAAAATCAATATCACTTAAAACAGCATCTAATTGCTTTTTTAAATGAGCGATGGGTATAGCATGTATATCCGTAACTCCCATTGTATTCTGCGCTGTAGTTGCAGTAATTACTGTAGCAGCATATGCTCCGCAGGCACTAATACTTTTAATATCTGCCTGTATACCGGCACAACCACCAGAATCGCTTCCGGCTATGGACAATACACTATTGTATGGCGTCTTTATATCTTCCATGCTTCTTTATTATAGGCGCTGTCCCAAAACATCCATTCTAATTTAGATGCTTTTACAAAGGCAGTTTTCATTTTTTGCAATACTTCTTCTGAAGCGTTTGCAGCATACTTATTGGTGATAATTACGGCATTGTTTACCGAGGTTGCAAATGCTTCGCCGCCATAAGTATCTATCCAATCTTGATAGGGGTTATCGGCTTTGTTCGTCTGATTCGCTTGTATGTAATCTCCAACTTCTTTGTAAATGGTAAAACAAGGCAGAACAGCTGCCAATGCTTCTTCTAATGAATGATTTGCCACTATACGACTTAGATAACTTGTATATAGTTCGCAAGTAGGAGAGGGCTCGTGAGCCAACTGATTATCTTTTAGAAAAATTTGATGCAAGGCATTTTCTACATTGATAATTCCTGTGGCCGAATCTAGAAAAAACTGGGTATCATCGACATGCTCACATTTTACGCCAATAGTTGCTAATACCTTTTTATATTCCGCCAAATACATGGCATCTTGATTAATATAAAATTGAAAAATGTCTGTTGGTAGCGTTCCGTTCATCAGTTCTTTAATGAAGGATTGCTCTTTTATGGCTTCTAGAATATAATCTGTATTTTTTCTTGCTAGTTTGTACCAGTCTTGCATATAATATCTTTAAGTTCTTTTGTTGCCGCTTCTGGGTTTGCTGCTTTAGAAATAGCAGAAACTACTGCTATTCCGTCCGCCCCATTTGCTATGATGTCTTGTGTGTTTTTTTTATCTATACCGCCAATGCAAACAATTGGTTTTTTGTATAGTTCTCGTATTTCTTTTAATCCCGTAATGCCTAAAGGTTTTGCTAAATCCGTCGTCTTTGTATTCGTTGAAAAAATAGGGGATATGCCAATATAATCTGCCGATAGCGCATCCTGATGTTCGGCTTGTTTTTTGTTACTAACCGATAGTCCAATAATCTTACTATTCCCCAATAATCTACGAGCAACATCATAAGGCATATCGGTTTGACCAATATGTACACCGTCCGCATCTATGGCAAGTGCAATATCTAATCGGTCATTAATTATCAATGGAATTCCATAGGTGCTACATAATTCTTTACACCGTAATGCACGGTTATAAAAAGCCAAAGTATCTAAAGTTTTCTCTCGTAATTGTATGATAGTTGCCCTGCCTTTTAAAGCAGCTTCTAAGATGGCAAAGAAGGTATTGTCATCCCTAATGCTATCATCCGTCACGAACATTAAAGCGTAATCTACTTTAGGCATTCGTTTTTACTTTTTCAGCTAAGACTTCTGGCGAAAGTTCGTGAAGGCTATCGTAAAAATGCATTTGAAAGCTACCTGGTCCGGCGCTCTTGTCATTAGCCATATCTCCTGCAACACCCATAATTGCCATTGCCGCTGTAGCTGCCAAATGAGCATTTTCTTCCACACCTAAACATGCACCCACCATGGCAGTTGCCGTGCAGCCCATACCGGTAATTTTAGCCATAAGCGGACTCCCGTTTTCAATCTTACTAACGGTATCGCCAGTAATGATATAATCGGTTTCGCCACTAATAACCACCGTATTATTAAATTTCTTTGATAATAGGGTAGCACCTTCAACAGCATCTTGGGTATGCATAGTACTATCCACACCTTTTGTAGAATTCGTCAGTTTTGCCAATGCCATAATCTCGGATGCATTACCACGAATTACATTGGGCGTAGCTGTCTCTATAATTTTTTGGGCAACTTCTGTTCTGTATGCAGATGCACCGACACCGACAGGGTCAAATACAAACGGAGTGTTGGTTGCTTTTGCTTGTTCAGCAGCCATAAGCATGCTTTCTACCCATTTTTCGCTCAACGTACCCATGTTGATAACCAGCGAAGAAGAAATCGTAACAATATCTTTGACCTCTTCTTTAGCATGAGCCATTACAGGAGATGCACCAACAGCCAATAATGCATTGGCGGTATTATTCATGACTACATAATTGGTAATGTTATGAACTAATGGTCCTTTAGTTTTTACTTGTTCTAATACGGATGAAATATTGCTCATTAAATAATTGTATTCGGTTATTTTATAGAACAACTAAGATCGTCATTTTCAAAAAAAATAGAACATAATACCGTATTACCTTTATGATAAGTTATTAACGAGATATTCTTTAGACGTAAATTCGTTTTGGAGACCTCTTTAATCGTTTTTAGTAAAATAACCTTCATTTGAAACGGCAGCGTCACTAATGCTTATACTGGCTGTTTTGAACCAAACTTCTGCATAATTACCATCTGCATATTGCTTTTGAATATCGCCACCATGCGTTTCTGCACCTGAACACCAATTCATGTTTACGGCTGGAGATTTACCATTGGTTTGATTATACGCTCCTAATTTAAAAAAACAACCTTCGCCTGTGTAAGCTTCTTTGCGTTCCACACCATCTTGACCGATAGGGAAGAATATTTTTTTGGTTTGCTCTGGTATATTTGCTTTTGTAGTGTATTCCGATTCCAATAAATTTTTGGTGAACGTTTTGGTTTCATGTCCGTCACTCATAAACTTCAAGCTCATAATGCCATCTTTTACAACAACCTCATAGCTGAATTCTTCCCCTAATGCAATACCATCTTCTGGCTCTGCAGGATAGGTATCTGCTGTTTCTCCAACTACGGAAAAGTCATTGCCCCAAACTGCCGATGAGTAATCCCATCTACCTGCATTATCATCCCCAGCAGTATTTATTTCATAATGCCAGAATACGGAACCTTTAGTATGACCAGGGTATTTCTTGTAGAAAATTTTCAAAGGTTCGTTCTCAAATGCATCTGCACTATGAATTTGTCCAACAACTACGGCATGTGTTGCTGCAACACGAGCATTACCTGTAGAAGATACATTCATAACTTTTAAAGTAGCCGTTAATTTATCGTCTGCCGTTTCTGGATACCACTTTTTAATTTGTGCCAACTCTGTTCTCGTATTATTAGAGGTGCCATGCGTATCACCGCCGTTGGGTGCTTTAAAAACTACCCATTCTTCTCCATTTTCATTTTCAGTATAGAAGAAGTCCTTATTTTCAAAATCATTGGCAATACCAACATTTGACCCATCACCTAAAATCAATTTCCAATCATCGAAAAATGGAATTACATTACTTGCGTAAACGGTTTCATCGGACTGGTTTTCTGCGGATGTATCTTCGGTTGAATCTGATGTTTTTTTAGTAGTATTCTTGCAACTAGTAAAACAGAAGACTAATAGTAATGAAGTTAAGGCAATAGAATATTTTTTCATTTTTCTTATGGTATGAACCGATAAGATATGAATAGTTTAAGTGTTTTAAGAAGAATCTTGGAATATTCGTTTACCGCAAAGAGAAAGGGTTACAATATTTAAAGTGTATTATTCCAAACCATAACCACTTTACCTCGGGTTCGCATTTTCTCTAAATGTGTAATTGCATCTGGTATTTGAGTATATGGATATATCTTTTCAATATGAACCTTCATCTTATTGTCTTTTACTAGAGATGCCAAAATTTCTAAATCTTGGGTGTTCGCTTCGGCTGTAAATTGGGTTAAAGGGAACTTACTAAATGCATTTTTAAAAAGAACAGAAACCATATGAATCATCGTGGTAAAACCAACAATAATGCCTCTTTTACCCATTCTTTTATAGTCGGCATGTTTTAGGTTTCCGTGTGTATCAATAATTAAGTCGTAATTACCATTATGTTCATGAATGTTTACATTATCATAGGCAATGACATTATCGGCTCCAATTGATTTTACAAAATCAACATTTTTGTTGGAGCAAATCGCAGTTACTTTAGCACCATAAATTTTTGCTATTTGAACTGCAAAATGACCAACACCTCCTGATGCTCCATTGATTAAAACAGATTCTCCAATTTGTAACTTACCATGAGTAATTAATGCTTGGTAAGCGGTTTGTGCGGCAACAGGTATACTTGCCATTATAGGGAAATCTATATGCTCTGGTATTTTTGCACAAACGCTACTTTTTATGCATACATATTCTGCAAAAGCACCACCTTCTATTGATTCTCCAAACACTTTATCGCCAATATTAAAAGCTGTTACGTTTGTTCCTACTTCTTCGACAATCCCTGAAAAATCAGTACCTAAAACAAGCTGCTTTGGTTTGAACAGTCCGAAAGAGAATCTTGCTAAAAAAGGTTTTCCACGAAGAATATGCCAATCTGCCGGATTTGCCGAATTTGCCATTACCTTTACCAAAATGTGATTATCCTTAACTACAGGTCTGGCAACTTCTTCTAGTTTTAGCACTTCTGGACCGCCATATATTCTTTTAGTAAAAGCTTTCATCTTTTCGAAGAATTTGTAAGATTAAGTTAATCCTTTTTCGACTTTCATATTTGGCTGATTTACAGCATTAAATTCGAAAATATCGTTACGTGAATAATGCCCGATGACATCAAAATCTAACTTTGCATGTACTATTTCATCTAAATCTATCTCTGCAATTAACGCTCCTGCTTTATTAAAAAAAGGACCTGCAATTACTTTACCTAATGGAGAAACGATTACACTACCACCGCAACATAAATTTTCAGGTTCGTTGGCAACCAAATGTTGGTATTTTTCTGGATACATGGACTTTGTATAATACTGATTACAGCCCAAAACGAAGCATCTGCCTTCTAATGCAATATGTTTCATAGTAGATGTCCATTCCTCTCGGGAATCTGCCGTAGGTGCTATATAAATCTCTACACCCTTTTTATACATCGACATTCTCGCTAACGGCATGTAATTTTCCCAGCAAATGAGTCCGCCGAGCTTTCCTATTTTTGTATTAAAACTCACCAAGGATTTCCCATCATCTTCACTCCAGATAATACGTTCGCTGCCTGTAGGTTTTATTTTTCGGTGAACACCTAAAAAGCCGTCAGTAGGTGAGATGTACAGCATGGAGCAATATAGACTACCATTGTTAGATTGCTTTTCTGTAATGCCAATCACCAAATAAACCTTCTCGGTTTTGGCTAGTTTCACTAATCTTTGTAACTCTTTACCTTCTAAATCTAAGCTGTTATTATGGTAGTCAGCATATAGCTTTCTGCCTTCGTCAGTTCTACTGCCCACCACGGCACCAAAAGAAAACCCTCTTGGATAACCAGGAATAAAAGATTCCGGAAAAACGATTAATTCGCACCCTTGCTTGGCATGGGTTTTTACAAGGTTTTCTATTTTATCGATAGTTTTTTCTATGTCAAAAAAAACGGGACTATCTTGAATAAGGCAGACTTTTACTTTCATGTATAGGTTATATATTCATAGTAAGTTAATAATTATTGATAACGTCAGAAGTTTAATTATATCACTTCATTCTTCAGCTCTAATTTATTTACAAATGATTTAATATTCTCTAAGGTAATAGTAGTTATTTGATCCATGGCTTCCTTAGTAAAATACGCTTGATGAGAAGTAATTAATACATTTGGGAAGCTTAATAGTCTTAATAACATATCATCCTCAATAATAACTTCAGAATGGTCTTCGAAGAAAAGATTCTCTTCCTGCTCGTAAACATCAATACCTAAATACCCAATTTTCTTATTCTTAAGTCCCTCAATGGCATCTTCGGTTTTTATCAATTCACCACGGCTGGTATTAATAATCATAACTCCGTCTTTCATTGATGCTATAGAGGCTTTGTTCACTATATGCTTGGTATGCTTGTTCAACGGGCAATGAAGTGATAAAATATCCGACTGTTCAAAAACCTTTTCCAATGGCATATATTCAACACCTAGTTTTACTAAATTCTCGTTTTCAGCAATATCATAGGCGATTATCTTACACCCGAATCCTTTAATAATTTTACAGAATGTTTCTCCAATTTTCCCTGTACCGATAACGCCAATGGTTTTGTTGTTTAAATTGAAGCCAATGAGGTTTTTAAGCGAAAAATTACCTTCTCGAACACGGTTGTAAGCCTTATGTGTTTTACGATTTAGGGTTAGAATTAACGCTAAGGCATGTTCAGCAACCGCTTCTGGAGAATACGCAGGAACTCTTACAACTTTTATATTCTCTTTTGCAGCAGCATCCAAGTCTACATTATTGTAGCCGGCACAGCGTAACGCAATTAGTTGAATTCCATTTTTGGATAATATTTTTATAGTATTATCATCTACAATATCATTTACAAAAACGCAGACCGCATCACAATCTGCAGTTAATTTGGCAGTATCAGGATTTAATGCTGTTTCATAAAAAGAAAAAGAATAGTTATACTCCTTATTATATTTTTCAAAATATTCTTGATCGTAAGTTTTGGTACTAAAAACAGCTATTCTCATTATTGGTTATTTAAGGATGAAATATAATTTGAAGATAAATATAACCTTGCAAAGAACATATTCATTTTTAAATAATATGATAAATACAAAAACCACAAAATGCCCTTTTTAAAGGCATTTTGTGATTTAATCAGATGATATGTAATTTATTTTAAAAGTGCAATAACTTCTGTATTACCTTGCATCTGTGCGTGTTTTAATGCTGTGTTCCCTCTATTATCCATTATAGATGCATCTGCTTTGTTTTTAAGCAAGTAATCAGCTATTTCAGTATGACCAAAAGTACTTGCATAAATAAGTGCTGTAGCATCATTGTAGTTTTGTAGATTCACTTCTGACCCATGATCAATAAGCATTTTAGCGATTTCAATATTTCCTTTAAAGCAAACTCCCATTAAAGCGGTATTACCCGATGCATCTTGTGCATTTACATTACTCCCTTTTTCTAACAAGTATGCTACCACCTCTTTTTGATCATTATATGCTGAAAGAATTAAAGGAGTAAAACCTTTATTATCAACCGCGTTTATAGCATTTTTATTTAAGTCATATATTTTTTCAAGAGAATCGATATCTCCACTACGTGATACATCAAAAATATCTTGAGCGCTGCTTGTAATTGTACTGATCATAATTAATAGTATTAGTATATTTTTCATAATTTTTAAATATTAAAGAGGGGATGCTACTAAGCATCCCCTTAGTTAATTGTTACTTTTATTCTAGTGCATAAAATCTTTTTGAGAAAAGCCTAGTTCTTTTGCTATTCTCATGCCAAAATCGCTATCTGCCTGATAGAAGTAACCTATCATTTTCATTTGAATGTTTCTATCTGTAACCTGTCCTAAATCACCCTTCAAATTTTTAATTAAATTGTTCTGCTCTTGTTTTGATAATGATCTGTAGAAATCACCTGCTTGTGCAAAATCGTTAGTCTTTGTGATTTTCTTTTGAGTAATGGTCACATTTTTTAAAGTAGTTTCTGACTGTTTATACTGAGGGTCTTCTTTTAATGTAGCCTTAGAACTTGGTTGATAATTTACATCCGGATTTTCAAATCTTTTATTTCCGGCACTGTTCCAACTATCAGAATTATAATTCTTTGGCTCTTCTAATGGTTTATTTATCTCTAACTGCAAGAAATTAGGACCTAAACGATGTCTTTGTGTATCAAAATATGAAAATAATCTACCTTGTAATAACTTGTCTTCTGATGGCTCTACACCCGGAATCAATGCTCCAGGAGAAAAGGCTATACTTTCTACTTGTTCAAAATAATTTATAGGGTTCTGATTTAATGTCATAGTACCAATCTTTATTTTCTCAATCTTATCCTCTGGCCAATCTTTGGTAGCATCTAATGGCCAAAAATCAAAAGAATGTAAATCTTCTGGTTTAATTAATTGAACATAAAGATCCCATTGCGGAAAATTCTTATCGTCAATATCTTTTCTTAAGCTTACCGTAGCATGTTGCCAATCTTTACCTTGTTGCGCTGCAGCTTCTTCAGTTGTTAAGTTTTTTTCACCCTGTTTAGATACCCAAGCATATTTTACATAGGTTACTTTTCCTTCACTATTGATCCATTTATAACCATGAACACTACTACCGTTCATAAACTGATATCCTTTAGGAATACCTAAATCAGTATACAATCTAGTAAGCATATGTGTAGCTTCGGGTACATGTGAAAAGAAATCGAAAAATCTGTTAGGATCTTGCTTGTTGGTTTCTGGAGATGGTTTTAAGGAATGTACCATGTCAGGAAATTTGATAGCATCTCTAATAAAGAAAATTGGCAAATTGTTACCTACAATATCATAGTTTCCTTGTTCGGTATAGAATTTAACGGCAAAACCACGTGGGTCTCTTGCTGTTTCTGGAGATCCTTTGCCATGAATAACTGTAGAAAAACGTGCAGCCAATTCTGTCTTTTTACCTACATTGGAAAAAGGAACTGCTTTAGTGTAAGCTGACATATCTTTTGTAGCTTCAAAATATCCAGAAGCTCCCGCACCTCTTGGGTGAACTACTCTTTCTGGAATTCTTTCCCTATCAAAAGCAGCTAATTTTTCAACTAAATAGATGTCTTCTAATAAAACCGGACCGTATTCGCCTACAGTTTTTGAGTTTTGATTATCACCAACAGGTACACCTCCATTAGTTGTAATAGTTTCGGTGGTTTGGGAGAAACCCATTATACCAACTGAAAGCATGATAAGTGATGCTAATTTCTTTTTCATTTTATATAGATTTAATTTATAAGGTTGCTGCAAAATTCAATTACATACCCGTATCAATCAAATTAATACTCTATATACTTGTATTGGTAAAATTAATATGTACCATAAATGACCATACAACAATTAGAATACGTAATTGCCTTAGATACTTATAGACACTTTGTTACGGCTGCGGAAAAGTGTTTTGTAACACAACCTACAATTACCATTCAAGTAAAAAAATTAGAGGATGAAATAGGATTTTTAATTTTCGATAAAAGTAAATCGCCTTTTAAACCATCAGATTTTGGGGAAGTTTTTATCGCAAAAGCTAAAGTTATTCTTCATGAAATAAAGGAATTAAAAAACATGGTGAATGTGGAACTTGACAATCTAGAAGGGGAGTACAGAATGGCTGTTATACCTACGATTTCGTCTTATTTGATTCCTTTGATTTCAGGTACTTTCTCAGAGAAATATCCCAATACCATTCTGAAAATTCAAGAAATGGAGAGCGATCAAATTATTTTAGCATTGCAAAAAAAAGAAATAGACTTAGGTATTTTGGTGACACCATTAAATGAACCTTTTATTCGAGAAATAAAATTATATAACGAACCATTCATTTTCTACGGGCAAGAAGATAGTTTTATAAAGGAGAAGAATACGTTAAGTGTTACCGAGATAGAAAACCTTGATAATATTTGGCTTCTGGAAAATGGGCATTGCTTTAGAAATCAAGTATTGAATATTTGTGGAAATAGCGATAATAACAAGAATATTCAATTTCAAAGTGGATCTATTGAAGCTCTTAAAAGAATGGTCGATAATTATGGCGGATTCACTTTAGTGCCAGAAATGGCTATAAACGATAATGACAAGGGCCGTATACTTCATTTTCACGAACCTAAACCTATACGTGAAGTTAGTTTGGTAACCCACCACACATTTTCTAAAGATGTTTTAATTGATGCCTTACGTTTAGAAATATTAGATAAAACTCCAAAAGAATTTGAGAAAAATAAGCGATTTATTAAAATTAATTGGAGGTAGTTTTAATTATGAGATAAAGAAAACCTACAAGTTTGTTTTTTTATAACGTTAGAATTTGGACCAATTGATTTGAGCTAAAACAAATGATTTTTATGTGTCTGTACAGATGTTGCTTTCTATGATTTTAAGTATTCGTGTGAATAACTCTTTAACACTAAATACCCCATATCTTTAGTGTGGTCAGGACCTTAAAACGTTAGATTGGCAATTATTTAAAACTAAACAATTTAGCCCTCTAATAGCTTATCGGTATTTCAACCCTATCCATGTCCCAAGCAATATACATTAATGCAATACCGTTCTCCGAATCTTCAAATTGAATAGTAAATTCTTCTACAGGAGCATTATTGTGTAGTACATGTGCATCTAATCTTAAGACATCATTATTCTCATCATAACTATAATGACCCCATTGATCAACATCTTTATTAAAGATTATTGTCCATACTTCTTCGGTAGGTATGGCATACATGGTATAGATACCTTTTCTAAGTAATTTTCCATCTATGTTTACATCTTTGTACACTTTAATCTCTGTAGCTTCATTGGCACCTAATCGCCAAATTTCATTGTATTTGACCATACCATCAAAAACCACACGGCCATTTTTTTGAGGTCTACTATAATCTACCCTGAGAATGGGAGAATCGGGTAGGTTTCTTTCAGGAGCAAATTTTATGTCATGGGCAAAATGATCAGGTAAATACACTCTGTCTAGCGGACTTTTATCTAATCCTCTAAAATCTTGAGAATATCCAAGGTTAATACAAACAATAAATACAATTACTGCCAAGAAAAAATTTTTCATACTTGAAATGTTTGTGGTTATTTATATATGAAATTTAAGTATTATCAGTTTAGCATTTCAGTTTATTGTAGGATATATGTTTCAAAATGAGACATTCTGAAATTAAAAAAGGTTGATTATTAAATTCTAATAATCAACCTTTAAAATATAGTTATTGTTTATTAACTAAAATATAAAATAGCCAATAGATACTTGAACTACTCCATTTTTGTATTTATCTGAAAAGCCGTCTAAATCATTGATATCAGATAAGCCTAAATTGTAGCGAACGGCAAAGTTAATATTGCTTCCTAATTTGTAGCCTAGACCAATATTTAAAGATAAATCGGTTTTATTAAAAAATTCTTTTACATCAGTATTTTCATTTTTTGCCGAAACTAAAAAACCTAATTGTGGACCTGCCTCAATGCTTAATCCTTTTGTAACGTAATATTTAGCCAAAAATGGAATATTTACATAATCTAAGTTAATAATATCATCATCTAGGCTATAGCCTTGACCCGAAAATAGTACCTCGGGTTGAAATGAAAAAGAGTCGGAAAGCGGCACCTCTGCTACCATACCAAAATGAAACTCGGTAATAGGGTCAAAATCGTTTGTGTTGTCACCGTTAATTTGTGCAAAATTAATACCGGCTTTGGCACCTAATTGAAAATCTTGTGCATTAGTCGTTGTAAATAAAAGAAAAGTGGCTACAGTAAAAAGAAAAATTTTTTGCATAATTTTTTTGATTTATTTAATTACAAATAAAACTTATTTATGATGATTTTTCTCACTTTTCACATATGTTTAACTTTCATGACAATGTGTAATAAATCACTGATTATCAAATTTTTAAAAATGTATTAATTACACTCTCATTGTTTGTTTTAAGAATTGTTCAAACCTGTATTCACAGTTTATTTATGTTAAAAAATAATTCTTAAATTATGGTTTTATAGCATCATCCCACCAGTTGCTTCTATACGCTGACCATTGATCCAACCGGCATCTTCCGTACATAAAAAAGCAACAATTCCACCAATATCTTCTGGTTCACCAACTCGACCAAGTGCGGTGTTACTACTAATTTTTTCACGTCTTTCCTCATTATCCTTATTTGCCCCACCACCAAAGTCTGTTCCTACAGCACCAGGAGCTACTACATTTGCACGTATTTTTTTATCACTAAGTTCCTTTGCCAAAAATCTTGTTAATACATCTATACCACCTTTCATACTTGCATAGGCAGAAGAGCCAGGTATCGTTACCCTTACCAATCCAGATGATATATTAATGATTCCGCCACCATCATTTAATTGTTCAACGGCATGCTGAGTTAAGAAATAAACGCCTTTTAAATGAATGTTCATCATAGCATCAAAATCAGCTTCGGTAGTTTCTAGAAATGGCTTGTAAATTCCCGTTCCTGCATTGTTTATCAGGTAATCGAATTTAGCTGTACGGTAATTTTCATTTAAATACATGGAAACCGTTTTAAGGAAACTAGAAAAATTAGAGGTGTCACTGGTATCTAATTGAAACGCTACTGCCTTTTGACCTAGTTTTTCAATTTCTTTTATAACCTTCTCTGCAGCATCTTTTTTAGAGTGATAGGTTAAAATAACATCCAAACCTTTTTCTGCGATTTTTAATGCTATATTCTTTCCAATTCCTCGGCTACCACCGGTTACCAATGCTATTTTCGTTCTTGACATAATTCTACTTCTTAAAATTTATTTGTGTTTTTTATAGCTCACTAAAATATCAATATCAATTTTTTAATAAGGTATAAGCAAGGTTATTAATATATTAAAACTTTATGCCGTTTATGTTTTAGGATCACGTCTAAACAATTGTATCAAATCAAATACAAGTACACAGAAGACTACCCAAATGAACCCGGCAATGAAGCCACCTGCTATATCCGAAGGAAAATGGACTCCCAAATAAATCCTACTTATTCCAATGCTTAAAATAATAACTGTTAAGGCGATAATCAATACATATTTCATCATTTTCTGAATATGGAACTTGGTGACCAGAAAAATTAGAAACCCGTAGAATGCCATCGCGCTCATTGCATGACCGCTAGGATAACTCAACGTTTCTACAGAAACTAAATGTTCAATACCTGGTCTTGCACGGTCAATAAATCTTTTCAATACCATATTAGAAATGGTAGCCAAAGCTAATATCAATGTTGCCTGTACCACGTATTTCCAGCGTTTAAAGACTAAAAGTGAGATTAAGAGAAATACCACTAGTACTATTAAATATCCATACACATCACCAACATAGGTCATAAACTTAAAGTAAGATGTTAAACTGGGTGTACGATAAGAAATTACATAATCTGTAATTGCAGTGTCATAAGTGGCAAGGGTTTCTGTCTTTAGGGTTTCTGTCAATTCTACAAATAAATTAATTCCGCCAACGACGATGACCAAAGCAATTATTACTGTAATTACATAGGGTAATGTTGTGTTGTATTGGTTTAATTTATTCGCTAAAAATTCACGAAGCGATTTTATAAAAGTAAAAAGGGATTGTTTCATGAAACATTCTGTTGTTTGTGCCGTAAACATAGCAGTAATTGGGCACATCTACTGTTTCAAAGAAATCGATAACTAACTCGATTCAGTTAATTACTACATGTTAGGTTCTTTAACAGCGTCTTGAAATTTGGACAGGTATACTTTGAACCCTTATCTTTATACGATAATAGAATTGTTAGAAATTATGAAATCACCCAACTGGAAAACAGCTATAGAATTTGATGATATTACGTATAAAAAATGTGACGGCGTAGCGCGTATTGCTTTCAACCGACCTAATGTGCGTAATGCTTTTAGGCCACATACGACAAGTGAGTTAATTAAAGCTTTTTACGATGCTCAAGAAGATACTTCTATTGGAGTAGTTTTGCTTTCTGCGGAAGGTCCTTCTACTAAAGACGGAATATGGTCTTTTTGTTCTGGAGGTGATCAAAAGGCTAGGGGAGAAAAGGGGTATGTTGGTCAAGATGGTCAGCACCGTTTAAATATACTTGAAGTACAACGTATGATTCGTTTTATGCCGAAAGTGGTCATCTGCGTAGTACCTGGATGGGCCGTTGGTGGCGGACACAGTCTGCATGTGGTTTGCGACATGACTTTAGCTAGTAAAGAACATGCTATTTTTAAGCAAACCGATGCCGATGTTACCAGCTTTGATGGTGGATATGGATCTGCGTACCTAGCTAAAATGGTGGGACAGAAAAAAGCACGTGAGATCTTTTTTTTAGGCAGAAACTATTCTGCACAAGATGCTTTTGATATGGGTATGGTAAATGCCGTAATACCTCATGATGAGCTAGAAGACACCGCTTTTCAATGGGCACAAGAGGTTTTGGAGAAATCACCAACTTCTATAAAAATGTTGAAGTTCTCTATGAACCTAACAGATGATGGAATGGTGGGTCAGCAAGTATTTGCAGGTGAAGCAACAAGACTAGCATATATGACCGAAGAAGCAAAAGAAGGTAGAAACGCTTTCTTAGAAAAACGTAAACCTAATTTTGGTAAGGATAATTGGCTACCGTAAATTGGTTGTTGGTTGTTGGTTGTTGGTTGTTGGTTGTTGGTTGTTCGTTGATGGTTGATGGTTGTTCGTTGATGGTTGTTCGTTGATGGTTGTTTAAACGCAAAGCGTTTAGGTATCATAAAACAGTACTTAATACTTTTTACTTAATACTGTTTCTTCTGAACACTGAAAACTGATACTGCCAACTGAATACTGAATACTAAAAAACGCCCTAAACTAAAAAGAGTCCGATCATTGAAGATCAGACTCTTTTACGAGAACACTATATGAAAATGAAAAATTTTTAATTCGTTTTTAATAACACTGTAAATGTATATATCATTTAGGGTTCTTTGAAACTATTGTTGCCAGACAAGAGAATTCTGTTGTGAACATGTTCAAAAATGTGGTATTGTATTGAAAAGGTTAAAATTTTGCCCCTTTTATCGAATTGAAGCTATTATTTCTTTCAATAAGGTATTGAATTGTTCATCGGTCTGTTCTTTTAATCCGGTTCTGACGACCACAAGATCTTTTGAGGGTATTATGAAAATGCGTTGCCCTTGAAATCCGTTTACAGAATACAAGTCTTTAGGAATGTCTTCGTACTTTCCTTCGGCATTCAGCCAAAAATGAGCTCCGTAAGTTCCGTTAGAATGGATTGTAGGTTTTGCTACATAGTCTGACCAGGATTCTGAAAATATACGATTACCGTTCCAATCTCCCTTATTCAGATATAACAGTCCAAATTTTGCCCAATCCCTGGTAGTTGCCCATCCGTATGAAGACAAAATATAATTACCAGATAAATCGGTCTCCAAGAGCATGGAATTCATTCCTATTTTATCGATCAGTTCTTTATATGGAAAATCTAAATATTCTTGATGGGAGCTGAACTGCTCTCTTAGAATACCAGACAGCAAATTTGTGGTACCAGAGGAGTAGTTCCAAATTTCTGTTGGCTGGGCTATTATTCTTTTATTACGTTGAGACAAAGTCATGTCCGAATCCAAGAATAGCATTCGAGTAACATCGGAAATTTTAAAATAGTTCTCGTCCCATTCCAATCCGCTTTGCATACGTAATAGGTGATTCAATGTTATATTCATTTTCGGACTCTTCATGCCGATCTTTTCAGAAAATGGCTTATACTCCATATCAATTTTATCTTGATATTCTAAAATACCATAAAGCGTAGATAAAATACTTTTGGTCATTGACCAACCAAGAATTTTTGTATCCTTCGTAAACCCGCGAATGTAACGCTCTCCAATAATTTGATTTTTATGAACAACTAAAAGAGATCTTGTTTTTTGTTCTGGATCTTTAAAAGCATTTTCGAATGCTACTTCTAATTTATCGTAGGCTACATTTTCTAAAATAGTATCAATCACTCCGCTATTTCCATAGGGGAAAGGCAATGTATCTTTCACAATAAATCTATTGGGGACAATGTCGAAATTATGTTTAGAAAACTCTTTGTTAGTTAGTACAGCTCCAAGTCCTTCTTTATACACCGCTGTTCTAGGCATTAGTCCGTATACCTTGGCAGTCGCAGATGTATTCTCATTTGACACCTCTGTATCTGCCAATTTAATCAAAGGCATATCATTATCGTTCAATGTAATGTCATCTGGGTCTCTATCTGCAATAAAAACACTAGAAGCCATGTTTTTCGATGCATAGCCTGAGATTAGATTTAGTTTGGGGTAGTTGAAATATGCCGCAGCAATAATACCGACTAATACAATACCTAAAAGCAGTTTTGTTTTCTTCATTCTTATCGTGTTCTTTATAAAATTAAAATGTGTTCAAATTCTACTTTGACATAAACCGTTCAATTATCTGAATTACTTCAATTTCTCCCATGTTTTATCAGATGTAAGTTTAAAACTACCAACATAGTCAAAGTTACATTCCTGAGGTAAAATCAATGATAGAAATGTACTTTCATCTTTTGCTTTATACAAATGGTATTCTTTACCAACAATAGGCTCAAAGCTAAATTTAGCACTGTATACAAGATTATTGTATTCAAAATTATCCATCAGTTTTTTATACGATTCTTGTAATGCTTCATATTCTGCTTTAAACTGATTATTGGCACTTACAATATGCGTATTCTTCCAAGAAGTTACGTCTGGAGGAGTGATTTTTGGAGCCGATACTCCTGTTGCAAAAGGTGATAGTTTACCATGATACTCTTGAGTATCTTCATTGAAAACTACATTATCTGGTTTCTTTTCTTTTTTCATAGCCCTACAAATTTAAAGAAAAGCAAGCATTTATATCTTGCTAGATTATTTACGTATGGGTATCTTCCATTTTTCAATTCCAATTTTAATAACACTATTTAATTCTAATGGATTTTAAGTCTTGCCTTTACTTCATTTTATTGTGTTCGCTTTTTTCGTGTAATACGGAAAAGCCTTCTAGAGAAGTTGTTCTTTACAATAGCTATTGCGCTAGCTGTCATGTAGCTCCAGATATTCAATCATTACCTAAAAATATTTGGCAAGACTATGTTTTACCAGAAATGGGAGCTAGAATGGGTATTATTACTCCAGAAAAACATCCTTACTACAAATTACCTTTTCATGAACAGATTGCTGTAATAAAAACAGGTGTTTATCCTTCAAAACCATTGATACCTTTAGAAAATTGGGACTTATTACAAAAGTATATTATTGAGCTTGCACCAGATAGTTTAAATAATGACAATGCCATTGCAGAAAGTACACCGCTATCTCAATTTAAAACCATGCCCATTAGTCTTGATAGTATGGGAGGTAGCTTAATCACTTACATAAAAATAGAAGACGATTCAAAAAATATAATTACGGGTACTCGTAACGGGCAGTTAAACGAGTTTAACCTTAATACAAAGTCTTCTAAGTTATTAGGAGATTTTGATTCTGCCATAATTGATGCTAGAATACTTAAGGATAGTATTTATGTCACAAATATGGGTAAGATGGACCCTAATGAAATTCCTAGAGGGCAATCTGTATTGCGCCATGGTAATGCTACCGCAGTTTTACAAGATTCATTACATAGACCCGTACATACTATGTATTCTGATTTGAACAATGACGGAAATGAAGAAATTGTTATTAGCGAATTTGGAGATTTAAAAGGGAAACTGACTTTACTGCGAAAAGATAATTATGGTTTTTATAAAGAAAGAACGCTATTAGATTTACCAGGTACATTAAGGGTTATACCTAAGGATATGAATAAGGATGGCAAAGATGATTTAGTGGTCATGGTGTCGCAAGGTGATGAGGCTGTTTATATTTTATATCAAGAGGATAACTTAGAATTTACAGCCGAGAAAGTAATACGCTTTAGTCCGGTTTACGGTTCTAGTTGGTTTGAATTGGTAGATTATAATGGTGACGGATATGATGATATCATTACCGTAAACGGCGATAATGCCGATAAATCATTTGTAAACAAACCATACCACGGTATGCGTATTCATATGAATGACGGTGAAAATAATTTTGAGGAAACCTATTTTCATCCTTTAAATGGCGCAACACGAGTAATAGCAAATGATTTTGATCAAGATGGTGATTTAGATTTGGCTCTCTTAGCTACTTTTCCTGATTATGAAAACCATCCAGAATATAATTTCGTGTATTTAGAGAATATAAACACTGAGCAATACCAATTTAAGCAGCAGCACTTTAAAGATATTAAAATGGGGAGGTGGTTCTTAATGGATGCTGCCGATATTGATGCGGATGGTGATGAAGATATCGTGTTAAGTTCACTTACTTTTTCTTTTACGCCTGTACCAGAATATTTAGAAAAAGCGTGGAAAGAAAGTAAGACGGATCTTTTAATTTTAGAAAATAAGCTACATTAGTAGGTATGATAAAAAGATCATCTATTATAATAATCTTGATAATAGCTTTAAGCTGTTCAGAGAAACCTATGGATGATAAGTATAATTGGGTTCCTATTAATGTTACCGCAACTGCGTATAACTCCCTGCCATACCAAACGTCTTATGAACACCCAGCTATTACTGCATGGGGAGATTCTATAAAACCCGGTCAAAAATGGATTGCTGTTTCTAGAGATTTATTAAAGAAAGGATTAAGCTATAATACCATGGTGAAGATAGATACCTTTGATGGTATATTTTTGGTAAAAGATAAAATGCATTCTCGTTGGCGCAACCGTATTGATATTTACATGGGAGAAGATGTAAAGAAAGCCAAGGAATGGGGTAGACGTAAAATTACCATATCATACGCTGTTGCTAAGGATAGCTTAGAAATTTTTGAAGAATGAAACATCTTATTATTTACCTTTTATTTATTTGTATTTTAACTGCTTGTTCTTCCTCCAAAACTATTGTGGAGCACCCCATTACGTTTAATGAGGAACGTAAAATATTAACTGTAGAATATCTGCAAAATAGATATGGTTTGGAGCAAGATTCTCCGGAAATTGAACCTAAAATGATTGTTTTACATTGGACGGTCATTCCCACTTTCGAAAAATCATTTGAAGCCTTTGACCCGGTAACCTTACCTAATTGGAGACCAGATATTAAAAATGTAAGCGGCTTAAATGTATCTTCTCAATTTATGGTAGATAGAGATGGTACTATATATCAGTTACTACCAGAAACTACCATGGCGCGCCATGTCATTGGTCTCAACCATTGTGCCATTGGAGTGGAGAATGTTGGTGGTACTGAAGAGCTACCTTTGACAAAAGCACAGTTGAATTCTAATATTTGGCTGGTAAAGTATTTGAAAGATAAGTACGATATCGATTATTTAATCGGACATTATGAATACACCCTTTTTGAAAATCATCCACTCTGGTTAGAAAAAGATGAAGGTTATAGAACTGTGAAAACTGATCCGGGAACCGAGTTCATGGGCAAGGTCAGAAAAGCGGTCAAGAAATTGAATTTTAAAGAGTTACCAAAGACAAAATAACATTAAAATAGAAGAACTATAAATGAAAAAATTATTACTCTCCATACTAAGCTTATGCACGTTTTCTGCAATTGGGCAATCAGATAATATTACCACTCAGTTGTACGACACTTATGAGAATTACAAAGAAAGTACCATTGGTAAAAGGCGAATTAAAAGAAACGACATACAACCCCTTATTGATAGGTTTTCTGCCAATGCTAAATTTAAAGTAGGTAACGTAGGTAAATCTATTGGCGGTAAAGATTTAAGCTTGGTAAGCATTGGAACAGGCGAAACCAATGTTTTTCTTTGGTCTCAAATGCATGGGGATGAACCAACGGCTACACAAGCTATTTTTGATATTCTTAATTTCTTTGATAGTGCTGATTTTAAAGCAGAGAAAGATGCTATTCTTACCAATCTTACCGTTCATTTTTTACCAATGCTCAACCCTGATGGAGCCGAACTTTACCAACGTAGAAATTTGTTAGGGATAGATATTAATAGGGATGCGCTGCGTTTACAGTCCCCAGAATCTCAAACCTTGAAAAGAGTTAGAGATAGTCTTAATGCCGATTTCGGATTCAATCTTCATGATCAAAGCACGTATTATAATGCGGAACGTACGGAAAAACCAGCTACAATCTCTTATCTAGCTCCTGCTTATAATTATGAAAAAGATATTAATGAAACTCGTGGTAATGCCATGAAGATTATTGTTTTTATGAACGATATTCTTCAAAAATATGCTCCCGGGCAAGTAGGTAGATATAATGATGATTTTGAGCCAAGAGCTTTTGGGGATAATATTCAAAAATGGGGGACGAGTACTATTTTAATTGAATCTGGCGGATTTCCCGAGGATGTTGAAAAGCAAGAAATCAGAAAACTGAATTATACCTCTATTTTATCTGCCATTTATACTATCGCTCAAAAGTCTTATGAAGCTATCGATATTGATGAATACGAGAAAATTCCGGAGAATGATAGAAAGCTGTTCGATTTAAAAATTGTTGGCGCAAACTACGAACTTATGGGTAATACCTATAAAATAGATATAGGTATGAACCAGATTGAAGTTGATTACCCTGACCATAACTCTTTCTGGTATAGTAGTAGAATTTTAGATCAAGGTGATCTATCAACGTATTATGGTTACGAAACGTTAGATGCTACTGGTTATACAATCAAACAAGCAAAAGTATACCCAAAGACTTTAAATAACTTTAACGATGTACAAGGATTAAATTTTACCGATATATTAAAACAAGGTTATGGATATTTGCGTTTATCATCCTTCCCTGCTAAAAATATTAACTCACCTTACCCTGTTCATTTAATTGGAGAAAAATATACAGTTCCAGAATTGAATTTAATGCCGGGAATCAACCCGACTTTCTTCTTAGAAAAAGACGGAGTTATAGCTTACGCGGTAATTAACGGATTCTTAGTAGACCTTAATAAACCTCAGATTCAAGTACCAAATGCAATGATATTTAGATAATAAATTTAATTTTTAAGCATAAAAAAAGGGAAGCAATGCTTCCCTTTTAATGTATATAGAATTGTAATTCTTACATAGCATCTTCTGCATCTAAAAGAGCAAAGAATTTATCTAAGTTAGGTAAGATGATAATTTTAGTTCTTCTGTTTTTAGCCATGTTTTCTTTAGTGTCATTTTCTACTAAAGGTAAGTAGCTACTTCTACCTGAAGCTATTAATTGAGAAGGATCAACATCATACTCTTTCTGTAATTTACGTACAATAGATGTAGCACGTTTTACACTTAGATCCCAGTTATCGGTAACCATAGGAGTGTTGATTGTTCTAGAATCCGTATGACCTTCAACCATAACTTCCATACTTGGCTCAGACTTAATTACGTCAGCCAATTTTTGTAAAATGTTGTTTGCTTTGCTGCTTACATTATAGCTAGCTGTGTTAAATAATAACTCATCAGAGATATTGATCATAACAACAGTCTTATCAATACTAACATTGATATCTTCACCTTCTTCAGAAATTGATTGTTTCAATTTATAAGAAACAGCCAAGTTCATTGAATCTTGTAGTGTTTTTGCACCGGCTAATTTTGCTGGATCAACATTTTTCAATGTATTTCTCATCTTAGCTTTTGTATTGTTACTCATAACGGCAACATCATCAACACTTGTGAACTGGCTATCGTTCATCTCTTTTAATGAGTTGATTTTTGAATTGTACTCTTCTACACGAGCTTCAATTTTTGTCATTTGAGCTTGTAGCTCTTCTTTCTCAACTTGGGTCTTTTGTAATGTACTTTGAGTTTGAGATAAGTTATCTTCTAAAGCAACATATTTCTTTTTAGAAACACAAGACGATAAAAGTGCTACCGATACTATAGTAACTAAGGATAATTTTTTCATTTTGTTCTTTTTAATTAATATTAGTCTAATCGGTTTTATATACGGCACAAATCGATAAACGGATGTTTAAATGTTAATATGAAAGAGCTTCGCCCTGCAAATTACTAGTGCAATGAGATGATTATCAATACGTTGTTCATTTCATATTAGAGCAAAAAAAAGAAGCATTTTCATGCTTCTTCTTATATTCTGTGTGAGAATTACTTATTCACAACCTCCTGTAAATCCGTTTGCACTAAACTTGGTTTGTACTGCTCCTTGTCTAGAACCGGTATTGATTTCAATAGCTAAATTGTTTTCTCCACTACCATCTCTTTTAGGGCTACAGTACTCAAATAAGTAAAAGCTATTGGCTCTTTCAGAAACCTTTTCAGAGATGTCTCTAAACGTTGTTTCCAATTCATCTTTATTGGTTGCAAAAACACTTGCTGTTTTACCTATAGCAGTTAAAACCTCAGTGTCTATTTCTGCTCCTAAACCAATACTGAAAAAAGAGATATTAGCATTTGCCTCATTTACTTTCTTTAAAGCGGCATCCTCCGTATAACGTGAAGCTTGATCTGTACCATCTGTAAACAATACTACAGATGCAGCACCTATTTTACCACCTTCAGTAGATACTTTTACTAAATCAGACGCGATATCAGTAGATTTTATTACCGCACCATATAAATCTGTAGAAGGGTCATTGCTGATATCATCTGTTATTCCGTCAACAGCTTCGGTAAGTTCAACTCTTGAAGATGTCAATTCATTTAACAAGTGTAATTCATCTTCACCATCAAACCAGTAGATAGCCATTTTAACGGATTCATTTGCTGTTTCTGGCATAACTGCTTCAATGAAACTAGTGGAAGCCAATTTTAATTCTTCTAAGCTACTGCTCAAAACACTATTACTTAAATCTAAAACTAGCAATGTGTTATTTGAGAAAATTTGAGAGTTTGGTGATATACGTGCCGATGATTCTGATGTAGATATCGTATTAAAACAATCGTCATTTCTACCTTGCTCATAAATTGTAAATTGATCTGCCGTTAAGCCGGGAACCGGATTTCCACCAGTATCGGATACTCTAAAAAATACAGATACTTTACCAGGTAGGGTAGTGTATTGATCTTGTATAGATAGAACCAGTTCACCTTCTTCTAGTCCTAAACAATCATCTACCACGGTACCTTCTCCTAGTCCGTCTCCTGTATTTAAGTTCAAACTAACATCATCATCTGCATTACCACAAGAAACAAATAGTGCTATCATAAACAATACACTAAAGGACTTCAAGAAATTTTTCATATTAATTAATTATAGGTTCAACTAGCAGAACGAACAAAGTTTATTTAAATTATGAGGAATGAAAAAATAAATGTTAAAGATTGTTAAAGCCGAAGAAATTAGGTATTTGAAATTATGTGAACACCTTTATTTATTTGGCTTTAAGACGAATAAGCTTTAGGAATATATGCATTAATTTTAGTACTTTAGAAGGTGTAAAATCTACGGTTAATGACTCACGAATTCAAGAAAATAATTAAGGAGTACAGCATTGCTAAATTGGCAAATTTGAAGTGTGTCCTTGCAACTGTCGTAGATTTAGATGGTTCTTCTTATCGGAAACCTGGGGTTCGCATGCTTATTCGTGAAGATGATGTAATGATAGGTGCAGTTAGTGGTGGTTGTGTAGAGAAAGAAGTTTTGTTTCAAGCACAATCGGTATTTGAGAATGGAATTACAAAATTAATGACCTATGATGGTAGATTCAGATTAGGTTGTGAAGGTTTACTTTATATCTTATTGGAATCCTTTTCACCAGAGGAGGCTCTTATTACGGAATTTAATTTCGTTATAGAAAATAGGAAATCGTTCAAGCTTAACACATCTTACATAAAAGAATATGGAGATTTAGAAGGATACGGTACATTTATAAGTCTAAATTCTGTTACCTATACATTTAATTCTAGTACTAAGGAACAACAAAATAGTCTACACTTTTTGCAGACATTAGAACCTTGCCAACGCCTTTTATTGATAGGAGGTGAGCATGATGCGGTTCAACTAGCTCATTTTGGATTGGGTATGGGATGGGAAGTGAACGTTGCCGTAACACCAAAAGAGAATAAAACTATTGCTGATTTTCATGGCATTGATAGATTATTAGACTTTGAACCAGAAGAATTTCCTGTTGAAACAATAGATAAGAATACCGCTATTCTTTTAATGACACATAGTTATGTAAAAGACTTGAAGTATTTAATAAGATTAAAAAATAGTAAACCTACATATTTAGGAATTTTAGGACCAATTAAAAGAAGGGAGAAATTGCTATCTGAATTATTGGAACATGATATGGATATTGACTTAGATTTTGTTGAGAATATTCATGGTCCTGCAGGATTAAATATTGGAGCTGAAACGCCGCAAGAAATAGCAATATCTATTCTTGCGGAAATATTGACCGTAATTAGAAAAACACAACCTGTAATGTTGAAAGACAAATTGAAATCTGTTCATTGAAGAAAGATGTGCATATAGCAGTTCTTATTATGGCAGCTGGTGCTTCTAGCAGAATGGAAGGCATCAAGCAGTTAATGCCATGGAAAGATTCTAATTTCTTAATGGAAACCATTAAAACTGTTCAACAGACCAATGCAACATCAATTCATGTCGTACTAGGTTCAAACGCTGAATTTATTAGTGCTGAGTGTAGCTTGAAGGAAAAAAATATTGAAATAATCGTAAATTCTAATTGGGAAAATGGGTTGGGCGAAAGTATTGCCCACGGGGTTAAAGTGTTACTTAAGCAAACACCTAGCTTGGAGGGTGTTTTAATTTGCCTTGCAGACCAGCCATTATTGAGTTCTGTATACTTAGATTCATTAATTGAAGAGGTTACAAAAAATCCATTAAAAATCATTGCAACAAACTATCATAAAAAAGTGGGTGTACCCGCATTGTTTCCTAAATTGCTGTTCGAAAAATTAACTACTTTAAAAGGAGATTTCGGTGCCAAGGAAATTTTAAACAATGAAGGCAATGCAATTATTTCTTTGGAGGCAGCAGATCAAATGATTGATGTGGACACAAACCTAGAATACCAAAATCTATTAAAGCGAACCAATAACACACTTAACACCTAATATGATCAAATTAAAATATACCGTTTATGCTATACTAACGTTAGTACTAACTACTACTATAACAGCCCAAGAAATGGGTTTTGAAGAATATAACCCTACATCTACGTTGGTGGTGCCTGGTGGCGAAATAACTAAAGCTAAATTTCCTTTTATAGACGTTCATAGCCATCAACGAGATATGTCAGTTGAGGCTTTAAACGGATTAATTTCTTATATGGATGTTATGAACGAAGCCATAATGGTGAACTTGAGTGGAAGGTCTGGACCAAGTCTCAAGGAGAAAATTGATAATATCAATAAAAGTTACCCTAATAGGTTTGTAGTTTTTGCCAATGTAGATTTTGAAGGAGCAAAAGATATGGAATGGGGAAAACAGGCTGCAGCCCAATTAGAACAAGATATTAAGAACGGAGCTAAGGGATTAAAGATTTTTAAAAGTTTAGGATTACGTAATAAAGATGCAGACGGTAATCGTTTGGCAATAGATGACCCCCGTTTAGACCCCATTTGGGCTAAATGCGCAGAAATGGGAGTACCGGTATTGATTCATGCTGCTGACCCAAAGTCTTTTTGGGATGATATGGATGCTGATAACGAACGTTGGTTAGAATTAAAAACGCACCCTAGAAGAAAGCGTACAGCTACTGACCCTGCGCCTTTCGAGCAAATTATTCAGGAGCAACATAACGTATTCAAAAAACATCCGAATACCAAATTTATAAATGCTCACATGGGTTGGCATGCTAACAACCTTAAAAAATTAGGAGAGCTATTAGATGAAATGCCAAATATGAATGTGGGTATATCTGCAGTAATTGCAGAGCTTGGTAGACAACCTCAGAATGCTAGGGCATTCTTTATTAAGTATCAAGACAGGGTACTGTTCGGTAAGGATAGTTGGAAACCAGAAGAATTCCCTACGTACTTTAGAGTATTGGAAAGCAACGATGAGTATTTTCCTTATTATAAGAAATATCACGCATTTTGGTCCATGTACGGATTGAACCTACCTGATGATGTGCTGAAAAAACTATATTACCAAAATGCGTTAAACCTAATTCCAGGATTAGACGCATTGCTGTTTAAATAGTAGTTATACTTTTTTAAGTACAACGGCTTCGGCAACTACCGGAATATCTTTTACATCTTGAAAAATACCACATGAGACCTCTTTCTTAACTAAACTTCGTGTGGTTTTTCTCTTGGTCAACGCTTCAATTTCTGGATTTAAGAACTGCATACCTTATATTTATTTTTTTACTAAAACGCACATACATGTCTCATGTTGTATGAGTTAGCATGTTTTTACTTTAATTTAAAAAAGAATTTACTTTAAAGTGTGACAAACTGTGTAAAAGGCATACTAATGGGTAAATAGATTTTTATAAATGCAAAAAGAAGAAGTCTTTACTGAATTAATACAAGAGCATCAGGCATTGTTATATAAGGTGACTTCAATCTACACCGAAAACAAAGAAGATCAAGAAGACCTGTTTCAAGAAGTGGTCTACCAGCTTTGGAAATATATTAACTCTTTTCGTAACGATTCAAAAATAACAACTTGGATGTATCGCGTAGCTATGAATACTTCAATCACATTTATTAAGAAAAAAAAGAGAAGACCAGATTCGGTCCCCATTGCAGATGTTTTTTTAAAGCAATCAGATACTAATGATGATGCGTATGACGAGCGATTAAAACTACTTTATCAGCATTTAAAGCATTTAAACACCTTAGAAAAAGGACTTATTTTTCTCCTATTAGAAGGTAAAAGCTATAATGAAATAGCAGACATTACAGGCTTGAGCGCCAGTAATGTCGGTACAAAGATATCTCGAATAAAAAAGAAATTAAAAACGAACATGACAAAACAATAATCATGGAACTAGAAGAATTACAGTCCGCCTGGACACAATTAAGCGATGAACTAAATCATCAAAAAAAATTAACGAATAAAATCATATTAGACATGACCAAACAGAAATATCAAAACAAATTCACTACCATTACAAAGTATGAAACCTTAGGCGCTTTTGTCTGTTTTGCCATTGCATTTTTTGTTATTCTAAACTTTGGTAAATTAGATACGTGGTATTTGCAAGTTTGTGGCATACTTACTTTGTTATTTTTAATTGTACTACCTGTTATGGTGCTAACTACCTTAAAAACAATAAAGAACATTGATATTTTAAACGGCTCATATAAAGACAATTTAAAGTTTTACTTAAAGACTAAGAATAGACTTTTAAAATTGCAACAAGTAGGTATAGCTATTGGTTTTGTTGGACTCTTCTTTATAGTACCAGTTACATCCAAAATTATTTCAAATAAAAATGTCTTTCTAACCAGTTTAAAAACAGAACAATATGTAATATTTGCTATTACTATGATTGCTATGGTGTTTTTCTGCAAATGGGCATATAATGGTTACCTTAAAGTAACCCGTTCTGCACAAGAACTATTACAAGATTTAGAGTAGTTTTTACTCGGTAAGTTTCTTTTGAACGTAATTTAAAATCAACATCCAATTCATCTTTAGTAGGAGGGAAGCCGTAGGTACGTTATCGTCTGCAATTGCTGAAATAATGGATTCATGTTGATTGTCAGATTTGTTATAGAAGGAGTCATCATTTGTAAAGGCACGTTCATAAAAAAAAATACGTGTCTTTAGATCATGTAGTATTTTTAAAGCCAAGTCATTTTTGTATTTTTTGGTCAATAACCTATGAAACTCCAAATCTGCCTGAATTCTAGAAATAGCATCTTTGGCATTTTCAAATACCTCTTGCTGTTCCTTAAGTTCAATAATATGTTCTTCGGTAAACTCTGAGTTTTCAATGGCCATGACCTCTAAATTTGCAACCAACTCATACAAATCTTCAGCCTCTTCTACATCTAATTCTGCTATTATAAATCCTCTATTGGGTACGGCTTTTATAATATGGGATTGTTGTAATTGGGTTAAAGCCTCTCTAATAGGAGTAACACTAACTTTTAAATGCCGTGCTAACGCTGCTAAATTAATGGTCTTTCCTGTTTTAAGATTACCTGTTGTCATTTCAGATAACAGATAATCCCGTACTTGATCTCTTAAGTTCATTTTTACCAGCATACATCAAATATAATATATCGTATACGATTTAAATCGTTTTACTCATAACTTTTATAATCAAGTTATATTTCATCGAAAATACAGCGTTAATATGCCTTCTATCAATACTATAATCCATTATTGAACGTTCCAAGAGTTCAACCTACAAATAAGAAAAAATGAAATATTTAAAATGGATATTCAAAAAGCCTATTATATTAATTACTGTTGTAGTTATTGGTTATAGCTGTAGTGATGATGATACTGTTA
This sequence comes from Maribacter sp. UH1, assembly GCF_056839145.1. Taxonomy (NCBI): domain Bacteria; kingdom Pseudomonadati; phylum Bacteroidota; class Flavobacteriia; order Flavobacteriales; family Flavobacteriaceae; genus Maribacter; species Maribacter sp. UH1. The sequence continues at coordinate 4,344,974 of NZ_CM166387.1, forward strand.
ATGAAGAAGTTAGTCTGACCCAATCAGATTTGAAGGCAGTATTAGAAATTGATGAAATTACCAATGGTGTTGACTTAGCACTTTTTAATTTAAATGCCAATGCTGAATCTACTGGTAAATCTTACAGTTTTGATTGTTATTCTGCCGTATATTCAGAAACCGGTTATGTTGCTACATTTAATAATTGTGTACTTAATGGTACTGAGAATGTAAATGGGGTGCTTACCGTAACTTATGATTTAGAGGATCAATCTGGTTCCTTTACTGCAAGTTATGATGATTTCTATATCGGAGACATAAAAATTAACGGTTCAAGGTCGTTCGTATTTACCTCTAATATAGATAGTAGTGCAATAACCTTTGAGGTTACCAGTGATATGATTGCAGAGATGGAAGATGGTTCTATTATTTCTGATAATGGCGTAAGGGCTACTACTTTAATTTTTGGAGAAGTAACTACTACGTTTAGTATTACGGGGAATTGGACAGTACAATATAAAGGGAACACCTATAATGTTACTGTAAATAATGCACTAACCAGCGCTATTATCTGCTCTTATGTATCTGGAGGAGATATGGATTTAACAAAAAACGGATTAACAGTTAATGTTGATTTTGGAGATTCTACATGTGATGATGTAGCTACGTTAACTTACCCTAATGGAGTAGTAGAGGAGATTACATTAGAAGATTAAAACAATAATTTTAAAAGAAAAAAAAGGATAAGGCCTACAGGTTTTATCCTTTTTCTTTTTTAGACTTAATCTCCGTCTAATTTATCCGTGTCTATTTAAATACAATTTGAAATAGAAGCCCATATTTAGATTTACATAAATTAGTGGGTATGATTTCTACTCGCAACCCATTGAATGCGTTTGCTGTTTTTAAAACTTGAGAAAAATGTATTTCTTCTAGATTCTGTCGGTGTGTTTCTGATAAAAGTTCTCATGAAGCTCGTTTTTTAGTCGGTGATTAGCCGAATTGATTAATGATTTAATTTTGAATGATGTATTCTTAGTGTGTATGATGTCTAGACGCTACCCATTGTATTCGTTTACTGTTTTTAAAATTGGTAAAAAATGAATTCCTTCTAGATTCTGTTGGTGTGTTTCTGATGAAAGTTCTCATAATGTTCGTTTTTAGTTTCGGTGATTAGCCGAGTGATTGATGAATGATTGATGTTTTACTAATGGGTATGATTTCTTGATGCTACCCATTGTACTCTTTTACTGTTTTTAAAACTTGAAAAGAAAGTGTTTCTTCTTGTTTCTGTCGGTGTGTTTCTGATGAAAGTTCTCATAATGTTCGTTTTTTAATTGGTGATTAGCCGTGTGATTGATGAATGATTGATGTTTTACTAATGAGTGTGATTTCTTGATGCTACCCATTGTACTCTCTTACTGTTTTTAAAACTTGAAAAGAAAGTGTTTCTTCTTGTTTCTGTTGGTGTGTTTCTGATGAAAGTTCTCATGTTATTTGTTTTTAGTTTCGGTGATTAGCCGTGTGATTGATTAATGATTGATGTTTTACTAATGGGTGTGATTTCTTGATGCTACCCATTGTACTCTTTTACTGTTTTTAAAACTTGAAAAGAAAGTGTTTCTTCTTGTTTCTGTCGGTGTGTTTCTGATGAAAGTTCTCATGATGTTCGTTTTTAGTTTCGGTGATTAGCCGTGTGATTGATGAATGATTGATGTTTTACTAATGAGTGTGATTTCTTGATGCTACCCATTGTACTCTTTTACTGTTTTTAAAACTTGAAAAGAAAGTGTTTCTTCTTGTTTCTGTCGGTGTGTTTCTGATGAAAGTTCTCATGATATTTGATTTTTAATTGATGATTAATAATTTTCTTATACTTACAAGACGACGAATGTTTTATTTTGTTACAGTACTATGTATAAAAAGGTACTATTTTTAACAAATTAATTTTATATTTTTCATTCAAAATACTAATAATCAGCATTTTATATTTTTTATCAAAAAATTAATTTTAACAATTCTTTTTCAATTTTCATTTATTCTATAAATAATGAAGTAGGAGAATGGGCAAAAAACATTAAAATTTTGCTTTATATAGTGATGATATATTCAATTTAAATGGAAGTAGCTTAAAACTTTGATAGTTTGAGTCCCTCTAATGCTAAATAATTGAAATACAAATCATATCTTTGTAGAACTTTAAAGGGATGCACATAATTCTTGCAATGACCTTACAACAAACGGAATAATAGTTTACTCAAAAACTTACCGTTCGTTATACACGTCAACACGTATTTCAATTCCTTTATTGCAAAATCTATTATTATCATTAAAATTACGAATGGCAAAATCGCAACAAACATTTAATAAAACTGAAAAAGAAAAAAAGCGCTTAAAAAAGCGTGAAGAAAAGAAGAAAAAAATGCTTGCTCGTAAAGCAGCTGCAAAAGAAAATGGTACTTCTGGTATTCCATTGGCTTATGTAGACTTCAACGGTAACTTAGTTGACACACCACCGGACCCTTCAATGAAGGTGGAAGTAGAGGCTGAAGATATTGTTTTAGGTATTCCTAAGAAAGAAGAAGGTGAAGTTGAAGAATTTGATCCAGTAAGAAACGGAAAGGTTTCTTTCTTTGATACTACTAAAGGCTTTGGTTTTATCATAGACGCAGAGAACAATGAAAAATACTTTGTTCATGTTAGTGGTCTTATTGATGAAATTATGGAAAACGACAAAGTTTCTTACGAGTTAGAAAAAGGCATGAAAGGCATGAACGCCGTTCGTGTTAAGAAGATTTAGTTCTAAATATTTTTAATGGTGAAAATGCAACGCAACACCGTTCTGGTAGTATTGTCATTTTTTGCCATTTATTTCATTTGGGGATCCACCTATTTATGGAATAAAATTGCAGTAACGGAATTACCTGCCTTTATGTTGGCAGGTATTCGTTTTGTTACAGCTGGTAGTCTAATCTTTATCATATCTAAGATATTAGGCTTCTCCCTTAAAATTACCAAACAGCAATTCAAGAATACTATTCTTGCAGGTTTTCTATTCCTAACATTTGGGAACGGAGTAGTTGTATGGGCGTTGAAATTTGTAGACAGCGGCTTTGCTGCATTAGAAGTTTCTGCACAGCCATTAGTTGTTTTACTAATGATGCGGATTTTACAAGGCAAGAAAATACAACCTATGTCCATTATTGGAGTGATCTTGGGTATTACCGGTATTTCTCTCCTAGTTGGTCAAGATGATATTATTGCCCAAGACGGTGCTGTTTTAGGTATGGTACTCATATTTATATGTATGCTTAGTTGGTCTTATGGTAGTTTATTTGTTGGTAAGGCAGATTTACCTAAAAATTTCTTTGTGAATACTGGATATCAAATGCTTACAAGCGGAATTTCATTATTAATCATCAGTACTTTATTTGGTGAAGAATGGATATCTCCTGTTCACTGGAGCACGCCTGTTATAACTTCCATGTTGCTACTAATTATTTTTGGTAGTATTGTCACCTTTACTGCCTTCAATTATTTGCTACGAATAGTTTCGCCAGAGAAAGTGGCCACATCCTCATATGTAAACCCAATTGTAGCTATGCTTTTAGGTTGGTATTTTCTAAATGAGGATATTACTTTACAATCTGCAATTGCATCGGCTGTGCTTTTAACGGGAGTCTACTTTATAAACAGCAAAAAGAGTCTTACTATTTTTTCCCGTTTTTCAGGAAAGAGAATTCCTAAGAAAGCGGTGGAAAATCTGAAATAGGTACAACATGATTAGGTTGCATTTTTTCTAATGCTATATTACCAATTCTTACCCGTATTAAACGTAATGTTGGAAACCCTACGGCTGCCGTCATTTTACGCACTTGACGAAACTTACCTTCCGTAATTACAATACGTATCCATGAGGTGGGTCTGTGTCTACCAATTCGTAATTGTACATCAGCATCGGGCAAGGCAGGAGGTTCGTTTAGTATTATTACATTACATAGTTTGGTCATATACTTTTTACCAAATATGCCAATAGTTACTCCTTCAGATATTTCTTTTATAGCTTCTGTGGTTATCAGACCATCCAGCTGTGCTAGATATTCTTTTTCTATACCTGCTCTATTTATAGTATCGCTTAATTTTCCATCAGTGGTCATTAACAAAAGACCTTCAGATTTTTCATCTAATCTACCTACTGGCATTATTCCCTCTGGAAAATCATGAAGTTCTGTCAAAAATCGTTTTTTGCGACGTTGACGGTCTTCACCAGAAGTCATTTGACTTAGCATACCTACTGGTTTGTACACTTTATAATGTAAATGTTCCAATAATTTATACGCTTATGGTTAATATAGTTTACACATGGTCGCAAAAGGTACCCTTTTTAACCCATGTATTAGTAATGTTTTGCGGAGAATGTTACCTTTGTAAACTCCAGAGAAGATTTTATGCAAGAGACAGTTTTTGAATTACAAGATAGAAAGACCGACAAGGAACTTTACAGCTATCAACAAGGAGCTATTCAACAAATTTTTGACAAGTTCGATTCAGAACGAGAAGATTATCACCTTCTATACCAATTGCCTACCGGTGGTGGTAAAACAGTGATTTTTTCAGAAATGGTACGTCAATACCTCAAAAACCACAATAAGAAGGTTTTGGTAATGACGCATCGTATTGAACTTTGTAACCAAACTTCTGCCATGCTTACTAGTTTTGGCGTTGTTAATAAAGTAGTAAACAGCAAGGCTAATCTTGATGACCATGAACGTTACAGTTGTTATGTAGCCATGGTAGAAACCTTAAACAATAGGTTGAACGATGACCAACTAGATATTTCTGATGTTGGTTTGGTTATTATTGATGAAGCTCACTATAATTCTTTCACAAAACTTTTTAAGTTCTTCGAAAATTCTTTTGTTCTTGGTGTTACGGCAACCCCGTTAAGTTCTAACAAGGACTTACCAATGAACAAAAACTATGATGAGCTTATACCAGGTGAAACCATAGAAAATCTTATTGCCAATGATTTCTTGGCAAGAGCGGAGGTATTTCAGTACGACATGGGACTTACGTCTCTTGAAATTGGATCTAATGGTGATTATACCGTAAAATCTTCGGCTGATCTATATACAAGCCCTGCAATGTTAAGTAAGCTATTAGAAGCTTATACCAAACATTCTAAAGGTAAAAAGACATTGATTTTCAACAATGGTATTGAAACCTCTATACAGGTATACCATACTTTTCAAGCTGCTGGTCTAAATATTATGCATCTTGATAATACTGCTACCAAAAAGCAGCGTAAGCAAATATTAAAATGGTTTAAAGAAACACCTGATGCTATACTAACATCCGTAAGTATATTGACCACAGGTTTTGATGAGCCTACTATTGATACTATTATCTTAAATAGGGCAACAAAATCTCTTACTCTTTATTATCAAATGATCGGTAGGGGTTCTAGGGTTTTGAATAACAAATCTAAATTTACGGTTATAGATTTAGGTAACAACCTTTATCGTTTTGGACCATGGGGTGCAGATTTAGATTGGGGAGCTATATTCAAGTCTCCCAATTTCTACATGGACCGTATTAAGGATGATGAGGATATTGAAAGTGATTTTAAACTTGAGCTTTCCGAAGAAGTAAAAGCAGAATTCAAGAACTCAGAAGACACTTATTTTGATATTAAAGAAACTTACGAAACGGCAACGTTTGCAGGGGAATCTTCAAAAGTTGTTTTAGAACGATCCATTGCACATCATGCTTATATGTGTATTGAAAATAGTGAAGATGTTTATGATGCACTAGCTTTAGCAAAATTGTTAAAGGAAGATATTGATAATCGTATTCATGTATATGGAAAATGCATAAGTAAGAGTACATATAATTTCTTAAGCTGGCTGAAAGATGATTACCAAAAAAAATTGAATGCTTACTTACGTGAAAATTTCGATAGGGTATTTGAAGATATTCACGGGCATCCGCCAGAAGATTAATCAAAGAAAATAGTTTTCTATTTCCATAGATATTATAAAAACGAAAAGGGCTGTTCTTAAAGAACAGCCCTTTTTATTTATAGCTAATTACTTCTTATTCAACAATAAGACTGTATTGCGGAGTTGGGTTTAAAGGGCAGAAATATACATATTCTCCTTTTTCCAATTTTGTAGCTTTAGAATGACCTACAGTATTATTTTTAACCGCAGCTGTTACATAAGCCGTTTGGATATGATTTTCTGGTTTAGATGCATCCATACCTTTTTTAACCAAAACTAAACCAACGTCTTTACCCACGTTGTTGTTCGCAACATCAAAAACATAAGTTCCTTCGCTAACTGTAATTGATTTTTGTGTAAACTCACCAGTTGTTTGCTCTAAAGCAATTTTCTTAACTGGTTGCTTCATCATTTTGTCTTGAGCGTTTGCGTTGAAAGAAAATGCTAATACGATTACTAAAATTGATAATACTTTTTTCATGTGTTTAAAATTTAGTGAGCTTTTGCTCTAATGGATAGATTAATAATTATTGTTTGTAAAATTGTATTTATAAAGCAACTGCTTCAGGAAAATCAACTGGCACCTGAGTAGTGCTATGTATGTAGTTTGATATTGTCTTGTCACCTACTAATGAAATGGTGTCAATTAAATTTGCTTTTGTATAACCAGCAGCAAAATAATTTTCTAAAACTTTTTCATCTGTACGTCCTCTATTCTCTGTAACGTTTTTTGCTAATTGAGCCAAAGCATCCAATTTGGAGTCAAAAGATGCTTTACCTGCTCTTAGTTCAAGAATTTGGTCATCAGTAAATCCGTTCATTTTACCTATTGCCGTATGTGCAGACAAACAATAGACACAGTTATTTACTTCACTAACCGCTAAATTGACAACTTCTTTCTCTTTAGCTGATAATGATGTTTTTGCGTTGGCAAAATTCAAGTAGTTTTCTAATGCCGTATCACTATTTGCATATGTTGCATATAAGTTAGGAACAAAGCCCAAAGCTTTTTCTAAATTATCGAAAATCGCTTTATTGTTTTCGCTTACATCTTCTCTTGTTGGTATATTAAATGTGCTCATATTTTTATGTTTAATTATTATTGATTTGTTCTTTAAATTATCTGGTACAAAGGTAGCTTCGCTATGGAACTCTTATTATGTAGAGACTTCCTTTCTACATGTCAATTTTTCCTTTATAAAAAAGAACCGAATGCTTTTGTTAGTCTTGAAGTACTATCAGAATCACAATAGTAATCTGACAAATGATTATGTTGACAATGCTTATCTACATTGATAGTGTTAGGTATAACCGTTTTCTTAGAGGTAAATATTTCAATTAAATTGAAGATTGATTTGTGTTTTAAGTTCATGTCTTTGATGTTTTAATTCTACACTACAAAGATCTAGGTATTAAGAATCTTAAAACGGGCAATTTTACCCGAGGTATTGTCAATTTTTCCCTAAAATGATTTTTTAAGTTGTTTCTTGAAATCAGACGGAGATTGCTGAGTTTGTTTTTTAAATAAGCGACTTAAATGAGAGGCATCTTCAAAACCAATTTCATAAGAAATTTCTTTTGTGGTCTTATCTGTATAAATAAGTAATCTCTTTGCTTCAAGAATAATACGCTCATGAATAATTTGTAGGGGAGTGGTATTAAATTTTGAGAATGTGTTGGAGAGTGTTTTTGGAGATTTAAATAACTTATCGGCATAAAAAGCAACCGAATGTTCCGATTTGTAATATTCTTCAACCAGCAAATTGAAGTTTCTGAGCAAATCTACTTTGACATCATTGGTAGCTTCGCTAAACCCTTCTTTTGCTTTAAGTAGTCGCGTACTCATAATCATAAAACGAGCCATAAGCATACGAAGCATTTCTGCTTGAATGGTATCTTCAGTTTCTAGCTCATCAACAAACACCTCGTGCAGCGTATCAAACTTTCGTTGTTGTTTTTCTTCTAAATCTATAACGGGAATATGTGCATTACTAAAAAACAATAAGCCAGCGCAGCTAACTTCTTGATCATGGTCTTTTATACAGTAAAACTCTCTGTTAAATTGATAGACGATCAAATTACTGCCTTCTGTATAATGTAAGAACTGAATTGGTGTTAATGCCAGTAAACTGTTTTCAGAAATGGTATATGGAACACCATCTACTTCTATAGAAGCTTTTTGATTTGTGGTTCTTATAAAGATATAGATTCCGGCTTGCTTTGGTTTTCTATAAGATTCTAGTAATAATTCATTACCAATTTTCAGTAATCCACCGGTACTAAAATCTTTAAAAACTTCTTGCATGCTGCCTTGGTCTAAAAAAAGGATGATTCATTACAGAAGTAACAAATCATCCTTTTAAAATCTTTTTAGAACAACTCTTTAAAATCTAACAGCAACCTTACCTCTTAAATAAAACGGAGTACCAGGTGTAAAATGAATTTCTTCTACTGATGCGGTTTCGTTGAACAGTCTACTTTCTGTAGCAAACTGAGTTTCGTTCCATTCGGTATCGAATAGATTTTCAACAATTACACCAACTGTCCAATTATTGATATGGTAGTTTAGGTTTAAATCTGTTACAAAATAACCCTCTGCAACAATACTATTATCTTCATTAGCCGCTCTATCACCTAAATATCTATAATTCAAATTACCTGAAAAATTACCAATATCACTAAAAGACAATCCGCCTACAGCAGTAAAATCTGGTGCTAGTGGAATATAATCTTCCCCATCAGCTTCTTCTGTACTTCTAGCATAGGTATAATTAACATCACTATATAAATATAACCAATCTAACATTTGATATCGTGCACCAACTTCTACACCAACTCTTCTAGTTTTTCCACTTGGTTCAACAATACCTGCATCACCAACATATACAAACTCTTGATCTAAAAATAAGCCCCATAAGGTTGCGTTCAACACCAATTTATCCACTGGCTTCACTATAGTTCCAAAATCAACACCATATGCTCTTGGAAGAATATCTCTACCTTCGTTTTCCGTAACTACACGGGCATCGTTTGAATGAAAACCTAAGCCAGTTTTCAAGAATAACTGCCAGTCTTTATTTACTGAATAAATAGTGTTCAATTTAGGACTCACTATAGCCTTGTTTTCGCTTTTATTATCATATAATTCACTCAGTTTGTTTTCATAGTCAAAGTTGAAATAGTCGAACCGAACGGACGGATTAAATGTCCAGTTACCTGTTTTGTATTCACCGTCAACAAAACCGTGCATATTGGTTTCATCTACATCACCAAAGGCATATTGTTCTAAAACCGTCTTCCTGTTTAAAGTATGCTCTAAGGTTACATCATCTACGTTATCGTTTCTAAATCCTATTCCCGCAGAATATTTAAACCTGTCATCTGCACCAACGGCTATATCTATTTGTTCAAAGACAGTTTCAGCTCCCATTATGGTTCTATCTTCATACTGGCGTATTTGATCTCCATTTACTGGGTCTTCTAAAAAGAAGGTGAAATTTGAGAACAACTCAAAATCATATTTACTGACAAAAGCCCTTGTTTTTAAAAATTGATCTTCACCTAAAAATTTAGTATGGTTCAACATTAAATTTGTTCTACTAGTTTGTCCGCCTTCTGTATCATCTATAGCACCAAAACGACCTATTATTCTTTGGTCAATTGCGCGTTGTGGAATTTGTCCAGAAGCATCCCACTTACTTTGAAAACGCGATGCAGTTAAAGTTAATTCCTCTTTCCCTATATCCTTATAATTATATCGTCCTAGAATATTTACACGGTTAAAATTCTGTGGAGAATCAAATGGGCCGTCAGTTAAATATACCTCAGATGCTACATATGCGCTACTCTTACTGCTTTCTAAAACATTGAAAAGACCTACAAATCTGTTTGTATTAAATTGTCCCGCTTCGTAAGAGACCATACTCTTATCAATGCTTTTCTTAAGACTCAAATCTACATAACCGGCTGTATTGAAATCGCCTTTGTCCGCGTAATACGGACCTTTACCAAAGTTGATATTATCTATAGTTTCCGGTATTACAAAGTGTAAATCGGCATACCCTTGACCATGTGCATGAGATACCATATTTACCGGCATACCATCTACACTTATGGCTACATCGGTACCGTGATCAATATCAAATCCTCTTAAAAAAATCTGCTCAGCTTTACCACCGCCGGCATGTTGACCAATTAACAGACCCGGCACTTTTCTAAGAATCTCTTGAGAGGATTTTACAGGGTCGTTCTGTACATCTACATTCACAATTCTACTCATGGCATCAACTTTAGAAACGACCACAACCTGTTCTAAATTAATACTAGATTCTTCTAAAGTGATATTTATACCCTCTTTTAAATGGTCTTGATTTACTACAAGAATAAATGTTTTAAATCCTAAATTAGAAAAATAAACAGAGTCATTTACCGATGTAGAAGTGAGCGAAAATGTACCTGATAAATTTGTATGGCTATGTTCACCTGAAGTCTGATTAAAGATTCCTACGTTTTCTAAAGCAATACCTTCGGCATCGGTAACATTACCTTTTAAAGTTTGGGCATTTACAACTGTTGTCGCACTCAATATAAAAATACATATGGTAAGTTTTAGTGCCCATTTACGGCTATGAATCATAAAATAATATTTTGGAAAAGTTGTCATTATCTCTACCTACGATAAAAATCTAGAAAGGTTTTTTTTTAGAATAACAAAAATAAAATATTGGTGAAGCAATCTATTTTTTATACGTTTTATAACATTGTTTTAACGATTAGAGTCAATAAACTACTTGTTATTATTTGAACTTTGTACGACAAAAAACATACTTTACAAAATATAGACATATGAGCAATCAAGCATTATTAACCCCTTATAATAAAACTTTAAACCTAAGAAATCGGGTGGTTATGGCACCTATGACAAGAAGTAGAGCTGCTAATGAAGGTAATATCCCTACAGAAGATTTACATGCTCCCTATTATTCGCAAAGAGCTTCCGCAGGATTAATTATTACTGAAGGATCGCAGGTTTCTAAAGATGCCGTTGGTTATGTAAATACAGCTGGCATTTATTCAAAAGAACAGGTAGAAGGCTGGAAAAAAGTAACGAAATCAGTACATGATAAGGGAGGTAAGATTTTCATACAACTTTGGCATGTGGGTAGAATGTCTCACCCAGATTTCCATAATGGTGAATTGCCTTTAGCGCCATCTGCCATAAACCCGAATGCACAGTCATATACTCCAGAAGGATTTAAAGATACGGTTACACCAAAAGCCATGAGCATTGAAGACATTAAGCAAACGGTAGCAGATTTTAAGAACGCAGCTATAAATGCTATGGAAGCAGGATTTGACGGTGTTGAAATTCACTCTTCCAATGGATACTTATTTCATCAATTTTTTAATGGAACATCTAACCACAGAACGGATGAGTATGGAGGAAGCATTGTAAATAGAACTCGTTTCTTTTTTGAAGTATTAGATGCTATTAAAGAGGCTATCGCACAAGAAAAAATCGGTGTTAGATTTAACCCATCTTTAAACGGAATGTTCGGTATTACCATGGACGAGGAAACAATTCCTACTTTTGAGCATATCATTAAAAAGTTAAATGACTACAATTTAGCCTATGTGCATTTATCCGAACCTTTTAATGATGTTTCTAATATACCGTTTGCAGTAAAACACATTGCAAAACATTTTAGACCTCTTTATAATGGTACTCTAATGATCAATGCTGGTTTTAATCAAGAATCAGGCAACAAGGTAATCGAAGAGGGTAATGCGGATTTGGTGGCATTCGGTAAACCGTTTATTTCCAATCCTGATTTGGTGGAACGGTTTACATACAACTACCCATTAGCAGATTGGGATACCGATACCTTTTACACACCAGGAAAAGAAGGATATTTAGACTACCCAACTTATGGAAAGAATAATTAAAAATAATGTATAAAAAAAACGCAGCCAATGGCTGCCTTTTTTAATGTTGTGTAATAACACTAATTAAATATCATCGTTATTATGTTCTAAATTTTCATTTTCAGCACCACCTAAACTATATAACTGGTTCTCTTCATCTTTTAAAGATTTTGAAACCTTATTTTGAGGAAGACTTCTACCAGGTATATCTAAATCTTTTCCAGCAAAATCAACTTTTCTATTTCTGTCGTATAATTGGCTATCATCACCATTATCCGTACGGGTGTTTTTCACCTTTTCTCCTAAAGCTTGTAAATCTTCTTGGGGAATATCAGAATTATAAGTCTCTGTTTTATTTTCAGTTTTCATATGAATATTTTTTTTGAAAATTACCTTTTCTTATTTGTTCCTGTTAGCACAAAACAAATGGTTATGAGCTCAATTAAATAGGCTAGCTAAAACTGAGGAAACAAACGTTTAGCATTAAGATTTTCTTTTTACGAATTAATGATAGCTGTATATTTTAGCCAACTTGCAAATAAACAATTTGAAGATGGAAAATGTATTAGTTGCTGGTGCTAACGGTACCACAGGAAAAAAAATAGTTAACCTTTTAAAAAGTTCTCAATACTTTGAACCAGTAGCCATGGTGCGCAAAAAAGAGCAGCAAGAACAATTTGAAAAAGATAATATAAAAACGGTTTTAGGTGATTTAGAAAAAGACTTATCACATACTGTAGAAAATATTGATAAAGTGATTTTTGCTGCCGGATCTGGTGGTAAAAAAGTAGTTGAAGTTGATCAAGAAGGTGCAAAAAATCTTATCGATACATCTAAGCAAGCGAATATTAAAAAGTTTGTCATGTTAAGTTCGATGGGTGCGGACAATCCTGAGGAAGCCAGTGATTTAAAAGAGTACTTAAAAGCAAAACACAATGCCGATGAATACCTTAAATCTAAAAATTTAATGTACGCAATAGTTAGACCGGGATCATTGACCAATGATGCTGGCACAGGTAAAATCGAACTTAAATCAAAATTGAATAAGCAAGGCTCCATTACTAGAGATGATGTTGCACAAACACTGGTAAGGTCTTTACATGATGATGCTGCCATAAATAGTACATTTGAAATTATACAAGGTGACACCCTTATTGGCAAGGCTATGGATGGAAACTCCTAAATATTAAAATATTGTTTGGTTGGTTAAAGTCTGTCATAACTTGGTTATGACAGACTTTTTTTTAATTATAATAATCTACAACTGTATTCAAAAAATCTTGATAGTAAATCCTGTTGTGTATCTTCGTATCAAATTAAACTACCTCTATATGAAAACTTCATTTTTAAAATTAGCTATGGTTTTGTCCGTAGTTATAGCATTACACTCCTGTAAAGAAAATAAGAAAGAAAACAATGATAGTACGGCAAAAGAAATTGAACTTGATAGTACGGATTTGGCGTTACTAGACCTGAATCTTCCAGAAGGTTTTCAAATTGAAGTATATGCTAGGGGAGTAGACGGCGCTCGTTCTATGGCAATGGGTGATAACGGAACATTGTTCGTAGGCACTAGAACAGAAAATAATGTATATGCCATACAAGATACTAATGGAGATTTTAAAGCGGACAATATTATAGTGCTTGATACTATGGAAGTGCCTAACGGAATTGCCATGAGAAATGGTGATTTATATGTTGCGCAACCAGGTAGTCTTTGGAAATACCCAAATATTGAAGACCAAATAGATGGTGAGTTAGAGAAGGAATTGATCTATGATGATTTTCCGACGGAATTTCACCACGGGTGGAAATACATAGCCTTTGGACCTGATGATAAATTATATGTACCGGTAGGTGCACCATGTAATATTTGTAACCGAACCGATGAAGATGAACGTTTTGCGACGATTTCAAGAATGGATGCTGATGGTAGTAATCGTGAAATATATGCTAGAGGAGTTAGAAATTCAGTTGGCTTTACGTGGCATCCTGATACAAAGCAAATGTGGTTTACAGATAATGGTCGTGATATGTTGGGAGATGATATTCCTCCTTGCGAATTGAATACAGTTACCGAAGCTGGTCAGCATTTTGGGTATCCATTTTGCCATGGTGGTATTGTTAAAGATCCAGAATTTGGAGATTTAAGACCTTGTTCAGATTTTGTTGACCCTGCTTTGCAGCTAGATGCTCACGTTGCTCCTTTGGCCATAAAATTTTATACAGGTACTATGTTCCCAGAAGAATATAAGGGCAAAGCTTTCATTGCGGAACACGGTTCTTGGAACAGAAGTAAGAAAGTAGGCTATAGAATTATGATGGTTGATATTGAAGATGGCGAAGTTGTAAATAACGAAATTTTCATTGATGGCTGGTTAGATGAATCTGAACAAAAAGCTTCAGGTAGACCGGTAGATATGTTAGTTTTAAAAGATGGATCTATGCTTATATCAGATGATTATGGTGATGCCATTTATAGGTTATCTTATAACAAAACAGCTTTAGCCAGCAACAATTAATAAATAGATAAAATGTATAAAGAAGTAGCCCATAAGGCTGCTTTTTTTATGCAACCATGCCAGAGTTATTTATTCTGTAGCTATATTTATGGTTCAATTGTACATAGTTATAACCTTAATGCTCCATTAATACTTAATAGGTTTTAAAATAATATGAGTTATCCAGATAAAGTTTATTTAAACGGACAGATTGTAGATTCTGCTGAAGCAAAAATTTCTGTCTTTGACCGCGGATTTATTTTCGGTGACGGTCTCTATGAGGTTATGGTTCAAATAAATGGAAATTTCTTTTATAAAAAAGAGCACCTGGCAAGACTGCAATCCGGTTTACATAAAGTTAATATTGATTTTGATGTAGCTATTCTTAAAAATGAAATACCCAAATTATTACACGCTGCTCAATTGACAGATGTGGACTGTATGCTGTACATACAGATTACTAGGGGAGTAGCACCGCGACAACATTCTTTTCCGTCAAACATAAAACCAACAGTAATGATGTATGCTGTACCAAAACTTTTGCCTGAAATAAATTTGGTGAATGCACATGTTATTACACGAAAAGATTTTAGGTGGTCTAGATGCGATATTAAAATGACCTCTCTTTTAGGAAATGTAATGCTGAACGAAGAAGCTATGCAGCATGATTGTTATGAAACCATTTTACATAGAAATGGCGTTTTTACGGAGGCATCTCACAGTAATTTATTTTTTGTAAAAGACAGAGCAGTATATACTCACCCAGCAGATGAGCATATTCTTAATGGTATTACCAGAATTGTAGTCATTGAACTATGCCACTTACTTGGTATTAAAATTATAGAAAAAGCCATTAAGGTAGCTGAAATTGAAAGTATTGATGAAGCCTTCTTAACAGGTACCAGTACACAAATTGCAGCTATTCAAAATATTGATGACCACCAGCTATATTCAGGAAGTAAAAAAGGCCCCATTACAAAAAGATTGCAAGAGGCCTTTTTAAAACTAAAATAGGTTTTACTCTACCATAAAATAGGTAAAGAACTCATCTGTATTTTTAATGCTCATAAGGTTTAAAATATAGCAAACTTCACTTAAATCAGAAAAATCCAATCCGCCTTCTGCAACACTTTCATTTAAATATCTGCCGTCCTTACCATTATATTCATTTCCTAAACGAATAGCAGTATTCCAAACTTTGGTCAAATGTTCATCGTTTAATTTAGATTCCCAATCAACCTTACCATCAGACTTTAAACCCGGTGTACCATTGCCAACCTCATTACCATCTGCTATTTTATGGTAGTCCGTTACAGTTTGAGCATACTTTAATTTAGTTGGTTCAGTAACAGATTCGTTCCAATCGCTATGTTGAACTACATGAATACTTTCTTTTATATTTATTGAAGAGTTCTTTTCTGACAACTTCTTTACCCAATCTGCAGTGAAATCTGATTGCCCAGCTTCGGCAACCCAAACCGAACCTCCGTCTTTTATCGTTTTCAGCGCTTTATAGACCACTTTATCTAAAGATGCTTCCCATTCCTTGTCCGCATCTGCCCAATTACTTTTAAACGCCATTTTCATTAATTCATTTGGCGGAACATATAATCCTTTTTGAATGCCATAAGTACCAGCAACAGCGAAGTAATTTAAATCTTTGTAATCTGGATGTTTTAAAAGTGTTGCCAAACCGGCTGCAGTGTGTAAATCGTCTATATCTGTTTTGCAATCTAATTGAACTAACAGTAAATCTTTAGAAATATTGAATTTAGGTTCTTGGGCTATAATACTGTAAGAAATAAATAATGTAGATAGTAGCCCAAACAGGACATTTTTGAACAAGAATAAGTTTTTCATTGAAATGAGTATTGTATGTTGTTATGAAGTTGTTTCTACTAAAGTATTATAAATTATGATTATACAATTGAACATAAATTCAATAAATCAGTTATTTTTCAGATTTGGGATGGTTTATTTGAGAAATAATATGACCACAAACCTTCTATTAACTCAATTTAAGTACGAAAACTCTTAAAGTCTTCACAAAAAACAGATATAAAAGAACTTTAAACGCTGTTTCTCAACTATTGGCGTCATCTTTGCGCCTTAATAAGTATTATAAATTAAATTACATTACAATGAGTAAAGGAACAGTAAAATTTTTCAATGACACAAAAGGTTTCGGTTTTATCACTGAAGAAGGAGTTGAAAAAGACCACTTTGTACACATTTCTGGTTTAATCGATGAGATTCGTGAAGGCGATGAAGTTGAATTTGAACTTAAAGAAGGTAACAAAGGTTTAAACGCAGTGAACGTTAAAGTTATCTAAGACATATATACTTTCAAGTTTAAGAAAAAGCCTTTCAGAAATGAAGGGCTTTTTTATTATCGCTCTTTTTTGAGTTTATCAAAATCTTGTGCTAACTGAAATAATTTTTCTTCTAAGTTAAAGTTGGTCTCCGGTAATCTATGATAAAACACATACCTAACACGCCACATCTCTTTAATCGCTTTTAAATCAAGTAAGATATCATCAACATTTTTATGTTCGGCACGTAGTACAAAATTATCATTTGTAATAAATAATCTTCTTAAAATGATATTTTGATTGGTTACCGTAAATACTAAAGTCCCATTATTCAGTTTAGAATAAACCTCAGGCGGTATTAATTCACCAATAACAATATCTTTAGGAAACATGCCAGATTCGTTCTTGCTCATTTCTAAATTCTGTACGGTATAAGCTCTAAATTTTTTATCAGGATTTATAGGTAATGATAAAAAAGGTAAGTCTTGTATGTAAGAATCTTTACTGTAATACTTAAGATAATCACTTTGATTTAATGCGGTAATACAAGGTACTTTTATAAAAAATTCTTGTTCACCTAAATCTTGTTCTACTGTTAAATTGCCTTTGAATTTTAATAAATTATTGACCGTTAATTCAGTTGTGAGTAGGTCATCAATAGGTATGCTAAAATAATTAGCAATTTTTATTAGTGTCTCTAATTTAGGTTCACTTCTTCCTTCTTCATATGCACCTAAAGTCCCTCTTTTAAGGTCAAACAGCTCAGCAAATGCCTGTTGGCTAAGGCTTTTTAAGCTTCTAATTTTTCTGATATTCTTCCCGAAGTATGACATTTTTTGCTAATAATATTTGCAAATACTAAAAATAGTATTATATTTGTCTAACAAAATTAGCAATAAATATTTGAATTGCTATTATTTTGAGCTGTTATTTTTTATTAACCAATTTAAAACACAATATTATGTTCATCGTCGTTGTTTACATTTTAGCGTTCTTAATCTGATTTTAAGAAAACACACCAATAATATGTTGTATTATTGAATCTAAGAATCCACCTACAAAAACTAACCAATATGAAAAACCATTTTAATATAACCAGAGATTATCTTCTTCAATTAAACTTTAATATCGTTAAAGAGAATAGAGCAGACGGTATTTTGGTTGTAGAGAAAGAAGATTTCGGAATTAAAAATCTCATTCTAGGAGTATCACCTCCAATTTTGATTATGGAACAATTTATATTTTCTGTTCATAATCAATCTGAAAAGATATTTAAAAGTTTACTACAGAAGAATAGAGATATCATTCATGGAGCTTTCGTTCTTGATGAAACCGCAAACAGGGTCATATTCAGAGATACGTTACAGATCGAGAATATGGACTTAAATGAAATAGAAGCCAGCTTAAATTCTCTAAGCTTATTAATGAGTGAATACTCAGATCAAATAATTGAATTTTCTAAATACTAAAAATAAAAAATCATGAATATATTTAAAAGACTATTTAAAATAGGAGAGGCTGAAACTAATTCAGCAATTGATAAAATGGAAGATCCTATTAAGATGACCGAACAAGGCATTAGGGATATGAAGCTAGACTTGGAAAAAAGTTTAGAGGCTCTTGCACAAGTTAAAGCACTTGCCATACGTTCTAAGAACGATCAAGATGTTTATAAAAATAAAGCAAAAGAGTATCAAGATAAAGCCATTATAATTTTAAAGAAGGCTAATAGTAAAGAAATGGACGCTGCTGAAGCGGACAGACTTGCTAAAGAAGCTTTAATGCAGAAGGAAACCAATGAAAAGCAATTAGAAGCTACAAAAACCGAAACTGAAAAATTTGAAGCTAATGTGAGTCAAATGCAAGGTAATGTAGAAGCTTTAAAAGCAAACATAGGCAATTGGGAGAATGAGCTTAAAACACTTAAAGCACGTGTTAAGGTTAGTAATGCCACCAAAAACCTAAACAAGCAAATGGCTGAATTGGATAGCACCGGTACTGTTTCTATGCTTGAAAGAATGAAGGAGAAAATTGCGCAAGAAGAAGCCTTGGCAGAAGCTTATGGTGATATCGCAAATTCGAGTAAATCTATAGATGAAGAACTTGACAAAGCTGCCGATACTACTGAAGCCGCTGCAGATGACGAACTTCAAAAACTTAAAGAACAACTAGGGTTTAACAAATCCAAAAAATAAAAATTTGAATCAACTAATAGACATATTATTTTCTGAGGTAAATATCACGTTAACCTTATTATTGATACTCCTTCTGGTGTATTGGATCATAACCATGATAGGTGGTCTTGATTTTGACCTAGATGTTGATGTCGATATAGATGTAGACGCCGATGTAGATCTAGACGCTGGTATTGAAGGTGGTAATCTTGATTTTGAAGATATTTCTAACACTGAAGTCAACCAGGAAGATGTCATAGGAAAGAGACGTAGACCACTAAAATGGTGGCAAATATTCCTTATCTATTTCAACTTTGTAGGACTGCCTTTTATGTTCACGTTTACCTGCTGGATATTTGTTTGGTGGTTGATTACAACTTTAGCGACCACATTGACGTTTACCTATGACAATTATATAGGATTTATTATTATGATCGCTTCGCTTTTTCCAGCATTGTTCGTCAATAAATTATTTACCACTCCGTTCAAGGGCTTTTTCAAGCAACTGAATAAAGATGGCGATGCTCCTGTTGATTTTTTGGGCAGGCAAGCCACTTTGTTATCTAATATTAGCGAAGATAAAATGGGTAATGCAGAAGTAAAAGCAGATGGTAATAGTCATTCTATCTATGTAAAATCTTTGGATCGTAAACCGTTAACCTACGGTAGTTCGGTTTTAATCATCAAACGATCTGCGGATCACACACACTTTTTAGTACAATCTTATAACCAATAAAACTTAAATCATTTATGGAATCCATCTTTTCAATTATCGGTATAGGTTTGGGGGTAATCCTCTTCCTTATCATTGTTTATTTTGCAATCATAGCAATGTTCTACAAAAAAGTTCATCAAGGTCAAGCCTTGGTAAGAACCGGATTTGGAGGAACTAAAGTAGCTACGGACAAAGGTCTGTATGTAGTGCCAGTATTTCATAGAGTTGAAGTTATGGATATTTCAGTAAAGAAAATTCAAATTGAAAGATTGGCGACAGAAGGTCTTATCTGTAAGGATAATATGCGTGCAGATATTAAAGTAGCATTCTTCGTTAGGGTAAATAATGAAGTTGACCTTATTAAAAAAGTTGCTCAGACCATTGGTGTGCAAAGAGCTTCTAGACAAGAAACACTTGAAGAGCTTTTTGAAGCCAAGTTTTCCGAAGCCTTAAAAACCGTTGGTAAAAAGTTCGATTTTATTCAATTATATGAAGCGCGTAGAGAGTTTAGAGATGAGATCGTTGATATTATTGGAATTGACCTAAATGGCTATACCTTAGAAGATTGTGCCATAGATTATCTGGAGCAAACTGCCGTAGCGCATTTGAAAGCAGATAATATTCTTGATGCAGAAGGTATCAAGAAGATTAATGACCTTACGGCTGCACAAAATGTAAAATCAAACCTTATTAAGCGTGACGAGGAGAAAACCATTCGTAAACAAGACGTAGAAGCTCGTGAAGCTATTCTAGAGCTAGACAAGCAGTTAGCGGAAAAAGAAGAACAACAAAAAAGAGAAATCGCGAACATAAAATCTCGCGAAGAGGCAGAAACTTTAAAAGTTTCCGAAGAAGAGCGTTTAAAGTCAGAAACTGCTCGTATTGCTACCCAAGAAAAAGTAAAAGTTGCTGAAGAGAATATGGAGCGTCAAATTATTGTCGCTTTGAAAAACAAGCAACGTACAGATGCCGTAGAGACGGAAAGAGTAGAAAAAGACAGACTTTTAGAAGCTACGGAAAGAGAAAGAGTTGTTACGCTGGCACAGATTGAAAAAGAAAAAGTTGTTGAAGTAGAGAAAAAGAATATACAAGATGTTATTCGTGATCGTGTTACTCTTGAAAAAGGAGTAGTAGAAGAGCAAGAGAACATGAAGGATATTGAAGCTTTCAAAACTGCCGATCGTGAGAAACAAGTGAAGATTACAATTGCTGAAGCAAACGCTCAAGAAGATTTAATTAAAACGATTAAAGCGGCAGAGGCTCAAAAAGAGGCTGCAAAACAAAAAGCGGAAGAAATCAATATTGAAGCATTGGCTCATAAAGAGGCTAGTGAGAAAGAGGCTGAAGCACGTAAAATTTTAGCGGAAGCACAAGCTAAAGAAGAGGCAACGGTGGGTATGTCTGAAGCTCAAGTTATGCATGCGAAAGCAGATGCCTTTGAACGTGAAGGAATTGTACAAGCCATCATCATTGAGAAGAAAGCCAAAGCTGAAGCTGTTGGTATTGAAGCAAAAGCAGAAGCTAAGCGTAAAGATGGATTAGCAGAGGCTGATGTTATCAAAGAAAAAGCGATGGCAGATGCTGCTGGTATAGAAGAGAAGGCAAATGCAATGAAGAAATTAGATGGTGTTGGTAAAGAACACGAAGAATTTAAACTGCGTTTAGACAAAGAATTACAAGTTGATCTTGCCCACATTAATATCCAGAAAGATATTGCCGATGCACAAGCACAGGTTATTGGTGATGCATTAAAAGCTGCCAAGATTGATATTGTTGGTGGTGAGACCATGTTCTTTGATCAAATTATCGGTCAAATAACCAAAGGTAAAGGCTATGATAGATTGGTTGAAAACAGTACTAACATACAAGATGTAAAAGATGCTATTTTAGGCAGCGATGATGTCAAAGGGAATCTTTTGGAAAAGGTAAAAGAATTCGCTGATAAATATGGTATCTCTACTGAAGACCTTAAAAACGTAACTATAGCAAATTTACTGATGGACTTAAAATCAAAGTCTAACGATAGTGAAGAGCAAACGCTGTTTAGCAATCTATTTAACCTTGCAAAAGGGTTAGGTATGGGCGATAAAAAATTAAAATAGACGCTTAACACTTAGAGTTTTAAAGTAATTTATTAATGTAGTACTAAAGCCTAGTTATTTTTATGGCAGAAGAATCCCGAACAGACAAAACGGAAGAACATATTTTAGATGGTGGTACTTATGATGTAATTAAAAACCGACTGCAAAAGCAGAAGGAATTGTTACAGAGTAAGCTAATTAATCTAAACGATGATAGAAAAACCGTTTTTGGATCATTAGAAACTAAACTTATTGCGAATGATAGAATCAATACAGAGAACAATTGTATAGCAAGAGATATTGTTTCTTTTGGTGACACTTGCCTGTTCGGGTATAATGTTCATTTTGGTCTTAGAACCGAAATAAATATTAAAGATGTTTTTAGCAGTTACACTTTTACAGATAACAGTTTTAAAGCTGCTGATCTTGATCTGTTAGAAGATGCGACCTTTAAAACAGATTTCACCAATTTATATAAATACTATAGAAATACGATATTTTCCAACTTTGCTGTAATTGGAAATTATCTACATATGGTTTTTCAGCTAAGTGAGAGTCCTACGGATATCAAAACCTTTAAATGGTTAGTGGTAGACAATTCGCTAAAATATATTGATAACCGTAGCGAACATGAATACAAATTTCCTGTTCAACAAGAGTTTAAATGGCAAGAAGCTACTAGAGATATGCATCGTTATGGAGTTCACTCTCATGTTTCAATTAAAGACCGAGTATTTGTAGAAACCATTGGCGGTGATCTTACCATTAAAATTGAGGACAATACTGCTGAAGGTAAGGGTATTTTAGATGAACCCGTAGAATATGTTGACCAAACTTTAGATGACGGTCAATATCGTTTTGGAGATTTAGGCAACCTTTTAATTTTAGAGATAAAACCATTTCAAGAAGCTGCCCGTTATTTTGTTTTTAATGACAAAATGCGAGAGGTTCAAAAAATTGATTCTGTTAAAGATGCCTGTATTTTACTGCCAGATGATCAAGGTATCATCTTTCCAACAGGGTATTACTTGCAAACGGGAGAGTATCACATTTTTGATAATGCTATCTCTAATGTAAAATTTCAAGAACGTATTATTTCTCCGAATGGAGAAGATTTTCTTTATGTTTTTTATTCTGCTGCAGAAGGTTTATATAACCTCATGTCTTATAATATCATAAGTCAGGTTATTAAGACACCGATAATCTGTAACGGATTTACGATTTTAGAAAACGGTGAACTTTGTTATTTCAAAACAGAGCAAGAACAAACCAAGCACCATGTTGTTCAAATTTGGCAAACACCTTATTTAAAAGGTGATTACGTGCCTTCACAGCATGAAGACACCTTACTTTATAAAATAGGAAACAAAGATATTGTAAAGGCTATGGCAGAAGTCAATGGCTTAATTACATTGTTGAATAAAAACGACAACTACGCCGGACTATATAGTGATATTGCAAAGTTCTCGAAAGATATTTTAGATGCGTATTATTGGTTGCCAGAGCCAGATACACATCAATTAAACGAGCCTATTGAAGAAATCAACAAAGCATCTAACGCTGCTATTGATGAGTTTGAAAAAGTGGTTCAACTCCGTAAAAATGCTCAAAATCAATCAAAACTAATTCAACAGAATTCTGAGGAGTTATTTAATAAAATCAAAAGCACCTCATTTAAAAGTATTGATGAGTTTGTTGCATTACTTACCAGGTTGCGATCTTTAAGAGGTGAAGCTATTTCGCTTAAAGAAGTACGATATATTGATTTAGAATATATTGAGGTCCTGGAAGAACAAATAGGGGAGCAGACCAAAAAAATATCAGAACGTTGTGTTCAGTTTCTTTTAAACCCGAATGCATTACAACCATACCATGACGCTTTAAAAGATAAAAAAGAATTTATAGCTACTGTTGAAAAGGTAATTGTAGCTAAAGAGAAGGAAGAAGAAATTAATGAGATCAGTACGCAACTAGAAATGCTGATCGATATAGTTTCTAATCTAGAAATTGAAGATACTGCCCATTCCACTAAGATAATCGATGATATTTCATTGATTTTCTCAACTATAAATGAACTTAAGGCGGCTTTAAAAAACAAAAGAAATTCTCTTGGTATATCTGAAGCCAAGGCAGAGTTTGCTGCACAATTGAAATTGATCGATCAGAGTATCATCAATTACCTAGATATGGCATCTACACCAGAAAAGTGTGATGAATATCAAACT
The DNA here is from genome assembly GCF_056839145.1 of Maribacter sp. UH1. Classification (NCBI taxonomy): domain Bacteria; kingdom Pseudomonadati; phylum Bacteroidota; class Flavobacteriia; order Flavobacteriales; family Flavobacteriaceae; genus Maribacter; species Maribacter sp. UH1. Next base: position 4,368,888 of record NZ_CM166387.1, read on the forward strand.
AAAACATCTATTCAATTAGAGGAACTAGAGGGTAAATTCACCGATTTTGAAGAATTTATCGAGACTATTATTGAAAAGAGAGAAGAGGTTTATGCTGCTTTTGATGCTAGAAAGAACTCTTTAATTGAAAAACGGAATAAAAAATCTAGCGCATTAGCCAATGCATCAGCCAGAATATTAAAAGGGGTACAGAAAAAGGCACAGAGTTTTAATTCTGCCGTAGAAATCAACGGATACTTTGCGTCAGATTTAATGATCAATAAGCTGCGTGATATTATTTCTCAATTGCAAGAGCTTGATGATAGTGGTAAAGCTGAAGAGATTGAAACCCAATTGAAAACGGCTAGGGAAGATGCTCTTAGAAAGTTAAAGGATAAGCTTGATCTTTATGAAGATGGCGATAGTGTTATTAGATTAGGTAAACACAAATTCGGCGTTAACAAACAACAGTTAGACCTTACCATTGTTTTTCATGATAACGAACTCAATTATCATTTAACAGGAACCGATTTTTACAAAGTACTGAACAATGAAGAATTTGTTAAGAATAGGCACTTATGGAATCAGGAATATATTTCTGAAACCGATGATATTTATCGTGCTGCATATTTAGGTTACAAAATATTTTCAAAGTTCACCGAAGACGATTTACTTCCTTTAAGTGATGAAGAGTTGTTGAAGCTTGTTCAAGAACAAAGTAGAAACGACTATTCTGAAGGCTATATAAAAGGGGTTCATGATGTTGATGCTTCAAGAATACTGAAGCTTTTGGTACATAAACACCATGAATTAGATTTACTTACTTACCGACCAGAAATTCGTGGGTATGCCCAATTTTTCTGGTATGATTTGGATAAAGATGTTAAAGCCGAATTAGATAAAGGTTTAAAAGCTGCAGGAGAGGTATTGCAATATTTTCCTGAATCTAAAGAATACGCTTCTATCATTGAAGGATTAAAAAAGAAAATAGAAGTCTTTTCTGAAGAAACAAAGCTATTTGACACGCTATTAAGCGAAGATATTGCTGATTATTTGTTTGAAGAACTAAAATCGGATTCTGAATTCGTGTATAGTGGCTTTGCTATTCAATTAAAAGATGAATTTTTAAAATTACTTAAATCTCAAAATGCAGATTTAAAGTTTAAGAAAAGTGTTGAAGAAGCTCCAAAATTTTCATCTAAAGTTCGTTTGGTGAAACAATGGGTAGGTGCATTTTTAAAATCTAAAAAAGATGTCGATGCTAATATTAATTTAAACAGATATGAAAATGAAATTGTAGGAGCCATTCTGTTTAGAGATGAGTCTGCTTCTAAAATCAAAGCAGTTTCACCGAATGAAAGTTTAAAAGACTTAAGGGGTTCTCATGAAACTATTGTTGAAGGAGTTTATACGTTCAATTATCATGATTTCATTTCTAGAATGAGCTTATTTGTGTCAGATGAAGTTCCGGCATTTTTAAAGTTTAAAAAGACAAAACACGAAATAACCGAAAAGCTGAAAATTGATTTAAAGTTAGAGGAATTTAAGCCAAGAGTGCTTACGTCTTTCGTACGTAATAAATTAATTGATGAAGTATATCTTCCAATTTTCGGTAACAATTTAGCGAAACAACTAGGTACGGTAGGTGCAAACAAACGTACCGATAGAATGGGTATGTTGCTTTTAATATCGCCACCAGGGTATGGTAAAACCACCTTGATGGAATATATAGCAAACCGACTTGGTTTAATTTTCGTTAAAATAAATGGACCGGCAATTGGTCATGAGGTTACCAATGTAGATCCAGCCTCTGCAAAAAACAGTGCTGCTCGTGAAGAGCTTAAAAAGCTGAACCTTGCTTTTGAAATGGGGAATAATGTCATGCTTTATATTGATGATATTCAGCATTGTAATCCAGAATTTTTACAAAAGTTCATTTCTTTATCAGATGGTACTCGTAAGATAGAAGGTGTATACGAAGGTCAGCCTAAAACATACGATTTACGTGGTAAAAAATTCTGCGTAATTATGGCAGGTAACCCATATACGGAAAGCGGAGAGAAATTTCAGATTCCAGATATGTTAGCCAACCGTGCCGATATTTATAACCTTGGTGATATTATTGGCGAAACCGAACATTTATTTAGACTCAGCCTTGTAGAAAATTCACTTACAGCAAATCCTATTTTACAACAATTGGCGAGTAAAGAATTTGATGATGTGTATACATTGGTAGAACAAATTGAATCTAAATCTGATGAGGGTCAATTAATTGGAAACCATTCTAGTCAAGAAGTTGAAGAATATAAAAAGGTTCTCGAAAAAGTATTGCGGGTAAGAGATGTATTGTTGAAAGTAAATGCAACGTACATTAAAAGTGCCGCAATGCAAGATGAATACCGTACAGAACCTTCTTTTAAACTTCAAGGCTCTTATAGAGATATGAATAAATTGGTGGCTCAGATTGTGCCTATAATGAATGAGCGGGAATTGAACACGCTTTTACGTTCACATTATGAGAATGAAGCGCAGACTTTAACTGGTTCTGCAGAAGCAAACTTGTTAAAGTACAATGAGCTGATCGGTAATCTTACTACGGAAGAAGATGCTCGTTGGAGTGCTATAAAGGAGCAATTTGTAAAGAACAATAAATTAAAAGGGTTTGGTAATGCCAATGAGATGGCTCAAGTACTTTCGCAGATGATGGAATTCTCTGATAATCTTGCCGGTATCAAATCGGTTCTTGAAAAGGGACTAAATAATGATTAAGGTTTAAATATATAAGATAGTTTTTCTTTTATTACTGAAATTCAAGCTTTCACGTCAAAATAAAGATGTAGTTTTGCACCCGCAAAAAAGCTGCATTATGAAGCGTATTAATGAATATAAGAAACTCTTCGGGGTTGAAAAAGAAATTGAACTTAAAGCTCTTAAGTCTACCTATAGAAAATTGGTAAAAGAATGGCATCCAGACAAATTTCAAGAGGGTGACGAGAAAAGAGAAGAAGCAGAGGTTCAAAGCCGTCGTATTATTGACGGATACCACTTTTTAGTAAGTATTGCTCCTGAAACCAAAGAAGCTAATAAAGAAGTATACAATGAGTCTATTAACTCTGGCGTTGCCGATTTCCAGCATAATGGTTTGGTATTAGAAGTTACTTTCGTTGATGGTGCTACGTATGAGTATTTTGGCGTAACAAAACCTATTTTTCAGAAAATGATCAATGCTAACAAATTGAACAGATTCGCGAAAAGAACAATTTTCCCAAATTATCTATACAGAAAATCGAAACGTGACCTTCAAGAGGCATAATCGTATATAAATTAATGGTTATCAAAGACGCATGAAAAATCAAAAAGAGATTTTATCAAAATTGAATATTGATGCGTTAAATCCGATGCAAGAGCGTGCGTTAGATGCTATCTCATCATCGAATAATACCATTTTACTTTCTCCAACCGGTACAGGAAAAACATTGGCTTTTCTTTTACCGGTTTTAGATATTTTAGACCATGACGACCCTGAAGTTCAGGCATTGATTTTGGTTCCTTCCAGAGAATTGGCCATTCAAATAGAACAGGTCATTCGAAATATGGGTACTGGTTTTAAAGTGAATGCCATTTATGGTGGCAGACCCATGTCTAAAGATAAAATTGAACTAAAACATACTCCTGCAATATTAATAGGTACTCCTGGTAGAATTCTAGACCATTTCTTTGCAGACCGTTTTACTAAAGATCATATTAAAACTTTGGTTCTTGACGAATTCGATAAATCTTTAGAAGTAGGCTTTGAAGAGGAGATGAGTGAGATTCTTGCAGAGCTTCCAAACCTTAAAAAACGTATTCTTACTTCTGCAACTGAAGGTGTTAAGATACCGAAATTTGTAGGCATGGAAAATCCGAAGCGAGTCAATTTTCTTAAAAATGATAGACCATCACAACTTACGATCAGCACTGTTATTTCAGAAGATAAAGACAAATTAAAAACGCTTGTTCAGCTCCTAAAATATATAGGCGAAGAACCAGGCATTATTTTTTGTAATTACAAGGATAGTATTGAAAGTGTTAGTGATTATTTAAGCCAACAACACATTCAACATGAGTGCTTTTCTGGTGGTATGGAACAGAAAGACCGTGAGCGTGCTTTAATCAAATTCAGAAACGGCAGTAGTCGTATTTTGATTGCGACAGATTTAGCCGCAAGGGGTATTGATATACCTGAATTAAAATTCATTATTCATTACGAATTACCGCATAGAATAGAAGAGTTTACGCACCGTAACGGTAGAACGGCACGTGTAAATGAAAAGGGAACTGCATATGTTTTGCAATGGGACAAAGAATCGTTACCCGAATTCATTAAGAAATCTAGCGGAATAAACATAAGTAAAACCAATAGGTTAGGAGATCCTCTTTGGGAGACCTTATTTATTTCTGGCGGAAGAAAAGATAAAATATCAAAAGGTGATATTGCGGGACTTTTCTTTAAACAAGGAGGATTGAATAGAGAAGAATTAGGCGATATTGAATTAAAGCAAGATTGTGCTTTTGTGGCGGTGCCAAAGAATAAATCTGACCAACTTGCAAATCAATTGAACAATTCCCGTTTAAAAAAGAAAAAAGTGCGCATTACCGTACTTTAATCATTGTTAGTATTTTTGCCCTTTTTAAGGTAGTATGATGAAGGATAAACAACACGAAAACGAAACTGAAATCGATTTAACAGAGATTGAAAGTTGTATTGAAATTTTAAATAGATTGGTAAACGATACCAATCAGATATTTGAAATTCCAGAAGAGAGACGCATTGCCTTAATTAAAGTAGCTGGCCAATTGTCTCGCCCTAGTAAACAAGAGTTTGCGAAAAGGGTAAAAGATGCCAAAAGAAACGCTAAAAGAAAGCAAGCCGTTCGTGACAAGCATGCACGTAAAGAAACTGGTATTCGTAGTGCCCGTGAAGCTCATGTATTTGTCGCTCCTAAATTATTACCCGCTGCTGAATTGGCAAGTAAAGATTTACCAGAATTGACCACTCCACGTAACTGTTACGTTTGTAAAACAGAATTCACAAAACTTCATCACTTTTATGATACCATGTGTAGCGATTGTGGCGATTTCAATTATGCGAAAAGATTCCAAAATGCCAATGTAAAAGGTCAAGTTGCGGTTATTACCGGATCTCGTTTAAAAATTGGTTATCATATTACATTAATGTTACTGCGTGGTGGCGCAACCGTTATTGCAACAACACGTTTTCCCGTAGATTCCGCACTTCGCTTTTCCAAGGAAGAAGATTTTATGGAATGGGGGCATAGACTGAAAATTCATGGTTTGGATTTACGTCATATACCTAGTGTTGAAATATTCTGCAATTTCATTGAGCAGCAATATGATAAGCTAGATATTTTAATTAATAATGCAGCACAGACTGTACGTAGACCCGCTGGGTTTTACCACCATCTTATGGAAAATGAAGAGAAAGAAATCTCTTCACTACCTAAGTTTGCACAAATGGTATTAAGTGATCATGAAAGTTGCTTACAAGAATTAAAAGGATTTAGTAAACAAGCATCACCAAATCAAAACATGCCGGTTACTTGGCACGGACCAGAACCTGGTATTGGTATACGAGCTTCTGCAAAGCTGTCTCAGATTCCGTATAGTTTTGACAATGCATTGGTAGCCCAAGAGGTTTTTCCAACGGGTGAATTAGATGCCGATCTACAACAAGTAGATTTGCGTAAAACAAACAGCTGGCGTTTAAAGTTAGGCGAGATTGAAACTACTGAAATGATTGAAGTTCAGCTGGTTAATTCCGTAGCGCCTTTTGTACTTTGCAATCGCTTGGCAGAGCTGATGAAGAAAAAGAACACGGGACAGAAACATATTATTAACGTAACTGCGATGGAAGGTAAATTCCACCGTTTCTTTAAAGAATCTCGTCACCCACATACCAATATGGCGAAGGCCGCCTTGAACATGTTAACACATACTGCTGCTGGGGAATTAGCAAAAGACGGAATCTTCATGAATGCAGTGGATACGGGTTGGGTAACTGACGAAGACCCTGCAGAATTGGCTAAGAAGAAGCAAGAAGTACACGATTTTCAACCACCCTTAGATATTGTTGACGGTGCTGCTAGAGTAATGGATCCACTTTTTGACGGTATCAATACGGGTAAACATTGGTGTGGTAAATTTTTAAAGGATTACTTCCCAATTGATTGGTAATAATATAATGATTTACAGTTTTTATTACTTCATTCTCAATTGTTTAAAAACATTTAATAAAAAGTTAATATTCTTACTGTTCTAATTTACTAGTCTGAATCTATTTTCGTTTTTTTGCGACATGATTAGGCTAACTATCAAAGTATTACTACAATTTCTTGTGTTCATTATCATCGGAATATCAATTCCCATGAATGCACAAGAAATACAAACCTATAACGGACCTTTACAAATAGGGAAGTATAATGGTAAAGCAACGTATTCTTATAAAATTGTTGAGAACGACACCGTTCTTGATGGCGATTTTACAGTACTACGTTCCAATCTTCAAGAACTCTTAGAGAAACAAGATTACTCCTTTCAATTTAAGGGTGCTTTCGTAGACGGTACGGCAAATGGTCCTTGGAAATTTCAATTCGGAGAATTCAATTCAAAAAGTCAGTCTGAGGTTATAGATTATCAATACCGTGTTCTAGTGAGTGGAATTCAGAAATCTGCTATCGGTAAAATTAAAATGGGTAAGCCCAATGGTAAATGGACTATTGTAGAAGAAGAAATAGAAAATTCCGAAATATCTAAGACCTTATTTAAAAGTGTTATCTCTTTCGATAACGGTGTACCACAGCAAAACTTTAGCATCAATAACGAAAACTATACACTTGTAGGTAGATTTCTACGTGATGGTTTGGCGCATGACGAGTGGTCCTTGTTTCCTTCTAATGGTATGGACCAATCTGAAAGCTGGTTTTTTAAAGATGGACTATTACAGTCTATTAGAGTAGATGATGAAAACGATCATAAAACTATAAAGGCTTACCAAGGGTATAACGGTAAAACTAAAATCATCAATCTAAATGCGGGTTATATTAATGCTTTAGAAATTCAACTTTCGCAAGTAGATGTTGATATTCTTCATCATAATAGTCTACCAGAACTTTTAAAGCAAAATGCAGCACGTTATCAAGAAGTTGATGAAATATTATCTCAATTGGGTAAATCAAAATTTCTACCAGAGTTAAAAGTAAAGGTCCCTTATTACCCGCTTGATTCCTTAGAGGTCACTAAAATTGATAGCATTGTATCTTATTATAAAAAAGCACATGAGTTAGGTGAGTCTATCTTGCATAATTCACAATTGAACATCTTAAGATTATCCGATAACAATACTGCTTATCAATATAATACGGTAGTTCAATTGAAGGAGAATTTCTTAAATCCTATTCAAGAAATTGTAAATTATGATTCACTGGGCATATTGGAATACACTTCTCAAGAGCAATTAATCAATCATGTGTTTGCTAACGGACTTCCAAAACCTCAAATGGATATTGAGATACAAATAGATAGTGTTATATCTTCTAAATCTTATATAATTCCTTCAAGCGTTTCAATATCAGCTGACACTCCCAACATAGAAAAAATTGAAGCTGTTGCTAAAATGGGCTATGACGGTATATTGTCTATTGCAAATGAAGTAAAAGAAACACTTACTCAAGAAAAACGACAAAACGAATTGGCTAGCTTGGAAGAAGAAATCATTATTAGAAATGATTCAATGATGATTTTTATTGATTCTACCAGTTCAAATATTCCTTTAAAATACGCGACAGCCTTAAAGCAACTGAAGTCTTTTACCAGTAAAACTATAAACGACTATTCTAAAGTGAAATCTGCAGAAAACAGATTAGCTTCTGCTAGAACAACTGTTGAATGTCTAAATAATTTAAACGAGTTATCTAAGACGGTTTCACAAATGCCAATATATCAAACTACAATTAAAGAAAGCTATACTGATAAAATTTGGAATCCGTTTATGGCAACTTTGATGGATGAGGATATTAAAAAACGAATAACATCAGCTTATTCAAAAACGTTAGAACCTTATTTCTTAAATGAGATAGACCAACACTTGTCTTGCGATACTACTAAAGAATTAAACAGCACTATCAATGCTACATATACCAAGATTCTAGAATTAAAAGACCAGGACACCAAAAAACTTGAACGCAAGTTAAAGAGGCAAAAAGACCCTATTACTATATTAGAAATGTTGAATGTACAAAACACTGCAAAGCAATAGCCTATGAAAACGTTTCGTACATATAGCTTAAAGCTTAGATTCATATTCTTGTTTTTTCTAATATTTCAAGGATTTTCACAAGAGAAAGAGGCTGTAGAATTGCCTGAGTATTCAAAATATAAAGATTTAGGTACAAAGACCTGGATCAATACTTATGGTAATATTAGAATTGGCAAACGCTTATTTTGGGATGCGCAAACTCACCTTAGATTAGAGGAAACAGAAGCTACACCATTTTTTGGTCAGGTAGCCCAGGTATATAATAGACATGCCATTGGGTACATTCACTCTAAATATTTTAATGTTCGATTAGGTGGAGTTTTAAGACTTAACTTCAATACCGATGAAGCTTCTACAGATCGTAACTTAGTACCAGAATGGCGTATTTGGCATCAATATCAGTTTGCACAATCACTTGCCAGTATGATGATTTATCATCGTATTCGTATAGAACATAGATGGACGCAAGGTTTTGCCGAAAATAGTGAATACATCTTTAGAAATCGTTGGAGGTATATGTTTAGAATGAAAATTCCTCTGAACAATCATAAATTAAAACCTAAAACTTTTTACGTTGCACCAGAGGCAGAATTGATCATGCAAAGTGGAAAAGCGGTTGTTGCAAGCCCTATGGAAGATCTGCGTTTAACCACTACACTAGGTTATATTCTAACACCAAGATTAACAGTTGCAGCAGGAGCAATGTATTCCCAAGGGCAAGATTTAGCTAACGGAGGATATTATAAGCAAAGCTGGGCAATGAGATTTCATGTTTACTATTCTCCTGATTTTAGAAAGGTAAAGAACAAACTTCCTGAAATTCACTTAACGGACTAGAGGGTCAGTAATAAGAAAAGTATGAAAAAAAAGGATATTACATTATACAGTTTGCTTGCTATCATTTCTGCACTAGCTCTTTATTTCGGAGTTAAATCCAGTACTCTAGAAAATGAGATAGGGGAGAGTAGCAAGGCAAAAGAGGAATTGGATGTACTTGTAACCGGTAATAAAGAATTAGTGGCAATTGATTCTGTATTAATGGAAGGTGATTATAATAAAGCAATTGAATCTTATAATACCACACTTCAAAATCATGAAGAGCTGAACAGCGTTATTCCATTACGGATTGCCCTGGCTCAAAAATTAATGCAAAATAATACGGTAAATACTTCTGAAAAGGGAACTGAAAAAATCTCTGTAGATTCAATTGCTATAGCTCCGGTATCTCAAAGTGAAATAAGAAGTATTGATTCTCTTAATTTTGCCCTAGAAAAAGCGCGAGTTCAGTTAAATAACATGCGTAAGCAACTGAACAATAAATCTTTTGGTGAATATCTGAGTTTTACTAGTAAAAAAGGAACTGGTCTACATTATGTAGGGCAAGTAAAAAACAATAAGGCCAATGGTTTAGGTATTGCTGTTCTTGAAACCGGTAGCAGGTATGAAGGTGAATGGAAAGATAATTTACGTGAAGGCAACGGTACTTTTTATTGGCCTGATGGTGAATATTATATTGGCAGCTATAAAGATGACATGCGAAATGGTGAGGGAACATATTTTTGGCCTAACGGTGAAAAGTATAAAGGACAGTGGAAAAACGACAAGCGAAATGGCAAAGGTATTTTTCACAAGAAAGAAGGCTCTGTTATTAGTGGCATTTGGGAGAATGATAAGCTTAAGGAAGCTGACAAATTGAACAAAAAATAGTACCGGAATTTATTTTGCATAAATTTTATCAAATAGATCAGTTCTAATCTCAATAAAGAATTGTCAAAATAAGAAAATCGCAAAAATCATCTTGAACGTATGTTTTGCGTAATGGTTTAAGTAACTTTAGGTCTTAACCAAACTATTATTCAAACCTAAATGAAATCGTTCTTTCGTTACCTAGCCATTGCATCATTTGTATGCATTTCTTCATCCCTTTTTTCTCAAGATTTTTCAGCATTGGAGTATCGTACAATTGGTCCATCAAGAGGTGGTCGTGTTACCACGGTTACCGGTACACCTGTTTTACCGGGCACTTTTTATCTAGGAGCTTCAGGTGCTGGAGTATGGAAAACCGATGATTACGGTACATCTTGGAACAATGTTTCTGATGGTTTTTTTGATACGCCCTCTATTGGAGCTATTGAAGTTGCCGTCAATGATCCTAATATCGTTTATGTTGGTACTGGTTCTGATGGACTTCGTAGTAACATCATTAGTGGTAAAGGAGTTTATAAATCTATAGATGCCGGAGAAACCTGGGATCATATTGGATTAGCAAAAGCTGGACAAATCGGTGCGGTTGAAATTGACCCTACCAATAACAATATCGTTTGGGTTGCAGCAATTGGCGATGCATTTAAAGCGAATGAAGAACGTGGTATTTATAAAACTATAGATGGTGGTGTTACTTGGGAAAAGATGCTACACATATCTAACACAACCGGATTTGCAGATATAGAGCTATTACCCGGAAACCCTAATATTGTTTATGCTGCTGCTTGGAAAGCACAACGTACACCTTGGACTATTATATCTGGAGGAGAAAACAAAGAAGGAGGAATCTATAAATCTGTAAATGGCGGTAAAGATTGGATTAAACTAGAAACAGGATTACCACAAGGACTAATCGGTAAAATAGATTTAGCAGTTTCAGCAGTAGATTCAAGTATTCTTTATGCTGTAATTGAAGCTCCTGGTGATGAAGGCGGTGTATACAAATCTGTAGATCAAGGTAAAACCTTTGTACAGACATCTAATCATAAAGGGTTGGTCAATAGACCTTTCTATTATATTAATATAGAATTAGACCCTACCAATCCTGACATAGTGTATTCCAATGCCAACCCATTATTAAAATCTACCAATGGCGGAAAAGATTGGACGATGATGTCGGTTCCACACGGCGATAATCATGATATATGGTTAAACCCTAATAATCCAGATTTACTAATACAATGTAATGATGGTGGTGCCAATGTTTCTCATAATGGTGGTAAAACATGGTCATCGCAATTCAATCAGCCAACGGCAGAAATATATCAAGTTGCTGTGGATGACCAATATCCTTATTGGATCTATGGTGCACAACAAGATAATACCACCATTGCCATACCAAGTTCAGCACCTAGTGGAACTTCCGCTCAGGGTACGCAGGTTATGATTGAAGTAGGTGGTTGTGAAACCGGTCCTTCAATACCAAAACCAGGCAATCATAATATCGTTTATAACAACTGTAAAGGACGATTTAGTGTTTACAATAAAATTACAGGTGTAGGTAGGGAATATTCTATTGGTGCTTCTAATATTTATGGACATAATCCTAAAGATTTAAAATATCGTTTTCAGCGTGTAGCTCCTGTTCATGTTTCACCACATGATCCAGATGTTGTGTATATGGGTTCTCAGTTTGTACATAAAACAAGGAACGACGGTGTTATTTGGGAAACGATTTCTCCGGATTTAACTGCTTTTGAAGCTGATAAGCAAGTGATTTCCGGCAGTCCGATTACCAGAGACATTACCGGTGAGGAATACTACAGTACTATATATTCCATAAGAGAATCAAAAATTAAAAAAGATTTAATCTGGACAGGATCTAATGATGGTGTGGTTTCTTTGACTCAAGATGGCGGACAAACTTGGACGACCGTAACGCCTAAGAAAATGCCTAAAGGTGGTAGAGTGGAGTCTATTGAACCTTCTCAATTTAATCCTGCGATAGCATATATATCTGTAGATAGACATTTATTAGGTGATACTACTCCGTATTTCTATAAAACGGTAGATTATGGTAAAACTTGGGAATTATTGAGTACTGCTACAAACGGTATTCCGTCTGACTATACTGCTAAAGTATTGCGTGAAGACCCTGAAACAAAGGGAATTTTATATGCAGGTACTGAATACGGCATGTTCGTTTCTTTGAACGATGGAAAAGATTGGAAATCTTTTCAGCAAAATTTACCGGTAACACCAATTACCGATATCATTATACAAAGAGGCGATTTAGTTTTAAGTACCATGGGACGTGGTTTTTGGGTATTGGATAACATTACCTCTTTAAGAGATTCTGCTATTGCTAATTTAGACGATACCCCTGTATTGTTTAAACCAGATAATACCTTTAGATATCGTACGCCTAGAAGAGCAAAAGGATTTCCTAATTATCCTTCAACGGGAGTTCTAATTGATTACTACCTACCAAAAGAACTTAAAACCGAAGTACAATTAGAAATTTTAGATGCTAACAATCAATCTATAGCAACTATCATAAGTGACTCTACAAAAGTGAAATCCAGTAAAGAAGAAGTAGAGAATATGGCGCTTAGTATGGCTTTTAGTTACTTTGATAATAAATTGGAAACTAAAAAAGGTATTAATAGATTTCAATGGGATATGCGCCAAAAAGGAGCATGGAGCGACAAAGAATCTAGAAGCTACAAAAATGGACCAATGGTACTGCCAGGAACTTACACGGCAAAACTGACAGTAGGTAAAGAAACATTTGAGCAACCTTTTGAGATTTTGGTTGACCCAAGATTAGCCGAAGAAGGCATTGATGAAACAATTATAAAAGATCATTTAGTATTTGAAAACAAAGTGTTAGCACTACTAACCGAGGCTAGAAAATTTCAATCGCAATTAGAGAAAGAAATCAAGAAAACAACAGGAGACAAAAAAGCTTCTTTAGAGAAAATATTAAAAGAAATCAAGAATGATGAAGGAGCTTATCCGCAGCAAATGCTAGTGCCTCAAATTGCCTATTTATCTTACATCGTTGGCGGTGCAGATAAAATACCTGGCAATGAAGAAGTAGAGCGTTTAAAAGAGCTTCAATTACAGTTTAATACCATAAAAAATCAAGTGGAATTGAACTAAACTAAAAATGGGCAATTGCAGTTTAAATAGTAATTGCCCAAAAATTCTCATCGATAAAATTCCACTTTCTGTATAAAAATATAAGGTAGACTTCTATTCCTTTTTAATAAGGAAGTATAAAGTTTCACATTTGGAGTGTTAATTATAAACACGCTTAAATGAAACATTATATATTCATAGCTGTCATTCTACTTACCCAATTTACATTTGGTCAAGATGTAGAAACCAATACGACTTCAAAAATATGGTCACTAGAAGATTGTATTTCTTATGCCATTGAGCATAATATCACTTTAAAAGATGCCGATTTAAATACTAGTATTTCTGAAGTAGATTACAATCAGTCCAAATCTGCCAAACTACCGAATCTTTTTGGTAGTGCTTCTCAAAATTTTTCTAGCGGTACTTCTATTGACCCCATAACCAGTGATTATGTTTCTGATCAAATACTTAGTACCAATCTTGGAATAAATAGTTCCGTCACACTTTTTCAGGGTAATCAGTTAACCAATCAGGTTAAGCAGAACAAACTTTTAATTGAACAAAATAGTTTATTGGCACAAGAGGCCAAAAACAATATTGTTATCAGCATATTAGAATCATATCTACAAACACTATATAGTAAAGAAGGAATTACTATTGCCGAAAACAATCTTAATGCCTCTGAAAAAGAGGTAATTCGGGCAAAATCTAGATTAGAAGCCGGTACTATTGCTTTGAGCGATTATACTGAGGCGCAAAGTCAAGCCGCAACTAATAAATACAATGTTATTGCAGCTAAAAACGACTATGAACTAAACATCATCACGCTAAAGCAGTTATTAGAATTATCTCCATTAGAAGATTTACAGATTGAAACCGTGGATGAAAATGAAGATTTAATTCACCTTGAGTTAAATAGAGAGGCTATTTATACCAATGCCCTTTCATACTTACCGGAAGTGGAAGCTAGTGCAACCACTATAGAAATTAATGAAAAAGAGCTAGATATAGCAAAAGGCGGTTATTTACCAACGTTGTCATTGACCGGTAGTGTTGGATCTGGTTACACAAGTATTAGCGACAACAATTTCACAGATCAATTAGATGTCAATTTTAATCAAAGATTGGGTCTAAGTCTTAGTATACCGATTTTCAATAGAAACCAAACAAAGTCCGCGGTACAAATAGCATCTTTTAATATAGAAAAAGCTGAAATACAAAAACAAACAGTAGAAAAAGAGGTAATTAAAAAAGTAGAAACAGCATACCAAAACGCATTATCATCGCAAGAGCAGTTAGTTGCTGCAGAAGCATCACAAGATGCCGCAGAACAGTCGTATAATCTAGCTCAAAAGAAATATGAGTTGGGAGATTTAAGTACTACAGACCTTGTAGTCAGTCAAAATACGTATACAAATGCCCAACAGAATTATTTACAATCTAAATACCTAAATATTTTATACCATCAATTATTACAATTCTATCAAGGAAACGAAATTAAACTTTAACAAAATGAAAAATAAAAAAAATATCATAATAGGCGGTGTCATTTTGGTCATCTTGGCTTTTGTTGCATATAGCTTTTTTAAGGGTGATGATACTGTTGCTATTGAAGCCAAAACAGTAGCTGCCAAAAAAGGTGATGTAACTACAATGGTAACAGCAACAGGAACTATTGAACCTATAAATCAAGTTGATGTAGGTACGCAAGTTTCGGGTGTTGTAGAGAAGATTTATGTGGATTATAATAGTGTAGTTACAGAAGGACAATTGATTGCTGAATTAGATAAAACCAACCTTAGAGCAGCTATGACGCAGGCACAAGCTTCATACGATAATGCGGTAAGCAATCGTAATTATTTACAAACTATTTACGACAGACAAAAGTCCTTATATGACAATCAAGTCATTAGCAAATCTGATTATGACGATGCCTTTTTCAATTATGAGACTGCAAAAGGTACGGTTACACAACGTTTATCTGATCTACAGCAAGCGAGAACCAACTTAGGTTACGCCAATATCTATTCTCCAATTGATGGTGTAGTACTATCTAGAGATATTGATGAAGGACAAACCGTTGCCGCAAGTTACAGTACACCAACACTATTTACCATTGCCCAAGATTTAAAAGAAATGCAAGTGGAAGCTGACGTTGATGAGGCAGATATAGGTGTAGTAAAAGAGGGACAACGTGTAAGTTTTACTGTGGATGCCTACCAAGGTCAAGAATTTGAAGGTGAGGTAACGCAGGTAAGGTTGGACCCTACAATTACATCGAACGTGGTGACCTATACAGTGGTTATTAAAGCCGATAATCCTGATTTAAGATTGAAACCAGGTCTTACAGCTACCATTTCAATCTATACTTTAGAATTAAAAGATGTGCTATCCGTAGAAGCGAAGGCTATAAATTTTAAGCCGACTCCCCCTGAAATGATGGCTTATAATGAACAAGAAGAATTGACTGTGGAACCTCCAAAAGGTGGGGGACCAAAACCTGATGAAAATGATGATAGTACAAGGGTTTGGGTTCTCGAATCCAATGGTGCTATTTCTCCAAAAAAGGTGACTTTAGGAGCTAGTGACGGAGTAAACGTTCAAATATTAAGCGGTATTAATGAAGGAGATAAACTGGTGTATAGTTTAAAATCAGAAGCTACTCAATCTGGTGCCCCAGCAGGAGGTACAGAAGAGAGTCCGTTTATGCCACAACGTCCGGGAGGTAAAAAGAAATAACCATGAGTAAAGAAATCATAAAAATTGAAAACTTAAAGCGTGAGTTTACCATGGGTACCGAAACGGTTCATGCCTTACGTGGTATATCATTTACTATTGAAGAAGGTGAATTTGTAACCATCATGGGTTCTAGTGGATCTGGTAAGAGTACGATGCTTAATATTTTAGGATGTTTGGACCAACCTACATCGGGCACCTATGAAATTGATGGTGTAAGCATGAAAGATTTAAGTAGAAATGAATTGGCGACGATCAGAAATGAAAAAATCGGATTCATATTTCAATCATATAATCTTTTAGCTAGAACTTCAGCCATTGAGAATGTAGAGCTTCCACTTTTATATAATAGTAAAGTATCTACGGAAGAACGCAGGGAACGTGCTATTAAAGCTCTTGAAATGGTTGGTTTAGGAGATAGATTACATCATACTCCTTCTCAACTTTCTGGTGGACAGCAGCAGCGTGTGGCCATTGCAAGATCTTTAGTAAACAACCCGGTAATGATATTGGCCGATGAGGCAACAGGAAATTTGGATACGAGAACATCTTATGAAATTATGTCACTGTTTCAAGATTTGAACAAAAAGGGAATTACCATCACATTCGTTACTCATGAGCCAGATATAGCAACATTTAGCAGTAGAACAATTGTATTAAAAGATGGAAGTATTATGCAAGATTATAAGAACCATAAAGTACAATCTGCAGCGGAGGAATTGGCAAAATTGCCACAAGAAAATCATTGATTATGAGAATATTAAATCTACTTAAAATTGCATTCAAGGCTATTGTTCTCAACAAAATGAGAACATTGTTAACCATGCTTGGTATTATTATAGGTGTAGCATCTGTAATTGCAATGCTGGCCATTGGTGAAGGCTCTAAAGAAAGCATAAGAAGTACCATTTCTAGCATGGGATCTAATATGATTACCATAAGACCTGGTACGGATGATAGAGGACCGGCAAGAGGTAGTGGTGGTGATGTGCAAACGTTGACACTAGATAATTATGAAGTCATAAAAGAAAAATCTACACTATTGAGCTACATTACACCAGTGGTGAACGGTGGCGGACAAGTCATTAGTGGTGCAAACAACTGGCCTAGTACTATATACGGTGTAAACCCTGATTATCTAGAAATTAAAGTTGTTGGTCTTCAAAGCGGTAGCATGTTCACCGATGCCGAAGTAAAATCTGCCTCTAAGGTGGTCATTCTTGGGCAAACGGTAGTCGATAATGTATTTCCCGACGGGCAAGAACCAGTAGGGCAAATGATACGTTTTGATAATATTCCGTTTAAGGTAATAGGAGTTTTAGAAGAAAAAGGAGAAAATACCTTTGGTCAAGATCAAGATGATGTTGTCATTGCTCCTTATACAACGGTTCAAAAACGAATTTTAGCAATAGATTATTTGAATCAAATAATGGGGTCGGCCGTTAGTGAAGATGACGCTCCCGATGCTGTTATAGAGGTCACCGATATTCTACGTGAAGAACACAAGCTCATGGATAATGAAGAAGATGATTTTACCGTACGGTCTATGGAAGAATTAATATCAACATTTAGTTCTACTAGTGAAATGCTAACTGTACTTTTAGTTGCTGTTGCCAGTATTTCATTGCTTATTGGTGGTATTGGTATTATGAATATCATGTACGTATCAGTAAAGGAGCGTACTAAAGAAATTGGACTACGTATGGCGGTAGGTGGTAAAGGATCTGATATTTTGTTGCAGTTTCTGATAGAAGCAATTTTAATAAGTATTACGGGCGGTGTGCTTGGGGTATTATTAGGGCTTAGCGCTACTGTTTTTATTGAAAAGTTCTTACATTGGCCTACAAGCGTAGCGATGTATTCTATAATAATTTCGTTTGCTGTTTGTGCGGTTACAGGTATTTTCTTTGGATGGTATCCTGCAAGAAAAGCTTCTGCTTTAGACCCGATTACAGCTTTACGTTATGAATAAATAATTATGTACAAGAATAAAAAAATAGTAATTGCGCAGCATCTTATAATTTGGCTGGTGTTGTTTAGCATGCCCTTCGTTCTATCTTACGGGCAAGATTTGGATACAAATAGGTTGATTGCACATTTCTTAATACCAATGTTATTCTATGCTGTAATATTTTATTTAAACTTTTTTGTACTCATAGACAGGTTTCTTTTCTCTAATAAAACACTGATTTTTATCATCGTCAATCTAGTCTTAATCGGTTTCTTTATTTTATTGAAAGAGTTTATTGAAGACAATTATTTTAGCGAACTAATTAATAATAGACCCCCAAATGCAAATAGGGAAGGACCACCGTTTAAATTGTTCATATATGTCCAAATGCTGTCTTATGCGGCTCCTGTATTACTGTCCATAGCTATTAAATCGACTAAAAAATGGGTGAAGACAGAAGCAGAGCGAAAAGAAGCTGATAATTTTAAGTTACAAACAGAATTACAACATCTAAGATATCAACTTCAACCGCATTTCTTTTTCAACTCTTTAAATAACATATATTCATTGGTTGATATTTCGCCGGATAAAGCTAAATCTACCATACATAGTTTAGGTAAACTAATGCGGTATTTACTTTATGAAACGAATACAGAATTGGTGACACTTTCAAAAGAAATTGAATTTATGAGAAAGTATATCGAGTTAATGAAGTTAAGATTAACAGATAAAACTGAAGTAGAATCTAGTTTTCCAGTTAGTGATTCACAAATTAAAATTTCGCCATTATTATTTATATCTTTAATTGAGAATGCTTTTAAACACGGTGTTTCTGCCAGTACAAAAAGTATGATTTCTATTGACATGGCTATTAAAGGAAATAAGGTGGATTTCACTATTGAAAATCATAATTTTCCAAAACAAGATAGTGACAAAAGTGGTAGTGGCATTGGTTTACCGAACTTGGAAAAACGACTACAATTATTATATCCTAATAAACATTCTTTCAAAAAAGAACTTAGAGATGGTGTCTACAAGGTCAATTTGCAGATAGAGACTTAACTAGCGATTTGAATAGAATTAATTACAAATTTGTAATTATAATCATATGAAAATTAACCTATTACTGATTATTTCACTCATAGTACAAATTCACCTTTTTGCACACGAAGGTGGTCATGGAGACCCTTTAAGACAATGGGAATTACCAGCCAATAATAAAATTATCAAAGCTAATTTTATATCATATGAAAATGGTGAAGTTTGGCTTATGGACGGCAATCAAACTATTCAAATTTTTCAAATTACAGACTTTACAGAAGCTGATCAAAAGTTTATTAAAACAAAGAATAAATTCATTCATTCTTTAAATAACAGCGAAGCTATTGAGGTTGATTCACAATCATTATCAAGTTTTCATTGGGCACTTATTGGTTTAGGTATTTTCCTTTTGTCCTTTTCTGTTTTCAAATTGATAAAACAAAAAAAAGTAATATACTTAACTCACGGAGTACTTGGTTTAAGTGTCATTTTAATAGTATCATGTAAAAATACCGGTACTACTAAAACCAGTACTGTGCAAGTGCCAGCAAATGATGTTTCGCTTATGCAAACTTTTTTTAAAAAATTTGACGGTGTTACAACGCATTCAGATGAGAACTACCTGTATGTTTCATCAAATGGATTACCAGATCATGACATGATGGTTGGTATTACAAACTGGCAGCAACAAGTGCCTATCAAACAAGATTATACGGGTGATAATAGTTGGGCTATACCTACGCATCCAAAAATGGCGGAACATCCACTTTCTACTAAAACGAATCTCTTAAAAGGTGCAATTGCGGTTGCTGTTAATGGTATTCCAATTTTTAATCCTTTAAACAATAGAGGTGAAGATGCTAATGTTATTGGAGAATTAGATAAATGGGGTGGACATTGCGGTCGTGCAGATGATTACCATTATCATTTACCACCGTTACATTTACAAGATCAAGTAGGAGAAGGCAACCCTGTAGCCTATGCCGTTGATGGTTTTCCTGTTTATGGAAAAACAACGGAGACTCTAGACGAATACTTAGGTATACTAAACTCAGACGGATCTTATGAATACCACACTATTAATGAATATCCCTATTTTATTGCAGGTATGAGAGGTGAAGTAGTGCTAGACCCTAAAACCAAAGCTCCTGAAAACCAAGTTTATCCACAACCTAGAACGCAAGAACTTAGACCTGCATTAAGACCTTTACGCGGAGCTGAAATTATAAATTTTGAATCTACAGGTATTAACGCGTACTCTTTAACTTATCACTTAGATTCTAAAGACTATATTATAAATTATGGATGGAATAAGGAAAATGTTTACACCTACGAATTCTTAAATCCTGATGGAACATCAACTATAGAAACGTACAAACCTAGAAAATAATGAAACAAACTTCAATAGTAATACTTGCGCTTATTTCTTTTACAATAATTGGTTGTAAGAATAGTAATAAAACTGCACAAAAAGAGGCAACACCACAATCAGATATTAGTATTTACAAAGGTACAGCTTCAGTTTCTCAAGGACCTGCAACAGTTGAAACTGAAAACATATATGAATGTGATAGAGGTAGAAAAGCACCTATTGGAACATCTACAGCAATAGATGGTAGTAGCTGGACTGTACCGTCAACAGTTAATTTCACCGATGATAATTTCCCTTTGGCTTCAGATTTGTTCAACCCGTGTACCAAAGTTGAATATGCTTCTGCAGAAGATGCTTTAGCAGCATTAGA
Source organism: Maribacter sp. UH1 (assembly GCF_056839145.1). Lineage (NCBI taxonomy): Bacteria > Pseudomonadati > Bacteroidota > Flavobacteriia > Flavobacteriales > Flavobacteriaceae > Maribacter > Maribacter sp. UH1. Next base: position 4,389,502 of record NZ_CM166387.1, read on the forward strand.
TGGTAAAGATATCGTTGAAGTAGATGCAGATGGCGAAGTAATTACGGCCTACATATTTGCTGACAATTATTTTGAAATGTACATAAACGGTATGCCTGTTGGTAAAGATAATGTTCCATTTACCCAATTTAATTCTAACATGGTTCGGTTTAAAGTAAATACTCCTTTTACTATCGCCATGAAGCTAGTCGACTGGGAAGAGAATAGTGGGCTAGGATCAGAAAGCAATAGGGGAAAAGCATTTCACCCTGGAGATGGTGGTATGGTTGGCGTTTTCAAAAATGCTAATAATGAAATTATTGCCACTACAAATTCAAATTGGAAAGCACAGACTTATTACATCGCACCAATAAAAGATTTATCATGTGTTTCTGAAAAAGGTGCTTTGAGATTAAGTGATAATTGCAGTACCGAAGATTCAGATGATGGAACCTCTTACTTTGCCTTACACTGGCAAACTCCATCAGATTGGCAATCAACAAGCTTTGATGATAGTAAATGGCCTAATGCATCTGAATATGCAAATGATGTTATTGGCGTAGACAACAAACCGTCATATACCAACTTTACAGATATTTTCGATAATAATTCTGCTGATGCCCAGTTTATATGGTCTACTAATGTAATTTTGGATAACGAAGTGCTTGTTAGGTATACTGTAGAATAAATATCTCATTGTAAAGTAACTGATTGAATACAAGAAAACACTGTTCTTTAATTTATCTTAAAAACTAATATGGAAGCTATTCAAATAACCTGTATGATTGTTGATGATGAGCCTATGGCTGTTAATCTAGTAGAGAGTTATGTAGAAAAAACCCCATATTTAAAGTTGATTAGAAAATGTAATAGCGCAATTGAAGCTATGCAGTTTTTAAATATAGAACAGGTTGATCTTCTTTTTCTTGACATTCAAATGCCAGATTTAACAGGAATTGAGTTTTCTAAAATGTTACCAAAAAATTCTAAGGTCATCTTCACCACCGCCTTTGACCAATATGCCTTAGAAGGCTTTAAAGTAGAGGCTTTAGATTACCTACTTAAACCTTTTGATTACGCTGAATTCTTAACTGCTTCCAACAAAGCTTTAGAGTGGTTTTCATTAGTAAGAGGAAATAAAACCAATCAAACTCAAGAAATACCGCAAGAAAAGGAGTTTCTTTTCGTAAAGTCAGAATACAAACAACTGCGAATTAAGTTGGCAGATGTATTATATTTTGAAGGATTAAAAGACTACATTAAAATTTGGCTAATAGATAATCCTAAACCTATATTAACTCTTATGAGTCTTAAAAGTTTAGAAGAAGAACTACCTGCTGCTAATTTTATGCGTGTACACCGATCATTCATTGTAGCTCTAAAATATGTTGAAGTAATTGAACGTAGTCAAATCATTATCAATAAGCAACGCATTACGGTCTCTGAACAGTACAAGCCCCGATTTCTAGAATACATTAATGACAATTCATTAAATTCTTAAGGTTAAAAATTGATACCATTGATAAAAAAAGCTATCTGATTGCATTTCTACTTAAAGACGATTAATATTATAAAGCACTATTTTCTTAAAATTTGATTATTTGAGATAATTATATTTTTAATCTCATTAATACCTCATTGCCATAACCTTTAACTTCATTACAAACTAAATAACAATGAGCAGAGGGTTTGTAAAAGAAGAAGATCAGGAAGAAATACCGATGGTGCCGCCTAGGGCAGATTTACCTAACGGAGCCGTTAATTACGTTACTAAAATTGGGTATAATAATTTGTTAGCAGAAAGGAATGGCTTTTTGGTTGAAAAAGAATCTTTACAACATGACAATGAGAATGAAAGACGTATTGCAAGTAATTTTATCAATGCGAAATTACAATTACTGAATGAGCGAATTGCAAGTGCTAAAATTGTAGACCTAAAAAATCAACCACAAAATGAAATTCGTTTCGGTGCCACTATAACAGTAGTAATTGATAATGCAGAAACACCACAACAATTTCAAATAGTTGGTGTTGATGAGGCAAACATAGCGAAAGGTAAAATTTCGTTTCTATCACCTATTGCACGACTATTAATTTCTAAACATGTTGGTGATATTGCAACATTGCAATTAGGTAAAGTAGAACGTATTTTTAAAATTATAGAGATATCGTACATGTAATAAACACAGTCTTAAAAGCAGTAAACTTTATATTGATATAATAAAAAAGAGGACCCAGTGGGTCCTCTTTTTTCATGTTATATATCTAACAGCGCTTATTCTTCGCTTGACATTACATCACTTAGCTCCAACTCTTCATCCATTGAATTATCAACTAGAACCGAATCTTTTAATACATTGAATTTTTCTACTCGTTCCATATCATCTTCTTCACCAGAGAAATATGGAAAAACATCCATAATTGGAGATTCTGCTATTGACGGCACAGAGTATTCACCCATAGTATCTTTCATAACACTTATGGTATTGTCATAAGCTTCCTTTACATCATTCGCCTGTATTAGTAAATACATGTTCGTTTTACGTTCCTTACCACTTTCTTCGTCAAAAGCAATTAAAGAAACTTTAGATTTAAACCATCTGTCTGAATTTTCGAACGGATGAATCTCGGCAAAATTTGCCACCTTAATATTGGTGATTTTAATTTCTTCTGTATCGCTTAAGTAAACCGACATTTCTTCGGTGATTCTACTTTCGGCTTCAGTATAGGAAATGGCATCAACCAAAAATGGCTCTGTTTTTACCTTTAACATTCCTGAAGCTTCGTCTAGCTTTCTATATTTTATTTTACACTCGTACCACGTTGCACTCATAATTTCCTTTTATTTTGGGGTGCTAAATATACTTCTTAGTCATAGTTTGAAAAGCCAAAAAATGCAATAGATATTCACAATTTAAGAGTGATGAGTGTAGTCTACTTAAAATTAGACACTTAGAAGTTATTCAATAATTTCTGAAATATTGAACAATTGAATAGTATAAAATTGGAAAGAATTACGAATTAAAACAATTCATCTTTTACCCGGTCATAGTAAGAATCACTAACGGGTATCATAACATCAGACAATAATAAATCTCTACCTTTTAAGCCGGTTACACTGTTTTTATTAATGATATATGATCTATGCACTCTCATAAACATGGCACTCGGCAACTCTTGTTCTAAGGCTTTTAAACGTTGATTACTTATAATTTTCTTGTCAGCCATATGGAAGGTAACATACTCGCTATCGCTAACTATATACTGAATATCTTCAAATTTCACCTTATGTAAATCATAGCCGGATTTAATAGTAAATGAATCGGACTTTTCTACTATTTTATTGCTTTTCACCTTATTTACAGCAGTAACAAAACGTTCAAACGTTATTGGTTTTAATAGATAATCTACTGCATTTAATTCATATCCTTCCAAAGCATATTGGGAGTATGCTGTGGTAAAAATTATCTTAGTATTAGAATCTACCATTTTAGCAAAATCAGTTCCTTTTATCTCAGGCATTTGAATGTCCAAAAACAAAACATCTACATCATGTTCTTTCATTAATTGTAAAGCCTCTAACGGATTTTCAGCCTCTCCCACCAAATTCAAAAAATCTAATTTTTCGATATAACTTATCAGTAGGGCTCGTGCCAATTCTTCGTCATCTACGACTATACAATTTATACTATTCATTCAACTGCAGTTTTAAATTCACTTTAAAAGCCTCTGTGGTTTCATTAATTAGTAATTCATGACGGTTTGGGTATAGAATTGCCAATCGTTTTTTTACATTATCTATTCCAATACCGCCAACATCATCCTTTACTACCTTAAATTCAGGTTTACTGTTCTCTAGCTCAAAATCAATACTACTTTCGGTAGCAGTAATTTTAAGATTAATAAAGGTTCCTGTTACTTTTTCAATATTACTATGCTTTAAGGCATTTTCCAAAAAAGGAATCAATAACATAGGTACTATTTCAACATTTTGATCCTCAATTGAAAAAGTCGTCGTTATAGGATATGTTTTACTACTTTTTAGACAAAACAGTTTTATGTAATTTTCAATGTAATCTATCTCCTTGTAAAGTGGCACAATTTCTTGCTCGCACTCGTATAAAACATACCTAAGCATATCTGACAAGTAACTAATACTTTGTTGTGTTCTTCCAGAATCTATGGCAGACAATGCATATATATTGTTCAAAGCATTGAATAAAAAATGCGGATTAATCTGTGATTTCAATAGCTTCAACTCTGTCTGCAAAGCCTCATTTTTATTGATTACGATTTCCTCTTCTTTTCGCCGAGCAAATAAAAATATTTCAACAAGGGTAGCAATCACATAAGCTAAGGCAATTAGTAACAAATTAATAAAATACCTTGAAGGTGGTCTACGATTAATATCTAATGGTGGTCCATCTTCAAATCTAGGTCCCGTTCCTGGTCCGCCAGCTCCGGGTCCCTGTCCAAATCCAGGACCAGGCATCTGTCTTATCGTATTTTCAGATCCTAGTATTTGATCAGGAACAATATTGGTTAAAATTAGCGTGACCACAAAAACCGTAATTATAGAAACTATAGTAAATGCTATATACTTTTTTTTAAGTAATAATTGTGGAACCGTATAATAAATCAATATCGCAATTACTACAATCTGAAATAAGAGTGCCAATCCATTCTCAACTGCAAATTGAATATCACTGCCACTAAAAATCCATGCAATTGACCAAATCAGTAACCATAGGGCTACATGAAATATAAAATTCTTATGTCTGTTCATGATGCAAATAAAAGGAATAAAAAATCAAACATACCCCGTAAATATGGCGATAAATAGGTTATAATAAAGAGTTCGCTGTTTATAATATGGCATTCACTTAAAAGTAAACAGCAAATACTTAATGCGCTCATATTACATTAAAGTTTCTTACATCTTTGTATTCGAATATTAACTATAAAATTAAAATATATGAAACGTATTACTTTAAAAACAGGATTACTATTTGCAATGTTAGTTGCATTTGGAACTGTAGCTGTTAACGCACAATCTAGAGGAGAAAGAAAAGAACCACCTACATATGCCAAACTTTTAGAAGAAATGGATGCAGATGAAGATGGTCAGCTTTCGGAAGATGAAGTAAAAGGTCCTTTAAAGGATAACTTTTCTGAAATAGATGCCAATGAAGATGGTTTTATTTCAGAAGAAGAATTTGATGAGGCTCCAAAACCAAAAGGAAGACCTAGAAATTAATTTTTCTCTCATTTTAAATAAAAATTTGAATCAATAATTTTTGTTGTAGTTAGCCCAAAGCTTCATGAGTGATCATGAAGCTTTATTTAAAATAAGAAGGTAAATACAAAAGTATGGTCTTATTCAGAAAGGTTAGAAGTAAGTTATTGAAACTAGAAAAATTTAAAACGTATTTCATTTATGCTCTAGGTGAAATTTTATTGATTGTGGTGGGTCTTTTAATTGCCTGGAAAATCAATAATATGAATGAGACTAGAAAAAATAGAGTTGTTGAGATTAAAATATATAAAAGTTTAAGCCAAGAATTAGATACGAATTTGGTTGTTTTAGATAGTGCTATTGTAGAATACACAAGAAGTATACAAATGCTTCAAAATACCATTAATTATCTAGGAACACAGCCCAAGAAATTAACACAGGATGCAAAATCTCTGATAGTAAATTTAAATTACAACAAGACAATAGTAAGAGATGAAGCCATTAATTCTATCAATGCTACCAATAAATTCGAGTTTATTGAAAGTGATTCACTTAAACAATTAATTTCTGCATACCCTAACGAATTAGATAGTTTTAATAATCAACAAAACAAGATTGAAAATATAATTACAGATCGTTTGAAACCCGTAATAGAAAAACACATTTCTCTTATGGAAATTTTGCCGCAGAATAGTTATAATTATCAACGTATTAAAAATTATGGGAATCAGTCTAATTACCCAGAACTACTTGTTAGTCGTGAATATCAAAATAGTGTAATAGACAGATTACTACAGACCAAGGGTCAATTGACGATTGCTAAAAGCTTAAAAGAGAAAACTAAAACAATTGCCACAAAGTTGAATCAAGAATTGAACAGACCTTAATTCCTTTAATATATTATCAATTTAAACCTAAAATTATGATACAAAAAAACAAATATTTGATTTTGGCCTACTTCCTTTTCGCCTTTACCGCTATTGGTTTTGTAAGTTGTAGCAGTGATGACTCTTCAACTACAGATGATTCGGTAATTGAAGATGAAGACGATACAACTTCTGACGACACAGACGATGACACCACTGATGAAGATACAAATACGGTAAGTGTAGATGCTTCTTACTTTTATACAACAGATGGCTCTGTTACTATTACAACCGTACCCTGCACATTATCAGATGGTACAGAAACTGATTGCTATCAAATAGTAACTACCAGTCTACCTGGAGATCATGAAATGGGACCTTGGTGCCCTGGTAATATTGAAGATGACGCTACAGAAGGTGGTATTTGGTTAGAAGGTGGCGAAGTATATGATGTAGATGGTGCTTTCGTTGAAAATATGGCGACATTCTATGATGACCCAAATTGGTTAATGTACGATGCTAATGGTGATATTTATATTACCGATACACAAGAAGATTGTGAAAATGCGGCTAACCCAAATGTTGGTGACGAATATGAGAATTTTTGTGTAGAATGTCTTCCTTCTTATATAACCGATCTAAGTCAGACTTGGACAATACCTATTACCCCTGTAATACAAGAAACAGCTGTATTTTTTACTACTGGTGGTGGTGGACCAGGTGGTCCGGGAACAACTTCAGCTCCTTCAACACGTGGTGTTGCCTTAAATGGAATTGAATTTTCTGCTCCGGCGCCTGTTGATAATATATTGGGTGCTTATACATTAGCTCCTTTTGATGATGCTGGAGGGCATATCAATGTTAACCAAGGATACCATTATCATGCTGCTACAGGTTTTAGCACAAAAATAATTCAAGATGATGGTCATGCCGCACTAATAGGTTATGCTCTAGACGGTTTCGGTATTTACGAACTAGCGGACAGTAGTGGTGTAGAGGCTACTGACTTAGATGAATTAAGAGGGCATACAGATGATACAAGAGGTTATCATTATCACGTAGATGCAGCAGGGAACAATAATTTTATCGATGGATTGAAGGGTGCGTACGTAAATTAAAATCAAGGATATGAAAAAGTATATATCAGTTTGTATCGTAGTGCTATGTTCCATGCTAGGTTATGCTCATAACCCAGATGTCTCTACCACAATGTTAGTAGAGAAAGAAAATAATATTTGGGTACTTCAGATTAGTTCTTCCTTAACGGCTTTTCAGCAAGAAGTGCGAACACATTTTTCTGAAACTCCGTATAAAACCCCCGAGGAGTTTCAACAAATGGTTTTAGAGCATATTAAGAATAACCTTGAAATTAGCTATGACAATGGCTCAAAAATCAACTTTGGTCAAGGTATAGTAAAGCTAGGGCATGAAACTAAAGTCGTATTCGAAGTATTTGGAATACCTTCTAATTTACAGTCCTTAAAGGTAACAAACACCACCTTTAAGGATATTGGTAGAAGCCAAAGTGCATTGTTCATTTTTAAAGATGGCTTCAGTAAAGATCAGTTTATCTTAAATAATGAAAACGAGCATTCTTTAGAACTCAAAGCTAGCGGAAATAAGTTTGTTATAGTTAATCAACAAAATGCAGGTTTTGATTCTAAATATATCATTTTGATCGTATTGAGCCTTTTAGCTTTTAGTTTATTAATACACAAGATTATTTTTTCAAACAATGATCTATAAATAATATCTAGATATTATTTAAAATGGAGCAACTAATATGAGTTGCTCCATTTTTGTTTTAATCAAAACCGAACCGGTTTGGTTACTCCAACGCCTACATTTTCAGCTATATATTCATTTTCTAAAATTAGTTGACCATAAAAGAATAGGTATTCACTTAATTCTATATGTGATTTACTGAATGTTAAAATTCTGCTACCAACATATTCATATACTTGTGTCATTAAATATTAAATCAACAATCGATTAAATCTTAATATTATGAAGTATAGAGCATTTAAAACGGCGACGAGTTTCATATTAGCACTAGTAGTTTTTAGTTCTTGTAGTAGTGATGATAGTGAAAATGACATAGCAATATCCACGGAAGAAATAGAAATAACAAGTACTAATGCATCTGGTACGGCAGAAGGTGATACAGATAATACGGGTGCCGACGAAGATGATTTAGTAGAAAACGCCACTTTTACAAATACGGTTGAAATTGTATTTTCAGAAACATCTGTTACAATTACCAATCCGGTTCCAGATGATGTAGTTATTACACAAGACGGAGCAGATGTTACGGTTAGTTCCACTATTTCAGAAGTAGCCTATGAAGTTTCAGGGACCACTACAGACGGAATGTTAAAAATGTACAGCGATAAAAAATTTAAATTATCACTTACCGATTTAAGTATTACAAATAATGATGGTCCTGCAATAAACATTCAATCATCAAAAACCATTTTCGTGTTATTAGAGGGTACAAACAATCTAATCGATGCTGCTAGTTATAGTGATATCCCAGATGATGAAGATGCCAAAGCTACATTCTTTAGTGAAGGTCAATTGGTTTTCTCTGGAACAGGTACTCTTAATGTTGCCGGTAACTATAAACATGGTATTGCAAGTGATGATTACATCAGGGTTATTAGCGGTACAATTACGGTGTCTGAAGCTGCATCAGATGGAATGCATACTAATGATTATATCATAGTCGATGGAGGTACGATCAATATAAATGCAAGCAGTGATGGTATGGATTGTGAAGAAGGTTATATCATCATTAATTCCGGTACGTTTAATATAAATGCTATAGATGATGGAATCGTTGCTTCTTACGATATTGATGATGAAGATGAACCAGATGATTCAATTACTCCTAATTTAACAATAAATGGTGGTGAGTTTACCATTACAACTTCTGAAGGAGAAGGAATGGAAGCCAAAGGTATGATGACCATAAATGATGGTACTATAAATATTGATGCTTATGATGACGGACTCAATGCTATTGGAACCTTATACATCAATGGGGGTAATACTTTTGTAAAAAGCACACTTAACGATGCCATAGATAGTAATGAAGGTATAACGATTACCGGTGGTACTACAATTGCCATATCCGTTAGAACAGACGAACCTGATGGAAGCTTTGATACAGATGATAATCTATTTAAGGTTACAGGTGGTACTATTTTAGGTTTAGCTTTAAACACTTCTTTTCCTACAGAAAGTGCAAGTACTCAAAACACCGTAATTTTTGATGGTATAAGTGCCAATACTTTATTGAACATTCAATCAGAAGATGGTACTGAAGCCTTAACATATGAAGTTCCTTATCGTGTAAACACCATTATATATTCCAATGCAAAATTAGAGACAGGAGAAACATATATAATCTATACAGGAGGTACCGTGAGTAACGGTTCTGAAAGCAACGGGCTATATACTTCAGGAACTTACAGTGGAGGAACGGATTCAGGTGATTTCTTTACCATTGATGGTACAGTGACTCAAATTGGAGGAGACCTAGGTCCACAAGGTGAGAATGGTGGTAGATAGATTAATCTAAAATAGTATCACAAATCAATACGATTTAATTAAGTAAAAAAACTCTTTATAGTCAGCGCTTAAAAATGCCCAAATAAACTAAATATTATGAGAAAAAATAGTTCCCAAAGTTTTTTATCCATTTCATTAGTAATAGCCCTTTCGTTTATAACCTTAGTAGCATGTAGTAGTGATAGTGTAGATGATGATGTTCTTGAAGATATTGTAAGTTCTGATAGTGAAGAGGAAGATGAAGAAATCGCTACTGAACTGCATGCTGCATATGCTGCTTTTAATACAGATGCAGTTACCATTTATTTAGACGGATCTGAGGTGGTCATTGAGACCACAGGTTTACCTAATCATGAAACTGTTTATTGGGGAGAGGGTAATTCTCTTTACAGAGAGGAAGATGATGTGGATAAAACCCCTAGCATTATGTCCAGCAATAATAATGCAACAACTATTCGTGTAGATGCTACTCCTAATTTAACGGGGAGCACTGTAGAAACAGAATTGAATACTATTGGTATAGCAGTAAGTGGTTCCTCAATTTTTAATGATCAAGAAGGTGGTGGGGCGTTAGACCAGGCTGCAGGTAGTTTAGACTGGACAGGTGCTCATATTGGTCCTGGAGTTTATCATTACCATTTAGAGCCTAAAGCTTTTACGGATGATGATGATAACCTAGTAGGTATATTATTGGATGGCATTTTTCTTTACGGAAGAAAATGTAGTGCAACCGGAGATTATCCTACGGATTTAGATGCTTCTGGCGGACATACTTCCACTACACAATATACAGATGGTGAAGAGGAATATCACTACCATATCATTAATGAGGTATATTCAACAACAGGTTCGTACTTGGCTTTTGCCGGTCCATACCAAGGATACTAATATTTATGAAATTCACTTCTCTTTATTTATTCGTTTCGCTTTTGTTCATTTCATTGAACAGCTGTAAACATGCACCTGAAACAACAGAAAATAAGGAAGAGCAATTGGTTATTGAAAATGTAACTAAGTTTAAGGAAGAATTAGAACTAAATCAATTAGAAGGTACATGGTATTATAAAAACTCACCTTATGATGGCTATTCATTAGCTTTACATGAGAATGGGCAACTGGCTGAAAAGGTGGGTTTTATTGAAGGAAAAAGACAAGGTGTTGTGCAAAGGTTTTCCGCAAGCGGCGTATTGCGGGTAGAGTATTATTATAAAGATAACAGAATAGAAGGCAGTTATAAATCATGGTGGGAAAATGGACAATTGGCACAAGATGCCATGTATGTTAATGGCAAAATGCATGGTAAGGAGAAAAAATGGTATCCAGACGGTCAATTGGCAAAAGAACGCAATTTAGTAAATGGACAAGAGGAGGGATTACAAAAAGCGTGGCTAAAAAACGGAACCTTGTATGTAAATTACGAAGCCAAAAACGGACGTATTTTTGGATTAAGAAGAGCCAATTCTTGCTATCAATTAGAAGATGAAGTTGTAATTAGATCAGAAAACGAATTATTATGAACAAGACAGTACTTTCTATAGTTGTTGTACTTCTTTTTGCTGCTTGTAAACAAACAGTAAAAAAAGAGAACATACAGGTTAAAGAGACCAGTAGGGTAGAGCACTTGCCTTATTATAATGATGAATCATTTACCCCACATTGGATAACTCCTAATACTGATGAAGAAAAACAATTTCACAAAATTCCTGATTTTAAGCTGGTAGATCAGTTAGGAGATACATTGACACAGAAGTCTTTCGAAAACCAAATTTATATTACTGATTTCTTTTTTACTACTTGCCCTGGTATTTGTCTTAAAATGACGAATAATATGACCAAAGTACAAGAAGCGTTTTTAGACAATGATGAAGTAGCTATTCTTTCACATTCAGTAACTCCTTCAATAGATTCGGTTTCCGTACTTAAAACTTATGCCGAAAAAAACGGAGTAATAGATTCTAAATGGCACTTAGTTACTGGTGATAAAAACGAAATTTACAATTTAGGAAGAAATGAATATTTTGTGGAAAATGATTTAGGTATTCCTAAGGATATTGACGATTTTCTACACACAGAAAACTTTCTGTTGATTGATAAAAATAAACATATACGCGGTATTTATAACGGACTCAACCGAGCTTCGATAGCGCAATTGATAACCGATGTTGAAGCATTATTAGAAGAAAGTTGATAGATTGATTAAGTAGTAAACATAAAAAGCCCGTAAACTATTGTTTACGGGCTTTTTTATTAAATATTCTAAATATTATTTCAAAGCTGCCAATAACTTCTCCGCAACCAATTCAGATGATGCAGGGTTTTGACCTGTAATTAAATTACCATCTTGGATTGCGTATGCTGCCCAATCTTCTTTTTTAGAATAGATTCCTCCATTTTCTTGTAACATGTCTTCTACTAAGAAAGGAACAACTTCTGTCAACTGTACAGCCGCTTCCTCACTATTTGTGAATCCGGTTACTTTCTTACCTTTTACTAAAGGATTTCCATCAGTTCCTTTAACACCTTTTAGGGCTGCAGGCGCGTGACATACAAATGCTACTGGTTTCGCTTGCTCATTAAATGTTTCGATCAATTTAATTGAGGTAGCATCGTTCGCTAAATCCCATAAAGGTCCGTGACCACCTGGGTAAAATACCGCATCAAAATCAGAAGCATTTACGTCTGCTAATTTCTTTGTATTGTTAATAACGCTTTGCGCATCTTTATCATCCTTATAACGCTTTGTATCTTTTGTCTGAGCGTCTTCAGAATCACTACTTGGATCAATTGGTGCTTGACCACCTTTTGGAGTAGCTACCGTAATCTCAGCGCCTTTGTCTAATAATGCGTAATACGGAGCGGCAAACTCTTCAATCCAAAATCCTGTTTTTTTTCCTGTGTCCCCTAATTCATCATGAGACGTTAATACAAATAATATTTTCATTGTTATTTTTTTTAAGTTATTAATTTATAGTTAATTAAATAGTTACACCTTAACTATCATTTTACCTTTATTCTTACCATCCATCATATCTAAGAATGCTTGTGGTGTATGCTCAAATCCTTCTACAATGGTTTCTTTGTACGTTAATTTACCTTCACCCAACCAAGTAGATAATTGCTTCATGGCTACAGGGAATTTGTCCGCATAATTAGAAACTATAAAACCTTGCATTAATGCACTATTCTTAACTAAGAATGGTTGTACAGCTACTGCCATTGGAATTTCTGTTTTATTATAAACTGATATAGCACCACAAATAATAATTCTTGCAAACTGATTGATATTGAAGAGAACAGCATCGGATATAGGTCCGCCTACATTATCAAAATAGATATCTACACCGTTAGGGGCTGCTTCTTTTATGGCAGCTTGCATATCTTTAGTGGTTTTGTAGTTGATACCATGGTCAAAACCAAATTCAGATTTTAGCATATCAATCTTTTCATCCGTACCGGCAATACCAATAACATTTAAGCCGAGAATTTTACCTATCTGACCCACAACACTACCAACGGCACCTGCAGCACCAGATACTACTAAAGTTTCCCCTTTTTTAGGCTTCCCAATTTCGTGAAGACCTAAAAAAGCTGTTAAGCCCGTCATGCCGACGATACCTAAATATGCACTAAGTGGAGCCTTACTTTTATCTATTTTTTGCAAACCTTCACCTGTTGAAACTTGCTTTTCTTTCCATTGCAATAATCCTGATACAAAGTCTCCTTTACTGAAATTACTATTTTTAGACTCAACTACTTCCGCAACAACCCCAGAGCTTATGGGCTCATCTAAATTAAATGGAGGTACATATGACTTCGCATCGCTCATACGACCTCTTAAATATGGATCGACAGAAATATATTTGGCTTCTAACAATAGTTGACCTTCAGAAATGCTGGGATTTACGTCAGTTTCAACAAATTCAAAGTCAGAAAGGGTAGGAGTACCTACCGGACGTTTTTTTAAATTAATGGACTTATTCATAAGTTATTATTTAAATTCTATTCTAAATTATTGTCAAAGAGATATGTGATTACAAATGCTATTATAGGTATACTTTGCTATAACACATATCACATTTTTAATCCATTTCTTTTTAGACACTTCAAAGATATTACAAAAAAGAATGAACATTCATTTTTTAACGAAAGTTTATAAAAAACATAGTTATACCATATAAAAAGGGCAGTCATTTGACTGCCCCTTTTTAAGTTCTTTTATTTATCATCCACTATAATGATGGACTTCACATTTACGAACTCTTTCATCCCGAAACCGCCATGTTCACGTCCATAACCAGAGTCTTTTACTCCGCCAAATGGCATACTTGGTTCTGCCAATCCGAAGGAGTTTATAAATACCATTCCCGTGTCAAAATGTTTTTCTGCTAGTTCTGTAGCCTTTTCAACATCTTTGGAAAATATTCCGCCACCAAGACCAAATCTACTATCATTGGCAATACGCATAGCATCTTCGTCGTCTTTCGCTTTTATCAAAGAAGCAACGGGTCCAAATAACTCATCGTCGTAAGCGGGTTGACCTGGTTTTACATTACTTAGTACGGTAGTAGGGTAGAAGTAACCTTCCCCTTCAGGAATTTTTCCTCCGCACAATACATCGGCTCCATTTTCCACACTTTCCTGTACTTGCTCGTGAATTTTATCCCTAAGATCTTCACGCGCCATAGGTCCTAATTCGGTATCTTCATTTTTAGGATTACCAACTTTTAGAGCATCCATCGCTTTCACAAACTTTTCCTTAAACTCATCATATACTTTTTCCGTAGCGATAAATCTCTTTGCGGCAATACAAGTTTCTCCGTTGTTATAGATACGCCCCATTACACTTTTTTCTACAGCTAAATCTATATCTGCATCATCAAGTACCAAATAGGCATCATTGCTACCTAATTCCAATACTGTTTTCTTTAATTGTGCACCGGCTTTTTCTCCAATTTTTTCTCCAGCTACAGGGCTACCGGTTAAGGTAACACCACGTACCAATTTATGCTCTATTATAGCATTAGATTGCTCGTGCTCAATCACCATGACATTGAAAAGACCTTCTGGTAAACCTGCCGTATCAAAAATTGATTTCAATAACTTAGCTGTTCCTGTTACGTTCGATGCATGCTTTAGTAAAATACTATTACCCGCCATCAAGTTTACTATCGTATATCGTAATACCTGATAGCTTGGGTAATTCCATGGCTGTATTCCATATATAATCCCAATAGGGGAATAGGTAATTATTCCTCTACCGTTGTCTAATTTACGTTCTTCGCTTTTTAAAAATTCTGGTGCATTCTCTGCAGAATAATTACAGATGGAAGTACATAAATCTACTTCATGATTGCTCTGTGAAAGCAATTTACCCATTTCATCGGTCATTAACTCAGCAAGTTCTTTCTTGTAATTCTGAAGCTCTTTACCTATCGATTTAATAATCTCGCCGCGCTCTTCAATAGATTTTGTTTTCCATTTTAAAAACGCTTTGTGAGACTGTTGAATGCTTTCTTCAACCTGTTCATCTGTCATGTAGGTGTGTGAAGCAATCTCTTTGCCCGTTGTGGGATTTATTGTCTTGAATGTATCTTGTTTTGTTGTCGTTGACATATTTTTTTATTTAAATTATTATTGTTGCTCACTTGGTACCAAGTAAACGTCATTGATATTAACTCTTTCAGGCTGGGTTAATACATAGAAAATAGAATTCGCGATATCTTCGGCTTCTAAGGTTTCCATTTTCTGCATTTCTTTCATTTTCTCCTTAATATCTTCATCTGAAATGGTGCTCGTTAAGTTAGTGGCCACAGCACCTGGTTCAATAGATGTAATATTGATGCCATATTTAGGTGCCAATTCTTGACGAAGCCCTTCTGAAAACATTTTTACTGCAGATTTTGTAGCACAGTACACTGCTCCACCAGGAAAATATCTATTTGCCGCCATGGAAGAAATATTAATAATGTTTCCACCTTTATTTTCTTTTAACGCAGGTAAAACTGCTGCTACACCGTTTAAAACACCTTTAATATTGACATCCACCATTTTGTCCCATTCATCTGTTTTCAACTTTTCAACAAATGATAAAGGCATTAATCCGGCATTATTTACCAAACCAGATACTTTGCCGTATTCTTGCTTGGTTTTTGAAACCACTTTTTCAAAGTCATCCTTTTTGGTTACATCACCTGGCACGACCAAAGCTTGACCTCCATTTTTTACGATGTCAGATTTAAGGTCGTTCAATTCATCTTCACTACGTGCCATTAACACTACTTTGGCACCGTTTTCAGCTAGTTTTACTGCAGTTGCTTTACCAATTCCACTAGATGCGCCAGTTATAATTATTACTTTATCTTCTAAATTCATTGCGTCTTTTTTTAATTTCAAACTAAATTACGCTGAATGAAAGATGTCTTTTGACTAGATTAAAATAAGAATTGACGGAAAAGGAAACGAACAAATATTTACCGTATGTGAGTTAAAAAAACGGAGAATGTCATATCCTAATAATGCACATTAGAACAAAATATATGCCTTAGCGAAAAAAGTAAATAGTGCCTTTGTAGTGAAGTTTAAAAAATAATTATTTAAGCACTTATGGTAGATGTACAAGATGCTCTTTTTAATAACATGTATTCTCCTTTATTTTTAAAATCACGAATAGATGAACCTGTATAGCGCTTAAAGGTTTTTGAAAGGTGACTTACATCTGTAAAACCTAAATCATCTGCTATTTGGGTCAAGGTATAGTCTGAATTTAGCAGGCGAATTTCTACAAGCTTTAATTTTGCCTTAATGATATACTCTCTTAAAGACATGCTCACTTGCTTTTTAAAATATTCACTAACATAAGTGGGTGACATCATAAAAACATCTGCCAAGTTCTCAACTTTTAACAATTCTGTCTTATGAATATTAGAATTTATATAAGCGAGCATTCTAGCGATTCTTTCATCAGAATTATTCTTTGATAATTCAAAGTAGCTACCCTTTTTTATATTACGGATCAGAATTTCCAGTATACAAGTCATTAAACTAGTCACTAAATTTATAGACTCTTCCCCATAATTTCTAGACTCTTGGAGTATCATTTCAATAAGGCTTTCAAGATAATTGCGGTCTAATTCGTTCTTAATGATATCACCTGGCAACTGATTATAATTTGACAAAATGTACGATGCCTCTTTAAACCACTCATTTCTATCAATAGTTATTCTATTCGCATTTTTAAAGAAAGAATCGGTAAACTTTAAAAAGACAAAACGTGTCGGTTTTTCAATGGCAAAAGAATGGCATTTTAAAGGCGGTAGCAAAAACATGCTATTTTTGCCGTAGGCGTAATCATTGTAGTTGATGCACTGGGTACCTTCTCCTTCCTTTATTAATACCAGCTCAAAAAAATTATTTTTAACAGGTCGTTGTTTCCAATCCGCCAGCTCAATTTCTTGTATTTCAAAAGGTTTATACGCTTCTAATACTTGCATTTTTAGGATAATTAAGTGATATATGAACGAAAATAGTGTAAAACAAATACTCGTTACAAATATTAACCTTTATTTATACCATTTAAACCTCTGTAACTACTTCATAATACTATCAAAGCCAGTATCTTTGTAATAATAGATGATTACTAGATGTTATTTTCAAATGGATTTATTTAATCAAACCAATTTGTTTTCAACGGAAGAAGTTCGTAAAACTACTTTTGATTTACCAGGAGCGGATATTACGTTGTTCGAAAATTTCTTCAGTATTGAAGAGAGTAACAAGCTGTATAAAAGTCTGCTTCATAATACGCCATGGCAGCAAGAACAAATTAGCATTCACGGTAAATTGGTAGATTACCCTAGGTTGACCGCTTGGTATGGAGATGTTGACAAAGACATTAAATACACGAATACAAAAAGTAAAATGCATTTATGGAATGATGATTTACTTTTCATTAAAGAACGTATAGAGAAGGAGGTAGCTATTAAATTTACACGCTGTTTGCTCAATTATTATCGCGACGGAAAAGATAGTGTAGACTGGCATCAAGATTATAAAGGAGAACAACGAAAAAATACGGTTATTGCTTCAATTACCTTTGGTGCAACCAGACCTTTTCAATTAAAACATGTATCAAGAACAGATTTAAAACGTGTAGATATCCCATTAGCAAATGGCAGTCTTTTATTGATGCAAGGCGCCACCCAAGAAAACTGGAAACATAAAATACCGAAGACCGCAAAACAGATTTCCCCAAGAATTAACCTAACCTTTAGGTGGATTGGTTAATTTATCCATCATCAATCTTTACTTTTATAGTTCTAACTTTAGAACCAATTTACAGCATCTTATGAAAAAATCGTATTTAACCTTAGTGGTACACATTTTAGTAAAAGAAGAATTTAGAGAAGAAATAAAAGCCGAATTGCTAAAACTTATTAGTCCCACTAGAGGAGAAGAAGGTTGTATTGCTTACGACTTACATCAAGATAACGATAACCCGAATCTATTTTTATTCCACGAGAAATGGGTGAATCAAGATTATTTGACCAAACATTCACAAAGTGATCACATTGCTGCCTATAGACTTGCCTCTAAAGATAAGCTTGAGAATGTTTCTGCTTATAAAATGACAGAGCTTACCAATTAGAATTGTAATTATAAAGGCTTAACATTAAATTAATGTATTAAAAACCGGTAATTTTACCTGTAACAAGCTTCTTTTGGCAATATTTTAAGATTTTACCACTTAAAAACCTCTATTTATACCTTATTCTCCTTTTTTTGTACTCTTACTTTAGTGTTTTGTGTATATATCTTTGTTTTAAAATAAGAATCAACGGTATTAAATATAAAAAGATGAATTTACAAGAAACATTAGATTGGAGATACACAACAAAAAAATACAATACAAGCAAGAAAATATCTGATGCAGATATGACTAAAGTCAAAAACTTGTTGAGAATGAGTCCTTCTAGTGTAAACCTTCAACCTTGGCATTTTATAGTTACCGAAACTGCAGAAGGTAAAGCACGTATAGCAAAAGGAACTCAAGGTTTTTTTAGCTTCAATGAGCCAAAAGTAACTAATGCCTCTGCTGTTGTATTGTTTTGTTCTAAAATTGATGCGAATGATGCATACTACCAGCACATTGCAGACACTCAAGATAAAGATGGAAGATTTCCTAATGAGGATATTAAAAATGGATTTTTAGGGGCTGTAAAAGCTTTTACAGGGATTCATAAATACGATTTAAAAGATTTACAGCACTGGATGGAAAAGCAAGTCTATCTTAACATTGGAAATTTTTTATTAGGCGTTGCAAGTTTAGGTATTGATGCTACACCCATGGAGGGTATTGATGTAAAAGCTTTAGATGAAGAATTCGGATTAAGAGAAAAAGGATTCACCTCTTTAGTTGCTGTTTCTTTAGGATATAGAGCGGAATCTGATTTCAACTCTCCTGATAAAACGCCAAAATCTAGATTAGCGGAAAGTGAAATTTTTACGATAATATAATTTTAAAAATTCTAATACAGATGAAAGCAATAGGATACAAAGAGAACCTTCCAATAGACAATATAAAGTCTTTGCAAGATGTAGAATTGGAAACTCCAAAAGCTACGGGAAGAGATATTTTAGTAGAAATAAAAGCAATTTCAGTAAATCCTGTAGATTATAAAATTAGATCCAATAGACCTTCTCCAGATGATAATTGGAGTGTAATTGGTTGGGATGCAACGGGAATTGTAACTGCTATTGGAGAAGATGTAACCTTGTTTAATGTAGGAGATGAAGTTTGGTATGCCGGTGATTTAACACGACAAGGAAGTAATGCCGAATATCAAGTTGTAGATGAGCGTATTGTGGGTAAAAAACCTTCAAGTTTATCTTATGCTGAAGCTGCTGCATTACCATTAACCACACTTACAGCCTATGAAATGTTGTTTGATCGATTAGAGGTATCTAAAGACGATGCCAATAAATCTATTTTGGTTATCGGTGCTGCCGGTGGTGTAGGTTCTATTTTGGTGCAATTGGCTAAAAAACTGACGAAGCTAAATATTATTGGGACGGCTTCTCGTGAAGAAACTACGTCTTGGTTAAAAGAATTAGGTGTAGACACGGTTATTAACCACAGAAATAAATTGAGCGAAGAGTTCGAGAAATACAATTTACCGGCTCCAGAATATGTAGTAAGCTTAAATGCTACGGAACACCACGTAGATGAAATTGCTAAACTGATAAAACCTCAAGGGAAATTCGGATTTATAGACGATCCAAAATCGCTAAATGTAATGCCTTTTAAAGGTAAAGCAGTTTCTACGCACATAGAGTTAATGTTTACACGCTCTATGTTTCAGACCGAAGATATGATAGAGCAGCATAACATTTTAAACAAAGCTTCTGAATTAATCGACAACGGAACTATTAGAACTACGTTAGGAGAAAATTTTGGAACTATAAACGCTGAAAATCTTAGAAAGGCGCATGCTTTTTTAGAAACGGGTAAAGCAAAAGGTAAAATTGTTTTAGAAGGATTTTAAACCCATTATCATAAATGTCACTTCGAGTGTTTTTATTGAGATAGCATGGAAATAAAAATGTATCGAGAATTTGGGAACACGCTTGCTTTTCGATACTAATGACTTTTAAAATTTCATTCCAACGGATATCTAACATAAAATTATAAAAATGAAAATTAAAATTACACTTGCAGCAGTAGCTATAACAGCATTATTTATAAGTACTACGGCAAATGCTCAAGTAAATACCATAGATTCTGTAGCCACTTCAAAAGTGCAACATTTCAATTTTGATGAAATGGAATCTGAGTCCATAGGTGAAGGCATTAAAAGAAAATGGTTTCACGGTGAAAAAGGGCAAATGACCATTTTTGATTTGGAAAAAGGAGCACATATTCCTTGGCACAAACACCCTAATGAGCAGATAACATACATTATGTCCGGTAAGGTAAAAATCAAGACTATAATTGATGGCAAAGAGGAATTTGTAATTGTTTCTGGCGGAGAAGTAATTGTTTTTCCAGAAAATGTACCACACGAATTTTGGGCATTGGAAAAAACAGTGGATTTAGATGTTCATGTTCCTGTACGCCAAGATTGGTTAAGCAAAGAATTACCAGATTATTTAAAAAAGACAGATAAAGAAAATTAGTAAGTCACTTCGATTGAATTTTGATGCACCAAAATTTTGGTGACCAACGGGAAGGAATCTAGAAACCTTTTAGATTATAGGTTTTTGATATAAAATTCTGAAAATAGAATTTCACTCGAACTGACATTTTAACTATTAATCAATATAAGAGATTGTCACTTCGAGTGGTTTTATTGAAGTAGCATTGAAATAAAAATGTATCGAGAATTTAGGAACACGTTTGCCATTAAACACCAAACAATTTAAAACAATATTAATAGAAAAAAATAAAACATATCAAAATGAAAAAAACAATATTACTTGTATTAGCAATAATAGCAACGGCATATACAAGTGCACAAACACCAACAACGGATCCTGCCAAATCTGTAAATGAGGTGGTAACGGCAGACAATGTAGAATGGGGTTGGTTAAACCCATTACGTGGAGACAAAAGTCCGGCTGCCGGAAAACTTTGGGGAGATCGTACAAAAAATGAACCTGCAGGATTTTTAGTGAAATTTAAAAAAGGATTTTCATCGCCGCCACACATTCACAACATTACTTATAGAGGTGTTGTAATACAAGGTTTATTACACAATGACGATGAAAAAGCAGAAAAACAGTGGTTGCCAGCAGGATCTTATTGGCAGCAACCAGCAGGAGAAGCACATATTACAGCAGCTGATGATAATGAAAATATGGCTTTTTTGGATATTCAAGAAGGACCTTATTTGGTGCAACCAACATCTGAAGCTTTTGATAATGGCGAAAGACCAATTAATGTAGACAAAACCAATATGGTTTGGCTAAATGCTAACGATATTGAATGGGTTTCTGCAAAGAGTAATGTTGAAACTGCTTTTTTATGGGGAAGCCACGAGAAAAATCAATTGCGTGCAACACTTTTAAGATTACCAGTAGGTTTTAGCGGAAGCATTAAAAATTTAAGTCCTAATTTTAGAGCTGTAGTTATTTCTGGTGGTATAACTCATCAGTTCTCTAAAAAGGGAACTAAAAATCAATTAGACGCTCCTTCATATTTTGGCGCAGAAGAAAACGCAACCTCAATCATTTCAACAGCTAAAGAAACGGTTCTTTATATAAGAAGTAACGGTGATTTTGAAGTGACCATTTAAACTATTTAGGTTTACATATTTCGCTCATCGTCCTAGTAAATAACCATATTACCCGTACAAACCGAGCTTAAATATGTTCATTTTTTTTAAGAATAGCATAATTCGTAAAACAAATCTTACAGATTGAAAAATAGCGATTGAAAGCATTAATAATTATTGTAAATGAGCTATTTACAATTTATTAAGAACTAGCAAAAATCAATTTCTATGCTTAATTTGTCTGAGAAGTTTAAGAATTAAATAAAAAACAAGAAAATATGAAAACGAACATCGGAATTACAGAAGAAAATAGAGAAAAAGTCGCTGAGCACTTAGCAAAAGTTTTAGCAGATGAATATGTACTTTATACCAAGACCTTAAGGGCTCATTGGAATTTAGAAGGCATTGATTTTCATACAAAACATGTATTCTTTGAAGATCATTACAATGCTATTAAAGAATTTATTGATGGTGTAGCTGAACGTATTAGAAAAATAGGTCATTATGCACCAGGTACTCTAAAGCAATTTTTAGAATTAACTCACTTATCAGAAGAAATAGAAGGTGATAATTCTAGTTTAAATTATATGAAAGTACTATTAGCAGACCACGATACTATTATAGTTGAAATCAGAAAAATTATACCAACTATTGAAGAAGATTTGAAAGACGTAGGTACAGCAGATTTCTTAACTGGACTTTTACAAGAACATGAAGAAATGGCTTGGATGTTACGTGCCAGTGTAAGTTAATTATAAGAACAATATTTCATGGAGCAAGATGCATGTGTACATATTAATGCCATTTCAGAATTAAAAACTGCTACTGAGCACGTATGTGAAGAATGTGTAAAACTTGGCGATGTCTGGGTACATCTACGCACATGTCAAGAATGTGGTGTTACACTGTGCTGTGACGATTCTAAAAACAAGCATGCTACCGCTCATTTTAATAGAACAAGCCATCCCGTTATTAGTTCTGCCGAACCTAACGAGAGATGGCTTTGGTGTTATAAAGATGAAGCTTTTGTATCGTATTAAACCAACCAATCATGATAGACCCTAAATATCCAGAACTTACCGATCTGCAAGTAGAGAAGCTTAAATCTTACGGTGAAATCGAATTTTATAAAGAGCCCACCGTGGTGTTGGACTTTGGTGATCAACATTATGATTTTTTCGTAGTGCTTACTGGCGGAATTAGAATTATTGATCCTGATAAAAAAGATGATAGCCTTACCATACATAGAAGGCATCAATTTTCTGGATCAAGTAGTATTTTATCTCATAGAACGGTTGGTGTATGTGGAGAAACTTTAGAAAATACACAACTAATACGAATTAGTCCCGAAAAGCTAAAAAGCGCCATTGCTAAATTCAGCGATATTAGCGATGTACTCTTAAACGCCTTTTTATTGCGGGAAGATGCATTAAAAAACAACGTTCAGGGTATAAAGTTAATAGGTTCTGAACATTCTAATGAAACGTATGCTATCCGTGATTTTATGGATAAGAATGATATCTGGTACAATTTTATAGATTCTGATAAGGAAGACGGATTGGTACAGATGTTAGATACATTCAACTTAAAGGAATCAGATTTACCGGTATTGATCAATAGTCAGAATAAGATTTCTATTCGCCCATCAATTGATGAAATTGGTATGTGTACGGGAGTTCGGTTAGAACTAGATGATGAAATCTATGATGTTTTGGTCGTAGGCGCTGGGCCTGCAGGTTTGGCTGCTAGCGTATACGCATCTTCAGAAGGATTGAGTGTATTGACCATTGATAGTAATTCTCCTGGCGGACAAGCTGGCAAGAGCTCTAAGATTGAAAATTACCTAGGATTTCCCACAGGTATTTCAGGTAGGGATTTAGCCAACAACGGCTACATTCAAGCTCAAAAGTTTGGTTGTACTATTTCGGTACCGCATAGAGTGGAAGGCATTGAACGAAAAGAAGGTTACTATGAAATCAACTCTAACAACACTTCAACATTAAAAGCCAAAACGGTAATTGCTGCAACCGGCGCTGCATATAGAAGACTGCCTTTAGAGGGAATTGAAAAATTTGAAGGCTCTGGTATTTACTATAGCGCCACATCTATGCATGCCAATATGTGCAAGAATAGTGAAATAGGTATTGTTGGCGGTGGTAATTCTGCGGGACAAGCAGCATTATTTTTAGCTAATTATGCACACCTAGTTTATGTAATCATCAGAAATGAGGATATTGGTGCCAAAATGAGCGATTATTTGGTGCAACGTATCATCGCTTGCGAAAATATTGAAGTATTGACCAGTAGTAACGTGGTTAAAGTTGACGGGGATACGTATTTAGAAAAGGTTGAAATCAAAAAGAATGAGACGTTAATTGAGAATAACATCAATTACCTATTCACTTTTGTTGGCGCCAAACCCTGTACCGAATGGCTAGACAATATTATCGATACCGATGCAAAAGGCTTTGTGCACACGGGTCTCACCATTTGCGATAATGCCCTTAAAAACGAAACGGTATTCAACAATAGAAAGCCTTATACTTTCGAGACCAGTTTACCCGGACTCTTTGCTGTGGGCGATGTGCGTTCAGGTTCTGTAAAACGTGTAGCTTCCGCAGTAGGCGAGGGGTCTATTGTGGTGAGTGACATCCATAAGTTTTTAGCTCTGGAAAACGAAGTAAAAACTGTAAAGTAACCTTTTATACTCATGGCTAGAACTATTATAGAGAATATCGTTATTGCGAAATACAAAGACCAAACATTTTTTGAGTTCTGTAAGTATACTACCATTCGTTTTTTTGAAATTGTATATTTTGAAAAAGGAACAGGAACTATTAAAATAAACGGTAATACCGTACCCTATACTTCTAACAGTGTTTTTGTTTTTATTCCTGACGATATTTATATCGTTAACCCTGATTCTGCCACCACCACAGTGGCAATAAAATTTTTAAAGAGCTTTTTTAAAAAAACATCTGCGCTAAACGAAACCTTACCGGTTAACGATTGGTTTCGAAAAATCGAAGAAATACTAAATAGCGAAAGTCATCAGCTTCGTGAAATGCAATTTGCAACCGAATCTGACCGGTCACACTTGGTATCTCTTATTAACATGGTTGCGACTGAATATATGAGCGAGCAGACCTTTGATATTTTTATCATTCAAAATTCCGTATCGGTTATTCTACATCTTATTGCTAGAAATATTCAATTCATTAATACGGCAGATACGGTAAAGAATGTGAAGTCATCTAAAATTCAACAAATCATCAACTACATTCACGCCAATATTTACAATTCCGAATTGCTTACCACCAAAAGTCTGGCAGAGGAGTTTCATATGTCAGATAATTATATGAGTGAATATTTTAAAAAGCATACTGATGTTTCATTAAAGAAGTACATCATCAACTACAAGTTAAAACTTGTAGAAACCCGATTAAAGTATACGGATATGCAATTTTCAGAAATAGCATTGGAATTAGGCTTTACAGATTCCAGCCACTTAAATAAGACTTTCCAAAGCTATAAAGGGATGACGATTGGGGCTTATAAAGCTAGTATTTCTGCATAATTAAATACCATCAAAAATTCCTGAAACAAATTCTCCAACACCCTCTAGCAAACCATCAAACACATCGCCAAAATCTAACCAAGAAGCATCTAAGTCAATAGCTGGAATATCGGTCCAATCTGTGACGATAGAGGCAGAAATTCCGCTTAGCATTTCAGTTTTCATCGCAACATAATCACAAGATTCACCCGCTAATTCATGATACAAATCAAAGGCTTCATGAGATGTAAAAACGGACATTGCCCAACATGATAAATCCACATAATCATACCACTTACTCTTTCTATGGGCTTTTTTCACTTCTTCAGGTGTGTAATATTTTTTCTTACCATTATCCTTAACTAGTATTTCTCCGATAACAGAAATGAATTCTTTTTTATTCTGTGGTGCTGGCTTGCAAGATGTACTCATGTTAGTCTCAATTATATTGGAGTAATTTACTTACATAAACTTAAAAAATCACCAATTACCTCTTTTTTTACCTAAACCACTTTGTTTTTTACCCATTTTAACCTTGTGTCCCTAGATAACTTTGTACTGTAATTAATACAGAACGCATAGCAACCAAAAAATAAATATTATGGACTACAAGAACTTTCAAACATTTACGGCAAAACAAAAAGGCGGAATTTTAACCGTAGACATCAACTTCGGACCAGTAAACGTACAGGGACAAGAAATGCTAGCAGATTTAAGCAGCCTTTGTTTACGATTAGAAAGAGATAGAAGTGTAAAAGTGGTAGTTTTTGAATCTTCTAATCCAGATTATTGGGTATGTCATTATGATACCAACTTGCTTAGAGATATGTCTATAGAAGCAGTTCCAAGAAACGAAGTACAGTTATTGGATTTACAAGCTGTTTTAGAACGCTTAAGTAACGTACCACAAGCAACTATAGCAAAAATTGAAGGTTTTGCGCGTGGTGGCGGACACGAAATGGCGTTGGCGTTAGATATGCGTTTTGCAGCTAGAGGAAAGGCTAAGTTCATGCAGATGGAAGTTGGCATGGGAATTTTACCATGTGGAGGTGGAGCGTCTCGCATGGCTAGACAAACAGGATTAGGAAAAGCACTAGAAATTATTCTAGGAGCAAAAGATTGGGATGCCGATGAAGCTGAAAAATTCGGGACTATAAACAAAGCATTAGAGGCAGATGAAATTGGAGCTTATGTAGATGCCTTAGCACAACGTATATCTCAATTTCCAGCAGATTCTATTGCCGCTAGTAAACGTGCAGTATATGCATCTATAGATTTACCAATAAAAGAAGCTTTAAAAGAAGAAGCATACCAATTATTTCAAGCAACAAGTAAAACTCCGGCTATAAAACGTTTTGCCTATGCAGATGATAACGGAGCACAGTTTGACCATAACAACCAAAAGAATTGGGAACAAATGGTTATGGATATTCAAGAAGTAAATTAAGGGCGCTGAGCGCCATACGCTTTGCGCCAAGCGCATTTCGCATATCGCTTTTCAATTTTTATGTAGAGCGCATAGCGCACAGCGAAAAACGAACAACGAACAACGAACAACGAAAAACAATTAAAGATTAACAAAATAAATAAAGAAGAAAGATTATGAAAGCAATGTTATTAAACAGTTACGGAGAAAATGCAAATTTTGAAGTTTCAGAAATAGCTAAACCAGCAATAAAAGCAAATCACGTTTTAGTGAAAATTGCGGCATCTAGTGTCAATACTATTGATATGATGATTAAAAAAAATGGGGTCAGATTTACCATTGTCACCAGCTTTACCAGCCTTATTAGGTATGGATTTTTCCGGAGTAATTGAAGCTGTTGGAGAAGGTGTAGAGGGTTATGCTGTAGGAGATGAAGTATACGGTTGTGCTGGTGGATTAGCAGATTTACCTGGAACATTGACAGAATACATTGTAGCTGATAGCAATTTAATTGGTCACAAACCAAAAGACTTGACTATGCGCGAAACTGCAGCTTTACCTTTAGTTGCAATTACAGCTTATGAAGGTTTGACAAGAGCAGGCTTAAAAGCAGGTCAAAAAGTATTAATTCATGGTGGTTCTGGCGGTGTTGGTCATTTAGCGGTACAACTGGCTAAATATTTTGGAGCAGAAGTTTTTGCTACTGGTACAGGTGACAAACAAAAAGCAATTGTTGAAAAATTCGGGGCAACCTTTATCGATTTTAAAACTGAAAAAGTAGCAGATTATACAGCAAAATATACCGATGGTGGTTTTGATGTTGTTTTTGATACCGTTGGTGGTCCAAACCTGACAAATTCTATGGAAGCAGTTGCCCTAAACGGTCATATTTCCACAACGGTTTCCTTGTTGGAAATCGATTTAACTCCGTTGCACTTTAAAGGAGCATCATTACAAGTGGTCTTTATGTTGATTCCGATGTTACATAACTTCAAAAGAGAAAATCACGGTAGTATTTTAGAAAAATTAGCTGAAATTTCTAACGAAGGTCATTTAACTCCGATTGTTGATGAAAATCAATTTTCATTGGAGCAAGTTGCTGATGCTTATGCACACTTAGCTAGTGGTACAGCCATTGGTAAAGTTGTGGTTGAAAACTAGATAATAGTAAATAAAATATGTAGTAGGATTAGAGTTGCAGGCTCTAAACATGTCGATTAATATGTTCTGTTGAATGCCCCATTTCTGGGGCATTTTTTTGCTTTAAAACAAAACCTTGAAATTTACCTAAACAACCGTTTTTACTACCAAAAAATTACTGCTGTCTCATACTAACTTTGTTATCAGAATAAGTAAATAAAACCAAAAATACTTTTAAAGAGGTTTTGGTGAAAAACAAATATATCATGAAAACAATAACAAATACAAATGCACTCGCACAAGCTCGTGCGCTTACACTACCAACTCGCGAAGCTTCACTAAATCGTGATCCTTCTGTGTCACAATTTTGGAATAGTAACCGAAAGTTGCTTGAAGATGCTTGGAGCGAATGGGAAATTGAAAATAAAGACGGTTTGCTAGTTCCTGATGAAACCTTACTTGACCCAAAATTAAGAAAAGCTATAAACGATGCTTGGGAAAATCCGGAAAAGGAAAATGCTGTTGCTGATTTATGGGAAGAGATTATTCCTGGAGTATATTCTGCTCAGTTTTTTGATCTAGAACGTCTAGCAGATTTTCGTAAATATCTAGAAGCTACGGTAAATTCTGAAATTCCCAGACGTGCACCTTATGGCATTCAGTTGAATCGTTATGGCGTTATGTTAGACCCACGTTCAGAAGGACACCTTGCTGCACCTAATTTTCAGGCTTTTTATAACGAAATCATGGATCGCTATATGCGCCCGATCGCCCGTTTATTACTAGGTACTTATGGCTACGATAACCAAACCTTTGGTTTTTCTATTCAGTATAACCCAGATAAAGATAAAGATTTGCATGCCCATACGGATGCTTCTGCAGCTACTTTGAATATCAATATTAACTTACCTGAAGAAAAATTTACAGGTTCACAAGTCGATTTTCACGATACGTCTACGAGAAAGGTTGTTCAAACTATCTTTGAACCCGGTAAGGCAATAATTCATACTGGCAAAGTACCTCATGCTACCCATCCAATTACAAGTGGACAACGTAGTAACTTGGTTGTATGGCTGTATGGAGATCGTATGCAAATACCACGAGGAGGTGCAAGTAGTTATGACAGCGTTGATAATTCAACATCAAAAGTTGTTGCGGCAGAAAATATTACGGCTCGCGAGCGTTGGAGTTTACCAGAGGGTCCCAAAGATACCTATGCACCGTTTTAAAAATAAAAGAAAACAGAATTTTGGCAGAACATATTCTGCCAAAATTCCATTTATAAAATACTAAAGTCTAAAAAATGAAACATATATTAATTACGGGAAGCACAGACGGTATAGGAAAGCTACTCGCGCTTCGTTTGGCGAAAGAAGGTCATTTTGTTGGTGTTCATGGTAGAACTGATACTAAGTTAAAAGCTACTGTAACAGAAATCAAAGCGGAATCAAAGAATGACAATGTAGTAGGTTTTCTAGCTGATTTCTCAAATTTGTCAGAGGTTAAACAAATGACTAAAGAAGTTGCTGAAAAAATGCCGAAAATTGATGTTTTGGTAAACAATGCAGGTGTTTTAAAAGCTAAAACTGATACTGCTTCGAACGGAGTAGATATTCGTTTGGTTGTGAATTATTTAGCACCATATCAATTTACAAATGCGGTATTACCGTTATTGAAAAAAGCCGATGCACCTAGAATCGTAAATCTTAGTTCTGCGGCACAATCCCCAGTTTCTTTAAGTGCATTAAAAGGTGAAATGAGTTTAGGGGCTAATGATGCCTATGCACAAAGTAAATTAGCGCTGACCATGTGGAGTTTTAATTTGGCAAAAAAGGAACCAAGTATTTTGGTTGTTGCAGTAAACCCAGGTTCGTTATTGAATACCAAGATGGCAAAGGAAGCCTACGGTCAACATTGGTCTCCTACAGAAAAGGGAGTAGATATTCTTTATGATTTAAGTATGACCGACAAAGCGAAAACAAACGCTTATTTTGATAATGATAAAGGAGGTTATGCTCAAGCACACCCAGATGCCTATGATGATGAAAAAATTAAAGAATTGGTTGAGTTAACGAAGAAATTGATTAAATAATTTTCGCGCGCTATAATTTTAAATGACCATAGTATTAGACTTACTTTCGCAAGTATAAATTTTAGTTTTCAAAATCCATACATGAGCTTTGCAGTACGAACATTTCTTTCAATAATAGGATTATTTATTGTTTCTGCTTGTGGTAATATTAAAAAATCACCACCAAAAGATACCGATATCAATTTGCGTTTTATAGATGAATATCTTTTGCCTGATGAAACAACATTTGCCAACACCAGGGTAGGTGGGTTATCAGGTATAGATTATGCAAATGGAATTTGGTACGCCATTAGTGATGACAGTGATTTTCCACGCTTTTATAGCGCCAATATTTCTTATGATATTAACGGATTTGATTCGATTGAAATAACATCCGTTACTCATTTTAAAGATTCAATTGACGAAGTAATACCAGAAGGATTTGTCGATCCCGAATCTATTAGATATGATGATGGATGCTTTATTTGGACAAGTGAAGGAAATATAAAGAAAGGTCTGAGACCTTTCGTACGCATTTCAGATTCAGTCGGTAATTTTGTTAAAGAATTGAATCTTGCTAATCGCTATTTACCTAATGAGAATCCAGATTTGGGACCTCGCCATAATGGTGTTTTTGAGGGAATATCTGTAAGTAAACTTAAAAAAGGCTATTGGGTTGCGATGGAATTACCATTGAAAGAAGACGGAGTTGAACCAACTTTAGAAGAAACAGATTCACCTGTAAGAATAGCTTTCATAAATAAAGAAACAGGGCATTCCGAAAAGGAAATAGTATATGAATTGGACAAAGTTACCCGTCCTGCAATTGACGGAGCTACATTTGAACTAAATGGTATTGTTGAGATTCTAGAGTACGATACCAATAGATTTTTTGTACTAGAACGTTCTTATTCTATGGGATATTCTGACGGAGGCAACACTGTTAAAATTTATGATGTTGAGGCTTCAAAAGCGACTGATGTAAGTGGTATCAATAGTTTAAAAGGTGAGCGCTATACCAAAGTAACAAAGAAGCTTTTATTCAATTTTGAGAATATTAGAAATGAATTAACCAACGGTATTGTCGACAATATTGAAGGAATCTCTTTTGGTCCTGACTTTGCAAACGGTAATCGCTCTTTAATAGTGGTGGCCGATAATAATTTTAGCCTTTATGGTCCACAACTTAATCAAGTTATACTTTTTGAAGTACAGAAATAAGTACAGAGAATCAAAATTGAATCCCTTCTTATTTCATGATAAGAAGGGGCTCGTATTTAACCGAATTTCTATTCCTCAAACAAAAATTCCCCTTTTGTTTCTGCTGCGTGTAATCCCCAATCAACAATTAGGTTCAGAATTGGAACTAATGTTTGCCCAAACTCAGTAAGGGTATATTCTACTTTTAAAGGTGGTTTTTTAGTAAACACTTTTCTGTTTACCATACCATCTGCTTCTAATTGTTTTAACTGTAAACTCAACGTGCGCTCAGTAATACCAGGAATTTCTTTACGCAACTCGTTGTAGCGTTTTTTGTCGCCTATTAAATGCGTTAGTATCACACTCTTCCATTTTCCACCTATCAATTCCATTGCTGCGCTCGTTGGGCAGAATGATATTTTATTATTGATTTTAATTTTTGGTTTCTTTTCAAACAGTTCTTTTCTGTCCATTTTCATAACATTTTAAAAGGTGCAAAGATAGTGCACTTTAAAATAGTGCGCAACTATATTTTTTATAGTAATTATTATTATATTTAAGTTTCTGATATACAGAATTTTACAACTCATTTTAGATACTATACTTCTTGACCGTTATTGACGCGTATCAACTTCACGTATACATTTGTACTATAATTTTGATAGTATTAATAATCAATAAGTTAAATAAATCATAAAATGAATCTAACAGAAATATTAAACAAGCGTTACTCTGCAAAAGAATTTGATGCAACTAAGAAAATATCAGATGCAGATTTTCAACAAATAAAAGATGTACTGCGTTTAAGTCCTTCTAGTGTAAACCTACAACCTTGGCATTTTTTAATTGCAGATACCCAAGAAGGTAAAGAGCGAATTGCAAAAGGTACACAAGGTTTTTTCAAATTCAACACGCCAAAAGTTTTAGACGCATCTCACGCAATTGTTATCGCAGCTCGCACAGATGCAGACGAAGATTATATGAATAGCATTTTGGAGCAAGAAGACCAAGATGGTCGTTTTGCAGCACAGGAGTTTAAAGATCAAATGCACGGTGGTCGTATGCTATTTGCAAACATTCACCGCTATGACCTTAAAGATTTACCACACTGGATGGAAAAGCAAGTGTATTTAAATATGGGGGCACTTTTATTAGGTGCAGCTGCCTTAGGTATTGATGCTTGCCCAATGGAAGGTGTAGATGTAAAAGCCTTAGATGAAGAGTTTGGCTTACGCGAAAAAGGCTTCACCGCTTTAGCAGTTGTGTCTTTAGGTTATAGAAAAGACAGTGACTTTAATGCAAAATTACCAAAGTCAAGGTTTCCTGAAGAAACAGTTATCACACAGTTATAATCAGTCTTAAAACCCAATAATGATGGAAACAAACACAAAAATTATTCACGCAGCTATCGTACAATATCACCGTTGGTATCTTTTTTATGAACGTGATATTGAAAATAAACAGCGACTAGAAAATCAGTTAGAAATTTTAGCAGATGATATAAAAATGAAATCTGCAGCTGGAGAAATGCAAGGCAAAGAAAATTATCCTGAAAGATTAAAAGTTTATAAAGGATGGAAAAATGCGCATCATATTCAAAATATAGAAGTTAATAAATTAGAGAACGGTACTATTAATTTAGAAGCTGATATTATTTATCAAAATTTAAAGTCAGACGGTTCTAATGACAGTTATCCTTTGCATTACAGCACATTTTTAAAAGAGGTTCCTGGTGCGCTTTTACCTGTGTTTACAGAAATTAATATTAACCCTACTGGCGAGATTAAAGATCCAACGTTTGAGGATGCATATCCAGAAAACCGAATGTTATCTCTTATGCATTACTGGCTCTTAAATATGGAACAGTTAGATGGTAATGTTGCGCCTTTTAAAGAGGTATTAGCAGATGGATTTAAACTTAATTTTTCAACAAATAGCGAACCTATTGTTACCATAGAGCAATTAGAACAATGGTTGAATGGAACACCAAAACAATTGAAGGAAAGCAGTCATTTTCCAGAGAACTTTATTGTAGAAGTAATTTCTGAAAATGAATATGAAGTCAACGTAGATTTTGTTTGGAAAGGGATAACAAAAGAAGGTCAAAAATTAACCGCAACTACTTCTCACCATTGGATTGTAAAGGATAATCCAAATGACAGATTTGCAAAAATAAAAGAGGTTACAATCATTCAAAAAGTACCACTTACTCCATTAAAATAAAAGGTACTTCAATTTTAAAGAACATTATTATGAAAAGTACAATTGTAAAATTTACAGCAAAACCAGAACACAAAGATACGTTTGTAGCAACGCTTAAAGAAGTACAAGCGGCAACACAAAAAGAAGCTGGTAATAAGGAGATTAAAGTATTTGTATCTAAAGCAGAAGACA
Source organism: Maribacter sp. UH1 (assembly GCF_056839145.1). NCBI lineage: Bacteria > Pseudomonadati > Bacteroidota > Flavobacteriia > Flavobacteriales > Flavobacteriaceae > Maribacter > Maribacter sp. UH1. The sequence continues at coordinate 4,423,212 of NZ_CM166387.1, forward strand.
ATGTGTTTTTTGTTTATGAACGTTGGGCAGACAAAGCTGCTATTACAGCTCACGATAACGAGCCACATACCAAGAAGTTAATGGAAGTAGGACAGACCGCCTTACAGTCGGCTCCTGATTTCTACTTTTTAGGCGATACAAATCCGCTTCCAGACCATTCAAAATCTGCAAATCCTGAAGATGACGTATTTATTATTTTCTTCATTTTTAAACTAAAAACGGAATTTAGAGAAGCACTTCTTGAACAGTTTGAAGATCACATTACCCACACAAGAAATGAGGAAGAAGGCAACATTCTTTTTGATTTGTATACAGTAGATAATCAAGAAGATACCCTAGTAGTTTACGAGCATTGGAGAAAAGAATCTGATGTTTGGGATATTCACTTTAATCAACCTTATGCAGTAAAAACAGGCAAACTGATGGAAGAAGCTGTCATTGGTGATTTAAAGCAGTATATGAATTTCGTTACAGAAATTTAAGAGATAACCCAACTTTATAAAGAACAAATATTATGAAAAAGTAATTAATTTTATTATTCACTTTAGTTTTAGCTTACTCCAGTAATGCGCAAAACACTAAAGAAGACAACTATAAAACAGGCGTAAAAATTGTTAATGAGGTTAATGGCGAAGGAGCTTCAAAAGGTTTGGAAACAGCTTTTAAAAGTGTCTCTCCAGATATGGCAGATTATATTATTCGCTATGGTTTTGGAGAAATTTATAACAGAAAAGGCATAGATTTTAAAACCAAAGAATTATTAATAATTGCTAGTCTTACTACACAAGCAAATGCAAAGTCGCAGTTAAAGTCGCATATAAAGGCTGCCTTAAATTTAGGTGCTACGCCAAATGAGATTTCAGAAACTATGATTTTGTTAAGCTTGTATACGGGCTTTCCAGCTGCAAATAATGGCATATTTACTTTAAAGGAAGTTTTAGAAGAAACAAACTATACGGCATCTAATCACATAAATACAACACAACAATTAGTTAAAAACTGGGAATTAGATGGTTTTTCTATGCCTGAGTCTATTGTGGCATCACCAACAGAGAATTGGTTGTATGTTTCTAACGTAAATCAAAATAACAAAGGGTATATAAGTAGAATTTCAAAGGACGGAAAAGTTGATAATTATAAATGGGTAACAGGTTTAAATTCGCCTGCAGGCTTAGCACTATATCAAGACAAATTATACGTTGGCGATGGTAAGGAGCTACATATTATCAATGTTAAAAATGGTAAAGTCGTAAATAGCATTACTTCTCCAGATGTTGTGTCATTAAATGATGTCGTGGTTTCTAAAAACGGACAGGTTTTTATCTCTGATATAGCAAGTGGTAAGATTTTCACATTAGTAAATAACAAATTAGAGATTTGGTTTCAATCCCCAGAAATTAAGCATCCAAACGGACTTTATATTCAAAATGAAGACTTAGTTATTGCAAATTTTGGTGAAGAATTGACTTTAGAAATTTCACCAGATAAGTTCGGTAGTCTATATAAAGTCAACCTAAAAGATAAAACGATAACACGGTTTAAAAGCAGTTATCAACTAGGAGCTTTAGACGGTTTAACTGCTGTTAATGATGGTTTTTTAGTAACAGGAGGTACGGTTAGTGACTTGTTTTATATAAATGAGAATACGCGACAATTAATTGGAAACTTCCCGAAAGGTTTAGCAGATATTATCATAGAAAACAATGTGTTATTTACTCCAGTTCTATTTAGTAATTCAATAGCATCTTACACACTTCCATCAACGATTAGTAAAGCTATACCTGTAGATGAAAATTGGAAACGAATAAACACAAAAGAAGAATATTTAAAGTTAGCTGCCGATAATTTTTATGGTGACAAAGACGGGCAATCTGTTGCTACTCACGACGGTCAAATATTTGGAGTTTTTGGAGGTAAAGTTTTGACAGGTACTTGGGATTGGAAGAATAATTTCTTCACCAGAACAAGCAAAATCGGAGATATGGATTTAGGGTATGATGAACTTGTAATTGAAGTTACAGGTACCAAAATGCGCTTAACACTTAAGCAAGGCAAGGGAATGACCATTGTCTACAATAAAAAATAATTTAAAAATAGAAACACTATGAAAGCAATAGTATTAGAAAAGGCAGGAGGACCAGAAAACCTTCATTTAGCAGAAGTAGCAAAACCAAGCACAAAAGATAACGAAGTATTAGTAGCGGTAAAGGCTATTTCATTAAACCCGGCAGACGTAAAACCAAAGTATCAAGATAAAATGCTGAATATGATGTACGGTGAAAAACGACCTGTTATTTTAGGCTGGGACATAGCAGGAACCGTAACAGAAGTTGGTACTGATGTTACCAATTTTAAAATAGGCGACAATGTCTTTGGTATGGTAAACTTTCCTGGTGTAGGTAACGCTTACGCGGAATTTGTTGCTGCGCCAGAAGCACATTTAGCTATAATGCCAGACAACGTTTCTTTTGAAGAGGCTGCAGCTACAACCTTAGCTGCTTTAACTGCATTACAAATCTTAGAAGGAAGGATTAACAAAGGTGATAAAGTGCTAATACAAGCAGGTTCTGGTGGTGTTGGTCATTTTGCGATTCAAATTGCAAAAGCAATGGGAGCTTTTGTGAATACTACTGCCTCGGCAAAAAACAGTGCATTTGTTACCTCTATTGGAGCAGATAACGCAATTGATTATCATACTGAAAAGTTTGAAGAAATTATATCTAATATCGACTTTGTGTTAGATACGCAAGGTGGTGAAGTATTAGAAAATTCAGTAAAAGTTTTAAAAAGCGGTGGTACAGCCTATACAACAGTAGGTATGGACTTAGATGACTTAAAAACATCAGCTAAAAAGGAGAACAAAACCGTTTCAGACATTTTAGTACACTCTGGCGGTGAAGATATGAATACCTTAAAAGGAATGTTAGAAAACGGTAGCATTAAACCAAACATTTACAAAACGTTTGCTTTTGAAGATATGGCTGCTGCTCATACCGAAGTAGAAAAAGGAAGAACAGTGGGTAAAGTAATCGTGACACTTTAGTATCAACTATTAAAACACAATGAAAATGAAATTACAAGAAGAATTACCGAATTATACGAGAAAAATATTTGTTGGTGGCGAATGGAAAGACGGAAAGGGACCAGCAATCAGGGATATTAACCCTTGGAACCAAGAGGAGTTATTCTCTTTAAATGGAGCTACTACAGATGATGTAAATGAGGCTTTTGAACAAGCAGCAGTTGCGCAGAAAAAATGGGCAGCCGTATTACCTCCTGAAAAGAGTAGAATGATGCTAAAACTAGCCGAAGTAGTTAGAAACCGAAAGCAAGAGTTTGCAGAATGGGCAAGAAAAGAAGTAGGAGCAACCTTAGCAAAAGGGTATTTTGAAGCAGAATTAGTAGCTAGCGTTTTTGAAAGTGCTGTGCATTTACCATTACAAGTAGAAGGTAAAATATTACCACAAGATATTGATGGCAAAGAATCTATGGCTGTTAGAAAACCATTAGGTGTTATCGGTTTAATTTCTCCTTGGAATTTTCCTGGTCAATTAACAGCTCGTACTTTAGGTCCAGCTTTAGCGGTTGGTAATGCTGTGGTCTTAAAACCGGCATCAACGTCTATAGTAACAGGCGGATTAATTTTCGCTTCTTTTTTAGAAGAGGCAGGTTTCCCGAAAGGGTTATTAAGCGTTTTACCAGGTGGAGGAAGTACTATTGGTACTGCGATTACAAAGCATCCTATTTCAAAACTAATTTCGTTTACAGGCTCAACACCAGTGGGTCGTCAAGTTGGTAAAAATGCTCTGGAAGCAGATATTATTAAAAATATCGAGTTAGAATTGGGAGGTAACAGTCCGTTTGTAGTGCTAGAAGATGCAGATATAGATCAAGCGGTTGAAGCTGCTGCTTGGGGCAAATTTATGAACCAAGGTCAGATCTGTATGGCTATCAACAGAATTATCGTTGAAGATAAGGTCTACGACGAATTTACAGAAAAGTTTATAGCAAAAGTAAAGACCTTGAAACGGTTGGATATGAATGATCCGGATACGTTTGTAGGTCCTATAATTGATCAAAATCAGTTTGATACTGTTAAAGGGTTAATAGACGATGCAAAAGAACAAGGTTACAAAATGGCTTTAGGTGGAGAAGCAGAAGGTTTACATATGCCACCACACGTTTTTGTAGATGTAGATGAAAACTGTCCGTTGTTTCAAAATGAAATTTTTGGACCAGCAGTATCCATTGCTCGCGCAAAAGATACGGAAGATGCTTTACGCTTAGCAAATGCTACAGACTACGGTTTATCTAGCTCTGTATTTACACAAGACGAAGCAAAAGGAATGGCATTTGCACAAGGTATTGAAGCTGGAATGACACATATTAATGATCAACCAGTTAATGATAGTGCCTATGCACCATTCGGTGGAGTTAAAAACTCAGGTCTAGGACGTTTTAATGGACAATGGGGCGTGAAATCGTTTACCGTAGCACATTGGATTACCATTCAAAAAACACCAAGAAAATATCCTTTTAAAGCAGCTGATTTTCAGTAGTCAAAAGTAATTTAAGCTACATTTTTAAAAGCTGAGATTAATTCCAATTAGTCTCAGCTTTTCTTATATTCTAACAATTGGTAAAAGTTTTAAAATATTCTTGGAATTTCAGTAAGAAATCAAGTTCTTGCACGATTAAATTTCGTTTAAAATAATGGATGATTTAATTACGTTTTCTATTGCTGTTTTTACTGGTTTTTTTGCCATTACTAACCCAATATCTAACATGACCGTTTTTCTATCTTTAACCCAAGGGGCAGATGAAAAAACCAAAGCCGATATCAACAAAAGAGCAAATTTTATTGCCTTTATCATTGTATTGGTATTTGTCCTTTTAGGAAAATATATTTTCGAATTGTTTAATATTAGTATTCCCGCCTTTAAAATTACAGGTGGTATCTTAATATTTTATATCGGTTTTGACATGCTGCAATCAAAACAATCTAATGTAAAGAATATAAAACACGTAAATATTGATGAAAATATTGCTGTTTCACCTTTGGCAATTCCTATTCTAGCTGGTCCTGGCACTATTGTAACCGCTATGAACTTTGTTTCTAATTCGCAACCTGTTCATATAGCAATCGTTATCGCTGTTTTCGGTTTCATGAGTATACTTACTTATCTGACTTTTAGGCTCAGTAATTTAATTGTACGATTGGTGGGTTACAACGTGATTTCTGTTATCGGTAAGATTATGGGTTTAATTATTGCCATCATAGGAACGGGTATGATTATCGAAGGAATAAAAATTTCCTTTAACCTGATTACAAAATAAATACCTAAATTAAAGGATACTTTTTTTAAAACGAATTGGAATATGAAGAAGGTACTTGTTTTATTTGCCCATCCGAAGTTTGAAAAATCAAGAGCGAACAATGTATTGGTGAATTATATCAAAGATAAAGAAGGCGTTACTTTTCATGACTTATATGAAGAGTATCCAGATTTTCATATAGATGTTCCTTTTGAGAAAAAACTGTTAGCGGAACATGATGTTATTATTTGGCATCATCCTTTGTATTGGTATAGTTGTCCGCCGTTATTAAAACAATGGATCGATATGGTGTTGGAATTCAATTGGGCATACGGTCCAAAGGGAAAGGCATTATCTTCTAAAATTTGTTTAAACGCTATTACCACAGGGGGCAACAAAGAATTATATTGTACCCAAGGAACAAATAGCTATACCATTACCGAGTTTTTAAGACCTTTTGAACAAACTGCCAATTTGTGTTTAATGCACTATCAAAAGCCATTTACCGTTATGGGCACTTATAAGTTATCTGATGAAGATCTTAAGATTTACGGGAAAAATTATAGCATGTTAATAGATCAATTACAAAGTAAAGAAGCCATTGTAACCACATAAAAGGTAATTAGTTTTATAAACTTCACCAACCAACTAACCAATTATGACCGGAAGTCTACTTTTTGATGCCATTGTTTTTTTATTGGGAGCAATCATTTGTGTTTCAATAGCCAAAAGATTAGGTCTAAGTTCTGTTTTAGGCTATTTAATTGCAGGCGTTTTAATAGGTCCGTATGTTTTAGGTTTTATAGGTGAAGAGGGAGAAGATATTCTTCATTTTGCCGAGTTCGGAGTGGTGGTGATGCTATTTTTGATAGGATTGGAAATTGAGCCTAAAAACTTCTGGAATATGCGTAAATCTATTGCAGGAATGGGTGGTTTACAAGTTGCCGGCACTATGATACTCTCTTATCTTTTTTTTATACTACTTAATTTTGAATGGAAAGTTGCCTTGGTTATTTCTATGGCAGTAGCATTATCCTCAACTGCCATTGCAATGCAGACTATTGATGAAAAAGGACTCATGGAGACTACCTTCGGTAATTCGGCATTTTCTATATTGTTATTTCAAGATATCATCGTAATATTCATGTTAGGTGCAATTCCTTTGCTTTCAAACTCTGATAGTGAAGCTGCCATAGACAGTCATGAAGCATCCGGTAATCTTTTAGATGGCTTGCCCATGGGCTACCAAACACTGGCTATTATCTTGTCTGTAGTGTTAATTATCGGTGCAGGTCAATATTTGATCGTACCCATGTTACGAAGAGTTGCAAAAACAGGGGTTAGGGAATTGTTATTCGCCTCTGCTTTGTTAATTGTATTCAGTATATCCTATCTAATGGAATACGTTGGTCTATCACCTGCTTTAGGTGCGTTTTTAGGTGGCGTTGTACTTTCTAGTAGCGAATACAAACATGAACTTGAAAGTAATCTTGAGCCTTTTAAAAACCTGCTATTAGGTTTGTTTTTCATAGCTGTTGGCGCATCTATTAATTTTGTGGTCATTGCTAAAATTCCGTTGACCATTGGCGGTATATTACTAGCAGTAATATTGATTAAAGCATTGATACTGTTTATTACAGGTAAAGTATTTAAACTTAAGCTTGACCAAAACCTATTACTAACATTTAGCTTGGCACAAATTGGGGAGTTTGCATTTGTTCTTCTATCCTTTGCATTTCAATTGAAAATACTGAATCAGGAACAGATGGACATTATGCTTGTAATAACAGCCCTGACCATGTCCATTACCCCAATTATAAGTATTATAAACGAACGATTTATGTTACCAAAAATTGGCACAAAAGAGTCCATTAAAAGACCCATGGACCATATTGCAAAATCTCAAAATGTTATTCTAGTCGGTTTTGGTCACTTTGGTAGTACCGTTGGTCGTTTTTTACGTTCTCACGGTATAGAGGCAACTATTCTAGACCAAGATTCAAATAGGGTAGATGTGCTTCGTAAAATGGGATTTGAAGTATACTATGGGGATGCTACTAGATTAGAACTTCTTGAAGCTGCGGGTATTGCTCAAGCTAAAATTTTGATATGTGCCATAGATAATCCGCCGGTAACACTAGAAATCACCAAGCTTGTTAAAGAAAAATATCCTCATGTAGAATTAATGATACGTGCCCAAAATAGAAATGACGCTTATGAATTGCTGAATATGGGCTTTGAAAACATTTACCGAGAATCATTGGACACCTCTTTATCTCTAGCAAAAGACGTATTAAGCAAACTCGGCTTTAGAAAATACACATTGAACAGGCAAGTACAGAATTTCATTAAATATGATGAGACCAGCTTAAGAAGATTGGCAGCTGAACCTAAGGGAAATGAAGATTATATATTTAAAGTCCGTAAAGAATTAGAGGAACAGGAACGATTGTTGGAAGAAGATTTTAAAAGGGGTATCGTCGAATACGATAATCATTGGGACAGTGAATCTATTAGAGAGGTAATAAAAGACCAACAAAACAACAATTCTTCATCAACCAACTAAAGTCTTCTAAAAGGCTTTTTTATACTTCTATAAAATAGGCTAATTCATAGACAGAATGTGCCAATTCGTCTATTTCTAACTTAATAACTAGCATATAGATTAAACCACAAGTGCATTTACATGTCAAAGTATTGAACGTAAAAATAAAAGTTTAACCTTTTAAATTTAAAACGATGAAAACAAATACTAAAACATATGTAATACTAGGATTATTTTTAATGGCATTCGCATTGCCAAGTACAGCACAAACACGTAAAAGAACGTCAACAAAAACAACTACTACTAGGACTACTACAGTAACAAAAGCTCCAGGTAGAGTTTCAAGTAAAAGAGTTCAGTATAAAACACCCAAGAAAAAAGTGGTAGCAGTTAGGACTGTACCTAATAAAACTGTAGTAAAACATAATGGGCAAAATTATTTCTATTCAAATAATAAATACTATACCGCATCTCGTGGTAGATATATTGCCATAGCGCCTAAAATTGGATTTAGAATAAATAGCCTACCTCCAAACTATGCTAGGGTACGTTTCAATAACCATTTGTATTTTAATGTTGGTGGCACCTTCTACGTTGAAGCCAATTCTGGATATGAAGTTGTAGATCCTGAAATTGGTACAGTAGTTAGCGAACTACCTGATGGATATGAGAAAGTTACTATTGATGGATTTACATATTATGAATACTCTAATATACTGTATGAAAAAATACAAGTAAATGGATCAAGAGCTTATGAAGTTGTAGGTATTATTGATATGGAGTAATTAAAAAAACGTTTTAAAAGTCAAGGGCTTACGAAAATATTCGTAAGCCCTTTTTTTATTCCAATCAATAAAACATGATATTGGTTAGGTTTATAAAAAACCGAATTACTTACTTTTACCTTAGTATAGTAGATTGCAATCAAGAACCCCTTTATACGTAAAGATGTCATCAATAAATCATTTCATTATAGTATGTATGTTTATTTTTTTAGGATCAATTGGTTCTATATCAAATGATGTAAAGCCTCTAAAAAACACACTTTTCTTTGATATTGTACATAAAGACAATGTAATAGGTAGTTTAAAAGCTTCTAAAACCATTAAAGATTCTAAAATTCATTATCAAAGTGTAACTACCATAAACACGCGCATCATCAAAGAAATAGATGTAAATTACTTGTACAATGTTATCTATGAAAATAATAAATTGAAGAGGGCTAATGTACTTATAGATGTCAATGATAAACCCTATGCCGACATTCTTACCAATTGGGAAATAGATTATTACCAGATTTCAAAAAACGATAAAAATGAGTTAGTGGTACAAGAAGATATCCAGTACGCTACCATATTGCTATATTTTGTGGAACCAGTAGACATAGAACGGTGCTATTCTGAACAAGACGGAAGTTTTAATACGATTATACCTTTAGGCAATCATTCGTACAAAAAGATAAATGCTAAAAACAACGAGAATATATATCATTATAAAGATGGCTTTTTAGAAAAAGCAGAAATAAATGGAGGATTGATAAAATTTGACATTGTTGCCCAAAAATGATTATTTTAAGAAATATAACATAGAACAGTTATGATAAATACCGGATTAGTACTTTCAGGCGGTGGCATACGTGGAGTAGCACATATTGGTGTAATAAAAGCCTTGGAGGAACATGGTATTTACCCAACTCATATATCTGGTACTAGTGCGGGTGCTATTGTTGGTTCATTATATGCAGGTGGTGTAAAATGGGAAGATATTTTAGAATTCTTCAAAGTAATTCCTATTTTTCATGCCAACAGATTCGCCCGTAAAAAACCCGGTTTTATAGACACCGAGAAGTTTTATGATGAGTTTAAAAAGTTTTTCCCTACCGATAGATTTGAATCACTTCCTAAGGAGCTTTTTATAACAGCTACGGATATCGTTAAAGGGGAATTAAAAATTTTTGATACCGGTGAATTGATAAAACCAGTACTTGCATCTGCAACTTTTCCCGGTGTTTTTTCACCTATTAATATTAATGGGTCTTTCTACGTAGATGGTGGTGTATTGAACAATTTCCCTATTGAGCCTTTACAACCACACTGCGATAAAATAATAGGCAGCTATGTAAACGCGCTAAAATCTATTAAAATAAAAGATTTAAAACATTCGTACAATGTTTTGGAAAGAGCGTATAAAATAAAATCAGCATCAGAATCCATAGCAAAATTTTCAGAATGCGAGTTTGTAGTTTCTCCTGAAGAGCTTTGTGAATATGCAACTTTTGACATGAGATCAATAGATGCCATTTTTGATATTGGCTATAATAGTACTATAGATGTGCTACGTAAACAAGGATATTCTAAGCAATAGGAAAGCTTATATTATAGTTTTACATGACTTGCACGTTCCATAAAATAATCTTCAAAACGCTCTAATTTAGGATGCATTTTTTCTGAGTATATCACATATTGACATTTCATAATACTTTGTGCAACCGTAATCATTGCTGTATAGTCTGATTTCTGAATTAAAAAATCACCATCATCAATACTACAGATCTTCAATTGTGACGTACTTACTCCATTCAATAAAAACAACTTGTGTAGGGTAGTAGGTGTTGTAATAAGTATATCTATACCTTCAAATATTTCAGATTTTTGAATATCGATATGCAATTCCTTATAACTGGCATATAGTCTCATATCCGTATACTTGGTGTATTCAAAAAACTTATCATAAAGTTCCAGTACCTTTTCTTTATTCTCAACCACAACAACAGCTCTTGGCGCATTGCCTTCGGCTTTACATTTTAGTTTCTGTAATGTTGTCAAGATTAAGGTTGTAGTTTTACCACTTTCCTTTGGAGCTGTACAATATACATTTGCTCCGCTTTTAATTACGGGAATACTTTTCTTCTGGAAAGAAGTTGGTTCTGTAATGGAAAGGTATTCTAGTCTTTCCAATAAGTGTGGATTCAGTTTCTTAAATGACATTTGCTACTTTAAACTAATTAAACATACTATAATGCTACAAAGATACAGTCTACTAACGGGCTAACCCTATTATAGCACTCTATTTTCTTATGAGAAGAAAGCAATACGGAATTTCTTATGAATAAAGAATAAGAAAGACACCAAGCATAATACCCGCTAACGGCACTAATTTTTTACGCTTATTTTGTTCCTTAAAGATAAAACCGCCAACGACTACAGCTATCAATATTTGACTTCGCTTGATGGCAGATAATAACATGATCAATGCTTCAGGATCTTGTAGTGCTTTAAAGTAGAAATAGTCTGCCGTTTGTAAAAGAATACCCACCATAGGTATTGTCCACCGCCATTTAAAAGAACCTTTTAAATTAGCATTAGTAGCTCTTGTAATGACCACTACCATTCCTATAATCAACATGGTGTAAGTACAGAACCAAAATTGAAGGGTAGGGGGATTCAGATTTAAACTTTGTATTAAGAACTTATCATACAAACCACTTGAAGCTCCTAAAAAAGTAGCGCCAATAATTGCATATATCCATTTATTACTTTTAAAATGAATACCTTCTTTTTTACCAATTCTAGAATAAAGAAATACGGAAAAAATAATTAGGAAAAACCCAATCCATTGCCAGAAATTAGGGCGTTCTTGATAAATGAAAATCGCACCGATAAAAGTAAAAAACGGACCTGCAGAACGTATTGGGGTTACAATGGTAATGGGTAAATGTTTTAAAGCTTGATATGCCAATATCCAAGAAGAAGCCATAATCATGGCTTTTATAACTATAAACCCATGTGTTTTCAAGGAAATATCAGATACAAATAAATCAATTTCTTGTAATTCTTCAGGATAGTATTTTGAACCGATAAATAATGGTAAAAACAATAAAAAACCAGCAATTAAGGTGCCTAAAAGAACAGAAAAGGCATCATTACCTTGTACGGCATGTTTTTTACATAAGTTGTGTAATCCTAAAAAAAGCGCTGCTAAAAGTCCGAGGTACATCCACATAATGCGCGCGAAGATATTGGTTTTTGACTATTCTACCTTCTAGATAAGTCATTCATATGTGATTTGTAATTGGTATAACCGGAAATAAAAAAGGGCTGTCTAAATTAGACAGCCCTTTTTAAAAATACTTCGCTTAACCTAATAAGCCATTTTCACAATCTTCTGTGCATCTTCTGGCATTAAAGCCTGACGTTCACCTAATTTCCATCCACGATCTGTAAATCGCTTAGATATTTCTTCGGCAGTGCCTTCATACTCTTTAGTGTAATCGGATAACTTAGTATCGATACCTAATTCATGAAAGAATTCCTCGGTCTTTTCAATAGCAGCATATGCTTTGTCATCGATACTACCTTCGGTAATATTCCAAACACGTTCCCCGTACTGAGCTAATTTTTCTTTTTTAGCTTCAAAATTATATTTGTAGTGACTTGGTGCAATTACAGCCAATGTACGTGCGTGGTCAATACCGAATAATGCGGTTAACTCATGACCCATCATATGCACAGCCCAATCACCAGGAACTCCTTTTTGAATTAATCCGTTCAATGCCATTGTACAGCTCCACATAAAATCTGCGGCAGGTGTATAATCGGTAGGATCTTTCAATACTTTAGGAGCAACTTCTACTAATGTCTGCAAAATACTTTCTGCAAATCTATCTTGTAAAGATGCACCTATTGGGTAGGTCATGTATTGCTCCAATACATGTGTGAAAGCATCTGTTATTCCGTTTGCTAATTGACGTTCAGGAATTGAACTAATAACCTGTGGATCTAAAATTGAAAACTCAGGAAACAATCCTGGACCGCCCATGGCTAATTTCTCTTTGGTTTCCGCTCTTGTAATTACAGCACCTGAATTCATTTCCGAACCTGTTGCCGGCAAGGTCAATACGGTCCCAAAAGGCATTCCTTTTTTGGTTCTCACATTTTTGGTAAGTATATCCCAAGGGGTATCTCCATCATATACCGCTGCTGCAGATAAAAATTTTGTTCCGTCTATTACAGACCCACCACCAACTGCTAATAAATAAGTAATGTTTTTATCTTTTATTACCTGTAAGGCCTCCATAAGTAAGGCATATTCAGGGTTAGCAGGTATACCGCCAAACTCTGTTACATCTATATTAGACAATGCTTTGGTAACTTGTTCGTAAATACCGTTTTTCTTGATACTACCACCACCGTAAAGCATTAGTACTTTAGCATCTGCAGGAATTTCACTTTCTAATTTCGCTATGGTATCCTTTCCAAAAATAATCTTGGTAGGGTTCTTAAATTCAAAATTGTTCATTTTCTCTCTTCTTTTTAATTTGTAATATCTATTTATGGTTTGATAAACGATTACTCTATAACCGTTACCAAATCTTTCATTGGTTTTCTAACTTTTACTAGATTAACCAACCAGTCTTCACTTTCATTTCTATAACCTAGTGGTAACAAAACAGCACTACGTAATCCTTTTTCACGTAAGCCTAAAATTTTGTCTACCGCAGCAGGATCAAAACCTTCAATTGGGGTTGCATCTACCTTTTCAAAAGCCGCTGCCGCTATCGCTTGTGAAAAAGCGATATATGCTTGTTTTGCAGCATGGTTAAAGTTTTCTTCTTCATCTTTTTGTGGATAAGAATCTAGTAACATCTTACGATAGTTTTCCCATCCTTCGTTCTTAAAACCTCTAATCTCATTGGTTAGATCGAACATGTAATTAATTCTATCTTCGGTATAGGTGTCCCAAGCTGCAAAGACAAGTAGGTGAGAACAATCGGTAATCATAGATTGGTTCCAAGCTACAGGTCTTATTTGTTCCTTAATATCTTGATTTTTAACCACTATAATTTCAAAAGGCTGTAAGCCGCTTGATGTTGGGGCCAAACGCGCTGCTTCTAAAATGCGTTCTACTTTATCTTCGGCTACTTTTTCACCGTTCATAGCTTTAGCGGCATATCTCCAATTTAATTTATCTAATAATTCCATTTTAATCTTTCTAATTTAAGTTGCGTTTTGCTAATTGTTCTATATCGTTTGATGTTATGATAACATCGGTATTACTCGTTGTATTTGCTAAATTCAACATTGCCTGAGCAATGCTTTCTGCATTGATAATTCTATATTTTTTCAACGGACCAATAAATAACGGCTGAATGGCTTTAAATACTATTAGTCCTATTTTTTCAAGTGTTCGTTGTTCATCTCTTTCTCCTCCAATTAATGACGGTCTTAAAATTGATGTATGGGGTATGCCTTGGTTGACAACATCTTGCTCCATTTCTCCCTTTGTTCTATTATAGAACACCTTACTTTTTTTATTTGCACCCATTGCAGAAACCACTAAGTAGGTAGGGATTCCATTTTCTTTTGCCAATTTTGCCGCAGCAACAGGTATACCGTAATCAATTTCTTTGTAGCGTTTTTTATCTGGAGTTTTCTTTGCAGTAGTACCTATACAACAATACACTTCGTCTGCTATAAATTCTTTTCTAAACTGTTCTAAGTCTAAAAGGTTTCCTATAAACTGCTGTACTTTACTTGGCAAGCCCTCAATTCTTGATCTAGAAAATAATTTTATAGTATTGTACCTATCGTCAATAAGTAATTTCTTCAACAATAATCCTCCTGTTAAACCCGAAGCTCCTAATATGATGGCTGTCTTTTTCATTCTACTTACACGTTTTAATGCTGCTCCATGCAGCTTCGTAGGCCTGGACTAAATGCTCCTTATCCAATGTTACAGAACCTCGGTTTTGAGTAATCATTAAAAATGAAAGCGGATTAATTGAATAGGCATATAACATATAATCTGACAATGGTTTTATAACACCTTCTTTTTTACCACGTGCCCATAAATCGAGTAGGGGTTGCAAGTGCTTTATGCCTTCTTGCCTGCTAGCTTCATCTATCATTGGGGTATTATCACATTGCGCAAGAAACATGGCGTCGGCGCTTTCCTTTAACTTAAACTCGGCTATACGTTTCCAAATTACTTTAAAACCTTCTTCAACCGGCATAGTTTCATCATATGTGGCAAAAGCATAAGCCGTATAATTAGCCTTAACCTCTATATAGGTTTTATTCACCAAATCTTGTTTGTTTTCAAAATATAGATATATGGTGGCTGGAGATACGCAGGCCATTTTTGCAATCTTACTCATTGGTGTAGCATGAAATCCATCATTGTTCACCAACTCTATAGTGGCATTAATTAATGCGTTTCGTTTGTCTATGCTTTTCTGTAATGCTGCCATAACTATGATTTCTTGGTACAAAGTTACAGAAAATGAACGTTCATTCTTTTTTATTAACAGAACTTTAATTTAAATAGCGTGGAAGGAATGTAAAAAAACATAATATCCTTATAATTTCTAAGAACATTCTACAAACAACTTATTTCTAATTTCTCTAACTTTAGAAAGTGCAATACAGGTAGTTCCCACGTCCTTTTCAATTTTAAATTGAATCCCTTAACTTGATTTCCTAAATTATTATTTAAAATGTACAAAATTCTATCTCTAGACGGTGGTGGCAGTTGGGCTATTATTCAATTACTTACCTTAAAAGATAGATATGGCAATTTAACGGGTCACGATATTTTAAAGAAAATTGATCTTGTAATTGCCAATTCGGGTGGTAGTATCGTTCTTGCTGCTTTAGCTGAAAATTATACCATTGACAAAGCCATTTCCCTTTTTAAGGAAAAGAAAAACCGAGAACTTATTTTTCATAAGAACTCTTTTAAAGATCGTTATTTTCCTGTTGACTATTTAGGCCTTTTTAATGCGGGATTTGGACCAAAATATAGTGCAACTAAAAAAAAGGAAGCTTTTGAAAATCTATTTCCTCAGATTGATGAAATACAGATGGATGAAATTCCAAAACTGATTGGTAAAGCATCCCTTAAAATAGTAGTTGCCACATATGATGCCTTAAATAATCGTGCTAAATTCTTTAAATCGTTCTCAACAAACCCAGATACTTACGATTCCGTTAGACTTACCCAAGCTATAAACGGATCATCTAACGCCCCTGTTCAATATTTTGATTTCCCGGCACGTTTTAAAGCTAAGCAAAGTAACATATATTATGAGTTATGGGATGGTGCCCTAGGCGGATTCAATAACCCTATTCTAGCTGGAATCATAGAAGCCTATAAACTAGGTGTTGACTTAAAAACGGTTCAGATTATATCTCTAGGCACCAGTAATTCATTAATGTCGTCTGAAGCGAAAAAAAACTTTTGGGATTGGAAACAGATTGCACTAATTTTTAGAAGAAAGAAATTTGCTTTCTCTAAATGGAAACCGCAATTCAACTTCTTTAAAGAAACGGTGTTACACCAAGCAAAAACAATTTTATACCAACCACCAGATACGGCCAACTATATTGCTATGATGTTTTTACAGGTAGCTACGGACAAATTACTTAATGAGCAAATTATTCGCTTATCACCCTTAATTCATTATGATGAGCAAACCGAAACATCAATAATTCCTTTAGTTCAAGATTTATACAGATTGGATATGGACCTAACCAAAGATGAAGAAATTGAAACATTGATCAATTGTTTTAATGCTTGGAAAAGCGGAAAGTTATATAATCAACCCATAGAATTTAAAGTGGAGCGCAATAACGATTTATCTTTTATTAAAGGCGATAAATGGTATCAAGAGGGGATGGAAAGGTGGAAGAGTTGGGAAGCTGCTGAATAAATTTCCAACTTAAAATTTCCCAGTTTTAACTAACATATTTTATTAAATACTTGGCTTTGCAATCGTAGTATAGTTTATAAATGCTTTTACCTATTTTTGAAAAAATATATAACCCTGCACCATGACACTAAAACAACAATTTTACATCATTATTTTTTTATTTGCAGTACCACTTATGGCTCAAGAAACTAGCCCTTCTGAAGTATTTTGGAACAATTTAAAATCTCATTGTGGTAAGGCATACGAAGGTAGTTTAGCATTACCTGAAGAAAATGAAAGTTTTGGTGGCAAAAAACTTGTTATGCATGTTAGGGCATGTAGCGATAACGAAATTAAGATTCCGTTTTATGTTGGTGACGATAAATCTAGAACATGGGTTTTAACTAAAAATGATGGAATACTTACCTTAAAACATGACCATAGGCATGAAGACGGCACTGAAGATGATGTGAATTTTTATGGTGGTACAGCAAGTAATGTGGGTAAAGCTGATATTCAGTTTTTCTCAGCAGATGTCGCAACTCAAAAAATGATACCTGGTGCTGCAACCAATGTTTGGTGGATTACATTAAACGATTCTACTTTTACTTATAATTTAAGAAGATTAGGAACCGATCGTGTCTTTAAAGTGGTAATGGATATTACTAAGCCGATTGAAGAACCAGAAGCTCCGTGGGGTTGGGTAGATTAAATGAATCATTACCGGGAATCTACATCACTTATAAACAGATTGTTGTTACTCCCTGAATAACTGTACCTATCTTTGCCGAAAATTATTTTATGTCAAATCAGTTTTCGGATTTAGGAATCAATAAACAAATTCAACAGAGTTTAGAGGAATTACAAATTACAGTACCTACAGATATACAGAAAAAATGTATTCCTGTTGTCCTAAATAAAAAAGATGACCTTGTTGCATTAGCAAAAACAGGAACTGGTAAAACTGCTGCATTTGGCTTACCATTACTGCAATTAATCAATACAGAAAATATAGCAGTACAAGCTGTTATTTTAGCACCAACAAGAGAATTGGCACAACAAATACATGCCAACCTAATTTCATATGCCAAACATAGTCCTGCAATATCAATTGCTTCAGTATGCGGTGGTATACCTATAAAACCTCAAATAGAACGCTTAAAAGAAGATACTCATATTGTAGTAGCTACGCCTGGTCGTTTAGTTGATTTGGTAAAACGTGAGGCTATTGATATTAAAAAACTAAAGTATTTGGTTTTAGATGAAGCCGATGAAATGGTCACTGCTTTGAAAGAAGATTTAGATACTATTATTGCCGGTATACCTAAAGCTAGACGTACATTTCTCTTCACCGCTACCATGTCCGGAGCTATTAAACAATTGGTTCAAAACTACATGTCTAAACATGTAGTACATAAAGAGGCAGATATGGCAACCCTTGGACATAAAGGTATTGATCATAAATATGTGGTAGTTGAGCCTATTGAAAAATTAGATGTGCTTATGCACTTTTTAAATACAAAAGAAGGGCAACGTGGTATCATTTTCTGTAAAACAAAAGCGGCAGTTAATAAGTTGGCTAAAAAATTAGCTATAAATAAATTTTCATCAGGTGCTTTGCACGGTAGTTTATCTCAAGGAATTCGTGATCGTATAATGGGTCAGTTTATAGAAGGGCATATCAATATTCTTGTGGCGACGGATTTAGCTTCTCGTGGCTTAGATATTAAAGAATTGGGTTATGTAGTCAATTACCATTTACCGGACACCTATGATGCCTATGTTCATAGAAGCGGACGTACAGCTAGAGCAGGAGCGAAGGGACTTTCATTAACCATTTTACAAAAAGAAGAAGTTGCAGAAGTATTTGATTTTGAAAAGGAATTAGGTATTTCTTTTTCAAAATACCAAAAAGCAGATGCACAGAGTATCGAAGAAAACAACACATTACTTTGGGCTAAAAAAATCTTTAAAACCAAGCCTAATCGCGAAGTATCTGAAGAATTTAAAACTAAAGTAAGAACCATTTTCCATCACTTGACCAAAGAAGAATTGGTAGAGAAAATATTGGCAAACCATATAGCCCAAACCACAAGTCTACATATAAAACCTGAAGAGTCGAAAAAGAAAACAAAACATATTGGGAACAACTAATAGTTTTCATTTACAACATCTTAATGCATAAAAAAGCCGACTTAAATAAGTCGGCTTTTTTTTTAATATTTTAAACTGTCTTCTACAAATATGCTTTTAGTACTTCGTTTTGAGATTTATTACGAAGCTTGCGAACAGCCTTTTCTCTAAGCTGTCTAACACGTTCTCTAGTTAAATCAAAAAGCTCGCCAATTTCACTTAAACTTTTAGGGTGACTTTCACCTATTCCATAGTAGAGTTTAATTATTTCACTTTCTCTGCTTGGTAATGTATTTAATGCCTGATTAAGATCTGTTTTAAGTGAATCCATCATCATACCGGCATCTGGTCTGTTTGCATCTTTAGAGCTAACCACATCATATAAATTAGATGATTCTCCTTCTTGAAAAGGGGCATCCATAGACAAGTGTCTTCCGGAATTTTTTAAAGCAAGTTTTACTTGCGTGCTACTCATATCAAGTTCTCTAGCTATTTCCGTAGTACTTGGTGGTCTTTGTAAAGATTGCTCTAGCGTAGAAAATACTTTATTTATCTTACTTATTTCCCCAATTTTATTCAATGGAATACGTACCATACGAGATTGCTCAGAAATAGATTGTAGTATGGATTGTCTGATCCACCATACGGCATATGATATAAACTTAAAACCTCTGGTTTCGTCAAAACGTTTTGCAGCCTTCACTAAACCAATATTTCCTTCATTGATTAAATCTGAAAGTCGTAATCCGCTACCTTGATATTGTTTTGCTGTAGATACTACAAAACGTAGGTTAGCATTTACTAAGGTATTTAGGGCATTTTGATCTCCTTCGCGTATTCTTCTAGTTAGCTCCACTTCCTCATCTGCGGTAATCAAATCAATTTTTGATATTTCTTGAAAGTACTTTTCTAATGATTTAGTGTCTCTGTTTGTAATTTGCTTAGTGATCTTCAGTTGCCTCATATATTATTTTAATTTTTATCGTTGTTATAACTTAAGCTATTTTTTAATAATATCCTAATGAAATTAAGTATTTGTTATAATTATTTTAATGTATTTCAAAAATTGATTAATTAAATTTAAAATTATATGATATTTTGATCTTATTTTATCAAATCTTTAATACTTAGATAATAGTTATCCCTAGAGGTTTATCCTCAAGAAAAAAGCTCGAAATTCGGACTAACCATAACAAACCAAGATGAAAACGACCTCTTCTATCATTATCTTATTTTTCTACACAAGCTTTCTTTTTAGCCAAACTCCCGTGCAATCTTATTTTGAATGGACAGCATTACCTTTTGCAAAAGAAGAGTTAAGAGAACGACGAGATAACCTAATAAATATTTTAACGGAACAAGGCAAAACAGGAATAGTGATTATTCCTGCTAATGACGGATTTTCATTCGGAGAAACATTTAGACAGGCAGATGATTTTTATTACTTCACCGGATTAGAATTACCAAATGCCATTTTGGTTATGAATGTAGCCAACAAATCAGTAACTATATACACTCCTGAACGAGATTTACGATTTGAAAATGGCTCTCGTACAAATGATTTTCCAGGTAGACCTTTATTGTATGATAAGCATATTACAGAAAAAACCGGAGTAACTCTTGCATCTATTGAAGACTTTACCCTTCTAATGGATACTGAAAGTAAAAAGGAAAACACCATTTTAATTAATAATGGACGACAAGGTGACATTTCTTATGCATCTGATGCCTACATAGCTACCCATTCTCCTGTTCAAGTTCTGTTACAGGCCTTGGTCAAAAAACATCCCAAATTGAAACATGAAAATATGTACGATGCAGTTGCCAATGTACGTATGATTAAATCTGAAGCTGAAATTGAAATCATTCGCAAGGCTGCTAATATAACGGTAGAAGGTATTAAGCAATCTGCAAAAATGATTAAACCTGGTGTAGATGAGCGTTACCTAGAAGGTATTTTAGAAGGCGACTTTAAAATTAACGGTTCTCAACGACTAGCTTTTGGTTCCATAATTAAATCAGGACCAAATTCTCATTGGCCTTGGAGAATATTAGCAACCCACTATAACCGTAGAAATAGAGTTATGGATAAAGGCGACTTGGTTATTTTTGATGTCGGTTGTGAGTATGAGCAGTATGTTAGTGATATTGGTAGAACCTTTCCCGTATCTGGTAAATTTACCGATAGACAGAAAGAGATTCTTGTCATGGAAACTAAAATAGCAGATGAGATAATTAAGTTTCTAAAACCCGGTATTACATTTAAAGATGTACAGACACTAACTAATAGTATTATTCCTGATGAGGCAAAAAAATATATGCAAGTTGGCTTGTTTTTTGGTCATCATTTAGGGCTTTCGACCGGAGATCCAAACCTATCCTCTGCAGCTCTAAAACCAGGTATGGTTTTTACTGTAGAGCCTTGGTATTATAATCATGATGAAAACATTTCAGTATTTACTGAAGATATGATTCTTATCACTGAAGATGGTTGTGAAGTTTTAAGTAGTGATTTACCAAGAACCCCTGACGCCTTAGAAGGTTTGATGAAGTAATAAGAAACCCAATTTATATATTGGCTATTTCTAAATTAGGGCATATTCAAATTTCATGATGAATGAAGGTCAAGAGCGTGTTAAAGCTAGTTACAAACACAATTATGTGAGACTGGTTAAAATTAAAAATAGCTATGACCCACAGAATTTATTTAGAGTAAATCAGAATATTAAACCATCTACCAAAAATATTAGAATTAATATGCCTGCTTTCTAATGTGCTAATAAAAAATCCTATCTAAAATATTATTAAATAGGATTTAAAGTATCATTACTTAAAGTATTACTCATAGAACTCTGAAATAGCTTCTATTGGTTTTCTTTCAATATCTGGCACATACGTTGGTGTCTTGGGGTAGCCTACCGGTAACAACAAAAATGCACGTTCATTACTTGGTCTCCCCAATAGCTTTGCTAAAAAGTTCATTGGGCTAGGAGTATGAGTTAATGTAACTAAACCCGCATTGTGTATTGCAGTTATTAACATACCTGCGGCAATACCTACAGATTCATTAACGTAGTAATTATTTACCTTTTTACCATCGCTATCTAAATCATGTACTTTTTTAAAAACGATAATAAGCCAAGGTGCATCTTCTAAAAAGGGCTTGTACATGTTTGTTCCCATCGGTTTTAAATCTTTCAACCAACGGTCGCTCATTCTACTTTCATAACTTTCCTTTTCTTCTGCTTCGGCAGCCTCTCTGATTTTTGCCTTTAATGTAGTATTAGAAACAGCACAGAAGGTCCAAGGTTGTTTATGCGCACCTGACGGAGCCGTAGAAGCTGTTTTTATTAAAGTTTCAATTACTTCTTTTGGTACAGGTGTATTTGCATATTCTCTAACAGATCTTCTTTCATCTAAATGTTTATAAAAGGCCTCACTTTTGACAATGAGTTCTTCTTTAGACAATGCATTTTCTTTATAAAGTACATGCGTGTGTCCGTTTACTTCTATACTAGCTTTAGATGTCATTGCTTTTAATGAGTTTTAATTGCTGATTACCCTTCCAAAGATATTGTTTTTTTACTGTACTATTTAAGGCAGTTTACTAATGAAATAGGCGTTTAGATGATTTTTTAAACTATTCATAATTCGTTTACATAGTAAAACCATCCATTTACTTAATAATACTCACTTTACGCTGAATGGGAAAATACTGCATGCATGGTAATTCTATATTTATCATGTTGCTTAACTAGTGCTACAAATAGAATACCCAAAAATTACCTAATCTTAAATATAAGAAGTATGAGAAAATCAGTTTTAAAAGTAGGTTTCACCTCTGTTTGCGTATCAATTCTATTATTAATCTCTTGTAGCGATGATAGCGATGATTTAACCCTTTCGGAAGATACTACAACAATCGACAGCGACGAAACAGAAGAGGCTAGTAGTACCGTAGATTCCGATTCTTATATACTAGCAGTTGCACCGGATGATGGTGTATTTTTAATTGACCACGATGGTAATAGCTTGTACGATTGGGATTTTGATGGAGACCAACTGGGTAATGATGCCGAGCTACTTAGCGATGGTAGTTTAGTAGCTACTATTAAGGTAGGTAATCCACAAATTACCTATGGTGGTTATGGTGGTAGTTTTAGAAAAATCAACGCAGATCAAACTATTGCTTGGAATGTTGATTACTCTAGTGACACCTATATATCGCACCATGATGTAAATTACCTTTCTAACGGAAATATCATTTTCCCTATTTGGGAACAGGTTAGTCAAGATGATGCTGCTGAAATGGGATTTTCTGGAAATTTTGATATTTATCCGGATGCTATTATAGAAATAAACCCATTAACCCAGGAGGTAGTTTGGGAATGGCATGTTACAGATCATATTGTACAAGATTTTGATGAAAGTAAAGAGAACTTTGGGGTAGTGGCAGATGTTCCAAACCTGATTGACATCAATTACAATAATGACCAAACTGATGGAGATATTACACATGTAAACGGTATTACATTAGACGAAGAAAATGATTTGCTTTATATGACCGTTAACTTTTACAGTGAGGTATGGGTAATTGATCATAGTACCTCAACGGAAGAGGCAGCTTCTAGTACAGGCGGCAACTATGGTTTGGGAGGTGATTTAGTTTATCGTTTTGGAAATCCGTTGGCGTATGACAATATTGGTGAGGTCACATTAAATAGAGTACACTATCCAAACTTATTCGATGATAATAAAATGTTGCTATTCGTTAACAACAAATATGATAATCAATCTGCTGTAGCCGAATATCAATTGAGTCCCCCTTTTGAATTAATAGCTGGGCAAGATAATGAGCCTGAACTTATTTGGGAGTTTACAGATTCTGATTTATATAGTAACGGACTAGGTAGTGGTGTGCGAATGAGTAATGGGAATACCCTAATTGCGGAGGGTACAGGTACAATTTGGGAAGTAAATAGTAGTGGCGATGTTTTATGGAGATTTACAAATTACAGCAGACCGTGGCGAGCCTATGCATTTACTAAAGATGATGAAGCAATATCAGCTCTAGGTCTATAAAAATAGTTTTTTGGTTTAATTGATTGATTGGTAAGAAAGGGTTCCTTTAGAAATATTGGGACTCTTTTTGTTATACCTAAGATCAAGTTGTTTCATATTTAAAACTATCAAAACATTTGGTTACACGTTAATGTACTACTGAATACAAGTATCCTTTCGTTAAAAAATAGCTGCCATTCGCTTAAATTAAAATTATGCCCCCTTTATATGCATTAAGTTTGAAATCCATTAAAGCAAATAGCACTTAAAACATGAGATTATATATTCAACTACTATTACTTTTAGTATTAACAACAAGCCAAGCGCAAAATACAGAAGACAACATCACTTACAGCAGTTTTATTAATGATGAAAATGTTCACGTACAGTTAAGTACAGTAGATCAAGCAACAATGCTTACTATGCTACATAAAGGCTTTTACGTATATTTTGATGTTAAGGGCAAGCGAAAAAAGAATGTCTCGGTGCAATATCCAATTAATATTGCACCTCCTGAACGCCCAAATAGAAACGATAGAGAAAATGGGAATAGAGAGGAGCTAGACCAAGATGAAAGAAGAGGACCTGACATAGCTAAGTTGATTGCCGAGATGCCAAAAATGGCTGAATTTACCAATCTAGATTTGGTACAAGAGTTTCATTTGGACTTAAACAAGCTTGGAGTTTCCATTACATATAATTATGATGAAGGCAGCAAAGAACTTCAATACGAACTAGTTATTCCTAAACAGGAAATTAGCAATGCTAACTTCTCTAAACTATCCATTGGCATCGTTACTCCAAAAAGGGAAAAAGAATCTAAAGACAAAGATACTAACATCAGTTTTGGCGGCGGTGGCCAAGGCGGTGGCGGTGGTAGAGGAAGTCAGGGCGGACCTGGTGGAGGTCAAGGCGGCGGTGGTCGTGGCGGATCTCAAGGTGGACCACCACAGCAAAATGATAGACCAGAAGAATCATCTCTTGATATTTGGTTTAAAGTAGACATGGGTTAAATGGATCGCTTCACATTTTAAAATCAATAATTATAAGTGCTACATTAGATTTAATCCCTAAAATATACAGTTATAAATGCTGATTCAAAAAATGTTTTAAGATTCCGTCTACGATAGGTGTAAAATGCTTCTTTTCTTAGTATTTTAATCTTCATGGTAGATAGAAGTACATTTATACAAACTGAAATACTGGCAGGTATCAGTTCATTTCTAGCAACATTTTATATCATCATTGTAAACCCAGCAATTCTTTCTGCTTCCGGAATGCCTTTTTCTGCAGCGGTAACCTCAACGGTTCTTGTTTGTGCCTTTGGTAGTATTATGATGGGGTTATATGCTAAAAACCCTTTTATTATTGCACCTGGTATGGGTTTAAATGCTTTCTTTACCTATACTGCCGTACTAGGCTTAGGCTTAAGTTATCAAGCTGCCTTGGGCGCCGTATTCTGGGCAGGTATTTTATTTCTAATCTTAAGTGTTCTTAAAGTCAGGGATAAAATCGTACTAGCCATACCACATTCTCTAAGATTTGCTATCGCCGCCGGTATTGGACTTTTTATTTCGTTTATAGGTTTCCAAAATGCAGGTTTTATTATTGATGATAAAGCTACCTTGGTTGGTCTAGGTTCGCTTAAAGATCCTATGTGTCTTACTTTTTTAGTAGGGCTACTCATTACTGCCATATTAATAGCTAAAAGGGTTACGGGAGCTATGATTATAGGTATACTATTAACTACTATTCTTGCTTGGCCCATTGGTAGATGGTGGGGAGATGCCTCTCTTGTAAACTATGGTATACCCACTATTGTTAATTATTCAGGAGTTTTCTCTTTGCCAGACTTCAGCTTATTATTTAAAGCCGACTTATTAGGATCTATTAAATATGCATTTTTACCAGTAATCTTTGTATTTGCCTTTACAGATTTATTCGATAGTCTTTCTACATTCGTAGGTTTATCAGAAGCATCTGGCTATAAAGATGAAGACGGAAACCCAAAAAATCTTAAAAAATCTTTAATGGTAGACGCGGTTACCACCATATTCTCAGGCTTGGTAGGCACTAGTTCCGGTACTGCATATATAGAATCTGCCGTAGGCATTCGAGAAGGTGGCAAAACGGGACTTACAGCAATTACTGCAGGTATTCTTTTTTTACCGTTTCTATTCTTCTCTCCATTGTTATCCATAGTTCCAAGCATAGCTAGTTCTATTGCATTGGTTTTAGTAGGTTCTTTTATGATGAAACCGTTAACTAAAATTGATTGGAATACGGCAGATGAAGCTATACCTGTTTTCTTTACCATGATACTAATGCCATTAACGTACAGCATAACCACAGGAATCATTTTTGGTTTTCTAACATATACCTTACTCAAGCTCTTTGTTGGCAAGAAATCGGAAATAAACCCAGTGTTATTAATTATAAATGCATTATCAATTCTTTACCTATGGCTATAAGACACTATCTAATTTTTCTAATGCTATTTACTTTATGCGGAGTAAAAGCCCAACGTATTGCAATTATGGGTGCTATGGACGAAGAAATAGAACTACTAAAGGGGCAATTAGAAAGTAAAGAAGAAATTGAAAAAAACGGAATTATATTCTATACCGGTAAACTTAAAAATAAGGAGGTTGTTCTATTAAAGGCTGGTATTGGTAAGGTAAATGCAGCATACAGTACGGCAATACTCACTACACACTTTAAACTTAAAGCGCTTATTTTTACTGGTGTCGCAGGCGGATTGCACCCAGATATACAACCAGGTGATATTGTTATTGCCGATAGTTTGGTTCAATATGATTTTGGGCAATTACAAGATAATGAGTTTATAACTTGGCCAACACGAAATCTTATTAAGAATACTAAAAATCCTGTACTCCTTTCTGTAGATAGTACATTACTTCATACTAGTAAAATAGTCTCCAATACAATTCAACTAAAAGCATTTAAAGGTAGAGTGCCTAAATTCTATGTAGGTACTATTGCTACGGGTGATACTTTTGTAAGCAATGCTAAAAAGGCTAAGGCTTTATACTCTAATTTTAATGCGCTTGCCACTGAAATGGAAGGAGCCGCAGTAGCTCAGATTTGCACAATGTTGAAACTACCTTATATTGTAATACGTAGTTGTAGCGATAATGCCAATACCAATGCGCATACAGATTATTATAAATTTGTTAAAATCGCCGCTATTAATTCTGCACAAATGGTTTTGGCCTTACTTGAAAATACGCTATAAAATTACCTCATGTTTTCATCTATAAATAAAGGCGGTTAATAGGTTTATATAGCTTATTTGTATATAATCTTTTTAATAACACATCGTTAAGATTACTTTTGCTCTTAAATTAAAACACATAACCATGAAAAAAGTAATTGCAACATTCATTCTATTAGCAACAATAACTAGCTGTAATAGCGTAAAAAATATGGATACCTCTAAGGTTTCAAATGCTGCTCAACTATTAGGTTCTTTAAGTTCTAATTCTACAGTTCAACAAGTAGCTAACTTATTTAGCCTTTTAGATACGAACAACGATCAAGCTATTAGCTCCTCTGAAGCTATTGGTGAAGTTTCTGAAAATTTCAGTACTTTGGATACCGATAATAATTCAAGTCTTAATCTTACGGAATTAGAGGGTATTCTTGCCTTGTTGAAGTAATATATAAGATGATTTTAAAAAAGGCGTATTCTAATGAATACGCCTTTTTTAGTTTCTATTCTAGAACAAGACAACATCTCACTAAGTATTCAGTACCTAAGGATTAAACGAAGGCAGCTCTACTACATATGACTCTACTGATGTACCGTCTTCGCTACCGCTCCAGTCAGAACCAAAAAGTACTCGTGTACCTGTGGGACTAATAACGGCATGCGGTTCTCCCCAATAGTCAAATTCATCTTCATCTGCTCTATGATGTCCTATTCTGTATACTTGAACATTACCTGGCTCAACACTAGCTATTACCAGTTCTTGATCTAACAATGCCTGACCATCTCCTTCAAAACCGATCATGGATGCAGCGATCCATCCCGGATTTTTATGGGCTACTGCAGAAATGTGGGTTCCCTTTTTAGGATATGCATATCCTAAATCTTCCGAAATAACAGGTAGACATTCACCTGTATTCAAATCATAAGCAATGATATTTCCTTGGCATCCACCATTTGGTCCTGCATCAAAACTAACAGAAAAATCGGTATCGGTACCATCTACCATTTTACCTAAACATGAATGTTCTGGTTTACTCTTATTTAGTCTCGCTTTAAAATTACCGTCTGCATCATATGACGATACATTATGATAAAACAAGCTTCCACTAGGTGCTGGCATAGCTGCTGTATAGTTTACATCATTTAAATTGAAGGTTATGAGTTCTTCAGTTGAAAATCTATAGGAGTACGTCTCGCTATTATCGCATCGAAATCCAATAACATCAGAATCCCAAGACATCATTTGTACATCATTACCCATACTAATGCTTCCCGTACAATTAGTAAGTTCTTTTAGATTCACCAGCACCTCTTTATTCCCAGAAGACACGGAGTACTTAATGAACTCATCTGTGACGGAGTCTAAATAATATAAAATATTAGGGTCGTTAAAATCCCAAAATAATTGTTCTAAATCATCTGGGCGCACATCATCAAGATTTCGAATAAATTCATAACTCATTCCATCTAACAATTGATGAACTCCATTAGTTTGGTCATATAAAATCATTCTACTTTCATCGGCGTTCCAAGCTTGTATCGTACTGTACATAGGTTTAATAACCCCTCCAGCACCAGCATTAGAAATTCTACGAATAATAGTTCCAAAAGACGGATTTACTATAGTTTCTAAATAATCTGGTTTTGCAATATCTTGCATAGGGTGGGGTTCAAGGTCGTTTGCAACGAGTGTTGTTGCTACGTCTACTGAGGTTACATTTTCATCAATTGTCGGCTCCGTTTCTTCCGCTTCTTCAACTGTTTCTTCTGCTGTTTCAATTTCAGCGTCATTACTGTCATTTACTGGTAAAATAGCTTCTTCATTAGTACAGCCAATTATGGCACAACTAAGGCTTAACAACCATAGGTAAGTCTTCAATTTTCGCATAGCGTTTTAATTTTGGGGTTATGTTATGTACGTTTAGAAATATGGATATAGTTGTTAAAACAATGGTTTTCTGTAATTTGAGTTTTATTTTCCGATCTTTAAGGTCTTAAAAATGTAGAATGAAAAAAGTTGTTTTCAGATTAGTTTTAATAGTAATTGTAACATTTACCTATGGATGTAGCAGTGATAAAAATGATGTTGAAAATGAACTGGATGTAAATGAACCTTCTACTTTAGATATAGACGAAGATGTACAAGAATTGGAAGAAATTTTAACGGATACAGTGGTCAACCAAACTAAACTATTTTGGTTGTATCTGCATCATGAAGAAATACCAGACGCAACAATAGAAACCGAAGCACCGAGACGAGATATCATTGTCATGAATGCCTTATTTCATGAGTATGTGCAAAAATTTAAGGCAGTAAATCCTGATTTAAAAATGTTAGTTTATAAAGATCTTACATCAACAAGAAGTTATGCCGTTGAGAATGAGGTTGACGATGAGTATATACCTACAGGTGTTGGTTATCAATATGCAAACACCAACCACCCAGAGTGGTTTTTAGTTGATGAAAACGATAATAGATTGGAATACACAGGCTACCCCAATCATTGGCAAATGGATATTGGTAATATTGAATATCAACAATTTTGGGCAGATCAAGTTGGTGATGAACTTGTGGCAAACGGATGGGACGGAGTGCTTATGGACAATGCTATTTACATACTAGATACCTACCACGAAAATGTCTTTCCTAAAAATTATGAAACCGATGCCGAGTTTCAATTTGCATACAAATCTATGCTGACCACAATACATTCTAGATTAAATACGGATAATAAAATAGGGATAGCCAATATAACCGATACTAGATTACACCCAGGGGTTTGGGAAGACTATATGCAACATCTTGATGGTGCTTTAGATGAATGGTGGCTTGTTTTCGGTAATGGAAATTACCTTTCTGACTATTCTGAAGGTTATATTCCTCAAATCAATGAGGTAGTAGTTAATGAATTGGATGATAAAATTACCTTAGTGCAACCACACACTTCTATTACCGACAATCAAGGTTTTTATTATGCTTTCGCCAGCTATTGGTTAGTAAACAACGGTAATACTTATTTTTCTGAACAAGAAATTACCGATGACTATAATGACCCATCACCATGGAGAGATGAATACAATTGGAATTTTGGTGAAGCCACTGGCAGCTATACGCAACTAGAAAACGGACTCTACCAAAGAGAATTTTCTCGTGCCTTGGTTTTCGTTAACGCTAATGATTCTGGTACCATACAAGTAGATTTAGACACATCTTATTTAAATGAAGTAGGGGAAGAGGTAAGTTCTATTGTAGTGAATGCCTTAAGCGGAACTGTGCTTAGAAAGTTAAGTGAATAATAATCGATAGATATAACAGCACAAAAATCAAATTCTAAAACTAACGTATGAAAACGGAGCGTTCATACCTCTAAAAGATTAAATCATTCTACGATATGACTTCACTTGTTACTATAGCATTAAATTTCCGCGGCTAATCTACAAGCCTGATTTATGGCACGTTTAGCATCTAATTCGGCAGCAACATCCGCACCACCAATTACATGTACTTTCATGCCTTTTGCTTCCAATGGTTCTAAAAGTTCTTTAAATGGTAATTGTCCTGCACAGATAACAACAGTATCTACTGCAAGTATTTTCTGCTCATTATTTTGAGTATAGTGCAAACCTTCATCATCTATTTTAGTATACTGCACTTCATTGATAAACTGTACTTTTTTCTTTTTCAATGTTGACCTATGAATCCAACCTGTGGTTTTACCCAGATTACCACCAAACTTACCTTTACTGCGCTTAAACATAAATATTTCTCTAGGCGAAGGATGCATTTCTGATTGCATATTCTCAATACCACTACGAGCTTCTAAAGTCTTATCAATTCCCCATTCCTTAAGCCAAGCATCAATATTTAAGGCCGTACTTTCACCTTCATGGGCTAAATATTCAGAAACATCAAAACCAATTCCGCCTGCACCAATAACAGCAACACGCTTGCCAACCGATTTTTTAAATTTTAAAACATCAATATAGTTTAGGACTTTTGAATGGTCTACTCCCTCAATTTTAGGAGTTCTTGGTTTTATTCCGGTCGCTACAATTACTTCATCAAAATTGCCATTTTTCAAGTCTTCTGCACTAACTCTGGTATTCAATTTTACAGTTACATTATGCAGCTCTAGTTGTTTGTTAAAATAGCGAATGGTTTCGTAAAATTCTTCTTTACCCGGTATTTGCTTAGCTAGGTTAAATTGTCCGCCTGTTTCTTTTTCGCCATCAAAAAGTGTAACATCATGTCCACGATGTGCGGCTACTGTAGATGCTGCCAATCCTGCCGGTCCTGCACCAACAACGGCTATTCTTTTCTTTGTTTCTGTTGGGTTATAATTAAGAACTGTCTCATGACAAGCTCTTGGGTTTACCAAACAACTAGCAACCTTTCGTTGAAAAACGTGGTCTAAACATGCTTGATTACAACCAATACAGGTATTTATCTCATCTGCCTTGTCAGCTTCAGCCTTATTGACCCACTCTGGATCTGCTAAAAATGGTCGTGCCATAGAAATCATATCTGCATGACCTTCCGCTAAAACTTGCTCAGCAGTTTCGGGCATATTTATTCTATTAGACGTAACTAACGGAATAGATAATTCTTCTTTCATTTTTTTGGTCACCCAAGTAAATGCCGCTCTAGGTACAGATGTTGCAATAGTTGGTATACGGGCTTCATGCCAGCCAATTCCTGTATTTATAATGGTGGCACCAGCTTTTTCTATTTCTTTACCTAAGGCAACCACTTCTTGCCAAGTGCTTCCTTTTTCTACCAAATCTAACATTGATAAGCGATAGATAATAATAAAATCTTGACCAACGGCTTCACGTGTTTGCTTCACTAATTCAATTGGTAAACGCATTCGGTTTTCATAGCTACCGCCATAATTATCGGTACGTTTATTTGTTCTTTCTGCAATAAATTGATTTATTAAATAACCTTCAGAACCCATAATTTCAACGCCATCATAACCCGCTAGTTTGGAAAGTTGAGCCGAATTTACAAAATCACGAATGGTGCGATTAATACCGGATTTATTGAGCTTAAAAGGTTTAAAAGGGGAGATGGGGGACTTTATAGCGGATGGTGCCACAGCAAAAGGATGATACCCATACCTGCCAGCATGTAGAATTTGCATACAGATTTTACCACCTTCTTTATGTACGGCATC
This sequence comes from Maribacter sp. UH1, assembly GCF_056839145.1. Lineage (NCBI taxonomy): Bacteria > Pseudomonadati > Bacteroidota > Flavobacteriia > Flavobacteriales > Flavobacteriaceae > Maribacter > Maribacter sp. UH1. Next base: position 4,455,365 of record NZ_CM166387.1, read on the forward strand.
AGTAATGACCTTATGATGTTTCGCATGCTTTTTAGAACTCATACGTGCAGAGAAAGGACCTGTCCAACCTTGTACGTTTGGCGCTATTCCGCCAGTTACTATTAATCCGACTCCGCCTTTTGCCCGTTCGGCATAATATGCGGCAATTTTATCTATTCCATTTTTTTCCTCTTCTAATCCGGTGTGCATAGAACCCATTAAAATCCGATTTTTAAGGGTGGTAAATCCTAAATCCAAAGGCTCAAAAATATGTTTGTACTTGGTCATCTTACTACTAATTAAATTCAATTTACTATGCATGCATAATAGTTGAAGGTACGTTTTAAATATTGAACATTTAGTTAGTAGCTCTATTTTTTTATCATAATGGTTTACAGATTATTTATAATTAGTGCCAAACAAGCGCATTCAAAGTTCTTCAAAAAGCTGAATTAAATAACATACTTTCTTAATTGAAACATATAAAAAGCCCCTATTGAAACAACAGTTTCAATAGGGGCTTTTATTATAAACTCTTTAATATTACTCCTTACTTGCTTTTGCAAATTTATAAGTAACACCAATATTTAAACCAAATGAAGAATAAGGAACTTTTTGAGATAGTTCTTGAGTAGTGTCTGTGTTAGTATTAGATAACTCATCTACATATGTAGTATTTCTATTTATGCCTTCTGGTAAATTATCAATGGTATATAAACCACTTACAGCAACAGTTCCATCAGGAAGTTTAACATCTGTGTTAAACTCAGAGATTTCAGAATCTTTACGCTTTAAACTAATACCATAATACTCTACTTCTGCAAAAAGGCTAAAATTAGAATCTAGATCGTACTTATACCCAAGTGCACCTACAAAACCTAAAGGGAAATGACCATGGAAATCTTCTTTATAATTTGTTTCAGAATACGATCCGTTTGGCACTCCAAAAGCTTCTGCTTCCGCTTCAGAAAATACAGATTTTTGATAAATAACTCCTTCTGTTTTTCCACCTAATTTAATTAATGCCCCAAAACGTCCGTAAATGTTATTGGTAAACTTATAAACTACAGATGCTGAAGCACCAAATGCACGTGCTCTTGCTATTGCATTTACTTCCGTACTTGGTAAATCTACAATTGACACATCTTGGTCTGTACCTTTTAAGTAACCAACACCTAAATCAACCCCAAAAGATTCATCAAAAAAATACGTACCTCTTAATTGAAAATTTACGCCTTCTCCATAACTACCGTAAGAGTTCTCTGTATCAGAGGCATTAACTCTTTCTCCTAATTTCATGGTTGCACTACCAAATGCCAATCCTGAACTAGCAGATACTTGCCATTGCCCGTAGGATACCGAGCTTAATAAAAGAGCTGTACATACAGCGATTAAGTGTTTCATAATAAATGATTTATAAGTTGAAATTTGATTAACCTAATTTTTTAAAAAGCAAAAATAAACCCACACAAACAACTCATAAACAATGTTTTAAGTCATAAGACTTAAATGAATCCCTACGAGTTTAAATGTAACTTTTAAATTAGTCTATCAAAGTTACTTTATTAGGGAAAGTTCTTATATGTAAGTGCATGCTTTAACATTCAAATTAAAATTTACACTTTATTTCACCTTATATTTTATTAATTAATCAATTTTAAAGGCCAATATCAATCTTATTAATAATTTTTTAGGATATAACACGTATTCTCTCAATACTTAATCAATAACTATTAAGATGATTACCTTATAATAGCTAAGGTGTTTTAATTAAAAATAGCGCTTCCAAAAAATCAATATCCAGTTTTTAAAATTGGTTTATTCTATAAACGGACTGGCATATTTTTCATCGTTTATAAACTCATCATCTGTTAAGGTATTTAGAAAATCTACCAAGGCTTGTTTATCTGTATCAGACAAGTTTAATCGACGGACATTATTACCTTGGGTTAATCTATTATCTAGATTAGGATTATTTTGGACACCACTGTTATAATGTTCTACAACATCTTCTAAAGTTTCAAATCTACCATCATGCATATACGGTCCGGTTAAGGCTATATTTCTTAATGATGGCACTTTAAATTCACCTAACTCATTGTTGTTTCCGGTTATACCACCTACACCCGGATCTGTTATGGTAGCATCCAACCCGTTGTTTCTTGCATCATCCCCAACAAATACATTGGTGGCATGACAATCAAAACATCGCGTTTGATTACTCATAAACAACTGCTTACCTCTATTTTCAGATGTAGTAAAATTGGGAAAATTGTCATCTATATCTTGTGTCTGAGCAAGTCCTTCGTCAAATTTAGATTCGTAGGAAACCATTGATCTTATAAATTGTGATAATGCCAATGCTACGCGATTGCTTGTTATTGTTTCATCGCCAAAAGCATTTGTAAATAAAGCTGCGTAATAAGGCTGTTGTGTTAGTTTCTCTTCAAGTTCAGGCAATGTTAACCCCATCTCAACCAAGTCCTGTATAGGTACTAAGGTTTGTGCTTCTAGGGTTGCGGCTCTTTCATCCCAAAAGAATCTTCCATTCTCATAAAACCTGGCATTTGCCAAACCCATAGAATTTCTTGAAGTCAACTCTCCATTAAACCCTGTACTTAATGCATTGGGATCGGAAAATCCGTTTTCTTGTATATGGCAAGAAGCACAAGAAACAGTGTTGTTCATTGACAGGTTCTTATCATAGAACAGAACCCTCCCTAAAGTTGCTCCATTATCTGTTGTAGCATTATTATTGGGAGTATTATCCTCATCTCTGACATCATTGTCAAAGAAAAAATCAGGTAAAAGAATATTGGCATAATTAAAAGGTGAATCAGGTAGGTTTAGAATGGAATCATCCACCTTCACAATATCTAATGTTTCTTCTTCTACCGTGGTATCAATTTCACTTTCATCTTCAACCAAAACTACTTCTTCCTCATCTTCAGGAATTTCTATATACTCATCTTTTGCACAAGAAATGATTATAAATGTCATTAGACATAAAGTGACAACATACTTTTTCATATTAAATTGATTTTAAAGGGATTGATAAAAATTAAAAAGTAGTTTTTTGTCATTCTGGTCTTTTAAATTTTGGCAGGATAGATGTTTTTATAATTGTAAAAGCTTCGCCAGCAACGGCGAAACCTTTACAATTAAGAGTTTAAGCTTAAAAATTTGGGGAAAGGTTGAAACTGTTTATAGCTGCTGAAATTTCATAACCTAAACGAGCACCTTCATCGCTATCTGCTTGTATATGAACACCCAATGGTATTCTAGAATATCCGTTTTCTTCTGCCATTTCAGAAAAAGAATTGAAGCTTCTAGAGTCGCTTCTAAATTCTGAACGACCTGCGTGGGTTCTGTCCGTGAAATTAATTGCATCACCACCAAATATGTCTATAAATACTCCAGATGCCACAGCTGCAAAGGTTGCATGACCAGAAGGGTAGGCAGGAAATGCAGGATTTGGAGAGGAAATAAACCGTGCTAAATTCGTTTGAAAATCATCATTTATATATTCTAAAATATATCTACTTGGACGCTCCGTGTTGTAAGTATATTTATCATCCCAAGCGGAAACTGCTGCATCGTTCATGGCGAAACCCAATTTCAATAATAGCTCTAAGGTTTCTTCAAAATCTAAATCTTCTTGCTCAATAAGCTGATTTGCTATTGAAAACTGACGTCCAGGAGGACTCATCATCAAACCTTCTACATCATCTGACCAGAATTCTGAAATCCACAGATCTTCATTATCCGATAATCTGGCAGTTGTAGCAGAGATCTCCACTTCTTCCATTTGTTCGTAATAACCACTATTTCTATTTTCATTATGATCAAAAGGTGGGGGCGTACTAGAGGTTTGTTCAGGAGAAATCACAAAAGTTCTAACTTGATTCCAATAAGGAAACCATGCACTTTCACCTTCAGATGCAGCCCATAAACCAACTCCTACAGGTGCCACGTATGAGGCAGGATTAGGATCTAATTGTTGTGTTTCCGCAGCATTGTCCGTTTGACTATAGGCAATGACCATTTCTGCTACCAATGCTCCCCACTCTTCAGAATCTTCTATTTCTTCTTGAGATAAGTTTTCAGATAATTCTTCTGCCATTTCATTTTCTAAAGTGGCAATACCAGATTTAGCATTATTGGATACACTGAACATAAAATGATCGAAAACCAAAGCATAACAAGTGTTTAGTGCTAAATTTCTATCTACATTGGCAGGTCTATCATCTTGGTCTAGATTAAAACCTTGTAATTGATTTCTAGTAGATCCGTAACCATCCATATCAGCTACCGCTGTTTCATAACCAGCTAAATGAATATAAGCAAGTGCTCTTGCCGTAGTGTTAGGTCTTAATCCGTTGGTGTATCGATCTAATACTAACCACAGATCGTTCCAATCCGTTATAAGCTGTACTGTCTCTTCTGATGGGTTTAAACCGTTGTTTCTATTGTTCTGTCTTCTAGCTGTTAAAGAATCTTGTTCTACTGTATTAAGATCTTCTACTTCGGCATCGCTTAGTTCAAGTACATCAAGTTCATCTTTGGCACAAGCTTGTACTAAAATCACCGCTAGAATTATTATTAACCATCTTAATTGATTATTTCGCATAACATTTTTTGTATTAAGGTTACTGTTTAATTGAAGGCTTATTTATGCCTTTTCCTTAATACGATCAAGAGTTCGATTTACCCAACCCCTAATTTGAAAAAAAATAGAATTAGTTTTAGAATACTTTAAAATTGGTAAGATTAAATGGTGTTTTGTTTTAGTGGATCACCTAAAACTGTATGCTAAGTTGTAGGTTAGGAGCGAAGCCTATAGTTTTACGGTAGGGGTCATCTACCGGTGGCTCATTCTGAAATATGTTTACGATATTATCTTGGTCATAAAGATTCACAAATGACAAGCCCACAATGCCCTTCCAACCTTTTTTAGCATTTGTGAATTCATATGTTGCTGATACGTCTAATTGATGCATACTAGGAAAACGATCGGTATAGCCAATATCCAAATCGCTTTGTGAAATTGAGCTACTACTATCGAAATTCGGTACTATTACAGGCATACCGGTAAAATAGCCCCAAGTTACCGCCAAATTAAAAGGATCTAAATGCCATAAAGCTGTAACATGTAGAATATGGCGTTGGTCAAAAAATATCGGCAAGGTTTCATTAAAGTCCGTATTTACTTCACTTAACGAATAACTAAACAAGGTTTCAAAATTGTTCCATCTATTTTTTACGAACAAATCTGCACCCATACTTTTCAACTTGCCTTTCTGTAGGTTGCTGATATTGGTTTGTAAAGTTACATTGTTGGTATTTTTACTATACAATTCAAAATCTATTAACCAACCAGATTTGTTGTACAAGGCACCTAACATTGTCTGATAGCCCTCAAGTACCGAAGTAGTTTGATCAGGAAGATACCAAAACTGAGTCTGGTTATTAAAATCATCAAAATCGTCTCGAATCTTTTTTTGAATAAATTGATGAGATCGACCTACCGAAGTCTTAAAATAAAAGGCATCACTTGTCCTAACATTAACTGAAATTCTTGGGTCTGCATAAAACCTTTTATTAGGTTCGTAATAATCGGTATGCATACCAAAACTAGCCGTTATATTATCGTTCCAATTTTTATTGATCGATAAGAAAGCACTATGAGTTAATGCATCTTGATCTCTACGATTGTTTACACTATTCTCATCATTACGCTCATCGAACCTTAAACTATAATCAGTTAAGGTATATCCAGTTTCTAGTTCGGTATTATCGTTTAACTGTAATTGAACTTCTGTTATAAGGCGTGTATCATCAATGGTGTTAGCGTATTTTTCAAAACTTGAACGTTCAGATGCTAAAAAGCCTTCACTTTTGTTATCGATGTATAATATAGATTTACTGATTCGTGCTTGGACTTTGAGTTTCTCTGACAAAGTGCCTTCCCATTTCATATTCATTCCCCAGTTATTCAACGATAAATCCCTAAAATCTTTATTGTCCTTATCCTCAGAATCTTCTAAGGTTGCCGATAAAATATTTTGAATATTTATGTAGCTGATCGTGGCTTTATGGTTCTCATTGATATCATAAACCAATTTTGAATTAATATCATAGAATCCAACTTTAAAATTTTCGCTATTGACCTTATCCGCAACATCTTCTAAACGACTACCTTGAAAATTTAGAATAGAAAAGGCGGTAAGTTTTGGAGAATTAATACTTGGGTAATTAGACCTACCGGCTACATATAAGGCAAGCTTATCTTTTACAATAGGAATTTTTGCCGTAGCACCGGCATATACAGTATTTGCTTGAACGTTATATGCTGTAGAGTCCGGTACATTATTGCTTGTGGTAATATGCATTAGCCCCCCAACACGACCTCCCCATTTTGCAGAAAGGGTATTTCTTTGAATTTCAATTTCGTTAACTATTGTAGGATTATAGGGTGCTATAGCGCCATAAAAATGCCCGTTATGGTAAATGGGGATATCGTCAATTTCAATAAGTGATTGGTCAAATGTACTTCCTCTAAAATTTAAACTTCCTGGTTTACCACTTGGCGTATGTACTCCCGGTATATTTTTAACTACATTAAAAACATCACCATCAGTTTCCCCTGCTAGTAAACCCAATGACCGCATATCTATATGAAAGGTATTATCACTAATCTTAGCGTTAACACCTCTTGTCAAATAATCAGTAATTTGAACTTCATTCAAATGAATCATAGCATGTTCTAAGCGCACAGGTGTTTTTAATGCATCCAACGCAGAAGCTATTATATCTAATTTGGAATAAAAGGAAGCACGTATATGAACCGAATCTAATGCGAATATATTCTTGATGGTATACCTTGAATTAATAGGATACAAAAAGCGCTCTTCTCCCTTATTAATTTGGATAGTTATATTAGGAATGACCTCACTATTTTCTGCATCTATAACATTAAATGAAATATCATTTCTTATAGGCACAACCATATATGAGTTGATTCCGTCTTTAACAAATTTGACAGGAGCCTCTTCATTTATATTCGATAAACAATTTTCTAACGATTCACAATCATGTGAAGAGGAGGGCAGTACAACTTGATCTAAAAGGGTATGGTTATAGATAAAATCTACATTGTAAGTGGCTTTTAATTCATCTAAAAAATCTACTAATTTTAATGTAGGACCGTTTTGAGAAAATGATATACAAGGAAATAAAATACAACACCAACTAAGAACAAGAAACTGAAGTAGTGTTCTCTTATGCTTATACATGGGTCTCATATTATGCTTTATACGTTCAATACTATTCAAAAATAACGGTATTACCCTCTTGAAGCTCGTATTTTATTTCCATGGTGGTAAAAATGGTATTTAAAGTTTGTTGCAAATCTTTATGCGCTATTGTACCCGTAAACTGAAGTGTATCATACTTTTGTGGAAGATTTACATCTACATTGTAATAGCGTTTCACATCAGCTATAACTGTTTTTAGCGGAGTTCTATCATAGGAACTTAAACCATTCATCCATTCCGGACTCAAATATTGGTGTTGGTCTTTTTTAAATTTGCCACCTACTAAAAAAACACTTTGCCCTTTCGTAATAATTTCTGAATTGTTTTTATACGAAACTTCTATTTTACCTTCATAGCAATATACCGAAAACTGTTCCTCTTGTGTACTTATATTAAACTGTGTACCCAACACAGAAACTTGTGCCGTGGGAGTTTGCACCACAAAAGGAGCACCGCTAGTTACATTAAAAAATGCTTGACCTGAAAGAGTAAGCATTCTACTGTCCTCCCAATCATCTTTATCATATGTTATACTTGATGCCGCATCTAATTCAACCAAAGAACCTGTTGGTAGTTCAACTGTTTTACTCTCTGCAATTTTGGTAGCAATAGTAGTGGAACTAGTAGACGTGAAATACCAAAGCAGACTACAGGACAGTAATATAGCTACACTTGCGGCAATACGCAGCCAGTTTTTATTGCTCTTTTTTAATGGAACAACTGTCTTATTCTCTTCTTTTAATTTGGCTAAACCTGCCTCTAGATCAAATGGTTTTACCTTCCAGGTATCTATATCATCAATTACAGTTTTAAGCGCATCTAGTTCACCCGATTCTTTCAGTTGTTCTTTCTCCTCGTTACTTAAACGATCATCCATCCAACGGGCAATTAAATTTTTATCTTCTAAATGCTTGCTCATACTAGTAATACGTTTAAAAAACTATTTAACCAACCTGCTAAATAGAAAAATCTTTAATTTCTGTAATACTGTTCAATTTTATTAAAGCTTTTGAAATACGTTTTTCAATAGCTGTCTCGCTGACCTCTAGCCTAATCGCTATTTCTTTGTATGTAAGCTTATCTATTCTATTCATTAAAAAAGCCTCGCGTTGCTTTTCTGGTAAATCTGAAATAACGGATTCTAGTTTTAACTGAAATTCTTTTGTTCTTAATTTAAAATAAGGGTCTTCATTATCTTGTTCCTTAACCAATCCTTTTTCAAATTTTAAAGCAACTTTTTTATTACGCAGCGTATCGATCATTAGATTTCTTGAAATACTATATAGAAAACTGGCTACCTTTTTATAAACGACAGTACTGCACATAGACCACAATTTAACAAAAGAATCATGTACAATATCTTCTGCCCGCTGCATATCGCCAAACTTATAGTAAAGGTAATTTCGCAAACCTTCTGCATGGGTTCGATAAATGTTATTATAAACGCTCTCTTCGCAAACCGATGGTTCTTGACCCATTCTTTAATATTAAATTCTAAAAGACCAATTATAAGGTCTATTACCCCAATATTAGTTATTGAAGCTTTTAAATGCAAGATACTCTAAAGTAAACTACCTCAAGATAATACTCAAAGTATTCAAATATTATCTATGGAGTATTGTTATGTGTTTATAATACTAATGAGATTAAGTTCTTAATTATAAAACCTTATTATTTACGTAAAGGTCTTACCCCAATAAACAGTAACGTATACATAAACAAAAGCATTAGATACCATGTATTACTTACCAAATCTAAATAATCTATTTCCCCTTTAGAGAAGCTTAAAATCATTAAGACCTGTGCTCCATAAGGAAGTAAACCTTGAAAAATACAGGCAAAAATATCTAAAATAGAAGCCGTCTTTTTATTATCTAAATGATACTCGTCATTAATAATCTTTGCAATTGGTCCGGCAATTATAATTGAAACGGTATTATTGGCTATTGCCATATTAATTGTACTCACTAATGTAGCTATACCAAATTGTGCCGATTTCTTATTTTTTATCAGCTTTCTAATATTGACCAATATAAATTCTATTCCGCCATTTCTTTCTACCAATGCCGCCAGTCCTCCGGTCAATAAAGACAAAAGAAATATTTCTGTCATGTTGGTAAATCCTGTGTAAGCAATTTTGGCGGACTCAATCAGAGTAAAATCTTGATGAACAATTCCTAATACAACTGCAGCTATAGCGCCTAGTAATAGCGTCACAAATACATTGACTCCACCAATAGACAGGACAATTACCAACACATACGGTAAAATCTTTACAATATCATAATTATAGATCGTGTTTTCAGATGCAACGGATTCTAACCCTAAGCCTTGAAAAACTAGTATAACAATGGTAAATATCGCTGCTGGCACAGCTATTTTAATGTTTTGTTTGAACTTATCACTCATTTTACAACCTAAAGACTGGGTTGCTGCAATAGTTGTATCTGAAATGACAGATAGGTTATCACCGAACATACTACCGCCCAATAACGCCCCGCATAATACTGCCAGCTCTGCATTGCTTTCTTCGGCAAAACCTACTACTATTGGCGCCAAGGCTACGATAGCGCCAACAGAAGTTCCTGTTGAGACAGATAAAAACCCGGCAATGATAAAAATGCCCACATATATGTATTGTATGGCTATAAGGTCTAAACCAAGATTTACAATGGCATCTACACTACCTGTTTCATTAGTAATTGCAGCGAAAGCACCTGCCAATAAATAGATAAGGCACATCGTCAATATCTTATCATCTCCACAACCTTTTAAAAGCGTATCGATTTTATCTGATATCGATTGCCTAAATAGTATGAACGCAACTACAATACCCACAATTACCGCAATAGGTGCGGGTAGGGCATAGAAATCATTTTGATAGATACCTACGCCTAAAAAGGTAAATACAAATACCAACAAAGGTATTAAGGCAGAAAATTTGGGGGTCATCTTTTTGGTACTTTCCATTTCTCTTTCTTCACAATCAAAAAAAGAAATAGCTAAAAATTAGAAGGATTATGAATTAACATTTGTTCCAATTAATTGGCTTATCTATTTAGCACCTTGCTTGTTATTGCAGGTTGCTATCTCCTTTTTTGAGATTCTTGATAATTATTTTAAGGGCGCAAAAATAATGTATAAAACTGATGACTAAATCTTAAATAAGGTTAATTTATCTACAAATTATTCTTACAATAGATTGCGGTATTCACTCGTGAATTATTACATAAATTTTAACGTCAATTATTATTTAATTAACAACAACGTACTATTTAATGGTCGAAGTTTGATTCCATAACACAAACTAATTCAAACATTTACATATGATTACAAATTACTTTAAAGTTATTTTCGCATGTTTGTTAGTTGTTTTTACTACAGCATGTTCAACTCAAATAGAAGAATTCGGTGAAAATTTTGACCGAGATAAAATGGACTTGTTTTTTTCAAGAATTGAAAAACAAAACTTAGGAATGGGCAGTATATCCATTTTTAAAAATTGTAAAGAGGATTATCAATATTCATTTGGTTTTATTGACGTAGAAAATTCAATTGAGGGCAACAAAAATTCTAAATACAGAATAGCATCTGTTACTAAAGCATTTACGGCCACCATGATCATGCAGCTAGTTGAAGAAAGCAAATTGACTCTAGAAACTACAATAGACAATTACTTTCCAGAAATACCTAATGCCAAAATTATTACTATAGAACAATTATTGAATCATAGAAGCGGACTCTTCAATTTTACTGAGGGTGAATATGACCCAGAAGACCGAATACAACCTGCCTCTAGACAGAAACTTTTAGAGATTTTCATTAAAAACGGTACTAATTTTAATCCAAATGAGAAATTTGAATATTCCAATACCAATTACCTTTTGCTATCATTTATAATTGAAGATATTGACGAGAAAACTTATGCTAGTTCATTTAAAGATAGATTGGCTACACCGTTAGGACTTACAAATACTTATAATGGAGAAGAAATCAATGCTACAGACAATGAAGCATATTCTTATCAATTAGAAAGTGAAAATTGGGTCGCTTTGGTTGAAACTCATTATACCATTCTCCAAGGCACCGGCTCTTTGGTATCTTCACCTAAAGGCGTAAATGTATTTTATAATGCTTTGTTTGACGGAAGGTTGGTTTCTGAAAGTTCGCTTAATAAAATGACAACGATGAATGATGGTTATGGCTTCGGTCTCTTCACAATTCCGTTTTATAATAAAAGTGGATTTGGACATGATGGCAGGGTAGACGGTTATCAATCTTTAAGTATCTACTTTCCGTCAGATGATGTAACCCTTACCTATTTGTCTAATGGTGTAAACATGGTGCCAAATGATATTGTAATTGGTGCCTTAAGTATATATTCAGGCTTAGATTATGAATTACCTTAAGGTTTTAAGAACTTATCTCTTTTTAACCCATGAATCAATACCGAATGCTTTATTTAATTCTGATATAAGTTGCTTCTTTTTTGATTCGTTCTCGCAATCAACAGGTACACTTATGTAAGTTAAACCTTTTGGGTATGCGCCTTGTTCATGTGTATACCCTAAAGCTTTTAGTTTTGTAATAATTGCAGCTATGTTATTCTGATCTTTAAAAACACCCACCATAGCCATACAATTTAATTCTGAAGTTGTATTAGCTACTGATACTGTTTTTGATTTCTCTGTTAATACATCTTCTTTTTCTACAACTGGTTCTTTAATTTCTTTTGCCCCAACACCTGTAGTTACTGTGTCTACCATTGTTTTTACAGATTCGGTCGACAATGTATTTTCTGGTTTATCTACTATTTCTTGCTTAACTACCGAGTCTATTTTATCATCTACTAAATCAGCCTCAGTAAGTGGGGCATCAGAAATAATAATTGCAATTTTCTTATTAGGGTCAATTGCATCTTTTGCAGGTATTGTCACCGGCACATAAGTTTCTGAATTTGTATATACATACTCTCGATCTTCTGAATGATAAGAAGCAGGTAATTGTTCTTTCGATGTTTCCAAATCAGGAGTTGCCTCTGTCATTTCATTCTCATTATTAAACATATACATGTAGATGAAAATAGAGAATAGGGCTATTACGGCAATGGCAATTGCAAAGTCCCATCTACCTTGTTTAGTACTAAAAATATCTTTATCGGGGGTCATGGTTATATGTATGTTTTGAGATACAAGAATTTACTAAAAAAGTAAATATAACCAATCTAAATATTATGTATGCCAATAAGATGCTATTACCATCCTTAATTATTGGTAAGAAAATTATCAGTTCAACTTACTTTTTTACCGTACATGTGATAGTAAACTGAATCTATAGCATGGTGTATATCTGTTTTGGTAAATGGTTTGGTAATAAAGTCTACACAACCAAGCTCTCTTGCCACTTCTTCAAATTCTTGTTTAGTAGAAGTTGAAATAAAAGGCAACCTATTACTGAACATTTCTAAGAACGAAAGTCCGTTCATTCCTGGCATTTCTATATCCGAAATAACAAATTGTGGTTTGTTTATCTGTATATGTACCCAGGCATCATATGAGTCTTCAAAGATTGTTACCTTACCAACCAACGGATGCGTTTTGGCAAGCTTTTCTGCTAATGACAACCAGAGGTGAGAGTCATCTACAATTACTAGTTCGAGTTTCATTAATCTGAGTTTGAGGTTTGAGAGACGAAAAGTACCCCATTGTCTGAAAATGAAAAATTAATTCTGTTGAAAGGTGAGAAAGTGTCTTTATATGTTAATTTCCCATCTAAAACACTAAATTTAATTCGGAATTTTAAAAGTAAATATTTCCCTATTTATAAAGCCAAGCTCTCTAAATTTGTGCATTTATTTTACCGCTATAGCAACTATAGTTAAGATGCTATTTTTAAATTATCCATTTTTTTTGGTATGGTAAAAAATATTGAAGTTCCTTTATTTGGTTCACTTGCTACCCATAATCTACCACCATTACTTTCTACCATATCTTTACATATAGACAATCCTAAACCAGTGCCTTTCTCATTATTAGTACCAAAAGTTGATTTAATATGCTTTTTTTGAAAAAGCATTTCTTGTGTTTCTTTATCCATACCAACGCCATCATCTGCAACTTCTATTTGTAATTCATCTTCCTTCTCTGTAACGCTAATGACTATCTTACCCTGCTTATTTGTAAATTTTATAGCGTTACTAATTAAATTTCTGACTATAATAATGACATGGTTGGCGTCACTATAACTAATGGTATTCTCTGGAATATTATTTAAGATATCAATTTCTTTCTTTTCAGCCAAGGGAGTTAAAATTGAAACTGTATTCATTACAATTTTACAAACCTTAATATTAGAACGATCTAATACAATACCTTTCATTTGTGTTTTTGCCCATATTAATAAATTGTTCAACATTTCAGAAATACCTTGAATATCCCTTAAAGCTTGTGGAAAAAAAGTATTATAATCTTCTTTGCTAATAGTCTCATTGGAGGTCATTTTCATAAGCGTGTAGAAAGAATTTATAGGTCCCTTTAAATCATGGGCAATAATAGAGAATAGTTTGTCTTTTGTTTTATTGGATTCTTCTAGTTGTGCCTCATGCATTAGTAAAGCATCTTGTTTTTCCTGTAGCTTTTCATTGTATTTTTTTTGGAGTTTTCCTGTTCTATATAATAAAACAAGAAATAAGGAAACGATTGCAAGTGCCGCAATTGCTAAGTAGACATATTTCTTTTGTTCAGCAATAGCTTTTTCTTGATTCGCAATTAATTGTCGCTTTTCATTCTCATACTTTGTTTTACTACGTAAAATACCAAGTCCTTTTTTAAACTTCTCTGTTGAACTTTTTTCGTGTAAATCCATATAAGTAGATTGATACTTATATGCTAATTCATCTTCTCCTTTAAGATGGTAAACTTTAGATAATAATAAATTTGACTTTTTAATGGATCCTGCAATTTGTTGCTCAGTAGAAATAGCTAAACCTTTTAACCCATATTCCTCTGCCTTCTCTATATTGTTCATTTCTAAATAACACTCTGCTAAACCATTGTATACAAGTGTATAACCGTAACTAAAATCTATTTCATCACATAATTTTTCTGATTCTAAATAATAACCCAGGGCTTCTTTATATTTTTCTTGTTCCAATGCAATAGACCCTTTTTGTTCAAAAGCATGGGACATCCAATCTATACTTTGCTGTTTTTTAAAAAATGCTAAACTCTGATTTACCATTCTTTCAGCTTCTTCAAAATCACCTGCATCAGCATATATAGATGCCATATTAATTAGGGTATAAGCCAGTACTTCTTCATTTGCCAGTTCTGTACTTAGTTTTTTTGCTTTTCCCAGAAATGTCAAGGCAGTTTCATTATCACCATTAGAACTATACAAATTGGCTATGTTTACATTGATACCGATTATTCTATCCACATCATTAATTTCTGTGGCAACAGCTAATGCTTCTAGAAATTTAGTTAGGGCTCTATCTTCTTCTCCTTGTAACCAATAATCTAGACCCATATTATTCAAAGCTTTTAACTTTGGCTTATTAAGATTATAGGAATTAGCTAAATCTAAGGCCCTGGTATTATACTCATGAGCTTTTTCTATTTTGCCCTCTTCAAAATATAAATACCCATAGGTAGATAGCGCGGTACTTTCACCTGCTTTATATTGCATTTCTAAGCTTAGATCATATCCTTCTTTAAGCAAAATAGAAGCACTGTCAGCATTTGATCTAATTTTTAATTTTGCTAATTCTAAAACTAAGTCGATATATTCTTCATTCTGTTCGTTAAAACCCGTAGAAGATTTTAATTCTTCAATTTTTCTTAAGGTATTTTGCTCTGATTGAGCCAATATTGTGACAATACTGAAAAGCATCAAAAAAACTGAAACATAGAAATGGTTAGTTGTATAAAATACCTTTTTCATTATTTATTTTTCAAAAAAGATACTACACATTAATTACATAAAAATATTAATGTTGCAAAACATCATTAATTGTAGGTAAATTCATACAAATTGTATTTATTAAAATTCAGTATGCTTGAAAAGTAGGGGCAAAGGGAAAAAATTAAAATGTAAATTTCTTTACTAGATCATCAATTTAAATACATGCGATAATTATATTTATACGCAGTCACCATCATAGTTTTCTAAGATTAAAAATTCCTATTAATCCAATAACAAGAGTTATTAAAAATGTTGGCAATAATAACTTTAACCAACTAAAACTATATACTACATTGTAGAATTTAAGGCTGTGCTTTGTCCAGTCTACTGAACTCTGGGACTTTTCACTGAAAATTTTGTCATAAAAGCCCAATCTTAGATTTTCATGAAATTTAGTCAATGCATCTAAAAAACCTAAATGGCTTATCATATCTGTGCCAGCCAGGTTATTCATACTTAATTGTGCATGCATTGTTGGTATAAAAAGTGCTACTTTTTCACTCACCATATTACGTTGCATAATTTTATCTTTCATTTCTTTACTTGTTTTTTTGGCAGCCATATCACCCATATGTTGCATACCATAATACCAGATCCAGCTAAATCTATCTTGTGGTACTTCATAATTTACATATTGCGGGTAGGCTCCTATAAACCCATTCATGGTAACATCCTTTTCCATATCCCATTTTTCATGATAACCATCTCTTTGCTCTACCATGGCATCTAAGGCTTCTGGCACTTGGTAGGTATTAATAACATAGTTATTCACTAATGCAGGAATTAAAATGGTCAATACTACCCAAATTGAAATCAATGCCAATGCATTAAAACTTGAATTTTTTAATAATGATACCATCCAAAAACATAAAGCACTCCAAAATAATAGATACAATATACTTTGTAGAAAAATAGCCCAGAAATTGGCGCTCATTGAAATCTGTAATATAGTACTTGCCAAAAACATGAGAACAATTAATACCACAAATACAAAGAGTATTCTTACTGCCATCTTTTTAAATAAAAATCCGGCTTTTTCTGACGTTTGTGCTGCTAAAATACGCCAAGTTCCTAATTCTTTTTCCTCTGAATATAGGTTGAAGGTCATGGCTATTAATACCAACGGAAATAAGTAAATAATAACAAAGCCTAGGTCTAAATTACCCGACATGAGCAATGACGGATTCTCAAAATCGGTATCATATTTTTGCCCTTCCAAACCACGAATGGTTACAGCTTGTAATAACGGATTTACATCGCTCTGCCCAATTGAAATTGCACTTATATTTTCAGGTTTTTTCGCTAGCGTAAAACGTAAATAATACAAAAGCAATCCTAAATCTTCACTATGATATTCTATATTCTTTTTAATACTTTCTTCTTGAAATACTTGGGCTGCGGCTATCGTTTTCTCTTGTTTTACCAAGTATTGCTTTCCTATGAAAATGCTTATCACACCAACAGACATTAATAAAACAAGACTAACCAAGAATATTTTCGTTCTAAAAAACGATTTAAATAACAAACTATACATCTATATGGCTTTTAGGTTAGTTGATAATTTCAATAATCCAAAAACGGATAAAATACTCCATAATAATAGGGCTATTAAAGAGGTTACCTCATTTTTAAACACCTCTCTTATACTTAAAAAATGATATTGAAAAGGAGGAAACTCTTTCCAAAAATCACTAGATATAGTATTAGGTCCTTCTTTGCCTTTATTAGGAATAAAATCCATCTGCAACTGATTCATATCCTGAGCTAATTTGAAGCGATAGGTTTCTGCCTCATCCTTAAAATGAAGAAAAGATTGAAAATCTGTTCCTGAAAATGCCATTGATAAATTTTTAATGGCAGAATACGGATTTATGAATGCGGAATAACGCTCCAAATTGTTTTGTTTATGATAAACTTCATATAGTCCTTCTTGGTGTTCAAGGTAAACTTCAGCACTTAATTCTTCTCCTTTAGACATCACAAAACCGCCATAATTGAAAGGAAGGTCATTAACATCCGTAACCTTATTAGCTAATAAAACAGAGTCTTTTAATGCCTTAAAATGTGGGTCGTCTGGATTGTGACTATCTCCCAATTCAATCAAATCATGTTCAACAGCTGTTTCCATTTCTATTTTAGAAGGAGTAGGGTATAAGTAAAAACCCATTGCTTGTAATGATTTTGGAACTATGATAACGAATAACAACCATATACCTAACAACTTTATCAAGGCACCTTTAGCGGTTGCGCTAAAAGCTGACACCAAAATAGTGATGGCGCTTAATATTCCAAAGAATAAAAAATAGGAAATTAGCAGAACTAAATACCTAAAAAAACTATCGGTAAGCATGCTATCATGGGATTCTAACAAAACAAAAAGAAGTAATACCAAAAAAATTGAGGTCAAAAAAATGAGTGACAAGCTCCATAAACCTATCCATTTTCCAAATACGATTTCCTTTCTTGTTATTCCTTGTCCTATTAAAAGTTTAAGGGTACCATTTTCCCTTTCTTGAGCTATGGTCGCAAAGCCTAAGTAGAAAATCAATAAAGGAACGATTACCTTTAATAACATAGCTAGGCTAACTTCACCAAAACGTAAAAGTCCCGTAGACATACTGGCTTCGGAAAAATTAACGGTATTCTGCTTGTGCGCCTCCAAGAAAACGGCATTACCTACAAAGTTTTCCATACCAAGATCAAAAACACTTAAAACGTGTTTTAGTCTTAGCGCAAAAGACCCATAATGTGACATTCTATGTGGATGCTTATCCGGATTATTTTCCCAGCTTTCCTGTACTTCATGTTGAATTTCATCTCGTGTAAAATTCTGGTCATGGTAATTCTCATAACCACTATACGCAGAAAAGAGTAGCAAGAACAGCATCAAAGCAGATGCTATCAACATGACCTTAGATCTAAAGGCATCTTGCCATAATTGGCGCGCTAACAGTTTTATTACGTTCTTCCTCATTATTAGAATTTATAAGTTGCATTTAGCAATACGTTTCTTGGTGCCCCAGGACCTAGTCTAGAAGGGTTAAGACCACCTAACCAATATGTTTCATTAAACAGATTATTCAATTTTAAGGTTAATTGTATTCCTGTATTATTTGGCTTGTAATACACTGCTGCATCAAAAACCGTGTATGATGGCAATAGAAGTCTATCGGTATCGTACGTTGGGTTGTACCACGTATATCGCTCATCCATAAATTGAGCACCCAAACCAAAGCCGATTCCTTTTAAGGTTTCATTTGTAAAATCATATCTCCCCCAAATATTCGCATTGTGTTTTGGAGCTCCTCCTATAGGTTCACCAATAAACTCTTCTATGGCATCTTCTACAATTTCAGCATCTGCAAAACCATAAGATGCGGTAATTTGAAAATTAGGTGATATGTAACCAGATACATCCATCTCAAAACCTCTGCTTCTTTGTTCACCTCTTGTAGTTAAATTGTCCAAATCATAGGTATCACCTAAAAGGATATTTTTTTGAGTAATGTTGAAGATAGCTAGGTTGGCAAATATTTTTCCGTTCAAAAATTCTCCTTTTGCTCCAAACTCCGTTAAGCTACTTTCCAATGGATCAAATCTGCTTGGTGAAGTGGACCAAAAGAAACCTTCTGCCGTTGGCGATAATGAAACAGTATTAGTGTGTGGCTGAAAACCTTCTAAATAGGTAGCATATGCACTAACAGTATTGGTAACTTCATAGGTTAAACCAATTCTCGGTACAATGGCATCATTTGTAAACTCTTGCTCATCGCCTTCATAATCAAAAATATCAGTGAAACGCTCATATCGCAAGTTCAATAAAGCAGAGAACTTACCTACTTTAAACTGATTTTGAATATAGAAACCATTTGAAGTGTTCAAGTTTGCTGGAATACTCAATTCTGCTAGATTATATGCATTTGTATTTCTAGCACCGTTAAAAGGATCTTCCAGATTAAAATGAGGAACGGCAGGCACTGGCATGGTTACACCATCTACCACCATTTGCTGAAAGTTGGCTGCATTTGCAGGGTCATAGTTAGACTGACCACCATCTACTGTCAAGTACCTTCTGGCACGTAGAAATCCGGCTCCAATTTTTCTTTCCCAACGTGTAGCATCATAACCAACTAAAATCTTGTTGGTTATTTTCTCTGTTTTAATGTCGTACGTAAAGTAGGTACTAAAATTATCGGTTTCCCAATATTGTTGTCTTTCATCATATCGCATTCTAGCCAAGGTAGGAATCACGTTTCCGTCAATATCCACCGCTGTACCATCAACTCTATGTTCGGCTAAATCTTCATCCCAAGTTTGCTTCATAAATTGTGCATTAAAGCCTAAATTTTTGGTCAATTTTTTACTAAAGTTCGCCATGAAAATGAACTCCTTGTTTTTATAGTGATCACTTGATGCACCAACATTCATTGTAATTGGTGTACTATTAATATCGTATTCGCCATTTATAGCACCGAAAATTGGCTGACCCCTATCTAAATTACCTACGGCATCGCTATAAATCATTTCTACATTTAACGACGTTGTTTCATTAGGTATATAACTTAAAGAAGGCGAAAACAAAATGGCATTGTTGTTTACCACATCTCTAAATGAATCTGCTTCTTGAATTGCAGCATTGAAACGATATAATAATGTTTTTGATTCGTTCAATGGTCCCGTAAAATCCGCAGTAGCTCTTATGGTTCCAAAACTTCCAGTAGTCAAAGAAACTTCACTACGCTTTTCAGCCAAAGGCTTTTTGGTAACCATGTTTACCGTACCACCTGGATCGGCACTTGAAAATGTAACTGATGATGGACCTTTTATAACTTCAACACGCTCTAGATGCGAGGTAATTGGTTGTAAAAAATAGTATTGGCGTGTACGCATACCGTTTAACACCTGCCCGTCATCCGCTTGTGTAATACCTCGAATATTATAGTGATTGTATAAGCCCGTTACCGAAACATTACTTACCGTTTTTACAGCATCTGGCACTTGAAAAGCAAGACGGTCTGCAATTAATTCTTTGGTAACAGATGTTATAGCTTGTGGTAGCTCTTTATTGGCAATTGCCACTTTGGTAGCCGAAAAAGAATAGTCACTATTGTAATCTGTTCTTGCTCTACCAATGACTTCTACAGACTGTAATTGTTCAACACTCTCTTGAAGGTTGATCGTACCCAAATCATAATTGGTAAATTGGTTGAATGATTTATTAAAACTTTGGCTTTGCATACCTATGTAGCTCACCGAAATCTGATAGTTTCCGGTTTCGGAAAGGTCAAAGTTAAATTGACCATCGTCTCCAGTTACAGTACCTCCTTTTTTAGAAGTATTCTCAAGATTATAGGAAATAGTAGCTCCAAAAATGGGAGATCCGTCATTATCCAAAATTTTTCCGCTTACAGCAATTTGTGCCAATGTAATGTTACAAACAAGTAAAGCTAGTATGGTTATATAGTGTTTCATGTTTTAGTTATATAGTTTCTAAGTAAAGTTGATTTAATTCATTTGCGTTAATCTCACTGGCTTTTAGTTGTTGTGCTAAAACACCTTCTTTCATAATACCAATGGTGGTACCTAATTCTACGGCATTAAAAATGTCATGTGTAGCCATAAAAATGACCTTACCCATTTTTGCGAGTTCTTTACAAATTTTAGTGAATTCTGCTGTTGCCTTAGGGTCTAGACCAGAAGTAGGTTCGTCCATAAAAATTACTTCTGCATTTTTGGCAAGTGCAACAGCAATTCCTACTTTTTGACGCATTCCCTTAGAATAACCAGATAGCCTTTGGTGTTGAGCATCTGCTTGTAATCCTGTTTTTGTTAAGAACGCTTCTAATTCTGATGTGGAATAGGTGAAGCCTGCCAACTTGCTAAAGAAATTAAGATTCTCAATCCCTGTAAGATTTCCGTAGAGCTGCACAGTTTCAGGTATATAAGCAGTTAGCTGATTAGTATCATCTTTACCCACTTCTTTATCGGCAACGAAAGCTTGTCCGCCATCTTTTTTAATAAAACCTAAAAATATATTTATAGTGGTGGTTTTTCCTGCTCCGTTTTGTCCTAACAAACAAAAAATCTCTCCTTTAGAGACCTCAAAAGAAACATCTTTCAATGCCATTTTTCCGTTATAGGACTTGGTAATATTTACTGCCTTTAGCATATAAGTATTGTGTATTAAAAATTGGTAGTACTTGTAGCAACACTCCGTATAACCGTAATAAATACAGTAAACGGGTATTGAATATTATTGAAGATCTGTCTAGAGATTAAGACAGCATCCATATGCCAGATTATAGTTATAATGAAATAATAACCTCCAAAAAAATGGTGACTTTAAAATTAAAATAACAATAGAAAATAGGTGCAGTCATCCTAAGAATTAAGATACTACAACATACATACGGACTAGATAAATTGTGGTGGTGGTCTAGTAAAGAGATAACTAGACAAATGCCTTTCATTTAAGGCGACAACAGGAGTGACAATGGTAATCGTTGACTCCCAATTGTAAAATTCTGTTGGTGATACTACTAGAGGTTGTGTTTCTAAAAGCGGAGTGAAATTAACCGCAGTGGTAATATGGCAAACCTCGCAATGTTGAATGTCTGTTTCATCTGCATGATGAGAAAGTGCATGCAAGCCAGCTACCTTGAATAACAATATCAAGGTAATATAAAACAGGGCAATAAGATGCTTGGCGTTTTTCATTTACAAGCGGTAAAAATAAAAACTTTTATGATTTAATTGAGAATTTATTTTGGAAAACCTTTTTTGAAGTCGTCAAAACAAGCCCATCCCTATATAAAATAAAGGCTGAAATTCAATTTAAATAAAATTACTGAAGACACATTTTTTTACACAAAACACTCTTCACATTTGCCTTGAATCAATAACTGAGTAACTTCAATTTTTCTATTCGGTATTTGTGGTAGTGGTACGGTAAAGGTCAAACAATCTACCCTGCCACAGCTAAGGCATTGAAAATGGGGATGCACATCATTATGCTCGGTAGAAGTACAACCATTACATTTTGCATACCACTTTAAGCCTTCTTTACCTAAAAAAGAATGTAGAATACCATCATCTTCTAACTTGTCTAAAACACGGTAAATAGTGGTTTTATTAAAGGTATCACCCAACTGTTCAATTAATGCTTTTGCAGAAATAGCTACTGAATTAGTATTGAATTCTTTAAGTAAAACTTCTACTGCTTTAGTCTTTCTAATTACTCCCATAAAACAAATATAACGCAACCTTGTTGCATTAACAAATATTATATCTACATTTGCAACTCAGTTGTATTAACAAAAACTTCAATGATATTAATTAAACAAAAATCGGACATTTTAGGAACTTTTGCCAGTTCATTATGTCTTGCTCATTGCGTTGTTACACCATTTTTATTCTTAGCACAAGCTAGTGCTGTAACTTGTTGTGACGGTCCGCCGACATGGTGGAAATTTATGGATTACCTATTTTTGGCAATTTCATTTTTTGCCATTTTCTGGTCAACCAAAACCACGACTCTTAAATGGATGAAACCAATGCTATGGTTAAGTTGGTCTGTGTTAGCCGGAATAATTTTAAATGAAAAATTAGAGCTACTAGCCATACCTGAATCTGCAATCTATATTCCCGCCATTGCTTTGGTAATGTTGCATTTATATAATAGAAAACACTGTAAATGTGCTACAGATAATTGTTGTGTAAATGAAGGATAAAGAACACATAGAGATTGTAGGGGACAATCATATTTCCTCAAACGTAGAAACTCCGTTAAGGGAAGATGCCTTTCTAAAAAGTGATGATGCGAAAATAGAAAGTATTCAGCACTATTTTTCTAAAATAATGGAAGAGCTAGGTCTAGATTTAACCGATGATAGTTTATCTGGTACGCCATACCGTTTCGCAAAAATGTATGTCAAAGAGTTGTTTTACGGTTTAAACCCAAAAAACAAACCGAAGCTTTCGGTTTTCGAAAATAAGTATGAGTACAAGAAAATGCTTATTGAGCAAAATATCACTATAGATTCATCTTGCGAGCATCATTTTTTACCTATTACCGGGCATGCACATATTGCATACATTCCAAAGGATAAAGTTATCGGTTTGTCTAAAATTAACCGCTTGGTTGATTATTACTCACATCGCCCACAGGTACAAGAACGATTGTCTTTACAAATTTTAAAAGATTTACAAGGGATATTAAATACCAAAGATGTTATTGTTATGATTACCGCCAAACACCTTTGTGTGTCTTCTAGGGGCATTAAGGATAAAGATAGTTTTACTACTACTATTGAATATGATGGCGAATTCAATAAACCTGAAATAAGATCAGAATTTTTCAATGCATTACAGAAAGGAGACAATTTATAAAATCATCTAAACGACACAATCATGGAAATCAAAGAAACCGTAAACAAATATTATCCCACTGCAAAAACTGGAGCTGAAATAACCGATAGTTATTTATCTCTTTTGGAAACGGAATATAAATCAGACCTCAAAAAAATGCTTTTTGCGACATCAGTCTGTTCAGATGATGTAAATGTTTCTACAGATTTCCGTAAAGTATTAAGTAGACCATTTACCATGGGCGGACTAGGTGGATTACCCTTTTCTGGATTCACAGGCATGGTCGCTTTTTCTCACCACATTCCAGATGATGGAGATGCATTTATTTTCTACGGCCCACATATTGGCATAACAGATGAAGGTGAACTTGGTCGTATGCGCAGAATTGGTCAATCTAGGCTAACAAACAGTTGTGGTGCTCTAATGCTTGCTTTAGAACGGTTTAGCGAAAAAAGTGAAGAACCAATTTATGTTCCACAAAACGTGTACTACGATCATCAACAAATTCAATTGGAACAGTCATTAATGCCTTTTAAACATGATATCATCAATTCTGATAATCCGAAAAAAGCCATAACGGACTACACTTACATTGCCATTGATAAACAAATAAAACAATTGGTAAAAATGAGTTTAAGTGAATTCTCTTGTAAAAGAATTTTTCTTCTTGGTGGTGTAATAATTAACACTAGTGAAGAATTTAATGACTATGTTGATGTTAGAAACTTTGATGTTATAAACACGGAAGAGTCAAACAATTTTGAATCGATATCCATTATGGAAACAGAAGCATTTAAAAACTTATAATTTTTTTACCATTATCATTTTATCATATTTTTCTTAATGCAAAACAACCTATTTCTTTTGTGTCCTACAGATAATTTAGAACCGGTAATTAACGCGATGTATAGTTACGAAAATTATTTTTACACCTCGTTAGGGAATACTTTTTCAAAGGATATAAAAACAGTAGAATGCCTTAAAACATTAATAAAAACAAAAAATATTGGAACTATATTTTTTATACTCTCCAGTAAAAACAAAATTATTTTAGATGCGCTAGAGACTCAAATCTTTAAAAATATAACTGGGTTAGAACATCTTTATAAAAAAATTGAAGAACAAAAGAGGTATTCAAAATTTTGGAACAATAACCAATTTGAAAATCTACTGTTTTCATATTATTTGAATTTTAAAATTAAAGAACTCAGCAACGATTTAAGCCCTATGTTATTACCAACCGTTACTATAAAAGGAAAAATTTACAACGAACAGGAACATAAGTTTTATCCTATTTATTCAAATTTAATTTGTCAAGAAAAATTCCATTTTAATTAAAAATGTTATGTCATACAATCGTAGAAAATTTATCTCCTTTATGGGGAAAGCAGGGCTAGTTACTGTAGTTATGCCACAGTTTTTAATTAGTTGTGGTAGCACGGCAACACCAACTAATGGGTTTGGACAAATCTCAAAAGAAAAGCTTAGTACATTAAAAGCTTTTGATTTAATGGGTTTATCCGCAACTAATAAAGATGATTTGGTTTTGGCTAACGGACTTGATTACCATACCGTCATTAAATGGGGCGATAAAATTAGTGATACTGACACTTTTGGTTTTAATAATGATTTCACCTGTTTTATTCCTTTCGATGACAATAATCCAAAAGACGGATTGTTATGGGTAAACCACGAGTATGTAAATCCGCTTTATGTATCTGATTTTGATGCCAAAAAATATGAAAACCCTTCTGAACATAGAACCAAAGAGCAAGTTGATAAAGAGATGTATGATGTTGGTGGTACTATTGTAAGGATCAAAGAAGAAAATGGCGCATGGAAAGTGGTTGAAAACGACCCTCATAATCGCAGAATTAATGGTAAAACACCAATAAGCGTTAATTGGGACAGCCCCATAAAAGGCAAATCAACTATTATTGGCACAAATAGCAACTGCTCAGGCGGTATAACACCATGGAAAACATTTCTTACCTGTGAAGAAAACTATGATGGTTTTTTTGGAGAAACGGAATATGACGAAGCTAAAGTAGCCACACATAGAAATAGTTATTACGGTTGGGAAAATTTTTATAACTACCCACCAGAGCATTATGGTTGGGTGGTTGAAGTAAACCCAAAAGATGGCACAGCACAAAAACATATTGCCTTAGGCAGATTTGCCCACGAATGCTGCACCTTATATGAATTAGACGACAAAAGGGTAGTTGCCTATACGGCAGATGATAAAAATGATGAACATTTATACAAGTTTATTTCATCTGAGCCAGGTTCCTTAAAAAAAGGAACCTTATATGTAGCCGATACTATCAATGGTATTTGGCTGGCACTAGATTGGGAAACTCAAGCTGTATTAAAAAGTAATTTCAAAGATCAGACCGAGGTATTGATCAGGGCAAGAGAAGCAGCCAAGCTTCTTGGTGCCACAGCTTTGAACAGACCTGAAGATATAGAAATAGACCCTGTAACCGGCAACATTTTTATTACACTCACCAATAATAAACCCAAAGGAGATTTTCACGGTTCTATTTTGAAAATCGAAGAAAACAACGGAGCTTTTGACGCTTTGAGTTTTAAAGCCGAAACGTATTTGGCGGGAGGCGATGAAAACGGATTTTCGTGCCCAGATAATTTAGCTTTTGATATGTCGGGCAATCTTTGGATCACTACAGATATGTCTGGCAGTTCTATGAATAAAGAAGATAAGCCTTACATGGCTTTTAAAAACAATAGCCTATTTGTAATACCAAGATTTGGACCCGATGCCGGAAAAGTAATTCGTGTTGTATCTGCTCCAAAGGATGCAGAACTTACAGGTCCTTGGTTTTCACCAGATGGTAAAACATTGTTTTTAAGTGTTCAGCACCCAGGTGAGCAAACCGTAGACAAAAATAATCCTACCAGTACATGGCCTTTTGATGCAGATAATATTCCTAAGCCTGCTGTAGTTGCTATTACTGGAGATTTAATTGAAAAAATGAATTTATTGAACCGAATTGAAATTTAATTCCGTAAAAAACCAATTGTACAATGGAAGCTATTATTACCGTAGTTGGTTTTTTAGGTGCCGGAAAAACGACCTTATTAAAATTCTTGGCCAATAGCTATATTGACAAAGGTTGGGATCCTTTCATTGTTCTTAACGATTATGAGAATGCCTATATGGATGCCCAACAGTTGACCAACAAGTTAGATTTAAAATCTATTAAAGCATTAAGTGGTAGTTGTATTTGCTGTAGCGGCATTATGGAACTTAGAGATGCAGTAAATAGAATTCCCAAACGAAAAAACGGAATTACACTAATTGAAGCAAATGGAACTTCTGACGCGTGTTCGCTGTTAGAATTTTTAGGAGTAGGGCTAAATGAAAGGTATTTGCCACCTATACAAATATCAGTAGTAGATACTAAAAACTGGCAGCTAAGAGGAGAACATAACGAACTGGAATGGAATCAAATTCAAGTCTCTTCTCTCATTGTACTCACACATTTAGAAAAAGTTACAAAAAAAAGAGAATTGGAAGTTAGAAAAGACATTACATCATGTAATCCAACAGCGAAAATTGTCACTTTAGAGGAGTTAAATGTTTCTCTTCTTCCAGAGTTGGAACCCACTAAAAAAACAGTAAAAAAACTAGACCACCAAAAAGCACATTGGTCTTCTTGCTCTACAGATTTTCCAAACCTATCTAATACAGAAGCTATATATCATATTTGTAAAGAACTACCTAAAAGTATACTTAGAGTAAAAGGGTGTACTCAAATAAATAATGCAAACGAATACACCTATTTTGAGAGAAATCCGGATGGTGAAGTATTTATAAGACCATTTAATGGTATTCCTGTAACGGGATCTAAACTATTAACCATTGGACCAGGTAGTACACCTCAAACTTTAGAAAACGCCATTAATTTAAGCTTAGGCACAAACAAAATTGTCAACACATGAAAAAATTGCCTGTAACCGTATTAAGTGGCTTTTTAGGAGCCGGAAAAACAACCTTGCTAAACCATGTTCTACATAACAAAAAAGGTTTAAAGGTTGCCGTAATCGTTAATGATATGAGTGAGGTAAATATAGACGCTCAGTTCATAGAAAATGAAAATACGCTTTCTAGAACCGAGGAGAAACTTGTAGAAATGTCTAACGGCTGTATTTGCTGTACGCTACGAGAAGATTTAATGATAGAAGTTGAAAAATTGGCTACCCAATATAGGTTTGACTATTTGTTAATTGAAAGTACCGGTATAAGCGAACCAATTCCTGTTGCGCAGACCTTTACTTTTGAAAGCGAAGATAGCAATATTGATTTAAGTCGTTTTAGCTATATAGATAACATGCTGACCGTAGTCGATGCCTATAATTTTTTAAAGGATTTTTCTAGTTCAGATTATCTAACGACAAGAGACCTCACCAATATTGAGGGTGATGATAGAACAATCGTTAATTTATTGACCGATCAAATTGAATTTGCCAATGTGATTATTCTTAATAAAGTTGATTTGGTGACAGAAGACCAACTTGATGAACTACGTGTAATTATTGGAAAATTAAATCCAGAGGCGCGTATTATCAATGCTGAAAATTCTAATGTTGAGCTAGAAAATGTAATCAATACCGGTTTATTCGATTATGAAAAAGCCGAAGCTTCAGCAGGGTGGCTACAAGAGTTAGAAAATGAACATATACCGGAAACTGAAGAATATGGTATAAGTTCTTTTGTTTTTAGAAGTAAAAAACCATTTCACCCAGAGCGTTTTTTAAATTACTTAAATCAACGATTTCCACAGAATATAATTAGAAGTAAAGGTTTATTCTGGTTAGCTTCACGTTCAGACCAAGCTTTACTATGGAGCTCTGCAGGAGGCTCTTGCAAAGCTGATTCCGCTGGGGTTTGGTGGGCTTCAATGCCTTTGGCAGAACGCGTTAGCTATGGTGCTTTTGCTGAAAACCAAAGTGATATCGAGTCTGACTGGGATGTGCTTTTTGGAGATAGAAAAATAGAATTGGTGTTCATAGGGCAGCATGTGGATAAAAAAGAAATGATTACTGAATTAGAAAAGTGTGTTCTAACTGAACCAGAGATAGACTTATGGAAAGAACAACTATTTCCACAACAAGATCGATGGCCCATAGCATAAAAACGCCGTAAAATTATATGGTACAAACAGATCAACTTGAATTTCAATATAAGAATAAGGAACAGCTTTTTCGCTTTCCTAATATTACTCTAAAGGAGCAAGAACATTTAGTTATTCTTGGTAAATCTGGGATTGGTAAAACTACCTTGCTTCATTTATTAGCCGGTTTACAAAAATCAACTGTTGGTTCTATTAAAATTGATGAAGTACTTATCAACTCCTTATCCCATTCGCAATTAGATACATTTAGAGGGCAACACATTGGGCTTGTCTTTCAAAAAAGTCATGCTATTACATCTTTAAATGTGTATGATAATTTAAAGGCACGACTTTTTTTTAGTAAAAAAGCTAGCGATGAAAAAAATATAGATGCTTTATTGAAGCAATTAGATTTAATTGAAAACAAGAAAAGCAAAGTAAATGAACTTAGTGTAGGGCAATTGCAACGTTTAGGTATTGCCATGGCTGTAATTCATCAGCCAAAACTCATATTAGCTGATGAGCCTACTTCTAGTTTGGATGATGAAAATTGCGAAATTGTGATGAATTTATTACAACAACAAGCCAAACAACATCAAGCAAATTTAGTGGTCATCACCCATGACGCACGAATTAAATCATCATTTAAAAATGTGATGACGTTATGAACAACTTAATCATCAGTCTTAAAAACCTATTTCATAAACCGCTTTATGCGTTTCTTAGCATTTTCTCGCTTTCCATTAGTGTTGCTCTATTGTTAGGTATACAGCAGTTTGACAGCTCAATACAAAATCAGTTCGAAAACGGATTAGGAAACATTGAAATGGTAGTAGGAGCAAAGGGGAGTCCGTTGCAGTTGGTACTTTCCTCTGTGTTACATATTGATAATCCTACGGGAAATATTCCGTATACAGAAGTACAAAAGCTGTCTAAAAACCCTATGGTCAAAGACGCTGTTCCTATATCCTATGGTGACAATTATAAAGGTTATCGTATTGTAGGATCTACTTTAGGTTTTGCAAAACTTTATGAGGCAGAGCTATTAGAGGGAAAAGAAGTGAATCAATCCTTAGAGGTCATTTTAGGTAATGACGTCGCTAAAAAATTAGGACTAAAACTAGGCGATACGTTTCTGAGTTCTCATGGACTGACAGAAAATACGATTGAAGAACATGATCAATCTTTTACAGTTGTTGGTATCTATAAACCTACCTATAAAGTAATTGACAGACTGATCATCACCAACCTTTCTAGTATTTGGGATGTACACCATCATAAGGAAGAAAAAGAGGAAATTCATGATACACATGAACATGAAGAAAATCATGAACATGAACATGAACGTAATACACATGAAATAGATGAACGTGAAGTCACCTCTATTCTAGTTTCGTTCAAAAGCCCTATGGGATTAATGACAATGCCCAGAAATATTAATGCCCAAACCAATATGCAAGCTGCATTGCCTAAATATGAATTAGAACGGTTATTTCAATTTACCGGTGTTGGGGTCAAAGCCATTTCTTGGATCGCATATGTCATATTGCTCATTTCATGCATAACCATTTTCATTAGCCTTTACAAAATGGTCAAAGAACGTGCTTTTGATCTTGCCCTAATGCGTACCTATGGTGCAAGTAATTTTCAGTTGTTTTGTATTGTAGCCGCTGAAGGTATTATCATGTTAACTGTTTCATTGATTTTAGGTTTCATATTTTCGCAGGTAGGCTTGCAGTTTATTATAAGTATGTTCAAATCTCAGTTTCAGCAAGATATTGTACTTACATTTTCAACTCCTGATATGGTACAAACATTGTGTATTATTATAGTTATAGCTATGGTATCAATTGTTTTAGCCATACTACCTATATTAAAAATGAATATTTCAAAAATTATAAGTGATGAAAAATAGATTCCTCCATATACTAATAATGCTAATTTCCATAAGCGCCCTAGGCCAAGTAGAACTTACATGGGAAAAATTGGCAGATATTTCATACACTGAAAAGTATTTTGTTTCCTATGATTCTAATTTCTTATATCCAGAATTTAGTAAAGAGATGTCCGACCTTGTGGGTAAACAGGTTTCCTTATCAGGCTATTATTTAGATATTTCACCAACCGGAGAACTAATTGTGTTATCTAAAAACCCGTTAGCATCGTGTTTCTTTTGTGGTAATGGCGGACCGGAGACGGCAGTAGAAATTCAATTTAAATCGAAACCCAGCTTTAAAACCGATGATATCGTTGTAATTACAGGCACTTTAAAACTTAACAAAGACGATATTGAACATTTTAATTACATACTAACCGACTGTTCTGGTTACAAATTGAAATAGAAATTGCATAATTAAAATTATATACTTCCAATTAAAATTACTAATGCAACTTAGTTGCGTTACAGTAAAAAAGTGATATATTTACCAGATATTTTTTAACACATTGTTACACCATCGCTTAAAACTGTTTTCATTTTAATGAAACTTAGTCGATATAAAATAAATATCACCAGCTTGCTCCTCGTTCTTTTTCTAGCCATGAAATTGACAGGTCTTCATGCGATGTCTCATATTGATGATGCTGATGATACATGTGCCATATGTGACCATGCCATTACACATAATCTGACCCCAAGTATTGCTCCAGATTCCAATGATATCCAATTAGAACATATTATATTTTTAATACCGATTGAAGTAACTAACAACTATAGTTACTCTACCACTAGCAGCCTTATTACAAGAGCTCTTTTTTCAAGACCACCACCAATAAAACTATAAGTATTCTTTACATATTCGCTTAGAAATTGAGTTTACAACGTTCCTACAATGGGTAACCGTTATTTACAACTCTATTATTTTCAATAAGCTATATGTCTTGATTTTGCCTTGGTCCTTTTTGAAGGACAACTATTCAATCTTATAGTACACTATTATGTTTCAGAAAATACTGGGTATTTGGCTAATTTTTAGTCTTTGCTCAACAGCGTTTGCGCAACAGACGTATCAAATAAAAGGGGTTGTGCAACACGCAAAAGACTTTACACCTGCCCAAGGTGCAACAATTATAGGGAATAATCTTTATGCAGTTTCATCAGAAACTGGCGCTTTTTCCATCAATAATGTACGTGAAGGTACATACTCCTTTACCGTATCTCATATAGGATGTGAACCAACAACCATTATTGTTGAAGTAGAACAAAATATGGAGGAAGTAAAGGTTTTTCTAATTGAATCTGCTACGGTTCTTGAAGAGGTAAAGGTTAACGGTAAAACAAAAAAAAGAGAAGCTTTAGAAGTTCCTATTGTTACCCAAACGGTTACCAAAGAATTTCTTGAACAGAATAGAGAAAACACCTTAATGCAAACTTTGAGTAAAATTGCCGGTGTAAGTACGATCAATATTGGTTCTGGGCAGTCAAAACCGGCTATAAGAGGTTTGGGTTTTAATAGGGTTGCGGTGGTACAAAATGGTATTAAACACGAAGCACAGCAATGGGGCAATGACCACGGTCTAGAAATTGACCAACATGGTATTGAAAACATTCAAATCATTAAAGGTCCAGCTTCTTTATTATATGGTTCTGATGCTATTGCCGGTGTGGTAGATATTCAACCTAACCAAACTCCGTTACCTAATTCTTTTGGTGGTGAAGTCAATATTCTTGGAGAAAGTAATAATGATCTGTTGGGTGTTTCAGCTGGTATAACATCTAGAAAAGATAAATGGTTCTACCGAGGGCGACTTACTTATAGAGACTACGGGGACTATAAAGTTCCCGCAGATAGAATCAATTATGAAAACTATGTTTTTGAACTAGATGATAATAATTTAAGGAACACTGCAGGTAACGAAGCAGATGCCAGTTTAGGTATTGGTTATGTAACTGAGGGATTCAAATCTGAAACCGTTTTTAGTAATGTAAATGCAAAAAATGGATTCTTTGCAAATGCACATGGTTTAGAAGTACGAACTTCTAGTATAGATTATGATAGCTCTAACAGAGATGTTGACCTTCCATATCACAAAGTAAATCACTTTAAAATAACGAATAATACTTCAATCAGTGCCGGGGAACATTTATTACATATAGATCTTGGTTATCAAAACAATAATAGAGAAGAACATTCAGAACCTGTACCGCACGGGTATATGCCTACACCACCGGACACTAAAGAAAGGTTGTTCATTAAAAACACCTACTCTTTAAATTTTCGAGACGACTTTAACCCTACCGATAAACATGATATGGTGGTTGGTCTAAACACGGAATATCAAAATAATAATATTGGTGGTTGGGGATTTCTAATACCAGAATACAACCGTTTTACAGCGGGTGTTTTTGCGTATGATCAGTTTGAGATTAATTCTAATTTTCATGTCTTAGGCGGATTGCGTTATGATGTCGGTAGGGTAGATACCAAGGCATATTATGATTGGTATCCTTCAACTGTAAATAATGCCGATGGTTCCACATCATATATTCACCAACAAAGGTCTAAAGACAAAACCTTAGATTTTGGGAGTCTTAGTGCTTCTTTAGGGTTAAGTTATATTCATGATAAAACCAGTTACAAAATAAATGTAGGTAGAAGTTTTAGAATGCCATTGGCTAACGAACTTGCGTCTGACGGAGTTAACTATCACATGTATCGCTACGAAAGAGGTAATCTAGATTTAGACCCCGAAGTTTCGTATCAGCTAGACTTATCCGTAGAACATACTGAAAACTCTTTCAGTGTTGGCGTTAGTCCGTTTGTAAATATTTTTCAAAATTATATTTATCTGAATCCAACTTCAAGTTATTACGAAACCATACAAATTTACGAGTACACGCAGGCTGAAGTATTTAGACTAGGTGGTGAATTCAACGCAAGTGCTACTATTACTAAAAACTTGCAGTTAGATGCATCGCTAGAGTATGTGTATTCAGAGCAAACCAGTGGTCCTAAAGAAGGATTTACGTTACCGTTTTCTCCGCCGTTATCCGGATTGTTATCTGCCCGATATCAATTTGAAAAGCTTTTGATTTTTAACAAACCACAATTGATTGCGGATTATAGAATTACCACAGCACAAGAAGAAATTGTGCCACCAGAAGAAAAAACAGACAGCTATCAAGTTTTAAACATGTCTTTCTTAACAGAAATAGATGCATTCAAAAATAATTTACCGCTAGAAATGCGCGTAAAACTGAACAACGTATTTGACACCAAATATTTTAATCATACTAGTTTTTATAGGCTCATAGATGTGCCAGAAGCCGGTAGAAATATCTCATTATCACTAACAATACCCTTTCAGTAATCAATAATCAATAATCAGTAATCAGTAATCAGTAATCAGTAATCAAATTAAAAATTAGTACAATGAAAACAACTATTATGAAACCGAATTTAAAATTTTTAGCACTCATTGCGTCTGCAGGACTCTTTTTACAATCATGTAGTAGCGATGATGATGACAGTATTGAGTTAAGCGCTCCCGAAATTATCAGTTTTGAATATGGTGAAGGGCACCATGACGAAGATGGGGATGACGATCATGACCATGACCATGAATCAGAAGAAGCATATGCCTTCAAAGGTGCAGACATTCATTTAGCTGCAGAAATCAATGCAGAAGCTACAGTTAGCAGCATAACGCTTTCTATTCATTCAGACGAGGTAACTGCTGGAGAAGGCGAAGTAGATTGGGAGTTTGAACAAGTATTTACAGATGCTAAATACTTGGTAATTAATCCTGAATTTCATGAGCATGTAGATGTTCCTAGCAATATTCCTTCAGGGGAGTACCATATTGAACTTTTGGTAACCGACGAATTGGGGAATAGCACAGAAGTAGATGGCCACCTTCAAATCATGGACACCATTACTATTAGTGGCTTTGAAATGGATGAAACGGTTGCAAGAGGAGATGACTTTCATATTGAATTTATGATTCTTGCTGCACATGGCATACATAGTATTGCTGTAGATATTCATGCAGACGGTGTTACACCTGGTGAAGGAGAAGTAGAATGGGATTATGAAGAAGAATTTTTAGAAGGCTATCACGAAGAAACCGAAGCAGAATTCCATGAGCATATAGATGTACCTGCTACTGCTCCTGCAGGAGAATATCATATCATCTTTACTGTTGAAGATGAGGATGGTGACACTATTGAATATGAAACGCATATAGATGTTACCGTTTAATTAATAAAACAAAACCGTACAGCACACTTACATGCTGTGCGGTTTTAAATCTAATCTTATGAAATCTACATTTAAAAATTTTTATTTTTTAGTCATTATACTGCTAATAGCAGCTTGTTCTAGTGATGACAGCACTGAAATAGACGAAGAGAAACCAACTATAAGTGTTAATTATACCGCTGGGTTTCCTCAAGGCTGTGCTTTGCTTTCCAGAGGAGAAACTTATAATTTTAGGGCTATGGTGACCGATAACAGCGAACTTGCTGCATACAGTATTGATATCCATCATAATTTTGACCATCATACCCATGATGACCAAGTAACCGAATGCGATTTAGGCGAAATTCAAAGCCCTGTTAATCCTTTGATTTATGTAGAAAATTTTACAATTGAAGGTTCCTTGACCAGCTATGAAATAAATATTCCAGTAACCATCCCAACTGATATTGATACAGGCGATTACCACTGTGCCTATTCGGTTACAGATGCCACTGGCTGGCAAAGTAGAACATCTATTGATATCAAAATTGTGGAGTAACCATTATATTATAAAGAAATTACTACGAACAATTGGTAATTAAGATTTATCATGAATTAGTGAAGTAAAGGGTTTTCTGCATGGTAAAAGAATTTTGATTCCCTTTTCTATATAAAGAGGTGATTTCTATTTGAAATCACCACTTTATTTCTGATATTACCTGACCGAATTCATCATTTTACTATAATAAATTAAGTCAATGACAAAATCTTGCCTTTTTATCTCACTCTTAGTTATACTAATTTTTACGTCTTGCAAAACTGAAAAGAAAAAGGAGTTCCAAATTAATCGTTCTAAAGAAATAGCAGCTAAAAATAAGATACATAATCAATTATTGGATATTGAAAAGGAACAGGGTTGGAGCTTACTTTTTAATGGTACATCATTAGAAGGCTGGCATCTTTTCAATAAACCAGATTCCACCAAATTTTCTGCTTGGGAAGTAAGAGATGGTATGATTTTTTGTAATGCTACGGATGAAAGTAAAATATTTGGGGATTTAGTAACCAATAAGGCTTACGAAAACTATGAGTTGCAATTTGAATGGCAAATGGCACTTAGAGGAAACGGTGGTGCATTTATCAATGTGCAAGAAACTCCTGAATACAAAGCAACATACAATACTGGTGTTGAGTACCAGTTATTGGAACCAGAACATATGGATACTAAAACTCCTTTAAAAAGACCAGGTACTATATGGGGCTTAGCTCCACAACTAAATACCGTTGAAGCAAATCCGGTTGGGCAATGGAATACCACACGAATTATTCAACAAAACGGAAAAATTAAGTTTTATCTTAACGGCGTACTTACGGCCCAAGAAGAAATAAATTCCGCCGCTTGGAAAAATAAAGTTGCCAACTCAAAATTTAAAAACGCACCTGGCTTCGGTAAAGCAACCCAAGGTAAAATTGCATTTCAAAATTGGTATTTTGAGTCTTGGTTTCGAAATATAAAAATTAGGGAATTGTAATAAATAATAACTTCTATTACAAATACCGTAAATATAAATTTGAATTTAATAGCAAGTGTAATGCAAGGCAAAAAAAGTTACTGTAAATAAAAGTGATTCTTCATATCTCATATTTTAGATATAAAGAATCACTTTAAAAAGCTGGTATACTCATAATACCAAACCTTCCTAAATATTAATCAAAATAAGAATACAACTCTTTTTTTAAGTTTTCCCATTGTCCCTTATCTCCACTAATTATTTGACCTACTTCTTTTACTTTAGAGGTACCAAAGCCAATAGCTTCTTTAATGCCAATATGAGGCGGTAAGGACAATGCTCCACTATTAACTACAGCATCAATAATAAATGGTTTTTTACTTGCTTTAGCTTGTATAATGGCTGCATCGATATCTTCTGCATGCTCGACCCTAACACCATCGCCACCACAAAGTTTAGCATATTCAGCAAAATTGACATTGGTTTCATGTAAAGCGTCTAGGCTTGCTGCCAAACCTGCTTCTTCCATTTCTAACTTAACAAAGCTTAGTTCTGAATTATTGAATATCAAGACTTTAATTGGCAATTCGTATTTAACAGCTGTTATAAAATCTTGCATAGACATATTAAAGGCTCCGTCTCCACAAAATGCCCATATTTCTTTATTCTTATTTGCAAATTGAGCGCCAATGGCAGAAGGTAACCCTACAGCCATAGAACCATGATTAAAAGAACCAATAACTCTTCTTTGACTATGAAAAGAGATATGGTGTGCCGCCCATATAGCAGAGGTACCGGTTTCTACGGTGAAAATGGCATCGTTTGCTGCATGCTCGTTTACCAAGTCTGCAAATATTTGTGGATGCAATGGTTCATGATCACGGGTAGGAGAGGCTTGTTTTTTCATATTCGCTCTCCAATCTATAAAATTACCTCTTAATTTATCTAAAAACGCTGTATCGCTTTTCTGATCAACTTTCGGATTCAACAATTCTAAAAATGATGATATATCGCTCCATACACCTAGTGATACTGAGGTTCTATTTCCTATATTTTCTTGTCTAATATCTACTTGTATCGTTTTTGTTTGATGTGGAAGAAAGTCTATATATGGAAAATCAGTACCTAGCATCAGTAATAAATCACAATTCATGACGGCATTATAACCTGAAGGATTTCCTATTAAGCCAGTAAGCCCTACAACATTATCAGTATCATGATCAAAAATATCGCTAGCACGTAAACTATGGGTTATAGGTGCTTGTAGTTTTTTAGCCAACTCCAATACTGCACTACGACTCTCACGACAACCGTCACCTGCTAAAATACCTACTGTTTTCGCACTATTTAATAGTTTAGCTGCTTCTATAATGCTGGTGTCATCAGGTACCAAACGAGATGTATATTTTTTAATGGGATGAATAAAATGTTCGTTTTCCGCCTTCATTTCTGCAACGTTTGCAGGTAACTCTATTCTACAAACAGCATTATTAGCCATGGCAATTTTAATGGCTCGTTGTATAACCATGGGTGCCTGTTCTGGGGTTTCTATCACCGCCTGATAATCACAAACATCATCAAATACCTTTTTTAAATCTACTTCTTGGAAGTAATTGGTACCTTGTTGTTTCTGGTTAATTTGACCTGTAATAGCGATTACCGGCGTGCGTTCTTTTTTAGCATTGTATAATCCATTAATCAAGTGTAAAGCTCCAGGACCAACAGTACCTGCACACACCGATAAATTGTTACTGGTTTGACTATGACCAAAGGCAGCAAAAGATGCGTTACCCTCATGTTTCATGCCGATCCAATCAACAGTGTCTCGTTCTTCTATTGCTTTAACAAAAAAGTTTAAGGCATCACCCGTTACTCCATATACTTTGTCTACTCCAACACTTTGTAAAATATCTAGTAGTTGTTCTGATACATTTTTACTCATAATTAATTTCTTTATATTATTAAATTGGATGAACTATGCATCCATTTTCTATCTATACTCCGGATTTTCAAAATTCCAACGAGTGCCATCATCCCAATCTTTTCTTGAATTTCCGTAAGAAGAATATCCTCCGTTATCCTTCAACATTTTAGCTAAATGCATTAGATTGTATGACATAAAAGTGGTGTTACGATTCGTAAATTCAGAATCAAAACCTACTGGTGGCTCAATTTTTTCGCCATCCCATTCCGTATCTCCATAACTGGGTCCGGGTCCAACTTTACCTATCCAACCAGCATCTGCCTGTGGTGGTATACTATAGCCTATATGTTGAAGTGCATATAATAGCCCCATAGAACAATGTTTAACTCCATCTTCATTACCGGTAATAATACAACCACCCGCTTTGCCATAATACACGTATTGCCCCTTATCATTTTGGTATCCGCTCATAGCGTATAATCGTTCAATAAGTTTTGTAGCTACCGATGAACGTTCACCTAACCAAATAGGTGTACCTATCACTAATATATCAGCTGCCATTACCTTTTTATAAATTTCTGGCCAATCATCTTTATCATATCCTTCTTTGGTCATATCTGGCTGTACACCAACCGGTATGTCAAAATCTGCAAGTCTTAAAACCTCTACATCAACACCTTCTGATTTCATAATCTTAGCCGACACATCAATTAAATTACTTGTGTGACTTTTAGATGGTGATTTTTTTAAGGTACAATTGATGAATATTGCTTTTAACGTACTAAAATCTGTCTTTTTCATATTGTTCTTATTTTCCTATAGTTTTTACAGTAACCACACCAAATACTATGTGACCAATTAACATCGCTACTAATCGCATTGGCATAGAACCATCCATTGGTGGCATTTCAAATAGCACTCCCATTACCTTCATACCAATCTGTGCCATAATAAGTGCTACGATACCAAAGGCAATTCCTTTCAAGAAAAGATTAGAGATGTTGACTTTAGGAGCAAATACATAACCATACCCTAAAGCAAATAGAATTCCCATAAGAAAATGTAAGACCCAACCTACTACTATGGGTAAGTTCATAGCGCCTGCCAATAATTTCCATGGTGCCATTTCTGGCATGCCCATATGTGGTGCTACCAACATTATTATGGTCATTACCACTGTTCCTAAAATACCTGCTAATACCAATTTTGGTAATTCATTTTTCATTTAAATACTATTTTTTGCTTTTTATAAATATTATAGTCTATATGAATTGCTACCCATACACACTTTTCTATTTTTAATATGAAGCTGATTATCAGTATGCAAGATATTTTTAGTTGCATTAAATCATTAGTTCATACCATTATTTTATTAACGTGAAGACTATAAATACTGTTTTAATTTTATGTTATTGAAATCATTTAAGAGGCATGTTTCAGCTATAAAACACCTAATTACAATGATTGACGTAATACTTTTAAAATGATTTTAAAATTTTAATGAAGTACTTCTAATCATTTGCTTAACTTGAAATTTCTAACCAACAAATAAGTTTTAATTAATTAAACAATTACTGCCATCAGCCGACCAACCACCATACAGGAAGTTCTAAATCAATTGGACGAAATCATTGATAATGCTATAGTAAACAATGACCGCATAGGATATTTTGCTTTTTTATATAGAAGGGTTACTGCTGAAATTCTGAATGAGGTACAATTAGGGAATTTTGAGGATAATGCCCGAATGGAAACTTTTGATGTTGCCTTTGCCAACTACTATATAGATGCATACAACGGTTATACAACAAACCAACCTATCAGTAAATCTTGGCAGTTTGCATTTGATACTAAAAACGACCCACTAACCATTCTACAACATATCATGTTAGGCATCAATACCCACATTAATCTGGATTTGGGTTTAGCAGCAAGCACTGTAATGCAAGGCAAAGAAATAATTGATATAGAAAATGATTTTAATACGGTAAATACCATTCTTGGCAATATTGTCAATGAAATGCAAGACAGATTAAGTAGGGTTTCTCCCTTACTTTTTCTATTGGACATTGCAGGAAAAAATACCGATGAAGAAATTATCAACTTTAGCTTAGGTAAAGCCAGAGCACTATCATGGTACAATGCAAATCTACTTTGGGGATTAGGAGATGGTCACCAAGATGCCGCTATTCATAAAATGGACAACACCGTGTTAAGACTTGGCGAATTTATAAAAGCTCCAAAATCTAAAATTGCTACTTACGCCCTAAAGTTTTTAGGCAAGTTTGAAGAAAAGAATGTAGGTCTGGTAATTTCCAAGTTAAGAGAGGATTAGTTTTAATTGCCAATG
The DNA here is from genome assembly GCF_056839145.1 of Maribacter sp. UH1. Classification (NCBI taxonomy): domain Bacteria; kingdom Pseudomonadati; phylum Bacteroidota; class Flavobacteriia; order Flavobacteriales; family Flavobacteriaceae; genus Maribacter; species Maribacter sp. UH1. Next base: position 4,496,091 of record NZ_CM166387.1, read on the forward strand.
AAAAACCAATTTTTCCTTTAACATTTTTAGTTGTATTTCATTAAAAAATATTATTGTTTTGTGTTCAATTATGAAATATTCCCTTTGCAATTATCAAATTTGTAATTGTACGTTAAAACCATATTAAATACTGCCAAAAAACTATCTCATTTCGCTAAATTCAAGCATATAAAATAAATGGATTTTGGTCATATATCTAACGGATATAACCCCTTAGTATCGCACTAATATTTTACCTTTCAATCTATTGTTTTATAGTTATTTATAAATTAACATTATCTCAAACCAATCTAACTATGAAGACTATTATCAAGTCCCTTCTACTATTGCTATGCATTAGTAGTTTAGGCCACACTTTGCGTGCGCAAGAAAAAAGTAAAAACCCCTTTGCTGGGCTAGAATTCAGGAATATTGGTCCGGCAATGACCTCTGGCCGTATTGCCGATATTGCCATTCACCCAGAAAATGAAAACATCTGGTATGTTGCCGTAGGTTCTGGCGGTATGTGGAAAACAATGAATTCTGGTACTACCTGGAAACCTATTTTTGAGAAACAAGATGTATACTCCATGGGCTGTGTAACCATAGACCCTAGTAACCCACATACTATTTGGGTAGGTACAGGTGAAAATGTAGGTGGTCGCCATGCCGCTTTTGGTGACGGAATTTACGTTAGCCATGACGATGGTAAGACTTGGAAAAATATGGGTTTAGAAAATTCTGAACACCTATCAAAAATCATTGTACACCCTACAGATTCCAATACGCTATGGGTAGCTTCACAAGGTCCATTATGGAGCAAAGGCGGTGATCGTGGTGTTTATAAAACTACAGATGGCGGTAAAACTTGGAAACGTACCTTGGGCGATGCCGAATGGGTTGGTGCAACAGATATGTTAATAGACCCAACAAATCCTGATGTTTTATACGCTGCTACATGGCAAAGACACCGTACGGTTGCCGGTTATCTTGGTGGTGGTCCTGGATCAGGACTTCATAAAAGTACAGATGGCGGAGAGACTTGGAAACCTTTGAAAAACGGTATACCAAAATCTAATCTTGGTAAAACGGGCTTAGCCATGTCGCCTTTTAATTCTGAAGTTATTTATGCAGCGCTAGAGCTTGATAGAACTAAAGGTGGTTTTTATATGTCCAGCAATGGTGGTGAGTCTTGGGTAAAACAATCAGATGCCGTTTCTGGTGGTACAGGTCCGCATTATTATCAAGAAATTATTGCTTCGCCACATGAAGAAGGCACCGTTTATTTTATGAATAATAGCGCCTTGGTTACCAAAGACCACGGTAAGACATTTACGCAAATGAGCAGGTCTAACCAGCATAGTGATAGTCATGCGCTAGTCTTTAAAAAATCCGATCCTAATTATTTGCTTATTGGTACAGACGGTGGTTTATATGAAAGTTTTGATAATACCGAAAGCTGGAAATATGTAAGAAACCTACCTATTACCCAATATTTTAAAATTGCCGTTGACGATGCCAAACCTTTTTATAATGTGTACGGCGGTACTCAAGATAATGGCTCACATGGCGGACCTTCAAGAACAAGAAGTTCAGATGGTATTGCCAGTGCAGATTGGTGGAAAACTTTAGGTGCAGATGGTGCACAAACGGCAACAGAACCTGGTAATCCTGATATTACCTATGGCGAATTTCAACAAGGGGCTTTATGGCGAATTGATAGTAAAACATTAGAAAGTGTATTTATACAACCTCAAGCTAGAGAAGGTGACCCGTTTGAACGTTTTAACTGGGATGCTCCAATTCTTGTGAGTCCACATAACCCTACAAGGCTTTATTTTGCTTCGCAACGTGTATGGAAATCAGAAAATAGGGGAGATGCTTGGAATCCTATTTCAGAAGACCTTACCTTGAACCAAGAACGAATGGAGTTCCCGTATTATGGAACATCGCAAAGCTGGGATAATGCTTGGGATATCAAAGCAATGTCTAACTACAATACTATTACCTCTTTGGCAGAGTCTCCTAAACAAGAAGGTTTGATTTATGCAGGTACTGATGACGGACTTATTCAGGTCACCGAAGATGGCGGAACAACATGGAGGAAGTTTAGTTTGAACACTATAAAAGGTATACCTAATACTCCGTTTGTAAATGATGTTAGAGCAGACCTTTTCGATGCTAATGTAGTATATGCAGCATTAGACAATCATAAATACGGAGATTATAAACCGTACATTCTTAAAAGTAGCGATAAAGGAAAATCTTGGTCTATTATCAATGGAAACTTACCTAACAAGCTATTGATTTGGAGATTGGTACAAGATCATGTAAAAAAAGATTTACTATTTGCCGCAACAGAATTCGGCGTGTACGCAACGCTTGATGGAGGTGGAAAATGGACAAAGCTTGAAGCTGGTATGCCAACCATTCCGATAAGAGACATTACTATTCAACGTCGTGAGAATGATTTGGTAGCTGGATCTTTTGCTAGAGGTATTTACATCTTAGATGATATTTCACCATTACGTGAATATGATGTTACTGCTACGGCTAAACTTTTCCCTGTTAAAACAGTGCCATGGTATAAGCCATCAAGTAGAGTAGGTAGCCAAGGTGATGCGGAATGGATAGGTAAAAATCCACCTTTTGGTGCCACGTTTACATACTTCATGTCAGATAAGTTAAAGTCGAAAAAAGACATTAGAAAAGCTGCAGAGAAGAAAGGAACAGGCAAATTTCCTGGTTGGGATGCTCTTGAAGCTGAAAATTTACAAGACGGTCCGTCAATCGTATTGGTAATAAAAGATGCAAATGGTAATGTTATAAATACCGTAAAAGGTACCAACAAAGAAGGATTTAATCGTGTTAGTTGGAATTTAAGTTATCCTAATAAAAATGGAGAGCGCTTAGAAGAACCTAAAGGTAGAAGAGGTCGCCGTAGAGGTGGTATAATGGTTACACCGGGAGAATATTCAGTAACACTAATGAAGCGTGTAGATGGTGTAAATACTGTATTACAAGGTCCGGAATCGTTCAGTGTAGAACCTGTTTTTGAAAGCTCATTACCTAGAAAATCAAATGAAGTAGTAGATAGTTTTAGAGAAGCTACTTTTGCTTTTCAACAAGATTTAACAGCCACGGAAATTGCTTTATCTACTAGTCAAAAAACTGTTGATGCCATGTTACGTGCTTTAAATAAGGCATCTAATCCTTCAGATGATTTATATAAAAGAGTATACGCTACTAAAAACACACTGCAGGCTATTGATAAAGAGCTGAATGGTAATAAAATCAAAGAAGAAGTTGGTGAGCGTTCTAACCCTACGGCAAGCGAAGGAAATTCAATTGGTTGGAGAGCCCTTGGAAATACTTACGGACCAACAGATGAACACCAAGCTTTTTTAAGTCGTGTTCAAAGTCAACTTAAGAAAGTAAAAGCAAAACTTCAACCTGTAATAGAAAGCGAATTGCCAGCACTTGAAAGCGAATTGAAAAAATCTGGTGCACCATGGATTGAAGGACAGGGACTTATTAAAAATTAATTTCTAGCTTCACTATAAACAGTACCAGTAATACTGCTTTATAAGAATATCTTATACCGCTTAAAAGCATAGACGTATAATTATACAGCTAGCTTTAAGCGGTATTTTTATGTTCACCTTCAAAGAAATTAACTACGGACACTTTTATATTTTTAAATGCTCTATATGAACTTCTTAATGCACTAAACTTTACCAGAAGTTTAAGAGAATTAGATTGTATTTACATAAATGGTTATTTTTATTTGTAAAGCTAAACACCAACTATAGTAAGAAACATATGACAATCAGCTTCTTTTCTAAAACTTCGCTTATACTTTTTCTATTCTTAAGTTTTAATACATTTTGCCAAACCGTAGTAACGGGAACTGTCATTGATAAAAAGGATACCGCGCCACTTCCTTATGCTTATATAAAAATTGATAGTGTTCCCTTAGGGACTGTAACAGATGCTGATGGTAAATTTAGATTATCAATACCTGCGCAATATGATGCGCATACCATAACCCTTGGTTATGTTGGTTATAAAGATTTGCACATTACCGTAGAAGATTTTAAAGGGATGAATAATAGTGTTTTTAAAATGACTTCTAGTAATCTGCAATTATCAGAAGTGGTGGTGACCCCTAAAAAAATGCCTAGTGCCAAGGCTTTACTAAAAAAAGTAATTAAGAACATACCTGTCAATTATGCGGACTCTCCAACAAAAATAACTGGTTATTATCGTGAAACTTTAAAAGAGAATGGTGCATATATAAAATACTCAGATGCCGTTTGCGATTATTATGCAACACCTTATACCAATAAAAAATACAAGTACAAAGATTATCAAAACCCATATGATTATTCATTTAGTAGCGGTACATTTAATTTTTCGCTTAACTCATTACATCGTATTCATTTTCATCATAGAACGTTAAAAGAAGAACGAACAAATATCATTAATTCTCGTTCTAGTTTTAACCTAAGCAAAAGAGAATTCGATGCTAATATTGAAGGCGGACCTTTAGGTTTATTCGCCAGAAATAGAGTTAAATACCAGCAGAGTTTTTTAGGAAATAAGGCAATTAGAGATTTTACTTATAAAATCTCTGAAGTGGAGAATGCATCTGGGGGCTGGCTATATGTGCTTGACTTTGAAACCAAAATCACAAAAGAGGAATTAGATGCCATTTCATCTCCCAATAATAGGAAACAATGGAATAAAGCTAATAAACATAAATTACTAAAAGGTAAAATTCATATAAACCAAGATGATTTTGCCATAGTACGATATGAATGTTCAGTGCCAAATCAGCTTAAAGAATATTTCTGTGGATATGGTGATATGGAAGTGAAGCATTTTGATTACAAATTAGATGTTAGTTATAAGAAAAAAGGGAATCAATATTATATTAATAAAATGCGGCATGAAGATGAGTTCATATACAAGGACACTACCGATGTTACCACCACATATTATTCTGCCATTTCAGAATTCAATACCACCAATATTGACCAAAATAATCAAACTAAAATATCCGAAGAAGAAAACTTCGCAAACACTACTTCTAATCAGTTATATGAACTTCCTTTAGAATACGATGATGATTTCTGGCAAAACTATACCACAGAAAACCCAATTACCGTAATAAATACTACGATTAGGACCGACATGGAGTCTGGTAAACCTCTAGAAGAGCAATTTCGGGATAAGCATATTAGAAATGATTCTATGCCAATACCCATTGCTAAAAAAGAGCCTTTTACTTTTAAAATACATAGTGAAAATATAACCGATAATTATGCGTGGTTAAAAGACACCAAATCACCTGTAAATAATAAAGCTGTAATGGATTATTTACGAAAAGAAAATACATATACGGACAACTACAATATTCCTCTTAAAAAAGCACAACGAACCATTTATAAAGATTTGATTAAGAGTATCGAAAAAAATAGCTCCTCTTTACAAACCAAAAGGAACGGATATCTCTATTATAGTACCTACAGCGAAGATGACGAATACCCTGTCTACTATCGTAAAGCTATAAAAAATGATAGCGTTCAAGAATTATTGAATGTAAATAAAATGGCAAAAGACAAAGGCTATTATAATGCAGGGATAGGACCTGTTAGCCCAAATAATCAGCTCATTTCAGTTTATGAAAATACTACAGGAAAAGATGAATATATCTTAAAAATAAAAGACCTAAGTAATAACATGTTTCTATCAGACTCCATTAACAATGTTGGCAACATGGTATGGTTGGACAACTCCACATTTTTATATGTTGATGTAGAGAAAGAAACCTTTCAAGCATCAAAAGTATACCGACATATCATTGGAACAGATGCTACATACGATTCCATAATTTACGAGGAAAAAGACCCTAGTTTTAGTGTTAGCATTGCAAAGACAAAATCTAAAGAATATATATTCTTAAATACTGGCAACAGTGTATCTTCTGAAAGCTGGTTTTTAAAAACCAATACACCTAAAGGTCAATTTAAAGTTGTTCAACCCAGAGAAAAAAATCATATTTACCATACCACACATTACAAAGACAAGTTTTATATATTAACCAATAAAAATGCCATCAATTATAAAGTAGTTACCACAACAATTGATGATATACTAAAAGATAATTGGAAAGATTTTATTCCTCATCAAGATGGTATTCTAATTCAAAACTTTCAAATATTTGATAATTATTTTGTAATCAACGAAAAAGAAAACGCACAATCTCGCATTAAAATAATTGACCAAGCTACTAGTGAAAGTCATTTTATTAAAACCGAAGAAGAGTTTAATAACATTGGTATTGGTTATAATCCAGATTTTAAAACCGATAGTTTGCAATTCAATTATAGTTCTTTTGAAACCCCTTTGACTACTTATAACTATAACATGAAAACCAAGGAGAAAAGCTTGCTCAAACAACACGGTAATTCTAATGCCTTGCCTTTTATTAATTATGTAATAGAAAGAAAATGGGTTACCGCAAAAGATGGTAAAAAAATTCCACTTACACTTATTAGTAATAAATGGCGTGCAAAACGCAGACCCGGTAATCATAAAGTATATTTAACGTCTTACGGTGCTTATGGTTATGGTCAAAATCTTAATGGAGGGCCAACAGTGCACCATTTAGTAAATAATGGTTATGTCTATGCTATTGCACATGTAAGGGGCGGAGATGATATGGGTAGGGAATGGTATGAAGACGGTAAAATGTTTCATAAGAAAAACACCTTTTCAGATTTTATAGCTTGTGCCGAATACTTAATTGAAGAAAATTATGCAAAAGAAGGTAGTATCGTAGCGGAAGGTGCTAGTGCCGGTGGTTTGTTAATGGGTGCCGTAGTCAATGAACGCCCTGAATTATTTAAAACCGTTATTTTGAATGTACCCTTTGTTGATGTTATCAACACAATGTTAGATGAGAATTTGCCATTAACAGTAGGGGAGTTTGACGAATGGGGAAATCCTAAAAACAAAAAGGCGTACGAATACATTAAGTCTTACAGTCCGTACGATAATGTGAGAGCACAAAACTACCCGAATATGCTGTTCTTTACAGGTTTGAATGATACTAGGGTAGGATACTGGGAACCTGCTAAAATGGTAGCAAAACTAAGAGCTAACAAGACCGATGATAATGTACTTTTATTAAAAACAGATTTTTCTAATGGACACAGTGGCGGGTCTGGACGCTTTGCTGGTTTTAGGGATAGTGCTTATAAACTAGCTTTAATTTATGATTTATATACCACACCAAAAGATACTCCTTAAAAATTTTTATTAATGATAGTTTGTTGGCAAAAAACATCTTTCACTTTACTCAAACGTATACCGCTGCTCTGCAGAAGAAGATGCTTTCAATAATTGGTTGAATACTTTAATAGCATTAAAATTTTGGGTTATTCCATCTGACACAGCAATACCTGAAACTCCCGATGCCAACAAGCCGGTAACATCTTCAGTAGTAATGCCTCCGTATGCAATAATTGGGGTTTCTGTTTGTAAAGATTCTGTAATAAGCGTGAAACCGTTTAAACCCAATTCTGCATTCAAGTTCTCTTCATTAATAGTATGTTTAAAAGGACCTAAACCAATATAATCCACTTCTTTAGTCAACAATACTTCACAATCTTGAACCGTATTCGCTATTGCTCCGATCATTTGCCAAGTGTACAGCTGTTTTCGTACTTCGTTAGGGGAGATGTCCTTGTTTAATAATACAACACCATCTGCCTTTATATCTTTTGCAATCTGGAACCGATTTTCTATGAGTAGTCTCGTTTGATAATAAGCGGTAATTTCTCTTGCTTCAGTTGCTATTTTCAAAAACTTCTTCTCAGAAACGTCTGCTATACCTAACTGCACCAATTCGATACCAGAAGTACATGCCTTTTGAATATTCTCTAATAGCTCTTTCCCTGAATTTCCTTGTGCTATATAATGTAATTTAGGTAGCATCATCTATGCTGTATTTTGGCTATTTGTGCGGTATCAACGGTGCAAAACCAGGTAATTCATTACAACTTATAGTTTATAACTGCCTGAATTAGCAGTTACCCTCACGAGTATATATTATCGCTATAATCAACAGCAATTATTAAATTAACTATTGTCTTGTGTGATAATATCTAGGTGAAAAAAATCCGAATAGTATGAACAATTAACTACATCAATAGAGTGATAGAACTTAATTTCTATTGTAATCAATCAGCTTGAATTAAGGCTGTAATTATGTTATCTTTATACTAGTACTGGTATTTAAAAGTACAGGAGTAAATGGCTAATAAATTTAGCCTGTCAATTTAATGAAATGTGATTACAAGCTTGTAATATGAGACACATCCAATTAAAAATGTTGCTAAAGAAATCAATTAGGTATATCCCTTTTATCGTTCTTATCTTTTTGGGTTGTACTTCCACCAAAATGAACGATACAAACTCCAACATATCTAGCGCTGAGTCAAAAATCATACCTACACAGGACACCACTCCTTTAACAAAACCCATCGTTGAAAATTATGGATTTGATGACCATTCATATATCAGTCTAAAACCAACAGATATAAGTATAATAACGAATCCTAAAGATTCGTTGGCACTTAAAAAAAACGTTACAGAAGAGAACAAAAATACGATATCGTCTAAATTGGCCAACAATAGTCCAGTTGCCAAAAAAATAGTTCAAAATTATCTCAATAGCCCAATTAAAGAACCGGGTGGTCATTGCCTTTCGGTAAGTAAAAATCGTTTTGAAAACGCATACAAAGAAGTGCACGGTCATTTGCCTTATCAAGATTTACCAGACAGCATGGCTACTGCTACATACACTCCTAAACAGGTATTCAATTTACTTTATGTGACGGCTTCAAAACCAGACGAAAGCTGGCAAACGCTACCTAAAACATATAGGGGCAAAGGTAATGCCGGTGCTATTGCCTATGCTGGTATGGGAACATTAGTCGATTCAACAGGTATTTGGAATGGAAAATTAGAACCTGGCGCACTCATGCAAGTTTGGCGTTATAAAGAAGATTATAAAGAGGTTGTAAAGGGTACCGACGTTAAAAAACTAGATCCATACGGACATTCATTTATTTTCATAAGCTACGTATTTGATGAGAATGGTTTGATTAGCGGACTTAGAATTGCAGATCAAGGTTTTCAGAGTTATAGACCACTAGTACCTAGAGATTATGATGTATGGTGGGCCGTAAATTTAAGTGTCTGATTCTCTCTTTTAAAGCTTGATAAAACTTTAACTTTTTATATGTAATTTACTCATTACTAATACGTTCTAATAAAAACGGCTTATCTCTAATCTACACTAACCTATGATTCTTTTTTCACTTCTACTTTCTTTAGGGTTTTCAAATGAAATATCACCTAATAATGACAAGGTAAAAGAAGATTATATCACTACTCAAACATTTTCGTCAGTAAAAAAATCTAAGAATTTTGGTGAAGAAATACCCTTACTTAGTACGTCATCAGATTCTATTATGGATTCTTATGCCAGTACTAAAGAAAATACCGATCAACTTAGGTTGCAACTAAAAGAAGACCTTAGGTTAGGTACTATTTCTTTAAACCATATTAAAACAGCTTTTGCCAATCAATTAGTAGATAAAATAATACCGCATTGGTATGGTACTCCTTGGAGTTTTGGCGGACATACAGCTACGCCTAATGAGGGCAATATTGCATGTGGTTATTTTATTTCTACGACACTAAGAGATATGGGCGTAAATATCAATCGATATAAATTAGCACAAAAATCACCTATTGACGAGGCTAAAATGATTAGTTGTGGCTCGGTAATTACTCAAGTAGAAGAAGAAACTCATGAAAAGGCGTTTGAAGAAATAGATACATTAACCCAAGAGGGACTTTATTTTATAGGTTTTGATGAGGGGCATGTGGGATATTTATTAAAACGTGATGGAGAGTTATTATTAATACATTCCAACTACCTAAATCCTGTATCGGTTTGTATGGAAACTTTAAAGGAATCAAGAGTATTTAAGCGTTTTACAAAATTTCATCTTGTAGCCATTTCTCATAACGATGGGTTGTTACAACGTTGGTTAAACAATGGCACAGTAATTTAAAAAATAGCAGGTCTATTGCTGAAATATGCCTATATATTCTTTATTTCAAAACCATATTTAGAACTCAATTTATGCACACAACTAAAACATTTTATATCATCGTACTTTTCTCATGTTTATCATTTGCTTTTACCAAACCCACGTATATTGTTCAAGATTCATCTTCCAAGAAAATCGCATCTACTAATTTTCATAACCTATATAAATTAAATGATAGCATGTACCGCTCAGAACAACCGTCCAAAAAAGGGATGAAAGAGCTGCAGGCAATGGGTATAAAATCTATTGTAAATCTTAGACGTCAAGCAACGGATGCAAAAAAAACAAAAGGTCTAAATTTAGATTTAGATCGTATTCCATTAAAAGCGTCAACCATAGATTTTGATGATATTTTCAATGCTTTAAATAGTATACAACAAGCCGAAAAACCTGTTCTTGTTCATTGTTGGCACGGTTCTGATAGAACTGGAGCTATCATAGCTGCCTCTAGAATGGTGTTTGATAATTGGAGTAAAGAAAAAGCTATTGCTGAATTCATAGATATACGCTTTGGATATCACAGAACAAGATTCCCTAATCTTATAACGTTATTAGAAACGCTAGACGTTGACAAACTTAAAGACAAACTAGCGGCTGTTAGATTATCAAAATCCAATTAAGTAAGTTCAGCATCCATATTTTAAGCTAATCCATACTATAGTTTTTCGTAGTAGATAAGAAACTATTCTTTTCTAATTACATACCTAAAAAATATTTTGTTTAATTAAATTCAAAAATAATTAAACATTACGTATCTTTATATCCTAGTCTATTACTAGATATAATCTTCAGAAATACTAAAACTATGTTCGGATTATTTAAAAAGAAATCAGAGAAAGATAAACTACGTTCTCAATATGAGAAGCTTTTAAAAGAAGCACATACACTTTCAACAACCAATAGGAAAATGAGTGATCAGAAAGCGTTTGAAGCAGATGAGATCATGAAGAAGATAGAACAGTTATCTTAATTCATTTCACCTTCACGCAAACATTCAGTAATAAAATAAATGATAATTCTAAAAATAGCTATATTTCTATCAAGCAGTGCGTTTTTGTATTATGGCATAGAATGCTTGTTTTCAAAAAAAATGAAAAATGAGTTCGCTAGATTTGGTTTAAAAAAGCAAAGAGTTCTCACTGCATACCTGCAACTTGCAGGAGGTTTGGGTTTACTTTTAGGATATTTTTTTTCACCCATTCTAACATTTGTAGCCGCTGCAGGACTAACACTTCTAATGCTTTTAGGATTTGCGGTTAGGATAAAAATTAAGGACAGCATACCAGAATCATTACCATCTTTGATTTTAGCTCTTGTAAATTTGTATATCGCAATAAGTTATTACCAGCAGCTTAATGAATTACAGATTTTATAAAAAAGCTATATAAAGGCACAACACTAAAAACAATGCTGCAGGAAACGATTTAAACAAAGGATCTTTTATTTTAAAATGCATTACAATAGAACCTAACAGTAAAGCTGCTAAACCCAAAGCTGCCGGTTGTGTCAATACAGGTACCCAAATACCTATTATAAGTAAAACCGCCAACGTTACTTTTAAAAAACCAATAACATAACACATTGTTTCCGAAAGACCGTAGACCTTAAATTCCTCTATAATCGTTTTTGCATTTCCACCACGCCATTTGGTATCTTTTTTATTCTGTATCAGCCAAACGTTCAATATGCTAAGACCAACTATTATTTGACAAGCAATGATTAAATAATTCATTTTAAAGTAGTTTTGTAGTAAAGGTCATTATCAACCTTGTTTCAAAAATACTAATTTTGTTTATATTTATGCAAAATTAGTTAAACAAAATTTTAAAATGAATAAACAGGATTATAAAATACATATTGTTGGTGCCGGAATTAGTGGCTTAACAGCAGCAACGGTGCTTGAGCAAAAAGGATATTCTCCTGTATTACTTGAAGCTAGCGATAGGGTAGGCGGTAGAGTCAAAACAGATGTCATAAACGGCTATCAGTTGGATCACGGCTTTCAAGTATTATTAACCGCATATCCTGCAGCTCAAAAATATCTTGATTATGATTCTTTAGAACTACAAAATTTCTTACCTGGAGCTTCTATTTTCAAAAATGGAAAACAGGAAGTTATTGGTGATCCGCTAAGAGATGCATCCTTATTGTTTTCTACGTTGTTTGCCAATGTTGGTACTGTTGCCGATAAGTTGAAAATTCTGAAATTAAATACTAGCCTAAAGAAAAAATCTATAGACGAAATTTTTTCTGATGAAGAGCAAGCAACATTTTCTTATTTGACAGATTTAGGTTTCTCCTCTGAAATAATTGACGATTTCTTTACACCTTTTTTTAGCGGAATTTTTCTAGAAAACAAGCTAGAAACTTCTAGCAGAATGTTCGAATTTGTTTATAAAATGTTTGGTGAAGGTAATGCTGCATTGCCTAAAGGTGGTATTGAAGAGATTCCTAAACAACTACTACATCAATTAAAAAATACCGTTATAAAATATAACACGTCTGTATCTTCTATTGGCGATAGCAAAATTCTGCTTGCTGATGGGCAAAAAATAGAAAGTGATTTTATCATTGTGGCTACAGAAGCGAGTAACTTGATTCAAAATTTAAAGAATCAAGCCATTGAATGGCAAAGCTGTGATACCTTATATTTTGAAACGGAGAACAGAACGATTAAAAAACCCCTTATCGGATTAATTCCTGATCAAGGAACTGTCATCAATAACATCTTTTACCATACAAGTCTTAAAACCGCCATAAACGCAGGTAAAGAATTGCTTTCTGTTACTGTTGTAGACAATCAGGGTTTAACTGGTAAAAGCTTAATAGACCAAGTGCAAACAGAGTTAAAAGAACTTTGTGGTATTACTTCTTCTACATTTATAAAACACTACCGTATACCAAAGTCACTACCAAAATTGAATGATTTAAATTACGAGATATCGCCTTCAGAAACACGATTAAAAGAAACCGTTTATTTAGCTGGAGATTTACAACTAAATGGATCTTTAAATGCAGCTATGATTGCTGGGGAGAAAGCTGCGCTTGGTGTTTTAGAAAATTTACAAGGTATTTTTAAATAATAGTCACTTTGAAACCGTGATAAGCTAGAAAGTAGTGATAGGAAGTGTTTAACGTGAATAATTATAATTCCATATATTAGCGTAAAATATACGCATAGTATGCAACAATCCATCAAACTTTCTGTAGACGCTGTCGTTTTTGGTTATGAATCTGAAACGATATCTGTTTTACTTATCAAACGAAAATATGAGCCATTTAAAGGAAAATGGGCTATTCCTGGCGGATTCGTTTTAGACTCAGAATCTTTAGAAGAAGCAGTAGAGCGAGAGTTGAAGGAGGAAACGGGAATTAAAATTAACTACTTAGAACAACTATATACTTTTGGGAATCCAAATAGAGACCCTAGAAATAGAGTGGTTTCCGTTGCGTATTTTGGATTAATAAAACCGAGCGCTTTCAAATTATTGGCTTCCACAGATGCTGAAGAGGCACAGTGGTTTCACATCAACAACTTGCCCCAACTATCTTTTGATCATGCCGAAATTTTAAAACTTGCCATTACAAGGTTACAGGCAAAGATTACCTATGAACCTATCGGCTTTAAATTGTTGGACACCAAATTTCCGTTTTCAGACTTAGAAAAATTGTATACTACGTTATTGGGTAGGGACGTAGATAGACGTAATTTCAGAAAGAAAATCTTAAGCTTGAATGTTTTAGATGAGTTAGACGAAAAAGTTTCCAAAGGTTCTGGCAGACCTGCAAACCTCTTTATGTTCAATAAAAACAGGTACTTCAAGCTTAAAAAAGAAGGAATCATCTTCGAAATTTAAACAACTAATTTATAGTTTGCGTAAAATAAACACAAATAATACTTTGTAAACTTAATTTATATTCTATATTTGCGTTATAAATACGCAAATTGATTTAAATGATGTATACATCTAACGACATACTACCAATAAATAAACGTAACCAACGTTCTATTTTTCTAGCAGGTAGCATGGATCACAAACAGGAGGGCAGTTGGAGAGATGAAATAAGTGCCGAATTTGGTACGTATTCCATTTTTGACCCAACAAATAATAATCATGACCACCTTAATGCAAAAGAAATGAAGCGGCATATCAATTGGGAATTAAATGCGTTACAGCTATCAGATATGATCTTACTTAATTTTCTGCCAGATGCGCTATCACCAATTTCTTTAGTAGAACTAGGTATGTATGTAAGGTCAAACAAACTTATTGTTATTTGTCCCCAAGAATTCCACAAGAGCAATTATGTACATACCCTTTGCGAAAAGTACAACACACCAATTTTTAACAACATCACAGAAGCGAAAACACTGTTGAAAAACAGTATTTAAATATATAATTATGAACGGATTACTACTAACAGACGGATACAAAACAGGACACCACCAACAATACCCAAAGGGAACAGAAGAAGTATATTCTAACTGGACACCCAGAAGTAATAAATACGCTCCTAAAGGTTGCGACAAAGTGGTTTCATTTGGACAACAATATGTTTTTCAATGGTTACATGATTATTTTCAGGACAACTTTTTTTCTAAGCCAAAAGCACAGGTCTGTAATGAATTGAAAGAAGAGTTATCGCTTTATTTAGGTACAGACTATGACGTAACTCATTATGAAGAATTACATGATTTACAGTATTTACCTATTAAAGTAAAATCGATTGTAGAAGGGGTAGAGGTTCCTATTAGAGTACCTATGGTAACCGTCGTAAACACAGATAAAAAGTTCTACTGGATTACTAATTTCCTAGAAACCATATTATCTACCATGTTATGGCAACCCATGACTTCGGCTTCTATCGCTTTATGTTACAAACGAATTTTCAAAAAATGGACACTTCAAACCGATAAGGACAATTTGGCTTTTATCGATTTTCAAGGACACGATTTCTCTATGAGAGGTATGGGCGGCTTGCAAAGTGCAATATCATCTGGTATGGGTCATGCATCTGTATTTTTAGGATCAGATACGCTTCCAGTAATTAGTAGTTTGCGTCACTATTACAATGCAAAAGGTTTTGTTGTAGGTTCTGTAAATGCTACCGAACACTCTGTAATGTGTGCAGGTACTAAAGATGATGAAATAGGTACGTTTAGAGCTTTGATGAACACCTACCCAACAGGAATTTTATCTGTGGTTAGCGATACTTGGGATCTATGGAAAGTACTTACAGAGTACCTTCCACAACTAAAAGAAGAAGTACTTTCTAGAGATGGTAAACTTGTCATAAGACCAGATAGCGGCGATCCTGTTGATATTATTTGTGGAGAATCTAGCACACTTGGAAGTAACACACCTAAAGATAAAGGGGTAGTGGAGCTACTTTGGGATATTTTTGGCGGAACTGTCAACGAACAAGGTTTTAAAGTATTAGACTCGCATATTGGTGCTATTTATGGTGACAGTATTACCACAGAAAGAGCAGAGGCTATCTGCCAACGCTTGAGCGATAAAGGTTTTGCTACGACCAATGTAGTATTGGGTATTGGTTCTTTTACCTATCAGTTCAATACAAGAGATACTTTTGGTTTTGCTATGAAAGCAACTTCTGTTGTGGTAAATGGTGAACGTAGAGAAATCTTCAAAGATCCTATAACCGATGACGGAGTTAAAAAATCTGCAAAAGGATTGATAAAGGTTGAATTACAAAACGGTGAATATGTATTGGTAGATCAAGTGACTCCTGAAGAGGAAAACACCGGAGAGCTTCAAGTTATCTATGAAGATGGAAAATTTGTGAACCAAGTAAATATACAGGAGATTAGAGAACGTATTAATAGTAATCTTTAAGATGGCTGAATATGAAATATAATAATAAATGGTTAGAAAATCTGATAGAAAACAAAGAGGTTAAATATTTATTTTTCTGGGGGCATCAACCATTAAAAAATGGTAAAATAGGCAAATCATGCTTTAGTCAATGGTTTGAAAAAGAATTCGAGCACAAAGGAATAACTTATCTTACAGCTGAACATTGGATGATGGCTGAAAAAGCAAGACTGTTTAAAAATGAAGAAATATTATCTAAAATTTTGAACAGTGTTTCTGCTGGAGAAGTAAAAAAATTTGGAAGACAAATTATCAACTTTGATGCTGATATTTGGAATAAACATAAATATGAAATTGTAAAGAAAGGAAATTATTTAAAATTTATACAGAACGAAGATTTATTAACCTTTTTGCTTAATACAAAAAATAGAATTTTAGTGGAGGCAAGTCCTTATGATAATATTTGGGGTATAGGGATGAAGGCAAATGATGAATCTGTTCAAAATCCAGCTGAATGGAAAGGTCAAAACTTATTAGGATACGCTTTAATGGAAGTTAGAGATTCTTTAAAAGAATAATGATATGAAATACGAAATTAAAAAATTTAACGACGGACAAGTAGCTGCTAAAATAATTGAAGGCGGAGATATCCATATTAAAATTAGAGGGAACAGTTATGAAGATTTGTTCAGAGCTGCTGCTATTAAAGAAGCTTGGGATGCTGAAAATGCGACTAATAAAACAGCCATAGCTAAACTCACCATATTTTGCCTAATCGGGCAACGCTCAGATAGACGATTTAATAAAGGTGAATCATTCGACTTAAAAATCATTTGCAAGTTTATCAATGACATGAGGTTTGATAACGTTGCTATTTTGCATCCGCACAGCCCTATTTCATTGGCATTAATTGATAATTCAGAGAAAATATCTCATTTCGCTTTTGTTGAAAAAGCATATAACCAAATAGGTAACCCAGTATTGGTGAGTCCAGATGCTGGTGCGTATAAAACGACTCATGAAATTGCCGAAAAACTAAATGGCGATTTAGTACCCTCTAATAAAGTGAGAATAGATGGTGCTCCTGTAATTAGTATACAAGGTGATGTGAAAGGTAAAGAATGTCTAATTATAGACGATTTAGCTGATGGCGGAAGAACATTCAAATTTTTGGCGGAAGCCTTGAAAACACAAGGTGCCGAAAAGGTGTACCTTTATGTCACCCACGCACAATTCAACTACGGTTTTGGTGAATTAAAAGAATCGATTGACCATATTTATTGTACCAATAGCTATAAGGATATTGATGATGATTTTGTAACGCAATTCAAGTTAGAAGGATTGTAAAATTCTACATAATAGTAAAATAAAAAATAGCGTAGTAATGCGCTATTTTTTATGTCTATATTTTAATTACAATCTTCAAATATATGTTGGTTTCAATAGTATTTACCAAGGGGAAGTTGTAAAGAATTCATATGTTTTTCGCTACTAACAACATTAAGAAACGCTAAAGTGATTGTGGCATATTCAACTACAACATTAAACCTTCTCTTTGTAATTAGATTCAAAAATTCGGTATTTAAAAAGACCCACAACAACAGCACCACCAATACTATTACCCAGTAAAGCTAAAAATAGAAACCAAAGGTAATCTAGAAAGCTTATATCACTAGAATGTAAAAAAGCACCAAACACCTCTATATTGCCCACAATACTGTGGTGAAATCCTCCAAAACCTATCACACCAGTTATCATAATTATTAATACAACACGAGTAAGCGAATTCATAGTACTGTTCAATAACCAGGTTAATAATCCCATTAACCATCCGGCTACAACCGCACTTGCCAATAAAACCCAAGAGCTTTCTTTGACTACATGAGTACCAATTTCTACCATGGTCTCTTCTGTAAAAAGATGAAGATGCGGAGCAAGTAATCCTATAAAAAAAGCAAAAATATTACCTCCAATAATATTACCTAAAATAACTACGCCCCATACTCGAAACAACTCCCAGATACTGCGCTGTCCATTTAACATGGGCAATGCCAATACAGAGGTTTGCTCAGTAAATAGTGCAGATTTTCCAAGGATAACCAATATAAACCCTACAGGGTATACCACTGCAAAAAGTTTAAAAATAATGGTAGTATCTACAGTTCCATTTAATAAATAATAAAATGCACAGATCATAAAATAACTGAACCCAATTTCCAAGCCGGCAATTACTGCACTTAAAAACATGGCATTGTTTTTTATCTTGAAAATTTCTTCTCCTTCATGAATAACCCTACTAAGAATTACACTGTATTCATTTCCATCTTTAATTTCTTCAGATTTCTTTTCCAGTTTTTTCTGATGGTCTTCCTGTTCTATTTCTTTATTTTCCATAATGTAATAGTTGATTTTATAAAGGCAGCTGTAATCAACTCATCTCTATATTTATACAATATACTGTTATATAAACACTTACAATAATCAACTAAACCTATGGTACTACTGGTAAGGTTTACGCTACTTTAAATATTTGGTTTTGAAACTAACTGCACAGCATAGAATTTATACATGCCAATTTTCTTAAAAATACATAATGAGCCTAAGTATAGTTACTCCGGATGAATTTTTAGATAACCTTAAAAAATAGACAGTAATATATGAGGTGTACCAATATATCACCCATGCACAATTCAAATAAGGCTTTGATGAATTAAAAGAAACCATTGACCACATCTGTTGCATCAATAGCTTCAAAGAAATTGATGATGAATATGTTACTCAATATAAACTAGCCAGTTTATAAGATTGTTACTTAAAATCGTTTTAAAATGAACTAGACATAAAAATTAATCTAAAAAAATTTGTCAACGCACAACTAAAAACCTTAGCCACCCACTACCCAAGATCGAGCTGTGCTAAGCAAGGTTTTCTTCTCTTCTAGTGAACGTTTCAATGGTAATTGAGCTAAACCTATTAAACGACGCAAAACCTCCATACCCGCAAATTCTCGCATTAGTGATTTATTTATTGGGCGTTGATAACCTTCTATGATTTCTTCTAATATACTAGTATTGCCTGTTGCCATAAAAAGATGAGCCGCCATAACACCTAAATCAAATTCTGCGAACCCTAAAAAACTAAACTCGGGATCTAAAACAAATATTTCATCTTGTTTACACATCCAACTGCCAGGGTAATAATCGCCATGTAACAATACGCCACCTGTTGTAGTCAAATACAATTTTCCAAGAACAGCTATTTTTTCTTTTAATAGCAAATCTTGCTTTAGTGGTAATGATAATGCCTGTAAACCTTCTTGTACATCATCTAAAGAGAAACCGTTTTCTTCTAAAAAAGGCAGTACAAATATGTGTTGATGGTTTAGTTTACGTAATTCTATGTTTTCAGGGTAAGAACTGGTAAGTGTACTTTCATGAATTCCCCTAGCTATAGACGTTAATTGTTCTATATGCCTTTTAGAGATTTCTCGTGTATTATACACAAAAGAAAAATCTTCGCTATCACCTAAATCTTCTAGAAACAATAGGTGTTCTTTAGAAAGAAACCCTAGTACTTTTGGTAAATGTTGATCTATTGTTCCTTTTTCAATAGTCTGATAAAATTGATGCTCTACTGCAATACGATCTACAGGTGCTGGAATATCTTGATATTTCTGTACAAATGGTCTAGACTGTTTTGCTATAAAAGTTCGTTGATTAGTACGTACACGTAACACAACATTCATATTACCTTCTCCTGGTTTTTCGGTGCTTTCTACCTTTTCACCTTCCACTAAAATACCTTCCTTGCTCAAAAAAGTACTCAAAAGTTCTATATTAATATTAGCTGTTAATTGCATCTATATTATTTAATAAGTTGGTTCATATGTTTCCAAAAATCATTTTCCATTTGCTCAACGTCAATTTTCGTATATACTTCAATATCGCGCTGTACGTTTTCTTTTGGGGTCTTAAAGGTTTTTAAGGTTGCCCATTCTTGATGGGCCAAGGTCTCAATAATAGCAACGTCCCACATAATCCATTCTGTTTTCTCTGGATCTTTCTCTGTCCACCATCTTTGGTAAGTCTCCCAACGGTTTACCAAATAATCGGGCATTCCGCCTTTTCCCTTTAAGTGTGCATCTACAGTTGTTTTCTGAAACACAAGATGTTGACTTGTAGTTGCTGTCATTACTCTTACCTTTAGCTTAGGGTAATTCATGATTACATTTACTGCAATACTGTCATTTCTAGAATTAAACTCGTTCTTGTCATAACTATTTACTTCTTGATCATGCCAAAAGCCCAAATAATTCACTTGTATTTTAGGTACAATGGTACTATCTAATAAAATAGCAGAGGCTACATTGGTACAAGATCCTAAAATGACCAATTGTAATTTATTTCCATCTTTTATTTCATGGGCACTTTTAATAATAAATTGAGCCGCCTCTGAATTTTGTGGGGCATCATTTGCCATAAGAGGATCGTTACTACCCAAGGGTAACGCAATGTCTGTTTGGTTTAACAAACTCATTAACCTTTCGTTTATTTGCTGACTTTCAACGACCGTACTATCGCTAGCATATGGCGAGGTGTGAAACTGCGCCGATGTAATTGCCAACAAATTAAACTTTGGTTCTTCTATAGCACGAACAAGGGCAAAAAGATCATCAACCTCATTTGCTGTATCGGCATCTATAATTAGAGGAATTTTTTCAACCTTCTGGTTTAACTGTGCCTTACATCCATTTATGGTTATTAAAACCACGAAAAGAGACAACACCCAATGTATTTTATTCAACATAAATTTTCTACTTTAAATTTTATAATTCATCAATTAGAACAAATATCTAGCACTAAATTGAAACTGTCTTGGTGGTGCAGCATTTCTTGCTATAAAACCGCTATCTGCCGGTCCTTCTTGAATCTGGTTGCTCTGCGTAGCATTATTACTAAAACCACTTAAGTTTACGTTATTAAAAAGGTTAAAAACATCTGCTCTTAGCTCTATTTTATTTCCTTTTGATAATTCAAATTGGTATTGTGCTGCCAAATCAAAAGTATATGACCAAGGTAAACGGTCGCTATTTCTACTCTCTCCTGGAGAGCGGTCACTGTTACCCGTAAAGTTTTCACCAAAACCAGTACCATCACCATTTAAATCACGCGTTAAAAATTGTTCAAAATCTGAAGTAACAATGGTCGTATTCGGTATTCTGTTAATAGGTTGACCACTTTGTAATAACCCTGCAAGGGTAACAGATAAACCTTTTACTGGATATAAGCTACCAATGGCATTGATAAGATGTGTTCGGTCGTTTATAGATGGTCCAAATTCTAGATCATAATTATTACCGTCCATTGCTCTAAAATTGATTCCCTCCGTATCATTTTTAGAAGAAGATAGCGTATAGTTAAAACGGTAACCAAATATGCCTTCACCACGGTCTTTTTGATAGTTAAGACTTAAAGCAGAGTAGCGTGATCGACCTTCACTTTCTGTAATAACTACGCTACGGGCAATACCTGTTAAACGTTCTCCATTTATAGTTGCACCACCATTTTCAATTGGTATAGGTCTTGACAAATCTGCTTCTGCCGCAGTTCGCACATCATCTTGTGTAAAATTCGAATCAATTGGAAATTCTGCCGCTGCATTTAAATTACGAAGCCTAAATAAATCGCGAGCCTCATTATGTACCAAATCCACATAAAACAAACTACTTTGATCTATTTGTAATTGGTAACCTAAAGTAAATTGATGTGTAAATGGGTTTTTGTAACCATCAGGATTTAGTATACGACGCTCATTACTAAAAACCTTTTCTCTATTCGCTTGTAACGTTTCGCCAGACGGCCCGTTTAAATAACTAATATTATCTGCCTCTACAAAAGATGCTGCTAAATTACCTTCGAAAGTAACGCGGTCAATATTGGTATCTGCCGGTAGTAAACCTAAATCAATAAATTCTTGAAGTTGTACACGGTAATCTGCTCCGTTCGTATTTTGTTGTAAGGCATCACTATAAATAGCATAATTGATTTTATCGTAAAAAATACCATAACCACCACGTATACTTGCATTATCACCAAGCTGATAGTTAAAATTAAAACGTGGTGCTATATTATTTAAATCTCCTTTATCACTACCACCTTTAGAAAGGTTATCATAATCATATCGTAAACCGTAAGTAATTTTAAGTTTATCGGTAGCACTCCATTCATCTTCTAGATAAATTGAATAAATATTCTGGGTAGTGCCAAAAGACTGTGGGCGTAATTCTACGTCATATGAAGTAACCGTAACATCTGAAGGTAAATCGTTAATACTTAAACTACTACCAAGGTTAGCTGCACTAAGTTGATTAAGTTGATCTTGAGTTAATCTTACCGAATAGTTTCCGCTTGGGTTACCACCGCCAGTAAGACTATGGTTACCAGAAATAACCCCTAAACCTGCTTTCAATGTATGATTACCTAAATAAAATTTACCTTTTTGTTGAAATTGAAAAGTGTTTTCCAATGCATCAAAATCAAAACCCGGACGACCAATTATAGCTATTGCTGCTGATCCTGGATCTAAAATAGTAACACGTGGACTATCTGCATCTATAGGTCTACCATAATCCCATCTAAAACGAGAATATTGAAAATTACTTTGTAAACTGTATTTATCTCCTATAAAATCATTTTTAAAGGCGATATTTAATGAGTTTCGATCTTGAAAATTTCCTGCAGACGGAAAAAGAACTCCGCCTTCAAGACCTCCACCTTGTCTTTCTATAGTTACCAAACCAACATTGGCACGTAACGAACTTCTAAAGTTTTTAGACCAATTTTGATCAATCTTTGCAGAGATATAAGTAAAATTATTACTACCTCTCACGGTTTCGTTAACGTTTAGTTGTTCTGAGTTTAAGAGGTTGTCTTTAAGATCTCTAGTATATTCTGCATTTAGATAAAAGAACGTTTTATCCTTTACTAACGGACCCCCAATAGCAAAACCTTGTTGGTATCTTTGAAAACCATCTTGAACCTGGTTTCCTGAAAGATCGCGTTGTGCAAATGCAGAACTAGCATCTACAGAAGCACCCGGTCTTGTAACAAAAAACACTTCACCCTCAATTTCATTACCGCCAGATTTAGTGGTTACGTTGATAACACCATTATTAGAAAGTCCAAATTCTGCAGAATAGTTATTGGTTAAAACCGTAATATCTTTAGTAAACCCAACTGGTATAGCAAATTTTTGACCTCCTAAAAAACGTTCATTATTATCCAGACCATCAATTAGATATGAAGTAAATAAACCATTACCACCATTGATACTTACATTTGGTGCCTCTGGAAAAAAACCAGTAGCCTGAGATACATTTGGTAACCTAAACAAAGCCCTGGTTATATCTCTACCTTCTACGGGTAACTCTTTCAATTCTGCTTCTTTTAGTTCAAAAGAAACTTCTGCAGATTTTCTGTTAATACGAGCACCGGCTATTGAAGAAACTACTACTTCATCTAAACTTTCGGTTACGGAGGAGGAAGGAATTAATAAAAATTGTAAACTAAGTTCTTGGTTTGAGCGTACATCTAAAAGTTCTGAAACTTGGGCTGCATACGTATCGTCACCATCAAAGACTACTTGATATCCATTTACTACAGGTATAGAATTAAAAAAGACCGTACCTGAAGCTGATGTGTTTTTATTGACCTCGTAGGCCATGTTTTTATTTAATAACGATACAGTGATTCCTTCAATGGGTTTATTGGTGTTAAAATCAATAACAGTAACTACTAAATCTTCTTGTGCAGACAGCACAGCACAACATAGCAAGAGTGCTATACTTAAATATTTTTTCATAAA
The DNA here is from genome assembly GCF_056839145.1 of Maribacter sp. UH1. Classification (NCBI taxonomy): domain Bacteria; kingdom Pseudomonadati; phylum Bacteroidota; class Flavobacteriia; order Flavobacteriales; family Flavobacteriaceae; genus Maribacter; species Maribacter sp. UH1. The sequence continues at coordinate 4,519,963 of NZ_CM166387.1, forward strand.
AATTTTTGAAAGCACCAGTTGGTGCAATTGATACATTAAATTAAAGCTTGGTTTAATGTATGCAGCTGGGTGAGCCTTTATTGTAAAAGCAGGCTAAGAAATATGTAGCATTTAAATTTTGACTGTTTCGGACAATTAAAATAGAAGCTTCTATTAATTTTTGTAAACAGGTACTTATTAATTTGAAAGATGCACCCAATTGGGCAAGTACCTTTTTAACTCCGGTTATATGATCAAGATCATAAAAAGCAGAAAGACAATGAATTGTATTTTGTGTTTGATCTGCATTAAGTTCAATAGTAATATACTGATGAACCTGACTAAAGATTTTATTAGTTTGCCAATCAAAAGTCTGAAATGTTTTTGCCTTAAATTGGTCTTTAGAAATAGCCAATAAATAAAATCCGCCATCTAAACTTGGACCTATGGTCGGTTGATTTTGTTGAAGCCTTTGATGGGCTTCTTTTATATGCTTAGATTGTAACTGAGGCGTGTCGTTACCAATAACAATTACATTATCATAGCCTAAAGCAAAAACAGATAACATGGCGTTGCTAAAACGTTGCCCAAAGGTGTTTCCTTTTTGTTGTTTCTCTGTATAAAGTATACAGTCTAAATTAGCAGCTTCTGCTTTTCTAATACTGTTAGCCGTTAACTTTTCTGAAAGTTCACCAGAATTCATAAAATGTTTATGCTTGCTCTCTTCTTCTGAAGAAAGTGCAAAAACAAGAACGGCAGTAGTACTTAACTTAGTGATAATGGTAGATTTTTAAACCGTTGGTCGTGAAGTTATCTAAAACACTACAATTCTATTTGTTAAAATTTTGAGAGGACCCAATTCTTTTATTTCATTTTGACTGTACTAAATTTCAAAATGCCAAAAAATCGAATGATATTAAACCTATGGTAGTTCAAATGGACTCAGATCAAATTTAAACCTGCAACACCAAAGCGACTTCATTAAAAAATCTAATAACACTATAGCTTATCAATTAGATAAAAAATGTGGTTTCTTCTTTTAGCGTAACTTCAGATGGTAAATTATATAGCTATTTGAATTACCAAAAATCTATAGTATTTGAAATTATAACGAACAATTTAAAGCAACTGCTTTCTTAAAAACTGATCATCATACTTTCTTTTAAAAGGTAGTATATGTTGTTTTTCTCTATATTTTTCGGTCTCTAGCGTACTATTAAATCCGCAGCCCGTAAATATTTTTGAAGCATTATCTAATATGTGACCGTCTATTCTATTTCCACTAATACTGCTTGTATTTTCAAGGTTTAGCTGCTTATCTATAACACAAAATGAATAGATATAAATGTGTTCATCGGTGCGATACAATAGCGCTTGTTTGTACAATAGCAAAACCTCATCTATAGGGGAGGAGTGCATGACCAGAAAATAAGGTTTCTTAAGTACTACATCTTGTGAACGTTCTCTCGGTTTAAGTTGTAGCGTAAACGGAATCACCTTTTTATATTGATAATTCGCTAACGTAATTCCGTTTTCAAGTGTATAGATAATTTCATAAACCGGACTCCCATATTTTTCAAAGTAGTCTTTGCTTAATATGCGAGCCAGTAATATGGTCTGTATGGTAGTAATGGCTGTGATGCTTTTTTCGAGTTCTCCGTAAAATCCTGCCGGGAAAACATCAACAACCAATGTATCTATATTATACTCCTTTACGCAGTTTTGTAGAAAGAGGCTGAACCGATCTTGATTCTTAAAAAATACATCTTCTTTATATAGCGTTTTTATATCTTTTGGTACCTGGTCGTGATAGATAGAATTCGTTAATAGCACACAATTCTTTAGCGGAATTTTTTGAGTGTATATAAAATTGAGAATCCTATTTATATGCCCAAAACCAGCACCATAGACATAAAATAAATACACTATATCTTATTTAATAATTCTGCTATAATGAACATTTTATGCTCATTAGGTATCTCATCTATTGCCAAAATAGCATACACATAACTTTCTTGGTTTGATGAAAGTGTAAATGCTTCTTTGTCATTCACTTTTACGATGTTTCCTTCTAAATTTACCCTGTATAACTCTTCACCATCACGTTTCACCTTAATCTTATCATCATAAGGGCGGACTTCAAAAGCATTTTCATTCTCTTCGTTATCAGAGATTTTTACCTTGTCTGGGTATATTTTCACTTTCCATAACAAATCAGAATCTTCATCGCGTAATTTTAAACTTCCTTCTTTGAATTTTACTTCATACTTCATTTTTCCGTTAGCGTAGAACTTATGCTTATCTGGCTTACTTTTAAAAGTATACGTCGTATTGTTCGCAACGATCTTTATTGGCGATACGTCAAATCCACCTATTAACGCTCCGTCGGCGTTTGCAATGGTAACATCAAGGCTATTTGTAGTTGCACTAGCAGTTGTAGTGGTTTCTGCAGGACTAGACGAGTTCTTGTTTTCTGTTTTACAGCTTCCTAATAGAAGTAATGACAGTACAAAAAGTAGGTGTAATTTTCTCATGGTTTTAAAATATTTAGGTAATTTGATATTTCTATTTCTTCTGTATACTTCGTTTTAATTTTCTGATATAATGCCTCACCCATAGCTTCCTTTTCTGCAGGTGTCATTTTATGTATTTGCAACAGAATATCTAACAGTTCATTAGTCTGCAAGGGGTGGTATAAAAACCCATCGACTTTAGTACGAATAACATCTTTTATTCCTCCAACATTTGCACCGATTACAATGTTTTTTGTTGCTGCTGCTTCTAACAGTACATTTGGCATACCGTCATAAAAAGAAGGTATGGCAACGATACTAATGGCATTGTAAAACGATACAAGTTCATTCTGGTTCGCAAAAGCAAAAAACTGAACATTGACCTCTAAATTTAGAATGTATGTTTTTGTTTCTTCGCTTACATCACCTATTAAACACAGTACAAAATCGTTCTTGTGCGGAAATTTCGCAAAGGTCTCTACAAAGTTTACAACCCCTTTTTTGGCTTTTAATTGCCCAACAAAGGCTATAGGTATTTTAGAATTGAACGACTTTTTTAATTCATCTATTCGTTTAAGATGACTTTTGGACGGTTTCCATAACGCGGTATCAATTCCGTTTTGCGTAAAATAAGTATTGTCATGTGTTACTAGGCGGTCAATTTTTTCTCTTTTCTCCTTCGTGACGGTAAATACATAGCTAGAGTTGTCTAGTGCGTATAATAACTGATTTCGCTTCTTTGAAAAGATACCCTCGTCAAAATCATTTCCTCTTATAAAGGTAATAAGTGGTTTTTGTAGCCATTTAGATAAAATTGGACCTATATTAAGCGGTAGGTTGCCTCCAAATACTCCAACATGGGTCAATGTATCTAAATAGGGGAGTTGCTGTATAAATTCTGACGCTAGCGATAATGTAAACTCCTCAGAGTTTTCTATAGGCACAGCGGAATAGGTTCCTTTTACGACGGTATCTGTTCTAAATTTTTTCTTTCTATTCGTAAAATGAATGATATGTACCGTAATTCCGTTCCGCTTAAAATTACGCACCAAGCGATCACAAGAAACAGCCATTCCTCCTTTATTTGGCGGATAATTTTGAGTGATTAACAGTATATTCATTAACTATCAAAATAAGATCCATCATCAGAATCATCATGAAGGAAAATTGTTGAGCTACTATCGAATAAACTACCGTAATCATCTGCCATGAATACCATGTACGGATATTCCGCATGGAATCTATTGATCATTTTTCTTCTCCAAACTGATCTATCTTTTGAATAGAGTTCAATATCATTGGTAAGTCGTGCATCGAATTCTACAAAACAACTGATGCATAATATGGCGTTCTTTTTTCTATAAACCTCAGGCCCACTATTTTGACTTATAATTTTGTTGGCTTTAAACGCATGTATATTACACACATTTTTCTTGCATTTCTCACAAACTACAGTTGCCTTATTTTCGCAATTGCGAACAACAAAAAGTCCTGTATATTCTTCGCAATGTTTTATTGTATCTTCCATAAAATTAAGCGCTAGGGGTTACACAACTGTAGCAGGTGTTGATCAGGTTAATAACTTCTAAAGAGAAATAATCTACAGCAAATGAAGAAATACTACTTTCTTCATACGGATTGTATTGATCCGGATTTTCCTTTTTAACATCAAATTTTCGGTAAACCTTAAATACGTAATACTCATCATCTTCAGCAAAACTTATTTGTGATGTATCCACGCTTGGGTTTAATTGGTATTTGTGCTTTGGTATTTTCATTTTAATGGTAAAAGGATAGGCAGCCCTATACTTATGTTTTGTTTTTCTTTTACCGCTACTTCCTCTTTTTTTAATAATACGCTCCCTTGTTCTTTCGCTAAACTGAAAGAAGATAAGCGATTCATCATTAAAAAAACAGGACCCTTTACTAATGACACGTTCATAGTTTTTTTCAATTCCTGATATAAACCCTCTAGTTTCACTAGTATACGACTCATTCTTAATAAGGTTTTCTTCCGTTACCGTATCTTTTACATTCGCCTCTAATGCTATTTTAGAATCTAACTGCAAATCTTCTTCAATTAAGGTAAACAAGGCAGAAAAATAGTCGGCAAAAAAATCAAAACCCTCTGTATAATTCTTTTTAAACTTCTTGTTCGTTAAATAGGTCATGATACCCGCAACTATCAACCCAGGACAAGTGAGCATACCTATTACCGTAAAAATTGCTCCTAAAGTCTCGGATATAAAGTTCAAAGGAATTGCCACAAAATTACATAAGAAGACACCGAGAAGAATGAACCAAATTTGCTTAATTCTCTTACTCTTTTGTTCTCTGGCTATTTCTCGTTGCATTACACAGGCCCTAAAAAAACGAATCCACTTTATAGGTGTTTTTTTAGAACTAAAACCACGGTGTAAGTGTGCTCTTTCTATAGGGGCTCCTATATATTGTTCTTTATTTAATACATTGCCTTGTCTATCCATACTAGAGCGTTAAATCTTGGTATATGTTTTTCAATTTCTCTTTCTGATCTTCCCACAAAAAAGTGCTTTTCACCTTTTCAAAAGCATTGGCTATATAGGTTTTCTTTCGTTCTGGCTCATCTAATATAAACCGAATACAACGTGCCAAATCTTGTTCTCTATCGGGCTCAAAAAGTAAAGCTTCTTGTTCGGTAACCAACTCGGTCACCACTGGTAATTCAGACGCAATTACAACCGTCTCACAAGCCATACTCTCTAATATCTTAAGCGGACAACAACCTTGTGTAATATTTCTGTCGCATGCTTTTAAAGGGGCTATAGAAGCTGCTGCATAATGCACATAGTTGTACAACTCCTTTTTAGATAATCTAGACTTTAGAATAATACGATCTTGTAAGCCTAGTTTCTCTACCAGCTTTTTATAAGGTTTAAAGGCTTTTTCTTTTACCGCTAGACAAATGACCAGTTTTAGATCTTCAAAATCTTCTAAATACGTCATGGCTTTAAGCAACACATCTACTCCTTGCCAAGGTTGTATGGCTCCAAAATAGATAATGTACTGTTCAGGAGCATCAACCGGTCTGTCATAAGATTCTGGTATATGTGCCCCGTTCGGTATCACTTTTATCTTCGCAGTATCAATAGCATAATTAGTTTCTAAATATGCTTTGGTAACTTCTGAAGGCGTAATAATTACGGTCGCCTTTTGTAAACATTGCGATTCTATCTCTCTTAATTTCTCTAAAAAAGTTGGCGTTAAATTGGGGTATCTGTAAGGTAGCTCTATAGATGTTAAAGCATTTACCTCAAAGATCGTTTTTATACTAGGTTCGGCAGTTAATCCCATGCCGCTCCAAACATCTCTAAAATGACCTATTTGTATGGATTCTTTATTTTTTTGAATATCGATAAATAGCTGCTGAGAAAAAAGAGATGCTTTTTCTAAATAGTTCATCTCCTCTTCGTTGTAATAACGCTTTATAACAATATTCCCTTCCGTTTGTACGGCAGGGTAGGTGCTATTACCTCGTAAGCAGAATAATTGTAATTCATCACATTCTTGTGATGATACGTTGATCATCTCTTTAATATGTGTTGAGGCTCCTTTTGCGCTCGGGAACACATCATATGTAGCATATACATTTCTGTTCATCGAAATTAGAAAGAAAATTTAACCGGTTCTTTCTCTTTCGAATTTTCAATTTCAAAAAACTCACCCTTGCTGAAATTGAACATATTGGCAAAAATATTAGACGGAAAGCTTTCAATAGCAATATTGTTTTCTTTTACCGTAGCGTTGTAATACCTACGGGTCATCTCAATATCATCTTCTAATGAAGACAGCTCATTTTGCAATTCACTAAAATTACGATTGGCTTTTAGATCCGGGTAATTTTCGGCAACGGCAAAAAGGTTGACCATAGAATTTTTCAAGGCGCTTTCAGCTTTTCCTTGCTCATCAACAGAAGAAGCGTTTTGCGCTAAATTTCTAGCTTTGGTAATATTTTCAAAGGTTTCTTTTTCGTGCGTAGCATAGCCTTTAACGGTTTCTACTAAACTAGGAATCAGATCATATCGCTTTTTCAAGAATACATCAATGCTGCTCCAGCCTTCTGCCATTTCTGTTTTCTTTCTAACCAAACCGTTATACACTGAAATAGCATAGAAAAACAAAATAAGGACGATACCAATTAATACAATAGATATAAGCATAGGGATAGTTTTATGCTAAAATAACAGAATTAGCCGAGTATTATTATAAAATTGGAATCATATTACAAAGTAAACTCCTACACTAATAATAGATGTAATTTATAAGTAGAAGAATGGTTCCTATACAAATCAGTTAGGCTAAACGACAGAGGAGCAGTATCAAATGCACTATTATGGTATCTTAAAACAATAGGGTGGGTAAATTTTAAAAGAAAAAATACACAGCCATAAAGCCTTACCCACGTAATAATGCAACACGGTTTTGCGATACACAAATAATAATAAACTAATTACAAGCACGTTAGAATTTATACTGATGGCTATTGATAACCGTTAGCCCATCTTTTAAATTTTAGAGATGACCTCAAGTTTTAAAATATTTAAGAGGATAGTCCATATCCTTTTTGTTAGTACCCTTTTATTTTCAGCCTGTAAAAAGGACAATGATTTAATAGAGCTAGCTAGTGCTACTGAAACGGAAAGCGTTAAAAAAGATAACGATGGTTTAGCAGATAATTTAGACCCTAATCCATTTAATTCTGATAGTGACGGCGATGGTATTTCTGATGGGTCAGATGTAGACCCTGATGGTGACGGTACTAACGATAACGGCACAGACTCAGATGGTGACGGTATAAATGATGCTTCTGATGTTGACCAAACCGGAGGTACGGATTCTGATGATGACGGTATTGATGATGACGTTCTTGATCCAACCGATAATGATAATGATGACCTTCAAGATGATCTTGATCCTGACCCAACGGATCCCGATACCGATGATGATGGCATTACCGATGGATCTGATGTAGATGCCGACGGCGATGGTATAAACGATAATGGTACTGATAGTGATAATGATGGCATTAACGATAATGCCGATGATGATACCATTATTGGTGGTACCATAAGCTTTAGTCAAGCTGGACCAATTGGCGGTGGATACCCCAATGTGGTTACTTGGGATCCTAATGTGCCAGGTAAAATCTATTATGGATCTGATATTGGCGGTACAGGTAGATCTACTAATTATGGAAAAGATTTTGAGTCGGTAGGTCGTGGTCTTGGTTATGAAGAATCACATCAAAAGATAGCTGCCCTTAATGCTGTAAATGTTAATGGTTCTACCGTAATCGTAGGCGGTACAGGTTTTAAAGGTACAGGTGGCGAGGTTATTTCTTCGTCTAACGGTGGTGATACTTGGCATCATGATTCATCGGAAATTTCTTTCTCTGCCCAGAACAGTAACGCTCCTTTACCCACAGGTAGACCCCGTTCTACCGATCCCAGTTTAATTCAATGGGTAAGTGGGTCTACTTGGGTTGCCGGCACCTATAAAGATGGCGTATGGATTTCTACAAATGATAGAACCAGCTGGAGTAAAATAGATGTATTTACAGGGGATGTATTTGTACGTGCCATGGCTATGTCGCCAGATGATGCCAACACCGTTTATGTTGGCTTATGGGGAGATGATACTTCTATTCAAAATAAAGGACTTTGGAAAATCAGCAATTTAGATGGAAATCCGTCAGCAAGTAAGGTCATCGGTATTCCAGATGTTGTAGAGTCTATCGTGGTTCTAGGCAATAGAATGTACTTGGCTTGTGGTGAGTTTGGAGTTCGAAGATATGTCCCTTCAAACAGTAATTTAAATGATATTACAGGTGACATAGGTACCACTGTAATGTCTACCGCCATACATGGTGTTGCGGGAACCTGGAATACAGATAGAATAGTAGTTGGTACTGCAGAAGGCAATGGCGATGTTTGGATGTCTGATGATAGTGGTACTACTTGGACGAATACCACGTCATCCGGTGTTGCTATTAATCCGTGGGGCAGTAGTAATGACCTTATTGTTTTTGACAGTCACCCAAGTTGGGCCATAGGAAAATCGAACTGTGACATTGCTACCATACAAGTTTCTCCTCATGATCCAGATGCCTGGGTGGTATGTGCTACTTCCGCTATTTGGACCACGGTAGATGCCGGTGCAACTTGGAAACCTGCAAACGGCTTTCAAATACTGACCTTTCGTGATGTTGAAATTAGTGCTACAGGTGTTATAGCTGCCGGTAATGTGGATCACGATGTAGTCTTGTCTATTGACGGGGGATCGGAATGGAATGCAGTAGGATTAGGAGGTGTCACAACAGGGCACGGACTCAATTTTTCTCCTAATGGTACTGAATTAGCTTTTGGTGATGGTGAACGTGATAATAATATTGAAGCGGGTAAACTAGCAGTTGTTTCTTCTCCAAATACACCAACATCGCCTGCACTTAATGAAGTGAACAATCCCGCTGCTCCTAAACGTATCGTGGGCTTGGCATGGATTAACTTACCTGATGGTACTGAACGTTTGGTTACCGCTATTGATAATGGAGGTATTAGAACTTTAGATCGTACTAATGGAATTTGGAGTTCATGGAATACAAGGACTACAGCATTTATGGGAGCACAAGATAATGGTCGTTTACGCTGCTCTGTAGCATCTAACGGGGCATCTACTATTTTTGTCTACGATCGTAAAACCGGAGTCTGGAGAAGTACCGATTATGGAGAAAGCTGGACACAAATATTGGCAACACCTGCTGGTGAAGATCAAGGCTATTTGGCTTTTGATAGCGCCAATGATCGTTTGTACGTTTCAACACCTACTCAAGTGTTACGAATAGAAGAAGCTTCTATTTCTAGTGCCAATGCTAATCTAATGGTTCCTACCAATAATCCTGGGGCTATTGCTTTAGATTCCTATGGTCGACTTTTGGTTTTTGCAGAACCTGAAAGCGTAAACAAATCAGACACTGCATTATATAGAAATGAACAACCTGAAACCAATACTAATTCTTGGATCGATATTGCAGACGCTACGGTTAAAAGGGTAGTACCCCCTGTAACCGATATTGATGTTTCTAATGAGTTTATTGTTTTGGTAACGGCAGGTAAAGGAATGTTGGTGTCAGAAAATGATGCCCCAAATCCATAAAATATAACGTAAATTAATTTTGAATCCATCAAAGTCAATTCTCCAGCAATGTTGGTGTTCCTAGCTATTTTATTCAAAAAGACCAATAAGAGGCATACCTTAAATTTCAACTCCTGTACAAGCTTCAAAAATAGTTGACGAAATTCTAAACAATGATCTTATAAAATCGATTTTAGATCTTTAAGTTTGTGAGTTAGATGATGTTTTGTTCAAGAATCATCTAAATTTTCAATTCAATTGTTACATATCTAATTAGAATATCGATGGCTACTACAACTTACTCATTTGATGAAATCATAAACAGAGATGGTACCAACGCAATGTCTCGTACTGGCTATAGAGGCTATCTCTTTGATCCAAATGAAAATTTAAGTGGTAAGTATCTCGAAGAAGATTTTATTCCTATGTGGGTGGCAGATATGGAATTTGCCATAGCTCCGGTGATTATCGATGCCTTAAAAACGCGACTAGAACACCCATTATTGGGCTATTCTATGGTTGCGGATCCTGCCTATCATTTAGCTTTTCAAAAATGGTGTCAAGATCGGTATGATTGGACCTTTAATGAACAGCACCTCGTTCACGCAAAAGGTGTAATACCTGCATTGTACAGTCTTATTGGTCAAATTTGCAAACCAGATGAGCAGGTACTTATTGTTACCCCTTCATATGCCTTTTTTAAACATGCTGCCGATTATAATGGTATTGAATTGGTGTGTTCTGAATTGAAAGAGGAGCAAGGCAAATTCGTTATTGATATGGACGATATTAGAACAAAAGCCGCTAATGAGAAATGCGTATTGGGTATCTTCTGTAATCCTCATAACCCAACTGGTAGGGTTTGGTCTAGCGATGAGTTACAAGAATTGGGCGAGATTTGCTTAGCGAACGGACTAACGATTATATCTGATGAAATTCATTGCGATTTGGTTAGAGACGACCAGTCTTTTACGCCTATGGCAAAATTGTTTCCAGATACTGATTGTATTATTACCAGTATGGCGCCCAGTAAAACATTTAATCTGGCCGGTAATTTATTTGCCAATATCATTATACCTAACGATGCTATAAGAGAGCAATATAAAGAAACCTATTTGCCCGTAGAAAATCCCTTGAGTATTGTTGCGGCAGAAACTGCCTATACAAAAGGTCATGCGTGGTTGGCAGATTTAACCGCTTACCTAGATGCTAATTTTCAGTATCTAAAAGAACAGCTAGACCTGCACTTGCCAGAAACAGATTTTGTAATACCCGAAGCTACCTATTTGGCTTGGGTAAATGTGGGTCATTACTTTAAATCTGATGAAAACCTAACCTTATTCTTTGCACGTAATGCTGGTGTTTTATTGGAAGGCGGAAATATGTTCGTTGCCAATGCCGACGGATATATACGCTTAAACCTTGCTTGCCCCAGAGCACGATTAGAAGAAGGCCTCCGTCGTGTAATCGCTGCTATACGAGAACAATAGGCTAGGGGACTGTAATGATCAAATGAAGCACTTTAGTTAATTTCAGGAAGCGCTATTTATTTTTTACTCAAAATATTAAAAGGGGAGAAGTCAATAAATTCGGTATTCACTTTATGGTGGTTTACCGTTCTTACCCATTGCTTGGTTTCAAAAGTCCAGAATCTACCCGTCTCGCCAGATTTGTAAAAATCATCGGTAGAGTTTTGATCAAATTCTAATGCCGCAGTACCAGAAAGTTGTAAGGTTTCTCCCTGCTCATAATTTACAAAAAGCAAAGCTGCTTTAGGGTTTTCATAAATGTTGCCCAAAGTGCTGAACATACTATTGCCCAAGTAATCTGGTACACGTAACTGCCCATTTTCTAGAATTTCTATAAATCCGGGATCACCACCTCGGTGCGATGCTTCAATATCTCCTTTTTTAGTCTGTGTACTTATAAAAAAAGTATGTGCCGTGCTGATCCATTTCTTTTCAGATTCGCCTAAGCTACTGCCTTTTTTAAAGCTTGTTTTTAATATATTTTCTGTTTTGGAGGGAACTGCTATTTCTTCTCGTTGTATGTGTTTTGGACAACTGGGGTAACCCATTTTTATAGCAACACTAATTTCATTGTCCGTTTTTGTAGCTTCTCCCCATGCTCTATAACGCGCCCTTCTCGCTGCTTCATGAAATAGCAGTCCAACCGTTGGTTTTGTTATAATGTTGGTAAAGAAAATATCGTCTGTAGTACTGGTAACCTTGGTTAGATCAAATTTTATCTCTTCTACGGATGGGATACTAATAAAACCACGTTCACCCACCAATAACGATAACCAAATAGCTCCATTTGTATCTTCACTACCTGCAAACGCCAATACCTGATGTTCTATAAAAGCAGTAGATCTTGGATGAAGCGATGCTGCAAGCATGGGTATTCTTTGTATGGCAATGGCTTCTTCACCGGCTATTTTTTGTACCGCTAATTGCCCATCATGGAAAATAGAATTCATAGGTTTCGTCTAATTGTGGTTCTGATAACTACTTCTGTGTTTTAGACGTGGTTGGAGTTGTAAACTTTCTTGTGATTAACTTCTAAACCCAATAGAATTAGTTGTGTGAGTTATTCAATCTGTCAAATATTATAGCGAATTTATATTCTATTTTACATAACAGACTAACGTAGTTAATCCTATAATTAACTTTTTATATCAAAAAACTTACATTATTAATAAACTCTAAAAAGGGTAAATTAAATTGAATACCTAGTCTTGCCAATTATTAGCCCAATCTTTCCAAACCACATCTAGACCTTGACTTTTTAACATGGCGGTGATGTCTTCTGTTGGTCTTTCATCTGATATTTCAAATTGTTCTAAAGATTCTGGTTCAACGGCATAGCCACCAGGGTTGGTTTTAGACTCTGCACTTATAGAGGTAATGCCCAGATTCACAATATTATCCCTGAACACCTCACTTTCACGCGTAGACATGGAGAGTTCTACATCTTCATCTAATAACCTAAAGGCACAGATGAGTTGTACCAAATCTGGGTCCGTCATTTCAACCTTTGGTTCTAAGCCACCTGAATGGGGGCGTAATCTAGGAAATGATATGGAGTATTTCGTTTTCCAATACGTCTTCTGTAAATACTTTAAATGCAATGCCGTAAAAAAGCTATCTGCACGCCAATCTTCTAACCCAAACAATGCGCCTAATCCTATTTTGTGAATTCCGGCTTTGCCCAATCGGTCTGGAGTATCCAATCGAAAATCAAAATTAGATTTCTTGCCTTTTGGGTGGTGTTTTTTATATTCCTCTCTATGGTAGGTTTCTTGGTATACCAAAACGGCATAAAGTCCATTTTCAATTAACAGCTCATATTCATCTTGCAGCAAGGGTTGTACCTCTATGGTAATATTTGAAAATTGAGAACGAATCAATTTCAGCGCATCATTGATATAATCTACACCAACAATTTTATTGGCTTCGCCCGTAACCAATAAAATATGGTCATAGCCTTTAGATTTTATATATGCTACTTCTTTTAAAATTTCAGCGTCGGTCAAGGTTCTACGCGGAATTTTATTGGTCATGCTAAAGCCACAGTAAGTACAAATGTTCTGGCATTCGTTACTTAAATACATGGGCGAATACATTTGTATGGTATTCCCAAAGCGTTTCTTGGTGAGTTGACGACTCAATTGCGCCATTTGCTCCAAATAGGGTTTTGCTGCAGGCGATAGCAATGCTTTAAAGTCTTCTAAATCTCTCTTTGTGTTACTTAATGCACGTAGCACATCTTGCTCTGTTTTAGAAAAAATACTGGCTAGGGTATCGTCCCAATTGTAAGTATCGAATAGGTCTTTGAAACTGCTCATACTTCTAATTCAAAAAACTGGTTAAGGGACTACTTGCTTCGGCTTTTTTATGCACTATGGGTGCCAGTTTCGCTTCAAAAGCCATTCTGCCTGCTGCAACCGCCATTTTAAATGCTTTGCCCATTTCTACAGGGTTTTGAGAAACGGCTATGGCAGTATTCACCAAAACGGCATCTGCACCAAGTTCCATCGCAAAAGCTGCATGTGAAGGGGCACCAATACCGGCGTCTACAATTACGGGAACATTACTTTGGTCAATGATGATCTCCAAAAACTCTTGTGTTTTTAAACCTTTATTACTTCCTATGGGTGCGCCTAAAGGCATTACACACTGCACACCAACTTCCTCTAATCGTTTACATAGCACAGGATCGGCATGTATATAGGGCATAACTACAAAACCTAATTTAACAAGCTCTTCCGCAGCTTTTAAAGTTTCTATGGGATCGGGAAGCAAATATTTTGGATCGGGATGTATTTCTAATTTCACCCAATTGGTCTCTAGGGCTTCACGAGATAATTGAGCAGCAAAAACAGCTTCTTTTGCATTACGAACTCCCGATGTATTGGGTAATAAATTAATGCGGCTATGGTCCAAATGGCTTAATATATCATCTTGAGCATCACCAACATCTACCCGTTTTAAGGCGACGGTCACCAATTCACTCTCTGATGCCAATATGGCTTCTTTCATGAGTTGCGACGAGCTGAATTTTCCCGTTCCCGTAAACAACCTTGAGCTAAACTTCTTATCTGCTATCTGTAACATCTTATTTTCTTTTTTCTTCGGATATCCAACGTTGTTCTTGTACTTCGCCACCATTGATGCGTTTCTTAAAATCTGAAATGCTATTAAAGTTGCGCGTTATTTCACCGGAAACTGCAATACCATGAATACCCGTTTTCATGATTTCTGAAACATCATCTATAACAATACCACCTATGGCAATTACAGGAATAGCTGTTTTGAGTTCTTCAAGTATGGTCAAGTAACCGTTGATGCCCAAAACGGGACTCAAATTCTTTTTGGTCTCGGTAAACCTAAAAGGTCCCAGACCTATATAATCTACTTTTTTATGGATCAGTGTTTCACAATCTTCGAGCGTATTGGCGGTGCCACCAATGACTTGCCAAGAAGCCAGCTCTTTTCTTGCTTTAGTAGGGCAGGCGTCTAATTTACCTAAATGCACACCGTCTGCTTTTACCGCAGCAGCAATTTTATAGTGATCGTTGATAATTAAGCGGGTCTGAAACTTCGCCGTTATTTCTCGTGCCTGTTGTGCGGTATCAAGCACTACTTTTTCAGGTTGATTTTTTAAACGCAATTGCACCAATTCTATCCCAGAAGAACACACTTTCTGAATGTTTTCTATGTGTTCTTGCGGTGTACTGCCTTGTGATATATAATGTAATGTTGGTATCATATAAATGTTTACTTCATGCTATTTCTACTAGCTATTTTCTTCTCTTCAATCCATGCTGCTTCATAGTGCTTTTTTAAGGCTACAAAGCTTTCAACAGGGTTTTCCATATTCCAGACTCCGCCTAAAACGCCAATTCCCTTAAAACCGAGCTTTAGTGTTTGTTGTACGGTTTTATCGGTGATACCGCCCATGCCCACGATTAACTTTTCACTTTGGTTGACGTCGAAACCTTTGCCTTCGTAGCCTTGTTTAGAGATAGAAGAAAACACCGGACTCAGTAAATGATAATCAAATTCAAATTCACAATCTTCTAAAACCTTTGGATCGTGAAAAGAAGAACTTATGGTCTTACCGTACATATCTAAGTTTTTAAAATACTGTCCAGGATTGTCAATATGGTCTATTCTTTTTTGCTCTTGAAAATGAACCCCTTTTAAGTCGTATTCGTTGATCAATTCATGAAAAAAGTGTACTACAATTCTATTATGATATTTGGTGTCGATAGCATTTAAATAATCGCAATGCTCTTGATAGTCCTTCAAAGGTTTTCTTAAATGGTAATACGCCAAACCTTCTTGAAACAACTGATGTAGCAATTCAATTTCATTCGGGATATCTTTTTCTGGAGCTATTAATACAATCATTTATGTGATTTAAGTATGGTAATGGAAATTCTCTTGCTTCATGTGGGCAACATAAAAATATAAAGCCTGGTTTTCAACCCCCTTGGGTAGCTCTAATGACCAATACCTCATCGCTCTCGTTCAGTGTTTTGGTTTGCCACTCTGTTTTGGTAATAATGTTCTCATTTACCGCCACGGCTATTCCGTTGACAGAAATATCCAAACCTTTAATGATTTCATCTAGTGTAACGTTCGGCTTAAATAGGTGAGTGGTGTTGTTTACTTTAATGTGTATCATCTGTTTCACTAGTTAATTGAAGCGTATTCGCTACTATATTTTTTTGATGTAAACAGAAAGAACAGAAAGAACAGAAAATGATAAAAGGAAAGTACAGGTTGTTGATCCTGATAACTTTTCCCTACGTTGATATTAATCAAATCAGGTTCTAAGGATATTTCTCAAACTATGAAATAGCTACTCCTAAAGTTTACATGGCTAATTTAAGGATTTGAAGGGGAATGTGATTCTTAAAATGGAATAGTTTGATTTTTTTTCGAATAGACCAAGGTTAAGTAATGTAATTCAGTAATACATCAAAAGAAAGTTGATTTACTGACATCTTCATGAGATTTCACGCAATTCATCCCAATTAAATTACAATTCAGTAATTCTCAATTTAATGTTATCTTAATTCCATATAGGTTTGCATCATCAATCAAACGGACAGCATCATGGAACATACCAAACCAAAGACCAGTAAGAAAAAACAAATATTCAGAATCATATTATTTGCCAGTACCTTCATTTCTTTATGGTTTGTACCATGGATTTTAGTGAAAGCTTGGATTTTACCCTTACCGAATACGGTTCAAGAACAAGTCGATCAGTCTTTAAGTTACGGATTTGACGGAGTCATTGTATATGTAGATGAAGCCGGAAAACCTCCTGCGTTTTATGGTGCTGGTTATCATAACACTGAAAATAAAATTCCCGTTAACCCAAAAGCACTCTTCAAAATTGCCAGCATCAGTAAATTATATGATGCCGTAGCAATTACCAAATTAGTCCATGACAACCGTTTATCGCTTGATAAAACTCTTGCCGATTACTTTCCTGAGCTTGTTGGACAAATTGAAAATGCAGAAAAGATCACCGTTAGAATGATGGTACAGCATAGAAGTGGAATCCCTAATTTAACCGATACACCAAACTTCTGGAACGAGCCACCAAAATCTAGTGAAGATGCTTTAGCTCTTATTTTGGGTAAGCCTGCTGATTTTGCCCCTGATGCAGATTATGCCTATTCCAATACCAATTATCTATTGCTTTCCATGCTTGTAGAAAAGGTAACAGGCAAACCTAATTTTCAGTTTATAAAGGAAAACATACTAGTACCCTTAAAACTTCATAATACATACGGCTCTATGGACGAAATAGACATGGCTGACTTAATGAGCGGCTATTATATTGGTGTTGATAAGGATATTAAAACGACCGATTACAGCTCTATGATTGCATCTGCTGAAGATGTTGGTATATTTCTAAGGGCTTTAAACGATGGCAGGTTACTTAATGAAAAAGAGATGGAAATATATGCATCTATTTATGAATTTAATCATGGCGGATTAATACCCGGTTACCAAAGTATGGCTGAATATCATAAGGATATTGACGCCGTAGTTGTTCAATTTATGAACACGACCGATTTTGAAGGCTACCAATGGAATTTGCTACAAATTACCCATAGCCGTGTGGTTAAAATATTACGTAAAGCTAAACAACTATAAAACCCTATAACTAACTTAAAATTAAACATATACAGACAAAAATCTGTAACAATTTTAGCATTTCATCGTCTTACAGTCAAATCATCAATCAATCAATCAATCAATCAATCAATCAATCAATATGAAAGTTTTAGTAGTTGGCGCCAGTGGTGCCACAGGTAGCCAATTGGTAGCGCAACTTCTTTTGCAACAACACTGCGTAAAAGTAATTGTACGTTCTCCCCATAAGCTCCCAGAATCATGGAAGAACAATGAAAACCTTCAAATTATCAATGCGAGTATTTTAGCATTAAGCAATTATGAAATAGAAAATATAGTCAAAGATTGCGATGCAGTAGCATCGTGCTTAGGACACAATTTAACCTGGAAGGGTATCTATGGTCACCCCAGAAAATTGGTTACCGTTGCTACAAAACGTTTATGCAATGCCATAAAATCTAATAAATTAGAACGCACTACAAAATTTGTTCTGATGAATACTACCGGAAATCGAAATCGTGATTTGAACGAGCGTATTTCTTTTGCACAAAAATTTGTTATTAGTTTGCTTCGCCTATTACTTCCGCCACATGTAGATAATGAAAAGGCAGCAGATTATCTACGCACCCAAATTGGTCAAAACAACAGAGCCGTTGAATGGGTTGCTGTAAGACCAGACGGATTAATAAACGAAGACAACGTAAGTGAATATGAAATTTTTCCTTCACCTACGCGAAGTGCCATATTTAATGCCGGCAAAGTTAGCCGTATCAATGTCGCTCATTTTATGGCTGATCTCATTAATGACGATAACCTATGGGATAAGTGGAAAGGGCAGATGCCTGTCATTTATAGTTCTTCACAAGTCAATTAAATAGGATTATAGTAAAATGGAAAAAATTACAAAACAGTTAGAAAAACAACATTCTGGTAAGAAGGTGCTGGTGCTTTTTTTACTCACCAATATCGTTTATGGGTATATGCTTTTAGTTACCATTCCGGCAACGATGGCCTTCTCGAACGGATTGCAATTATTGGATATGATGCCCGCAGGATATGATTTAAAGGTTGTAAACACCCTTTTTCATACTCTAGGAGATATTGGTCGCCAAACGTATCTCAGCAAACAAATTCCTATAGATATGATTTACCCATTACTCTTTGCTATTTCTTATGCTGCAGTACTGGCTTATTTCCTCACCAAACTACCTAAATTGAACCCTAAATTCCTTTATCTGTGTTTATTGCCTATAATTGCCGGTATAGCGGATTATATTGAAAACATCGGTATTATTTCCATGCTAAATGCCTACCCAACTGTTACAGAGACATCTGTAAACATCACCAGTATGTTTTCAATTATTAAAAGTAGCTCTACCACTATTTATTTTTTAGTTTTAATAGTCGTCTTGATGATACTTGGTTTTCGTAGGTTGAAATCTAGTAGCAAAAATTAGCAGCATTTGCAAAACCCCAATAACTATCAATGGGTGGGAGGCACTATTTATTATAACTCATATCTAACAAAAAACAATAAAAAGTATAAGATAGTCATCCTAATTTGGTATTTCACACACTCCAGAATCAATACGCTATATCAGGTCGTTGAAAAAGATTTATTCTCCACTTTTTGTAAGCAAATGCAGTAATGGTAGACTCATGCATGTATAACCTAACAACGCTATTTATGAAAACGATTTTCTCTTTTGTTTTAAGCTTAAGCTCCATTTGTATGTTCGCACAGAAAACTATAGACTTTCCTTCTAAAGACGGTCTATTGATTACAGCAGATTACTATGAAACCAAAGGAAGCGAAACCTTTATACTGCTTTTTCATCAAGCAGGTTGGAGCCGTGGAGAATACAAAGAAATAGCGCCTAAACTAAACACTTTGGGCTATAGCTGCTTGGCAATTGACCAACGTTCCGGTGGAGCGGTAAATTCCGTTACCAACCAAACCAACCAAAGAGCGGTAGAAGTAGGGAAAGAGGTTAAATACCTAAACGCTTTTCAAGATATTGAGGCAACCGTAGCTTATGTGAAAAATACATATATGCCAAAGAAAATAGTTATCTGGGGCAGCTCTTACTCTTCTTCTTTGGTACTTAAATATGCAGGCGACTACCCTGACAGCGTAGATGCCGCAATGGCTTTTTCTCCGGGAGAATATTTTGGCAAAGACGATTTCATAAAAAATAGCGCCGCACACATTAAAGTACCCACATTTATTACTTCTGCGCAAAACGAACAAGATAATTGGGCTGCCATAAACGATGCTATACTTACCACAACAAAAGTAACCTATGTACCGGCAACCAAAGGAAATCATGGTTCGCGCGCGTTATGGGAAAAGTTTGAGGATAATGATGGCTATTGGAACGCCGTAAAAAACTTTTTAAAGCAAATCTAATTATACCCTCAACACATCATGAGACAGCCTACCATCTATTTTTATATACTATGCGCTTTACTTTTATCCATTATTAGTTGCAAGCAAACCAGCAAAAAAGAGGACGACGTTAAAAAAGTAAAAAACGAAGTATTAGTTTTAGGAACTATTCACGGCGGACACCTTACGGATAGTGTCTATACAACCATCTACCTGAAAAGATTAATTAAGAACATTGATCCAGATTACATATTAACCGAAATTCCTCCAAATCGTTTTAAAGCTGCCTATGAAGGGTTTAAAAGAGACGATAGTATTTCTGAGCCGCGTACCATGCGTTTTCCTGAATATGTAGATGTTGTTTTTCCGCTATCCAAAACTATGGATTTTGAAATTATCCCTACCGCTGGTTGGACTAAGATCATGGCAGATGAGCGAGGGGAGAAATTAGGGGCAATCAGGCAAGACACTTCTAGAACAGCTGATTGGACGGCATACGTTAGCGCTAATAAACGTACAGATTCTTTATACAAAGCAAGTGGCAAGGTTAATGATCCTTATTTTATACATACCAATACATATGATAGTATTCAAGATATAGGGTTACAAACCTATAATGAGCTATTTAATGAAGAACTAGGTCTTGGTGGATGGGAAAATATAAATATTGCACATTATTGGAATATAGAAAAGGCTCTTGAAAAACACCGCTATCAAGGTAAACGGATTTTAATTACCTATGGCGCAGGCCATAAAGGTTGGTTTTTAAGGGAACTCCGTAAGCGCGATGATATTGAGCTATTAGATATGCATCCATTCTTAGATGCTATACAACAATAGCTTCCTGGGCTAGTATGGGCTATTAACAATGTTAGCTGTAAATGGGAGGGAAGCTCAACTATTACAAACCATATTTATCCCAAAAACGCTAAAAAGAATAAAACAGTTGCTGTAATTTTGTATTTCATACACCCCAAATAATACAAAAGCTTGTTAGAGAAAAGAAGACAATTACCCCAAGAACAATTAACAGATGAAGACCATTTCATTTACTGTTTAGAAGGTGTCGATGATATAGAAACTGAACAACTTACCGAAGCACAACAAAGCTTGGAACAGCTCGCCATGAAATATGGCATTGCAAGTATCTACAAAACGTGCGATACCATAGAAGGACTAGAAGATAGTCTAAACGCATTGGTGTTAGATGATCATAATTTTAAGGATTACGAAATCATCTATTTAGTAATGCATGGCGAAGCAAATAGTATTTGCTTAAACGACTACTACTATACATTACAAGAAATTGCAGAAATCTTTGAAGGTCGATTAAAAGGTAAAATCCTGCATTTTTCAAATGCAAAAATCCTGGATCTAGACGAAGAAGAAGCCCAGTACTTTTTAGATATTACAAACGCCAAAGCCGTTTCTGGCTACGGAAATGCTTTTAATGGCGTAAGCAGTGCAAATCTTGATAAAGCATTCTTTAATTTATTTAAAGAAGATGATGATATGTTCGAGGTCGTAGAAGAACTGCACCAAAGGCATTACAATGTCTGTAAAATGTTGGATTTTAGATTGTATTATTAGAAAAGCCATCAAACTCTTATTAAATTTTGATTCTATAGTAAAATGTAGAATCAACTGGAGTTCTCTTTAATTAAACTTATAACTTTTCAACTAAAAATGAGGTTACAAAATCTTTAAAAAATAAGGCAGAGCTATATTTGTATTTGCCTTCTTCCAAACCGCAAATAGCTCGGTTTCCTGTGGTACACTGTTTAATTCAATAAATTTAATGTTATCGTTCTTGTCATCTCTAAGAGAGTTTGGTACTATAGAAATACCCAAACCGCCTTCTACTAATTTAAAAATAGTAGGGGCATGTATAGAACGATGTGATATTTTAGGAGCAAAACCATGGTCATTGCAAAGCGCTACAATTTGGTCATAATACATTTGACTATTCTCATTTGGGAACAGAATAAAAGACTCCTCTGATAATTGCGAAACGTCTTTAAAATTAGCTTTAGATATGGCATGTTCTTTAGGTAGAACCAAGGTGAATTTTTCTTTGAATACCGACTTAATTTCCATGGCAGGGGAAACAATATTAGAGCGTATGAACCCAATATCAATGCTGCCTGCTTCCAAAGCGGAAAGCTGATCAGTGTTACTTAGATCGTTCAGGTAAAATTCGATATTCGGGTGCGTCTCGGTAAATTTTTTAATAATAAGAGGCAGGTATTTTTGCATGGCGGAACCTACAAATCCTATTTTAAGTAATCCTTGTTTGCCAGAAACCGCAGATTTCCAACGTTCCATAGACACCGTAGCCTGATTTTGAATCAGCACCGCCTCTTGTTTAAAAAGAATTCCCTCAGCACTTAAACGTACCTTTCTATTGGTCCGAATAAATAATTTCTTCCCCAAAATAAATTCTAAACGCTGTATTTGTTGGCTTAAGGCAGATTGAGATATGTACAATTTCTCTGCCGCCTCTCGGTAATGTAAGGTATCTGCCAATACCAAAAAGTAGTGGAGGTGTCTAAATTCTAATTGATTAGTCATGCTTATCAATAAACATACAATGTTAATTGTTTATTGTTAAAATAGACAAGAACTTTGTACAATAATTATAGCTAAATTAATCTTACCATCAAATCTTAATACCTGCGTACTATGAATTTTGAACAGAATACTGCTTTAGATAAAGTGTTAACAGCTTTGTTTCTTCCCTATAAAAAAAGTGTAACCGATGTAGAAAAAATTACCAAGGCAATGATCGAAGCCAATATGATCGCTAACGAAAATGAGATTATAAACGATCATATAGCGTTTCGTACACTTGGTGTTCCCAATTTGGGAATTTCTTCTTTTGAAAAGATATTTTTACACTACGGATATTCTAAAATGGATTCCTATCACTTTGCTGCTAAAAAATTAGATGCCTATTGGTATGCACCGCCAAGTCCAGAATATCCTAGAATATTTATTAGCGAGTTAAGAGTAGAGGACCTTTCTAATCATGCACAACGTATCATTTCTGAATATACCAATACCATCAACGCCGACCCGATAGATGCCATTGATTTAGACGACACCCAGGCTGTTGGAGATTTTTTCTATAAGCCGTTATGGAAGTTGCCAACATTAGCTGATTTTCAAAAACTATCGGAGGAAAGTGAGTATGCAGCTTGGGTAATTTATAACCGCTATTATTTAAATCATTATACTATTAGCGTTCATGATTTGCCTTCTCCATATAATTCCCTAGAGGTTTTCAATGAATTTTTAAAAGGATTGGGAATTGTTCTAAATTCATCTGGCGGAATTATAAAAACCAGTAATGATGGATTATTACGTCAAAGTAGTTCGGTAGCCAAAATGGTAGACGCGACTTTTGCCCATAACGAAAAAATGAAAATTTCAGGAAGTTATGTTGAATTCGCAGAGCGTTCTATACTACCAGAATTTAAGTCTTTAGCCAAGAATGATATTCAAAGGGAGCACAGAAGAGAAGGTTTTGAAGCTGCTAATGCTGATAAAATCTTTGAAAGCACCTATTTAGAGCAAACTTCTAAGAAGTAATTATTTGTTACTATTGATAGCGCCAGTTTGTTGAATTAGCTCAATATTCGCAATAACTTACCGCTATTTTATATCACAACAAATTATGATTCATTTTTTGAATTATAATGTCTTGCGTTATGTAACTTTGCTTGGGTACGGCATAAAATATGAAGGTCTGGGAGACCTTTATCTTTTTGAGCGAGATGGTGCGCTGGCGTATTTGGCACTTCACTTTCTTTAAACTTTTCTTCTAAAAGCTTCTTATACAGGGTAATGGAACACTTATTAACTGAGCGACAGTAGGAGGGAAGGCAATGTGTGTGAAATGGTTTAACTTGAATATTTTTCTTTTTTAGTAATGAAGCCTTTTTGTTTAGCATAAAAAACAATAGTTCCGAAAGATATCCCTGATTGGTTATCTAAATTTCTTCTATTATAACAATACTTGAGAATGTTTTTGCTTTCCAATTCATTATGTTTCTCCTTATCCAATTCACATAAATTTAAATAATATTTCTCTCCAACATCATAACTAAATGTACCAGCAATGGCTATAGCTACTCTAAACCATTCATCAAAAGTATTTGTAATAGTCAGGTTTTTGCGTTTCAAATATTTTATTATCAAACTAATCATTTTTCTATGCTCAGATTTATTAAGACCCTCAGTTGCAAAAGCACTTTTAACTAAAGATGTATTTGCTTTATTAATATTTTTTTTGTCCTTTAATTTAACCCTTTCTATTTTCGCTTTATCTTTATATACTACTGATGTTTTATTTAGAAATAAATTCTCATCCCAAGAAACAAAACATAATCTAGTAATATCGCTGCCACTATTATCTAGCTCTATTTGATAAGTAGAAAGAAAATATTCCTTTAAAGAAACGAAACTTGCTTTATGTTCTTCAGGAGAGCCATCAATCTTTACTAAGGCTTTTAAACCTTCCCCTGATGGTGATAACCATACAGAATATATATATTTATCGTTTTGTATTTGTTTTTTTACTGAGTGAATATTTTTAGAATCAACATGGTCAATATCTAGAATCATAATCTTATTGTACGAAACAAGATGTTCAAGTCTTCTACCATTTTCAAATGTTCCACAAAAAGTAACTGTAGGTAAACTTATTTTTATAGATTTGTAAGAATCATATTCTTTTTTATTAGTAAAATATCTACATTTTTCTATAATATTTTTGTACTTTCCCTTCTTAATGTCGATAAGTTCATTAAGTAATTCCGATTGTATTACACTTTTAGAATAAATATTATTGAACTTTGAAACTTTCATATTTTGATATACAATTAAAAACAATAAATATAGTCTATTTGATTTAAGGCGTAAGGAAGGGTGGGGTTTATACCTCATTATGTTGAGCAGGTAGAAGACGCATAGTCTTTAGGTGTGAGTAAGATAATTGTCAAATGGTTATAATAGAAAGCGCTGAAACAATTAACGAGACCTATTAATCCTGTTGTTAACGGTCTCTGCTGTATTTGTATGCGGCAATGTATCTCAATCAAATTGGTTACTACGTTTACGCCTTATTCAAATGGACGATTTCTTAAATTATTATTCTGATACTTCTTTAATAAAAATGCTCTGTAAACATAGAGCTGGTATTTCTCATAAAAGACATAAAAAACATATGATTCGAGATATAAGTCTGCACAAAAGGACTAACAATATTTCGATAACCGATTCTGATGAAGATTTTCAATTTTTACAATCAATCTTTCCTACAAGACGAAATTGGAAAAAACTCAACCAAAATGAACGCCTACATTCTTCTAAATACACTAATAGTATAGAGAGAAATCAACATAGACTTTGGAAATCATATAAATACGAGAAGTTTCAAGTTGATAAGAAATCAAAAGTACCAGAATTATGGTATACAAAGCTGTTGAGATTTTGTGAATCTATCAGGGATAGTGTAAATCATATTGATGACAATGGATTTAAAATAACAAAACCTGAATTATTCCCTCTTCTTAAGTCTGCTAAAGGAGATAAATTTGTTTACAGACCTATTGCAAAATATGGTTTAATTGATAAAATTATTACATCTGCTTTCTCTAGATATTTAACTGTAAAATTTGATGCGATTTTTTTAGATTGCTCCTTTGCATTTAGAGCTCGAAAAAATGGTAAAATTCCAAACCATCATGACTCAATCGAGAAAATTTTAAAACACAAAAAAAAGTTTACTAAACTATGGGTAGCGGAATGTGATATCCAAAAATTTTTTGATATAGTACAGCATAGACATCTAGAAAAAGTTTTCTATGAAGGAATAGAAAAACTAAAACTGCGGGGAGAAAATATTTCACCAAAAGCAATTAGGTTGTTTTACTTATTCCTTGATTCATATTCATTTAATAAAGATGTTTTGCCAAAAAACTTAGAGCCGAACTATTTCAAAAAAAATGGTGTCCCAGCTGGTGAATTTGGATGGGTTGGTAACCAATTAAAAACAAAATATTCAAAAGAATATGTAAATGATTTCAAAATTGGAGTACCACAAGGCAATGCCGTTTCCTGCTTTATTGCAAACCTAATACTAAGTAAGGTAGATGAGTCTGTTGTTGAAGTAGATAAAGACCTTTTATACGTTAGATATTGCGATGATATGGTAATTGCACATTCGGATAAAACAGTATGTAAGAATGCACTTGAAACATTTAAAAAAGGCTTAACTGATAGTTTTCTTTTATTTCATGAAACAGTTAAATGCAAAGATTATAAAACTTCTGCAAAGAAATTCTGGAAAGCTAAATCAAAGGAACCTTATTACTGGGGTAATAAATATGAAAGTAAAAACAATGTGCCCTGGTTGGCTTTTGTAGGATATCAAATTAATTATAAAGGAGAGTTAAGAATAAGAAAAAGTTCAATTAATAAAGAAGTTAGAAAGCAAATTAAAGAAACTCAAAGAATCTTATTAGCCTTAGGAATGAATAGAAATAGGTGTCTAGTTGATATAAATAAGTATTCCAGAAAAAGTAAAAGACAAATAATATTTAGTTTACAACAACGTCTTCTTTCAATGTCAGTTGGAAGAATTACTTTATATAATTATGATAATGAAAATTTTAATCAAGGTCTATGCTGGACAAATGGGTTTTGTTTACTAAGTAACAACAAAATTGTATCAAGGCAACTTAGGGAATTAGATAAAAGAAGAGAACAGCAAATATCATATTTAAATAGATTAATCTCACATCTTGATATAAAATCAGATAACCCAGATGAATTACCCAAGAATATGGAAGATATGTATTTTGGAAAACCATTTAGTTATTATGAATACTTAAATTAAATTTAATTCGGATACGGCCTAAGAGAATTTTGGCAAAACAATAGGGGAGAGGAGCGTTAAGAATTTTAGGGAGCTGGTTACTATTTTTCTTGACAATTAAAAAGGTTCTTTAACCTTAAAGCAGTCTTAAAAGTTACAATGGATCCTAAAATTTAGTGACCAACCCGTACATTGTTTCCAAAATTATCTGTAAGCCTTGATTTTTTTGTTTCTTTTTTTATCAAGAAAAAAAGAAAATACTTAACTTATTATTTATTCTATTAATAATCATAAAATCAAACAATTATGTCAACTAAGAAACTAAAAATTCGAGGTCAAATGGTAGAGGTAACGTTAGCCACCAAGGAAGAAATTGAAAGAGAGGGTTTAACTGACAGATGTAGGTGCGGAGAGGATTATTGTGATGGGCAAGGCTATTTAATGGTTTGTGGGTTAGACAGCAATAATGAATGCAGTTGGTATAGGTCAAGATTAAGATGCAATTAAAGTTTGAGAAACTAATTTCATATCTCTACATTATGTAAAATAGAAATTGAAAAAAGGTTTCTAGGAACGCTCTAGGTAGCAAGTGCTCAGAAATTTTATTTTCGAAATTTTGAGCTGTTGCGGCAAACTGCCGAGAATCTCCTGAAAAATTTACGGGCAGATAGTTTCTCATAAATCGCAAATTTTAAAAGAATCTACCAGTTTTGCTTTTTTTGGCGCTGGCCAAGCGTTGCCAAATTGTGTTTTAAAATGAACACCATAAAGCGTTTATTTTTAAAAAGCAATCGAGCGATTGGCTGTGCTGCAATTTTACATAACCCGTGATAAATAAGATTAGCCAATGGCAAATTGCTTTTGCATACGAAATGAAACCGTTGCCTAAATTAGAATATAGTTGAACTTACCGTAGTTTCGTTTTTACATAATTACTTAGTTATAATTCTCCTGCGCGCCTTATAACGTAACTATGTATAATAGCGCGGAAATGCGCTATACACAAAAACACTATAATTGTTCTATAATTTATATTATGTAAAATAGACTTTTTGAGACTCCACTATTATATACATATTTCATTACATTTGTTAACATTCAAAAACTTAAGTTATTTTGGCATAAACTTATTATGATCAGACTTATCGAAATCTCTTTGTGTACCAGATTTCAGTTCATCTAGTTTTGCTTTTTCTTCTGCAGCTTTAATCATTTCTGGAGTTTCTTGTTCTTCACTTGCCCAAAATTTCCACCATGGTTTAGATTTCTTGGTCGTCGCCGGTGCTTTTTTCTTTACAGCAACTGGTTCTATTTTCTTAATGGTTTCTTTGACAACTTCTTTTGGTGAATTTATTGGCTTGGGTTCAATTGGTATAGCTGTAGCTGTTGGAGCTATTAGTATACCATCATGCAAAAACTTAAACTGTACTTTACTTGATGCCAATGCCTGAGAAATGGTTTGTAGCATCTCGTTCTTCTCAATCTGCTCTATGATAGAATTGCATTTATTTATTAAAGTGTCATCTTTAACAATAGCCTTACTTAATTTAAAGGTTATTTCACCGCCAAAAGATTTACGTTGCAATATCATAAGCATAACCTGCTGAAAAGATGTATTTATATCGGTTACCAGTTCTTCTATATTCTTACTTTTTAGTTCGATACCATAGTTTTGCGCCTTATTCTCAGAAATCACAAAATTTTCATCAGATTTATTTTCTGGTAATTTCTCTCCTCCCATGGCAACCACTTCCCCATTTTGGACCAAAAATACTTTATCTGAAATGGGGTCTTGCTGCGGATTCTCAAAGTACTGTTTTACGACCACTGGTAGCTTTAAACGCATCTCTGAATTAGAATCAATAGCCATCAACACACCCTTAAAAGGTATACCAACCATCAGCGTATCGCACTTCAGCTCTGCAGCAATCTTGATCATGAAATCCTTATCCAATATCTTTTCACTGGCGTATTCATTGCCTTCGGCAAATAGTATTTTTGACCCCTCTGCATCTGTTATTTGATAGTCTACATCTATTGCTTTTAAATTCGCAAGCGCCTCTTTCTTTATTCCCGGAAATCTATTATACAAATCTGTTTCATCCGAAGCACTTTCATACACCATGGCATTACCGCTATCTTTACCATAAGCCACCACAGGGGCTATACTGTCATTAAATAAAAGTTCTTTAAACTGTAGTTTTTCATCTTTACGGTAATCAGCTGTTTTTAAGATAGGTAATAACGTCTCCATTAAAAGGTCATTTAAAATTGTGGTTATATATACAACTTTTGTATACATGTTTTAGTGTACCAACTCCCCTATTTCAAATACTTGTCACTACCCTATTATATCTTAAATACTTAGCACACAACAAATAGGCATAAAAAAAACCGCTCATTTCTGAGCGGTTTTCATAAATATTATACGGTTTATGTTATCGGTTTAAAACATACTTTGCCACTTCTAATTCCAACTCATAACATTCTTCTATTTGGCGTTCTACATCATCCATACTTTCCATAATAGAAATATCGTTCATCCTTAAAATTTCCAATAACGACCCGGTACTATCCGCAGTACGACTTATGTTCGATTTTAAGATCTCTTTTTTTTGAAAGCGACTTTGGGTTTGCGGTTCATATAAATAAGATTCCATCTTCAATAACAATTCTTCTACCGATTTTCTTTTTCTTTCCAATTCAGATAAAACAGCTACTTTTTGGGAACTCAATGAAATTTTCATAAACCAATTATTTTATTGAATTAACGTGTCATTTTACAATTGATTGTGTTAAAAAATGAATTTTCCTCAAAAATCAGACCTAATACACAAAAAACCATATAAAGCTTTTAAATAAAAAAACCGCTCATTGCTGAACGGTTTCATATGTACTATGAGAAAAGTAATTACTCTTAGAAAAGTCCTTTCGCCTTATCAAGTAAGCTGCCGGCATCGCCACCAACTAAACCACTAAGACTTTCTAAACTAAAAGCGGAATCTGATGCTTCGTCAGATAAAAACTTTTCTTTAAGGCTATCTACCAAGCCTGGTGCTACATTACTAGCTTCTGCTTGTGCTTCTTCTGCATTCATGCCTTTGCTCTCGAGTATTTCAGCTAGTTTACCTTTCAAATTTTGAACGATACCACTGTCTTCAGTTGCATTTCCGTCATTTGAAAACAAACTGGTTACTGCTCCTAAATCGCCAGCACCTACTTTTTCCATAAGTCCGTCTATTAGTGAAGATGCTCCCTCTTCAGCAGCTCCGCTAGTTGCTTCAGAATTTAAAGAATTTGCACTCATTGTTTCTTGCAATTTTTCAATTGCCATTTGCTTTAATTGATCTAACATAGTGTTTATAATATATATAGTTAATAATGGTATTACTTGTGGTTAAGAAGGCGTTACAAGATTGCACTTACCTTGAGATATCTATAAAGATAGTAGGCATTTAATAGAAACGGTTGCCTAGCACCGTATTTGGGTTTTATACCAAATAAAAAGTCCGTCATTGCTGACGGACTTTTTGAAGTTTATTCTATAACTCTAACGTTAACTGCGTTTAAACCTTTTTTTCCTTGGGTTAGTTCAAATTCTACTTCATCGCCTTCGCGAATTT
This sequence comes from Maribacter sp. UH1, assembly GCF_056839145.1. Lineage (NCBI taxonomy): Bacteria > Pseudomonadati > Bacteroidota > Flavobacteriia > Flavobacteriales > Flavobacteriaceae > Maribacter > Maribacter sp. UH1. Next base: position 4,550,178 of record NZ_CM166387.1, read on the forward strand.
TGTCAACTAATCCTGAAATGTGAACGAAATGATCGTTCGTTGAACCTTCTTCTGTAATAAAGCCGAAGCCTTTTTCATCATTGAAGAATTTAACTGTTCCTGTACTCATAAATGTAATATAATTTGATATTAATAATTACTTGTGAAGTTGCAATTATAATGCCAAAAATCAAAAACTATCTAAATTTTATTTTTTAATACCAGCTGCATATGAGTTAATGGGTATTACATATCATATAGAAAACTTACCGATCCAACCCTAATAGATTAACCATTTTACAAGGAATTTCAAAAAAATTAGGATCACATAAATAAATGCTTTATTTTAGTATCGTAAAATAATAAACGTGACGACCAAACCAAATTTTGTTCTCCTTTCTGAAAACAATACCTACTACGTAGAATACCTTATTGGGCATCTTGTTTTAGCGAACAGCATTACAGAAGCCGTTATTTTTGAATCGCAATCTCACGCCATTAAATTTCAAAAATATCTGTATAAGAATTGTAGTGTTCGGTTTTCTGTAAACACATTCATTGCCTAGTTTATTTACTACATAACATCTTAATGGTTAAATGCTTCTTAAGATATATCAATAGTATTACTTCAAGTACTATCTTCCATCAAAAATTTATATAATGAAATATTTAGTTCTATTTTTTCTTGCGACCACTATGGTTTCATGCTTGTCATCAGATGATAAAACGCCTACGGTTGTTGAGCCTATTGATTATACCGTTATTAATGAAGAAGAAATCAATGCATATTTAGTTGCAAACGAACTAGAATCACAAACCACGGCATCTGGCTTGCATTATATTATTGAAAATCAAGGTGACGGAGCACAACCATCGGCCACATCAAATGTTACGGTTGCGTACAGAGGATATTTTTTAGATGGTACTGTTTTTGACCAAAGTACTGACGGATTATCAATTGGTCTTGATCAAGTTATCGCCGGGTGGACAGAAGGTATTCCCCTTTTCAATGAAGGCGGAAATGGCGTATTGCTTATTCCTTCTCACTTAGCTTATGGTAGTTTTGATTTTAATGGTATACCTGGTGGCTCTGTATTAGTTTTTGATATCGAATTGATTTCAGTTAATTAAACGAAAACGCGTCAATAGACATCTTTGCTGTACGTACTTGTGTAACTGAGCCCAATTGCTCTGTCCACGCAAAATAGAGGGTTTCTTCCACTATTTCCATTTGAGGGAATCCAGATTTACGGGAATCTGCCATTTCAGTAATTAATTGTTTCTTGGAAGTTGTGCCATCTTTATGTACAATCATAGCTTTGAATAATGCGGTTTTGTCATTGGCTTCCATCCAACTTACAACAGCTTGATCTTCATCCATCCATAACACATCTACCCGACCCATAATAGCGCCTTCCGCAACTATAACCGGTTTTGTAAATTTCGCGCCACCATCCGAAGAAAAAGCAATTTGTACTTTTTGTTTTTTTGATGCTCCGGTAAACCAAGCTACTACCAAACTATTACCAAGTGCATCAACTTTAGGTCCGTTGACCGGGCAGCCTTTTATCTGCCAATCATCTTCATGAATTACCTTGGGTGTAGTCCACTCCCCCTCCACTTGACGAACAATACTAATATCTCGAATTTCATTATCTGAGCGATCTCTATAGGTTACAACAGGACCATTATCGGTTATTGCGGAAGTTGTCTGGCAGCAATCGCAGGTTCGTGCATCCAACTCATATTCCTGCAATAGTTCTCCCGTTACAGAAACCACACCTGCTCTAAGTGTCATTGCTCCTCGCTCCCCTGCTTCATTTTCTTCGGTATTTCTACCATCTAGCCAATTCACAAAAAAGTTATTGTTATATGGCACAATGCTTACAAAGCCATGCTCCGTAGGTGTACCATCTGTATGTAAAGGCATGTCTGTTTTCCAAACAGTTGCACCTTTAGGCTTCACGTTTATCTTTATATCATATGAATAGGTGCCTTCAGTAGATTTTTTTAATATGTGAGACCATAAACTACCGTTGTTTTCGGTAATCATAGGGTAATCTGCCCAATTCACGAACCAATTTGTACCACTCAGTACATTTTGTGCTTCTTGCCACTCGCCATCAATCAATTCTGAAAATCGCATGGTAGAAATAGTATCATTGGAAGTTTCTACCCATGAAAGCAATGCTACATCTTTATTGGACATTAGGTGTGGTAATGCACTTGATGCCGAAGCGGGAGATTTTATTTCTTGCACCACAGCTACTGGCACTTCTGCCTTTGGTGCTTTTGATTCTTCCCTGCAACCCATAAGCAAACTACCTACTACAAAAAGAACTACGGAACTACTATTTAATCGCATTACTGTACTGCTCTAAGTTTATCAATCATTTCTGGACTATCCCATTTCAATCCGCCATCAAAACGTAATACCTTCTCCCCTGCCTCATTATATATAAATGTTGCCGGAAGGGCACTTACATTTTCTTCTGCATACACACCATTAAACTTTATAAATTCTAACTTAAATCCGCGCGCATCTTTAAACTTCACGATCTTTTCTTTGGACTGATCAGATGCAAATAGAAAAACATAATTTTCATCAGCTAAAATGGCTTGAGCTTTTTCCATATCCGGCATTTCTTCTATACATGGTCTACACCAGGTTGCCCAATAATTTAGTAATACACGCTTACCCTTGTAATCGCTTAATTCTATAGGGTTACCCTCTATATCTTCAAAAGTAGAAGTAACCACTTTTTCTGAAACGGTTTCCTTGTTTTCAGGTTGGGGCTTTGTGGTTTTTTTCTCTTTACAACCTATAATCACAATCGCGGTAGTAAGGAATATCAGTGTTCTTAAATGCATATTCAAATATACTATTTAGCACTATGAAACCTATAGGCTTAAAAACAAAAAAACCGCCTACAAGGCGGTTTTTTCAATAATATTCAATACGTTTTATTGAACTTCAACCAATTCTAATTCAAAGGTTAAATCTTCACCTGCTAATGGGTGATTTGCATCTACAACGATATCATTATCGTTTACTTCCGCAACACGTAATTGTCTTTCGCTACCATCTGCATTTGTTGCCATAAGTGCCATATCTACTTTTGGCTCCATATCTGCTGGTAAATCTGATTTTTGAACTGTTTGAAAAAGCTCTTTTTGCTTTTCACCGTATGCATCTTCTTTAGCGATAACGATAGTTTTCTTATCATTAACCTCCATATCAAGCAATCCTTTTTCAAAACCTGGTATTAAGCTACCTTGTCCTAATTTTACATCTAATGGCTCTCTACCTACTGAACTGTCAAATGTTTGACCATTACTTAGTTTACCTGTGTAATGTACTTTTACTTGACTATCTGCTTTTACTTTACTCATACTATTAAATTCTACTATTTAACTTAATTGAGGTGCAAAGGTATTGTTCTTAATAGGGAATAACGAAGATTATGGTAAAACCTTCCGTTTTTGGGCTCTTCTTAACATTATCAGTTAAAAAATTCGAGTAAAATACTAGTTTTAAACAAGTTATTGCCCTTTATCAATAGCATTTACACGACCGTTATACTGGATCGCATTTCTATTTGCCATGTTCACAGAGACTACACTAGACATATTTGGAAAGATATCAACATAAACCATATATCTATCAGATGAATTGTTGATCTGAAAGCTGATAGTATATTTTTGCTTATCCTTATTAAATTCTTGAATGTAATTACTTGAAGGTCCGTTAAACTCGATTCCCGGAGTAGTTCCATAACCACCACCAAATTGACGCTCACCAAAATAAGGTAAATTAGCCGATACACTATCACCTTCTATCTTTAAGAAATTACCGGTACCGTTTAAATCTATTCTAGAAACGGTATTACCCGGAGCAATGAGTCCGCTATTGGCTATTGCAGTCATACTTTGTGTAACCATTGGGCTTGCAGAAGTAGCTGTAAATTCAATATTTTTTGATGTCACTAAAGCATGAATAGGGTGCGAATCGCTAATAATCGTTTTTGACGATTTGCAACTGCATAAAATACAATAAGCGATAAATAATAAAAATGGAGTTCTCATTAATACGATGTGTTCGTTCTCCTTTTACACTACGAAATCTATGCCAAAAGATTTGTTCTAATCCTCAAAATCTTCTTCCTCGAATTCAGTATTCACCAATACCGACTTCTTGAAGTTTAAGTTGCGCGACTCCTTATATAATGCCTTGATCATACGTTGACGTTTTCGGTCAGATATATTTAAGGTATCCAATCCTCTAATCTTTTGCTTCAGCGCCTCTCTTTGTAACATTACGGCAGTTTCATAATTAGGTTCGAACTGAAACATTACCGGACCTTCGTCTTCTTCATTTGGTTTTATAGTGGTAGAATCTTTCGTTTGTGAATACGACATTGCCGTACAGAAAAAGGTGCAGCAAATAGCTAGCCGCATATAAATTTTCATATCAAGTTCATTAATGTTCTACGTCTAAATTAGTAACATTTTTTTTAAATGATACATAAACATGAATGTTATAGGCAAATAATACTGCCTTTTACCAATTACCTAAGAAATAGGTATTTAAACGTGTTGTCTTATATTAACCGGTTTCCTAAATTTTAAAGTATATTCCATAAAATCAAATTCGAGCTCAGAAGTTTCCCGAATATGAAAATTGACCATTTTGTATTGCTCAGGTAATACTTCTTTTGTTGCCCTTAAATATTCTAAGAGCTTTTTATTCGCCTCAGAAAGTTTAGAAATCTTATTTTTCAAATACACTTTAGTTTCAAACAGCGCCACCGTAGAAGGTTCATATAAATAGGAATCTACCCTAATTTTAAAATGTTGAATGGTGTTTTTACAGCGTTCCAATTTTCCTAAACAAGTAGATTTATCCTTTACATTTTCCATGGCAGAAGATTTAAAAATGTTATTGTGGGAATTTTACTTCAAGATAAGAAAATAGGAGTATATTTAAGCTATGTTTGTGTAAGTTTAACTTTACTTTAAATTGAACACATTTTAGCTAACCTTTTAGAAACAAAAGGATTAATAATTCTTAACTCCTACGGCAAAAAATATTAAGAATTTTTTAATTGTAATGCGTTGTTGAAATGAGTACCTTAAACTAAACTTTTTAATCTATGAATATCAATTTTGAATACGACGATGTTAAAGCTAGCAACCGATTAGAAATAATGGCTGCTGAGAAATTAGAGAAACTATTGGATAAATTCGATTTTATCGTTCGGTCGGATGTTTTCTTTAAAAAAGAGAATACCTCTTCTCCAGATTCAGGTATGGTATGTAATATACGTTTGAGTGCACCAGGTCCTCGCCTATTTGCACAGTCGTCTTCAGATAGTTTTGAAGCAGCGATTGCTTCTTCTATCGAAGATTTAAAAAGACAATTGGAAAGAAGAAAAGCAAAAATGCAGTCTCATTAGACTGCATTTTTTTTATTATTCCAAACTATCCGTAGAATTAGTGTGATTTGCAATTACGGATTGTACCCGTTCTGAGAATGGATTCTTTTTCAATTCTTGAATTAAACGTTTTCTTCTTGCATCAGATATATCAATAGAATCTAGAATTTCTTTCATTCGGTATTGATGTGCCAAACGACTCTGTCTTAAAGCAACTCTTTCAGAAGCAGTTAATACATAATCAGATTCAAACTGATTCAAAAGCATCCGTTGTTTTACCCTTGCATCTGACTGTAGGGAATCTTGTGCTTGTGCTTTTTGCGTACCCAAAATAAGGCATAGCAAAAAACCACAAAAAATGGTTAATTTTTTCATTTTAATAGCTTGTTCTACCCTAAATTTAAGACAAAAAAATTATACTTCTCTTGATTTCAAAATAAAATTACACTTCATCGAGTAAAAAATGTCGTTTATCCGACAGAACACACTTATTATATTTTTAGGGCTTAAAACTACCTGACAATCAATATGTTGAAAAAACTTACGCACTTTGTTAGCACCTGTTAAAATTAATAAAATGATGTTTATCTCTGTATTTTAACAGTACTACCATCAATTTATAGCTTCAATTTTTATGATTAAAATAATACAGGATTACATTAATGATATGTATTTATCTATTGGATATTTGTCATGTAAAAAGAAATCATTTAAATATTGATTTATAATAGTTGAACATTTTTGAGAAATGGAATTGTTAAAGTCAATTTTTAATACCTTTGCAACTTCAAAAAAATTCTATGATAGTCTGGATCGCTTTTATTGCATTTGTTCTTATTTTCCTTGCCTTGGATTTGGGTGTTTTTCACAAGGATGAACATGTTATAAAATCTAAAGAAGCCGGAATCTGGACCGCTATTTTTGTAACTGTGGCTTTTGCCTTCAGCGGCATAATCTACTGGGTTTTTGATGCTGGGATTGTTGCCAACCCAACAGGACTGACTCCTAATGACGCTGTACTTAAGTATATTACCGGTTATCTTATTGAACTTTCTCTTAGTGTAGATAACGTTTTTGTTATTGCAGTGATATTCTCTTCTTTTAAGATTCCGCCATTATACCAGCACCGCGTGTTATTTTGGGGAATTTTAGGCGCTATTGTCTTTAGGGCTTTAATGATATTCTTTGGTGTGGCACTTATTACCAAGTTTGAATGGATTATTTATGTATTTGGTGTATTCTTGCTTTACACAGCATTTAATATGCTAAAAGGTGATGATGATGATTTTGACCCAAAAGACTCTTTTGTTTTTAAGCAGATAAAGAAAATATACCCGGTTACTACGACTATGCACGGTCATGATTTCTTTGTAAAAAGAATGGGACTTAATGCTGCTACTCCCCTATTTGTAGCCCTTATTGTTATTGAACTTACCGATATACTATTTGCCTTGGATAGTATACCTGCAATTCTAGCCATTACCGCAGACCCCTTTATCGTATTTACATCTAATATATTGGCAATTTTAGGATTGCGTTCTATGTACTTTTTAATTTCAAGAATGCTAGAGAAATTTAAGTATATCAACTACAGTTTGGTGGTCATTCTAGCTTTTGTAGGATTGAAGATGTTGTTCTCCCATTATATTCATTTACCTGAATGGGTTTCATTGACCGTAATTTCAGTTTCATTAATTGCTGGAATTCTAGCTTCGACCTTAATTAAAAATAAAGAATAACTCGCTACAGGGTCCTAAAAAATATTACTTCTCCGCTAGCTTGACATCGATTATAGCCATGGCATCATTTACTGTTTGCATTTTTTCCATGTCCTCATTTTCTAGACGGATGTCGAAAGCATCTTCTACATCGAGCACAATATCGACAAGATTTGCAGAGTTGATGTTTAAATCGTTCATGAAGTGACTTTCCTGTTCAATGTCAGTAACCGCTACGTCTTCGGGAAGATAGATTTTAATGATTTCTTTCAGTTTTTGGTATTTTTCTTCTTTAAGCATATATAAGTTCAATTAAAAATACTATTTGGTATAATTATGGTTTTTATTAATCTTTATTAAATGCCTTAAATATAACACAAGCATTTACATCCCCGAATCCAAAACTTGCTTTTGCAATTACTTTAGGGGCATGTTTTTTTGTTTCCCTTGGGATGCAGGATTCCGATATTAATTCTGAAATCTCCGGATGAATATCTTCACAGTTCACATTCTTAAAAACTACCTGCTCTTTAAACTGTAATATGGAAGCAACACTTTCAATACTACCAGCTGCAGCCAAACAATGACCCACAGAACCTTTAAATGAATTGATGTACGGAAAATCGTCATGTTCTCTGCCTAACGCTTTACTCCAATTTTCTATTTCTAGTCCGTCTTTAGATGTTGCGGTCAAATGACCGTTAATAACATCTATATCTGAAGATTTAATACCCGCATTGGTCACCGCGTTTCTAATGCAACGTTGCACCGCCATACTATTTGGTGCGGTCATGGACCCTTGCCCAATTTGTCCGCCACTATTGATTTTTCCTCCCAATACTTCTGCATATATATGGGCACCGCGCTTTTCTGCGCTTTCCAAGGACTCTAATACCAGTGCTCCTGCTCCACTACCAGGTATGAATCCGCCAGCTGTTGCGCTCATGGGCCTACTTGCTTTTGTAGGGTTATCATTATAGCCTCTAGGCAGAATACGCATAGCATCAAAACCACCCCATACATACGGTCCACTATCACTACAACTACCTGTCAAGATAATTTCGGCTTTCCCTTGACTAATTCGGTCAAAAGCCATTAGTATACCCTCGGTACCCGTGGTACATGCTGCGGAGTTCGTGGTAACTTGATTTCCGCAACCTAACAAACCACCTAAATAGGCACTTATACCGCTTGCCATAGTCTGTATTACCGAGGTACTTCCAAGTCTACGGACATTGCCCTCATCAATTAAATGAATGGCTTCCCTAAATTTATCTACCCCTAAAATACCGGTACCAAAAATGATTCCTCGGTCCCAACTAGGCTCATCTGTTGTATTTTTCTCTAAACCGGCATCTTTCCAAGCATCCATTCCTGCGATTACACCATACACGATTCCCGTTGCATTCAGCCCTCTGCGCTCTAAAGGCGTAAAGTAATTATCTATAAGCTTATCTTTTACCAAAGGTTCTCCCGCTACTTGACAACCAAAACCAAGCTTCTCTAAATTTGGCTGATGCCTTAGTCCGCTTTTACCATCTAGCAAAGAATTTGTAAAATCAGTAAGTCCTACTCCGTTTGGCGCACATACTCCCAACCCCGTAATTACAACGCGTCTATTCATATGCTGTTCCTATCATGCCCGCTAAAACTCCTTTACAGACCAGTTTATCGTCTTCATTATACATTTTTACTTCACATTTTAATTTCTGAAATCTAAAGTAGACTAATTCCGAAACCACCTTAACTCGTTCTCCAGGAAAAACAGGTTGCAAAAATTCCATTTGTGAGCTGCTCATACCTATTGCCATATTCCCTATTTCAGACTCTTTCCCTAATAGACACATACCCAAACATACCAAACCGATTTGTGCACAACATTCGGTCAAAATCACTCCCGGTGTAACAGGATTGTTTTTGAAATGACCTTTATAAAAATCTGCATTGGGTGAAAACCTATAAACACCCTCAGCACCTTTATCATCTACATGCAAAATCTCATTTACAAAAAGAAATGGTTCCGTGTAGGGCAAACAATTCAATATCCAATTATAAGATTCTTTCATCAGCTGATAAATATTACATCAAACTTTCGCCGCCATCAACTTTTATGACGGTTCCCGTAATCCATTTTGCTTCATCCATAGTTAACAAATACACTGCATTTGCAACGTCTTCGGGCATAGTCAGTTTGTTCTGCGGATTTCTTTTTAATGCATTTTCTTTTATTTTCTCGTACCCGGGAATCATAGATAAAGACTTTGTCATGGTAATACCTGCCTGTATGCAGTTTGCCTTTATACCCATTGGCGCAAACTCCAAAGCAATACTTCTGGTCAACGCCTCTAAGGCTACTTTAGCCACGGAAACTGCACTGTAATTTGGTAATGCTTTTGTATTCCCCTCACTTGTAAATGATATAATGCGAGCATCATCAGCAAATAAACCATCCTTTGCCAGTGCCTTGGTCCAATCGTACAAGCTCAACGCCATAGCATCAAAAGTGATCCTAAAATCGGTATCGACCAAAGTTGGTCTATTTTCTGAATACATGGGCTTCAAGGTTCCTTTTGCAACGCTATGTATCATCACTTTTACTTGATGCCCTTCTGGTAACTGTTGCTGCATATCTGAAATGATTGCTGCCCGTTTATCGGCATTCAATACATCTACGTTCATTGCTATCAACTCATTTCCGTAAGAGCGAATTTCATCAAAATCTTTTTCTATCTCATCCATTGCCGCACGGCGATCACGATGCATGATTATAATATGATAGCCATGACTTGCCAATTTCTTTGCCGTAGCTAAACCAAGTCCACTACTTCCTCCTAATATTAAAGCCCAATAGCTATTTTTCATAATTGTTCTTTGATTATACTACCATTCTATCAATACCCGTTGTGCCGAGAAACCGGGACCAAAACTCAATATCAATCCCTGCTCACCTGCTACTATGTCTTTTTCTAAAAAACGCTCTAAGACGTATAAAACAGTAGCACTGCTCATATTACCATAAAGACGTAATACCTCACGGGTATCATTAATATTTTTACCTAGAGCACCAAATAGCGATTCTACCGTTTGTACTATTTTCTTTCCTCCGGGATGAAAAATTAAATGGTCCACTTTTTTAATATCACTTCCATACTTTTCTAAAAACGGATGTACGATATCGGCAAAATGATTAGAAATGGTTTCTGGTACCGCCGGATCAAGAATCATCTTTAATCCATGATTAGTTAAATCAAACCCCATCATTTGTGTAGCATCCTTAAAATGATACATTTCTTCTCCTATTATCTTGGGACCTACAGCATCTTGTTCTGATGACAACAACACGCAAGCTGCACCATCACCGAAAATAGCGGCGCTCACCATATTTGCCATTGAATAATCTTGTAACTGAAATGTTGCTGTGGGACTCTCAACAGAAACCAATGCGATACGCTTACCAGGGTTCGATTTTAAGAAGTTATGGGCATAAATAAGTCCTGATACTCCAGCTGCGCAACCCATCTCTGTTACAGGAAGCCTTACCACATCTTGCCGCATTCCCAATTCGTTTATTAAATAGGCATCTAAGGACGGAATCATAATACCCGTACAACTTACCGTAATTATATAATCAATGGAAGAAGCATCCCAATCACTTTTCTTTAATGCGTTTCTGAGTACATTAGCACCCATGCGCTTAGCTTCCTTACTGTAAATTTTGTTTTTATCTTCAAAAGAAGTCGTTATGAATACGTCTTCAGGTGGCATAATAGAATAGCGCTTATCTACAGCAGCACCCTCAAAAATCTTTACGACTTTTCTAGAAAAACGATCCTCTTGTCCGCTTAGCCAGAATTCTACAAGCGGTATAATATCCTTGGTATCTCTAGAATACGGTGGCAGTTCTTTGGTAACACTAACAATTCTTGTATGATTCATAATTATTCTTAATCTTCAATCTACCTATTTCTTTTTTAAAATCCATACATATCTAAAAGCCCATTTCCATTTAATGATATGAGATGCATTGGTAACCTGGGTAGCAAAATGCTGTAATTCCTTTTTTTTAAATGCCCTACGGATGGATAACAGTCCGTCTTTCTTTGCAATCTTCGTTTTAATGAAAAAGAAACTGAATGCTTTAAATAAATAATAGGCAACGGGACTACGTTCCAAATCATTTATGACCACCCCTAATTTTGCGATATCCACAAACCGATTCACAAACTTAATTACGCCTTCATCCGAAAAATGATGTAAGGTCAAAGTCGTCATTACTACATCAACATCCCATCCAGAAAAATCAGTACTTAAGATGTCTGTATTCAAGTAACTAATTTCAGGGTAATCAGCCGAATATTGCTTTGCTAATTGTAAGCCCTGTTCATTAAAATCTACACCAATCAATTTAAGGGTTACATTCCGCTTTCTTGCTTGTTCAGCTAGCTTTCTAAGCATAGTTCCTTCCGCACAACCCATATCTAAAATCGTATACGATTCTTTGTTTTCTTTTTCAAGTAACTCAAAAACAGCATCTAAGGTAATACCATAGCCCCCAAGTAAGCTATTCACCCTATTAATGTCTTGTAGTATCGTTTCCAACTCATCAATGGTACCTGAAAAAGTATCCATAATCTCAACTTCACTACTTCTTACTGTAAAATCCTCCATTATGATATTAGTTCTCCATGGGTTTTAGAAATAATAAACTTCAATAATGATTTCGACTTTCCAACGGATTTAATTCCCATGGAAACTAATCTTTTATTCATTAAAATGACCTGTAATTTTCTACCGAACCACAAACGCTTACCAAAAGCTTTTGACCAAGCCTTTTTATAATCCATTTCCAAATCATTGCGATTATAACCAGATTCGTTAACATATTTTAAAATCAACTCTGAGGCTATTTTTGCACTATGAATAGCCATGGCCATACCATTACCACAAAGTGGATGTATAAGCCCAGCAGTATCGCCACACATTAGCATGTGATCGACCACATTATCTTTTTCGTCAAAGGCTATTTGAGCAATGGTCATAGGATTCTCAAAAACAGGAACTGCATTTGATAGAAACTCTTGTAAATATGGGTTCTGAGCAACCACAGCAGTATTGAAACTATGAATATCCTTGTATTCTTTAAAACTTCCATAATTAACTAGATAACAAAAATTGACCGCTCCGGATTCCGTTTTTGAGAGTCCGCCATAACCACCATTAAAATTGTGTAAAGCCACTACATCTTCCTGAAAATCTTCAAGTTCATAATGTGCCTTAACCGCTAACCAAGATTGCTTTTTCTTACTGAAGTCTCTATTTAAAGTTTTATCAATAACAGAACGTTTACCATAGGCACCAATGGCTATTTTAGAAGAATAGCATCCGGACTTAGTTTTGATTGTAAAAACGTCTTCTTTGAAAACTGTTTCAATCACTTTTTCAAAATAAAACTGTACGCCAAGTTCCTGTCCTCTTATGTACAACAACTGATCAAGCGCATATCTACTTATACCAAATCCGCCCAAGGGTAAATCCGTCTCAGCGATATATCCGTCTACAGTACTTATTTGAAACTGTGAAATATCTTTAGCCCCTTTAGCCTTTAGATCTACACCTAATCGTTTTAAATACGGGTCAATTTCTTTAGATACATATTCACCGCAAACCTTATGATGTGGATATTGTTGCATTTCAATCACAGCGACATCCAATCCTTCCAAAGCCAAATGAATAGCAGCAGTCAACCCTGCCAATCCACCTCCAATAATTAGTATGCCATGCTCTTTCACTGCATGGAAGTTACACCAAAAACAAAAAAGCCCTGCAAATGCAGGGCTTTAATTTTAACTCAATACTAAAATTTATAGCTATTAGTTGGTTTGTGTTTGTGCTTCTTGTTTTAAAGACTCACTAGCAACAATAGCCAACTCAACACGTCTGTTCTTTGCTTTACCGGCTGTAGTAGTATTATCACCTACTGGTTGTGTTTCACCATACCATTTAGTATCAAAACGACTAGCATCTATACCTTGACTGATTAAATAGTTAGTTACAGATTCTGCTCTTTGCTTAGACAAGTTTAAATTATACTCATCTGCACCGGCACTATCGGTATGGCCTTCAACTAAAATATTAGATTGAGGATATTCCTTAAATATACTAACCAATTTATCTAAAGTTACTGCAGATGTACCTTGCACATTACTTTTGTTGGTATCAAAATACACACCGGCATCTTCATTAAAGGTAACGTTAATACCTTCACCCACACGTTTTACTTCTGCACCAGGAATTTCTTCTTCAATACGTTCTGCTTGACGGTCCATTCTATTACCAATATAACCACCAGCGGCACCACCAATAGCTGCTCCTAAAATTGCACCTAAAGCTGTATTGTTACCACTACCAACATTGTTTCCTAAAACACCACCGATAACAGCCCCACCAGTAGCACCTATTGCGGCTCCTTTTTGTGTTTTATTTGCATTTTTTATAGTGCTACAGCTCATTACCAAGGCAAGAGCAAGAACGTAACTAGTTCTACGTAATATCATTGTTTTCATATGCTTATATTAAATTTTTTAGTAGATTTTATTTTTTACTGAATTCGTAAACGACATTTACCGGAGCACCTTCTACCATGACATTAGATTTTAAGGTCATAGCCGACTCTGTAAGATTTTCAATGTTTAAACGGTAACCAGCACCTCCAGAAATATCCTGATTTTTTTCGTTGATAAATTTAAACTGTAACTGGCTAGTGTAGTTCTCTTCACGCTCTACAACAGACCATCTAATGTAACGATCTCCACCGGTACAAAATGTTGATGGGGCAATTGTATAACGACCCGTACTATTGTTATCTCGAAAGAACCACTCACTGCCTTCTAGGCATATATCCTCCACATCATTGAATAATACCGCTTTTACATTTCCAGTATTCCCTTCAAAAGAAACATTGTTCAATGCCCATGTGCCGCTTAATAGATTGCGCTTTGCTCTAGCATCTTTAGACACTGAACATGAAGATGCTAAAAGCATAATACTAAATAGCCAAATCATTTTTTTCATAAGTAAATATTTAGGTTTGATTTATATACGTTAATTGTCATTTGTTGGATGAAAAAAATCCATTTATTCGACCAAATGACAATGCAAAGATGTTGCTAAACATGATTACCTATTACCTCTTTTAACAAATTTGTTAACGGGTTTACTCGAGAGGCGCTTTTATAAAGCCTTACGGCTTGCCAACCCAGTCGGCAACCGTAGAAATTTTAACATTTGCTCTTTTAGTATGTATTACGGGTTAGCCCAATGCAGTTTAACTAATACGCGATTAGTTCTTTTAAATCAGATTCAAATCTTGATTTTGCAAGATATTGCTGCTCTAAGTTAGCATTGAAAGGAATAGGAGTTTCTAGACTACCCACTCTTTTTATTGGTCCATCTAAATACTCAAAGCAATTTTCCATTACCATAGCAGAAATATCACTGGCAATACCACCAAACAAGCTATCTTCTTGAAGAATAATCAATTTTCCTGTTCTTACCACAGAATCATAAATAGCTTTGGTATCCAAAGGCTGTAAGGTTCTTAAATCTAAAAGGTCTGCTCGTATTTCTGGATTATTCTCCAACGCTTCTAAAGCCCAATGCACACCAGCACCATAGGTTACAATGCTAATCTGATCGCCTTGTTTTAAAAGACTTGCCTTACCTAATGGTAATGTATAGTAATCCACAGGGACTTCCTGATAAAGACTTCTATATAATCCCTTATGTTCAAAAAACAGAACTGGATTAGGGTCTTCTATGGCAGTTGTCAACAAACCTTTTGCATCATAAGGAAATGCAGGATATACTACTTTTAGACCGGGAGTTTTAGTAAACCACGCTTCATTTGTTTGTGAATGAAATGGCCCGGCAGCAACACCACCGCCACAAGGCATTCTAATAACAACATCCGCTTTTTCGCCCCAACGGTAATAACTCTTCGCTAAATAATTAACTATAGGGTTAAATCCGCTACTTGCAAAATCTGCAAATTGCATCTCCACGACCGCCTTCATTCCGTTAATGGATAATCCCATAGCTGCCGATACAATTGCCGACTCACAGATAGGTGTATTACGTACGCGCTCTTTGCCAAAGTCATTTACAAAACCGTCCGTTATTTTAAATACCCCACCATATTCTGCAACGTCTTGCCCCATGATGACAAGATTGTCAAATTTCTTCATAGACTGTCGCAATCCTTCAGAAATAGCATCTACTAGACGAATATTAGTTACAAATCTGCTTGGTCTAATTTCTTTTAAATCAAATTTTTGATATACCTCACTTAATTCTTTACTTTCATTAGGTGTAATCGTATCTTCACTAAAGGCTATTCTTAGATGTTCATCTATTTCAGCTTGAATATCTGCCTTGTAATTGGCAATACTTTCTTCAGTCAACAACTTCTCACCAATTAGATATTGTGTATAATTCTCCAAGGGATCTTTCTCTGCCCAAGTATCTAAAAGTTCCTGAGGCACGTATTTTGTTCCGCTAGCTTCTTCATGCCCACGCATGCGAAAAGTCTTAAATTCTAATAACACCGGTCTTGGGTTTATTCTCATATCCCTGACCAGATGCGATACTTTAAAAAAGACTTCCAAAATATTGTTACCGTCAATGATATGGGATTCCATGCCATAGCCCGCTCCCTTATCCGCAATATTTTCACACCTAAATTGCTCATTTGTGGGTGTTGATAACCCGTAGCCATTATTTTCCACACAGAAAAGCACTGGTAAATCCCACACAGAGGCCACATTCAACGCTTCATGAAAATCTCCTTCGCTAGTTCCTCCTTCTCCAGTAAATACAGCGGTAACCTTCTTTTCCTTTTTTAATTTATGTGCAAGAGCTATACCATCTGCTACACCTAATTGCGGACCTAAATGTGATATCATTCCTACAATCTTAAAATCTTGGGTACCAAAATGAAAACTACGATCTCTTCCTTGGGTGAATCCGCTTGCCTTTCCCTGCCATTGCGCGAATAATCTATACAACGGAATCTCTCTTGTAGTAAAAACTCCGAGGTTTCTATGCATGGGAAGTATGTATTCCTCACTACTTAAGGCAGAAGTAACACCAATGGAAATTGCTTCTTGACCAATGCCACTAAACCATTTAGAAACCTTGCCTTGACGTAGTAAAATCAACATTTTCTCCTCAATCATACGAGGCTTAAGCATTGATTTATAAAGTGTTAACTTAACATCTTGAGCTACTTTAAAATCGGTGTAATTCATTAATCAGGTCAGTTTAGGCTATTAAAATATAAATGTAACAAAAATGCATATAGCAAGTATCGATTATAACAACGCTTATAAATGGACAATAATTATTAATTTTACGTAAAATCTTTTAAAATATGAGCTTAGTACCTAGTGTTGATTTGTCGGATTTTCTTTCGGAAGACCCAAAAAGAAAACAAAAGTTTATTGATGAAATTGGAAAAGCATTTGAAGATATAGGATTCGTAGCATTAAGCGGACATTTTTTATCCGAGGAATTTGTAGATACCTTATATTCAGAAATTAAGGAATTTTTTGATTTACCTAGTGATGTAAAGGATGGATACCAAATAGAAGGTATTGGTGGGCAACGCGGTTATACTTCATTTGGCAAGGAGCACGCCAAGGGTAGAAAAGAAGGCGATTTAAAGGAGTTCTGGCATTTTGGACAATATGTAGAAGATAATGACGAACTAGAAAAGGAATATCCTGCAAATGTCATAGTAGAAGAACTTCCAAAATTTAATGAAGTAGGTAAAGAAACCTATAAAATGTTAGAGAAAACTGCCAGATACGTGTTAAGGGCTTTGGCTTTGCATTTAAATTTAGATGAATTTTATTTTGATGATTTCATTAAAAATGGAAATTCAATCTTGCGTCCTATACATTATCCACCAATTACATCTGAACCTAAAAACGCAGTAAGAGCAGCAGCTCATGGAGATATTAACCTTATTACACTGTTAATGGGTGCCCATGGTAAGGGACTTCAAGTACAAAACCACGATGGCGAGTGGGTTGATGCCATTGCAAGACCAGATCAATTGATGATTAACGTTGGTGACATGCTTTCTCGTCTTACGAACAACAAACTATTGTCTACCATTCATCAAGTAGTTAATCCGCCAAGAGAATTATGGGGCACATCTAGATATTCAGTTCCATTTTTTATGCACCCTGTTAGTGAGATGCCTTTAAATTGCCTGGAGAACTGCATTGACGAAGACCACCCGAAACTGTACGAAGATATTACAGCTGGTGAATTTTTGCATGAAAGACTAATAGACCTTGGGTTAATTAAAAAGTAATTCATATGGATCTTAAAGACCAATTAAAGAACTTATTTCCCGATCATGAGGCTGAGGAAACTCCCGTTGAAAAATCAACGGATAATCCTATTTGGCTTCAAGATGACCCTATTATATGCAAGTATGAAAAACGTAAAGGCAAACCGATAACTATTCTAGAGGGATACAACGGCGCCGATGAAGATTTTAAGAAACTAGCTAAAGAATTGAAGACCAAACTTAGTGTAGGAGGCAGTTTCAAGGATAATAAAATTATTATTCAGGGCGATTATAGGGATAAAATCATGGCAATACTGAAAGATAAAGGCTTTTCTGTGAAGCGAGTAGGCGGTTAATTAAGTGAAAAGCACTACCTTGAAAGCTCCATTTGTTTTCTGTTAAATAATTTTTTAACGTTGTTATTAGTATTATTTTTAATCTAATCAAACTAAATCAAACCTGGTATGAGTTCTCTCTTGCACATAACCAACGGCGATGTTTTCACCGAACGTCTCCAAAAATTAAACTTAGATGGCGATGTCATCACATGGCGTGAAATGCTATGCGAAGGACAAACCTTACCTAATGTGGGTACAGAATCTTTTTGGAAAGCTCGATTCGAGTTTCTGAATAAAAATTATAAAGTTTCAAAATCTTGGTTTATAGAAAAGACCTTAAAAGAATACAGGTCTTTATGTAGCCACAAACAACAAGATCATATCGTGCTTTGGTTCGAGTATGATCTTTTTTGTCAAGTAAATATGCTAGCGGTTATCAGCTGGTTGTTAACGCACAGAAAATACGCCCAAATATCATTGGTCTGTAGCGGCAAAGAAGACAATTCCGATAAATTATATAGTCTTAACGAACTTTCTGACGAACAATTATTGGGGCTATATAACAATAAGAAGGTGTTGTCACAAGATGATACGGAGTACGCAGATTATGTATGGCAATTATATTGTAGTAACAATCCTATTCGTTTAGAAAACTTGACGGACTTTGAAAACTATCAATTTGATTACCTAGGTGATGCCGTTAAAACTCATTTAAAACGTTTTCCTAGCATCAACAACGGTTTAAATGAAATGGAGAATACCATTTTGCAACTTGCAATTGACAGAAAACCGAAGTCAAAAACCGAGTATATGGATGTTTTGTTAAAAAACCAGGGCAACCTCGGTTTTTCCAACACTCAATATGATCGTGCCTTAAGTAGGTTAAAACCTTTGATCACTAGCCTAAACCCTGTTCGTCTTTCTAAAAAAGGAAAAGAGATTTTAGATGGTCAAACAAGTTATTACTCTTGTATTCAAGACAATGATGTGTATTTAGGAGGTGCTTTAAAGTACAATTTCCTGTATAACACTAGTACGAACCGAATCTTAAAATTATAGCATGCAATTAAAGCCTGCTGAGCTTATCATCAATGAAGATGGTAGCATCTACCATCTCAACTTATTACCAGAAGATATTGCGAACACCATTATTACCGTAGGTGACCCAGATAGGGTTCATCAGGTATCTCAACATTTTGATACTATCGAAGTAAAGAAAGGTAAACGCGAGTTCCATACACATACCGGTCATTTAAATGGTAAACGTATATCGGTAATTTCTACAGGGATTGGCACGGACAATATCGATATCGTTTTAAACGAGTTAGACGCTCTTGTAAACATTGATTTTAAGACAAGAACACTTAAAGAGAAACACACTTCTTTAGATATCATTAGAATTGGTACTACAGGAGCCATACAACCAGATATTCCAATTGATTCTTTTTTGATCAGTAAATATTCAATTGGGTTTGATGGTTTACTGCACTTCTATGAGCATGATAAAATCAACTATCCAGAAATAGAAGATGAATTTATAGCACATACCTCTTGGGATACTTATAAAGCAAGACCATATGTACTCTCCTACTCTAAAAAACTTGGAGAACTGTTTAATGATAATCGTATACGATTAGGTTTTACAGCAACAAATACAGGGTTTTACGGACCACAACAGCGTCAATTAAGAATTAAGCCTAGCCAAATGGAATTGATGGAGAAATTATCAACGTTTAAATTCAAAGAGCTTCAATTAACCAACCTAGAAATGGAAACTTCAGGTATTTATGCTTTGGCTCAACTCTTAGGTCATGAGGCGGTTTCTATGAATTGTATTTTAGCCAATAGATCAACAGGAGAATTTTCAGTTACACCTACTGAATCGGTTGATAGGCTAATAGAATTTTGCTTGAACCGATTGGCTTAACATACTTTTACAATATTTTGATATTGTACTTCTTATTTTTACGCAAACCATATCATGAAAAAAGACAACTTTAAGCATAGAGATATTAATTGGCTTTATTTTAATGAACGTGTATTGCTTGAAGCAAAAAGTACCGACACGCCATTATTAGAACGATTAAAATTTCTTGCCATATTCTCTTCTAATCTAGATGAGTATTTTAAAGTTCGTGTTTCTCAACTACGCCAAATAAAGCATTTAGACAAAAAGTTTCGAAAGAAACTAATGTTTAAGGCCAATACCACTTTACAGCACATATTAAAAACGATAAATGAGCAACAAGTTGAGTTTGGAAATGTCATAAAAGATACGCTAGCTAAATTAGAGGACCATGATATTTATGTTCGCAATACCTCAAACTTCACAAACGAACAAAAAAGATTCTTAGAATCATTATTTGACGAACGTATAAAAGAATTTTGTGAGGTTCATAAAGAAAACTTAGAATTAACCGATGGAGCCCTTTATTTAGCGGTAGCTCACCCAAATCAAGAATACAGTATTGTTGAGATACCAACCCAAGACCAAGACAGATTTATAAGTTTACCCGGCGAAGGACATCAATTTTGCTATTTGGATGATGCCATTAGATTGAATATTCAAAAATTAATACCTCAAAAAGAAATTGTTGGCTGCTATTCTATTAAACTTTCTAGGGATGCTGAACTATACTTAGAAGATGACTATTCTGATATTGAATTAGTAGAAAAAATCTACAATTCGCTTGATAAACGTTTATACGGACAAGCAACGCGTTTACTGTATGATGAATCTATGCCAAGTTGGTTGATAGATTCGTTAAAGACCGATTTTAAATTAGGAACAGTAGATTTATCGCCTGGCGGAACATATCATAATTTATCTGACTTCTTTTCTTTCCCTCTACCAATAGGAACTGAACACTTACAATACCAAGTAAAACCGGCTTTACCACATCCGGAATTATCTTTTACCGAGAATATCTTTGAAACCATCTCCACTAAAGACCAATTGGTACATTTTCCGTATCAAGACTTTAAAGTAGTAGAAGAGTTTCTGACTACAGCTGCCACAGACCCAAATGTTATTGCCATAAAAATGACCATCTATCGTATTGCCAAGTCTTCATCACTGGCAGATGCTATTTTAACTGCATTGGATAATGACAAAGAGGTTACTTTATTTGTAGAAGCCCAAGCTAGGTTTGACGAAGCAAATAATATTAAATGGGGACGTATTTTTGAGGAAAAGGGCGCCAAAGTTATTTTCAGTATACCTCAAGTAAAAGTGCATTCTAAAATAGCAATGGTATATAGAAATGAAGATGACAAAGTAAAACGATATGCCTACATAGGGACCGGTAATTTCAATGCTAAAACTTCCAAAATATATTGCGATCACGGACTATTTACCGCCAATAAGAAAATAACAAAAGATTTAGGACAGGTTTTTCAGGTTTTGGAGCGAAAAATCATAGTTCCAAAGCTAAAATGCTTATTGGTTTCTCCATTTACCACCAGAATTACATTTTTAAATCTTATACAAAACGAAATCAATGCTGCGCTAGAAGGTAAAAAAGCGGCCATTACTGCAAAAATGAACAGTCTTGAGGATTCTGATATGATAAGGTCATTGTACAGAGCCGTTAATGCAGGTGTAGATGTTCGGCTTATAGTCAGAGGGTTCTGTTGCTATCTAACTGCCAATGATGACCCTAGCGACGGAATGAAGGATAATGTTTTCATCACCAGTATCGTAGATCGTTATTTAGAGCATGGTAGAATTTACCTCTTTGAAAATGGAGGAGACGAATTAATGTATATTGGTTCTGCAGACTGGATGACCCGTAACTTAGACCGAAGAATTGAAGTATTGACTCCTATTCTAGATCCTGATATTTTTGAGGAATTAAAACATATTCTAAGCTTGCAGCTCAGTGATAACCAAAAAGCTCGTGTACTAGACTTAGAAAATACCAATAAAAAAGTAGCGCAATTACCCAATGAAGAAAGTATACGCTCTCAATATGCCATTTACAATTACCTTAAAAACAAACTAGATGAAAACGGTTAGAATTATAGGTGTTCCAGAACATTTTAATCTTCCATGGCACTTGGCTATTGAAGAAGGGGCATTTGAAGAAAGAGGAATTAATTTAGAATGGACAGAAATACCCGAAGGTACAGGTAGAATGAGCGAAATGCTTAAAAACAAGGATACCGACCTTGCAATTATCTTAACCGAAGGGATTGTAAAAAGCATAACCGAAGGTAATGAGGTGAAAATTATTCAAGAATACATTGCCTCTCCCCTCCTTTGGGGAATTCACGTAGATGCCAAAAGCTCCTTTACCTCCCTAACCGATTTAAAGGATACTACAGCTGCTATTAGTCGTTATGGCAGCGGAAGCCACCTTATGTCTTACGTTCAAGCCACAGAGATGGGTTGGGATACAAAAAAGTTGAAATTCGAATTGGTGAACAATTTAGACGGCGCTGTTCAAAGTCTATCTTCTGGTAGTGCCGATTATTTTATGTGGGAACGTTTTACCACTAAACCATTGGTAGATAGTGGTGTTTTTAAACACTTAGGAAATTGCCCCACACCATGGCCTTGTTTCGTTTTGGTAGGTACTAATTCATTTTTGAAAGAAAACGAGGGTATATTGAATCATATACTTGAAATCATTAACATGTATACCGTTGAGTTCAAACAGATTCCTAGAATAGATGCTACTTTAGCCAATAGATATCATCAAAAATTAGAGGATATACAGGAATGGTTGCAACTTACGGAATGGAGCCAAAAACAACTAACGGAAGGTACTTTGAAAAAAGTTCAACAGACGTTAAAGGAATTAAATTTGATAGAAAAAATAATTCCCGTCTCTCAAATATTAAAATAATTAGATGGTAGCTAAGCTATAATGCTTTTGGATTAATGCTTTGAATGTTTCATCAGAAAGTGGTTTCTGAGCAAAATCAGCAATATACTTATCATCGGTAGCACGTTCCTTATCTTCTTTATTATCACTAATTGTAACCAGAACAATAGTAATTTGATCTTTTAGTTTTTTAGGAACTAGTTCATGATAAGCATCAATAAACTGCCAACCATCCATAACAGGCATTCTTAAGTCTAGCATAACCATACATGGCAATTCTAATTGTTCCTGCCCCTTACCAAGAATGAAATCTATGGCTTCTTGACCGTTCAACGCAGAATTGATATTCACATCCATATCTAATTTATTGATAAAGATAGAATGTAAGAAGTTGCTTGCATCATCATCGTCTACCAATAAAATAGTATTTAACCTGTCTAAATTATTCATTTGAGCTGTTATTTAAGTTATCATCTAGCATTGTACCCCAAAATACAAACTAAATTTAAAGTATTTAATAAATATCTAACTTACCACGCAATGCTTTTATTGCCTAAATCAGTTAATATTTTATTGCAAGATGAAAAATGTCGGTTCCCAAACCAATATCCACGATTGGCACTTAAAGGCGAAGGATGACCAGATGTCAATAAGAAATGTTTTTCCGCATTTATGAGCTTTGCTTTTTTCTTAGCAAAGCCTCCCCATAACATAAAAATAATATGTTCGCTATTTTCTGAGAGCTTTGAAATAACTGCATCAGTAAAAACTTCCCAACCATGTTTTTGATGGCTTCCAGCTTCATGAGCCCTTACCGTAAGCGTTGCATTTAATAGCAAAACACCTTGTTCAGCCCATCGTTCTAGATTTCCGCTTTCAGGATAAGGAATATTTAAATCGCTCTCAATCTCTTTAAAAATGTTGACTAACGATGGTGGATGCTTTATATCGTCTTTTACTGAAAAACATAATCCGTTAGCCTGCTGAGGACCATGATAAGGGTCTTGACCTATAATGACCACTTTGGTATCTTCAAATTTGCAATGATTAAACGCCGAAAATACATCAGCATACTGGGGATAACACGTATGCTCTTCATATTCACGCTTTACAAAATTCATCAAATCTTTGAAATAGGGCTTTTCAAATTCTTGTGACAATTGTTTCTCCCAGCTACTATCTAAATCAAAATACATGAAATATCCATTTTCTAACTCCGTACCAAATTTACCATTAACCTAGTGGAAAGTCAATTTCAAGAAAGCATTAATATATTAAAAGCCCATATTATAATTTAGAACCTAATCCAGAATCGCTCATTACCTGCTACTTTATAAAATTTCATTGTCAATGCGTACCTTTGCAGCTCATTTAAATAGAACGTGGCAAACATACATTCGAAAACATTACAAGATTTAGAATTTCCTTCCGTATTACAACAAGTTTCTGCGCGTTGCCACACGGAATTAGGTAAACAAGCGGCATTGGAAATCGCTCCGTTTATTACTGATGAAGTTATAAAAGTAGAGCTTGGTAAAACAGCAGAATATTTATCATCGCTTATTAGTGAAAACCGAATTCCCAATCACGGGTTCGACGCCATTAATGCCGACCTTAAACTGCTGAAAATTGAAAATACAACGCTGGAGTTACAAGGATTCAAAAGAATAGCTAGTATTTGTACTACTGTAGCTCAGCATCAGAAATTCTTTAAAAAATTTAAAGAGTACTATCCCCTATTTTATGATTTCGCTTTAAAACTTGAGCAAAACACGGAAATTCCCGTTTTAATTAACAACGTAATCGACCGTTTTGGTGAGGTAAAGGACAATGCATCTAACGAGTTATTTGTCATAAGAAGGCAAATAAATGCCGTTCGCGGAAAAATTAGCCAAAGCTTCGGCTCTGCATTAAACACCTACCAATCATCAGATTATTTAGATGAAATCAGAGAGTCTGTAGTGGAAAACAGACGAGTTTTAGCGGTTAAGGCAATGTACCGCAAAAAAGTAAAGGGTGCCGTAATGGGTACTTCAAAAACCGGGAGTATCGTCTACATTGAACCTGAAGCTTCATTAAAATACAGCCGCGAACTAAATAATTTAGAATTTGAAGAGAGGGAAGAAGTTCAGCGCATACTTAAGCAGTTAACGAACCAAATAAGACCATTTAGAGCGCTTTTAAGCAATTATCAGGATTTTTTAACACAAGTAGATGTAATTGCGGCAAAAGCTAAGCACGCGGAAGATATTAACGCTCTTTTGCCAAAAATCAATTCTAACAATAGATTGTTTTTACGAGATGCATATCACCCACTACTGTTTTTAAACAATAAGCGCAAAGGCGAAAAGACATATCCGCAAACAATTGAACTGCATGACGAAAATAGAATTATAGTCATATCCGGTCCTAATGCAGGCGGTAAGAGTATTACATTAAAAACTATTGGTCTACTTCAAGTAATGCTTCAAAGCGGAATGTTGATTCCCGTTCATGAAAGAAGTGAAGTTTGCTTTTTCAAAAAAATTCTAACGGATATTGGCGACAACCAAAGTATTGAAAATCACCTAAGTACATACAGTTACCGCTTAAAGAACATGAACCAATTTTTAAAGCGTTGCGACAATAACACCTTATTCCTAATCGATGAATTTGGTACTGGAAGTGATCCAGAATTAGGAGGCGCCCTTGCCGAGGCGTTCTTGGAAGTGTTCTACGAAAGGGGCTCCTACGGCGTAATTACAACTCATTACGCCAATTTAAAAGCACTGGCCAACGAATTACCGCATGTAACTAATGCAAACATGCTTTTTGATGGTAAAACCCTAGAACCAACCTTTCAATTGATTTTAGGACAAGCAGGTAGTTCGTTTACATTTGAGGTTGCCCAAAAGAACGGCATCCCCTATTCACTCATTAACAAAGCCAAAAAGAAAATAGAGCGTGGCAAAGTTAGATTTGATGCTACTATTGCCAAACTGCAAAAAGAACGGAGTAAAATGGCGCAAACAGGCTCTAGGTTAAAAGAGGAAGAAGATAAGGCTAGAGAAGAGAATGAAAGATTGGAAAAGCTAAATGCCAAAATAAAATCTAAACTAGAGAACTACCAAGAACTTTATGATCATGACCAGCGTATGATTCAACTGGGCAATAAAGTTAATGTTGCCGCAGATAAATATTTTCAAGATAACAAGAAACGACCTTTGGTTTCCGAGCTATTGAGAATAGTTGAAACCGAAAATAGCAAGCGCAAGAAGAAAACTGCAAATCAGGCTAAGGCTGAGCGAGCTAAAAAGGCAAAGGTGGCTCAAGAAGTCCAAAAGGAAGTAAAGGTTATTCGTGAGAAGAAGAAGGTTGAAAAGAAGAAAGCTATTTTCAAGGAAAAGAATAAACCAAGACCTGTTTTTAAAATTGGTGACCGCGTTCGTATGTTAGATGGTAAAGCAGTAGGTAGTATAGATTCACTTGAAAAAGGGAAGGCTATAGTCAATTATGGCATATTTACTACCAATGTTAGTGTAGACCAACTAGAAATGGTTCAAAAGAAGAAATAACGCTGTATTTCAGCTAGTTGTAAATAATCGTATACGATTATTTACAGCTTTTAAAACTATATATAGCACTCATTGCAACTAATTTTGTTATACAACACGAGATGTTTATTATAGAAAAGTTGTGAGATGTTGATTAAAAATTGTTTTAATTTTACAATGTGAATTCAAATAAAAAAATCATTCTTTTTGATGGTGTTTGCAACCTTTGCAACAGTAGTGTTCAGTTTGCTATTAAACGAGATGAAAATGATATTTTTAGATATGCAGCTATTCAAAGCGAAACAGGTGAAAAATTATTGGCCGAGCGAAATATCGATACTAATGAAATTGATTCCATCATTCTTATTATACCCAATATCGCCTATTACACAAAATCTACCGCAGCGCTGGAAATTGGGAAAGATCTGAAAGGACTTCGCACAATTTCATCCATTTTACTTTGGCTTCCGGAGTCATTTAGGAATATCGTATACGATTTTATTGCCGCAAATAGGTACAAATGGTACGGTAAAAAAGAGGCTTGCATGATACCTACCGAAGAATTAAAGAGCAAATTCATTTAAATGTCACTTTAATAGCCCTTAAAGCTATTTTTAATCCTAATATTAAAACTTTTACCCCTATCACTTTGCAACCCAACACTTTTATTTTCATTCATTTATCTTATCAATGTTTGAAATAAAGATTTATTTTTATGAGTGAAGTACATAGGAAACGTTATAAGAAAAAAAGATATGTGATACCGGTAGTATTGATTGTACTTCTCGTTGTAATTCGTTTATCCCTACCCTATTTTGTAAAAAATTACGTAAATAAAGTTCTTGCCGACATACCTGGTTACTACGGCCAAGTAGAAGATATTGATTTATCTATTATTCGCGGAGCTTATACCATACACGGCATGTACCTAAACACGGTGAATGGTAATACTGAACTTCCTTTTTTAGACTTTAAAAAAACCGACATTTCAGTAGAATGGAACGCGCTTTTTCATGGAAAAATAGTAAGTGAAATTGAAATGACAGAACCAACCATACTATATGTATTTGAAGATCAACAGGACACCACTGGGGTTGCCGATACCGAGGATTGGTCTAAAGCACTTACAGATTTAGTTCCTATAGACATTAACCAATTCACTATTAAAAATGGCAAATTTGCGTTTTTACAATTACAAGCAGATCCAAATATTGATTTACACTTATCTAACGTAGAATTATCTGCATCCAATCTTAGAAACGTCGTTGAAAAATCAAGAACGCTACCTTCTAACATTCATGCTACAGCAACATCAATTGGAAATGGAGATGTCATATTAGATGGGGATATGAACTTGGTTAAGGAGATTCCTGATATGGATATGTCCTTTAGTCTAGAAAACGCCACTGCTAAAGCCTTAAATGATTTTACCAACTATTATGCAGGTATCGATTTTGATGAAGGTTCTTTTGATTTATTTGGAGAGCTAGCTATTGCAGATGGATATATGAAAGGTTCTTTTAAACCTATTTTAAAAGATGCCAAGCTAATAGGTAAGGACGATGGATTTCTTAAAACGCTATGGGAAGGTTTTGTAGGTTTTTTTAAGTTCGTTCTAAAAAATCACAAGAAAGATACCTTAGCAACTAAAATACCCGTAGAGGGAGACCTTAACAACGTTAAAACAAAGATTTGGCCCACAGTCTCAAGAATATTTAGAAACGCATGGGTCCAAGCTTATAAGGAGGTTGTAGACGATGACCTTAATTACAAAGACGCCACAGATGCTGCCGATAAACTGAATGACAAAAAATCTAAGAAGAAATAAATTTACTTCTTATAATTGTCATCCCAATTCTTAACTTTTGGCTCATTTAGCTTGCCAACGGATTTTGCTACCATCATAGAAACGGATGCATCACCTGATACGTTAATTACCGTTCTGCACATATCCAATGGTCTATCCACCGCAAATATCAACGCTAAACCTGCTTCAGGAATCCCTGCTTGCGCAAGGACTATAACAAGCATAACCATACCGGCTCCAGGTACTGCAGCACTACCTATAGAAGCTAAAGTTGCTGTAACTATAATTCCTAGTTGAGCAGACAAACTTAATTCCATACCAAAAGCTTGCGCAATAAATACTGCAGCTATGGCTTGGTATAAACTTGTACCATCCATATTAATTGTTGCACCAATTGGAAGTACGAAACTAGTTACTTCCTCATCTACACCCAAATGCTCCTCTACCCTTTCCATAGTTACCGGTAAGGTTGCAGCGCTTGAACTCGTAGAAAAAGCTAGGAGTTGAGCAGGTGACATACCTTTCATAAAGGTGCTTGGTGAAGTTTTAGTAAATACCCAAACCAAAAGAAGATAAACACCCAACATCAATGCCAGTCCTAATACTACACAGAAAGCATACCACGCCAATGCTTTAAACAAATCTAAACTTGGGGATTCCACGATTAATGCCGCCAATAGCGCAAATACACCATATGGAGCCGCAAGCATTATTAAATCTATTAGCTTTAAAATAACCTCATTAAATCCATCAAAGAATTTTTTAACAGGTGTTGCTTGTTCTTCAGGTATCAATATCAACCCTATACCAAAGAAAATGGCAAAGAATATAACTTGTAGCATATTCCCATTATCGGAAGCTGCCGCAAAGATGTTACTTGGAACTAAATCCTCTAAAGCTTGTAAAGGTCCAGCCTCTTTCTGCTTATCAGCCTTTGTTTTAATAGCATCTGCATCACCTTTATAATTTTCAACCAATTCCATCCTGGTTGCTTCCGTAATAGATGCACCGGGTTTTACAATGTTCACTACACCTAAACCAATGGTAACAGCTATAACCGTAGTTGCAATATATATACCGATTGTACGACCGCCCATTTGAGAAAGTTTAGAGATATCCTTTAAATCGGACACTCCTTTTATCAATGAACCTAGAATAAGAGGAACGGCAATAAGCTTTAATGAGTTGATGAAAATATTACCAAAAGGTTTGATCCAATCTGAAATGAATTTTGGCCCCCATTCTAATTGAACCATGGCTAAAGCAAATAAAACTCCCGCTAACATTCCTATTAGAATTTGCCAATGCAACTCAAGCTTCCTCATATATAAATTAGTTTAGGGAAGTAAGATAGTATTTTGCAAGGAAAAGTGCTAAAAACGGAACCTATAATTTAATGGTCCTGTTCAATAGGGTGTAATCTGCCAAAACCAATGCAGTCATAGCCTCAACTATTGGTACTGCTCTAGGTACCACACAGGGATCATGTCTACCTTTACCCTGAGTTTTAACGGTATTACCCTCTTTATCAATTGTTTCGTAGCCTTGAATTACGGTTGCAACGGGCTTGAAAGCTACGTTAAAATAGATATCCATACCATTACTAATTCCGCCTTGTATACCTCCGCTATAGTTAGTTTTTGTAGAACCATCTTTATTGAATTGATCGTTGTGTTCACTACCTTTCATCTTCACACCTTCAAATCCGCTTCCGTATTCAAATCCTTTAACAGCGTTTATAGATAACATTGCTTTGCCTAATTCTGCATGAAGTTTATCAAAAACCGGTTCTCCTAAACCAATCGGTACATTTTTGGCGACACAGGTAATAATTCCGCCAATGGTATCTCCGTCTTTTTTAATAGACTTGATATATTCTTCCATTTTAGAAGCCATTTCTAGATCAGGGCAACGTACATCATTAGTTTCCGTTAACGATAAATCTAATTCAGTATAATGCTTACCCAAACTCATATCCCCAACTTGAGATACAAAAGCTTGTATTTCTATCCCTTTCAAAAACTGTTTTGCAATAGCTCCTGCCACTACTCTACTTGCCGTTTCACGTGCAGAACTTCTACCACCACCACGGTAATCCCTAAATCCATACTTTTTATCATACACGTAATCTGCATGTGATGGTCTGTAAGAATCTTTTATGTGTCCGTAATCTTTAGATTTTTGATTTGTATTATGAATCGCAAAACCTATTGGTGTTCCCGTAGTTTTACCTTCAAAAATTCCTGAATAAAACTCTACTTCATCTGGCTCTTTTCTTTGGGTTACAATGGCAGATTGTCCTGGTTTACGACGATTAAGATCATTCTGTATGGCATCAAAATCTAATTCTATTTCTGATGGACAGCCATCTATAACCCCTCCAATTGCTTTTCCATGAGATTCTCCAAAAGTGCTTACCCTAAATATGTTTCCAAAGGTATTTCCTGCCATAATATGTACGTTCTAAATAATATAATACAGATTGTAAACTTACAATTCAACTAGCTTCAAAGGTAAATGTTAAATGCTGGAAAGAAAAATTTAAAAAGTGCTTAATATTAGCTTAACCTTACTCTTTTGTGATAATGATTATTTAACCTTATGATTAAAAATTGTTGACCAACTAAATAACCACCACGTATACCATTAGGATTAATTTTGTCCTTAAAATTATCCCCTTGAAAAAACGCCGTCTCGAAATAGCTGTTTTATCAGATGTTCACTTAGGCTCATATGCATGTCATGCAGAGGAGTTATTGACATATCTATCTAGCATAGACCCTAAGATTCTTATTCTTAATGGGGATATACTTGATGCAAAAAAAATGCGCAATAACTACTTTCCTCCTTCTCATCTTAAGGTAGTAAAGAAGATATTCTCATTGGCTGCCAAAGGTACCGTTGTTCACTATATTACCGGTAATCGTGATGAGCCCTTTCGTAAGATAGACGACATTTACATGGGAGCAATACAAGTTTCCGATAGACTTACATTAAAACTTAATGGGAAAAACACATTATTTTTTCATGGTGATATTTTCGATTTTTCATTTCGTCACTCCCAATGGCTACTAAATTTTGGTGGAGCAGGTTTTGATGTTTTATTAAAACTAGCAAAACTAAAAACCAAGGGACTGCAATTATTTGGAAAGAAAAATAAACCATTCTCCAATCCAGAATTAGAACATGGTAATCGTGACCCTGAACAAATAGCCTTATTTGAAAAAAATGTAGCTAAAATGGCTATAAAACAGCATTTTGACCATGTCGTATGTGGACATAGCCATGCACCTAACAAACAACTTTTTGAAACAAAAAAGGGAGAATGCCTATATCTAAATTCTGGAGATTGGGTTAAGCATATGACAGCCCTTGAATATTCTTTTAAACGTTGGAAACTCTACCGTTACGAAAACGACAAGCTAGCTTCATTCTATATGGATGAAGAACTTAAGTCTATGGACATGAACGAGCTTATAGCTACCATTACACAACGTAAGACCAGGGAACTGAATCAAAATGAAAGAAATGGTCTTAATGACTAAGAATTACACCAAAGCATCTTTCAATATACTTACTGGATGTTTGGCTATTCTCTTGGTACCATCAAATATTTGATGCCTACAACTAGTACCATTGGCTGCAATTATTGTTTCTGCAGATGATTTTTTCACTGCAGGGAATAATTTCAAAGACCCAATTTTCATGCTGGTTTCATAATGCTCTTCTTCATAACCAAAAGAGCCCGCCATGCCACAACAACCAGATGCTATAATGGTGACCTTATAATTTATGGGCAAATTCAAAACATCAAAAGTTACTTTTTGATTACTCAATGCTTTTTGGTGACAATGATTATGAATTTTTATATCTCTAGCTTCATCTGTAAAATCAGATGATTTTAAATTGCCTTCTGTTATTTCCTTTGCTAAAAACTCTTCTATCAAAAATGAATTATCTGCTATCTTCTGCGCCATCTCTTTATCCGAGGTCATACGTTTGTATTCATCTCTAAAAGACAAAATGGCCGAAGGCTCTAAACCTAAAATAGGCAAACCTGCATCTGCAAACTTTTTTAATTCTTGCGTATTCTTAATCGCTAACTTTTGAGCTTGCTTTAAAAAGCCTTTTGAAAGAAATGTTCTTCCACTTTCCGCATAATACAATTCAATTTCGTAGCCTAGTTTAGATAATAATTCAATAGCATCTTTACCTACTTCAATATCTAAGTATTTAGTAAATTCATCTATAAATAAAACTACTTTACTCTTTGACTTAGTATACTGACTACCATATTCTTGAAGATGTTTATCGAAATTAAAACTATAAACTTTTGGCAAAGTTCGTTCTTTAGCTACTCCGCTAGTCTTTTTTAATAATCCGCCTAGAAATTTGGAATCATAAACAGCATTTGTTAAACCAGAAACCTTACTCCCCAATCCATTTAGCTTGGTATTATATGCAAACAATTTACCTCTTAAAGAGTACCCGTTAGCCTCTTGATATTGATATAAAAACTCTGCTTTTAAAGTGGATACATCTACATTACTTGGACACTCACTTGCACAAGCCTTACAACTTAAACAAAGATCAAACGCCTCCTTAATTTCAGGACTATCAAAACTATTCTTTGCCAAACTACTTGGGTTCGTCAAAAACTCTCTTAAGGTATTTGCCCTACCTCTAGTAGTATCTTTTTCATTTTTGGTT
The DNA here is from genome assembly GCF_056839145.1 of Maribacter sp. UH1. Taxonomy (NCBI): domain Bacteria; kingdom Pseudomonadati; phylum Bacteroidota; class Flavobacteriia; order Flavobacteriales; family Flavobacteriaceae; genus Maribacter; species Maribacter sp. UH1. Next base: position 4,582,884 of record NZ_CM166387.1, read on the forward strand.
GCGTGGTAACTTGGACACATACCACCGTTCATGTGGTGGGTCTTTCTACAATCACCACTTCCATTACATTTTTCAGCTGCTTTTAGTATTCCCTCACTATCCGAAAAATCCATCAATGTCTCTATCTCCGGTTCTTTACGGTCAACTTCGTATCTAAACGACTTATCCATAGGATAGGCGTCTACAATTTTACCTGGGTTAAAAATACCTTTAGGATCAAAATAAGATTTAATCCTTTTTAGAAGTTCATAGTTCTTATCACCTATCATTATAGGGATAAACTCCGCACGGACAATACCATCACCATGCTCCCCACTAAATGAACCTTTATATTTTTTAGTCAATTTGGCAACATCTGTGGTTATGTTTCTAAACAAACTTACATCTGTTGATTTTTTAAGATTTAGAATAGGCCTTAAGTGCAGTTCACCAGCACCTGCATGAGCATAGTATACCGCGCTCTGACCATAACCTTTCATAATTACCGAAAACTCCGCAATAAAATCCTTTAAATCCGGCAAGGCTACCGCGGTATCTTCTATACAGGCAACGGCTTTCATGTCCCCAACTATATTACCTAACAGACCCAACCCTGCTTTTCTTAGCTCAATCGCTTTTGGTATCTGATCTCCATATAACACAGGATTGGAATAACTGAGTCCAGATTTGGCTATGGTTTTTTGTAATGACGTTACCGCTTCTTTCAATTCAGTTTCTGTATGTGCAGAAACTTGTAGCATTAATAATGCTGCCGGATCACCTTCTACAAAAAAACGATTTGCTAATTGCGCCCGGTTATTTTTTGTACAATCTAAAATGACTTTATCCATCATTTCACATAGTTGCAACGGATGCTCCATTACAGGAACTACATCCATTAAGCAATCTTCCAAAGAGGTATAATGCGTAACAACCATTGCAGATAATGCCGGCGGAAGGTCGTCTAATTGAACGGTAATTTCTGTTGTAAAAGCTAATGTACCTTCACTTCCGCACAGCAATTCTGCCATATTAAAATACGGTAATTCACCTCCTAGAATATCTGATTTCAATAATTCATCTACGGCATATCCAGTACTTCTTCTGTGAATTTCAGGCTTAGGAAAATGTTCTTTTATTTCAGATGCTATGCCTTTATTATCTAGCTCTTTAAAAATGTTGTTATAAAGTGATGCTTCAAGTGATTTACCAAGTTGTTTTTGCTTGAAATCTGCTGCTGATATTCTTCCAAATTCAGCTTCACTACCATCTGAAAGTATGGTTTTCATTGAAATAACCTTATCTCTAGTTACCCCATATTGTATAGATGTAGTACCAGAAGAATTATTACCCACCATACCACCGATCATACATCTATTTGATGTTGATGTATTAGGTCCAAAAAACAATCCATATGGTTTTAGAAATTGATTCAGCTCATCTCTAATAACTCCAGGTTGAACAGTTACTTGTTTCTTATCCTTATCTAGACTTATGATTTCCGTAAAATGCTTTGACACATCAACCACCAAACCATCACCTACACATTGTCCAGCTAGAGAAGTTCCTGCAGTTCTTGGTATAAGTGCTACGTTTTCATCGTTGGCAAAGCGTATGATTTTTTTAATATCATCAACACTCTTTGGAAAAGCTGCCCCTAGAGGTATTTTTCGGTAAACCGATGCATCTGTAGCATAAATAGTCTTCGTAAGATTATCAAATCGTACATCTCCCTCTATATCTTGTCGTAACTTTAACAGCGAATTATTATCCAACGTAACACAATTTTGATTGCTAAATTAAGTTTTATTGTGTGAGCCACATTACAAATCGGCTCATTTTTCATCACAAAAAGGAATAACTATATGAAGATTTTAAAAGGTATTACCGTATTCATTTTTATGGCAACCTGTTCGCTTTCCGCACAAGAAATATCTAATCATGCATTAGGATTACGATTAGGGGATAGTGACGGATTTGGAGCAGAAATCAGTTATCAAAAATCACTAACAAGAGACACCAGGGTTGAATTTGACCTAGGATGGAGAGATAGTAGAAATTTTAATGCGTTTAAAATTGCAGGGCTTTACCAATGGGTTCGTCCAATAGAAGGAGATTTTCAATGGTATTATGGCGTTGGAGGCGGATTAGGAAGTGTTGATTTCCCTGGAGATGACGGTGGATTATTTGTATTTGCCGCTGGCGACGTAGGTATAGAATACAACTTTGACATTCCATTAATTATATCATTGGATTTTAGACCAGAGCTTGGAGTAGTAGGTTACGACGGTTTTTCGGATAATTTTGATTTTGATATCGGACTCGGTATACGCTACCAGTTTTAATCTCAGTTATAACGATATTGAAAAGACCTTTAACCATTGCGTTAAGGGTCTTTTTTTATATCCTATATATAAGTACATTTGTAACTTAACCTAAGTGAAATTTATGAAAAATAGTATTTTAATACTGCTTGCAGGCGTTTTATTGTTTAGCTGCAACTCAAAGCCAGAAGGCTTTACCCTAAATGGTAAGTTGAGAGGTGAAATGACAGATGGCACTCGTGTTTTCTTGAAGAAAATAGGAGAAAACAATCAACCCATGGAAGTTGATACCGCTACTACAACAAATGGTGAATTTACCTTTACCGGAAAATCCGATATTCCTGAGCTTCATTATATCTTTGTTGAACAATTGCCTGGCTATACTGCCGTAATACTTGAAAACGGAGAAATTCAATTTAGTGCTCAAAGAGATAGTATGGGCTTTGCAGATATAAGTGGAACCTTCCAAAATGACACTTTCGCAGATTATATGGAGCAATCAAGAGAAATATCTCTTCAAGCACAATCTATACAACAAGATATGAAAGCTGCATCTGGTGAGTCTGCATTGGCACTACAAGATGAAATGAAAGAACTTCAAGAGGAGTATAAAACTTTTGAACTTGACTATGTAAAAAGTCACCCTAAAGCGTTAATCTCAGCCTTAGTATTAGATAGAGCTGTTGCTACCAAAGCAGTTGAACTAGAGGAAGCTGAAGATATTTACAAAACGCTTTCAGAAGAGATTAAAAACTCTAAACCTGGAAAACAAATACAAGAAGGTATTGAAAAACTAAAGGCTTCTGAGGCAGCTGGTAAAAACTCTAGTATTGGCGCAAAGGCTCCTGAATTTTCAGGTCCTAGCCCTGACGGAACTGAACTTGCCTTGAAAGATGTAATGGGAAAAGTTACTTTAATTGATTTTTGGGCAGGATGGTGCAGACCATGTAGAGCTGAGAACCCTAATATTGTGGCAGTATATAACAAATACCATGACAAAGGTCTAAACGTTTTAGGTGTTTCGCTGGATAGAACAGAAGAAGCTTGGAAAAAAGCTATCGTAGAAGACGGATTGGTTTGGAACCATATTTCTAACATTGCTTACTTTGACGATCAAATTGCCAAGCTTTATAATGTTGATGCCATACCCGCTGCATTCTTATTGGATGAAAACGGTGTTATCGTTGCCAAAAACTTAAGAGGTCCTGCTCTTGAAGCTAAAGTTGCAGAGTTACTGAACTAGGTTTTCAAATAATATTAAAAAAAAGCCCGAACATTTTATGTTCGGGCTTTTTTTATGTCTTTACTTATTAATTAAAATACATCTCTTACATCTCTAAAAGTACCATCCACTGTAGTATTCGCTCCTCTAGTAACATTACCAAAGATATTAACTACAGAATCATCACCTATAAATTCAATAGTAGCACCTTCATTAAGAGTTAAATTACCATATATGGTTAAATTACCTTCTACTCTTAGAGTTGCTCCTGCATTCACAGTAATATTTCTTTGGCTATTATTTCTACCAACCACTATAGTTCCATTCATCTCAAACAATCCATTTGAATTGATATTAACACCTTCTTTTACGGTCCAAGAGCCACATAGCAACAAATTGCCTCCAATGTTCATACTATTGAATCTTTTAGACCCTCTATATGCAAAATCGTCGCCGCCGTTTACGTTTAAATTTGCACTACCGGAATAACTTTCTAAATCTGAACAACGCTCTGTTAAGCTATCGCTAGGTCTATTAAGTTTAATAATCTGAAATCCTGATTTACCTGATGCAGCAAAAATATAATCACCTTTTGTTGCTACATAATTTATTGAACCAGTTAGCTCAATTACACCAACACCAACAGTGTTGTCATTATTAGTTTCAGAAAGACTTAATCCGCCGGCACCGTTAGCCATTAACAGCACATTTTCGTTTACCGCTACACCATTGGTAACTATTTCACCTGGCTCCGCATTTTCCGGACTTGTTAAAATAGGCAAATATTCTACAAAACTTCCTGAAGTTGCATTATATACCCCGGCACCTTTTGTTCCTTCCGAAACAATAATATTTTCATCCAAAAAGTCCAAAGTACGTTTGGCATCTATTCCAAAATCAGAATTAATAGCGATACTACGGGTAGTGTTCAAATTTTGATCTAAGAAGCTAACACCTTGCGCGGCATCTAAAACAGCCATTTCACTCCCATTATATGCTACAGAACGTAAATCTGAAAAAGCAGCCTCGTTCAATACACTTAGGTCAGTTTTATTATAAACGACTACAAAGCCATCTTGACCACTTGTTACAACTACATTGTCATTTACTATACGAACATCAGTAGCATTAAAGCCTTCTTGAAAACCGTATGAAATATTAGAAGTATTCATTCTACCACCACTTACTGCAATTTTAGCCACCAATGAATTAGCCGTTGCGGTAACCGATTGCTCAGAATCTACACCACCGGCTACATATATATATCCATTGTCATAAGCAATTGAGTTTAAATCTGCATTTGTATAATATACTCTAGAGGTTACCCTTGGACTTGTAGGGTCACTAATATCAATTACATCTATAGCACCAACGTAGTCTAGACCAACTGTATTATATGATACGTAGCCATAATCACCATCTAAAGCAACATGGGTAGCGGCTAGGTTTTCACCGTTTGTGAATGTAGGTGGTTCAATCTGAGCTACAAGTGAAAGCGGATAATCACCTGCTTCCTCTTCTTCGTCTTTTCCTGTAACACTTGATCTTTTAGCACTGTTAATCGGATCTTCAAAAATATCCAAAACACCGGCCCGCTCAAAGCTAACACTATTATCTAGCTTAGACTGATCAGTTTCACTTACTAAATTATCTTCAGGGTTTTCAAAAACTGTTGTTTCATCGCTACAACTTGCTATAAACAAAGATGCAGTTACAGCAGTTAAACATACTTTTCTTACAGATAGGGGTAAATTCATTTTAATCGGGGTTTTTGCAATAACGACCCGACCTTTGCGATTGTTGTCTATACACAGGGAAATACGATGAAATGCACTTTTTTAGCGTAAATCATACACTTTATCTATAAAAATGTACAAAGTAGCTTAAATCTTACCCATTTTTTCTAGGACCAACAACAATAAAATTGGTAATGCTAGTAAGCCCACCATTAGCGTATCTGTTTGTAACAAACTTGGCATAAACAAGAGTGTAGTTAAATAACCGCCTATTGCACCCCCAAAGTGTGCCGTATGCCCTATGTTACCCAATCTTTTCTTCATACCATAAATAGAATACAACAAATAACCAATACCCACAACATATGCAGGGACAGGAATCGGTATAAACATGATACCTAATCTCATGTCTGGTTGAAGAAGAATCGCCGAATACAAAATACCCGTTACTGCACCACTGGCACCAACTGCCGAGTAATAGGGTTCATCTTTATGGAAACTTAATGCCAACAAGCTACCTCCTAAAAGACTTACGGCATAAATAATCAGAAATTTTGTAGTATCAAACCAATTAATTACGACACCCGCAAAAAAATAAAGGGTTAGCATATTAAAAAGCAAATGGGAAATATCTACATGCAAAAATCCCGAAGTTGCCATACGATCTTTTTGCCCCGCCTTTATAGCACCAATACTGAATTTATATCGTTCAAAAAAAGTAGTATCATTGAATCCCTTCATTGACACTAATACATTTGCCGCTATTATTGCTATGGTCGCTATATCAATGTTGTACATTATCTGCCCTTTATTTGGCGTCAAATATAACTATATTTGTCCATAATTTTTTTTGAGAATGCAACTATTGGCCTTTGTTTTAATTTATCCGTTTTTATGGGTAGTTTCCATTTTGCCACATCGTCTATTTTACGGTTTATCTGATATTGCCTGTTTCTTCATATACCGTGTATTTGGTTATAGAAGAAAAGTGGTACAAGAAAACTTAAACTTAGTTTTCCCTGACAAGTCTAAAGAAGAAATACATCGTATTGAAAAAGATTTCTACAAACACCTCTGTGATATGTTTTTAGAAATGGTAAAAACCATGAATTTAAGCAAGGAGGCCGTTGCAAAAAAATACCACCTTGTTAATCCAGAAGTTTTACTGGAGATAGAAAAAGAACGAAGCATTATTATTTTATGCGCACATTATGCCAATTGGGAATGGAATGTAAGCATTAACAATTACGTTAACTCTAAAGGATATGCGGTTTATCAAAAAATAAACAACTCTTATTTTGATAAATTTATTAGAAAAGTAAGAGCCCGCTGGAATACCACTTTAATTACCCAGGCACAAACTGCAAAAACGGTTATTCATAATTTTAGAAATAATGTCCGTGCTACCTACGGTATGGTCAGTGACCAATCTCCGCAAGCACACAGAGCTCATTATTGGACAGATTTTATGGGTATCACCGTACCAATTTTTAACGGCGGAGAAGCATTGGCACGTAAAACAGGATTGGCTACTGTTTTCCTTAAAGTTAGTAAGGTAAAGCGCGGACACTACAAAGCAGAGTTTACCCCTATTGCTATAAATAGTAAAGAAACCGGAGAACATGAAATCACGGACAAATTCCTAAGACTCACCGAAGAGCAAATTCGAGAAAAACCAGAATATTACCTATGGACCCACAAACGATGGAAACATAGAGGTAAAAAACCTGCAGCATTTGCCGATGTAAACTAAAAGGATAAAAAGAAAAAACCGGAAGTAGTTGAACTACTTCCGGTTTCTTATTTTCACAACTGGTTCTATGATTATAAACCGGCTATAGATTTAATTTCTCCAATAATTCTATCTGCAAGACCATCTGCTTCGGTCTGACTTTTAGCTTCCGTATAAATTCTAATAATAGGCTCCGTATTAGATTTTCTAAGATGCACCCAGTTTTCAGCAAAGTCAACCTTTACACCATCTATAGTAGACAGTTCTTCAGATGCATATTTTTCTGCCATTGACTTTAATATACCATCAACATCCAAACCAGGTGTTAACTGAATTTTCTTTTTACTCATAAAGTAGCTTGGGTAGCTAGCTCTAAGCTCTGCCACTGTACCACCTTTTTCAGCCATTAACATTAAAAACAATGCAGTACCTACTAATGAATCTCTACCGTAGTGACTTTCTGGATAAATGATACCTCCATTACCTTCACCACCAATAACGGCATTATTTGCTTTCATTTTAGTAACTACATTAACTTCACCAACTGCCGCAGCCTCATAAGTACCACCATGCTTTTGTGTAATATCTCTTAAAGCACGTGAAGATGATAGGTTAGAAACCGTATTACCTTTGGTTTTACCCAAAACATAATCTGCACAAGCCACCAAGGTGTATTCTTCACCAAACATTTCACCATCGTTACTTATAAATGCCAAACGGTCAACGTCTGGATCTACAACGATACCGAAATCAGCTTTTTCTTTAACTACTAAATCGCAAATATCCTTTAAGTGTTCTTTTAATGGTTCTGGATTATGTGGAAAATGACCGGTTGGCTCACAATACAACTCAACCACTTCAACGCCAAATTCCTTTAAAAGTTTTGGTATCGCAATTCCTCCTGTAGAATTCACTCCATCAACCACAACTTTAAATTTCGCTTTTTTTACCACTTCGGCATCTACCAAAGACAGGTTTAAAACTTCATCTATATGTATATCTATATAACTGTCATTCTTATTTATAACCCCTAAATAATCTACATCTGAAAAGTCGAAATCTTCTTTTTCAGCTATTGCCAAAATTTTAGCACCTTGGGCAGCATCTAAAAATTCTCCTTTTTCATTCAATAGTTTAAGTGCATTCCATTGTTTTGGGTTATGACTTGCCGTTAAGATGATACCTCCATCCGCCTTTTCCATTGGCACCGCTATTTCAACAGTTGGTGTTGTAGATAAATCTAAATCTACTACATCTATACCCAAACCAACTAAAGTAGAAACTACAAGATTTTGAATCATCTCGCCAGACAAACGTGCATCACGACCAATAACTACTTTCAACTTCTCCTTTTTAGAATAGTCTTTTAACCAAATTCCGTAAGAAGCGGCAAACTTTACCGCATCAATAGGTGTAAGATTGTCACCGGGCTTACCTCCAATGGTTCCACGTATTCCTGAAATAGATTTTATTAGTGTCATATAATCTTAATAAGTTTTTTGCAAATATAAACGTATCATACTTATCACTATTGCCCTTCTTTGTAAATTAGACTTTAGAAGCGTAATTTAATCCAATGAATTTTTTAGCACACATATTTCTTTCTTTCAACGACAAAGAAATTACGATAGGAAACTTTATAGCCGATAGCATACGTGCCAATAAATTTGATCACTTACCTAATAAGGTACAAAAGGGAATAAAATTACATCGACATATAGACACCTATACCGACTCTCATCCAATTCCTAAAATAAGCAGCAAACGACTTCATGCAAATTACAGCCATTACAGTAGGGTTATCGTTGACATCTATTACGATCACTTTTTAGCCAAAAATTGGTCTAAATATTCAGATATCCCATTGGATGTTTTTGTAGATAATTTTTACGACCTCTTAGAAGACAATTACGAAATATTACCTATTGGGGTTAAAAAGATGATGCCTTATATGATTGCTGATAATTGGATTTTTAACTATTCTAAAATGGACGGAATTGCTCGTGTACTGAACGGTATGAACCGTAGAACGAATAATAAATCTAAAATGAATTTTGCCATCATTGACCTTGAAGAGCATTATGATGCTTTTGAAGCTGAATTTACCGAGTTCTTCAAAGAGCTGATTATTTTCTCAAAACAAAAATTCAATTCTTTAAATAAATAGTTTCATAATGTTAAAGCCATTCTTAATTTACGTTTTTTGTCCGTTATATATTCTTTGTGCAAGCATGTGTTGTAAGGAAGAAAATGAACCAAATTATGATGATTATACGGTAAAAGTTCCAAATACTATTTTTATACAAGATGATAAAAATGTGTTTACCGTTGGTGACACCTTATGGGTCAATGTTCAAATACCGAATGTATTAAAGGATGTTGAAGGTAAAGAATTAAACATTTACGAGCTTACATCACAAAACACCGCATTAATTAATTTATCAATGTTTTTAGAAACGGAATTTGAACAACCTGCAACTATAAATATTTCTAAAAGTGAAATCATAAACATAACCGGTACTTTGAGTCCTTACGAACATGACACTCGTGTCGTTTCATCTGAAGCGACATTGGTAAATACCTTTTATATTGCAAGACATGGCATTCTATTGAGGCAAGATGGTCAATTTAAAATGAAACCATTATATGCAGATAATTTAATTTATAATTTTTCTTCTGAATACAATGATGATTTGATTAACTATATAAACCTTGAAACTACTTTCAGATCATCAACCAGTGATAATGAATATATGTTTGAAGTATTAAAGTAATGACAAAATTAATTTCACTTATAAAAGACCAATTAGACTTTAATATACCCAAAAGAAAGAATTCCATAATCAATTTCATTAACCAATAAATCAAATTAAGGCTCAATATTTATAATATAAATAATTTAATATCAAAATTTTGAATCAATCTACCTAAACTTTTAATTTAATACACTTATGAACCAATTTAAAACAACAATTTCACTTGCCATCTTAGTTATTCTAGGCAGTTGCAAAGAGAATCCTGCGACCCCAACAGGCACAGTTACAGAAAAAGCAATGGTAGTATCTGCTCGCGAAGAAGCCTCTAAAATAGGAAGTGATATTATGGAAAAAGGCGGTAACGCTTTTGATGCCATGGTAGCCACAGAAATGGCTTTGGTGGTCGCATATCCATTTGCAGGAAATCTTGGCGGCGGCGGCTTTATGGTGTATAGAAAAGCAGATGGTGAAGTTGGTGCTTTAGATTATAGGGAGAAAGCTCCTTTATCTGCTCACAGAGACATGTATTTAGATTCATTGGGTAACGTTATTCCCGGTAAAAGTACTTTAGGCGCCACTGCCGTTGGTGTACCCGGTACAGTTGCAGGTATTATTGAAGTGCATAAAAAGTTTGGATCACTTCCTTTAGAGGAAATCATGGCTCCGGTGATTGCTTTAGCGGAACGTGGTGTTGTGGTAACCGCTAATCAAGAAAAAAGACTAGCTAGCCAACGCGATAAATTTATAGAGGTAAACAGTGACAGCACTAAGTTTGCTACTGCCTTCAAAACTAATGACACCATAAAATATCCTGCGTTGGCAAATACATTTAGGAGCATTGCAAAGCATGGTAGAGACGGATTCTATAAAGGTGAAGTAGCTCAAAAACTAGCCGCTTTCATTCAAGAAAAAGGGGGGTATATTACTGAAGATGATTTAGAAAAATACCAGGCGGTATGGAGAGACCCAATTACCTTCAACTACAAAGATTTACATATTATTTCTATGAGCCCACCTAGTAGTGGTGGCGTAACCATCAACCAAATATTCAAAATGATGGAAAAACATGACGTTGCAAAACTTGGTCACAATTCTCCAAAAATGGTTCAGTTATTCACAGAAGCTTCTAGAAGAGCTTATGCTGATAGAAATTACTTTTTAGGGGACCCTGACTTTGTTGAAATTCCGTATGATAAATTATTGAGTGACGATTACCTAGCCGAAAGAATGGCTAACTTTTCTTTTGAAAAGGCTACTAAATCTTCCGAAGTTGAACATGGAAATATAGAGATCGTAGAGAGCATGGAAACCACCCACTACTCTATTGTAGATCAAGAAGGTAATGCCATATCGGTCACCACAACACTTAACGGCGCTTACGGCTCTAAATTATATTCAGATGAACTTGGTTTCTTTTTAAACAATGAAATGGATGATTTCAGCTCTAAGGCAGGCGTACCCAACATGTTTGGTCTTGTAGGAGCCGAGGCAAATAGTATTGCTGCTGAAAAAAGAATGTTGAGCAGTATGACCCCAACTATTGTTGAACGTAACGGTAAATTATGGATGGTTGTTGGAACTCCAGGAGGATCTACAATAATTACTGCTGTGGCACAAACTATTTTAAATGGATATGAATTTAAAATGAGCATGCAAGATGCCGTTAACGCTCCTCGTTTTCATCATCAATGGTTACCAGATATGGTCATTTTTGAACCGGACGGATTTTCTGCTGAATTAAAAGAAGAAATGAAATCTAAAGGATATATTATTAATGAAGAAAGAACACCTATTATAGGTAAAGTTGATGCTATTCGCGTTTTAGCAAATGGAAAACTTGAAGGGGGTGCTGATAAACGTGGAGATGATGCCGCTGTAGGTTTTTAATCAACTCTGAATTAAATTTAATAAGGTTATATACTTTATACAACAATTTATTATTGAAATATTTAAATACATTATGCTAAAAAAATTATTTAAGTTATTAGGTATTCTAATTTTACTAGCCATAATAGGCTATGGAGTCTTATATTACCTCTATAACGAACCTTTACCTACTGGAGAATCTGGACCAGAAGCGGATGCTTTAGCATACAGAATGTTCGATGCACTTAATTATAAAAATTATAACAACACAAAGGTATTGGAATGGTCTTTCAGAGGCGATCACCATTACATCTGGAATAGAGAGAAAGAGATTGTTACCGTTTCTTGGGACGACATTGTCGTTCAATTAGATCTAATAACCCCTTCTTCCAGCACAGCAGCTATTAATAATGTACCTGTTGCATATGAAAAAACACAAGACTTAATTGAAAAAGCACAAAGCTATTTTAATAATGATTCTTTCTGGCTTGTGGCTCCTTTTAAAGCTTTTGACCGAGGTACCGAACGATATTTAGTAGATATGAAAGATGGTTCAGAAGCATTATTGGTTACATATACCCGAGGCGGAGATACCCCGGGAGATTCTTATATGTGGATTATTGAACCCAGCGGAAGACCTAAGAGTTTTAAACTTTGGACAAAAATTATACCTATTGGCGGTGTAGAAGCTACATGGGAAGAATGGGTTAAAACAGAAAGCGGCGTCTTTTTACCTACACAACATAAACTTGGTCCACTCTCTATTTCTATGGGCGAAGTTAGTGGGCGCTAACATCTATTTTATTTGTTAAAACATAATATAATATGGCTAACTGAGTTAGCTTAGGACACCAACATAAAATCAACTTCATGCAAGATTATAAATTTCCTTTAGATTTTACTTTCCACATTGGCACTTTATCAAATGATTTCTCAGCCGTAGACGCCAATGGAAAAATGGTTGCTTATGTAAAGCAAAAGCTTTTTAAATTCAAGGAGAATGTTGGTGTTTATGAAAATGACAGTAAAACCAATTTACTTTACAATATTAAAGCTGATAGGTGGATTGACTTCTCTGCATGCTATTCTTTTTCTGACCCTACTGGTAAGGAATTTGGCAAAATAGGTCGTAAAGGATGGGCTTCTTTATGGAAAGCGCATTATGAGGTTTTTGATCAAAATAAACAATTAAAGTATACCATTAGAGAAGAAAATGCCTGGGTTAAAGTAATGGACGGTTTGGTTGGTCAAATTCCTATTATCAACCTATTTACAGGTTTATTTCTTAATCCCGCTTACTTGGTCATCAATGGAAACAATGAGACAGTGGTGCGTTTATCTAAAGAAAAATCATTAGTTGGTCGCCGTTTTAAGGTTAGTGAAGTAAAAAAACTGAACGGTAATGATGATGATATTATCATATTAAGCTTAATGATGATGGTATTATTAGAACGCCGTAAAGGCTAAAATTCTGCCAATCCATATTCATTTAAAACGATATCCCATTCTTCGGTTTCTATAATTTCGAGAATTCGCTGAGTTATGCGTTGCTCTAACTCTACATGTGTTTTGGGGAGTGCAAATGCATAAAACTGTATATCGAACTTTACAGGTAACAATTCTAATTTATGTAGCGTAGAATCTCTTTGAATGGCATATTTTAAAATAGGCTCATCGTATATGAATGCGTTTATGTTACCTTGGTTCAAATTTTTTAAACCAGCTGGTACATTTGTATAAGTATGTATTTTTTTAAAAAAATGTTCCGATAAGAAATTTTCCGTACCCGAGTTCTTAATAGTACCCACTGCCCTATCCTTAAACTCATTAAAACCGTCTGGGTTATTGGTTAACTGATTAACAGTTAAACTAGATGCTATACTTGCTGTTAATCCTGAGATAAACAGTAGTCCGCCAAACATTAGAACCAAAGCGGTAATTTTTCCAAATTTGGTAACGGGAGCTTTATCTCCATATCCAACAGTGGTCAGTGTTACGGCAGACCACCACATACCGTCCCATAGTCCTCTACTTCCCGGTCTAAATACATCCGGGTTTCTTTTTCGTTCAAATAGCCAACCCAATACCCCGAACAAGAATATAACAAACAGTAAAATCAACAAACCACTTAGAAATCCAACATTTAAAAAACCCCTTAAATAAGACTTTAACCTATCTATTGAAGAAACTTCAGCTATAGCTATGGTTGCATTAGAAGCATAGAAAGAATGCGTAAACTCCATTTCTTTACTACGCTGACTGGTAATGGTTAACGGATTTATACTTAAATCAATCCCACCAGAACGTAAAGAATCTAACATGGGAGAGAACTGCATGGGTATCAACTCATACTCCAGGTTTAAATCATTAGCTACCCTTTTCCATAACCAGACATTAAGCCCTTCAATATGCTCTCCGTTTTTCACTATAAAGGGTGCTGCAGAAGTATATCCTATACGTAATCTTTCACCTTCTGTCTGACTATTTGAAGAAAAGGAAAAAAGTAATACACAAACGAATAATAGCATTCTCATAATAGGAGGAGATTTTATTTTTCTTAATATAATCATTTTAGAATGTTTACATGGATTACCTAAATGATGAAAAATGAAGTAATTTTAAGTTCTTAAAGAAAATTTTAGCATATGGAAATTAAATTAATAACACTAAATGAGGTGACGTCAGACCTGCAATCTCAACTTACGGAACTTTATAAGCAGTTAAATGCAGATTTGACGCAATTGGATATTGCGAGTGCATTATCTGATTACAACACCACTGAGGCCGTAATCTGTATGGATGAAGATAAATTAGTTGGTATTGCTATGATGGCAAAATACAAGGTAGTATCCGGTCATAAAGGTATGATAGAAGACGTAGTTGTCTCCTCTGATTATAGAGGTCAGGGCATTGGAAGAAAGCTAATGGAAAAACTATTAGAACAAGCAGAATCATCAAAACTAGATGATGTATTATTATTTAGCGGTCACCACAGAACCGCTGCAATTTCTCTTTATAAAAGCTTAGGATTTAAGCTGAAAGAAAGTGGAATGTATATTAAAAAATATTAAACCTATAGTTTAATTAACCTTCTTAACATGTTGTAATTGATCTTTTAACTCTTTCATAGACTCTTGTAATTGTCGTAGTAGTCCGCTATCGGTAGTAGCATCTACATTAAACGTTATTTTGCTACTTACTTCCCAAATTTCTTGAATTTGAAAAGGCTTAATATCATAAGGTGGATATGTTTCGTTCAAAGAAATCAACGTTACATTATTTGAATTTGGTCGCTTCTCAACCTTTTTAACCATTATAGAATCTTGTAAAACTACCACGTACATTTTGTTTGCGCTTACATAATCTATATGTTCAATTGCCCTAGCTAAAACCCACTCACCCGGATGTAAATTAGGCAACATACTATCACCCTCTACTTGAAACCCGCGATAGGTTGCATTTCTAAATTCAGGAATAGGTAAATCAAAAGCTGGTAATTGTTGATACCAACTGGTATCGGATATATTTTGTGGATATCCTGCCGCTGCTTTTGCATTCACCAAAACCATGTTATCCCTATTGGCAGAATCTACCGTTACTACCTTAGGTATTACACTTGTCTTAGAAGTCTCTAAATACTGTTCCTCACTCTCGCCAAATAACCACAACGGATTAATCTTGAATTGTTTTAATAATTCTGAAACCACTTTACCGGAAAGTTTAGTCCTACCTCGTTCTATATCTGCAGTTGTACTAGAGACACCAATCAAGGCAGCAAAATCCGCCTGTGTATAACCCAGTTCCCGTCGTAAATCCGTAAATCGTTTTAATGTCAATTCATTTTCCATAATATAGCTTGGTATCAATCAAGTATTTAGCATTCTCGATACATCAAATATAGTGATTATGGATTATATCCAAAATATTATTTGGATTATTTCCATAATTAGGAATTATTCCATAATTTTGGATTAATTACAAATTGCTATGGATTTTAATAGAATAAAGGAAAAATTAAATATACTCGCGGATGCTGCTAAATACGATGTGTCTTGTTCTAGTAGCGGCAGTAACCGTAAGAATAAGGATAATGGCTTAGGAGATACTGGAAACGGAATTTGTCACACATACACAGAGGACGGCCGTTGTGTTTCTTTATTAAAGATCTTACTGACCAATCATTGCATTTTTGATTGCGCCTATTGTGTAACACGTAAAAGTAACGACATACAAAGAGCTGCTTTTAAAATTCAAGAGGTAGTGGATTTAACCATTAATTTCTATAGAAGAAATTATATAGAAGGTCTGTTCTTAAGTTCTGGCATATTTAAAAGTGCAGACCATACAATGGAAAGACTTATTTCTGTAGCTAAAAAATTGCGTGAAGAAGAAAATTTTAACGGATACATTCACTTAAAGTCTATACCAGGCGCCAGTGATGAACTTATGTATGAGGCCGGTTTATATGCTGATCGTTTGTCGGTCAACATTGAAATCCCCACTATCTCCGGCCTTAAACTATTGGCTCCAGACAAAAAACATGAAGACTTCATTAAACCTATGCAAAAGGTAAAAGATGAAATTATTCGTTATAAAGAAGAGCGAAAAATCATTAAAAGCACTGCCAAATATGCCCCTGCAGGACAAAGTACCCAAATGATAGTAGGTGCAACAGGCGAAAGTGATAAGGACATCATGTACTCTGCAACTCATTTTTACAAGAATTATAAAATGAAACGCGTGTATTACTCTGGTTACGTACCCATTTCTACAGATAGCAGATTACCTTCTTTAGGTTCCGAAGTTCCAATGCTTCGTGAAAACCGACTATATCAGACAGATTGGCTACTTCGTTTTTATGGTTTTAGCGTGAACGAAATATTAGATGCGGACAATCCTAATTTAGATATGGACATAGATCCCAAACTAATGTGGGCACTTAGAAACCTAAATTATTTTCCTGTAGATATTAATAAAGCTGAACCACGAATGTTGGCAAGAATTCCTGGTATAGGAATGGGCTCTGTTCATAAAATTATAAGTGGTAGAAAGTACCGTAGTTTAAACTGGGAACATCTTAAAAAAATGGGAA
The DNA here is from genome assembly GCF_056839145.1 of Maribacter sp. UH1. Classification (NCBI taxonomy): domain Bacteria; kingdom Pseudomonadati; phylum Bacteroidota; class Flavobacteriia; order Flavobacteriales; family Flavobacteriaceae; genus Maribacter; species Maribacter sp. UH1. The sequence goes on from NZ_CM166387.1 coordinate 4,599,591, forward strand.
TAGCGCTTAACCGAGCTAAATATTTTATCATCTGTAATTCCAATGATTGGGAACGAAGAGATTTAGATGCTTCCACGATAAAGGGAATGATTTTACAATCTCAAAATGGAAAATTCAAAAATCAATATAACAATCAATTATCATTATTTAATTAAAGTATAACTTAATCATTTTTTTCGACTATGGAAAACCTAAATAGCACCCTTAATTCACAGAATTTATCAATGTTTAGTACTGTGGTTGACCGTAGTCAAAGTCAAATGTTAGCCCTGGGATACCAAATGGTATTATTAAAAACTAAAATTAAGAAAAGGCTGAAAATTGTATCTCGAATCTTTTTCTTCAACTTCTAAAACTGTTTATATGAATACTTCAAAAACTTTAGTTTACGATGGTAGTTTTAATGGTTTTTTGACCGCTGTTTTTGTCGGCTTTGAACAAAAATTATCTCATGCCGATATTCAAAAAAATAGTCAATTTCAAAGTGGACTATTTGCTGATACTGAAACTATATTCACCAATATTGATAAAGCACAACGCGTTTGGAACGGAGTGCGAAAAAAAAGTAATTCGGCAATAAAGAACATATACTTTGCTTTTTTAAGTGAGCAGAATAATATTGAGGCCCTACTCTATCATTATATTCAAAAGTTAATGGGAGGCATGTACCTAGGCACTACGGATTTTAGCGATGCGGGTGTTTTAAAGATTAACCAATTAGCGCATAAAGTAGGAAGAGAAAAGCATAGAATGGAGGCTTTTGTACGGTTTCAATTGACCAAGGATGATGTTTATTTTGCCAATATAGAACCAGATTTTGATGTGTTGCCATTAGTATCCAAACACTTTAGAAATAGATATGCGGATCAGCAATGGATTATTTACGACCTAAAACGCAAGTATGGTATTTTTTATGATTTACAAACCGTAGAAATTATTTCGCTTGATCTTACTGATATTCATACTAATAGTATTGAGAAGAGCGATGCTTTTACCGTTGAAGAATATGAATATCAAGACTTATGGAATAACTACTTTAAAAGTACCACCATTAAATCTCGTATTAACACCAAATTACATGTGCAACATGTACCAAAGCGTTACTGGAAATACTTGTCCGAAAAAAAGGAAGCGGTTTAATAATTTTAACTTTCTTTCTTCATCGCTGTAATTCCATTTGAATTTTAGATTTCTAAATCAATAAATATCTGAAATCCTTTATACTGATATGCCCTTAGATAGTTTTCTTAATTAATAATCTATTCTCAATTCTATTTATAAATATTTAGAGGAATCATAACTTCAAACCTATATAGTAGAGATTCATTTTATCTATTTTTATAATTAAGTAGTGATTTAAAATTATACGCACTTCCCAACATCTTCCTTCTTTTCAAATATAAATTGCGTTTAGAAAGCCCCCTCTTAAATTTTCAATCATGACCTAAGTCATATTTTAGAATAATTACCCATCGTACATTTACGATAGTAATTATGAAAAGAAGTATAAACCATATAGAATATAAAGAGGATACGGAAGAATTAGCCCTATTGGCTAAGGCTTTAGGTCACCCTACACGAATTGCAATTTTAAAATACCTAAAAGATCGCTCAAGCTGTTTTACAGGTGATTTAGTAGATGTATTCCCCTTAGCCCAGTCTACAGTTTCCCAACATTTAAAAGAATTAAAAAACGCGGGACTAATTAAAGGTGAATTAGAGCCTCCTAAAATTAAGTATTGTATTAATAAGGATAAATGGAACACTACTAGAATCTTATTTAAACAATTTCTAGAATAATAAACATAAACGTTCAAAGACATTAAAATAACAATAGCATGAGTAAAATAATAAAGATTTTAGGCATAGGTTGTCCAAAATGCCAATCTATGACCGGCGTGGTAAAAGAAGTAGTTTCTGAAAACAACCTAGATGCAACTATTGAAAAAGTTGAGGACATTATGGAAATAATGAAGTTTAATGTAATGACAACTCCCGCATTGGCGATTGATGGTGTAATTTCTATTAAAGGTAGAGTACCTACTAAAGCTGAAGTTCTTGCTCTATTAAATGAATAAACACAGCATTATGAATTATCAAATAAAGGCTTTTTCCAACTTCAGTGATGATGCAGTAATTCATATAAAGGAATCTGAGATAGATTTTGGAACCACGGCTAAAACATCTGAGGTATTACCAAATCCTGCTGAATTATTTTTAGGGTCATTTGCCGCTTGCATGCTAAAAAATGTGGAACGATTTTCTGAAATGATGAAGTTCAAATACGAGAGAACCGATTTAATAGTAAAGGCTGTTAGGCTTGACCACCCTCCAAGAATGGATAACATAGTCTACAATCTAAATATTTATAGTGACGACAGCAAACTGAATATTGATTTGCTGAAGAAGAATATTGAGAAATATGGAACCATATACAATACGGTAAAACAAGTTTGCCAAATTGATGGAACAATTATAAGAACACCCAATGTTTAATTGGTTACAACATTTTGCTGATTGGCTTATATACTCGGTATTTAGTATTGAAATAGGCTCTCACCTAGGTGATGCATTAAATTTCTTTGTGTATGATACCCTTAAGATTCTAATACTTTTGTTTATCATAGTTTTTATAATGGGAATTGTAAATGCCTATTTCCCTATTGAACGTTTAAAAGATTATCTACACAAGAAGAAACTATACGGTTTAGAACATTTTTTTGCTTCTATTTTTGGCGCTATTACACCTTTCTGCTCCTGCTCTTCAGTACCTTTATTCATTGGTTTTGTGCAAGGCGGAATTCCATTAGGCGTAACATTTGCATTTTTGATTACATCTCCTTTGGTAAATGAAGTGGCAGTAGCCATGTTTTTAGGGCTGTTCGGTATAAAAGCTACTTTAATTTATGCCGTTTCCGGTATTGTTCTAGGAACCATTGGAGGCTGGCTTCTAGGAAGGTGTAATTTAGAACCACTACTATCTGATTGGGTCAAGCAAATTCTTGATAACAAACAACAACAATCTCAATTTCAAGGGCAACAACTCACTTTTTACCAACGTCTTCCGGAAATTTCGCGCAGTGCTTGGGACATTGTCAAAGGAGTTATTGTCTATGTCATTATCGGTATAGCAATAGGTGCTGCCATGCATGGATATGTACCAGAGAATTTCTTTAATAATTATTTGGGTGGTGATCACTGGTGGACAGTTCCATTAGCTGTTCTACTTGCCGTACCTATGTATGCGAACGCTGCAGGCATTGTACCGGTGGTTCAAGTATTTGTAGCAAAAGGGGTTCCGTTAGGCACTGCTATTGCTTTTATGATGGCAACAGTGGGGTTATCAATACCTGAAGCTACCTTACTTAAAAAAGTAATGTCCGTAAAACTGATTTTTATATTTTTTAGCGTAGTAACCCTTTGTATTATCATTTCTGGATATTTATTTAATCTCATTTTATAACATCACTTTACAATGAAAAATCACTACTTATTTATTTTTAGTTTCTTTCTACTATTACAAACTGTAATTGGTCAATCCATTTCAGAAGTTCATTCTATTGGTGCAATGAAGGATATGGGTAATACGTACCAAACAAAGGTATGGCTTGATACACTACCCATTAAAAAAAATATGTTTGGTATGGGACCTTATGACAGAATGAAAGGAGAAATAACTGTTTTTGATGGCAAACCTTTTCATGCTTCGGCATTTATTGAAGGTAAAGCAGTTGTTAGTCAAAGTTGGGATATTCGCTCTCCATTCTTTGTTTATAGTAATGTTGAGTTGTGGGAAGAATTTACATTAAACGGTCCGTTGAACAATACTGAAGACATTCAAAACAAAGTAGCCGAAATTGCTGTTGAAAAAGGTTATAATTTAAAAGAGCCTTTTGCATTTAGAATAGCTGGTGTGTTTGACCAAATGACACTTCATATAGTTACTCCAAGAAATAGTGAGGTGGAAGGTTATAAGCCTGAAATTAAATCTCAAAAATTCAATTTCACAAATGATAATGGGGAATTATTGGGTTTTTACTCTGAAAAAGATCAGGGCATCTATACGGGTTCAAAAAGTTTTGTTCATGTTCACTATTTAAGAGATGATCAAACCTTTATGGGACATCTAGATAATATAAAAACCAACGACCGATCTTTTAAATTGTATCTACCTAAAATAGGAACCAGTATAAATTCTACCATTCACTTAAATGATACTGATTTCTCAAAAGGTCGTTTAGGAAATATACAACAGATAGATATTGAAGACCTAGTTAAATTTCATGGTCACCTTTGTGATGGATTGGTTGTAGGTCATCTTGCCCTGCAACAAGCCCTTCATGAATTATACCCTGATGGTACAGTTGACCGCACCAATACAAGAATTGTAAGTAAGTCCTCCCCTTGCCTGACCGATGCTGCAATTTATAACACAGGCGGAAGATATCAATTCAATACGTTTTACATTTCAAATGAAATGAAAGAACTGTATACAGTACAAAGAATAGACACTAAGAAAACTGTTACAGTAGCCATGAAATCTGGTTTAAAACCTAAAGAAATTGACATACTTGGCTCAATTGCCGTAAAAGGAGAATTACCATCTTGTGAATTGGATAAATTAAAGGCTATGGAAGATGAATTTACAGAGAAACTCTTAATTACTGATCCTAAGAATAATTTTACAGTTACTGAAACAACAGATTTTGACTGGAATCCTATTTTAAAATCCGACTACCTAAAAACTGATGTTATTAATAAAAATAAAGCCACATGTAAGGAGTAGAATCAAATCATATTCTTGAACTTTGCCTAAGATGTAATCATGTTTTTAAAAACCCGTAAAATTTAACTTACGTAATGAAAAAAAACAAAGCGATCCGTAGGTTTACGATAGCGACTGTTTTAATTGTGCAAATTGTCTTTCTACTTTTAATTGCTAAAAATAATTACGACAGTAATAATTTTTTTTCCATAGTAGCTATACTTTTAATTTCTGTCATAGTCTTGCTTGGTCATGGCTATCTGGACCTACATCATAGTAAACATGATTATGAAAAACTATCTGTTGTCATTTGGGTACCAATAGGTGCTATTGCTTGCCATTTACTCAATGTAAATTATGAATTGGGTAGTGTTTTATCTGCAGGCATAATTGGTACATTGGGCTCATTTACCCCAAAATTAAATAAGCAATCTGACTATTACAAAGAACTACCAACAGCAATATATTGCGGTGTGTTCGTTGGTATGTCCAGTAATACCATTACCCCTACACTGGGATTTGTAATTGCCGCAGGAATCATCGCCGGATTATTTTTTCTATTATCAAAAAATCTATTTATTGGTATTGGCGGTAAGTTAGGTACTATGGCTTTTCTTGGTGTTTTTATTGTCTATCTACTTAATCTAATTGCTTAATGAACAATTTTATCATAATAGTTACCGGAATTTTAGGTGCAACAACAACTTTTTATGTGAGTCATCACCATAATCAAGGTGCAGTAAGGGCATCTGCCCTTTTATCACTTTTAGTAGGCTTATTTTTTTACTATTTCCCTGATTTGTTAAATACATACCTAACCAAAAACATACCTGTAGTATTTATAGGAACTTCTTTCATAGGTATGATTTCAACAACCACTAGAAGAAGTTACATTCATTTGGCAATTGCAGGATGTCTGTTTAGCATTATTTATATCAATAAGAACAATTTATTTCAAGGTTTTGGCGGTGCTCTTGGTGCCCTGGCATTTATTGCGCTATTAACCACCTTTTCTTTTTCATTTGCATTTTCTAAAAGTATTTATAAGCTAAAAGCGATACTTAGATTACGCAAGTGGAAATAAATGTAATGATATCTCAACGCTTTAATCTACCGGTAATATTTCCTGCAATTATATTATTGACCTCATTAACGGTAGCAAAATTGACGTCTCCTTCGTAGGTATGTTTTAAAGCACATGCTGCGCTGGCAAACTCCATAGCTTTATAATCTTCATATTCTTGTAACCCATAAATTAGTCCTGCCGCAAAAGCATCTCCCGTACCTATACGATCAACTACATGGGTGATATCAATATCTTCGGTTTCCCTAAACTCATGACCATTCCACATGCGTGCTCTTATTTTATGCCAAGAGGAGTTCAAAGAAGTCCTTATTTTATCGAATACTTTTTCAATACTTGGAAATTCTTTAATCAACTGCTTGCTAGCCTCAATAAAATCATCATTTTCATAACTAAAGTCCGTTCCTAAAACCTCGTTGATTTCATTTACACCGCCAATAAATATGGTAGAATAATTTAGTAGTTCTATAAGTGCTTCTTTAGGGTCTTGACCATATTTCCATAAACCACTACGGTAGGTTGGATCAGCAGAAACAGCTAAACCTTTTTCCCTAGCTAATTTTAAACCCTCTTTTAATACGTCAAAAGCTCCTTGAGATAAGGCTGGTGTTATCCCTGTCCAATGTAACCATTCGCCACCTTCCAATGCAGTTTCCCAGTTAACTTTAGATGGTTCTATTTCAGAAAATGCGGAATGGGATCGGTTATAAGAAATCATGCTAGGTCTAATTACGGCTCCCACTTCTAAAAAGTAGACTCCCAAGGGTCTTTTAGATTTAACTACCGCTGATGTATCCACTCCAAACTTTTGAATATAGGTCAAAGCAGTATCTCCAATAAAATCATCGGATACGGCACTAATATGTTTTACATTCCCTCCAAAATTAGAAATGGAAATTCCTACATTCAATTCTGTTCCTCCAAAATAAAATTCAACAATATTAGATTGAACAAACTTCTTATTACCCCTTGGTGAAATTCGCATTAATACTTCACCGAATGTAATGACCTTACCCATAATATAAATTTTATCCTAAAATAGCCATTGCACAATTAAAAACCATAGTTGTTAAAAAATATATCAAAACAAGAGATAAATGAATGATATCTATGCAACAAAACTGTTATGAAATACTACAATTTGCATAATACCTATGTTATAAGTGCAACCTTCTTCCTTATTTATTTACTTTGTTTATATGAAGTCTACATTAAAACATGAGTGGAGAAAAACGGAGAAAGGTATTTATATGCCAAAAAATAAACCTGAACTCATTAATGTTCCAAAATTTCAGTATTTGAGCATACATGGTGAAGGAAATCCAAGTAGTTCTCTTTTTACAGAACATATTCAAACTTTATACAGCGTTGCATATGCTATTAAAATGACTTTAAAAAAAATGACAATTGTACCTGAAAACTATATTGACTGGACGGTTTACCCATTAGAAGGTACATGGGATATTTCTGAAAGTGCAAAAAAGAATTATAAATGCGTACTAAATAAAAATGAACTGGTTTATCATTTAATGATTAGGCAACCGGCATTTATATCTATTGATTTTTTTAATGAAATGCTAGAACATACTAAAAAAAAGAAACCACAAAGACTTTTAGATCGTATACAGTTTACAGAAATTACCGAAGGTCCATGTATTCAAATGCTACATATTGGTAGTTATGACAATGAAATTGAAACCTTTGAAAAAATGGAAGCTTTTGCCATGTCAAAAAACCTAAAAAGAAAGTCTAAAGTTCATAAAGAAATCTATTTATCTGATTTTAGAAAGGTTGCTGAAGAGAAGTTAAAAACCGTTTTACGTTTTCAATTAGAGGTATAAAAATTTATGCAATATATCACAAAGCAAAATAAAAGTTAAGATAGGCACCTTACACCAATAATTAGAATTAGGAAAGATATCTTCGTAGCATCCATATTCATCATCAAATCATCAACAAAATGCAATTAAGGAATATCATTTTCTTTTTCATATTACTTACCACTAGTACATCTTTTGCTCAAAAAAAAATTGCTGAAGCTAAGTTTATTAGTATTGGTGGTATTGATCAATGGATTACCATTAACGGAAGCGACATCAGCAACCCTGTAGTTTTGTTAATACATGGTGGTCCGGGTAGTAGTATGAGTCATTTTAAAGATGATATCTATGCTGAATGGCAGAAAGAATTTACCATTGTTCACTGGGACCAGAGAGGTGCAGGCAGAACATTTGGCAGAAATTGCCCTAAAGAAATCAATGATGAATTCTACACTAACAATCTGCTATCGATTTCAGATATGACCAATGACGGTATTGCTGTTACTCAATATATACTTAAACGTTTAGGTCAAAGAAAAGCGATATTGATGGGTACTTCATGGGGTTCAATTCTTGCTACGAAAATGGCGCAGAAGCATCCAGAATTATTTCATGCCTATATTGGTCATGCTCAATTTGTGGATTTTACTAGAAACATTGATGACGCCTATTCACATGTATACAAAATAGCAAATATTAAAGAAGATACCCCTACCCTTTTAAAACTTAATGATTTAGGTCCGCCGCCTTACCAAAAAGCTAAAAACTACGGTCAACTTTTACGTGTAGTAAAACAGTTTGAAAAAGAATTTGCAGATCCTGCCCCATCTAACTGGTGGAAAATTGCTGCAGAATACGAAAACAATGAAGATAGTAGAGATAGATATAACGGTGATGATTACTCCTTTTTAAACCTTGTTGGTGACAAAACTATTGGCGTACCCTCCATGGTTAGCAATATTGATTTTGACAAAACCGCACTAACCTTTAAACTACCAATATTCATGATTCAAGGGGAACATGATATTTTATGCTCTAAAGAGTTGAACAAACCATATTTTGAGAAAATTAGGGCTCCAAGAAAAGAATATGTAATCGTTTCTAATGCAGCCCATGGATTTAATGAACATATTATAAAGAAGCAATATGAAATTGCAAAATCGCTCCGTGTGCAAAATTGAAATATGCAATCTTCAATACAAAAGAGCTACTTACCTGATCTCTCTCCAATAAAATGGTCGCTTTTTGCTTTAAAGAGAACATTAAATGTGGTTAAACTACCATAAATACGGGTAATGTACTGCTGTAAGTCTATTTTTTCCTGATCATCTAAATTCTTACTTGCATTTATTTTTTGCTCCATAACACGTATACGATCACGTACCATTACTATTTTATGAAAAAATGTATTAATAGGTATTTCTTTGTTACTACCGCCACTTTCACCTGGCTCTAAAACTATATTTCCGCCTTTCCATTTATCTGCAATAGCTACACGCTGGGTTGCATCACTCCATTTTTGTAAAATAGCAACCAATGAACTTTCTACATCAAAAAAACTTACGGTATCCACTTCATTATCAATAGCTTCTATAACCTCAAAATCAGCATCAATCTCAATAGTTTCCAATCCTTTATCCATGAATGTAACCCAATACATATTGCTAGACACATTAGTGATTACTCCCTTACCATATTCTGCATGTAATATTCTAGATCCTATTCCTAATATTTTCATTGTACTCTAATTTTGTTTCATGCTAATTTAAGATCAGTTTTTATCATCAGCAAAAAGAAATCTACTTTTTGTTCTTTACTTATTGTTGTCTGTTTTTTGCCATCTTAACTTCTTCATGTACATTTAAAGTCAACATTGGAATTAACCATAATACATCAACATGAAAAATTTAATGGCAGTTGTTTTATTTAGCTTATTACTTACAGCTTGTGGAGAGAAAAAAAAAGCAACAGTAGAACAAGTTCAACCACCGGCTAAATTAAAAGCTTTAATTATTGACGGACAGAACAACCACTACGTCTGGCCAAAAACTACCATGATGATGAAAGATTATTTAGAACAAACCGATTTATTTACGGTAGATGTTCAAAGAATGGACTCTGTTTGGTTGGGTATTAAATACAATAAAGATAGACCAGAAACTTACCATTCATTTATAGAAACTTACCCATTAGAAGATAAGACCTATCATATTTCCGAGAGTCCTATTCAGACTTCAGAATTTACATTTAATTTCAATGATTATGATGTTATTATTTCTAACCTAGGTGCCGATTCACCATTGTGGCCAGAGGGAACTAGAAAGGATTTTGAAGCCTATATGAATAACGGTGGTGGTTTAGTGGTTGTTCATGCGGCCGACAATGCTTGGGGAGAATGGGACGAGTATAATAAAATGATCGGTTTAGGTGCATGGGGAGGACGTGATGAGAAGTCTGGACCGTATGTATATTATAACGATGCAGGTAAAATTATAAAAGATCCGTCTGAAGGAGTTTGTGGCTCTCACGGACCGGAGTATAAATTTCAATTAACAACCAGAGCACCGGAACACCCTATAATGAAAGGCATACCTGAGAAATGGTTGCACACACCAGACGAAATGTACGAACGCATGAGGGGACCGTTTGAAAATGCTACAATATTGGCAACTGCTTTTGCGGATGTGGAGAAAAATGCTCCGCCATGGGACCCTAACGTTAAGGGCTTAGGACAGAATGTACCGCAGTTAATGGCTATCAATTATGGTAAAGGACGTGTATTTCACTCTACATTAGGCCATTTTGATTACTCCATGGAATGTGTTGGTTTTATTACAACTTTACAACGTGGTGCTGAATGGGCAGCAACAGGAAAGGTTACTCAAGAAGTTCCAAAAGATTTCCCATTAGCTGATGCCTCAAATTCAAGACCGTGGAAATAGTATGCTATTAATTAGTCTGAAACCGGCTTGCAATCTTCCTTTCTTCTAGAATCAACTAGATATATAATTTTCCAAGCATCTTCTTCTTTAAATAACTGAAAGGAGTTAACTCCGCAATGACTGAATTCTCCATTGTACCAAAATTCATATGGCGCCCAAACGTGCGCCATACCACCATCAATTTGTATTTTATAATCCAAAATCTTTTCATGAAAAGGTATAGAATCTGGTGTGGTAATCATAAAGTTTATTAAATCATTAAAATTCGTATCACTAACAATCATCTTACCTAGCACATTTAAATTTACCGTTTGCATTTTAATATCGGCATCTACAACACGCTTCATCGCTAATTCATTTTTACCGTTTAAAGCATAAAAAAAAGTCTCTACCGCATACTTTACCTTCACCTCTTCTTCTATTTGGGCATTGACCAAACTATATGTTAAAAATGCAAATAGAATAATGATATTGTTCATGTTTCCGCTTCGATTAAGAATTCACTGTAAAATTAATTAATTATTAATTGTATTCTTTTAAATGGATTCTATATCCTTAATGCTTAATCTCAGTAAAACTCCTTACTTTTATGCTTGTTAATCAATATTGAAATATGTCTGTAGCTAAAAAAGAATACAAAAGAGTCACCGTAAAATCATTAGTAGAAATGAAGAAGAACGGAGAGAAAATCTCCATGTTGACTGCATACGACTATTCAATGGCAAAAATAGTAGATGCCGCGAAAGTCGATGTTATTTTAGTTGGCGATTCTGCAAGTAATGTAATGGCCGGTCATGAAACGACTTTACCTATTACCTTAGACCAAATGATTTATCATGCTTCTTCTGTTATTAGAGCAATTGACAGAGCATTAGTTGTGGTTGATTTACCGTTTGGAAGTTACCAAAGTGACCCCAAGGAAGCTTTGCGTTCTGCTATTAGAATTATGAAAGAAAGTGGTGCACACGCCGTAAAATTAGAAGGCGGCGCAGAGATAAAGGAGTCTGTTAAAAGAATTCTTGCCGCTGGTATACCCGTAATGGGACATTTAGGTCTAACACCACAGTCCATCTACAAGTTTGGAACCTACACAGTTCGTGCTAAAGAAGAGGAAGAAGCTGAAAAATTAATGGAAGATGCCAAATTACTAGAGAAACTAGGATGCTTTGGTCTAGTTTTAGAAAAAATACCCGCTCAATTAACAAAAAAGGTCTCCGAAAGCTTAACCATACCAACCATTGGTATAGGTGGTGGTAAGCACGCTGACGGACAAGTTCTTGTAGTGCATGATTTATTAGGAATGACACATGAATTCAATCCTCGTTTTCTACGTAGATATATGAACCTTTATGAAGAAATGGGGAATGCCATTTCTAACTATGTAAGCGATGTAAAAAGTCAAGATTTCCCTAATGATGAAGAGCAGTATTAAATAACAAACACTTTTGAAGCGTTCTAAATATTTTAGTAAATTTTTGATTCTAATCATTGTTTTAATGACGGTTGGCTGCGATCAAGTTTCTAAAGAACTAACACGCCGAAAAGTAGAGCCAGAAGTTTTTATTCCTGTAATAAAAAATCATTTGATTCTTACAAATGTGGAGAATACAGGTGCTATGCTTGGTTTTGGACAAGACTTCCCTCCTATTTTAAAGAGATTTCTGCTACAGGCATTACCAATGTTATTACTATTGATAATGCTCTATAGAATTATGAGTAAACCCAATTTAAATCTTTTATTGATTGTTGCTTTTGCTTTGGTCATAGGTGGCGGATTAGGAAATTTAATAGATCGAATTGCTTATGGGTCCGTAACAGATTTCTTTCAGATTAGATTAGGCGTGTTGAGAACGGGAATATTCAATATGGCTGACGTTGCAGTTACCATTGGCGTTCTTATGTTTATAGTCTTAATAATAAGAGGAAAAAAACTGGCAATTTAGGTAGTGCAATAATTAATTAGATAAGACTAAAATTTGTCGAAAAAACAACATTCTACCGTAGATAATCTTCAAGTACTATTTGAAGACAATCACTTAATCATAATCAACAAACGCCCAGGTGATATCGTACAAGGTGATAAAACTGGCGATAGACCGTTAAGTGACACCGTAAAAGCATTTCTAAAGAAAAAGTATAACAAACCCGGCAATGTATATTTAGGAGTTGTGCATCGTTTGGATCGCCCTACATCTGGTATTGTAGTATTTGCCAAAACCTCTAAAGCTTTACCTAGACTAAACAAAATGTTTGCCGAGAAAGATGCAAAAAAAACCTATTGGGCAGTGGTAAAAAATTGTCCGAACGAAGCTGAGAAAAGATTGGTTCATTATATGAAGCGTAATACGAAACAAAACAAATCTTACGCCCACATCAAAGAAGTTCCAGATAGTAAAAAGGCAATTTTAACGTATCGCATCTTAAAAAAATTAGATAGATATTTCCTTTTGGAAGTTGATTTGGAAACTGGTCGTCACCATCAAATAAGGTCACAGCTTACTGCCATTGGCAGCCCTATTAAGGGCGACTTAAAATACGGATTTGACAGAAGCAATGCTAACGGCAGTATTCATTTACATGCTAGAAAACTGCGTTTAATACATCCAGTAAAAAAAGAACCTCTAGAAATTATTGCTCCTCCACCAGATGATCCTATTTGGAATGCATGTCTTTAATTTTCTTAATTTTAGCACAAACACTATAACCATGGTAAAGAAAATTTTCGTCTTAATTATATTCTTAGTAATTACTTCTTGCGGTAGTTACAACTCTATTGACACATTTTATAATGCCCATAAAAATGATAATCAAGTTACCGCGGTGCGTGTACCACAATTCATGTTATCTATGATTAGTGAAATCTCTCCAGAAATGAAAGCTATGGTAGGAAATACCAAAGATTTAAGATACATGCAATTTCCAAGCACAACGGCAGATAGAACCCAATTTTTAAATCAGCAAATGAACGGAATTACGGGAAACTCTTTTATTGAGGTATTTAGAAAAAATGATAATTTAAAACGTAATGTAGTTTCTGTACGTGAAAAAAAGAATTCCGTAAAAGAGATATTGATTTACAACAACGACAACCTAAACGGTTCGTTTTTATATTTTAATGGTGATTTTGACCCTATAAAAGTTAGAGAGATGGCTAAAAATGAACAGTTTACCAAATTCGGAGATAATATCATCAATCAATTTGGAGCTAGTACACCAGGTATCAATTCACAGAACTAAAAATAACTTCAAGTCGGTTTTTTAGAACGTATACTTTCTATTACCACCGAACTTAAAATAAGTATACCTCCTAAAATTGTCGTTCCTTTTGGTATTTCAGACAAAAAAATAGCTCCTATTAAAATACCATAAACAGGCTGTACACTACTTAATATACTTACTGTTGTTATATTGAAATGTTTAAACGTCATCAAGAACATGGTATGACCAATTGCCGTTGTTAAAACCGCTAATGCAACCAATACTTCCCATTGATTTAAAAGCGTACTTGTTGGTACTGAAAATAAGAAAGGAAATAAAACAACGCCAACAATTGCAGTCTGATACGTCATCAACATTGAACCATTATATTTTGAAACTTTTTGCTTCAAAATAATATTGCGCAAAGCGTATGCAAGAGCAGAAAATACACCAAAACCGATAGCTATTGAATATGAATTTTCAAAATCTAAGGTGGGACTAAGAAAATACATTCCGGTAAGCACTAAAAAAGCAAGTAGCAAATGCACTAATTGAAACTTGGTTTTTAAAAGAATAGGTTCTAAAAACGCCGTTATCACTGGGTATGTAAATATAGAAAGCATACCTATTGCCACATTAGATAACTTTAATGCGTAGAAATAAGTTACCCAGTGTACTCCCATTAATATCCCACTTAGAAAAATTACCGGAGCATCTCTTTTATCGATTTTTAAACTGAATCCTTTCCATTTACAATATAGGAACAATGCCAAAAAAGCTAGTATTGCCCTGGCACCAATTGCAACAGGCACCGACAACTGAACATAGCGTCCTAAGGCACCAGACGTAGCTACAAAAAGCATGGCGAGGTTAATTTCCAATAAATGCTGAAGGTGATTACTTTTCATCTACATAAATTTCACCTAACGTGATTTTTTCAACGCTTTTTCTCGCATAATTTGAGAGACAGGTTTATTCTGCAAATGACTCTCTAACCATGATAAAATATCCAAGTATAAGAAAGCCCTTTTTTCATACGGATGATCCTCGTACTTTTTAAGTTCGTTATATAATTTTTGAAATTCAGCTTTTAACTGGTTAGGGTAAATACCGCCTAAACTTCTAAGAAACTTAATCATCTCTTTTTGTACCGCATGCATATCATCCATCTTCAATAAAAACTTATACGTGCTTTTTAATTGAACTTCTAAATGATAGTCCATACCCGCCTCATAATGAGCAACTAAACTTAATACACGCGCAAAACACATTAGGTCTTCTCGCATTTTTAAGTTCTTATTTTCAATAATCTTTTTTAAATATTGAATACAGGTTTTATTATCTCCAATACCAAAATACAGACATGCTATTTTATAATAAAGAACCATTACATGGTGTACATCTATTCTATCTCTATGCTTATTGATACCGTATTCAATAATCTTTACCAGATATAATCCTTTTTCAAAAGTTCCTTCAAGAAAATGCAGATTTAATTTATTGGCATTTAAATACATAAATACCAGTGAATTAATATTGTCGTTATTTGGAAATTCTTTCTCTTTTATTGTAATTTCCAAACGTTCCAAAACTTCCTTAAACTGAGAACTATACTGAACATAAAAAAGAGATTCTAACAAATAATGATTCCCTTTTAAGAAGAACACCGGATTTAAATAAATCATGTCCTTATGATCATAGAAAAGATCTACCCATTTACTGGCATATTTAAAACACGACAGGAAATCTTGGGTTAAAAAACTATACCATAAATGAGCTTTGTATAACCATAACTTTTCTCGAAAGCCTAAGTCCTCAATATTATATAAGGGTAAGTGGTCATTAAAATATGTTTTTACCTTTTGATAATCTTCATCGCTGCGCACGTAACCTACTTTCAACATCATACCATATAGCTGTAAAGATAAATTTGACAGCTTACTGGTCATTACATTATGACCGGATAATTCTTTGGCTTGAATAGCAAGTTCATCCGCCCGGTCAGGTATACTTCTTGTAATATACTGAGTTTCAATTATCTTTTCTAGCTCAACAATTTCATAGGCTATATTTTTCTCTTCATTCTCAATAGCGATACCCTTTACTTTATCCAAAATTTTTAAACTCTGTTTGTAAAGACCTTTTTGATATAAAATAGTGGCAAAATCTAACTGTTCCCTTATTTGTACCCTTATATTCTGATTAACAGGATTTAGCCTTAAACTAACCAATATTTGCTTATATAAGTGTGCTTTTAAATTAGAAAGTTGCGCTTTCTTAACAATACCACTCTCCAGTATTGTTTTCTCATCATATTGTTTAATTTTATCCAATAAATTGAACAGCGCCAAAAATTTGGCGTCGGTATTCACCCCTAATCTGCCTACATAAAGCTTAAATTGACGCTTCTCAGATTTGGAAAGTGATTTAACTAAAACGAACAAAGCATCTTTATGCGCATTTGTCATCGTAAAAAAATGAGTTTAAATAATTGAAATTCAATGTTTTATACACCTAAAAAACTGACTTAACGTTGTAAACATGTTTACAAATTTTCTTAGCCTTATGTTTTAGGTTATATATTCGTTTGACGAGTAAAACTACGTAAATAATATGAGTAAAGATATCGTTCAAATATTTGACACTACTTTAAGAGATGGAGAGCAAGTTCCGGGCTGTAAATTAGACCGGGAACAAAAATTGGTCATCGCTGAACGCCTAGATGTATTGGGGGTTAATGTAATTGAAGCTGGTTTTCCTGTATCTAGCCCAGGAGATTTTCAATCTGTAGAAGCTATAGCTAAACTCGTTAAAAATGCTACTGTTTGTGGATTGACACGTGCTGTCAAAAATGACATTGAAGTTGCTGCAGAAGCTCTTAAATATGCTAAAACACCAAGAATTCATACAGGTATTGGCACATCTGACTCTCATATTAAATTTAAATTCAATTCTAATAGAGATGCCATTATAGAGCGTGCAGTTTCCGCTGTTAGCTATGCAAAGACCTTTGTTGAAGATGTTGAATTTTATGCGGAAGATGCCGGCCGTACAGATAATGAGTTTTTGGCTCGCGTATGCGAAGCGGTAATTAAAGCAGGTGCTACTGTTCTTAATATTCCTGATACTACAGGGTATTGTTTACCAGATGAATATGGAGCTAAAATTAAATACCTACGTGAAAACGTAAAAGGAATAGACAAGGCCATACTATCATGTCACTGTCATAATGATTTAGGATTGGCAACGGCAAATTCCATTGCTGGTGTCATTAACGGGGCAAGACAAATTGAATGTACCATAAATGGTATTGGTGAGCGTGCAGGTAACACTTCTTTAGAAGAGGTTGTTATGATTATGCGTCAACATCCTAATTTAAATTTTGATACTACCATAAATAGTAAATTACTTTATGATACCAGTTTAATGGTTTCTAGTAAAATGGGTATGATGGTGCAACCAAATAAAGCTATTGTAGGTGCCAATGCATTTGCACATAGCTCTGGTATTCACCAAGATGGCGTTATCAAAAATAGAGAAACTTATGAGATTATTGACCCTGCGGATGTAGGTGTAACGGAGTCTTCTATTGTTTTAACCGCTAGAAGTGGTAGAGCTGCCCTAGCCTACAGAGCTAAAATAGTGGGTTACGAATTAACAAAAACACAATTAGATGACGTGTATCAAGAATTCTTGAGATATGCTGACACTAGAAAAGAAGTAAAAGATGATGATATTCATCAAATTATAGAGACTTCAAATATAGATTTACAAAGTATTAGCTAATTATGCATTTAGACATTGCGGTTTTAGAAGGAGATGGAATTGGACCTGAGGTCGTTGCACAATCAATTAAGTGCCTACGTTCTGTTGAAGAAACTTTTGGACATAGCTTCACCTTTAAAAAAGGACTTATTGGGGCAACTGCTATAAAACAAACAGGTAGTCCATTACCAAAGGAAACTCTAAAATTATGCAAAAGTACAGATGCCACTTTATTTGGCGCATTAGGTTTACCGGAATTTGATGACGACCCAAAAGCAAAAGTATGGCCGGAGCAAGGTCTACTAAAATTGCGTAAAAAATTAGGATTGTTCGCTAATATTAGACCTGTAAAGGTTTTTCCTTCTTTAGTAAAACAATCACCTCTTTCAAAAACCCAAGTACAGAATACAGATTTAGTTATTTTCAGAGAGCTTGCCGGTGGAATTTACTACGGTGAAAAATCTGTTGATGAAGATAAAAATTCTGCAACGGATACGTGTACATATACCGAATCTGAAATTAGTAGAATTGCACATTTAGCTTTTAAATCTGCCCGTTCAAGAAAAAAGAAGGTGACATTGGTAGATAAAGCCAATGTACTTGAAACGTCTCGTTTATGGCGACGTGTGGTACGTTCAATATCTGAAAGTTACCCAGATGTAACGTTAAATTGCCTATTTATAGACAATGCCGCTATACAGATGATTTTAAACCCTTCTCAGTTCGATGTTATTTTAACGGATAATATGTTCGGTGATATTCTTTCTGACCAAGGAAGTGTTATAGCAGGCTCTATAGGACTTTTACCTTCGGCATCAGTAGGACTTGAGCATGCTATGTTCGAGCCCATACATGGTTCTTATCCAGATGCAGCTGGTAAAAATATTGCAAACCCCGTAGCTTCCATCTTGAGCATGGCCATGTTATTGCAACATTTTAAGATGAACGAAGAATCTGATGCGGTAGTTGCTGCAGTTTTAAAATCATTTTCTAAAAAAATTGTTACCCCAGATATTTTAGGAAGCTCTAAATACGGTACTAATTATGTAGGTGATTTTATAGCCGATAACATCATGGAACTAGATGGAAGCTTCAATATTAACGACGAAAATATCGGCTTAGGAAAATCTACGATTATTTAAACTATTCATTACTTAATTCAGCAATCAATGAGTTAAAGTCTGATTTAAATTCCTCATATTTTTCTCCGGTTGCAGGACCGTTGAATCCGGTATGAATTTTCCTTACATTCCCAATTTTATCAATAAAAATTGTAGTAGGGTAAGAAAGTACATGATTTAGCATTGGTAACTTTTCTTGAGCTTTTTGCTTATCATAAGTCCCGTATTGTGCCAATAGAATAGGATATGTCACCTCTACCCTATCTTTCAATCTTTTAATCCCCTTTTTGGCAATTTCTTCTGTTTTGGCAGATTCAAAGGCTAAACCTATTACTTCAATGTCGTTATTATCTTTTAAATAATCAACCAAGAATTTAGTTTCATCCAAACAATTTGGACACCATGTTCCCATTAATTGAACTAAGACCACTTTATCTTGATATTTCTTATCGCTTAAAGAAATCATGTTTCCTTCTACATCAGGGAAAGTAAATGCCAATTTATCATATCCTTCCTTTAAAAAAGTTAATGAATCCGGGTCTGGCAATTCAAACCCATCATTTCTAGTAGCTACAAAAGGCTCCTTAAAATGATTGCCTGAGTAAAAAACACCGTTCATTGTAGAATCTGTAATTTTTGCATTAAACAGAAAAGCATGGGCTCCATCAAAAGCAGATAATTTTAGAGAATCCCCGTCTAAAACACCATCTAAAAATCTATAATCACCAGTTGCAGTTCTAAAAGTACCCGTAACCTTATTATCTTCTTGTAAAAAAATACCTTTACCCACATATTCAGCTTCTAAGTCAGGACTAAAATAGGTTTCCCAAATACCAGATACATTCCTATCCGTCTTGTTATTTTTTAATTCAAACCTATCTTCAATACCATAAATGGCTTTAAAAGGAACAACTCTATCTAAACTTCCTATAATGAACTGACCTTGAATAGAATCTTTAGTAAAAGTACCTGCCAAGTAACCTTCAAAAACTGGTGCCTGTATAATTATAGAGTCACCTTTTATTTCTATTTCATCTACATCTATAACCTCTTCCGCATTAAAAATTTGCATTGCATAATTACCATCATCCATTTTATTGACTTTTAAATTGAAGGGTAATACTTGGTTATCCTTAACACCTAATTCTACAAGCCAAATACCCTCAGACAAGTTTACGTTTTGTTTATTCTCCTTACATCCACCTAATAACATCAAAACGGATAGTACTGCAATACTAAATCTCATAGTGTTTTTTTTAATTTAACTTCTAATAAACAATTAAAATAGCAGAATTAAAAATTAAAATAAAGACTTCATAGCTTATTGAATGTATACGGGCATTGTTTTATCTTTGCAACCTATAAATTTTTTGAATGAAAATATCATATAACTGGCTTAAACAGTTCATACAAATAGATTGGGAATCAC
Source organism: Maribacter sp. UH1 (assembly GCF_056839145.1). Taxonomy (NCBI): domain Bacteria; kingdom Pseudomonadati; phylum Bacteroidota; class Flavobacteriia; order Flavobacteriales; family Flavobacteriaceae; genus Maribacter; species Maribacter sp. UH1. Next base: position 4,619,715 of record NZ_CM166387.1, read on the forward strand.
AGAAAACCGGAGAACTTTTAACCGATTTAGGCTTGGAAGTTGAAGGAGTGGAAAAATTTGAATCTGTAAAAGGCGGATTAAAAGGTATCGTTGTTGGTCATGTCTTAAGTTGTGAAAAACACACCAATGCGGATAAGTTGAATGTTACAATGGTAGATATAGGTCTAGAGGCACCTGTACAAATAGTTTGTGGCGCCAAGAATGTTGCTGCAGGTCAGAAAGTACCGGTTGCTACAATTGGCACGACATTATACACTGCTGAAGGTGAAGCTTGGACCATTAAAAAAGGCAAAATTAGAGGAGAGGAAAGCTTTGGAATGATTTGCGCAGAAGACGAGTTGGGTCTTGGCACTAGTCATGATGGTATCATGGTGCTTGACAAAAGCCTAAAGGCGGGAACACCATGTTCAGAAGTTTTTGACATTGAAGAGGACGAGGTTTTTGAAATTGGCCTAACCCCAAACAGAGCAGATGCTATGAGTCATTTTGGCGTAGCAAGAGATTTGAAAGCAGGACTTAAGCAAAAGGAAATCACAAAGGAACTAATTACTCCTTCTACAAGTCATTTCAATATAAACGATAGATCATTAAAAATTGATATAGACGTAATAAAAACTGAGTTAGCCCCGCGTTATTGTGGAGTTACCTTAAGTAATCTTATTGTTCAACCGTCTCCTACTTGGTTGCAAAACAGACTTAAAGCCATAGGTCTTACACCCAAAAACAATGTAGTAGATGCCACCAACTACGTTTTACATGAACTTGGGCAGCCATTACATGCTTTTGATGCTGCAAAAATTAAAGGAAACAAAATAGTCGTCAAAACATTAGAGAAGGGTACCAAATTCACGACACTTGACGGAGTTGAAAGAACTTTACATGAAGATGACCTGATGATATGCGATAGCGAAAAACCATTGTGTTTGGCCGGTGTATTTGGAGGATTAGGGTCTGGAGTTACAGAAGAGACTACTTCAATATTTTTAGAAAGTGCTTATTTCAATCCTGTGTCCATAAGAAAATCAGCAAAAAGACATGCACTAAATACAGATGCATCTTTTAGATTTGAACGTGGTATTGATATTGAAAATGTAGAATACAGTCTTAAACGTGCCGCTCTTTTAATTAAAGAAATTGCTGGTGGAGAAATAACGTCTGACGTTTACGACCTTTATCCTAAAAAACACCTAAATTTTGAAGTGTTCTTGGCTTTTGAAAAAATCAATAAGCTGATTGGACAAGAAATTCAGAAAGACACTATTAAATCAATATTAGCATCTTTAGACATTAAGGTCAAAAATGTAACTGAAGCAGGTATGGGTCTTGAAGTACCTTCTTACCGTGTAGATGTTCAGCGACAAGTAGATGTTATTGAAGAGATCTTAAGAGTTTACGGATACAACAATGTAGCTTTTAGCCAAAAATTAAATGCATCTATTGCAACTACGGAAGCAGCTGCTGATCATACCATTCAAAACACAATTGGTAATGCATTAGCCGCAAAAGGTTTTTACGAAATCTTGACCAATAGCTTAACAAACCCGGATTATACTTCTTTATTGGCAGACGAGGATGAGGAACGTAAATCCATAGAAATCATCAACCCATTAAGTGGTGATTTATCAATATTAAGGAGAACTTCATTATTCTCTGCATTAGAAGCGGCCAGCTATAATATTAACCGTAGACGACCTAATCTTAAATTATTTGAATTTGGTAAAACTTACTATGCCAAAGGGGACAAAAGAATTGAACCAAAATATTTAAGCATATTAATAAGCGGAGATTCAGTACCAGATAGCTGGACGAATAAAGCGGTTGCCACAAACTTTTTTGAACTTAAATCTATTGTAGAAACCGTACTTTATAGACTGGGATTAACCGATTTAAAAAGTACACCGACTACTTCAACTTTATTTTCTGAAGGATTATCATTTACGCATAAAAAGAAAGAATTGGTTTCTTTTGGTCTCATAAAAAAATCAACTCTAAAACAATTTGATATCAAACAAGATGTGTTGTTTGCAGATTTTGATTGGGGTGCTGTTCTAAAACAAATAGAAACATCGCCTGTAGCTTATAAAGAAATTCCAAAACACCCAGAAGTAAAGAGGGATTTTGCATTATTACTAGACAACAAAGCTACTTACAAAGAACTTCATGATCTAGCATTTGGCGCAGAACGTAAGTTTTTAAAAGACATGACACTTTTTGATGTCTATGAAGGTGAAAATTTACCAGAAGGTAAGAAATCTTATGCAGTAAGCTTTACTTTACAGGATGACAAAAGTACTTTAACGGAAAAACAGATAGAAAAAATTATGTCGAAGTTACAGAATACCTACGAGCGTAATTTAGGAGCTACACTTCGTTAATTAAAGCATTTTTTCTGGAACAAAAACGGTGTCAACTTCATGAATGATGCCGTTAGATTGATTAGAATCTGCAGTGGTAATTGTTGCAGTGTTCCCAAACGTATCTGTAAGTACAATGTCTATACCCTTCATGGTTGCGGTAATCTTGTCCCCTTGAATAGTAGTAAACTTTGCACTACCATTGCCTCTGCACATTGCTTTTAAAATTTTAGATGCCGATAATTTATCTGCAATAATATGATAGGAAAGCATATCTTTTAATGCCTTTCTATTTTCAGGATCATATAATTTATCGATAGTAGCTTTAGACAACTTGTCAAATGCCATATTTGAAGGTGCAAAAATTGTAAATTCTCCAGTATAATCTAATACCTTATCTAAATTTGTGGCTCTCAGCGCATTTAATAAAGAAGAATGATTAGCAAAAGACTCTGTTCGTTCTAAAATGGATTTTTCCGTCTTAATAGTAGAGATAAGATTCTCGAATTTAAATTCAATTGCATTGTCCTGTGCATAGGTCTGAATCCCAAAAAATAGGATACACAGGGACACGAGGGATGTCCATTTTTTCATAATAGGTGGTTATTAAGGGGCAAATGTTCTAAAAATCGATAAACGGCTCGATTTCTTCGTCAATATACAATTAGATGTCTTTGACACCTAGTCTAAAATAAGCGATAGTACGATTTTAACATTTTATTAACTTTTAATTAAGTTAAACAAGATTTTGATAAAATCACTAATTGATTAACTTTGAGTGTATTGCTAAAAAAAGAATATGTTTTTACCTAAAACGAATATTGAACAAAAGCTATCTAAAGTTAGAAATAAGCAGATTTTATCTGATGAGACAAGAATGAAAGAAGTCTATGACATTCTTTCTAATCTTGATAATGAACTAGAGAGAATTGAAGATAATATTTCAACAAGCAAAGGTATCCCATTTAATAATTTCAATATTGACTTATTGGATAGTGGAAAGATTTATCACATTGACGAAATCAAACAAATTTGCATCGATTATAGATTACGATTTTTAGATACAAAATATTTTAAAGGACAAATTCCTACAGAAGCGTTATCAAAAATTAAAACGCTAGAGAAAGAACATGAATTAGAAATAAAAGCATTTAAAATAATTGCTCCGTCTAAACTTTTTAAACTAGAAGATAAAGATGATCCATTATTATTTGCTCCAATAGGCAATGGATATCACTACTTAGTACATCAATGGGGCAATGACCTGCACCCGTTACGCAAGTTATTGATGTGGCCATTTAAAAATATAGTCAATTTAGCCTTTATAGTATTTTTGTTGAGTTTTGCTACAACATTACTAATACCAGACGGACTCTTTTCAAAATCAAGCACTAATGCTCAATTTTGGATATTGTTCTTTTTCATGTTTAAGTGTATGGCCTCAGTAGTAATATTTTACGGGTTTGCAATGGGCAAGAACTTTAACCCGGCTATTTGGAACAGTAAATATTTTAATAGCTAAATCTATTCTACAAAAATGGTTCTAGGCACTCCGTCTAAATCAATATTATCAATTAATTTAAAATCAGGAGCAGGAGTAATTCTTAGAATACCTCCTTTGTCTGTTTGACCATTTTTCTCATAGCCTATTAGAACATAATTATTCTTTTCATCGTACGCAATTGCAGATGTATTTGCTACACTATATTTCATATTTAACTCAGTCTCTGTCAAGAAATTTTCAAATAGGTATACAACGGTACTATTCTTTTCAAAGTCGTAAATTGCCGGCACCTCTTCTATCTCTGCACTTGGCACGTTTTTTTGAAAATAAAACTTACCGCTATTATCAATATAAAAATCTGTAGTTGTTATAAAACCCGGTTCCGTATTTTCACCATAAGTAGTGTACGATTTATCTAAAGTAACAGGGTCTAAAATAGTGTGTAATTCAGGATAGCTGATAATAATATCACCACTGCTATTGGTAAATAAACGTTGTGCATCTAATCCCAAATCCAATTCCATTAAAACTTCATTGGTATTCAGATCTATTGCAGATAAATGAAATTCATCTGTTATGAATTCGTTTATTGTTAATACAAATAATCTGTCAGTCGAAATAACTACATCAACAGGCTTCTTGTCCAAAGAAATTTCTGTTGGATCATTAACCGAACCAATAAGTGAATTTATACGAACAACAAATTGCTTATCCTTACCAAGCAACTCTCTCTGGTAAGCTACTGCCAACAAGTCATTTGAATGAGCCATTGAAAGCACATTTATATCACATGCATTTATATCTTCAAAAAGTGAAACCGATTCAGAGGTTGAAGTATCAGCATTATACCACTGTAACATTGCTTGGCAATTGGTGGTAGCGTAATAACTTATATCTGTTGCTGTTTTATAAGTTATAGCGTTAGAAGGAATATCAGTAAATGAACTTAAGGTACTTTTTACTGCAAATTCTTCATTACCAGATCCCACAACAACCCCATTTAATAGATTGTTATTTTGAAGAAAAACAGTGTAATCAACTTGTACACTTGTAGCTACTTCTTCTTCATCAACTTGTTCAGAAGATTTTTCGCATGCAAAGAAATTAAAGGCCAGCACAAAGCAGGCCACATATTTGTAGGTTTTCATAAAACATCGATTTGGGTTAATCTATTCTATGCTTATTCAGCGTACATTTTGTTACGCTGATCTTTTAATGCCTTGTCAGACATATATTCATCAAACGTTGAATACCTATCAATGTTGCCTTTAGGAGTTAATTCTATGATTCTATTTGCAACTGTTTGTGCAAACTCATGATCATGTGTTGTTAACATAACAGTTCCCTTAAAGTTCTTAAGAGAGTTATTGAATGCCGTAATACTTTCTAAATCTAAGTGATTTGTTGGCTCATCTAACATTAATACATTTGCACGCATTAACATCATTCTACTCAACATACAACGTACTTTCTCTCCTCCAGAAAGAACCGTACATTTTTTTAAGGCTTCCTCTCCACTAAATAGCATTTTACCTAAGAAACCACGTATGTAAACTTCTTCACGTTCTTCCTCGGTTTTGGCGTATTGGCGCAACCAATCCACTAAATTGATGTTACTTGTAAAAAAGTCTGAATTATCTGCTGGCAGATAAGATTGTGTGGTAGTAATACCCCACTGAAAAGTACCTTTATCTGCTTTTTTATTTCCGTTTATTATATCATAGAACGCTGATGTTGCTCTAGAATCTCTTGAAATAATGGCAATTTTATCTCCTTTTGCCAAGTTGATGTTTACATTGTCGAATAATATATCTCCTTCATCAGTTGAAGCGGAAAGTCCTTCTACATTCAATATTTGATCACCGGCTTCTCGCTCTCTATCAAATATAATTGCAGGATATCTACGGCTAGAAGGTTTAATATCATCTACCTTTAACTTAGACAACATCTTTTTACGAGAAGTTGCTTGCTTACTTTTTGCAACGTTTGCACTAAAACGAGCAATAAATTCTTGTAGTTCCTTTGCTTTTTCTTCCGCCTTCTTGTTTTGTTGCGCACGTTGACGAGCAGCTAATTGGCTACTCTCATACCAAAACGTATAGTTACCTGAATATAAATTCAATTTTCCGAAATCTATATCGCCAATATCAGTACAAACCGTATCTAAGAAGTGACGGTCATGACTTACTACTATTACCGTATTTTCATAATCTGCCAAGAAATTTTCTAACCAACTAATTGTTTCATAATCCAAGTCGTTGGTAGGCTCATCCATAATCAACACATCAGGATTTCCAAATAATGCCTGTGCCAAAAGCACACGTACTTTTAATTTAGAATCCAACTCGGACATTAAGGTGAAATGCAAATCTGCATTTATACCTAAGTTTGACAATAATGCAGCTGCGTTACTATCTGCGTTCCACCCGTTCATTTCTTCAAATTTCACCTGCAACTCCCCTATTCTATCTGCATTTTTATCATCGTAATCAGCATAAAGGGCATCTATCTCTTTTTTGATTTCATAAAGCGGTTTGTTACCCATAACAACAGCTTCTAATACCGTAAAATCATCAGCAGAGTTATGATTCTGTTCTAATATGGACATTCTCTTACCTGGCTCTAAATGCACATGACCAGAAGTTGGGTCCATTTGCCCAGCTAGTATTTTCAAAAAAGTAGATTTACCGGCACCGTTAGCACCAATAATACCATAACAGTTACCTTGGGTAAAGGCAACGTTTACTTCATCGAACAATACTCGTTTACCAAATTGGACAGAAAGATTAGAAACAGATAACATAGAAACAAAATTTTAAAAATCCGTGCAAAAATACAGAATTTATAGGCTTGAACTACCTAGTTTAGTATCAAATTCCATAAAAGATTCTTAAGTTAGCGCACCACAACATTTAACTAGCTATTAACAACATCTGGTGATTAGGTTTATTATTTTTGGCTAACACCAGTCCCATATACTATATGACTAGAATTTTACTCTCTACATTTGTAGCCTTATTATTGGGTTGTTCCTCCACTAAAAAGGATTCTGAAACCGTACTTTTTGCCGGTGAAATCGTGAATCCTACGAGTGATCAAGTGATTTTATTAAAGGGAGGAATAAAAGTTGACTCCGCAAAACTTGATGATAAAAACCGATTTAAGTTTAAGTTAACTTCAATTGAAAATGGGCTGTATCATTTTAACCTAGCCCCAGAACATCAATATGTTTATTTAGAAAAGGGCGATAGTTTAATGGTACGATTAAATACCATTTATTTTGATGAGTCTTTGGTTTTCTCTGGCAGTAATGAAGAAACCAATAATTTTTTATTAGAACTCTTTTTAGCTACTGAAGAAGAAGATTCTGATATGTACTCAGAATATTACAAAATGGAACCGGTAGAGTTTTTAGATAAAATAACATCCTTAAAACAAGATAAGGTCAATAAATTAGCCGAGTTAAATTCTGAAAGTCTTCTATCTAACGAAGCAATGGAACTACTGAACGGCAGTATAGATTACACCTACAATAGATACAAAGAAATTTATCCCTTTAGACATAAAAGCAAAACTGCTGAAGAAAATCTTCACGAATTACCTAAAGATTTTTATGCATATAGAAATCAAGTAAACTACGGTGACCATACACTTACCTACCTTAGACCTTATTATGATTTTATGAAAGCCCATTTAGGAAATTTGGCTTACATGAGCTGTTTAAACGATTGCGAAAATGATTTTAAGAACGAAAGCAGGCAATTGCATTATAAAAAGCACAAACTACATCTAATAGACAGCCTTGTAGTAGAAAAAGAATTAAGAGATAATCTTTTTAGAAATGTTGCTTTTGATTATTTATTAAAGAGAAAAGATGCTCCTGAAAACACTGAAATTTTCTTGAAGGAATTTAAGAAAGTTTCCAAAAACAACATGCATCTAGAAGAAATTGAAAACCTGTACGAGGGTATTGCAAATCTTCAACCCACAAAGACGATTCCTGATTTAGATGTTGTCAGTTATGAAAATGAAAGCAAAACATTAACAGAGATTGCAGCCAATAAAAAAGTTTTATTTTATTTCTGGTCAGGAACCAATAGTAGACAATACAAAAACATCTTTAAGAGAATAGCTATACTTAAGGAGAAAAAGCCCGACCATCAACTTATTGGCATTAATATTAAAACGGATTATGCACAGTGGAAAAAGATTATAGCTTCAATTGGTGTAGATCCTTCATTACAGTACCATAGTAATGACTTTAAAGAACTAACAGAAAAATTAGTTTTATATCCTATGAACAAGGCTATCATTACAGACAACTCTGTAATAGTAGACGGTTTTTCTAACATATATAAAAACTAAAAATTTAGCTTTATTATTTTCAGATAAAATTTAATGAGAGCTATGACCTTCAAGTAACTTCTCGAACCAACGACCAGGTAGTAGATTTTTAAGCGTCAAGGAAAATTTTTGAATAAATGAACCCACCTTATAATGAGGCTTCGGGTTTTTAGTCTGTATTATTTTTGCGATTTTTTTTGCAACATCTGCAGGGTCACCTCCACTATCAACATCTGCATCAATAGCCTCTAAGGTATTCTTATATGCCTTTCTATATGCAGAATCATCGTAAACCGGAGTATGATATCTACCAGAAGCAATATTAGTTGCAAAATCACCGGGTGCAAGTGTAGTAAGATGAACTCCAAAGGATTTCGTTTCCATTCTATAACTTTCCGTTACAATCTCTAGAGCCCCCTTAGATGCTGAATAAATACCTCTAAACGGTAACCCCATATAACCTGCAATAGATGTAATATTAATGATAAGACCTTCTTTCTGCTCACGCATTACAGGCAAAACAGTATTCATCACATTTAAAGGTCCGTTGAAATTGGTTGCAAATGCTTTTAGTACCTCCTCATGTGGTGTTTCTTCCATAGGACCAGTTATACCTACCCCTGCATTATTGATCAATACATCAATTCTATCTTCAAGTTCAAGTAATGATGCAATACAACTCTTAATGGTATCTGTATTTCTAACATCCATCTCTAATAGTGGAAAATCTGAAAATGAAGGATATTTACTTTTGCTACGTGTTGTACCGTAGACTTTATATCCTTTTTCCTTTAAATGTATACCTATTGCTTTGCCAATACCTGAAGACCCACCTGTAATTAGTACTACTTTTGTTTTCATTTTATAGAAAATAAGCGATGCTAAACATTATATAGAATTGGTTATGAATGTGTTACCTAAAAATAAAATATTTCACTTTAGGGCACAAAAAAAGGCAAGCTACCTACATCGCACCGCTACGACCGTATACCCTTGCTGCGTTCCCACCCTGGGGGATTCTACAGGAGCTGGTCGTGTAGGACTTGCCGGGTGCAAATATACAATCTTTTAAAACTTTGACAATCCTTTAGTTTCTTATTTTTATGAATTAAATTGCCTAGAAATAACAAGAAAGCCTTCTTGTAGTCAAATACTACATCAACTTAAACACCCATTTTCTTAATGAAAATTATTAATTATTTCTGTATCGTTCTTATTACCAGCTTATTTACTGCATGTGGCAGTGGCAATCAAAAAGCATCTTCCCTATTCGAGATTAGTTTAGAGAAAAATGTAAACCAGGTTCAACTAAATCAAGAAATTGGTATAAGTATTAAAAATAAAAAGGAAAAAGAGATAGAAAGCGTAGCATATAGCATTGACGGTATGCCTATTCCCCTTAATAATGATAAAATAAAATTTAATTTACCAACATTAGGAAACAAAGTGTTGACCGCAAAAATCACTTTTGATGGTGAAACTGTAGATATCAACAAAAACCTAAAAGTACTTTCAGATAAAGCTCCTGAAATTTACACGTATACTATTATTAACGAATACCCGCACGATACAAAATCTTATACACAAGGCTTAGAATTTCATAATGACACTTTATATGAATCAACTGGTAAAAAGGGGCAATCAATTTTAAGAAAACTAGATTTTAAATCAGGTAAGGTATTTGAGCAAATAGATTTGGACGAAACTTATTTTGGAGAAGGCATCACTATATTAAATGATAAAATCTTTCAACTTACTTGGCAAAGCGGATTAGGGTTTATTTATGACCTAAACACATTTGAAAAATTGGATAATTTTCAATACGGAAAAAGTCGCGAAGGCTGGGGATTAACCAATGATGGCTCTAAAATTTTCAAAAGTGATGGTACAGAGAAAATTTGGTTTATAAATCCTGATACCATGACAGAAGAAGGATATATAGAAACCGTAACCAATTCTTCTATTTTTAATTCTGCTAACGAGCTGGAGTATGTGGATGGAAAAATTTACGCTAACGTATATCAAAAACCTAGTGTAATGATTATAGACAGTAAAACAGGTGCAATTGAAGGGGTTATTAATTTCAGCGGATTGAGCGATATGATTACCAAAACCGAAAATTGGGATAAAACCAACTACGTGCTTAATGGAATAGCGTATCACGCTAATCGAAAAACTTTTTTTGTTACCGGAAAGTTTTGGGACAAAATGTTTGAAGTGCGAATTGAGAAAAAATAGCAATATGGCATTTCAAAAAGAGCTCATTGTTTCACATGACGACCTAGACGATTTAAATCATGTGAACAATGTACGTTATGTTCAGTGGATACAGGACATCTCTAAAGAACATTGGGAAACAGTTGCTACTACAAAAATGCAGCAAGATGTCATTTGGGTAGTTCTAACGCATCATATAGAATATAAACGTGCAGCAGTATTGGATGATCCTATTATTATATCAACACACATAGCATCAAGTTCTGGCGCCAAATGTGTTAGAATTGTAGAGATGAAACATGGCACAACCAATAAATTACTGGTTAGATCAAGTACAGAATGGTGTCTCCTTGATAGTAAATCCTATAGACCTTTACGAATTCCTGAGGAGATCAAAGAAATTTTCCTTTAACTTAGATGAAGTAAAACCTTTTATTGTGCGCCTTAGAATCTTGATTATACTTTCTGCCCTATTTGCTCTTCTTTGGGGTACTTCATGTAGAAAAGATTTTGAATACGCTGAAAGTAATGGTCACCTTTCTTTTTCTAGAGACACTGTTTACCTTGATACTGTTTTCTCAAACATAGGTAGTAGTACGTATACTTTAAAAGTTTATAACGATACTAAAGATGACATTATAATACCTAATATATCTCTTAGAAATGGTAGCGAGAGCTTTTACAGACTAAATGTTGATGGTGTTGCCGGCAAAGAATTTGTAAACACTCCTATTTACGCTGAAGACAGCCTTTTTGTATTTGTAGAAACTACAATAGATATTACTGACAATTCCCTCAATGAATTACTTTACACCGATGCCATTCTTTTTGACAATGAACCATTTCAGCAAACCGTTGAATTGGTAACACTGGTAAAAGATGCTATATTTCTTTATCCTAATGATGCTAATGAGAACAATGTTGAAACTATAGTTTTATATAATGATGAAACAGGTAACCCTATAGAAATAGAAGGTTTTGAATTACCTGACACTCACTTAAATTTTAATAGAGAAAAATCATACGCTATCTATGGATACGCTATTGTACCAAAAGGTAAAGAACTTGTTATTGACCCTGGTACAAGAGTTCACTTTCATGAAAACTCGGGTATATTAGTACAAGAGGAATCTACTATTACTATAAACGGCGAATTAAGTTCTGACGATATACTATTTGAAAACGAAGTCATATTTGAAGGAGATCGATTAGAGCCAGAATTTGATGAAATTTCAGGACAATGGGGCACCATCTGGATTAGTGAAGGTAGCGGAAGCAACACCATTAATCACTTAACTATAAAAAATGCCGAATTAGGTTTATATGTAGAAGGACAAACTAATGAACCAGAAATAACATTGACCATCACCAACAGCCGTATTGTCAATAGCTCTAGATACAATCTTTGGGCTAGAAGCGCAAACATTGACGCTTCTAACCTAGTTTTAGGATCATCTGGAAATTCATCTCTTTTAATAGAAAACGGTGGTAGGTATTCTTTTACTCATGCTACTATTGCAAATTATTGGAACAAGGGTTTCAGATTCAATCCTAGTGTTACCATAAGTAATACTTCTAACACTAATAGCGAAAACGATTTTGACCTATTACAAGCAAATTTCAACAATTGTATAATTGACGGTAGTAGCTCCAATGAGATTTCTATTCAAGCGAACAATCAAAATATCTTTAATTACAAATTTCAAAATTGCTTTATAAAGTTCAATGAGAATCAATCTACAACCAATGATGATGAACTTTATGATTTTGAAAACGAAGAGCACTATCTCAACGTAATTCTTAGCGGAGAATTAGATTATTTTCAACCGTTCAAAAATGATTATAGAATTGGATTAGACTCTGAAATAATTAATAAAGGGGATTTAAATATTGCCAATTCTACTCCATTTGATATTGTAGGAACAGCAAGAATCCCAAAACCTGACCTTGGTGTTTTTCAAGCAAAAGAGAAGGATTTATAGGTAAATCTAGCATTATTTTGCAAGATTTTTCGCTCACAAACCCCATGAACACTGATTTTATCAACATATCCTTGGTTTTTATAAGGACATTCTAGGTCTTCCTTTTCTTACCTATGTTTAAATTCGTAGTATACTCTATTTTTCTTGAATTATACGTACACCATAATAGACCCTGATGCTGTTTCAAATTTGCAATTGCATGCTTTTTTGGAGGAGTATGGAGATTTTGAGTGTATTAACACCACTAGCAATCCTTCTGACGGATTGAATGATATACTAAAATACGCTCCAGATATTGTTTTCATTAATCTAAACAACGATTATGCTTCTATCTTTTTAATGGTTACAGAGATTCACCAGTACCTTAAAGAGCTCCCTATTTTAATTGGTATTGCCTCAACAAAAAACTATGCTTACGATGCTATAAAAAATGGCTTCTTTGATTACTGGTTACAACCCTTTAATGAATTTGATATTCGCAAGTCTTTATTGAAATTGCAAAAAAGAATGCCAAAAGAGAAGGCGCCCGCTACAATATGCCTAAAATCATATAATGATTTTCAGTACTTAAATACCAACGATATTCTTTACTTAAAGGCAGATAACAATACCACCGAATTTTTTATGAAAGATGGTACAATTATCAACGCCTATAAAACGTTAAAGACTTTTGAAAATACTTTGCCAGATAATTTTATGCGTGTTCACCAAAGTTATATTGTAAACACAAGTTATGTTTCTCGCATCAATTTCGGAAAATCTATCTGTGCCATTAAAGCGGTAAACGAGAATATTCCTTTTTCAAAAACATACAGAGAGAATATGAACAATCTTAAGAATATTCTTTCTAAAAAAACCTTTTCCTCTTTAAATTAAAGAATTCTCTCACAATTGGTTCGTTTACTAACAGAATCAGGTCATCTACTTAAGACTAAAAATTCTGCCTTCGTTAATCAACGAACGGTATTACTTTGGCTATATCATAAACCAAAAACCCCTAAAAAACAGAAACAGTATGAAAAAAGTCACAAGTATTTTAGCAATTGCAGTTATGGCATTAGGTATGGCTACAGTAGTCATTGAAAACACAGCTAACGAATTCGATTTTCTAAACGATATTTCAAATGCATTGGCATGTGACGATTGTTCGTATCCAACAGACGATAGTAGAAATCCGCCAAAGAAAATTGCATAAACAAAATTTAAAATATAAAAAAAGCCTTTAACGAACTCGTTAAAGGCTTTTTTTATACCTTGGTTTTTTCATTCCCTTAAAATCATTTTTTTGAACAGGTCTCATTTTTTCATAACACTACTTCTTCTACTATGCTTTAGTTGTTCAAAAAAAGAACCCGCTAAGTCTGTACAAGAAACCAAAAACTCAAAAGATAGTATCTCTATCTGGATAGCTGAAAGTAATAATCCCGAAACTACTGAAGAACAAAAATTAGCGCTACAATTAAAAGCTTTTAAACTAGCGGAAAATACAAACAACGATTCCTTAAAAGCAATATATTTCTCTAAACTATCGATTGCCCAAAATTTTATTACCGACAGCTTACTTTACCGTAAAGTAAATAAAAATGCCATTTCCGTAAATACCAGGATTAAAGATTCCATAGGTTTAGCAAACGCTTACTGGGATTTAGGAGCTTTTTTAAATAATAGAATTATAAAGGATAGTGCATTTTTTTATTACGGAGAAGCACTAGATATTTTTGAAACTACTGAAGATAAATATAGCGCTGGGCAATTGCATTTGAATATGGCGGTCATTCAGATGAAAATCAAAGATTATATAGGCAGCGAAGCAAATACCATAAAAGCTATTGAACATTTTAAATTAATTAAGAACGACATTAAACTATCTAATTGTTACAATATTTTAGGTATCGTTTTAAATGATTTGAAAGAATATGATAAATCACTTTCTTATTACAAAGAATCATTATTTTATCTAAAAAAGACTTCTTATTCTATTATTAACGAAGCCCAACTTATAAACAACATAGGGGTAACCTATAGAAACAACAAACAATATCCACAAGCAATTGAAAATTTTGAGAAAGTTTTAAGTACAAATAACTTATATACGAATAACCCTGGTCTATATGCCAAAGCAATAAGTAACCTTGCCACTGCAAAATTATATAGTAAAGACACTGTAAACGTTGACCGTCTACTAATCAAAGCTATTAAAATAAAAGAAAAATTAGATGATACCGGTAGTTTGGCGTCAAGCTACCATAGTTACGCTGAATATAAGGCATACGCCAGAGATACATTAATGGCAATTAGCAAGGCTAAATTGGCAGAAGAATCATCAATTGCAGGTAATTCAAATGAGCAGCTTTTAAAAACATGGCAATATTTAGCGATTTTAGACAAGCAACATGCTTCTGACTATTTCCAAAAATTCACAAAACTTAACGATAGTCTACAAATAGCAGAACGTAAACAATTGAACAAATTTGCCCGCATAAGTTTTGAAACTGATGAATTTATTGCTGAAAATATAGAGCTTGAAAGTGAAAAAGAAACGCTGTCAAAACAAAAACAAATTTGGATTGGAATAGCTACCGGATTCTTTTTACTTGGTCTATCTATCTATATTATAATTAACCAGCGGGCAAAAAATCAAAAACTTCGCTTTGATCAGCAACAGCAGGCAAACAACCAAGAAATATTTAATTTAATGTTGATGCAAAAGCAAAAAGTTGATGAAGTTAAACGCTTAGAGCAAAAACGAATTTCAGAAGAATTACATGATGGGGTTCTAGGTAAAATGCTGGGTGCCCGCATGATTCTTACCGGTTTAAACAAGCGTGCTACAGATGAAGCTATTCAAGAGAAATCTAAAGCCCTAGGGTCGTTACAAGAAATTGAGAATGAGATTAGATCTATATCGCATGAGTTGAGTCATAGCGCGTATCAAAAAATAAATAATTTTACAGATTCTGTAGAAACCCTTCTTGCTAATAACAAAAACAAGGAAATAAAGACCTATTTTCATTTTAATGAAGATGAAAACTGGGATAGTTTAGCCGGTAATATTAAAATTAACGTATATCGTATTATTCAAGAGACTTTTCAAAATGCAACTAAACACTCAAAATGCTCTTATTTTGAAGTTACTTTTTATAGAAATGATGATAATTTCAATGTTATCATGAGTGATAACGGAATTGGTTATAACGTTAATAAGGGTAAAAAGGGTATTGGCATAAGAAATATAACTTCTAGAATGGATAAGCTAAATGGTACCTTTCATATAGATTCTACCGAGGGACAAGGCACCACTATTTCATTAAACATCCCTATTAAAGTTGATATTAAAAAAATAGGTAATAATAATACCTAATTATAAAACGTTTAGTAAATTACAATAGAATCGTAAACTATGAACACGGTACGAATTTTAGCGGTAGATGACCACGAAATGACAGCTCTAGGGTATAAATATATCCTGGAAGACTCTGACTTTACAGATTTTAATGTCAAAGTAGAAATTGCTACCAGTTTTGAAAAAGGCAAAATAAAAATTGAAAATTCTAAGCGCGCTGTTCCATATGATATCATTCTTTTAGATATTCAATTATTCTCACCAGAATCAAAAGACCCCAGAACGGGAATTGATTTAGGAATTATAGCAAGAGCAGAAGTTCCTAAATCTAAGGTTGTATTTATGTCTTCTTACAGCGATAATTACAGAATCAATAATATTTTTAAAACTGTAAATCCTGATGGATATATGGTTAAATCTGAGATTGATGAAATGTCTCTTAAAACTATGGTAGAAACCATTGTAAACGAATCTCCTTATTACACTGCAAGTGCCCTATCTGCTATACGCCGAAGAATGTCTACGGATATTATCATTGATGAGCAAGATCAAAAAATTCTATATCACCTTTCTCAAGGCATTCACACAAGAGATATAGCACCACTAATTGGTTCAGCAAACACTACAGTTGAAGCAAGAAAAAGGCAACTTAAAGCCCTGTTTGATGTTAAAAATGGTAATGACCTAGCTTTGATCAACGAAGCAAAAACTAGAGGTTTCCTTTAAAAACTGCTATTTTCAATTATTTGATTACCAGTAAATTACTAAAAAAATTTTCATTTTATCATAATATCCTCCGAAATTCTAAGGTTTTCCTAGGTCAGATTGCGAAGTTAGAAAAGTATCTTTATATAAAAGAATGCTATAAATTTCCACCTTTATGCCTTTTAACTACGAAAACTTCATCAAGAATTCAAAATTAGAATACACCAAAGATATTGCTGGTTTGGATGAATTTCTAAGCTCAATTGGTTTTCATTATTTCTCTGACGTAAAACTAAATAACAAGCATATTACATTAAATTCTATTAGTTTAGTTTTAGAAGTATCCTGTAATTTAGATTTGTTAGAACTTCTATCTCATTTTAATACAGGAAGATGGGGTAATAACGGTACAGAAGAGTCTCCATTACAACATGCTTTGGATATATTGAATCTAAACAACCAATACAGTATTGATATTGAAGAGCTTACATTCTTTTTAAATGACACTAGTATTGTTATAAAACGTATCTACGATAAAAGTATACCTTCTCAATTAAATGATATTTTAAAGCAAATTGCATTTAATTATGTGTTTTTAACAAGAGGGCTCAATCAAAAACCATATGAGATTTTCGTTCCTATATTTGAAGATATAATTGATAATATAGATGCAAACGAAGATCAAATAAATACAGCTCCTAAATCATATTCAGAATTCTGGGGTATCTATCTTGACAAAGATGACGAAGCATCTATTTATGATGTACACAAAAACACTTACGTAAGTGGAGATTTAGAGTTTTTATCGGAATAAAAACTCTAAATCTATTTTCAATTTTTAATTAAGCATTAAAAATTGGTCTTGTATTCATCATTGCATTTACTTTACCTCTTACCTCTTTTATAATAGTTTCATTTTCAGGATTTGAAATTACCTGATCAATAAAATCTACCACTTTTTCCATATCACTTTCCAATAAACCTCTAGTGGTAATTGCTGCTGTTCCAAAACGAATACCAGAAGTTACAAATGGCGATTTATCATCAAATGGAACCATATTCTTATTCGCAGTAATATCTGCTAAAACCAACGCTTTCTCGGCATCTTTTCCTGAAATATCTTTATTTCTAAGATCAATTAGCATCATATGATTATCAGTACCATCAGAAATGATATTATATCCTCGCGCTACAAAAGATTTGGCCATTGCATCGGCGTTTTTCTTTACCTGAGCTATATATGTAGCATATGAATCTGTTAATGCCTCACCAAAAGCAATTGCTTTACCAGCAATAACATGCTCTAAAGGACCGCCTTGATTTCCTGGAAAAACAGCCAAGTCCAATAAAGCGGACATTTTTCTTAAGTTTCCATTTTTTAACTTAATCCCAAATGGATTTTCAAAATCAGTACCCATTAATATTAAACCTCCTCTAGGACCCCTCAATGTTTTATGAGTAGTTGTAGTTACAATATGACAATGAGGAATTGGATTATTTAAAAGTCCCTTCGCAATCAATCCTGCTGGGTGAGAGATATCTGCAAGAAGTATAGCATTTACACTATCAGCAATCTTACGAAAACGCTCAAAATCCATATCTCTAGAATATGCAGATGCACCGGCGATTATTAATTTTGGCTGCTCTTTTGTAGCCACTTCTTGAATTTTGTCATAATCCAATCTTCCTGTTTCTTTATCAACACCATAAAATACCGGAGTATACAATCTACCTGAAAAGTTTACAGGAGAACCATGTGTTAGGTGACCACCATGAGATAGATCAAAACCTAAAATTTTATCTCCTGGCTTTAAACATGCATGATACACAGCTGCATTTGCCTGAGAACCTGAATGTGGTTGCACATTGGCATATGCTGCACCAAAAAGTTCCTTAGCCCTATCTATTGCTAATTGCTCTACTTTATCTACTACTTCACACCCACCGTAATATCTTTTTCCTGGATATCCTTCGGCATACTTGTTTGTAAGTACAGAGCCTTGAGCCTCCATTACTTGCGGACTAGTAAAATTTTCAGAGGCAATCAATTCAATTCCGTTGATTTGACGTTGCTTCTCTTCTTCAATTAGATTAAAAATTGTGGTATCGCGTTGCATGGTACTTTATCTTTTAAATAAGTGACAAAAATACAAATAGCACACCTAATGAAATATAAAAAAGAACATAAACACATAACTTTTTTATCAAAATAAGTTAATAACTATATCCTTTTTAGATGCTTATAATTTTATGATTTTATGCAGGTCCTCGAAAATATACTATTCCTTATCCCTTTACGTTTAATTAAAACCCTTTTATGGCACGGCTGTTGAATAGCTATTATAAATTCTAAAAAATAATAGATATGAAAAAATTTCTACTATTTAGTTTTATCGGACTACTACTTGCATGTAGTGGTGTTAAAAAAACACAGGAAGCTCTTAATTCTGGTAATTATGAAACCGCAATCAATAAAGCGGTAATGAATATTGCAGAAAATAAGACCAAAAAAAGTAATCAGCAATATATAGTTCTTCTTGAAGAAGGGTATAAAAAAAATACCGAAAGGGAATTGCAACACATTAAATTTCTTAAAAAAGATAGCAATGCTGCAAACTATGAGGAAATCTATAATAGCTATGGCAGGTTAAAATCTATTCAAGAGCGTATTCGTCCTTTACTACCATTATACATTGAAGATGAAGGTAGAAAAGCTGATTTTACTTTTGAAAATTACGATGATGATATACTTAACGCTAAAGCTGAGTTATCAGAATTCCTTTACTCCAATGCTACTGTGCAATTGAAGGATGGAAATTTTAAAACCGAATTTAGAAAATCTTATAACGATCTTAATTATTTAAATAAAATCAATCCCAATTATAAAGACGTTGTCGCTAAAATCAACGAAGCTTATGAAAAAGGGCTAGATTATGTAATTGTGGATATGATCAATAATACAGATCAGATTATACCAAAAAGATTAGAGGACGAACTTTTAAATTTAAATACTTACGGATTAAATTCTAATTGGACAGAATACCATACCAATAGAATACAAAATCAACTGTATGACTACCAAATGGAGGTTTCCTTTCAAGATATCAATATTTCTCCAGAACAAATTAGAGAGAAACAAATTAGTAAGGAAAGACAAATTAAAGATGGTTACACCTTTGTTGAGGATCAAAATGGCAATGTGGTATCAGACAGTCTTGGCAACAGTATAAAGGTTGATAAGTTTAAAACCGTTAGATGTGATTTCTATCAATTTACTCAATTTAAAAGCGCTCAAGTAACAGGAGTGGTAAGCTTTATAGATTTAAAAAAGCAACAGAAGATAAATCAATACCCATTATCAAGTCAATTCGAATTTGAGCATATATATGCAAATTATGATGGAGATAAAAGAGCGCTAGATAATGACCTAGTATCTCTTTTACAACTTGCAAGGGTGCCATTCCCCAGCAACGAACAAATGGTCTATGATGCAGGAGAAGATTTAAAGAATAATCTTAAGACCATATTGAATACACAACGTTTCAACTAATAAAAAGCCCCTTAAATACGGGGCTTTTTTTATACATATTGTTCTAGCTTAATATCTGATATTGCACCATGCGAATCATGAATGACCACTACCCCATTCTTAACTATTAAAAGCTGAGGAGATTGATGCATTACCCCAAATTCTGACGCTACCGCATTAGAAACATCCCTATTCGCTAACAAATCTAAAAAATACAGATCCATTTGGCCATCTTCAAGACCATAACTACTTTTAAACATATTTAGCACCATTCTGCTGATCCCGCAAGATGTGGAGTGTTTAAATATAACTTGGGGTCTAGATTTAGACGCTTCTTTAATATTACTTAATTGATTCACAGAATTTAGAGGAATCCAAGGAATTCCTGAAGAACTACCTTCATCTTCACTTTTAGAACCAAATAAACTACCAAATATTCCCATATAATTCTTAATTTAATATTGTCATTTCAACAACATACGACTGACTTAATGTCATTAAAATTTTCTAATTTACAGCCATTTTGTCTTGTAAATTCAATTGGTAAGATTGTTGACTATTACATATCAAAAGTATTACAATTAACTAAAACCGAAAGAAAATGAATATAAATAATTTTACTATAAAATCACAGGAGGCTATTCAACAAGCCCAGCTGATTGCCCAAAATCACGGGCATCAGCAAATTGAGAACGAACATTTATTTAAAGCCCTTACCGAGGTTGAAGAAAACGTGATGCCCTTTTTAATTAAAAAACTGGGAATTAACTTTTCTTTGGTTCAACAAATTATTGAAAAAGAGTTAGCAAGCTTTCCTAAAGTGGAAGGTGGCGATATTCAATTTTCAAGAGAAGCAGGTAAAACTTTAAACGAAGCAAGTATCATCGCCAAAAATATGGAAGATGAATATGTTTCTATAGAACACCTCTTTCTAGCTATTTTAAAATCTAAAAGTAAAATAGCCCAAATTTTGAAAGATCAAGGAGCAACAGAGAAGCATCTTATGGCTGCTATTAGCGAATTGCGTAACGGAGATAAAGTTACTTCTCAAAGTGCCGAAGATAGTTACAACTCGCTTAAAAAGTACGCAAAGAATTTAAATGAACTTGCGGATAGTGGAAAATTAGACCCAGTTATTGGTCGTGATGAGGAAATTCGTAGAATCCTTCAGATTCTATCGAGACGTACAAAAAACAATCCTATTCTTGTTGGTGAGCCAGGTGTTGGTAAAACCGCTATAGTAGAAGGTTTAGCACATAGAATAATTCAAGGCGATATTCCTGAAAATCTAAAGGATAAAGTAATTTATTCCCTAGATATGGGCGCCTTAATTGCAGGTGCCAAATACAAAGGAGAATTTGAAGAACGTTTAAAAGCCGTAATTAAAGAGGTTGTAAGTGCAGATGGTAATATTATCTTATTTATTGACGAGATACATACCCTAGTTGGCGCAGGTGGCGGTCAAGGAGCCATGGATGCTGCAAATATTCTTAAACCAGCCCTTGCAAGAGGTGAATTAAGATCAATAGGTGCAACGACATTAGATGAATACCAAAAGTATTTTGAGAAAGATAAAGCCTTAGAAAGAAGGTTTCAAAAAGTTGTCGTAGACCAGCCAGATACTGAAAGTGCCATCTCCATTCTTAGAGGTATTAAAGAGAAATATGAAGCGCACCATAAGGTTCGCATCAAAGATGAGGCGGTTATTTCTGCAGTAGAACTATCGCAACGTTATATTACCAATAGATTTTTGCCGGATAAGGCTATTGATCTTATGGACGAGGCGGCTTCTAAACTTAGAATGGAAATTAATTCTAAACCTGAAGAGCTAGATGTTCTTGATCGTAAGATTATGCAGATTGAAATTGAAATTGAAGCGATTAAACGCGAAAACGACAAGCAGAAGTTAAAGGTCTTAAATCTAGATTTAGCCAATATTAAGGAGGAGCGAAACGAAATTTTCGCCCAATGGGAGAGTGAGAAATCGGTTGTTGACAATATTCAGCAGACAAAATTGGATATTGAGAATTTCAAAGCCGAAGCCGAACGTGCCGAAAGAAATGGTGATTATGGTAAAGTAGCGGAAATCAGGTACGGTAAAATTAAAGAAGCGCAGGAAAACCTGACTAAATTGCAAGATGATCTTGCCGAGCAGCAACATGCAGGAACCCTGATTAAAGAAGAGGTTACTAGTGATGATATTGCTGAAGTAGTCGCAAAATGGACAGGCATACCAGTTACTAAAATGTTGCAAAGCGAACGCGAAAAACTATTAAAGCTTGAAGAAGTGCTCCATAAACGTGTAGTTGGTCAAGAAGAAGCTATTGAAGCGGTTTCTGATGCTATACGAAGAAGTAGAGCCGGTTTGCAAGACTCTAAAAAACCTATTGGTTCGTTTCTTTTCCTAGGAACAACAGGTGTTGGTAAAACAGAGTTGGCAAAAACATTGGCATCTTATTTATTTGATGATGAGAATGCCATGACAAGGATAGACATGAGCGAATATCAAGAAAGACATTCGGTAAGCAGACTTGTTGGTGCACCTCCAGGATATGTAGGTTATGATGAAGGCGGACAATTAACTGAAGCGGTTCGTAGAAGACCATATTCTGTGGTGTTGTTAGATGAAATAGAAAAAGCACATCCAGATACGTTCAATATCTTATTACAAGTATTGGATGAAGGTAGATTGACAGATAATAAAGGTCGTGTTGCAGATTTTAAAAATACGATTATCATCATGACCAGTAATATGGGTAGTGATATCATTCAAGATACCTTTGAAAATGCAGTAGACGTTTATAGCGCAACTGAAGCTGCTAGAGTTGAAGTACTAGGTCTATTAAAGAAAACTGTAAGACCTGAGTTTATAAATAGAATTGATGACATTGTCATGTTTACTCCTTTAACAAAAGACAACATCAAAGAGATTGTAAGACTTCAACTAGATAGTTTAAAGAAAATGTTAGACCATCAACAAATTACTTTAGATGCTACAGAAGAAGCTATAGATTATTTGGCAGAGAAAGGTTACGACCCGCAATTTGGCGCAAGACCTGTAAAAAGGACTATCCAAAAAGAGGTTCTGAACAATATGTCCAAGGCTTTGCTAAGCGGAGAAATTAAAGCCGATAGCGTTGTATTACTTGACGCCTTTGACAATGGTCTAGTTTTTAGGAATCAAGAGGAAATTACAGTCTAAATTTTAAAAATTTGTTAGAAAAGCGTTCATATGAAATATATGAGCGCTTTTTTTATGAACAATTTATACCATACAGTATAGATTATTTATCTTTACATAAAACAGTCTATTATGTCAACCAAAGCCGAAAGAACTACCGCATTTATTATTGAGACTGTCGCACCCGTATTTAACAAACATGGGTATGTAGGCACCAGTATGAGCGATTTAACCGACGCCACCAATTTAACTAAGGGTGCACTTTACGGTAACTTCGAAAATAAAGAGGCTCTTGCCTTAGCTGCTTTTGAATACAACAGAAGTTTATTGCTTAATGCTATTGATGAGCACTTATCAATTGAAGATAATGCCATGGCTAAAATTGAAAATCTTCTTGACTTTTATAAAAAGTATGACATTTTTACAATGAAAATGGGTGGTTGCCCTATTTTAAATGTTGGTATAGACGCTCAACACAATAACAAACTACTTGCCGCCGCAGCAAAAGAAACTATTAAGGAAATTGAGGGCAAAATAGCCTTGGTCTTCGAAAATGGTATTAATAACGGAGAGTTTAAACTACCAGTTTCTCCACTACAGTTCTCAAAACAATTATTTACGATTATTCAAGGAGCAATTTCAATGGCTACTATTACAAAGGATCGTAAATACTTATTGAACACGGTTACGTATTTAGATGTGCTCATTAAAAGAGAACTTAAGTAAATTTCAATACTATTCTTGGGTTTCTACTAATAATATGATAACGGATAAGATTTCTACTCACCCGTTACCCTGAATATCCATATTTTATCAGTATATTTTCCTCCAAGTTTGGAATCTCTTGCTTCTCTTGCATCTTTTATGAAGTTGTATTTAGCCAGGTATACGTAATTATATTTATTCTTTTGTCTAAAGAACGATTTAGCATCAATCCCCTTCTTATGCATATCCGCTAAGAAAGCATCCAAGTACTTTTTAGTACCAAATACATTTGCTATCAGGTAATATCCAGGCTCTAAAGAACCCTCTTTAGTCACTTCTTCATATTTCTCGCCTGCTCTTACCTTTACAACTTCATTTCTCATTGCCAGGGCTTCACTTTGTGCAATTGAATCTTGTCTCTGCTTTTGGGCTAGTGCAACAGCGGCAGCCTCCTTCTTCATTACTGCTGCTATTGAATCTTGCTGCTTCTGCTGTTTTAAAGCATTAGCAGCTGCTATTGCTTGTTCTTTTCTTGCACTTTCTATAGAATCTCTTTTTCTTCTAATATCTCTCCTAGATTCCTTAACAACCAATTTAGAAGTATTCGTGGCATTTTGAATGGAATCTTTAATTCTATTACTTTCTATAAGAGCTAAACGCTCCTGCTTTTTTGATTCTCTTTTAAGAGCTAACTTTTCTGCCTTAGTTAGTTCATTAGACACTATAACGTTTTCTTCTTGCTTAATAAGCGCTTGCTCTTTTTGCTTTTTCTCCTCTGCAATTAATTGTTCTTCAAGTTTTTCTTCCGGAGTTTGTAGTGTTCCTAATTTATAAGATGTCACCAATTCAAACGATGGATCTTGACCTTTTAAATCTGAACTTGTGCCTACTTCTATTAAGGCACCAAAAGAGAAGCGTTTAAAGAAACGCCCTCCTACACCACCGGAAAATCCGTAGAAACTATTATAACCTGCTTGCGCCCAATATTTGTTTGTTGTCAATAATGCGGTCATTCCCACTTGATTGTCCAGTCCGGGAATAGTCTTATAGTACAGCATAGGTCTTAAAACAGAACTATCATCCGTACTCAATACACTAACAGGAACATCATAACTTACCAAAGCTTGAAACATTCTATCTTCAGGACTTGTATTTCGTTCATTGGAAGAGAAATTATAGTCAAATAAATTCTCAGATACTAAGCCAATGTTAAATCTATCAATACTTAAATTAACTCCTGGTGCCATTTGCAGAATAAAATCATTCTCTGCAGTAGTCTGTAACGGGTTAGGAATAAAAAAACGATCATCTGCCAATTTCTGTTGAAAAGCAAAAACGTTTAAACCAACTCCTAAAATAACACCTTCACTTAACTCTATTGTATGAGCGTAGTTAAGAGCCGCACCGGTATTTAAGAAGATTCCTGTATTATGCTGAAAAAAACCAACACCAGCAGCAGATACATCATTTAGTCTTGCTGTATAATTTAAGAATAATGAAGTTGGGTCTGCATCATAAGATTGCCATTGCCATCTAGCCCATAATGCTACTGAAGAGGGATTATTACGGTCTAAACTATAAGCAGGATTTATTAAACTACTGTTATATTCAGTAAGATTTTGCTGCCTAAAATCAGTAGGAAGTACGACTTCTTGAGCCTTTATACCTAGAACTACAAAACCAATAAGAAGTGCCCCACAAATTTTTTTCATATGCAAAAAAACAAAAAATAGACTATTTATAGTACTATTTTGAACTAATTTTAGTTATTAAATTAATACACCAAACAAAATTTCATGAAAGCATTAAAAATTGTTCTTTTAATTTTTCTGGCAATCAATCTTTCCTGCAAAGATGAGCCAGTTATTGATACATCGCAAGAAGAAACTTCAATTTCGACATTTTATCTTATAAGACATGCCGAAAAGAATAGAAACAATCCTGATGATTCTGACCCTGAACTCAACCAAAAAGGTTTGGGCAGGGCTATGCATTGGGCAGAAATTCTTGCCGACACGGAATTGAATGCCATTTATTCTACAGACTATAACAGAACCGCAATGACAGCAGCACCTACTTCTGTTAAGCAAAATATTGATGTGCAGTATTACAATCCTAGCACTATTGACATTGCTCAATTTAAAGCCGACAATTTAAATAGTAACGTTTTAATCGTTGGTCACAGTAACACTACCCCTGAATTTGTAAATAAATTAATTGACGAACAAAAGTATTATGACATTGATGATAGCGAAAACGGAACTTTGTTTATCGTTAAGATCATTAACGGCATATCTTCAGTAGAAAAATTAATTTTCAACTGTAACTGTCCAGATTAAAATAATATCGTTAGCAATAACTTTTAAAAGGCTAAGACATTCATTCAAATGTTCTTACTTTTGCCTGTGATGCAGAATACAATAAACATTAAGAACAAAAGAGCTCGTTTTGAATACGAGCTTTTAGATAAATATACGGCAGGTATCGTTTTAGCCGGTACCGAAATTAAAGCTATCAGAGAAGGTCGCGCGTCTATTTCAGAGAGTTTTTGTGAATTCAATGATAGAGATGAGCTATTTGTTATTAACATGCAGATAGACGAATACTCTCATGCATCTCATTTTAACCACAAACCAAAAGCCGCGCGTAAATTACTATTACAGAGAAGAGAACTTAAAAAACTCAGTAAAGAAGTAAATACCTCTGGTTTAACCATTGTACCCCTTCGTGTTTTTGTAAACGAAAGAGGCTTTGCTAAAATGCAAATTGCATTAGCGAAAGGAAAAAAACTTTACGACAAAAGAGAGTCTATAAAAGACCGCGACAATAAGAGAGATCTTGATCGTATAAAGAAGAATTTTAACGGCTAGTTTTTATTCTCTAACAATGGTACAAATCTAAATGAACCGTATTCTGTCTTAGAGAATTCCTTTTCTGTAGTTCTAACAAACAATGTCATTATCTGTTCTTCAAAACCTATTGGTATTACCAACCTACCTCCTACTTTTAATTGTGACAATAAAGCCTTAGGTACTGAAGGTGCGCCTGCGGTTACAACAATACGATCAAACGGAGCTTCTTTAGGCAATCCTTTATACCCATCTCCAAAGATCACCTGCTTAGGACGGTAACCCATTTTTTTGAAGAAAATATTAGTCTTTTTAAATAATTCCAGCTGTCTTTCAATAGTGTAGACTTTTACCTTTAATTTTAAAAGTACTGCTGTCTGATAACCACTACCAGTACCAATTTCCAAAACTTTTTGTCCTTGTTCAAGTTCTAATAATTCAGTTTGAAAAGCAACGGTATACGGGTGAGATATTGTTTGGTTCGCAGCAATAGGAAAAGCTTTGTTTTGATAGGCATGCCCCTCAAAACTACTATCTATAAATAAGTGTCTAGGTATTTCTCTAACAGCATCCAGAACACTTTTATCAGCTATTCCTTTGTCTATCAATACTTGCGCTAAATGGTTGCGCATTCCCCTGTGTTTTAAGGTATCTTTCAATGGTAGTCGGTTTGTCCTTCAAAGTTAATAAAGTTCTTTAAACGACGGAAGAACCAACGAAAACTTATATTTATTTTTTCTAAAATTGAAATCTTGCATAGGATAAAAGTACCTAACTATGCGTATTTTTGAGGAAAACGAAACAAATGTTAAAAGTTGGTGTTTTAGGAGCTGGGCATCTAGGTAAAATCCACCTTAGACTTCTTAATGAATCTAAAAAATATGAACTCGTTGGTTTTTACGATGCCGATAGTTCTAATGGAGAAAAGGTTAGTTCGGAATTTGGATATACTTATTTCAAAAGTCTTGATGATTTAATTGATGCCGTTGATGTCGTTGATATTGTAACTCCTACCCTTTCGCATTACGATTGTGCAAAAAAAGCCATTGAAAAAAGTAAGCATATTTTTATTGAAAAACCTATTACACATACCCTAGAAGAAGCTAATTCACTACTTGAACTAGAAGAGGAATATGGAGTAAAGGGACAAGTGGGACATGTGGAGCGTTTTAACCCTGCATTTACTTCTGTAAAGCACGCTATAAAAGACCCCATGTTTATTGAAGCCCATAGATTGGCTGAATTTAATCCACGAGGCACTGATGTGCCGGTTGTTCTAGATTTAATGATTCACGATATTGACGCTATTCTAAGTGTTGTAAATTCTGAAGTAGTACAGGTAAATGCTAGCGGAGTTTCGGTAATCAGTCAATCTCCAGATATTGCAAATGCCAGATTAGAGTTTGCTAACGGATGTGTAGCGAATTTAACGGCTAGTAGAATCTCTTTAAAGAACATGAGAAAATCTCGTTTCTTTCAAAAAGACGCTTATATCTCCGTAGATTTTCTTGAGAAGAAAGTGGAAGTCGTGAAAATGAAAGATGCCCCTAAAGAACCGGGAGATTTTGATATGATTCTACAAAACGCCGAAGGTATCAAAAAACAAATTTATTTTGAAAACCCATCTATTGAGACCAATAACGCTATTTTAGATGAGCTAGAATCTTTCGCAGACGCTATAAACAATAACACAACTCCTGTTGTAAGTTTAAAACAAGGTACACAAGCGCTAAAAGTTGCTCTACAAATTATTGCAGCATTTAATCCAAATAAAATATGAAAACAATTGCAGTTATAGGTGCAGGAACAATGGGCAACGGAATTGCCCATGTATTTGCCCAAAAAAAATTTCAAGTTCACCTAATTGATGTTTCTAGAGAAGCTTTAGATAAAGGTCTTGCCACCATAGCCAAGAATTTGGACAGAATGGTAGCTAAAGAAAAAATAACGATATCCGACAAAGAAAACACACTAGCAAATATCAAATCTTTTACAGAATTGAAAGCAGGGGTATCAAAGGTTGATCTTGCTATTGAAGCTGCCACAGAAAATGTAACCATCAAGTTGAATATTTTTAAAGAGCTTGATGATGCCTGTGATGCAAATACCATTTTAGCATCAAACACTTCTTCTATTTCCATAACTCAGATTGCTGCAGCTACCAATAGACCTGAAAAAGTTATTGGAATGCATTTTATGAATCCGGTTCCCATAATGAAATTAGTGGAGATTATTAGAGGCTATAGCACTTCTAACGAGACCACAACTTCAATTATGGAGCTTTCTAAAGAATTAGGAAAGATACCGACAGAAGTGAACGACTACCCTGGTTTTGTTGCGAACAGAATTTTAATGCCTATGATCAATGAAGCTATTGAAACATTGCATCATGGCGTTGCAGGTGTTGAAGAAATAGATACGGTAATGAAATTAGGTATGGCGCACCCTATGGGTCCGTTACAATTAGCGGATTTTATAGGATTAGATGTTTGTCTTTCTATTTTAAACGTGATGCATGACGGATTCAAAAACCCTAAATATGCACCATCCCCATTACTTGTAAATATGGTAATGGCAGGAAAAAAGGGAATAAAATCCGGTGAAGGATTTTACGATTATTCCGCAAACAGAAAAGCTGAAGTTGTATCAAATCAGTTCACTAAATAAAGCATTCTAGAATTGAAGTTTATATGTCTATAAAAGAAAACCTATTAGCCATTAAAGAAACCATTCCTGATAACGTAACCTTAGTTGCCGTATCCAAAACAAAACCTATGTCATTTATTCAGGAAGCTTATGATGAGGGACAACGTGTTTTTGGAGAGAACAGGGTTCAAGAAATGACAGAAAAGTGGGAGAACCTACCAAAAGATATTGAATGGCATATGATTGGTCATTTGCAGCGCAATAAAGTCAAATACATGGCTGAGTACGTTTCTTTGGTTCATGGGGTTGACAGCCCAAGATTATTGGCAGAAATTAATAAACAAGCAGAAAAACATAACCGTACCATCTCATGTTTGCTTCAGGTACATATTGCCGAAGAAGACACAAAATTTGGGTTTAATGAAGAAGAATTACTTGAATTGGTAGCCAACGAAGAATTTAAAGCTTACAAAAATGTAAAGATTGTAGGTCTAATGGGCATGGCAACCTTTACCGATAATGCCAATCAGGTTCGCAAGGAGTTCAGCGGTTTAAAATCACTTTATACAAAACTTAGTAATAACTATACCGATTTTACTACCCTCTCTATGGGTATGAGTGGTGATTATAAAATCGCAATTGAAGAAGGCAGTAACATGGTACGTATAGGAAGTAGTATCTTTGGGTCTAGAAATTAATATCTAAAACATTACTACCCCACAAATTATATTATAATACATGTACGCAATTTTAGATATTGAAACTACCGGAGGAAAATTTAATGAAGAGGGAATCACCGAAATTGCTATTCACAAATTTGATGGACAAAAAGTAGTTGACAAATTCATAAGTTTGGTAAATCCGGAAAGGGATATACAACCATTTGTGGTTAAACTAACAGGCATCAATAGTAAAATGCTTAGAACGGCTCCTAAATTTTATGAGGTCGCCAAACGTATTATTGAGATTACGGAAGATACCGTAATTGTAGCCCATAATGCCCAGTTCGATTATAGAATTCTAAGAACCGAATTTAGACGTTTAGGCTATAATTTTGAACGCAAAACCCTTTGTACCGTAGACCTATCTAAGCTTTTATTACCAGATGCGGAATCATACAGTTTAGGTAAATTGGTACGATCCCTTGGCATACCGGTAAGTGATAGACACCGCGCTAATGGCGATGCTTTGGCAACCATAAAATTGTTTAAACTGTTACTTGCCAAAGATTCTGAAAAAATAATCATTAAAGACACTATAAGAAAAGAAACCCAAGGTGAACTTTCTGAAAAACAATTGGATATTGTGCGAGACCTGCCGAACAAAACCGGAGTGTTTTATATGCATAATAAAGATGGAGACATTATTCACCTTAGTAAAACAAGCGATATAAAAAAGAGGGTCAATCAGATATTCACCAAGACCAATGATAAATCTAGAAAGCTAACCAAGGACACCAAAAAGGTTACTTTTGAACTTACGGGTAATGAACTTGTTGCTATTTTAAAGGAACATGAAGAACTTTTAAAACTGAGACCTAAATACAGTAGCATTCCTAAAAAAAGAATGTATAGCCACGCTATTTGCAAAAGCGTAAACGAAAATGGTTATTTTTCTTTAGACATTAAACCTTATAGAGAATGTAAAGAACCGTTAGGGCTTTTTAATGGTGTATTCAGTGCTAAGAATTATTTATATAAAATTACCAAGGAATTTGGTCTGTGCGAAAAAGTAAACGGTATCAGTGAAGCTCGAAACAATTGTTCCGCCTATGATGATGGTAATTGTAAAGGCGCTTGTATAGATAAAGAAGACGTTGAAGAATATAATAAACGAGTTATAGCTGCAACTACACAAAACAGCATTAAAGCAAATAAAGTTGTTGTGGTTGACAAGGGTAGAGAAATTGGGGAACAAAGTGCTATTTTGCTTAAAAATGGTTCTTTAGTAGGATTCGGATTCTATGATCTGAACTATCAAATAAATAATATTCATATCTTAGAAAGTATAATTACACCAATGAACGGTACTCGTGATGCTAATTATCTTATTGAATCTTATTTGAGAAAGAAGCGGGTACTTAAAATAATTGAAATAAACGATTAGTTTGAAGGAAGACGAAAAACTATCACCTTGGAAACATAAAATTCATGAAATAATTTATGAAGCAGATACCCCTATGGGTAAATTGTTCGATATTATTCTCTTCATAATTATCATTTTCAGTGTTATTCTTATCATGCTAGAAAGTGTAAAAGCTATTGACGCTGAATACCATGAAATTCTATTTGTACTTGAATGGATCGTTACCATTTTCTTTACCATTGAATACATAGCACGAATTATTTCTATAAGAAAACCTAGTGCCTATATATTTAGTTTTTACGGTATTATAGATTTCTTATCTACTATACCGTTATATATTTCCTATATTTTTGCTGGATCCCAAGTACTCTTAGCTGTTCGCGCATTTAGGTTATTACGTGTTTTTCGTATTTTAAAACTTGCTCGTTTTCTAGGTGAAGCTTCTCAATTAAAAAGAGCATTAAAAGCGAGTAGAGCAAAAATTACCGTATTTCTATTTGCCGTACTTATCGCATCTGTTATGATGGGTACCCTAATGTATTTAGTAGAGGGTGATGAAGCAGGGTTTACAAGCATACCTACAAGCATATACTGGACCATTGTTACACTAACTACTGTTGGTTATGGTGATATTGCTCCTATAACACCACAAGGGCAAGCAATTGCAACGATAATTATGCTATTAGGTTATGGTATC
Source organism: Maribacter sp. UH1 (assembly GCF_056839145.1). Lineage (NCBI taxonomy): Bacteria > Pseudomonadati > Bacteroidota > Flavobacteriia > Flavobacteriales > Flavobacteriaceae > Maribacter > Maribacter sp. UH1. The sequence goes on from NZ_CM166387.1 coordinate 4,651,856, forward strand.
ATTGCCGTACCAACAGGTATGGTTACTGCTGAATTCTCTAAACAAAATAGAGATGACACTTCTAATCTAAAAGAATCTGGGAGTTACGTTCATGTGAATACACAATGTTGCCCAACATGTAGCAAAGAAGGTCATAGAGATGATGCTACTCATTGTTATAACTGTGGATCTATTTTAAATGAATAAAATTCTTATATCGGTAGTTGGACCAACAGCCATCGGGAAAACCAAATTGGCTATAATTTTAGCTCAACACTACAATACAGAAATTATATCAGCCGATTCTAGACAGTTTTTCAAAGAAATGAATATTGGTACTGCTGTACCAAGTTTAGAAGAGCTATCTCAAGCAAAACACCATTTTATTCAACATAAGAGTATTACCGAACAATACACTGTGGGTGATTTTGAAAGAGAAGCCATTCAAAAACTATCCGACCTTTTTAAAGTTCATGATGTGGTAATTATGGTTGGTGGTAGTGGTTTGTATGTAAATGCTGTTACGGATGGACTAAACAACTTCCCTACTGTAGACCCATCGATTCGTGAAGATTTGAATACTGAATTGGCAGAAAAAGGTATTGAAGCTTTACAAAAAAAGTTAAAACAATTAGACCCTACATATTTTGAAAAGGTAGATATTAATAATCCCCAAAGAGTGATCAGGGCGTTGGAAGTTACCATTGGTAGCGGTACTCCCTATTCATCGTTCTTGAACAAACCAAAAGCAAAAAGAGCATTTAAAGTTCTTTCTGTTGGTCTTAAAGCTGAGCGACCTTTAATTTATGAACGTATAAATCAACGTGTAGACCTTATGGTTGAAGCCGGACTTTTAGAAGAAGCCAAAAGCTTAGTTAATTACAAGGACTATAATGCTTTGCAAACTGTGGGCTACAAAGAACTTTTTAATTATTTCGATGATGAATGGACCTTAGAGTTCGCTATATCTGAAATAAAGAAAAATACACGACGATTTGCTAAAAGACAACTCACTTGGTTTTTAAGAAACAAGGACACCAAATGGGTTGAGTATAATTATACACCTAAAAGTCTTTTACAAGAAATTGATAATGAAATTGTAAATTTAAAGCATGGTTAAAAAGCAAATCTTATTCTTAATGGGTGTTTCCGGTAGTGGCAAATCTACCATTGGTCAACTATTAGCAGAGAAATTACAATTTCCTTTTTTTGATGGTGATAGTTTTCATCCAGAAGCGAACGTGAAAAAAATGAGAGAAGGTCATCCATTAAACGATGATGATCGTCAGGGTTGGCTAGAGAAACTTAATGAGGTAGGTATTGAAAATTTAGAGACTGGCGCGGTTATAGTTTGCTCCTCCCTTAAGGAAAAATACAGAACTATACTTGGCAAAAATTTAGAGAACAAACATCAATTTGTTTTTTTAGATGGTAGTTTTGAACTCATAGAAGCCCGACTAAACAAACGAGAAAACCATTATATGCCAAAAGGCTTATTGCAATCTCAATTTGATGATCTTGAAACTCCAACAGATGCACTTACAGTTTCTATAGACCAAACTCCCAATGAAATTGTAAAGGATATTATTGAAATGTTATAAAAATAAAAAAGCATCCCAGTAGGATGCTTTTTTATAATAGTTCTTAGTAAGATTACTCACCTTCAGTCTTTACAACCAAGCGGAAACCTTCACCATGTATATTCAAAATTTCAACGGTATCATCAACCTTAAGATACTTACGTAGTTTAGCTATGTAAACATCCATACTACGAGATGTAAAGTAATTATCATCTCTCCATATCTTAGTCAGCGCAAGCTCTCTTGGCATTAAATCATTTTCATGTAAAGCCAACAAACGCAATAACTCATTCTCTTTTGGAGAAAGCTTGATTGATTCCTCATCTTTATATTTCAAGAATCTTAATTTAGAATTCAAGTGGAAACCACCAATTGTAAATTCAAATTTCTTGCTATCCGCCAATCCATTAGAAGCTTTTCTTTGAAGAATCGCTTTCAATTTCATAAGTAGAACTTCAGAATCAAAAGGCTTGTTCAAATAATCATCTGCACCAGCTTTATATCCTTTAAGAACATCTTCCTTCATTGTTTTTGCCGTCAAAAAAACAATTGGAACATTCTCATTCTTTTCACGAATTTCTTTCGCTAACGTGAAACCGTCCTTATAAGGCATCATCACATCTAAAATACAGATATCATAATTATCTTTTTTGAACTTCTCAAATCCTTCCATTCCATTCTTGGCCAAAGTGACATCAAAGTCATTCATTGACAAATAATCCTTCAATACAATCCCAAAATTTGGGTCATCCTCTACTAAAAGTATTTTCTTGTTTATTGTTTCCATATATTTTTATATTAACGGCAGTTTTATGTAAAATGTACTTCCTTTTCCTTTTTCACTTTCGGCATATACTTCGCCTTGGTGGTCTTCTACTATTTTTTTAACGTAAGACAATCCTAATCCATGTCCTTTAACGTTGTGTAAATCTCCTGTGTGCTCTCGATAGAATTTTTCAAATACTTTCTTGACCACAGCCTTACTCATACCAGCACCTTGATCTTGCACTTTTATTATAATATAATTTTTAGCTCTTTCTGTAAATACATCAATTTTTGGTGCTTCTTCAGAATACTTGATTGCATTATCCAACATATTTACAATAACATTGGTAAAATGCATTTCATTAGCTAACACTTCACATCGTTCAGCATCTAAATGTGTATGTATATATCCGCCTCTATCATCAACTATTAATTGAACGTGAGTAATAGCATCTTCTATAATGTCGTGAACGTTAACCCTATCCTTACTAATATCAAGCTGATTTTTTTCAAGTTTAGAGATTCTTAATACATTTTCTACTTGAGCATGCATTCTTTTATTCTCATCTCTAATCATCTGTAAATAGCGCAAAACCTTTTCTTGATCGGTAATTATCTTAGGATTTCTAATCGCTTCTACAGCAAGATTAATAGTCGCAATGGGAGTTTTAAACTCATGCGTCATATTATTAATGAAATCTGTCTTTATTTCAGATATCTGCTTTTGACGTATCAACTGATAAATTGCCCCTGCATAAGCTACCACTATGATAATGGTAAATAACAGTGAAAGAAGCGCCAGACCTAAAATAGACTGTACCAAGAATCGTTTTTTCTTTGGAAAGGAAACTAACAAATCGAAATTTGAGACTCCTTCAAAATCCACAAACATGGGAGATTTATAGATGTTTGATTCTGCATATTTAAATTTGGAAGATTTCACTTTGGTCGGTAGACCATTGCTATACACTCCATACTCAAAAGCAATATCAACACCTCTGTTCTCCAATTCTCGTTGCAGCAACAATTCAATTTCTTGCTTGGAAACACGCTTGTGAATAGGTACACGCTTTGCATGAACCATAAACATTTCTTCCATGGCGGCCTTTTCCATTTTGTTAAGACCCCCAATTTTTTCAATCCTTTGAATAGGATTAAAACGTGGCGTATTACTTTCTATATCAAAATCTGCCCTAAAAATAGAGGTAGTTCGTTTACTGGTAAAATTTTTAATGATAGTGGTATCCGCACCATCACTACTATCAAAGAACGTAGACGAAATACCATAATCTTCTTCTAATATACCGTGTTCATACAGTAATATCTCATTAGAATTGATATCCCTATCAATAAAGAAAAAATTAGTCAGCTGAGCACCTTTTAGCTCTCCTCCAATACTATCCTTTGCATGTAAATACCTATCAAAGTAGTTTTTAGATTCTCTTTCGGTAATTTTATTGGTGACGCTGTTCAATGCTTCTGAAACACTACTAGAGAATTGTTCTTCTCCACTATCTATGGATTTGCTAATCCAGAAACTTTGAACGAAAATCAGACCAATAAGTGAAAGGCTCATTAAAACCACTAAGAGCACAAATAACTTTTTGTTCATTGGGTGTTAAAATTAAAGATTTAACAGTTAGAGGGTAGTACGTTTAACCTAACCTTAACAAAAATGTTAAAATTGCTAAATTACTAACAGTCAGAGAGGATAGATGCGTGAACTTGTAGCACTTTTGACCTAGTTCTTTCTAAGTCAGTATTTTCAATTACATAATTGGCTAATTCTAATTTTGTTTCATCATCAAGTTGATTGTTTATACGTGCTTCAACCTGCTCTCTAGTAGTGTTATCCCTATCTAACACACGATTAATACGGACTTCTTTGGGAGCGGTTACCAATATGACATCATCATAGAGTTCTTGTGCCTTATTTTCAAACAACAAAGCTGTTTCTTGAACTACATAGTCTGCATCTTGATCATTTGACCAATCTATAAAATCTTGCCTCACCACAGGATGCACTATATTATTGAGTTTTGCCAATAACCCTGCATCATTAAAAACTTTACCAGCTATATATGATCTGTTTAACGCACCATCCTTAAAAGCCTCTTCCCCTAATAAAGCAACTAATTGGTCATGTATAACTTTGGAAGTATTCATTAAGAATTTTGCACGTTGATCCGAATCATAAACTGGAATACCTAATTCTTTAAACATAGTAGCAACCGTAGATTTTCCGCTACCTATTCCTCCTGTTAAACCTATTATCATCATTCTCTTCGAAGTATAAATTCAACTTCATTTGTGCTGATTACAGCATTGTTTAAACTTCTTGGATATTTTACCAATTTTACGGACAAGGTATTCTCGTTCTCTTTTGAGAGCGTAGCATAATCTGCCTCTACAGAAAAATCTCCTACTTCCAATTCCTTCAAATGCTTTAAAGTACCCTGACACCGGACTTCAACTATTTCTGGAAAAGTACGAACCTTTACATTTTCTGGTAAGTTGATTACCTGAACAGGAACTTCTATTACTTGTTCAGAAAATTTGACCACCTTACCAGAGAGTCTAACTTTTTTATTGGAAAAAGTTGTTCCTTTTAATTGTTCAGGTAATTGTAACGCTATTTCATTTGAGAATGAAGTATTTATATAATCAGACTTAAACAATGTCGTTCTAATTTGTTTTATAGTATCAATTTGACTCTTAGGACCTGAAATTTGAATTGAATCCGGCACTACTTCAATCTCCCCTTCCAGAATGTGGTTTGATGCAAAGGTCATATCTACCATTACTTTTACTGGTACCTTCTTGGTTTCTAAAGATGTAAAATCAAAATATATAGCATCACTATCAAAATCTGTTAGTATGCTATAATTATTAAGCTGAGATTCTAACTGAATCCTAATTTGATCTGATGTTAAATAGTAGGTTCCATCTTTATGCATCACCTTACTAACATCTAACTTTACTTGCTTGGGTTTTAATTCATATCCTAAAAATTGAAATCCAGCTGCTTGAAGACGTACTTCAATTTCATCTTTTGGAGTATTAGCCAATAAGAATTCGTCCGGAATATTTACATATTCCACTTGAAAAGTAGTGTTATTTGTATAGGTAAGCGATAACTTATTAATTAACCAAGCGAGTGAAGCACACAACAAGAACACAAGAAAAACTTTTACCTTTCTTTTCTTTAGTCCTGTTCTTATCCACTCTACTAAACGTTCCATCAATTCACTCTAAAAAATAATTTCGGAAAAATTTCCTCTGGCTTTTTATTTGAAGAATTAATATACAAGGTTGATTTTAAAAATCCGTATCCATATCCAAAAAATTGTATCGCTGTTGCCACCAGTGATAAAAATGCCACTTTTAAATTACGAGTTTTTAAAAGCGCATCTATAAACAAAACTAAAAAGTATGTTAAATATATAAACCACGGAATTTTGAAACCTACTAATGCCAATAATACCGAAACCACAAATCCTAAACTAAACACAGTTGGAAACCAATAGGTAATCTTCTTGGTCTCTGGATGCCACTTATTCAATATAGGCCGTACCATACCAAATTTATTCACCTGAATATAAAATTTGTTCCAGTCTATTCGCCTTTTATGATACACAAATGCTTCTGAAATCAATTTAGTTCTATACCCTTTATTCCAAATGCGTATGGTTAGATCTGGATCTTCACCGGGGTGAATATTTCCATAACCGCCTACTGTACTATAAGCTTCTTTAGAAATACCCATATTAAAACTTCTGGGCTGAAATTTATCTACTGCTTTCTTACCTCCACGAATTCCTCCTGTTGTCAAAAAAGAAGTCATAGCATAGTTAATTGCTTTTTGAACGGTAGAAAAAGATTCATGTGCCGCATCCGGACCGCCATAGCAATGCACATAATCTTCTTGCAAACTTTTCTCTGCAGCCACAAGGTACTGCGGTGGTAAAATACAATCAGAATCCAATACTATAAAGTAATTACCTTTTGCCCTAGCCATACCGTAATTTCTAGAATCTCCAGGACCAGAATTTGGCTTCTTATAATATGAAATAGCTAGATCATCTACATACTCACCTATGACTTCTTCTGATGAAATAGTAGAACCGTCTTCGACGATAACCACCTCAAAAGTTTTGTCATAGGTTTGTAAACGTAGACTATCCAACAATTCCTTAATTTCGTTGGGTCTATTGTATACGGGAATGATAAAAGAAAACGACAAGTCCATTTTTACGCTCCTTAAATGAATAGGCTCCAATGAAATTGGAATATTAAAATCTTGATTAAAACTTCTCTATAACTTCTTGACTAACTCCTGTATTAGAGAAACCGCCGTCATGAAACAAGTTCTGCATGGTTACCTTTCTGGTAAGATCAGAGAATAAGGTAATAGTATAATCAGCACAGTCTTGAGCTGAAGCATTACCTAACGGAGACATTTTTTCCGCATAGCTGATAAAGCCGTCAAAACCTTTTACTCCTTGTCCTGCAGTTGTTGCAGTAGGTGATTGAGAAATAGTGTTTACACGTACGTTTTTCTCTTTACCAAAGAAATAGCCAAAGCTACGGGCAACAGATTCTAAATACGCTTTGTTATCTGCCATATCGTTATAATCCGGAAATGTTCTTTGCGCGGCCATGTAAGTCAAAGCAACTACACTACCCCACTCGTTCATAGCATCCGCTTTATAAAGTGATTGTAATACCTTATGAAAAGAAAGCGCAGAAACATCCCATCCTTTAGCCGTAAAATCATATTTTTCATCTGTATAAGCACGACCTTTACGTACATTAACAGACATACCTATTGAATGTAATACGAAATCGATTTTTCCTCCTAAAATTTCAACTGCCTTTGCAACTAAATTATCCAAGTCTTCAACACTTGTAGCATCTGCAGGTATAATTTCCGATCCTGTTTCTTTTGCCAATTGGTCTATCTGACCCATTCTCATAGCAATTGGGGCGTTTGTCAAAACAAAAGTACCGCCTTCTGCGTGTACCGTTTGTGCTGTTTTCCACGCAATAGAATTTTCGTCTAATGCTCCAAAAATAATTCCCCTTTTACCTTTTAATAAGTTATATCCCATGATGGTTGATTCTATAGTTAGATTTAAAATTCAAAGATATCCAAAATATGTTAATAGAGAATTGAAGTACTACTTAAAAACCCTAAAACAACAGTCTTAATGTAGTCGCGTAAAATCTCAATCGGTACAAGACCAATCACATTTTTCAAAAATGTAATGTTTTATATACTTGAAGATGCACTTAAAAGTTCTTTTGCATGTGCCAATGCAGAATCAGAAAGATCTTTACCGCTTAGCATATGAGCCAACTCTACCACTCTTTCATCATTGGTCAATTGCTTTAAATTGGTCATCGTACGCTCTTTACCTTCGGTTTTAAAGACTTTGAAATGGTTGTTTCCTTTTGATGCTACTTGTGGTAAATGCGTAATAGAAAATACTTGTAGATCCGCACTCATATCTTTCATAATATCTGCCATGCGGTCAGATATTTCCCCTGACACACCAGTATCTATTTCATCGAACATAATAGTCGGTAACTTTTCATACTTGGCAAGTATGGATTTGATCACCAACATTATTCTAGACAATTCCCCACCAGATGCTACTTTCTTTAATTCGCCATAACTACCACCTCTATTGGCGGTAAATAAAAATGAAAGCTCATCTTTACCGGTAACTGCAAACGCCTCCGCAGCGCTTAATTTTATTTCGAACGATGCACTTGGCATACCTAACAGCCCCAAATCGGACTCCAATTTTTTCTTAAGTTGTGGAATTACCGAGTTTCTTTTTTCTCGTAACAGAACAGCCTTTGATTCCAAGACAGCTTCCATCTCTTCTATTTCCTTTGTTCTAGCTGCAATTTTATCATCTAAATTGGCAGTTTCAAAAACTTTATCAGCAAGGTCGTTCTTAATGCTAATCAACTCAGCTATATCGCTGACATTATGCTTTTTCTGTAAATTATACAGCAGCTGTAATTTATTATTCACCTGTTCTAGCTGATCAGGGTTCGCCTCCACCCCTTCTTGAAGACGCTGCAATTCTGAACTCACATCATCTAGTTCTATCATTACGGATTTTACACGCTCAAACAAATCTTTGTAGCTAGATCCAAAATCTATCAGTTTTGAAAGTGATTGGCGCATTTCTGTTACTAAAGGTAAAACCCCTATTTGCTCATCATTGAACAATTGGTCTCCTTTAGATAACTGCTCCATAATCAACTCCACATTGTTCAGCTGTTCATATTCTTCTTCCAGCTCTTCAATAACCCCTACTTTTAACGGTGTTTTTTCTAACTCTTCCAGCAAAAACGTGTTGTAATCTTGTTCTTTGTTCGCTGTGCTTTGAAGTTCAATAAGTTTCTCTAATTCCTTCTGCGCTTTACGATAAGTTTTTAAATCTTTTCTATATGCCGTTAATCTTTTTTGATTGTTTGCCAGCGCATCTACTAATTTTAACTGAAAGTCATTTTCAGTTAGTTGCATAGTCTGATGCTGAGAATGAATATCTATTAGGTTTTCACCCAATGTAGATAAGACCCCTAACGTAACCGGTGTATCGTTTACAAATGCCCTAGACTTACCACTTGGTAAAATCTCACGCCTAATGACCGTACTATCATCATAGTCCAAATCATTTTCTTCAAAGAAGCTCTGGAGTCCGTACGTGTCTATCTTAAAAGTACCCTCAATAATACATTTCTGATCTTTAACCCGTAAAGAACTTAAATCTGCACGTTTACCTAACACCAAAGAAAGTCCGCCAAGTAAAATAGATTTACCAGCGCCAGTTTCACCAGTAATAACCGTGAAACCTCTATTGAAGTCTACTTCTAGACGATCAATTAATGCGTAATTAGAAATGGAAAGGGTTGAAAGCACACGTTAGAATTTTAGATTCACAAAGGTAATCTATAATTCCGTTTTGTAAAATGGTTCAATATTTAATATCGTTCCAAGTTGTAGCGTATAAAGGAGCTATTTTATTTAAGGTTTCTTTCAGCTTTACGATATCAACTTTTGGTCCGTCAGAGAAAATATTCTTTATCTCTTCTGATTTTGCATCAAAAAAAGTTGAAATCAAAAAGGCATTGGGCCTTCTATTGATCATAGTCTGAAAAAGATTCATTGTACCTGCGATTACTTGCTTACCCGTGCTGTTGTTATCAGGCAATATATCTAACCCTTTTCTGTGGTAGTTATACATAGCAATACGGTACTCTCTATAGGTATTCGACAAAAGATTATCAATTAATTCAAATCTACTTCTGTTAGAATCGGCTGACTGGCTCCATCCCGCAGAGTTACTACCTTGTGCCTGTGTAACAATATTCTGTGCCTTTCTATAAAACTCAGTTCCGCCTTCTAAAGAAAACGTATCTGCATCCAACCCTAATATTACATATACATAATACGCCATGACACTAACCAAATTAGACTCGAACTGATTCTCATTGAAAATCATCGGCTGAAATTCTATATATTGAAAATTGAAAGCATTGTCCTTGTAATTAAAAACTGGTGTAGAATACGAAGTATTATAAACAGGTCTTGAAGACTGAATTTGAATATTACCACTAAAGCTATTTGATTCGTAAGAGGTGATAGTAATGAACATTTGCGCATTTACCCTTTCATTCTCTTTATACACTCTATTTGTCCATTTGGTCTTATTGACAAAATCATTCAGCGAACGCTCTAAAGTTTTAAAAACCTGCTGGTCTCCTTGAGTAAGCTGATCAGAATTGACCGTAACCGCACAAGTTAATTCTTGAGCATTTACAATTAATCCTATAAAAGTGAAAAGTAATAGAAATACTGCCTTACGCATATCGTCTTTTAATAATTTCATTGAAGATATCCACGGCAACTTCTGCCTTGGTCTTTAGTTCAAACGCAGTAATGTTAGAATTGGTATCTATAAATGAAATTTTATTGGTAACGCCGCCAAAACCAGCGCCTTTATCTCGCATAGAATTCAACACGATGGCATCTAGGTTTTTACGCTTTAGTTTACCTTTTGCATTTTCAATTTCGTTTTCAGTTTCTAGAGCGAAACCGACCAAGAACTGATGCTTTTTATGATCACCGAAGGTTTTTAAAATATCTTTATTCTTTATCAATTCAATAGTAAAGTTTTCTTCGGATTTTTTAATTTTCTGTTCTGCAATGGTTTTAGGTCTATAATCTGCAACCGCTGCTGCACAAATAACAATATCAGATGTCTCATAATGCATTTGAGCACTATGATACATATCCTCAGCGGATACCACATTGACTACGTGAATAAGATCATGAGTAACAGATAAGTTTGTTGGTCCGGTAACCAAATACACTTCGGCACCAAGGTTTGCAGCTGTTTTAGCGAGCTCAAACCCCATTAATCCAGAAGAATGATTTCCTATAAAACGTACAGGATCAATAGCTTCGTAGGTTGGACCTGCAGTAATCAACACTTTTTTACCTGACAATGGCAATCCTTCCGATAGTCGCTTCTTTATAAAGCTTATGATTTCTTCAGGCTCGGCCATTCTACCTTCTCCATGTAAACCACTGGCAAGTTCTCCACTTGCTGCAGGTATGACCATGTTACCAAATGAAGCAAGAGCATCTAAAGAACTTTTTGTGCTTGGATGCTTATACATATCCAAATCCATAGCCGGAGCAACAAAAACCGGACATTTAGCCGATAAATAGGTAGCCATTAAAATATTGTCGCAATTACCTGTTGCCATTTTAGACATGGTATTTGCCGTAGCTGGCGCAATCAACATCAAGTCTGCCCAAAGCCCCATTTCTACGTGATGATTCCAGTCGACAGTATTGTCTTCTGTCTTAACAAAATCAAGGACTACGGGATTTTTAGCCAAAGTAGCTAGGGTGAGCGGGGTAACAAAAGAGCTGGCGCTATCGGTAAGTATGACCTTAACGTTAGCGCCAGCTTTTATAAATAAACGAACTAAGAATGTTGTTTTATAAGCAGCAATTCCTCCGGTAATTCCTAAAAGAACATTTTTGCCGTTCAACATATTTCTTAAGCGTCTTTTTCTGTGTTTCTATGGTAGATTTTATCCATCAACCACTCTTCTACTGCCATTGCGTGTGGCTTAGGTAATTTTTCGTAAAACTTAGAAACTTCGATTTGCTCTTTGTTTTCAAAAACTTCTTCTAAGCTATCACTATAAGTAGCAAACTCTTCCAATTTCTCTAAAAGCTCTTTTTTAATTTCAGAATTGATCTGAACAGCACGTTTTGCAGCAATTGAAATAGCCTCGTAGATATTTTCAGTTGGCTCATCAAACTCATTACGGTTAATAGTTACCGTAGATACCGATGCCTTTGAGTTTTTTAAATCGTTCATATTCATAATTAAATTATTTATTTTGATTCAACGGTCTGCGCTTGCATACGTTGTAATTCTTTATCAATTTTTTCAATTAAATCCGTAGCTTCCTTATCGAATTTAGATTCTGGAAACTGCTTTTTCATTGCAGCATGTGCCGCCTTTGCATTTTTTAAACGCTCTTCCTTTAACTGCTCAAAGCTATTTACAGCCATATGTGTTAACGCTTCAACCTTTACAAACATTGCCTCTTCCCTAAACGGAGAACCAGGATTATCTGACACAAAGTTGTCACTAGCCGCTACTGCAGATTTAAGCATATCATAATTGAACTCGCCCAATTTGTTATACTGCTTTAATATCTCAAAAGCTTTTTCCTCTTTCTTTGTTGTAAGCTCTTGCGCCATAGCATTTGCTTCTGCATAATACTCAGATTCAGAATATGTATTAATGAAATTCTGTAATTTCAATAAAGCCTTATCCGTATCGGTCTGATCTAAAGAATAATCTGGAGATAACTCATAGAAACTTTTAGCCCCTAAAAAACTAGCTTCTACCATTTTGTCACTTTTAGGATATGATTTTACAAAACGCTCAAACTGGTAGCCTGCCATGTTGTAATCTCCACGCATAAAATAACTTTTAGATAAAAAGAACATAACACGCTCACCTTGAGGCTTACCTACATACTTGGGCGCAATTTGCTCAAGTAATCTGTTAGCCCTTCTATAGTCACCTTCTTCGTAGAAAGTTTCGGCCATATCGTATTTCGCTTTTACATCATCGTTCTTAAGTATTTTTTGGTACTCGCTACAAGATTGTAAAGCAATGGCAATCAATAGTAATGGAAAAACTCTCCTCATTTTAAAAAACATTTTGCAAAATTAGTGATTATCAATGGATTTAAAAAACATTTTAAACCAATAAAAGTACAGGCTTTACACCACAAGAATGTCCTACTAAGTGAAGATTTAACGAATATTTATGCTGGTATGCGTATCATAGATTCCATAAATGAAACAATTCTATGCTTTAAAGCATCACTTGCCTTAATTAATGGTAACCTTACAAAGGGTTTTGCCAAGCCTAAATATTCAAAAATAACTTTGATACCTGCTGGGTTTCCTTCTTCGAAAATCAACTTCATACCATCTTGCATTTTGTAGTGGTAGCTATAGGCTACTTCTGTATTACCATCTAATCCTTCATGAACCATTTTTGAAAATTCTTCTGGTAAACCTTGACCAATAACTGAAATTACCCCGTCACCACCGGCAACTATTGTTGGCAATGCCGAAATATCATCTCCAGAAAGTACTAAGAAACCTTCTGGTCTTTTTGATATGAGTTCCTGAACTTGAGTCATATCTCCGCAAGCTTCTTTAACCGCAACGATATTGTCAAATTTCTTTGCCAAGCGTACTACTGTCTCTGGTAACATATTACTACCGGTACGACCTGGTACATTATATAAAATAATAGGTAAGGGCGATGCTTGCGAAAGTGCTGCGAAATGTTGATAAATACCTTCTTGCGTAGGTCTGTTGTAATAGGGTGAGACAGATAAAATGGCATCATACGCAGATAAATCTGCAGATTTTAGCTCTTCTACCAATGCCATGGTATTATTACCACCTATACCTATAACTAAAGGCAAGACCCCTTGATTTGCTTCTTCTACGGTATGCATGACCAATTGCTTTTCTTCTTTTGATAAGGTTACCGATTCTGCCGTAGTACCTAAAACCACCAAGTAATCTATGTTGCCTTCGATATTAAAAGCTACAACTTTTCTAAGAGCCTCTACATCTACTGATCCATCTTCTTTAAAAGGCGTTATTAACGCTACTCCTGCTCCCCTTAAATCTTTCATAATTAAATCTCTTTAAAAATGCCCAAGTACTTTTTCAATTCTTTTTTAAATATCTGAAAGTCCTTTAACGGCGTATCTAACATTAAATCATTGTAAGTAGGTCCTACTTCTTTAAACCCTACTTTTAAACGAGCCTTTGCCTTCACCGACATTAAATTCAACAACAGGCTATCCTCATTATAATAATTCACTAATAGGTCATATTCCCGTCCTAAAAACTCAAGGGCATAACTGTTTTCAATTTCACCGTTCCATCCTAAGTCTTTATCTGAAAAAACAGGAGTGGCATATGGCGAGTTTTTATCATAAAAACGCTTATATCCAATTATTTTAACGGCATTGGGATGCAATGACAACTCTTCTTGAAATTGAAAAAACACTTCAGATTTCTCAAATTTATCTAAATCCACAATACAACCTACAGAACGTATTCCCTTACCCTCACGCGTTACAGCAACTGGTGTTGCCAACAGTTGTTTTAATATTTTACGGCCCGATTTCCGTTTAAACTTGTCCTTAATTCCTTTTAAAAACATGTATTTTTACATTTAGACAAATGTAAATAATATCCCTGCAACTATATGGCGAAGTTAAAACACTTTGGTATTTTAAATATAAAACATTATGTTATATTTATAACATTGTTGAATTTAGTATCTTGTAAAAACAATCCTGAACACCTCACTGAACTGACTGGCAAGCAGATAGCAATTGATACCTCTTATACTTCAGTTGACAGTATTCAAAAATTTATTCAGCCTTATCATGATCGCGTCGAAAATATTTTAGATAGTACATTGGCATATGCACCTTATGTTATTTCAAAAACCGATGGTAAATTCAATACCACAGCCGGTAATTTAATGGCAGATATTGTACTGAGTGAGACCAATCCTATTTTTAAAAAACGCACCGGAAATAGTATTGATTTGGTGCTTTTAAACCATGGCGGCATAAGATCGATTATCTCTAAAGGGAATGTAACCTCTAGAACTGCTTATGAGGTAATGCCGTTTGAAAACTCAGTGGTTGTCGTTGAACTAAAAGGTACATCTTTATTAAAAATGATAGATTACCTTATTAAGTCCAAAAGAGCGCACCCAGTTGCAGGTATGCAGCTTATTCTCAATAAAGACAATTCGGTCAAATCTTTTACAATAGACGGAAAACCTTTAGATAAAGACAAAACTTATAATGTAGCCACATCAGACTACTTAGTTACCGGCGGTGATAATATGAGCTTTTTTAAAGAAGCACTTTCTAAAACGGAAACCGATTATAAAATACGTAATGCCATGATAGATTTCTTTTCTAAAGTGGATACCCTAGCCCCAAAAGTAGATTTAAGATATTATCAATTACAGTAAAATGGAAAGAAGAAAATTTATACGAAACACTGCCGCATCCACTAGCCTATTAACCCTTGGTGGTTTGGGACTAAATTCTTGTAACGTATCTAAAAAGAAACATATTACCATTTTACATACCAATGATGTACACAGTCATGTAGATGCTTTCCCCAACGACCATGCAGATTTCCCTGGGTTGGGAGGCTTGGCTCGCAGAGCAGGTTTAGTAGACAGTATAAGAAAAGAGAATCCAAATACTTTTCTTTTTGATGCGGGCGATATTTTTCAAGGTACTCCCTACTTCAATTTTTATGGTGGTGAACTAGAATTTAAATTAATGAGCATGCTTAATTATGATGCCACTACAATTGGAAATCATGATTTTGATAATGGTATTGACGGACTTTTAGCCCAAATGCCCTACGCTAAGTTTAATTTTATTAGTGCCAATTACGACTTTTCCAATACCGTTTTAGACGGATTAACAGAGCCCTACAAGATTTATGAAAAAGACGGAATTAAAGTTGGTGTCTACGGATTAGGGATTAAACTAGACGGTTTGGTTACAAAACAACTCTTTAAAGAGACTGAATTTCTTGACCCTTATGAATTGGCTACCGATATGGAAACCAAGCTTAAAGAAGTAGAAAAATGCGATTTGGTTATTTGCCTTTCTCATTTAGGATACGAATATAATTCCCAAAAGCCAGATGATTTAAAACTTGCCAAAAGAACCAAATACACCGATTTAATTATTGGTGGACATACACATACTTTTCTAGATAAACCAACTATTGTTACGAACGCAGCAGAACGAGATGTATTGGTAAATCAAGTAGGATGTTTTGGGGTAAATTTGGGTAGAATTGATTTCTATTTTGATAATAGCACTGTTAATGCAAACGGTTATACAATTAAAGTCTAAAAAAGAGACCTCTTATGCTTTACTATAAACGTTGCTCTAGCGATAACAAAAACTTTAAAGAATTAGTTGCCTTACTTGATGCTGATCTGGCATTACGAGATGGAGACGAGAATGTTTTTTATGCACAGTTTAACGGTATTGATGCGTTGAAAAATTGTGTAGTTTTTTATTCTGATGAAACCCTTGTTGCATGCGGTGCATTCAAGGAATTCAATAAGGACTCCGTTGAAATTAAACGTATGTATGTACAACCAAGTTTTCGGGGTAAAGGTATTGCATCAAAAACACTCGTTGTTTTGGAAAAATGGGCAAAAGAATTAAACTATTCATACGCTGTATTAGAAACCGGATTACGCCAGCCGGAAGCCATTGCACTTTATAAAAAAAATAATTACACAATTATCGATAATTACCCTCCGTACGAGTACATGGCAAATAGTGTTTGTTTTAGAAAGGTGTTGTAGATTTTCAGTTAATGGGTTTCTACCCTCACCTATGTATAGATTTTATTGAAAATTGTATCTTTCTAGATGTTCGTTTTTTTGATGTCAAATTATAAATCTTCTCATGACTAGAAATACAATATTAATCTTAGCTTTTTTTCTTTCTGTATATTCTTTTGGACAACAAACGAATTTATTAAAGCTTAATGGATTTAAATCCATAAAAATTGGAACTAAAAAGAAAAAATTCAATAATTTAAAGCTGACAAACCATGCACCAGATGGGTATTTAAGCTTTGAATATTTTCCTTCAGAAATTGATTTATATAATGTATTTGACATAAAATACAACAGTATTATTCTCTATTTCGATGACACTACTGAGAGACTAAAAACTATAGTAATTTCAAAATCTTTCACAGGAGACAACTCTTATCAAACAGCCTTAAGTCAAACTTCCCTGACTATTGGAGAATTTGAAAAAAATATTGGTTCGCCATATGAAATTATTGATGCAAAAAATACCTCCGCTAAATCTGGTTTTTCTTGGTACGGAAACGGTATTTATATCGATGTATTTGCACTGTCAAACGGTAAAAAAAACAAACAAGCTAAAGCTGTAATTGAAATCGGAAAAGATGTTGAATTGAAGTATTAAATCAACATTAATCATTCTCTATGGTAAGAATCCTCAAAAAAACACATCTAAAAAGTAAGTTTCATAATTTTACCTATCCAAAAAAATCATATTCGCATTTCTTAACTAATACTGCAATTTTAAAACTTAATTATCTGATTTTAAGATGATTAATTTTTATTTTAGATACTCATTCTAAACTCAATATTATGCAAGTTGACATTCCACAAGAAAAGTATTCTATCAAAAATAACATTAAGTTGAATGCTTTAGAAAAGCACAATGAATTGAAAAACGGCAAGGAAATGTTTTTTGAAAAGAAAACTCAGGTTATAGGTACCCTTTATTAATTTCAATTATTGACAATACTTTAGCTAACATCAAAAAGTAATTTTCTGAATGGGTTGCTGTAACAATTTTTAAAATTGGTTATCTCTTATGAAAACCAAACCATGAAAAGAATTTCTACAGCAATCTTTACACTTTTATCTGTATACAACTACGCTCAAACAAAAACAGATTATCTAAAAACTAATCGCATTGACATAATAAAGGGTGAGTTCAAATTTCCTCAACAAAATTTTAACATCATTGGTTTTGGAGCCTACCATGGCAGTATAAAAACCGAGGTCGCTGAACATGCCTTACTTACTTCGTTAACGAAAGAAGGCACTATTAAATATTACTTACCTGAAACCGATTTTAGCTTAGGTCACTTCTTTAACGCGTACCTACAGACCGGTGACACTATATTATTAAAAGATTTGGTAAGCAACTATGGTATGCGAGTACCGCAGGATCGCAGTATTGAAACGTTCCAAAAATGGAAAGACCTTAAAATCTTAAATGATCAATTACCAGAAAAAGACAAACTGACCGTTGTAGGCATTGACCAATTGGTGACCTATAAATACACTTCTAAACACATTTTAAAGTTGCTAAAGACTAACAGCCTTAAACACCCAGTGATTCAAGAATTAAATCAGATGGTCGCTTTAGACACTACAGATTATTCACCTTACTATGATAGTTATTCTAAAAAGGTCATGAAAGATTTCGTAGCATATTATGAGGCAAATAAGTTAGCGTTTACAGAATTGATAGATGATAGCTTCGCTTTTAAGCATATTATACAAGACTTAAAGTATTCCTTCAATCCTAAAATAAACCGAGAAGAAGTGATTTTTAATAATTATATGCATATAGACTCTTTATATAATTTCAAGGAAAATGTACATTTTGCAAGGTTCGGATTCTTTCATTTAGAAAAACAGCGAGAAGGTACTAATCCATCATTCTTTACACGCCTTATAGAAAACAATGTGTACAAGAAAGAAAACATTGTTTCCGTTATTGGCTATTTAACAGATAGTCGTGTACTGTGGGACCATGTGTATGATGAAAAAGGTAACTATAAATCTTTTACCACCGAAGGCGGCTATGGTATTGGTGATTATGAGAAAGAGTATTTCTTAGGTATTGAACACCTGAAAAAATCTAAAATTTCTAATATGACATTATTCAAATTGAATTCCGCCAATTCTCCTTATACCGATGGTATACCAGATTTAATTGAAGTTGTAATGCAAGATGATGCATCTAACGGCGAAGCGGTCAAAGGAAAATCTACGACGGATTTTATAGATTATGCCATTTTAATATCAGACTCAAAAGCGAGTACCCCTATTGAAGAAATGAATTAAACTATCTAAAATTAGCTTTAATCACACTATCCTAAATTACCTAGTTAATTGTATTAATAGATACTTCAAGCTTATATTTATGACTCCGTCTTTAAATACAATCCAATTATTAAATGAAAATATGTAAACTGCTATTTTTAATCGTTTGTATCGTTTCTTGTAAAGACCTAAAGAAGACTGAAATTTTGGGTGAATCAAAATCTAATACCACTAAAATAAATAAGTCTGAATTTCAAACTATAATTGATTCTTATAATGTTAAAGGATCTATTTTAATTTACGATTTAAATAATAACACCTATTATTCCAATGACTTTAAGTGGGCTACACATGGTAACTTACCCGCATCCACTTTTAAAATCACGAATAGTATTATTGGGTTGGAAACGGGAGTTATTGAAAGTGACAGCACCATCTTTAAATGGGATGGTGAAGAGAAATGGTCAAACTTTTGGGAGCAAGACTTAGTACTGCGAGATGCCTTTCAATTTTCATGTGTACCATGCTATCAAGAAGTTGCTGCAAAAATTGGGGCTCAACGTATGAACGAGTATGTTGAAAATCTACAATACGGAAACCTAAAAATAAATGCTGATAACATCACCGATTTCTGGTTAGAGGGTGATTCTAGAATTAGCCAAATGCAGCAAATAGATTTTCTAAAACGATATTGCAATGACCAGTTACCAATATCAAAGAGAACCAAGCATATTATGCAAGATGTCATGTTAATTGAGAATACAACTGATTACAAGCTCAGCGGTAAAACAGGATTATCTAATAGCAACAACCAATATAATGGCTGGTTCGTTGGCTTTATAGAAGTTAAGAACCATGTTTATTTCTTTGCTACTAATTTAGAACCTATTAATAACAAAATAGAACTTAACGATTTTATACATACTAGAAAAGAGGTTACCCTTGCGGCATTAAAAGAGTTACGGGTCATTAAATGATCTGATTATATCAAATAGTCTTAAAACAAAAATATAGATTCTTGTGATTTCAATAAAAAGAGGTTACTACACATGATTTAATCATTAATTTCACTCCAAAAATAAATATACACCAACATCACAAGCATGAAAATTATAGGAATAGGCAAGAATTACGTAGTTGACAAATCTGAAATAGACGGATTAAAGAATGATACGCAACTCATATTTACAAAGCCAGATTCTTCTTTAGTCACTGATAGTAAGGATGTGGAATTTCCTGCAATTACCAATCAACTGATTTACGAAGTAGAATTAGTGATTAAAATAGGAAAAACGGCTAAAAATGTAACCGTAGAAAAAGCAAATTCATACATTTCTGAAATAGGTATTGGTATTGATTATACCGCAAAAGATGTGCTTACTGCTAGTAGAGAGAAAAAAGGACCTTGGGCTTTGGCAAAAGGTTTTGATGGCGCCTCACCTATTGCTGGTTTTAAGCCTGTTGCCGATTTTCCAGAATTAGACAACATTAATTTTGACTTAGTAATTAATGGTGAAAAGAAACAGGTTGGTAATACTGGATATATCATTTATAACTTTGCTGAAATCATCAGCTTTGTTTCTACATTTATGACATTGAATCCTGGTGATATGATATTCACAGGAACTCCAGCTATAGGTGCAGGTGAAACTTTTAAAGGAGATCACTTACAAGCTTCCATAGAAGGAGAGTTATTATTGGATTTCAAAATGATTTAAAAAAATATTTATGAATCACGATTTATATTTATAGTTCATCTGTATTTGTAAATCGTGATTTTGTACCATTAACATAGTTGACTATAATTGACCATTGATTTTGAAAATATAGATTATTTAAAAATCGGAAATGAGCGCCAAGTAAGCGCATACAATGACATTATACAGCACAAAATTCTAGAACATCTTAAATTGTACTCGCCTATTGTAACCGGCACCATTCCCATTGAAATAGATATACCTGAAAGTGATGTTGATATTATTTGTGAATGTAGCGACCATGATAAATTCGCTTCTGTTGTAACTCATCACTTTTCTAAGATGCAAGGTTTTCAAATTTATACAAGTAAGCAAAACAACAAAAAAGTTACAATAGCGGAATTTAAAACCGACCATTTCCTATTTGAAATATTTGCTCAAAACACTCCTACCAAGCAGCAAAATGCATATTTACATATGATTACCGAGCATGCTATTTTGACAGAAAAGGGTAAAAACTTTAAACAAGAAATTATAAAACTAAAAGCTAGCGGTTTAAAAACCGAGCCTGCCTTTGCTAAGTTATTAGGTATAGAAGGAAACCCTTATGAAGAACTTTTAAAGTTGAAACCAAAAAAAAATACCAATTAATTCTTTAGTTCGCCGACTTAAATTGGGTAGGGCTAACACCAACATTCTTTTTGAAAAATCGGGAAAAGCTACTGATGGATTCAAATCCTAATTCAAACGCCAATTCCTTTGTAGTAATTTCACTTTTTATAAGCTTTCGTTTTGCCTCGGTAACTTGTCGCTGCTGAATAATCTGTTTAGCGGTCAAGTTCAATTTATCTTGTAAAATTTGGTTTAAGCGTTTTGTACTAATTCCCAATTCATTGGCATAATAATCTGAATTTGTTTCTTTTAAAAAGTTAACTTCCATTAATTCCAAAAACTGAAATACTCTTTTCTGGTGAATATCTTGAGGTAATAACTCATCGTTCTGAAATCGAATTAAATGTAATAATAGCACCTTTAACAAAGTTTTCAGCATTATGTATGACACTGTAGCACTACAATATTCATCTTTCAGTAATTCAATGATCTTACTTATTTGATTTACTTCTTTTGCATCTTGAATATGATACTGCGGAAACTTGTTGAATAAAGACATTACATCTAAAGCATATTCTATATCATCTTCGTCAATTAAATCACGTTCAAAATTGATTAATACACCCTGGGTGCTAAAAAGAGTACTCTCTGAAAACACTTCGTTCAATGGTTTAAAATGAACAACCAAGGTTTCATCTGAATCATATTCAAAATATATACCCATGGAATTACCAGATAGCAATTCTGTATTCGATTCAAAATTTACAGTGATCTTTATTTTGGTCTTCCAGCTATTCAAATTCTTTTGCTTTCATAGTAGACTATAAAAGTATAAAGAATTCAAGCAATATTAGTCGCTGCTTGCTTTTTCAAATTGATAATACATTACTATCGCAATTACTAATGCTAAAGCAGCTGCCACCCCATAGATCGCCATATAATTTTTAGAAATATATTCTATAAAGGTTGACAAGAATTGACCGCCAAAGACCGCCATTGAAAACAACCCTAAATTTTTTCCCTGGTTTTGACTATTACTGACTTCTATGGTCATATGGTTTAGAAGTGGAATGGTAAACCCAAATCCTATTCCAATACATATAGCTGTCAATATTAGGAAAGGCACACCTGTAGCCAAAGCGAGAACGATATAGCCTAACATAAAAAAAATAAAACCCAAAGTAACCGTCTTTCCATCTCCTAATAATTTAACCATTCTAGGCATTTGACTAGCCGTAACAATAGCAATAACAGAAATGAACGCCATAAGATATCCCGTTTCAGATTCGCTAAAACCAAAATTTGTTGGCAGATATAACGGTAGGGTTACAAAACCAATGAAAAATAGCATCATAGCTAGTAAGGACGAGGATACAATTATTCGTGTTTTAAGTTTTTCTCTTGTGGTAACCTCAGCAAAAGTTTCATCTTCCCTAACGGATTCTTCAATTTTTGGTAAGGTTTTAAAAACCAATAAAAGACATACTAACGCTATGAGATAGATATAAAAGGGATATTGCCAGAACATCTCACCTAAAATCCCGCCTATTGCCAAAAAAACTACGCCACCTAACTCTATAGCCATTCCTTGCCAAGCAATCATTTTCATACGCGCTTCACCTTCATATTGTGCTGCTATGTATGCGGTTACCGAAACTTGAATTGCAACCGTTGCCGCACCTAGTAGAAAACGATCTAAAATTAAAAGGTATTGATTGTCTATAAAAGCACCTATTAACCCCAAAACGGCATATGGAACTAGTCCAAGGGCCAGCAATTTTAGCGGACTCATCTTATTCAACAACCAACCTATTAAAGGAGCAAAAACCACAACACCTAATGACGGTAACGTAATTAACCAACTGGGCGAAAAACCTAAATCTTTATGTTGTATAATTCCTGATAATGATGGTGCAATCACAGTACCTACCATTATTGTTAAACTGCTTACTAACAGTAGTGTAAATATTCCGAAGTTTGATATTTTTTTCATTTTACAAAGGTCAAGAACAACTAATGAACGTACTTTTCCTTTTATCTAAAAAAGTAGACCTAAATGGAAATTATATTGTTTTAATACTATTTAATATTCTAAAGAAATCTAGTTTACAGTAAATTTGAATGAAGATCACAGCTTATTATTTAAAAATAAAGAGTCTAATAAATTTTTTCTTACCTTTTCTATTGTAAATTCGTACGCTTTTTTTGTATTTTACATAAAAGTTACTGAATGAATATTGTTTTCCTCCTAATAGCAATCTTCGGATTTATTTTAACTGCCGTATTACTTTTAAGAAAGAATGTAAATAAATTACCTCAGCAATTTTTAGCTTTCTTTTATTTTATTTTCTCCCTTTACAACCTTCAAACCTACATTATTACCGATGGTTTGTTAACCCAATTTAAATGGTTTTATTTTTGGCCTTTGCTTCCTTACAGTATCATTACTGTACCTATATACTTTTATTTTAAAACAGTAATGGATGATAAGTTTACATGGAAATGGCAATACCTATTACTTTTTGTTCCATTTATAATAAGCCTTATTGATATCGTCATTGTTTTCTCCAAACCGGCATCCTACTATAATCAGATTGTGGAAAATGCTATTAATTTCCCTAGAAAACGTTTTAGTGCACAATATGGACTACTAAGTTTAAATGAACATTATAGTTTACGTCATTTATGGCAATCAGTATATTTACTATCCCTTATACCCCTGTTAAGAAGGTTTTTTAAAATAAACCCAAATGATAAATTAAAGGTCATCCTTAATAGATGGTTGCTTTTGTTTTATACCGCATTAACCTTAATGGCATTTATTACTTTGTTTTTTGGAATTGAAAGAATGTTAGGTCTCAATTCTTTAAATATTTCAACCACAAGCTTATACAGTTTACAGATTATATTGTTTCTTGTCTTATTGCTGATAAGCATTGCCCCCTTATACTTCCCTTCTATTCTCTACGGATTTCCTAAAAATCAATTACTGGTATCATCCTCCATTTCAAATGACACTAATTCAAGAAAACGGATATACGGATTGGACAATCAGGAATTGAACAATTCACTAACTATTTTAGAACAACAAGGAGCATTTTTAAAACCAGGTTTTAACCTAAAAGCGTGTGCAGAACTTTTACATGTGCCACCCTATCATACGGCCTATTTTTTCTATCAGACCAAAGGCATCAGTTTTACAACATACAGGAATAATATAAGAGTAGAAAAAGCAAAGCAGCTAATTGATTCGGGGTTTCTAGAATCGAATGATTTATATACTCTAATTTCTGCATGCGGATTCAGCAGCAAGAGTGATTTCGAGAAGACTTTTGAAAGATTATCCAAATTAAACATTGTTGAATATATTAGCACTGCTTAGCATATGTAACATTGACTTTTCTAATAAAATTTAAACTTAATAAACAACGATACACAGGAAATTTAACGTTAAACAGAAAGTTTTATGTACTATTTTTCCTATTTTAGAGTTGTTATTTCTTATTACAAACCTATTTAAACTCCCACCAATGAAAAAATCAATTAACCTGTTACTCTTAATTGTTATTGCTACTTTTCAATTTTCATGTTCTAGTGATGATGATAACGAGGCAAGCTTAAACCCAAAAAGTTTTACCTCTTGTGATTTAGGGGATTTTTCTACTACAAGCACTAAAGTTTGTTTCAATGGTACAGACTTTGCATTACCTAATGAAACAATTACATTCGCTACGGAGTTTAATGCTCGTGTAGCAACTATCACATGGACTATTGAATCTGGAAGTATAGAAATTATTAATATTGAAGAAATTGCAACTGATTCTACTTTAAAATCTATTGCTACCATTAAATTTAATTCAGATTTTAATGGAGATGCTGCTTTTAAAGTGAAAGCTAAAGACTCTAAAGGAAGCGCGGAGTTTACTCACGTAGTAGCATTGGAAGAAACAAATTAGAAACTCAATTTAATTTTGAATAATATATTCCACAATTACCTTAAGCTCTTCGTCTAAGGTAATTGTTGGATATTCTTTTTTTGCCAACCTGTACCAATATCCTGCATTAAAACGGTCGCCTTCTTTTCTATGCAAATAGGCATGTAACCAACTACCTAAAGTATTATGCATATCCTGTGCTATGTTATGAGAAGCTTCCCAATCTCCCTTAGCATCATACCAAGCTGCTTTTAATCCGTCTGACCATTCTTTTGGAACAGTGGACAGTTCTAAACTTCTTTCAAATTCAACATAGGTCTTCGGTATCATTTTACAACTCTTTTAATAAGCTTTTCTACTGTTAAGCCTTGTCCTATAATAGAGAACACAACAACTATATATGTGATTACTAGAAATGCATCTCTATGCATTTCATCAGATAAACCTAATGCCAATGCTATGGAAATACCTCCACGCAAACCGCCCCAGGTCATCACCAAATTAGTTTTCGGTATAAAATCTAGTTTCTTCTCAAAGAATTTAATAGGAATTAATAGTGACAAGTATCTACAAACCAATACTAACGGAATTGCTAACAACCCAGCAATTACATATTCTGTTTTAAAAGATAGTACAAGCATTTCCATCCCTATTAAAACAAACAGTAAAGTGTTCAGTAAAATATCTAACAGCTCCCAAAATTTATCTACGTAAGTTTCTGTAGTTTCTGACATGGCTGAATTACGTACCGTGTCATTACCAACCACCAAACCTGCAGCAACCATTGCCAATGGAGCCGACAAATGGAATTTCTGCGCTATCAATGTACCTACCATTACCGTTGCCAAGGTGATGATTACTTCTATATCATAATCATCAATAGATTTCATAAGCTTCCATGTTCCCCAACCTAACGCTAGACCTAATGCTAAACCACCTACGACCTCAACTCCAAAAAGTTCTAAAATGTCTAACGGACTAACAGCGACTTCAGTTGCAGATGCAAGCTGAAAAATGGTTAAGAAAACAACTACTCCTACCCCGTCATTAAATAAAGATTCACCTACAATTTTAGTTTCCAATTGTTTTGGCGCTCCTGCCTTCTTCAATATACCCAATACTGCAATTGGATCTGTAGGTGAGATTAAGGAACCGAACAATAGACAATAAATAAAAGAGATATCCATTCCTATCAATTGTAATAAATAATACATGCTTGTACCTACTAAAAAAGTAGACACCAACACACCTAAGGTAGAGAACACCAATATAGGCCAACGCTGTACTTTTAATTGTTCAAAATTTGTATGAAGTGCTCCTGCGAATAACAGGAAACTCAACATAACATCTAGCAATACAGCTTTAAAATCAATCTGTGTTATAATATATCGCTCTGCATTAATTAATGTGTCATCAATATAACCTATTAAAAAAACTGCCAATGTAAACAGAATTGTAATCAGCATTAAGCCAATACTGTTAGGTAGTTTTAGAAAACGAGCATTTATATAGCCAAAAATTGCCGATAGAAATACTAGTACTGAAATTATTGTAAAAACGTCCATAGTTGTTTATGCTAACATGTTTATAAAATCTTGCTCACTGATAATCGGTATTTCCAGCTTCTCTGCTTTGGTACGCTTACTTGGCCCCATCTTATCTCCTGCAACCAAAAAACTAGTCTTTGATGATATGGAAGAACCTACCTTACCGCCATTATCTTCTATTTTCTTCTTAAGTTCATCTCTACTTAATATCTCAAAAACACCTGATACTACAAAGGTTTTCCCTGCTAGAGTATCGGTCTGGTTTTGTAATTTCTCTGCAGATATTTCTAATTGCACTCCGTAGTTACGTAATCTTTCTATAGCATCTATATTCTTTTCATTTGCAAAAAAGTCTATCACACTTTGTGCTATACGATCACCTATTTCATCTACCGAAGTCAAGTGCTCTAGAGTTGCTTCTTTTAGCGCATCTATATTCTTATATGCTTTTGCCAATTTCTTTGCCACGGTCTCCCCTACAAAACGAATACCTAAAGCGAATAAAACACGCTCAAAAGGCACTTTTACCGATTCTGATACTCCTTTGACTAAATTTTCGGCGGACTTCTCAGCCATTCGCTCTAATGGTAAAATATCTTCTTTGGTGAGTTTATACAAATCTGCATAATCGTCTATTAAACCTTCTTTAAATAACAACTCTACTGTCTCACCACCTAAGCCTTCAATATCCATTGCCTTTCTTGAAATAAAATGCTGAATACGACCTGTTATCTGTGGAGGACAACCATATTCATTAGGACAGTAATGTTTAGCATCGCCTTCTGTTCTAGTCAGCTCTGTTCCACATTCCGGACATTGATGTATATACTCCGTTGGAACTGAATCTGCTGGTCTCTTAGTTAAGTCTACCGCTATAATTTTAGGAATAATTTCCCCTCCCTTTTCTACAAATACGGTATCACCAACACGAATATCTAATTTTTCTATTTGATCTGCATTATGCAATGAAGCTCTTTTGACCGTTGTACCTGCCAATAAAACAGGTTCTAAATTTGCTACAGGTGTAATTGCCCCTGTACGCCCTACTTGATATGTAATTTCATTGAGGGTAGTAGAAACTTGTTCTGCCTTAAACTTATATGCCATTGCCCATCTTGGAGCTTTGGAAGTGAAGCCCAATTCTTCTTGATTCTGAAGACTATTTACTTTGATTACTACTCCGTCTGTTTCATATGGCAATTCATGTCTTTTCACATCCCATTCCTCTACAAAAGTCATAACTTCATCTGTAGTTTGGCAAAGCTTCGCAACGGTCGGTACTTTGAAACCCCATTCACGGGCTTTCTCTAACATGTGAAACTGAGAATCTATATTCAAGTTTCTACCTACTATACTATACAACAAACACTCCAACGGTCTTTCCGCAACAGCACTACTATCCTGAAGTTTTAAACTACCTGATGCTGTATTTCTAGGGTTCATGTATGGATCTTCTCCATTTGCTACGCGCTCTTCGTTCATTTTCATGAATCCGTCAAAAGGCAAAACGATTTCTCCACGTATATCAAACTTCTCAGGGTAATCTCCCTTTAATTGCAGCGGAACAGATTTTATCGTTTTAATATTATTGGTGACATCGTCTCCCTGAATTCCGTCACCACGGGTAACTGCCTTTATCAGTTTTCCTTTTTCATAGGTTATACTGATAGAAGCACCATCGTACTTTAACTCGCACGTAAAAGCAACAGGCACATCGCCTAGGTTACGCTGAATACGTTTCTCCCAATCTTCTAAATCTTCTTTGGAGTACGAATTATCTAAAGAATACATTCTGTGCTCATGAACTACGGTCGCAAAATTCTTAGTGATCATTCCACCAACCCGAAGTGAAGGTGAACTGGCATCATAGAATTCTGGATGTTTTGCCTCCAAATCCTGTAATTCTTTCAATTTCATATCAAAATCATAATCAGAAATGGTCGGACTATCCAACACATAGTAATTATGATTATGCTCTCGTAACTCTTTTCTAAGTGCTTCTATTTTTGCCTTCATATTACTTAAAGCTGCTCTTTATTAATCCATTTTGGCGTTGGCAACGGAATGTAATTTTCCATTTTCTCTAACAATGAATCTATATCATCGTCCACCAAAATAGTATTTATATGTTCTTGTTTTACAAAACCTTCTTTGACCATGTCATGCATCATCTTTAAAAGGGAATCATAAAATCCGTTTGTATTTAATATTCCTATCGGATATTGATGTAGCCCTAGCTGAGACCAGGTCAACATTTCAAAAAATTCCTCCAACGTTCCAAATCCGCCAGGTAGCATTATTATTCCGTCAGATAGATCATGCATCTTCAATTTACGTTCATGCATGTTTTGGGTAACTATTAATTCTGTCAAGCCCTCATGAACCACTTCTTTCTTTTTTAGAAATACAGGAATTACTCCTATCACCTTTCCTCCATTGTTTAATACTCCTTCAGCTACTTTACCCATGATGCCTATTTTAGCGCCACCATAAACTAATTGAATATTATTCTTCCCAAAAGTCTCTCCTAATTCTGATGCCTGTAAACCATATGCAGAATCAACACCTTCACTACTACCGCAAAAAACTACAATACTTTTCATTTTCTTATTCCTTTTATCATGCGGTCATTGTCAAACATATCTTTCCGTAACTCTATAGTCTTAAAATTAGATTCTTCTAATAAACTCATCGTTTTTTTACCCAAATACTGATTAATCTCTAAATACAAACATCCGTCTTCATTTAGATGGTCAGCTGCAAAATTAACTACTGCGCTATAAAACTTTAAAGGGTCTTCATCAGGAACAAAAAGTGCCAAACCAGGCTCATGTGCTATGACATTATTCTGCATTTCTTCTTTTTCTAATTCTCGCACATATGGCGGATTAGAAATAATGATATCAAACTTCTGGTCTAATTCTTTTGTTGTCGTTTCTTTATCAAGCGAAAGTATATCCGCTTTGAAAAACTTTACGCTAGCACCAAGTAATCGGTTATTTTCATCTGCTACTTTTAAAGCATCCGTAGAAACATCTAACCCGAATACTTTTGCATTCGTCAAATTCTTATCCACAGAAATTGGAATACACCCACTACCTGTACCCATATCCAAAATAGTCAATGATTGTTTTACATCTTTTACATCATCCAATATCCAACGAACCAATTCTTCAGTTTCAGGTCTTGGTATCAATACATGCTCATTGACCTTAAAATCTAGGTCCATAAAATATGATGTTCCAATAATATGCTGAATAGGCTTTTCTAGTTTTAATTCAGATAAGGCTTGAAATATAACAGTCTCCTGTTCTTTATCTATAATCAACTCTGGTTTCAATGCCAGAACGAAACGTTCTAAATCAAAATAATGCTCAATTAGTAAATAGAAGAAACTATTTACCTCGTCCTTACCATAAATAGCATCTAATTCTAAATGAAATATATTTTTAATCTCCTTTAATAACACAGTTACAATTTTTTAAGCATGAATACGGGACAAGAATAATGACCAGTATCTCCCATTCTGCCTTCTATATATTCAAAGCCCATTTTCTTGTATAATTTCTGGGCAGCTTCCATACTAGGTAATGTCTCTAGATAACAAGAATCAAAACCATATTCTTTGGCACGATTTAGACAAACGCTTATCATTTTATGCCCTAAACCCTTACCTCTAGCCTCTTTCAAAAAATACATTTTCTGAAGCTCACTTACATTACCCTCATAATTATCTAATTGAGCTATACCTGCACATCCCAAAATAGAACCATTCTCTTCTACAACAAAATAAGTTGCCTTAGGTTTCTCATAATGTTCAAACATGCTATCTAATGAAGGGTCTTCATATGCTGTTCCCACTTTTGGAACACCCATATCAGCTAATACTTCTCGTATAACTTTGGCTACTTGTGGGTTATCTTCCTTTCTAATTTCACGGATAATGACATTTTCCATAAGAATAAGGCAATAGGTTTTAAAGTACTATTTTTGAAGTGTGAAGATACGTGATATGCGTATAATGTTAAAGTTTGATGTCCATTAATAATCTAGATACCAACAATTCGATGTCGCTAAATAGAGATGCGCTTACTACCGATGAAACCTACATGCTTCGTTGTATACAGATAGCAAAGAACGGACTAGGCTTAACAGCACCCAACCCTATGGTAGGCGCTGTAATTGTACATGATGATAAAATTATTGGCGAAGGGTTTACTAGCGCATACGGTGGCTCTCACGCTGAGGTCAATGCAATTAACTCGGTTTCTGATGTTTCGCTTTTAAAATCATCTACCATTTATGTAACCTTAGAACCTTGTTCTCATTACGGGAAAACTCCGCCTTGTGCAGATTTAATCGTAAAAATGGGAATCCCTAAAGTTGTTATAGGTTTAAAGGACCCGCATGAGAAAGTAGCCGGTAAAGGAATTAAAAAATTAGAAGAAGCAGGTTGTATTGTACTAGTTGGTATTCTACAAAAAGAATGCGAGGAACATCACAAACGCTTTCTTACTTTTTTCACCAAAAGACGACCATATTTAATTTTAAAATGGGCAGAAACCGCTGATGGATTTATTGCTCCTGAACCATTAAAACGTGGAGAAGAGAAGAAACCTTATTGGATCACCAATACCAAATCTCGACAATTAGTGCATAAATGGCGAAGTGAAGAGGCTGGTATTTTGGTAGGCACGAATACGGTCTTAGATGACAATCCGCAATTAAACCTAAGAGATTGGGACGGCAAAGCACCAACACGCATAGTATTAGATAGAAGCCTAAAAATAACAACGGATTACCATGTATTTGACGGAAAACAAAAGACCATTGTTTGTACCGAAATAAATGAACGCAAAGATGATATTGCCGAAGTAACTTATAAAGTCTTAGATTTTAATTCTAACATACCACAACAAATGTGCGATATGATGCACGAAGAACAAATACAAAGTGTCATAATCGAAGGCGGATTACGAACACTACAAAGTTTTATTTATGCTAACCTTTGGGATGAAGCACGAATTTTCAAAGGAACAAACAGATTCTCTAAAGGCATTGCCGCACCAAAAATATCAGGACGCAAACTAAAACAAATTCAAATTTTAACCGACCAACTAACCGTAATACGTAATGATTAAAAATATCATATTTGATTTTGGAGATATCTTCATTAATCTAGATAAGCAAGCCCCTTTATTAGAAATGGCAAAATTTGGGTTTACCGAATTGACCCCGGAATTGGATACCATTTTTAAAGAATACGAAATGGGATTAATGGAGTCTGATAAATTTGTTAATCGACTACAGGGTATTTTTACCAATGCTTCTAAAGATCAAATTAAAGACGCATGGAATTCTATTATTTTAGATTTTCCTGAAGAACGCTTAGAATTCATTGAAAAATTAAAAAACGATAATAAATACCGATTGTTTTTATTAAGTAACACCAATGATTTACACATAGACAAAGTGAAAGAATCCATGGGATTGGAACGCTTCAACAGGTTTAAAAACTGTTTTGAGGTTTTCTACCTATCTCAAGAAATGAAAATGCGCAAACCTAATACAGATATTTATGAATTTGTCTTGAAAGAAAATGAATTAAATGCAAATGAGACGTTCTTTTTAGATGACACTAAAGAAAATACAGATGCCGCTTCTAAGCTAGGTATACATTGCTGGAATCTTCAAGTAGGTAAAGAAGATGTTCTAGAAACTTTAAGCCATCTCTAAATGATGTATTTAGCGCTTAGCATTCTTTTCTCAAGTCTAATCTTCGTTATTTTTAAATTGTATGCCAAATATCAGGTTCAAACGATATATGCCATAATTACCAATTACTTTGTTGCTTGCACTGTAGGTGTCATTTATTATAATGAGCCCATACACCTAGCCGAAATACCGCAGAAAAGTTGGTTCTGGGGAAGTGTCGCTCTAGGTCTTCTTTTCATACTGATATTCAATTTAATGGCAGCCACCTCTCAGAAACTGGGAGTCTCTGTTGCTTCGGTTGCTACAAAAATGTCGTTAACCATACCGGTGCTATTCGGAGTGTTCTTCTATAAAGAATCACTTGGAGTATTAGAAATTATAGGAATCATATTAGCCTTATTAGCCGTTTACTTTACTTCATTAAAAGAAAAGAAGATCAAAGCGGAGAAATGGGCTTTTGCACTACCTGTTTTGGTCTTTCTAGGTTCCGGAACTATCGATACCAGCATAAAGTATTTTCAAGATGCGCATATGCCCGAAGAGGAATATGCCTTGTTCTCAGCTACTGTTTTTGCCGCTGCAGGTATATTCGGTTTATTCTTCATAGCATTTAAATCTACGAAGCAACGACTTAAAATTAATTTCAAAAATATACTTGGTGGTATTTGCTTAGGTATACCTAATTATTTTTCCATCTACTTTTTATTAAAAGCGCTACAACATCCTACGTGGAACAGTGCTTCGGTTTTTACCATAAACAATGTTGCTATTGTTATGTTCTCAACTTTGCTTGGTATTTTACTTTTCAGAGAGCGCCTAACGATCAAAAATTGGTTTGGAATAGGATTGGCTATCTTTAGTATCATTCTAGTCGCTTTTGGTCAGCAACTAATGACTTTCATTTAAAATATACCGATTACTACAATGGACGCTTATAAAACGATCGCCAAACCATCTGGTCCTATTTTGTTCAAAGAACGAAAGAGTAAGTTTTATGGCTATTGTTTTCCTGTTTCTGATGAAGAAACGATTAAAGAACATATTGAAGCTCTTAAAAAAGAATATCCCACGGCAAACCACGTATGCTATGCTTGGCAAATGGGTATTGAATCAAAATCATATCGCGCTAATGACGATGGAGAGCCAAACAATTCTGCCGGTATGCCCATTTATGGTCAATTACAATCTTTTGATGTAACAAATACCCTAGTTGCCGTTGTACGTGTTTTTGGTGGTACAAAATTAGGTGTAGGCGGATTAATAAGTGCCTACAAAGAAGCCGCTAAGCTAGCGTTGGAAAATGCTAAAATAGTTACCAAGGTTTTACAGCAACAACTATCGGTAACTTTTGAATATTCAGAAATGGATATTGTAATGCGTTTGGTAAAAAAATACCAACTGAATATCGTTTCTCAAGATTTACATTTGAAATGCAAAATGATACTCTCCATCAATAAAAGTGATTTTAAAAAAACAATGAAGCTTTTAAAAGCTCATCACAAATTAGAAATAAAGGAAATTGAATAATTTTCAATACCCCAATTTATCTAAAAGTATTTGCGGACATCTAGTAGGTCTTTTACGCTCCATATCCATAAAAACCAACACGGTATTTGCCGTAGCTAATAATTCTCCTGCCTCATTCGTAATTTCATAATCAAATTCAATTCTTACAGCAGGTTTTTTATTCAAAATAACTTTAACAGTTATTAAATCATCATACAAAGCCGACTTCAAATATTTTATGGACAAACTTATTACCGGAAGCATAATTCCGCCTTCCTCCATGCTTTTGTAAGAAATACCTAACGCCCTTAACCATTCAACTCTTGCCAATTCTAAGTATTGAGCATAGTTACCATGATAGACAACCCCCATCTGGTCAGTTTCTGAGTATCTAATTCGAAAAGAAATTTCGTTTGTTCGCATTTATTTCAAGTAAAAAGTATATATTTAAAAGCTCCCCTATTGAGTAAGCGAACATGAGAAAAAAAAAGGTCAAATTCAATGACAATCGATTTTTTTTTTCAATATTTTGTTCACATATTTGCCCAAGTTGAACGAGAACCTATATTGATTTTTTATAATCACCTATAGCTCAACACTAACCATTAAAAGAGTATAATTTATT